>CAWCEC010000001.1:0-154959 GCA_963794525.1 uncultured Chloroflexia bacterium
CGAGGGCCCTGCTCGTGGCCACGGGTCACGGCTCCGCCACGGGTCCGTGGATCCCGATAGGCGCCGCCGTCCACACCGGTATCGCGTTCGTGGGGTCCATCGGGCACGAAGGGGTCTCGGATTTCACGGCGCTGGGCGATGCGGTCAACACCACGGCTCGGCTTGCATCGGCCGCCGCCGCGGGAGAGATCCTAGTCACGCGAGCGGCGGCTGATGCCGCCGAGCTCATGGATCCGTCTGAGGAACGACGCCTCGAGCTTCGCGGACGGACGGAGCCTGTCGACGTGTTCGTCCTCACCACCGACGTCGCCACGAAACGCACGTAGCGGGTCAGTCGGACTATTTCGCCCCTCCCGGCGCCATCACCGTTGAACGCGGCCGAACGTGCCGCGTCGACGGGAGTCTCGACAGATGAAATAGGAATCGATACCATCATTCCTATCATGACAAGCCGAGTAGGTGAACGCGGTCAGATCACGATCGAGAAGGCGATCCGCGAGGAACTCGCGATCTACGCGGGTGACGAGACCATCCAACGGGTCGAAGGGGGCCGGATCATCATCGAGATCGTCCCAGGGCGACATCGACGATCGTTGGCCGGGTCGCTACGCGACAAGGTCGGACGGAAGCCGGCAAACAAATCGTGGGAGAGCCTGCGAGACGCGGCCTGGCTGACGCCGGATCCCGACCGGCCGAGGTGATCGGGCTCGACACCTCAGTCTTGGTGCGGTATCTGGTCGGGACGCCGCCGGCGCAAGCCCGCCGCGCGGCGAGGCTGATCGATGACGACGCAACAGAATGCGGCGTGTCGGTCGTGGCTCTGGCCGAGTGCGCCCACGTGCTTCGGACGCAGTACGAGGTCGAGCAGCGCGACATCATCGATGCGCTCATCGGCTTCATCCAGCGTGCGAACGTGCGCGTCGTCGACCTTCGGACCGACCTGCTGGTCGAGATGCTCGTGCGATCACGGGACCTGCCCGGTCGGCCGATCCCGGACGCCCTCATCGTCGCGGCGAGCCTCGCGGCCGATGCCGTCCCGCTGGCGACGTTCGATCGTGACCAGCGACGATACGGGATCGAGACGCGCGACCCCTGACCGAACCATGAACGTGGCGCTGGCCTCGTACATCGGCGGCGATCCCGGGGCGCCGCCGCTCCCCTCGAGGAACAGTAGGGCCGTCCAAGTCCCGGTGGTGTATTCATCCGCAGCGTCGAGCCGCAACTCGTCGATGGGCACCTCAAGACGATAGGTTTCATCGGAGCCCGCCGGAATATGCGCCGGGAGGCCCAATCCTCCCTCGGGCTGGACTGAGAACCCGGTACCTGGTGGAACGACGCTGATCCAGTGGTAGCCGAACCCTGGCTCGTCTTGCCGGAGGTCGATCTCCGAGGTCGAACGGATGGCCACGTCGAGCGTGAGATGGGACACGATCCTCCCCTTGGCTGTCGATGCTCCGAGCTCTGCATCGACCACCGTGATCGCCATCGACAACGCCGCAGATCGTGCCTTGACAGCTTGGCTTTCCTCCCCTCGGGCCGTCTGCTCCGCCACTTGCGCTGCACCGCTGGCGACCGAGGCTGTGGCGAAGACGCCGGCTCCGACGAAAAGGAAGCTCAGCAAGCCACGGCCCGCCGCCCCGCTGCCCTTCCCCGGGCGTGCCGGCCAGATGGCGTAGCTGTCGAGCACCATGAGTGAAACGAGACTGGCCAGATAGAGGAATGGGAGCAGCAAGTAGTCGGCGACGAATCCCTGCCGCGATGTGGGCACGAGGTACGCCGCCGCGAGGAACGTATTGGCGAAGGCGGGAAGCGCCGACAGCGCGACGCCCGCGATCACCGCGTTGCGCATCCCTCGCGGATCGGCCGCGATCGATGCACGCAGGCGGGTTCGAAGTGAGCCGACGATCACCAACGAACCTGCGGCGAAGATCGCGAGCACGATCAGGAACACCTGATCGACCAGCCATAGAAGCAACGACGCCTCGCCGCCAGTGGTCACGGTGGGGGCGGGTAGAGCAGCCCCGGGCCTACCAACATGACCACGAACCAAGCGATGGCTCCTCCTGCGACTAGCCAGGGGAGCCAAGGACGTCGGCTTGACCACGGACGGACAGTTGCGACGGCTCCGGGCACCAGCAGGCCCAGCCCGATTGCGAGGAGCGGAATCAGACTGATCGTGTACAGCATCATCACGGACGGCGGTTCGCCAGCGGCCACACGCCGGAAGTAGTCGGCAGACTGCCATCCGACTACGACCGAGCAAAGGATCCCGGCGATGAGGACCGGCAGCGCCCAGCGAGGACGGGTCGTCGACGGCGGCTCGAGCGACGGTATGCGGGCGCCGTCGGAACGGATCGGGGGCTCTTGATCGCTACTCATCTGCTGTCTCTCTAAGCGGCCGAACCCTACTCCTGCCATGTCGTGCGGGCGTCGCTCCCGGATCACGCTGCATCTGGGGACGGACAAGTTCGCAGCGACGCGACGCCATTACCCTTGAACGCGGCCGAACGTGCCGCGTCACCGAGGGTGACTGTGGACCAGCGGGAACTCGTCGAGCGAGCCGGCCGAGGCGATCATGACGCCTTCGCTGCGCTGGTCGGCGCGTCCATCGCGCGGCTGGAGGCCGTCGCCCGCCTCATCGTCCGGGACCAGGAGCTCGCGCGAGACGCGGTCCAGGACGCCTACATCCGGGCCTGGCGTGACCTCCCGGGATTGCGTGATCCCGACAGGTTCGACGCCTGGCTCCATCGACTGACCGTCAACTCGTGCCTCGACGCCGTGCGCAAGCGAAAGCGCCGGCCGGTCGAGGTCGAACTCTCACCGATCATGTCGCCGTTCAGCGGCGACCAGAGCGGGCTCATCGCCGACCGCGACCAGCTCGAGCGCGGCTTCCGCCGCCTCGGGCCGGACATGCGGGCGGTGCTGGTCCTGCACTACTACGTCGGCATGTCCGCATCGGCGGTGGCCGAGACCCTCGACATCCCCAAGGGCACAGCGCAATCGCGCCTGCATCGAGCCCTGGCTGAGCTGAAAGCCGCCATCGCGGCCGATGAGCGTACGCCGGCTGAACACGGGACGGTGATCGCATGAACCGTCACGAGAACCTCGAGCGCGAGCTGACGACGTGGTTCATCGATACCGCCACGCCGCGGGTGCCCGACTTCACAGACGACATCCTCCGGCTGACCGCGGGCACGCGCCAGCGGCCGCGCTGGAGCTTCCCCGAAAGGTGGCTTCCCATGAGCGTCATCACGCTCGGCCGACGGTCGCTCGCGCCGCTCCCGTGGCGCGCGATCGGCCTGCTGGCCGTCATCGCACTCCTGATCGCAGTGTCGATCGCGTTCTACATCGGTTCACAGCGCAAGTTGCCAGCGCCCTTCGGCGTCGCGGGCAACGGCGTGGTCGCCTACGCCAGCGATGGCGACATCTTCACCGTCGATCCCGCCACGGGATCGCGGCAGGCGATCGTCACGGGGCCGGACACGGATCACGATCCGCGTTTTTCGCTTGACGGCGCGCGACTCGTGTTCATGCGCGGGGACGACACCAGCGGTGTGCCCGTGATCGCCGACGCCGACGGCAGTGATCTCCTCATCGCCAAGACCGATCCAATCTTCGGAGTCGATTCCGAGAACATCGTCTGGTCCCCAGACGGCCGATCGATCGCCATCCACGCGAATAGCTCCGTGCTGATCGTGGACGCGCTGGATGGCACGGTCCGGCCCCTCGGGGTGTCCAACAGCAATGGAGACATCTACTGGCGACCGCCCGAGGGGCGCCAGCTGATGTTCTTCGAGGGAAGCGGGTCGGCGGCACGGCTGTCCATCGTTTCGCTGGATGACGGTGCCGTGGAACCACTCCCGTTGCCCGATGGCGACGTCGAGATCAGTCGGGGTTCGGGATGGACGCCAGATGGCAACCGGTTTGCCTTCTTTGGTTCGGTCGCGGGTCAGGATGGGACGCATGTGGTTGATGTCGCGACTGGTGCGAGCACCTTCGTCCCCGTCGGGTACGGCCAGCTGTCCAACGACGGCAGTCGCATCGTCGGCATCAACGGAAACGAAACGCAGACCTGGCTATGCGTCGCCCGCATCGGCGGCGAAACGTGCGATCGGATCACGCCGATCTACGAGGACTCCTGGGGCACGCAGTACCGCTGGTCGCCGGACGATCAATGGATCATCACGACCCGGTCGGACGGTGCCGTCCTTCTATTCGCCTTGGATGGTGGGAACCAGGGACAGCCATCGTGGTTGGCCGACGGCGGGGAGTCGTGGCAGCGCGTGGCGCCCTGATGGCCCTCCGCGTGCGGAAGCCCGGCGCCACTGGCGCCGGGCTTCTTCTGTTTCGGAACAGCGCCTCAGGCTGACGGTGACGGCGCGGTGTCGACTGCGTCCTCTGGTTGGAGCTGGAGCGTCGCGAGGATGTCCTCGAAATACGCTTGGTCATATCCCGCGACGGCCGCCGGGTTATCCCCGCCGGTGTACAGCCAGATCAGGTACCCCCGGTCCCCGGCCGAGGTAGCCGCCATCGCACCACACACCAGCCGTCCCTGATTCCCATCGATGGTGAAGGGCTCGATGGGCGTGTCGCATTCACCGGCTCCGCTGAGTCCGGCCAGCAGATCGTCGAGCCACTGCGATGCGGTCTTGCCGGCCAGCGGCTGCGAGGCAACCATGATCCAGAGGTCGCCCAGGGGACCGGGTCGTGGATGATGTCGCCAGTCGTCTGGGCCGAAATCCGGGTACTCCGCGGTCCACGGGTCGGACGCCGGTCGCGTCACCCAGCCGGTCGGGTACGAGATCGAGAAGCCATACCGTTCCGAGGTGTACGTCTCCGTCAGCGCTGCCGGTGGCTCGGGCGTGTTAGTCGCGCGGAACGTGGGGGACGGGGAAGGGGAGGGGCTGGCACTGGGCTGACCGCCTACGTTTGACGAGCTCGGAGGCCCGAGCACGCTCAGGCCGAGGGCCCCGACGGCGATCACGACCACGGCCGCGATCGCCACCTTGGCGAAGGTATTCATGTTGGTGGACCTCCACGGCACGCGGATGACCACGCGCCGCTGTGGTGTGTCATCGATGGTCTGGAGGGCCGACCGCAGCACCCAGTCGGGTGCGCGCGGCGGGCTCTCGGACTCGTAGAAGTCGGCTGAGCCGGCGTTCGAGGCTGTCGTTGGCGTTCATGCCATCCGGCCCTCCCGCACGGTGTCGACCGAGGTGCGCTCGTCGGCGGTGATGGCCGCCCGGAGCGCCTCGATGGCGTAGTGGAGCCGGGACTTGGCGGTCCCGACGGGGATCTCGAGTGCATCGGCCGCCTCGCTGGGCGTCAGGCCGACGTAGAAGTGCAGGACCAGGATCGTCTGCTGCGGAACGGTCAGCCGCCGCAGACCGCGCTCGAGCTGGTCTCGATCGGCGAGGGCCGACGTGCCATCGGGCTCGGACTGTTCCTTCGGCAGCATCGTTATCTCGGTCCGCCACCGCCGGCGGTGACGACCGATGTCCGCGCTAGCTCGGACGATCAGCCGGTACAGCCAGGCATCGAACCGCTCGACGTCGCGAAGCGTCGGGAGATCGCGCCATGCCCGCACCAGTGCCTCCTGGGTCGCATCCTCCGCGAGTTCGGTATCGCGCAGGACCATGCGAGCGATCGCGTACAACCGATCGACGGCGCCGGCAGCAAGGACGCTGAAGGCCTCACGGTCTCCGCGCCGCGCCCTGTCGACGAGCTCCGCCTGCACGCTTCGCTCCTTCCGAGGGCGACCGATCTGGTCGCCTACACGCTACGGCGGAGCACAAGGCTGGCGGGTTCATTCTTCGGCGAGTTGCCCACCAACGTCGTCGGCGTATCTTCCTCAGGCACAGGAGCGCAACGATGCGCGAGGGGCGACACTGGTTGGGGCGGGGTGGGGCGGTCGGAATCGACCGTGTTGATCCTGTTCGCCCTGTCGGGCTGCGGACATCGGCACCGGGGCGCCGTCGAGTAGGCCCACGATCGCGCCGCTCCCGTACGAGCGAAGCCGCCTCGCCGCTGGCGTCGGTCGAGGTCGCGTGCCAGGAACCGTTCACGAACCTCGTCCCCGCGGAAGCGGACAAGGTGCTGCCCGGCACGCCTGTCCGAGTCCGGCTGGAAGGTTTTCCGCCCAACGTTGCCGTGACGTTGTCCGTAGTACCGGTCGGCGAAGCATCACCCGGGACTCCGATCGGTGGCACAGCGATCGATCAACAGGGGAGCGGGTTCGTTCAGGGGGTCATCCCGGCAGATACACCGTACGGGGACGCATCGATCTCGGTCCTGACTGGCGCGGGATGCGGGTCCGAGTCCCAGATCGTCGTCGTCGGGTCACTCGAACGGATCAGCATCGATGACGACACGGTCGTGCCTGGGCAGCTAGTGACGATCACCGCCGGTGGGTTCGCTCCGGATGACGGCGTGGGGCTCTACCTCGATGGGGATCCGAGAGACGCCACGAATACAACGGGTCCATTGGGTGGCGCTGAATCCGACGCACGCGGGTCCGTGGTGGTGCGTGCCCGGATCCCTGACGACGTCTCGCCCGGTGGCCACTTCCTGCTGCTGAGCGGCTCGTCGTTCGACGGCACCGCCGACCTGGGCCTACTGGTCCAGATCATTGTCGGCTGAGCCGTGGGAGCTGCATCCTGTCCGAGCGATTGCTGCGAGCGATCGTTTTCGGGCTCAACGACCGACTGCGGGTCGAATTTGCCAGTCTCGCTGCCTGTCTGATTGCTCAGAGGGATCAGTCGATGGTGGGACCGCCATCACGGGCTGCTTGAGCCTCAAAACGATCGCTGGGAGCAATCACACCGGCGGCTGACGGAGTGGCTGAAGCGCCGCGAATAGTGCGCCAGGATCAGCGGTTGCGGGTGTAGCTCGCCTCGAGCACGGCATCGGCGAGCACGTGTCCCTGCATCGCAGCCCTGACGTCATCGGCGCTCGGCGGGTCGGCGATGCCCAGCTCCTGATCCAGCGCGTAGAGCATGAACCGGTAGCGATGCGTGCCCGACGGCGGGCACGGCCCGCCCCAGCCGACCTTGCGGAAGTCGTTCACGCCCTGCGGCGGCGCGTCCGGGGATGACGAGATCCCCTCGGCGAGGCCGCCAGTTTGTGAGCCCGTCATGTCGACTACCAGCCAGTGAACGAAATCGCGGGCGTCGGGGTCGTCGACGATCAACGCCATCGCGGCGGTGTCGTCCGGCGCATCGCTCCACTCGAGTGGTGGTGAGACGTCCTCGCCGTCGCAGGTGAACTTGCGCGGGATGGCAGCGCCGGCCTCGAATGCCGGGCTGGTCAGTTCGAACGCCATGGTCGACTCCTCCGGTAGCCCGTCTACCCTACGTCGATGCCGGAAGAGCCGTATGCCGACCGCGGTCTTGCCGCGAGCCAGCTCGAGGAGTGGCTGGTCGCGTTCGCCGATTCCGCTGTGGGACCCGTGGTCGGGGTGGCCGTGCCGGGCAGGGGAGGTGTGCTCTGGCGACCCGGCGAGATCCGCCTCGTGGGCCCTGTGAACGGCGAGTTCGAGCGCGCGATCGACGCCCTGCTCGAGGATGTCGATCTCGCATCGAAGACAGCTGTGCTCGATGCCTTGCTGTCCCTCGGCGGGGCGCGCTTGGTCGTGGACCGGTCCGAGCTGATCCATTGATCCGGAGGGGGCAAGGTTGTTGCGCGACCCGTGTTCGGGCGCGACCATATCCGACATGAGCCGGCTTTCGACGCTCGCGCTCATCGTCGGCGCCGCCGCGGCGGCAGTCGCAGCGGTCCTTGTTCGACACCGGCGTGGTCACGCCGCCGGTCGGACAGTGCCCGGTGGGCTCCTCATGGGCGACGCCGCGGCGTACGACACCATGAGCCGCCTACTCTTTGGGTCGCTCTTCAAGGGGATCGCTTCCGACGTCGCGGCTGACGTTCCCGCCGGATCGCGGGTCCTGGAGGTGGGCTGCGGCCCGGGTCACCTGTCGATCGCGCTCGCGGATCGGCACGAGCTCGATGTGACCGGTATCGACCTCGACCCGGCGATGATCGAGCGCGCGCAGAGGAACGCGATTTCGAGCGGTCGATCTGGCCGAACGCCGACCGACCTTCCTCGCTGCCGACGTGGCATCGCTGCCTTTCGGCGACGCGTCGTTCGACAGGGTCGTCAGCACCTTCTCGATGCACCACTGGGAAGACGCCACCGCCGGCTTGGCCGAGTTGGGACGGGTCCTCCGTCCCGGCGCCCGCGCCCTCATCTGGGACCTCCGACCCGGCAGCCGGCCACGTTTGTTCGGAGGCCACCACCACATCCCGGATCCTGCCGACCACAGCGAGGGCTCACCGCTCCGGGTCGTCGACTCGAGACCGTGGCAGTGGCCATGGCGATTCACATTCGCCCATCGGATGGAGCTGGTTCGAGCAGAAGACGCGTCCAAGGGAAAGGCGTAGGGATCATGGCAAGGATCGTCGCGTTCATCAGCGTCACGCTCGACGGTGTCATGCAGGCGCCCGGCCGCCCCGACGAGGACACGCGGGGCGGCTTCCAGCACGGCGGCTGGGCCGTGCCGTACGCCGATGAGGATTCGGCACGGCTCGCCACCGATGGGGCATCAGACACCGGTGCGATGCTGCTCGGCCGGCGAACCTACGAAGACCTGCTCGAGGCCTGGAACAAGCAGGGCGGCACGTTCAAGGACATGCTCAACAACACGCTGAAGTACGTGGCCTCGACGACCCTCAGCGAGCCGTTACCCTGGCCGAATTCGACGCTCCTGAAGGGTGACGTTGCCGAGGAAGTCGCTCGTCTCCGTGAGCAGCCGGGAAAGGACATCCTCGTGCTCGGCAGCGGCGAACTGCTTCGCGGGCTGATGCGGCATGGGCTGGTCGACCAGTACATGCTGCTCATCCATCCGTTGGTGCTCGGGACGGGTCAGCGGCTGTTCGATGACGGCGTGCCCGAGTCCGGCCTCCGGCTCGAGGACTCCAAGACGACGTCGACCGGCGTCATCGTCGCGACCTATTCGACCGGTGACGCCTAAGGCCTGATCAGGCGCCTTCGAGCGCGAGATGGACGGCGTCAGCCGTTGCCATCGACCGTCCGGCGGCCCGGGTTCGCTCGAATGCGTCGACCCCCATCGTGTTCGGCAGGTCCGCCAGCAGCCGTTCGTAGTGGGGCCGCTCGTCGGGCGGCCAGGCCATGTGCTGCGCCTCCATCAGCGCCTCGGCCGCTCCGACCAGGGTCGCGGCACGCACGACGTCGCCGCGTTCCGTGGCTATCGACGCGAGGCCGCTGAACACGAACGGAGTGTTGAACCGGTCGCCGATCGAGTCGCTGATCTGCAGGGACTCGCGCGAAAGCGACTCGGCTGCATCGAGGTTCCCGAGTTGCCGCTCGACCATGCTGAGGTTGCCGGCTTCCGACGCGACGAGGAACTGGTTGCCTTGCGTCCGGACGAGCGCGAGCCGCTGCGTCATCCACTCCTTCGCTTCCGGCAGGTCGCCTGCGATCTGGGCACCGACACCGAGGAGGTGGAGTGCGTTCGACCGCCCGGCTTCGTCGTCGGCGGCGACGCTGACGTCGAGCGCCTCGCGGGCGATGCGCCGCCCTTCGGCGACGTCGTTGCGCAGCGCGACGCGAGCGAGACCGCCCAGCGCCTGCGAGATCATCGGCTGGTCCGCGAGTCGGCGCGCCATCTCGAGGCCTTGCTCGAACAGTTCCGCGGCCTGGTCGTCCTGACCCATCCAGAAGGGCATGAAGCCGGCGTTGATGTGGGCTTGGCCGCGGAGGCGCTCATCAGCGTCAGGCGATGCAAGGGCGCGGCCGAACCAGCGGGCACCCTCCTCGAACCGTTGCTTGGTGATCCAAAACCGGTAGAGCGAGTTCGCCAGACGGAGCGCTTCGTCGGTGCGCCCCTGGTCGATGAACCACTGCAGGGCGGCGAGCAGGTCGTCGTACTCGCGCTCGAGGCGGTCGAGCGCCGACTTCGGGTCGGGGCCTCGTGAGGCGACGCCCGCCTCCTCGGCGAGGGTCAGCAGAGCCTCGGCACGCGTCGTATCCATGCGGTCGATGGTAGCCGCGCCGGGTTGCCGGCTAGGGAAGGGCTACGTCGGGCGGTTGTCCCTCAGGGAGGGACACCCGACGGCTGAACGGCTCGTCGGGGGCCCGTTGTGCCGCCGGGAGGGACAACCGACGGATGAGGGTCCGCTCAGGGGTCCGTTGTGCCGCCGGGAGGGACAACCGACGGATGAGGGTCTGCTCAGGGGTCCGTTGTGCCGCCGGGAGGGACAACCGACGGATGAGGGTCCGCTCAGGGGTCCGTTGTGCCGCCGGGAGGGACAACCGACGGATGAGGGTCTGCTCAGGGGTCCGTTGTCCCGCCGGGAGGGACAACCGACGGATGAACGGCTCGTCGGGCGCTCGTTGTCCCGCGCGAAGGCACAAAACCGCCCGAAATGGACGGCGACGAAACGTACGTTCGCCGGGTGCAGGAATCGACGTTTGTCGCGGTCGAATCGAGCGTGTCTGGCGTCGAATGGGCAGTGGCGCAATCGATGCCGCCATCCATCGGAGAAGAATCGACATGCCCAGGCTCATTCTCGCGGCGTCGCTGATGGCCGCATTCGTCCTTGCCGCGTGTGGTGCGCCCACACCGCCGCCCAGCCAGCCCGCGGTGGTAACGCCGCCCTCGCCGGCGCCGTCCATCCCTGTGGATCCCTCCACGCCGGAACCGCCGGTCGTCACGCCTGCCCCGACCGTCCGCCCGACGCCGGAGCCGACAGCAAAGCCGACGCCGCGCCCGACCGCGCCGGCGTTCAACCGGGCCGAGCGCTACCTGATCGACGGCATCATGCGCGGCGAGGGTGACTGCTCGCCGGTCCGCGGGGATCGGCTGCCTGCCGGCGCGATCGGTGGCATCGAGTGCGACCTCATCTCGACGCCTGTTGCCCGCATGGGCTACTACCTGTTCCGGAACGATGCCGACATGCTCGACGCCTACATCGCGCGGATGGACGCCGAGGGCGTCGAACTCGAAAGCGGTGGCTGCATCTCCGGTGAGGGCGAGAACGCCTACACGCCGTGGGCCGGCGACGACATCGCGACGTATCGCCATGGCTGCTTCATCAACGACGATGGCTATGGCAACTATCGGGCGACCCTACCGGGGTTCCATGTCTACGTCGGGCTGCTCGGTCGGACGGCCGCCGTTCGGCCGCTCGAGGACTGGGCTTGGTTCGGAAACGAGGACACACCCGGCAACCCGACCCTTTGGCAGCAGTCCTTCGTCTATCGACCCTAGCGATCCGGTGGGCTGCCGCCCTCTCCTCGGGCGGTGGCCACCCTTGCCCTCCGACGACGGTCCGGCCATGGTCGAGGCCAGATCGCGAGTTCGTTCGATCGTACGAGGAGGGTAAGCATGCTGCGCCGCAACAGAGGCGACAGTGCACCGGCCAATGTCTTCCAGATGCGCCAGTCGATGGTGTCGATCGGCGACGACTACTGGATCGAGAACGGCGCTGGCCAACGCGCGTACAAAGTCGATGGCAAGGCCTTCCGCGTGCGGAAGACGCTGGTCATCGAGGACAGCACTGGGCAGGAAGTGGCCACGCTCAAGGAGAAGCTGGTCAGCGTTCGCGACGTCATGACGATCGAGCGCGGCGGGCAGCCACTGGCCACAGTCAAGAAGGCCATGTTCACGCCGCTGCGTGAGCGGTTCGACGTCGAGGCATCCAACGGCGTCAAGTACGACGTCAAGGGAAAGATCACCGACCACCAGTACGAGTTCGAACGGGACGGCAACGAGGTCGCCCACGTCTCGAAGAAGTGGTTCCGAGTGCGCGACACATACGGCGTCGAGGTCGGCCCGAATGAGGACGTCGCCCTTGTCCTGGCTGCCACCGTCGCCATCGACCAGATGACGCACGAGGTCGCCTGAGCCGATCGTCGACCCACTACGCCACCAGCCGCTTGTAGCGGATGCGATGCGGCTGGTCGGCGGCGGTGCCCAGTTCCTTGTGGCGGAACGCCTCGTAGTCGCTGACGTTGCCCTCGAAGAACCGCACCTGCAAATCGCCCTCGAACGCGAGGATATGGGTCGCGATCCGGTCGAGGAACCAGCGGTCGTGGCTGATTACGACGACGCAACCCGGGAACGATTCGAGCCCGGCCTCGAGCGCGCGCAGCGTGTCGACGTCGAGGTCGTTCGTCGGCTCGTCGAGGAGCAGGACGTTGCCGCCCGACTGGAGCAGCTTCGCGAGATGGACCCGGTTCCGCTCCCCGCCGGACAGCTGGCCGACCATCCTCTGCTGGTCGGTGCCGACCGGACGCGTGCCGGGTATCTCGACGCACCGTCGCCGGCGACCGGCTAGCGCGGCTCCCGGTCGGTCGACAGCGCATCGAGCAGATCGACCGTTTCGGTCGCGCGCCGCGCCAGGAATGAAAGGAGCGGGGTGAACTGTTCGACGACGTCCGATGGTGGTCGATGCCAGAACCCCTCGACCCACTCGTCCTCTGCCGGATCGAGTGCAAGGACCAGGTGCTGCGCGACGATCGCCGTCCACTGCGCGAGGACGGTGGTAAGACTCGCCAGGCGAAGATCGCGCGGCACGACAGCGCCCCCCTCCTCGAGGCCGCTGACGTATGCGTCGAAGCACCGACGGTCGAGCGTATCGAGATCATCGACGGGCGCTCGGAAGAAGGTGGCGCTCCCGGCCACGAGCTGTCCGAGATCCGCGCCGACCGGTCCGATCCCGACGAGCGCCCAGTCGATCGCCACCGTCTCCGGCGACCCGTCGAGCGCACGACTAGCGAAGAGATTCGCGGCGAACGTGTCGTTGTGGCACAGGACGCGGGGCAGGGCGTCCGCCGCGTCCAGCAGATCCGCCTGGCGACGGAAGACGGCACGCAGCGCCTCGCGATCGCGCGCGGACGCGAAGGGCGCGCCGGAGGATGTTGTCGGCGGTGTCTCGAGAGCTCGCATGACCGGCTCGCGGACCTCGGGGTTCTCGATGCTCCATTGCAGATGGATGGACCGCGTCGCCGAAAGCCACGGCGCCGTCGGGATGGGGTGGCCGGCAAGGTACCCTCCGGCGAACCGCCCAAGGTGATGAGCCGCCAGCTCGAACCGCGCCGCTGGCCAGCCGTCGGGATGCTCGTCCGTCAGGGCCTCGAGCCAGACCCAGATCTCATGAGGCGATCGCCGGTCGACGGCGAGTGGTCGCACGGATCGCAGGCCGGGCGGGAGGTGCGCCCACAGCCCGGACTCGAAGAAGAGCGGTTCTCGCTGCCAGTACTCGTAGTGAGTCGGATCGTCGACGGCTGGCCCGTCGACTCGACGGAAGGCCTTGAGGATGATCGACCACGGCCACTGGCCGCCACCTTCGGTCGCTTGGCCGTCGACGCGCATGAGCATGCGAGCATCTGGATCGACGTTCGGGTAATCGAGCGGCCGGACGGCGATCGCCGTCGGCCGGGCGTCTGGCGCCGCGAGGCTGCGACGAACGAGGGGTTGGACGGTCGCCGCGTCGATCTCCGCTTGGACGCTCGCCGCCCAGTCCATGTCAGGCCACGAGCCGCTTGTAGCGGATGCGATGCGGCTGGTCCGCGGCGGTGCCCAGCTCCTTGTGGCGGAACGCCTCGTAGTCGCTGACGTTGCCCTCGAAGAACCGCACCTGTGAATCGCCCTCGAAGGCGAGGATATGGGTCGCGATCCGGTCGAGGAACCAGCGGTCGTGGCTGATGACGACGACGCAACCTGGGAACGATTCGAGCCCGGCCTCGAGCGCGCGCAGCGTGTCGACGTCGAGGTCGTTCGTCGGCTCGTCGAGGAGCAGGACGTTGCCGCCCGACTGGAGCAGCTTCGCGAGATGGACCCGGTTCCGTTCACCACCCGACAGCTGGCCGACCACCTTCTGCTGGTCGGGGCCGCGGAAGTTGAATGACGACACGTACGCGCGGGCCGGCACCTCACGAGCGCCGGTCTTGACGACTTCGGCGCCAGGTGTCAGACGCGCCTCGCCGGTGAACCTGTCGTCGAGCCCGGCCATGATCTTGAGCAGGCTCGACTTGCCGGCGCCGTTGGGCCCGATGACGCCGATCTTGGCGCCGGGATAGAAGCTGAGTGAGATGTCCTCGAGGACCGTCCGGTCCGGCGGATAGTGCCGGGCGAGCCGGTACGTGGAGTAGATGAACTCGGCTGGCATGGTCGGTAAGGGTACGGCGAGAGGCGGAAGCCCGGCATCATCGACACCGGGCTTCTCAGGACGCTCCGGGGGAGGTCAGGGCGGGCCGGGCGTTGGAGTCGCGGTCGGCGTAGGACTCGGCGCCGGCGTCGGCGCCGCAGACACCACGGAGAACGAGATGGTCACCGCAGGAGCCGCCGCATATGTCGCGTCCCCCGCTTGGGTTCCCCGGATCCGGCAGGTGCCGGTCCGCAGGAGCGTGACCGTGTCGCCGCTGGCCGTGCAGACCGCCGTCGTCAGCGACGTGAGTGTCACCGCCAAGCCCGACGACGCCGAAGGGCTCAGCATGACCGACGGGTTCTGCATGGACTGCGTGCCTGGATTCGGCAGCGTGATCGTCTGCGCCGCCTTCGTCACGTTGAATGAGCGTTGAACGGCGGTTGCGGCCAGGTAGACGGCGTCACCCGGTTGGGTGGCTCGCAGCGTGCACGTGCCGGCGATGTGCAACGTGACTTGGTAGCCACTGAGGGTACAGACAGACGGCGTCGTCGACGCCAGTGTCACCGAGAGCCCGGAGGTCGCCGTCGGGGCGAGGGTGAGTGGGGACTGGATGAGTGTCGCGTTCGCCGGTTTCGGGAATGTGATCGTCTGCGCGACCTTGCTGACGGTGAAGGAACGTGCGATCGGGTGGCGGCCCGGTAGACCGTATTGCCAGGCTGGGTCGCGATGACCGTACAGTTGCCCGGACCCAGCAGGGTGATCTCGAAGCCGCTCACCGTGCAGATGCCCTGCGTCGATGAGGTCAATGTGACCGGCAGCCCGGAACTCGCCGTCGGGTTGGTCGCCACCGGCGATTGCAGCATGGTCGAGTTCGGTGGTCTGGCGAACGTGATGGTCTGGCTCGCCTGGGTCACCGTGAAGGTTCGGGTGATCGGGGTCGCCGGCAGGTAGTCGGCATTGCCGGGCTGGGTCGCCGTGACCGTACAGTTGCCCGCGCTCAGCAGGATGATGTCGAATCCATCGATCCCGCAGATCGCCGGCGTCGTTCGAGGTCAGCGTGACCGGCAGTCCGGAACTCGCCGTCGGGTTGGTCGCCACCGGCGATTGCAGCATGGTCGAGTTCGGTGGTTTCGTGAAGGTGATGGTCTGTGGAACGGGCGCGGCCGGGGTCACGGCGTTCGACGGCGCCGAGGCCGGACCCGTCCCGATCGCATTGGTGGCGGTGACCGTGAACGTGTAGGAGGTCCCGTTGGTCAGTCCCGTGACGACGGCGCTGGTGGTCGTCCCATCGACCGTCGGCTGTCAGGCCCCCGCGCTCGACGTGACCGTGTAGCTGGTGATCGGGCTGCCGCCGTCGGCCGGCGGCGTCCACGTGATCGTGGCCTGGGCGTTGCCCTTCGCGGCGGTGACGCCGGTCGGGGCAGCTGGAGCGGTGGCCGGGGCGGGTCCGATCTTGAGCGCGACGTCACGCGTGAAGTTCGGGAGCGACACCGTGAGCGTGCCGCCGGAGGCGGTGGCGATCGGACTCCGCCATCGAGGCGATGCCCCACGGATCGTGCTCCTCGATGCCGATACGTCCCGTCGGCGAATCCGTCGAACGCGATCGACACACCGGTCATCGTGCGTCCGGCGTATCGCCCGGGCCGACCCCGCTTCCGTACTCGTTCTGGGCATCGCGGATCCAGGCGAACCCGCGCGATCCGTTGTCCATCCCCAGCGCGACGACGGTCGCGGGCGCCGTGATCGTCGAGGTCTCGAGGCCCATGCCCGCGAGGTCCTCACCGGCGAAGAAGTCCCGCAGCGGCGGGTTGTGCCGTTGGTTGGCAGGGAAGTCCGGCGGTGTCCGATGCTCGGCCGCGTTGTCGCGGATGTAGCCGCCCCACCACCACGACATCGCACCGGATGCCGACATCGCCGTCGCCCACATCGAGTTGTGGAGATGCGTCGCTTGCACGAGGTGGGCGATTCGTCGGGCGACAGTGCAGAGGTCGTCGGGTCGAAGCCGGGCTCCGGCGAGACGTTCTCCGGCTTCGCCGGCAACCCGAACTCGCCGACGATGACCGGTTTGCCATAGGTGGCGTTGAGATCCTCCGCGTAGCCGCGGAAGCGCTGGTCACGGCCGCTGAGCGAGCCGTAATCGTGGACTTGCACAAGATCGATGTTTGGGTCGGTCCAGATCGTGGCCGCGCTCGTATCGATGTCCGAGCTCGTCGTAATGAGGTGGTCGTACGGGTCGAGCGAGCGGAGGTAGGCAGCCATCTCGGCGTGCCACGCGACGAGGTCGTCGCGAACCTCCTGACGCTGTTGAACGGGTTCCGGCTCGCGGAGCCGATGAACTGGGTCTCGTTGAACAGTTCCCAGGCGAGGATGTCGCGGTAGGCGCCGTAGCGGGCGACGAGGTAGCGCAGCCGCTGCTTGAACAGCTGCTTCGCGGTCGGATCGCTGAAGAACGCGGCCGGGTCGGCTGCCGGCACGGGACCGCCGTTGTCCGTGTTGTAGGGGTTGTCGTACCACCGTGCGTTGACGTGGCTGCTGAACTGGCCGTGGTCGTTGAGCACCAGCTGGACCTCGAGGCCGTACTGCTCGGCGAGGTCGAGGATCTGCTCGACACGGAAGGCGGGAACGTCCCCGTACTGACCCACGCCGTCGTACTGCCCGGAGAAATGCGTGGCGTTCCATTCGATCGCCGTGATGTAGAAGTCGGTCATCCAGACCCGGGTCCAGTTCTGGCCGGCGGCCTCCATCGATTGGAAATGCGGCTCGTAGAAGTGGCTGCCGTCGTTGAACGGGTTGCCGTCGCCGAACGCGACGTTGTGGCCCATCGGCAAGTAGGGCGTGCCATCGGTGTAGCGGAGGAACCGGTCGTCCCGCGGGTCGCGTCGATCTGGCCCTTGGCCGTCGATGCCGTCACGGAGAACGTCAGCTGGGCGGAGACCTTCGTCGCGTCTGGCCCGGCCGCTTGTCCTGGGCACGGAGCGTGTACCGCCACGTGCCGGTCTCGTCCGGCGAGAAGCGGGCATGCCAGACACCCGATCCGTCCCCGGGACAGGGTCATACAGCTCGGACGCCGCCGATGCCCGTCCCAGGTCGCAGGGTGTAGTCGGTCCCGAAGAACGCCGGCACGGTGTAGGTCGCGCCGCTGGGCGACTTGAACGTCGCCGTGACGTCGATGACGCTCGGATCGTGCACCTCAGCGGCCGCATACGTGCGGTTGAGCGTGAACTCCTTCTCGAAGCGGCCATATCGTGCGACGCTCGGACGCCGCTGGTCGGCTCGTGTCGATCGTGAGCGACGCAGGGGGCGTCGGTGGTCGTCGGGATGAGTAGCAGCACGCTCTCACGGAAGTCCGACCGCACGCCACGAGCGAGGATCGTGCCGTCGTCGGCGATCCTGAAGGCGACGTTGACGATCGATTCATAGCCCAGTGGCAGGTGTTCGCTGAGGTCGATCAGGCCCGAGTCATCGAAGCGGTACGCCCGGATGCCCCCGCTCTCGGTCGCGGAGTAGCCCACCACCTGCTCGGCTTCGTTGATGTCAGTGGACGTGGCGAAGGTGCCGCCAAAGGGAGGGATGAGATCGAAGGTGCCATCGACGAGCCTGAACGCCCGGCGGTTGCCGGAGCCGTCGAGATACGACCCGGCGATGGCCCCCGTCTCGTTGATGTCGATCCCTTCGCTGCTGGTCGAGCCGGGCGGCGCGATGCTGGTCATCGCGCCAGCGGCATAACGGAAGGCGTGGTTCTGATTGACTCGGCGTCGAACTCGTCCCGACGATCACATCGGACCCGTTGATGGCGCTGGGCGCCGTAAATCCGCCACCGAGCGTTCCCAGATCGGTGGTGGTCGTGCCATCGGAGACGAAACCGCGGAACGTGCCAGATGTCGGCGAGTAGTTTCCGACGACGGTGCCAGGCGCGTTGATGTCGGTGGCGATGGACGTCGTGCCACCGAGGGTGTGCAAGTCCGTCATGACACCGTCGCGATAGACGAACGCATGCTGTTGCCCACCGCTCGTATCGGCGCTACCGACGATGTCGCCGGCGTCATTGATGTCCTGGGCGAAGCTCCTCGCACCACCGAGGGTGCCGAGGAAGTCGACGGTCCCGTCGTAGCTGAAGCCTGCTGGTCCCCTCCTTGATCCGCAGTGCCAGCGACGGTGCCGGATTCGTTGATCGCCAGGCCGTGCGACTCGTTGAACGTCGGGAAGATGTTCGCGGATGTCGTCCCGTCGTAGCGGAAGGCGCGGGAGTCGAATCGATCCGGTGGCCTGGCGCGCCGAGTTCAGGTCGCCAGGGAAGCCATCGGAATGCTGTGTCGCCAGCCCGTCGCCCAGATCGACGACGGCAAAATCGGCCGTCGGTCGGGCGCCCGGCACGAGCAGGATCGGTTGGCTATTCGTCCCGTAGGCAAGGATGTGCCCCGAGTCGGAGATCGCCTGCGCATTGATGACTTCGACCGAATGGGCAGGGAGCAAGTCGTTGACGTCGTACATCACCCCGTCGTCGATCAGGAATCCGTGCGTCTTGCCCGGAGCGACGTACGAGACACCCGTGATCTGGCCCTGTTCGTTGATGCCGGTCGCGAAGGACTCGTCGCCTCCCGGGAGCGCGCCCAGATCGACCAGGCTGGTGCCGTCCCAACGGGCCGCGCGGAACTTCCCAGCGGAGTTCTTCGCCGATACGACCACCCCGCCCGACTCGTTCATCGCGCCGGCGCTCGTCCAATCCCCGCCCGGCAGCAGGCCGAGGTTGATCGCCGTGCTGCCGTCCCAGAGGATCGCGCGATTGTCGTTAGGCGGCACCGTGACGGAAGCGAGGACATGCCCAGCCTCGTTGATGTCGGAAACGTTCGCAGAGGAGTAGGCACCCCCACCGATGTCGGCGATCGCGCCGCCCTGCCACGCCACGAGATGCATCTGGCCACTGCCATCGCGCGCGCTTCCCGCGATCACCCCAGCGTTGTTGATCCTGCTGGCGATCTCGTACGTGCTGCCGAAGCTCTCGAGCTGGGTCGTCTCGGTCCCGTCATTCGTCCACCCGCGGCTCTCGCCGTTGCTGAGGAATGAGGCACCGACAACGGTCGTGCCCGCGTCGTCGATGTCGTATGCGACGTCGCCGGCGGTCCCCGCGAGACCCGGGATGGTGGTGACCGTCGTGCCGTCGACGCGGATGGCCTCGAGCGGATCGCTGCCCCGGTAACCGGCCATCAGCCGTTCGCGTTGATGGCAAAGGGCGTGCCTCCTCCGGAGAGCGGCATCTTCTCGATCGTAGTGCCGGTCATGCGGACCATGCCCTGGTTTCCTTGATTGGTGACCCCGAACTGCCCCGCCACCACACCCGCGTCGTTGATCGCCGTGGCGCCGCCGACGTCGTACACCATCCCAGCCGCGATGGCGTAGTACTGCGGCGGCGTGGCCGCCTGGACCGGCGCCGCCGCTCGGGGCGACCGTAAGGAGGGTCAGGGCGCAGAGCGCCGTACTGCAGACGCCGACCAGCAACAGACGCGCGCGCTCGCGACCCGACATCGTCCCCTCCCTCGATATCCGATGGTCGTGCGTCTGGGTGGCGCGGTGACGACGCGCCCGCAGTCCTTCGCGGCATTCTGCTGCCCACGTTGCGGTAATGCAACGTCCCGCTGGCACCCGCCTGAGGGTTTGGTCGCGCCGGTCGACCCGGAGCGCTTGCGGTTCATCGCTGAGGCGCATATCGCGCGGCCGCTGGCACTGATTCGCTTGCGGGCTAGTCGCTGCACTGATGAGGCGCAAGCAGACAGGGCCTATCGACGTCGCGATCCTCGGGCCGGGCAATTCGTTGACGGTCAGGGATGCGCAGCCCGGGACGCGGTTCATGGTCATGGCCGGCAAGCCATACGGGGAAGCACCGATCTACAACGGTCCATACGTGGACTGACCGTTCATGATGGACACGTGACGTCCGACACCAAGATCGACCTCTCGACGCCGCCCAGTGGCCCTGGCTGCGTCGAGTGCGACGCGACCGGCGGTTGGTGGTTCCACCTCCGCCGGTGCGTGCACTGCGGGCGGATCGGCTGCTGCGACTCATCACCGTCGCAGCACGCCAGCAATCACGCGCGCGACGCCGGCCACCCGATCGTCCACAGTTATGAGCCAGGCGAGGACTGGTTCTGGGACTACACGAACGAGCAGTACCTCGAGGGTCCGGCGTTGGCGCCGCCTGACCATCACCCGCTCGACCAGCCAGTGCCGGGGCCGGCAGGTCGCGTGCCAGCCGACTGGCAGGATCACCTCAACTGATGACGGTCGATCAACCGAGTCCGCACGCGGCACTCGGTAGCGAGCCGGTCCATACCATCGGCCGCGACGAGCTCAAGGCGAAGCTCGACCGGGGCGATGACGTGAAGCTGATCATGGCCCTGAACCGCTGGGCATTCGATGCCAAACACATCCCGGGTTCGGTCCACTACGACACGCCCGATGCGTTGTATGCATCCGTCCGGCCCGACGACGAGGTGGTCGTGTATTGCTCGCAGGTCGATTGCCTTTCGAGCGTGGCGATGTATCGCGACCTCGTTCGGCGCGGCTACCGGAACGTCCGCCGCTACTCGGGCGGACTGCTCGACTGGGAGGAGGCAGGATTGCCGCTCGAAGGTGCGTACGTGGCGCCATGAGCCGGAAGGCAGCGCAGCCGCCGCCCGTCGACCACCCGTACGCGGCCGACATCGAGGCGGAACGGCGAGGCTGGTACGAGATCGTCGACCTCGTCCGGTCGTTGACGCCGGACGAGTGCCTCGAGCCCGGTTACCAGCGCGACCCGGACTGGACGGTACGCGACGTGGTCGCGCACGTGGGCACGTGGATGGCCGAGGCGCAGGTCCAGTTCGAACGGATGACCGCCGGCAGCTACGACGGCCACGACATCGATATCGACGCGTTGAACGCCGCGCTGCTGGAGGCGATGGACGGCCAGCCGTGGGTAGTCGCGTGGGTCCAGGCCAATGCCGGGCGCACACGGATGATCGAGGAATGGTGGCGGCTCCGCGACACGAGCGACGAGGCGGCCTGGTGGATCCGCAAGTCGGGCAGCGAGCACTACGCCGAGCATCTCGATCGCCTGCGCGAGTGGCGCGATGAGCTGATCCAGCGGCGCGCGCCCTAGCCGGTCGCCCGTGGAAATCCTGACCGCCGTCCTCGCGATCCTGCTCGCCGTTGCGGTGCTGTTCGAGCTCGCGCGTCGCGTCGGCGTGCCATATCCCAGCCTGTTCGTCATCGGCGGGCTGTTGCTGGGTCTGGTGCCTGGCCTGCCGCGGATCGAGCTCGACCCTGAGCTCGTGCTGATCGTCTTCCTGCCGCCCCTGCTCTTCCAGGCGGCGGTCGACATGCCGATCAGGGATCTCCGGGCGAACCTCGCGCCGCTGTTGCGCCTGTCGATCGGGCTGGTGCTCTTCACCATGACGATCGTGGCGGTCGTTGCCTACGTCGCGGTTCCGGGCCTGGGCTGGCCGGCCGCCTTCGCGCTGGGCGCGATCGTCGCCCCGACCGACGCACTGGCCGCGACGGCCGTGTTCCGTCGGCTCGGCGTGCCACGGATCGTGAACACGCTCGTCGAGGGCGAGGCGCTGCTCAACGACGCGACCGCACTCGTCGCCTATCGATTCGCGGTGGCGGCGGTCGTGAGCGCGACGTTCGTCCTGTCCGAGTCGTTGGCCGCGTTCGCCGTGGCCGCCGTCGGCGGCGTCGCGATCGGGTTCGTGGTCGGTCGGGTGACGGGGGAGATCCTGCGCCGGCTCGACGACCCACCGGTGGAGGTGGTGATCTCGCTGGTGGCGCCGTTCGCGGCCTACCTGCCGGCAGAGCGCCTCGACCTGTCGGGCGTGCTCGCGGCGGTCGCCACCGGCCTCGTGATCGGCAGCCGGTTCGGCACGATCCTGACGCCCAACAGCCGGGTCCTTTGGCTGACGACCTGGAAGATGATCGGCTTCGTCCTGAACGGCTTCGTGTTCGTGCTGATCGGGCTCGAGCTCCCGGAGATCATCGACGCGCTCAGTGGCCGGTCGGCGAGCGGGCTGCTCGGACTGGGGTTGCTGATCGCCGGCGTCGTCGTGGTCGCGCGTTTCATGTGGGTCTTCGCGAGCAGCCTCCTCCCGCGCTCCCCGCGGCAGCTCATCGCCCGCCGCGATCCTGTCTTCGCGCGGCGCCTGACGTTCGTCGTCAGCTGGGCGGGACTGCGCGGCGCCGTGTCACTGGCAGCGGCGCTCGCGCTTCCCGCCGATTTCCCGGAGCGCAACCTGATCCTGCTGGTGACCTTCACGGTCATCCTCGTGACGCTCGTCGGTCAGGGCCTGACGCTACCGGCGGTCGTGCGCTGGGCGACGCGCGACGGCATCGAGCTCGACGGCGACGAGGCGACGGTCGCCCGTGCTGCCGCCTACCAGGCGGGCCTCGACGAGGTGGCGCGGGCCCGGTCGGTCTGGACGACCCACGAGCCGCTGTTCGATCGGCTCGAGTCCGGATTGCAGGACCGAACGCAGCACCTCGCCACCGAGGATCCGGATGAAACCGAGGAGCGGCGACAGGAGCGGGTCGAGCACGAAGAGATCCAGCGTGGCGTGATCGCCGCGCAACGGGCAGCCGTCATCGACCTGCGCGATCGAGGCGAGATCAACGATCAGACGCTGCGGACCATCGAGCGCGAGCTCGACCTCGAAGAGCTTCGGATGGAGGGCTGACCCGGTCAGGCCGGGGTCGCGCCCTCCTCGTCGGCTTCTCCTTCGATCGGCTCGGGCGCCAGCTCGGTCCGGCTCAAGTGGCTGGCCTCGACCAGGGTCGGGCGGCCATCGCGGTCCTTCCAGCGGGTCTGCACCTGGACCTCGTCGGTGTCGCCGACGAGCCGTAGCACGACGACGTAACTCGAGCCACCCTGGGCGACCGACTCGATCGTCGCCTCCTTCGATGGCAACGGGAAGAGGCTGATCACCTCGCCGAGGTTTCGACGGAGCTCGGGACTGACGTCTTCGATGGCGCGGTCGACGTCCCCGGCGACGATGGCCTCGCACATGGCCCGGGCATGGTCGCGAACGGTCTGCTCATCCATGTGCGCAGGATAGACGGCCGATGGGCTAGGCCAACACCCGCTCGGGCTCGAGGCAGCCGCCCCCGGGCTCCTGGCGACGGCACGAGACGCGGACCCAGTCGACCTCGAATGCCTTCGGGTAGTCGGCGGGATCGCGCGGGTCTGGCGTGCCGTCGTCGGGCGGGAACTCGTAGACGTCGAGCATGAGCTGCATCGGGTAGGTCGCCGACTGCTCGACCACGCGGATCAGCCGATCGTCGATGTACCAGGCGATGTGGTCGGGCGTCCAGTCGGCCGAGTAGGTATGCCACTCGCGAACGTCGATGGCGACCTCTGTCTCGACGAAGTCGTCGATGATCGCGGGGTCGCCGAACGGATGGACGCCCGAGCCGATGTGGGCGCGATCGCTCTTGACGTTGCGCCCGAAGATCTCGGCGACGTTGATCTCGGACGAATGCTCGGGTGTGTCCTCGAGACCGATCATCCACAGCGAGACCATGGCCCGTGGGTCGGCGAGTGCGCGCATGCGGGTCTCGATGAGGTTGCGGTGGACGATGAACAGCGCGCGGTTCTCCTGGGCGGTGCGCACGACCACGTCCGGGTGGAACTGGAGCTGGCCCTCCTTGCTGCCGAGCGGTCCGGCGAAGACGCCGGTCTGGAGCGAGGAGACCCTGAGGTCGCCGTCGAGGGCCGGACACCACGGCGGCGTGTCCGCCTCGATCAGCAGCCGGAGGACGCCGTCGCGGATCTCGTACCGGGCAGCTGTCCGGTCCGGCGTGCTCCAGTGCGGCAGGTAGTGCGGGAGCCAATGCGTCTCGTCGAGTGTCGGCCCGTCGAAGTCGTCCTGCCAGACGAGGTCGTAGTGCGAGCGGTCCAAGGTCGCCGGCGAAGCGCGCACGACGGAAGCGTACCGGGGGAAGCGTTCCCTGACACATCCTTCGAAATCGAAGGGTCTTTCTTGCGCCCGGATCGTGGGCCGCTCTTCGATCCTTCGAAATCGAAGGAATCGACGGCGTCGTGTCCGGCCGCGGTCGCGTCAGCCGGCGTTAGACCGCCATGACCGCCGCGCGGGCGGCCCGGAACGACTCGAGCCCGCGGTCGACCATCTCGTCGCTCGCGGTCAGCGAGATCCGGAACCAGCCTGGCGATTCGACGATCGTCCCGGGCAGCACGAGCGCCCCGTGCTCGGCGAGGCGGGACGAGAACGCCCGATCGTCCGGATCGGGCGAGCGGACCATGACGTAGAACGTGCCCTCGGGCTTGGTGACCTCGTAGCCCATCTCGCGCAGCGCTGGGACCATCCGGTCACGCCGCGCCTGGAGCGCGTCGATATCGATCGACAGCTCCTCGAGGTCACCGATGGCGTGCTGGAGCAGGGCGTTCGGGAAGCCCCAGCCCGCGGCCAGCTGCTGGACGAGGATCCGGTTGTTGATCGCCAGCCGGTCGGGGAAGTCGGGCGTCAGCGCGGCGTAACCGATGCGCTGGCCGGGTGCCAGCAGCGTCTTGCCGTACGTGTAGATCGTGATCGTCGCGTCGTAGTCGAGCGCCGGCGTCCGGAAGTCGATGCCGTCGAAGACGATCCGGTTGTACGACTCGTCCGAGATCAGGACGATCGGCCGGCCGTGGCGTTCCGATGCCTGGCGAAGCACATCGCCGAGCGCGGCGAGCTCGGCCTGACGGTAGATCCGGCCGGTGGGGTTGTTCGGGCTGTTGACGATGATCGCCCTGGTACGGGGCGTGATCGCCGCGGCGATCGCTTCGGGGTCGAGGTCGAACTCGGGCTCCTGGAGGCGGACCCGGACCGCGGTCGCGCCGGCCGACGCGATCATCAGCTCGTAGAAGAACCACGGCGGCGACAGGAAGATGACCTCGTCGCCCTCGTCGGCCAGCGCCCGGATCGTGACGCCGAGGCCGCCGAACGCCCCGGTGGTCAGCGCGATGTCTTCGGGTCGGTAGTCGATGCCGGTGCGGTCCTTCAGCGACGCGGCGACGACCGTGCGCGACTCGTCCTCGCTGAGCTTGTAGGCGAACCAGTCCTTGTCCTTCGGCACCGCGGCCCGCTGGAGCGCGTCGACCAGACCGGGGAGCGGCAGCTCCTGCGGGTTGCCCAGCATGAAGTCGGCGATGCCGGGATCGGTCCCGGTACCGAGTCCATTCGCCATCTGCCAGCCAGGCGAACACGTGCTCGACGCTGGCGACCATGCGGTCCATGCGCGCCTCGGCGATGGTCATCTCAGCCTCCTCCGGTCCGCGTCCGTATCCGGCGCGTACTCGACAAGCACGCCGCCGCCCGACGTTCTCGTCGCGTTGGTGAGTCGGAGGCGAAGCGGCTCGTCCAGCTTGGCGAACAGCGCCTTGCCCTGACCGAGCGCGGTGGGTATGACGAGGAAGCGATATTCGTCGATGAGGCCGGCCGCCGAGAACGTCAGCGAACAGATCGGCGCCGCAGCCGACCATGATGTCGGGCCCGTCGGTCGACTTCAGGCGGCGGACGAAGTCGACGACGTCGCCATCGATCTTGGTGGCGTTGGCGCGGAGCGTCGGTTCGCCGCGCGAGGCGACGTGCTTCGGTGTCTCGCGCCAGAAGGTCGCGAACTCGCGCTCCACATCGGACACGTTCGGGATCCTCGAGGTCGAGGTCATCCCAGTAGTCCATGACGTCATACATGACGCGGCCCATGACCATGTCGCCGGCCTCGTTCACGAGGCGGTTCGCGTAGCGATGCTCATCCTCCGATGGCTCGAACGCGGCCAGGCCGCCGTCCTGATCGGCGTACATGCCATCAGTGGTGAGCGAGATGTAGTAGATGACGCGTCGCATGGTCCAAGGGTAGCGCCGCGACGCCGGAGATAACGCCGCGATGAGCGCCGACGCCCATACTGGCCACGTGCCCCGTCCCGAACCTGAGGCGCTCCTCGACGACCTGAACGACGCGCAGCGCGAGGCCGTCCTCGCCACCTCGGGTCCGGTCGGCATCCTGGCGGGCGCGGGTACCGGCAAGACCCGCGTCATCAGCCGGCGGACGGCCTACGCGATCGCCACCGACGTCGTGCTGGAGGATCAGGCGCTCATCGTCACCTTCACCGACAAGGCCGCGGGCGAGATGGTGGAGCGCCTGAAGGGACTCGGTCTGCCGGGTGTCACGGCCCGGACGTTCCATGCGCACGCCCTGAGCCAGCTGCGGCATTTCTGGCCGTTGCATCACGATGGCGCGCCGCTGCCGGCCCTACTCGACTCGAAGGTCCCGTTGCTCGTACCGCTCGCTCGCGCGCTACCCGGCCACTATCGATTCACGCCGGCGAAGGACCTCGCCGACGAGATCGAATGGGCGAAGAGCCGCCGCCTGACGCCGACCACGTACGAGCGCGCCGTGGCCGGCAGCCTCACCACAGCGTCGCGCGAGCCGCCGATCCCGGTCGATCTGTTCACTCGGCTGTTCGCGGGCTACGAGCGCGCCAAGGCCCGGGCGGGACGGATCGACTTCGACGATCTGCTGGTCGAGACCATCGACCTGCTCGAGCGCGATGCGGAGGCTGCAGCGACGGTCCGCGCCCGGAAGCGCTGGTTCAGCGTCGACGAGTACCAGGACACGAACCCGAACCAGCAACGGCTGCTCGAGCTGTGGCTCGGCGAGCGCAACGACGTGTGCGTCGTCGGAGACGCCGACCAGACGATCTACACCTTCACCGGCGCGACCAGCACGTTCCTCACCGGGTTCACGGAGTGGTTCGCGGATGCACGCGTGGTCACGTTGGCCGACAACTACCGGTCGTCGCCCGAGGTGCTCGAGCTCGCCAATCGATTGCTCGCGTCGAGCGGGGCGACGAAGCGGCTCGTTGCGACGCGCCCGAGCGGACCAGAGCCGACGATCGCGCGGCACGGGACCGAATCGGCGGAGCTCGGCGCGCTCGCGCAGTGGGTGCGCCAGCTGTTGGCGGACGGGATCGCCGCGTCCGAGATCGCCATCCTCGTCCGGATGAATGCCCAGCTCGCGCCGATCGAGGCCGCCCTGACCCGGGCCGGGATCGCGTACCAGGTGCGCGGCGTCCGGTTCTTCGATCGTGCGGACGTGCGCGGGGCGATCGATCTCGTTCGTGCGGGCCAAGATGGAGACCACAGGGACGGCGCTGACCAGCGCGGTGCGATCGCTGTGGGCCAAGCACCTGGGCTACGACGACGACACGGTCGCCGGATACGCCGGTGATGAGGCCCGCGAGCGAACCGCCGCGCTCGACACGCTGCTCGACATCCTGGCCACGCTGTCCCGCAACGACGCGAGCGTTGGCGCGACCGGATTCCTCGCCGATCTCGACCGGCGGCGCGCCGCGGAGCGCGCGGGCTCCGCCGATGGTGTCAACCTGCTGACCTACCACCGCGCGAAGGGTCTCGAATGGGACGCGGTCGCGCTGCCTGGGGTCGAGGAGGGCATGCTGCCGATCCGCCAGGCGGCCGATGACGACGAACTGCT
This sequence comes from uncultured Chloroflexia bacterium, assembly GCA_963794525.1. Lineage (GTDB taxonomy): Bacteria > Chloroflexota > Limnocylindria > Limnocylindrales > CSP1-4 > SPCO01. The sequence continues at coordinate 27,685 of CAWCEC010000001.1, forward strand.
CGCCGAGGAGTTGCGCCTGCTGTACGTGGGTATCACACGCGCCCGACGCCACCTCGCGATCTCGTGGGCTGCCGAGCGTGAGACCCGCGGACGGACCACTCGCCGCCAGCCGAGCCGGTTCCTCGCTGACCTGCGGCGACGGCCACTCGATGGGCAAGGGACCATCACCCAGCTCCCAGACCGATTCGCCGCGGACCAGGGTGCGCGCCGCGCCGCGTCAGCGGCCATGGCCGCGTCGGGGTACCGCGTCGCCGATGACGATCCGCTGTACGCGGCGCTCCGCGAATGGCGCACGATCCGCGCTCGCGAGGACGGCGTCCCTGCGTACATCGTCTTTCACGACCAGACGCTGGCGGAGATCGCCGAGATGAAGCCTCCCTCTGCCGCGGCCCTCCGTCGGGTCAAAGGGGTCGGCCCGGCCAAGATCGACGCCTATGGCGATGAGGTCCTGGCGCTCGTCAGCCGCCTTCGTTGAAGCTTCGCCGTCGAACCAGCGTTGTCGACATCGACCGGCCGGACGGGCACGATGGCGGGAACGCCGGAGGTTCTGGATGACCGACCCGCACGACCACGATCACGATCACGGGCACGATGAGCACGAGCATCACGAGCATCGCCCACCGACTTACGAAGAGGCGATCGAGGGCTTCCGTGCCGACAAGGACGAGTTCTTCCGGTCGAACCAGTACAGCCCGGTCCCGGAGGGGGAGCGTCCGGGTTTCACCGGATTACCGTATTACCCTGTTAACACGGCACTACGGCTCGAGGAACTGGTGCTGGACCCGTACCTGGGCGACCAGCCCACCGACTTCGAGATCCCGACCTCGGATGACCGGCTGCGGCCGGCTCATCGTGCGGGACTCCTTCGCTTCGAAGTCGCCGGCCAGGCGCACGTACTGACGGCATACACCTTCGACGGCGGCGACGGCCGATCGCTGTTCGTGCCCTTCCTCGACAAGACGAGCGGCAACGAGACCTACGGCGCCGGTCGTTACCTCGACCTCGAGCCCGAGGAGGACGGGACCTACTCGCTCGACTTCAACCTCGCTTACCACCCGTCGTGCGTGTACGACCCGAAGTACTCGTGCCCACTCACGCCTGCGGAAAACCGCCTGCCGATCCGGATCGAGGCTGGGGAGCGGCTCCCACCCAAGGGCTAGTATCCCGCCGCTGGCCTGGGCCAGGGCTTGTCGTACTCGACCATGTCGTAGCCTTCCTGCGCCTCGGCGTGCTGCCTCGCCCACGACCGGACGATCGCCGTGATGTCCTCGCATGGCTTGCCGACCAGCCGAGCGTTCAACCGCTGCATGTAGTCGCGACCGATGCGCACATGACCCGCTTCGTGGTCGGCGATGAAGTCGACGATGCGGCGCCACCAATCGAGCAGCCGCTTCGGCACGCGGTCGGGGTCGGTCCAGCGTGGCAGGTGGATGACGTACGACGAGGTGATCGCCGCGCGCGTGATCCGGCACGTGCCGGCCGCGTTCGTCGATGTGCGGATCGAACCTCGCAAGTCGCTCACCCGCGTCAACGTACAGGCCGACGGGCGTGCGTCGCCGCGGAACCACTCGTAGTCGATCACCCCGCATGCCTTCACGCCACCCCGCCCTACGCTCGCGACGAGCTCGATCGACGTGTCGCCGGTCACACCGAAGTACTTGACCGTGGCGCCGCGCACCTTCGGACTCAGCGTCGGCAGCCGCACGAGCGCGGCGCCGCGCGGCGGCTCGGCGTCGGGGATCGCGGGGCCGCCATCCGGGTCACGGACGGCGACCTCCTCGCGGCGCCCGCTCAGTTCGAACGATGCGGCCTGGGGCATGCACCCGGCCGACTCGCCGATGTCGGTCGGCTCGATGTCCACGTCCACAGAGCCGCGGAGCAGGGTCGATGCGACCGACGAGCCCGCAGGGCGCTCCGTGGCGATCCACAGCTGGAGGGTCGATGTCGAGTTCGCCCCGCCATCGACCCGGTCACCCAGCGAGGTGAGGCAGCTCGCCGGCTCTGTCGCCGCGGCAGCCGAGCCGTATGTCGCCCCGTTCCGCGTCAGCGTGATGACCGTGGCCGGCGACGACAGGCCGAGGGGAGTCGTCGTGACCTCGATCGTGTCACACGGCTCCTCGGGACAGTCGGCGGCGACGGAGTAGGTTTCCTCGTCGAACGTCGGGTTGTCGATCAGGCCCGACTGGTCGGCCGACAGGACCTTGCGAACGCGCCACGTGCCGGAGATCGGCAGGAGTTCGGCTGCTGACGCGGCGCTCGGTTCGGGGCTCGACGACGGGTCGAGCGTCGGGTCGGCCGTGGACGGCAATGTCGCCGGCGAGGAGGCGGACGTCGGCGTCGATGGCTCCGGCGTACCCGGTTGTGACAAGGCGCATCCCGCCACGAGCAGCGCCAGTGCGACCATAGCGGCGACTCGACCCGCGACCCTGTCCATCGACCACCCCCATCGACGAGGAGGGGCAGGCTACCAGATGATGCCGTCGCGACGGCGTAGGCTAGGGGTCGATCAGATGCAGCTCGCACCATCCCTCCACCGACTCGGATCTGGCATCGTTGCGTCCTACCTCGTCGCGGATGCCGGCGGCGTCACGATCATCGATGCCGGGTTGCCCGGGTTCTGGGGTGACCTGCCGAAGGAGCTGGCGGCGATGGGTCGATCGCTCGATGACGTCCGGGGTGTAGTCCTGACGCATGGAGACACCGACCACGTCGGATTCGCCGAGCGGTTGCGCCGCGAGCGTGGCGTGCCGGTGTTCGTCCACGAGGCTGATGCGGCGCGCGCCCGATTCGAGGTCCGCAAGCCGTCGTCGGGTTGGGGGCCGATCAAGATCGGGTCGCTGCTCGGGTTCCTCTGGTACAGCGGCCTGCGTGGCGGGCTCCGTGTGCCGCCCCTGACCGAGGTCCAGACGTTCCCGGACGGCGCGACACTCGACCTGCCGGGTGCACCGCGGGTGATCCACATGCCGGGCCACACGCCGGGGAGTGCCGCGATCCACGTGCCGAGTGTCGACGCGGTGTTCGTGGGCGACACGATGACCACGCGCAACGTCCTGACCGGGGAGGTCGGCCCTCGGCCCGCACCGTTCACGCTCGACTCGGCGGGCGCCATGATGTCGCTGAGCCGAGTCGAGCGACTCGACGCGCATTGGGTGCTGCCGGGCCACGGCGAACCCTGGGACGGTGGCGTCGCCGAAGCAGTCCGGTTGGTGCGCGCTGCGGCGGCGTCCGCCGTCGGTTAGCGCAGCGCCTCGGCGATCTCCGTCAGATCGGCGACGACTGCGGCAGCTCCGGCACCCTGGAGCGCCTCGCGCGGGACTGCGGCACCTGCCGTGACGCCGATCGGGATCATCGCCGCGGCCACGGCCGCGACCATGTCCCACGTCGAGTCGCCGACATACCACGCGCGCTGTGGCTCGATGCCGAGCTCCTCGGCGGCACGGAGCAGCAGGTCGGGCTCGGGTTTGGCGTGCTCGACATGGCTCGCATCGACGATCCTCGGTTCCCGGTCGAGGCCGAGCGCCTTGACCGACGTCGCGACCTGGTCCTTGCGGCTCGACGTAGCGATCGACCAGGGGAGGTTCCTCCCCTCGATCGCATCGACGAGCTCGCGGACGCCGGGTAGCGGGCGCGGGGAGTGGTTGAGACGCTCGTAGATCTCGCCGGCTCGCTTGTCGATGGCTTCGGCCCGATCGTCGTCGAGGACCTGGTCCGCGAGCGCGGCGACCTCGCGCGCGAGTCGCTTGCCATCGACCCCGATCAGCGGCGCGAGTCGCTCCCGGTCGGCCGGGAGGCCGACCTCCTCGAACACGGCGAGCCAGCCCTCGATGCGCGTCTCGACCGTGTCGACCAGGGTGCCATCGAGGTCGAAGATCACGGCTTTTGGGGTGGGCAGATCGCGGACGGTCGTCACCGGCCGGATGCTACCGGAGTGCTGATTACAGGATCACTAGGCTATCGCCGCCGGGGTCTTCGCCACGACCGAGTGCGAGCAGGCAATGACGCGTGTCGATCGGGAATTCGCGGCGGAGGTCGGGGACGTCATCGATGACCTGGCGGTTGTGGCGCGTATCCGCGACCAGGAGGATCGCCCGCGGCACGCCGAGATCGCGCTGCTTGGATCGCAACCGACGCTCGGCGGCCTGGATGTCATCGAGGCGGGTCTCGGCTTCGACGATCGCGGAGAAGTCGTGGGCGGTGACCGTGCCGTCGGCGCTGCGCATGTCGCCCGGGATCGGCATCGGGACCTCGGTTCGCCAGTCGAGCAACCGGTGGAGTCGCGCATCGAACCTGGCCAGCAGCGCGAGGTGGGCCTTGTCCCTGACGGGTGGGCCGACCGGATGGATGCCCATGCTCAGCTCGCAGCCCACCACGGCGGCGAAACGTGCTAGGAGATCGATGTCGACATGTGACGCGGCCCCAGCTTCGATGCGCTGGACCTGGGTATGGGAGATGCCCAACAGCGCTCCGACCCGCCGCGTGCTCAGCCCGGCCGATGTCCGAGCCCTTCGTAGCTCGTCGCCGATCCGGGCGAGCAGAGTCCTGGCGCGTCGCGCGGCACGGTGCTTGGTCGAGTCCCACGTCGGCATGCTCGCGATCGTAGGAAAGGGCGCTTATCGGCGGCTTATCTGCAACTGGAACATCCCCATGTGCCGATCAGCGGCTGAGCACGTCGAAACCACCCCATCCGAGCCTGAATCGCGCGCTCGTTCGCCATTTGGAACGTCGTCATGTTCCGATCGGCGACGGAAGGCACGAAGCATGGGCCTTCCTTCGTCACTTGGCACATGGGGATGTTCCACGAGCGGCCAGGCGGGTTTAGGACCGCTGGACCGCGGGCGTAGAATTGATGGTCTCCCGACCCGCCCTCGCTGGGACGCGGACAAGGTCCCTCGGACGGGCCGAGTGCCCGGAGGAGCGCCGATGACGCAGCACGCCTTCCTGATCGAGCTCGAGGACAAGCCCGGTGCGCTTGCCGATGTCACCGAGGCCATCGCGGCGAAGGGGGTGAATATCACCACCCTGAGTGGCGCGACCTGTGGCGACAAGGGGCGCATCGCGCTCGTGACCGGGGACGACGCGCAAACCCGTGCCGCACTGGCCGGTCTGCAGTGCACCTTCGAGCAGAAGGAGATCACCACCACGGCTCTGCGACATGAGCCGGGCTCGCTCGCCAAGGCCGCTCGCCAGCTGGCCAAGGCGGGCGTGAATATCGAGTCGGTGCTGCTGCTCGGGATGCAGGGCAACGACATCGAGGTCGGGTTCGTGACCAGCGACCCCGTCATGGCTCGCAACGCACTCGCCCACGCGGGGTCGGCGTCCGGCTGAGCCGGCGACGACACGCGGAAAGGGAAGGGCAGGACCCGCAAGGGACCCGCCCTTCCCGTTTGATTGGTCGGTTTTCGAGCGGAACGTGGTGCATCAAGTCACCAAACAGTCCACCAGACCGCACTAGACCACCCACGAGACGGCAGGATAGGGAGGGACCCCAGCGCGCAATACCTGAGGAGGCCGAGCCCCCAGACGGCCTCCGCCGGCGGCGACGGAGCTACGGTTCCGTCGCCGCCCTCACGTCAGCCGGGCTCGAGATCCGCTCAAGGAACATCCAGGGCGGTCTGCGTATGCGCGTCAGGACGCCGTATCGACCAGATCCCGACGAGGATTAGGATGATTCCGGCGACCGCGATCGCCGCGCCCGTCGACAGGCGGTCCGCGAGCGGACCGGCAACCAACGACGGCACCAGCGACGCTGCCGACACGATCGACGCGAGCACGCCGAAGACACGGCCACGGACGTGTGCCGGCGTCGATTCCACGAGATTGGTCTGGGCGGTCACCGAGGTGACGGCATATGCCGCCCCCGCTACCAGCGCGACCCCGACCACGACCGGCAGCGCCCCGATCGAGATCCCCGCGGCTCGCATCACGCCATCCAGCCAGCCCGCACCGGCGAGGGCCGTGGTCACCGTCCCGAGGACCAGCAGCCCGCCTTCGGCGATCCGCCGCCGTGGCCAGGCTTCGCCGACCCGACGCAACCCGAAGACGCCGATCACCACGCCGATCCCGAGCGGGACGACGACCACGGCCAGATGCTCGGGATCCAGCCCGACCGTCGTCGCCAGCGACGGGCCGAGGACGCCGAGCACGCCCGCCACCGAGGTGGCCGTCGCGAGCAGGACGATCGGGCGGCTGATCGACGGGTCGTGGCGGACCACCCGGAAGCCATCACGGAGCTGGTCGATGGGCTCGCGCAGCGAGGGAATGTGCTCACCAGCCAAGTGCGGGATCGGCGGGGCGCTCGGCAGTCGTATGCATGCGATGCTCGCGGCGACGTAGAACCCGGTCACGACGAACAGCACGAACGATGGGCCGGCGGCCGTGACCAACAACGGGCCCAGGAACGCGAACCCGACGGCGAACGATCCCTGGAGCGTGAGGTTGAAGACGCTCATCGCGGTCTCGAGCTGGGCCTTGGGCACGACCCGCGGGATCATCGACCCCTCGGCTGGGGTGAGCGCGACGCTCATCAGGCTGACGCCGAGATTGAGCGCCAGGACCATCGGGATGTTCGCCCCGACCAGTGCCAGCCACAGCGTGAGCCCGGTCCGCACGAGGTTCGGCACGACGAGGGCCCAGCGCAGGTCCAGCCGATCGACGATGACGCCGGCGAACGGTGACAGCACGATCTGCGGCAGCACGAACGACACGAGCAGCGCGCTCACCGCGCTGTTCGACCGCGTCGAGGAGTAGACGAGCACCGTCAGCGCGTAGAGCGCCATGTTGCCGCCGACCTGGTTGGCTGCCTGGATGAACCAGAGCCGGGCGAAGACCGGATCGCGAAGGATGCTGCGAGCCCCGGCGGCGTCGATCGTCACGGTGGCACGTGAGTCTAGGGGAACGGGACGGGGCGGCGCGGCTGCCAAAGGCGGGGAGGGACCTCGGGCGGCGACCCCCAGTCGCGCGCCCGAGCCCTCTCGGGGAGTGCGTCCCAGCCCGCGGTCGCGGGAGGAGGTGCGGACCGCGGGCTCTATGTGTATGGGCGTCGGCGACGGCCGAATTGTTCGAACTTCCCGGAGATCAGACCGGATCGAAGCTCCATTGGTCGATGTCGATGACCGGCTCGTAGCCGATCGCCTGGTAGATCTTGTTCGACGTCGGGTTGGCGAGATCCGTGAAGAGGAAGACGAACCGGCGACCCCCGTCGAGCTCGGCCTGGGTCGCGGCCGCGGTCACGGCGCTTGCGAACCCGTGGCCGCGATCCTTCGGAGGCGTGTACACCGGACCGACGCGGATCCCGTTGGGCGTGGGGCCGGTCACGCCCGCGACCGATACGGGCCGCCCGTCGTGCTCCCAAAGATGGAAGATGCGGGTGCCGTGCTGCAGCGCGCTATCGACGATGGCGACGGCCTGCTCGGGATCGCCGTTGGGAAGGGCCTCGCGCAGGAATCGGCGTCATCCAATCGACGAGCAGGTCGCGATCCCGATGGTCGGCGATGCGCACAGCGCCGGGCACTCCCCGGGGGACTGACACGCGCTCGGCGCGATAGATCCGCTCGGCAATGATCCGTCGCGGGCTCACGTCGTGTTGGCCGGCCCAGCGCTCGACGAATGACTGCGCCATGTCCACCGGCGCGGTGATGCCTGGGACCGGCAGACCGTCCCGGTCCAGGTCCGCGGCGAGGGCCGCGACGGCATCCGGATCGTCGGTCCACGACATGACGACGTTGAACGGCGGCGTCATCAGCGCGGCCGCGACCACCTCGCCGTCCCGGCGGACCGCGGCGAAGTACGGAGGCGCGGTCATCAACCGGTGTGGATCCCGGATCAGGTTCGCGGCGATCCCGAACAACAGGTTGTGCTCCGCCTCATGCTCCGCGAGGAACGGGCCGACGACATCGAGGAACGCCTGTGCACCGGCAGCCGTTCCACCTGGACGGTCGGCTCGGACATCGGCCGAGTCTACGCGGCGACCGATCCCGTGATCCGCGGCCACGATCGGGTTCTCCTGCTCCTGCCGCCACGCAGGGATGTAGAACGGTGCGGCGAGGGCGCAGATGATCCCGCCCAAGACCATCGCCGTCCCGACGGTCGTCCCGTCGGCGAGCGTCGCGAGCGTGATCCCGCCGAGCGAGCCGGCCGGTTGGCTGACACCATCGAGTTCATCGACAGCACGGTCGTCCGATTCGCGCCCACGACCTGTCGATGGAGAAGGGTCGTATGCATCGGGTTCGACGCGCCGTGGGCGACATAGCACCCGAGGTACGCGGCCACCACGCCGATCGGGCCGGCGATCAGCCCCATCGCGACGATCGTCAGCCCCTGCACGATGCGCAGGAGCGCCGCCGACCGCGCAACGCCGATCCGCCGGCTGATCGCGACGATCCCCGCCGCGCCGGCGGCGGACGCGAACCAGGCCGCCGAACCGACCGGACCCATGATCGCGGCGGCTGCGTCGGTGCCACCGACGAGCTCGGACATGCGGATCGGGAAGAGGCCCTCGAACGTGACCATCGAGAAGCCCCAGAACGCTTCCACCAGCACGATCCCGCGGAGGACGCGCGACGAGCGCAGCAGCCGCAGCCCGTCGCCGATCACACCTGGCACCGCCCGGACCGACGCCGCGATCGCCTCCGGGTGGCGTGGCCGCGGCGCCTCCACCATCAGCGCGGCGACCGCGATGAAGTGGACTGCGTGCAGCACCAATGCGACCACGAGCGGCAGCAGCAGGGGATCCCAACCCGGCACCGGGTGGAGTGCCACGAGCGCGCCGGACGCGAGCGAGCCCAACGCGATCGCGATGCTGAGGGCAGCCGATCCGCGGCTGAGACCGTGCTCGATCTCGCGCGTTCGGGTCCGCGGCCAGCGTCGCGTCTACGTACCACGCCTCGAGCGGCCCGGAATCGAGCGCGCGGTAGATGCCCTGCAGGACCATCGCGGCCATGAACAGCGCCGCCGAATCGGCGACCGTGAACAGCCCAGCGACAGGAGTGCCACGACGCTCGCCAACAGCAGGACCGGACGCCGTCCGAGCGAGTCCGACAGCCCACCGGTCGGCAGCTCGAGCGCCAGCACGACCAGGCCCTGGGCCGCGAAAACGAGGCCGATCTCGGTGAGCGAAAGCCCCCGGGACAGGGGCACGAGCACGGAGATCGGGATCATCAGCCCGACGGGTAGCCAGCGGAGCGACGTGAGCAGCAGGTAGCGGCGCCGAGCGGATCGGGCGTCGAGGGTCGTCATCGATCCATCGGGACCAGGTGGTAGAAGAGCTCGACGTCACGTGCCTCGGGGTCATCGGCAGCACCCGCGTCGCGATACCGATCGAGGACCCGGGTCAGCTCCGTCGTGGAACGCCGTGAGCTGGGCCGGCGTCAGGTGCAGCTTCGCATCGCCCGACTCGGCGGCCGCCCGCCAGTCGAGCGGCCAGTCGGCCGCCGAGGCCAGCCATCGCTCGTAGCGTTCGACGAAGCTGCGCAGGTAGTAGCGCTTGAGCCAGTCGCTGGCGGCCTCGGCCTCGGTGTCACCGGCGACGTCGCGCTCGGTCCAATCATGACTCGGGGTCGACGGGCGCCACCAGCGCTCGCGGCCGCGACCTTCGTCGGTCTCCTCGACCAGGCCGACCGACGCCAGCTTGCGGAGGTGGTAGCTGGTCGCTCCGGTGTTCGTCGCGAGCGCCCGGGCGAGGGCAGTGGCCGTGGCCGGCCCGTCCAGTCGGAGGGCGGACAACAAGCGCGACCGAAGCGGATGCGCGAGCACCCGAAGCGCCCGTCCGTCCAGTCGGAGGGTGGTGAACGGTCGATCGGTCATGCGCGCACCGTAGCATGCAAAGAAGTTATGCACAAGTATTGTGCAACGCCCGGCGAGCGAACAGGACCGCAGGAGTAGAGTTCTGGGCGGGATGATCCTGCGCATCGTCTTCGGCCGGTTTCCGGCGGGCCTCGACGCGAAGGCGCTCGTCGACCTGCGCGGTCGGTTGGCGCGCGCGGCTCGCGATGTCCCAGGTCTCGACAGCCTCATCGTGGGTGCCCGCCGTTCGCCGACCGACCTTCCGGGCACCGATGCCGAGGCACTACCCGTCGAGGCGGCGATCGTGACGGTCTGGCGCGACGCCACCCTGATGACGCGTGCGACCAGCGTCCAGGAGCAGGACCGGTTCCTCGGCACGCGCCTGCGACTGCCGCTCGATCTCGATGAAGCGGTGCACTACGAGATCGTCGGCCGGACGTTCGCGGCACTCCCGCCGGAGACCGCCGCGTACCTGCGGCTGTTGACGGTCCGTGCCCGGCCCAACGAAGAAGCCCGCCTCATCGAGACGCTCCGCGATCAGCAACCGAAGTTCGTCGACCTGGGCCTCGTCGCGTCGCACCTCGGGCGGCGCGTGATCGGCCGCGAATGCGAGGCCGTGACCGTCGGCGTGTGGCCCGACCGCGCCACGATCCGGCGGGCGACCGGCGGGCGGCCCGAGCGCCCGCTCTATCGAACAGGACCTCGCGGGCTGGTCGGATCGGATCCATCTCGAGACGTACGACGGCATCGAGATCGCGCCGAGGCTGCCTGCGGCGAGCGGGCCGCCGATCTACGTCATCGACGAGGACCTGCGGATCGTGGACATCACTGCCGCCGCGGCGGCGGCGATCGGCTGGGCCGCGGAGGACCTCGTCGGCAAGTCGGTGCTCGACATCTCGCTCGGCGACTCGGACACGCGCGTCGAGCCGTGGCAGACGCTGATACAGGAAGGCCAGGTCAGTGGGGAGGGGCCGTGGCTTGTCCCCGACTCAGGTGCGGTGTTCATCCGCTTCATCGCCGAACGCGACGTTCCGATCGTCGGCCGTCACACCGTGCTCGTCCATCGCTGGCACGAGCCGATGCCCACGGTCGAAGATCTCGAGGCGGCGTTGCGCGAGGCGTTCCCCGCTCGAGCCGGCTAGCGGACACACCGAAGCCCCCCGCGTCTCCGCGAGGGGCTTCGGAACGATCAGCGACTCTGGTTGATCGGGCGCTGATCACGCTCGAGCGGCGTCGTCCCGCTCGGCTGGGCTGGGTCGGTGGCCTTGCCTTGCTCCATGTCGTCGGTGCCCTGGCCCTGCCAGTCGTGCTGGCTCGGGGTCTGGCTCTTGTCCTTCTTCCAGTCGTTCTGGTCCTTGTTCCAGTCGGGCTTGCGCTGGTCCATCTGGTTCTGGTCCGTCTGGTTCTTGTCCTGGTTGCCCATCGTCACACTCCTGAGAAGCGGTCCGGGGGTCAGCACGGAGTCTGTGCGTTGCTCGCCCGCACCGTCACCAACCGCCTCGGTCGGTCGCGTTGCGAGGATGTGACAGCGCTAGCCGGTGACCAGCGTGGCGTTGATGTCGCGCGCGACCACGGTCTCGCTGAAGCGGAGCCGCAGCTCCAGATCCCGCGGGATCGCGTCGCCCTGGCACCGTGGTCGTGCGATCGTCATGGTCCGACCGTCCGCCTCGATGTCCAGGGCATGCGTCATGTCGCACGGAGTACCGGTCCAGGTCAGCACGATCACCGCGGGATCGGACGGGTCGTTCGCGACGTCGACGCCGCCAAAGCCGACGGACCCACCATCGGCCGGCTGTCCCGATTCCGCACCGACGACGCTCCCAGATCGATCGGTGATATCGATCGACGCGTCCTGACCGGCGACCTCGATCAGGTCGACGTGGAACGTACTGGGCGATGGGCTCGGCGATGGTGCGGCGGTGGGTGTCGGGGAGGGGAGCGGCGGCTCCTGCCGATCGAAGAAGCCACCCGCGACGGCGCCGCCGAGTGCCGCCATCACGATCAGGCCGACGACCGCCAGGAGCGGCACCGGCGCGAACAGCCCGCCCGAGAATGGACCGCGCGACATCGGGTCGCGGCGGAGCCCCGCGAGCGGATCGCGGCGACGTGGGTGTGCGCGCGCGTGCGCGAGGGCCGCATCGATCGTCCGTTCCGGGACGCGCACGGTCTCGTCGGTGAACCACGCGGCGATGCGGCGGTCGGTGTCGTCGAAGGTCGTCATGCCGAGCGCTCCTTCGGGGGGTCGACCCGGGTATCGGCGTCGAGCGCGGCTCGGAATGCCTGGGTCGCGTAATGCAGCCGAGAACCGGCGGTCCCGACCGGGATCCCGAGGGCATCGGCGATCTCGGGCGACGACAGGCCGGCCACGTGGTGGAGCGTCAGGATCGCCCGGTGATCGGGCTTGAGCTGGCGAAAGCCACGCTCGATCTGGTCCCGATCTGCCACGGAGCCGATATCGTCGGGGGCACGGGACGCATCGGCATCATCGGGGAGCAGCCGGACGACCGTTCCGCCGCCCGGGCCGCGTCCCTCGCGCTTGGCGAGCGCCACGCTGTTGCGGGTGACGACGCGATAGGACCACGCGTCGAAGCGCTCCGGATCGCGGAGTCGCGGCAGCTCATCCCAGATGCTGAGGAGCGTCTGCTGCACGGCGTCCTCCGCTCGATGGTGATCGCGCAGGATGCGGTACGCGATGGCGAAGAGGCGGTTCGCGGAGAGGCGGACCAGGGCCTCGAAGGCTTCCTGATCGCCGCGCGCGGCCCGTTCCACCAGATCTCGCTGCAAATCGTGTGCCTGCTCCTGCGGTCGTCGTCCAGGGAGTATGAGGAGGGTCGAGCCGCGTTCCTTCGATCTTCGTTGCGGTCTAGGCAGCGGTCGGAGGGGCCGATCGTGAACCTGCGGCATACTCACGGCACCGCCATGACCGACCCCGCGCCTCGACGCCTCCGCGTCCCGATCACGATCGCCGTCGGCCTCGCTGTCAGCCTCGGCGTCCTCATCGCCGCCTGCACCCCGGCCGAGGATCGAGCCGACCCGACGCCTGCCGCCACCGTGGCGGCGGCGTCCTCGGCAAGCGCCGCGTCTGGCACGCCGTCCCCCACCAGTCCGCCGCTGGCGGCCGCGCCCGAGGCGACACCCGCGCCGCGGTCTACCGAGAGCGCGCCCGCCCCCTCGCCGACGCAGCGCGCACCGGCGGACGACGCTCGCGAGCGAGAGCCGTTCGCGATGAACCTCTACCGCCGAGGCGACTTCGTCGCCCAGTACACGTTCGAATGGTGTGTCGGCGCCAGCCTGCAGATGGCGCTGAACATGGCGACCGACGAGAAGCGCACGAGCAAGGCAGATCAGCAGCGGCTCTGGGAGATGGCGCGCGACCGGTCGTTCAGCCCGTTCGGCGGCGCCAACCCGCGGGGCTGGACCGCGACGCTCAACGAACTCGGCATCGGGCCGTACGAGCTCGTCAGCCTGCCGACGCTTCGACGACGCGATCACGACCGCCGCCAATGCCATCCGCGCGACGAAGCGGCCGGTCGGGCTCGTGATGTGGCGAGGCCGCCACGCGTGGGTCATGAGCGGTTTCGAGGCCACCGCCGACCCGCGCCAGTTCGACGATTTCCGGGTCAAGCGCGTCCGCGTGCACGACCCGCTGTACCCGCACGGTAGTTCGGTGTGGGGCAAGAGCCCGCGACCCAACAGTCTCGTCACGCTCGATGTGCTGAGCGAGCAGTACGTGATCCGCGATCGCGGTCGGGTCGACCTCGGCGTCCCGCCCGGTTTCCTGCTCGTCCTGCCGGTGACGGAGGCCGCGTGATCGAGGAGACGACCAGCGTCCAGGTCCCGGGTGCGCGGCTGCACGTGCTCGATGATGGCGACCCGGATGCGCCGGCGATCGTCCTCCTCCACGCCGGGATCGCTGACCTGCGGAGCTGGGACGACGTAGTGCCACAACTGACGCACGCGGGATACCGCGTCATCCGGTTCGACATGCGCGGCGCCGGCCGGACGACGAGCGAGGCGGTGCCGTACTCGCGGTCGGCCGACGTCCTCGCAGTACTCGATGCAGCCGGGATCGAGCGGGCGGCGTTGGTCGGCAACTCATTGGGTGGCTCGATCGCGTTCGACACGGCGATCACCGCCCCGGAACGGGTCGTCGCCATCGTCGGTGTCGCTGCCGGGCTCGGTGGCTTCGACGGTGGCCGGAACACCGAAGAACAAGCGCTTTTCGACGAGATGGACCGGATCGACTCGGCGCTGCCGCCCGATCCAGAGGCGGTCGCTGATATCGATATCCGGGTCTGGGTCGACGGCCCTGGTCAGCCGTCCGATCGGGTGCCTGCGGCGGTGCGCGAGCTCGTGCGGGAGATGGACGTGATCGGCTACGAGCCTGGTCATGACACAGGCCGCCTGATCCGCCTTGACCCGCCTGCTGCACAGCGTCTCGACGAGATCCGCTGCCCAGTCCTCGCGCTCGCCGGCGAGCTCGACGTCTCGGGGGTGGCGACGACGGCTCGCCACCTCGAGGAGCGTCTGCCGACCGCGCGAGCGGAGATCTGGCCGAACGTGGCGCACATGATCGGGATGGAGCTGCCCGACGAGCTTGCCGCCCAGATCGTCCAGTTCCTCGCGCCGCTGCCGCGGTGGGCGTAGCAGGGTCGTGACGCGGACCCTGGCCCGCGTCGCGACAAGCACGATCTCGGTCTTCCTGATCGCCGCGCTGCTGGCCGGTTGCGGCGGCATAACACCGAGCGGCTCGGGTTCGGGCGGGCCGGCCGCCCTGGCGACCGGCCCGGGGACCGGTCTCCCGACCCCCAAGCCGACCGTCATCCCGGTCCCGAAGCACGAGGTCTACGGCTTCGTGCCGTACTGGGAGATGGACGACTCCATCGCCGACCACATCGGTCGGACCGAGCTCACGACCCTCGCCCTGTTCTCCGTCACGCATCGCCGCAACGGCACGCTCGACAACCAGAACGGGCTGCGCCGGATCCGGGGCGAGGTCGGCGGCGCGATGATCCGGGCCGCGAAACGGCAGGGCGCGCGGGTCGAGATCGTCTACACGAGCTTCGGCGCCACCAAGAACCGTGCCTTCTACGGCGACCCGAAGGCACAGGATCGTTGGATCGCCGAGATCATCGGCCTCGTCGAGGAGCTCGACATCGATGGCATCAACGTCGACGTCGAGGCCCTGCCGATCGACCTCGTCGCCGACTACGGCGCGTTCGTGGAGCGGCTGCGAAGCGCGCTTCGAGAACGGGTGGCCGAGGCGCAGGTGTCGGTCGCGACCCAGGCGAACGAGGTCGGCGCCGCGATGGCGGCGGCGGCGGCGACGGCCGGTGCTGACCGCATCTTCCTGATGGGTTACGACTACCGGTGGTCGGGCTCGCAGCCGGGCGCGTCCGCGCCGATCGACCGGATGGACGGCGAGGTCAAGGACCTCACGTGGTCGCTCGACCTCTATGGTGCGCTCGGCGTGCCGAGCGACCGGCTGATCCTCGGGCTGCCGCTGTACGGCGTCACGTGGCCGGTCATCGGTCCTGGCTTCCTCGCCCCGTCGAGCGGTCGCGGAGACCCGTGGGTGCCGCGCCGCAACCTCGGGGTCTTCGCCAGCCCGACGTTCGCGCCGGCCTACGAGCCCACCGAAAGTGTCGAGTGGTACGCGGTCCCAAGTGCCTACGCCACAAACCGCCCGTCGGCCGCCGTCCCGGGCGTCCCGGCGAGCGCGACGCCGGAGCCCATCGCGTGGAACGCGGTCTACTACGACTCGCCCCGCAGCCTCACCCCGAAGCTGCGGCTCGCCGATGCACGCGGGCTGGCGGGTGCCGGTTTCTGGGCGATCGGTTATGAGCGCGGCCTGCCGGGCTATACCGAGTTGATCGCCACGTTCCGGGCGGGCGACCTCCCCCGTGAGTGACACCAGCACGAGGTATCAACGCTGGAGGACGAACGAGCGATGACGACGATCGAGGAGCACCTGCGGACGGCCGTGCGCCTGGCCGCGGACAACGTGGCTACGGGTCAGTTCCCGTTCGCCGCGCTGGTCGTTGCCGACGGCGGGACCGGCGAAGTCGTCGCGACCGGCATGAACACCTGCCGGCGCGACGCCGACCCGACCGCTCACGGCGAGGTCGAGGCGATCCGTGCAGCGTGTCGGCGGCTCGGGACCTTGGACCTGTCGGGCTCGATCGTCGTGTCGAGCTGCCACCCCTGCCCGATGTGCCAGGCCGCCGCCGGCATGGCCGGCATCGACCGGGTGATCTTTGCCGCGACGCGCGAGCAGGCGGCGGCCGGCGGTTTCGGGTTCTCGGAGGCCATGACGGCGCGGCTCGACGCGAGCGACGGCGTCCTCGTCCCATTGGAGCATGTGGATACCGAGGGCGCGACAGCGCCGTTCGATGCGTGGGTCGCGGGCGGGCATGCATCGGAGACGGCCGTCCGGCCCATCCACGAGCTGCGGGTCGCCGTGACCGCCCCGGACCACGAGTCTGCGGTCCTCTTCTATCGCGACGTCCTCGGGATGCCCCAGCTCGCCGACTGGACGTCGTCGGATGGCAAGGTGGTCGTCCTCGATGGCGGCCGCGGCACGCTCGAGCTCATCGACGAGGCGCAGGCGAGCTATGTCGACGCGAACGAGGTCGGGCGCCGAGTCGCCGGGCAGATCCGGCTGGCGCTCGAAGTGGACGACTCGCCCACCCTGGCCGAGCGCTCGCGCAAGAACGGTGCCGTGCTCCTCGGGAAGGGTCCGGTCAATTCGCCGTGGGGCGACCGCACCGTCCGCCTCTCCGCGCCGGCGGAGCTGCAGCTCACACTGTTCACCCCGAACGGCTAGGGGCGCGACGGCCTCGCGCCCCCGATCGGTTCTAGGTCCCGCTGCGGACGACCAGTTGCAGGCGCCCGCTGTCGCCGCCGAAACCCCCAGCCTGGACGTAGTAGGTCACGCCCGCGAGGGTCTCGATGGTGACCCGTGACTGGAGGCTGAAGTCAGGCTCGAACACGTCATCGACACAGGCGACCTGCGTGAAGGACCCGGGCGACCCGGTGTACACCGCGAGGATCGTGTCGAAATTCGATCCGGCCGTATCGATGGTCACCGGTCCGCCCGTGCCGACGAACGTCCACCAGGCCGTGAACCCGAACGGCAGCTCGAATGCATCGTTAGTCTCCGGATCGACGATGACGCATGGCTCCTCGGGGGCCTCGGCGTTCCCGCCGGTCACGATCCTGATCGTCTTGCCCAGCCGGGCCGGGGTCGCACCTTCGGGCGTGTCATTGGCGAGCGGGCCGGGCTTCGGGCCGGCCGGACGGACGGAATGGAAGAACGCATGCTCCTCCGCGGCGAAGCAATGCTCCCCGTCCATGGGCAGCGTCTGCGTCCCGCCGGGGGTTGTCACTTCGAGCTCGCCGTCGACCGCAAGCGGTCGCGTCGTGAAGCGCGCGAAGCTCGGCGGAGAACCGTCCTTGGTCCGGATCGTCTCGCCGGTCGACGCCAGTGTCGCCGACGCCGAGGCGCTGCCGACCGCCGTCTGGCCGTCCGGCTGGAGGAACAGATCCCACGTCCCGTCGAAGGCCGACGTGGTCAGCGTAACGTCGGCGAAGCCCGCGTACTCACCAGTCGCGTCGCCGACGAAGACGTCTCCGAATGCCCCGAACATGTCGGCACCGGCGAACAGTCCGACGAACCCATCCGCCGTCTCCCACGTGCAGGACAGCGAGATGTTGTCGAAGCGCTCCACGAACGAGGACGGGTTCGTCGCGAAGAAGGTCAGATCCTGGATGGCTGCGAAGCAGCCTTCGGCGTCAAAGGTCGCGGCGCCGGGTACCGCAAGCGTCCCTTCGACCGCCATGGGCTGGATGGTGCCCTCGACACGGTTCCACCGGTTCCCCTCGCGGAAGCGCTCGGATACGGGTTCGGCTGGGCCGTTCGGGGTCAGCGACACGCGAAGCTCGGCGATCCCGCCCGGGTCCTCGCTCGGTAGCTCGATGAGGTCGTAATCGGCGGACAGGCTCGTGTCGGTGGCCGAGACGCTGGCGCCGATCGAGACCAGGGTCGGATCAGCGGTCTCGGGTGTGGCGGGAGCCGCCCAGAAGGCGAGCTCGCCGAACGCGCCGAACTCGGAGCTGTCGACTGCGAAGGCGCCGACCGTTCCGTCTTCGTTCGTCAGGGAGCAATCGACAACGACAGCATGTTCAGTGAATCGTGTCGCCGGCGCCGCTGACGCCGCAGCCGGCGCGAATGCCGCCAGGAGCAACAGCGTGCTGGCCGCGATGAGCGATCGGCGCATGGGATCGAACCCCCTTCTATCCTGAGCGCGTTCCGATCCAGGAACTCTACGCCGACGGCGTTGTTCGCGTCGCGTGTCAGACGAGTGGCACGACCTCGCGTTCGAACCGCTCCATGCGACGAACCAGCTCGTCGGGCTCGGTGGCCTCGAACCACACGGCGATGTGCTCCGCGCCGAGCGCCGCGAATGCCTTGATCTCGGCCGCCATCTCGTCCGGCGTGCCGCGGATCGAGTAGTGGCGGCCGCCGCTCGCGTCGAAATCGATCCAGGCGCGGGCAGTCAGCCAGGGCATCGGCCGTCCTGCCTCCGCGGCCGCGGCGCGGATGATCGGCACCCGCTCGGCATATTTCGCCGAACCGGTGGCGCTCGATTGGTAGCCATCGCCGAGCCGCCCGACGCGACGAAGCGCCGCTTCGGCGCGCGCGCCGATGACGATGGGAAGGGCCGCGCCCTGGTCGGGGAGGGGACCGAACGCAAAGTCGTCGAAATCGTGGAAGCGGCCACGAAACGGCTCGGTCGAGCCGGACCAGAGGTGGCGCCACAGCGCGATCGTCTCGTCCAGGTAGGCCCCGCGGACGTGGAAGCGGTCTTCAACCCCCAGGTTTCGGAACTCCTCCTGATTCCAGCCGATCCCGACCCCGGCGATGACGCGACCATCGGTCAACGCGTCGAGCGTCGCGAGCTCCTTGGCGAGGATGACGGCGTTCCGCTGCGGGACGACGATCACGCTGGAGCCGAGTCGGATCTTGGCGTACCTGGCGCCGACCCAGGCCAGGCTCAGGATCGCTTCGTAGATGCGGCCGTAATCGCCGGCGGCCGCCGTCGGGACCAGGATGTGGTCGGTCGTCCAGGCGGTCGACCAACCGAGCCGCTCGGCGGTCTCGGCGGCCGCCTCCATCCCCTCGCGGGACGCGCCGTCGGGGAAGTTGGGGAGGCAGATGCCGTAGTCCATGGCGCGAATGCTACGTGCTACTTTCGCAGCGGATGGACCGTCGCCTGCTCCTGGTCGCCTACCGCGCCGGCTTCGCCGTCCTGACACTCGTGGCGATCGCCGCGCAGGCCCTCGACCTCCAGTCGCGCGGCGTCCTCGTCCCGGCGAACTTCTTCAGCTACTTCACGATCCAGAGCAATCTGATCGCGGTCGCCGTCTTCCTGATCGGCGTCGCGCGGTGGCGGACGCCGACGAGCCCGACCTGGGAGCTGGTTCGTGGCCAGGCGGTCCTGGTCATGACGATCACGTTCATCGTGTTCGCGCTCTTGCTGAGCGGCACGAACGTCGATACGGCGCTGCCGTGGGTGAACGCCGTCGTGCACCAGGTGATGCCGATCGCGGTCATCGTCGACTGGTTGATCGACCCACCGCGATACCGGATCTCGTTCGCGACCAGCCTTCGCTGGACCATCTACCCAGTGATCTGGGTCGCCTACACGTTGATCCGCGGGGCGCTGGTCGATTGGTACCCGTATCCCTTCATCGATCCGGCGAATGGTGGCTACGGGACAGTCGCGACCTACGTGGTCGCGATCCTCGCGTTCGGCGTCGTGCTGTGCGCCGTCATCGCGTGGGTCGGAAATATCCTCGGGTCGCGTTCCCGGGAAGGACCCATTCCCACGGCGGGCTGAGGCTGCAACGCGTCTGCGCCATCGACCGGCGGCCAATGGCTCGCACGAACGCGGCGGCTGCTGGAATCGGATCAACACACACCGGGTATGGAGGAGCCCGGCCCAGTTTGTGGGGCCGGGCTCAGGTCGACGATCCTGGCGGGGAGGCCGGGTCGGAGCGTCGCCGTGCGCAACGTAGGGCCCGCCACCATCTCGCGCGATGCATGAGGACCGTCCGGACCTTGCAGATGCATAACGAGATCAGCCCATCGACCGCCCGGCGACGTTACGCCCGAGCACGGAAGGAGGCCGCCGGCTGCCAGGCGTGCGAGCTGTGGGCGCGCGCGACACAAACGGTCTTCGGCACTGGTCCAGTGCCGGCGCGGCTGATGCTCGTCGGGGAACAGCCGGGCGACCGCGAGGACATCGAAGGTGCGCCGTTCGTCGGCCCGGCCGGCCGCATCCTGAGCGAGGCGATGGACGTCGCGGGTCTCGATCGGGAGACGGCCTTCCTGACGAACGTCGTCAAGCACTTCCGCTGGCGTCCGAGCCCGAACGGCAAACGTCGCCTGCACGAGAAGCCGACGAAGGCCAACGTCACCGCCTGTCTGCCGTGGGTCGAGCGGGAGCTCGAGCTCGTCCAGCCCGATGTGCTCGTCGCGCTCGGGGCGACAGCCGTCGACGGGCTGCTTGGCAAGAGCGTGTCGGTGATGCGCGATCGAGGTCGGCCGATCGATTCCTCGCTCGCGCCGACGGTCCTCGTGACGATCCATCCGTCGGCTGTGCTCCGGGCTCGCGATGATCGCGACGAGATGTTCGATGGTCTGGTGAAGGACCTCCGCGTCGCCGCCCGGGCGTTGGCCGCCTAGTCGAGGTCGCGCAGCAGCTCGGCGAGCATCAGCGCGTTCGTCGCGCCGTAGTTGGCATAGCAGTTGTTGAACAACACATGGGTCTGCTGCGCCTGGCCGGCTGCGTCCTGGACGCGTGGCACCCACTCCTCGAGCTCGTCCTCGTCGTAGAGGTACCGGAATCGCTCGACCGTCTTGATGTTCTGGGCCTCCCATGTCTCGGCGCGGCGCCCGTGGAAACGCACGACCGCGAGCTCGGGCGAGGTGGCTGCCACGATCGGCGGCACGCTCGACTTGAAGCCCTGTGGTCCATCGACTATGACCAGCGGGATCTGCCGGTCGCCGAGGAAGGCGAGCGTTCGCTCGACGTTCTTCTCGTTGAACCACGTCGCGTTGCGGAACTCGACGGCCGGCGTCATGCCAACCTTGCGGAGCCGGTCGACGGCGTCCTCGATGATGTCGCGGTTCTCCGACGACGTGAAGAACCAGCGCGGGTACTGGAGCAGGATCGATCCCAGCTGCCCAGCTTCGGCGAGCGGCTCCAGCCCATCGGCGAACCACGCCCAGACGTCGTCCTTGAGGTCGTCGGGCAGGTCCTTGGCGTAGATCCGCGACTTCGCGGCGACCTCGGCCGGGAGCGCCTCGCGAAGATCCTTCGGGAGTCGCTTGGTCTCCGTGGGCTGGCCGGTCATCAGGGCGTGCGCCTTGATGTCGAAGGTGAAATCGGGCGGCGTCCGCTGGACCCACAACTCCGAGGTCCGCCGCACCGGCAGCGAGTAGTAGGTCGCATCGACCTCGACCAGCGGGAAGCGCGAGGCGTAGTACTGCAGGCGCTCCTCGGCGCTGTCTGCGCCGCTCGGGTAGAACACGCCGGCCGCCGTCATCGTCGGGTCGGTCCAGGACGCTGTGCCGATGCGGATCGTCCCGCCATTCGGCGCCTTGAAGGGGTTCGCGGCGACGTCCGTCTCGCCGTCGAAGGTCGCGGCCGCGGCGTCCGGACCGGGATCGTGAACGTTCGAATCCGTCATCTGGACAGCCTACTCGGAGCGCCCCATCCGGTGATGCGATGCCCGTGCAACCCGGTCCGAACCGCCGAAAGGACCTCATGACGGGCGACGTCCCAGCATGGACGGGTCCACTGGATACCCACGAGGAGGTGGCCCATGCGAGGTCAGCACCGATACGAAGACGAGACCCGTTACGAGGGTCGCGACCGCGAGCGTCGCGAGCTCCAGCGACTGAGCGGCAGCGAGATGACCGCGTCGCAGGAGCGCCAGGGCGAATGGTACGGCTACATCCAGCCGTATCGCTATTACGGTCCCGGCTACCGCGGTGTCGGGTACTACTCCGTGATGTATCAGGGTCGCGACCCATACACGTCCGACGAAAATGAGATGTCCGGCGAGCAGCCGCGATTCGACCGGCGCTTCGATCAGCGCGGCGTCCATTACGGCCAGGGCCAGGACTCAGGTGCCGCCTGGGGCGACCGGGCCCGCCAGTGGGGCCGGTTCGGCGGCCAGCTGACCGGCGAGTTCGCCGGCCGCGGACCCAAGGGCTATACCCGCTCCGACGACCGGATCCGCGAGGACGTCAGCGACAAGCTGATGGAGCACCCGGATCTTGACGCCACGGAGATCGAGGTTCGGGTCGCGCAAGGCGAGGTGACACTGGCCGGCAGCGTCGACAGCCGCTGGGCGAAGCGCCTCGCGGAGGACATCGCCGAGTCCTGCATGGGCGTACGCGATGTGATGAACCAGCTCCGCGTGCCGTCCGACTTCGAGACGTCGACCCGCCAATCGACCCGGGAGTCGCAGGCAGAGGCGACGTCGCAGACCCGCAACGGCCGTCGGCCGGTCGGCTCGAAGCGCTGACGTCTTCGTCCGATACCAGTTCGCGAGCGTACGATCGGCCGATGACGGATCGGCCGACGCGCTCGCTTGATCTGCACCTCGACATTGCCGATGACGAGGAGCTCGCCGAGCTCGAGCGTGCGCTCCTACGGGCCCGCGCTGCCGAGCTCGGCGCCGTGCGTCGCCGGAACGTCCGCCTGACGGCGGGCTACGGCGATGACACCACGCGCGAGGTCCTCGACGACGAGGGCCGCCGCGCCCAGATCCGCTACGAGGTGCTCGGCCGCCTCCTCGAGTCGTTTAAGGGCGGCCGCTGACGCTAGCGGGTCGGTCGCTGGAACCCGTCCTTGTACTGGTCGTAGGTCTCGCGGGCGAGGTCGCGTACCGCGTCGTCGTCGATCGATGACGGGTCGGTGATGTTGAGACAGCTCCGGCCGATCTTGGTGCCGGGGAATCGGTCGTGGATGGCTTCGACCAGGTAGCCGCCGGCTCGTTGCCCCATCGAGAACAGCGAGATGTAGCCCTTGCGGTTCGCCAGTCCGACCGAGAACCAGCGGCCGGTCGGTCGGCCGCGGCTATCTGTGTAGTCGTACGACCCGTAGCCGATCAGCGTGCCGCCGTACTCCCACATCGTGATGTCAGCCTCCGGGATCGCCGCCACGATCACATCGTGAAGGTGCTGCATCTGCGAGCGGCGCGGCTCCGGCAGCGAGTCGATGTGCGCCTGGGACGCCGCGGGACCATCCATCGAGAAAGGGTAGGCGCCACGCGGACTTCCGTACCAGCCACGGGCCGCAGATGGAGCGCTTGACGGAACGAGCCTCAGAAGGGAAGGTCTAGCACCCAGGTCCTGCCGGCAAGGGCGATGCTGCTACCGGCCCTCGAAGAGACTCCATTGCCCGACCGTCCGTCACGCCACCGTCACGGCCGCCCCCGCGCCTCCACCGCGCCCACGCGCGCGACCCTGCTGGCGGTCCTGCTCGTCGCGACCATCATCGCGCCCGTCGCGGCCGCCGATCCCAGCCCGTCACCGAGCGCGGAACCAACGCCGACGGTCGGTCTCGCCGAGGCGACCCCCACCCCGACGCCCACACCGACCCCGACCCCGACCCCGACGCCCACCCCGACACCGGCGCCACCGACGTCCCTCGCCGTATCGATGACGCAGACCGCGGTCAGTTACGACGCCACGACCAACAAAGCGCGGGTTCGGGTCACCGTGACTGCGTCGGGTGCAGCTGCCCCGTGGCGGTACACGGTCGCCGTTCGCGGCACGACCGTCAGCTCCGGGACGTCATCCGCCGGGTCCGCCAGCGTGACCGTGACCAATGACTGCTCGATCACGACACAGAGCGTCACGGCGCAGGTGACCGACGACCTGGGCCGCACCGTCGGCACCGCGGCGACACTGAACCGGGCCCTGTGTCCGCCACCGCCGGACTACCCCCACGCCCGGGACAGGATCCTGGCAGGCCCGACATTGACGGAGGCGTCGTTCGTCGACCGGCTGCGCGCGGTCGGCTCGCCGGCCCTGGCCGAGGGTCGGTCGATCTACCGCACGCTCGTGAGCGGGGGCGTCAACCCGGCGTTCGCGCTTGGGACGTTCCATGCCGAGAGCCATTCGGGGACGCGCGGCTACGCGACGGTGACGAAGAACTGGGGCAACATCCTGTACTACGACTGGACGGCCGCTTTCGGGGCCGTTCGGTATGCGCCGGGCAACGGCTACACGTACGCCAAGTTCCCGACCTGGCTTCACAGCGTCCGCGCGCTTGTGGACCTGCTGCAACGGTACGACCGGAACGGCTACACGACGGTGAGCTCGGCCTCGGCGCGCTGGCTCGGCACGATCGAGGGCAGCGACCGCCACCTCCGCTACCTCACCAACATCACCGCGGTGATGCGCATCCTTCCCGACGACGCGGTGCCGTCCATGACCGGGCTGACCGTGCCGGCGAGGAGCAGGGCTGCGGTCCCCGTGAGCTGGTCCGCCAAGGACAACCTCGCCGTCACGGGCTACCAGATCCGCTACCGACGCGGCACGACCGGCACCTACTCCCCGATCCAGTCGACCACCCTCCGCACGCACACCCTCACGCTGACGACCGGCGCCTGGACGATCGCGGTCCGCGCGTCGGACGCCGCCGGCAACTGGTCGACCTGGCGGTACGGTCGCGTGACCGTCGACGCCATCGCCCCGACGATGACCTCGCTCCGGTCATCGATGACCGTCGTTCGCTCGGTCAATTCGCGGTTCACGGCGTCCTGGGCAGCGACCGACAACATCGGCGTGACGCACTATCAGTGGCGGAGGCGAGGCCGACCCAACGGCACACCCTCGATCGGGACGACCGTCAGCACGCGGAGCGGCACGTTCCTGTGGGGTGCCGGCACGTGGGAGCTCGAGGTGCGTGCCCGGGACGCTGTCGGGAATTGGAGCGCCTGGCGGATGGTCACCGTGCTCGTGCCGCGCGACGACCGGCAGTTCAGCTTCTCGGCCGGGACGACCCGACGTACCCATGCCGCGGCCTACCGAAGGACCCTGACGACGACCAACGTCATGGGCGCACAGATGGTCGTGACGACCACGGACGGCAATGGCTTCTTCCTGGTCGGGCGGGTCGGACCGGCGTATGGCCGCCTGCGCGTGACGGTCGACGGGGAGTCGTGGATGGTGGATACCGCGTACTACAGGGGTGTTCGCGCGACGTCGTCCCACGATCGGGTGCTGCTCTTCTCGATGCGGTTCGCGCCCGGCCCGCACACCGTCACGATCACGAACCTGGCGACGACCCATCGCCCGACCATCGCCATCGACAGCCTCGACTTCGCGCGCTGAGGCCGACGCCCGATACCGAGATATCTTCGGTCCTGCTCCTAGACATCAGAGGGGCCGACCGCCGATACTCCTCGGTATGCCTCGATCCACCCTCGGCCTGGCGATCATGCTGGTCGCAGCCGCTTGCGCGGCGGGGACGACTCCGTCGCCGAGCGTCGATCGGGTCGAGCTGACGATCTTCGGCGCTGCGTCGTTGCGGGGCGCGCTCGAAGCCGCCAAGCCCGCCTACGAGGCGGCGGTCCCCGGGACGAGGCTCACGTTATCGACCGACTCATCGTCCACGCTCGCGACGCAGATCGAGCAGGGCGCACCCGCCGACGTCTTCCTGTCCGCCGATACGACGCAGCCAGCGAGGCTCGTCGAGGGCGGGTATACGAGTGGCGACGCGGTCGCCTTCGCGACGAACAGCCTCACGATCATCGTGCCGCCGGATAACCCTGGTGGCATCCGGACGCCCGCAGACCTCGCCCGCCCCGGGGTCAGGATCATCGCGGCCGGCGACGAGGTGCCGATCACGGCGTACGCCCGTCAGCTCATCGCCAACCTGGCGACCGATCCGGGATACCCCGCCGACTTCGTCGCGGCCTACGACGGGAACGTCGCGTCACGCGAGGACAACGTGAAAGCGATCGTCGCCAAGATCGAGCTCGGCGAGGGGGATGCCGGCATCGTCTACGTCACGGACGCGACGGCGTCGCCCGCGGTACGGGTTATCGAGGTGCCCGATGCCGCGAACGTGTCCGCCACCTATGCCGGGGTGGTCGTCGACGCCTCGCCGAACCAGGAGGCCGCGACGGCGTTCCTCGACTGGTTCGCAGGGCCCGACGGGTGGTCGATCCTGGCGTCGTTCGGATTCGGTTCGCCGGGCTAGATACTCCTCTGGGGTATTGACAGGAAGGTTGACAGAACGGCCCTGCCAGGGGCATGATTCCGCGTACCGGGCTTGTCAAGACTTGACAGGCCCACAGGTGTGTCCGGGACCACGCGAAGCGTCGTGCGGCGGCGCTTCGCGGTGGTCCCGACGGGCAGGATGTGGGCGCATCGCCTGGTCCGCGGTGCGAGCAAGGAGTGGAGTTTGTCGGTCGGCGCCACTGCCGAAGTCAAAGGCAAATTGTCGGTCGTCGAGGTCGTCGGCGAGAGCGTCAGCCTCAAGAAGGCGGGCACCACCTACAAGGGCTTGTGCCCGTTCCACGGTGAAAAGACGCCGTCGTTCGTCGTCACGCCGGGCCGTGAGTCGTGGCACTGCTTCGGCTGCGGCAAAGGCGGCGACATCTTCAGCTTCGTGATGGAGCGCGACGGCCTGTCGTTCCCGGAGGCGCTTCGGCTGCTGGCCGGCAAGGCCGGGGTCGAGATCGACGAACGCACCAAGCGCGAGGATCTCCGCCGCGCGCGCTTGCGGGGCGTGCTCGATACGGCGATCGCGTTCTACCACTCGGTCCTGCTGAACTCGAAGACCGGCGAACCGGCGCTCGCCTACCTGCGCGGACGTGGCTTCACTGACGACACGATCGAGACGTTCCAGCTCGGCTGGGCACCGGCGGGTTGGGATGTGATGGCGCGCCAGCTGCAGGCGAAGCGCGACATCCGGCCCGATGAACTGGTCGAGGTCGGCCTCGCCAGTCCCAGCCAGCGCGGGCGCGGCGTCATCGACAAGTTCCGTGCGCGCGTCCTCTTCCCGATCCGGGACCAGAACGGCAACGCCGTGGGTCTCGGCGGGCGGCTGCTGGAAGGGGAGGGCCCCAAGTACCTCAACTCGCCGACCACGCCGCTGTTCGACAAGAGTCGGACGCTGTATCTCATCGACAAGGCGAAGGGCGCGATCCGTCGTGCCGGCAACCACGCCGTCATCGTCGAGGGCTATACCGATGCGCTGATGGCCCACCAGTCCGGCTTCGACAACGTCGTGGCGAGCCTCGGGACGGCACTCACACCGAACCAGATCGGCCTGCTGACCCGGTACGCGAATCGGATCGCCCTCGCGTACGACGTCGACCCGGCGGGCGAGAAGGCCGGCACGGTCGGCGTGACGGCGTTGGCCGGGCTCATCGGCCAGCTCCAGGGCGACGACTCCGGGGTCAAGCTCGAGGACGTCCGCGTCGTCCGGCTGCCGGCCGGCAAGGACCCCGACGAGGTCCTGCGGGAGACGCCGGCCGACTGGGAATCGGCCATCGCCAAGGCCAAGCCCCTCGTCGAATACCTGATCGACCACCATGCGTCGCGCTTCGACCTCAAGACCGCCACGGGCCGCATCGGGTTCGTGGAGGCGGTCATCCCCTCGATCCGCGATATCGCCGACCCGCTCCGGCGAGACGAGGCGCTCCAGGAGATGCGGCGGGTCTCGGGCGTCGAGGAGCGCGTGCTCCGCCAGGTGCTCGATCGTCGGATCGCGGCGGCCGGTGGCGCCGGTCCGCGGCGCGGCAATGAGTCGCAGAGCCGCATCACCGCCGATGCCGTGCTGGCTTCGCCAGATGCGCTCCCTGTCGGCGACATCCTCCGTGCAGTCAGCCCGGTCGAGGCGGAGCTGCTGCGTTTGTTGCTGCTCCTGCCCGACCAGCAGCTGCGGGTCGTGGATGAGCTCGGTCCGGATCAGCTGCCCAGCACGCTGGCACGCGAGCTCTACCGCGCGATCGTGTTCGGTCGAGCGCCGGACGATCACGGCGTGCATCCGGACTTCGACATCGTCGCGTTCGTGAACGGGCTCGAGGACGGCGAGATCCAATCGCTGGCCCAGGCGGTCATCGCCATGCGCCGGCCGGACCCTGATCCGCGCGAGGTGAATGGCCTGCTGCTCGAACTGGAGCAACTGCAGCTGCGCGCACGCAGCGACTACAACGAATCGGCCCTCGGCGAAGCCGAGCGGGCCGGGGATCGGGACGCGATCGAACGTCTCGAGCTCGAACGACGCCAGATCAATGAGATGCGTCGGTCCCTGGACCGTCGCCGCGACCAGACACGACTACTCGCGCGGCCCGAGATGGCCGTGCGCGTCTGAAGCCCAACCAGAAGGAGGCGCCCATGCCCGCCGATCCGCTCGATAAGCAACTCGTCGAGGCCGTCCTGTCACGACCTCGGCGCGCCAAGGCAGACCTCGAGGAGGCCAAGCTCGCCGGCATGCGCCCGCCGCGGCGCGGCGCGGTGGCCGTCGCTGCCCCGGACGACGATGACGAGGACGACGACGACGATCTCGACCTCGGTCCGGAAGTCGCAGCAGCCGCCGGCGAGGAAGACGGCGAGGTGAACGTCGAAGTCGTGGCGGAGGACGGCACGACCGACTCGGCGGCGCGCCTGCCGACGGAAGGCCCGACCAAGCTCGACCCCAAGGAGGTCGAGGAGCCGACGGCCGAAGACCTCGAGGCCATCAGCGCCGACATGATCGGCATCGATGACCCCGTCCGGATGTACCTCAAGGAGATCGGCAAGGTCGCGCTGCTGACCGCCGAAGAAGAGGTCGTTCTGGCGAAGGCCATCGAGCTCGGCGAGCAGCTGGTCGAGGAGCCCTGGAAGGGCATCCTGTCGCTCCACGAGTGGACGCTCCACGACACGGAGCGCAAGACGCGCACCGCCAAGCCGCAGCACCGGCTGCCGTACGGCGACGAGGCGCACGCGATGGTGCGTTCGGCGATCGCCTCACGGTCGGCCCGGAGTCTGATGACGCAGACGCCCGACTTCCACCTGATCAGGGCGGGACGAGACGCCCAATCCGACGGCACCAAGGAACTGCTCAAGGAAGGCAAGAAGCTGGTCGCGACGTACAACGCGTCGCCCCGGACCGACACGTTCCTGCCGCTGCTCGACTGGGCGTTCTTCGCCGTGCACAACGGCGACCTCGACTCGCGCGACAACGTCGGGTTGCGCGCGATCTGGGACTGGACGCGCGAGGGCGTGGCGTGGCCTGCGCTGGAGCGCTACATCCTGGCCAGCAACGAGGCCGAGCTGCTCAAGAAGATGGGCTATGACCCGGAGGTGCCGCTCAACACGAAGCTGCGCGACCGCAAGGGCGTGATCGTCGAGATCGGGCGCGATGCGCGCGAGCAGCTGACATCGGCGAACCTGCGGCTGGTCGTGTCGATCGCGAAGAAGTACATCGGGCGCGGCATGTCGTTCCTGGATCTCATCCAGGAGGGCAACATCGGCCTGATCCGGGCGGTCGAGAAGTTCGACTACGAGAAGGGCTTCAAGTTCTCCACGTACGCCACGTGGTGGATCCGGCAGGCCATCACCCGAGCCATCGCCGACCAGGCGCGGACGATCCGCATCCCGGTCCACATGGTCGAGACGATCAATCGATTGATCCGCGTGTCCAGGGGCCTGTTGCAGGAGCTCGGCCGCGAGCCGACGGTCGAGGAGATCGCCGAGGCCATGTCGAAGGGCCAGGAGGTCCAGGTCACGCCCGAGAAGGTCCGCGAGATCATCAAGGTCTCGCAGGAGCCGGTCTCGCTGGAGACGCCGATCGGTGAGGAGGAGGACTCCCACCTGGGCGACTTCATCGAGGACCGCGGAGCCCTCGCCCCGGCCGAGGCGGCCTCGCACCAGCTGCTCAAGGAGCAGGTGGAAGCGGTGCTGGACTCGTTGACCGGCCGCGAGCGGCGCGTGCTGCAGCTCCGGTTCGGGCTGGAGGACGGCCGGGCGCGCACCCTCGAAGAGGTCGGTAAGGAGTTCAACGTCACCCGCGAACGGATCCGCCAGATCGAGGCGAAGGCGCTGCGCAAGCTGCGCCACCCGTCGCGCTCCCGGAAGCTCAAGGACTATCTGGAGTAGTCAGGCCTCCGGCGGGTCCCCGGGGTCGTCGCCGGTGGCGACCGGCCATCCCTGCTGGGTCCAGTCGCTATAAGAACCCGGATAGAGCCTCGCATCGGGCAGCCCGGCGATCCGGATCGCCAGCGCGTCGTGCGTGGCTGCGACGCCGCTCCCGCAGGCGACCACGACCGGGCCGCGCGTGCCGTCGGCCCCGAGCTCCCGGTACCGGGCGGCGAGCTGCTCGGGCGACAGGAACCGCTTCGCGGCCGCCAGGTTCTCGTCGGTGGGCGCGCTGACGGCCGTGGGGATGTGGCCGGCGTAGGCGTCGATCGGCTCGACCTCGCCGCGGTACCTCGCCGGCGCTCGCGCATCCAGGAGTCGGACCGATCCGAGCGACGCCCGCAACGCGTCGCGGTCGACCACCCGGCGCCAGGCGTCGCGCAGGGAGAGCGACGCCGGTGGCCAAGCCGGCTCTGCGGTCGTCAGCGGCTGGCCGGCCGCGGTCCACGCTTCGAGCCCGCCATCGAGTACCGCCACGGCGTCATGTCCAAGGTCATCGAGCATCCACCAGAGCCGCGACGCCACCCAGCCGCCCACATCGTCATACGCCACGACCGTGTGCTCATCACCGATCCCGACCGCCTCGAGTCGCGCGCTGAAGGCGGCGGGCTCCGGCAATGGATGGCGACCTGGCCCCGACGGCGCGGTGAGGTCCGTGTCGATGTCGAGATGGATCGCGCCCGGCAGATGGCCCGCGTCGTACGCGACGCGGCCGTCACCCGGACGCCCCAGGTACCACCGGCAGTCGACCAGCCGTAGCGCGGGGTCGTCCAGCGCATCGACAACGTCCGCCACGGACACGAGCGGGCCCGACAACCTGAGGCTCACTGGCGGAGCGCCCACCGGTCGGGCGTGAGCCCGATCGGGATGTCGGCGATTGCTGAGGTCTCCGATGCCGACCCGTCCGCCGGCCGCAACCGCCCAGTCATGTAGTCGCGATACCAGGGCGACCACGTTCGCGAGCTGCTTTCGTACTCGGCGTACGAGCGCGCGTACGGCGGCTCGTCGACCGGGCGCGCCGACGTGAACAGCGCCGCATCGTGCAGGGGCGGCAATTCCGTCTCCGCGACACCGAGCGAGCGGTAGACGGCCTCGACCTGGTGGAGCCACTCGTGGACGTAGCCCTGCGTCGGATCCGGGTCGGTCAGGAGCGTCCGCCAGTGGTCGGTCGAGATCGATGAGAACCCGGCCCCGAACGTCTCGTCGGACGGCCCGAGCGTGCAGCCCCAGCCGCATTGGGGCACGTCGGGGTCGGCGGGCCACAACGCGTACACCGAGTCGTAGGTCGCGCCGGTCGCGGCCACCTCCGCGAGCTCAGGTCGCACCTCGCGAGGCCCCACCCACCATCGACCCTGGCCGCTCGATGACAGCGACCCGACCGGACGGCGCACCTCGATGATGTCGAACGGCTCGAGCGTCGCAAGGCCGGAGCTCCAGTCGAGGACCGTGGCCGGCAGCCGTTCCAACACGCCATGGATGGCCTCCCGCTCCTCGCGGGCCATCACCCGCCGGGCCCGACGCCGCGTGATGCCGGACCCGAATCGCGCATCCAGCACCGGGTAGACCAGGACGAGGGTCCGCCAGCGTTGCGGAGCGGGTGGGGGAGGGGTCACGTCGGCAGGGTATCGCCTGCTAGCATCGGCTGAGTGGACACCCAGACGTTCTACGTGACGGTGAGCTCGATCTCGTTCACGTTGCTCGGCCTGTGGTGGGTCGTCGTCCAGGGCCGCGAGACGTGGAGGATGAACCTCCCCCGCCGGCGGATGGCCTATGTCGTGTCGCTGCATTTCGTGCTGCCCGGCGTCATGTCCGTGCTGGCGCTGGTCGCGCCGGATGTCGGCATCCTGTGGCGGATCACGTTCGTCTCGGCGGGCCTGCTCGGGCTCATCGGCGCCGGCTACGTCGCGACGACGCTCTCCGACGAGCACGATTGCCCGCCGCTCGTCCGCTTGATCGAGTGGGTCGCCACCCCGACCTATGCGCTTATCGCGGTCATCGCCGTCATCCCCGAAGCGGTCCAGATGGTCGGTATCGGTCTCAGCCCGCTCCAGGTCGAGGGGATCATCCTGGCGATCCTGCTGTTCTTCGGCGTCCAAGCAGCGTGGATCCTCATGGTCGAGCCACCGCGCGAAACGCCCGCGTGACCGACCAGTGGGTCGAACAGCTGCCCGACCGGACCGTCGCCATGATCCGCGCCTTCTCGCCGGCGCTGGATCGGTCGCTCCTGGTCGGGGGCGCGCTTGCCGTCGCCGTCGGGATCCTGGTCACGCCACTGCTCGGCACGCAGCTGCCCACGCCGGTCGACGTGATCGTCACGGCCGTGCTCGGCGGCCTCATCGGGCTCGTCGCCGCGTACATCGCGTTCCCCGCGAGGATGCGGCGGGCGTTCGAGACGTTCAGCTGGCTCGGCCGCGCGGAGGTCGATCGGTTCCAGCGGCGCACTGGCGGGCCGGTCCCATCCAAGCCCGATGACATCGAGCGCTGGTTGGTCCGGAACCCGTCAACGCCGGCGACGCGCCTACCGCGCGCCGAGATCCTCGCGTTCATCGGGCGCTACGAGCAGGCGCGCGCCGAGACCGCGGATGTCTCGAGCGACTCGCCCGAGGATGCGGTCGAGATGGCCTCGCTCCGCCAGTACATGGACTGGCTCGAGCACGGCACGATCGACACGAGCGAGCTCGCGGCGGCGGCCGAAGCCTTGCTGCCGGGTACTGAGGGCCGCGCCATGGCCGCGGTCACGATCGCGCTGGCCGAGGCGCGTGATCGCTTCATCCGGCACGACCCGAACTGGTCCGAACCGCTGGAGGCCGCCCGGGCCCCGCTCGGCCGTGCGGCGTCGATGGTCGCGCTCCGCGACACCTGGAGCAAGCTCGGCCTGCTGTTCGTCATCGCCGCGCTGATCGCGGCGATCGTGGTGCTCCTGCTGCGCTAGCGGGGCTGCGGTATCCTTCCGACCGGCCACGCGTGGCCGCGGCGGGCGCGACGCCCGCATGACCGTTCCGGCGTAGCTCAGTGGTAGAGCGGGCGGCTGTTAACCGCCATGTCGTAGGTTCGAATCCTACCGCCGGAGCCATCCTCCCCGAGCGTGAGCGCGCCGGCCTGGCCCTTCGATCGGCGAGGATCGGAGTCCGCCCCGGGCTATCGCCGAAACCGCCACGGGTCGTCGCCGTCCCGGACTTCGCGCGTGATGCGCCAGAGCCAAGCGGTCCCGATGATGAAACCGACGATCGCGATACCGAGAACGACGGCCGTGATGGGGATGCCCAGGATGTTGGCCCAGGGCCCGGGAGGGTTTCCGAAGAACATGGCGCGGAGCATACGACTTAACGGTGATGCGTCTCCGCGCGATATGCGCTAAGCGGGGGACAATTGGCTCGTCGGCTCGAAGGCTACCGCCGGAGCCACCCACCCCGAAGGTTCGTCGATGCGCGCACTGCACCACACCACGAGCACGAACGTCCTGGTCATCGGCACCGGAGCAGCTGGTTGGCGCGCTGCGATCGCCGCGACCGAAGCCGGGGCCGAGGCGCGCATGCTGGGCAAGCGACCCCAGCTCGATGCGCACACGGTGCTCGCCTCGGGTGGCATCAATGCCGCGCTCGGGACCAGGGATCCGGAGGATTCTCCGGAGCAGCACTTCGCCGACACGTGGCGGGAGGGCTATCGGCTCGGGAACCCGCGGATGGTCGAGATCCTGGCCCGCGAGGCACCGGCGGCCGTGCTGGAGCTCGTCGACTGGGGCTGCGAGTTCGCCCGGACGCCGGACGGCGACCTCGATCAACGGTTCTTCGGCGCCCACCGCTGGCGACGAACGTGCTACGCGGGCGACTACACCGGCCGCGCGATCCAGCGCACGCTCGTCCGGAAGGGCGCCGAACTCGGGATCCGGGTCGAGGAGGATCAGTACGTCTCGCGGCTTCTGGTGACCGACGGCGCCTGCTTCGGTGCAGTCGCGTTCGACCTTCACAGCGGCGAGCGGACCGTTCACCTCGCCGACGCCGTCGTCCTCGCGACGGGTGGCCATACCAGGATCTGGCGCCGCAGCTCGTCGCGTCGCGATGAGAACTACGGCGATGGGATGCGCCTCGCACTCGAAGCGGGCTGCCGGCTCATGGACATGGAGCTCGTGCAGTTCCACCCGACGGGAATGGTCTCCCCCGAGGAGGCGGCCGGACTCCTGGTCACCGAAGCCGTGCGCGGGGAGGGTGGACGCCTCTACAACTCGGATGGCGAGCGGTTCATGGAGCGCTACGACCCCGCCCGGCTCGAGCTCAGCTCGCGCGACCGCGTCGCACTGGCGAACTACACGGAGATCGCGGAGGGTCGAGGCGGTCCGCACGGCGGCGTGTTCCTCGATGTCAGCCACATCGGCAAGCCCCAGATCGTCGAGAAGCTCCCGCGCATGTACCGCCAGTTCATCGAGTGGCAGATGCTCGACATCTCGCGGGAACCGATGGAGGTCGCGCCGACGGCGCACTACAGCATGGGCGGCGTCGTCGTCGATCCCGAGACGCACGGGACCGACATCCGAGCGCTGTATGCCGCCGGCGAGTGTGTCGGTGGCCTGCACGGCGCGAATCGGTTGGGCGGGAACTCACTCAGCGAGACACTGATCGCGGGGCGGCGTGCCGGCGAGGCGGCCGCTCGCTTCGCCATCGAAGGCGAATCCTTCGAGCGCTCGCGAGGGGCGATCGCCGAGGCGCTCGATGAGCTCGATGCCATCACCCGGCCGGGCTCCGCGCTGGCCCGCCCGCTCCAGCGTCGCCTTCGCGACCTGATGTGGGAGAAGTGTGGCGTCGTCCGGACGGAGATCGGGCTGCGCGCCGGTCTCGACGAACTGACGGCGCTTCGAGCCGCTGCCACCGATGTCGATGTCCGGCCGGGGGCTGAAGGCTGGAGCGACCTCGCGCACGCGCTCGATCTGCAGGCCGGGCTCACGGTCGCCGAGGCGACGCTGCGCGCCGCGTTGGAGCGACGCGAGACACGCGGTGCCCAGATCCGGGCAGACCATCCTGGACTCGACCCGGCGCTGCAGGTGAACTTCTACCTCGACGCCAGGATGCAGCCGTGGCCCGAGCCGGTCGGCGATGTCGCGCCGGAGCTGCGCGATGTGGCGGAGGGGACCGCCCTGGTCACGCCGGAGCGGCTACTCGAGTAACGCCACGCGCCGGTCACGTTCTCTGCTTTTGCGGTGTCTCTCCAGTGATCCCATCCATACAGAGGACGTGACGCGAGACCCATGAACACGCGAACCCAAGACCACATGCCCCAGCCCGGGACCAGCTACGAACGACCGGTCGGTTACGCAGACATCGTGCTGCGGATCGCCATCGTCGCCCTTGCGCTGGGCACCGCCTACATCCACTCCACGCTCGGCGGTCTGCTCTTCACCCTCAATGCCATCGGCTTCCTCGTGGGCGCCATGGCCATGGTCGTGCCGCTGGACGTGGCCCGCCGCTACCGCTGGGTCGTACGCATCGGCCTCGCAGGATACGCAGCGACGACGATCGGCGCGTGGGCAGTGGATCCGACGTTCTTTGCGACCGCCTACGTCGCCAAGGCCATCGAGGCCGCGCTCATCGCGCTGCTGGCGATCGACTTCGCGCGGCGGGACGCGAACCCGATCGATCGTTTGCGCGATGAGATCCGGCGTCTGTTCCCACCACACGGGCCCGCGTCAGGGCCGGCCTGAACGCAGACGTAGCGGCTGCGCCTGGCAGTCGCTCGTTTCAGCCCATCGGGCTCACGAGCTGGAAGTAGTTTTCGTCTGGGTCCGCGAACGTCGCGACCCAGGCGTCCGGCGCCTCCTCGAAGTTGTACGGCTCGCGGATGACCGTCGCGCCGGCTGCCTTGAATCGCTCGAAATCGCCCTTGACGTCCGAGGACTCGATGTTCCAGATGATCCGGCCCGGGTGCGTGTTCTTGCCGTGGACCTCACTGTGCGGTCCGATCGAGATGCCGCCCGAGCCGATCTGCCAGCTCGTATAGCCACCGTCATCCCAGCCGGGCTCGCCGAAGATCTTTCGGTAGTACGCCGACAGGGCTCCTGGGTCCTCCGACCCGATCAGGATGCCGTTGAAGTTCATGGGCGGACCTCCTTGGACTCCGGGGTCCCAACGGTAGCCCAACCCGGTCCGAGCCGTGCCGCTTCGCGGGGTTGACCGCCGATGATTAGCATGCTACTGTTTGTCCCAGACCGATAGCTTGCTAACGACATCGGAGGTAACCCATGATCGCCGCAACGACGCACACGAAGCAGG
Source organism: uncultured Chloroflexia bacterium (assembly GCA_963794525.1). Lineage (GTDB taxonomy): Bacteria > Chloroflexota > Limnocylindria > Limnocylindrales > CSP1-4 > SPCO01. The sequence goes on from CAWCEC010000001.1 coordinate 63,940, forward strand.
AGCCACGCTTCGGAGGGATCCTCTGGCGGCTCGCTCGCCGGACCACCGCGCTCATGCTCCCGTTCGCGGGAAACCGCTGGAACCCCGTGTTCGCCGTCCTCGAGCACCGTGGCCGGCGGACTGGGCGCACGTATGAAGCGCCGATCGCCGCGCGACGCGTGCCCGGTGGCTTCGTCGTCTCGCTGGCCTTCGGAGCTCAGGTCGACTGGTATCGCAACCTGGTGGCGGCGGGCGGAGGCTCGCTCCGCTGGCGCGGCTGGACCTACGCCGTCGGCGCGCCGGAGACGATCGACGCCGATGCCGGCCTGGCGAGCTTCCACCTGGTCCAGCGCGCCGCCCTTCGTCTTGGCGGCATCGATGCGTTCATCCGTGTCCCCGACGCCGCAGGTGCCGATCGATGAGCTCGTTGTCCGTCCGTCACCGCGGGGCAGGGGACTCCCCCGGATCAGTGGACGGCGCGTTCGTCATCGAGGAGAGCACCGGCTACCTGGTGAACCGGCTCGCTCGATCGATGGCGGGGCAGCTCGCCGAACGGATGCGACCGGCCGGTGTCGGCATCGGCCAATGGGCCGTGCTGCTGTTCCTCTGGGCGCGCGACGGCATGAGCCAGGCGGAGCTCGCACGGGTCGTCGCGATCGAGCCGCCGACGATGGTCAGGACGATCGATCGGATGGTCCGCGACGGGCTCGTGACGCGCGTCGCCGACCCGGCCGACGGACGAGTCAGTCGCATCCACCTGACGGACCGGGGACGGGCCCTCCGGGAGACGCTCATCCCCATGGCCATCGCCGTCAACGAGGCGACGCTCGATCGACTGACGGAACGGGAGCGCGCGACGTTCCGGCGGCTGCTGACGAAGCTGATCGCCGACTAGCCCGATCAGACCGGGTCGTCGAGGTGGCAGGCCTCGTTCCACGTCTCGATGACCCGGGTCGAGCGCTCCCAGCCGAGGATGCCGATCGTCGCCGTCCCGAGCGCGAACAGCGCACCCTGCGGTGCGGGCAGGCCGAGCCAGCGCGCTGTCAGCACGCGGAGGATGTGGCCGTGGGCGAACAGCAGGCAGTCGCCTGCAACAGCCGGGTCGAGGCAGCGCGCGAGCACTCGGTCGGCACGGGCAGCGACCTGCTCGGCCGTCTCGCCGCCCCGCCACGGCCCCGTCCAGATCGTCCAATCCGGCAGGTCGTTGCGGATGTCGGCGGTCGTCCGGCCCTCGAACTCCCCGTAGTCCCACTCCATGAGGTCGTCGACCGGCTCGGCGTCGGGGAGACCTGCCAGGCGGGCCGTCTCGGCGGCCCGTGACAGCGGGCTCGTCAGGACGAGTGCGAATCCGTGGCCGGTGAGCCGCCGCCCGAGGTCGAGTGCCTGCTCGCGGCCCAAGTCTGTCAGCGGGATGTCGGTCCGACCGGTGTGCTGCCCGGACCGGGACCACTCGGTCTCGCCGTGGCGGACGAGGTAGACCTGACGTTCGGGCGCGGGCTCGCTCATAGCTCGGTCGCGGGGCGCATGATCTCGTCGGGCTCGGCGGCGAAGAACTGGCGTTGCCGCCAGCCGAACAAAGGCGCCAGCAGCAGCGTCGGCAAGGTCGAGATCCTGGCGTTGTAGCGATAGACCTGGTCGTTGTAGAGCTCGCGGCGGTCGGCGATCATGCCCTCAAGACGCTCGATCTCGTTCTGCAGATCGAGCACGTTCGTGTCCGAACGGACCTGCGGGTACGCCTCGACTACCGCGAACAGGGAGCGGACAGCGCGCGACGTCGCTTCGGCGTGGACGGCCTGGTCGGGGATCGGCTCGGTGGGCGAATAGGCCGCCCTGGCGCGGGCGACATCGGTGAGCACGTCCTGTTCGAAGGCGAGCAGGCCGCGCACGGCGGACACGAGCGCCGGCAGCTGATCGTGGCGTTGCTTGAGGATGACGTCGATGTTGGCCCATGCCTTGTCGATCCGCTGGCGCAGTGCCATGACGGCGTTATAGCTCGTCACGGCCAGGAAGAGGACGATGGCAAGCACGAGCCCGACCGCGAAGGCTGCAGCGGCGCTCTCGGGTGTCACGGTACGGTCGCCCTCATCGGCCGATCATCAGCGAGGCCGTCAGCGCGAGGGCCATCGCCGACACGATGGCGACCACGGCCCCCAGCAACCCGACAAGGAACCGGGCCTGCTGCCGGTCGACTGCGGCACTCGGCGCGCCGTGTGCGATCAGCAGCGGCACACCCGGCGCGCTCGCCAGCACGAGCGTTTCGGGGGCGATGGCGAACCGCCGTTCCGCAGCGTCGGCGTCGGCCTTGCTGGCCAGGGGCAGTGGGTTGGCGGCCGGGTCCAGGTCGGGCGAGCGGACGGGCTGGCCGATCCCGAACCCGGCGATGGCTGCGTTGCCCCACGCCTCCTCCGGCGAGTCCGCGAGCAGGCCGACCGAGCGCGCCTCGGCGATGTCACCCGCGATCTCGGGGTCATCCTCGCCAAGCTCGGAGCCGATCGCGATGTCCGCCTCGGTGGGGTCGCCCAGGTCACCGAACGGCATCGCACGCCCGACGATCGTCACCGCGTCACCCGGCGTCAATAGCTCCTCCCGGTACCGCCGGCGACGCCCGGGGCCGCTGCTGCGCACGGCTGCCCCGAGGATCGATAACGTGCTGCGTGTCGCGGAGGGCATCGTCGTGAGCGCGGCGATGGCAGCCTCGCGATCGAGGGCCGTCCCGGCGATGGCGGCCCCGGTCCGTAGCCGCAGGCCCGCCGGCTCGTCGCCCATCAGGCCGGTCGCCTCGTCGAGGTCGACCGGGGCATCCCAGCGGGCGCCACGCGGGAAGACGCGGATGTCGCCAGTGCCGTCGCGGACACGGAAGCCGACCGCCCGCTCCTCGTTGAAGGAGGCATCGAGGTCAGTCCCGTCGTCGCCTTCGTCGATGGTCGAGCGGTAGTACACGCATGTCGCGCTCTGGAGCGGCGAGATCAGCGTGAGTTCGGCGGGCTCGATGACCCCGCTGACCTGCACCTCCCCGGCGGCCAGCGTGGCGATCCGAGAGACGGCGGTGTCGCCGATGCGGGTCGCATCCTGATAGCCGGTCAGGCCGCGCGCCAGCAACCACAGCCCGACGGCCACCCCGGCAGCGGCGAGGAACGCGATCTGCGGTGCCCACTCGACCGACATCGTGCGCATCGTACGGGCCCGGCTGCAGCCACGCACCACGCTGCGTCACCGGGCTGATCGGCGCACGACGGCCCTGTGCTAGCCTCGGGTCAAGGTCGAGGGACGCGGCCGCAGGGAGGCAACCGATGCGCCTGAGCGAGTGGTCGAAACGCGCGCCACACAAGGGATCGATGGCACCCAAGGTGCTCGCGACCGTCACGCCGATCTTGACCGCGCTCGGGGCCGCCAAGGATCCATCGTGCTGGGTGGCATGGGGCGACGACCCGGCGGCGCGCTATGTCGTCCTCGTGCCGACCAACGCCGGTCTCATCCAGGTCCACGTGCGGGTCATGGTTCCGCAGGAGGGGCCTCGCTCGTCGGGCAAGCTCATGCGCTGGAACCGCGTCCAGACCGGGGAGCTGTCGGTGGAGATCGTCGGCGGCCATCGTCTCGTCGGCTTCCAGATCGACAACCTCATCCTCCGCGGCACGGACGAGGAGGGCGACGCGGTGTCGGCGTTCGCGCTCGAGGTCTACTCGGCGATGGACCGGCAGCCGTGACCTCCGCTGGCCGCGCGCGGCCGCGTCCGCTCCATCCGATCAGGCGCACGATCCGCTACTACCTGTCACGCCTGCTCGCCGCGCTGCTCGCCCGAGGGTGGCTCCGGATGGAGCTCGTCGGGCGCGAGCGCCTTCCAGACGGCCCGGCGATCTACGCGTTCAACCACCTGTCGTGGTCGGACCCGTTCGTCCTGATGGCGACGATGCCGCTGCGGCCGCGCCTCTTCTTCTTCGGGCCCCGGGAGGAGGACATGCAGGCAGGCGGACGGAACCGCCTGATGTTGTGGACCGGCAGCGCGATCCCGTACAAGCCGGGCAAGAACGACCTGCTGGAGGCGACTCGCAAGGTGGGTGCCGTGATCGGCGATGGCGGCGTCGTCGCGATCGCGGGGGAGGGGCGCATCGGCGCGGTCGAGGGACGGTTGCTGCCGCTCAACGACGGTCCGGCGTACTTCGCGCTCCGGTCGCGGGTGCCGCTCGTGCCGATCGCGATCAGCGGTACGAGCTGGCTGCGGTTCGGCGCGCGTGTCCGGGTCAACATCGGCGAGCCGATCGCCGGCGAGGGGCGCCCGGACCGCGCCGCCGTTGCCGCCACGACAGCGACCCTGTCCGCGCGGCTCCGAGCGATGCTCGACGGGGCACCGGAACCGGTGCGGTCCGGACGCCTGGCACTCTGGATGAGCGAGCGTTTCAACGACTGGCCCGAAGGGTCACGGACCGCTGCCCTGGCGGCTCAGCTGGCCGAGGAGGAAGAGGTCCCGCCGGCGCAGGCCGTCTGATGGGATGCCTCGTCTGGCATACTCGGAGCCCGACCCAGCACAGGAGCGCACGTGGCAGCGACCGGCCTCTCCGCCGATCCCAGGGAGTATCGAAAGCGGCTCGCCGAGCAGTCCGATGAGCAGATCGACGCGTGGGCGGCGGAGCTCATGCGGGACGTCGCGAAGCGGCGCGGCGTGATCCGCGTCCTCACCGACTTCCGGAAGGCGGCCAAGTTGAGCGAGGCGCAGATAGAACGCGTGTTCGCTTCGGGCAACGGGCCCACGGCGAGCGTGGGCCGTGATGCCAAGGGACGGCAGATGATCCCGGCGGTGGCCCTCTACGCGTTGGTGCCCGGGGTCCGCGTCCAGGCGCGGGACGGCCGGCAGCGGCTCATCGACTATCTTGTCGAGAACTTCCACGAGCTCGTCTACGTCTGATCGCCCGGCCGGCCGGCCGGGCGCGTCCGCCCGGCACGACGCCCGAATGCCCGCACTAGTCAGGCTGGTGCATCCGTTCCCGTCGATCCTGGACGGCGTCGTCGTCGGGGCCGTCGCCTTGCTGGCCGGGGGAGGGGAGCGTGTTGCACTCGTCCTCGCCGTCTCGATGACTGCCCTGCAATTCGCGATCGGCGCCCTCAACGACATCGTCGATGCCCCCGCGGACGCGGGTCGGGTGCCGCCCAAGCCGATCCCCGGCGGGTTCGTGGCGGAACCGGTCGCCAGGGCCGTGGCGGTCATGGCCGCGTTGGTGGGGCTGACCCTGGCGGCCATGATCGACGGGCGGCTGTTCCTCCTCGCCCTGGTGGTCCTGGCGATCGGCGCGGCCTACGACGTCGCGGCGAAAGGCACGCCCTGGTCCTGGCTGCCGTTCGCGGTCGGTATCCCGATCCTGCCGGTCTACGGCTGGTTCGGTGCGACGGGCTCGCTGCCGGCGTCGTTCGCGTTCCTCATCCCGATGGCGGTCCTGGCCGGAGCGGCCCTGGCCATCGCCAACGCTCGGGCTGACATGGAGGCCGACCGGGCGAGCGGCACCGAGTCAGTGGCGACGTGGCTCGGCGCAGAACGCGCCTGGTGGGCGGGTGCCGTGCTGCTGGTGGCCGCGACGGCGATCGGCGCCATCTTCATCGGCCGGATCGGGAGCTCGACCGCGACGTGGGCGCTGGTCGTCGGCGGAACGGCGCTCGTCGTCCTGGGGCTCGTCCTCGGTCGCAGTGCCGGCGCGGCGCGGCGCCGAGCATGGGAGCTCCAGGCGATCGGCGCCGCGGTGGCGGCGACGGGCTGGGTGTCGGGGATCGCCCCCGGCCCCTAGACCCTCATCAGTCGAAGCCGTTACCCGAGCGGACGAGGGCGATCGCGTTCTCGAGCCGGAGCTTCGAGATCGTGAGGTATTTGGCGAGGTTGTCTCGATCGACGTCGCCGATCGACTGGATGGCATCGGGCGAGCGCAGCACGCCGACCAGATCATCGAGCGCCTCGGCCAGCGACGCTTTGGCGTTGACGAGCGAGTCCTCGGTGAGCGGGCGCGCGGGGGCGACCTGGGGCTCCGCCTCGGCCACGACGTCGTCCGCGGCGGGCGCGTCCTCGATGAGGTCCTCGTCGACCTCGATCGCGAAGATGATTGGCTCGGCGCCGTTGGTATCTTCCTCGGGCCGTGGCAGGCGGGCTCGCCGACCCTCGATCTTGTCCCGCAGCTTGATGAGCGTCAGCTCGCCCCGGGCGACCTGGTCCGCGAGCCGGCGGCGTCGCTTCGGGTCCTCGACCTTCATCAGCTCGTAGGCGTGTGACAGGGTGTCTTTGCGCAAGGACACCAGCTCGCGCACCTCGTCCGGGGCGTCTGCGAGACGCAACCGGTTCTCGACGTAACCCTTGTCCTTGCCGAGCTTGTCGGCGAGCTTGCGGATGCTGTAGCCGTGCTCGGACACCATGCGGTCGAACATCGACGCCTCGTCGAGCGGCGAGATGTCCTCGCGCTGGAGGTTCTCGATGATCGAGATCTCCAGCGCCGTGTCGTCGTCGATCTCCTCGATGAGGGCCGGGATCGACGCGAGGCCTGCCAGCTTCGAGGCGCGCCATCGGCGCTCGCCGGCGATCAGTTGGTACGTGTTGGGACCGACCGGTCGGACGAGGATCGGCTGGAGGACGCCATGTTCGCGGATCGATGCCGCCAGCTCGTTGAGCGTCTCCTGGTCGAACGCGAGCCGAGGCTGTTCGGGATTCGGTTCGATGTGGTCGAGCGGGACGATCCGGACACCGACGCTCCGAGTCGGGCTGTCCGGCGACAACAGGCTGACGATGACAGGGGAGAGCTCGCGCTCCTCGGACAGGCGACGCGCCGCCGCCGCGCGGAAATCAGTGCGCGCCAAGGTCCACCACCTCTCGTGCAAGCTCACGGTACGTCCGCGCCGCTTCGCTGCTGCCGGCGTACGTCGTGATCGGTCGCCCGACGAGGGGTGCCTCGCCAAGCTTCACGGTGTTTCGGACGATGCTGCTGAAGACGTGGTGGTCGCCGACGACCCGCAGCTCGTCCAGCATGTCTCGGGCAAGGTTTGTGCGACCGTCATAGAACGTCGGTAGCAGCCCCAGGATGCGGAGGTTGCGGTTGAGCTTGAGCCGGATCGCGTTGATCACCTTGACGAGATTGGTCAGACCCTTCATCGCGTAGTACTGGGTCTGGACCGGGATGATCACGCCGTTGGCGGCGACGAGGCCATTGACGGTCAAGAGACCGAGATTCGGCGGGCAGTCGATGAGAACGTAGTCGTAGCCCTTGATCTGACCGTCGATCGCCTCGCGCAGGATCTGCTCGCGGCCGAGCGCGGTGAACAGCTCGCCCTCGGTCGACGCGAGGTCGATGTGTGCGGGGGCGACATCGATACCCGCGCTGTCGGTCGGCAGGATGACATCACTCAGCTTGGAGCGACCATCGGCGAGGACGTCCGCCATCGATCGCTCGACGGTGTTCATGTTGATTCCGAGACCCGCCGTGAGATTCGCCTGCGGGTCCATGTCAACGCAGAGGACCCGATAACCCTCCTCCGCGAGCGCCCCGGCGAGGTTGATCGCTGTCGTCGTCTTACCGACGCCGCCCTTCTGATTCGCGATCGCGATGACGTTCTTCACTGGGGCATCACCTCGGAATCGATCGCCCGGGAATGACGGGGAAGGGCGGGACGTCCGGACATGCTACTCCAGCACTTGTCATCGCGCGCACCCGGTTATCCACACGTGACGCGAGTTGTTCACCATTTCCGTGGATAACTGGGACCGTATGATTGCGGCTGTCCGTGCGCAAAGACGCGCTGTTTTCGTGGAGGTTTGACCGTTGTCGACGAACGAGCAGCGATTAGCACGGCTTGAATCGATGCGCGCGGAGGCTCGCCTCGGCGGCGGACAGGACCGCATCGACCAGCAACACGAACGCGGCAAACTGACTGCGCGCGAGCGACTTGAGCTGCTGCTCGACGCCGGCTCGTTCATCGAGCTCGACGCATTCGTCACGAATCGCAATCCGGAGGTCGAGACCGCGTACCTCGGCGACGGCGTCGTCACCGGTCATGGCACCATCGACGGTCGGCTCGTCTTCGTCTTCAGCCAGGACTTCACGGTCTTCGGTGGCTCGCTGTCCGAGGCGTACGCCGAGAAGATCTGCAAGGTCATGGATCTGGCCATGAAGGTCGGTGCGCCGATCATCGGTCTCAACGACTCGGGCGGCGCCCGGATCCAGGAGGGCGTGGTGTCGCTGGGCGGCTACGCCGACATCTTCCTGCGCAACACACTGGCGTCCGGAGTCGTGCCGCAGCTCTCCGTGGTGTTGGGGCCGTGCGCCGGGGGAGCGGTGTATTCGCCGGCGATCACCGATTTCACGATCATGGTCGAGGGGACGAGCTACATGTTCGTGACCGGCCCGAACGTCGTGAAAGCCGTGACCCACGAGGACGTCGACGCTGAGACGCTGGGTGGCGCGACGACACACACGACGCGGAGTGGCGTGGCGCATCTGGCGGCCCATGACGAGGCCGACGCCTTGGCCTCGACGCGCCGATTGCTGGGCTACCTGCCACAGAACAATCTCGGTGACGCGCCACGAGCCGCCACGTCGGATCCCGTGGATCGCCGCGACGAGGCACTGGACACGATCGTCCCCGATGATCCGTCGCGGGCGTACGACATGCACGACGTCATCGAGCGCATCGTCGACGACGGCGCGTTCTTCGAGATCCAGCCAGGCTGGGCCCAGAACATGATCATCGGGTTCGCTCGCCTCGACGGGCGGAGCGTCGGGATCGTCGCGCAGCAGCCCGCGGTGCTGGCGGGCGCGCTCGATATCGACGCGTCGACGAAGGCGGCGCGGTTCGTCCGCACCTGCGACTGCTTCAACATCCCGCTGCTGACACTCGTCGACGTCCCGGGCTTCCTTCCGGGCGTCGGTCAGGAGCATGGCGGGATCATCCGCCATGGCGCGAAGTTGCTCTTCGCCTACTGTGAGGCGACGGTCCCGAAGCTGACGGTCATCACCCGCAAGGCATACGGCGGCGCGTACGACGTCATGTCGAGCAAGCATGTCCGCGGCGACATCAACCTGGCGTGGCCGACGGCCGAGATCGCGGTGATGGGCGCGGAAGGTGCGGTCAACATCCTGCATCGCGACGAGATCACGGCCGCCCCGGATCCGACCGCCGAGCGCGCTCGACGCGTCGCCGACTACGAGGAACGTTTCGCCAACCCGTATGTCGCCGCGGCGCGTGGGTACGTCGACGACGTCATCCGTCCATCCGAGACCCGACCGCGATTGATCGCGGCATTGCAGATGCTGGCCGGCAAGCGAGATACGAACCCACCGAAGAAGCACGGCAACATCCCACTGTGACGAGCGTCGCCCGGCCTGAACCCGGAGCGTCTTTGCGCAAAGACGACCGCGCGCGACCGTTCAGCCGGATCCTCATCGCGAACCGCGGTGAGATCGCGATTCGAATCATCAGGACGTGTCGCGACCTCGGGATCGAGACCGTGGCGGTCTACTCGGATGCCGATGTCGACGCGGCGCACGTCGCCGCTGCCGACGCGGCCGTGCGCCTCGGGCCGCCGCCGCCCGGGGAGAGCTATCTCCGCGGCGACCGGATCGTCGAGGCGGCACTCGCGACATCTGCCGAAGCGATCCACCCGGGCTACGGTTTCTTGTCGGAGCGCGCGACCTTCGCCCGGGCGGTGACGGACGCGGGTCTGGTGTTCATCGGTCCGGATGCCGCGGCCATCGAGGCGTTGGGCGACAAGCTCGCGGCGCGTCGGACCGCGATGGCCGTCGATGTCCCTGTCGTCCCGGGCACGTTCGAGCCGGCGTCGACGGACCGCCCGGAAGACGTCGAGGCGATGATCGCCGCCGCAGAGCGCGTCGGCTTCCCGCTGCTCGTCAAGGCGGCGGCGGGTGGCGGCGGACGCGGCATGCGTCGCGTCGGCAAGCCGGCCGAGTTGCCGGCGGCGCTGGCCGCCGGTGCCGCGGAAGCCCTGGCGGCATTCGGCGACGGCACCGTCTATCTCGAACGCGAGATCCGTCCGGCCCGGCATATCGAGGTCCAGTTGCTCGGCGACCTGCGAGGTGACGTGGTCGCGCTGGGCGAACGGGATTGCTCGATCCAGCGGCGCCACCAGAAGCTCGTCGAGGAGACGCCGGCACCGGGCCTGACCGCCGAGGAGCGGGCCGAGCTCCACGCGATGGCGGTCCGCGCCGCGATCGCGGCGGGGCTGCACAGCGCCGCGACCGCGGAGTTCCTGTTCGATCCCGATCGCCGTTTCTGGTTCCTCGAGGTGAATGCCCGACTCCAGGTGGAGCATGGCGTGACCGAGCTCGTCACCGACCTCGACCTCGTTGCGGAGCAGCTCTACATCGCGGCGGGGGAGCCGCTTGCAGATGCGGTCCGCGCGGCAGCAGCCGACGTCGCCACACCAGCGCGGCACGCCATCGAGGTCCGGCTGGCGGCCGAGGACCCGGCCCGCGACTTCGCCCCGGTGCCGGGTCGAGTCGGCCGGTGGGAGATGCCGTCGGGTCCGGGGGTTCGCGTCGACACAGCGCTTCGGCCGGGCGACCGGGTGCCGCCCGACTACGACCCGATGATCGCGAAGGTGATGACGGTCGGCCGCGATCGGCGGGCCGCCTTGCGACGGATGCGACGAGCACTCGCGGAGGTCGTGGTGAGCGGCATCCAGACGACGCTGCCGTTCGATCTGGCACTGCTCGACGATCCGGCATTCGCCGAGGCCGATGGATCGGCCCTGTCGACGGATTGGGTCGCCGACCGCTGGGACGGCGCGACCGATCGCGAGCGCGTCGCCGAGGTCGCGGCGATCGCGGCCGCCTCGGCTGGCAGTGGCCTCGAAGGCGCTCTGTCTTTGCGCAAAGACGACCAGCCGGCGAACGGGGCTCGTGCGTGGCGGGATGCGGGTCGCGCCGACGGCGTGGACCGGTGGCCGCGGCGATGACCGGTCGCCGGTTGCGGGTCTCCGAGTCGGGCTTGGACCCAGCCACGCGCGTGATCGACGGGGCCGCGGCGCCGCCCACCGGCCATCGGATCGTGACCGGCGACCCGCGACCACCCGACGCCGACGGGCGGCGGACGGTCGAGGTGGTCGTCGACGGCTGGCGCTTCGAGTTGATCGTCGAGGACGAGGCGCGGGCGGCACTCAGGGAGCGGGCGACACGGGATCGGAGCGCGGCCGCAGGGGCTGGTGGACCGCTCGAGATCCGTGCCATCATCCCGGGCAGGGTCGCCTCGGTCGCCGTCGCGCCCGGCGACCGGGTCGAGCTCGGCCAGACGCTACTCGCTGTGGAGGCCATGAAGATGCAGAACGAGCTGCGTGCGCCACGGCAGGGCACGGTCGTGCGGGTCCCGGCGGCTGCCGGTGCGACCGTCGAGGTCGGCGACGTCCTGGTCGTCATCGAGTGACCGCATGACCGACGCGACCCGTCAGCGACGCCCGGTCGGGGAGGGGGTCGATGCGGCTCGCGAGCGGTGGCGGGCCACGCTCCGGGCCAAGGCCCTCGGGTCCGCCCCGGAACGGCGCGAGCGGTTCGAGACGTCGTCGGGGATCGAGGTCCGCGACCTGTACACGGCAGCCGACATCGCCGGCCTCGACGAGGACCGGGACCTCGGGCGCCCTGGCGAGTTCCCGTTCACGCGGGGCGTCCAGCCCACGATGTACCGCAGCCGGTTCTGGACGATGCGCCAGTACGCCGGGTTCGCGACGGCCGAGGAGACCAACCGCCGGTTCCGCTACCTGCTCGACCACGGCCAGACCGGGCTGTCGGTCGCCTTCGACCTGCCGACGCAGATGGGCTACGACTCCGACGCGCCGGCTGCGGACGGCGAGGTAGGCCGGGTCGGTGTGCCGATCAGCAGCCTGGCCGACATGGCGATCCTGGTCGACGGCCTGCCCCTGGGCGAGGTCAGCACATCGATGACGATCAACGCCACCGCCCCGATCCTGCTCGCGCTGTACGTCGCCGCAGCGGAGTCACAGGGTGTCGAGCGGGCGCGCATCAGCGGCACCACCCAGAACGACATCCTGAAGGAATACATCGCGCGCGGGACCTACATCTTCCCGCCGCGACCATCGATGCGCCTCGTCACCGACGTGTTCGAGTTCTGCGCCCGCGAGCTGCCGAAGTGGAACACGATCTCGATCTCGGGCTACCACATGCGCGAGGCGGGTGCCACGGCGGCCCAGGAGTTGGCCTTCACCCTGGCCGACGCGATCGCCTACGTCGAGGCCGCGGTCGAGCGAGGGCTCGACGTCGACGACTTCGCCGGGCGGCTGTCCTTCTTCTTCGCCGCCTGGTCGGAGCTGTTCGAGGAGGTCGCCAAGTTCCGGGTCGCCCGCCGGATGTGGGCGACCATCATGGCCGAGCGATTCGGAGCGACCAACCCGCGCTCGATGGTGTGCCGGTTCCACGTCCAGACCGCAGGGTCGTCGCTGACCGCGCAGTCGATCGACAACAACGTCGTCCGGACCACGATCCAGGCGCTGGCGGCGGTGCTGGGCGGAGCGCAGAGCCTCCACACGAACTCACGCGATGAGGCGCTCGCCCTGCCGACCGAGGAAGCCGCCCGCCTCGCCCTCAGGACCCAGCAGATCCTGGCCTTCGAGGCCGGCGTCACCGAGACACCCGATCCGCTCGCCGGCTCGTACTTCGTCGAGAGCCTGTCCAACGAGCTGGAGGCGGCCGCCTGGACCTACCTCGACGAGATCGAGTCGATGGGCGGCACCCTGGCCGCCATCGAGCACGGCTTCCAGCAGCGCGAGATCCAGGAGGCGGCGTACCAGGTCCAACGGGCGATCGACGCCGGCGACCAGATCGTGGTCGGTGTCAACCAATTCACCGACGACGAGCCGGCGACGCCGCCGACCCACCGGATCGACCCCGAAGGGGAGCGCCGCCAGGTGGAGCGGGTCCGGCGAGTCCGGGCAGAACGCTCGGCCGAGGGATGGACCGCCGCGATGGACGAGCTCGAGCGTGTGGCGGGGTCCGATGGCAACCTCATGCCCGCGATCGTCGATGCGGTGCGGGCATACGCCACGGTCGGCGAGATCAGCGACCGGCTGCGCGTGGCGTGGGGCGAACATCGCGAGCTGATCACGGTCTAGAGCGTTGCGCGATCCCGGTCAGGAGGCTCCGCCCATGTCGCAGGTCCCGCCCGCCATCCGAAGGCTCGGCAAGGTCCATCACGTTGCGCTCGTCGTCGAGTCGATCGAGGACGCCCTCGGCTTCTGGCAGACCATGCTCGGCCTGGAGCTCGAGACCGTCACGGACATCGCGACCGATCGCGTGCGGATCGCGTTCCTGGCCGTCGGCGAGTCGAAGGTCGAGCTCGTCCAGCCGACCGACGACACGACCGGCGTCGCGCGCTTCCTGGCGTCGAAAGGGGAGGGGTTCCATCACGTCTGCTTCGAGGTCAGCAACCTGACCGAGACGCTGATCCGGCTGGAGCTCGACGGGCTCGAGCTGATCGACACCGTGCCGCGGCGCGGCGCTGAGGGCCCCGTGGCCTTCATCCATCCGCGGTCGTGCCACGGCGTGCTCGTCGAGCTGATCGAGGCACCCGGCGGCCCTACCTGGACGTCCCTCGGGTTCGGCTCAGGGAGCTGACCCGACTGCGCTCGGCTATGCTCGGGCGGACCATCCAGCCCGGAGGAGCCAGCCGACATGATCATCACCACCACCCCGAGCCTCGAGGGCCGCTCGATCGCGGAGTACCGCGGGCTCGTGACCGGCGAGGCGATCCTCGGCGCGAATATCTTCAAGGACCTGTTCGCGGGCATCCGCGACATCGTGGGTGGGCGCTCCGGTGCGTACGAGCAGGAGCTAGCCAAGGCGCGCACCATCGCGCTCCAGGAGATGGAGGCGGCCGCCTCGGCGATCGGTGCCGACGCGGTCGTCGGTGTCGACCTCGACTACGAGACCGTCGGGCAAGGCGGCTCGATGCTGATGGTCACGGCGTCCGGCACCGCCGTTCGCCTGGGTTGACGATCAGGCTGGTTTCGAGGCCAGCAGCGAGAACATGAGCGGCAGCTCGCCGGGGCCCTCGGGCAGGACGTAGACGCCGCTGCCCGGTTCGCGCTCGACCAGGAAGTCCGCCGGCCATTCCAGGAACGGCTGCTCCTCGAGCCGGTCGATGCGTAACCCCGCGTCGATCAGCGCGGTGACGATCTCGCCCAGCCCGTGGTCCCAGCCGTGCTCCTTGTGCTCGGTGCCGAGATCGGCGAAGCGATCGGCGTACGACCCGTGGACGTCGAACACCAGCGGGTCGCCGTGCTCCCAGTAGGGGTACTGGAGCCGAAGCTCGCGGGGTGACACGCCCTCGCTCTCGAAGACCTGCAGGACCGGGTGGACCTCCGAGATGTAGAACCGCCCGCCGGGCTTGATGAAGCGCGCGACGACGCGTGCCCAGCCGCGGATGTCGGGGAGCCAGCCGAGCACACCGCGGGACGTGTAGACGATGTCGAACTCGTCCCCGAGGCGGAGCGGCAACTGGTAGATGTTCGACTCGATGAAGCGGGCATCGGCGATCCCGAGGTCCGCGGCGAGCTCGCGGGCGAGCTCGATCGACGCCGCTGAGAAGTCGACACCCGTCACCTTCGCGCCGAGCCGCGCCCACGACAACGTGTCCAGCCCGAAGTGGCACTGCAGGTGGAGCAGGCTCTTGCCGCCGACGTCGCCGATCGCGGCGACCTCGTACGGCCGCACCCTGATGCCGCCCTGGCGGAAGCCGGCCACGTCGTAGAACTGGCCCTCGGCGTGGACCTTGGTCCACGCGTCCCACAGCCGCTGGTTCGATGCGAACGAGGCTTCGAGGTCGGGTCGATCAGCGGGTCGATCGGCGGGTCGATCGGTCATTTGCGGGACGCCCGCTCCTCGGCGAAATCGATCATGTCGAGATCGCCGGGGCTATGCCCAGCCTCTGACAGAAGGGCCGCGGCCTCCGAGCGGTGCTGGGTGCCATGGTTGACGACGTGGGCGAGCATCTGCCAGATCGCCACACCCTCGTGGACGTACGCGAGGAAGTCGTCGTCGAGCGTCGGCAGCCAGGCGTCAACGGCCGCCCACTCCGCCGTCCAGCGTTCGCGCAGCTCGTCGATCGTCAGGAGCGGCTCAAGCTCGGGCCGGGGCTCCTCACCGTCGCGCTGGATCCCGTGGCGCCAGCGCTGCGACGCCCCGAGATGGTGGACGAGGATGGCGCCCAGTCCGCGCTCGCCGACCACTTCGGCCGCGGACCACGTCTCGGCAGTGGGACCGTCGAGGGCGGACAGGATGCGCTCGGTCGCCCAGCGGTCGTAGCCGAACAGGTAGCGGATGTCGTCGGTGCGCATCAGCCGTCGTAGCCCGCGGCACGGAGCAGCGTCGGCAGCTCGGTCGGTGACTCCGCGACATGGAACCCGGCCGCCTCAAGCGCATCGACCTTCGAGGCGGCCGTGCCGGCGCCGCCCGAGATGATCGCGCCCGCGTGCCCCATCCGCTTGCCCTCAGGGGCGGTCCTACCGGCGATGAACGCTGCCTTGGGGATGTCGCGGAGGTGCTCGCCGGCCCACGCCGCCGCCGTCTCCTCGGCCGCGCCGCCGATCTCGCCGATGAGGACGATCGCCTCCGTCTCGGGATCCTCGGCGAACAGCTGGAGAGCGTCTAGGAAGGTCGTGCCGATGATCGGGTCACCGCCGATGCCGAGGCACGTCGACTGGCCGAGACCCGCGTCGGTCATGGCCTGGACCGCCTCGTAGGTGAGCGTTCCCGACCGGCTGACGACGCCGACCCCGCCCTGCCGATGGATGGGGCCAGGGATGATGCCGACCTTGGCGCGGCCGGGCGAGGTCGCACCCGGGCAGTTGGGGCCGATGAGCCGGGCGCCGTGGGCGCGGACGACCTCGACGGTCGGGATCATGTCGAGCGCCGGGATCCCCTCGGTGATGCAGAAGATCGTGTGGATGCCGGCGGCCGCGGCCTCCATGACCGCGTCGGGCGCGCCGGCCGCCGGGACGAAGATCAGCGACGTGTCGGCGCCGGTCTCGCGGACCGCCTCGACCACGGTGTCGAACACGGGGACCGTGCCGTCCAGGACGAGCTGGCCGCCCTTGCCTGGGGTCACGCCGGCGACGACGTTGGTGCCATACGCCTGGCACGCCCGCGCGTGGAACTCGCCCTCGCGACCCGTGATGCCCTGGACGAGGAGTCGGGTGTCGGCGCCGACCAGGATGCTCATGCCGGCGTCTCCGCTCTGCGGGCGGCCGCGACGGCCTTCGCCGCGGCCTCATCGAGCGACGTCGCGGTCTGGAACCGGGCCTCCTCGAGGAGGACGGCCGCCTCGGCCGCGTTCGTCCCGACGATGCGGACGACCATCGGCACGTCGCGGTCCTGCTGGGCACGTGCCTCGATCAGACCGCGAGCGACCTCGTCGCCCCGCGTGATCCCGCCGAAGATGTTGACCAGGATCGCGTCGACCTTCGCGTCGGCCAGGATCAGGCGCATGGCGTGGGCGACCTTGTCGGCGCGGGCACCGCCGCCGATGTCCAGGAAGTTGGCCGGCTCACCCCCGGCACGCTTGACCAGATCCATGGTGGTCATCGCCAGGCCGGCGCCGTTGACCATGCAGCCGATCGAGCCATCGAGCTTGATGAACGTCAGTCCCGCCTCGCGAGCCTCACGGTCCTCGGGCGCCTCCTCGTCGGGATCGCGCAGATCCTCCAGTCCCGGATGGCGGGCGAGCGCCGAGTCGTCCAGCGTGATCTTGGCGTCGAGGCAGACCAGCCGCTCCGGGCTGCCGCCGTCCGAACCGGGCTCGCGCACGACCGCGAGCGGGTTGATCTCGACCAGGTCGGCGTCGTAGGCGGTCATCGTCCGGACCAGGCCCTTGGCGATGCTGACCGCTGCGCGCAGGTGCTCGCCGAGACCAATCGCGAAGGCCAGGTCGCGCGCCTGGAAGTCGAGCAGGCCAAGGAGGGGATCGGCGTGCCGGCGGATGATCGCGTCAGGGTTCGTCTCGGCGACGTGCTCGATCTCGACACCGCCCTCGGCCGAACCCATCAGCAGGATCTTCCGCTCGGCCCGGTCGACGACCGCGGCCAGGTAGTACTCGCGCACGATGTCGGCGGCGGGCCCGACGAGGATCTTGCGCACCGTCATGCCCTTGATGTCCATGCCGAGGATCGCGTCCGCGACGCCCGCGGCCTCGTCAGGTGAGCTTGCCAGCTTGACGCCACCCGCCTTGCCGCGACCGCCCACAAGGACCTGTGCCTTGATCACGACCTTGCCCGCGCCGGTCGCCAGGAAACGGCCCGCGGCCGCCCGCGCCTCGTCGACGGTGTGGGCGACCGCCCAGTCCGGGACCGGCAGACCCTGGGCGACGAGGAGGGTCTTGGCGTCGGCCTCCTGCAGCTTCACCGGCGCATCGTAGCCGAGGGCGGCGCGCTCATCCGGTCAGGCCGAGATGCCACCGGCGCGCGTCGGCGATCCGGTCGATGGCCGCGCTCGACTTGGACGTCGCCCAGACGATGGTGTCGTCGACGCCGAGGGCCGCCAGGTCATCGAAGAGGGCGGCGAGCCGATCCGTGTCGGCGACCAGCCCGCGCGGGTCGCCGCTCGCCGTGCCCGGCTCGTGGACCCGGATGCCCACGGTGCGGCGCAGGGTGGCCGGGTCACGCCCGACCTCCCGACACGCCGCGTCGAGCTCGGCCAGGAGCGCCCGCAGTCGCGCATCCGCCGCCCCGAACCACGCTGCGTTCCACGCGTCTGCCCAGCGGGCCGTGAGTCGCAGCATCCGTGGGCCTTCAGCGGCGACGAGGATCGGGACACGCCTCGTCGGCGACGGCACCAGGGCCGCATCCGCCGCGCGCTGCCACCGACCCTCGAAGGTGACCGTCTCGCCGCGCAGCAGCCGCGCCGTGATCTCGAGGTCCTCGGCGAACCGTCCCACGCGGTGGTCGGTGGGGAAGCCGAACGCCTCGTACTCCGCATCGTGCCAGCCCGACCCGAGGCCGAGGATCAGCCGGCCTTCGGCGAGGTCGTCGAGCGTGGCGGCCATCTTCGCCATCAGCCCGGGGTTCCGGAACGATGAGCACATCACGAGCGCCCCAAGCTCCACGCGGGGCACCACCGGCGCCAGGGCCGCGAGCGTCGTCCACGCCTCGCGGATGCCCTCGTCGGGTTTGCCGGCGTACCGGAAGACCAGGTGGTCGAACACCCAGATCGAGTCGAGGCCGGCCGTCTCGGCCTCCCTGGCGAAGGCTAGCGTCTCGTCGAACGTGGGGGTGTGACCATCCGGGCTGTCGCCGCCGGCAAGGGGCAACGTGACGCCGATCCGCATCCGACGGAGTCTAGCCGCGGCCACCGTCGGCTCGAGACGGAACGATTTGCGCGGGCTCTCTCGCCATACTCGACGAGCGCGGCCACGTGGGTCGCGCCACCGCCGAGGGGCGTGATGCAGCGAGACCTCGTGGAGCGAGCGCGGAAGGGCGATCATGACGCCTTCGCCGAGCTGGCAGGCGCCGCGATCTCCCGTCTGGATGCCGCCGCCTGGCTCATGCTCCGGGACGTCGAACAGGCCAAGGACGCCGTCCAGAACGCGCTCGTCCGGGCCTGGCGTGATCTGCCCACGCTGCGCGATCCCGACCGATTCGATGCCTGGCTGCATCGACTCCTCGTTCACGCCTGCATCGACGAGGCGCGGCGGCTACGACGCCATCGCCTCGACGTCGATCTGACCACGATCTCCATGCCGGTTTCCGTGCTCGACGACGTGTCGGTCGTCGAGGACCGCGACCGGCTCGAACGCGGCTTCCTCCGGCTCGAACCGGAGATGCGAGCCGTGATCGTCCTTCATCACTACCTCGACCTTCCGATGCCGGTCGTGGCGGCGACGCTGGGGATCCCGCTCGGGACCGCCAAGTCGCGGCTGCACCGCGCGCTTGCCGAGATGCGAGCGGCGCTCGAAGCCGACTCGCGTCTCCGAGGCGATCTCGTGGAGGGCCGACCGGCATGACGTCGAACGACCGTATCGATCGCACCATGTCGATCTGGCTCCGCGAGGACGCCGCGTTCCGTGTGCCCGATCACCTCAGTGAGGTGCTTCAGGTCACGCGGGAGACGCGTCAGCGGCCGGCCTGGTCGAGCCTCGAAAGGTGGCTCCCAGTGGATACGACCTTCCGCCCACGCCTGTTCACCCTCCCGCCGGCCGGCCGGCTCGTGATGGTGGCGGCCCTCATCCTGCTGGTGCTGGCGATCGCGATCCTCGCCGTCGGCTCCTATCAACAGCGGCTGCCGGAGCCGTTCGGGCTTGCTCGCAACGGCCTGTTCGTCACGAGCCGTGATGGCGAGCTCTACCTGCTCGATCCGGTCACGACCGAACCGCGGCAACTCTCCGTCGGCGATGGCTTCGACTTCTCGCCGATCTTCTCGCGCGATGGGACCAGGATGGTCTTCCTGCGCTCGGATGGGCCGATCAAAGGACCGGCGATCCTCACCATGATGGTTGCCGACGCAGACGGCTCGAATTTGCGCGCGGTGACCCCGCCGACCGAGAGCCTCGATTGGTTTGACTGGTCGCCGGACGGCACCCGCGTGGCGTATATGGCGAAGGGCCGCCTCTACGTCGTCGACGTTGAGGTCGCCGGCGGCGAACCGGTTCGCCTCGTGGACGCCGGCCCCGTCCATTTCCCGACATGGCTGCCTCCCGACGGCAAGGACATCGTGTTTCGCCAAGAGACGGAAAATCCGGGCATCTACGCCATCCCCGCCGATGGATCCGGGACGCGCCGCCTGCTGTCGAGGACGCCCGCGAACAACGAGTTCGACTACCAAGGGATCGCGGTCTCGCCGGATGGCTCGAAGATCTCGTTCACACGCTGGTCGGGGGCAGGCATTCCGCGCGTCTACGCTCTCGATGTCGCCAGCGGCACCGAACGACGGTTCCCGACGACCGGGAGGGGCCAAGTGGGCTCTGCCTTTTACTCGCCAGATGGCGGCCTCGTCGCGTACGCAAGGCTCCACGCCGGGCGAGTTCCAGATCGTGGTAGCGAACGCGGACGGATCGGGGAACGAGCGCCCCATCGGTCCGAGGAAGCCGGACGAGTCAGAAGGGACCGCCATCCCGGCTGCGTGGGCCTTTACGCCAGACGGGACAGCCCTTCTGGTCCGCTACGGGACGGACGACGACGGCGCGACGCAGCTCCAGCCGCTCGATGGGTCTCCGGGCACAAGCCTCGGCTCCGGCAACTTCGAGTTCGTCGACGTGCAGCGGCTCGCGCCCTGACCGTCGCCTCGCGGCACCGTCAATGACGCGGCTGGTCGCCCACCGTGGGTGGCCGGCCGCGCCCCGTCAGTCAGCGCAGATACAATCGGGCCATGGCCCACCGTGTGACCCTGATCCCCGGCGACGGCATCGGTCCGGAGCTGGCGGAGGCATCGCGACGCGTCCTCGACGCAACCGGGGTCGACTTCGAATGGGAGACCGTCGACGCGGGTGAGGCGGTCATGGCCGAGTACGGCACGCCGCTCCCGGACCACGTCCTGGACTCGATCAAGCGCAACAAGGTCGCGCTCAAGGGTCCGATCACGACGCCCGTGGGGGAGGGGTTCCGGAGCGTCAACGTGACGCTCCGCCAGGTGCTCGGGTTGTACGCCAACCTCCGCCCGGCGCGCAGCATCAAGGGTCTCGAGACGCGCTACGAGGACGTCGACCTCGTGATCGTCCGCGAGAACACCGAGGACCTGTATGCGGGCATCGAGCACATGGTCGGTGCCGATGCCGCGGAGAGCATCAAGATCATCACCCGCGCTGCGTCAGAACGAATCGCGCGGTTCGCCTTCGACTACGCCGTCGCCAACGGCCGTCGCAAGGTCACGGCCGTCCACAAGGCCAACATCATGAAGTTGTCCGACGGACTGTTCCTCGAGAGCTGCCGGACCGTGGCCGCCGACTACGCGGGCCGGATCGAGTTCGAGGACCGCATCGTCGACAACATGTGCATGCAGCTCGTCCAGAAGCCCGATCTCTACGACGTGCTGGTGCTGCCGAACCTCTATGGCGACATCGTCTCGGACCTCGCGGCCGGACTCGTCGGCGGGCTGGGCGTCGCGCCCGGTGCCAACATCGGGACGGAGGCTGCGGTGTTCGAGCCGGTCCACGGCTCGGCGCCCAAGTACGCGGGCCAGAACAAGGCCAACCCGACTGCATTGATCCTCAGCGGCGGCCTGATGCTGCGCCACCTTGGCTACCCGGACGAGGCGGATCGGGTCGAGACGGCAGTCCGCGATGTCATCGCCGACGGCCGGTCGACGTATGACCTCGGCGGTTCGCTCGGTACCGCGGAGTTCGCCGACGCCGTCATCGACCGATTGTCGGCCGGCGTGAGCGCAAGCCGATGACCGGGCTCGTCGGCAGCCTTCGAGCGCCGCGCAAGGCCGCCGGTACGGCACCGAACGGGTTCGGTGCGACGCGCCGGCGCGATCGGTGGTGGACCGCGCCGCTCGTGCAGGGCACGCTCTTCACGATCTGTGCGACGTACCTGTTCTTCAGCGGGATCATCTGGACGCCGCTGTTCGGGACGGCGTACGAGGTCGACGGGTACCTGTCGCCGCTGTTCTCGCCACTCATCAAGCCCGACTGGCTGCCGACCTGGATCAGCCCCGGCCTGTTCATCCTGTGGGTGCCGCTGGGTTTCCGCGCCACCTGCTACTACTACCGGAAGGCCTACTACCGCTTCTATTTCGCGGATCCGCCGGGCTGTGCCGTCGGGGAGCCGACCGCCCACCGGGGCTACGCCATGGAGGCGGCCTTCCCGTTCATCCTCCAGAACATCCACCGCTACTTCCTGTATCTCGCGTTCATCCCGTTGTTCTTCCTGTGGCTCGACGGCTGGCTCGCCATCACGCACGGCGGCGGCTTTCGACTCGGGCTCGGTGGCGCGATCCTGTTCGTGAACGCGTTCCTCCTGACCGGCTATTCGCTGTCGTGCCACTCGCTGCGCCACATCGTGGGCGGCAAGCTGGATTGTTTCTCCTGCTCGCGTCGCAACCAGGTCCGGCGGACGCTGTGGGAGCGCATCACGTCGCTCAACCGCAGCCACATGGCCTGGGCGTGGATCAGCCTGATCTCCGTGACGCTGGCGGACGTGTACATCCGCCTCCTCGCGCTCGGTGTGATCAGCGACCCGGCGATCCACCTTGCCGGCTGACCGTTCCCTGGCACGAGCATGATGTTCCCCACCGACCCCCAGGAGCGCCCGCACGACGTGCTCGTGATCGGCGCGGGCGGCGCCGGTCTGCGTGCCGCGATCGAGGCGCGGGCGGCCGGCGCCAATGTCGGCCTCGTCTGCAAGTCGCTGCTGGGCAAGGCCCACACGGTCATGGCCGAGGGCGGCGTCGCGGCCGCCCTTGCCCATGTGGCCGCGAGCGACTCGTGGCAGACGCATTTCCGCGACACGATGGTCGGCGGCAAGCACCTCAACAACCCGCGCATGGCGCAGCTCCACGCACTGGAGTCGCCCGACCGCGTGCGCGAGCTCGAGGAATGGGGCGCGGTGTTCGACCGCACGGCCGACGGGCGCATCCTCCAGCGACCGTTCGGCGGCCACTCGCATCCGAGGCTCGCGCATGTCGGCGACCGCACGGGCCTGGAGATGATCCGCACGCTCCAGGACCGGGCCGTGGCCGCCGGCATCGACGTGTACATGGAATGCACGATCACCCGGCTGGTCACCGGCGACGGCGGGGTGACCGGGGCGGTCGGCTACTGGCGGACGACCGGCCGGCCGGTCGTCTTCCCGGCACGGGCCGTCGTCCTGGCGACCGGCGGGATCGGGAAGGCGTACGAGGTCACGTCGAACTCATGGGAGTACAGCGGCGACGGCCAGGCGCTCGCGTACGAGGCTGGTGCCGAGCTCATCGACATGGAGTTCGTGCAGTTCCACCCGACGGGGATGGTCTGGCCCCCCGGCGTGCGCGGGTTGCTCGTCACCGAGGCGGTCCGCGGTGAGGGCGGCATCCTGCGCAACGCCATCGGCGAGCGGTTCATGTGGAAGTACCTGCCCGAGGAGCGCCGCGAGGAATATGCCGCCAACGCCGACGAGGCCGCTCGCTGGGTGACGGCGCAGTCGCAAGGCAAGCAGACCGACGCGCGGCGACCACCGGAGCTGTCCACGCGGGACAACGTCTCCCGCGCGATCTACACCGAGGTCAAGGAGGGTCGTGGTTCGCCCCATGGCGGCGTCTTCCTCGATATCAGCTACCTGCCCGCCGACCATGTGCGGCGCAAGCTGCCGTCGATGTACGAGCAGTTCAAGGAGCTGGCAGACGTCGACATCACGAGGGGACCGATGGAGGTCGGGCCGACGACGCACTACGTGATGGGCGGCATCCGGGTCGACGCCGAAAGCGGCGAAACGACCGTGCCGGGCCTGTTCGCGGCCGGCGAGGTGGCCGGCGGCATGCACGGTGCCAACCGGCTCGGCGGCAACTCGCTGTCCGACCTTCTGGTATTCGGTGCGCGGACCGGCGCCGCGGCGGCGACGCGCGCGGCCGGATCGACCGGTCAGCCGCACCTCGACCCGGTGCAGGTCCAGGTTGCCATGCGCGACCTGGACGCGCCGCTCGAGCGGGTGGCTGGCGAGGATCCGTATGCCATCCAGCGCGATCTCCAGACCGTGATGCAGCAGTTCGTGGGGATCTTCCGGGTCGCCGACGACCTCGACCGCGCGCTGCTCGAACTCCATGCCCTGCGCGATCGCTGGACCACGACGTGTGTGAGTGGGGGTCGCACGTTCAATCCGGGCTGGAACCTGGTGTTCGAGCTCGGCAACCTGCTGACGGTGTCGGAGGCGATCGCCCGCAGCGCCCGGCAGCGTACCGAGAGTCGCGGTGCACACAGCCGGCTCGACCATCCCGAGACGGATGACGAACGTTGGGGCGGACGCAACAGCGTCGTGGCGATGGGCAAGGATGGGCAGATGACGGTCTACACGACGCCACTGCCATCGATGCCCAAGGAGCTCGAAGCCGTGCTGGCGGCGGGCAATTGACGATGGAGGAGCCGATGACGGACGCGCAGGCGGTGGGTGTCGCGCCGGCCTCGGCCGACGCAGACGTCTCGGAGGCGGTCCTCCGCGTGTTCCGCGGGACGCCGGGCGGCGACAGCCGCTTCGATGACTTCGACGTGCCTGTCGAATCGGGCATGGTCGTGCTCGACGCGCTGCATTGGATCCAGGGCCACGGCGCCCCCGACCTCGCCGTCCGCTGGAATTGCAAGGCGGCCAAGTGCGGCTCGTGCGGTGCGGAGGTCAACGGCCAGCCGCGGCTGACCTGCAAGACCCGGCTGTCCGACTTCGATCTGGACGAGCCGATCACGGTCGAGCCGATGCGCGCCTTCCCGCTCATCAAAGATCTCGTCACCGACGTGTCCTGGAACTACGAGGTGAACAAGACGATCCAGCCGTTCACGCCTCCGGAGGACGTGCCGCAGGAACGATGGCGCTGGCAGCAGGAGGACATCGAGCGCGTCCAGGAGTACCGCAAGTGCATCGAGTGCTTCCTCTGCCAGGACGTGTGCCACGTGCTGCGCAACCACGAGACGTCACGGCCGTTCATGGGCCCGCGCTATCTCGTGCGAGCAGCCGGGTTGGAGCTCCACCCGATCGATCAGGCGGACCGCCGCGAGTACCTCAAGGACAGTGGCGGGATCGGCTACTGCAACATCACGAAGTGCTGCACCGAGGTCTGCCCGGAGCACATCAAGATCACCGACAACGCGATCATCCCGCTCAAGGAGCGCGTCGCCGACGAGTACTACGATCCGTTGCAGTGGGCATGGCGCAAGCTGCGCGGGAAGGAGTCGGGGTCGCGGGCCGGGGTCGAGCTGCCGGTCCTCCAGGCGGATCCACGACCGTCGGAGCCGACCCCCGACCCGGCGCCGGAGTGAAGCCGGCCGCGGTCGACGACCGGCCCGGGTTCATCATCCGGACCGACGGCGCCGCGCGAGGCAACCCCGGTCCCGCGTCTGCCGGGGCGGCGCTGTACGCGATCGAGCGCGCCGACGCACGCGACCCGCGGGCCGCACCCGACGCGTCCATCTCCGACTACCTCGGCGTCCAGACGAACAACGTCGCCGAGTACACGGGCGTCGTCCGAGCGCTCGATCTGGCACGTGACCTGGGTGCCGGTGAGGTGCACCTCCTGCTGGACTCGAAGCTGATCGTGGAGCAGCTCGCCGGTCGATGGCGGGTCAAGGATCCCAAGCTCATCCCGTTGTGGGCCGCGGCACGTGCGACGCTCCACGGGTTCTCGCGATGGACCGCCATCCACGTTCCGCGCGCGCAGAACACCATCGCCGACGCCCTCGCGAACGAAGCCATCGACCGCGTCGCCGCCGGTGGCGCCACCTCCGTCGTCCGTCGGCCCGACCGGCCCTGATGGACGATCCGACCCGCCGAGCCAAAGGCGTCTGGCCGGGCGATCGCCCGATCCGTTGGCGGGGTGTCGCCGGCAACATGACCTGGTTCGTGATCGGCACGGCGGCCGGCGCCTTCCAGCTCGCGCTGGGTCTACCCGTCCTGGCCATCGGCCGGGGCTGGCTCGGCACGGCGCTCGCGCTGGTCTGGGGCGTCTTGACGCTGTTCGCGGCGTTAGCGTGGGTCAAGGGCCAGTGGCGGGTCGTGATCGCGCCGATCCTGACGGCGCTGGCCCTCTTCGGCGTCGTGCTGACGGGCGGGCCGCCTCCGTTGCCGGTCTCAGGGCCGCTGCTCACGGACAACCCGGCCGGCGTGGTCGCGGGTGTGGAGTACCGCCCGGAGATCGACCCGGTCGACTTCACGACAGCGGTCACGAATCCCTACATGCCGCTGGTGCCCGGGACGACGCGGACCTATGAGGGAGGCGGCGAGCGGGTCGTGGTGACCGTGACCGACAGCACGCGGACGGTCATGGGCGTCGAGACGGTCGTGGTCCGGGACCGCGAGTACCGGGGCACGACACTCATCGAGGACACCGAGGACTGGTTCGCGCAGGACGAGGACGGCAACGTCTGGTACTTCGGCGAGGACACAGCGGAGTGCAGGGACGGGTCGATCGCCGGCCGGCCGGGCGCGTGGGAGGCCGGCGTCGACGGCGCCCAGCCCGGCGTCGTGATGCTGGCGAACCCGCGCGTCGGGGACTACTACCGCCAGGAGTTCTACGCCGGCCGCGCCGAGGATGTCGCGCGCGTCCGCGAGCTCGGTGCGACCGCCGACCACGACGGCCGGGTCTACCGCGATGTCATGGTGACCGAGGACTTCACGGCGCTCGAGCCGGGTCAGCTGGAGCACAAGTCCTACGCACCCGAGGTCGGGCTGATCGAGGAGCGCCATGTCGGCGAGGGCACGCCGGTCCGCCTGACGGAGATCACGGTCGCTCCCGAACCGGAGGTGTCGGCAGCCGGTTCGCTGTGTCAGGGGTAGAATTGAAGGGTCAGCGAGGCGGTCGGATGGTCGCGCGGCACCGGTCGGGGTGACCCGCACGGGACCGTGAGGAAAGTCCGAGCTCCACAGCGCAGGGTGGCGGGTAACTCCCGTCCGTCGCAAGACGAGGACCAGTGCCACAGTGACGATGCCGCCGTCCGGCCTTGGCCGGATGGCGGAGTGAAACGGGCAAACTCCACCTGGAGCAAGGCCAAATAGGAGGGCGCAACCCGCGCCGGGCGACCGGCCGGGGGAGAGGCGCGCTGCCCAGCCCTCGGGTCGGCCGCATGAGTCGTCGGGTGACCGACGACCTCAGATGGATGGCCATCACCGGTGGCGCTTCGGCGCCGACCGGCACAGAACTCGGCTTACAGACCGCCCTCGCTGACCTTAACCTCAGGCTGATGGCGTCGGAGGGACCTCCGCCTCAGACTTCGGTGCGCGAGCTTCAGCAGCCCGTCGAGGTTGCCAGTTCCCTAATCTTCGTCGGGGCGGAAGATGTGCGGCGCCGTGCAGGCGTTGCAGATCGGCGTCGCAGACTCGAGGTCGCCCAGCGGGATCGGGATCTTTCGATCGGGGAACAGGCACTCGACGTCATAGATGCGGTCGGAGCCGGCTTCCACGTCGATCAGGCGCCGGAACGTGCAGCGCCGGATGCGATGCGGCGCCAGGTGGTACGCGTCGGGCTGTGGCGGGATGAAGGGGAGCGGGAGTGCCATCGGGACGGTCGGGTCCTCGCGGATGCCTGGGATTCGTGTTCAGATGGACCTTGGCGCCGGAGCCTAGCACCGGCTTCTTGGCGTCGGCAAGGCGCGAAAGGTACTAGACTCCGCGCCGTCCGAGCCCAACGAAGCTGGAGGTTGCGTGGCCGACGACCAGGCACCGCCGCCCACACCGCGCCCACGCAGGCGGCGTACGGACATCGACCCGAACGCTCCGTCACCCCCGGTCGCCAACGAACGACGCCGTCGACGAAGAGCACCTGACAGCGAGATGCCGGCCGGCGATGACCTGGCAGCGGCTCCTGCACCGTCGCCCGCGCCCGAACCGGTCGCGCCCCTCGAGCCTCCCGGTCCTTCGCGTGCGGCGGTGCAGGAGCACGATGCGCCAGCGCCGTACGTCGGTGCCATCGCGGGTGCCGCCGCGGCCTTCCATGTCCCGGGAATCGCGGCGGAGGAGCTGCAGGCCTCGGCCCAGCGGGCCGACTTCGAGGAAGTGACGCTCGAGCCGGGACCCGATGGGCGCTCATGGCTGCAGGTGCTCGAGGATCGCTCGCCGGACCCGGACGTGTGCCCCTTCCTTCGGGCTGCCGGCGCGGACGGCCTGATGGCGCCGATCGAATCACCCGACCCTGCGAACCGCTGCGCGGCCCTCGCCGAAGCCGTACCCCAGTCGCTGCGCCAGCAAGAGCTCGTCTGCCTGTCGACCGGCCACATCAACTGCCCGCGGTACTTGCGAGGCGCAGCGGTGGTGGCCGAGACGCCGATCGCGGTCGTCCGCGAGGGTCGGGCCATGTCACCCGCGATGCTGGGTTCCCTGGTGGTGCTCGTGCTGGCCTTGAGCGCGTCGGTCGGTTTCGTACTCGCGCGGGGAGGGGCCTTGAACATCGGCCCGTCCGGCCTGGTCGCCAGCCCGTCAGCCACGGCGCTTGCTGTGGCATCGCCCTCGGTGGCGGTCGCGAGCGTTCCTGTGGTCGCCCCGACCGCGAGTCCGATCGCCACGCCGAGCCCGTTGCCGTCGCCGACTCCCACCGCGAGTCCGACAGCGACGCCTGCCCCGACTCCCAAGCCGACCCCGCGTGCGACCCCGAGGTCCGATCGGTACGACTTGCTGCGCGCCTGCCCGAACACGCCACGCTGCTGGATCTATCGCGTCAGGCGCGGGGACAACCTGTACAGCATCGCCAACTATTTCGGGGTCTCGACCGACAGCATCTATGCCCGGAACCCGTGGCTGCGCGACCGTGGCCTGCGATCGGGACAGGAACTCCGCCTACCGCCGCCGACTCGCTGACCCATACCGGGTCCCTACGGCTCGGTGGCGGTGAAGTAGGCGAGCGCCGCCTCGGTGGCCCGGATCTGGAAGCGTCGCGCCACCGGTTGTGCGAGTCGGGTGAGCCACGAGCCCGGGCGGCTCCGGACATCGATCAGGAGATCGATCGCCGGCGGATCCATGCGGCGCCGCAGCCGGAATGTCGAGATGCCTCGTTCCGGGTGACCCTGCAGCGTTGCGTAGGCGAATCCTGTCTCCTCTCGCTCCGCATCCTCGTGATGCCAGACGCGGATGACGCGGACACCGGCCTCAAGGGTCAGCGGGCCGATCGCGACACGCTGCACGATTGGTGGTGCCTTCCTGGAGGCGGTCGTCCTCCGCGCAGATGTGAGCCTGCATGAGGCTGGGCGGGAACAATCGATAGGTGAGTAGCCGGTCCTCCAAGCGCCGGAACCAGGATCCGATGTCAGCGCCGGGAGGAAGCTCGACCAGCTTGGCGTATTGGTCGATGACACCCTCGGTCCCGTCCAACGAGTCCGTTTCGACCCGTCTCATCCATCGGTCACATGCGGCTGGCCGGTCGATCGAGCGCATGACGGGATGCTGCCATGGCGTGCCACCGGGTGAACGAACGGACGGCTGGGCGGTCGATGCGGACCGCTCGTTCGTCGGTTCATTCGCCGGGTGAACGAACGGACCCTCGCCAGGGACTTTCGCGACCGACAGTCGCGTTTTCGGATCCAAGACGACGACCGTGCTCGCCTCGGCCCGATTCCGTGGCTGACAGTCGCGGGATGGCCATGAGGATCGAGTCTCCGCGGGCTTCGACGTGAAAACGTGACTCCGAGTCGCGCCGACCCTCGGAACGGGGTGTGGATTGTGCATTGACGCGGCCCGAATCAGGCCGTACGATGCATCGAAGTGGTCCAGAGTGGTGGGAAGTGGGGAATTCCGAGCGGCAGAACAGTGCGGAGCCCTGAACCCAGCGGACCAGACCGAGGCAGTCCAAGGAGCCCCTACGGGTGTTCACCGGCGAGTACCGGCACACGGTGGACGACAAGGGACGGATCGCCGTCCCTGCGAAATTCCGTGCCCAGCTCGGGGCTGGCGCGGTCGTCTCCCGCTGGCTCGATGCCTGTCTCGCGATCCACACCCAACCGGGTTGGGATGCGCTCGCGGCGAAGGTCGCGGCGCTGCCCATCACGGACCAGAACGCTCGCCGCTTCCAGCGCCTGATCTTCGCCGGCGCTGCTGAGGTCGAGCTCGATCGGCAGGGCCGGATCCTGCTGCCGGGTTTTCTGCGCGAGCACATCGATCTGGGCAATGAGGCAGTGGTTGTCGGCTCGCGCGACCACGCCGAGATCTGGGTCCCGGCGACCTGGGCGACCTACGCCCAGGGACTCGAAGACCCCGACGAGCTGGCTGAGGCCTTCCAGGGCCTTGGCATCTAGCTCGCACCACATGCGCTTCCAGGGTCCGCTCGGGATCCGATCGACGAGGAGTGGAGGAGAGATGGAGGCAGGGCACATCCCGGTGCTGGCAGAGGAGGTCATGTCGATGCTCGCGCCTGCCCCGGGGAGCCTCCAGATCGATGCCACCCTCGGCGGCGGTGGGCACACCGAGCGGATCCTGGAGGCGACCGACCCTGATGGCCGCCTCCTCGGTCTCGATGCCGATGGGGCGGCCATCGCCAGAGTGGACGGTCGCCTCCGACCCCGCTATGGGGATCGCCTGGTCCTGCGCCAGGCCAACTTCCGCGAACTCGCCGGCGTCGCACGCGACGCCGGCTTCGATGCTGTCGACGGGACCCTGTTCGATCTTGGTCTGTCGAGCTACCAGCTGGCTGACACGGAGCGTGGCTTCGGGTTTCGAGCGGGTGGACCGCTCGATATGCGGTTCGACACGAGCCGTGGCGTGCCGGCAGCCGATCTCCTGGCCACGCTCGATGTCCAGGAGCTGACGGCCCTCTTCCGCCGCTACGGCGAGGAACCGAAGGCCGGCCGTATCGCCCGCGCCATCGTCGATGCCCGGCGCACGGCGCCGGTCGCGACGGCCGAGGACCTGGCGGAGCTCGTTGAACGCGTCTCTCCCCGTAACCCGCGGCAGCCGCGTCGCACGCACCCGGCGACGAGGGTGTTCCAGGCCCTGCGCATCGCGGTCAACGAGGAACTCGACGCCCTCCAAGAGGGATTGGCCGCCGTGGTCGACCTGCTGCGGCCAGGTGGCCGGCTCGTCGTCCTCAGCTACCACTCGCTGGAGGACCGGATCGTCAAGCGCTTCTTCGCCGCCGAGCGGCGCGGATGCGTCTGTCCACCCGAGCTCCCGGTCTGCGTGTGCGGCCGGAATCCACGCCTGCGTCTCCTCACCGGGCGGTCGGTCACGCCGACACCCACGGAGATCGAGGCCAACCCACGCGCCCGGAGCGCCCGCTTGCGGGCCGCCGAGCGTCTCGCCGCCTGAGCCCGACCACGACGGAAGGAGGAGCCCCCATGAGCAAGCGTCATCAGAACAGCCGGCGCAAGGCGTATGGCCGCCGCCAGCACGAAGTGCGCGAGCGCCACGAGCGCGCCCACCATGCGGAGGCGTCCGCCTTTGACATGGAGGCCTGGGGCTCGGGCGCACCCGCCGATCCGCTCGCGTTCCTCGATCCGCGCGCGCCGCGGCTGCGCTTCATGACAGGCGACTGAGGTGGCCGTCTACGAGGGCGCCCGCCCGCGAGTCATCGCGCTGCCGCGCCGGCCGCGCATCATCGACGCGCCCCTGCTGCCGCGCCGGCGCGCCCGGGCGGCGGTGCGCGCCCATCGGACGGCGACGGCGCGACCCAGCCTGCTCCTGGGGCTGATCGTCGTCGCGTTCATGCTGGCCTTCTTCTCGCTTGCCCAGCAGGTCCGAGTGTCGGCCACCACCTACGACATCGGCCGCCTGCAGGTCGAGCGGGAGCGTCTCGACGCCAGGCTCCAGGAGATCACCTCCGACGTGAGCCGCCTCGGTCGCGAGCCGGCCGTTCGCAAGCTCGCACTCGATGCCGGCCTCGGCCAGCTGGGCGAGGTCGTCCTGCTCCCGGCCCGCTGATCGCCCGAGCACCGAGCGATGCTGGGTCGCACCGATTCCCGCCGCCGCCTCCTCGTCCTGCTGACGGTCTTCATCGTCGGCTCGCTGGCGCTGTTCGCGCGGACGGCCTACTGGCAGGTCCTCAACGGGGACTTCCTGCTGGCGCGCGCCGCGGCGCAGACCACCGTGCGCATCGAAGTCGCCGGTCGGCGCGGCGATATCTATGACCGGACCGGCACGGTCCTGCTCGCGACGACGATCGATCGGGACAGGCTCGTCGCCGCGGCCGACCAGCTTGCACGCGACCCAGCCGAGCGCACGAGGACCGGCGACGAGCTGGTCCGGCTGCTGAAGCTCGACGAAGCCGGCGAGGCCACCCTCCGCGAGAAGCTCGCCTCGGAGCGCCCGTACATCGTGGTCGCCCGCGGCATCGAGCCGTCCGTCGCCGAGCGCATCCGCCAGGCGTTGCGCGACGAGCGGATCGCGCACGTCGCGCTCGAGGCCGAACCCGAGCGCGTCTATCCCCAGGCCGGCGGCGGCCCCGAGTCCACGCTCGGGGCACACCTGTTGGGCTTCGTCAACCGCGAGAACGCCGGCCAGTACGGCATCGAGCAGGCGTACCAGGAGACGCTCGCTGGGACACCGCGGATCATGGTCGCGCAGCGCGATGTGAACGGCCGGCCCATGCCCGAGACCGCCGTGGTCGAGGCCCCCGGATCGATCGGCGAGGACGTCCGCCTGACGATCGACGCCAGCCTCCAGCTGGCCCTGGAGCAGGAGCTGCTGGCCGCATGGATCGCCGACGAGGCGAAGAGCGTGTCAGCGATCGTGATGGACCCCTATACGGGTGCGATCTACGCCGAGGCGACCTACCCCTCGTACGACGCGAACGACTACCGGGCCGTCGCCGAAGAGGCGCCGGGCCGGTTCATCGACCCGATCGTGTCGAGCGTCTATGAGCCGGGGTCGGTGTTCAAGATGATGACCGCCGTGACCGCGCTCGAGTCCGGGACCGTCACGCGGACCACCCCGATCAAGGACGTCGGCACCCTCAAGCTGGACAACGGCGAATCGAAGATCGACAACGCTGACCACCGCGGCATGGGCTGGGTCACGTTCGAGGATGGCATCGCGTACTCCCGCAACGTGGTCGCCGCGAAGGTCGCGTTGGATCTGGGCGATTCGACGACGGAGTCGGCGACGATGCTCTACGACACCTGGCGCAAGCTCGGGTTCGGCCAGAAGACCGGCATCGACCTCGCCGGCGAGACGTCGGGCAATGCCTACGTACGTGACCCGACCGTGACGCCGTGGGGCGAGATCGACCTCGCCAACGGCGCCTTCGGCCAGGGTGTCGCGGTGACACCGATCCAGCTCGCGACGGCGTACGCCGCACTCGCGAACGGTGGGATCCTCGTCCAGCCGCACGTCGTCAGCGGGGTCGGGCCGCGCGACGTGACGGTGGCAGACCGCGGCCGGGTCGTGCCCAAGAAGATCTCCCGGACGCTGCTGCGGATGATGGATCACGTCGTCCACGAGGTGTCGTACTACCGCGACCGGACCCTCGTCCCGGGCTACCACGTCGGAGGCAAGACAGGCACGGCACAGATCTGGGACGCGAAGAAGAAGGAGTGGAAGCACAACCTCTTCAACTTCTCGTTCGTCGGATATATCGGCCGCGAAGCCGGCTCGCCCGATCTCGTCGTGGCCGTCCGCATCGAGGAGGGCCGCCCCCGACTGCCGCGCCTCGGCCTCCTGGAGATGCCGGTCATGTCCTTCGAGCTCTTCCGTCGGGTCGCGACGGACGCCATCCGCACACCAGACCTGCTCGACGATCGCGTCGTCGCGGAGCCTGTGCCCGCCACGGACCGGTGAGTGGGGCCTATGCCACACTGGCCGCCGTGAGCGTCGATCCGTCGGTGCCGACGCAGCCCGACGCCGCGCCCGCACTCACCGCCGATGACCTCGTCCGCCTGACCGGCGGGCGTCTCCTGGCCCGCTCCGATCGGCGGGTGGCAGGCGCGGCGGTCGACTCCCGGCTCGTCGTCCCCGAGCAACTGTTCGTGGCGCTGCCCGGCGAACGGACGGACGGCCACCTCCACCTCGAAGACGCCGTTCGTCGAGGGGCGGCGGCGTTGCTCGTCACCCGCGGGGTCGAGGACCCGGCGGCGTTCGGCGACGTGACGATCATCCGCGTCGCCGATGGGCTTGCTGCGCTCGGGGCAGTCGCGGCCGGCTGGCGCCAGCGGTTCGATCCACTGGTCGTCGGGGTGACGGGCAGCATCGCCAAGACCTCCACGAAGGAAGCCGTGGCGACCGTGCTGGGCGGCTCACTACGCACGCTCAAGACCGAGGGCAACCAGAACAACGAGGTCGGGCTGCCGCTCACGCTCATGCGTCTCGGGCCAGAGGATGAGGCGGCCGTGCTCGAGATGGGCATGTACGTGACCGGCGAGATCGCCGACCTCGCGGCCATGGCTCGACCGTCGATCGGGGTGGTGACGGCGGTCCAGGCTGTCCATCTGTCGCGGATCGGGACGATCGAGGCGGTCGAGCGCGCGAAGGGCGAGCTGCTGGAGGCGCTACCGCCGGGCGGGACCGCTGTGTTGAATGCCGACGACCAGATCGTCACCGACATGAACAGGCGGACCGTGGCGAAGGTGGTGCGCTACGGGTTCGACGATGGCAGCCGATGTCCGCGCGATCGACGTCGTCTCCGCGGGCGCGGATGGGATGTCGTTCCGGCTCCGGACGCCGGCCGGCGAGCGAACCGTGACGATCCCTGCGCTCGGCCGACTGTCCGTCCATAACGCGGCAGCGGCCGCGGCCGTCGGTCTGGCGGCCGGTCTGGATCTCGATGCCATCGCGGCCGCATTGGCCGGTGGCTGGGGCGCACCGCATCGGGTCGAACTCGTCCGGCTGCGCGGGGTCACCGTCATCGACGACAGCTACAACGCGTCTCCGGGGTCGGTCACCGCCGCGCTTGAGCTCCTCGCCGGGCTGCCCGGCCGGCGGGTCGCGGTCCTCGGCGAGATGCTCGAGCTCGGCGACGCACATGAGACGGGGCATCGCGCGGTGGGCGATGCGGCCGGTCCGATCGTCGACCTCCTGATCGTCGTCGGGCCAGGAGCCGGTGGCATCGCCGCCGGCGCGATCGACGCAGGGCTGGATCCCGGGCGGATCCACGTCGTAGCCGACGCGGAGGCTGCCCTCGACGCCGTGCGACCACGGCTCCGCGATGGCGATTCGGTGCTGGTCAAGGCATCGCGCGGGATCGAGCTCGATCGTGTGGTCGACGGGCTCCGTCTCGAGCTCGGGGAGCGCGCCCGATGAGGGGCAACGTCGAACTGATCCAGGGCTTGCTGCTGGCGTTCGCGCTCGTCGTGATCTTCATGCCGCCGTACATCCGGCTGCTGCAGGCCATCGGCTTCGGGAAGCGCATCCGCCAGGAAGGCCCCGAATCCCATTTCGTCAAGGAGGGCACCCCGACGATGGGCGGGCTGCTCATCGTGGTTGTGGTCCTCGGCATCTACTTCTTCCTCCGCCAGCCGGACGCGGCCACGTTCGCGCCGCTGGCCGCGCTGGCGGGCGTCGGTGCGCTGGGGGCGTTCGATGACTACCTGAACGCCAAGACGGGGGAGGGGATCAAGGCCCGCCAGAAGCTGATCTGGCTGACGGTCGTGGCGTTCGTGGCCGCCTGGCAGATCCAGCAGACGTACGACATCGACGCGATCCCGGTGCCGTTCTTCGGGCCATTGGCCATCGAGCCGTGGCTGTACGTCGGCTTTGGCGCCTTCGCGATCATCGCCGCTGCGAACGGCGTGAACCTGACCGACGGGCTCGACGGACTGTCCGGCGGGACCGTCGCGATCGCGTTCGTCGCGTACATGCTGATCGCGCTGCTCAACACGCCGGCCCAGCCGAACCTGGCGCTGCTGTGCGCGCTGATCATCGGCGCGCTGCTCGGGTTCCTGTGGTTCAACGTGCACCCCGCCCAGGTCTTCATCGGCGACTCCGGGGCACTGTCGCTGGGTGCCACGCTGGCGGTCACCGCGCTGATCACGGGTCAGATCCTGGTGCTGCCGCTGATCGGCATCATCTTCGTGCTGGAGACCGCATCGGTGATCCTGCAGGTGGCCTACTTCCGCTTGACGGGCGGCCAGCGCCTGTTCCGGATGAGCCCGATCCACCACCACTTCGAGCTGGGCGGATGGGACGAGGAGAAGATCACGATCCGCTTCTGGATCGTCGCGATCCTGGCGGCGCTGCTGGGGGTCACGCTCTTCCTCGCGACCCTCCCAGCGGACCGGTTGCAGTGAGCGGGCTGCTGACGATGACGGCACCGACGATCGACCCGGACAGCCTGACGATGGACGCGATCCGTGGCGGGCTGCTGGCCGACGCTCCGGTGACGGTGCTCGGCTTCGCGCGGAGCGGGATCGCCCTGGCGCGGTTCCTGACCGACGGCGGCGCGCGGGTGACCGTCTACGACGGCCGATCCGCCGCCGACCTCGCCGACTCCATCGCCGAGCTGGAGGGTAGGCCGGTGCGGCTCGCGCTGGGCGCCCATGTCGAGCCCGCCTCGACCTGGGCGGATGCCGCCCTCGTCACCACGTCGCCCTCGATCAATCCCGACTTCCCGACGACCGAACCGCGCCTGCGTGCGGCGCTCCAAGGGTTGGTCGCGGCGCGCGCGGCCGGTGACCCCTCCGCTCCGGCGCTCCTGTCGGAGCCCGACCTCTTCCTGCGCCTGTGCGTCGCGCCGACGGTCGGGGTCACCGGCACGAAGGGCAAGACGACGACGGCCTCGCTCACCGCAGCCATCCTCGCCGCCGACCCGACGCACCCGGCCGTCCTCGGCGGCAACATCGGGATCCCGATCGTGGAGCGGCTGGCGGAGTTGACCGCCGACCACCGCGTCGTCTACGAGCTGTCCGAGCTCCAGCTCCCGACGCTGTCGCGCGGCACGACCGTCGCGGTCTACACCAACGTCACGGCTGACCACCTCGACCGGCACGGGTCCCTCGATGCGTACCGGCGGGTGAAGCGGATCCTGGCCGAACGCGTCGACCAGGCCGGCGCGCTCGTGCTGAATGCCGAGGACCCGGTCGTCGCGGCGTACGCCGAGCTTGGGACGGCACGGCCGGTGCTGTACCGCCGGGACGGCACCGTCGACCGGTGGCCTCGGCGTGGTCGATGGATGGATCGTGGCTGACGGGGTCTTGCGCCTCGACGGGACGGGCGGCACGGACGGCCGGATCATGCCGATCGCGGAGCTCGGCATCCCTGGCGATCACAACGTCTCGAATGCGCTGGCCGCGATCGCCGTGGGGCTGCTGTTCGGGATCGAGCGGGAGGGGATCCGCGAGGCAGCGGCGGCGTTCACCGGCGTCGAGCACCGCCTCGAGCCCGTCGCGCTGGTGCGAGGGCGTCCTCTTCGTCAACGACTCGCAGGGCACCCAGCCCGATGCGGTCATCGCGGCCCTCCGGGCGTTCCGGCCCCCGGTCGTGCTGATCGCCGGGGGACGCGACAAGGACGTGGACCTGTCCGCGCTGGGGCCGGTCGTGGCCGACCGAGCTGTCGCGGCGGTGCTCATCGGTGAGAGTGGTCCGGATCTGGAGCGACGCTTCCGCGAAGCCGGGCTCGAGCAGACGGAACGCGCCGCGACGCTGGACGAGGCAGTCACCCGGGCAGATGCCATCGCCCGGGCCGCGCTCGACGCGGCCGCTCCCGGGGCTACGACGGCGACCGTCCTCCTCAGCCCCGCCGCCGCCAGCTTCGACATGTTCCCCGACTACGCCGCCCGCGGCCGTGCGTTCAAGGACGCCGTCGCCGACTCTGATCGCCGCCCGAGCCCGGAGGGACCGATGAACCTCGCACCGCCGATCCCGCGTTTCGGCCGTCCGATCGGCGAGGAGGAGACCCGCGAACGGAAGCGCACATCGGAGACGCGCCGCGCTGCCAACAGGACGCCCACCAAGGACCTGACCAATGCCCTCCAGCGCGAGCGGCATGCGCCCGACTACATGATCCTGGTGGTCGTCGTCGCTCTCGCTGCGGTCGGCATCCTGATGGTCTACTCGTCCTCGGCCATGCGCGGCTACCTGTCCGCGGAGGCCGACACGTTCCAGACCGTCGGCCCGCAGATCCAGTGGGCCCTGCTCGGCCTGCTGGCGATGGTCGCGATGATGCGAGTCGACTATCGCTACCTGCGACTGATCTCGATCCCGGGCTACGTGCTCGCGCTCGGACTGCTCGTCCTGGTCTTCGTCGACGAGTACAACATCGTGGTCGGCGGCTCGGCACGCTGGCTGCGGCTGGGTCCGTTGCCGGCCATCCACCCGGCCGAGATGGCCAAGCTCGCGCTGGTCGTCTACCTCGCCCACTGGTTCGCCAAGCGCGGGACAAAGGTCGGTGGCTTCTGGGGTGGCACGATCCCGTTCCTGCTGATCTCGGTCCCGGTCATCGCCCTCGTCTTCAAGGAGCCGGACCTCGGCACGACGATCGTCATCACGCTGACGGCCTTCACGATGTGCTTCGTCGCCGGGGCGAACACGTTCCACCTCGGTTCGATGGTCGGGGTGGCCGGGATGGCGGCACTCGTCGTCGGCCTGGCTGGCTATCAGATGGACCGCATCCGGGCGTGGCTCGATCCGTGGAAGTACGCCGACACGGCATCGGCTACCACACGGTCCAGGGCCTGCTCGCGCTCGGGCTCGGTGGCGTGTTCGGGTCC
This sequence comes from uncultured Chloroflexia bacterium, assembly GCA_963794525.1. GTDB lineage: Bacteria > Chloroflexota > Limnocylindria > Limnocylindrales > CSP1-4 > SPCO01. The sequence goes on from CAWCEC010000001.1 coordinate 102,124, forward strand.
GGGCTCGGCGAGAGCCGCATGGCCGGCGGCCTGTTCGTCCCCAACGCGTTCAACGACTTCATCTTCGCGATCATCGGCGAGGAGTTCGGACTGGTCGGCGCGGGCATCGTCATCGCGCTGTTCGTCCTGCTGGCCTACGCTGGCATCCGCGTGGCGCTCGGAGCGCCCGACACGTTCGGGGCGCTCCTGGCGGCGGGGATCACGGCCTGGCTGTGCATCCAGGCGTTCATCAACATCGGGGTCGTCGTGACCCTCGTGCCGATCACCGGTATCACGCTGCCCTTCATCAGCGCCGGTGGCTCGTCACTCATCATCAGCTTCGCCGCGATCGGGATCCTGCTCTCGATCTCGCGCGAGACCATCGAGAAGGGGACCTGGAACGACGATGCGACTGCTGATCGCCGGCGGCGGAACGGGCGGGCACATCTACCCGGCGCTGGCCGTCGCCCGCTCGCTGCGCGCGCGCCAGGACGGCGCTGAGCTCGTCTGGCTCGGCGGTCATCGCGGTCTCGAGGCGAGCATCGTCCCGGCCGCTGGGATCCCGTTCCGGCGGCTCGCGCTGCGCTCCCTGCGCTCGGTGGAGCGCGACGTGCACGCCGTCCTCGACCCGCTGCGCCTCGGCGCATCGGTGCCGCAGGCCGCGGCGATCCTCGCCGCCGAGCGACCGGCGGCGGTCTTCACGACCGGCGGCTATGTGGCGGTCCCGGTGCTCCTCGCCGCGGCCCCGCTCGGCATCCCGGTCGTGCTCTGGGATGGCAACGTGATCCCGGGTCGCGCGGTCCGTGCAACAGCCCGGCTCGCCGACGTGCTGGCAGTCTCGTTCGCGGCTACCTGCGAGACCCTCGCGTCCGCTGCCCCCGGCACCGCCCTGCTATCTGACCGGCACGCCGATCCGCGACACGACCTCGATCGACCGCGAGGCGGCCCGCCAGCGGCTGGGCATCGCGCCGGGCGACCGGGTACTGCTGATCTTCGGTGGGTCGCAGGCCGTCCGGCGGTTCAACGCGGCGGTCGCCGAGGCGCTCCCGAAGCTCATCGGGCGCGCGGTCGTCATCCACGTGACCGGTGAGGATGGCTATGCCGCCGCCCTGGCCGGACGCGAGTCGCTGCCGGCCGAGCAGCGCTCGAGGTACCGGCCGCATCCGTTCCTGCGCGACGACATGCTGGCCGCCCTGGCCGCCGCCGATCTCGTCGTCGGTCGCGCCGGCTCGTCGACGCTCGCCGAGGTGACCGCCCTGGGGCTGCCGATCGTGGTCGTGCCCTACCCGCACGCCGCCGGCCACCAGAAGGCCAACGCCCGCCAGCTTGTGGAGGCTGGCGCCGGACGGCTGGTCGACGATGCCGCGTTCGACGCCGAGGCGCTGCTCGAGGCGTGCACGGCTGCTGGAGGATCCGGCGGCGCATCTCGCGATGTCGGCCGCGGCACGTGACCTCGGCCGGCCGGGCGCCGCCGACGCGGTCGCCGATCTCGTGCTGGCCGCCGCCCGCCGGGAGCCCTTGCCCGACCCGACTGTCATCGAGCGTCGCGCCCGTGGGCCGCTGGCATGACCGCCGCGACGGCATTCGATCCGATCGCCACCGGGTCCGACATCCAGCGCCGGGTCGGCGTCAAGACGTCGCGCGACGAGCCGCTCGCACGGTTCACGACGATGCGCGTCGGTGGACCAGCCGACCTCTTCGCGACGGTCCACAACCTGTTCGAGCTGCGCGCCCTCGTCCGGTTCGCGCGGTCGCGCGCCATCCCGCACATGATCCTGGGCCGTGGCAGCGATCTCGTCATCAGCGATCGCGGGGTCCGTGGGCTGGTGATCCAGGATCGCGCCGAGGGGTCGCGCATCGAGGGCGACCGCTATACGGCCGACGCCGGCGTGCCGATGGCGCGTGCCGCGACGGAGACGCAGAAGGCCGGGCTGACCGGGCTCGAGTTCGGGCTGGCCATCCCGGGCTCGGTCGGCGGGGCCGTGTGGGCCAACGCCGGCGCCCACGAGTCGGACATGGCGGGCGTGCTCGCGACGGCGCGGGTGCTCGATGGCGGCAGGCACGGAGACGGTCGTCCCGGTCGAGGAGCTCGGCCTGGCCTACCGTGACAGCCGCTTCAAACGCCAGACCGGGGAGAGGCCACTGGACCTGATCCTCGATGCCACCTTCGACCTCGAACCCGCCGACCCCGACACGATCAAGGCGCGCCTCGACGACATCCGTCGCTGGCGCCAGGCGCACCAGCCGCTCGGCCTGCCGTCCGCCGGCAGCGTGTTCCGCAACCCCGACGGCGATTCGGCAGGGCGGCTCATCGAGGCGGCTGGACTGAAGGGCCACCGCATCGGCGGTGCCGTCGTCTCCGAGAAGCACGCCAACTTCATCGTCAACGACCAGAAGGGCACTGCCGCCGACGTGCGGCGCCTCGGCGACCACGTCCGGGAGGTCGTCGCCGACACCGCTGGGGTCGAGCTCGTCTACGAGGTCGAGTTCGTGGGTGACTGGGATGGCTGGCCGTGGCCGGATTGACGGCCGGCGACCTGCCGCCGATCGTCGTCCTGCTCGGCGGGCCGTCGGCTGAGCACGACGTGTCGGTCGTGTCGGGCACGGCGATCGCCGCGGCGCTCGCCGACGAGGGCGCCGACGTCCGCCAGGTGCTGATCGACCTCGATGGCGGGTGGTGGTGGCTGCCGGCCGATCACCGTCGGGACGACCGCGATGCCACCGCGTACGACGATCCTCGCGAAGCTCGGCGCGGAAGGGCCGGTCGCGGTCGGCGCCGCCATCGACCGCCTGGCTGCCGCACGACCCGGCGCCGGTCGTCGTGATCGGGCTGCACGGGCCGTTCGGCGAGGACGGGACGATCCAGGCGCTGCTCGACGCGGTCGGGCTGGCGTACACCGGCGCGGCGTCGCGGCGTCGGCGCTCGGGTATGGACAAGTCGTTGTTCAAGCGCTTGTGCCGTGGCCTCGGCATCCCGGTGGTCGACTGGCGCGAGGTCCGCCACTCGCGCTGGAAGGCCGACCGCTCCGGCGTCCGCCGCGAGATGGCCGCCTTCGCGGCCGGTGAGTCGGATCCGCGGTTGATGGTCAAGCCAGCCCGCCTCGGCAGCTCGGTCGGCATGACGCTCGTGCACGACTCGGCCGAGCTCGCCGCAGCGCTCGATCTCGCGTTCCGCTACGACACCCTGGCGCTCGTCGAGGCCTACGTCCCGAACGCCCGCGATCTCGAGGTCTCGGTCATCGGCAACGACCTGGCCGCCATCGAGCTGTACGGCCCAGGCGAGATCGTGACCGGCCACGAGTTCTACGACTACGCCGCGAAGTACACGCCGGGCCTGTCCGAGACGTCCACCCGGGCCGAGGTCAGCGATGTCGAGCGCGCGGTCATCCACAAGCTCGCGCGCGACGTGTACCGGGCCATCGGCGCGGAGGGTTTCGCGCGGGTCGACTTCCTGATGGCCGGTGAGCGGATCGTCGTCTCCGAGATCAACACGATCCCGGGGTTCACGCCGATCAGCCTCTTCCCGACGATGCCGGCGGAGGGCGGCCACAGCTTCACCGACGTGTGCCTGCGCATCGTCGAGCTCGCGATGGAACGCCATGCCGCCCGCCCGTCGGCTCGGTTGGGGAGCGGCGACCTGCCGAGATGACCCTCCGCCCGCGGCCGCCGACCCGGCAGCCGAGCCGGCGACCCGTCCCGATCCGGCCCACGGCCCGGCGATCCATCGGCGGCCCATCGGTCCGCCGTACGCGATCGATCCGGCGGGCGTCGGCCGGCCTGACGCCTGTCCGTGCCGGAGCGATCCTGGCGATGCTCCTGTCGGCCGCCGCGATCTACGGCGTCGCCCACTCGTCGGTGTTCACGTACGCGAGCGCGAAGGTGGAAGGGGTGACGTACACCGACGAAGCGGCGGTGCTGGCCGTGCTCGAGGACGCTCGCGGCACCAACCTCTTCGGCCTCGTCACCCGCCCGCTGGAGGAACGGATCCGCGAGCTCCCGACCGTCCGCTCGGCGGACGTGTCGGTGCGCCTGCCCGACATCGTCGGGGTCCGTCTCCGCGAACGGAGCCCGATCCTCGTCTGGCAGGTGGGCGCCCGGCGCTATCTCGTCGATGTCGACGGCCAGCTGTTCGCGCGACTCGACGACGCACCGCCCGAAGCGGCCGCCGACCTGCCGATCGTCGAGGACCGTCGCGCGGCGTCGGTCGGGCTCGCCGTGGGGCGCGCCGTCGATCGAGTCGATCTCGATGCGGCCACGCGACTGGCGTCGCTCGTCCCCGCCGACGTCGGCAGCGAAGCCGAGGCGCTGCACGTCTACGTGAGCGACGCCAACGGCTTCACGATCCGGACCAAACCGTCGACCTGGCAGGCGGTGTTCGGGTTCTACACGCCGACCCTCGCACGCCCGAACTCATCCCGGGCCAGGTCCGCCTGCTGCGCAGTCTGCTCATCGGGCGCGAGCCGCTGATCGACCGGGTCATCCTCGCGTCCGAGACCGACGGGACCTTCACGACGAAGGCCACGCCGCTGCCCAGCGCGACCCCGGCACCGTGATAGCCTTGCCCAAACCAGTGGAGGAGGGCGAGGGACCACGTGCTGCTTCCCCTGCTTGGGCTCCTTGTGGGCGTCCTTGCGGGCCTCGTCCTCAACATCAACGTGGGCTTCGAGCTCAGCCGGTACTCGGCGGTGGCGATCCTTGCCGCGCTCGATTCGGTGCTCGGGGCGGTCCGTGCGGAGCTCGACGGGGTCTACGACAATCGCATCTTCATCAGCGGGTTCCTCGTCAACGCGATCATCGCGGTCCTGCTGACGTTCATCGGCGATCGACTCGGGCTCGACCTGTACCTGGTGGCCCTCATCACCTTCGGGCTTCGGATCTTCGACAACGTGGCGCTCATCCGGCGGCATTTCCTGTAGGCCGGCGCTAGAGGGAGACGGACGGAAACGTGGAACGGGAAGCGGTCCTCGTCGGCATCGACGTCGGCACGAGCAAGGTCTGTGCGCTGATCGGCGAGGTGTCGCGCGACGGCCGGCTGACGATCATGGGCCACGGGACCGTCCCGGCATCCGGCCTCAAGAAGGGCGTCGTCATCAACATCGACCAGACCGTCCACTCGATCGCCGATGCGGTCGAGAAAGCGGAACGGTTGTCCGGCTGGAAGATCGACCGGGCGTTCGTGGGCGTCGGCGGCCAGCACGTCGAGAGCCTCAACTCACCGGGTCAGGTCGCGGTCACCGGGCACCACCGTGAGGTCAGCCGCGAGGACATCAACCGGGCCATCGATGTCGCGCGCGCGGTCCCCATCCCGTCCAACCGCGAGGTGCTCCACGTCGAGCGGCGCGGGTTCTCGGTCGACGGTCAGGAGGGCGTCAAGGATCCGCTCGGGATGAGCGCGCTTCGGCTCGAGGTCGAGACGCACATCGTCACTGCCGCCGCCACCGCGGTCACCAACCTGTCCAAATGTGTGGCCGCGGCCGGCGTCAAGATCGACGAGCTGGTCGTCAACTCGTTGGCCTCGGCCGAGGCGGTCCTCAACGAGACCGAGAAGGAGCTCGGGGTCGCGGTCGCCGACATCGGCGCGGGCACCATCGACCTTGCGTTGTTCCTCGAGGGCTCGCCGTTCCATACGCGCGTCCTGCCGGTCGGCGGGAACAACGTCACGAACGACGTCGCGATCGGGCTCAAGACCTCGCTCCAGACCGCCGAGGAGCTGAAAATCCAGAACGGGACGTGCGACCTGCGCACGGTCACCGATGACGAGGAGATCAGCGTCAGCGTCCTCGGTGAGGACGCCGGTCGAAGCGTCAGCCGGCTCGAGGTCTGCCAGATCATCGAGGCGCGGATGCAGGAGACGTTCGAGCTGATGCGTAACGAGATCCGCGCCGCTGGCGTCCGCCAGCTGCCGGCCGGCATCATCCTGACCGGCGGTGCGGCCCAGCTCGCCGGCATCGCGGAGCTCGGTCGTGAGGTCCTCGAGATGCCGGTCCGCGTCGCGGCCCCGAGCAACATCGGCGGGCTCGTGGACACGCTGCTCACTCCGGCGTACTCGACCGGGGTGGGCCTGCTCCAGTGGGGCGCCACGACCCTGGTCGACGGCGAGCCGGTGCGGTACGAGTCGGCGCCGGCGATGGGTGGCCTGGGCCGCATCCGCGACGCACTACGAAGCATCTTCCCGTAGAGACCAGGCTCCTCACGGTCAGGACGGGTTCGGCGCGCGGCGTCGCGGATCTGACGGCCGCCTGTGCTGCGTTCCTCGGCGACATCGGGGCGGAGGATGGGCTGCTGTCCGTGTTCGTCCCGCACGCGACCGCCGGCCTGGTGGTCATGGAGGTCGGCGCCGGGTCGGACGACGACGTGATGGATGCGCTGGACCGGACGCTGCCGCGCGAGGATCGGTTGTATCGGCACCGGCACGGGTCGCCCGGCCACGGCGCCGACCATGTGCTGCCGTTGCTCGCCAGCCCTTCGCTGACGGTGCCGGTCGTGGGCGGACGCGCGGCGCTGGGCACGTGGCAATCGATCTGCCTGCTCGATCCCAACGCTGACAACGCGGAGCGCACGGTCCGGCTCAGCTTCGTGGCGGGGTAGGGGTCCGGCGGTGACGCTGGGGTACGCGCTGAGGTCACGCTTCGAGCCGACTGACTCGCGTCGTCCTCGTCCACTCGACGATCACGGCCTTCGGGCGCGACAGAATCGCCGCGCCTCAGCCCACTGGTCGCACTGCCCGTATTCCCTTGTACTCAGCGTTATACTCCCCGGACCCATGGACCCGACCGCCACCGAGGCACGGGGTCCCGACCGAGCGCGCCAGACATGCACATCCGATGACACCGCCCAGGACCCGCCGAGGGTCGCCGGAGGAGAACCCGATGCCGTTGCGTTCCGATTCCGAGAACTTCGCGTTGATCCGCGTCATCGGCGTCGGTGGTGGCGGGAGCAATGCCGTCAACCGGATGATCCGCGCCGAGATGATGGGCGTCGAGTTCATCGCCTGCAACACCGATGCCCAGGCGCTCCTCCAGTCGGACGCGCCGCACAAGATCCGCATCGGCGACAAGGTCACACGCGGCCTCGGCGCCGGCGGCGACTCCGCGATGGGCCAGCGCTCGGCCGAAGAGGATTCGGACAAGATCGCGAATGCCCTCGCTGAGTCGGACATGGTGTTCATCACGGCCGGGCTCGGCGGTGGCACCGGATCGGGCGCCGCGCCGGTCGTGGCCCAGATCGCCAAGGACGCGGGTGCCCTGACGATCGGCGTGGTGACCAAGCCGTTCGCGTTCGAGGGCAATCGGCGCAAGCTGGTCGCCGAGAAGGCGGCCGAGGAGCTCAAGGCGCAGGTCGACGCGCTGATCACGATCCCCAATGACCGCCTCAAGGACGTCGTCCAGAAGAACACGAGCATCCTCGACGCCTTCCGCGTCGTCGATGACGTCCTCCGCCAGGGCGTCCAGGGCATCAGCGACATCATCACGGTGCCCGGCTTGATCAACCGCGACTTCGCCGATGTGCGCGCGGTGATGAAGGACGCTGGGTCGGCGCTCATGGGTATCGCCCGGGCTACCGGCGAGAACCGCGCGGTCGAAGCCGCCCATCAGGCGATCGCCAGCCCGCTGCTCGAGCAGGACATCCACGGCGCGCAGGGCATCCTCTGGAACATCACGGGTTCGTCGAACCTGTCGCTGTTCGAGGTCAACGAAGCGGCCGAGGCGATCAAGGAGGCTGCCGATCCGGAGGCCATGATCATGTTCGGCACGAGCCTCAACGAGCGGCTCGGCGACGAAGTCATGGTCACCGTCATCGCGACCGGCTTCGACGGCGGCAAGCGCCGCCCGAGCATCCAGCGCGAGGGGGCAGGCGTGATGGAGGGTGCGGCAGCGTCCCGCGTCTCCCACGAGCGCGACTTCCTCCAGGAGCTGGAGCGCCAGCGCGAGCAGGGCGATGGCGCCTTCGGGACCATCCACGAGGACGATGCGGCCGCGATCGTCAGCTCGCCGCGCGTGGAGCGCGCCGCAGGCGAGAACGCGGCGCGCCGTCCCGTGACGTACGACGCGGACGATCTCGAGATCCCGAGCTTTCTCCGGCGCAAGTAACGACGATGCCGGCGCACCGCCGGCAGGATCGATGACCAGCGTCGATGCCCTCCGACGAGCGCACACGCGCGTCCTCGAACGGATCGCCGCGGCGTGCGCTCGCGTGGATCGTGATCCCGCCGCTGTCACCCTCATCGCCGTGTCGAAGGAAGTCGAGCCGAGCCGCGTGCGCGACGCCGTCGCGGCCGGCATCCGCACGTTCGGCGAGAACCGCGTGCAGGAGGGCATGGCCAAGCGGCCGCAGGTCGAAGGTGAGGGTCTGACCTGGCACCTGATCGGTCCGCTCCAGTCGAACAAGGCGCGCAAGGCGATCGAGACGTTCGACGTCATCCAGACCGTCGACTCCGTCGAGCTGGCGCACCGCATCGACTCGATCGTGGCAGCGTCCGGCGGTGCGCGGCAGCTCCCGATCTTGCTCCAGGTCAACGTCGATGCCGACCCGTCGAAGTCTGGGCTCAACCGGTCCGACGTCGAGCCGGCGCTCGCCGAGATCTCGGCGATGTCACATCTGGCCGTCGAGGGGCTGATGACCGTCGGTCGCCTCGTCGACACCGCCGACGCCGCGCGGCCGACCTTCCGCGCGCTCCGCGACCTCTCCGAGCGTCTCCGAGGCGGGGGCGCCCGGCTCGGACCGGCGCTGTCGATGGGCATGACCGACGATTTCGAGGTCGCGGTCGAGGAGGGTGCCACGATCGTCCGCGTCGGTCGGGCGATCTTCGGGGAGCGACTGCATCACCATTCGCCCGATGAGCCCGCGCACAGCCATCCGGGCTGAGTCGGTGAAGGTTGGCTGGTAGACTCGGATCGTGGCCGGGACGTTCCTTCTCACCTTCATCCAGTTCCTCTTGATGGCGCTGTGGGCGCTCATCTTCGGGCGGATGATCATGTCCTGGGTCGACCCCACGGGACGCAATCAGGTTTCCGCGTTCCTGCACCAGACCACCGAACCGATCCTGGGTCCGGTCCGCCGGATGCTGCCCCAGTCCGGGATGATCGACTGGTCCGGGTTCATCGTCCTCATCCTGATCGGGTTCATCATCGGGCGCCTTTGATGTCTTGAGTCCCACCGACGTTCGCTTCGCCGTCCGTCTCACGCCGAGAGCTGCGGTCGACCGGGTCGATGGGGTGATCGACGGGGTCCTGCGAGTGCGGGTCGGGGCCCCGGCAGTGGAAGGTGCCGCGAACAACGCGCTGATCCGGTTGATCGCGGAGGAGCTCGGCGTGCCGCGCAGCGACGTGCGCATCGTCGCCGGCGCCGCGAGCCGCCAGAAGCTCGTCGTCGTCGACGCAGGCGACACGGAGGCGATCGTTGCCCGCTGGCCGGGCCTGCGGGTATGATCACGGCCCCGGGCGATTGGCTCAGTGGTTAGAGCACGCGGTTCACATCCGCGGGGTCACTGGTTCGAATCCAGTATCGCCCACCATCCCCCTCATTCGATCGGGTCCGAGGCTGCCCGCTGTCGCCGTGCCAGCAGCACGAAGGGGATGGCCAGGGCCTGGAGCACGCCAGCCACGACGTAGGACGGCCCGTAGCCGTACACGTCCGCGACGCGACCGAGGGCCGGCTGCGCGGCCGCGCCGCCGATCGAGCCCATGAACGAGTCGAAGGACAGCACCGTGGCTCGTTGCCCGGACGGGATGATGCCGTTGATGAACGCCTGCCGTAGCGGGCCCTCGACGGCGAAGGTCATCGCCCAGAAGGCCAGCAGCACGAGTGCGGCGACGAAGCTGCTCGTCCAGCCGATGACGATGAGGATGGCGACCGCGCCGATCGTCGCGATCAGCACCGCGTCGGTCCGGCGTCGGAACAGCCGCCGCGCGTAGGGGACGAGCAGGCCGCCGGCGATCTGCGCCCCTGCGAACAGCGCCGCCGCGAGGCCGGCGACGCTGTATGCCTCGGGATCCCCGTAGAGCTGCAGCACGTACGGTTGGCTCGCGTAGAAGGCGAAGAACGCGACGCCCGTCGTGAACGGCGCAGCCAGCATCAGCGCACGGACCGGCGGGTTCCGCCACCCGGCATCGATCGAGCCGCGGACGACGCTGCGGACCTCCGCGAGCGGGCTCGCGCCGCGTCGCGGCGAGAACCCGATGTCGTGCATCGCCCGCCACGCCACGACGAATGTCAGCCCGAGCAGGGCAGCACGCAGCAGGTACGGCACGCCAAGGTCGGCCACTTGGGCGATGACGCCACCGGCGACGGAACCGACCAGCATCGCCGCGCCGGAGACGGTCTGCGCCCGACCAAGCACGGTCTCGAGCGTGCCGGCGTAGCCGGTCGCGTTGAGGGCATCGACCAACCAGGCCTCGGTCGCACCCGAGAAGAACGTGAAGCCGAGCCCGAGCAGCACCGACGCCAGCGCCCAGCCGATGAACGGGGCGTGGGCCTGCCACATCAGGTAGTAGAGCAGCGTCGAGGCGAGCAGGGTGATCGCGCCGAGGAGGTACGAGAAGCGTCGACCACGCGTGTCGGCGACGACCCCGGTCGGCACTTCGAAGATGACCTGACCGATCGCGAAGAAGGCGTTTGCGGCGAATGCTTCGGTGTTGCTGAGCCCCGCGTCGAGGAGGAACAGCGTGTTCACGCCCCAGATGAACGACGCAGCGAAGGTCGTCAGGAGGGTGAGGGTCAGGTAGGTCCGCTGGACGGACTGGGCGGTCGCGGTCACGGAGCGCAGATGCTACGCGATGGGGGCGGCGGCGGGGGGCGGCGACGGCGAAATTCTGCCAAATGCTCGTGAGGCGAGCAGTCGACAGCCTCCGATCGCCCGGATCCTCTCCCGATGTGTATGGCTATGCAGCCGAGCCCCGGCTCACCTCTGCGTCACGCAGGCCCATGCATATCGATGCATCGGATGGCGCCGACGCAATGCACTCGGCCTCGCCGAATGACCGTCTCACGAGCATTTGACAAGAACTGGCACGCCGGTGGTCCCCGACCGTCACGGGCCAGCCGGTCGGCGCGTCCCAGGATCGAAACGACGACATCCTCCTCCGCGAGAAGCCCTCGGTCCTCCCCCGAGGGCTTCTTCGTGTGACGCCCTCGCCTGGACGCCGGAGCCCGCGTTGGCGGCTGCGCGCCTCGCGCACGCACCTGCAGGTGCGCTCGCTCCGGTGCTCGCAGCGCCGCCTTCGCCTCGACACCCATCCGCCGGGCGAGGACTCAACTCTCGCGGGCGAGCCGGCGCAGGACGGCCGGCAGGATGCCGCCGCCGCGGTAGTAGTCGACCTCGATCGGGCCGTCCAGGCGGGCCGTGGCCTCGAACTTCGTTGAGCCGCCGTCCTCGCGCGTCGCGACGACCCGGACCGACTGCCGCGGCGACAGGCCGTCAGACAGCCCCACGATGTCGTACGACTCCCGCCCGCTCAACCCAAGCGACGACGCACTGTCGCCCGGCTTGTACTGGACGGGCAGGACGCCCATCCCGACCAGGTTCGAGCGATGGATCCGCTCATACGACTCCGCCAGCACCGCCTTGACCCCGAGCAGCATCGGGCCCTTCGCGGCCCAGTCGCGCGACGAACCCGATCCGTACTCCCGGCCCGCCAGGACGAGTTGCGGGACGCCCTCCGCCTTGTAGCGCATCGCCGCGTCGTAGATGAACGCCTCCTCGCCCGACGGGAGGTGGACCGTGTACGGCCCCTCCTTGCCTTCGACCAGTCGGTTGCGCAGGCGGATGTTGCCGAACGTGCCGCGCATCATCACTTCGTGATGGCCGCGACGGGCGCCATACGAGTTGAACTCGAGCGGGCTGACGCCGTGCTCCTGGAGCCACTGACCGGCGGGCGACCACGGCGCGATCGAGCCGGCAGGGGAGATGTGATCGGTCGTCACCGAGTCGCCGACCATCACCAGCACGCGCGCTCCGGTGATGTCCCCGACCTCGCGTGTGCCACCGGAGTCGCCCTCGAAGAACGGCGGCTTCGCGACATAGGTCGACGCCGGATCCCAGGCGTAGCGGTCGCCCGACGGGATGGGTAACGCGCGCCATCGATCGTCGCCCTCGAACACGACGGCGTACGTGCTGCGGAACAACTCGGGGTCGATCGATGAGCCGATCACGTCGCGGATCTCGTCGGAGGATGGCCAGACGTCCGCAAGGTGGACCGGCTGCCCGTCCGACCCGGTGCCGAGCGGTTCGGTCGTCAGGTCGATGTCGACGCGGCCCGCCAGCGCGAACGCCACGACCAGCGGCGGCGACGCCAGGTAGCTGGCGCGCGCGAGCGGGTGGATCCGTCCCTCGAAGTTGCGGTTGCCCGACAACACCGCGGCGACGACGAGATCGTTCGCCTCGATCGCCTCGGCGATCGGCGCATCGAGCGGCCCGGAGTTGCCGATGCAGGTCGTGCAGCCGTAGCCGGCCAGCGCGAAGCCCAACTGCTCGAGCGGGTCCATCAACCCGGCGGCCTCGAGATAGCCAGTCACGGCTCGCGACCCCGGCGCCAGCGACGTCTTCACGGTGGGCGCCACCCGCAAACCGCGTGCCACGGCGTTCCGTGCCAATAGCCCCGCCCCGATCATCACCGTCGGATTGGAGGTGTTGGTGCAGGACGTGATGGCCGCGATGGCGACCGACCCGGTGCTCACCTTCACGGTCTCGTCGCCGACGGTCAGCTCGACCGCCCGGTACTCGCGGTGGTCCTCGGCGCGGGGCCGGGTCGGCACCGCCGGCGCCGGCGGGGGCGCCGCGGCGACGGACTCGGAAGAGCCGAAGGCCGGCGCATCGGACGCCGGGAATGACTCGTCGGACGCCTCGTGGACCGTGTCGCCCGTTTCGACCTCGGTGGGCGTGGCTCCCGGGCCCTCCAGCCCATCCGGGAAGATCGTCCGGAAGTTGTCGCGGAGGGCCTGGAGCGGGACCCGGTCCTGTGGCCGGCGCGGCCCGGCCACCGACGGCTCCACCGTTCCCAGGTCGAGGGTCAGCAGCTCGTCGAACGTCGGGCCGTCGCCCGGCTCGCGCCACAGCCCCTGCTCCTTGGCGTAGCGCTCGACGAGATCGACCCGCTCCGGGCTCCGCCCGGTCAACCGCAGGTACGACAACGTCTCGTCGTCGATCGGGAAGAGCGTCGCCGTCGCGCCGAATTCCGGGCTCATGTTCGAGATCGTCGCGCGGTCGGCGAGCGACAGGCCGGCGAGGCCGTCCCCGGCGAACTCGACGAACGCCCCGACCACCCCGTGCTGGCGCAGCAGCTCGGTCACGAAGAGCACCAGGTCCGTCGCTGTCGAGCCCTGGGGGAGGGCACCGGTGAGGCGGACGCCGACCACATGCGGCATGGGCTGGTAGAGGGGCTGACCGAGCAGCACCGCCTCGGCCTCGATACCGCCGACGCCGTACCCCAGCACGCCGAGGGCGTTGATCATCGTCGTGTGCGAGTCGGTGCCGACGAGGGTGTCCGGGAACGCGACGCCATCGCGTTCATCGACGACCGGGGCGAGGAACTCGAGGTTCACCTGGTGCACGATGCCGGTCCCGGGCGGCACGATGCGCAGGTCCCGGAACGCGGTCTGCGCCCAGCGCAGCAGTTGGTAGCGCTCGCCGTTGCGCTCGTACTCGCGCTCGACGTTGAAGGCGAACGCGTCGCCCGTCCCGAACCGGTCGATCTGGACGGAGTGGTCGATGACGAGGTCGGCCGGGACCAGGGGGTTGACACGCGACGGGTCGCCGCCGAGGTCGGCCATGGCGTCGCGCATGACGGCCAAGTCCACCACCGCGGGTACCCCTGTGAGGTCCTGCATGATCACCCGGGATGGCATGAACGGGATCTCCGCCTCGGCGGCGGCGCCCGGCCGCCACGCCGCCAGGGTCTCGACGTCGCGCCCGTCGACGATCCCCCCTCCAGCGTGGCGCAGCAGGTTCTCGAGGAGGATCCGGACGGTCACCGGCAGCTCGCGATCTGCCGTGATGTCGCTGATGGCGCTCAGCCGATAGATATCCGGGAGGCCCGGCGCCAGTGGCGCCCGAGCGCCGAAGGGGTCATTCGGTGACAACGCGTCTGTCTCCGCAGGCTCGCTAGACTCGATCCATGCAAGCGTACCGCGCCCGGCCCCGCCGCCGCGCCGGCGCGCGCCGGTGAAGCCCTGGGGACGGCAGCCGGGTGACGACCCCGAGCGTGATCGGGCCGAGAAGGAGGCGGCGATCGCGGCCGCCGGCATCGAGCTCGACCCCGTCCCGCCCGGCCACCACCGCCACGCCGATGGCGACGTCCATCCGGATGGCCACGCGCATCCACATCAGCGCTCCGGCCCTGAGGAGACCCCGTCGACCGGCATCGTGGGGGCAGGCGCCGTCGGGACCGCGCTCGGGATCGCGCTGACGCGTGCCGGCTGGCCGGTCCACGCGGTCGCCAGCCGCGACGCCGGGCGCCGCGCGCGGTTCACGAGCCAGGTCGATGGGGTCCGCGCATTCGCCGAGGCCCAGGCCCTCGTGGAGGAGGTCGAGCTGATCATCCTGGCCGTGCCCGATGACGCCATCGTGCCGCTCGCCCGCGAGATCCGGATGTACAGCGGCCAGGCGATGATCCACACGAGCGGATCGCTCGGCGCCGACGTGCTCGCGCCGGCGATGGCCGCTGGCACGCAGGTCGGCACGTTCCATCCGCTGGTCGCCTTCGCCGACACGGAACGGGCGATCGCCGCGCTCCATGGCGCGACCGTCGCGATCGAGGGTGACGACGAGCTGGCCGCGATGCTCGCCGGCATGGCCGAGCGGCTGGGTGCCCATCCGGTCCGGCTGGCGGCGGGCTCGAAGGCCGCCTACCACGCCGCGGCGGTCCTGGCGGCTGGCGGGTTCGTCGCGCTCCTCGACGCGATCGCGGAGCTCGGATCAGTGGCCGGCCTCGACGAGGGTGGTTCGCTGGCGATCTACGGTCCGCTCATCGAGGGCACGTTGGGCAATGCCCGGGCGCTCGGCATCCAGGCGGCCCTCACCGGTCCGATGACACGCGGCGACACTGGCACCCTGGCCGCCCACCTCGACGCGCTCGCCGCCCACGCACCGGGCGTCCTGCCCCTCTACGTGGCAGCCGCGCACCGCGAGATCGACATGGCCGTGGGGCGTGGCGTCCTCGCAACGGAGACCGCCTCCGCGATGCGTGAAACACTCATGAACGCTGTTGCAAGGCAGGACTGACCTAGTACCATTGCGGCCCATGGGACACAGCATCGCCGCTAAGTACGCGGCTCGACCGGCGGCGCGTTTCGTGCGTCCGTCGAGCCGTGCCCGGGAGCGGCGACTCGGTCTGGGGGCACTGGCATCCTTCTCAGCCGTGGCACCCATCCAGACCGAGCTGCGTGGCCCCGATCCAGGCCCGTACCAACGCCTGAAGGCGGGTTGGCGTGGCCCACGGCCGACGCGGTCGGTCGTCCGCGATCGCCGGGTCCGGCCGCTGGTGACGATGCACTGGGCTCGCTCCGGGCGTTCCGGAACGGGTCGGCGTCGCAGCGCGGCCGCGGCGCCGTGGCACGCCTGAGGACTGCGACCGCCACTTCCGCGGGCGGCATCGTCGTTCGATACGAGGCCGGACGTCCCCAATTCGTCGCAGGTAGTCGGCGTCGCGAACGCGACGGTCGCACGTGGACGCTCCCCAAGGGCACGCCGATTCGGGACGAGACCACCGAGCAGACCGCTCTTCGCGAGGTCTCCGAGGAGACCGGGCTTGAGGTTCGCATCACCGGTCCGCTCGATTTCATCGAGTACACGTTCGTGAAATCCGGCACGCGGATCCGCAAGACGGTCCACTATTTCATGATGGAACCCGTCGGTGGCGATCTCGCCGGACACGACCACGAGTTCGACCAGGTTCGCTGGGTCGACTTCGCAGAGGCGGCCAGCCTGCTCACGTTCGAGACCGAGCGAGCGCTGGTCGCGCACGCAGCCGATCTCCTCGAAGCAAAGCCCGCGGAGCGGGCTTCGTGACCGGACCAGAGGTCATCGAGTCGGTCATCCACGAGACGCCGCTCGCCAGTCGCCATGAGGTGTTGGGCGCCCGGATGATCGATTTCGCCGGCTGGCGGATGCCCGTTCAGTACGGCTCCATCCTCGACGAGCATCGATCGGTCCGCGAGCGCGTCGGCCTGTTCGACCTGTCGCATATGGGCGAGTTGCTGATCGAGGGCGCGGAGGCCGGCGACGGGCTCGCGCGAGCTGTCGTGACCAACCCGCCTGCGCTCGCGGTCGGCCGGGCGCACTACTCGATGCTGTGCGCGCCGGATGGCGGCATCCTCGACGACCTGATCATCTATCGGCTCGCCGACGACCGGTTCCTGGTGGTCGCCAACGCCGCCAACGCCCAGGTGGTGTCCGACGCCCTGGTCGAGCGACTCGAGGGCGCACGCGCCGTCCTCGACGATCAGTCGCTGGCGACGGGACTCGTGGCGATCCAGGGCCCGCGCTCGTTGGATGTCCTCGCGTCGCTCACCGACATCGACCTCTCGTCGCTGCGCTACTACGGCATCGCCGAGGGGTCCGTGGCCGGCATCCCGGCCCATGTCGCGCGGACTGGCTACACGGGCGAGGATGGCTTCGAGGTCTTCGTCGAGACTGCCCGGACGGGCGGGCTGTGGGACGCCTTGCTCGACGGCGTCCGCGGCGCCGGCGGCGGGCCCGTCGGCCTCGGCGCCCGTGACACCCTGCGCCTGGAGGCCGGGATGCCGCTGTACGGGAATGAGCTCGACCGGACGACGACACCGTTCGACGCCGGGCTTGGCCGCGTCGTCAAGCTCGACAAGCCGGGCGACTTCGTCGGTCGCGCGGCGCTCGAGAAGGTCGCCGTCGACGGGCCGAAGCGCCGGCTCGTCGGCCTGACCGTCGAGGGACGCGGCATCGCCCGACACGGCTACCCGGTCCATGTCGGGGAGCGGCGGACGGGCGTCGTGACCAGTGGGACCCAGTCGCCGACGCTCGGCGTCCCGATCGCGATGGCCTATGTGTCGCCTGACGAGGCCGAGCCTGCGACCATGGTCGATATCGAGATCCGCGAGATGCGCGTCCCGGCACGGGTCGTCCCGCTGCCGTTCTACCGGAGGAGCAGCTGACGTGAGTTCACCGACCGACTTGCGCTACACCCGCGACCACGAGTGGGTCCGGGTCGACGGCGATGAAGCGACCGTCGGGATCACCCAGTACGCCGCCGACCAGCTCGGCGACATCGTGTTCGTGGAGCTGCCGGACGCCGGCCGCGACCTGGAGGTGGCCAAGCCGTTCGGTGTCGTCGAATCGGTCAAGGCGGTCAGCGACCTGTTCGCACCCGTGAGCGGCAACGTCACCTCGACGAACGACGCGCTCGGCTCGCAGCCCGAGCTCGTCAACAGCGATCCGTACGGCGCGGGCTGGATGATCAAGGTCAAGGTGGGCGACCAGACCCAGCTCGACGACCTGCTCGACGGCGAGGCCTACGACGACCTCGTCGCGGCGGGCTGACAGGACGATGCCGTACGGCCCACACACGTCGGCCGACCGTGAGCGGATGCTCTCGGCCCTCGGTATCGACAGCGTCGACGACCTCTTCGCCGACATCCCGGAGGCCCTTCGGGCGTCGGCGCTGGAACTGCCCGCTCCGGAGCCGGAGCTGGAGCTCGCGGCCCGCTTGCGCGAGCTCGCCGGCCGCAACCGCACGGATCTGGTGTCGTTCCTGGGGGCGGGCGTGTACCGCCACTGGAGCCCGCCCGCCGTCGACCAGCTCTTGCTGCGGGGGGAGTGGTACACCGCGTACACGCCGTACCAGCCCGAGGTCAGCCAGGGCACCCTGCAATCCATCTATGAGTACGAGTCGCTGATCGCCGAGCTCGTCGACCTCGATGTAGTGTCGGCGTCCCACTACGACGGAGCCGCCGCGACCGCGGAGGCCGCGTTGATGACCTGCCGGGCGACCCGTCGCGACAGGGTGCTGGTCAGTCGAGGCGTCCATCCCCACTACCGGGCCACGCTGCGGACGTATTTCGGGGGCGGGCTCGAGCTCGATGAGATCCCGCTCGTGACCGAGGGTGAAGCCGCCGGAACGACCGACCTTGCAGCGCTCGAGCGGATGCTGGCCGACGCGGACCGGCCGGTCGCCGGGGTCATCGCCGCGAACCCCGACTTCCTCGGGCTCATCGAGCCGATGCCGCGGATCGGCGAACTGGCACACGCCGCCGGGGCCTTGTTCGTGGCGGTCATCGAGCCCGTGTCGCTGGCCGTGCTGACCCCACCGGGCGCCTACAGCGCCGACATCGCCGCCGGCGAGGGCCAGCCGCTCGGCATCGCGCCGCAGTACGGCGGTCCGTATCTCGGCATCCTCGCCTCGACCGACGCGCTCGTCCGCCAGATCCCCGGGCGCCTCGTCGGCATGACGACCGACCTCGACGGCCAGCGTGCGTTCGTCATGACGCTGCGCGCGCGTGAGCAGGACATCCGGCGCGACAAGGCGGCCAGCAACATCTGCACCAACCAGGCGCTGCTCGCGCTGGCTGCATCGATCTACCTCGCGACGATCGGACCGCACGGTCTGCGGGACGTGGCCGCGACCGGTGCGGCGCGCGCCACCGAGCTGACCGACGCGCTCGCGGCGATCGGCGTGGAGCGCCTGCATCCCGGCCCGTTCCTCAATGAGTTCGCCGTGCGTGTCCCCGATGCGCGCACCGTCCACCGCCGGCTCATCGAGCGGGGGTTCCTGGCCGGCCTCGTGCTGGCCGATGCCGAACCCGACGATCCCACGCTGGCCGACGGGCTGCTGCTGTGCACGACCGAGCTGACGACCTCGCCCGATATCGCCCGGTTCGTGGCGGCGTTCGGGGAGGTCCAGACAGGCCGTCCGTCGGTCGGGGTCGAGACCGGCGCAGGGGATACCACCCCGGCCATCGGGGCGGCCCGATGAGCGTCACCGGCGCCAAGCTCCAGCCGACCCTGTTCGAGCGCAGCCGTCCCGGGCGGGGTGGCGGCAAGATCCCGCATCCGCCCAAGGACGCGCTGGATCGGCTGCCCGCCGAGGCCCTGCGCGAGACGCCGCCGGCACTGCCCGAGATGAACGAGCCGGATGTCGTCCGCCACTATGTCAATCTCAGCCAGCTGAACCACGCGGTGGACACCGGGTTCTACCCGCTCGGCTCGTGCACGATGAAGTTCAACCCCAAACTGAACGAATGGGCGGCGCGCCTGCCCGGCTTCGCAGACCTCCACCCGCTCGTGCCCGACGAGGTCGCGCAGGGCACCCTCCAACTGCTGTGGGAGCTCGAAGGAGCCCTGGCCGAGATCTCCGGGATGCGCGCGGTCACGCTCCAGCCCGCCGCCGGCGCGCAGGGCGAGCTGACCGGCATCCTGATGATCCGTGCCTACCACCGCGAGCGCGGCGACACGGAGCGCGACGAGGTCCTCGTCCCGGACAGCTCACACGGGACGAACCCCGCGACCGCGTCGATGGCAGGCTTCAAGACCATCACGATCCCGTCCGCCGCCGACGGCGGCGTCGACGTCGAGGCGTTCGAGGCCGCCCTCGGTCCGCGCACCGCGGCGGTCATGATCACCAACCCCTCGACGCTCGGCCTGTTCGAGGCACGGATCGGCCACCTGCTCGAGCACGTCCACGAGGCGGGGGCGCTGGCGTACATGGACGGCGCCAACCTCAACGCGATCCTGGGCCGGTTCAAGCCCGGCCAGGCGGGCTTCGACGTCATGCATTTCAACGTCCACAAGACGTTCAGCACACCGCACGGCGGCGGCGGACCCGGTGCGGGACCGGTCGGGGTGGGGGAGCGCCTGCTCCCGTACCTGCCCACGCCGCGGGTGCTCCACCTCGATGACGGCACGTTCCGCCTCGAGCGGGCGGATGAGCGGCCGACCTCGATCGGCCGGCTGCGCAGCTTCGTCGGCAACACGGGTGTGCTCGTGCGTGCCTATGCCTACATCCGGGCGCATGGCGGGTCCGGGCTGCGCGAGGTGAGCGACGACGCGGTGTTGGCGGCGAACTACCTCAAGTCACGGCTGGCCGAGACGTTCGACCTGCCATACGACCGGCCGTGCAAGCACGAGTTCGTGGCGTCCGCGGCAGGCCTCAAGTCGAGGACGGGTGTACGCACGCTCGACGTGGCCAAACGGCTGATCGATTTCGGGTTCCACCCGCCCACCATCTACTTCCCGCTCATCGTCGAGGAAGGCATGCTCATCGAGCCCACCGAGACGGAGTCGGTCGAGACGCTCGATGCGTTCGCCGATGCGCTCATCGCGATCGCGGCGGAGGCAGTGCGCGATCCCGACCTCGTGAAGGGAGCCCCGCACACGGCGCCGGTCAGACGGCTCGACGAGGCGACGGCCGCGCGCCAACCCAACCTGCGCTGGCGGCCGATGAGCGGAGCGCAGATGCCCTGCCCCGACTGAACGACCGAGCTGGCCTTGAAAAGGTCCTTCCGTCAAGTTGACGGGCCCGACCATGGTGTGAATGATAGGCGCCATCTTGAGGCCCGCGGCTCGTCATCGTGACCGCGGGTGCCCTCGCGCACGGCGCCTGCGATGGGAGGATCGCATCCGCCGAGTCGGTCAACGCGCCACGGTCCGCCGGACACGAACCGAGGCGTGCCCGCACAAGTCCGGACGTTGCGGCAGGAGACCGCGACGACGGGTCACGTGAAAGGGAACTACATGTTGCAGAAACGTCTCCTCGCCCTCGTCGGCGTGGTCGCGATCTTCGCGTCCGCGTGCGGTGGTACGACGGCGAGCCCGGCACCGGCAAGCCAAGCGCCCGGCGAGTCGACGGGTGCGTCGACAGAGCCGAGCGGGGCGCTCGCCGCTGAGCAGGTCCTTCGCCTCTATCTGGCCAGTGAGGATCCCCATTCCCTCGACCCCGCCGTCGCGGAGACCTCGACGGACATCGAGATCCTCCATGCGATCAATCGCGGCCTGATGTACTTCAACCAGGAGCAGGAAGTGATTCCGATGCTGGCCGAGGATATGCCGGAGGTCTCGTCGGACCAGCTCACCTACACGTTCACGCTGCGTGACGCCAACTACAGCAACGGCGAAAAGATCGTCGCCGACGATCTGGTCTACGCATGGAAGCGCCTGATCGACCCGCGCACTGCCGCGACATACGGCGCGATCATCTCGGATGTCGATGGCGGCCAGGAGATCCTCGATCTCCCCGAAGGCGCGACCGATGCCGAGATCCAGGCAGCGGTCGATGGCTTGGGGGTATCGGCCCCCGACGACAAGACCTTCGTCGTCAAGCTCGATCACCCGACGGGCTACTTCCTCGATCTCGCCGCGCTGTGGGGCACCGCTCCGTATCAGCAGAAATGGGCGGAGTCGCCGAATTTCACCGAGGCCGAGAACTACGTCTCGTCGGGCCCGTTCAAGATGAAGTCCTGGACGCACCAGTCCGAGATCGTCCTCGAGCAGAACCCGGAGTGGTACGGCGAAACCAAGCCGACGTTGACTGAGATCCGGTTCCACATCGGTGGCGACCCCGCCGCCGCGCAGCTGGCGTTCGAGGCCGGCGAGTACGACTCGCTCAAGGCGCCGCCCGACCAGGTCCCGACGATCATGGAGAACCCGGAGCTGGGGCCGATCACCTTCCCGGTCGCAACAACGGTCTTCGACTATTGGGGCTTCGACTCCTCGTCGGAGGACCCGTACAAGGGCAACCCCCACAAGGTGGGCCCGACGTCGAACAAGCACTTCCGACGCGCTCTGGCCATGGCGATCGACAAGGACACCCTCCTGGCGACCGCCTACGGCGGCCAGGGCCAGGTGGCGGGCAGCCCGATGCCTCCGGGCGTGCCCGGTCACCAGCCGGACATCGGCCTGAAGTACGACGTCGAGGCCGCCAAGGCGGAGCTCGCGACCGCTCTTCAGGAGCTCGGGATCGCGTCAGCCGCGGATGTCCCGCCACTGTCGTTCGGTTTCAACACCGATGCCGGTCATGACGTGCCTGCCGCGTACATGCAGGATCAGTGGCAGACGAACCTCGGCATCGCGTCCGAGCTCAAGGGCGTCACCTTCGACCAGTTCGTGGTCGAGCGGCCGCAGTTGGTGTACTCCATCGCCCGCAACGCGTGGGGCATGGACTATCCCCACCCGGACAACATCCTCCGCGTGCTGTTCCACAGCCAGAGCGGCAACAACGACGAGGGGTACAACAACCCCGAGTACGACAAGCTGATCGAAGATGCCGGCGCATTGCCCATCGATGAAGCGCTCCCGCTCTACAACCAAGCGCAGGAATTGCTCGTCGAGGACTCGCCTGCTGTCTTCACGCGATGGCGCGTCAGCAACTACGAAGTCCGACCGTGGGTCACCGGCGCTCTGCCGACCCCGCAGGACTCCAATGACTATGGTGACCTCTTCTTCGAGACCATCAAGATCCTGGAGCACTAGGAGCGGACCTCGTCCGTTCTGTTGCCGGGGTGGGTCAGGAAACTGACCCGCCCCGCTGACATTCGGCCATACCGGTAACGTGAAGGGACCGAGATGACGAGGTATATCGCCGGACGGGTGTTGTGGATCTTGCCCGTCTTGTTCGTCGTCTCACTGCTCACGTTCCTCCTCATGCACGCCGTGCCAGGCGGGCCGTGGGCGCGCGAGAAAGCGCTCCCGGCGCCGACTGTGATCCGCCTCAATATCAAGTACGGCCTCGACGATCCCCTCCCGGTGCAGTACCTGAACTGGGCAGGCGGCCTACTCACGGGCGACCTCGGACCATCATTCAAGTTCGCCGACCGGAGCGTCAACGACATCGTGGCGGAGGGGATCTGGACGACGGTGCAGCTAGGCGTCATGGCCTTCCTGCTGTCAGTCCTGGTCGGTATCCCGCTCGGCATCTTCGCCGCGCTCGGGCACAACAAGTGGCCTGACTACCTCTCCACCGGCATATCGATCATCGGTATCGCGACGCCCAGCTTCGTTGCGGCGACCCTGCTGATATTGATATTCGCCGTCGCACTCGATTGGTTCCCGACGGGAGGCTGGAAGGGGCCTGAGACGTGGGTCCTGCCGACGGTCGCCCTGGCGCTGTTCCCGATCGCGGTGATCGCCCGCTATACGCGCGCGTCGATGCTGGAGGTGACCCGGAAGGACTACATCCGGACTGCCCACAGCAAGGGTCTACGTGGTGACTCTGTCGTCACCCGGCACATGATCCGCAATGCCCTCATCCCCGTGGTGACGATCCTGGGCCCGACGCTGGCGTTCCTCGTCACCGGGTCATTCATCATCGAGACGGTCTTCGGGATCCCGGGCATCGGCCGCTACTACATCACGTCGATCTCGTCCAAGGACTATGGCGTGCTGATGGCGATGACCATCCTGTATGCCTTCGCGGTGGCCTTCCTCAATCTCGTGGTCGACGTGCTGTACGCGTACATCGATCCTCGCATCCGCTACAGCTAGGAGTCGGACGATGGCCACGACCGAAGCGATCCAGGGCGCGATCGTCCGTCCCCGTGCGACGACAGGCCTGTGGCGGGACGCGTTCGGACGACTCCGCAAGAACAAGCTGGCGATGGTCGGGTTCGTGCTGGTGGCGCTGCTGATCGTGATCGCCATCATCGGGCCGTTCATCGCGCCCTATCCGTACCAGCAGCAGGACCTGGAGGCCGTCGTCGCCAACGGCAACAAGGCCTTGCCGCCGGGCTCTCCCGCCCACATCCTCGGCACGGACATCCTCGGTCGCGACCTGCTCAGCAGGCTGCTCGACGGCGCGCGGATCAGCATGACCGTGGCCCTCGTCGTCCAGGTCGTCGTCCTCGTCATCGGCGTGCCGATCGGCGCCCTCGCCGGCTGGTTCGGTGGCCGGATCGACAACCTGCTGATGCGCTTCACGGACGTGATGTATGCGTTCCCCGACCTGCTCTTCATCATCCTGCTGTCGGTCGCCTTCCGCGAGACGGTGTTCGGCAAGGCCCTCGACGGACTGCTGCTCGTGTTCGTGGCCATCGGCCTGACGATCTGGGTGACGGTCGCCCGGCTCGTGCGCGGGCAGATGCTGGCGCTCAAGGAGACCGAGTTCGTCGAGGCGGCCCGGGCGATCGGCGTCCCCGACCGCAAGATCGTCACCCGCCACCTGCTGCCCAACGGGATCGGGCCGATCATCGTGGCCATCACCCTGGGCATCCCGGCCGCGATCCTGGCCGAGGCGACGCTGGCCTACCTCGGCATCGGCGTCCAGGCCCCGCGCGCGTCGTGGGGCAGCCTGATCGCCGAGGGACACCGGTACGATCCGGGTCGTACCCGCATCTCGCTGTTGTTCCCGGCGATCGCCATCGCGCGTGTCGCTGATCAGCTTCACGTTCCTCGGCGACGGCCTGCGCGACGCGCTCGATCCGAAGCTCAAGGGCAAGCAGTAGGTGGCGACCGACGGACAGGACCGTCGACTGACGCGACACCGACGATCATCGAGGTGTCGCCCGAGGACGCCCGCCGGGCGACCGAGGCGCCGCCGACTCGCGACGGTCCCGGAGCACAAGGCCGAGAAGCTCCTCACGGTCCGCGGCCTGTCGACGCATTTCTTCACGCCCGACGGCGTCGTCCAGGCCGTCGACGACGTGTCGCTTCGAGCTCGGCTACGGCGAGACGCTGGGCCTGGTCGGCGAGTCGGGCTGCGGCAAGAGCGTCACGGCGCTGTCGATCGCTCGGCTGGTCCCGGATCCGCCCGGCAAGATCGTCAGCGGCGAGATCGTGTTCGACGGGATCGACATCCTCAAGCTCGACGCCGACGAGATGCGCAAGCTGCGCGGCAAGGAGATCGGGTTCATCTTCCAGGACCCGCTGACGAGCCTCAATCCGACGCTGACGATCGGCTACCAGATCGCCGAGTCGATCCGCGAGCACATGGGCCTGTCGCAGAAGGCCGCCGAGCGAGCGCGTCGTCGAGCTGCTCGCCAAGGTCGGCATCCCGCGCGCCAAGGATCGGCTGAAGGACTACCCGCACCAGTTCTCGGGCGGGATGCGCCAGCGCGTGATGATCGCGATCGCGCTCTCGTGCGACCCCAAGCTGATCCTCGCCGACGAGCCGACGACCGCCCTCGACGTGACGATCCAGGCGCAGATCCTCGAGCTGATCCAGCGGCTGTCGGACGAGTTCCACACCGCCGTGCTGATGATCACCCACGACCTCGGGATCGCCGCCGGCATGTGCGACCGGGTCAACGTCATGTACGCGGGTCGCATCGTCGAGACGGGCACCGTCGACGAGCTGTTCGAGGACCCGCGGATGCCCTACACGTGGGGCCTGCTCGATTCGCTGCCGCGCCTCGACGACATCCGCGGCGAGCGGCTGCGGACGATCGAGGGCCTGCCGCCGCTGCTGATCAACGCCGCCGGACGCGTGCCGGTTCGAGCCGCGCTGCCGGTTCGCGCGGGACATCTGCCGCGAAGAGGAGCCGGAGCTGACCATGCGCGGTGAGACCGGCCATCACGCCCGCTGCTGGGCGACCGCAGTCCGACGGGTGGATCGCGTGACCGACCACGATGCGAAGCTGGCCGGACACCGCCCCGACCGCCGGCCAGCCGAACCTCGTCGAGGTCGAGGACCTCAAGGTCCACTTCCCGATCCGGGCGGGGTTCTTCCAGACCGCAGGTCGGCACGGTCAAGGCGGTCGACGGCATCACGTTCGAGGTCCGCAAGGGCGAGACGCTCGGCCTGGTCGGCGAGTCCGGCTGCGGCAAGAGCACGACCGGTCGGGCGATGATCCGGCTGCGCGAGCCGACGGCCGGCAAGGTCCGGTTCGACGGCGATCGACCTGGGCACGCTCAAGAGCGAACGCGCTGCGCAAGATGCGCCGCCGGATGCAGATCATCTTCCAGGACCCGTACGGCTCGCTCGATCCGCGCATGACGGTCGGCTCGATCATCAGCGAGCCCATCGAGACCCACAAGCTGGCCAAGGGCGACGGCCCAGCGGGAGCGGGTCGCCGACCTGCTGCGCATCGTCGGCCTCGATCCCAAGTACGTCAACCGCTACCCGCACGAGTTCAGCGGCGGCCAGCGCCAGCGCATCGGCGTGGCCCGCGCGCTCGCGGTCGAGCCCGAGTTCATCGTGTGCGACGAGCCGATCTCCGCGCTCGACGTGTCGATCCAGGCGCAGGTCCTCAACCTGCTGACCGACCTGCGCGAGCAGCTCGGCCTGACCTACCTGTTCATCGCCCACGACCTGTCGGTCGTCAAGCACATCAGCGACCGCGTGGCGGTGATGTATCTCGGCAAGATCGTCGAGATCGGGCCGCCCGAGATCATGTACGCGGCGCCCGGCCACCCGTACACGCGAGCGCTGCTGTCGGCGGTGCCGGTGCCCGACCCGGAGATCGAGCGCAAGCGCAAGCGGGTCATCCTGACCGGCGACGTCCCGAGCCCGGTCAACCCGCCCGATGGCTGCCGGTTCCACACCCGCTGCTGGCTGTACGAGCGGCTCGGCAAGCCCGAGGAGTGCCGGACGATCGACCCGCCGCTCCGCATCCTGCAGGGCGACCACGGGGCAGCCTGCCATTTCGCCGAGCAGGCGCTCAAGACCGACGTCGGGGTGCGCCACATCGACATGAGCCCGGTCCGCCGCGGCACGCCGGAGTCGGCGCTGGCCTCGATCCGGCCGGAGGACGGTGGCGCGCATGTCCGAGGCGCAGACCGTCGACGTGGCCGAGACCGTGATCGGTGGCCCGCCGGTGCACAGCACCGACGACACCGACGGCGACGGCACCGACGGAGCCACCCCGCCGAGGCCGACCAACTAGGGGTCGCGCTCGGCCGGGTCCGCGGCCGGTCACACCGCGCTGGTCGGGAGACCGCTTAGCCGGACGCGGCCGCCGGTGTCGCCTGCACGCCGGTGTTCCCGACGACCGGGACCTCGGGCGCGCCAGGGCCGCGGAAGTGGCACGCGGCCAGGTGATCGCCGCCCACGTCCTTGAGCGGCGGCACATCGGTCACGCAGATCTCCGGGTTGCCGAGCGATGCCCGCAACGGGCAGCGCGGATGGAAGCGGCAGCCGGACGGCGGGTTCACGGGGCTCGGCACGTCGCCCCGCAGGATGACGCGCTTGCGGCGCATCTCCGGGTCGGGCACCGGGATCGCCGACATCAGCGCCGCCGTGTAGGGATGCTCCTGCGTGCGGAACAGGTCGATCCGTTCGGCGACCTCGGCGATGCGACCGAGGTACATCACGGCGACGCGGTCGCTGATGTGCTCGACGACGCCCATGTTGTGCGCGACGAACACGTACGTCAGCCCGAGCTCGCGCTGCAGGGAGTTCAGCAGGTTGAGGACCTGGGCCTGGATCGACACGTCGAGCGCTGACACGGGCTCGTCGCACACCACGAGGTCCGGCTCCAGGACGAGCGCCCGGGCGATCCCGATGCGCTGACGCTGGCCGCCACTGAACTCGTGCGGGTAGCGCCGCGCGTGGTACTGCTGCAGCCCGACCAGATCCATCATCCGGGCGACCTTGGCGCGCCGTTCGGACGAGGTCCCGACGCGATGGATACGCAGCCCTTCGCCGATGCTGTCGCCGATCGGCGTCCGCGGGTCCAGGCTGGCATACGGGTCCTGGAAGATGATCTGCACCCGACGCCGGTACGTCTTGAGCGCCGCTCCCTTCAGGGCGGTGACGTCCTGCCCCTCGAAATGGATGGTCCCGGCAGTGGGCTCGATCAGCCGCAGCAGGAGTCGACCGACGGTCGTCTTGCCGCAGCCCGATTCGCCGACCAGGCCGAGCGTCTCGCCGCGTCGGATGTCGAAGCTGACGCCGTCGACGGCCTGGACGACCCCGATCGTCCGCTGCAGCACCCCGCCACGGATCGGGAAATGCTTGACCAGATCGCGGACCTCGACGAGCGGCGACGCCCCGCTCAAGCGCCGGCTCCGACGGCCGACTCGTCGCGCGGCATGAGCTTGCCGGCCGCGTCGTGGTAGACCCAGCACCGGACCTCGTGGCCGGCCGCGACGGGGAGGAGCTCGGGATGGACCTCGTTCGCCAGCGTCACGTCCTCCTCGATCCGGGTCAGGCAGCGCGGGGCGAACCGGCAGCCCTTCGGCAGGTCGATGAGGTTCGGCACGTTGCCGGGGATGACCGCGAGGCTGTCCTGGACGGCGCCGACGACCGGGATCGAGCCGATGAGGCCCCGGGTGTAGGGGTGCTTCGGCCGCCGGAACAGCGTGGTCACGTCGGCCTGCTCGACGATCTCGCCGGCGTACATCACGGCGACCCGGTCGCACATCTCGGCGACGATCCCGAGGTCGTGGGTGATGAGGATGATGGCCGTGCCCGTCTCGTCCCGGAGGTTGCGCATGAGATCGAGGATCTGGGCCTGGATCGTGACGTCGAGGGCGGTCGTCGGCTCGTCGGCGATCAGCAGCTCCGGCTCGCAGGCGAGCGCCATGGCGATCATCACGCGCTGGGCCATGCCACCCGACATCTCGTGTGGGAACGCCTTGAGCCGCCGCGCCGGGTCCGGGATGCCGACCATCCGGAGCAGCTCGAGCGCCCGATCACGGGCTGGCCCACGCTTCATCCCGCGGTGGATCTCCAGGACCTCGGCGATCTGCCTCCCCACGTCCCATACGGGATTCAGCGATGACTGCGGCTGCTGGAAGATCATGCTGATCCGTTCGCCCCGGATGCGGCGCATCCGATCGCCGGACAGCGTGAGGAGGTCCTGTCCATCGAACAGCACCTGGCCGGCCTCGATGCGGCCGGGCTTCGCGACGAGCCGCATGATCGACAGGCTCGTGACGCTCTTGCCACAGCCGGACTCGCCGACCAGGCCCATGATCTCGCCACGATCGACGTGGAAGTCGATGCCGTCGACGGCGCGGACCGCGCCGTCCCGCGTGTAGAAGGACGTACGCAGGCCCTTGACCTCGAGGAGCGGTCGTTCGCCACGCTCGTGTCTCGGGCGACGCTTCGACGCCGGGACGAGCTCCTCGATGAGGTTTCCCTCGACCGATGGGTCGAGCAGCGGGGCGGTGGTGGGGGCCGTCGCGTCGCTCGCAGGCCTGTCGTCGGTCATCGGTTGAGCCTCGGATCGAGCGCGTCGCGCAGCCCGTCGCCCAGGAGGTTGAAGCCGAGCACCGTGAGCGTGATGGCGGCCGCCGGGGCCAGGATGATGTGCGGGGCGCTGAAGAGCTGGTTGCGCTCCAGGCCGATCATCGATCCCCACTCGGGACGGGTGATATCGCCGACCACCCCAACGAACGCCAATGCGGCGATCTCGAGCACCGCCCCGCCGATCCCCAGCGTGCCCTGGACGATGATCGGTGTCAGCGAATTGGGCATGATCCGCCGGATCAGGATGCCGGCACCCGATTCGCCCAGTGCTCGGGAGGCGGTGACGTAGTCACTCTCCTTGGTCGACAGCACCGTGGCGCGCGCCACCCGGGCATAGATCGGCACCGACACGATGCCGATCGCGAACAGGGCGTTGATCAGGCTGGGGCCGGCGGCGGTCACGATCGCGATCGCCAGCAGCAGCGAGGGGAACGCCAGCAGGACGTCCATCAACCGCATGAGGAGGTTATCCGGCCCGCCACCGACGAACCCGGCCATGGCCCCGATCGCCGACCCGACGAGGATTGCGAACCCGATCGCCGCCACCCCGACGACCAGCGAGGTCCGCGCCCCGTACACGACGCGACTGAACACGTCGCGGAAATTGCCATCCGTGCCGAACAGGTGCTGGGGCTTGCTCGCCGGACAGCCGAGGGCGTGGATGCACGGCGGCGCGCGCTGGACGACGCCCTCTTCCACACCGAGGAGCCGCCCGTTGGGGTCGTGCGTCGCGATGAGCGGGGCGAAGACGGCCGTGAACACGAGCAGGCCGAGGATGAGCAGCCCGACGACGGCCGATCGTTGGCGGAGGATGCTGCTGATCGTGTCGCGCCACAGGCTCGCCGGTCTGGTCGTGGCGACCGGATCCACGCCAAGCGGGTCGGCGACCGCGACGGACAACTGTTGCTCGCTCACCAGCGTCGGATCCGCGGATCGAGGAAGCCGTACGAGATGTCGACCACGAGGTTGACGAGCACGTAGATCACGGCGATGAGGAGCGTGAATCCCTGCACGACGACATAGTCGCGACCCGAGATCGCCTCGACAAGGGACCGTCCGACGCCCGCGAGGTTGAAGACGGTCTCGGTCAGGACCGCGCCAGACAGGAGCGCCCCGAGCTGGAGTCCGATGATCGTGACGACTGGCAGTAGCGCGTTCCGGGCCCCGTGGCGCAGGACGACGGCCCGCTCGTTCAGCCCCTTCGCCCGAGCGGTCCGCACGTAATCCTGACCGAGGACTTCCAGCAGGCTGGATCGCGTGATCCGGGCGATGATCGCCAGCGGGATCGTGGCGAGGGCGATCGCCGGCAGGATGAGGTGGCGGAACGCATCGGCCGCGGCTCCCCACTGGCCGCTGATCAAGCCGCTGAAGATGTACAGCCCGGACACGAAGTCCAGGATCGCTCGCGGTGGACCCGTCCAGCCCTCGAGTCCCCAGACCTCGGCGAGCGGGATGACGCTGACGCCGCTTGACAGTCGTCCGGACGGGGGCAGCGAGAGGGGCGTGTCCTTGAAGATGATGGCGAACACGAATGCCAGCACCAGGCCCAGGACGAACACGGGCACCGAGACCCCGAGGTTGGCGAACATCATCGTCCCGACGTCGACCGCTGAGTTGCGCCGATAGGCGGACAGCAGTCCGAGCGGGATGCCGATGCTGATGGCCAGGAACAGCGCCATGATCGTCAGCTCGATCGTCGTGGGCAGGCGTTCGATGAGCAGCGTGGTGACCGGCCTGGAGTGCTTGATCGAGTCGCCGAGATCGCCGCTGGCCAGCTGCTCGAGGTAGCGAACGAACTGCACAGGGATCGGCTGGTCCAGGCCGTAGCGCACGATGAAGTCGTTGCAGACCGCGTCCGTGGCCCGCTCCCCGAGGACCGCCCGACAGGGGTCACCGGGCACAAGCCGCGCGATCACGAACACGACGAATACGATCCCGAGCAGGACCGGGATGGTGACGAGCACCCTGCGGATGATGAATCTGCTCACGGCACCCAGATCATGCGTTCGATGACTCGGGCGGGTAGCGAAGGGGCGCCGCCGATGGCGGCGCCCCTTGGCGTTGCTCGATCGCTAGGCGATCGCTCAGGCGGCCGGCGGTGGCGCGTTGAGGAAGCCTCCCCAGAGACCGGGGAAGTACTCGAACGCACCGGTGCGGCCCTTGTGCAGCGGGTGCTCCGCGTCCCACTGCGCGGCGTAGCTGACGACGACGTCGTTGGCGTCGAGAGCGGCTCCGTCGTGGAACGTGACACCTTCACGAAGTGTGCACGTCCAGGTCGTCGAATTCGGCGCTGGCTGTGCACTCGGTCGCAAGGGCCGGGATGGCCTCGGCGCCACCGACCTCATAGGCGTACAGCGACTCGTTGACCATCTCGCAGGCTCGCAGCGATTCTCCGTCTGTCTCGTCGGCGCAGTAGAGACCGAGTGGTTCGGCGTTCTGCATCCACACGAACGTGTCGCGGTCGGCGGCCTTCATCGTTTCGAACCGCTCCGCGCCGAAGACCGAGGCATATGCGTTCTCGATGTCCGCCTTGAATGCGGCACCCGATGCGCCGTGGACCAGGAAGGTCGCGGGCGCGTGCTGCTTGATGAGGTTGTTCGCAGTGGTGTACGCGGCGGTTCGTGCGGCCGGGTCAGCCGTCGAGACGCCGGTGTTGAGGGCCTCGACGATGTCCGGGAACGGCGTCCCGAACTTCGTGCCGGACCCTGAGCCGAAGTGGTAGTCGAGGAAGTTCGACGGATCGGGATAGTCAGCCCCCCAGCCGATCATCGTGAGCCCGGGGAGCGTCCCGGCCGCGAAGCCGTCGATCATCGCGCCGGATTCCAGAAGCTCTGGCTCGGCATTGACGTTGAGGTTGGCCTTGAGCTGCTGGCTGATCTCGGTGGCGATCAGCGGCGGATCCGTCACGTAGCCACGGACGGCCGCGCGGAAGTGGATCTTCGTGTCGAAGCCGTTCGGGAAGCCGGCATCGGCCAGGAGCTTCTTGGCGGCCTCGGGATCGAAGCCCCAGTTCTTGTCGCCTTCGCAAGCGAACGGGATCTCACAGGGCGTGAAGTACTCGGCGACGGTGGACCCTTCCGGATAGAAGTTGTCGACGATCTGCTGGCGATTGATGCCCATCGCGATGGCCTGGCGGACACGCTCGTCTTTCCATGGATCGAACGAATTGTTCATGCCGAGGAATGAGACGTTGAGGCCCGGCCGCTCCTGGAACTGGAGGTTGCTGTCGGCCTTGATCGTGGCGATGTCGGCGGTGCCCGGGTTGTCGATGCCATCGACCGTGCCGGCCTGCAGGGCGATCAGCCGGGATGCGGCATCGTCGCTCCACTGGAACTCGAGTCCCGGTGTGAGGGCCTTGTTGCCCCAATACCCGTCGTACGCCGCGAACACCATCCGGTTTCCACGGCTCCACTCCTGGAGGGTGTATGGGCCCGTGCCGTTCGGCTTGTCCAACAGACTGCCGTCGGTGCCGTGTGCGGTCAGGTAGTCCGAATCATGGATGCCGAACGCGCTGAACGCGATCTTCGGCAGGAAGTCGGCCGCCGGGCCGCAGAGCTGGAACTCGACGGTCAACGCGTCGACCGCCGTGATCTTCTTCAGCTGTCCCGTGTACGGCGCAGTGCCACACGGCGCGTCGCCGGACTCCGGGTAGGCCATGGCCGCGAAGGCTGGCGCCGACGAGGCGGGCGCCTCGCTTGCAGGCACGCTTGCCGGCGCAGCTGACGGCGTGGTGCCGGTACATGCCGCGATGATCGCGGCGCTGCCGAGCAGCGCGGCGAGCCGGAGCGGCAAACTCGCTGAACGAGTCATGCGCTGGTACTCCTCCTCTGATGAGCCCCGCTCGGCGGCGCGTTGTCCTCCCTGCCGGCCGCAGCGACGCATATGGCCATCGCTGGACGCAGTCTGGCGATGGTGCGCGGGAACCTTAGCACCGGTTCGCGCTGGTTGCTAGGCCGCAGGAACGGGCGCCGGCGGGTGCAGGAATCCCCCGAATCGGTCGATGAATGGCTGGAACGTTCCCTCGCGCCCGTGGTGGAGCGGGTGGGCCGCGTCCCACCTGATCGCGTAGGACAGGACCACGTCGTTGGCGTCCAGGGCGGAACCGTCGTGGAAGCGCACGCCGGCTCGTAGCGTGCAGGTCCACACGATCAGGTCCTCGTCCGGGACACAGGCTTCGGCAAGGGCCGGGGCGAGCGACGGTTCGGGCAGATCGTGGCGATAGAGCGATTCCGACAGCTGTGCACAGACGCGCTGCGCGACCTCCGCGGTCTCGTCGGCGCAGAACAGGCTCCCAGGGCGGTCGTGCTGCATGTACACGAACTGCGTCCGATCGCCCGGGACGACGGTCGCGAGTTTGTCCGTCGCGGTCGCGCTGGCCTGGGCGCCAATGACGTCGGTCCTGAAGACCGCGGCCGAGCCGACGTGTGCCAACGGGATCATCGGCACGTGCTTCCGCAAGAGGCTGTTGACGCCCTCATAGCCCTTCGCCCGCGCCGCCGAGTCCGCCGCCCGCCCGCGCCCCAGCCAGTTGGCGATGTCGTTGAAGCGCGTGCCGAACTGGAGGCTGGCCGTCGGCCCGAAATGGCTCTCGAGCAACAGGCTGGCGTCCGGGTAGCGGGCGCGAGCGCCGAGCAGGTAGAAGCCGCTGAGCCGCCCGCTGTCGACCGCAGCGGTCAGCTCCCCGAACGGCGTGACCTTGAGTTCGGCGTTGATCCCAAGCTGGTCGCGGAGCTGGCTCTGGAGGGCCGTCGCAGCGGCGGTCGGGTCGGGCAGGTAGTCGCGCGGCTCATCGCTGTAGGTGATGGTCGAAGCGAAGCCCTCTCCGAGTCCGATCTCTGCCAGCATGTCGCGGGCGAGCTCCGGGTCCATCTCGGGAAAGGGGCGGCCCCCGCAGCCGTACGGGATGGCGCACGGCAGGAAGTGGCTGGCGACCTCGGTGCCGGGCGGGAAGGCCGTCGCGACGATCGCCGCGCGGTCGATGCCGATCGAGATCGCCTGACGGACCACCTCGCTGTCGAACGGGGCGAACCGGTTGTCGAAGCCGACGTAGGCGACGTTGAGGCCTCCCCGGCGGGCGAGCGTCAGCTCCGGGTTGCCGTCGACGGCCTCGATGTCACCGGGCGCGACGACGTCGATCGCGTCGACCGAGCCCTCGCGCAGCTTCTCGAGTCGCCGCCCGGCATCGCCCTCCGCAACGAAGATCACCGCGTCCGTCCGCGCGCGATCGCCCCAATAGGTCGTCGACCGCTCGAGCGTGATGTCGCCGTTGCCATCCCATGACAGGAGGCGGAACGGCCCCGTGCCATTGACCTCGGTGAGGATGCGCTGCCACTCCGCGGTTGGGTCGATCCGGCTCTGCAGCCAGGCCGTGTCGTCGATGGCCAACCCCGGCGACGCGATCTTGGCGAGGAACGCCGGATCGACGTCGCACAGCTCGAATCGCACGGTCACTTCATCGACCGCGACGATCCGGCGGATCGAGCCCTCGTACGGGCCGTACGCCGGGTCGGCGCTCTCGGGCTCCTCGCACGGCGCTGGACCGTCGACCGGATGGACCATCGGCTCGAACGGGCCGCGGCTTGGCGGCGCGGTCGGGAACGCGGTGGTGCTGCTCGGACCGGCCAGCTGGCTCGACGGGGGTGAGATGGTCGGTCCGGGGTCGCCGCAAGCGACGATGACGACGATGGCCATCGCCCCGGCCGCCAGCAGCCGGCCGGGCCGATAGCTCGAACGTGACATCCGTCCTAGCCTAGCATCGGGTTCGCGTATGCTCGCGGGCATGAACACGGTGCGCGTGGCACTCGCCCAGATCGCGCCGGCCCTCGGCCAGCTCGATGTCAATCTGGCGCGGCACCACGAGCTGCTCGCGGACGCTCGCGCGCAAGGGGCGGATCTCGTCGTCTTCCCGGAGCTCGGGCTGACCGGCTACCAGCTCCAGGATCTCGCCTCGGAGGTCGCGATCCGGCTCGACGATCCGCGGCTTGCCGATCTGGCCGCAGCGACCCGCGATCTGTCGGTCGTCGTCTCGTTCGTCGAGGAATTGGCGGATCACCGTCTGTTCATCGCGGCCGCCCTGCTCGAGGATGGCCAGATCTGCCACGTGCACCGGAAGCTCTTCCTGCCGACCTACGGCCTGTTCGACGAGCGACGCTTCTTCGCCCACGGCGACATGCTGCGAGCCGTCCCGTCACGCCTGGGCATCGGGGTGGGGATGGCCGTGTGCGAGGACTTCTGGCACCTGACCGTCCCGCAGATCCTCGCCCTCGATGGTGCCCAGATCCTCATCAACGTGTCGTCGTCGCCGGGCCGCGACCTGGCCTCCACGAACGAGGTCGGATTGGGCACCGCGACATCGTGGCGGACGCTCATGCGGACGTACGCGCAGCTCACGACCACGTTCGTGGTGTTCTGCAACCGCGTCGGTGTCGACGAGTCGATCTCGTTCTGGGGCGGCTCCGAGGTGATCGGGCCGAACGGGGCGGCGCTGTTCTCCGCGCCGCTCTACGACGAAGGGCTCTTCACGGTCGACATCTCGACCGCCGACATCCGACGTGAGCGGATTGGGCTGCCGCTCCTGCGCGATGAGCGACCCGAGTTCCAGATCAGGGAGCTGTCGCGCATCGTCGCTGAGCGGGCCGGTCTGGCGCGCGATTCCACGAGCGACCCCGAGGCGGAGGCAGGGCTCGACGTCGCGCCCGGCGACCGGACGCCGCGGCCGATCGGGTTCCGGAAGCGGGCCGGCGGATGACCGCGTCGACGCCGGCCTTCGAGCTGCCGACCGAGCTTGCCATCGACACCGACGTCGCGCGGCGGATCATCGGCGAGTTCATCCGTGGTCAGCTGCGCCAGGCCGGGTTCGAGCGCGCGGTGCTCGGGCTCTCGGGCGGGATCGATTCGGCGCTCGTGGCGTATCTGACGGCAGAAGCCATCGCCGCCGATCGGCTGCAGTGCATCCTGATGCCGTACCGGACGTCGTCACCGGCGTCGCAGGCCGATGCCGAGGAGGTCGTCCGCCGGCTCGGTTGCGCGTCGGAGCTGGTCGACATCAGCCCGATGGTCGATGGGTTCTTCGGTCCGGAAAGCGAGGCCACGGCGCTGCGGCGGGGCAACTTCATGGCCCGGATGCGCATGGCGGTGCTGTACGACCGTTCCGTGACGTGGGGCGGGCTGGTCGTCGGGACCGGCAACAAGACAGAGTCGTTGATCGGCTACACGACGGTGTTCGGCGACAGCGCGTGCGCGTTCAACCCGATCGGCGACTTGTACAAGAGCCAGGTGCGCCAGGTCGCAGCGGCGATGGGTGTCCCCGACCAGATCATCCGCAAGGCCCCCTCGGCCGACCTGTGGCCGGATCAGACCGACGAGATCGAGGGCGGCTTTAGCTACCCGGAGCTGGATCGGCTCCTGTTCTGGCGGATCGACAAGCGGCGTTCGATCGACGAGGTCGTGGCGCTCGGTTTCGCGCGCGAGATGATCGAGCGCGTCGATCGGATGGTCGCCGGCGCGGAGTTCAAGCGGCAGGTACCGCCGATCGCCAAGCTCGGGCCGCGGACCGCCGGCGTCGATTACCTGTACCCGCGTCGACGGCCGGGGTCGGCGCGGCGCTGAGAAGCGCCGACGTGACCGCGGGCCGGGGCGGCACGCTGTTCGTGGTCGCCACGCCGATCGGGAATTTGTCAGACGTCACGCTCCGGGCCATCGAGGTGTTGGGCGGCGTTCCGTTGATCGCTGCTGAGGACACACGGCTCACGAAGCGGCTGCTGGCTCGCCACGGGATCACCGCGCGGCTGACCAGCTTCCACGCCCGCAGCGGGCCGTCGCGGCTCGCCTCGCTGCTCGAGCACCTCCGCGGTGGGCAGGACCTCGCGGTCGTGACCGATGCGGGAACGCCGGGGGTCAGCGACCCCGGAGCGGAGCTCGTGGCGGCCTGGGCGGGCGAGGGAGGTCAGGTCGTGCCGATCCCGGGGGCATCGGCGGTGCTGGCCGCGGTCGCCGCGACGGGCATCGTCGGGCCACGTTGGGGGTTCGAGGGGTTCCTGCCACGGTCCGGCAGGGAGCGTCGCGACCGGCTGGCGGCGATCGCCGCGGACTCGCGGGGAACGATCCTGTTCGAGGCGCCCGGGCGAGTCGCCGGGACGCTTCGGGACCTGGCGGCCGTCTATGGGGACGAGCGGCCGGCGGCGGTCGCCCGGGAGCTCACCAAGATCCACGAGCAGGTGGTCACCGGCAGCCTCGCTGAGCTCGCCGCGGCCCTGGCCGGCGGCACCATCCCGGCGCGTGGCGAGTTCGTGCTGGTGGTCGGGATGGGCGAGGCCCGTGGCGCGGCCGACGACAAGGAGGACGCGCTGGCGATGGCGCTTGCGGCTGTAGAGCGGCTGGTCGGGGAGGGCGTCGCGCGGGGCGAGGCAGCCCGCCGGATCGCCGCCGAAACGGGCGTGCCGAGGCGCCGGTTGTACCGCCGGGCGGACGTGTAAGGTTTGACTCGATGACTGCGGCCACAGCATCGAGCGCGGCGTCCTCGCGGATCCCGCTGGCATACGTCGTCGCGCTCGTCCCGGTCGCCGCGGCACTGAACATCGTCGGCGGCACCATCAACACCGCGCTACGGCTGCCGACGTTCCTCGACATGATCGGCACGGCCGTCGTGGCCATCCTGCTCGGTCCGTGGTGGGGCGCGCTGGTCGGGGTCATCGGCAACGTCGGCGGAGCGTTCTTCACTGGCCCCGTGGGCGTGCCGTTCGCGCTCGTCAACGTGGCCGGCGCGCTGGTCTGGGGTTATGGCGTGCGCTCCTTCGGGATGGGCGCGACCGCGGCACGATTCTTCCTGCTGAACGTCATCGTGGCGCTGGTGACCTCGGCGATCGCGGCGCCGATCGTGGTGTTCGTGTTCGGTGGTGCCACCGGGCATTCGTCCGACGCGTTGACGGCCGCATTCGCGACCGCCGGCCAGAACCTCCTCGCGGCGACGTTCGCGTCGAGCGTCATCGTGTCCCTCGCCGACAAGATCATCAGCGGGTTCCTGGCGCTGGCGATCATCGACGCGCTACCGCCAGAGCTCAGTCGCGACATCAGGCTGCCGGCCCCGACCTCCACCGGTCGGCTTGCGATCGCGATCCTCGGTGCGGTCATCGGCGCGGTGCTCGTGATCGTCTATCAGGTGTTCCTCGCACCGCCGGCGACGCCCGTCTGATGGACCGCACCGTCGGACCGCGCGAGGGGCTGGGTGCCGGGATCATCGCGCTCGGCATCCTGGCGATCGCGATGCCATTCGCCGTCGACTCGATCCCGGAGATCGCGTCGGCAGATCATGCTGCGCTCGTCCTGGCCGGCATGAGCGTCCTGCTCGGCGCATTCGTCGTGATCGCGGGCCTGCTGTCGTTCCGCATTCGGGACTGAGCCGGCAGCGCACCGGCTCGCCGGCACCGTCCATGGCCGACGCGCCGATCATCTCGCTCTCCGACGTGCGCGTCACCTACGCGGGTGCCGATCACGCGTCCCTGGATGGCGTCGACCTCGAGATCGCCGCGGGCGGATCGGTCGGCATCATGGGCCTCACCGGGGCCGGCAAGACGACGTTCGGGCTGTGCCTCAACGGCGTCATCCCGCACCTGCTCCCGGCGACGTTGACCGGTCGCGTGCTCGTCGCCGGCCACGACACGACGACGACGCCGGTCCGTGAGCTGGCGCGGATGGTGGGCATGATCTTCGACAATCCGGAATACCAGCTGAGCCAGGCGACGGTCGCCGAGGAGGTGGCGTTCGGGCTCGAGAGCCTCGGAGTCGCACCGGAGGCGATGCCGGATCGGATCGCGACGGCGCTTGCGGCGGTCGGACTCGACGGGCTCGAGGAGCGCTCGCCGCACGCCCTCTCGAGTGGGCAGCAGCAACGCCTGGCGATCGCGACCGTCCTCGTGATGGACCCGTCGATCCTGGTCATGGACGAGCCCACCTCGAATCTCGATCCGTCCGGCGCGGCCGAGGTCCTCGCCATCGTCCGGCGCCTCAATCGCGAGCGCGGCATGACCGTGGTCGTGTTCGGGCACGACGTCGAGGCAATGGCGACCCTCGTTAACCGGATCGTCGTGCTCGACCGGGGCCGGATCGTCGCCGACGGGCCGCCCGCGGCGGTGTTGCGACGGGTCGACGACCTCAGACGCTGGGGCCTGCGGCCACCGCAGGTCACGGAGCTTGCGCACGCGCTGGCACCGGACGCCGACGACATGCCGGTGACGGTCGAGGAGGCGGTCGCGTGGCTCGCGCCACGGCGATGAGGGACGAGCCCGCCGTCATCTCCATCCGGGACGTTCGCTACACGTACGCGGGCGGGCGAGAGGCCGCCCTCGACGGCGTGTCGCTGGAGCTCCGTCCGGGGGAGATGGTCGGGTTGGTCGGCCGGAACGGGTCGGGCAAGACGACGCTCACCAAACACCTCAACGGCCTCCTCCGGCCGACGTCCGGCCGCGTCGTGGTGGAGGGGTTGGACACGTCTCGCGAGCCCGTGCGGCGCCTCGCCGGCCACGTCGGCTACGTGTTCCAGAACCCGGGCCACCAGCTGTTCGCACGGACCGTCGCCGAGGAGCTCGCGTTCGGACCCCGGAACCTGGGCTGTACGCCGGAGGACGTCGCTGAGCGGGTCGCAGCCGTCGCGGCGTCCCTGGCGCTGACTGACGTGCTGCCGATCCACCCGTACCGGCTGCCGTTCCCGCTTCGCAAGCTCGTGACGATCGGCGCCGTGCTGACGATGCGGACGAGCGTGGTCGTCCTTGACGAGCCCACGACGGGACAGGACCACCGGACCAGCGCCGGGATCGCCGCGGTCCTGAGCGGGTTGCGTGCCGCTGGCACGACCGTGGTCTGTGTCACGCACGACCTGTCGCTGCTCGCCGAGGTGAGCGATCGGCTCGTGGTGCTGCACGAGGGTCGTGTCGCTGCCGACGGCGCGCCACGCGACGTGCTGTCGGACCGCGCCTTGCTCGCCACCACGTCACTCCGGCCGCCGCAGATCAGCGAGCTGTCGCTTGCCTTGCCGGGTCGCGCCGGGCGACCGGTGGCCCTGACGGTCGATGAGCTCGTCAATGAGCTTCGGGCCGCCCGATGACCGGCGCCGTCGGGCCCACTCTCGCCGCTGAGCGTGGCACGTCGTGGCTCCATCGCGCCAACCCAGTCGCGAAGCTCGTGTGGCTGGTATCGGTCCTTGTGGTGGCATTCGCGACCTACCATCCGATCGCGCTCTTCGCGATCGCGCTGGCGGGCCTCATCCTGGGCCTGTCGGCCCGGATCGGGTGGCGGCTCGCGCGGACCCTCCTGTTCTTCGCGCCGATCACGGCGTCGATCCTCGTGATCCAGACCCTCGCCCCGGCCGACTGCCAGGGACCGTGCGTACCGTCCGCGCACGTTGGCCCGCTCGCGCTGTTCGGCGCGGGCACCATGCACGGACTGTCGCTGGCCGGCCGGCTCCTCGCGCTGGAGTCGGTCGCGCTCGCGATCTTCATG
Source organism: uncultured Chloroflexia bacterium (assembly GCA_963794525.1). Classification (GTDB taxonomy): domain Bacteria; phylum Chloroflexota; class Limnocylindria; order Limnocylindrales; family CSP1-4; genus SPCO01. The sequence goes on from CAWCEC010000001.1 coordinate 142,680, forward strand.
ACCACGCACCCGAGCGACCTGTTCGCGGCGCTTGCCCGCCTGCGGGTGCCGTACGTTGCCAACCTGATGGTGGCGATGACGCTCCAGCTCATCCCGATCCTGCAGCGCGAGTTCGAGATCGTCCTGTCTGCGCAGCGGGCGCGTGGCATGCGGGCCACCGGGTTCCGTGCCGTGCTCCCGACGTTCGTGCCGGTGTTCGCCGGCGCGTTCGAGCGGGTGCAGCGGCTGACGATCGGGCTCGAGTCGCGAGGATTCGGGGCGACCGGGACGCGGACGTCGTATCGGCGGGTCAGGTTCGGCCGGGGCGACCTCGCCGTGGTCGTCGCGGGCATCTGCGCCGGGCTCGTGGGTACGGTCCTCGGGCTCACGATCTGGGATGCCGATCACGCACGCGATCTCGTCCTGCCTGCGCCGCTGGTCCTCGCGATGTTCGGGCTGGCCAGTACCCTGTTCGTCGGCGTGATCCTGGCCGGGATCAGGTCGCTGGCGCGAGCCTGAGGAGGTGACGATGACATCGGTCGGGACGGCGCCGCCGGGTCCGCGGATCGTCGTCGTCGGCAGCACGATGATCGACCAGGTCGCGTACGCCGACCGCCTGCCCGGAGACGGCGAGACCGTGATCGGGTCGACCTACGTGACCGGATTCGGGGGAAAGGGCGCCAATCAGGCGGTGATGGCTGCCCGTTTCGGCGCAGCCGTCGCGATGGTCAACAGCGTCGGCGACGACACGCACGGCACGGCGTACCTCGAGCAGTTCGCGAAAGAAGGGGTCGACACCACCTTCATGCGGCGCGTGCCCGGCTCGTCGGGCGTGGCACCGATCTGGGTCGACCGACGCGGGACCAACCGGATCATCGTGGTGCCCGGCGCCAACCTACAGGTCCGGCCCGAGGTGGCCACCGAGGCAGTCGAGACGCTCCGGCCGCAGGTGGTGCTCGGCCAGTTCGAGATCCCACAGGCGACGACCGCGGCCGGGTTCGCGGCGGCTCGGCGCGTCGGGGCGACGACCGTGCTGAACCCGGCGCCGGCCGCGCCGGTCGAGCCGGCCCTGGTCGAGGTCACCGACTGGCTGGTCCCCAACGAACATGAGTTCGAGCTGATCGCCGGCAGCCCGCTGGGCACCTCGGCGGCCGAGCGGGAAGCGGCCGCGCGCGCCCTCGCCGAACAGCTCGGTATCTCGCTGGTCGTGACGCTGGGCGAGGCCGGGGCGCTCGTGCTACCGCTCGGAGCGTCGGCGTCGTGGGTGGCGGCCCCGCGGGTCGAGGCCGTCGACACGACGGGAGCGGGTGACGCCTTCCTCGGGGCCTTCGCGGTCGGTCTGGCGGTGGGCCGCTCTGTCGCGGAAGCGGTGCGGCTCGGGTGCGTCGCCGCCGCCGATAGCGTGACCCGCCGCGGCACCCAGGCGTCCTACCCGGACCGAAGCGCGGCCGCAAGGTTCTTGGAACGTGCAGCCACGTAGGATGCCCACATGACTGCCGCTACCCATCCAGCGCCCGGGCCGTCAGGCCGCGGCGGCCTGCCCGTCCTGGGGCAGCTCTCGCCGATCGGGCGGATCGCACTCATCGTCACGGTCGTCGCGAGCGTCGCCGCGATCGTCCTCGACTTCGGGCTGCACGCGAACGCGAACCTGATCTTCGTCGTCGCCGCTGCCGCGATCCTGGGGCTGGCCTGGGTCGTCGGCCTGTCGACCGAGCGGCTCGGGTCGCTCACCGGCCCGCAGGTTGGCGGCATCCTCAACGCGACGTTCGGCAACATCGCCGAGCTGATCATCGCGTTCTTCGCGCTGCAGGCCGGTCTGATCCAGGTCGTCAAGGCGTCGCTGACCGGATCGATCATCGGCAACCTGCTGCTGGTGCTCGGGGCGAGCATCTTCCTCGGCGGGCTGCGCCACGGCACGCAGACGTTCAGCCAACGGATCGCATCCTCGAACGCATCGCTGCTGGTCCTGGCGGTCATCGGGCTGTTCGTGCCGGCGGTCTTCGCGTTCACGACGGCCGATCCTGCGCAGGGCTCGCTCACCGAGGAGTCCGTGCTCGTCTCCATCGCGTTGATGGCGGGCTATGTGCTGTCGCTCATCTACGGGTTCAGCCATCCCGCGGAGACGCTAGGTGGGCACGGCGAGACGGCCGAGCACGGTGGTCCGCCGTGGTCCGGCCGCGTGGCGGTCGCGGTGCTGGTCGGGGCGGCGCTGCTGCTGGCGGTCCTGTCCGAGATCCTGGTCGGCTCGATCGAAACCTTCATCGATTCGTTCGGGCTGTCAGCGTTCTTCGTCGGCGTCGTGCTGGTCCCGACGATCGGCAACCTGGCCGAGCACCTCGTCGCGGTCCAGCTCGCCGCCAAGAACAAGATGGAGTTCGCGATGGCGGTGAGCTACGGCTCGAGCCTCCAGGTCGCGCTGTTCGTCGCGCCGCTCCTCGTCTTGCTCGGCGCCGTCCTCGGCCAGCCGATGGACCTCGTCTTCGAGCCGATCGAGGTGGCCGCGGTGGCGGCGGCCGTCGGCATCAGCGCCCTGATCGCGCTCGACGGCGAATCGAATTGGCTGGAGGGGGCGCTGCTGATGATCGTCTACCTGATCCTGGCGGTATCGTTCTTCGAGTTCGTCGGACCACCGATCGAGTAGCCATGACGAAGCCCGAGCGCATCGACCCCCGCCAGCCCCATCGATTTCGCGATAGCGATGGCGGGCTCGCCGCCGCCATGAGCGGCAGCGCGTTCGAGAGCAACCAGGCCAACATCCTCGGCGGGACGACGGCCTTCCTGCGCTCGACGCGCTGTGGGGTGCCGGGTTGCGAGAAGCCGCAGCAGGACCCGATCCATGCCGCGCGCGAGGACGCGGCAGACACCGGCTAGCGAAGACGCGGCGACGGCGCGGGAGGGGGTACGCGCCGCCGCCGCGAGATGGGTGCCTGCCTCAGGCCGCGTCGGCCTCGGCCTCCTCGTCCTCGTCGTCGCCATCGGTCGCGATGGCCTCCGCCGACTCCGGCACCGGGTCGGTGGGTGGCGCGTCGCCGAGCCGCTCCGCCTGGGCGACGAGGGACTCCGCGGCCTGCTGCGCCTCGTAGTCCTTCTTCCGGCGCCCAGACAGCATCTCGACATGGGAGGCGACGATCTCGGTCTTCCAGTGCCGCTGACCGCGGTCGTCATCCCACGAGCGGGTCTGCAGCCGTCCCTCGATCGCCACCTGCTGACCCTTGCCGAGGTAGGTGCCGGCGATCTCGGCCAGGCGGTCCCACGTGACGATATTGCTGTACTCGGCCTTCTCACGGCCGCCACCGAGGAACTCGTTGCTGGCCACGGTGAAAGTCGTGACGTTCTTGCCACTCGCGAGGCTGCGCATCTCCGGGTCGCGCGTCAGGCGACCCGTGAGCAGGACCTTGTTCACGGTCCGATCTCCTTCCCGGCCGGCCGGATGCTCCGGTCCCGACCCTGCGTCTGCGGCGGGGTGACGAGACGCTAGCAAGGAGGGCTGCACGGGGACGTATCACCGGCTTCGCCACCGCTTATCCCGCGGCGGAATTGGAATGGCGGGAACGCGCCTGTGTGGCGGTGGGCTCGTGGTCGAGGCGCGATTTGGGCACCATGGCCGATCGGTCGCGGCCGGGTCCGATGACGATCGAGCCATCCGGGACACGTCGCGCGACGGCGATGCCTTATGCTCCGCCGATCGACTCGGGGCATGAACCGGGGGGGTCCGTCGGCGCGGCGTCCGTAACCACGGTCGCCACCCGTCGCGAATGGGCCAATGACGAGACCGATCCGCCTGGTCCCAGGCGCGCGAGCCCGCGCGGAGGGGTTTCGACATGTTGATCCATGACCCGCGAATTGACGATAGGAGGTTTGCCGGCAACCTCCCGCAGCGGCTCGGGGTCATCTTGGTCGGCGCAGCGCTGATCGTAGGATGCTCCGGCGCCGCTAGCCCGACCTCGAGCGCAACGGGTCCGACGCCGACGACCTCGCCGGCGATTGCGCCGTAGGCACCCGCCGCAGCGACCGCCTCGTCAACGCCCGGACTGATCGGCACGACGATCGCGGCATCGAGCCCCACACCCGGCGCGATCTCGGTCGAGACGGCCCCTGTATCGTTCGCATATATGCCTCTGCGCTGACCGTTCGTGCCGGCACGGTCTCGTTCTTCATCTCGAACGCCGCGCCCGACGGGCCGCGGGTCGGCCGTCGGCACAACATGGCCATCGGGACGACCCTCGGCGAGGCCCTCGTCGAGTCGACGTCGGTCGAAGAGGGGAAGGCTGTCACCTTCACCGTTCAGGATCTCCCGCCGGGCGACTACCTCATCTTCTGCACCGTCCCCGACAGCGGCCAGCCGCACTACGCTCTCGGGATGAAGGGCACGCTCACCGTCAGTTCATGACCATCGGGGATTGACAGATGTGCCCGCGCTGCCGAGCTGGCAAACGCCCCAGTTCTCCGCCGTAGTTGGCACGCGCGGGCGGACCAAATCCCCAGACGGGTCCCCGCGGCGATGCCTCGGAGAGCGTAAGCGTCGAGCGACCGAGGGGATGACGCGTTCGTCATTACCCCGGGGCGTAAGGTGGTTCGAGGGCGTCCAGAGTCGCCCCCTCGCCGTTCCCCCAGGCGGCGAACCGGTGGGCGCTGGGCGCCCTCCGACTTCGCTGGACTCCACCTCGAACGCGTCGGGCGTGACGTCGAGCCATTCCGCGATCGCCGCCATCGGGTCCGGGCCTGGCACGCTAGACCGCCGAGACCTCAGGACCGTGCCGGATCGTCTGTGGTCGCTGTGGCGCAACAGGGACATGACCGAAAAGGTCCCGTCGAGAGCTCCGCCAGTCCGAGTTCAGCCCGCGGCCGAGTCCGAGCGTCGGGCGCGGGACGGCGGGACGGCCGGCGGAACGGCCGGCGGCACCATCGGTGCCATCTGGACCCGGGCCGGGCCGATCCCGATCGACCCGTCGGGCGCCATGGTCAGCGACTCGCCGGTGGCCTCGTCGCCGCTCGACTCGGGACGGCGACGTTTGCGTTGCGCTCGTGATGCGACAGCCTCGGGGACGACGAGCGTGGCTGGGCGGTGGGCCGTGTCCCCGGCCGCCATCGCCAGGATCGTCGCATCGGGCTCGGGCGCGTGGTCCGCGTACAGATCGCAGAACAGCTCGACGAGCTCCGGGTCGAACTGCGTGCCGCTATGACGGCGGAGCTCGGCGATGGCCTGCTCGTGGCTCATCGCCCGCTTGTACGGCCGGTCGTTGATCATCGCGTCATAGGCGTCGGCGATGGCCACGATCCGTGCCCCCAGCGGGATCTCGTTGGCGCGCAACCCGAACGGGTAGCCGTGGCCGGCGTAGCGCTCGTGGTGGTGGAGGATGATCGGGACCGCGTCCTTGAGGGCGGCGGCCTGCTCGAGGATCACCTGGCCGATCCGCGGGTGCTGGACCACGGTCCGCCACTCCGCCGACGTCAGGGCCGACGGCTTCTCGAGGATCTCCTCGGGGACGGCCACCTTGCCCACGTCGTGGAGCAGGGCGGCAACCCGGAGCCGATCGATCTCGGCGTCCGACAGCTGCAGTTGGCGCGCCAGGGAGACCACGATCGAGGCGATCAGCGCCGAGGGCTGGCCGCGATAGTGGGGCAGCGGAGTCAGCACCGACGTCAGGGCGGCCGTGGCGGCCTCCCGGGCACGTTGCCCGATCTCGACCGCGCGGGCCCGGCCGGCCGCTGAGATGGGGGCGCGCGGCACCCGCGCGTCGTCGTCGGGTTCGGCGAAGACGTAGGTCTGGTTCCGACCGAGCGACTTGGCGGAGTACATCGCTGCGTCGGCATCGCGGACCAGCGTGTCCATCCGCAACTTGGCGCCCGAGCCGCCTGCGATGCCGATCGAGATCGTGACCGTGATCTCCGGTGCCCCCTCGATCGCGAAACGCTGCCGCTGCACCAGCGTGCGCAGCTTCTCGGTGAGGACCGCGCCCTCCTCGATATCGGTCTCGGTGAGGATCAGCATGAATTCCTCGCCGCCATAGCGCCCGATCATGTCGGAGGTGCGCAGATTGGCGGCGATCGTCTGCGCCACGCCGCGCAGCACGATGTCGCCGACCGCGTGGCCGTAGGTGTCGTTGACGGCCTTGAAGTGGTCGATGTCGACGAACGCCACCGACAGCGGCCGGCCGTACCGCCCGGCACGCTCCGTCTCAGCGAACAGCGCGGCGAGCAGCGACTGGCGGTTGGCGACGCCGGTCAGTCGATCGAACGTCGCTCGGTCGTGCGTATCGACGAGGGCCGCCGCGATGCCGTTCACGGCGTGCGCGAGTCGGACCTCGAGGCCACTCCCGCGCGGCCTGACGTTCGCCGTGTAATCGCCCGACGCGATGCGTTCCGCGGCCTTGACCAGCCGGTCGAACCGGTAGTTCATGTGGGACCGCACCACGATCGACGTGAGGATCACCCCGAGGCAGGCGGCGACGAGCGCGCTGATCGCAGGGCGCAGCGATGCCTCGACCCAGGGCGCCATGATTTCTGGGGTGAACATGAGCAGGATCCCGATCCCGACGGCAGCCGCGAGCGCCAGGATCCCGAACAGACGGGCCACGTTCAAAGGCTAGGGGCGCAGCCGCCGCGGCCGGACCCGCCGGTGGTACCCCGCCCCTGCGACGGTGGTACCGCATGGGTTCCGCCGAACCCTGGCGGGCCTCGGCGCCAAGCGCCCGCTTGCTATACTCCGCCCGTCCTCGCAGCAGCGGCCCCGAGCACCGCGAACCAGGAGGTCAACGATCGCGCGAGTAGGGCGCATCGGCCGTCCCGTGCGTCGGCCGAGCGACCGGCCGACGAGGTTCCGGGGAAGCCTCCGCGGAACTCCACGGGAGATGTCTACCCAGGTCCCAAGCCTCAGGGCTCGGGACCTTTTCGTTGCCGCCACGCAGTTCGGCGAGGCGCGCTGATGCCGGCCACCGTGATCGTCGGTCTGCAATGGGGCGACGAGGGCAAGGGCAAGACGACGGATTTCCTGGCCGAGCAGACCTCGATGGTCGTGCGCTACCAGGGCGGTGACAACGCCGGCCACACGGTCGTCCGTGGCGACGAGGTGTTCAAGCTGCGGCTCACCCCGTCGGGCGTGCTCTACCCGCACATCACGTCGGTCATCGGCAACGGCGTCGTGGTCAATCCGGTGACCCTGATCGACGAGCTCGACATGCTCGTCGCGCGCGGCATCGATGTGGCCCGCGTCCGGGTCAGCCGGAGCGCGCACGTGACCATGCCGTACCACCTCGCGCTGGACCAGGCGAACGAGGCGCGGCTGGGGGGCGCCGCCGTGGGGACCACCGGTCGCGGCATCGGCCCGACCTATGGCGATCGGGTGTGGCGGCTCGGTCTGCGGATGGAGGACCTGCTGGATCCCGACATCCTCCGCGAGCGGATCGGCCGGGTGCTGCCGGACAAGAACCTGCTCCTGTCGTCGATGGGTTGTCCGCCATTCACGGTCGATGCGCTGGTCGACGAGGCCCTCGGCTGGGGCTCGCGGCTGCGCGACCACCTCGACGATACGACGTGGCTCGTCCAGACCGCGCTCGCGCGTGGCGAGGGTGTGCTGCTCGAGGGCGCCCAGGGCACGCTCCTCGATCTCGATCACGGCAGCTACCCGTACGTCACCTCGTCCAACCCGGTCGCCGGCGGCGCGTGCACCGGCGGCGGCGTCGGGCCGCTCCAGGTCGACGAGGTCATCGGGGTGATGAAGGCGTACTCGACGCGCGTCGGCTCGGGGCCGTACCCCACCGAGCTGCTTGACGGCATCGGGCGAGGCATCGCGGATCGTGGCCACGAGTTCGGCACCGTGACGGGGCGCCCGCGGCGGGTCGGCTGGTTCGATGCGGTGCCGCTCCGCTACGCCGTGGCGGTCAACAGCGTGAGCTCGATCATGCTCAACAAGCTCGACATCCTGTCCGGCATCGACACGCTCCGCATCTGCGTCGCCTACGAGGTCGACGGTCGACGGGTCGAGATGTGGCCGTCGAGCGGCGCAGCGCTCGCGCGCGCAGTCCCGATCTACGACGAGTATCCCGGCTGGTCCGAGCCGATCAACGACGTCCGTTCCCTCAGCGACCTGCCCGAGAACGCGCGGCGCTACGTCACGGCGATCGAGGCGCATGCCGGCGTGCCGATCGTGCTGGTGTCGGTCGGGCCGGAGCGGACCCAGACGATCGAACGGGCGTGGCGGACGATGCGCCAGCGCCAGGTGATCCCGGCATGAGCCGGACCGGCCTCGTCATGCCGACCCGGATCCTCGTGCTCGGAAGTGGGGGGCGCGAGCACGCGTTGGCCTGGAAGCTGAGCCTCGAGCCGGGCGTGAACGAGGTCGCGGTCGCGCCGGGCAGCCACGGGATCGGTACGGAGGCACGCGTCCGAGTCCTCAAGGACCTGGACCCGCTCGATGCCGAGGCGGTGGTGTTCGTCGCAAAGGCCATCGCGGCCGAGCTCGTGGTCATCGGTCCCGAGGCGCCGCTCGCCGCCGGCATCGCCGACGCACTGCAGCAGGCGAAGATCCCGGTGTTCGGACCGACCGCCGCCGCGGCGCGGATCGAGTCGAGCAAGGCGTTCTGCCATGACGTCGCCATCGCGGCCGGGGTGCCGATGGCGAAGGCCGGGGCGTTCGCGGTGGGCGATCGGGAGGCGGCGATCGCGTTCGCACGAGGGCTGCAGGTCGAAGGCCGGGGCATCGTCGTCAAGGCCGATGGGCTCGCCGCGGGCAAGGGCGTGACGGTCGCCGACGATTTCGCAGCCGCGGAGGCGGCGATCACGGCGCTGATCGCGGAGGGCGCGCTCGTCATCGAGGAACGGCTCGAAGGTCGGGAAGCCAGCTTGATCGCGATCTGCGATGGGAAGGATGCGCTGGCGCTGCCGATCGCGCGCGACCACAAACGGCTGCACGACCTCGACACGGGCCCGAATACGGGCGGGATGGGTGCCTACAGCCCGCTCGACGATCTGCCGGATACCGCCGCGGACGACCTCCTCGACCGGTTCCACCGGCCCATCCTGGCCGAGCTTGCCCGCCGCGGCACCTCGTTCCGTGGCGCGCTCTACGCGGGACTGATGCTGACGACAAACGGCCCGGTGCTTCTGGAATGCAACGCCCGATTCGGCGATCCCGAGACGCAGGTCATCCTGCCGCGCCTGGCCGCGCCGCTCGGCCCGTTCCTGCTCGCGGCGGCCAAGGGTAGGCTGCTGGCAGCGGCCAAGCCACTCCATGTCGAGGGCAGTCGCCTGCCGACCCTGCCGGTGGCATCGGTCGGTGTCGTCCTCGCCGCGGCCGGCTACCCGGATGCCCCCCGCCACGGCGACCCGATCGAGGGGCTCCACGCGGCACGGGCCGCCGGCGCGTTGGTGTTTCACGCGGGGACCTCGCGCGACGCCGATGGCGGCTACCGGACCGGTGGTGGACGCGTCCTGACCATCGTCGGCCGCGGCCCGGACGTGGAAGCGGCACGGGTCGCCGCCGAGGCTGCGGTCGATCGCGTGTCCTTCGACGGGCTCCAGCGGCGGCGCGACATCGGCTTCGATCCTGACGTGCTGGCGGCACTCATCGGTGCCGGCCGTTGATCGTCCGCTACACCCTGGCCGAGATGGGGGCGATCTGGTCGGACCAGGCCCGCTTCGAGCAGATACTGCGAGTGGAACTTGCCGTGGCACGGGCGCAGGCGGCGCGCGGGCTCATCCCGGCCGGCGCGCTCGAGGCGATCGAGACTCGCGCCACGATCGACGTCGACCGCATCGCCGAGATCGAGCGCACGACCGACCACGACATCATCGCGTTCGTCAGCCAGGTCGCCGAGTCCGTCGGGCCGGAGGGCCGCTACCTCCACCACGGCCTCACCAGCAGCGACGTGGTCGACACCGGGCTGGCGCTCCAACTGCGGGCCGCCGGCACGCGCCTACTGCTCGACTGCGATCGGCTGATCGCGGTCCTGGTGACGCGGGCCAGGGCGGAGGCGGACACCACGATGATGGGTCGCACCCACTCGGTCCACGCCGAGCCGACGACGTTCGGGCTGAAGGTCGCCGGTTGGGCGTTCGAGATCGACCGCGGACGGACGCGGCTGGCGACCGCGGTCGACGAGGTGGGGACCGGCAAGATCTCGGGCCCGGTCGGGACGTACAGCCACCTGGACCCGGACATCGAGGCCGAGGTGCTCGCGTCGCTCGGGCTGCACGTCGACCCGGCCAGCAGCCAGATCGTCCAGCGTGACCGCCACGCGGCGTTGCTCGCCGCGATCGCGATCCTGGGCGGCAGCCTGGAGCGCATCGCTACCGAGATCCGCAACCTCCAGCACACGGAGATCGGCGAGGTCCAGGAGCCATTCAAGGTCGGTCAGAAGGGCTCCAGCGCGATGCCCCACAAGCGCAACCCGATCCTGTCCGAACGGATCTCAGGCCTTGCTCGCTTGCTCCGTGGCTACGCCCAGACGGCCTTCGAGGACCAGCCGCTGTGGCACGAGCGCGACATCAGCCACTCCAGTGCGGAGCGGGTGATCCTGCCCGACGCGACGATCCTGCTCGACTACATGCTCGTCCGGATGACCGGCCTGATCGAAGGGCTGGTGGTGCGCTCGGAGCGGATGCGCGAGAACATCGCCCGAGGGCTTGGGCTCCACGCGAGCAGCCGGGTGCTCGTGGCGCTCGTCGAGAAGGGCGGCATGGGTCGGGACGAGGCCTACGCGATCGTCCAGCGAGCCGCGCTGCGGGCCGCCGATGAGCGAGCGCCGTTGCGCGAGCTGTTGGCGGTCGATCCGGTGGTCGCCAAGCGCCTGCCGCTCGCCGATCTCGACGCCTGTTTCGACGAGGCGACGTTCCTGCGCAACGTCCACGCGGTCATCGACCGGCTCGACACGCTCGCTCCGACGACCGAGGTCAGCCGTGCTGACGGCTGACGCATTCGTCCGCTCCGGCAAGGTCCGCGACCTGTACGAGCTGCCGGATGGCAGGCTGGTGCTCGTCGCGTCGGATCGGATCAGCGCGTTCGACGTGATCCTGCCGACCGAGATCCCGGACAAGGGCCGCGTGCTGACCGGGCTGTCGCGGTTCTGGTTCGCGGAGACAGCCGGCATCGTGCCGAACCACCTCCTCGACACCAAGCCCGACATCATCCAGGACTCCTACGAGGCGGACCTCGCCGAACGAGCGAGCGACGCATCGGGCGAGGATGACGTGATCGGATCATTCGACGACTGGCGTGGTCGCGTGATGGTCTGCCAGCAGACGGAGGTGGTACCGATCGAGGCCGTCGCCCGTGGCTACCTCGCCGGGTCCGGCTGGAAGGAGTACCGCGAGCGCGGCACCGTGTGCGGTATCGCGCTGCCGGCTGGTCTACGCGAAAGCGACCGGCTTCCCGAGCCGATCTTCACCCCGGCGACCAAGGCCGAACTCGGCGCCCACGACGAGAACATCGACTTCGACACGATGGTCGGGCATATCGGACGGCACTGGATGTTCTCGCCGGACATCGCCGGGCCGATCGCGGAGATCATCCGCGACCGGACGATCGCGCTCTATCGCTATGCGACGGCCATCGCCGCGCGCGCCGGGATCCTGCTGGCGGACACCAAGTTCGAGTTCGGCATCGGCGTGGGTCCGGATGTCGACCGTGATCCGGTCGGACCCGCCGCTGAACGGATCGAGCGCAAGACGAGGCCGCCACGCGGGCATCGGCCGGCGAACCTGAACGATCGACTGCTCCGGGACCAGCTGCTCCTCGTCGACGAGGCGTTGACACCGGACTCGTCGCGTTTCTGGGATGCCGCGTCGTACGAGCCCGGCCGGCCGCAGGCGAGCTTCGACAAGCAGTTCGTGCGCGACTGGCTCGAAGGCCAGGCGTGGGACAAGACGGCGCCCGGCCCGGTCCTCCCCGAGGATGTCGTGACCGGCACGCGCGAGCGCTACGTGGCGGCGTTCGAGCGGATCACGGGCGCCAGCTTCGATCGCTATCTCGAGGAGGACGTGATCGCCCGATGAGCAGCCACCGGTACGCCGTCAACGTCACGCCGAAGCCCGGCATCCTCGACCCACAGGGCCGGGCGGTCGAGGGCAGCCTGGGACCACCTCGGCATCGAGGGCGTTCGGGCAGTCCGGGTCGGACGACGCGTGGAGCTGACGGTCGAGGCAGCCGACGAATTGGCGGCCCGAGCCGTCGTCGAGCGGCTGGCCTCGGAGCTGCTGGCGAACCCGCTGATCGAGTCGTATGCGATCGAGCCGATCGGGGCCGTACGCCTGATGCCGGTCCGCATCGGGGTCGTGGTGTTCCCGGGTAGCAACTGCGATCGGG
>CAWCEC010000002.1:0-1069638 GCA_963794525.1 uncultured Chloroflexia bacterium
GGTGGTGACGACCGACATCCACGAGGCGCACCAGGCCGCGCCGGCCGCGGAGGTGTGCGAGGTCCTGCAGGTCCCGGCGTTCCTCGCGCGGCAGACCGACCTGCTGGAGGCGTGCGGGCGGACCGGGCGGGTCGTGAACGTGAAGAAGGGGCAGTTCATGGCCCCGTGGGACATGAAGAACGTCGTCGCCAAGCTCGCCGAAGTCGGGAACCGGCGCGTGCTGTTGACCGAGCGCGGCACCACGTTCGGCTACGGAATGCTGGTGAACGACATGCGCGCGGTGCCGTGGATGCAGGAAACCGGCGCGCCGGTGATCTTCGACGCCACCCACAGCGTACAGAAACCGGGGGGGCTGGGGAACCGGACCGGCGGCGATCGCGACATGGTGCCGTTGCTGGCCCGCGCCGCGGTCGCGGCCGGGTGCGACGGGGTGTTCCTCGAAACGCACCCCGACCCGGACAACGCGCCGTCCGACGGCCCGAACATGATCCCGCTCGACCAACTCCCCGATCTGATCCGCCTGTGCCTGCGGATCCGCGACGCCATCACTTAACTCGAGCCGACACGCCGTGCCAACTCGAATCATGTCCCGCGGAGTCAGGTGTCAACAGTCAGGCGCCGGGAGTCAGGCTCTGACTTCCAGGGCAGCGGCTCGATCTCCTCGCACTCGCTCTCGGCGCATTGGTTCTTGCATCCGGGTGCGGTAAGCCGCCGAAACTCACGACCAGCGACAGTCAGGAGAACGCGGCAGAAGGGCGACCCTGGGAGACCGCCGCGAAACGCCTCCGCAAAGAGACAGACCTCAAGGCGTGCAAGAACGTGCTTGCCTCGCTGAACCACGAACTCACACAGGCGAGAAGGACATCAAGCCGCCTGCACTCGCGCCGGCTGAAGAGGAGGCCCTCGCGGGGCTGGTACCCCTTCACCCCGACCGACCGCGACGAAATCCGCTCCGCCACGTTTCTCGCCACACGACGCTGTCTATCTCGCCGAGTGCCTCTACCTGCGCGACGCCGCCCGCTCGCTCGCCATGCCCGGCCTCTCGCCCGAACAACTCGCCGATCTCGGCGTTCGCCTGGGTGTGTCGTCAGGTCATCCTCGAGCCCTGGCTCGTTCCGATCAGCCCGGCGCGAACACATGGTGCCCCGTGCTCTCCCCGGCCCACATTCTGCGCCGCGGATCCGGCTCGGGCCTGGAGCGGATGTACGTCTTTCTCGCGCTCCTGCAACAAATGGGCCTTGAAGGGCTGCCTGATCGGCCCGCCATCGGCCGCTGCCAACCCTGCGACATATATCGCGTTCGCGGCGGACAAGAAGACGGTCCTCACCGGCGCGCCCGTGGCCCGTTCTGGGCGGTGGGAGTGCGGGTGGAACGGGGCATGAAACCGGACATCAAACTGTACGACCCCTGGCGCGGCGAAGCCTTCCCCGCGACCTGGAACGAGTTGAGGTCGAACCCGGGATCCCATACGGCCTGGTTCGACGATCCGGCCACCGTTTCGGGCATCAGGCCCGACGATCTCAAGACGGCATCCGTCTGCCTCGCGGTGCCGGTCAACTCGCTTTCGCCGCGCATGGCGATTATGGAGAAGAAATTGAAGGAACAGGTGGACGTGAAGCTTGGCGTCAATCCCGAGGAGTATCGAGCCGCGTTCGCTGACGCCAAGCCCGCGTTCTGGAATCCTCCCGGAGACAATTTCGCCTACGGCCGTGCCGCGCGGGCGTTCTTGCCGATCGAGCAGGGGGGCGAAGCCGACCGCATCAATCCGGCGGGGCAGGCGCTGTACCGAGAGTACATTCGCGGCGCAGTTGCCCGCGCCCGAGCGTCTCGTACCGGGCGAGCTGCTCCGGAATCAGGACGTGCTCGGAGACGTCAAGGAGCGAATCCAGCAGCGCGTCATGGATCAGTACTACGTCGCGTACATCCTCCCCCGACGCCGCGCGAACAAGTCCAGCGCGGTCAGTTCCAGGACGCCTCAAAGACCCTGGTTCAGCGCCAGGACGAGTTCGGAAAGTCGCTCCTCCGGGTGCGCAACACGCAGGATTCGGAACGGAAGATCCGCGAGTGGGCGGAGAGCGCGCGACCGAGCTCTACAGGAGCCTCGGCAGCGATCCGAATGCTCGCGCACTCATCGACGACCACTGGGGTTCGCAGGGGACCGAACTCGTGGTCGATCGCGCTGTGGGCGAGGTCGGTCAGGCTGAGGCGACATTGTTGCTCGCTCTTTGTCGCCACGAGCAGGCGGAACGCGTGCAGGCACGCCTCGATCACGCAACCGGAGGTGACTCAAGCAAGCTGAAGCAGGCCGCCGCCGACGCCTGGAACAATGCTCACCACGAGTGGAGCGGGTATCGCGAGCAGTTCTCCACCATTCACTCCGACTCTCCAGCGCGGACCGCGCACGTCCGGGTGCTCGCTGAGCGTGCGAAGAAACTCGCGGGCAAGCGGTGACCCTCGAGCGCGGCCGCCCCGGCCGTCGCGTGGCAACCCTCGGGCGCGCCGTCACAATCCCACCACATCACATTCTCATAATCTCCGAACCTTCCTCCGGCCGCGAGCCGCGGTTGCACTCGGCCGGTTTCCGATGAAGAATACGGGTGGAATCGATCTCGTACTCATTCGGCGGGAGTGCTTCCCATGCGAGCCAGTCTGGTCCCCATCGACGGAGGGTCATCCCTCGACCTTGCCAAGGACCTCACCCTGCTCGGCCGGGACGAGGACTGCGATGTCCGCCTCGAACACAAGAGCATCTCGAAGCTGCACTGCGTGATCGTCAAGACTGATGGGCTGCTGCTCATCCGCGATCTCGGCAGCACGAACGGCACGCGAGTCAACGGCCAGCGCGTCCGCCGGGCCGCGCTCTTGCCCAACGACACGCTCTCCGTCGCCAACGTGAAATACCGAGTGATGTTCGGGCCGGAGCTGGAACCGGAACCGCTTCCGACCGTGAAGGACGGAAAGGGAAGCAAGAAGCACGACAAGATGCCGGCCGCGCCGCTCCGCCGCAACGCCCTTCCCGACGTGTACCCGGAACCGAGGACGCCTGCGTCGGGAGTAGCGTGCTGTGAGACGAGGCAGAGCGACAGCTCTCGCTCAGTCTCCACACGAACCGACTCACTTCTGCTCCCGATCGCCCACAGGTAGTCGTAGCCGCGGAGGTAGATGCGGCCGTCGGCGATGGCGGGCGAGGCGAAGATCGTGTCCGGCAGCGTGTTCGTCGCCAGTTTCTTGAACTCCTTGCCCGCCTGCACCACGTCCGTCGCACCGTTGGCCGCGGTCGACGTAGATCTTCCCGTCGGCCGCGACCAGATTTGCCCGGTGGACGAACCTTGCGTGAGTTCGATCGCGGTAGAGCTGCTTGCCGGTCTTCGCGTCAAACGCCGTGAACGGCCCGTCGCCGGAGAGGTAGACCACGTCGCCGACGCGGATCGGGGCGACCACGTCCGGCGTCGTACGTGTCTTTGAAGGCGGCAGCCGCCACAGCTCGGCCTTGTTTTCCGGGGTGATGTCGCCCTTCGCGCCGACCGGGTTGAACGCCGACCGTCGGGCCGTCCTTGCACGACGGCACCACGATCAGGTCCGGCGTGAGCAGCGGGTTGGAGACGAACCGCCACGCGCCGTTGTTGGTCGGGTTCAGCCCCTGAACGCGCCACACCTCGCTCGCCGTCGTTCGAGCTTGTGGCCGGTGGTGTAGTCGTTGCCGTGGGCGACCAGGAGCGGCCCGCCCTCGCCCTCCCAGATGAACGCCGAGGCGTACACGTCCGGGCTTTCGCCCTTGCTGTACCCGGGCCGGTCCGCACCTTCCACACCTCCTTGCCGGTGGCGGCTTCGAGGCAGACGACCTTCTGGGCGCCGCGGTGCATCACCTGGAGGTAGAGCCGGTCCTTGTACAGCACCGGGGTCCAGTGGCAGCCGAACTGGATGTTGAACTTGCCGTACTTCTGAAGGTCGGCGGTCCCAGACGGGCTTGCCGTCGAGGTGAAGCAGGCGAGGGCGCCGTTGCCGGCGAAGGCCCAGACGTGCTTGCCGTCGGTGGTGCACGACGCGGACGCAGTCGCGTCGGAGACCTCAGCGCCCGAGGGGTTGCGGTAGCGCTTTGCTCCGGTGTTCGAGAGCTGCTGCTTCCACTTCTCCTTGCCGTCGGTGCCGACGCAGAGCAGGACGACGTCGTCGCCGTCGGACGACGGTGAGGAAGATCCTGTCGCCCCAGACGCACGGGGTGGACGCGCCGATGCCGGGCATCTTGAGCTTCCAGACGACGTTCTTGTCCGGGCCCCACTCGGTCGGGATGCCCTTCTCGGCGGAGTGGCCGTCGTTCTTCGGCCCGCGCCACTGCGGCCAGTTGTCGGCGAGAGCGGCGGGGGCGGCGAGGAATGCGACGAAGCAGGCAGCGATGAGAAGTCGTTTCACGATGGGAACACTCCGGGGCAGGTGGGATGGGCCGGCGGGATGCAGATGAAAGTATCCGGTCACGAGACGCGGTTCAACCGTCAACCCGTTCCGCGCGGCAAAGCCTCCGTGCGACTGGATGCCGACTGGTACGATTCTCTTTACAACAATCTGAGTTCCATCATGTGTCGACAACCGGAGACTTCGCCGTGGGTCTCGTGGTGCAGAAGTTCGGCGGGTCGAGTGTCAAGGACGCCGAGCGGATCATGGAGGCGGCCCGCAAGGCCATCCGCGCCAAGCAGGCCGGCAACCAGGTCATCGTCGTCGTCGTCGCCCACGGCGACACCACCGACGAGCTGATCGCCAAGGCCGCCGAGATCACCGAGCACGCCGTCGGCCCGCGAGATGGACATGCTCCTCGCCACCGGCGAGCAGATCTCCATCGCCCTGACGGCCATGGCCATCCAGGAACTCGGCGAGAAGGCCGTCAGCTTCACCGGCGCGCAGATCGGCATCGTCACCGACAGCACGCACCGCAAGGCCCGCATCAAGAAGATCGACACGCAGCGGCTGCGCGAGGCGCTCGACGCGGGCAACATCGTCATCGTCGCCGGCTTCCAGGGCATCGACGAGCAGGACGACATCACCACGCTCGGCCGCGGCGGCTCCGACACCACGGCCGTCGCGGTGGCCGCGGCGATGAAGCTCGCCGGGCTACGAGGTCGACGTGCGAGATCTACACCGACGTGGACGGCGTCTACACCACCGACCCGCGGATCGTGCCCGAGGCCCGCAAGATGGACGCCATCAGCTACGACGAGATGCTCGAGATGGCGAGCATGGGCGCCGGCGTCATGCACTCGCGGTCGATCGAGTTCGCCAAGAAGTTCGACGTGCCGCTCATGGTCCGCAACGCTCGTTCCGACGCCGAGGGCACCTGGATCGTGCCCGAGGCCGACTGGATGACGCGAGTTCCCGGTCGTGCGGCGCGGCCCTGGCCGCGGACGAGGCCCGGCTCGTGCTCGAAGGCGTGCCCGACCGGCCGGGCGTCAGCCACCGCATCTTCGCGGCGCTCGCCGACGCGAACATCGCCGTGGACATGATCGCCCAGAGCGTCGGCGAGCGGCGGCAAGGCGACCATCGGCTTCACCGTGCTCGAACGCCGAACTGGCGAAGACGCAAGACGACGCTCGCGCCCGATCGTCGCCGAGCTCGGGGCGACGCTCGAACGAGACCGGCAAGGTGAGCAAGGTGTCGGTCGTCGGCACCGGCATGCGGACGCACGCCGGCGTCGCCGAGCGGATGTTCGCAGGCCCTCGCGGCCGAGGGCGTCAACATGAAGATGATCACCACCGGCGACATCAAGATCACCGTGCTGGTGGAAGAGGACGGCGCCGGCGGAGTCGGGCGTCGATCGAGACGCCGACGGGCGAGCCGATCAAGAAGCGCACCTCGAAGAGCAAGAAGGCGGTCCGCGGGCGGCAAGGCCTGCGGGCGGTTCACGCGGCGTTCGGCCTGGCCGAGCCGCGCAAGGGCGCCGGCGAGCAGACCGGCGGCAACGGCGTTCAAGCCGCGGCCGAACCCGCTCGTCGTCGCCGGCGGCGAAGGACCGCGAGGCCGCGATCGCGCGGCTCGAGGGCATGGAGGACGTCCTCGTCAGCGGCGTGCACCTGAACGCCGAGCAGAGCCGCATCACGATTCACGACCTGCCGGACCAGCCGGGCAACTGCTCGAAGGTGTTCAACGCGGTGGCGACCGGCGGCATCCTCGTGGACATGATCGTGCAGAACCTGACCGGCCCCGGCGAAGGCGGAGCTGTCGTTCACCGTGCCGCGGGCCGACCTGACGCGGGCCCTGAAGCGGACGCAGGACGTGGTGCGCGACGATCGACCCGGCGTGCCGGGTGGTCGGCGACGCGCGACATCGCGGTGCTGTTCGTGCTCGGCGTCGGGATGCGGACGCACACCGGCGTGGCCCGGACGATGTTCGGGGCGCTGGCCGCGCGCGGCATCAACATCGCGATGATCAACACGAGCGAGGTGTGCGTCGGCGTGGTGGTCGAGCGCGCCCGCGGCGAGGAGGCGCTGGCGTGCCTGAAGGAGGCGTTCAAGCTCGCCTGACACCCTTCCCGGCCGCGGTGGCGTCCGGTATAGTTCCAGTCACGGAGAGGTGCCGGAGTGGTTGATTGGGCCGGTCTCGAAAACCGTTAACGGGGAAACCCTTCGAGGGTTCGAATCCCTCCCTCTCCGCTGTCCTGTCGGCCCGTGTGGCATAAGCGCTTGCCGCACGGGCCTTTGCCTTTCTGAGGTGTCCCTCAGATCCTCCCGTTTGTGGCAGTTTTTGTGGCGTTTTGTGGCGGGAGGGTTCTCTGAGGATGGCATGCCCCAGCTCCAACTCGTTCCGCATCGGCAAGGTGACCGGCTACCTCCGCGGCCGCGTCTGGTACCTCTGCTACTTCGAGACACGGCAAGCGCCGCCGGCCCCGCGTCGGACCCGACCGTGACGCCGCCCGGCAACTCGCCGCCCAGGTCAACGCCCAACTCGAAGTCCGGCGCCCCGTCCGCCTTCAGCTTCGAGCCGATCAGCGTCCCCGACGCTCCGGGACCGGCTGGCTCGAACACCACGAGCAGGTCCTGCGGTCGTCGGTCCAGACGATCGACCGCTACCGCACCGCCACCGACCACCTGCTCCGCTTCCTCGACGGCCGCCCGGTCCGCCACGCCGGACTGTTCTCCGCGACCCACGCCGCGGAGTTCGTCCGGTACCTGCGGTCGCTCCGGGTCTCCCCGAACGGGCACCCGAACACCCCGAAGCGGCCGCTGCTGGACAAGGGCGTGCGGTACGTCCTGGAGTGCTGCCGGGCGCTGTTCAACTACGCCGCCCGGCGGCGGCACCTGCCGCCGTACGCCGAGAACCCGTTCGCCGCGATCGAGATCGACCGCATCCCCGTCGAGACCGCCCGGCCGATCGAACTGCTCACCGCGGACCAGGAGCGGGCGTTCCTCGAGGCGTGCGACGACTGGCAGTTCCCGGTGTTCCTGACCCTGCTCCTGACCGGGCTGCGGCCGGGCGAGCTGTGCCACCTGCTGCTGCCCGACGACCTCGACCTTGAGACGCGGGCGTGGTCCGCGTGCGGAACAAGCCCCGGCTCGGCTGGCAGGTGAAGACGCCGCAACCAGCGAGACGTGCCGCTCGTGCCCCGAACTCGGCGGACGTGCTCCGGTCATCACCTCGCCGGGCCGCACCTGCGGGCCCGTCTTCCGACGGCGCACAGTTGCCGTGAGAGTGCCTGTCGGGTGCGACGTCTCGTCCGCCCGGCACTGGAGCGGGAACTGGTCGCGTCGCGTCACGATAGCGGAGGCGTCGAAGGGGGCGACCGATCGGGAGGGCCGAGAGGCAGCGTCTCGCGAACGGGCTATGGCGGGACATCGGGGCGGTCGACGAGAACCGGATCCGGATCGAGTTCATCCGCGTCGCCCGGTCGATCGGCTGGCCGGCCAGACGGCGCCGAAGGTGTTCCGGCACCAGTTCGCGACGGCGCTGCAGGAGGGGCGGGTGGATCCGCTGGTCCGCAACCTGCTCATGGGCCACGCGACCGCGGGCGAGCGGACCGCAGGGACACGGGCTGGGGATGACGGCGGTCTACACGCATACCCGGCCGGAGACCGTGCGCGATCAGTTGGTGGACGCGATGAAGGCACGGCCCGCCCTCGGAGCCTCTCAGTCAGTGGATGAAGTACACCCGGTCTTGTTCGACGGCGGGATGAGTCCGCAGGACTTGATTGCCCATTCTTGACTTCGAGTGGCTCATTTGGATCCCGGCGGCACGAGTGAGTTGCCGGGGTTTGATGCCGCCGAGTATGATGCGACTCACTCTCATGCTCTTCGAAGCCGCGTGGCGCATTGGAACGAGCAAGCGTGGCCAACTGAATTCTTGTCAAGTTCGCGTCATAATAATCGGGAGGCCCTTACCTACTGAGGAAGACCACGAGGAACGCGAGGTGCGGCACGGGCGTCCTGACGTCTGGTCCTGTGCGAGGACGAGTTAACGACGCTCGTCATCCACGCCGGGCGAGACGTCGTCGCAGTGCGGGAAGCAGCACACGTCACAGATCATGACCCATGCCCTGGAGACGCAGGCTATGTCAACTGCGTCAAACGTTCGAGCACGGCGCCCACGAGCCCGCCCCAGTCTTTCCGGACGGCCTCGGCATAGTGCTCCGAGAGCTGATTCAGATGGACGTAGGAGTTAAGAGCGACACCGCGACCTGGCGCGTGACCCAAGAGGTACCGGGTGTACGATTCCGGCATGCCGGCGTTATTCATGGTCGTGGCGAACAGGTGCCGCAGGTCCTTCACGGTGGCCGCCCTGGGCCAGCCGAGATGCCCAGCGAGAAGCGCGGAATTCACCCTCCACGTCGTCGTAATCGATCCCACCGGCGTCTCGGAGGAGGCGATCCCGGATCCGGGATCGCCCGGCCGCGGAAATTTCCTTTTGTTGGTCGCAGCGCCGGCGGTACTCGGCGATCAGATCCGCGAGCGGTGCACGATGAAGGGGAGCGGAAACGGCACCATCCTCAACCCGGCGGCGTTCGAAGAGCAGACCATGCGTTCGACCATCGCGGAGGAGGTCCCAGAACAACTTGAGGTCCGCAAGCAAGGGGAACCGCTTGTCGCGCCGCCCCTTAGTAAGCACGTTGAGTTCGGGAATGCAGGGGACTCTCAACCACTCATCCGTCATATGCTCGGCAAAGAGCGTGCAGGGCTCGGAGGCTCGCAGCCCACAGAATATGAGCGGCGCGAATAGTCGGAGTTGATGGAGATCGCAGGCATTGATGAATTCGAAAGCCATGGAAATGGTGATATCCGGTTCAGCGAGAGGATCATTGTGATGGGTGCGTGCCTTCGTTCCCGTCTTCAGGAATGGAGAGCGAAAGCCTTCTGGCAACAGGCCGCCGCGATCCGGATCCAATGCCCACTCAAAAACGGCGCGGACAACATCAAGTACGTAACGTTGGCTGCGCATCGGTCGCGACGTCGCTCCGGCTCGGCCATTGCCAGCGACCTCACGATTGGCGAGGAAGGCGGCGAAGGAAAGTTGGAAACCGCGGTTGACTTGGGCAGGGCTCGACCCACGGGCGGCTCGCGGCGCACTTCAAAAAGACAGTGCCGACAATGCGGAAGGCTCTGAGGTTCGCGTCTGCTCTCGATCCTTCGCTCGTTGATTTTCCGAGGAAGCAGCCGAGGGCACGTTGGCCGGAGCAGCACTACCTCGAAGTTGCTCAGATGCGCCGAGAGGGGAAGTCCCTGAAGGAACTCTGCCCGCCCACTTCAAGAAGAGCGAACCGCTGATCCGCACGGCACTGCGTCTCGCCGAGGCTTCGGACACATGATCCTTCTGTAAGCGAGGTTTTGCGCTTTGCCCCCTCCTTGCCGAGGTGTGGGACCGCCGAAGGGCGGTCCCACACCTCGGCTTTTTTTTACCTATGCCCCATCCTCATGAAGAGAATCGATATAAAAGCTTATGGAGAAATGCTTTGTGGAAAACAACTTTGGCAGAAAGTCGACGCGTTTCACTGTAGATTCATCGTCCTGTCCCTGATCAAAAACGTAACACGTTATGGTCAAAGTTTCGACGTAGCGCGCTCGACGGGAATGATGGCGTGGCTTCACGTCTCTCGACCTCCGAATCGATCCTGAATCTGCTCAGACCTGTAGCGGGTCTCCATTGCCCAAAAACCACCCGCACTCCGCCGACCTTAATCTCGACCGAAAAGCTGGCATCATCCCTTGAAGGCCCCTTACCCCTCGGCAGCCTGACTTGGCCGGAGTCTCGACTGATGTGACCTTCGAGTTCTTCTCAACCCGCGAACCCCGGGGCATCGGGCCACTGGCTTCCACCACCGGCCTCGGTCCGGCGGTTCTTGTTTCCCGGTCCACTCACCTACTGGCAACAGCGAGGAGGCCCAATGCCAGGACCGGTACTCATCGACCAGATCCACGTTTCGTTCTTTTTGCCCGAAGGCGCAACTCGCGAGGTGGCCGATGCGGCAGCATCCGCAC
The DNA here is from genome assembly GCA_963794525.1 of uncultured Chloroflexia bacterium. Lineage (GTDB taxonomy): Bacteria > Chloroflexota > Limnocylindria > Limnocylindrales > CSP1-4 > SPCO01. Next base: position 10,453 of record CAWCEC010000002.1, read on the forward strand.
TCGACAGCCAGGAGTTCCGCACCGCCCTTCAAGGGGCAGTCCGCTCCGTCCTTGATGCCGACCCAGCTCTTGCCAGGCTCAGCGTCACCGTTGACTGCTGAGCCACCTGTTCTCCGCACCCCACCCCCAAACCCCGTTGAAGGAGGGTCCAGTATGTCCTGATTCGATTCGGTCCAAGTTTGCTGCCGCCCGCTCGGCCCTGTGCTCGACCCTGATCGAACGCGACGAGGAGGTCGACCTGGTCCTCACCGCCCTCCTGGCCAACGAGCACGTCCTGCTCGTCGGCCCGCCCGGCTGCGGCAAGTCGCTGCTGCTCGACTCGCTCCTGTCGTGGACCGGCGGCACGCAAGTTCTCGATCCTGCTCACGAAGTTCACGACCCCGGAGGAGGTGCGTCGGGCCGGTGAGCCTGAGCGCGCTCAAGGAGGACCGGTACGTCCGCGTCACCACCGGCAAGCTGCCCGAGGCCGACTTCGCCTTCCTCGACGAGATCTTCAAGGCGTCGTCGCGCGATCCTCAACACGCTGCTGAAGATCCTCAACGAGCGGATCTTCGACGCCGGCGACGGAGTCGTCCGCAAGGTGCCGCTGAAGCTGTGCGTCGCGGCCTCGAACGAGTGGGCGAGCCCCGACACCGGCAAGGAGCTGGCCGCCCTCATCGACCGGTTCCTGCTGCGCCGGACCGTCCAGCCGATCCGCTCGCGAGCCGGCCGCGAGCGGCTCCTGTGGACGCGCGACCACACGCCCGAAGCTCTCCGCCACGATCACGCCCGGCCGAGGTCGAGGAGGCCCGGCGAGCGGCGCAGGCGCTGCCGTGGTCGGCCGAGGCGAAGGAGGCGCTCGAAGCGGTCCTCCGCGAGCTGGCGAAGGAGGGCGTTCGGCCCGGCGACCGGCGGCAGTTCAAGACGGTCGGCGTGGTCCGGGCGTTCGCCTACCTGAACGGCGCCGACGAGGTCCGGCCCGAGCACCTCGAAGTCGCCCAGCACTGCCTGTGGGACGTCCCCGAAGAGCAGCCGCAGAAGGTGGCCCAGGTGATCGCGAAGATCGCCAACCCGACCGGCATGCGGGTCACGCAACTGCTGCTCGAAGTCGAGTCGGTGCTGGCCGCGACCGACGTGCGCAACCTGGCCGAGGCCGCGAAGGCCGCCGCCAAACTCGGCGAGATCGACAGGCAACTCGTCGGGACTGTCGGGCAACGGCCGGGTCGAGAAGGCCCGCGCGTACCTGAAGGACCAGCTCAAGAAGCTCAAGCTCGCCTCCATCGAGGCCGTCTGAGCTCCGTGATCGCGCACTCCGGCGATGTGACAATCGCACGGCCGAATGTGCGCCGCTTCTATCCACACCGGACCTGGATCAATTCACCCTGGAGACGATGGATGGACCAACACGAACTGCTCAAGCTGCTCGACCTGAACGCCAAGCCGCCCACCGTCGGACGAGGTCACGACGATCGCCGCGGCCGAATCGACCCCGCCGGCCGCGACCAACCCGACCGCGCTTCGTGTCGACGAGTGGGGCCTGCGGCGCGGCCGCGACCTCGTCGCCGAGAGCGAGCGGCTCCGGAAGGCCGGCACCGACGAGTTCGCCGCCGCCGACTTCTTCGCCGCGGCGTTCGACCCCGACCCGCAGTTGCTGGAGGACTGTGCCGACACCCGGCGGCACGAGTTCCTCGCACAGCTGCTCGACACGCCCGAGTACCGCGTCGCTGCACGCGGCCACCGACTGGACGACACCGCCGGCGGGCATCGCCGCCGCTCACTTCGCCGAGCAGTTCGCGACACTCAAGAAGGAGGACGAGAAGGCCGCCACGAGGGACGGCTGGCGGCACCCCGGCCGCAGGCGATGACCTGGCTCGCGAGATGGCGGCACTGCGGGCCGTCGGGCAAGGCGGTGGCCGAGGCCGGCAAGGAGGTCGACGAACTGCAGGAGGCCGCCGCGGCACTCGGGACTGGGGCCGGGCGAGCCGGGCACCAACGACCCGACGAGCCATCGCCGCGCTCTTCAAGCGGGTCCGCACCGACCCGGCGCTCCGGAAGATCTGCGACCTGGCCGGCCGGTTCCGGCGGGTGGCGCAGTCGAAGCAGCGGCAGAAGGTCGCCCACGGCCTCGACGACGTGGTCGGCGTCGAGCCGGGCGGCGACGTCGGCCGGCTGCTGCCGTCCGAACTGGTCAAGCTCGTGGTCCCGGAACTGGAACTCGACACCCTGCGGCGGATCGTCGAGCGGCAGGCTCCTGTGCCGCGAGCATCACGCCGTCGAGCCGGTCGGCAAGGGGCCGATCATCGTGGTGGTCGACGAGTCGGGCTCGATGGAGGGCGAGAGAGCCCACACGGCCAAGGCACTGGCCCTGGCGCTGGCCTGGGTCGCCCGGCGGCAGCGGCGGTGGTGCGGGCTGGTCGCCTACTCGGGCGACCGCGGCGAGCGGCTGCTGGCCCTGCCGCCGGGCCGGTGGGACGAGTCCGCGCTGTGCGACTGGCTGTCGGCGTTCATCGGCGCGGCTCGACGCTCGACGTGCCGGTCCGCGAGATGCCCGGACTATTACCAGCGGCTCGGCGCCCCGGCCGGGATCACCGACCTGATCTTCGTGACCGACGCCCAGGCCCGCATCCCGGACGAGCTTCGGATCCAGTTCGGCGAATGGAATTGCGGCCCTTCGCGCCGGACCGGCGGATGACGGCGGGCGCGCTCGCGACGGTCTCGAGACAGCCGTAGCGACCGCAGTGACAGGCATCGCCATCGGGGTCGACCACGACGTGACCGATCTCGCCGGCCGCCTCGCCGTCACCGCCGAACAGCTGATCGCGGAGGACCAACCCGGCACCGATGCCGCGACCGACCTTGACCACGATGAGGTTCGCCGGCCGGACGTCGCCCTTGAAGAGGTAGGTCGCGAACGCGGCGGCGCGGCTGTCGTTGGCGACGACGGTCGGCAGGCCGTGGCGCTCCTGGAGGAGTCGCGCGAGCGGGAGGTCCTGCCAGTCGAGGCTGACGGCCCAGCGGATCGTGCCGTCCTGATCGACGATGCCCGGCGTGCCGACACCGATGCCGAGGACCGGGGTGGTCGCCGCCGCGCGGACCTCGTCGATCAGCTCGTGGACGACGTCGACGGCCTGGTCGCCGTCTCGTCCGTCGAGGTCGCGGATGGTTCGTGCCGCCAGCTCGCCGCGGAGGTTAGCAAGCGCCGCAGTGAAGGTCCGCTCGCCGAGGTCCAGGGTGATGATCGACCGGCTATTGGCGTTGAGCGCGACGAGAGTCGGCTGCTTGCCACCGGTGCTCGGGCCGCGCCCGACATCGATCGCCAGACCGTCGTGTTCGAGGTCGCTGACCAGCTCGCCGACGCTGGTGCGGGTCAGGCCCGTGAGGCGCGCGATGTCGGCGCGAGAGATCGGCCCGAGGTCGTACAGGGCCCGCAGAACGAGCGCGGCGTTGTGTGCTCGCGTCTGCGCGTGGGTGGCCTTCGTCGGGAACTCGGTGCGCGCCACTGGTGCGGTGGCCCCTCCGCCTCGCTCACCCTCCGCCGCGACCCTCGCACGACTTCGTCCGGTGAGTTGACAAAGGGCATCCTATGCGCCGGTCGCACTTTGTCAATACCCCGGACAAAGTTCGCCGAGTGCGCGGTCAGACGACGGCGAGGAGCTCCTCGAACGACCGCGCATTCGCCACTGCACACGCCCTGTGGTCGTTGTTGAAGTAGACGTACCCGTCGCGGGGTCGACCGGGCAGCGCCTCCAGCCGCCCGAGCCACGACCGCAGCGCCCGGTGGCCGTAGCAGGGTCGTGGAGTGGCACTCCCCTGGTGCATGCGGAGGTAGAACCAGCCGCTCGTCGACCAGAGCGGTGTGACGGGTCCACGGCGATCGGCCAGGACGAACGCCGCATCGTGCGCTCGGAGCACCTCGCACAGCTCCGGCACGAACCAGCTCTTGTGGCGTGGCTCGACCGCCACCCGGACGCGATCGCCGAATGCCTCGAGCGTCCGGTCGAGGCGCTCCAGGTCGATCTCCAGGCTGGGCGGCAGCTGGAGAAGGATCGGCCCGAGCCGATCACCCAGGATCGACGCCCGCTCCATCAGGTACTCGACCGACCCCTGCGGATCGGCAAGCCGTTTGATGTGGGTCAGGTACCGACTCGCCTTTACCGCGAACACGAAGCCGTCCGGCACGGCGTCACGCCAGCCGCGGAACGCGCTGGCCGCCGGCATCCGGTAGAAGGTGACGTTGAGCTCGACCGTGGCGAAATGCTCGGCGTAGAACGCGAGCCGATCGGCGCTCTTGATGAACCGCGGGTAGAACGTACCGCGCCAGTCCTTGTAGTCGAAGCCGGATGTCCCGACGAGGATGGCCATGGCCGCCAGCCTCGGCGCCGGACCGCTACGCGCGCGCCATCGGTGCGACCCGGGACGTTGCGGAGCGGGACGTTGCGGGGGGGGGGAGGGAGGAGGAGGGAGAGGGAGAGGGAAGAGAGAGGGGAGGGGGACCTACACTCCATGGATGTGCGCTCGCCTGCTCGGCCTCGCTTTGCTGACGTTGGTCCTCGCGGCTTGCGGCGGTACCACCGCGTCGACCGCCCCTTCGAGCGCGCCGTCGCTGAGCGCCAGCGCGTCCGCGGAACTCGTGGCCGACGTCGACGTCGGCGGTCGGACCATGCATCTCGTGTGCGTCGGCCCGAGCGACACGGGCGAGCCGACGGTCCTGCTCGAGTCAGGCGGCGGCATGGACTACAGCGCGTGGGGCGAGATCCTGCCCGTGTTGGGGTCGACCCATCGGCTGTGCGCCTATGACCGCGCCGGCTTAGGGGCGAGCGACCCGCCCGCCGAGGCGTCGCGCCTCGCTGCGGACCAGGTCGCGGACCTTCGCGCGATGCTCGATACGGCAGGCGTCAGCGGGCCGTTCGTGATCGGATCGTGGTCGTACGGCGCGACCGTGGCGACCCTCTTCACGAAGGCCTACCCCGACGACGTCGTCGGCCTGCTCTTCGTCGACCCGCAGAGTCCCGGCGTCGTCGCGAGGTGGCGGGAAGTGCTGCCGGCAAAGGCCGCCGACGAGCCCGCCAGCGTCACGAGCCTCCGGAATGAGTTCGATACCTTCTACGACGACCCATCGATGAACCCCGAGCACGTCCATCTCCTGCCCAGCCTCGCGGCGGCGGCTGCAGCGCTTGAGGCGCCCGGGGAGCTGTTCGGGGACCGGCCGGTCGTCGTGTTGAGCGCCGGCTCGACGCCGGCGACCCAGCAGGGATTGCCAGCCGACCTCGCGACGACGCTCGATGACCTTTGGGTCGCTACTCAGCAGGAGCTCGCGGACGAGTCGACCGCGGGCACGCGTGAGACGGTAGCTGGCGCCGGACACGCGATCCAGCACGAAAAACCGCAGGCCGTGATCGACGCGCTCGAAAAGGTCCTCGCCGCAGCGAAGGGCTAGTCGCTGCAGCGCACCGACGGATCGCCGATGGATGTGGGCAGCCGCTTGCCCACGACTACACTCGACGGGCCATGCGACCTCGTTCCTTGGCGGGCCGATCCATCGCGGGGTGCGCGTGAGCCCACCGGACCTGATCCCTGACGCCGACCTCCCGCCGGAGTCCGAGCTGTGGCGTCGCCTGCTGCTCGGCACCGATCCCAGCGTCGTCAGACTCCGCCGGCGGCATCGACGCATCCCCAGCCCGCCGCGCTGCAAGATGTGCGCGGCGCCATTCGGGCCGCCAGGCGGCTGGGTGCTCCGGTATTTCGGCCACGCGCGTTGGGCGAAGAATCCGAAGTACTGCGAGGGGTGCTTCCGGACGCTGCAGGCCAATCACGGCGGCGCCGAGGTGGACTGCTCCCTGCTCTTCGCCGACGTCCGAGGTTCGACTGCCCTCGCCGAGCGCATGCGTCCGACCGAGTTCCGAGCGCTGATGGGTCGCTTCTACGACGAGGCCTTCGCCGCGCTGATCGACTTCAACGCGATCGTCGACAAGTTCGTCGGCGACGAGGTGATCGGCATCTTCATCCCGGCCTATTCCGGCGAGGAGCACGCTCGCCACGCGGTGGACGCCGCGCGCCGGTTGCTCGAGGTGACCGGACACGGCCGCCCTGGCGGGCCGTGGATCCCCATCGGGATCGGCGTCCACAGCGGTGTCGCGTTCGTCGGATCCGTGGGCCAAGGACCCGACACCGAGCTGACCGCGATGGGCGACGCCGTCAACGTCGCGGCACGACTCGCCGCAGCCGCAGGCCCCGGCGAGATCCTGGTCACGGCCGGAGCGGCGACCGTCGCGGGGGGCATCGTCGGCCGTGAACATCGGTCACTCCAGCTGAAGGGGAAGTCCGGCCTCACCGATGTCGTGGTCGTGACGGCCGACCGACCCGAGGGCACCCGCAGCTAGCGGAAACAGCACGCCCGTTCTGTTCACGGCCCGTGGAAACGCTGGTGACAACCCGCCAGCTCGCCGTGGACAGCCAGGCCAGGGTCGTGGATATCCCCGCCCCGAGCGTGGACCAGCACGGATCGTGCGTGGAAACCGCCAAAACACCACATGTTGCGCTCGGTCGGCCAAGCCAACCACAACATCTTGTGTCAAAGGCTTGACGCTCCGCCGCTCGAAGCGTATCGTAGATCGGGTCGAAACATCGCCTGAGACGCCCAGATCGACGCTCCCACCAGCCCCCCTTCACGGCGGGTAGCGTGCCCAGGACAGCTCGACGAACGACACGACGGACTGGTTGCGGTAGCTACCGCGGGATGAGGTGAGGAGACAACAGATGGCCCGAGCGACTGGCACTCCCGTCATGGACCGCGTCGAGAAGGCAACCAAGGCGCCGCGTCGCCACGCCGGTCCCTACGGGGCGAGCTTCGACGGGACGGATCCCGCCGGCAAGCCGACCAAGGGCCTGACCTTCGAGCGTCGCTGGACGACGCCGGGCATCCACCCGTACGACGAGATCACCTGGGAGTACCGGACCGCCGGCATCAGCTCCGAGACCGGCAAGAGCGTCTTCGAGCAGAAGGACGTCGAGGTCCCGACGTTCTGGTCGCAGCTCGCCACCAACGTCGTGGTCAGCAAGTACTTCCGCGGCCACCTCAACACCCCGGAGCGCGAGACCAGCGTCCGCCAGCTCATCGACCGGGTGGTCAACACGATCGCGGCCTGGGCCGAGACCCAGCACTACTTCGCGACCGACGCGGACCTCGCGACCTTCAAGGCCGAGCTGACCCACCTGCTCGTCCACCAGAAGATGGCGTTCAACTCGCCGGTCTGGTTCAACGTCGGCATCGAAGAGAAGCCGCAGTGCTCGGCCTGCTTCATCAACTCGGTCCAGGACACGATGTCGTCGATCATGGATCTCGCCAAGACCGAGGCCATGCTCTTCAAGTTCGGCTCGGGCGCGGGCACCAACCTGAGCACCATCCGGAGCTCCAAGGAGAAGATGTCGGGCGGCGGCACCGCGTCCGGCCCGGTCAGCTTCATGAAGGGCTACGACGCCTTCGCCGGCGTCGTGAAGTCGGGCGGCAAGACCCGGCGCGCGGCCAAGATGGTCATCCTCGACGCCGGCCATCCGGACATCCTCGAGTTCGTCGACTCGAAGCTGAACGAGGAGAAGAAGGCCTGGGCCCTCATCGAGCAGGGCTACGACCCGAGCTTCACCGGTGAGGCGTACGGCAGCGTCTTCTTCCAGAACGCCAACCACAGCGTCCGCGTCACGGACGAGTTCATGAAGGCCGTCGAGAACGACCAGGAGTGGACGACCCACAACGTGGTCGATGGCGCCCCGGCCGACACCTACAAGGCCAACGACATCTTCCGGCGCATGGCCGAGGCGGCGCACGTCTGCGGCGACCCGGGCATCCAGTACGACACGACCATCAACGACTGGCACACCTCGGCCAACACGGATCGCATCCACGCGAGCAACCCGTGCTCCGAGTACATGTTCCTCAACGACACGGCGTGCAACCTGGCCAGCCTCAACCTGATGAAGTTCGTCGACGCGGACGGCGAGTTCGATCCCGAGGCGTATCGCTTCGCGGCCAAGGTGACGCTGACGGCGCAGGAGATCCTGGTCGACAACGCCAGCTACCCGACGCCGAAGATCGAGGAGAACAGCCACAAGTTCCGACCGCTCGGACTCGGCTACGCCAACCTCGGCGCGCTGCTGATGAGCCGCGGCCTGGCCTACGACTCGGACGAGGGGCGCAACTTCGCCGCGGCCCTCACCGCGATCATGCACGGCGAGGCGTACAAGCAGTCGGCGATCATCGCCCGCGACCACGGCGGCCCGTTCGTCGAGTACAAGACCAACGAGCAGCCGTTCCTGCGGGTCATCGGCAAGCATCGCGATGCGGCCTATCGGATCCCGGTCGAGGGCGTGCCCGCGGACCTGATCCGCCACGCCCACCAGGTCTACGACGAGGCGCTCGAGCTCGGCAAGAAGCACGGCTATCGCAACGCCCAGGTCACCGTCCTCGCCCCGACCGGGACCATCGCATTCATGATGGATTGCGATACCACCGGGGTCGAGCCGGACATCGCGCTCATCAAGTACAAGAAGCTGGTCGGCGAGGGCTTCCTCAAGATCGTCAACCAGACGGTCCCGGCCGCGCTCAAGAAGCTCGGCTACACGGCGACCCAGGTCGAGGAGATCCTCGAGTACGTCAACGAGCGCGAGACGATCGAGGGCGCGCCGCACCTCAAGGTCGAGCACCTGCCGGTCTTCGACTGCGCCTTCAAGCCGGCCAACGGCGTGCGGTCCATCCACTACATGGGCCACGTCCGGATGATGGGCGCGATCCAGCCGTTCATCTCGGGCGCGATCAGCAAGACCGTGAACATGCCCGAGGCCGCGACGGCCGAGGAGATCGAGCAGGTCTACCTCGAGGGCTGGAAGCAGGGCCTCAAGGCCATCGCGATCTACCGCGACAACTCGAAGCGCAGCCAGCCGCTGTCGACCGGCAAGAAGGCTCCAGGCGAGGTCATCGACACCGAGGCCGTGACGCAGCTCAAGAAGGAGCTCGCCAAGGCCCAGGCGGAGGCCGCCCTCCCCCATCGACGGCGCCTGCCGGCGGAGCGGACCGCGGTCACCCACAGGTTCGACATCGCCGGCCACGAGGGCTACATCACGGTCGGCCTCTACCCGGACGGCCAGCCCGGCGAGATCTTCCTGAAGATGGCCAAGGAGGGGTCGACGGTCTCGGGGCTGATGGACTCCTTCGCGACGACCGTCTCCGTCGCGTTGCAGTACGGCGTTCCGCTGCGCGACCTGGTCAACAAGTTCGCGCACGTCCGGTTCGAGCCGTCGGGCTTCACCGGCAACCAGGAGATCCCGATCGCCAAGTCGATCGTCGACTACATCTTCCGGTGGCTGGGCTCGCGGTTCCTGCCGACCGACGAGAAGGCGACGCTCGGCCTGATCGACCGGTCCGCAGTCACCGAGACGACGGACGCACCGGCCACTCCGCTTTCGTTCGGGACAACTGACTCGGCACCGGCGATCCGGCGCCGAACCTGGGGGCACAGCCCGTGGCCTCCGAGGCGGTGGCTCCTCCAACCGCCTCGGAGGCCAATCCACCCGTCGGGGAGTGCGCCGGAGAGTGCCTCGGCGCAGCGGCGCAGGGGCCCGCGGCCGAGGCAGCTCCCCGGGAAGAGCTGGCGGTCGTCGCCACCAACGGTCACGCCAATGGCCACGCGGCGAACGGCAACGGCAAGGCCGACGGCAACGGTGGCGGCATGGCGGGGGCGCCATCACGCTGAGCCTGGGAGCGACCAAGGTCAGCTTCCAGACCCAGGCGGACGCCCCGTCGTGCGCCGAATGCGGCTCGATCATGGTCCGCAACGGCAGCTGCTACAAGTGCCTGAACTGCGGGAGCACCTCCGGCTGCAGCTAGACGTGCAACGACATGTATGAGCCCGGTCAGACTGACCGGGCTCTAGTCAGCGGCCATGGGGCGACTGAGTAGGCTGCTGACGCCGGAGTTCGAAGCAGGGTTGGACTCGGGCTGGCTACGCGCGCGTCAGAGCTCGTTTCGCGAACGAACGACGTAGATCGTTGATGCATCGGACTGACGGCCTCGTGCAAGAGATACGGGAATGCATGGATCTTTCGCGGCTGAGCCGTACTTCTCATCGGTCACGACGTCGCTCCAAGGGCCTTCGCGGTGGCGTCATGAAGGACCAGCTAGACGACTGGCGGTCTTTGCCGATCGATCAACTGGTGGTTCCGCCATTTGGCCATGATGCTCGGTGACGACGTCGCTGGAGATCGTCAGTGAGTTGATGCCATTGCGAGATGTTGTCGAGCGCCCATCGTTCGGAGACGATGCGTCCTGCGCGCTGCGCCTCGTCAGCGGACCTGCTCGGATAGGACGACGCTTCGTCCGCGATCATGGGCGGAAGGCCGCGCCAGTACCAAGGAGCAATGTCCGGCGCGTAGTAGCGATGTTCCAGTGGTTCGATTAGGGCGACTGCTATCGAGACACCACCGAGTGGCTGGGTTCGACACGTCGTTCACTAAGCTCGTGAGCGCGATCGTGGCTGGCTAGCCGCGCAGTCAATCGCAGGCAGGATGGCTTGAGACGAGCACCAGGTACTCTGAGACATCGCTACCGGTGATGGCGTCGGAGCGATAGGCGTCGAGGACAGCTCGTGGCGAACGGCTTGCCGACATCACGAACGGTCATTACGGCGACAGTTGGTAGTCCGGCTCCGGAACTGCTCCCGGCGCTCGAGCGTGAGAGCCTCTTCTGCGGGGCTCGGTAGAATGCTCAGTCGGTCATGCCGACGACGAGCAGCCGACGAAGCGCGTCTTCGCTGCTTCACGTGGAACCGAGGCGGGTTCGAGCTGACGGAGGTCCTCATTCCCCAATGCGATCTCGCGAGTAGCCTGGCTAACCATCGGATCGACCAGCAGGATCGATCTCGGGACGAGGACGAGCTCCAGCGAAAGAGTTGACGTAGATCTCGGACCGGTAGATGCGTGCAGGACAACTCTGTGTAGTCGACCAGATTCGCACGATCTTCGTCACCGAGGAGGAGATGCCCAAGTTCATGAATGAGGGTGAATATCCGACCGGTTCACCGAGTCGGAACAGTTGAGTTCGTTGACCGGCAGCGACGGAGTGACTGATCGATACCGGCGATCTGCCACTCGGTCCGATCGCGGGTCGTAGGTGAGCCATCGCTGGTCCGATGCAGTTCTCCTCGGTGAGGTGCACCGAACTGTCCGTCAACGCTGAGCCGAGCGCGCGCATGAAGTCGAGCACCACTCGCGCTTCGGTCGGTCCCTTGACCTCCCGAGGATCGATGTCGAACTCGATCTCCTCCTCAGCGAAGAAGTGGCAGTTGATCTGCAGGCCACCGACGTGAATGAACACCTTGCCCTCGCCGGTAATCGCGCGGCTCTCCATGATCTGCGCGACGGTTGTCAGGCAACGGATCAGGCTCAGTCACGAGGCGCGCGGCACCGCTTCGCTTCGAGCGCCACGGATCCAGGCGAGGACACCTCTCCCAGGTCGCGAGATCCGTGTCGGAGCACGTAGATGTCGCGCCATGAACCATCGACGTTGAAGGCGTCCTTCAGTTGCTCCCAAGCAATAGGGAGCACGGTCGTCATCGATGACCGTTCCTTCGTCGGTCATGGCCGTGTCGATTATCCGGCCCTATCCTCGCTCCGGCGTCGTTGGGCTCTGCAAGGTGTAGCTGACAGCTCCAGGCTGTACCCTCGCGCCTCCGTGCCGATGCGGCCGCCGGCATGGGATGTCCATGACAGAACGAGGCCAGTGATGACCAAACGCCAACCGCGATACGACTCGACCGACCGAAACGCCGACCAGGCGTTCGGCTTGGTCGTCGTGTCCGCGAGCCGCGGTCATCGGCTGGGGACCGATCGGAGGCATCGACAGGGGTAGCGCACGGCTGCGTCCTGCCGCCTTCCGACCGGCTCCTCCATCCGAGGAGCCGGTTTCGTTTTGTCCGCCTCACCCACTCACACTGTGCTGGCCGGAGGTCCAGCGATCATGTAGACCATCGAGACCTCAGAGACGTCAACGACCGCCGCCAAGGCGACGGCCACCGCCCTGCCCATCGTCACCAAGCCCGGCCGCGTGCCGATCAAGTCGTGGGCCGGCGAGCTCGACCCGCGCACGCTCGAGCAGGCGACCAACGTGTCGAACCTGCCGTTCGCGATCGACCACGTCGCGCTCATGCCCGACGGGCATGCCGGCTACGGCATGCCGATCGGTGGCGTGCTGTTCGCGGACAAGGCCGTCGTGCCGTACGCGATCGGCGTCGACATCGGCTGCGGTGTCGCCCTCGTCGAGACCGACCTGACCGTCGAGGATCTGCCGTCGGCAGAGCTCGACGCGGTCCTGGCCGACATCGATCGGGGCGTCCCGACCGGCTTCTACACGGCTCAAGACCCCGGTCGACCGCGAGGTCGCGCTGGAGTCGATGGGCATCGCGAAGCCGGAGTCGGTCAAGGACGTCTGGTTCGACCGCGCCCTGTCGCAGCTCGGCACCCTGGGAGGTGGCAACCACTTCCTCGAGCTGCAGCGGGACGAGGCCGGCACGGTCTTCGTGATGCTCCACTCGGGTTCGCGGAGCCTGGGCAAGACGATCTGCGACGAGTTCCACAAGCGGGCGCTCGCGCAGAACCGGGCCTGGCGCGTCGGCGCTCCCGCATGACGAGCTGGCGTACCTGCCGGTCGGCACGGACGACTTCGTCGGCTACTGGTCGGCGATGGAGTTCGCGCTGCGGTTCGCGGAGGTCAACCGGTCGCGGATGCTCGATGTCGCCGAGCGGGCCTTCGGCTCGCTGACGAAGATCGGGCGCTTCGATCGGCTGGTCGACGTCCACCACAACTACGCCGCGTGGGAGCACCACAAGGGTCAGAACGGCATCGTCCACCGCAAGGGCGCCGTGCGCGCTCGGGCGGGCGAGGTCGTGCTGATCCCGGGCTCGATGGGTACCGCGTCGTACGTCGGCGAGGGTCTCGGCAACGCCGAGTCGTTCGAGACGTGCCAGCACGGTGCCGGTCGGGCGCTCAGCCGGACCGCGGCCCGCAAGGCCAAGACCTCGCGCGAGGTCTACGACGAGATGGCTGTGCTCGGCGTCGTGCTGCGGTCCTCGGACCCGAAGGGCGTCGCCGAGGAGGCGGCCTTCGCGTACAAGGACATCGAGTCGGTCATGGCCGCCTCGGCGTCGCTGGTCCGCCCGACCAAGCGGCTCACGCCGCTGGGCGTGGTCAAGGGATAGTCCCGCAACTAGAGTCGCCGGCCCACCGGGCCGGCGACCCTCTTCCTGCGCCGCCTGGCGTTCGGTTCAGGCTCGCGCTCAGGGCGCCAGATCAGGCGGGGGCACCAGCGCCCCGGACTCCACGGCGCTGAAGTTCTCCGGACCGATGTTGGCGAAATCGGTCGATGCGAGGAAGGCGTCGCAGTCGCTACCCTCCGACGGGGGGGCGGAGAGCCAGATCCCGATCTGCTGGGGCGAGCCGTCCTTGACGATGACCGCCGACCAGTCGCCGGCACGCTCGCCTGGGACCGTGGTCTGCTCGGTCGTGCCGCCGAGGGCCCATGTATCGCCGTTCCGGGTGGCACACGCCAGCTGGACGGTGTGGGTGCCTGCGCGGAGCGTCGTGACGGCCGTGCCGGACACGCTCGCGCCATCCGCGACGAGGTCGACCTCCGTCGTGGCGGCGGCTCCGTCGAGCTGGTACTGCACGATGCCGCCGAACGCGCCGCTCGCGCTCGGCGACCCGACTCCGGCAGCCAGCGCCGCCGCCACGATTGCGACGATCAAGGCGGCGGCGATGAGCGCATAGCGCACCGCGCCAGACGCGAACGGGTCGACGCGCCCGGGGAACCACCCAAGCCGTGCCACGAGTCGGGGCCGCTGTGCCGTGACAGCGACGCGCTCGTCGATCTCCTCGAGTCGACCATCGGCTGGGCGCTCGTCGGCGGTGTCGAGGAGATGCTGACGGAGCTGAGCGGAAAACCTGTCGTTCATCATGCGACCTGCTCCCCGACGCGCGATGGGGCACGCTCGTCGGCATCGATCTCCGCTCGGAGCGCCTGGGCCGCCCGATTCAGCCGGGACTTCGCCGTCCCGACCGGGACGCCCATCGCCTGCGCTGCATCGGCGAGCGGGAGGTCGAGGTAGTAGACGAGGACGACTGCGGCGCGCAGCGTCGGCGAGATCCGAGCGAGGCCGCGCTCGAGCTGATCGTGCAGGTCGACCCCGCGTTCGCCTCCGGCGGTGGCCGGCTCGTGGGCGGGCGTCAGCGCGATCTCGACGGCGCCGACGCGCCTGGTGCGTCGAGCACCCTTGAAGCACGCCCGCACGAGGAGCCGTCGCATCCAGGCATCGAACCGGTCCGGGTCCCGAAGCCCGGGCAGTGACCGCCAGGCCTCGATGAAGGCCTCCTGGACGGCGTCCTGAGCGGCGTATTCGTCACGCAGGATCATCCGCGCGACGGCGGTGAGCCGCCCGAGCGATCGCGCCGCGAGCTCGGAGAAGGCGGCTTGATCGCCTTCCCGCGCCCGGATCACGAGATCGCGCACTGCTCACCATCGACTTCCTCGCGGCGACCTGCCGCGCTACCAATGATGTGGCCCACCCGTCGCGGAAAGGTTCCAGATCCAGCTTGCGACGAAGCTCGGAAGCTCAGGGCGCCGAATCCGGCGGGGGCACCAGCGCCCCGGACTCCACAGGGTTGAAATTCTCAAGACTGATGGTGGCGAAATCGGTCGCTGCCAGGAACGCCTCGCAGTCGCTTCCCTCCGACGGGGGGGCGGAGAGCCAGATCCCGATCTGCTGGGGTGACCCGTCCTTGACGATGACAGCCGACCAGTCGCCGGCACGCTCGCCTGGGACCGTGGTCTGTTCGGTCGTGCCGCCGAGGGCCCAGGTATCACCGTTCTTGGAGGCGCACCCCAAACGGACCGTGTGGGTGCTTCCGCTGAACGCCGTGACGGCCGTGCCGGACACGGTCGCGCCATCCGCGACGAGGTCGACCTCCGTCGTGGCGGCGGCTCCGTCGAGCTTGTACTGCACGGTGCCCCCGAGCGCCCCGCTCGGGCTCGGCGAGGCGGACGCGACTGGCGCCTGCGTGCCGGTGGCGCCGCCGCAGCCGACGACGAGGACTCCGATGACGAGGACACTGAGAATCGTTCGCATGTTCATCCCTCCTACTTGCTGACGATGTGGAAGGAATGGCCCCAGAAAGTTCCATCCTTGTTCTTGCCGACGGTCTACACGACGGAGGTGCTGCTGTCGCCGACTGTCCCGAACCGTCGGGTGTCTCGCACGCTTTCACATTCCGGGCCGCCATCTCGTCTTGGGTGCAGAGACGAGAAAGGAGGTCCAACCATGCGGGTCTTTGTTGCAGGCGCAGGTGGCGCTGTTGGACGCCGGCTCGTTCCGATGCTGGTCGCTCGTGGCCACCAGGTGACGGGAACAACCTCGCGGCCGGAGTCGGCGGAGCAGATCCGACGACTCGGCGCGGAGCCGGTCGTGGTCGACGGCCTCGATGCCGTCGGTATCGGCCAGGCCGTGGCCCGATCCGAGCCGGACGCGATCATCCACCAGATGACGGCCCTCTCGGGCACGCCCGACTTCAAGCACTTCGACCGCTGGTTCGCACAGACGAACCGGCTGCGGACGGAGGGCACGGAGCACCTCCTGGCGGCCGCGAAGGCCAGCGAGGTCAAGCGGTTCGTCGCCCAGAGCTTCACCGGCTGGAGCAACAGCCGCGAGGGCTCGTGGGTCAAGACGGAGGACGATTCGCTCGATCCGCACCCGGTCAAGGAGCAGACCGAGACGCTCGCAGCGATCAGGTTCCTCGAGCGCGCCGTGCTCGAGGCGCCGCTCGAAGGGATCGTCGTCCGCTACGGCGGCCTGTACGGTCCGGGCTCGTCAGAGAAGCTCGTCGAGATCCTGAACCGGCGGATGTTCCCGGTGATCGGGAACGGCGCCGGCATGGTCTCGTCGACCCACATCGACGATGCTGCCGGTGGGACGCTCGCCGCCCTCGAGCGCGGCCGGCGAGGCATCTACAACATCGTCGACGACGAGCCCGCGCCTACCCGCGAATTCATCCCGGCCATCGCCGAGGCAGTCGGCGCGAAGCCGCCATTCCGAGTCCCGGCCTGGCTGGGCCGGCTGTTCGCGGGCGAGGTCGCGGTGACCATGATGACCGAGGGCCGCGGGTCATCGAACGCCAAGGCGAAGCGCGAGCTTGACTGGCAGCCGATCTGGCCGAGCTGGCGGGACGGCTTCCGGCACGGGCTCGACACGCCGGTTCCGCTGCCGCCGCGTGCACCAGACATCGAAGGTGAGGCAATCTCGGCAGCGTGAACCGTGACGTCGAGGCGGGTGTTACCGAGGCCTACGTCGACCTTCGCCCGCTGCTGTTCTCGATCGCCTACCGGATGCTCGGGAGCGTCAGCGAGGCGGAGGACGTCGTGCAGGAGGCGTTCGTCCGCTACCAGGATGCGCTCAGCCACGAGACGGCCGTCGAGTCGCCGAAGGCATATCTCTCGGCGGTCGTCACCCGTCTGGCGATCGATCAGCTCAAGTCGGCCCGGGTCAGGCGCGAGACGTACGTCGGCGAGTGGCTGCCGGAGCCGCTCGTGACCGACGAGCGCGCTGGCGACCCGGCCGAGCACGCCGAACAGACCGACTCCCTGTCGATGTCGTTCCTCGTCCTGCTCGAGCGGTTGACCCCGGTCGAGCGAGCGGTATTCCTGCTCCACGACGTGTTCGACTACGACTTCGAGGAGGTCGGCCGGATCGTCCGCAAGTCCCCCGCCACATGCCGTCAGCATGCGGTGCGGGCGAGGCGCTTCATCGCCGAGAACCGTCCTCGATTCGACGCGGACCGGGTCGAGCGCGACGAGCTCATGCGTCGGTTTATCTCGGCGGCCGAGTCGGGCGACGTCGACGGCCTCATCGAGGTTCTCGCGGAAGACGCGATCGTGCACGGCGACGGCGGCGGCAAGGTCCCGCAGTGGTTTGCCCCGATCGTCGGGGCGGGTAACGTCGCCCGGCTGTTCGCGAGGCTGGGGAGCCAGCTCCGGCGATTGGGCTCGACGTTCGAGTCCCATGAGATCAACGGCCAGCCCGGCGCGATCTTCCGCGGCCCGCGCGGCGGCATCATGTCCGTCATGTCATTCGAGGTCGTTGACGGCCGGGTCGCGACGATCCGCTCCGTCGTCAACCCGGACAAGCTCGCGCATCTCGGCCCGGTCGAAAGCCTTCGCGAGGTCATGGACGCGGCGCGACCGCTCGACTAGCCGTCGCGAACGGCGGATGTCGGTGCGAACGCGGGACCGTACCGAGTCACCAGGTCCGAGTCGGGTTCGTAGCGATAGCATCGCGCGGACGACCCGCCGTCCACGCCGATCACCTGCCCGCTGATCGCGCTCGCCTCGGGAGCCATCAGGAACGCGATCAACTCGCCGACCTCGGCCGGCTCCGCCATCCGCCCGCTCGGCGCGAGATTCTCCGATTCCCAGCGCGTTCGCGCAGGATCGGGGCTGGTGGCGATAAACCCCTCGACGGCCTTGGTCCGGACGGCGCCCGGAGCGACCGCATTCGCCCGGATCCCCAACGGTCCGTACTCCACCGCCAGATAGCGGGTCAGGGCCTCGACCCCGCCCTTGCACATGTCGTACACGGCGCAGCCCGGAAACGCGAAGCGGCCGTGCACGGACGAGACGTTGACGATCGTCCCGGCGGTGCCGTGGGCGAGGAACGACTGGATCGCGAGCTGCGACCCGCGGAAGGTGGCCATCAGAGAGACGTCGACGATCCGGCGGACGACGTCGGGCTCCACGAGGTCGATCCGCCGGCGCTGATTGATCCCGGCGTTGTTGACCCAGCCTGCGAGGCGTCCGAGTCCCTCCGCGGTCTGGCGAGCTTCCACGAGGACATCGTCGGATGCCACGTCACCGACGACGGTGGCCGCGCATGACCCGCCCGACGAGAGCTCCTCGAGTCCGTCTGCGTCGATATCCACGGCCACGACCTGCCAACCCGCGGCTGTGAGCGCCGTGGCGGTCGCCGCGCCGATGCCGGCTCCGCTAGCGGTGACAACCGCGACTCGCTGGCTCGACGTCCCGTCCATCTCTACTCCCATCCATCCCCCTCCTGGGTTCGCACTAGTTGAACGCTGCAGCCACGCGCGACCACGCGGCGCGGCTTGCGAGGTTGAGGTGATACAGGCCCAGCCCGACCGCACCGGCGTTCGTCGCCGTCGTCATATGGGCGGCGAGGTCGCGGGCCGTGCGCACGTCCGGGGCCATCGGTCTGAGGATGACGTCCATCCGGCCATCACGCCCGATGCGCGAGCGATAAGCCTCCAGCTCACTGGCCAGACGGGCGTCATCTGCGACATAGCCGAGAACGCCGACGATGGCGCCTCGGCGAGCCACGCTTGCGGCATCGAGACCCGAGCGCCAGCCAAGCTCCGCGGCGACGGCGGCCGGATCCGGGCGACCCGTCGCGTACCCGAGGATCCCACCGGCCTGGTCGAGGATCGTGACCCGCTGGATACCCTCCACCCTCGCTGCCTCCACGATCCGTGACACGAGCTCGCCGACGATGCCCTGGCGCGCGTCGAGGAACCGGCCCTGCTCGCCATCGGCAACGCGTTCGACCACATCCCGCGTGACCGCACCGATCGGGGCACCACCGCCAAGCTCGCGGCGCCCCAGCTCGATGATCCGCCGGCGGAGCGACGCCACGTCGACCCCCGCCGAGCGCCCGGCCGCATCGCACCACTCGCAGAGGCAGATCCCCAGGATGAACCGCAGCCCCGCGGAGGTCTCCACGACGGACCGCTCGTGGTGGTAGCCATGGTCGAGCTCACCGAACCCGACCGCCTCGACGACGATCCCGGCGGCGCCCTGTCGGGCAACGGCCCGCACGAGCCGCTCCGCCAGGTCGACGACCTGTGGGTTTCCTGGACACAGGGCGTACTCGATCCGGTCGCCGAACGCGTTGCGCACGGTCGCCGTCCGATACCTGGCACCGACGCGGCTGTTGTGGGTCAGGACGATCCACGGGAACACGGCCAGGCCGTGTCGACCGGCCCGCTCGACGATCTGCTCCAGCGGGCGGCGCGCCGCGAGACGTGTGGGCGCCACGCGGATGCCGCCAATCTTCGGCGGCTCGACGGCGACATGACTGGCACCTCCGTCGTGAAACCGGACGACTCGCCGCGGATTGTTGGGCAGGATGTCGCGTCCGTGGTGATAGAGGACCGCCGGCGCGACGGCAGTGAACCCGTCCCTCGCCAGGCCTTCGAGCGTCGGCTCGATGCCCTCGTCGAACAGGTCGTCGACGAAGGCGAACGCATAACGCTCGACCGGCCGGCGCGAAGGCCCGTCCGTCGAGCTCACCGCCCGCGCCGGGCCGGACCTCCGCCACCCGGCGTTGCCCGGCGACGGACGAGGACATCGACCGCCTCATCGAAGTGCGCGAGCATCGCCTTCTGCGCGCCGCGCGCATCGCCCGCCACGACTCGGCGGCAGAGCTCCTCGTGAAGCTGCTGGACACGCTCGAACTGCGCCTTGCTCTGGCGCGCACGGAGGCCCTCGCGGATCGTCTCGTGGAGCGCACCGCGGAGCGACGAGACGAGGTGCCGGATCATCCGGTTATGACTCGCCGCGGCGACGGCGAGGTGGAACTCGACATCGAGCTCGGCGTAGGCGTCCGGGTCATCGATGACGCGCCGCATCCGCTCCGCGAGCTCGGCGAGCACGATCCCCTCCTCCTTGGTCCGGCGCGTGGCGGCCAGCCGAGCGCTCTCCAACTCGATCCCTCGCCGAACCTCGACGAGCTCGACGATCGAGTCGATGTCCATGCTCGCCGCGCGGTCGAAGAAGACGAGGAGCGGGTTCGCATCGATCGGCCGGACGACGGACCCCTTGCCCTTCACGATCTCGATCAGACCAGTGCCGGCGAGCACGCGGAGGGCCTCGCGGATCACCGGCCGGCTGACACCGAACTGCTCGGCAAGCTGGCCCTCGGACGGCAGGAGGCCGCCCGGCTGGATGCCCTCGGTGACGATGTAGGCCGACAAGGCCTCGGCCGCCTGGTCCGCCAGCGACCGATACGTCAGCTTCTCGACCCGCGTCATGGCAGTCGTCCCGCGACGCCGGCCAGCGCCTCACCCCGGCCGTCGCGCGACAGCGCCCCGGCCGGGAACGCGATCAGGCCGCCCGCCGCCGCCCACGCCGCCCGTGCCACTTCCTGCCACTCCTCGGGCGGGACGGGGGGTCCCCAGTCCGCATCGAACGCCGGCCCGTCCGCTGAGTCGACCTGGACGACGGGCACGACCCGGCAGTCCGCGGCGGCGGCGATCGCCTCCGTCGTGTCGCGGACCCACGCGGGATCGCGATGGAGGATGGCGTGGTACGTCATCGGCGCAAGCAGGTCGACGATCCGGCTTAGCGCCGCCACGTCCTGGCCGACAGCCTCGGCGAGCTCGGCGGGCGGCAGCGGGACCACGAACGCGCCGAGCATGACGTCGGGGCGGATGGCGCGCACTCGGCGGGCGACCTCATCGACGAACGCCGTCACCACGGCACAACGGTACGCCGTCCACTCGTCGCGGGCATGCCGCAGGATCCAGGCAGCGGCGGACGCCGGCCCGTCCGCGTCAGGCGGGAGCGCCGCCCCGCGCCAGCGCTGGAAATCGTCGAGCGTGACCGGGTCGAACGAGCTCGCCGCCGGTCGGGGCGCGTCAGGCCGGAGCTCGAGCTCCCAGTGGAGCGGCCAGCGGACGAAGTCGAGCATGAGCCCGTCGACCTCGTGCTCGCGAACGATCGCCTCGGCGGCCCGGGCCCGCGACTCCCGGTGATCCGCGATCGTCGGCGTGACGCCGATGTACCACTCGATCCGGGGTCGCGGTCGCCCCGTCTCGTCGATCGGGTGGAGGTCGGGCCGGGTCTTGAGCAGCGCGTTTCCGTTCGCATGGTCCGAGAACGCCGAGAGGCCGGCGATGAAGCGCATCCCCGACTCCCGGACGCGCCGGATGGTGTCGGCGTCGTAGACATCTCCCTCGGTCACCACGGTGTCCACGCCCCACGAGCGCAGTTCTCGCAGGTCGGCGTCGGACATCTCCTTCACCGCTTCGGCGAACTGGAAGGCTCCGACGATCGACCGCGTCGATGGCGGCGACGTCATTTGAGGCCTCCGAACGACAGGCCGCGCATGAACTGACGCTGGAGCAGGAGGTAGAGCAGGAGCACCGGCAGCGAGAAGGCGAGCGTCGCGGCGTAGATCGCGTTGTACGGCACCTGCACGTTCGTCTGGAGCAGCGAGACGCCGACGGCGAGCGTGTAGCTCGCTTGGTTCGATGTCGCGACGAGCGGCCAGAGCAGCGAGTCGAATTGGAGGAGGAACGTGAAGATCGCCAGCGTCAGGGCTGCGTTCCGCGTGAGCGGCAGCGCGATCGTCGCGAAGATGCGGAACTCGCCCGCGCCTTCGACCCGAGCCGCCTCGAAGTACTCGCGCGGGATCGTTCCCATGAACTGGCGCATCAGGAAGATGCCGAACGGAGACACGAGGAACGGGATCGCCAGCGCCGGCAGGGTGTTGGCGAGCTGCAGCGCGACGACGAGCTCGAAGAGCGGGATGATCAGCACGATCTGCGGCACCATCAGCATCGCCATCACGAGGATGAACAGCAGGTTCCGCCCAGGGAATCGGAAACGGGCGAACGCGTAGCCGGCCATCGAGGCGAGCAGCACCTCCGCGACCGTCACCGCCCCACTCACCAGCAGCGAATTGATGAAGAACGTCTCAAGCGGGTAGAGATCGAACGCCCTCGCGAGGTTCTCGAAGAACTGGAACTCCGACGGGATCCAGGTCTCGATCAAGCGGCTTGCTGACCAGGCCGGCCGAGCCGCGCACCGCGTAGCTCACCCACCAGGCGATCGGCAAGAGGAAGAGGACCGCGACGAGCGTCAGGGCCGTCAGGATCGCGATCCGCGTGACGCGGTCCGACGCGCCGGCTCTCACAGCACCGCCTCCGTGGTGTCGGAGCGGAACAGCCGGAACTGGACGAGGCTGAGGACCGCGATGATCAGGAACATGACCATCGCGAGCGCCGAGGCGTAGCCCATCCGGAAGAATTC
Organism: uncultured Chloroflexia bacterium; assembly: GCA_963794525.1. Taxonomy (GTDB): domain Bacteria; phylum Chloroflexota; class Limnocylindria; order Limnocylindrales; family CSP1-4; genus SPCO01. The sequence continues at coordinate 32,565 of CAWCEC010000002.1, forward strand.
AAAGCCCGACTCGTACACGAGGATCGGGAGGATCTCGCTTGCGTCGCCGGGCCCGCCCTTCGTCGACGTGAACACGATCGCGAAGTTCTGGAATCCGTACACGAGGCTGATGACCGCGGCGAACAGGAAGATCGGCCGCAACAACGGGATCACGATATGGCGCAGCGACTGCATGCGGCTTGCGCCATCGACTCGGGCGGCCTCGACCACATCGGTCGGGAGCGTCTCGAGGGCTGCCAGGAAGATCACGATGTAGATGCCCATCCCCTTCCAGGCCGAGAACAGGATCAAGCCGGGCACGACCAGCTCCGGCGTTCGGTACCAGTTCGCGTCGGAGAGGCCGAACGGTAGCGGGAGGAGCTTGAGCACGCCGCCGAACGGATGGAAGACCGACACGAACAGAACGCTGGCGATGACGGTCGACAGGACGACCGGCGCGAAGAAGATGGCCCGGAACAACGCCTGGAAACGGCCGATGGACCGCAGCGCAAGGGCGAGGAGGAAGGCCGACGGGATCACCACCACGGTCGTGCCGAGGACGTAGTAGAGCGTCACCAGCAGCGAGTTGTGGAACGCCGGGCTGGCAACGATCTCGAGGTAGTTGTTCGCTCCCACGAAGTCTGGCGAGCTGAGGAAGTCGTAGTCCGTGAAGCTCAACCAAACGGACCTGATCGTGGGGTACACCAGGAATACGCCCACAACGACGAGGCTCGGCGCGAGGAACAGGTACGGCCAGATGACAGGCCGCCGGCCGGCCGCAGTGGAGCGGATCCGGGAGCGCATCTCTTGTGATCGGGCGGACATCAGGAGACCGCGATCGTAGGCGACGCGGGCCACCGGGATGGGGGCATTCCCGGTGACCCGCGGTGGAGGAGCCCGGTCTCGGTCGGCGGCGCCTACCGAGCCAGGATCGCGTTGATCTCCTGTTCGGCCGAGGCCAACCCGGCGGCGATGTCCGTCGACTGGTCGGTCTCGAGCGCCTTGAACAGGTCGGTGACCGGCGCCCACACCTCGTTGAACTTCACGCTAGGTCGGATCGGTCGCGAGTTCGCGAGCGATTCCATGATCTCGGTGTAGTCGTCGAGCACATCGGGCTCGACGCTGTCACGCCAGCCGGTGCGCGGGTTGATCAGGCCGGCCTCCGCCAGCTCGGTCGCACCCTGCTGCGACAGGTAGTCGAGGAGCATATGTCCGGCGCGGTTCTGGTCCGCCGTGTTCTTCGCGTTCAGGGTCCAGTTCCACGCGTAGCTCACGGATTGCTTGTCCGATCCATCGAACGTCGGAAGCAATGCGATATCGAATTGCTCGCCGTTCTTGTATCCGGCCGGCGCAAGGATCGAGTTCGCCCAGACCAGCATGAAGCCCATCGCGACCTTGCCCTGGCCGAACTCCTCCGTGTAGAAGGTCGAGGTGAACGAGGGCGAGGTCGCCCCGTACTTCCAGATCGCATCCCGCCACAACTCGAAGACCTGGGTCGCCTCGGGTCGGTTGATCGCCGCGGCCGACCCGTCCTCGTTGAGGACGTCGACCCCAGCCTGATTGAACAGCGTCGTGCCTTGCAGCTGGTAGTAGACGTCGATGTTGTGGACGAACGCGAAGCCGGATGTGCTCAGGTTCGGACCTTCCTTGACCGACATCGACTGCGCCGCGGTCATCAGGTCCGCCCAGGTCTCGAAGGACGCGTGGGTCGACGCCCTTGTCGCCCGTCAGGCCGGTGCTGTAGCCCACGACCGGTGCCTCCCAGTCATAGGGCAGGCCGTAGACGGTCCCATCCGCGGTGACGAGCCCGAGCGAATTCGGCTCGTAGGCGGCAGTCAGTGCAGCGACGTCGGCGAGTCCCAGCAGCGTCGGGTCGATGGGCGCCAGCGCGCTGTTCTCGGTGAACTGGGCGAAGGTGTAGTCGTCTGACTCGAAGACGTTCGGTGCCTGACCGGCAGCGAGCGCCGTGAGGATCTTCTGGTTGTATTCCTCGAACGGCACCAGTTCGAAATTCACCGTGATATTCGGGTTCTCCGCCTGGAACGCCTCGATCTGCTTCTTCGTGAAGTCATTGAGCGGCGGGTACGAGTGCTGCCACATCGTGAGCGCCACGTCGCCCAGCGGCGCCGCGCTCGCATCGGGCGCCGTCGTTCCGCTGACACTCGGCGCCGGGCTCCCAGAAGGTGCTGCGCCGCTGGCGCACCCCATGAGGGCTACAGAAACGATGACGACGAACCACGTTCGCGCGGCCTTCGAGCGCATCGCTGCCTCCTCCTTGTGCCGCCCACCGGAGCGCCACGATCACATCTCGCCACGGTAGGCGCCACATGTCATGATGTCAACGTGTCTTACACGACGTCTGCTCGAGGCCTCGGCGTGAAGATCGTCCGGGTGGTTGCGACCGAGGTGGTCGTCCCGGCGCGCCCCGGTTCCATCAACAGCCCGGGGGACGACCGCGCGCTCCATCGCGAAGCGTGGGCCGGGCACCAGCCGTGGAGCGTCCAGTTCGACGATGTCCCGAAGCTCATCCTCGAAGCGGAACTCGACAATGGGCTCGTCGCGCTTGGCGAGTGTCACCGCGGCCACGACTGGGCGACCGTTCGCGGCATCGCGATGGGCATGATCGGCGTGCCACTTGACCGGCTCGACCGGCAGGATCCGCCGCTCCCCGACGGTCCCGAACGGACCGGCTTCGAGTGCTTGCTGTGGGACAGCGTCGCGAAGTGTCACGACCTGCCGGTCGTGGAGCTACTTCGGTGGCCGGGCCAGGGACCACGTGCCGGTGGCGGCCTGGTCAGGCCATCGGACCAGCGATGACATCGTCGGCGTCGTCGAGTCGTTCGCCGAGATGGGCTACACGCACCTGAAGCTCAAGTGCGATCTCGACGACGACATCGTCGGCGTGTGCGCTCGGATCGCATCCGTGGCTCCTGCACATGCGAGTGACGGTCGACCCGAATGAGCGCTGGCTCGATCCGCAGCAGGCCGGACTGCGCCTGGCGCAGCTCGAAGCCCTGGGCAACGTCCAGTGCGTCGAGGACCCGATCCCGCGCACGATGCTCGAGGAGTATCGCGGCCTTCGGCATCCGGGCGGGATCGCCATCGCCCTCCACATCGCGCTGCCATTGCGATCCGCCGGCCACCGGATCAGCGACGCGATCGACGCGATCTGTGCCCGGGCGGTCGACGCCTTCAATCTCACGGCAGGGCCCGCGGCGTTCCGGCGTCTCGCCAACGTGGCGACCGCGGCCGACCTACCGTTCTGGGTCGGCTCGCAGATCGACCTCGGCATCCTCGAGGCGCTCTATCTCCACATGGCCATGGCGACCCCCGGAACGCTGTGGCCGAGCGACATCTTCGGACGCCTCATCCGCACGCACGATCTGCTCGAGACGCCCCTGCCGATCGAGCCGCCCGTCGCACGGGTCCCGGATGGGCCCGGACTTGGTGTCGTCCTCGACCGGGAAGCACTCGATCGCCATGCCACCAGGAAAGAGGAGTTCAAGGCAGCGTGACGATGGATGACCAGCCGTGCTCTGGGCAGATCTGACCTCGGCGGCGCACGCCGCGATCGACCGCGACACGCCCGTCGTCGTGCCGGTCGGCTCGATCGAGCAGCACGGGGCCTACCTGCCCGTCAGCACCGACGCGTTCCTGGCGACGCGGTTCGCCACGCTCGTCGAGCGCGCCATCCCAGAGCGCGTGCTCGTTCTGCCGACGGTCACGGTCGGCATGTCCGAGCACCACATGGACTTCCCCGGCACGCTGACCGTCGAGCACCGCGTGTTGTTCGACTACCTCACCGGCGTCCTCGAATCGGTCGCGAAGCACGGGTACCGCCGCGTACTGGTCCTCAACGCGCACGGTGGCAACCAGGCGACGGCAACGGCGGTGGTCGAGCGGTTCGGTCGCCGCAACCCCGACTCGCGCGTCGTCCTCACGAGCTGGTGGGTGGTCGCCGGCCCAGAGCTCCTGGCGATCTCGGAGGCCTCGCCCGGTGGAGTCGGCCACGCCGACGAGCTCGAGACATCGCTGATGCTCCATGCCGCCCCTGAGCTGGTCGACGCAGCGGCGATCCGCGACCCGGACCCGAACGCGGTACCGGATTGGGCGTCCGGCGACATGCTCGGATCGGCCCGGGCCTTCCTGTACCGAACGGCCCGGGACTGGTCGAAGGCTGGTGTCCTCGGGCGTCCGTCGGCGGCGAGCGCCGCGAAGGGCGCCGCAGCCGAGGCCGCGATCGTCGAGCGACTCGTCGAGATCGTCGAGACCCTTCCCGATCGAGCGGAACGGCCATGACGATGGAAGAGCGGGACGGATCACCCGATCTCAGAGAGCACCCGATGGGCTCCCGAGCCCGAGCTGCTCGAGGACGTGCGGAAGCGGCTGTTCAGCTCCGTCCTCGGCGACGTCATGGACGCGCTCGGGCTACAGCGCCAGTTCCTGCCGCCGCGGATCCGCCCGTTGAGCGAGGACATGGTCGTCTTCGGCCGTGCGATGCCCGTGCTGGAGGCCGACATCGAGCCCGACGACGCTGACAGCACTGGCGACGGTCGGCTCGACAACCGTTCGGCCTCATGTTCGAGGCGCTCGACAGCCTCCAGCCCGGCGAGGTGTACGTCGCGACGGGCGCCTCGCCGTCGTACGCGCTGTGGGGCGGCCTGATGAGCAACCGAGCGATCGTCGTCGGGGCGGCGGGTGCCGTCCTCGACGGCTATTCGCGCGACACACGCGAGATCCGGTCGCTCGGGTTCCCGACCTTCTCGTACGGCGGGTACGGCCAGGACCAGCGGCCGCGCGGCCGCGTCGTCGCCTACCGGACGACGGTGACGATCGGCGCGGCCACCATCCATCCCGGAGACTTCGTGTTCGGCGACCTCGACGGCGTCTGTGTCGTCCCGCAGGACGCGGCCGAGGAGGTCCTCCGCCTGGCGCTCGAAAAGGTCGACACCGAGAGCCTCGTCCGTCGCCACATCGTGGGCGGGAGCAGCAGTGCCGACGCCTTCGAGCGCTTCGGTGCGATGTGAATCGCGGTTTTGACGTCCTACAGGGTGCCGCCACCTGCAGAACGAACGGCGCCGAGGTGACCGAGAGCTTCACGCGGGCGCCCACCGGCCAGCTCGAGCGCACGAGCCGCGATCGCTTCGTTCTCGGCGCCCATCAGCGTCAGGAGCGCGATCTTGATGCGCCCCCCGCTCCGCTCGAGATGATCGCTGCAGTCGATCTCGCTGCGACCGGTCGCCTCCATGAGCAACCGGAGCGCGCGCGCACGGAGCTTGTCGTTCGTCTGCGCCATCTCGACCATCAGATTCGAATACGTCATGCCCAGGCGGACCATGAGGGCGGTCGAGAAGCCGTTGAGGACGAGCTTCTGCGCGGTCGCCGCCTTCATCCTGGTCGATCCCGCGATCGGCTCCGGTCCGGTGTCGACGTGCAGATAGTGGTCGCAGACCGAGCGGAGTCGGGGATTGTCGTTGCTGCTGACGACGGCGCACAGCGCACCCGTGGCGTGGGCCGCGGAGAGCGCCCCGATCACGTACGGGGTGGTCCCGCTCGCCGTGAGCCCGATGACGACGTCTCCGCCCCGCACCTCCGCGGCGTCGCGGATACCAGCGTCGTAGTCGTCCTCGAGCTCCTCACGCGACAGGGAGAGGGCGTCGATGCCGCCGGCGAGATGGGCCACGACGCGCTCCCCGGGGATCGAGAAGGTCGGTGGCAACTCGGCGGCATCCAGGGTTGCGATGCGGCCCGAGGTGCCGGCCCCGAAATAGTGGATCGTGCCGCCCGCCCGGAAGCGGTCGACTGCGCCGTCGACGACGCGGCTCAGCTCGGGCAGGACGGCCCGCACCGCGACAGCGACCAGGCCGTCCTCGTCGTTGAGCATGGTCAGGATGTCGAGCGTGTCCTTGAGATCGATGTCGAGCGTGCGCGGGTTGCGCTGCTCCGTGGCGAGCTGTTCGGTCATCCCCATGGCGAAAATCATCGTAGCCTAAGAAGGGCAGGTTAGAAAATATCTATCTACGTCGGGATCGATGCCGGCGGGACGAGCATGACGGCGGCCGCGATCGATGCCGACGGCCGACTCATCGCGTTGCATCGAGGCGCGGGCGCGAGCGCCTTCGCTCCCCCGTCGACGCGAGGCGTCGTTGCCGGAGCTCCTCGATGGGGCGCTCCGCAACGTGCTCGACCGATCCGGGCCGTCGCAGGTCGGCGGCGGTCCGCGGCATCGCGATCGGTCTCGCCGGCGGGATCGTCCGACCCGACGTGGAGGACACGGTCGCGGACATGGTCGCCGCCCGGGGGGTCCGCCAGCCACCGCTCGTCGTCAACGACGCCGAGACGATCTTCGCGTCCGGGACATCCGCGTCGGACGGGTACGTGCTCGTGGCCGGGACCGGGGCGATCGCGCTTGCCATCCGGGACCGCCGGGCGGTCGCCCGAGTCGATGGCCACGGCTGGCTCCTCGGGGATCACGGCTCGGCCGTGTGGATCGGGTTGAACGCCGTTCGGTCCGTGCTCGAGGCGCTCGACGGTCGTTCCCGGGCCACCAGCCTCGTCGATGCGGTCCCTGCTGCCCTCGGTGACCTGGCGGGCCACGGCATGTGCGGTCGACCCGCGCGAGATCGTCGTGACCGCGCACGAGCTTCCGCCGGCGGACATCGGTCGGCTGGCCCCGCTCGTCGATGACCATGCGCAGCGCGGCGACGCCGTGGCGCGGGACCTCCTCCGATCTGCGGCCAGGGCCCTCGTAGTCACGCTCGGCACGGCAGTCGAGCAGGCGGGCGACCGGCGCGGCCTCCCGATCGTCATCGGCGGCTCGGTGGCCCACGACAACTCGACGGTTCGCCGCGCCCTCATGCGGTCGTGCCGGCGGCGCTGGCCGCGGGCGCCAGTGCAGGCCGTTCGCGGGGGCGTCGCAGGCGCGGCGTTATGGGCACGACGGTCGGATGGCCACGATCACGACGACGACCTACTTAGGGCAGGCTCAGGGCAGAGATAGAAACATCCGCTCTTGACGTTCGCACACGGCAGTAAATATCATCGAAACTAGGCCGCTGAGAGATCGGGATCGGTCGATCTCAGCGGCAGACGGAGGGCTCCTCGATGAGTCATCAGAGACTGACAACCGCTGTCGCGCTGACCATCGCGGGGCTGATCGCTGCCTCGTGTGGCACTCCCCAGACGTCCCCGGCCCCGTCGTCGCCGTCCGGCAGCGCTGCGGCGAGCGCTGCTCCCTCGCCCTCCGCGGCACAGACCGTCGACGACATCGGCGATATCACGATCGAGATGTGGCAGCACACCTACCCGCCGCTGCAGGCATGGACCGAGGCACGGCTCGCCGAGTTCAAGGCCGACCACCCGAACGTCACCGTGGAGCTCCAGGCCATCCCGTTCCAGCAGTACCTGGACGTGCTCTTCACCGCACTCGCGTCGGGCGAGGCGCCGGCATTCTTCGAGACGAACGAATGGACGATGACGCAGTTCGTCGAGGCGAAGATCCTCGCCCAGCTCGACGCAAGCGCACTCGGCTTCGATTCGCTCGATGCGATGGGCGCGGAATACGAGAGCGGTTCGCTCGCCGGCGCGACCTTCGATGGGGCCCTGTACGGCAGTCCATACGACTGGAGCGCGCCGGTGCTCGGCGTGAACAACAAGCTCCTCGCGGACGGCCGGCGTCGACAAGGCGTCCCTGACGACCTGGGAAGCGACCCTGGACACGATGGCGGCGATCTCCAAGACCGACGCCAACGGCAACCTCGTGACGAGCGGCTTGTCGTTCGTCCACGGGATCGACAACTACTACAAGCACCAGGGCAACTCGCTGTTCGCCCAGGCCGGCGCCCGGATCATCAACGAGGACGGCGCCGCCGCCGCGATCAACAGCCCTGAGGCTCGCCGCGTGTTCCAGTTCTGGCACGACGCGATCCACGAGAAGCGCGTCACGCAGCCAGGCTTCACATCGACCTTCTACACGAACGAGTTCGGCGAGGGCCGAGTCGCCTCCGGCTTCATGCTGACGTGGGCGAACTCGATCCTCGCCCCCTTCGAGTGGCAGTTCGGGCAGGAGTACGACATCCTCGACCTGCCGACGTTCGATGGCGGCACCGACCGACTCGCCTCGTACGCCTGGTATTGGACACAGAACGCCCAGGCTTCGCCCGAGGAGTCGATCGCCGTCCACGCGCTCATCGCGCACCTCTCGCGAGAACAGCGCGAGCATGCTCACCGAGGCCGGCCTCGTCCTGCCCAGGAAGGACTGGTTCGAGTCGCAGCCGGCCGACGTCCAGGCGTCATACGCGACGATCCGAGACGCACTCCTCCGTGCCGACCCGCTGCCGAAGCATCCGCGCTACAACGAGCTGTGGGAGCCGGTCATCAGCGTGTTCGAGGCCGTCGAGTCGAATCCCGAGGCCGACATCGACGCGCTGCTGACCGCGGCCGAGCTCCAGATCAATGGGGTCATCAATCGTCCGTAGCGGAGCGGGCGTGGGCCGGCGCGGCCGGCCCACAACGTCTGGAACGAGACCAGCCGAGTGAACTGGCGTAGGCGGACCGTCGGCCTCTGGTTCGTTGCCCCCGCCGTCGTCGTCATCACCATCACGACGGTCTACCCGCTGGTCCGCACGATCTATCTCAGCTTCACCGGCGGCTCGTTCCTCAGCGGCACGACGTTCGTCGGGCTCGCCAACTTCGCCGAGGCGTTCGGCAGCCCGGTCGTCCACCAGTCGCTGGCTGCGACGCTCGTGTATGTCCTCGGGACGACGGCCGTCACGGTCCCGGCCGCGTTCCTGGTGGCCGTCGCGCTCGAGCGCGTCGGGCGCCGCCTGAGCCGTGCGGCGACATGGATCAAGGCGGCGATCTTCCTGCCCGTCATCCTGTCGACGGTCATCGCGGCGATCGTCTGGATCTCGGTCTACCACCCGTTCGGCGGCGTCTTCCAGCTGCTGCCCCTGCCGTTCGGGCTGGCCGATGTCAACTGGTACCAGGACGAGCGTCTCGTGATCCCCGGGCTGATCATCTTCACGGTCTGGAAGCGGCTCGGGCTGTTCGTCGTGATGTTCCTGGCGGGCCTCGCCGAGCTCCCCCGGGAGACGCTTGGAGGCGGCAGTGGTGGACGGCGCCAGTCCGTGGCAGCGGATCCGCTACGTCGTCGTCCCGTTGCTCCGACCGGTATTCCTGGCGGCCATCGTCGTGAGCACCGTCTTCGCCTTCCAGTCGTTCGCGATCGCCTACACCTCGACCGGCGGCGGTCCCAACGGTGCGTCGCGGATCCTCCCGATCCTCATCTACGAGGAGGGGTTCCGGAACTTCCGCCAGGGCTACGGCTCGACCCTCGCACTGGTCACCCTCGTCGTGATGGGCCTGGTCAGCCTGCTCCAGGTCCGCGCGTTGCGCGACAGGACCGACGGATGAGGGCGAGGTCGTTCGGTCGCGAGCGCGGCACGACGCTCCTCCTGTTCGCGCTCGTCCTGCTGACCGCGCTGATGATGCTTCCGCTGCTCTGGTGGGTGTCGCTCGCGTTCCAGGACACGGCCGGCCTGCGCGCGCCCGGGTCCCTCGCGGAGACCTGGATCCCGGACGGGATCTACCTGTTCGACAACCTGGAGCGGGCGATGGAGCTCACGTCGCTCGATCGGCTCGTCACGAACTCGCTCGTCGTGACCATCTCGATCACCGTCCTCGAGGTGACGCATCGCCACGCTCGCGGGGTACGCGCTGGCGCACATCGACTTCCCGGGCAGGCGGCTGGTCTTCCTGGCGACCGTCGTCCTGCTGTCGGTGCCCCAGCTCGTCCTGGTGATCCCCCTGTTCCAGCTGATCGCCGCGCTCGACTGGGTCAACACGTATCAGGCGCTGATCCTGCCGTACATCGTCACGCCGTTCGGGGTGTTCATGATGCGTCAGCTCCTGCAGCACATCCCGCGGTCGCTGCTGGAGGCGGCCCGGATCGACGGGGCCAGCGAGCTGCAGATCTTCCTGCGCATCGTCGTCCCGCTCAGCCGGAACGCGATGCTCACGCTCGGGATCTTCACGTTCTTCCTGCAGTTCGACAACCTGCTCTGGCCGCTGATCGCCGCGACGGACGAGGAGATGCACACGCTCCCGGTCGGCTTCCAGGCGATGAACACGAACATCGCGACGCCGTATAACGCGCTGTTCGCCGTCACACTGGTGGTCTCGATCCCGTTCGTGATCGTCTACCTGTTCGCACAGCGACGCATCATGGAGAGCTTCGCGACGTCCGGACTGAGGGAGTAGCCGATGACCGCTCCGCGGGGCAGAAACCCCGGTATCGGATCGACGGACGGGAGTGAGGCGTTGCCGGCCAGGTCGGCGGCCCTGCCGACGGCGTTCCTCAGCGCCGAGCTGAACCTGCTGCCACCCGCCGAGCGACGCGTTGCCGAGCACATCCTGGATGACCCGGCCGCGGCGTCCCTCATCACGATATCGACGATGTCGGATGCGACGGGCGCCTCCCCGGCCACGATCGTCCGACTCGCCCGGCGCGTCGGCTTCGACGGCTACCGCGACTTCCGGATCGCCCTCGCGACCGAGGTCGGCCGCGCACAGGGTCGCGAGGCACCACTCACCGGAGTCGACATCAGTCCGACCGACGATCTCGAAGCCCTCATCGCGAAGGTCGCGGCGGCGGACGTCGCCGCGATCCGCAACACGATCGACGGGCTCGACATGGCCAGTTTCTCGGCCGCCGTCCGAGCTCTCAGCGGTGCGCGGCGCAGCGTGATCATCGGCGTGGGCGCGGCCGGGCTCGTCGCGCGGGATCTCCGGGACAAGCTGTATCGCCTGAGAAAGGATGTGGTCGTCGCCACGGACCGGCATGCCGCGTTGACCGGCGCCGCGATGCTGACCGCGCAGGACGTCGCCCTCGGGATCTCGCACAGCGGCGAGACCGATGACGTCGTGGGGCCGATCGCGCAGGCGGCCGAGGTTGGCGCCACTACCATCGCGCTGACGAACTACCGGGACTCGACGCTCGCCAGACAGGCCCAGATCGTCATCACCACCGCGGTCCCCGACTCGTCGATACGCTCGCGCGGCATGGCCAGCCGGACGGCGATGATGACGCTGATCGACTGTCTGTTCATCGCGGTCGTCCAGACCAACTACGACGCGTCGCTGCACTCGCTCGAGCTGACCAATCGCGCCATCGAGCGGGCCGGCCCGTCGCGCCGGCCCCGGACCTCCTGAAGGGTCGGGCGACCAGCGTTTTCACACTAGGTTCGTCGCTCACGTGGTACGGTAGGCGCTCGCCACCTCTTGTGGCGGAGCTCCGCGTGGTCGCCTTCTCTCGAACGGACCGTGCGCCGGCAAGCCAGTTCGAGAATATTGGGAGGTCACTGTGGCCACCGGTACCATCAAGCGCGTCGTCGCCGATCGTGGATTCGGCTTCATCGCCACCGAGGGTGAGAAGGAATACTTCTTCCATCGGAACAGCCTCGAGGCATCGCTCGACTTCGACCGCCTCGCTGGCGGCGAGCGCGTCGAGTTCGACGTCGAGGAAAGCCCCAAGGGTCCGCGCGCCAATAAGGTGCGCGCCGCCTAGGACGGCTCACGCGGGCCGATCAACGGCCCGCGTTACTTCGAAACCTTCGACCCGGGTCGTCTGACGGCCCGGGTCGATCGATTCCACGCGTCTAGGATGCTGCGATGACGGTCTCCGTCCGGCGGGTCGCGAACCGCGATGAGGAAGAGCTCTCACTCGCGCTCTACAACGAGGTCTGGCCCCGCCACGCGGTCTCGATGGACCAGGTCGACTCGTTCAAGGCGTCGGTCCTCGCATACCTGGATCTGGGGGTCGACATCGACGGCGACCCCGCAGGCTCGGCATTCATCGCCGTGCAGCCCCATCGACCAGACGTTTGTTCTGCCATGGTCACGGTCCTCGCCGCATGTCGAGGTCAAGGGGCGGGGACTGGCCTCTACGACGAGATCTCGCGATGGTGCCGTGAGCAGGGCATCGACACGATCGAGGCCGAGGCTGAGGAAGACGACGTCGATAGCCTGGCCTACGCGGAGCGGCGCGGCTTCATCGAGATCGGTCGGAACGGCGGCATGGAACTCGAGCTGGCCGCGATCGAGGTGCCCGCGCTCGATCCCCCGCCGGGCATCGAGATCGTCACCTGGTCGGAGCATCCGGATGTCGCGCGGGGCATCTACGAGGTCGCGGTCGAGGCCTATGCCGACGTCCCGGGCAACGAGGGTGACGCCATGGAACCCTATGAGGACTGGCTGGCCCACGACATGCGCGGTTCAGGAGATCTTCCGGAGGCCACGTTCGTGGCGATCGCGGGGGACGAGGTCGTCGGCTACGCCAAGTTCTCGTTGACCTCCGCACAACCGACCGTTGCGTTCCACGACATGACCGGCGTGCGGCGTGCATGGCGAGGTCGCGGCATCGCCGGTGCCCTGAAGCGCTCGCAGATCGGCTGGGCAAAGGCCCGCGGTTACGAGCGCCTTCGGACGGGCAACGAGATCCGTAACGAGCCGATCCGACGGCTCAATCGGCGGCTCGGGTACCGAGCGACGCCTGGCCGTGTCCTGCTACGGGGCCCACTCGCCGCCGCATCGTGATCACGCTTGGTGGTCGATGAACGCCAACGACATCGCGTTCACGATGCCGCCCTGGGTGCTTGATGCACCAGCGAACGATCGAAGCAGTCCGTCAAGGTCGGTCTGTGCCGCATCGACGTCCCGGCGCGCATCGTCATGGTGGCCTTCGTCGGTGACGAGCACGTCCGTCGTCGACCCCGAGCTCGCGCTCTCGGCCGATTGGCGCCAGCACCAGCGTCGAGCCGCCACGTGACCAGCCTCGTCGATGAAGATCACCTCGCCCGGCTCTGGCCGCTCGGTCGCGCCGGAGCCGAGGTCGGTGAACGGCTCGTCGCCGGCTGCGAGACGGACCGTCAACCCGCCCGTGATCGACGCCAGATCGAACATCGCCACCGGTAGCCCGTACCGGATACTCACGAGGTTGCCGATGTCGACCAGCGTGTTGATCGACGGGATCGAGCCCTGCTTCGTCAGTCGACGCAGCAGCGCCTCTGCGGCTGAGCGATAGGCGGTCGGGTCGACGCCGAAGGAACGGAACGCCCGCCGCCAGGCGGCGAGGCTCGGCACCTCCGACAGCGGCGTGTCGCCGAGCCGCTCCAGTACCGCGCGCTGTTCCGTCGCGAACGCCTCGGCAAGTGCCGGCGACGAAGGCCCGTTCCGGACGCCCTCAACGTGCAGCACGCCCCCGACGATCGCGGGGAACCGCTCGATGATCTCGGAGTCGTACCGAAACAGCACGATGCGTACGCTACCCTCCGAGCGTGGCGCGGCGAGTGAGGGGCAGCATGCGCGCGGCGAGCGCGCAATCGGTGACGTTCGTCGAGCTCTTCTTCGACCTCGTGTTCGTGTTCGCTGTCACGCAGCTCACCGTGCTGACCGCCCACGACCTGACGCCCGACGGGATCCTCCGCTCCATCCTCCTCGGCTGGCTGATCTGGTGGGCATGGACGCAGTTCACCTGGACCCTCAACCCGGCCGACACGACCCATTCGACCGTGCGGATCATCACGCTCGCGGCCACTGGCGTTGCGCTCGTCATGGCCGCCTCGGTCCCGCGGGCGTTCGCCGACGATGCACTCTGGTTCGCCGGACCGTACGTCCTGGTCCGCCTGCTCGGGCTCGGTCTCCAGGTCTGGGTCGATCGCGAACGAGTCGACGACGGCAGTCATGCCGGAGTCGTGAGGTGGGCCGGACTATCGACCATCGGGCTGGTGCTCGTGCTGGTCGGTGCGGTCCTCGATCCGACCTTGCGACCCTGGGTCTGGTTGCTGGCGATCGTCGCCGACGTCGTGGCCGCGGTGATCGCCGGCCGTAACACGGTCTGGGACTTGAACCCGGCACACCTATCCGAGCGACATGGCCTGTTCGTGATCATCGCCATCGGCGAATCCCTCATCGTGGCAGGGACCGCCGTCGCCAACGACGAGCGGTCGTTCGCCCTCGCGTCGGCGGCTGCCGCCGCGATCGTGGTCGCCGCCCTCCTGTGGTGGACGTACTTCGGCTGGTTGAAGGAGGCCCTCGAGGACGCCTACGCGGCGGCACCACCAGAGCGGAACGGGCCGCTCGCCCGGGACGCGTTCAGCCTCGGCCATTTCCCGCTCGTCGCCGGCATCGTCGGGTTCGCGGTGGCGCTCGAGGAGATCGGACTCCATCCGGACGAGCCGGCTCCGGCCGCGGTGCTCGCCTCGCTCGGAGTCGGTGTGGCGCTCTTCGTGGCCAGCTCGGCGGTGTCGCTGCGGGTCTGCGGCGGGCCGCTTCTGGTCCGACGCTTGGCGATCCTGTCGGTGATGCTCGTCGGGCTCATCGTCGTCGCGCCTATGGCGCCTGTGTGGCCGCTGACGGTCGTCGCCGTGGCGCTACTGACGATCGTCCTGATGGAGGGCTCCGGGCCAGCGACGGAGCCGGCGCCACACGCGGTGAGCGCGGCCTAGCGACGCTGGCGATCCAGGAAGGCCTGCATCCGCTCCCGTGTTTCGGGGGACCGGAAGCAGTCGATCTCGGCTTCGGTCTCGAGCCGCATCGCCCCGTCGAGATCGAGGTCGAGGCTTTCGTGGAACGTGCGCTTCGTCCACCCGGTGCCGACCCGTGGATACTCGGCGATCTGACGGGCGAACGCTTCGGCTTCGTCGAGGAGCGCATCCGGCTCGACCACCCGGCTGACGAGGCCGATCCGTCGGGCCTCGTCGGCGTCGATGTTCTCGGCGCTGAACGCCATGTAGAGGGCGCGGCCGAGCCCGACGATCCGCGGCAGCAAGTACGTCATCCCGCTGGTCGGGTTCAGTCCGAGCGGTGTGTCGGGCAGGCCGAACTGCGTGCCGACGGCTGCGAAGCGGACATCGCACATCAACGCCAGCTCGAAGCCACCCGCCAGGGCGTAGCCGTGGATCGCGGCGACGATCGGCTTAGGACAGGCGCGGAACGCCGCGGAGAGGCGCATGTACCGTCCGATCGTGTCGGCGAACAGCCGCTCATCCATGGCGTGCATCGCCGTGATGTCGCCACCCGTCGAGAACGCGCGGCCGCGGCCGGTCAACACGGCTGCGCCGATCATCTCGGAGCGCGCGATGGCGTCGACGGCGTCATGAACGCCGTCCAACATCTCGACGCTGATCGCGTTCAGCTTTTCGGGGCGGTTGAGGGTGATGAGCGCCACGTCGCCTCGGTTCTCGATCTCAACGACGCCCACTAGACGACCTCCCCTTGAAAGGTACGCATGACGCGACGCGTCTTGCCCTCCCCGGCGACCGAGCCCGGCCCGACGAGCGTGACGCTGGCCGTGAAGTTCACGTCGCGCCGCAAGCGCTCGACGATTTCGCGTGCAAGCGCCTCATGGCGGCCAGCAGGGACGTCGGCGGCGACCTCGACCAAGATGGGGACCGGATAGTCGATCGGCGGCGGTCGATCGAGGTCGACGCGGAACTCGCCGGTGGTTTGCGGGGCGAGCGTCATCAGCGAGGTCTGGATCGCGAGCGGGAAGACGTTGACACCCTTGACGATGAACATGTCGTCGGATCGTCCGAGGATGCGGAACCGGAAACTCGTCCGACCGCAGCGGCACGGGTCGGTGAAGACCTGCATGACGTCGTGCGAGCGCATCCGCAGGAGGGGACTCGCCTCGCGACGGATCGAGGTATAGACCACCTCACCCTGCTGTCCATCCCTGAACGGTAGGACGTCGCCTGTATCGGGATCGATCAGCTCGGCGATGGCGAACCCGGTCCCACCGAAATGCACGCCGGCAAGTTCCTCGCACTCGCCAGAATGGAGCCCGAGCTCGCCGGTTCCGTACTGGTCACGCGCGACCATGCCCCAGATACCCTCGACCCGCTCGCGGTAACCAGGGACCTGAAGGCCGGCTTCGCCAGAGAAGTACCCCTTCCGCAGGCCGAGCTCCCGCGGATCAAGACCCATCCCGCGAGCGACCTCCGCCAACCGGACGGCGTACGACGGTGTCGCCCAGATGCCGACCGGATCGGTCATCTGGGAAATCATCGTCAGCAATCGCTCTGAGTGACCGACGCCGAACGGGATCGTCGCCGCGCCCAACGTCTCGAAGGTCAGGTGATCGCTCAGACCGCCCGCGTACAGGTTGTAGTTCATGCATTCGAATACGATCTCGCGCGGTCGGCAGCCCATCGCCCACAGCGAGCGCGCCCCCATCTCGCCGTAATCCTCGATGTCGCGGCGAGTGAGCCCGATACGGATCGGCTGGCTGGTCGTTCCGCCTGTCGCCTGGATGCGGACGATCTGGTCGAGCGGTGCGCACTGGTTGACGCCGAGGAGCGCGCCGTCGGCCTGGGATTCAGCGACCTCGCTCTTCTCCATGAACTTGATGCGGGCGAGGTCCTCGACGTGCCGGATGTCGGCGGGCTTTGTGCCGGCTTCGTCGAGCTTCGCCCGGTAATACGGACTCGTCTCGTAGTCGTAAGCGATCTGCTCGGCGAGCCGCTCGTCCTCGAGGCGGCGGAGCTCGGCCGGCGAGAGCGTCTCGATCCCCTCGTTCCAGAATCGCTTGCCACTCACCGCGACAGCTTCGCGCATCGGCGGCCACCGGCGCTCAGCGACGCGCGCTGGTCACGACCCAGGACCGCGCGGTCGTGGCGCGAGTACGGGTCGGGTCGGGTCAGATCCCGCCGAAGTCGCCGCCGCCGAAGTCTCCCCCGCCGAAATCGCCGCCACCGAAGTCGCCGGCGTCCCCGCCCATGTCGCCGCTCGCGACGTCGCCTTCGCCGAACTCGCTACCCGAGTCGCCGGTGTCGGCCGTGTCGCCACCCTGGTCGGCAGTCTCGCCGCTCGCGCCGGCGTCATTGTCGAAGAACGTCTGCGCCGCGGCAGTCCCGATGAAGCTCGCTGCTAGGGTGGCGAAGAAAAAGCTGCCGAGGCCGAAGCCGGCCCCGCCGCTGCCCCACGCTCGCTCGATCGTGCCGGGCTGCCGGACCTCCGCCCGCGTCGCCGTCCGGGCGAGCGACGTCGGATCGTCGCCGCGGATCTCACTTGGTGGCACGACCTGGGCGAGTGCCGCGAGGGCCTGGCGGCGCTGGTCGGGCGTGAGCCTGGCGAATGCTTCCTCGTGGGCGCGCTCGATCTCCTCGGGCGGCGCGGTCTGCAGCATGTATCGGTATCGGGCGAGCGCCTGCTCGTCGGTGCGGTCCATGACAGTTCCTCCTTGGTCGATCGGGATGCACCGACCGCCGCGACCAGTGTGCGCTCGACCACCAGAACTCGCCCGCAGGCTATGCCCGGACTCTGCTTGCCTGACTACTTGGGCGTCGCCTGGATCGACGCCGGCGATGACCCCGCCGATGGCGACGCGGCCGGCGCCCAGAGTCCGAGTGCGGCGGTCTTCGCCGAGTCCTGGGCCTGTGTCAGGAGGCTCGCATACTTCTCATCAGGCGGGATGGTGGTGGCCTGGGCGAACCCGCGGCGCACGAGCTCGAGGTTGGCGAGCACCATCGTGCCACCAGGTCCGACGAACCACACGTGCCGAAGCAGGCGGCCGAACTGGTCGGTGTCCGAGACGTCCTGCTCGAGGTACACCTCGCGGCCATCGATCAACGACCGATTGGCGGCGGTGGCCGCGTCGGCCCAACCCTTGATGGTCGGGTCCGTTGCGTCGGGCTCGGGCGCGTCGATGCCGATGTAGCGAAGCGCGTATTCCTCGCCGTCGACGTCGACGCGGATCGTGTCGCCGTCGGTCACGCTCATGACGATCGCGTATCGAGTCTCGCCGGTGGGACCGAAGGTCGGTGCAGCCGGCGAGCCGGACGCGCCGGACGCCGGTAGTTCACCGACGAGCGGCGAGCCGATCGCCGTACTGGGCTGTGCCGTCGACCCGCTCCGCTGGCCGAGCGCATTCGAGATCGCGCTCAATGCCAGCACGCCGGCCAGGGCAACGATCGCGACGCGAACGACGGCCCGTTCGCGGGACTTCGGCCGCTCCGCGACGACCGTTTCCGGTCGAACGGTCGTGACGATATCGAACATCGACGGTGCGTCCGAGATCGGCGGGGGTGCCTGCGGCAAGGCCACCTGCCCAGGCACCGCGGACGCCGCCCGAGCAGCCGGCGTCGTGAGCTCGTCGAAGTCGAACCCACACTTGCTGCAGAAGCGGAAGAACCCAGTGCGTTTCGTCCCGCAGGTCGGGCAGAAACGTCCCTCGGTAGTCATGAAGTGGCGGTGCGGCGGAGGTGCATGCTCGGAACCCCGGAGTCGCGTCAGTCGGGCGACGGACCCCAATCCTACGGGCTCGGTCCAGTCCGCACATTGGACCGTCTAACCACCAGGGCCCGCGTCCCGCCGCGAGGGACACCCGACGAACGGGCCGGTCGCCACGGGCTGGTTGTCCCGCCGCGAGGACACCCGACGAACGGGCCGGTCGCCACGGGCTGGTTGTCCCGCCGCGAGGGACACCCGACGAACGGGCCGGTCGCCACGGGCTGGTTGTCCCGCCGGGAGGGATACCCGACGAACGGGCCGGTCGCCACGGGCTGGTTGTCCCGCCGGGAGGGACACCCGACGAACGGGCCGGTCGCCACGGGCTGGTTGTCCCGCCGGGAGGGACACCCGACAACGGGCCGGTCGCCACGGGCTGGTTGTCCCGCCGGGAGGGACACCCGACGAACGGGCCGGTCGCCACGGGCTGGTTGTCTCGCCGCGAGGGACACCCGACGAACGGGCCGGACGTCCGTCCCGAGCGACTAGGCCCGCCCGGACCGTCCCGTTTCCACGATCCGCTTCAGCCGCTTCAGGTCGCCCTGGACGGACCGCCGGACCATCCAGCCCATGAGCGCGCCGGGCATCGCCCCGTACATCCCCTTCGCATCGCCGCGGATCCGGATGCTTGCTCGTGTTGCGCGACCGCCGTCCATCGGCTCCAGGTGGTAGTCGACATCCATCGGGAACGGGCTCTCCAGGGCGTGCATCCCCACATGGCGGGCGGGCTCGAACGCCTCGACCTGCATCAGCCACTCGATCGGCCGACGCATGAAGCCGCCGATGCGGCGCACTCGGGAGCCTTGCGCGATGGGCAGGTCCGTGACGAGCTCGACCCGGTCGACGCCGCCGATCCAGTGAGGGTCCCGGCGAGGGTCGAATTGGACGGCCGCGACCGCCTCGGGTGCGGCCGCGATGTCGGTGGTGGCTGTGACATCGATGGCCATCGGTCGACTCAGAAGTCGAAGAACGGCTGGGGCGTGCCCGTCTCGGCGTACCCCTTGAGCCGCAACAGGATCTGCGCCCACGCCGGCGTGATGATCGGGATCACCGGGTTATCGGGCTCGTAGTCGCGGTGGCTGAACAGCAACCGGGTGCCCGGGCCGTCCGGGTTGCCACCGATGTCGAACCGGATCGTCGTGCCAGCCCACCATGGCGGGAAGCTGCCCGTCACCCATTCGACGCGGTCGGGGGTCTCGCGGACCGCGAACTCGAACGGTTGCGTGGTGTCAGGGAACGAGGTCTCCAGCTTGCCATCCCCGAGGTCGGAGTGGGTCGTCCACCACGACCTGATGCCGTCCTCGGTGTGCAGCGCACGATGCACGGCATCCGCCTCCGCATCGATGTCGAACTGCATGACCACGTGGTAGTCGCCCACGAATGTGTCCTCCTCGACCTCCGTATTTTAGCCATCGCTATAGTACGCGCGGTGCAGCGCTATTTCAAGGGAGACTAAAATGCCGTCGATGGATGGCCTGCAGGTTGTCGGCGACGCGACTCGGCGCGAGATCCTCCGGCTGGTGTGGGATCGCGAGCGGTCAGCCGGCGACATCGCCGACCGCTTTCCCGTCACGTTCGGGGCGGTGTCGCAGCACCTCGGCGTGCTTCGGGAGGCGGGCTTCGTGACCGTTCGCCCTGAGGGCAATCGACGCTTCTATCGCGCCGACCATTCGGCGCTCGGGCCGCTTGCCCGGGTGCTCGAGGCGATGTGGACGACGTCCCTCGATCGACTCGCGACTGCGGTCGAGGCCGATCCCCACCCCAAACCAAAGCGGCGAACCCGACGATGACCGCTGAAGGCGACACCATCCGGGTCGAGCGCCGCATCGATGCGCCGCCGAGTGCCGTGTACCGCTACCTGACGGAGTCGGAGCTGTGGTCGCGCTGGCAGGGCGAGTCGGCCGATCTCGACCCGGTCCCGGGTGGTCGGTTCCAGGTGCGAATGGGCGAAGACCAAGTCGTGGAAGGCACGTTCGTCGCCGTGGAACCCGGCACGCGCGTGGTGATCACGTGGGGATGGCGTGGCCACCCGCGGATGCCGCCCGGCACCACCACCGTCGAATTCGAGCTCGTCGCGGACGGCCCGGGCACGATCGTTCGGCTGACCCACCGCGGCATCCCGATCGACGACCTGCCGCTCCATCGCCAGGGCTGGGCGGTGTTCCTCCCGCGTCTGGCGACAGCGGTCACCGGTGGCGATCCGGGCCCGAACCCGAGCTGACGTCAGTCGATGGAACTCGGGCTGAACCTGCCATACGTCGAGGGTGCGATGGACGGGCGGACGCCGCGCTGGACCGACATCCTCGCGATGGCGCAGACGGCCGAGGCGATCGGCTTCGATGCGTTGTGGGTGTCGGATCACGTCGGGTTCGGGGATCCGGACGGTGACTGGCGCGGCGCATGGGAGTCGTGGACGGTGCTCGCCGCGTTGGCCGCCTCGACCCGGCGTGTCGCGCTCGGCCCGTACGTGCTGGCGGTCCCGCTCCGAAGCCCGGCGCTGCTGGCCAAGATGGCCGAGACGCTCGATGAGGTCAGCGGCGGACGGCTGATCCTCGGCATCGGCGCCGGCTGGAACGAGCCCGAGTTTGCGAGCTACGGGATCCCACTTGCCGATCGGTTCCGGCGGTTCGAGGAAGCCCTGCGGGTGATCACGGACATGCTGCGGACCGGGCGATCGACGCTCGACGGGAAGACGGTCCGGACGCGGTCGGCGCGGCTCGAACCACGCGGCCCGAGACCGGACGGCCTGCCGGTGATGGTCGGCGCGAACGGACCGCGGATGCTGCGACTGACCGCGGAGCTGGCCGACCACTGGAACGGTGGCCTGCGCTCGATCGACGAGGTGCCGGCGCAGCTCGAGGCGCTGGACCGGGCGTGCCGCGAGGTCGGTCGGACGGCTCCCATCACGAAGTCGGTGGAGGTGCTGGTGCGTACCGTGTCCTCAGGCGCGCCACCCGAGGCGAGGGAGATCCGGGGCGATCCGGCGACGGTCGCCGCCGAGCTGGGGCGGTTCGCCGAGCTGGGCATCGACCACCTCCAGGTCCAGCTCCGGCCGAACTCCCTCGAGGGCGTCCAGGCGTTCGCGCCAGTGATCGAGCGACTGCAGGACTGACGCTCTGCGAGGCCTCCTCAGACCTTCCAGGCGATGGGTGCGCGCGGGTCCGGTGTGTACGAGCAGAAGGTGCCGGTCCGGATCGTGGCGTCTAGATGATCTGCGAGGGCGACGTTCTGCTCTCGGATGCGTGCCAATGCGGAGCGGATCGCGCGCGTCACGCTCACGCGGGCACGCTCGGCGGCCGACGCCGCTACCCGATCGCGGCCGCCTAGGCCGACTGCCGCTGCGAGCTCGTCGGTGAGCGCCTGTCGCTCGTCCTCGAGCCGCCTGACGCGCTCCGGATCGTTCCAGCGCTCGGCCTCGGCGAGTTCCTCGCGGATCTCGGTCAAGCGCGCGCGGTAGGCGGCCTTGGCCTCCGGGTCGAGGATCGCGCCGGCGTCGCCGAGGCCATCGATGGGCTCGAGTTCGCCACGGGCGACCGCTCGCGGCGTGCCGCCATCGGTCGATGCCAACTCGAGGGCATGCAACTCGCGGCCTGGCACGGCCAACAGTCGAGCGAGGTGTCGCATCCCTTTCGAATCCCTGACGCGCAGGGTTTCCCCACCGAATCCGACGGTCCAGTACTCACCTTCGCGGTGGAACACGGCGGGCATCGAAATGGCGGCTTCGGAGACAGGGTCCGTCGTCGCCCCGAGCTCGCCGATCTGGTCGGCCAGGATCATCCCCAGGGAAACTGCGGTCGATCGTGCCTTCGCGTCGAGAGCGTCCGCCTTGCCCCGGTCGCCGCGAGCGTCGCGCCGACGCAAGACGATGGCGAGATCGTGCTGGCTGTGGGCAGTCCATGGCCGCGCACCCATCGCGTCGTTCGCCGCGATCGCCGCCTCGAGGTGACCGACGGCCGCATCGAGGTCGCCGCGAGTTGCAGCGAGCAGCCCGAGATAGCGGTCGGTCGCGCCGACGCTGCCCTCCGCATGCCCGATCGCGTGTCGACCCACATACGGCGCAAGCTGTTCGTAGAGAATCACAGCCGCATCGGCATCGCCGAGTAGCGCGCAGGCGTCGCTCGCCAAGCTCATCCCAAGCAACCATTCGTTGTCCTGATACAGAGCGCTGAAATCGGTCGACCGCGAGATCGTCGAATACGACCCGAGCTTCGTCGGTTCGGCCGAGGTCGGCAAGCAGGCACGCGAGCGCTGCGCGATGGAGGGGATACCACGGGAAATCCTCGACGGATTCTCGTACGGTGGCTTCTTCCTCCTCGATGCGACCCTGCTCGCGGCGAAGCAGGAACCGATGAAATCGAGCGGTCGAGACGTCGTCGCGAGCAGGGGTCCAGCGGGATTCGGACTCCACCTCTCGGTCGAGATAGGCCTCGGCCTCGGCGTAATCACCGGCTAGGAGAGCGAGCACGACCGCGCTCTCATGCACGAGCCACAGTTCGGCAGGCTGACGCAATTCTTCGATCACCCGACCGAGCGCCTCGATCTCGCGCCGCGCTTCGGCGGTGCGACCGTGTTCGGTCAAGGTCACGAATTTCATGAAGTGGCTGTCCGCGAGCCAGGTACCTTCCGCGAGCGCCATCCCGACCGCCTGCGCATCTGCGGCGATCGATGCGCGCTCGTCGGGGTTGTCCGGCCAGAACGTCGCCCAGAAGCGGCCGACGAGCGCATCGATGAGGCTGGCTGGGTCGTCCAGCCCACGGGCGATCTCGACGGCTCGGCGGCTGAGCGTTTCGCTGTCGCTGCGACGATCCGGTGCGCCCCGCCACGCGCATGCCAGACGCGTCAGCAGTCGGACTCGTAGACGCTCGTCGGAGCCACCGAGCATGACCAGCGCGTCCTGAAGCATGGAGATGAGCCGAGTGTCCTTGCCTGCGCGCGTCCACTGTTGACCGCCACCCCACCCGAGGGCCGCCCGTGCCAGCTGACTCCCGTTGCCCGTCTTCTTCGCCATCGACGCCGCGTCGAGGAACATGGCTCGAGCCGTATCGAGGTCGCCAGCCTTTGCTTGGACGTCGCCGCGGGAGAGCAGGACCTCGACTCGGACATCGTCATGACCGTGACCTGTCCGGCCCATGACGGCAAGGCTCATCGCATAGTGGCGCGCGGCTTCTTCGTAGGCCAGTGAGCGGGCCGCCTGGTCGCCCGCTCGCCGGGCGTACTCGATGGCCTTGTCTGCCACATCGCCATCGATGCCTGACTCGGCCGGGGCACCCCAGCCTTGCTCCGATGCTTGCACGAAATGGAATGCCAACTCCGCCAGGAGCGGGGCGTCCGATTCGATATTGCGCGCCTCTAAGACGTCGGCGATCCGTCGGTGCACAGCGGCACGGCGCTGCCCAGACAGCTCGTCGTACAACGTCTCGCGGACGAGATCGTGGGAGAACCGGTACCGGCCCGGTACGCCAGGCATCGCTTGAAGCAGGCCCGCCTGCACGGCCTCGCTGACGAGGTCTACCCCACGATCTCGGGGCTCATCCGCGACGGCCCGGAGGACGTCGAGACCGAATTCGGGCCCGATCACGGCTGCCAGCGTGAGCGCCCTCGTCGTGGCGTCGCTTAGGTGGCCGATCCGACGTCCGATGACGGCGCGAATCCCAGCAGGCACGGCGACGTGTAGCGATTGCGCGTCCTCCACATCGGTGAGCTGCCCGTCGGCCGACAGCAGCCGCACGGCCTCCCCCACGAACAACGGGTTGCCATTCGTCGCCCGCCAGACGGCCGCGACCAACGGATCGTGCGTCGAGAGGTTCGCCGCGCCGCCGATGTATTCGGCAACCGCCGCGACGGGCAGGCCGGTCAGCGTCAGCAGCCGGGCGCCTGGGATGCGCGCGACCTCGGCGATGGCCGAGGTCAGCGGGTGCTCGGGTGTCAGCTCGACGTCGCGATACGTCCCGAGGACCATGACCGCCATGTCGACGAGTTGACTGGCGAGAAACTGAAGCAACAGGATCGACGGCGCATCCGCTGCCTGCAGGTCGTCGATGACGAGGAGTGTCGGACGTTCAAGAGCAGCATTGCGGAGGAGCAACGCAGTCGAGTCGAACAGGCGGAACCTGGCCGAATCGGATATCGAGTCCGGCGGCGGCGGAAGGTCCGCGAAGCGCTCCCGGAGCTCGGGCAACATCTGCGCGACGTCGGTCGCGCCGGAACCGAGTTGCCGGCGCACCTGGTCGGTGGGCGTGGCGCGGAGATAGGCCCGCAGCACCTGGACCCAAGGCCAGTACGGCGGTGCTCCGGCGTCCTCCCATCCTCGGCCCCAGAGCACCAGAAAGCCCCGCTCCCTCGCCCGATCCGAAAGCTCATCGGCCAGGCGGCTCTTGCCGATGCCGGGCTCGCCGCCGACCAGAACCAGGCGGCCGCGACCGCGAGCGGACTCGTCGAGCAGGTCCGTCAGGTCGCTGAGCTCGCGATCGCGACCGACGAACCGAGTCCCGACCTGCTCCACGGTCATCTGCGGTCCCCTCCCTCAGACCTTCCAGGCGATGGGTGCGCGCGGGTCCGGTGTGTACGAGCAGAAGGTGCCGGTCCGGATCGTGGCGTCTAGATGATCTGCGAGGGCGACGTTCTGCTCTCGGATGCGTGCCAATGCGGAGCGGATCGCGCGCGTCACGCTCACGCGGGCACGCTCGGCGGCCGACGCCGCTACCCGATCGCGGCCGCCTAGGCCGACTGCCGCTGCGAGCTCGTCGGTGAGCGCCTGTCGCTCGTCCTCGAGCCGCCTGACGCGCTCCGGATCGTTCCAGCGCTCGGCCTCGGCGAGTTCCTCGCGGATCTCGGTCAAGCGCGCGCGGTAGGCGGCCTTGGCCTCCGGGTCGAGGATCGCGCCGGCGTCGCCGAGGCCATCGATGGGCTCGAGTTCGCCACGGGCGACCGCTCGCGGCGTGCCGCCATCGGTCGATGCCAACTCGAGGGCATGCAACTCGCGGCCTGGCACGGCCAACAGTCGAGCGAGGTGTCGCATCCCTTTCGAATCCCTGACGCGCAGGGTTTCCCCACCGAATCCGACGGTCCAGTACTCACCTTCGCGGTGGAACACGGCGGGCATCGAAATGGCGGCTTCGAGACGGGGCTGCGGTGTCTGGCTGATCGATCTGATCGGCGAGGGCCATGCCGAGTGTGGCCGCGACGGAACGGGCATTCGCGTCCAGCCGTCCGCATTGGCCCGGTCACCACCGAGGTCGCGGCGGCGCAGGACGACGGCCAAGTCATGCTGACAATGGGCCGACCAAGGCCGCGCACCCATCGCGTCGTTCGCCGCGATCGCCGCCTCGAGGTGCTCGACGGCTACGTCCAATTCGCCGCGCGTTGCGGCGAGCAGCCCGAGGTAGCGGTCGGTCGGCGCCGACGCTGCCTTCCGCGTGTCCTACCGTGTTCCTTCCGGCGAAAGGCGCGAGCTGCTCGTAGAGCACCGCCGCAGCGTCCGCATCGCCGAGTAGCGCGCACGCGTCGCTCGCGAGGCCCATCCCGAGCAACCATTCGTTGTCGCCATACAGGCTGCTGAAACGATCGGCAGCAAGGTCGTCGAACACCACGCGGGCTTCATCGGCCCGGCCGAGGTCGGACAGGAGGCATGCGAGGGCCGCGCGATACAGCGGGTACCACGGGAATTCTTCTATGGACGCGCGGATGGTCGTCTCTTCCTCTGCGAGCCGGCCCTGCTCGCGGCGGAACAGGAACCAATTCGTGCGGCTTGCCGCCACATCGTCGCGACCGGGCGTCACCAGGGTCCCTGACTCGATCCTGAGGCCGATGAGTGCTTCGGCCTCCGCGTAATCGCCGGTGAGCAGGGCGAGGCCCTCGCGATTGTTCTTAACGAGCCAGTTTTCGGCAGGTTGGCGCAACGTCTCGTTGACGCGGCCCAGCAGCTCGATCTCGCGCCGTGCCTCGGCGATGTCGCCCCGTTCCGACGACGAGATATATGCGATGAACAAAGCGTCGGCCAGCAACTCGTCGTCGGCGAGTGCCTCCCCGATCCGCCGCGCCTCGGTTGCGATCGATTGCCGGTCGGCCGGGTTCTCCGGCCAGAACGTCGCCCAGAAGCGGCCGACCAGCGCCTCCATGAGGCTAGCCGGGTCGTCGAGCCCGCGGGCGATGTCGACCGCCTGCCGACTAAGCGTGTCGCTGTCGCCCCGCCGCTCCGGTGAGCTGCGCCAAGCACACGCGAGCCGGGTCAGGAGCCGGGCCCGGAGGCGTTGATCGCCTTCGCCAAGGACGACCAGAGCGTCCTGGAGCATCGGGATGAGACGCGTGTCGCTGCCTGCTCGCGCCCACTGCTGGCGACCGCCGATCCCGAGCGCAGCCCGAGCCAGTTGGCTCCCGACACCCGTCCGTTTCGCGATAGTGGCGGCGTCCAGGAACGCCCCTCGAGCGGCGGTGAGGTCTCCGGCCTTCGATTGGACATCGCCATACGCGAGCAGGACCTCGGTCCGGAGGTCGTCGTCCGTGAAATCGGTCCTGTTCATGACCGCAAGGCTCATGCCATACAGGCGCGCGGCCTCCTCGTAGGCCAGCGAATGCGCCGCCACGTCGCCGGCTCGCCGTGCATAGTCGATCGCCTTCCGAGCAATATCACCAAGGCCGGGCTCGCCTCCCGCATCGGCGCCTTGCTGGGCAGCCTGGCCGAAGTGGAACGCCAGCTCGGCCAGATGCGGCGACGCCGAATGGGAGTGACCCTCCTCGAGAACGCCTGCGATCCGTCCGTGGATCGCGGCGCGGCGATCGGGCCCCAGCTCGTCGTACAGGGTCTCGCGAACGAGGTCGTGCGAGAACCGGAATCGTTTGGACGACCCGGTGATCGGTTGCAGCAGGCCAGCCTGCACGGCCTCGTCGAGGTGATCGAGCGCTCGATCACCGTCCTGATCGAGCACCCGACGCAAGGTGTCGACGCCAAACTCGGGCCCGATCACCGCCCCGACCGAGAGGGCGGCCGTAGTGGAGATGCCCAGGTGACCGACCCGGCGCGCGATGACGGCGCGCACACCGGCGGGCACGGCGACCCTGAAGGAGGACAGGTCCGCCACGTCGCCGAGTCGACCCTCGGCCGACAGCAGCCGCACGGCCTCCCCCACGAACAACGGGTTGCCATTCGTCGCCCGCCAGACGGCCGCGACCAACGGATCGTGCGTCGAGAGGTTCGCCGCGCCGCCGATGTATTCGGCAACCGCCGCGACGGGCAGGCCGGTCAGCGTCAGCAGCCGGGCGCCTGGGATGCGCGCGACCTCGGCGATGGCCGAGGTCAGCGGGTGCTCGGGTGTCAGCTCGACGTCGCGATACGTCCCGAGGACCATGACCGCCATGTCGACGAGTTGACTGGCGAGAAACTGAAGCAACAGGATCGACGGCGCATCCGCTGCTTGCATGTCGTCGATGACGATGAGTGTCGGACGGTCAACAGCGGCATCGCGGAGGAGCAACGCCGTCGAGTCGAACAGGCGGAACCGGGCTGAATCGGATATCGAGTCGGGCGGCGGCGGCAGGTCCGGAAAAAGGTCGCGTAGCTCGGGCAACATCTGCGCGACATCGGTGGCTCCGGAGCCGAGATGGCGGCGGACTTCGGTCGGGCGGCGTGGCGCGGAGATATGCGCGCAGCGCCTGGACCCAAGGCCAGTACGGCGGCGCCCCGGCGTCCTCCCAGCCTCGGCCCCAGAGCACCAGAAAGCCCCGATCCCTGGCCCGATCCGAAAGCTCATCGGCCAGGCGGCTCTTGCCGATACCGGGCTCGCCGCCGACCAGAACCAGTCGGCCGCGACCGCGAGCAGTTTCGTCAAGCAGGTCGGCCAGGTCGCTGATCTCGGAATCGCGACCAACGAACCGAGTCCCGACCTGCTCCGCAGTCATCCGCTGGCCCTCCCTGATGAGAGCATACGGTCTCCGCTATCGCGGCCAGCCCGTCCGTCACGGCCTATCCCAAGTTGTTCCATCGGACCGTACGGTCGTGCCGTCGTTTCTCACGCCTTCAGGTCACAAGCACCAGCAAGGTGCGGTCACCGGAGGTATGGAAGATGAGCGTCGCGAAATCAGACAAGCAAACAGACCACGTTGTGGCATGGACGTGCGGCCTGGCCCGCGATCGCAGCGGGCGCGCTCGTGCTGATCCTGGTCACGGCACTGATCACGTCGATCGCCCTCGGGAGGCCTGGCGCCCCGGATCGGTACCACCGCGCCGGCTGCTGTTGGCGACCCGACGAATGCGGGCCTCGTCGAGTTCCGGCGGGGCGAGCACGGCCTCGAGTCCGTCATGTTCGCCGCCCCGAACACGTCACTCGAGGAGTTCCGCCGCGGTGAGCAAGGCGGTTCGGCCGGCGCCGTGACCTTCGACGCCAACCCGGACCCCGCGCTGGTGGAGTTCCGCCGAGGTGAGCGCGGCTCGTAGATCGACCTGGATCGACAAGAGCGCCCGCGTCACGCGGGGTGACGCGGGCGCCTTCACGTGGTCTAGAGACTCCGACCCTCGCCGAACCGACCCCGGTGCTCGACCGGGATCAACGGCTTGTCGCCACGGACCTTGAGCTCCTGGACGGCCCACGTGTTGCCATCCGGATCGCTGAAGCCGAAGAAGGTGCCGCCGTCATCGGGCGAGAACTGCATGATCTCGCTGGCTTCGACGCCGCGGTCGACCAGCTCCTGCCGAGCGGCTTTCGCGTCCGGTACGACGAGCTGGAGGCCACGCATCGAACCCGGCGTCATCTCTCGCTGCGGCGGCAGGTCGCCGAATACGATCGAGCAGCCCGAGCCCCGCGGGGTCAACTGGACGACGTGCATCTGGTCTGTCTTCGTGTCGTGGTCGAGGTCGAAGCCGACCTGGTCACGGTAGAACTTGACCGCACGGTCGATGTCGCTGACCGGGAGGATCACGACTTCCAGGGTCCAATCCATTGCGGGCACTCCTAGGTCCGGCGCGTTGGCGGTGGGCCCGAAGCGTACCGCCGTTTGCGGGAGATGCCGTCAGCCTGCCGGCCGGTCCAGGGTCACCTCGATCATCGGCGAGTAGGCGGTCATCGCATCCACATCCATGCGCGGCCACGCATGGTCGACGATCCACTGGGCCGTCGCCGCC
Source organism: uncultured Chloroflexia bacterium (assembly GCA_963794525.1). GTDB lineage: Bacteria > Chloroflexota > Limnocylindria > Limnocylindrales > CSP1-4 > SPCO01. The sequence continues at coordinate 61,942 of CAWCEC010000002.1, forward strand.
CGCTCGACTGCGTCGCTGATGACGCGGGCGGTCGCCGGCAGATCCGCGGCCACCAGTCCTTTGAGATGGACGGTCATCCGGGGGTCCGCCTCGAGATTATGGATCCACGCCCGCGTGCGCCGGCTGGGCATGCCGCTGATGACGATGTGCCCATCGACGTTGTGGAAGACGATCTCGATGCGGCGTGGACGGCCGCTCCGGCGGCCGATAGTGGTGATGTCGATGAGGCCGCCACGTGCCAGCAGTCGCTCGATCGCTTGGGTCTTCGGATCTTGGTCGATGGACGGATCTGACGTCGGCGGTTGGTTGCATGTGCAACAACATACCACGTCGCTTGCGGATTGCAAGTAACGAATGGCGGTGTCGCGTTGGCGCCCGAAGTCGGACAATAGGACCTCGACCAGACGACAGACCAGTGCAGAACGGAGGAGCAGCGCATGACGGCCAATGTCGGCGATCGCATCGTCATCGAGTCGAACAAAGTGGGGATCGCGGCCCGACGCGGCGAGATCGTCGAGGTCATCGCGCACGAGGTCCGACCCGAATACCGCGTCCGCTGGGACGACGGCCACGAGTCGGGCATCCGACCGTATGCCGGGACGTTCAGCATCGAGGCCGCGGCCCGCAAGTCACGGCGCTAGGCCGTGGAGACCGTCACGGTCGTCCTCAACGTCCGCGAAGACCAGGTGGATGCGTTCGAGCGCGGCTTTCGCGAACACGAGCTGCCGGTCTGGAACGACCTCAAGGATCGCGGGCTGCTGATCGCGGCGACGCTCAATCGGCTCGACATCTCGTCGCGGCCGGTCAATGGCGCGGTCCAGTACCTGGTGGCGGTGATCTTCGCGTCAGGCGAGGGACACCATGTCCACGACTCGCACCCGGGCTTCGCGGCATGGAACGAGATCGCCGACGCCTACCAGACCGGCGACCCGATGGCGTTCGGCGGTGAGACCGTCGTGCAGCTGGGCGTGCCGGACGCCTAGGTCCCGGGCTTCGATGTCCAGGTCGGATCGGGGCCGGCCAGCCATTCGGTATCGAAGCGGCCGGCGCCGTGGATCGCGGTCAATCGCAGCTCGCCGGTGCCGGTGTTGGTGAACCCGTGGGCTTCGCCCGGCGGGCTGACGACGACATGGCCGCCCTCGACCACCACCGTGTCGTCCCCGATGCGGAACGTGGCCTGACCCGACTCGACGATGAAGACCTCGCTGTACGGATGTCGGTGGAGCTTCGGCCCGACACCCGGCCGCGAGTGGACGAGGATCACGCAGAACGGGACGTCGCCGTGGTCCGCCCCGACGAACTCGTGCGAGTGCTCGCTGTGTTCGAGCTCGTCGAACGGGACGATGTGACCCCTCGCGCTGCATCGGTCACCGCCAGCTCGACCAGCGCCCACCCGAGAGGATGTCGGGTGCACCCGCAGGCATGAAGCGCGGCGCGCTCGTCGTCGCGTCAGTCGCTCGGTGCACGTCGGGCATCCGCCGACCGGCGAAGCGTCTGGGCGGAGTATCTCGGATCCTCGGATACCGCGAGCGCTCGCCTGCGCGGCGCTGACGACAGGATCAACATCGAGGCGTCCTCACCTGATTCGTTCCGGAAGCCGTGGATGCCCCCCTCCGGGACGAATAGGAAATCGCCGGGCTTGGCGTCGACCCAGGTCTTGCCGTCATACAGCTTGATCGCGCCGGAGATCACGAAGAACGATTCCGAGATCGACCGGTGAAAGTGCGGGTCGGGACCGCTGACGGCGGGCGACATGTTCCAGCGGTACAGGCCGAACTGGCCGTTGGTGGAGTCACCCGTCGCCAGGTACTCGGCCGTGCCGCCGTTCTTGTAGCGGACGTCGGGCTCGCTGCCCGCGCGGCGCAGCCGCGCGTTGACGAGCCCGGGCTCGCCGTCGTACTTGGGTGGCGGGTAGCTCATCCGACGAGTCTGTCGATCAGGCGGGCGGTTCCTCGTCGCTGTGGACGGCAAGGATGTTGCCGGCCGGGTCGCGGAACCAGGCGATCGTCGGGCCGCCACCACCGCGGGCGATGCCCTTCTCGTCCTGATCGAAGCCGTCGAAGCGCGCCATCTGGACGCCCGATCGGGTGAGCTCGTCGACCGCCGCGTCGACATCGGGGACCGGGAAGTTCAGCACGGTGTAGGTGGCCGGCACGAAGTCGTCCTTCGAATAGATCAGGACGCGCTTGTCGCCGCCGAGCCGAAGCTCGAGCAGGCCTCCGTCGTACATCTCCTCGACCTTGATGCCGAGGGTATCTCCGTAGAACTTCTTCTCGGCCGCGATGTCCTTCGCGGCGAAGCTCGAATAGCTGTGGGTCGTGGGCAACATGAACGACCTCCATTTCGTCGCCTTGCATGGTTGGGTGTGGAACGTTACGGCGGCATCAACGTCGCGGCCGTTCGCGCTTCGGTGCTCTAGGCGCCTGTCTCGGTCACCACGACCAGTTTGTCCACCGCGGACTCGGCGCCCCACAGCTCACCGGGCCTGCCCAGCAGCTGGCGTACGGCAGCGTCCGGGCTCGGCAGCTCGATCGCGTCGAAGCGCTCGGTCGCTGGGTCGAACCGCACGATCGCGTTGGCGCCGAAGTCGGTCAGCCACACGATGTCGCGTTCATCGACGTACACGGCGTAGGCCTGCGGGCCATCGCCGGGCAGCTTACTCTCCTCCCATTCGCCGGTCGCGGGGTCGTGGACGCCGACCTGGCCGGCATTCCACTCCGCTGACCCAGATCCGACCTGTCGAGTCGGACCAGACACGGCGGGCGCCCTGGCCACTGGTCGGGGGTTCGACGACCTGAGCTTCGCCTGTCGACCGGTCGATGTGTGCGATATGGCTGCCGGCGAGCGACGCGTACCAGATCTCGCCGGCGGGCGTGGCGGCGATGCCGTACGGGCCGCGACCATCGGGGTCATCGAAGACCTTCATCTCACCGGTCTCAGGGTCCACGCGGCCGTAGATGCCGGATTGTCCGGTGAACCACAGGATCCCGTCGCCATCGAAGGCCGCGGTGTTCAGGTTGGCGCCCGGACGATCGGCCGGAAGCGGGAACGCCGTGACCTCATCCGTGGCCGGATCCACGCGGACGATCGCGTTGCGGCCACCATCGGTGATCCACGGGGCGCCGTCCGGCCCGACGATCACGCCGTGCGGCGCTGAGCCGCTGCCGAGCGGGATCTCGCGGATCGTCCCCGTGGCGGGATCGAGGTGGCCGAGTGTGCCCACATGCTGGCCCGTGTACCAGACGCCGCCGTCGGCAGCCGGCGCGACGTCGTGCGGATGCGACCCGGCGGGCACGTCGAATTCGCGGATGGCGAGCGTCGGGGGCTCCGCGGGAGCCGATGTGGCCGGGACCTCCGTGGCGGGCGCCGTCGAACCACTCGCGGTCGGTGCCGTACTGGGGGCGGGACTCGGGCTGCTGGCCGGCGCGCAGGCAACGAGGACAAGGAGCACTGTCGTCACGAACACCAGGAGGCCGCGCCATCTGGGTCAGTCTGGCACGAAGAAGCCGAGCGCCCTGTCGGACGCTCGGCTCCCCTGCGCGGGAGGATCAGGAGGATCAGGCGATGGTCGAGCGGTGCCAGTCGTCGCCGATGCGATCGCGCGAGTCGCTGCCCTTGCGGAGTGCCGCGACGTCGAGGAGGACCAGGCTGGCCAAGACGGTGATGATGATCGTGAGGAGTTCCATGTCGCTCTCCTGGATGAAGGGTCTTCGTCGAGTTCGTTGGCACCATGGTGACGCCAGACTGGTCATCTGGTAAGGTCCGCTTCGATGCCCAGAACGAGGACCAGATTCCCGACGGAGCTGCTCGTCGAGCTCCGCAAGGACGATCCACTGCCCCTCCATCGACAGCTCGAACAGGAGCTGCGTGGCGCGATCCGCGTGGGGCGGCTGGCGCCCGACTCGCCGCTTCCGTCGACGCGGGTCCTCGCCGAGCAGCTCGACCTGTCGCGCGGCGTGGTCGTCGAGGCCTACGAGCAATTGGTTGCCGAGGGCTACCTCACGAGCCTGCCGGGCGGTGCCACACGGGTCGCCACGCGTGCCACCGTCCCGACGCCCGAGCGCCCGGCACCCGCTCGGGCACCTGAGATCCGGATCAACTTCGCCTACGGCCGCCCGGACGTCTCGCAGTTCCCGCGCCAGGTCTGGCTGCGGTCGATGCGACGCGTGCTCATCGAGGCGCCCAACGATCGCCTGACCTACCTGGACCGCCGCGGCGCGGAGGAGCTCCGAGAGGCGCTCGCCGAGTATCTCGATCGGGTGCGTGGCACGCACGCGAATGCCGAGCGCATCGTGATCTGCAACGGCTTCGCTCAGGCGATCGACCTCATCGTCCAGCTGGTCAAGGCCCGCGGCGGTCGACGGATCGCGGTCGAAGATCCGGGCGACTTCGACGGGCGGACCGCGGTACATCGACACGGGCTGGAGACCATCCCGATCCCGGTCGATACGGGTGGCATCTCGATCGACGCGCTTCGCCGCTCGGACGCCGATGCGGCCTTCCTGACGCCGGCGCATCACTACCCGACCGGCGCCGTGATGGCCCCCGATCGCCGCGCCGACCTGCTGGCCTGGGCCGACGAGCGTCGCGCGCTGATCCTCGAGGACGACTACGACGCGGAATACCGCTACGACCGGGAGCCGATCGGCGCGATCCACGGGCTCGCGCCCGAGCGGGTCATCTATGCCGGTTCGGCGAGCAAGACGCTCGCTCCGGGTCTCCGGCTGGGCTGGATGATCGTGCCGGCCGAACATGTCGACGCAGTAGGGGCCCTGAAGGACGCCAATGACCGCGGGTCATCGAGCCTCGACCAGCTGGCGTTCGCCGACTTCCTGTCACGCGGCGAGTTCGACCGGCACCTCCGGCGAATGCGACCGATCTACCGCGAGCGCCGCGACGCGCTGCTCGAGGCGTTGGCGCGGCACCTGCCGGAGCTCCGACCGACCGGTGCATCGGCCGGGTTGCACGTCATGGCGCGACTGCCGGATGGCGTCGACGAAGCGGCCCTCATCGAGGCTGCCCTGGCGCGCGGCGTCAAGGTCACGGGGCTATCCCACACGTATCACGATGCGAGCAGGGCGCCGGGTGGGTTGATCCTTGGCTACGGCACCGTCACGCCCAGCGAGATCCATCAGGGCGTGCGGCTCGTGGCTGAGGCGCTCGCGACGCTCGACTGAGGGCGGATCCCGCGGGTCAGCGCCCGGCGGATCCGGCGCAGCGGCGACTCGGTGGGCCGGGCGGCTCGGGCGGCTCGGGCGGCTCGGGCGGCGCGAGCCTCGCGGATGAGCCGCCAGTTCGCGGCCTCGCGGAGCCGCTCGGCCTGGATCTCATCGGCTCGAAGCTGCAGGTAGGACTCGTACATCGGGATGACCTCCGTGTTGGTGTCGTGGAGGTAGCATCGTGCCAAACCGGACCGTTGGACAGGTCCGGTTCATGTGGTCGCGTGGGGGCCAGAATGGTTGGCGTGCCACCCGGTGACTGAACGGACGGCTGAACGTCCGCTGGGCCTGTCCCGCCCGTCGTTTCGGTCGTGGGGTGATTGGGGCGACGGCTACGCCGCGACGGGCGGCCGTTCGTTCGTCGGTTCGGTCATGGGGTGACCGAAGGGCGTGCCTGTGCCGGCCGGTGGGACACACGACCGACGAGATGCGCTCCGTTGGTCGGTTGTCCCGCCCGGCGGTCCATACGACCGACGAGATGCGCTCCGATTCGTCGGTTGTCCCGCCCGGCGGGTCCATACGACCGACGAGATGCGCTCCGTTGGTCGGTTGTCCCGCCCGGTGGGAACGTGAGCGTGGGCGCGGATGCGCCCCGAGCCTATCGAGGGCCCGGGGCGCGGTTTGTTCGAGGGAGTCGATCAGCGGGCGAAGAACTCGGCCAGGGCGGGTCCCAGCACCGCCGGATCGACGTTGTGCTCCTGGCCCTCGAGAGTCTTGACCTCGGCGCCGGGTAGCGCCTCGGCGATCGCCTGAGCTGTCGGGCCGAAGAAGTCGAAGCTGGCTGCCCCGACGAGCACGATGGTCGGCACGTTGACCCGCTTGATCGACGCGACCGGCAGTGAGTAGTCGCCCATGATCTCGGCGTCGTAGGCGAGGGTGTGGGCCAGGGCTTCCTGCCACGGCCACCATGGCTGCGTCTTCGCCGATGCGACGAACTCGTCCGGCATCCCGACGACCTTCGACATGAAGTACTCGACTGCGTCGCCGCGGCGATCCTCGGCGACCAGCTTCCGATAGGTCGAGGCCGTGTCGGCGGGCGGCCGGCGTGCTTCGTCGAGGATCCAGGGCGGCTCCCACATCGCGAGCTTGCTGACCGGCGAACCGGCCGCCGTCGCCAGCAACGCCAGCGCAGCACCCGACGACGAGCCGTACAGCCCCGCCGAGCCACCAGCCGCACCGATGACAGCATCGATGTCCTCGATCTCGCGGTCGATCGCGTAGGGCTGGGTGTCACCTGAGGGTCCGCGGCCGCGGCGATCGTAGTTGTAGACCGTGAATTGGCCGGCCAGCTGGTCGGCGAGGCCGGCGTTCGACGAGCGGTCGACCGAGCCGCCGCTCACGAGGACGATGGGTGGACCGTCGCCCACTCGGTCGTAGGCGATCGTCGTGCCGTCCTTCGAGGTCACGTACTGGAGTGTCGTGGCGTTCATCGGGTCCTCCTTGTCATCGACTTCGATTGTCGCGACTTTCGGCTAGTCGGCGGGCGCGTAGGTCATCGCCTGCACGCCGGTCGTGAACGTCGTCGCCCCCACGAGGCGGAGCGGGATGGGGTGCTCTTCGGTCTCGAACAGCCGCTTGCCGTGTCCGACCACGATCGGATGGACGAGCAGGCGGAGCTCATCGAGCACTCCTGCGCGCAACAGCGATCGCACGAGGGTCGGGCTACCGGTGATGGAGATGGCCTTGCCGGGCTGCTCCTTGAGCCGCTTGAGTGCCTCCACGACGTCACCCTCGATGAGCGTGGAGTTCTGCCACGCGACCGACGTGAGCGTCGTCGAGGCCACGAGCTTCGGCGTACCGTTCATGACGTCGGCAAATGGCTCCTCGCTCGACTGGCTCGGCCAGAACGCGGCGAATTCCTCGTACGTGTTGCGGCCGAGGAGCATGGTGTCGGCGGCCTCGGCCTGGGCGGTCACGGCCTCCCCCATCTCGTCGTTGAAGTATGGGAAGTGCCAGGTCTCCGGTGCCTCGACGACGCCGTCGAGGGAGATGAAGAGTCCGGCGATGATCTTGCGCATTGCTTGGCGCTCCTTGTGGTTCCGGGCGGTCCTTGTCGGGTCCGTCACCATGCAGTCGGAGCCGCCGGACGGTTCTCGACATCGATCTCAACGAAAATGTCGAGACTCGCTCCACGGCCACGACCTTCCTGTGACGGGCCCACGAGTGGCCCGCGCGCGCAAGGAGTCCCACGGTGAAGTACGTGCTCTTGATCCATTCCGATATCGCGTTCTGGGAGTCCCTCCCGAAGGAGGACACGGACCGCGTGCTCGGCAACCATTTCAAGCTGATGGACGAGCTGAGGGCGTCCGGCGAGCTGATCCGGGTCGACGGCCTCGCGCACGACCGCACGTTCGTCGAATTCCGCGACGGCGCCCCGGCGGTCACCGACGGCCCGTTCGGCGAGGTCAAGGAGCAGCTGGCCGGCGTGTTCGTGGTCGATGTCGATAGCTTCGAGCGGGCCAAGGAGGTCGCAGGTCCGATCTCCGAGTACGGCGTGGTCGAGATCCGCGCGCTGATGGAGGACGCCGGGACGGAGATGTGACGACCGAGATCGCCATCGAGGAGCTGCTCCGACAGCTCGCGCCGCAGGTCCTCGCAGCGCTGACGCGGCGAAACGGGCACTTCGACCTGTGCGAGGACGCCGTCCAGGAGGCGTTGCTGGCGGCCGCGCAGCAATGGCCCGCGGACGGCATCCCGGACAACCCGCGCGGCTGGCTGATCACGGTCGCCTCGCGACGACTGCTCGACCAACTGCGTGGCGATACGGCGCGGGAGCGGCGCGAGACGGCCGCCATCGCGCTCATGCCACCCGAGGCGTGGCAGGTCCCCGCTCCGGACAGCGACGCGATCCCGGAGCACGAGGACGACGCGCTGACGCTGCTGTTCCTGTGCTGCCACCCGTCCCTGTCGCCCGCCTCCCAGCTTGCCCTGACGCTCCGGGCGGTCGGCGGCCTGACGACGGCCCAGGTGGCCGCGGCGTTCTTCGTGCCGGAGGCGACGATGGCCCAGCGCATCAGCCGCGCGAAGGCCACGATCAAGGCTGCGGGGGCACGGTTCGAGCTGCCCCCTGATGCCGAGCGCGCCGATCGCCTGCGAGTCGTCCTCCATGTGCTGTACCTCATGTTCAACGAGGGCTACACCGCCTCGTCCGGTGACGATCTGCAGCGGCCGGAGCTCGCCGCGGAGGCGATCCGGCTGACTCGCGACCTGCGGCAGCGACTCCCCGGGGACGCCGAGGTCGCCGGGCTGCTGGCACTCATGCTGCTGACCGATGCGCGGCGGCCGGCACGAGCTCTGACCGACGGCAGCCTCGTGCCGCTCGCGGAGCAGGATCGCTCGTGCTGGGACGCCGGCCTGATCCGGGAAGGCGTCGACCTGATCACCGCGACCCTTCCCCTCGGCGCGATCGGTCCGTACCAGCTCCAGGCGGCGATCGCCGCGATCCACGATGAGGCGCCGCGAGCCGAGGACACCGACTGGCCCCAGATCCTGAGCCTCTACCGGCTCCTGGAGCAGATGTCGTCGAACCCGATGATCACGCTCAACCACGCCGTCGCGGCGGCGATGGTGAACGGGCCTGCGTCAGGCCTCCGGATGCTCGCCTCGCTCGAGGACGATGCGCGGATCGCGCGGCACCACCGGCTCGAGGCGGTCCGAGCCCATCTCCTGGAGATGGCCGGGGACCGCGAGGCCGCACGAGCCGCCTATCGACTCGCCGCGCGGCGGACGACCAGCCTGCCGGAGAAGCGCTATCTCGAACTGCGGGCTTCCCGCCTCACGGTGTGAGGCCGCCGCGGATCACTGGACGGTGACGCCGCCGACCATCCCCAGCGCAGCGTGCGGTTTGCCGCTCGCGGGATCCGGCACGAAGCAGATGAACGCGTACTCGCCCGCTTCGACATCGATCTCCATGGTGGCCGACGTACCGGTCGCGATCGCGGCGATCCCGCCGGCGCTCGTCCAGGGCGGCGGGCCACTCGGCGGCTCGGTCGACGTGAAGAACTGGACGACCTGCTCGGCGGTCGTCCCGTCGTTGAGCTTCACGAGAGTCGCCTCGTGCGGCTGGGGGCCGGCGTTGGTCACTGCGACGATGTGCTCGCCTGGGGTAAGCGTCGTGAGACCGACATACGCCATGTCCTGGAGCGTCACCTCGGCGTCGCCGGCGGGCAGCGGCACGTCGGCGGCGGTACCGGTCACCTCGAGCTGACCGACCATGCCCTTCGCCAGGTGCGGGACGCCGTCAGGCGACTCGATGAAGCACAGGAACGCATGAGTCCCAGGCTGGAGGTCGACAGTCGTTGCCACCGACGCGCCCGGCACGACACCCGTCGGCCCACCGCTGAACGTGAAGAGGGCGAAGGCGGCGTTGGGATCGGGTCCCTGGAGGGCGGCTGTCAGATCCTCGAACGTATTGCCCTCGTTGAGGCGGACGATCTGCGCCTGGTGCTCCTCTTGCCCGGTGTTATTGACGGTCACGCGCGTCGGCCCGGCGCCGGTCTCGGCCGGTGCGGCGAACGCAAAGTCGCTGGCCTCGATCTCGAGCTCGCCGACCTCACCGGCCGCAGTCGCCGATGGCGACGCTTCCTCGCTCGGTGACTCGCTGGCCTCCGGGCTCGCCGACTCGCTCGGCTCCGTGCTCGCCGAAGCGGCAGGGCTCGACGTGGCCCCCGGCTGGCCGTCGCGCGGCATCAGTAGGAAGATCCCCACCAGTGCGATGGCCGCGATCACCGCGATGGCGAGGCCCTGAGTGGTGCGCGAGCGCGGTTCGACGGTCATGGTTCACCTCCGCAGGTGAGTCATCGTGCTGGCCCGGTCATCACGCGAGGGCATAACGCGCCGACGGCGTGATGTATCAGGTTCCTTTCGGTATCACGCCCTGGCGGATCGACCGCTGCGCGATACCGCTCGCATCGACACGGTCGGCCCCGAGGAACGTTCGCATCCGCTCGATGCCGCGGGCGAACGCTTGGATGAACCCATCATCGGTGGCGAGTGCGTCGTCTTCGAGCCACAGACCCAGGATCGCGAAGGTCGACGCCGCGCGGTCGAACCGGCCGTCGAACCGTGCCACCAACCGGTCATCCCACAGGACCGGGAGCGCGTAGTAGCCGAACTTGCGCTTCGGGGCCGGCGTATAGACCTCCCAGATGTAGTCGAAGTCGAAGAGCGGTTTGGCGCGTTTGCGGGCGCTCACCGGATCGAGCGGCGCGAGGAAGGTGGCCTCCTGGGTGGTGGTCGTCTCCTTGGGCTTCCAGCCGCGCGGGACCCGACCGGCGGAGACCGTCTCGATCGCCTCCCGATCCTCCGCGAGCGCCCAGCGGGGACCGCGCCAGCCCTCGACGGTCAGCTCGACGAGCTCGCCCTTCTCGACAGCACGATCACGCCAGGCGATCGCGGCCGGGCGCCCGCCCTTCTCGTAGATCGTGTAGGACGTCCCGGTCACGGCTGAGATGCCCTCGAATGCGACGTGCTTGCGGCGCATGAAGTCGTCGGTCTCGGCGTCCGACGCCTCCTCGAGCAGCTCGGGCGGCACGATCGACTCGGTCAGCGCGTAGACCCGCTCGAACCGCTCACGGTGGTGGACCATGGCTTCGCCAACCCGCCACAGGTAGTACAGCGCAACCGCGCTGTCCTTCCGACCGCGATAGCTGTCGGTCCGCTTGCGGCTCGCCATCGTGAAGTCGCGGTTGGCGATGGTCCCGCGCTCGGCGAGCTCCTTGCGCATCTCGACGATCGTCGCGTGGTGTTCGTGCTCGACTTCGCGCCAGTGGCCGTTCTGTCGTTCCCTGCGCATGAGATTGCGCCAGTACGGCAGCTCGTCGATCGGCCGGACGGCGAGCCAGCCACCCCAGTCGAAGAACCGCCGCTTCTCGTAGGTCAGGCGTGCCCAGTCGTCAACCTGGTAGTCGATGACCCGGCTGTGGAGCATCAGGTCCTGGGCGCGGGCCATGATCCCGAGCGGATCGAGCTGAAGATGCTCCATCGCGCGCATGGCTCGCTCGGTGCCGCTGAGACCCCGCCATCGACGGCCGGGCCAGAGGCCCTGCCGCCCGAGGATGAACCGGCGGGCCGTCTGTCGAGCGAGATATCCACGGTCCGAAGCCTACGTCGGCGATCTCGTCGCTGAGCGACGAGATCGCCGCTAGGCTGTCGGCATGACGACCGAATCGAACCTCCGCGACATCGCGGACGTGCCGGCTCGCGACGTGTGGGGCGACACCGTCCAGGCGCGGGTGATCGTCGGGAACAACGCCAGTCTGGCTGTCGTGGAGCTCGGTCCGGGCGCGATCGTGCCGGAGCACCGCCACGAGCACGAGCAGCTCGGGCTGTGCATCGAGGGGTCGATCACCTTCACCATCGACGGCGAGCGGCGATCGCTCGGTCCGGGTGGGACGTGGCGGATCCCGTCGAACCTGCCGCATGACGCGGTCGCGGGGCCGGACGGCGCGGTCGTCGTCGACATCTTCGCGCCGGTCCGTGCCGATTGGGAGGCGCTTCCCCGCTCGGAGCCGCGGTCGCCGCGGTGGCCTTCGACCGCGACCGAGGCCTAACGCAGCGCGGCGGCGAGCGTCAGCTGCTCCGCGCCCGGCGGGCGGGGCCGGACGTCTTCTGAGTCGGGCGCCTGGCGGGGGCGGCGGTCCGCGATGCCGTGCTTCTTCGCCAGCTCCCTGACCCGCTGCCGGACGGGCTCGACGACATCCTTCGCGACATACGCGCGGCCTCGGTAGAGCTGTTCGTATGTCGGCAGCAGCTCGGGCCAGTCGCGCGCCAGGTTCTCGAGAAAGTGCTCGCGCGTGCCGGGGCGCAGGTACAGGACGTTGGCCCAGACCGCGGTCGCACCGGCGTCACGGGCCGCGCGGATCACCTGGGCCATCTTGCGCGGGTCGTCAGACAGGCCGGGCAGGATCGGCGCCATGCCGACGCTGGCGTCGACGCCCGCGTCGATGAGCGTGCGGATGGCCCGCAGGCGCTGCCGTGGGGCCGCCGTGCCAGGCTCCGTCAGCCGCCAGATCTCGGGATCAAGTGTGGGGATCGAGAACGTCACGCCGACCTTGACGCGGCGCGACGCCTGGGCGAGGAGGTCGACGTCGCGGACGATCAGCGGTCCGCGCGTGATGATCCCGAAAGGCGTCGACGCGTCCATGAGCGCCTCGATCGAGCCACGGGTCAGCCGGAACCGGCCCTCTGCCGGCTGGTACGGATCGGTCGCCGTGCCGACGACGACGTGCTCACGCTGCCACGACCGGCGGCCCAGCTCGCGTCGCAGCACCTCGACGATGTTGGTCTTGACCCGGATCGACGTGCCGTACCGGGCGTCGAACGGCCGATCGGCGACCTTCTCGAACGCGCGGACGAAGCAGAAGGTGCATTGGTGGACGCAGCCCATGTACGGGTTGAGCGACCACTTGAAGCTCATCTTGCGCACGCAATTCAGAGCGGAGCGGCAGGGCTCGTCGCGGTAGGTCGGCCGCATGGTGGCTTCAGTATAGAACTAATGTTCTAGATCGTCTCGTCATGCCGAGCGCGGGCGCTTGCTGTTCATTCGTGAGGCGACTACGGATTCGCCTGGAGGGGCGATCTCCTTGCTGTGGAGTCTCCCGGCGAATGAGCAGGAAGCGAATCGGCCAGATCGTGCCTCGGCTAGTCGCCTGAGGACTAGGCAGCAAGCGTCCGGCGGCGGGGTCCGCCGCGGGCCGGGTCGCGGGCGGGTCGCCGCGTCAGCCCCGGCCGGCCGGCGCCTTGCGTGCCTCGAAACCCAGCTCGCGTGCCTCCCGCACCGTCAGCCGCTCCGTCCGCTTCCAGGTGAACGCCGTCGCGATGGCGTCCCACACCGGCCCGAGGTCCCAGTACGCGCTATGCGACCGCGGGAAGTCGCGGCCCGAGTGGACGCGCAGGTCGACCACGCTGGCCAGCCCGTCGCTGCGCCGGAATAGCGGTTCCGCCACGAACGACAGGAAGTCGCGGCTGTCGTAGATGTTCAGCCACGGGACGGGGAGATGCGGCGGGTCGGCCTCGTCGTACGGCATCGATGGGATGGCATCGAAGGCGTACAGCAACGGCGCCTGCGAGCCCACCGTGACGCAAGCATCGACCGGCGCGTCAGGCCAGGAGGCCAGCAGGTCGACCAGCGCGATCCCGCCCAGGCTGAGCCCGACCGGGAGGATCGGCTTGCCGCGGGCCGCCCGCCGAGCCTTCTCGAGCTCGTTACGCAGCACCGCATGGATCGACGCGCGGTGCTGGTGATAGCCGATGACATCGGCCAGGAGCTGCGCCCCCATCGTGTCGAGCAGCGCCTCGCGCCGGCCCTCGAAGTAGTTCGTGACGAGCCGGAGGACGCCTGCCCGGCCGACTCCTGTCGGCAGGCTGGCGAGCGAGATCGGCGTCGGTCGTGCCTGGCGGTAGAGCGCCTTGCGCCAGTTACCCAGGCGCAGGCCCGATCGACGCCGCCACTCTGGCGCCACGACGCGGACGTCCCATCCGTGCCCGCGGATCTGATCCTCGATCCGGGCGAGGTTGCGGGCGAGGCCCTCGGACGTCTCGTTCGCGCCGTGCACGAAGAACAGCAGCCCGCTCGGCGGCGGAGGCGGCGGTGCGGTCCGCTGGCGGGCGGTTGGGCGTGCGGTTCGTCGGCTGGCCACGCCCTGAGGGTAGCGCCCGGAAACCGACGGGATGCGACGTGACGTAGGGGAGGTTGGACCCTAGCGATACCTGGAGGAGACCACCCGATGACCATCGACCCGCGTCGATCCCTGTTGCTCCCTGTCCTGCTGGCCGCGACCGCGGTCGTGGCCGCCTGTTCGAGCGGGGGTGGTGCCACTGCGGCACCCTCGGTCGCCGCCCCATCCGTCGCGCCGTCCGAGGCGCCCTCGGCGGCCGCTTCAGAAGCTCCATCAGCCTCGGCTCCGGCCGCCGCTGCCGCCGAGATCGCGCTCGCTGACAGCTCGCTCGGCCAGATCATCGTCGACGGTGAGGGCAAGACCCTGTACATGTTCCAGCCCGACGAGGCCGGCACGCCGACCTGCTACGACGACTGCGCGACGGCGTGGCCGCCGCTCCTGGCGGACGACGCGGCGTCGGTCACCGCCGGCACGGGCCTGGATGCTGCGAAGATCACGGTCGTCGACCGGACCGACGGCGGCAAGCAGGTCAAGTACGGGAACTGGCCGCTCTACTACTTCGCCAATGACGCCGCCGCCGGCGACGTGAACGGCCAGGGGCTCAACGACGTGTGGTACGTCGTCGGGGCCGACGGCGAACCGATCAAGAGCTAAGCCAACCCCGGGGTTCGGGGGGCACGAGGCCGGCGGCGCGAGCCGTCGGCCTCGTGATTTGCCGTCAGGCAGCCTCGTTCGAGGAGCTCGCTGCGAGTCGACGCGTCAGCTCATCGCGAGCGGCCACCGCGGCCGGGCTGCGCTCGACTGAAGCGTCGCTCACGTCCACGCCGGCGCGCTCCGCGAGCAGGATCGCCAGCAGTGCCTCGAACACACCGCCGCCCATCGGCATCGGGGAGCCGTCACGCCCCCCATCCGTGGCGCCGTGGCCGTCGCGTGACCCGATCACGACTCGCGGGACGATGTCGACTCCGGCGTGCTCGATCGCCTCGGCGAACCGCGCCATGACCTGCTGCGTGAGCTGGTAGCGCGGCCCACCGTAGGCACGGACCTGCTCCTCGGTCGCCATCGCCTGGGCGATGCCGACGCGGGCGGCCCGCTCGGCCTCGGCGCCGGCCAGCGCGGTGATCCGGTCGGCCTCGCCAGCGCCGAGCAAACGGGTCTGCTCGGCCTGCGCCGTCGCCAGCGCCGTGATCTGCGCGGCCTGCTGCTGGGCACGTGCCAGGTCGGCACGGCCCTGGTTCGACTGGATGGCGATCGACAGCTCCGACTCGGTGATCGTCGCCTGCTGCTTGGCGCGCGCCTCCGCTTCCCGGAGCTCGCGCTCCTGGACCGCCGCCGCCTGCTGGCGGCTGTACGTCTCGACCTGCTCGAGTGCGACCTGCCGCGAGCGAAGCTGGGTCAGGATCGTCTCGAGGTCGGTCCCGCCACGGCCCTCGGTCGGCGTGCCGATCAGCACCTCCTGGAGCTCGAGGTTGTAGCGGTCGAATTTCTCGCGCATCTCGTCGCCCGAGTGGTCCTGGATCGCGGCGCGATCGTGGATCAGCTCGATCAGCGTGCGGGTCTGCGCGATGTTCTTGAAGTAGGCAGACACCATCGGGTCGAGCGTCTGCTCGACCAGGCGCTTGACGTCCCCGAAGCGCTGGACGACCAGCGGCGCCTTGCGGTAGTCGATGTGGACGACGACCGACAGGGGCAGGCTCGGCTCGAAGGCGTCCTTCGTGATCAGGTCGACCTCGGCCAGGTTCTCGTCGAACCGGTGCGAGCCCGTCTCCGACTTGTTCCACTTCAGGATGAAGTTGGTCGTCGGGACCATGACGATCTTGCCGGCGAACGTGTTGAAGGCGTACTTGCCCGGCAGCAACGGCATCGCCCAGACACCCCGCTCGCCGCGCTCGACGAGCTCGCCGTGGCCATAGGTGTCACCGGACAGGTCGGTGCCCGCCTCGCCGGTGTAGGACACGACGACGCCGACCGTGCCGACCTCGACGACCGCCTTGGGGATGTACTCCACGGTCGCGAACAGCCGGTTCAGGTAGTAGGTGCCTTCGACGAGCACCTGGAGCTGGCGGCCGCGGCGACCGCCGGCGGCCAGGAACCGCTCCGGATCCTGGAAATCGTTGTGATAGGTCGCAGCGTCGGCCGGATCGTGGCCGACCGTCGGGGCGATGATCTCGCCCGGATCGAGCGACGGGCCGTCGTGGATGGTGACCACGCCCAGCACGTCGTCGTGGCCGGTCAGCACAACGGGTCGGAACCCCTCGCGCTCGGCGATCAGACGCGCCATCGCGTCGAGCAGGGCGACCTCCGACCGCTCGAGCGCGAGCGCGTACACGCGGTCGGCGGTGATCACCACGAACTGCACGAGGTTGATCGCGTAGGTGCCCTCGCGCAGGATCCGGCGCTGTGGACCGCGCTGGCCGCCACCGGCCAGGAACGCGCTGACGTCGCCGTAATCCGCGTCAACGGGGAACCGGGCGAGTGTCTGGGTCGGCGGCAACGGCGAGCCGTCACGCGCGAACACGTACCCGATCTGACCCTGCGGGATCGTCACGAGCGGCAGACCATGGATCCGGTACTGGAACGGCCGGAAGAAGTGGAGGCCGCCGCGGAGGACGTCGGGCTGGTAGCCGGCCTCGCCGTGGAGCGCGATCAGGCCGTCCGGCACCGAGCCTCGACGGCTCCAGAGCTTCTCCACGATCCCGACGCGGTTGTTCGGGATGTAGCGGACCGATCGGGTCGCCCACGTGACGAGGAGGACCGCGAGGCCGACCAGGACGCCGGCCACGACGGGCGCGGCAACCGACAAGACCTGCTCGATCGCAGGCATGGGACACGCTCCTTGGCGTGAGCACTCGGAGCGCGACGTCGGAAGCACACCCGGCGTCGTGACGGATGCAGGGCTGATTCTACTGCGATTGTCACGATATCCGAGGCGTAATCCGGTTTAGGAGCACGGATATCGTTCCGACTCCGGTGCGAGAACGCACCGGAGTCGAGCTTGCGAGGTCCCAGCGCGTTTCGCCTTGGATCAGGGCGCCACCCGCTGGAACCCGACGACATCGATGTCACCCGGTCCCCCGGCGACGGCCTCACCGAACGCTGGGATCGGGATCCTCGCGTGGGCCGTCCTCGACACGACGTCGATGATCCAGACCTCGTTCTGGGGATCCGCGCCCGGGGTCTCGGTCGTCGCCGTGACGAACCTGGCGTCCGGTGACCAGCGCGGCGTGCGCCACACATATATCTGGGTAGGTTGGTCGATCGCCGGGTGCGCGTCGGACCCGTCGCCAGCGGCGATCATGAGCGTCGCGAGCTGCTCGCGTGGAGCGACCAGGTAGGAGATGGAGCGCCCGTCCGGCGCGAACGTCGCCCCGAATTCATGGAGCGGCGACGTCGCGATCGGACTGTCCTGCGACCCGGGCGCGAGGTCGATGACATAGAGGTCATGGGCCTCTTCCTCGCCGGCGGCGAACAAGATCGCGCTGCCGTCCGGCTTCCAATGGAAGCCGAGGCTACCGCGCTCGCTGCCGCCGATGTCGTAATAGCGCCCGGTCGTCAATCTGCGAGCGTCCGACCCGTCGGACCTGGCCAGCCAGAGAGCCTGACCGTCCGTGAAGGTCCCGGTCTCGTAGACGATCAGCGTGCCGTCCGGCGAGTAGCTCGCACCGACGGCGAAGCCGGGGTCATGCGTGAGCCGGGCCGGTGGCGTCGAGCCATCCGCGGGCGCCACATACAGGCGCTCCGACAGATCGGCCCCGTCAGCGCTGTACGCGAACAGCAGGTTCCGACCGTCTCGCGACCACGAGGGCACCGACGCGTCCCAGACGTCGGCGGCGATCGTGACCTGGTGGGTGCCGTCGGCGTCCGCCACGATGACGCTTGCCTGTCGGGCGGACGCCGGATCGGTAAACGCCTTGAATGCGAACCTGGTGCCGTCGTGCGACCAGACAGGTTCGCCCAGGACGCGGTCGATGTCGATCAGCGGCCGGACGTCGGTGCCAGCGTCGTTGGCGCTGACGAGATTCCCGCCGACGACGTACACCAGCCGGCCGTTGGCAGCCAAGCCGTCAGGCAGCAGCGAGGGACCCGGCTGACCGACACCGATCAACAGGAGCCCCACAGCGAGGGCGATGAGGAGCGTGAGAACCGCGAGGATCGGGGCGGCGCTTGCGAGCGCCGATCTCCGCATCGTGAGTTGCATGGGGATCCACCTTTCGGGGAGCCGCCAGGCCGGGAGCGGTCGCGTTCGAGCGGTCCGCGCGAGCGCGGCCTCTACGAGCCCGTCGGGCTCGCGCGTCGGTGCATCCACTTCGAACCAGGCGGTGAGGAGGGCGCCGACGTCGGTCGAACGCGGATCGTTCGTCGTCATGCCAGCCTCCCTCCGGGGAGTCGTCCGGGACGGGCGTCGGCTTCGAGCGCAGCGCGCATCGCCTGCGTCGCCCGGTGTAGTCGTGATCGGATCGTGCCGGGCGGGTGGCCCAGGACCTGGGCCACCTCATCGAGGCGCAATCCGACGTAGTAGTGCAGGACGAGGATCGATCGCTGATCGACGTCGAGCCGGGCAAAACCGCGCTCGAGCTGATCACGGTCGGCGAGATCGAGGGATCGATCCGGTTCCGAGAGTTCGAGGATCCCGACGCTGACATCCAGGCTTCGCAGTGAGCGGTGTCGACGCGCTTCGCGATAGCACGTCCGCACCAGCACCTGGTGAAGCCAGGCATCGAACCGATCGGGGTCGCGCAAGGCCCGGATGTGGCGCCAAGCGGCGACGAGCGCCTCCTGCGTCGCATCCTCGGCCTGACCCTCATCGCGGAGGATCAGGCGGGCGACGGCGTAGAGCCGGCCGGCCGAGACGCGCGCCAGCTCACTGAACGCGTCATGGTCGCCCGCCATCGCTCGCTCCACGAGATCCCGATCCATCGGGCCTCCGGGTGATGCACGACCTGGGTGGTCGTACTACAGCCTATGAGCGGGCTGTCGCGGATCCAGTTCCGGATTCGCGCGAGTCGATGTCAGGCCGCCGCCACGTGTCCAGCCGCGAGCATGTACACGGCGGCTTCCTCGACGCCGTCGACGCCGAGCATCTCGTTCATCGCGTCGTCCATGAACGCACCCACGCCGCAGGCCCCGAGTCCGATCGATGTGGCCGCGAGATAGGCGTTCTCTCCGAGATGACCGGCCTCGAGCAGCCCGTAGCGGTAGCTCCGGTCCTGATACTTCGGGCGCATGCGCTGCATGATCATCGTCAGATACAGCACCACGCCGCATTCGCCGAGGAACTGCTGGGCGATGCCGTGATCGACGACGTGCTGGCGGAAATCGCCGGCCCGGACCTGCTCGAGGGCGTGCTCCCTGTACGCGTAGTGGTACACGCCGGGCTCGACGCCGTCGACGCGGTGGACGACCGCATAGACCTCGATCGGATACAGCGCGCCGGATGATGGTGCCGTCCGCCGGGCATTGCCGTACTTGTCGGCCGCGATCCCGCTGGTCAGGTACAGCAGCCTGGACAACTCGGCCGATGTCATCGGCGTCGGGACGTAGTCACGCGTCGACCGACGACGCGCGATCGCCGTCGCGGCCGACAACCCACCGTCCAGGTCGCGGCTCCGGCAGTTCGACGACCTGTGCACCCGGGTACTTCTTGTACAGGTCGACAGGCGGGCCCCAATTGGCGACCGAGCCGAGCGCGTCGATGATCCCGGGCTTGCTCCACTGGTGGTAGATGACGCCGACGTCGGAACCCGCCTCGATCGGCGGCGCCGGCCGGAGCCCGCGGCCGAGGGCGACACCGGCGATCCCGCCCATCGTGAGCCCGAAGAGCCCGCGACGCGACAGCACGGCGCGAGCCGAGCATCGATGCCAGGCTGGGCCGGCTCGACGGCACGGTCCGGCACGGCGCGTCGGAGTGGCACGCGGCACCGGGGCGGGCGGCCTCGGCTGCCGCAGCGACCGCCACCGGAACCGCCCATAGGCGATCAAGCGGTCCTGGTTCAACAGGACATGGGCCGCCGCGAAGACGCCCATGGCATAGCCGGACACGGTGTGATACCAGAAGTCGTTGAGATCCCAGAGGTCGGCGATGACGCCGGTCAGGGCTGTGGCGACCACGGTCGCCAGGAGCGCTACGGTCGTCACGAAGTCGATGTCGTGGCGGAGTCTGTTCATGGCCGTGCACCGTGAAAGACGGGCGGCGCGACCGACCCCTCGCGGGCCGTCGCGGCCCCGCGAAACGGATTCTAGGCCCGGGAAGCCACCTTCGCCTTGCTCGCCCGTCCTCGCGCGGTCCTTGAGGATCTGTCCGGCCGCCAGCTTGCCCGGCGCGCCCATCACGCAGCCGCCTGGGTGCGTGCCCGATCCACACTGGTAGTAGCCGTCGATCGGCGTGCGGTACTGCGACCAGCCGGGGGCCGGTCGGAAGAAGAACATCTGCGGCGCGAAGAACTCGCCCGCGAAGATGTTGCCCTCGGACAGCCCGACGGTCCGCTCGATGTCGAGCGGCGTCCGGACCTCCCGCTGGATCACGAGATCGCCGAAGCCCGGGAAGAATCGCTCGAGCGTCGCCTGGACGGTGTCGCCGAGATTCTCCTTCTCCGTGTCCCAGTCACTCTCGCGCAGCTTGTACGGCGTGTACTGGATGAAGCACGACAGGACGTGCTTGCCGGGGGGCGCCATGTCGGCGTCGATGGTCGACTGGATGGCCATGTCGATGTAGGGGTGCTGCGAGTACCAGCCGTATTTGGCGTCGTCGAACGCGCGCTCGAGGTAGTCCATCGACGGGCCGATGTTGGTGAAGCCACGGAACTGGTCGCCGCGATCGCCAAGGGTCGGGAACTTCGGCAGGCCGTCGAGCGCGAAGTTGACCTTGGACGATGTGCCCTGGAAGCGGAAGCGCTGGATGTTCTCGACGAGGTCGTCGGGCAGCTCGCGCGGGTTGACCAGCTCGAGGAACGTGCGTCGTGGATCGAGGGCGCTGACGACGACGTCGGCGTAGAACTCCGTGCCGTCCTGCAGCGCGACGCCCGTCGCCTGGCCGTCCTTCGTGATCACCGCCTCGACCGGCGACTCCAGCCGGATCTCGGCCCCGAACGACTCCGCGGCCCGGGCCAGCACCTGGGTGAACCCGCCGTTGCCCTTCTTGTGGAAGGCCCACGATCCGAACTCGCCGTCGTGCTCGCCGATCGAGTGGTAGAGCAGCACGAGGCCGCTCCCCTGCGACCGGGGCCCGACCTTGGTGCCGATGATGCTCGACGAGGCGAGGTAACCCTTGAGCAGCTCCGACTCGAAGTAGTCGTCGAGGAAATCGGCGGCGCTGCCGGTCAGCAGCCGGACCGCGTTGTGCAGCACCCGCTTGTCCATCTTCTTGAAGCGCGACCCCAGGCTGGCGAGCGCGATGAGCTCCTCCGGGTCGTCGCTGAAGATGTCGGGCGGAACCATGTCAAGGAGCGGCTTGATGGCCTGGCAGACCATCTCCATGTCGTGGCTGTACTGGTCGTAGGCGTCGGCGTCGTGCTTCGAGTGCCGCGCGATCTCCTGCAGGTTCTGGGCGTGGTCCTGGGTGAACAGCAGGTAGTCGCCATCGAGCCCTGGCGCGAAGGTCGTCGACATGAGCAGCGGCATGAACCCGTGCTTGGTCAGCTCGAGGTCATGGATGATCTCGGGCCGGAGCAGGCTGAGCGCATACGAGAACGTCGTGAACCAGAAGCCCGGTCGGAGTTCCTCGGTGATGGCCGCCCCGCCGACGATGTCGCGCCGCTCGAGGACCAGCGTCTTGAGACCGGCCTTCGCGAGGTAGGCGCCGTTCACCAGGCCGTTGTGTCCGCCACCGATCACGATCGCGTCGTAGGTCCGGTCGCCGCGGCTCGTGGCCTTGGTCGACTTCGGTCCGCCATTTTTCCGGGTGGTCGCCTTGGTGGGCTTGGGCGCGGTGATCGTCATATCAGGCCGTCTTTCGCTCCGGGTTGTAGAGCGGCAACCGCGCGACGTGCGCAGCGACCTGCTCGTAATGGTGATCGACGGTGAACTCCAGGTTGACCTTCGTCCCGAGCTTCGCGAAGTCGGGGCGCACGCGCGCGATCGCGATGTGTCGCTGGAGCATCGGTGAGTACATGAAGCTCGTCGCATAGCCGACTCGCTCGTACTCGTCGTCGTAGAGCATCCAGTCCTCGACCACCGGGGCGTGGTCCTTGGGCGGGATCAGTCCCGCCTCGTTGTAGACGCGATCGTAGTCCCGCCAGTCCACGAGCAGACCGCGCAGCGCCCAGCGCGACGTCTTGTCGGTGATCTCCTTCTCGAGCGCCTTGCGACCGATGAAGGCGCGATCGTCGGTCTTGAGGTCCTTGAACATCCAGCCCCAACCGAGCTCGATGGGGGTCGAGCGGTGGGCGTCGTTCCAGGCGAACCGGCTCGAGTCGAAGTCGGCCTCCATGAGCAGCAACCCGGCCTCGATGCGGAGCATGTACAGCGCGGCCAGCCCGAACGGCAGTACGCCGTGGCCCTCGACCGATTCCCAGAGCGTGTCCCAGACGTGGAGCGCGTCGGGCGTGTCGATCCAGATCTCGTAGCCGAGGTCGCCGCTATAGCCGGTCCGGCTGACGGTCACGCCTGCCCCGCCGATCTCGCCCTTGGCGACGCCGAAGTACGGGATGTGCTCCATCTGCGGGACGAGCCGCTTGAGCAGGTTGCGGGAGCGCGGTCCCTGCAGCGCGAGCGCGCCCATCTCCTGGCTGACGTCCTCGATACGGACGTCGTCGCGGCCGATCCGGTCGGCGAAGTAGGCGAAGTTCGGTTCGGCGCAGGTGAGGAGGTACTCGTCCTTGGCCAGCCTGAGGATCACGCCGTCCTCGACCACGAAGCCGCGGTCGTCGAGCCAACAGGTGTACTGCGCGTGGCCTGGCTCGCACGCACGGATGTCGCGCGCCAGGACGCCGCTCAGGAACCGCTCGGCGTCGCGACCGGTGATCCGGTACTTGAACAGCGGGCTGGTGTCGAAGATGCCGGCCGCGTTGCGGACCGCGAAGTACTCGAACTTGTCCGACATCTGGTAGCGGTCCGCGGCCAGGTAGCCCGACCAATGGCTCCACAGCTGCGTCTCGTTGAGCGCGTTGGTCCGCTCGTGGAACGGGGTGCCGCGGATCGCCATGGCCTCGGACGATACCCGCTATTGGACGTCTGCGCAATATCGTCCTACGCTGCGGGCGTGAAGCGGATGACGCCGGCGGAACGGCGCGAGGCGATCGTGGCGGCGACGGTCGACGTGGCCCGGCGCAAGGGGCTGGCATCGACGACGGTCCGCGACGTTGCCGCGGAGATGGGGACGTCGTCTGGCCTCATCCACCACTACTTCACGTCGATGGACGAGGTGCTCGCGGCGGCCTTCGAGGTGGTGGCTCGTCAGGACCTGGAGGTGTCGGCGCGGCTGATGGCCGAGGCTGCGTCGCCCGTGGACGCGCTTCGGGTGTTCTTCCGGACGTACACGCCGTCGGACAAGGACTGGGCGTTCCAGCTCTGGCTGGACGCGTGGGCCGAGGCGGCGCGACGGCCGGCGGTCCAGGCGACGTCCCGGCGGCTGAACCTCGAATGGCAGGGATTGCTGGAGCGGACGATCGCTGCGGGTGTTTCGTCCGGCGCGTTTCGCTGTGCCGACCCGGGTGGCGCTGCGTGGCGGATCCTGTCACTGCTCGACGGGCTGGCGTTGCAGGTCGTCGCCCACGGCACGACGATCAGCCGCGACGACGTCGTGGCCTGGTCGACGGCCGCGGCGGAACGGGAGCTGGGGCTGGCTGCGGGGACGCTGGCCTAGGCCGGTAAATTATCCGAAACCGTCATCCGCTCTTCAAGTGGTCCTTCGTCAGCGTCATCCCCGGCAACGCGCATCAGGCGGTCATCTGACACGGATCGTGGCGCAGGGCCGTGCGTGGCGTCGACGACTGCCGGTCCGAACCTGACGAGTGCCCGGCTGACGAACATCTGCCTCTTTCCGGCGGTACACACCGACGATCGGGTCTCTAGGCCCGGACTTCCTGGCGCATGAACAGCACGTACGCGAGGGCGAAGCAGGCGACGGTCAGGCCGACCAGCGCCACCACCTGCGGCCACACGAGGATGAAGCTCTGGTCGAGTGAGAACACGGACGCGATCCGCTGTTGCGCCTGGGCGAACTCGCCGA
Organism: uncultured Chloroflexia bacterium; assembly: GCA_963794525.1. Classification (GTDB taxonomy): domain Bacteria; phylum Chloroflexota; class Limnocylindria; order Limnocylindrales; family CSP1-4; genus SPCO01. Next base: position 85,944 of record CAWCEC010000002.1, read on the forward strand.
TCGTTGCGGGTGTCGACACGGTCGTGACCTGCGGGTTGAGCAGCGTCAGCGACGCCTCGCGGTAAAGCGTGTCGGGCAGGAAGCGCTGAAGGCGTCTCGGTCATCGAGGCGTTGCGGAGAAGGTCTTCGCCGGATTGGGGGACCTGGACGAGCACGCCACTGACCAGGGACACGATCAGCCCACCGAAGATGGACAGCAGCAGCCAGACACCGAACCCGACCAGCGCCGACGTCGCGGCACGGCGGATCGCCACCGACAGCAGCATCCCGAACGCCAGCCACAACGCGATGTAGGTCAACGTCACCAGGACCCACAGCGCGACGCGGAGGATCTCGGCCGGTTCGGGAACGATCCCGAGGCGGATCATCGCGAACGCGCTCACGCCGAGCACCATCACGACTACCACCAGGGCGATCACCGCGAGCCCGGCGGCGAATTTGCCGTTGATCACGTCGTCGCGGTGGATCGGCTGCGACAGCAGCCGTGGCAAGGTGCCGGTCGCGCGCTCGCCGTTGATAGCGTCGAATGCGAACGCGAGCCCGAGCAATGGCCCGACAAGCCCTAGGAATCCGACGACCGACGGCAGCGTGATCTGGTCGTTGGCGGACGGGGCGAGCCAGAACAGCGCGATGAAGAGCGCGGCGATCTGGTCGCCGACGGTCGGCGCATCGCGGATCTGGCCGCTGAGGAAGTACAGCGGCACGGCCGCGGCGAGGGCCATGATGATCGCGAGCACGATGAACCGCGACGAAAGGAGATGGTCGCCGAACTCCTTGGAGGCGACCACCATCCAACCCGCGCGCGGGAACGAGCGTTCACGCACCGCAGGCAGCGCCGGCTCCTGCTGGGCGGGGGTAGCGGTCGGGTCGGCGGTGGCGCCCGTCATGCCGGCACCTCCTTCTGCGTCCGGCGACCGGGATCGCGAGGTGCCGTCGAACGTGGACCCGACACGGCCCGCCGGTAGATGTCTTCGAGCGACGGGACGATCGCCCGGATCGATGTCAGCGGCAGGTGCTCGCGCGCGACCGCGGCAAGCACCGCGGACCGGACCGCGGCGGGATCGGCGCTCGGGTCGATCGACATGTGCCAGGGATCGCCCGGCCGGATGCTATCGCGCAGACTGGTGACCCCAGGGACGGCGCGCAGAACCGATCGCGCTCGTTCCACGTCCTCGGGGGTATGCACATCGAGCCCGATCTCGAGCTCCTTCGGTCCTTCGCCGAACCGCTCTGCGAGCTGCTCCATGGTGCCCTGCCCGATCAGCCGCCCGGCGGCGAAGATGCCGATCCGGTCGCACACGGACTGGACCTGATTGAGCAGATGGGACGACAACAGGATCGCCATCCCCCGCTCGCGCACAAGACCGCGGAGCAGCTCGAGGATCTCGCTGACGCCGAGCGGGTCGATCGCGGTCGTCGGCTCGTCGAGGATCATGACGTCCGGATCCTTGACGAGGGCATCGGCGATGCCGAGTCGCTGGATCATGCCGCGCGAATACTCGTCGACCCGATCGTCCGCGCGATCGGTCAGGCCGACCTGCTCGAGCACCGCGGCGATCGTGGCCTCGGTCTCGTCTCGCTCCAGTCGGTTGAGCCGCGCGGTGTAGCGGAGGTTCTCGCGCCCCGTCAGGTCACCGTAGAAGCCGACACTGTCGGGCAGGTAGCCCACGCGACGCTTCACCTCGAGCGGGCCGCGTGACGGATCGAGCCCGACCACGCGGGCGGCACCTTCGGTGATCTCCGTGAGGCCGAGGAGCATCAGGATGGTCGTGGTCTTACCCGCGCCGTTCTGGCCGAGGAGTCCGAAGATCTCACCGGCGCGGACGTCGAGATCGAGATGGTCGACGGCGACGAGGTCGTCGTAGCGCTTGGTCAGGCCGCGCGTCTTGATCCGGATGGGGCTGGTCGGCGTCGCGGCGTCCGCCCGTGGCGCGGCTCCTTCACGCCTCCCCGAGCGGCGCTTCGACGCGATCCGTCCCGGGCTGCTGCTCATCGACGGCCGTACGTCCGGAAGACGTAGAACAGGCCGCCGAGGATCAGGATGATGAGCCCGATCCCGACGATCGCCCAGATCGGCGACGTCTCGACGGTGAACCGGATCTGTGCCGTTTCCCCGCCTTCGTTCTCCGTGGCCTTCGAGGTCACCTCGACGAGATAGTCACCGGCCACGGCCTGGCCGGATGGCGTGATGGTGGCCGTGATCTTGCCGGTCGCATTGGGTTCGATCGACGGGATTCCGCCCTCGGGGCTCACGGTCATCTCCCAGCCGCTCGGCGGGTCGGCTTCGAGGACGACGTTGGTGAGTGGGGCCGTGCCGGTGTTCGTGATCTCGAATTCCTGGGTCGTCGCCGACCCGGCCGACCCGCGCGCGGACAGAACGCCGCCCGGGGTCGAAAGCGTCATCGAATAGGTGCCGGTGACGGCGATCGCCAGGTCGGCCTGGACGGTCCGGTCACCGGCCGTCGCCGTCACCTGGATCGGATAGGTCTCGGCGGGCGCGCCCTCCGCGGGCGTCACCGTCACGCTGATGTTCTGCGTTGCACCGGTCTCGACCACGGTCGAGGCCGCATCGGTCGCCCCGACCAGCGCCGTGTCGACCGTCCAGCCAGCCGGCCCAGTGGCCGCCGCCGAGACGGTCACGTCCTGGGCGGTGTCGTTCTTGAGCTGCAGATCGAACTTGAATTCCTTGTCGGAGGCGCCTGTCAGCTCCGGTGTGTTGGTCGTCAGCGTGAGCGTCCCGGCGGCCTCGGCGTTCACGCGGATGCTCACCGGCAGGATGTCCTGAGCACCGCCACCGCGAGCCTGCACACGGATCGTCGAGGTGCCGGCGGCGGCGTCGGCAGGCACGGTCACGTCCAGGCGCACCTCGCCGTTGGCACCCGGACCAACCGCGACCGCGTCGACGACGAACCCGCCGCCCAGCAGGCTGGCGGTCCAGCCGCTCGGGACGCCGACCAGCGTCAGGTCGATGTCGGCCCGGCGTACGGAACTGACCTCCAGGTCGAAGCTCACCTTGTTGCCGGGAGCGACGACGACGCCCGGGAACGGGGTCGTGACTTCGAGACCATCGGCCGCACGGGCGATGGGCGCGAATGCGACGAGGCCGAGTGACGAGATGACGAGCGCGGCAATGACGGGGGCACGCCGCGCGACCCGAGTGCGCAAGGTTTCCCTCCTGGGTATCGAGCGGTGGTCGGTCTGGACCGCCGACGAGTCTGACGAGTCGGCCGAGACGATACAACCACGCACCGATTCACGGTTGATTTGGATTATTGAATCATGAGAATGCCGAGGCCGTCGCGCGGAACGGGTCCTCAAGGTATGCCCGCGTAGACTTTCGTGCGTGAGCCTTTACACGCTGGCCGGGCCGGGCAGTCCGGGCGATCCTGGCGACCTGATCGCACCCACGTTCGTGGCCGCCTTCGACGGCTGGGTGGACGCCGGGAGCGCCGCGACGAGCGCGCTGGAACACCTGCTGGACGACGCAGTCGATGTCGCCACGTTCGATCCGGATGCGCTGTTCGACTATCGGGCTCGACGGCCGACCCTCCAGATCGTCGATGGGCGATTGGCCGAGCTGACCTGGCCGGAGCTCGTGGTCCGGCGAGTCCGCTTCGCCGAGCGCGACCTGCTCGTGCTGGCCGGGCCCGAACCCGACGATCGATGGCAGGCGTTCGCCGCGGCAGTCGTGGAGCTCGCCCATCGACTTGGTGTGGTCGAGTGGGTGAGCCTCGGGGCGATCCCGGCCGCGGTGCCGCACACGCGCGACGTCCCGATCCTGGGCACGACCTCGGAACCGGGTCGGCTACGCGGTGACATCCAGCCGGGCCCGGCCGGACTACTGCGCGTGCCGGGAGCGGCCATCAGCGTGCTCGAGATGGCGGTTGCCGAGGGCGGTATCCCCGCCGTGGGCTATTTCGCGCAGGTCCCGCACTACGTGTCCGGGCCGTATCCCGCGGCGTCCCTGGCGTTGGTCCAGGCACTGGCGCGCCACGTGGATATCGACCTGCCGACTGGCGATCTCGCCGACGAGGCACGCCAGCTCCGGACGCGACTCGACACTGCGACCGCGCTCGAAGAAACGACGCGGACCTACGTGGAGCGGCTAGAGTCGATGGTCGATGAGCAGCGGCTGCCGTCCGGCGACGACCTCATCGGCGAGATCGAGCGATTCCTGCGCGAGGGCGGCACGGAGGGCCGGCCGCAGACCTGATCGACCTGGCCGCGCAACCACGTCGCAGTACATGACAGAACCTGTCAACTCTGGCGGTACACTCTCGAGATGCGAGCCAGCCGCCTCGTCAACCTCTTGCTGCTCCTCCAGAGCCGTGGTCGCCTGACCGCGACCGAGCTCGCGCGCGAGCTCGAGGTGTCGGTCCGGACGATCCATCGCGACGTCGAGGAGCTCAGCGCCGCCGGCGTCCCGATCTTCGCCGAGCGTGGCCCGCTCGGCGGTATCCGGCTCGTCGATGGCTACCGAACGCGCCTGACGGGCATGACGGCGGATGAGGCCGAGGCGCTCTTCCTGTCGGGCGTGACGGGACCCGCAGCCCAGCTCGGGCTGGGCACCGTCGTCGCCGCGGCGCAGCTGAAGGTGATGGCCGCCCTCCCGCCCGAGCTGCGGTCTCGCGCGTCCCGCATCGTCCAACGATTCCATCTCGACGCGGCCGGCTGGTTCCAGGCCGACGAGTCGGTGCCCCACCTCGCGACGCTGTCCAGCGGCGTCTGGGAGAGCCGGACGGTCGCTATCGACTACGACCGTGGCAACGAGGTGGTCGAACGGGTGATCGGACCGCTCGGCCTGGTGCTCAAGGGTGGGATCTGGTACGTGGTCGCGGTCGTGGACGGCCAAATTCGCACGTATCGTGCGTCCCGCGTGGTCGGCGCCATGGTGCTGGACGATCCCGTCGAGCGGCCGGAGGGGTTCGACCTCGCGGCGTACTGGGCCGAATCGAGCGCCGCGTACGAGCGCGAGACGCCGCGGGTGGTCGTCGACGTCCGCGTCCGCGAGGACCAGACGTGGAGGATCAACCAGGTCTTCGGTCGCGGCACCGTCGCCGCGTCGGAGCGGATCGACGAGTCAGATCATCCGGGGACGATCCGACTCCTGTTGCGACTCGGCTACCCCGACGAAGCGCCGGGGATGCTGCTCGCGGTCGGACCGAACCTGGAGGTCATCGGTCCCGCCGAGGTCCGTGACAAGCTCGTGATGCTGGCGACCCGCATCGCCGACCGTTACCGGCAGACGGCGGCGCCCGAAGCGGGCCGCTGAACGCGGGCCACCGGCTTCGAGTCGTCGCGGCTCGACTCGGTCGTTTCGGCCTGGCGCAGGAGCCGGCGGACGCGGAGCTCCTGCTCGATCTCGCGCTCTCGATCGTTCTGGAGGATGCGGGCGAGTTCGATGTTCATCATGGGCTCAGTCTGACAGCCATACCTGCCGGAACCTGTCATGTTTGATGGCGAGGTTGTCGCCCGTCGCGCCGCGCCGATCGTCTTCTCGTTTAGTCGCCAGGCGACTCGCTGAGGCCGATCCGCTTCGTCTCCAGTCGCCAGGTGACTCAGCGAGAAGCGGATCGTCTGTTTTGGGCGGCATGGGCCAACCCCGCAGTCACCTGGCGACTAGGCGTGAAGCGGACGCTGGTCAACGGCCCGCGGGAGCCAGAAACCGCTTGGCCGCTCTGCGTCCCCACGCGCGAGCGGCCCAGCGGCGATCCGGTTCGATATTCGGTTGTTCTTCAGTTGTGGCATTCGGCGGACCGCCGTCCGGTCAGATGTGCCGGCTCCGCCGTCGCCCGGCATCCCGCCGGAGGATCGACGCGCCGCCGGTCGATGGTCTCGGTGTCCGGCGTTCCGTTTCGTGCTTGAGAGGACGTTAGGCGCGCTACTGCAAGACACCATTCGGCGCGCGTCATGAACCGGTATGGACATGTGTCCATACTCAGGGCATGGCAGTCCATGGGGACGTCGTCGGCCTGTCACGGGCCGAGCGATTCGCCGCCGCCGAACGCCGCATCAGCCGCGTGACGCATGTGCTCGACGAGCTGGTGTCCGTGCCGGGCACACCGATCAAGGTCGGGCTCGATCCGGTGATCGGCGTGATCCCGATCGCCGGCGATGCGCTCGCGGCGCTGGTCGGCCTCTGGGTGATCCTCGAGGCGTCGCGGTTCGGCATCCCTCGAGTCGTCCTGTGGCGGATGATCGCGAACCTCGTGGTGGACCTCGGCATCGGCGCGATCCCGCTGATCGGCGACGCGTACGACCTGTTCTTCCGGTCGAACAGCCGGAACCTCGAGCTGTTCCGCCGCCACGCGCTCGACCCGGGCGCCTCGACCCGAGGTGAGCTGGCCTTCTTCATCGGTCTCGTGGTGCTGGCGATCGGCCTGCTGTGGCTGCTTGCGACTTTCATCGGCGTGCTCGGCTCGGTCCGGCTCTGAGGATCGCGCGGCTAACCTGCTGAGACGATCCTCGGCGTGTTCGAGCTAGCGACCTTCTCCTCGAACCGGCGCGCGGACTCGTCAAGCTTCGCGAGATGCTCTGCGAGCCGGCGACGAGCGTCCTCCGCGGCGGCATCGAGTCCCTCGAGCTCGAAGATCCGCCAGTGACGCAGGATGGGCATGATGACTTCGTCATGGTGGACGCGCAGGTCGTAGATGCCGGCCTTCGCGATCTGCGCGGCCTTTCGGATGAAGCCCGGGATCCCGGCGCCCGGCATCTCGAACGCAAGCACCTCGTCGACGATCGCGCGCACAGCGGCGGACGGCTGGACCTTGAGCGCGGCGCCGAGGATGTCTCGGTAGAACACCATGTGGAGGTTCTCGTCGGCGGCGATCCGGACCATGATCCTGTCCGCGACCGGGTCGGATGAGTAGCGCCCGGTGTTCCGATGCGCGATCCGCGTGGCGAGTTCCTGGAACGCGACATACGCCAGACCACGCAACGTGCTCGGCGCGTCGTGGTCGTAGCCTTGCTGGAGCTGCGTCATCCGACCCCGTTCCAGAGCGATGGGGTCGATGTTCCGGGTGACGGTCAAGTAGTCGCGGAGCACGATCGCGTGCCGCCCTTCCTCGGCCGTCCAGCGCCCTACCCAGTTGATCCAGGCGCCATCGCCCTTGCCGAACATCCCATGGATGAGGCGGTGGTAGGAGGGCAAGTTGTCCTCGGTGAGGAGTCCGATCTCGAACGCGGTCTGGGCGACGCCGGTCAGCCTGGGCTGGTCCGGGGTCCACGGTTCCTTGTCGAAATCCCGACCAAGCCTGTACGGGATGTACTCGTGCGGGAACCACTCCTGGGCGACCTTGGCGTGCCGGTCGAACAGGCGGCCGGCTTCGGGCTCGAGCTCGACGAGCAGCGCTCGATCGGCTTCGAGGGCGCCGGCATGGTCGAGCGCCTGTCCAGGCTCGAGGCGGCGTTCCGTGTCGGTCACCTGGTCTCCCTGCGATCGGTTCGGCGAGCGTCGACCCGAGCGTACCCGCCCCGCGGCGATCGACCCCGGGGACCGATGCGCTCCTGCACACGACCAAGGGCCTGAAGACTCCGGCGTGACTGCTAGCCGCCCTCGTCCGCCAGGCCATCAGCCGCCGGCGGCGTCGAGCGCCGCCGAGAGCGCGTCCCGCAGCGTCTGACCGTGGGCCGGGCTGGCTGGAACGACCAGGACCTCGGGGACGCTACCGGCCGGCCCGGTCAACCGCTCCATGCACGCGGCGCGGATCCGGTCCGCCAGGACCTCGGCCTCTGCCTCGTCCGTCTCGGGCAACAGCACGTGGAACCGATCGGCCGCCGCCCGAGCGACCCGATCCGTCTCGCGTGCATGCTCGCGGACGATGTCACCGACCCGTGCCCCGATGCGGTCCAGCGAGCCCGCCCTGGCGACCTCGACGCGGACGACGAGCACCGATGCCGGCCGCGTATAGCGTGCCATCCGCGCGTCCTCGTGGCGGAGCGCCGCGTCCCAGTCGGGGCGGGTGTCGAGCGGGATCGGCTTGCGCACGCTCCGCAAGGTACGGCGTGGCCGTGGCGGTCGCGGAGCGGAACGTGCGCCGACCGGCGGACCGTCGAGGAAGGCCTCGATCACCTCGCCGACGCGCTCGTCATGATGCTCGGTCGGCATGACGAATCGCGCCCGCTTCCCCGTGCGGGGCGCGCGTCGTCGTTGGGGCGGCGGCTCGTCGGGCAGCTCGGACATGGGGAAGTTCCAAGTCTAGCCGGGACGGTCGGAACGGGCCGGGCTGCCCCGACGGAGTTCGTCAGACGCTGATGGCGAGCGACGATCGGGCGGCGCGCCGCGTCGACGGCTGGTATTCAGCCCAGGCTGCGGCGAGGCGATCGACCCCTTCGACCAGGCGATCGGGATCGGTGCCGTACGCGATCCGGATGTGGTCGCGGAACCCGCCGTCCGGCGACGCCAAGGGGCCCGGCCGGACGATCACGCCGTGACGGGCGGCGAGCCGACTGAACTGGACGGCGTCCGCGTCCGGCAGCTTGATCCACAGCGACAGGCCACCCGCCGGGACCTCGAACGACCAGTCCGGGATCCGCGCGGCGAGCGCATCAGCCACGACCGACCGGCGCTTCGAAGCCGCCGCGACGGAGTCGGCGATGACGTCGTCGATCCGCTCGAGCACCCGGACCGCGATCGCCTGCGTGATCAGGCTCGTCGCGTGGTCGGCGACGATCTTGCCGGCGACCAGCCGGTCGATGTCAGCGCGCGGTGCTCGGATCCAGCCGATCCGCAGCCCGCCCCACGCCAGTTTGCTGAGCGATCCGACGGTGATGACGCGGTCTCCGGGATCGAACGCCGCGATCGGCGGCGGCGCGCCGACCCCCAACGACCAGTCCGGCGTGAGGTCCTCGACGACCTGGAAGCCATACTCGGCGGCGGAGCGGGCGAGGTCCCGTCGGCGTGCCTCCGGCATCGTGGCCCCGGTCGGGTTGTGGAACGTGGGTACGACGTAGACGAGCTGCACCGGCGCGCTCGCAGCGAGCAGCCCGGCGACCTCGACGCGCGGCCCATCGGGCTCGACCGGCATCGGCAGCAGTCGGTTGCCGGTCGTCCGGAAGGCATCGATCGCCCCGATGTAGGTAGGATTCTCGAGGACGACGCCGCTGCCCGGACCGCCGATCTGCGAGCCGACCAGGTGGAGCGCCTGCTGGGCACCGTTCGTCACGAGGATCTGGTCCGGATCGGTCGGGACGCCGAGACGCTCGAGATGACCGGCGATCCCGGCACGAAGACGGGGCATACCGAACGGGTCGTAGCCCATCTCGGTCAGGAGCGCCGGTACGTCGTCGCGCAATGCGGTCTCGACGCAGGCGGCCACGGTCGGCCCCGCGGGCAGGGCGCCGATCGTGAACTGGATCGCGTCGGCGTCGTGCTGGACCAGCCAGTCCGGGGAAGTTCCGGCCCTTGACGGCGACCGAGCGATCCGGAACGGCGCCTCGGTATCCGTATCCTCAGCGCGGGTCGGGGTCAGCGCGAACAGCCCCGGACGACGGGCCGCGACGCGGGTCCCACTCCCCTGCCGGCTCCGTGCCAACCCGGCCAGGCGCAGTCGATCGTAGGCGGCGACGATGGTGGTCCGACTCAGGGCCAGCTCACGGGCGAGCTCGCGCTCCGCGGGCAGGCGAGTGCCCGGCGGCAGCAGCCCGATCTCGATCGCGCGAGCGAGCGCGTCGGCGAGCTGCTCGTTGAGCGGGTCGGCGCCGTCCGCCCAGGGGCCGATCATGGTGATCAGGCCCGGGGCGGAGACCATCGATTGCCTTTTCAGTCCACTTTTGGTGGATTGGCTATTTTCGTCGTCCGGCATGAGGGCCAATATGACGGCATACCAGTCCACTGTCAACCATCTGATGTGGACAAGGCCATCAACTGGACTTGGATGGAAGGGCGACCGGCATGACCATCGACCTCGCAATGGCCGCCCTCGTGGCGACCATCTTCATCGGCCCATTCATCGCGCTGGCCCTCGCGGCCATCCGCTTCGGCGTCGACTCGCGTCCTGGCGTCGGCGATAACGATCGGCGCCCCTGGCTCGTAAGCCACTGACCACCGACTCTCCGCGCAGGCGAACGACCCCGGTCCTCGGCCGGGGTCGTTTCGTGTCCAGCGGCGTCAGGCCTTAGCAGCTCGCATGGCAGCCTTCTTGGCGCGCTTCCCCGCCTGGTACGTCGCGAGCGCCTCGGGCGAGTCGACATCCCCGAGCGTCGGATGCTTGGGCATCACACGGTCCATGGCGGGAAGGTCGACGCCAAGGCGCTTGCCGAGGATGGCGATGAGGCTCTTCGTCTTCATGTCCCCGATGCCCGGCAGGCCAAGCAGGCGCCGTTCGAGGTCTGGGCCGTCGGCGGCCTCGGTCCAGATCCGGCTGGCATCGTTGCCGTAGTCCCGCGCGATCGCGGCCGCGAGCTGCTGCACCTTGCCGGCCATCGAGCCGGGAAAGCGATGGAGCGCCGGCCGCTCGCGGAACACCGCATCGAGCGTGACCGGATCGGTCGCGGCGATCCTCGCCGCATCCAGGTGGCCGAGCCGGCGCTGGAGCTCGGCCGGGCCCGAGAAGGCCTTCTGGACGGTGACCTGCTGGTCGAGCGCGAAGCCGATCAGCAGGGCCAGCGGGTTGGCGACGAGCAGTCGGTCGGCCTCGTCGTCACCGGTGAATGGGAGTCGATCGGTCGGCGCGGTCATCACCGCATGGTAGGCGGTCATGAGGCCCGGCGGATGCCGGGCCTCATCAGCAAGTCGATACGGGACGTGGTCCGATCAGCCGCCTGCCCGCCAGGCCGCGGCGGACAAGGTGAGGCTGCCGATCGCGGATCGCCAGTACTTCCCCGCCTGGGGCGGATCGGAGTGCGCCGTTGCCCAGTACGTGCGCGGCGAGTTGAAGTAGAAGTCGCGCGCGCCGCTGGCACTCGGGTGCGACATCAGGATCTCGTTCATCGTCCTGTTGGTCGTGAACAGGGAACGGATCTGGTGCGACACGCTGTTGATCGCCTCGGCGAATACCACCCTCGCACGCGTGCGCAGGAATCCGGCGCCGTAGTTGTCGATGCGCTTGATGGCGGTCGATTTGGTCGGGTTGGACCAACCCCATTCCGAGTTTCCGGAGGCGTAGCACAGTCGGTTGAGGATCACGACCGAATTGCGGGCCATCTCGATGTCGCGATCGACGTAATACTCGCCCCAGTACTTGACGTTGGAGTTGCCGTTCCCGTACGTCGCGTTGAGCCCCATCCCGTCCTTGGTGTAGCGCTGGAACGCGCCATACGGGCTGGGGTAGCCATTCCCATGACCGAGATAGATCAGGAGGTTCGCGCCGCGGGTGGCGGCCTTGACCCGACTCCAGGTCGCGTACGGGCTATAGATCTCGGTGACGGACGCGCCATACGATCGGGCGAGCTTGGCGTACACCCGGGCACTGTCGCGGTATTTCGCTGTGCTCGAGCCAGCGGGCCCGACGACCACCACGACCTTGATGGTCGCTGCCCGGGTCTCCTGGGGCGTGGCCAGGACGCCAAGGCTGCCAGCGAACGCGGCGAGGAGCGCCACGACGATCAGGCGTCGTGACCTGCTGATGGACGCCCGCTGGGCGCCGTACGAGTGAACCGGCAATGTCCTTGCCTCCTCTCTCCCGGAACATCGCGTGGGGGGACGCGATGACGGAGGTCTGTGCCGCCGCGGCAGTGGAGCGAGGACGCGAATGCGGATGAGGCCGGATGTGTCGCGCCGCGGTGAGCGCGGACGACGCAATACCTCGGACCGGCGAGCCGGCGCAAGGGTGTCGAGTGCGATACCCGACGGATGACAGGGTTCCTGCCGTGGGGGGCGGCGAGTCTTCTGTTGGGCCTGTCTATCGGGGATGGCGCGTGGGGGTCGTTCCGGAGTATGGCAGTGGGTTCGTCGGCTTGTCTGCCGCCAGAGGTCCCATATCGACCCTGACCAGGCGTTCATGCGGCGCTTTGCGGTGCCCCGGCGCACCGGTGGCGCCCGACGCTCGCGCGTCGAAGGGAGATGACCATGCCCTCGGACCGCTGCTCTGCCGTGGTTTCCGCTATGCTCCGGGCGGCCGACGGGCGGCTGCGCGATCGCGCGCACGGCCGGCGCCCCCGTCGCGCTCCGCGGATCCCGCCACGCGACGGCCTTCGGATCCATGCAGGAGCACCATTTGACCTTCGACTCGCTCGGCCTCTCGGCCGATCTGCTCGAGACCGTCGCCGCTGAGGGCTACACCACCCCGACGCCGGTCCAGGCAGCAGCCATCCCTATCGTCCTCCAGGGCCGCGACGTCCTCGCGGCAGCCCAGACGGGCACCGGCAAGACCGCCGCGTTCACGCTGCCGATCCTCGATCGACTCCGCGGCCACGCCAACGACTCGTTCTCCCCGGCCCGGCACCCCGTCCGTGTGCTGATCCTCGTCCCGACGCGCGAGCTCGCGATGCAGGTCGATGCCGCCGTGGCCACCTACGGACGGACCGTGCCGCTGCGATCAGCCGTCGTCTACGGCGGCATCCCGATGGAGCCGCAGATCAAGGCGCTCCGAGCCGGGGTCGAGATCCTGACGGCAACCCCCGGCCGCCTGCTCGACCTGGTCGGACAGCGCGTCGCCAACCTCGGCCAGGTCGAGGTGCTGGTCCTCGATGAGGCGGACCGCATGCTCGACATGGGGTTCATGCCCGACATCCAGCGCATCCTCGAGCTGCTGCCCAAGCGCCGTCAGAACCTGATGTTCTCGGCCACGTTCTCGGAGGACATCCGCCGGCTATCCGGCACGATCCTGCGCGACCCGGCGACCGTTGAGGTCATGCCGCGGAACACGGCGGCCGAAGCCGTCAACCAGCTCGTCTACCCGGTCGACCGCGACCGCAAGGAGGAGCTGCTCGCGCACCTCATCCGTGCCGATGACCTCCACCAGGTGCTGGTCTTCACGCGCACCAAGCTCGCCGCGTCACGCCTGGCGTCGCGGCTCGATCGCGACGGCCTCGATGCCGTCGCGATCCACAGCGACCGCTCACAACCGGAACGGACGCGCGCGCTGGAAGGCTTCAAGTCGGGCGAGATCCGCGTCCTCGTCGCGACCGACGTCGCCGCCCGCGGCCTCGACATCGAGGACCTGCCGGTCGTCGTCAACTTCGAGCTGCCGTGGAACCCGCAGGATTACATCCATCGCATCGGCCGGACGGGCCGTGCCGGTGCGTCGGGCGAGGCGATCAGCCTCGTGTGCATCGACGAGGTCGACCTGCTGCGCGGCATCCAGCGGATGCTGCGACGAGCGATCCCATGGACGGTCGAGGACGGCTTCGTGCCCGATCGCTCAGCCGAGCCGCGGCCGCTCGGGATGCGGGCCGGCCACGCCCGGGTCGGGCGCGAGCATCACGCACATCGAAAGCCGGTTCGCCGGCGGTCGGCTGGATCGTCGTCACGCGAGGGCCGGCGGCCCGAGCGATCGAGTCGAGCGCGGGGACGCTAGCTCAGACCGCGCCGGTCTCCGCCACATCGGCCTGGATGATCGCCGCTCCCGGGAAGAAAAACCCGAGGTCCAGGTCACAGGCCACGCTCTCGACGACGTATCGATTGACCAGCGCGTGATGGCCGGCAGGCGAGAGCGGCGCGGCGTTCGGGACATCGGTCCGTAGCCCGATCGCCACGTCCTTGAGGAGGACGAACTCGCCGCTCGGGCGCGTCAGCGCCCGCCCGGGGTCGAAGCCGGGCAGGGTGGGCATCTCGCCTTCGATGGTGTACGGGCCGATGTCGAGCCGGATCCCGTGCCACGCCGAGTGGACCGCGATCGACGGGTCGTCATCGGCCACGGCGATCAGCACATCGTCGATCGGGATCGACAACGCGCTCGTGGGCCCGGCCGGCCCGTCAAGCGGTTGCCAGCGCACCTGCTCGAGCACGAGGACGCCGTCGTGCTCGAGGACCTCGCGCAGCGTACCGGCGCGCGCGAGGACACCGCTGGCCATACCCCCCATCAAGTAGGCATCGACGCGAATCGACATATGTCCCCCGAGAAGGTGCCCCAACCGTGGGCCTAGCGCGCGCGCGCGACAAGTAGTCCTTGGGTACCGGTCCGGCCGATCCGGTGGTCAGGAGGACGACTCCGGCTGGTGGCTCAGCGGCGCACGCGACAGCGGCATGGTTCGTCGACGGGCGTGAGCGCGAGTCGAAGGAGCGAGCGCACGATCGGCGCCGGATCGGTGCGACTCTGGTTGGTCAGGACCGCGATCGACACGCCCTGATCCGGGCAGATAGCGGACGGCTGCCCGGAACCCGAGCAGCCTGCCCGAATGGCCGACCGAGGGTCGACCGTCGATCTCGAGCATCTGGACGCCGTAGCCGTATGGGATCGCCGACTTCACCGCAGTCGTCGCTGCGACATCCGTCATCGCCGCACGGTAGTGCGGAGCCAGCACGTCGCCGCCATACAGCGCCTGTGCCCAGCGAGCGATGTCGCGGGCATTCGCTGCGAAGCCGCCGGCTCCGCCGGCGGCCGTGACCACCGAGGTGAACGGCACGAGCGGCGTGCCGTCGGACAGGTCGATGGCGGGGGCGGTCTTGGCCGCCGACGCGAAGCGATAGCCGTGCGCGACGTCCGCCGGGGCGTCGTCCTGGGGCTGGTACCACGTGTGCTCGAGTTTCAGCGGCTCGAGGAAGCGCGTCCTGACCTGCTCGGCGAGCGGTGCCTCACCCACGGCCTCAGCCAGCAGCCCGAGGACCAGGTAGTTCGTGTTCGAGTAGGCCCACCCCTTGCCGGGTTCGAAGTAGGGCTTGCCGACGTACTTCAGCGCCGCCGCGGCGTTCCACCGCCGCTCCGGCCGTGTCAACAGCAGCCGGTCGATCGACGCATGGAAGAAGTAGTCGCGCAGGCCGCTGGTGTGATCGAGCAGGTGGCGGACCTTCACCTTGACCGACACCTTCTTGAGGTCGGGCAGGTAGCGGCGCACGGGCGCCTCGAGGTCGATGAGCCCGTCCTCGGCGAGGGACAGGATCAATGCCGCCGTGAACGTCTTGCTGACGCTCGCGATCGCGAAGGACGTCGAGCGGGTGACTGGTGTCTTGGTCGCGACATCGGCCATGCCGCTGACGCCGCTCCAGGTCGCGCCGTCGGGCAGGACGATCGCGACCGAGATCCCCGGGATGGCGAACCGTTCCCGCATGCGGTCGAGGCGAGCCTGCAGCGCCAGGCGCGTGGCCGGCGCTAAACGTGGTCGTGTGATCGGCTGCGGTTGGTCGATGACCGGTGGCGTGCCGGCCGTGGGAGCAGGGACCGGGACAGGGACGATCGAGCTCGACGCGGCTGGCGTCGCAGACGGCGTGGGTGAGGGTGCGGCGCTCGACGCCGACGGGTTCGGTCGCCGGGGCGGCCGCGGCCGGCATCGCGGACAGGATCGGCCCGAGCGCGATGGCGCCGACGGCTGCTGCGACGGCGAGCGGGGTGATCGAGAGGGCCCGCCGGGCCGCCGCCCGACGCGGCCGGGACGCGGCCATGCAGCGGGCACGATACCGCGCGGCGTCCGCGGCTACCATCCCCGGGTGCCCCGCTCGCCTGATCCCCGGTCGTGAACGCCTCCACCCTCCTGGGCGAGGTCGGATTGCTGCCCGACGGCCCAGTGGTGTGGGGCCGTCCGGTCCCGGCTCGGTCGGCCGGCGTGTTCGTGATCGAGCTCACGGCGCCGCTGCCGCGCGCCCCGATCGAGCTGACGCGTGTCGGCAAGTGGATCGAACGCGTGCCGACCCTGACGCTCGACGGAAAGCAGCCGACGTCGCGTGCACTCGCGGCACGCCTGGCGGCGTTCTGGCTGCCGTCGCAGGTCGTCGTGTATGTCGGCTCGACCACCTCGGTGGGTGGGCGGATCGCGGCGCAAGAAAGGGACCGCATTGGGCGATCGGCGGCCGCACCCCGGCGGTCATTGGCTCCACACGTTCCGATCGAACGTACCGATGCGCGTCTGGTGGGCGGAGACCGATGCGCCCGAGGAATACGAGGATGCGTTGCTCGGCGCGTTCGCTGCCGGCGTCCCCGCCGACGAGCTGGCCGAGCTCCCGGATCGGGCGATCGTGCTGCCCTTCGCGAATTTGCGGCGGCCGACCGGCGAGCGACGTGCCACCGGGTTGGCGGGGTCGTTGCTCCCGGATACGCGCGAGCGCCGCTGCCACCGACTCGCGTGGTGGTCGTGCCCGATGGGGACGCGGAGGGGGCGCGCGGCGAGCCCCCGCAGCGTCGGGCGCGAGCGGCCGACCGCGCCCACGAGCCGCGATCAGCAGCCGGCGGCCCCGACGACGGCCGCGGCGCCAGACGCGCGGCTGACGGCGAGCGGCGCGGCGCGCATGCGGGCCGAATTGACCGAGCTCACCGAGATGCGACGTCCCGAGGTCGTCGCTCGGATCCGAGCCGCCAAGGAGCTCGGCGACCTGAAGGAGAACGCCGACTACACCGCGGCCCGCGAGGAGCAGTCGTTCCTGGAGGGGCGCATCCAGGCGCTCGAGGCACGACTGCGCGACGCGGTCATCGCAGAGGTGCCGGTGGTCGGCGCCGGGGCCGATATCGGATCGGCGGTGACGGTCGAGGTGGACGGGTCGGAGATCACCTACACGCTCGTCGGCTCATCCGAGTCCGATCCAGGTGCCGGCCGGCTGTCAGCGGCGTCGCCGGTGGGGCGGGCCTCGTGGGCGCGAAGGCCGGCGACGAGGTCGTCGAGGTCCAGACGCCGCGGGAGCGGCGAGTACCGCGTCGTGTCGGTGGAGTAGGGCGCAGCGCACGGTCGTCAACGTCCGCGGGCCGTGCCGGCCACGCCCGTGGCGTGCCGCAGGCTCGCGATCGGTTGGCGCTGCGAGCCATGCATCGGGTCCGCCAGGGCCGCGAGCCTACGCCTTCGCGCCGTCGACCAGCTTGTGCTCGACCGCGTAGAGCGCGGCCTGGGTGCGTGACGCCAGCCCGAGTTTGCCGAGGATGTTCGACACGTAGGTCCGCGCGGTCCGCTCGGTGATGAACAGCTCCGTGCCGATCTCCTTGTTGCTCATCCCCTGCCCGAGCAGGCGCAGGACGTCCTTCTCGCGCTCGGTCAGCGGCTCGGCGAGCATCCTCTTCGGGCGACTTCTTGGCGCGCATGCGTTGCGCCAGCAGCCGGGCGACTGCGGGATCGAGGTGCACCTCGCCGGCGAACGCGGCGCGGACCGCGCCCGCGACCTCCTCGGCCTCAGCGTCCTTGAGGACGTAGCCGGACGCACCGGCCTCGAGCGCGGCGGTGACCTTCTCCTCCTCGATGAACGAGGTCATCGTCACGATCTCGGTCTCGGGTCGCTCGGCCTTGATGCGGCCGATCGCCGTGATGCCATCCATGTTCGGCATCAGGAGATCCATCAGCACGACGTCGGGCTCGAGGCGGCGGGCCATCGCGACGCCTTCGGAGCCGTCGGCGGCCTCGCCGACCACCTCGATGTCCGACTGGAGGTCGAAGAACATCTTGAGTCCCATCCGGACGACCGCGTGGTCGTCGACGATCAGGACGCGGATCGGCGAGGGTTCGGTCACGTCGGCTCCTGGCGCGGCATCGGCGCCGGTCGTGGAAGTCGGGAGGGGATCGCGCGCGGGCGTGGTCGAGTCTAGCAAAGGACAAGTTCCGCTTGGGGGTCGGCGGTTTGTCAGGGCTCGATCGTGATCGAGTCCACGATCGCCGCGAGCTCCGAGCGGTGCTTCGTCGACGTTCCTACGTAGTCCGTGCTTTGGACCACGAAGCGGAGGCCATCGACGTCGAGGATCCAGAGGTGCCACCGGTGGCTTGGCCCCTGAGCGAAGATCCCGGGGTCCCAGGGACGGTAGACCTCGCACCTGGACAGGTCAGCCGGCACCTGCAAGTCAATGTACTTGCCGGAATACCCGGCTAGCGTGACGTCCACTGGGTCCGTCGCGTCGAGCAGCGGGTGATTCGCGATGGCGTTCGCAAAGTCGTCGACGCTCGGTCCGACCGCGATGTCCGGGGGGATCGCGTGCTCGGCCTTCGTACACGGGTCGCTCAGCAGCCAGGCGCCCCTGCCGACGAGCAGACCGGCCCCGTCGGGCGCTCCATTCCCCTTCTCGGCCAACCAGATCGTGCCGATGATCCCTTCCCAGCCATCGGGCACGGTGAGCGTCACGCGAACGGCGTCATGCGCGGGCGATGGGCTGCAACCTGGCGCGGGCGGCTGCCCGCAGTTCGTGTCCCACTGCGGGATCCGGTACCTGCCGGCGGCGAGCGGGCCATCGGCAATCGAGGCTACCGCGGTGCTGGCGGACGGGCTCGGCGGGCTCGTCGTCGATGTCGGAGCCACGCTCGGCGCGACCAGGCTGGGTGGCCCGGACGCGCTTACCGACGGTTGCCCGGTCGCACAACCGGTCATGGCGAACAAGGCGACCCCGATGATGGCTGCGAACCTACGACTCATGTCAGGCTCCTCCACGCCGGCTGCCCGCCCGCGGTGATATAGATCTCACCGCCCGCCAGGGGCACGTCGGCCCACCCGATCAAACCTCCGGTGTTCGGTGCCGGGTTCACGAAGATCGACCAACCCTCCACTCCCTTCGCTGGCAGGAGGAAGGTCACCTCAACTAAGGCGCCGGCTGGCACGACGTTCGGGGTCACGGACCCAACCAACCGCCCCAGGAGGCCCTGCTCGTTCTCGTCGGCCACGAACAGCGTAGCGGGTTGGTCACTCTTGTTGCGGACCATGACCTTCCAGGACCGTGCGTCCGGCGGGACGGGACCGGCCTGGGGCGGGACCGGGGTCGGGCTGGAGGTCGGAACCGGGGTCGAGGTCGGATCCGCAGTCGGCCCCGGGGTGGGCAACCCGGCTGGCGGCGACACGCCGGCAGGCACGTATAGCTCGGCTGCGCCATCTGCCCCCTCGGGGCCGCCGCCTGCCACGAGGACTGTGCCATCAAGCAGCAGCGTCGCGGTATAGCGGGTGCGTCCCGTCGCCATGCGCGCCGTGGCGGTCCACGTCCTGCTGCCCGGGTCGTACACCTCAGGGTCGTGCAGCTCGCCGTCGGGCGAATCGCGGTCGGTCACCAGCACCTTGCCATCGAGCAGCAGCGTGGCCGATGGGAAGCGAATGCCCGGCCTCCCCAACGACGGTCCAGGCTCCAGTGGCCGTGTGGTACAGCTCGGCTGGCAGCGGATCGTGGTAATAGCAGCAGTTGCCCATGACGAGCACCGTGCCGTCGCCCAGCAGCGTGGCCGATATGTAGTCCTTGGGACTCTTCATGCTCGCGATCGCGGTCCAGGTCCCCGTGTCCGGATCGTACAGCTCGGCCCCGTCCCCCTCGTCCCTCATACCGTCGCCGCCGCCCACCACGAGCACCTTGCCATCGGGCAGCAGGATGGCCGCGTGTGATTGGTGGGCCGCGAGTGATTGGTGGAAGTACGCGAGCATCTGGCCCGTGGCGATCCAGGTGTCGCTCTCAGGGTCATACAACTCCGTAGCGCCGAAAGGATGCATGACGAGCACCCTGCCGTCGTGCAGCAGCGTGCCGAGCCCTTGTCGGGTGTGACCATCTTCCCGGTGACGGTCCAGGTGCCGCTTGCCGGGTCGTACACCTCTGCACCCGCAACCGGGGTGTCCGCACCCGGGTCGTCGACATCCCCAACGAGGACTCTGCCGTCGCGCAGCAACGTGGCCGGAAAACCACCGTGGGGCCTGAGCATGCTCCCGGTGGCGGACCAGGTCCCGCTGTTCGGGTCGTACAGCTCGGCGGAGGTCAGGGCATCGTCGGGCTCATCCCCGGGGTAGCCGCCCACGACCAGGACCCGGCCATCGAGGAGCCGCACCGCGGTGTGGCCGGATCGCGGGCTGCCCATCGATCCGGTGGCGATCCAGACGCCTGTTGTTCGTGGGAACCCGGACGCGGGTGGTGGTGTCGGGCTAGGTATGGGACTTGGACCAACGACGGCGGGCTGGTCCTGGCTGGGACGCACCGGGTCGCGAGTGTCCAGAAGCGTCGATGGCACCAAGCCAGCGCCGACCAGAAGGGCTCCGCCGAGCAGGGCCACGAGCAGGCCGAGTGCCAACACTATGGCCCAGGCACGGCCATCGAAGGTGGAGCCAAACCAGCGCACGGCGGACCAGGCGCGGTGGCTTCTTGGATGTCCAGCGGCGACCGCCCGCGCCACTGCCGACGAGTCGACCGCCCGGACTCCGACGCTGGCGAATGCGCGGACGCGATCCTCGAACTGTCGCTCGAACTCGTCCATATCAGTCATCGCCAAGCTCCGATCGAAGGCGCCCGAGTAATCGGGCCAGTCGGGCGCGGGTGCCGGAGGGGCTCATACCCGTGGCGCGGGCCAGTTCCGTGGAGTCGAACCCGGCGACATAACGGAGCGCAATGAGCGACCGGTCCGCGGGCGACAGTTGCGCCAGCGCATTGCGCAGGTCGATGTCGCCGGCGTGAGCGTCGGGGTCGAGCGTGGTCGCCGACCGGTCGCGGGCGACAGAGATCTCGAGTACCCGACCACGTCGCTGGCGCCGTGAGAGCTGCCGAGCCTCGTTGACGGCGATCGAAATCAGCCATGGTCGAAGGCGATCCGGATCGCGGATCGTGCCGAGCTTACGCCAGGCGATCGGCCAGGCTGACTGGACGGCTTCCTCGGTGAGCTCGATGTCCCCACCCGTGACCACGAAGCAGACGCTGCTCATATCGGCGTGGTAGGCGTCGACGATGCGCGCAAAGGCGACTGCGTCGCCGTCCGCGGCAAGGCGCATCAGCCCCGCTGATGTCTCGTCCGCGCTGCTGGTCATGGTCACCATCGCCCGATAGATGCACGAGACCGGCGAGGTGATTCATCCCCAGCGACTGCGGACCGATCGTCCATGTCGCGAGGCTAGCGGATGGCTGCCACCCGACTACGCAGGCCGGGTTTCCGATGTGGGCGTGTCGTGCGCTCGGCCGGCAGCGACCACCGCCGCGACGAGCTCGCTCGGTCGGAACGTCTTGCGAACGAAGCCGTCGGCGCCGCTCTCGAGGACACCTGCCTCGAGCGTGTCCGACCAGCCCATCGCGAGGATGCGTACGGTGGGTATCTGTGCTCGAAGGCGGGCGATCAACGCCATCCCGCCATCGACCTCCGGCAGGCGCGGATCGAGGATGACGACGTCGGGCTGGTGATCGATCGCGAGGTCGAGCGCCGGGCCGACCTGGCCGGCACTGGCGACCACCATGCAGCGGCCGCCGATGGCAAGGAGACCGGTCAGGCTCTCTCGCACCCGGTCATCGGCATCGACGACCAGGACGCGGAGCGGGCCGTCGTACCGGGAACTGGCTGGAGACATGGCCCCATCGTGGGTCGCGCTGGGCGCGGGCGATAGCGACCTTCGCCGGGATACGCCTCGGCGCGATGACGACGTCTCGCTACGTCATCCGTCGCGGACCGAGGTGACCTCATCGGGGCTCGAGCCGCGCGGGACGCCGGTCGACGCAGCCAGCCGCTCGAGCACGGCGGCATCCATCGTGACCTCGATCGTCGTGCCCTCGCCGATCTCGCTCGTACACGAGAACCGTGCCCCGACGCGCTCCGAGCGTGCCCGCATGCCGGCCAGGCCGAGGTGGCCTTCCGGCACACGCTCGACGTCGAACCCCTTGCCGTCGTCCTCGACCCGCAGCCGCGCGCCGCCGTCGAACCGGCGGACTTCGACGCGCACGCGCTGGGCAGCGGCGTGCTTGACCACGTTGTGGAGTGCCTCCTGGGCGATGCGGTAGAGGACTTCCTCTGCCGGCAACGGCAGGCGCTCGGGAAGCTCGCTGTCCACGACGATCGGCAACCCGAGCCGTCCCTGCAGTGCCGCTGCGTGTGTCTTGAGCGCGCGCGACAGGCCTTCCTGCTCGAGGTTGCCCGGCCGCAGCTCAAAGATCAGTGCACGCATCTCGGCGAACGCCTCGCGCTGGAGCTCACGAAGCTGGGTCAGCTGCTCTTTGGCGGCCTCGGGGTCCCGATCCAGCAGCATCTCGACCGATCGCGATACCAGTGTCATCGAGAACAACGCCTGGGTGACCGAGTCGTGCAGCTCGCGCGCCAGATGGGCCCGCTCCTCGCCCGCGGCCAGCTCGCCGGCCTGCCGGCGGAGCTCGTTCTCGAGCCGCACCTGGTCGCTCACGTCACGTGCCGCGCCCTGGATGCCGGCGAACACATCGCCGTCGGTGATGCCGATCGCCCGGACGTCGACCGGCACGCGTCGGCCATCGACGCCGCGCAGCACGAGTGCCGCCTGCTGTTCGCGATCCGGGTGGGCGACGAGCTCCGCCCAGCGATTGCCGGCCAGCGGGATCGTCGTCTGGTCCACGAGGACCGAGAAGTGCTGGCCGATGATGTCATCGGCACGGTGGCCGGTCATGCGCCCGATGGCGTCGGACAGGAACGTGAACCGGCCCTCGGCATCAGTCGAGAACACGATGTCCGGCGAGTTCTGGACGAGGAAGCGGAAGCGCTCCTCGGATGCGCGCAGGTCGCGCTCGAGCCGGTCGTGGTCGCGCATGTCGCGCACGGATCCATTGGCGCCGGTGAAACGGCCGGTCTCGTCGAGCGACGCGATCGCGATGAACTCGGCGGGCACGGCCGAGCCATCGCGGTGCCGCAGGCTCAGCCGGCCACGGACCTCCTGCGACGGGCCGACCAGGGCAGCCGTCCAGTCGAGGTCCGCGACATCGCTGGACGACTCGTGGACGAGCGCCCCGAAATGCTGGCCGAGGAGCTCATCAGGCTGGAAGCCAGTCAGGCGCTCGACTGCGGCGGACAGGAAGGTCAACCGCGCGTCCGGCCCGATCGACCAGATGAGGTCGGGCGCGTTCTGGACCAGGTACCGGTAGCGCTCCTCCGAGGCACGCAGGTCCCGCTCGAGCCGGGCGCGCTCCGACACGTCGCGGACGGTGCCCTGGGCACCGACCCAGCGGCCGTCCTCGAAGACGCCGGCCGTCGTGACCTCGGCGGCGAAGGTCGAGCCATCGCGGCGCACCAAGGTGATCAGCACGCGCTCGACCAGATCCGGGTCACGACTGACGGCCCCGTACGCCTCGAACGCGATCGGCATCGAATCGGGGTCGGTCAGGAACGCGAAGTGTTCGCCGATGATGCGGTCCACTGGCCAGCCGAAGAGAACCTCCGCCGAAATCGGCCATGAACGTGAAGATGCCTTCGGTGTCGGCCCGCCAGATGACGTCCGGCGTCGTCTGCACGAGACCGCGGAAGCGCGCCTCTTCCTGCGTCACCCGCGCCAGCAAATTCGAGTTCGTGAGCGCGATAGCGGCCTGGTCGGCGAGACCCTGGAGCAGGTCGAGATCGTCAGGCTCGAAGGCGCGCGGTTGCGCTGTCGAGATGGCGAGCGTGCCCATGACCTCGCCGCCGGGGGCACGCAACGGCGCGGCGGCCATGCCCACGAGGCCCATCCGTCGGGCGTCGTCCTGGTCCTTCGGCTCGTGCGGGATGCGGGGATCGGCCAGGTAGTCGGAGGTCCACACCGGCACGCCGTCCTGGGCGGCCAGTCCGTTGATGCCGCCACCCAGCGGGAAGCGCATGCCAAGAAGCCAGTCGCGGGTTTGTGGATCGGCGCGACCGGCCACCACCACCGGGATGAGGTAGTCGCCGCCCGGCGCCATGCGCGTCAGGTGCGCGCCATCGGTCTCGAGGAGGCGCTTGGCGTCCTCGACGACACGTTCGAGGACCTCGTCCGGGTCCCGCAGACCGGCGATCCGGGCGGTGATGTCGCGGAGGGACCGCTCGGTCTCTGCGCGCCGGGCGAGGGCGAGCTTGGACCGCTTCAGCTCGTCGATGAGGCGAGCGTTGGTGATGGCGATGGCGGCCTGTTCGGCGAGGCCGGCCAGCACAGCGGCGTCAAGCTCGTCGAAGGCGTTCGGTTCGTGGCTGATGACTTCGATGGCACCGAGCGGACCGGCCTCGCCGATGATCGGCACGGCGATGAGGTCGCGCACGTGCGCAAGCTCGGCGAGCAAATCGGTCAGGTCGTCGTGCTCGAACTCGGCGGAGCTGTAATCGCCGACGTGGACGGCCCGCCGCTCGGCGACGGCCTTGCCAGCCACGCCCTTCCCGAGCCGCAGGCTGTTGAGCTTGAGCGCTTCGCGCTGGGCCTCGGGCAGCCCCGCGTCGTAGGCCCACAGCAGGGTGCCACGTTCGGCGTCGTACTGGTCGATGACCGCGCCGTCGGCGCGGAGCAGCCGTCGCGCCTCGTCGACCACGTCCTGGAGGACCTCGTCGGGCTCACGCAGGGCATTGATCCGGGCCGCGATCTGGCGCAGGCTCCCTTCCGCGTCGGCGCGCCGCGCCAGGTGGCTGCGGGAACGATCGAGCTCCTGTCGCGAACGGTCGAGCTCCTCGATCAGCCTGGCGTTCGCCATGGCGCTCGCGGCGTGCTCCGCGAGCGAGCGCACGAGCGCGATGTGGGCGGCATCGAACGCGTCCTCACGCCTGGAGAACGTCCCCAGCGCACCGAAGACCTCGTCGCCGGCCGCCAGTGGCGCCACGACCATCGACTTGATGCCGAGGTCGTCGACCACGCGATCGGCGCTGGCGGCGTGGCGGAACGAGGTGTCCGCGCTGTAGTCGGAGGTCGTCACGACCGCGCGGTCGGCGACGGCTCGCCCGAACATCCCGACGCCCGGTGCAAGCTCGATGGACCGGATCCACTCGCGAGTGCGTGCCTTCTTGATGCCCGCGTCGTGCGCGAAGCGCAGGTTGCCGGTGGTCGGATCGACGAGGTAGACCATCGCCCCGTCGGCATCGAGCAGCCGGGCAGTCTCCGCCACGGCCGCGGTCAGCAGGTGATGCAGGACGCCCGTGCCGCCATCCGGGTCGCCGCGATGGTCCTTCGCGGTCCTGCGCTTGGCGGCCGGGCGTAGCTGGTCGGTGGCGGGGCGCGACTTGCGGGCGGCCCGCGATCGGGAGGGGGCGGTCATCGGCCGTTGAGGATACGCCGGGCAGCCGAACGGGGGGCATCGACGTTCGGCCGAGCCGGCTACGTCATCCGGCCGATGTCGGACCGGACGTCAGGCGAGGATCGAGTGCGGGCAAGCGTCCGGTCGGATCGGTGTCCCTTGCCGGGAGCCGTGAGCGGGTCGCCGGGCCGAGGATGCCGACATCACCGACCGGACTGATCCGGCACCTACCCCACAGACGAGGTCCCGACACCGAGATGTTCGCCACCCGAACGCCGCTCCGTCTTTCCGACGTCGTGATCCGCGCCGCGATCGTCGGTCTCGCCATCGCCACCGGGTACATCCACCTGACCCTGGGCGGGCTGCTCTTCACCCTGAATGCAGTCGGCTACTTCACCGCCGCGGTCGCCATGCTCGTGCCGCTCGCGCTGGCGGTCCGGTTCCGCTGGTTCGTCCGCCTCGGCCTGATCGGCTATGCGATGACGACGATCATCGCCTGGGCGATCCAGGGCCCGTACTTCCAGACGGCGTACATCGCCAAGGCCATCGAGGTCGCGCTGATCGCGCTGCTCGTGATCGACTTCGCCCGCATGGACGGCAACCCCGTCGCCGTCGTCAAGCGCGAGCTCGCCGCCCTGACCACGCTCGTTACGTCGCGTGGCCGCTCCGCCGGTGCCGAGGCGTAAGGAAACCGAGATCCGCGCTACCGTTAGCGCATCACCGACCGACACACAGGTCGAGCCGCGTCCACGTGACGCGGCTCGTTCCACGTCCCGAAGGAGTCCCACGCATGCAGCGTTTCCTCCAAGGCCTGACACTTGCCGGGCTCGCGATCCTCACCGTCGCCTGTTCGAGCGGCGGCGGCGCCACGCCGGCGCCGGCCTCGGTCGCGCCGTCGAGTCCCGGGGCGTCGGCTCCGGTGGGCGGTGAGATCGTGGTCGTGGCCAAGGACCTCGCGTTCCAGCCCACAGCGCTCACCATCAAGGCCGATACCGCGACCGAGATCGTGCTCGACAACCAGGAGGCGTTACCGCACAACATCGCCATCAAGGACGCCGCGGGCGCGACGGTCTTCAAGGGCGAGATCGTGTCATCCAAGAAGGTGACGAACGCCGTGCCGGCCTTGGCTGCTGGTGCGTACACGTTCTGGTGCGAGGTACACCCCGAGATGACGGGGACGCTTACGGCCGAGTAGGGCGGCATCCGGCGCCGCGGGCGCGACTCACAGGCACGTTTTCGCACCCAAACCCACGATGTCGCCTGCCTCGCCGCATTTCCGCGTTTAACAGTCGCGAGATTGCGCCGAGCAGACCAATCGGTCACGCTTCGCGGCTAAAACGTGCCCTGCAGTCGCGGAGTGCGATCGGGACGGACCGACATCACAGGGAGACCGATTGCTCGAGATCGATGACCTCGCCAAGCGGTACGGGAACGTCGTGGCGCTCGATGGCGCCTCGTTCACCGCGCGGCCGGGGCGCGTCGTGGGCTTCCTGGGACCCAATGGCGCCGGCAAGACCACGACGATGCGCTGCATCTTCGGGCTGGCCCGCCCCGATCGTGGCACGGTGCACTGGAAGGGTCAGCCGGTCGACCGCGACGCGCGTCTCCGGTTCGGCTACATGCCCGAGCAGCGCGGCCTGTACCCGCGGATGCGGGTCGGTGAGCAGATGAGCTACTTCGCCCAGCAGCACGGCTTGCGGGCGCGCGACGCCGAAGCGGCCTCTGCGCGCTGGCTCGATCGCATGGGCCTCGGCGACCGGGCGAAGTCGAAGCTCGAGGAGCTGTCCCACGGCAACCAGCAGCGGATCCAGCTGGCCGTCGCGCTGGCACACGACCCGGAACTGCTGGTCCTCGACGAGCCATTCTCGGGCCTCGATCCGATCGGGATCGCCACGATGACCGAGGTCGTGCACGAGCGCGCCGCGGCGGGCGTCGGCGTGCTGTTCTCCAGCCACCAGCTCGATCTCGTCGAGGACGTCTGCCAGGACGTCGTGATCATCGCCCGCGGCCGGATCGTCGCAGCGGGGGCGATCGACGAGCTCAAGTCGCGATCGGGGCGCCGTCACCTCGAGGTCGAGGTGGTCGGCTCGGGCGGCGCGTGGCTCGATGGCGACGGCTCCCTCACGGTGCTGGAGCGATCGGGCGATCGCGTCAAGCTGCTCGTCGCGGACGACGTGGACCTCGACGCGATGCTGGCGAGGGCGCGGTCGGCCGGGGAGGTGCGGACGTTCGCGTACGAGCCGCCGAAACTCTCCGAGCTG
Source organism: uncultured Chloroflexia bacterium (assembly GCA_963794525.1). Classification (GTDB taxonomy): domain Bacteria; phylum Chloroflexota; class Limnocylindria; order Limnocylindrales; family CSP1-4; genus SPCO01. Next base: position 113,107 of record CAWCEC010000002.1, read on the forward strand.
TTCATGGAAGCCGTGACCCCAGCACCGGCCGTCGCCGCTACGGAGGCGGCGCCATGAGCCGCGGGCGGAGCGTTTGGTTGGTCGCCAAGCGCGAGATCCTCGAACGCGGCAGGAGCCGCGGCTTCCTCTTCTCGGTCGTGTTCACCACGCTGCTCGTGATCGGCTCGTTCGTCCTGCCGACCGTGCTATTCGGTGAGGATCAGCCGGCCCGGATCGGCCTGGTCCGCCCGACGCCGCCCGGCCTCGAGCTGGCGATCAGCGCGACAGCCCAACAGTTCGACCAGCCGGTCGAGCTGGTGCTGCTCGACGATGCCGCTGCCGCGGAGGTCGCGCTGCAGTCCGAGACGGTCGATGTCGTCGTCGACGTCCCCAGCGACCTGTCGTCGCCCGGCACGATCAGCTTCCCCAGGGAGCAGGACCAGGCGGTCGCCCAGGTCATCTCCGCGTCCATCGTCGCGCTGCGTTTCCAGGACATCCTGGCGGACGCCGGCGTCGAACCCGGCTCCCTGCTCGACGCCCAGGTACCTCCGACGATCGACTCGCTCGATCCCGAGACCGAGGCGGATCAGTCGCGTTTCCTGTTCGCCAACATCGGCGCCGTGCTGATCCTGGTCGGCATCTTCAGCTTCGGGTTCACGGTGCTCACCGGGGTGGTCGAGGAGAAGCAGAGCCGCGTGGTCGAGGTCGTGCTGGCCACCGTCCGGGCGCGTGACCTCCTGATGGGCAAGGTGCTGGGGATCGGCATCCTCGGCCTGGTCCAGCTGGTCGTGTTCGTCGTCGCGGCGCTCGGCGCGGCGGTCTGGACCGATCGATTCGTGCTGCCCGAGACCACTCCGGGGGCGATCGCGTTGCTGGTGGTCTGGTTCGTGCTGGGCTACGCGCTGTACTCGACCGCGCTCGGGTTCCTCGGCGCACTCGCGTCGAGGCTGGAAGAGGCGTCGAACGCATCGACCCCGGTCACGATGATCGCGATGATCAGTTACTTCGTCGCGATCTTCGCCGTCATCAACGACCCGTCCGGGCTCGTCGCGCAGGTCGCCACCTACGTACCGCCGTCGGCGCCGTTCGTGGTGCCACTGCGGGCGGCATTCGACGCGATCTCCGGCGTCGAGGTCGCGATCTCCATCGTCGTGACGGTCGTCGCGATCTGGGCGCTGTTCGTGGTCGGCGCCCGGGTGTACGCCGGCGCGGTGCTGCAGACGGCTGGCCGGATGAAGATCCGCGACGCATGGCGGTCGGCCGGGGAGTGACCGGGCCTCGCCGCGCTCAGTCGAGCGGCTCGAACAGGCCGGGTAACCCGCCCGCGTGCCAGAACACGATGCGTTCACCATCCCACGCGCCTGACCTGACACCGGCCACCAGCCCAGCCAACGCCTTGGCGGTGTAGATCGGGTCGACGAGGATCGCCTCGGTCCTGGCCAACAGCGCGGCGGCTTCCTCGGCGGCGGCGGTCGGGCGGCCATATCCCCCGCCGATGTGGGTCTCGTCAAGCTCGACCGCTGAAGGCTCGATATGAGCCGCCGAGCTCGGCGACGAGTGCCGTGATACCGGTCGGAGCTCATCGGCCGAGCGGGACACGACGATGCCGGTCACGGCGATCGACGCCGGCAGGCCGGCGATCAGCCCGGCCTGCGTTCCACCGGTGGCGGTCGGCAGGACGACCCGATCGACCCCCAGCGCGATCGCTTCCGCCTGGCTCAGCAGCTCATGCGCGGCTCGTCGCTGACCCTCGACCCCGACTCGACCCGAACCACCGACGCCGATGACGTACGGCCGGCCACCGCTCGCGCGGACATCGGCGGCGACCCGCTCGACGGCCGCCTCGCGCTCGCCGCGATCCGCGGTCTCGAGAAGGTGGAGCGTCGCGCCGAACGAGCGGGCGAGCCGGATCCCAGGTCCGGGGGGCTCTACTTGCGGCCCCGACAGCACCAGGTGGACGGCCAGCCCAGCTCGCGCGCCTGCGGCGGCGGTCAGGCGTGCGTGGTTGGACCAGCGTCGACCGCTCGTCACCAGCGTGTCGCAGCCCTGCGCCAGCGCCTCACCGACGAGGAATTCGAGGTTGCGCAGCTTGTTCCCGCCGAACGCGAGCGGGAGGAGATCCTCTCGTTTAGCCCAGAGCTCCACGCGCCCACCGAGTGCCTCGCAGAAGCGCGGCAGGGCGTGGAGCGGCGAGGGCGCATCGATCAACGGGAACCTGGGCGAGGACGCCATCGACCCGATGGTAGCGACCTATCATCGGCACATGCCCGAGCCCGCCGAGCCCACGACGCACATGGGCATGTCGGCGTGGGGATTTGCCTTCCCTGGGCCGCTGCGCGACGAGCTCACGGCACTCGCGCTCGACGGGACGAAGACTGCGACGGCCAGCCTTGCCGTGGACTTCGTTGTCGAGGGTCTGCTGCCGCCGCGGGCTGGCGATCGCGAGGTCATGCTCGATTTGGACGGTCGACCGGTGGCGATCGTGGAGATCACCAAGGTCGAGCTCTCGACGATCAAGCTGGTCACCGACGAGTTCGCCAGTGCCGAGGGCGAGGGCTTCGCCGACGCGCATGACTGGCGGGTCGCGCATGAGCGGTTCTGGGGTGGCTACATCGACGACCTTCGCGCCGGTCTGCGGGACCCAGGCTTCGAGCTGACCGACTCGACCGTCGTCGTCTGCGAGTGGTTCCGGGTGGTCGAGCGGCTGGACTCGCCCGACTGATGGCGACGCGCGTCACGCCCGACGACCGGGTCACGACCGTCGGCCAGCACGCCGGCATGGAGCGCTCGATCGCGATCTCGCGCCCGACCGTCGGGTCCGAGCGGCTGTACTCCTCGATCGTCTCGACCGCGCCCGGCGACAAGACCCGCATCCATCACCACGGCGACTGCGAAACGTCGATCTACATCGTGTCGGGGAGCGCCCGCTACACGTGGGGGCCGACCGGTCTGGAGCACCAGATGGACGCGGCGGCCGGCGATTTCGTCTACATCCCGGCCGGTGAGATCCACGTCGAGGAGAACGCCAGCACGAGCGAGCCGCTGGTCGTCGTCCTGACGCGCAACTGCGCCGATTCCCACGTCGTTTACGTCGACGGCGGCCCTGATGGCGCCGACGACGTCCCGGCGCCATGCTGACCGTCGTCCGATGACCGGCAGCTGGCGCGATCGGACGCTGCTCGAGCTGCTGACCGAGTTCGGGCTCGAGCTGCTCCCCGAGCACGACTTCCCGACCGATGGCTGGTCAGGGGCGACATTCACGAGCCTCGTCGATGGCTACGGACGGCGGTTCGTCCTCAAGCGCACGTCGATGGCCGTCGACTGGATCGCCCGAGCGACGCTCGATCACGAGCTTCGCGAGGGCTGGATGGCGTCGGTCGGGTCCCGCGAGCTGGGTTGGGTACGCGCCGAGGTGGTCCCATATCTCGGTGCGGCCGCCGACGGGGACGGGGTCGCCATCCTGAGTCCGGACCTATCGAACGAGTTGATCGCCTGGGAGCGGCCCGGTCACGATCCCGTGATCGATGACGAGACGCTGCGGCGCGTCCTGCAGGCGATGGCGCGGCTGCACGCCACCCCATGGAGCAGGAGCGTGGAGGCGGCCCTGGAGCAGGATTCGCGGCCGCCGCCCCCGTGGTGCCCCCTCGCAGAGCGCTTGACGTTGCTGGCTCCGCAGGCGGCGGCCCGATACAAGGCCGATGGCAACCTCGTCGGCGATCGGTTCATGGCCGGCTGGGAAGCCTTCGAGCGCGCCGCGCCATCGGGCGCATGGGACCTTGTCGAGCGACTCGGCGCGGACGCGTCGCCCCTCGTGCTTGCGCTCGAGGTGCTCCCATGGGTCGGCCTCCACGGCGACCTGAAGCTCGCGAATGTCGCGCTGCTGCCGGACGGCGAGGTCGGATTCATCGACTGGCAGATGACGATGCGAGCGCCGGTCGCTGTCGAGCTCGGTTGGTTCCTGGTATCGAACAGCGGCTCGCTCCCTGTCGGTCCGGACGAGGTGCTTCGCGTGTATCGCGACGCGCTCGAGTGGGATAGCGGTCGATGGGGGTTCGGAGGCGAGCCCCATGACTTCGCTGGGCTGGCCGGCGATTGGGATCTGCAGCGCGACCTGACATGGATCATCGGGCTGCTGCTGCGCGGCTGGCGCAAAGGGCTCGACGCCCGGGCCGGCCTGCGGTTGCCGTCAGGGGTCAGCGCGATGGACGATCTCGCCTGGTGGTGTGAGCAAGCCGTCGAGGCGTCGTATCGACGTTTCTGAACACGAGGAGGAACGCATGCCCAAGCACGTCCCGCAGGGCCCCGGCCTCGAGCCCGGGTCGTATCCGTTCTCACAGGTGGTCGAGGCCAACGGCTTCGTGTTCCTGGCCGGTCAGGTCGGCGACGCGCCGGGTTCGCATGGCGCCGTTCCCGGCGGCATCGAGGCGGAGACGCGGGCGATGCTCGAGAACGTCGGGCGGCTGCTCACCGCGGTCGGTCTGACGTACGCGGATGTCGTCAAATGCACCGTGTACCTGCGCGACTTCGACGACTTCGCGGCGATGAACAGCGTGTACCGCCAGTTCTTCCCGAGCGAGCCGCCGACACGTGCCACGGTCGGTGTGACCGCCCTCGCCGCCGACTACTCGATCGAGATCGAGGTGATGGCCGCTCGCTGACTCGTTCCGACGACGGTGGTCTCAGCCGACCTTTAGTCCACCGAGGAACGCGGCGACCCGGTCGAGCGCGTCGTCGAGGACCGGCAGCACGCCATGCCCGAGCTTCGGATACGTCACGAGCTCGGACTGGACCGCCGATCCGCTTGACGGCGGCACGGAGCAGTCCGATCCGGGCGAATGGATCGGATTCGCCTGAGAGGAACAGCACCGGGCAGCGGATCGAGGCGAAGTGGGCCGTCCTTGCCTCGGTCCGGTCCGGTGATCCGGGAGGATGGAGCGGGAACGAGAGCAGGACCAGCGCGGCGTACGGTGCGTCGGGCTCCGCGGCGGCCAGGCTCGCGACACGCCCACCGTAGGAATGGCCGCCGACGACGACGTCCGGCGCGCTCGGCACGACCTTGTGGAAGGCCGGGATGGCTTCCTCGGCCTTTCGTTTCGGCAGGTCGATGGCGGTGGCCTCGATGCCGCGGGCGCGCAGACCATCGACGAAGGGCTGCATGCTGGCCGATGTCCCCGACGCGCCGTGGCCCAGGTAGCAGTGGAGTGCCATCAAGCCGGTAGCGTAGCCTTCGGTCATGACGGATGGGCTGGCGCGCTGCTGGTGGTCCGGCGCGGAGAGCGAGCGCCCCGACCAGCGGATGGTCGACTACCACGACACCGAATGGGGCGTGCCGACGCACGACGATCAGGAGCTGTTCGAGCGCCTCGCACTGGAGTCGTTCCAGGCGGGGCTGTCGTGGTCGACGATCCTCAACAAACGCCCGACGTTCCGGGCGGCCTTTCGCGACTTCGATCCGAATGTGGTCGCCGCCTTCGATGACGACGACCGTGCGCGGCTGATGGCTGACGCGGGGATCGTCCGAAATCGCGCCAAGATCGACGCGACGATCGGCAACGCTGCCGGCGTGCTCGAACTGGCGCGCGAGTTCGGGTCGTTCGATGCCTACCTGGCGACCATCGTGCCCGGCCCGCCGAAGCCCTTGCCCCGTGAGACGCAGTCCGGCCAGATCCCCGCGACGACGCCCGAGTCCGATGCGCTCTCGAAGGATCTCCGCCGGCGCGGGTTCCGATTCGTCGGGTCCACGATCGTCTACGCGTTCATGCAGAGCGTCGGCCTCGTGGACGACCATCTTCCGGGTTGTTTCCGATATGGCGCGATCGGCGTGACACGCTAGCTGTCACGACGCCGGTCGAGACTCCCGCCATCAGACAACCGCCAGGAGTCCTCGCCGAGATGATCACCATCGACTGCCCGCTGTGCGCGGGCGAAGCCAACACCGACGATGCGCTCACGAATGTCACCTGTGATGGGTGCGGCGTGACCGTCGAGATCGCTCCGGACAACGTCCGCCCGCTCGAGATCGCCGCCTGACCCTGGGTCGGGCCGTGCTCTACGATCGGCGGGGTGGACGAACGCACGGCTGCAGAACAGATCGTCGTAGCCGGGCGACGGCTCGGGTCGCGCGGCTTGATCTCCGCTGGTGAAGGCAACCTCTCGATCCGCCTCGACGACCATCGGCTCGCGATCACCCCGCGCGGCCGGCGCAAGGACGAGCTGACCGCGGACGACATCGTGCTGGTACGAGTCGATCTCGGGTCATCCGAGACGGGGGCTGCGCCATCGTCCGACCTGGCGATCCACCTCGCCGTGCTCGGCGCGCGACCCGACGTGGGGGCCGTGGCACACGCCCACCTTCCGGCGGCGATGGCATTGAGCCTTGCGGGTGAGGTGCCGGATCCGGCGGTGTTGCCCGAGACGGCCCTATTCATCCCGCGCTTGCCGTATCTGACGTTCGGCGAGCCGGGCAGCGACGAGCTCGCCGGGCGGATCGCCGAAGCGCTGACCAGCGGGCCGGCACCGCCTCCCGACGCCGTCCTGCTGGAACGCCACGGCGCCGTCGCGGTCGGACCGGATCTGGCGACTGCGGTCGACCGGCTCGAGCTCGTGGAGGTCCTGTGCCGGACGTGGCGTGACAACCTCCTGATCCGTGGTGCCCGCGCTGGACCGACCGGGTAGCATCGAGTTCCCAGCCGGCGCCGGGAGGCGCCGCGGCCACGTGGAGGGAACATGGACACCCGCAAATACCTCGCCGAATTGGTCGGCACGTTCCTGTTCATGACGATCGGCTACTCGTCGGTTGCTGCGCTCGGGGCGGCGCAGGTCCCCTCGCTGCTCGTGGTGCCCTTCTCGTTCGGCTTCGGGTTGCTCGCGGCGATCTTCGCGGTCGGCCACATCTCCGGCGGGCACTTCAATCCGGCCGTGACGGTGGCGGCGGTGCTGGACAAACGGACCGAGACCACAGACGCCATCGGCTACATCCTGGCCCAGGTCATCGGTGCGATCGCTGCGGCGGCGGTCGTGTTCGTCGTCGCCGGCCAGGGAGCGGTGGCGGCCGGCGTGACCAAGCCCGGCGCCGGCATCTCGGACATCGGGGCGCTGATCCTCGAGATCGTGCTCACCGCCGGCTTCGTGCTTGTCATCCTCGTGGCGACGAAGCGCGCTGCGGGCCTCGCACCGCTGGCTATCCCCTTGACATTGGTGGCGATCCATTTCGCCTCTGCCACATTGTCCGGCGCATCGGTCAACCCGGCGCGGTCGATCGGGTCGGCGCTCCTGGGGGCCGACCTGGCGGCCCTGTGGATCTACCTCGTCGGACCCATCGTCGGTGCCATCGGCGGGTGGGCGATCTTCCGCCTCCTCGATGAGCCCGAGGAGGAAGTCGTCGCCTAGGCAGCGCGTCGCGTCGCCGCGGAACGACGGTGCGGACGCTGTATCTCCGCACGGTCGGCCGGCGGACCGGCGAGGCTCGGCGGACCCCGCTGTACTACGTGGACGCCGGCGATGACCTCGCGGTCGTCACCTCCAATGCGGGCCGCGACCGGGAGCCGGCCTGGTGGCTCAACCTGCAGGCGGAGCCCGACGCCGAGATCGAAGTGGGAAAGGAGCGGCGTCGGGTCCGGGCGCGTCGGGCGAAGCGCACCGAACACGACCGCCTCTGGCCGCAGTTCGTGGCGGGCCTCCGCAACTACGAGGCCTATCGGCGCAAGACCGACCGGAAGATCGAGGTGGTGATCCTCGAGCGCCGCTGAGGCCCGTCCTGCGGCTGGCTGGCTACTCGAGGTCGAGGACGCTGAACGTGCGGGCGTTGCCCATCTGGTCCCAGACGCGCGACTGCGTCACCGCCAGCATCTGGCGGATGTGGTTACGGTCGTGATGGACCCACTCACCGAGAAGCTCGTCGACCCGGAGCTGGCCGACCTCCGGGTGGGTCCCGCCGCGACCGAGATCCGTCGGCTCGAGCGACCGAACGAGGTCGAGGCTGTCGGCTCTGAGCGCCGCGAACTCGTCCGCCAGCTCTGACGGCGGCCGCGTTTCGTCGTGCCGCGCGGCCGCGACGGCCGGCGGATCCCACGTCTCGAGGAGCGGTGGCATGAACGACCCGTCCGGGCGTACGCCGCCGAGGATGGTGCGGATACGGCCCGCGAATCCACGTCGCTCCGCCTCGATCAGGTGCCCGACACACTCGCTGGCGCTCCACTCACGGGGCGCGGGCCGCCACCCGGCGACGTCGCCCAGCCCCCGCAACTCTGCGCCGACCGTCACGGCCGTGGCCGCGAGCAGGTCGGCGATGGTCGACGGCTGCAGCGGGTCTGGGGGCGGCTCGCTCGATGCTGGGTCGGTCATGGTGCAGCTCTCCGGCGGGCGCGGCGCACGACGATCGCGAGGCTCAGCACACCCACGAAGGCGAGGATACCGACCAACAGCGGCGTCCGACTGCCCGGCGGCAGGACCACGCTCGGGAGCGGCTCGGTCGACGGGACGGCGACGGGCGTCGGGGCGAGTGATGGGGCGCTCGCGCGGGGTCGGGCTGGCCTCCGCCGCCGGCACCAGGTCGAGGTACCCCTCGACGCCGTACGCGAAGAAGCTGACGCCGCCGGCGGCCGGCTGGGTGGACCAGCCGTCGAAGCGGTCGGTGCGGCGGGCGTGCAGCTCGCCGTCGTAGAAGAGGACGTGGTACGGCGCGTCGTCATACACCAGGTCGAGCATGCCGGCCACGACCGCCTGTCGGGCCTCGAGCGTCGGCGCACCTCGCTGGCGCTCGAACAGGGCGTCATATGCCTCGTTGGCGTAGCTGCTGTCGTTGTAACCGCCGATCTCGGCGGTCGTGAACAGCGAGAGCAGGAAATCCGGGTCCGGGGAGCCGGTCCAGCCCCACAGGACGACGTCGTACTCAGCAGTGCCACCCGCCTCCGGCACGTACAGCAGCTCGGTCAGGGTGTCCGGCTCGAGGCCATGGGGCGTGACACCGATCCCCACCCGTTCCCAGGCCGTCTCGACAGCGCGTGCAGCGAGCCGATACTTCGAGTCGGTCGTCGGGTAGTAGAGCTCGAGGTCGATCGGCGCTCCATCCTGGTCCTCTCGGACGCCATCGCCGTCGCTGTCCGGGTAGCCGGCGTCGTCGAGACGCTGGCGGGCCTCATCGGGGTCGTACGTCCGAGGTCGGGCGGGCTCGGGGTGGAACTGGCCGAAGACCGGTGGGATCACCGTCGTGCCCGGCGTCCCGTGCCCGTCGAGCGCGTCGCGGATGAGCGCGTCGGGGTCCAGCGCGTACCCGAGCGCATCTCGGAAGCGGCGGTCCCGGACCGCCGCGGTCGATGCTCCGCCGCCGTCGATCGGCGCGCCGTAGGTGTTGAAGGCCACGTGCGTGAAGCCTGCGCCGAGCCCCTCGACACCCACGATGTCGCCGTCGGCGTCGAGCCCGTCGAACTCGTCGGTCGGCACTGGTCGCGCGTAGTCGATCTCACCTTGCCGGAGCGCGGCGAGCAGCGCCGTCTCATCGGGATAGAAGCGGAACTGGACCTCCTCGAGGAATGGCTCACGCCCCCAGTAGAACGGGTTGCGTTCGAACCGGGCGGAACGGCCGCGTTGCCACTCGACGACCTGGAACAGCCCGCTGCCGACGACCGGGGGCTCCGCCTGGAACGTCGTGACAGCCTCGGCGAAGGGGACCGACGACCAGATGTGCTCGGGGAGGATCGGGATGCCGGCACCGAGGAGCAGCGTCGTGGGTCGGTCGGTGGTCAGCGCGACCGTCCTGGAGTCGACGTCCTCGACCGATGTCAGTCCGATCGCCTCGACGAGGGGCTCTCCATACAGCGACAGGGGGTTGTCCGGCCGACCGTCGCCGCGCGTCGCGCCGGAACGCGGCAGGTCGTTGCCGGCCGGCGCCCATGGCCCGATGTACGCGGGGTCCATGCTCGCCAGGAGATAGTCGTACGTGAAGGCCACATCTTCCGCGTTGGCGGACCGTCCGTCGGACCAGCGGAGGCCTTCACGGATCGTGAACGTCCACGTGGACCCCTCACGAACCCAGGACTCGGCGAACCCGGTCGGCGCGTACTCCAGGTCGGGCCCCAGTCCGACCAGCATGTCGTAGCCGAGCATCGTCGCCTCGGTCGACGAGGCGATGAACGCGAGGTGGGGATTGATCGAATCGAACTCCTCGGTGGTGCCGATCCGGAGGGTGGCGTCTTCGTCTGCACCTGATGTGCCAGCCGGGATCGCCAGGGCGACGGCGACACCGAACGCGGCGAGCGACGTCACCCGCCGACCAGCCCGAGGGGTCAGTTGGCCGCCTCCGAGGCAGGAAGTTCCGCGGCTGGCGATCCAGCGGCTGGCGATCCCGCGGCTTGCGATCCCGCGGCCGACGCTGCGGCCGGTTCCGCGAGCCAGCATGCCGACGCCTGCCCGCCGCCGAGGTCGAACAACGGGGGTGATTCGACGCGGCATCGGTCGAAGGCTTTCGGGCAGCGGGGATGGAAGCGGCAGCCGCTCGGGATGTGCGCTGCGTCCGGCGTCTCACCCTTGAGGATCGTCCGTGCTGCGCGCGAACCGGGCGTCGGTGGATCCGGCGACGGTGAGACCGATACGAGCGCCTCGGTATAGGGGTTCTGCGGCGTCCGGATCACGGCCTCCGCCGGTCCGATCTCCATGATTCGGCCGAGGTACATGACCGCGATGCGATCGGCGATGACCCAGGCGAGCGACAGGTCATGCGTGATGAACAGGTACGTCAGCCCGCGCTCGCGACGCAACGCGAGCATCAGCCGCAGGAGCTCGGTCCGGATCGACACGTCGAGCATGGATACCGGCTCGTCGGCGACGATCACGTCCGGATCCATCACGAGGGCCCCGGCGATCACGACGCGCTGGCGCTGGCCGCCCGACAGCTCGTGCGGATAGCGCGCTGCGAAGACCTCGGGCGGTCGCAGCCCGGCCGACTCGATCGCACGGAGGACACGCTCGCGCCGATCGGCCGCCGTCCCGATCCGGTTGACCGACAGCGGCTCGGCGACGAATTCGTAGACGGTCTGCTTGGGGTTCAACGTCGCGTAGGGGTCCTGGAAGATGAGCTGGACCCGACGGCGGTAGTACTGCAGTTCGCGCGCCGACCAGAGATCGCTGACGTCCCGGCCCTCGAACTCGATGTGGCCGGCCGTCTGCCGCGTCAGCTTGACGATGACCCGGCCGGTCGTGGTCTTGCCACTGCCCAATTCGCCGACCAGCGCGAGGACCTCCCCCCGCCGGAGCGTGAGGTCGATGCCGTCGACCGCCCGGACGACGCCGGCGACGCGCCCGGTCAGCCGATCCAACATCCCGCCGCGGATCGGGAAGTGCACCTCGACGCCCGACAGTCGGAGGACGTCGTCGTCCGTCACGCCACCTCCTCCGCAGGGAGGCCCACGGGGTCGGCATGGGGCACCGGGACGGGGACCCCGTCGCTGTCCGCGGGATAGAGGTGGCAGGCGACGCGGACACCTGCGAACGTCGTCTCGGGCGGCATGACCTCTGTGCAGATCGCCATCGCCATCGGGCAGCGCGGGGCGAACGGACAGCCGGGTGGCAGGTCACGCAGATCGGGCGGGGACCCCGGGATGACGTCGAGCGTCCGCCGGTCGGCATGGATGTTCGGGAACGCGGACAGCAGCTTTTGCGTGTACGGGTGCCGCGGGCGTCGGAAGACCTCGTCGACCGGTCCTTCTTCGGCGACCTTCCCGGCATACATGACCATGACCCGGTCGCACGACTCGGCGATGACCGAGAGGTCGTGGGTGATCAGGATCAGCGACAGACCGAGCTTGTGTCGCAATTGATCGAGCAGTTCGAGGATCTGCGCCTGGACCATCACATCGAGCGCCGTCGTCGGCTCGTCGCCGATGATGATGGCCGGATCGCAGGCCAGCGCCATCGCGATCATCACCCGCTGGCGCATCCCGCCCGACAGCTCGTGCGGATAGGCGCTCCCCCGCTTGCGCGGGATGCCTACGAGCTCGAGCAGCTCGTCGGCGCGCTTGCGCGCGGCGCGTGGCGACTCCCCGAGCCGTTGCTCGATCGGCTCGGCGACCTGCTGGCGGACGGTGCGCACCGGGTTCAGCGCGTTCATCGCACCCTGGAACACGATGCTGATCTCGCGCCAGCGGTAGCGGCGCATCGCGTTCTCGCTCTTGTCGACGAGATCGATCCCCATCAGCCGTACGTGGCCATCGACGATCCGGCCGTTGGCCGGCAGGATCCGGACCAGCGAAAGTGCGGTCGTGGTCTTGCCACAGCCCGACTCACCGGCGATCCCGAGCGCCTCGCCATGGTCGAGCCGGAAGGACACGCCGTCGACGGCCTTGACGCTCCCCGACTCGATCGAGAAATGGGTCCGCAGGTCCTCGACGACGAGCAGGGGCGCGTTCGGGTCGGCCTGCTTGGGGAGCGGCCATGTTCGCTTGCCCGGCCTCCGCTCCGGGAGCGCCTCGAGGGCCGCCTGCTCGACCGCCGCGTCGGACGGTTCCTCGATGATGGTCGGCGCCCCGGTCTCCTCGGCGGGTTCGTGGCCGGGCGCGGACGGCCTGTGGCCGGAGGGCGGAACGGGCAGACTCATGCCCGGCCTCGACGACGCGGGTTGAGGAGGTCGTCCAGCGCCGCGCCGACCAGCGTGAACGCGAAAACCACGAGCACGATACATATGCCCGGCGGCACGAAGTACCACCATGCCCCAAGCCCCGGGGCGCCGACCTCGCGCGCGGCGTCGAGGATCTGGCCCCAAGACGGCTGGAACGGGTCACCAAGACCGACGAACGAGAGCGTCGTCTCGAGCAGCACGGCACCGGCGAACACGAGGACCGCATTCGCCACGATGAGGTTCACGACGTTCGGCAGGATGTGGCGTCGCATGATGTGGGCCGGACCGGCGCCGATCACGCGCGCCCTGTCGACGAACGGGCGCTCCTTGAGTGACAGCGTCTCGGACCGGATGATCCGCGCCGTCGACGACCACGACGTGATGCCGATGACCACGACGATGATGAGCAGCCCTACGCGGATGCCGAAGAACTCGCGAGTGGAACCGCCGAGCACGTCCCGGATCAACGAGGTCAGGATGATCGCCAGCACGAACGTGGGCGTCACCAGGAAGAAGTCGGCGACGCGCATCAGCAGCGAGTCGGTGCGGCCGCCGACGAACCCCGACACCACCCCAACGACGACCCCGACCAGGACCGTCACGATCGTCGCCAGCAGACCGATGACCATCGAGATCCGGGTCGCGTGGACCGTCAGGTTGAGGATGCTCCGACCCAGCTCGTCGGTACCCAGGGGGAACCCGGCTTGCGGTGGTCCGAGACGGGGACCCGTCGCCGTGACCGCGGTCTCGAGCTTGCCGACGAGCAGGTCCGGGATGAGGGCCGCCGTGGTGAACACCACCATGATGGCGATGCCCGTAGCTGCATCGCGACGGCGCAGCAATCGACCGCCGACGGCACGCAGCCCCTCGAGCCGCCGCCGCCGCGGGACGATCGTGCCGACCGGGATGGACGGGGCGGTCACGTGCGGACCCGCGGATCGAGGCGGCCATAGAGCATGTCGGCTCCGAGGTTGGCCAGCACGACCGACACCGACAGGAGCAGGAAGATCCCCTGCAGCACCGGGTAATCGCGGGCGGAGAGCGCCTCGACGGTCAGCGTGCCGAGTCCCGGCCAGTTGAACACCACCTCGACGGTGATCGCCCCGGCGACGACGTAACCCAGGTTGATCGCGACGAGCGTCACGGTCGGCAGCAGCGCGTTGGGCAACGCGTGATGGCGCAGGATCCAGCCGTCGGACAGCCCCTTCGCGCGCGCGGTCGTGACGTATTCCTCGGACATCGTCTCGACGATCGACGAGCGCATCACGATCGCGTACTGGCCGATCAACCCGAGCGCGACCGTGGCGACCGGTAGCACCAGGTGGCGACCGACGTCGATGAGGCGGTCGATCGGCGAGGCGTAGGTCGCGCCCGCGGTCACCATCCCGAACGTCGGGAACCAGCCGAGCCAGGTCGCGAAGATCAGCAGGAGGGCCATGCCGAGCAGGAAGTACGGCGTCGAATACAGCAGCAACGACAGCCCGTTGCCGATGTGGTCGACCGGCCCGCCACGCCGCCAACCCGTGTAGGCCCCGAGCGCCAGGCCACCGATGATGGCAAGGACCTCGCCCAGGCCGAACAGCAGGAGCGTCGGCCAGAACCGCTGGCCGAGGACCTCGACCACGGTCTGGCCGCGGGCCACGTACGAGTAGCCGAGGTCACCGCGCAGCGATGCGCCGATGTACGCGATGAGCTGATCCGGGATGACCGGCTTGTCGAGGCCCCAGCGGATCCGCTGTGCCTCGAGCAGCGCCGGCGTGACGTTCGGGTTGCGCTGGAACCGTTCCGGTGACCCCGGCATCGCCCGGAACAGCAGGAAGTTGACGAGCACGATCAGCAGGATCGTGATCGCGGCCGCTCCCAGGCGCCGCCCGATATAGCTCGCGGTCACGCTCGCGCGGGCCCCCGCTATTCCTCTTCGGTGACCGCTCCCCGTCCGCGACGGGCCAGGACGAGGCCGACGGTGACGACCGCCACGACCGCCGCGAGCCCGATGAGGATCGGCGTCGTGTCGGAAACGCCTGTGCCGCTACCCGTCGTCGGTGCCGGTGACGGCGCTGACGACGCCCCGGCCCCAGGCGACGCGGCACTCGGCTCCGGTGACGCCACCACCGCTGGCGTGAGCTTGGTGTAGCCGATCGGCCCGTAGCCGAACAGCGGCGTGCCGTTGTCCGGTGGCTGGTTCACCCAACCGCCGAACCGATCCGTCCGGTAGGCGTGCAGCTCCGAGTCGTAATACAGGACGTGATATGGCGCGTCGCGGTAGAAGATCTCCTGCATCTCCGCGATGTAGCCTTCCCGCTCCTCCGGATCGAGGGCCTTCTGCTGGAGCGCGAACAGTTCGTCGTAGCGCTCGTTCGTGTAGAAGCTGTCGTTCAAACCGCCAAGCTGGTCGGACGTGAAGAACGACAGGAGCGACATCGGGTCCGGATCGCCGACCCAGCCCCACATGTAGAAGTCCCAGTTCGCCTCGCCCGGCGGGTCGTTCGGCGGGCCGAGCAGGTCGTCGAGCAGCTTCCCTTCCTCGGTCACGGCGGCGTCGACCGTGATGCCGAGCTCGGCGTACCACTCGGTGATGAACTGCGCGTTGGTCGCCATCTCCGCCTCGGAATCAGGCCACGTCAGGCGCAGCGTGATCGGCTTGCCCTCCTTGTCGAGCCGTTTGGCGCTTCCATCGAGCTTGTAACCGGCCGCGTCGAGGCGTCGTTTCGCCTCGTCGAGATCGAACGTGCGCGGCGTCGCGGGCGGGACATGCCAATTGGCGTGATACGGCGGGACCTGCGTCGTACCCGGCACGCCGTGCCCGGCGAGCGTCTCGTCGACCAGTCGTGCCGGATCGATCGCATACCCGAGCGCGTCGCGGAACGCCGGGTCGGCGGTCGCCGACGTCGAGGCGTTGAAACCGTTCGTGTTGCCGCCCGTATTGAACGACAGGTACGAATAGCCGTTCGCGAAGCCCTCGACCGCGACGACGCCCTCCTCGTTGGCGAGCGCATCGAACTGATCGGCGCCGACGCCGCGGACGTAATCGACCTCACCCGAGCGCAGGGCCTGCACCATCGTGTCGGTGCTGTCGAAGTGCTGGATGATCACCTCATCGGCCGCACCCTGCGGACCCCAGTAGGACTCGTTGCGCTCGAAGCGGACGAAGTTGCCGGGCTCCCACTCGACGGCCAGGTACGGCCCGGTACCGACGACCGGCGGCTCGTTCTTGAAGAAGTTCTCGGATTCGGCGTTCCCGATCTCGTCCAGCGAGTGGCCTTCCCAGATGTGCTTCGGGAGGATCGGCACGTACGCCTGCGTGAGCAGGGTCGTCGGAAACTCGGTCGTGACGACGAGCGTGGTCGGATCGGGGGCGGTCACGGCCTTGAGACCGGCGTTGGTCAGGTATGGCTCGAGGTAGTACGACCCGAGGCCGCCCGCTTCCGACGCGACCGCATCGAGCACGAGCTGGTAGGTCCATCGCGCGTCCTCGGATGTCGCCGGCGTGCCGTCGGACCACTCCATGCCCTGGCGGATCTTGAACGTGTGAGTCATGCCGTCTTGGGACGATGACCACGACTCGGCGAAGCCGGGAGCGGGCTCGAGGTTCTGCCCGAACGCGACCAGCAGGTCGTAGTTGAGCGTGAAGATCTCGTAGTCGACGACGGTCACCGAATGCCACGGGTTCAGGACCTGCAGGTCCTGATCGGTGCCTGCGCGAAGGATCACCCCTTGGGCGGCGGCAGGTGCCGCGGCAGGCAGGAGCAACGCGCCGATGAGGCCGGCGACGGCCATGACTCGGCCCAGTTGGGCGCGCGGGGTCGATCGCATCGACTTCTCCTCCAGGACGGGCCGCTCCTCTCCCGCGATCCGTCACGCTCGTCAGGGTCCGTCACCGTTGCCGGTCGGATCGGCGGTACCGTCGCACACGCCGCGGTCGTGTGCAAGGAACGGCTCGCAGGGCGGTCGCTCAGACGAGGGGCCGGAGCGGCGGGTCCGCGGCGAGGAGCGCCGGCCGGTCGATCCGGAAGGCACCCAACTCCCGCTCGGACGGCGTGTTCCCGTCCAATGCGAGCTCGACGAGGATCCGCCCGATGACCGACGCGAACTTGAACCCGTGCGCCGCGCCCAGCCCGACGACGACGCCGGGGGCGTCGGGCAGGCGATCCAGCACGAAGTCACGCTCCGGCGTCATCGTGTACAGGCACGTCTTGGTGTAGATCTCGGGTCCGAGCGCAGCCGGCAGCCGATCCGATAGGAATACGCGGACGCGTGCACGGATGGCTTCGTCCGGGTCGAACGTGCGCGTTTCCGGCGTCACCGCGGTGCCGCCGCAATCCTGCGCGACCTTCGGGCCGGCTTCGCCGTATGTCGGGAAACCGTAGAACGACGGATCGTCCATCCAGATCCAGACCGGGAAGCGGTCCGGCGCGAAGCCAGCGGGATCAGGTGCCGCGAAGTACGTGACTTGCTCCTTGGTCACGGTCAGCGGCAGGCGACGGTCGAAGTGGGCGAGGAGGTCATTCGTCCAGGCATCCGCAGTGATGACCACGCGGCCCGCTCCGTACGTCGTGCCGCCGGCGTCGACCTCATACGCACCATGGACGTCACGGATGGCGTCGACGGGCGTCCGCTCGAGCAGCGTCGCGCCACGCGTCGTCGCCAGTCGACGGTGGGCGGCGTTCCCGCGATACGGGTCGGCGATGCCACCCTGCGCCTGCCACACGCCGGTGACATCGTCGGTCAGCCGCCAGACCGGCCAGCGCCGGGTGATCTCGGCCGCATCGAGCAGCTCGAATGGCACATCCTCCGCACCCAGGCTGCCGGTGTAATCGGCCTGCGGGATGGCCGGATCGGCCGGCCACAGGTCGAGGCCGCCGGTGACCGTCACGATCCGCTGGTCGGCCTCGGCCTCGACGAGCGACCACGTCTCGTACGCCCGCTTGGCGAGGCGGACGTAATCGGGCCGGTGGTACGACAACCGGATGATCCGGCTGTGATCCGCGGACGCCCCATTGGCGTGGCCCAGCTCGAACCGCTCCAGGCCCAGCATGCTGACGCCGGGACGGGTGGATGCCCAGTACGCGGCCGCCGAACCGAAGGCACCCAGCCCGACGACGATGACGTCCCAGTCGCGTCGCGTCATCGCGTCATCGCGTCATCACCCGTAGCCCGCTGCTCGCACCAGCGCGACGCGCTGGATGGCGACGACGCTCATCGCATCGGTGATGCGGCCGTCCAGTGTCATCGCCAGCGCCTCGTCGAATGGCACCCAGCGCAGCGCGATCGACTCGGTCGGTTCGGGCGCAGCCTCCCCGTGCAGCAGCCCGCGGGCGACGAACAGCACCGCTTCCTCGTCCGTCACCGAGTTCGACAGGTCGAGCCGGCACAGCTCCCGCCACTCGGCGGCCTCAAGACCGGTCTCCTCGCGAAGCTCGCGCTGGACACCCTCGAGGGCGGTCTCCCCGGCGCCGACACCGCCCTCCGGGATCTCCCACGAGTCGCGGCCCAGCGTGTAGCGATGCTGCCCGACGAGCGCGATCCGGTCCTCGTCGTCGAACGCGACGACGCCGGCGGCCAGGTTCTCGAAATGGACGACACCGTAGATGCCGGGGCTGCCGTCGGGCCTCGTCCCCTCGTCGTGCCAGACGGTGATCCACGCGTTCTGGTAGGCGACGTGCCGGCTGTGGCGCACGAACCGACCCTCCATGGCCGGCATCGTCGCACGGCGCGAGCGGCGTCGTCTGGTCCGCCGGCCGGCTCGTAGACTCGCGCGGATGACCGAGGCTCGCGCCGCCCCCGAACCACGCTTCGCGGTCCAGGTCGACTGGGACGCGCGGATCACCGTCCGGGATGGCACGGAGCTGTCCGCCAATATCTGGCGCCCGGTGGCGTCGCCGGACGCCAGGCGCGACCGATTCCCGGCGATCCTCGAGATGATCCCGTACGGCAAGGACAACTGGCGGCGGAACGCCGATGTCACCCGCGGAGAGTGGTTCGCGGCAAGGGGCTTCGCGCTGTGCCGCCTCGACGTCCGCGGCACCGGATCGTCCGGCGGGATCGCGATGGATGAGTACACGGCCGACGAGACGCGCGATGGGTATGACGCAGTGGAGTGGCTCGCTGCGCAACCGTGGTGCGATGGAGCCATCGGGATGTGGGGCATCTCGTACGGCGGCTTCACGTCGATCCAGGTCGCCATGCTGCGGCCACCGCACCTGCGGGCGATCGTGCCGGTGATGGCCACCGACGACCGGTACCTCGACGACGTCCACTACCGGGGCGGCTGCGTAACGGTCAGCGAGCTGTCGCAGTACGCCGTCAGCCAGGTCGCGATGAACGCGATGCCACCGGACGCATCGTTCCGGGGCCCGGACTGGCGGTCGGAGTGGGGAGATCGTCTCGCCGCAACGCCACCGTGGCTGTTCGCGTGGCTGCGGCACCAGGCCGATGGACCCTATTGGCGGCAGGGATCCCTGGCCCCCGACTACGACGCCATCGAGGTCCCGATCTTCAACATCGGCGGCTGGCACGACTCGTACGTCGACCCGGCGTTCCGGATGCAGGCGCGCAGTCCGTCGCCGTCGCACACGCTGGTCGGCAACTGGGTCCACTCCTGGCCGCACTCGGCGTCGCCGGGGCCCAACCTCGACGAGTTGCACGAGATCGCGCGCTTCTTCGACCGTCACCTCAACGGCGTCGACAACGGGTGGGACGACGAGCCGCCGATCGTCTGGTTCGAGCACGAGTACGCGACACCCGAGCCATTCCCAGCCGAGCTCCCCGGGCGGTGGCGGGCGGCGGTCGCCTATCCGCATCCCGCCACGACAGACAGGATCTGGCAGTTCGGGGCCGGCTCGCTGGCGGACGGCGGACCGTCGGACGACGACGTCGACGCCGTCCGGCACCGCCCGACGACCGGCACTCGCGGCCCGCTGTCGTGGGGTGCCGGCGATCCGCCGAACGGCCTGGCCCGCGACCTCCGGCCCGACGAGGTCGCCGGCCCGACCTATACGTCGGAGCCCCTCGCGGATGCGCTCGAGATCCTCGGTGTCCCGGAGGTCGTCGTCCACGTCGAGGTCGATGCGCCGGTGGCGACCCTGTCGGTCCGCCTGTCGGATGTGGCGCCGGACGGGACGTCGATGTTGGTGAGTGCGGGCGTGTTGAACCTCACCCATCGGCGGTCCCACAGCGACCCCGAACCCTTGCAGGCCGGTGTGGTCGAACAGGTCAGGGTCCCGTTGCGGACCGCCGGCTATCGATGGCTGCCCGGCCATCGACTCCGGGTCGCAGTCGCGTCGTCCCTGTGGCCGGTGCTATGGCCGTCGCCGTACCCCGCGACGTTGCGGATCCACCGCGGGCCGGGTGCTCCGTCCCGGCTCGAACTGCCGGTCGTCCCACCGGCCGGCGGCGAGGGCGACCAGGCCGTGCCGGCGTTCCGGACAGCGCCCCCCGACCTGCGCTGGCCAGCCCCCGAGGCAACCGACGGCGCCGGACCCGCGGTCGCCGACCCGCCCCAGTGGCGCATCGAGGAGGACGTCCTCGACCGGTCCGTCACGGTGCGGTTCCACGACGGCGGCGAGGACATCGTGCCCGACGGCCGGCGGCTGTACGCCGCCGAGACGATCCGGATGACTGCCTGGGACGACGAGCCGGCACGAGCGGAGCTCGATGCGGATGTCGTCTATCGCTGGCAGGAGCGCGCTCCGGGCAGGAACGGTGAGCTGACACGGATCGAGATCCGCGCGGTGTCGGCGCAGCGCAGCACCGCCACCGACTTCGACCTGTCCGTCCGGCTCGAGGTCGATGTCGACGGCGAGCGCTTCTTCGAGCGGGACTGGCGCGAGACGATCCCTCGGCATCTCGTCTGACGGCAGCGCGGTAGGGTCCACGCGTGCGACGCGCCGTCAAGATCCTCGCCGTCACGCTGGTCGCGGTCGTCGTGTTCGGATACGGCGCCGCCAGCGCGGTCACCTGGGATCGCCTTACCAAGGTCGATGGCACCTGCCACGCGGAGTGGGCGCGGAACGATCCGACGTCGTTCCCCGATCCCGATCACCCCCGGGTGGACACCGCCGCCTATGCGATGCCAAGCCCGGAGGACGTCAGCTTCCCGAGCCGCGACCCGGCCGTCACGATCAGCGGCTGGTGGATCCCCTCGGCCGATCCGGCTGCCCCGGCCGTCGTCGTGGTGCACGGCCATACCTCCTGCAAGCGCGACAATGACGTGCTGCTGCCGGCCGGCATGCTCTACCGCCGCGGGATCTCGGTCCTGCTGATCGACCTTCGCGATCATGGCGACTCGACCGACGAAGACCTCCGGTACGCGGGCGGGACGGAGGAATATCGCGACGTCCTGGGTGCGTGGGACTGGCTGCAGTCCGCTCGATCGATCCCGGCGGAGCGGATCGGCCTGCTCGGCATCTCGCTCGGGGCCGCCACGGTCCTGATCGCGAGCGGGGAGGAGCCGCGTGTCGCGGCGACCTGGGAGGACTCGAGTTATGCCGATATCGCCGTGGCCATCCGTGCCGAGCTGGCCCGCAACGGGTATCCCCAGTTCCTCGAGATCGGCGGCGTCGCGATGGCGCGGCTGCTCAGCGGCGACGACCTGGTGAGCCGCAGTCCGCTCGTCGCGGTCCAGCGAATGACCGGCCGGCACCTCTTCGTCACGCATGGGACGGATGACGGTCGCCTGAGCGTCGACTACGCGACCACGTTGCTCGACGCCGCCGAGACGGCCGGCGTCCACGTCACGTCATGGATCGTGGAGGGTGCCGGTCACACGCAGGCCATGTGGCTCCAGCCCGACGCGTACGAACAGCGCCTCGCCGAGTTCTTCGGCCTGCTGGCGGCTCCGTGACCGACCTCCCGGGCGGCCGCTAGACTCCGCCCGTGCTGCGCATCAGTCGCAAGGCCGAGTCGTTCACGGAATCGGTCATCCGCGAGATGAACCGGGTGGCGGTCGCGCACGGCGCCGTCAGCCTGGCCCAGGGCTTCCCCGACTTCGCCTGCCCGCCCGAGCTGAAACGGGCCGTTTCCGAGGCCGTCGACGCCGACATCAACCAGTACGCGATCACCTGGGGTTCGAAGCCGCTGCGCGACGCGATCGTCGAGTCGACGGCGCGCCACTTCCCGGGGTTCGGCGCGATCGACCCGGAGACGCAGGTCACCGTCACGTGCGGCGCGACCGAGGCGATGATCGCGGCCATGCTCGGGCTGCTCGATCCGGGCGACGAGGTCATCATCTTCGAGCCGTACTACGAGAACTACGGACCGGACGCGATCCTGTCCGACGCGGTACCGCGCTACGTCACGCTCCACGAGCCGGACTGGTCGATCGATCCCGACGAGCTCCGACGGGCGTTCGGACCGCGGACGCGCGGGATCGTCATCAATTCGCCCCACAACCCGACCGGCAAGGTGTTCTCGCGCGAGGAGCTCGAGCTCATCGCCGCGCTGTGCGTCGAGCACGACGTCATCGCCTTCACCGACGACATCTACGAGCACCTCGTGTTCGAGGGCGAGCACATCCCGCTGGCGACGCTCCCCGGGATGGCGGAACGGACCGTGAGCATCCATTCGATGTCGAAGACCTACTCGGTGACCGGCTGGCGGATCGGCTGGACGATCACCTCCCCCGAACTGTCGGTCGGGATCCGCCGTGTGCACGATTTCCTGACGGTCGGGGCGGCGGCGCCGTTGCAGGCCGCCGCGGTGACCGCGCTGTGCTTCCCGGATTCGTACTACGACGAGCTGCTCGCCGGGTACCGCGAGAGGCGGGACCTCCTCGTCCCGGCACTCCAGGCAGCCGGCTTCCGAGTCAGCCGGCCGGCCGGCGCGTACTACGTCATGACCGACATCCGCGACGTCGCCCGCGAGGGTGAGGACGATGTGTCGTTCGCCCACAGGCTGATCCGTGCGCCCGGCGTCGCGGCGGTGCCGGGCTCGTCGTTCTACTCCAGGCCGGAGCTCGGCCGGTCGAAGCTGCGGTTCGCGTTCCCGAAGAAGCGCGAGACCCTGGCAGCGGCAGCCGAGCGGCTGGCGCAGCTCGCCTGAGGTCGACGGTCAGTCGACAGTGACGTCCGGGACCGCCTCGCGGACGATCGCCAGGATCTCCCGGCGCGCATCCGGCCCGTCGTAGCGCAGCAATGGATCCGCCTGCATCGCCCGCTCCCGGATCTCGCCGCGCAGACGGGTGTACAGCACGGGGTAGATCGCCCCGGTCCCATCCGCCTCGAGCGTGACCGCGACGGCGTCTGGCCCACCGGCATCGAGGTAGTGGGTCAGCGGCTGCACGCCGTCGTCGACCAGGCCCGCCTCCGGGTCCACGGTGAAGACCCGCGCGAGGTACGCCCGCTGGTGCCACAGCTCCGGGGCTTCGGCGAGCTCCGACGCGATCGTCGACACGAGGTCGCCCGTCGCGACGGCCGGCCGCGACCGCGGGACATCGAATCGGGTCTCGGCGATCCGCTGTGCGAGGATCATGGCGTTGTAACGGCCACCGTGGACGGCGCCCGAATTCGCCGGGACGCCGTGTTTGACAAGCCCCTTGGCGGCCTGGCCGATCGTCCCCGCGAAATAGACGCCGGGCAGGGTCGTGCTCTCCCACCACGACGAGACGAGCGGCAGGCGGCTTCGACCGCTGACCGAGCAGCCGATGTCGGGCAGGTCGAGGATCGGCGTCGTGAACCCGGTCGCCGAGATGACGTCGTCCATCTCGACGGCGAGCTCCTCCCCGTTATCCGTTCGCCGGAGGCGCACCGTCAGCGACCCGTCGCCGCCCTCGGTCCGCTCGATGCGGTCGAGCGCAGCATCGAGGACCGCCACGCCCCCACCGAGGACGAAATCCTCGAACGGCTGCACGTATCGGGCACGGACACCGGCCAGTGACCGCGTTTGGACCGAGAACTTGGCAGGTGACGGCGACACGAGCACGATCGACCGAGCCCAGGGCAGTAGACCGTTCGCCAGCTCGAAGCCCGAATTCTGCTTGCCGAGCATCAGCACGCGGTGCCCGGCATAGGATTCGGCAGGTCGGACGTCGGCGTAATGGTGGGTCAGGTCCATCCCGATCCCGGGCGGCGTGAACGGCTGGGCCACACCCACCGCGATCACGAGCGACCCCGCGCGATACTCGCCATCGCTGGTGTCGACGACGAACCCACCGCCCTCGCCTTCGTCGAGGCGACGCGTGCCCGTCCAGCGGCAGCCGTAGCGGACCTCGATGCGCGCCCGCTCGGCGAACTGGGCGAGATTGGCCTCCATCTCCGGCCTGGACGGGAAATACGAGCTGCCGTCCATGAGCTCGGGCTGCAGCGCCCGAGCCTCGGGCTCATCGGCGAGGAGACTGTTCCAGTCGTAGCGCTCATACGCGCGCGACCCGCGCGGCGCCGGGGCGTGCGGCTTGGTCCAGGACAGCAGTCGCTGGAAGAACGGCCAGCGCCGGAACATCCCGCCAGGCGACGGATCCTCGGAGATGACGGCGTGCTCGATCCCGTAGCGCCGCAATGCGTACGAGACCTGCAGACCGCCCGGCCCAGAGCCGACCACGACGACCGGATACCGGCCCGGCGGGAATGGCCGGGACGAGTCGCCCCGGTCGCGTCACGTCCCCGAGCGGTTCGCGGCCCGGAGCCGTCGAGCCTGCGCCTGGAGCATCCGGAACATGACCTTGGGCTGGCTGACGAGGAACAATTCGACCTGGGGACCGGGCAGGACCAGGCAGCGCATCTGGCGCGTCGCGGTCACGTCGGCGATCGCCGGCACGCCGAGGAGGATCGCGACCTCCCCGAAGAAGTCGCCGCGACCGAGGCGCGCCAGTTCCCGGCCGTCGGCCTGGACGAGGGCCTCGCCATCGACGATCACGAAGAAGCCGGATCCCGAGAGGCCCTGGTGCACGATGGTCTCGCCCTCGGCGAACATCCGCTCGTCGAAGATGTGGATGATCGCCTCGAGCTGGGGCGCCGACAGGTCGGCGAAGAGGCCGAACCCCGAGATCGCATCGAGCAGTTCGTCGCGGTCGATCATGCGCGCATCGTGCCACGACCGCGTCAGTCCCGGTGCGGTGCCGGCGTCATCGACCCGTCATGCTCGACCTTGACGCTCGACCGCCGCGCAGCGCAGCATCACGAGGTCCACCATGGAGACCGGCATGACCCTCACCCACGACCACCGGACCGAGTTGTTGGCGCGCGCGCCGCTCCTCGCCGGGGTCGATCCGGAGGGCATCGCGATGATCGCCAAGCGGGTCGTCGAGGTCGAATTCCCCAAGGATGCCGTCATCGCGCGACAGGGCGACGTGGGGACCGGGTTCTTCCTCGTCGCGAGCGGCAGCGTGCGGGTCGTGCGGAACGGGGAGACCATCGCGCGGATCGGGCCCGGCGACTTCTTCGGTGAGCTGTCGGTGCTCGACGGGCGACCTCGCGTGGCGCAGGTCATCGCCGACGAGCCCACGGTCTGCCTCGCCCTGGCCAGCTGGGACTTCGAGGCCGTGGTCAAGGAGGAGCCGTCGGTCGCGCTGGGGGTCATGCGCGGGTTGGCTGGGCGTCTCCGCGAGCTGACCGAGGCCCACCGGCACTGACCGGCCGAGCCGACCCGGAGATGCGCGCAGATCCTGGGCCGCCGACCGGCACGGTCACCTGTCTCTTCTCGGACATCGAGGGATCGACCCGGATCGAGCTCGCGCTCGGGACGGGGCCCTACCGCGACGTCCGGGAGCGCCATCGCGTCCTCCTCCGTGAGGCATTTCGCGCGCATGACGGCTACGAACAATCGACCGAGGGCGACTCGTTCTTCGTCCTGTTCCGACGCGCGATCGACGCGGTGTCGGCCGCCGTGGACGCCCAACGCGCGATGGTCGCCGAAGCGTGGCCGGAGGGAGCCGACGTTCGGGTGCGAATGGGGCTGCACACGGGCGAGATCGAGTCGACCGGCGGTGACGTGATCGGCTATGACATCAACCGCACGGCTCGTATCGCGGCCCTCGCCCACGGCGGCCAGGTGCTGGTGAGCGACGCGAGCCGCGCACTCGTCGCGGACGCGCTGCCCCCCGGCGTCGGTCTGCGCGACCTCGGCCCACACCGCCTCAAGGACCTGCGCGAGCCCGAGCGACTCGCACAGCTCGTCATCGATGGGCTGCAGGACACGTTCCCGCCCCTCCGCTCGCTGGACGCACGACCGAACAACCTGCCCACCCAGC
Source organism: uncultured Chloroflexia bacterium (assembly GCA_963794525.1). Taxonomy (GTDB): domain Bacteria; phylum Chloroflexota; class Limnocylindria; order Limnocylindrales; family CSP1-4; genus SPCO01. The sequence continues at coordinate 138,876 of CAWCEC010000002.1, forward strand.
TGACGACCTTCGTCGGGCGCGAACGCGAGCTGGGCGAAGCGGTCGGCTTGCTGAGTTCGACGCGCCTGCTGAGCCTCACCGGCCCGGGCGGTACCGGCAAGACCCGGCTATCGCTGCAGGTCGCGGCGGCTGCTGCCGAGGACTACCCGGACGGCGTGTGGTTCGTCGCGCTCGATGCGGTCCGTGACCCGGAGCTCGTCGCACCGACGATCGCGCGGACTTTGGGGCTCGCGGACACCAAGAGCAAGCGCGCGATCGACCAGCTCGCCGAGGAGATCGGCGAGGGTCGCGTTCTGCTGCTGCTTGACAACTTCGAACAGGTGATCGCAGCCGGCCCGGACGTGGCCGAGCTGCTGCGCCGATCGCCCAATGTCAGGGCGCTCGTGACGACGCGGATCCCGCTGCGGGTATCCGGGGAGCAGGAGTATCCGGTCCCGGGCCTGCCCGCTCCGCCGGACACGAGTCGACTGTCCGAAGTCGAGCGCCTGAACCTGCCCCGCGAGCTGCGCGAGCTGGACCTCGAGACGCTGGGCCAGTTCGAAGCGGTGCGCCTCTTCATCGCCCGCGCGATGGCGATCCGCCCGGGCTTCGCCGTCACGAATGCCAACGCCCCGGCGGTGGCCGGGATCGCGGGCCGGTTGCATGGCATGCCGCTCGCGATCGAGCTTGCGGCGGCGCGGGTCAAGCTCCTGTCGCCTGACCAGATCCTGGCTCGACTGGAGCACCACCTCGACCTGTTGACCGCGGGATCGCGCGATCTGCCCGAGCGCCAGCAGACGCTCCGTGGCGCGATCGGCTGGAGCTACGACCTGCTCGACGACGGAGCGCGCCGTTTGGTCGATCGGCTCTCGGTCTTCCGCGGCGGCTTCGACCTGGAGATGGCCGAGCGTGTCTGCGGCCCGGCCGCTGAGGTCGGCGGTGACGTCGTGGAACGGATCGGCGAGCTGCTGGACCAGAGCTTGGTCCGTGTCGAGGAAGGCGACGGAGAGCCACGGTTCGCGATGCTGGAGACCATCCGCGAGTACGCCGCGGAGATGCTCGCGAGCCGGGGTGACGCCGAGGCCATCGCCGACCGCCATGCGTCTGCGATGCTCGAATTCGCCCAGCTGGCGGCGCCGGAGCTGGCCGGGGCTTCCCAACGCACCTGGCTCGAACGTCTCGAGCGCGAGCACGACAACATGCGCGCGGCCCTCGACTGGGCGATCGCCAAACCCGATCCCGCCCTTGGTGCCCGATTGTCCTTCGCGCTCTGGCGGTTCTGGCAGCAGCGCGGCTATCTGAACGAGGCCCGCGCGCGGTTCGAGCGGCTCGCGGCGCAAGGCTGGACGCTGGAACCGATCGATCAGGCCAGGTTCGATGAGGCGTTTGGCGGGATCGCGTACTGGCAATCGGACCAGGCGACTGCCACGCGGTTCTACGACGACGCGCTCCGGATCTGGCGCGAGCTCGGGGACAAACGCGAGATCGCCAACGCGCTGTACAACCGGGCATATGCCGACATGATCGAGGTCATGGAAGGCAATGTGGCAGCAGCCCACAACAGGGCCGGTCGCGCGAAGCTGGACGAGGCCCTGGCGATCTATCGCGAGCTGGGGGACGCCAGTGGCGAGGGGAACATCCTGTGGGGTCTCGGCAGCCTCGCGTATTTCACGTCCGACGCCGCGACTGCCGAATCCTGGTATCGCCAGGCACTCGAGCTCCATCGGAGCGCGGGGAACCGAACGATGGAGGCGTGGTCGCTGCACATGCTCGGGCTGTCGATGGCCGGGAAACGCGATTTCAGCGGGGCGATCGAGACCGCCCGACATGCCCTCCGCTACTTCCACGAGTCGGGCGACGTGTCGGGCGTGACACTGTCCCTCGACGATCTCGCGATCAGCACACTGGGGTCCGGTGACGCGGAGCGCGCGGGCCGGCTGTGGGGCGCCGCACGCAGCCTGCAGCAGAAGACGGGAACGGGCCTGGCCGACTATGTCGAGCAGACGCAGCTCCTGTTCGGCGTGCCGACGCCCAGGGATGCGCTTCCGCCCGATGAGCTCGAGCGGCTCGCCGCGGAGGGCGCAGCGATGTCGCTCGATGAGATCGTGGCGTACGCGCTCGACACGCCCGCCGGGGCGTCGGCCGGGTCGCATGTGGAGGTCTCGACGTGATGGATCCGTCGGCTGCGCCAGCCCTGCTGATCATCGATGACGATGAGCCCGCCGAGCCGGTCGACCCCGCCGCGGTGATCCTGACCTGTGCCAACTGCGGCGCACCGATGGACGAGCGCAAGTGCAAGCTGATCTGTCGGTGCGGGTACTTCCTCAGCTGTTCCGACTACTACTGATCGCATCCTCCACGGCGGGTGTTGCCCGCCGGTTCGGATAGACTGGCGGTCGATGACCGCCGAGCCGATCCCAGCAACCCGCCCGAAGACCGGCATCCCCAAGAACCCCGGGCGACGGGAGCTCGGGATGACGGCCACGCTGCTCTTTCCGAACCGCGAGATCGTCGAGCAGTACTACGTCCCGATCATCTACACGGCATGCCGGACGTGCTACTCGGAGATGCCGCCCGAGGAGATCTTCCGCAAGTCGGTCGATGGCGAATTCGACCCGGCCAAGATGCAGAAACTGATCTCGTCGGTGATCGAATCCGGCCACGGCTCGACCATCGAGCACATCGTGTTCACGTTCGGGATCACCGGGGTGTCACGGACGTTGTCGCATCAATTGGTCCGGCACCGAGCTGGCGTGGCGTTCGACCAGCAGAGCCAGCGCTACGTCAAGTTCAAGGGCGCCGCGACGATGCTCCCGCACTCCATCGCGGAGGGAGATCCGGAGCTGCGCGACCGATACGAATCGCAGGTGTCCGGCGCGCTGGATCTGTACGGCGAGATGCTGGAGGCCGGGTCTGCCCGGCGAGGACGCCCGGTTCGTCTTCCCGAATGCGACCCGCACGAACCTCGTGATGACCGCCAACCTGCGGGCGCTGATCCACATGTCCGGACTGCGGCTGTGCACGATGGCCCAGTGGGAGATCCGCCGGCTGTTCCAGCTCATCCGCCAGCAGATCTTCACGGTCTCGCCGTTCCTGGGGTCGTTCCTTGCCCCGAAGTGCGTGCCGCTGGGCTACTGCGACGAGTTCGGCAACCGGGATGAGCACTGCCCGATCCGGCCGCATAAGGACAACGTCCTCGGTGCGTGGGCGGAGAAGGCGGCGGCGGCGCGCGCCGCCGGTCGGGAGCTGCCGCAGGCGTAGCCTGGCGAGTGCCGTGTCGCTGACACGCACGCGATTGGGACGAAACGTTCATGGCCATCTGCTCAGGCTGCAAGATCCCGCAGCTGGAGCGAGTGGCGCACGCTCATTCGTGTGGATCGTGTGCGCAGGAGCGACGCGTCGATCAGCGATGCGCCTCGCGACGCCTCAATACCCGGCGACGATCTGGATCTCGCGGGCATCGGCATCGCCGGCCACGAACGCGAACAGTCGCTCGCCCTCGGCCTCCACATCCAGCCGCTGCTCTGCGCTGACCGGCCGTGCGAGCGTCACGGTCATCGTCGCTTGCCGCCGGTCACGGTCGATGCGCCAGGCCGCCGCGACGAAACCGTCGACCAGCACGCCACCGCGCCAGGCGAGGTCCGGGACGGAGACGCCATCGCTCAGGATCCGCGATCGATCCTCGTGTGACAGGAACACGTTGTCGTACTGCGGCAGGAACCGGATCGGCGCCGGGATATCGGGATCTGCGATCTGCCCGTCCTCGACGTCGAGCAGCTCCCGACCGGCCTCGTCGCGGTAGGTCCGTAGCCGCGGCCGCAGTCGATCGACGACCTCGCGCAAGCCGGTCAGCCATGACCACACGCGGATGTCGCTCACCGTCGCCGGCCCGAACACGGCCAAGTAACGCATGACGAGGTCATCCACGCTCGGGGCACGGTCCATCGGCCGTCCCAACCAGGCCTCGGCGGTGGTGTTGGTCGGGCGACCGGTCTTCCTCCACAGGCCGCGGGGCGGCACCTGCACGAGCGGCAACAGGAACCGCGCGGCATACGCGAGCGATGCCGAATCGCGATCGGGCCACTCCGGCGCGAGCGCGGCCCCGAGCTCACTCGGCGTGCTCGGCCGTTCCTCGACGATCTCACGCGCGCGCGCGAGCACGCGGTCGATATCGACGCCGACCAGCCGCTTCACGAACGGGCTGCTCCGCCACGACCGCGCCATGACGTCGGCGAGGATCGGGTAGTGGGCCAGCGCGTCGCGCGCCGTGACGAGGTGCAGCGTTCCCCGGAGGTGGCCCATGCGAACGGCCCCGCGATCCTCGATGAGCTGGCTGAGCTCGAGCGGATCGAACCCCGAGAGTCGGGTCCACATGGCGACATACGGGTCGGGCGGCTCCTGTGCCTGCATCCCGACAAGGTGCTCGATGAGCTCCGCGGCGGGTCGCTCGACGCGCTCGAGCAGCAGCTGCCGGGCCAGCAGTGTCCGGTTCAGGATGCGACGGCTGAGGACCGGCGCCGCGCTCTTCCCGCCCGTCATCCGGCCAGGGCCCGCTCGAAGGCCTCCAGCGTCTCCCGCGAGAACAGCACGAACGTGACCTCGTCCAGGGCTCGGTGTTCTCGGCGATCCACCCGTCCACGGTCGCGATCGCGATCGTCGCGGCCGAATCGACCGGGTACGAGTAGATGCCGGTCGAGATCGAAGGCAGCGCGACCGTCCGGCAGCCTGCGCGCGCCGCGAGATCCAATGACGTTCGATAGGCGCTCGCGAGCAGCTCCGGCTCACCGGCCGTGCCACCACGCCAGATCGGTCCGACGGCGTGGATGACGACCGTGGCCGACAGTTCCCCGGCATCGCTCACCACCGCGCTCCCGGTCGGGCAGTGGCGGTCCCGACCGTAGCGACGCTCGAGGTCGGCCATGACCGCGGGGCCACCGGCGCGATGGATGGCGCCATCGACACCGCCGCCGCCGGCCAGCGCGCTGTTCGCGGCGTTGACGATGGCGTCGGCCGCGACGGTCGTGATGTCGCCCTGGACGAGTCGGATCTCCGTCATCAGGTCAGCCCGCAGGTGGCGTCTCGTCGTCGAGGTCGGCCACGAAGCGTCTGATCATGCGGGTGAGCCCCGGACCGGCTTCGGCCCCGGCCGCCAGCACTTCCTCGTGCGTCAGCGGCGCGCCGCTGTAGCCGGCACCGGCATTCGTGACGAGTGAGACGCCGCACACCTCGAGTCCGACCCACCGAGCTGCGATGCACTCGAGCACGGTCGACATCCCGACCGCGTCGCCACCGAGCGCAGCCAGCATGCGCACCTCGGCCGGGGTCTCGTACGCCGGGCCGGCCAGGCCGATGTAGACACCCTCGCGCACCTCGACCCCTTCTGCCGCCGCGGCGGCGTGAAGACGTTCTCGAAGCCGCGGGCTCCACGCGTCGGTCATGTCCGGGAACCGCGGCCCGAGGCCCTCGGCGTTGGGGCCCAGCAGCGGGGAGCGACCGGTCAGGTTGATGTGGTCGCGCATGATCATCGGCGTGCCCGGCCCGAACGACGGGTCAAGCCCGCCTGCCGCGTTGGTCAGCACCACGATCCGCGCGCCGAGTGCGTGGAAGAGCAGCACCGGCTGGATGACCAGCCCCGGATCGTTGCCCTCGTAGAGGTGGAACCTGCCCTGCAGCATGACCACGGGCTTGCCTGCCAGCCGGCCGAGGAGCAGCCGGCCGAGATGGCCCGGCGCCGTCGCCGCGGGCCAACCGGGCAGATCCGCGAAGGGGATCGCGACCGCATCTTCGAGGTCGTCGGCCAGACTGCCCAGGCCCGAGCCCAGCACGATCCCGACCTCGGGCACGAGATCGGTCCGCTGGCGCACTGCCGCGAGGAGGGCAGCGATCCGCTCGGGCTGGGCGACGGGCGGGATCGGCACGGTCGGGTCGATGGTCACGGCGTCCGTCAACGAGGGTCTCCGAGCATGCGCGTCAGCATGACAGCACGAGCCCGCTCGGGTGGGTCGAAGGGAGAGGCCTCGTCGCGCCCGACGGAAGTATCGACACCGGGATGCCGATCGCGTCCCGCCGGGCGCCTCCCGTGGGCGGGCCGTGGTGAGACGGCCGCGTGACCGCGGGCAACGAAGCGCCCGAAGCGACCGGCGGCGAACCCAGGTCCTTGATGTGATCTCGGTTTCCTGCGTCCTGTCGGCCCCTTCGGGCACGACCTACGGTATCGGGCGCCTCGTGGGACGGTCAACGCGCTTATCCACGAACCTCGAACCGATCGTCCGACGGCTGTCCACGGGAATGACCGGGCTGTGGTCGGGGTGTGGATAACCCTGTGGATGAATGCGAAGCGGCGTCAACCGCCCATCGCGAACATCTCGATCTTGGGCAGATCGGAAGTCGACTGCGCGCGCAGCTCCGAATAGCGGTCGTCGCGGGCTCGCCAGGTGTCGGCCAGGAATGCCACCAGCTCCGCATCGGTCGACCCATCACGGAGTACGGCGCGCACATCGCGGCCACCGACCGCGAACAGGCACGTGTACAGCTGGCCGTCGGCGGACAGCCGCGCCCGCGTGCAGTCGCGGCAGAACGGTCGCGTGACCGACGAGATGATCCCGAATTCGCCGGCGCCGTCGGCATACCGCCAGCGATCGGCGACTTCGCCGCGATAACCGGGGTCGGCCGGCCGTGCCGGCCACGTCGCGGTCACGATGTCGATGAGCTCGGCGGCGGGCACGACCTCATCGAGCCGCCAGCCATTCGAATGGCCGACGTCCATGTATTCGATGAATCGCAGGGTCACGCCGGTGTCGCGCGCCCAACGGGCCATCGGCACGATCGATGTCTCGTTGACGCCGCGGCGGACGACCATATTGACCTTCACCGGCGCAAGACCTGCCTCGAGCGCGGCGTCGATGCCATCGAGCACCCGAGCGACCGGGAAGTCGACGCCGTTCATGGCGCCGAACACGTGGTCGTCGAGCGAATCGAGGCTCACGGTCACCCGCCGGAGACCCGCATCGGCCAGTGGCCCGGCCAGCGCGCGCAGGGCCGCGCCGTTCGTGGTCAGCGTCAGGTCGAGCTCCCGGCCATCGCGCGTCCGCAGGCCGGCAAGCATCCGGATGAGCTCCGGCAGGCCACGACGGACGAGCGGCTCGCCACCGGTGATGCGCAGCTTCTCCACGCCGAGCTGGACGAACGCCCGCGCCGCCCGCTCGATCTCCTCGAAGGAGAGGACCTGGTCCTTCGGCAGGAACGCGTAGTCGCGACCGAAGATCTCCTTCGGCATGCAATACGTGCAGCGGAAGTTGCAGCGGTCGGTGACCGAGATCCGCAGATCGTGCAGCGGCCGGCCCAGGCGATCGAGCGGCGGAGCGAGCATCGGCGTGTCCATCGAACGTCAATCGTAGCGCCGAACCGCGTTGCACCAGCACAACGTCACGTCGTACGGGTGGTCTGGCGGTACGACCGGCGTACACCGCTGGTACCACTAGCGGACTCCACCACACCAAACCTCGCTGGCACGATGCCTCCACGCCCCAAGCACCATCTACTCCGACGAGGGATCCACCGCATGGCATCGACCGACGCGAAGAGCGGCTTCCGTCTTCCGTGGAGCACGGACCGGAACGAATCCGACGACCAGACCGAGACGTCCGGGGCCGACCAGACTGCCGTGGATCAGACAGAGACGCACAGCGAGAGCGAGACGCCGACCATGATCGACACCGCGCCGTCCACCTCGAGCGAGGTGGCCCAGGACGAGCCGGCAGCGCCCGCCGCCTCCGCGCCCGCGACTCCCGGCGCGGCACCGCGCAAGGCCAACAAGTTCATGGCCGACCTGACGAAGGCCATGCAGGCCGCGGCCGAGGCTGCGCGTGCGGACTCGCTCGAGCGCTTCTCCGCCGAAGCCAAGGCCCACATCGAGGGCATCCACGCCAGCACCGCCGACGAGTCGACCGATCTGCGCAAGAAGGCCGATGACGATATCGCAGCGATCCGGGAATGGTCGAAGCAGGAGATCGCGCGCATCCGCGAGGAGACCGACGAGCGCGTGACCCATCGCAAGGAGGTCCTCGAGCGCGAGATCGAGGCGCACGCCGGCGAGATCGAATCCCGCATCGAGCGCGTGCAGTCGCGCGTCGCCTCCTTCGAGTCCGAGATGGCCGCCTTCTTCGAGCGGCTGCTCGGCGAGGACGACCCGACGCGCTTCGCCGCGATGGCCGAGACGCTGCCTGAGCCGCCACCCTTCGATGACGATGCGGCGTGGGCCGATGCGACCATCGGGGACACGCCGGCCGCGGTCGCGACACCCGACGTCGAGGCGCCAGCCGACGAGACGCCTGTCGCCCCGGTGGCCGTCGACGAACCCGTCGAGAGCCCGCAGGCAGAGGCTGCGGAGCTCGATCCCTGGCGGGACGAGCCGGTCGAGGCCGCCCCCGAGGCTATGGCCGAGGACGCCGCCGCCGAGGACGCACCGGCAGACAGCGGTGACCTGTTCGGCATCGCCGCCGACGAGGCCCCGCAGACCGACGAGACCGACCCGCGGCTCGCTGCGCTCGGTATCGAGAACGACTTCGCCGCCGCGGAGGCCGAGGCCGCCGCCTTCCCGGCCGAGACCGTCAACCCCGACGACGAGATCCCGACGATCGCCGAGGATGCGCTGGCCGCGCGCCTTGCGGGCCTGGTGGCCGAGGACCATTCCGCCCCGACGGACGCCGCCTCGACGCGCGTCGTCGTGACCGGACTCGTCAGCGTCGCAAGCATCGCCGGCTTCAAACGCAGCCTGTCCCGCGTCGCCGGCGTCCGCTCGGTCGGCGTGTCGTCCGGCCCTGACGGTGAGTTCGTATTCGCCGTCACCCACGATCGCGAAATGGGGCTCGCCGATGGCATCACGACGCTGCCTGGCTTCGGCGCCCGCGTCACCAACGAGGCCCCGGGCGAGTTGACCGTGGCCGCACGCGACCCCGAATCGGAGGGCTGAACCCGTGGCCCGACCGGCCATCGTCGTCGCCCTCCCGGGGAGCGAAGCCGCCCCAGTCTCAGCCGAGCTGCGCGCAGCCGGATTCACCGTCGCGACCGTCGCCCATCCCGATGAGCTCGAGGCCCTGCTGGCCAGCCGCCGCGACGTCGCGGTAGCGATCCTGGACGGTGAGACCGATCTGGATCAGTCGCTCGAGTACTACGGGCTGCTACGCGATGCCGGACGCGCGATCCCGGCGCTCATGGTCGTGTCCCAGCGAACGCTCGCCCGGCTCGATCCCAGCTCCGGCGGCGTCGAGGACGAGTACTTCACGCGGCCCTATTCGGCCGAGTCGCTGCGCTGGCGGGTCGAGGCCATGTGCATCCGCAGCCAGACCGTCGACGACGGCTCCGGCCCGGTGCTCCAGGGCGGACCGATCGAGGCCGACGGATGGGCGCAACGCGCCACGATCCTCTCGGTCTTCAACCCCAAGGGCGGCGTCGGCAAGACGACGATCGCGACCAACCTCGCCTCGGTGCTCCAGACCCGCCGCGGCCATAGCGTGCTGCTCGTCGACGCCGATACGGTGACGGGCCACGTCACGACCTCGCTCGGCATCGATGGCGTGCGCACCCTGGCGGACAGCTGGCGCGACCAGAACGAAGGCGGTCCGCGCGAGACGCTCGCGGAGATCGCATCGGCCCACTCGTCGGGCATGCGCGTGGCGTCGCTGACGACGTCGCCGCTCGATACGGACATCCTCGAGCCGGAGCGGGTCGCCGAGGCGATCACCGCCGCGCGTCGTGGGTTCGACTTCATCGTGGTCGACCTGCACCCCTCGTACAGCCGGCTCAACCAGGCGGTCTTCGCGATCTGCGACAGGATCCTCGTGCCGGTCACCCCGGACGTGCCCGCCATCCGGGCGGCGGTCCAGCTGACCGATTTCGCCACCGAGCTCGGTGTCCGCGAGCGCCTGGCGCTCGTGATCAACCGCGCGAACAGCGGCGTGGGCGTCGCCGACATCGAGCGGACCGTCGGGATGCCGTCGATCGCGCTCATCCGCTCGGGCGGTCTGTTGTTCGTGCGGGCAGCGAACGAGGGGCGGACCGTCACCGAGATGTTCCCACGCGAGAAGATCACCGACGACTTCGACGGCCTCGCCGATCGGGTCCTGGGCACGCCGGTGGCGCCGCCGCCGGTGAAGGTGCCGTTCGGCCTGTTCAACCGCGCGAAGACGATCGCCCGCGCCTAGAACCTAGCTTCCGGCGTCGAATGGGCGCCGAGGCGAAGGCGCCGCGGAGGACCGAAGCGAGCGCACCCTGAGGTGCGTGAGCGAGGACCGGACGCGGCAACGCACGCATCGGCGTCCAAGCGCGCCGGCCCTATCGAGAACGGTCTTGCCAGGAGATGCCGCCCATGGGCGCGCCGGGCAACTTCTGCGGACGCTCGCCGGTTCGCCGGTCGACCTGCTCGATCCCGCGCAGGTAGAAGCGGTTCACGAGGATCGCGTCCATCTCCGGTCCGATCGGTTGGTCACCCAGATATGCCGTCGCGTCGACCACCGGCAGGAACATCTCGGTCGCCCGATCGAGCAGGCGTTCCGGCTCCAAGCCCGGGTGCAGCAGCACGGTGCCGACCACGCGGAACGGCGGTACCTCGAGCGCGACGTCGTACGACACCTTGTGGACGCGGTGGGCGGTCCGCTCCGCGTCGTCATGCGCCGGGAGCGTGGCCTCGCCCGCGAGCACGATGATGAGGTCGTAGGGATCGACCGCCTTGAGCCCCGGTGCGGGTGCGAGTGCCGCTGAGCCATCGAGCGGGGCCCATTGGACGTCGGAGATCGTCACCGACTCGCGCTTGTTGAGCGCGTCCAGGAGGCGACCGGCGACGTCCATGTTGCCGACGATCCGCCACTCCTCGGTGAGTCCGTCGAACGGGATCCCCCGGCTGGTGCCGCCGCTGGGCCGGCGCGCCGGTCGATGGCGAGCCGCCGTCAGATTTCTTGCGCTTGAGGAAATCGAAGGGCACGCGTTAGTCCTCGGCCTTCCAGCTTTCGGCCCGGATCGTCTCGACGACTGCCTCGTCGGCGAGCGTGGTCGTGTCCCCCAGGGTCCGCTCCTCGGCGATGTCGCGCAGCAGGCGGCGCATGATCTTGCCCGACCGGGTCTTGGGCAGGTCCGGCGTGAAGAACAGGAACTTCGGCTTGGCGATGGGCCCGATCACCTTGCCGACGTGGGCGCGCAGCTCGTCACCCAGCTCCGGGCTGGCCTCGATCCCGGCGCGCAGGATGACGTAGGCGAAGATCGCCTGGCCGGTGATCGGGTCGTTCTTGCCGACGACCGCGGCTTCGGCAACGGACTTGTGGTCGACCAGCGCCGACTCGACCTCGATCGTCGAGAGGCGGTGACCCGAGACGTTCATGACGTCGTCGACGCGGCCGAGCAGCCAGAAGTAGCCCTCCTCGTCGCGCTTGGCGCCGTCGCCCGCGAAGTACATCCCGGGGAAGCGGCTCCAGTACGTCTCCTTGTAGCGCTCCGGGTCGCCGTAGATGCCGCGCAGCATCGCCGGCCACGGCCGCTTCAGGACGAGGTAGCCGCCACCGCCGAACGGCACGCTGTTGCCGTCACCGTCGACCACGTCGGCCTCGATGCCCGGGAAGGGGAACGTGGCACTCCCCGGTTTGGTGGTGGTGACGCCGGGGAGCGGCGTGATCAGGATCATCCCCGTCTCGGTCTGCCACCACGTGTCGACGATCGGGGCCTTCCCGCTGCCGATGTTCTCGTGGTACCAGAGCCACGCCTCGGGATTGATCGGCTCACCGACCGACCCGAGCACGCGGAGCGATGAGAGATCGTGCTTGGCTGGGTACGACTCGCCCTGCTTCATGAATGCCCGGATGGCCGTCGGCGCGCAGTACAGGATGTTGACCTTGTACTCCTCGATGATCGACCACCAGCGGTCCCACGCCGGCGTGTCGGGCGAGCCCTCGTACAGGATCCCCGTGGTCGCGTTGGCCAGCGGCCCATAGACGATGTAGCTGTGGCCGGTCACCCAGCCGATGTCCGCCGCGCACCAGTACACGTCGTCCGGCTTGACGTCGAAGATCATCTCGTGGGTGAAGCTCGTGCCCAGGAGATAGCCCGCCGTCGTGTGCATGATGCCCTTGGGCTTGGCGGTGGTCCCCGACGTGTACAGCAGGTAGAGCATGTGCTCCGAGTCGAGCGGGACCGGCGGACAGTCGGCTGCCTGGCGATCGACGATGTCGTGCCACCACACGTCTCGCTCGTCGACGACCGCGGTCTCGGGCGCGTCGTCGCCCAGGCGACGGACCATCAGCACGTGCTCGACGGTCGGGCTGTTCGCGAGCGCGTCGTCGACCGCTGCCTTCAAGGGCATGGCCTTGCCGCGTCGATAGCTGCCGTCGGCGGTGATGACCAACTTGGCCTGGGCATCGTTGATACGCCCGCCGAGCGCCTCGGCGGAGAAGCCCGCGAAGACCACGGTGTGCGGCGCGCCGATCCGGGCACAGGCGAGCATCGCGATCGGCAGCTCGGGGATCATCGGCATGTAGATGGCGACGCGATCGCCGGTCTCGACGCCGAGCTCCTTCAGCGCATTGGCGGCCTTCTGGACCTCGCGGTGGAGATCGGCGTAGGTGACGGTCCGCGTGTCCCCGGGCTCGCCGATCCAGTGGTAGGCGACCTTGTCGCCCAGCCCGTTCTGCACATGTCGATCGACGCAGTTGTAGGCGATGTTCAGCTTGCCGCCGATGAACCACTTGGCGAACGGCAGGTCCCACTCGAGCGTCGTGGTGAACGGCTCGTCCCAGTCGAGGCGCTCGCGCGCGAGGCGGGCCCAGAACTCGACCGGGTCGGCCTCGGCCTGGGCATACAGGTCTGCCGTGGCGTTGGCCTGGGCCACGAACGCCGGGTCGGGCGGGAACGTGCGGTTCTCTGCGAGCAGATTCTCGATCGCGGCGGTCGAGGTCGGCGACTGGTCGAGGCTCACGGATCCACTCCTCCGGAGTCGTAGGCTGGCCGGGTCATCCTACCGTGTCAGTCCCCTGCCCCGGCGCCGCCGGCCGACGCGTCGTCCGCGGCGGTGGCCCGGAGACCCGCCGCGGCGAGCGTCGCCGGATCGACGGGGTCGCGCGACAGCACGACGCGCTGCGGTCGGGGGATCTCGATGCCGTTGGCCTCGAGGGCGGCCAGCAGCCGCTTGCGGAACTCGCCGGCGGCGGCCCATTGCTCAGGTGCCCGGACAGAGCCCAGGATCTTGAGCGTCACGCCGTACTCCCCGAGAGCCTCGACGCGCTCGACGCGCGGCGGCTCGAGGACGCGGCGCTTCCAGACGGGATCCTCCTCCATGGCCTTCCCGACGCCGTCGACGACGTCGATCGCGCGGTCGATGTCGGTGCCGTAGGCGACCGTCACGTCCTGGTTGATCCGTGCCCACACGCGCGTCAGGTTCGAGGCCACCTTGATCTCGCCGTTGGGGATCGTGTGGACGACGCCATCGATGTCGCGGACGGTCGTGCGCCGAAGGTTGAAGTCCTCGACGGTGCCGGCCACGCCGGCAAGCGTGACCACGTCACCGACGCTGAACTGGTTCTCGACGAGGATCAGCGAGCCGTTCAGGTAGTCGCGGACGAGGGTCTGGGCGCCGAAGCCGACAGCGATCCCGATGACGCCGAGGCCTGCGACCGCGGGTGCGATATCGAGCCCGAGGCGGCCGAGGATCATCAGCGCCGCGATGACCACGATGAAGGCCTGGATGGCCCGCTCACCCAGGCCATCGAGCGTGTCCATGCGCTTCTTGAGCTCGACCGCGCTGAGCTCCTGGGCGGTGCCCTCGGTCGCCTCGCGGTCGAGCAGCGCCTTGACGACGCCGTGCACGAACAGGCTGGCCAATCGCGTCGCGATGACCGCGACGACCACGATGAGCAGGACCGGCAGGACGGTGGTTCGTACGAGGTCGGTGACCTCCGCCGAGAGCTCAGGCATGTGCTACAGCCTATCGAGTAAGCGGCAGCTAAGAGCCGCCCGCTTGACTGCGCGCATGCCGACGCCGCTGCGGGTCTCGTTCGCTCGACTCTGCCGCGAGACGCGGACGATGCTCGATATCACCCAGGCGGAACTGGCCACCGCGGTGCGTGTGTCGCGACCCTACATCGCGGCGATCGAGGCGGGTCGGGCGAATCCATCTCTCGAGGTGGTCGAACGGATCGCGGACGCACTAGGCCTGGAACTGCAACTACTCGGGCGGCCGCCGGTGGTCATGAACAGCCCGCACCAACGTGACGCCGTTCACGCCCGCTGTTCCGGATACATCGACCGTCGCCTGACGAACCTCGGTTGGCTGACACGGGGCGAGGTCACGATCGTCCGAGGACGGGCCCGCGGTTGGATCGACCTGCTCGGCTACGACCCGCGACGCCGCATCCTCCTGGTCGTCGAGGTCAAGACGTGGGTGGACGATCTCGGTGGCATCGAGCGGCAACTCGACTGGTACGTTCGCGAGGCGCCATCGATCGCTCGGGAGTTCGGCTGGCGACCGACAAGGACGGTTGGCTGGGTGCTTGCGCTGGCGACTGCGGATGTGGACGACCCACTCCGGCGCAATCGCGATGTGGTCGAACGGGCATTCCCAGGGCGGGCGCTGGACCTGCGGTCGTTGCTCGCGGGGCACGATCCGCGACAACCGGCGCGTGGGATCGCGTTGATCGATCCGAGAAACCGACGGCGCAATTGGTTGATGGCCAGCCGCATCGATGGCCGGCGCACACCGGCTCCCTACGGCAGTGCCGCCGATGCCCGGCTCGCCATGTCAGGCTGAGGCACCGATTTCAGATGAACGAGCATGCGCCCACCCCGACTTTCGACATGAAGGGCCAGATTTCGTAGACGCCACGCAGGTTTCATCGCGAATCTGTGCCTGGGGCTGACATGCAAGGTCGACGGCGGGGCTGTGACCTGGCGGCGTCGCCGGCTGCGTGCGATCAGGCGGTCGCGTGGACCGGGGGGGCGGGCTGGCGCTCTGGGACCGTGCCGCCGAGGCGGACCGAGATCGCGGCCGCGGCCTCGCGGGCCTGCGCGGCTAGCTCGGGGATCCGCCGCGGGGTGAGTCGGAACGCCGGGCCCCAGATATCGACCGCGGCGATCACGTTGCTGCGCGCATCGTGGATGGGCGCAGAAACGGCGTTCAGCCCCAGCTCGTACTCACCGATCGCCGTCGCGTACCCGCGCCGACGGATCCGTGCCAGCTCCTCGAGGAGTGGCTCCAGCTCGACGATCGTCCGCTCGGTGTATTGGATCAGCCCGCGCCGCACGATGCGCAGTACCTCGCGCTCGGCGAGCGACGACATCAGCACCTTGCCCGACGCCACGCAATGCAGCGGCGTCGACCGGCCCGTCCAGTCGCCGACCGCGATCAGATTCGGTCCGTCCACCTGGGCGACGGTCAGCAGCGACTCCCCGTCGAGGATCCCGACACCGGTCGTCTCGTGCGTGAGCCTGGCCAGCCGCTCAAGCTCCGGCATGGCGATCCCACGCAGGTCGAGTGTCCGCTCTGCCCGCTCCGCCAAACGGATCACCACCAGCCCCAGCCGGTACTTGCCGGTCTCGTCGTCCTGTTCGACCAGGCCGCGCCTTTGGAGGGTCGCGAGCAAGCGCGATGCCGTCGATTTGTGCAAGCCGAGCCGGCGGGCGAGCTCGGTGACACCGGCTTCACCCTGCGACTCGCCGAGTGCGAGCAGGAGCGCGGCGGCCCGGTCGACCGAGCGGACCGCATTGCCATCCATGACCATCGGGGTCGTCCTGCTCAGCCAGCTGCCGAGGATGCCATGCCGCCGTGCGGCGTGGGCGGCGGTCCGCCGTGAGCGCGCTCGTCGAGCGCGGCGTCGAGCGAATCCTGGAACGCGGTCAGCACGCGGTCGATGATGTCGGCATCGGCGTGCGCCTCGCACATGAACCACGGCTCGCGCGAATCGGGCTCGGGCATCGCGCCGCGGGCCTGCATGCCGATCGCGATCGCGTCGTACAGCTCGTGGTCGCTGGTCGCCCAGTCGCGGTATTCGGTCGGGACTTCCTCCCGGAACATGATCCCGAACATCGACGGATGCCCGGTGAAGTGGTACGGGATGCCGACCGGCTCGAGGATCTCCTTCAGGCCGTCCTGGATCGTGCGCCCGGTCGCGTGGATCGTCTCGAGCGCGTTGGTGTCGCGCAGGATCTGGAGTGTCGCGACTGCGGCGGCCGC
Organism: uncultured Chloroflexia bacterium; assembly: GCA_963794525.1. GTDB lineage: Bacteria > Chloroflexota > Limnocylindria > Limnocylindrales > CSP1-4 > SPCO01. The sequence continues at coordinate 155,062 of CAWCEC010000002.1, forward strand.
GGCCACCCTATTACCGGCGTACGTCCCGCCGTGGCTGACCTTGTCGGGCAGGAGCTCCATGATCTCGCGCCGCCCGCCGAACACGGCGGCCGGGTAGCCGTTGCCCATCGCCTTGGCATAGGTGGCGAGGTCCGGCCGGACGCCGAAGAACTCAGCCGCGCCGCCGCGGGCGAACCGGAAGCCGGTCTTGACCTCGTCGAAGATCAGCAGGATGCCGAACTCCTCTGTCAGCGCCCGCATCTGCTGATGGAAACCGGGCTCCGGCATGATCCCCTGGGCGTTGCCGAGGACCGGCTCGACGATGATCGCCGCGATCTCCTCGCCGCGCTCCTCGAACAGCTTGCGCAGCCGGTCGATGCGGTTGTAGCGCGCGGGGATCATGGTCTCGGCGACGGCGCCCGGGATGCCGCGGCCCCATGCCAGCGCGACCGGCGCGTCGGGATCACCCAACTCGGACATGTCGTCCGGGCCGACGCTGATCAGGGCGTAATCGTGGACGCCGTGGTACTGGCCCTCGAACTTCACGATCCGCTCGCGGCCGGTGAAGGCGCGGGCGAGCCGCATGGCATGCATGGTCGCCTCGGTGCCCGAGACCGTCATCCGCGCCATATCGACCCAGCCGGTCAGCTCGCAGACGAGCTCGATGGTCCGGATCTCATCCTCGCTCGTCAGGCTGAAGCTGACGCCCTGGCGCATGCGCTCGTTGACGTAGTCGTCGACGCGCGCGTCGCCGTGCCCGAGGATGACCGGCCCGTAGCCCATCCGCAGGTCGACGAACTCGTTGCCGTCGGCGTCCCACACGTAGCCACCCTTGCCCCGGTCGACGTAGACCGTGCTCTCGCCCCACGCCCGGAAGTTCGAGTTGGCGCCGCCGGGCATGCGCTCCGATGCGCGTCGGTACAGCGCGAGCTGGCGATCCCGTCGGAGGCGGGGCGTCGTTCGAGCGGGGGCGGGCTCGCTGGCCATGCAGTCCCTCAGGTGGCGGATCTGGACGGGGCCCGAAGCGTGGGACGGGCGTTGCGCGATACGGGACGCGCGGGCACCCATCGTGCCACAGCCCTCGATACGGAGTCAACGCGACATTCGTCGCGGCGCGAGCGGTACGCGACAATTCGCGTGGCGCGGCGGGGCGCAACGACAAATCCCGCAGACTCGGCAGCTGTTCGATCGGTCCGACTGCATGGGTCCGTCTATCCTGTCGTGTGCCGAAAGCGCCCCGGCTGAGTTCTGGGCGTTATGACGACACGGCGGCGGATCCTCGCCAGCATCCCCGGCGGCCGACCGGGCCTACCCGTCGTCACCGGCCCGCGCGACGCGGCCGGCGCCATCCCGCCCGCCGTCCACGTCGTGGTGGCGATGCTCTCGGCCCAGCTCGGCGCCTCGCTCGCCAAGCTCCTGTTCGCGACGCTCGGCCCCTTCGCCACCGTCTCGCTGCGGATGTTCTTTGCCGCCCTCGTCCTGCTCGCGATCTGGCGACCGGCGATCCGTGACCGATCGCGAGCGGACCTGCTGGCGGCGCTGGCGCTCGGTCTGACGCTCGCCGGCCTGAGCCTCAGCTTCTACGCCGCGCTTGAGCGCATCCCCCTCGGCGTCGCCATGACGCTCGAGTTCGCCGGTCCACTGGGCGTCGCCATCGTCGGCTCGCGTCGCCGGCTCGACCTACTCTGGGGCGCGCTCGCCGCCGCCGGCATTCTCGTCCTCAGCCCGATCGGCGGCACCGTCGATCCGCTCGGCGCGGCGCTCGCCCTCCTCGCGGGTGCGTTCTGGGCTGCCAACATCCTTCTCAGCGCCCGCATCGGTCGTACCATCCCGGGCGGCAGCGGGCTCGCCCTGGCGATGGCCGTCGCCGCCCTCGTCACGCTCCCCTTCGTGGCCACTGCCGGCCCGGCGCTGGCCGACCCCGCGCTGCTCGCCGCCGCGCTCGGGGTGGGCTTGCTCTCCTCGGTCATCCCCTTCTCGCTCGAGCTCGAGGCATTGCGCCGCATCCCGGTCCGTGTCTTCGGCGTCCTGATGAGCCTGGAGCCGGCCATCGCCGTCCTCGTCGGCCTGATCGTCCTCGGCGAGGCGCTGGGCACGCGCGAGCTCGTCGCCGTCGCCCTCGTCGTAGCTGCCAGCGTCGGCGCCGTCGGGATGGCCCGCGGCAACGGGAGCGAGGCGCGCTAGCGTGCGTCAAAAGGCCCCGCCGTCGGCGGGGCCTCCGACGTGCGCTAGGGGACGGATGGTTCAGCCGTTCGCGATCCGCACGAGCAACAGCTGGCCGCCTTCACGCTTGTCCATGAAATCGCCCCCGAGAGGCGGGAAGTTGTCATCGCCGGGAGCCGCCTCGACCCACAGCGTATGCGCCTGGACGTTGATGAGGAACGCACCAGGCCCGAAGATGGCCGACGCATCGACGATCCCGGTCGCTTCCCATGAACCGAGGTTGCCCGTCGGCGACACCGGCTCGTCGGTCCCTTGCTCATCGGCCGACTGGTCGACCTTGAGCACGACGCGCTGCTGACCGCTGTCGAAGCGGTATTGCCAGACGCGTGCGGTCGTCGCGGCGGGATCGGTCGAAGTCACCGGGAACTGCTGGCTCGAGCCCGGGTCCTCGGTGATGTACAGACCGTTCGCCGTCGACTCGAGGTTGTCCGGCTGATGGATCTCGTTGGGGTCCTTCACCGCGTGGTCATCACCCTCGATCAGGATGGACAGCGCGGTGACGTGCTTGGGATCAGCCGGGTCGAGCACCATCTTCCAGACACGGCCGTTGGTCGACAGGCCAGGACCGAACGTCGGCACGGGTGGCGTCGGCGGGGCAGGCTGCGTCGGCGCGGTGCCCCGACCGGAGTCGACGATGTAGACGACGTTCGACATGTCGGGGCGCTTGTCGTAGGCGATGTCCTCGACTCGCACGAAGTCGAATACGTCGTGCTGCTGCGACCAGTACTCGAGCACCCACTGGGGCCCGTCGACACCGATGCCGGTGACCGGGTCGCGCTGCCAGCTGCTGCCTGTCGGCGGCGCCGGGTAGGGACCACCGAGGCTGGCCGGGACGTCGGCTGACATCAGCTCCGTGCCGTCGGCTTTGCGACCCGTCGCGATCAGGCGCGGGACCTCGATGAAGTGGCCTTCGATGGCGGTCGTGTCGCCGGGGACGAAGTCCTCGTAGACCTGATAGTCCGCGTCGTCAGACACGAAGGCCCACAGCGAGCCCTGATCGTTCCATACCGCGTCGGCGTTCGGCGCGATATACGAGTAGAGCTGCGACTGGGAGGGGTTGTTGGTGAAGGTGTCGTCGCCGGAGAGCAGGACCAGATCGTCGAAGCCGGGGATGGGCACGGCGTTCTCGTGGTTGTGGCGGCCCATGCCCCAGATCGGTCGATCCTTGTTGGTCTTGGGGTCGTAGGCGACGACGACGCCACCCTCTCGGGCGGTCGGCGCTCCGACCGTGGTCGGCCACGCCTTCCCGGTCCGGTTGACCCAGTCCGGGGTCTCCTCGTTCGTGAACAGCAGCTCGCGCTCGAAACCCTCAGCGGCCGTCGCCAGGTAGTTCGAGCAGAAGCGCTGGTAGTTCTGGTCGCTGGTGATGACAAGCTTGCCGGTCTGCACACCGGCGCTCTTCTGGTTGAGGATCAGCCGGCTGAGCTGGGCGTTGTCGAAGTCGTTCTGGGCGTTCGCGGTCGTCGGCACGCCGGGCGGGAGCGGATACGGGAACGGGACCCGCGAGGTCTCGTGGTTCACGTACACCTCGACCGTGCCCTTGCCGCGAGGCTTGAGGGCGATGCCGTCAGGGATGGCCTCGAAGATGTAGCCGTCGTCGCCGGCAGTCTCTCCGACGGTGATGATCGGTGTGACAGTCACCCCGGCGCCGACCGGCGTGAGCATCCTCGCTTGGCTGGTGAGGACGCCACCACCGGCGGCGCTCGCGGGAGCCGTGGCGGCGATCAACAGGGCGACCGCGCCGATGGCGATCAGCCGAGGATGGATGGGCCGACCGTGGGACGTGCCGGTGCGCATGTGGCCTCCTCTCGGGCTCGGATCCGGTCAGGGGCGGTCTGCTGGGGTTGTCATGGTGCGCCGCCGCCGCGAGACGCGCAAACCCTCGGCTGTGCCGTGGCACCGTGGCGGTGGTGCAGCCAGGCACCGGTTTTCGGACGGAGGTCAGGCCGGCGCAGTCACCCAGGTCGGGAGCTCGCGGGCCAACGTTGCCAGCGGCAGCGAGCCGTGGCCCAGCACCTGGTCGTGGAACTCGCGGAGATCGAATCGGGACCCGTCGCGCGCCGTGATCTCGCGGCGGAGCGCCTGGATCTGGCGCTGCCCGAGCATGTACGTGAGGGCCTGCCCGGGCCAGCAGATGTAACGGTCGGTCTCGATCACCGCGTCGGTCTCAGACAGGCCGGCGTCGTTGCGCATGAAGTCGATCGACCGCTGGCGCTCCCAGCGCAGGGCATGCATGCCGGTGTCGACGACGAGGCGCCCTGCGCGCCAGGCTTGTGCATCCAGCATCCCGAACCGCTCGGCCTCGGACCGGTACAGGCCCATCTCATCGGCCAGGCGCTCGCTGTACAGGCCCCAACCCTCGACGTACGCCCCGCCGACCATGCGCGCCCCGAGCCTTCGGAACGTGATGAGGTTCGGGTTCTCCATCTCGAGCGCGATCTGGAAGTGGTGCCCCGGGGCCGCCTCGTGATAGGTCGTCGAGGCGAGCTTTGAGTACTTGCGCGACGGCAGGTCGTAGCCGTTGGCGTAGTAGATGCCGTTCCGATCGCCGGTGACCGACGGTGGGTAGTAGTACGCGAACGATGCATCCCGCTCCTTGTACTCCTCGACCGGCCGGACCTCGAGCCCGGCCCGCGGCAGGACGCCGAAGTAGCGGGGCGCTGCCGCCATCGCGCGATCGATGTCCTCCCGAGCACGGTCGACCAGCTCGTCCTTCGAGGCCGGCGTGTTGCCGGGCGCTTCATCGAGGGAGATGCGATAGGCCCTCGTGTCATCGCCGAAGCCGGCGTTCCGGGCGATCTCGCGCCGCTCGTCGTCGATGGACGCCAGCTCATCAAGGCCGATCCGGTGGATCTCGTCGGGGTCCAGCTCGAGGGTCGTCCAGCTGCGGATGGCAGTGCGGTAGATGGCGTCGCCGTTGGGTGCCGACCAGATCCCGGCCTCTTCGCGGCTGGCATGGCGGTACTCGCCACGCAACATCTCGAGGAACGCGGCGTCGGCCGGGTAGACGACGTCACGCACGACCGCGCGGATGCGTTCGCGGTCGGCGTCGGACGCGCCCTGGACGCTGCCCGGGATGATGGCCGTCTCGACCGGGATGGCGAGCATCCGCTCGAGCTGGGCGATGACCCGATCCGTCACGATCGACGGGGCTGTCAGGCCGCTGGAGAGCGCCTCGCGCAGGATGTCGGCGTTGGCGGCCATGTACGCGGGATAGGCGTGCAGCCGCCCGATGAACGCCTCGAGCCGCTCGGGCGTATCGACCGGTTGGAACGCGGTGAGCTGCGGGAGCAGTTGCTGGGGCCCACCCATCTGATCGACCACCCGCAGCTGATGGAGCCCCTGCTCGTCCTCCTCGACGCCCAGCTCGCCGATGACCTGGAGCATGTCACGGGTGATGCGCTCCTCGGTGGACAGGCCGTCGACCGGGATCGCCGCGGCCTCGGCCGCGGTGCGCTCCATGTGCGCCCTGGTTCGGGCGCGACCGGCCGGCGATGGATCCTCCAGCTTGTCCGCGTAGCGCGTGTCGCCGTAGAACGTGGCTGTGGTCGGGTTCAGCTCGAGCACGCCCTCCCAGAAGCGGTGGGCCAGGTCATTCACGGCAGACTGGGACGGATCGGTCACGAAGGGAGCCTCTCGGATTCGGTCGGGTTGCGGTCGGTCGTGGGTCGGCGGCTTAGGGTAGCGGGCGGGCGGCTCAGCCGCCGAAGAGCGGCATCTGCTCGCCGCCGCGCTCAGCGACCGGGTCGAGGCCGAGCAGGGGCTCGAGGTCGTCGAGGTCGGGGTGCTCCGCGGACAGGAAGGCGCGGAGGTGGTCCCACTTGATGAGGTTCCAGCCGTGCTCCTCCATCGCTGCGCGGAGCAACGGGGATCGATCGAGCTTATGGCGGATCAGGTCGGTGCGCTCCGGGGCCACGACGAGGAAGCGCACGAACCGCTCGTCCGCGCCGATCCGCGCGTGGCGGCGCAGCAGTGGCTCGCCAAGCATCGCTGTCCACTCGACTTCGAACAGCATCGCGACCTTGCCCCGGATGTACCAGATCGCATCGACTTCGGCGAGCGCATCGACGGCCCGACCGATGCTGCCGAGGTAAGCGCCGCGCTCGCGGTCGTCGAGCAGATCACCGAGGTGCCCGTTCCCACGCCGGCGGGCCTGCTCGCGCTCCGCCAGCCAGACCCGCAGCCCGAGCCGGTGCCCCGCCTCCGTGATCGCCGCGAGCATCTCGGTGTGCTCCTGACTGCGGCGCAGCAGGTCATCGCCGGTCACGAGGTGATCGGGGGTGCTGGCGAGGCTGCGGTAGCTGTCGAGGCAGGCACGCACGAGGGTCTCATCCGGCAGGTCGTGCCCCGTGAAGAGCGTGGCGATACGGTCGTAGAACGCCGCCTCAGACAGGGGCCCCGCGGTCGAGAGGAGGCTGAACACGGCCCATTCCACCCGATCGGCGAGGGGTGCGGCCGCGGCGTCACGGTCGGCGGTCTGGGCCAGCCACCAGCGGCCGGGTTCGATCTCCGTGAGGCGCCGCTGGTCAGGGCTCGAGAGCTCGTCGCGGATGAGTGCCAGCAGCCGCTCGACCGGGTCCGGTGCGGGGTCTACCGCGGCCGTCGCTCGGCGGGTGGCCACTGGCGGCCCACTCCCGCCGTCGGCGAGCTCGGCCGCGGGTCGGACGGCCCCGGACGGACTGCCCGGCGATCCCACGGGCTCGATGGGCGGCGCCGACGGTGTCGATGGGCGACCCTCGTCGCCGCGCATCGTGGGTTCCGACGCCGGGCGCGAGTCGCCTGGACGCGAGTCGCCCGGACGCGGGTCGCCGGGGCGAACGTCGCTCGGGCGCGTGCCGGTCGACAGACGACGGAGGTGCCCCGACCGATCGAGACCCACCAGGATCTCGCCGAACAGGCGCTCGGTCCGCGCCGGCTCGCCGCGGGCACGGAGGGTCTCCACTGCCGCCTCGGTCACGACCCGGGCGGCATCGGTCGCTGAGAAGGGGCGCTGGTCGAAGCGCTCCGGCGGGGCGAACAGGCCGCGACCGGGCGCGACGTCGACCTCCGACGGCACGGACGACGGGTACGGCAGCGCCACGTTGGCTCGGGTCCGCGGTCCGGGCGGGACGGCCGCACCAGGCGGCAGCATCTCGATGACCCCGGCACCGATGTCGTCCGGATCGGACTGGCGCGCCACGACCACGCGATATCCCGCCGAGGCCGCCCCGATGGCGACCGCGGCGAGCGCTTCCGCACCGCCGTCGACCAGCTGGACCACCCGTCCATCGCGCGCCATCGAGGGCTCGACCGCGGCGAGCGCGCGGCCGATCGTGACGGCCTGCCACGACCACGGTGCGCGCAGGGACGCATCGGCGAGCGCGTCGATCGGCAGGAGCGCGGCCGCCTCCCGCCCGAGGGCCCACGCCGTCCCGTGGTACGCCACCGCGAGCCGGTCCAGGCTCGGTCGCATCGGCGGCTGGCCCAGAACGAGACGGACGGACGGCGTCGAGCGCCCCGGACCGTCGGGGCGTCCCGTGCCGTCGCCCTCGCTCAGGGCGCGCAGGGCCGAGGGGCTGGCCACGGCAAGCACTGCCGTCGCTGAGCCCTCGGCCAGGGCCTGGAGGTCCTCGCCGAGGCGTGCCTGGAGCGGCCCGAGCGCCCCGCCCTCGAGATGGTGGACGAAGCCACGGACCGTCCGGAAGGCCTCCTCGAAGGCGAGCCACGGGTTGCGCTCTCGCCACTGGGCCGCAGCGGGAAGCCGGACGTGGCCGCCGGCCACCCGCAACGCACCACCACGGCCAGCTCCGGCCGCGAGCCGGCTCGACGGGAGCAGGGCGTGGAGGAAGGCCAGTCGCAGGGCGGCGAGCACCTGCGCCGCGCGCAGGTCGGCCTCGATCCGATCGATGATCGCGGTCAGCGCGACGAGCTGACGGGGCGTATGGAGATCGAGCAGCTCGTCGACGAGGTCGGGCGCACCATCGACCACCGGGAAGCGGTCGCGCGCGGACGCGCGCGCCGCGGACGCCTCGTTGTCGTTCAGCGCGCGCGCGACGTCCTCGGGCTCGAGCTCGCCGTGGCGGGCCTCGGTCCCGCCGCGCATATCGCGACACACCGTGCAGCGGTAGTGACGCGTGATCGGCCGGGCGGGGTCGCCACCGTCGCTGGACCACGTGAACTCGTCCGCGACGAGCATCCGGCCGCACGTCGCACAGCGCGTGGCGAAGAGATCGCCCATCGAGACCTTGAGGCTCGACTCGCCGCGCGGCGACGCCGACATGCCCTGGAACGCAGCGTCGAGGTGCCGGACATCGGGCGGTCGCAGGACCACCTCGGCCAGCATCCGCGTCAGGGGGCTCGACTCGATCGAGACGGCCCGGCGCTGGCGGTCCACCGCCGCACGGGCGACCCATCCGCCGCGGCCCGCGAGGTCCGCGACGACGTCACCCGGGCCGGTATGCGCCTCGATCCTGGCTGCCAGGAGCGCGGGTGCCGGGGCCGGGGCGAGGCGCTCGAAGACCGGCAGGTTCCCGCCGACGTCGGCGCGCGAGGCGTGGAGGCGGACCGTCATCTCGGCAGATGCTAGACCACGAGGGAAGGGGTGCCGCCTGCCGGCGGCCGCGGCCGGACGTCCGGCCGATCTTCCCTTCGACGAGGCTCAGGCCTCGTCGAGCTCGTCCGGCTCCTCTTCGAACGCCTCGTCCGTCGTCGACTCCGGCGGGAGCACGCGATCGAGGTCCTCGATCTCCTCGTCCTCCTCGTCGTCCTCGAGGTCCTCCTCGAGCTCCATCTCCTCGCGGACGAGCGTGCCCTTCGTGTACGGGCGCAGGTCGGTCGACTTGGCGGCGGTCGGGAAGCTGACCTTGCCGTAGTTGCTGGGATCCTGGAACGTCTCGCGGATGATCAGGCGCACGTCCTTGTCACCCAGGCTCGTGACGCCCGCCGCGTACTTGTTGCCGTCGGCGATGAGCTTCAGCAGACGGGCAGCCACGCGCGGCTCGACCACACCGATGCGCATGCCGTTGGCGAAGGCGATGAGCCGGCTGCCCTCGGGCGTCAGCTCGACGGCATCGCCCGGGTTGACCTGGGCCAGCTCCTTCGGACTTGCCAGGTCGGTGAGAAATGCGAACCCGGTCTTGCCGGTCTCCTCGACGAAGATGCTGACCGGCGCCTTGCTGCCGTCGGCCGCGGGCACGGTCTTCTCGCCGGCCGCGTTGAGGAGCACCTTGAGCCGATCGATGTTGCGCTCGGCGATGCGGTTCGTCGGATCGAGCGCGAGCGCGGTCTGATAGTGCTCGCGCGCCTCGGCGAGCAGACCCATCTCCCAGAGTGCCTTGGCCAGGCGGTTCTCAGCCTCCGCGTCCGGCCCCAGCTCGAGGAGCTTGCGGTTCGTCGCGGCGGCCTCCTCCCACTGGGCGGCGGAAGCCTGGGCGATGGCCTGCTCGGCCAGCTGACGCTTGGTCCGGGTCAGGTTCACCGGGCTCTGCGGGGTCGTCTCGACGTCGGGGAAGGTCACAGGATGGTCGTCCTTTCGGGGCGCGCCTGTCCGCTCGGATCAGGGATCAGGATCGGGAACACGTTGGGGCCGGGCGGGTGGTCGGGCATCGCTTTCTAACACCGGTGGCAGGTGGCGTCAAACGGGCGCCCCTGGCCCAGCCAAACCGGATGACGCCTACTCGCGTACGAGCAGGTTGAGCCCGATCACCACGATCCCGAGGACGGCCAGCAGGATCGTCTGCCACAGCCAGCGCACGTCACGCCGGCGAGACGGGCTGGCGGCGTGGAATGCATCCCACAGGTAGAACGTGAGCGTCAGCAGCGCGGGACCCATCAGTCGCGGGATCTGGACGAACCGCAGCGCCGCGGCCGCGATCGCGATCGCGATGCCATACGTGGCCGCGGACCACAGGGCGTCGCGCAGCGTCGCCACGCGCAGGGCAGCCGCCCGGTAGCCGAGCAGGAACGCGACGGCGGCATCGCCCGCGGCGAGCACCAGGAGGTCGCGTCGGGGCAGTGGCAGGCCGGCCGCGCCGCTGGTGCCGGGCTGGGCGAGCCCACCCGGTACGGTCGCGGCGACGCCCACGAACGCGAGGAAGCCCACGATCAGCGTGGTCACGAGCACGGCCGTCCGGCCCTCGTCATCGAGCCCGGCGGGCGACGCCAGGATGCGTGCCTCGAGGGCCAGGCAACGCTCGACGATCAACCCGGTCACCAGCAGGGCCGGGGCGAGTGCCAGCCCGAAGGGTACGAGCCGGATGGCGCCGAGGCATGCCACGGCAGCGACGGCCGGCAGGATCAGCGACTCGATGGGGATGCCGAGTCCGTGGGCGTCGGTCTGCGCGGTCTCGTCATGGAGGACCTGGAGGCTGCCCAGGATCACGGCACCGAGCAGGAAGATCGCGACGATCCAGACGCCGGGGGGCTCGATCAGCCGCGACAGGCCGACGATGGTGACCGCGGCCAGCGCCAGATCACGCCGGCCGGCTCGGTCGTCCTGCATCGCGACGATGGTACGCGAGGTCATCCCGCTCACACGCGGCCCGGCTTGCCGGCCACCCAGCCGAGGACCTCGGCGCGGGACCTGGTGTTCAGCACATGCTCGGGCTCCACCCAGGCACGGCGCGCCTGGGTGATCCCCCAGCGCAAGTGGTCGAACTCGGCGATCTTGTGCGCGTCCGAGTCGATCGAGATCGTGCAGCCCATCCCGATGGCCCGACGGGCCCGCTCGACGGCCAGGTCGAGGCGGTGCGGCGACCCGTTCATCTCCAGGACCGTGCCCGTGCGGGCGGCCTCCGCGTAGACCGTGTCCCAATCGAGATCGAGGTCGTCACGCGTCCCGATCATCCGCCCCGAGGGATGCGCGATGACGTCGACGTGCGGGCTGCGGATGCCGTTGAGCGTCCGTCGCGTCAACTCCGCCTTCGACTGGCGGCGCGACACGTGGACCGATGCCACCACGAGGTCGAACCGTTCGAGCAGCTCGTCCGGGTAATCGAGCTCGCCGTCCGCGCGGATCTCGAGCTCGCAGCCGTGGAGGAGCCGGAAGCCCTCCGGCGGCGTCTCGGGCGGCGCCGTCCCGTCTGCCTCTTCCTGGGCGTACCGGGCGTTGAGCGCGGCGATGATCGCCCGCTGCTGTTCGACCCGATCCGGGGCCAGCCCGCGCGCGATGGCGAGCGACTGGCTGTGATCGGTCAGGACCTGGTAGGCATGCCCGCGCCGACGCGCCGTCTCGGCCATGACCTCGATGCTGTTCGTGCCGTCCGACCAGTCCGAGTGGCTGTGGAGGTCGCCGGTCAGGTCGGTCAGCGTGATCAGCCGCGGCAGTCGGCCGGCCAGCGCCGCCTCGATCTCACCCTCGTCCTCGCGCAGCTCGGCGTCGATGAAGGGAAGGCCGAGGAACGCGTACGCCTCCTCCTCGGTGGCGAACGTCCGCAGCTCGGCGTCGTCGCCGGTGAGGGGCTCGCCATCCTCGCCGATCCGGAGGAAGCCCTTCTCCGACAGGCTCCAGCCCTGGTCGCGCGCTCGCTCGCGAAGACGGACGTTGTGCTCCTTCGAGCCCGTGAAATGGATGCGGTACGTCCCAGCCGCGCCAGGCGGCATGATCATCAGATCGACCTGGGGCCCACGCAGGAGGCGCACCGCGGCCTTGTAGCCGCCCTTGTTGAGGACCTGGTCGACGAGGCCCATGGTCGTGAACCGCTCGATGAGGCGCGGGCCAGCGTCGGTCTCGGCGAGGAGGTCGAGGTCACCGATCGACTCGCGGCGCCGGCGGAACGAGCCGGCAGGTTCGATCGAGCGGACGCCCGGCGTGTCGGTGAGGGCCTCGATCAAGTCCAGGATGCTCGCCTCGGCACGGTTGAGCAGCATCCGGCGTGGGGTGGTCTCGAGCCGGCGGATCCCCTCGAGGATGAGCTGCTCGGTCCGCTCGCTCAGCCCGCGCAGTCCTCTGATCGTCCCGCTCTCGGCGGCCGTGCGCAGGTCCTCCATGGAGACGATGCCCAGCTCGGTCCAGATCTGGCGAACCGTCCTGGGACCCAGGCCCGGGATGCGGACGAGCTCGACGAGGCTGGGCGGCACTTCCGAGATGAGCTTCTCGTAGTACGCCATCCGCCCGGTCGTCGCGAGCTCCCTGATCTTGTCGCTGATGGCGGCGCCGACCCCGGGGATCTTCGGCACGTCCCCGTCGCGGTAGGCGGCGACCAGATCGACCGGGCTGCGACCGATCGCATCTGCGGCACGGTGATACGCCACGGTCTTGAACCGCAGCTCGCCCTTCACCTCGAGCATGTCGCCGATCTCGTGGAAGATCCGCGCGAGGTCGCCGTTGGTCAGGTCGCGGGCCGGTGCCTCGTCGTCGGTACGAAGATCGGCGTCGGCGGGTTCGAGGTCCGGATCGTCGGGATCCGCGGCCGGACCTGGCGGTGGGGGGCCGTCGAGCGGGAGGTCGGCGGTCGCCTCGGGCGGCGGATCTGTGCGGGCGACGCGGCGGGGCATGGCGGGGATGGTACGCGGGACTGGCGGTGCCCCACCCGGAGGGGCGCGTGGGACCGATAAATGTCAGCCGCAGTCACCATTGCGCGATGAATGAGCACGCGCGACCCATGGATTCGGACGCGAAGGGGCGTTTTACACCCTCCTCCTTGGGCATTCATCGCGAAAAGGTGTCTAGGGCTGACACCCATCGCCCACTGGCCACACCTAGGCCGCGACGACCCGATCCCGCCCGGCGCGCTTGGCGCGGTACAGCGCCTGGTCGGCGATGTCGATGAGCGTCGCGATCGGCTCGTCCGGGCAATTCGCGACGGCCACGCCGATCGACACGCTGATCCCGGGCACCCCGAGCCGTCTGAGGTCGAGGCCAGCCACCGCCGCCCGGATGCGCTCGCCGACCTCCACCGCGACGCCCGGTCCCGGATCCCGCAGCAGGACGACGAACTCCTCCCCGCCGAACCGGGCCGGGACGTCATCTGCCCGGACCGCCGACACGATGGCGCCTGCCACCGCGCGCAGCACCGCGTCCCCGGTGGCGTGGCCGTGCCGGTCGTTGAGCGCCTTGAACTTGTCGATATCGACCATCAGGATCCCGACCGCGTCGCCCGCCCGCCGACGCCGCGCGAGCAATCCGACGAATTCGTCGAAATAGCGGCGGTTCGGCAGGCCGGTGAGCGCATCGGTCGACGCACGCGCCTCGGCGTCGCGGTGCGAATAGACGCGAGCGAGCGCAGCCGATGCCTCGACCGCGGCACCGCCCAGGATCCGCGGCGTCGATTCCGGCCAGGCAGAGCCCACGCGTCGCGACACCACCAGCGCCCCGACCACCCCGTCGGTCGTGGCCAGCGGCGCCGCGAGCACTTGGCCGAGGCCGTACACGTCGCGCACCCGTCGCGCGATGCGGTCCGCGATCTCCGCCGGCGTCGCCAGGCGTCCGCGGATCGGGTCCTCGATGTCGCCCAGCGGGAGCGGCGTGGAATGGTCTGGGACGCCCGGACGGAGGCTGACAAGGTGCGCCGCGAGCTGGCGGCCGTCCTCGTCCCGCCGGACCACGACGACGTGATCGGCGGTCGTGGCGTGACCGAGATCCTCGGCGATCGCGTCGACGATCGCGTCGGGCGAGACCGAGCGGGACAGCCCACTCAGGATGCGGGCGAACAATTCGGCCTCGCCGCGTCGGCGCGCATCGAGGTCGGCCACCGCCGACCCATGGACGAAGGCCGCGAGGCCGGCCACCACCACGACGCCGAGAAGGACCCGATCCGCGAGGGTCGCGTCGGGTGCGATCGCGCGCAGCAGCGCGGCGACGACGACCAGGACGAAGGCGAGGGAGAAGGTCCACCAGGACCTGCGGATCCGGCGATCCGACGGGTCCACGATGCGTGCGGGACGCGGGGTGGAGTGGGTCAACTCGGGAATACAGGATGCGGCCCCGATGCCGCCGCGTCCAGTGGCGCGGATGGTACCGATGGGGGATGCGGGCTAGTACTTCCGTCCTGGCAATCAGTCGGCGGGCTGGATCTGGGCGTCTGCGTGCCCCTCCGTCCCGATCTGCCCGGGGCCGGCGTCACGCCCGTGGCCACCATCACGCTTGACCTGGTAGAGCCGGCGGTCGGCGCAGGCGATGAGCTCGGTCGCGGTGCGCCCGTCAGCCGGGAAGGTCGCCGCCCCGATCGAGGCGGCGATCGGGACCGGTCCGCGCTGCTCGCCGACGAACGGCTGGTCGCGGAAGGCCTCCAGGATGCGCTCGGCGGCGCGGCTCGCCTCCGCCGCGTCTGTGTCGGGGAGGATCACCGCGAACTCGTCGCCGCCGTAGCGCGCGGGCACGTCCGATGCGCGGAGCGTCGCCCGGATCAGCTCGGCGGCCCACGTGAGGACGCGGTCGCCGAAGAGGTGGCCGAACGTGTCGTTGACGAGCTTGAAGTCATCGAGGTCGAGCATCAGCATGCTCAGCGGTCGCTTGCCACGCTGCGAGCGGACGACCTCCTCGCCCATCCGCTCGTGCAGGTAGCGGTGGTTGAAGAAGCCGGTGAGCGGGTCGCGGTCGGCCCGCTTGCGGGCGTCCTCGTAGAGCCGCGCGTTCTCGAGCGCCATCGCCGCCTCGTTGGCCATCGTGCGCGCGACCTCGAGACGCTGGGCGTCCCAGTGGACCTCGGTCTTCGAGAACAGCTCGACCAGCCCGATCGATTGGCCCTTGGCGACGAGCGGCAGCATCACCAGCATCCGGGTCCCGTCACGCCGGAGGAGCTCGACCTCGGCCTGATCGGCCGACGGGTCCTCGGCGTCGATGATGATGGTCGCCTGGCGCTCCAGGACGCGCAGCGTCTCTGGGAAGCCGGCCACCTCGAAGTACGGCTCGAGCACCTCGAGCGGGCGGGTAGTAGCCGAGGGATTCGACGCGGTTGGCCCGGCGGTCCCAGTAGCTGATCGCGCATTCATCGACGCCCATCGCGCGTGCCAGGTGACCGGCCATCAGGTTGGCGACCTGACGCGGATCGAGGCTCTCGGAGAGCTCGCCGCTCATGTCGAGCAGCCGTCGCAGTTCGCCCGCCAGCTCCTGGCTGCGGGTCAGCAGCCTCGCCGTCTCGACTGCGGTGGCTGCATGGTCGGCGAGGATCGCGAGCAGCCGCAGATCGTCGGCATCGAAGCCGTCCAGGCCGAGCTTCGAGAGGGTGATGACCCCGACCGTGACGGCGTCATAGCGCATCGGGACGACCAGCATCGACTCATCGACGTCGTCGGTGCCGACGATGGTCTGGCCGCGCGGATCGCCGTTCGCGTCGTTGATCAGCAGCGGCTCGCCGTGCTGTGCCACCCAGCCGGTGAAGCCCTCGCCGAGGCGGCAGCGGAGGAGATCGAAGTCGACGTGCTCATACGCTCCGACGCTGCCCTCGAACGCGATCGGGACGACCTGGTCGGGCGGCTCGATGAGGTACACGCGCGCGTTGTGGTAGTCGATGATGCTGCGCGTCTCCTCGACGACGGCACGGCCGACGGCCTCGAACGTCGTCGCTCGGCTGAGCCTGGCGGATGCGGCCTGCAACACCGCCAGTTGCGCCGCCCTGGCCTCGGTCTCTTCGAACAGCTCCGCGTTGGTCAGCGCGATGCCGGCATGCGTCGCGAGGGTCGTGATGAACGCGATGTCCCCGTCGGTCCACTCCCGCGGCTCGCGGGTCACCGCCGACAACGCCCCGATGACCCGGTCGTGGTGGGTCACGGGCGCGATCAGGTCGCCGGCGAACTCGATGATGCCCTCGTATTTGTCGCTGCCGTACCGCCGGTCGGTCGCGCGTATCCGACCACCACGCCGCGCGGCCGGTTCGCAGGACCTCCGCGACCCAGCCCTCGTCGACGCCGAGGGCCGGCAGTGCGGCGGCGACCTCGTCGGGCACGCCCGCCGATGCGGCCACGCGGAGCTGGTCGTCGCGCAGGATCCGGATCGTGACGTAGTCGACCCGCAGCGCCCGGCGCGTCTCGTCGACGATGGTGCGGAAGAGCTCCTGGCGGTCGTGCGACTCGGCGAGACGCTCGGCGATCCCGAGGACGCTGTCGAGGCGCTCGGCGAGCTCGGATTCGAGACCGGCGCGGCGGTCGGTCGAGGCGTTGTCTGCGGTGTCACCGACGAGCGGGTCCGGGACCGCAAGCAGCTTGCGGAACACGGACGGTCGAGCCGGCGCGGGACCCCCTTCGGGGCGCGAACCAGCAACGACGCGGGGGCGGACACGCGCGGCCATCGCGACCATGGTCCCATCGGGGTCCGGGGCGGGACCCTCGCCAGGGGTACCGGAACCGCCTGTTGGAGGTCCTAGGTCGTTCGACCTACGAGGCGGCCCGCGAGTGGCCGAGCTAGCGAGACCCCGCCCCCGCCGATGTCAGCCCTAGGCACACATCCGGCACGAATACGCACGGCCGATGCCGAGTTCTTGCACGAAGGAGCGTTTTTGGCCTGATCGCTGGGCGTTCATCGCGGATGTGTCAACCGGGCGTGACATCCCACGCCACGTCGCTCAGGCACACCCGATCCGGATGAACGAGCACGCGCCATTCGCTCAGCGTGCAGATTTCTGCTTCCTGGGCAGATCGCTCGCGCTCATTCATCGAAAACGCGTGCGTCACAGCGACAACCCAACCGACCGAGCGGGCTGGAGCCCACGGCTGCTTGCGGTTGATCGATGACACGCATAGCGAACACCGTACGTGGCCCCCGCTTGCTTCCGGCGCAGTCACCTGGCCGATCATCCGGAAGCGGATGGCCCATTCCGAGCGCGTCTCGTAGTCGCCTCAGCGATGAACCGAAAGCGGAGCGACCGATGGCGGCCCCGCCCAAGGCAGCGGATCGCGGAGCTACATCATCACCAGGCCGCCGTCGACGGCGAGGACCTGGCCCGTGATGTAGCCGGCCTCGTCCGACGCGAGGAACGCGACGGCGTCGGCGACCTCCTCGGTCGTGCCGAACCGGCCCAACGGCGTGCGTGACGTGATCTCGGCCTGGAGCGCCTCGGGCAGGTCCTTGGTGAGCTCGGTCAGCACGAAGCCCGGGGCGACGGCGTTGACGGTGATGCCGCGCGACGCGAGCTCCCGCGCCGTCGCCTTGGTCAGCCCGATCAGGCCGGCCTTCGCCGACGAGTAGTTCGCCTGACCCATCTGGCCGGCCTGCCCCGATACCGACGTGATGTTCACGATCCGCCCCGCGCGTGCCTTGAGCATCGGCCGGGTGACGGCCTTGGTCATCCAGAACGCGCCGAACAGGTTCGTCTCGAGGACGTCGCGCCACGCCTCCTCGCTCATGCGCATGATCAGGTCGTCGCGGGTGATCCCGGCGTTGTTCACGAGGATGTCGACCTTGCCGAACGCCTCGAGCGCCGACTTCACGACCGCCTCCGCCGAACCCGGGTCCTTCACGTCGCCCTGGATCGCGACGGCCTTCGTCCCGATCGACTCGATCTCCGCCGCCGTCGCCTTGGCCGCCTCCGCGTTGCCGCGGTAGCTGAACGCGACATCGGCGCCCTGGCGCGCCAGCCGGAGGGCGATGGCCTTGCCGATCCCGCGCGACCCGCCGGTGACGAGCGCCGCCTTGCCGGTCAGATCGATCACGCGTGGACCTCGGAATGGGCCGACTCCGGCTCGCCCGGTACGACGTCGTCGAGCGGCACGTCGACGGGGCCGGGTCGCGCCAGCAGCTCGGCCAGGGCGGGCGGGATCGGGTCGACCGAGTCCCAGTCGACCGGCAGCCGCACGTGGACGTCGTCGGCGCTCACCGCGGCGTCGCCGGCTCGACCGCGGGCCGGATCCGCGGTCCATTCCACGGTAACGGCCCCCGAGGTGAAGCCTGCCCCGAACGCAACCATCACGATCCGGTCGCCGATATCGACGCGCCCCTCGTTGACCGCCTCGGCCAGGGCGATCGGCACGGACGCAGCGGAGGTGTTCCCGTACCGGTCGAGATTCACGTACATCTTGTCCATCGGCAGGTCCAGGCCCTTGGCCACAGCCTCGACGATGCGGATATTGGCCTGGTGCGGGATGAACAGGTCGATGTCCGACGGCGCCAGACCCGACTTGCGGACCGACTCCAGCGCGGTCGTCGCCATCGTCTTGGTGGCGAAGCGGTACGTCTCCTTGCCCTCCATCCGGATGAAGTGCTCGCCGCGCGCGATCGTCTCGGCCGAAGGCGGGCTCTTCGCCCCGCCGGCGGGCAGCCAGATCATGTACGCGCCCTGTGGCGCGGTCGTGAGCTCGATCCCCAGCGCGCCGCCCGCTTCATCGCTCGCGGACAGCACGACGGCACCCGCGCCGTCCCCGAACAGGATGCAGGTGCTCCGGTCGGTGTAATCGAGGAACCGCGTCAGGAGCTCGGCGCCGATGACCAGGACGTGCTTGGCGAGCCCGCTCGTGATGTACGCCTGGGCTGTTGCGAACGCGTACACGAACCCAGAGCACGCGGCCGCGATGTCCATCGCCGCCGCACGCGTGTTGCCGATCGCCTCCTTGACCAGCGCGGCGGTCGACGGCATCCAGTAGTCGGGCGTCAGCGTGGCAAGCAGGATGAGGTCGATGTCGTCGGGGTCGATGCCGGCCGTGCGGATCGCCCGCAGCGACGCGACCGCCGCCATCGAGGCGGTCGTCTCATGCGCCGCCGCCACCCGTCGCTCACGGATGCCGGTGCGCGACACGATCCACTCGTCGGACGTGTCGACGATGCGCTCCAGGTCGCGGTTGGTCAGGACACCTGCGGGGGCGTAGCGGCCCCAGCCCGTGATGTGCACGCCGCGCGGGTGAGTCGTCTCGGTCACAGTGGCTCCACCTCGATGAGCGGCTGCTTCGCCTTGACCAGCGTCCCGCTCTCGGCGACGACCCGGACGACGCGCCCGGCGAGGTCGGACTTGATCTCGTTGAACAGCTTCATGGCCTCGATCAGGCCGATGATCTGGCCGACCGCGACCTCGCCACCGGCCGCCACGTACGGCGCCGAGCCGGGCGCCGGGGAGGCGTAGAAGATCCCGGTCAGCGGCGCCTTGATCGAAGGCTTGACGGCGGTCGCCGACTCGCGCCCCGCGATCGATGATTCGCCACCCGACGGCATCGTCGCGGTCGCTGCTGGAGATGAGGCAGCCACGCTCGCGACGCTGATCGGGGCCAGGGCCGAGGGCTTGCGCAGGACGAGCCCCGTCCCTCCCGATTCCACCTCGAGCTCGGTCAGGTCGGAGCGGTCGAGCAGCGCGGCCAGCCGGTCGATCAGTGCGAGCAGTTCACGGTCTCCATCGTCTCGCGGCGAGGCCGTCGGCTCGGCGGGCTCGGACGCGGGCGTCTCCACGACGCCGTCCGGGACCGGCTCGGCGCGCGCATCGACGGCCATGGGCTCGAGCTCGTCGGTCACTCCGCCCACCGCTGGAACAGCAGCGCGGTGTTCTGCCCACCGAACCCGAACGAGTTCGACAGAGCGACGCGGACGTCATGGCGCGCCGCCTCGCCGGTGACGATGGTCAGCCCGTCAGCCTCCGGATCAGGGTTGGTCAGGTTGATGGTCGGCGGGACACACGATTCGCGGATCGTCATGACCGTCGCGATGGCTTCGATCGCGCCGGCGGCCCCGAGCGTGTGCCCGATCATCGACTTGTTGGCGGTGATCGACACGTCGGCGGCGTGATCGCCGAGGATCGTGCGCATCGCCTGCAGCTCGGCCTTGTCGCCTTCCGGGGTCGATGTCGCATGCGCGTTCACATGGTCGACGTCGGCGGGCGAAAGGCCGGCCTTCTCGAGCGCCCGCCGCGCCGCCCGGACCGCACCAATGCCACCCGGCGCCGGGAGCGTGATGTGCGAGGCATCGGCCGTCGCGCCGTAGCCCACGAGCTCGGCCAGCGGGGTGGAGCCTCGCGCGATCGCGTGCTCCAGCTCCTCGAGCACCACTACCCCGGCCCCCTCGCCGCAGACGAACCCGTCGCGTTCCGTGTCGAACGGCCGGGAAGCCGCCTCCGGGTCGTCGTTGCGGGTCGACAGCGCGCGCATCGCCGCGAAGCCACCGACGAGCACCTCGTAGATGCCCGCCTCGGCGCCACCGGCCAGCATCATGTCGGCGTCGTCGCGCCGGACCGTCTCGAACGCTTCGCCGATCGCGTGACCGCCGGTCGCGCAGGCCGACACCGTGGCGTAGTTGGGTCCGGTCATGCCGAAGTTGATGGCGATCTGACCCGAGCCGACGTTGGGGATGCCCATCGGGATGAGGAACGGGCTGATGCGATCGGGGCCGCGCAGGGCGTTGGTCGAGAACCCTTCCCACAGCGTGCCGACACCACCGAGGCCGGTCCCCAGGATCGCCCCGGTCCGCTCGGCGAGCTCGCCCTCCAGGCGGTCGGGCAGCCCCGCCTGATCCATCGCCTCGCGTGCCGCGACGAGCCCGAACTGGATGTAGCGATCGGTGCGCCGCTGCTCCTTGCGGTCGAGGACATGGCTGGAGTCGAGGTCGCGGACCTCGCCGGCCATCCGGGACGTCAAGCGTGACGGGTCGAATGCCTCGATCGTGTGCACGCCCGACCGGCCCGACACGAACCCAGACCACGACGTGGCGAGGTCGTTGCCGAGCGGCGTGACCAGGCCCATGCCGGTGACCACGACCCGTCGCTTGCTCATCGCACCAATCTGCCCGTGCGGACCGTGGCGGCGCGGTACACGTCCCCCGCCAGGCCGCGTGCCGAGATCGCGTTGGCCACCGCCAGCGTGTCGAACGTCGTCCGGCGGATCTCTGCGGTGACCTCGTCATCGGCGATGTCGATCAGCGCCCAGGACGCGGTCGGGTCGCCGTCGAACACGTAGCCGGCCGACCCGTCGTTGACGATGACCTTCCAGCCCAGGTCGCGGACTTCCGGCAGGTGGGTGTGACCGCAGACGATGATCCGCGCGTCGGTGCGGGCGACGCGCTCGATCGTGACCGACGGATCGAGGTGTTGGTCGAAGCCGGACGTCTGCGAGCCTGGCGAGGCATGGCAGGCGACGACCAGCGTGTCGTCCTCGGTGCGCCAGCGCCGCTCCGCGGGCAGCCGTCGGAGCCAGTCGAGGCGCTCGGCGCCGATCACGTCGTGCGCCCACTCCGCGGCCGCCATGATCGCGTCCGGTACGCCGTCGGTCATCCAGGGGAAGGCGGCCGCATAGTCGAAGTCGGCGACGGCGATGTCCGTGTTGCCTCCGATGATCAGCGCGCCGTCATCGGCCAGGCTGCGCAGCACGTCGATGACCATGGCTGGTTCCGGACCGTTCAGCACCAGGTCGCCGGCGACCATGAGGGCGTCCGGCTTCTCGCGCGCGACGTCGGCCAGCACGGCCTCCAGTGCCGCGGCGTTGCCGTGGACGTCGGACAGGGCGGCGATGCGGCTCATCGCAGCGCGCCCTCGGGCGGGATGATGAAGCTCAGCAGGCCCTCGCAGGCGACCTCGCCATCGACCGACGCCACGCCCCGACCTTTGCCGAACCGCGACCCCAGCTTCTCCATCGTGACCTCGAGGCGGAGCGTGTCGCCGGGAGCGACGATGCGCTTGAAGCGCACGTCGTCGATGCCCGCGAACAGCCCGATCCGGTCACCGAAGCCCGGCTGCTTCGCGACGTAGACCGCCATCGTCTGGGCGAGGGCCTCGACCTGCAGCACGCCGGGCATCACCGGCAGCCCGGGGAAGTGTCCGGCGAAGTACCACTCGGTCGCCGTGATGCCCTTGAGCCCGACGATGCGCTTGGCCTCCGCGTCGTACTCGACGATCCGGTCGACGAGCAGGAACGGGTGGCGATGCGGGATGAGGCGCTCGATCTCGGCGGTCGTGTGGACGGTTTCGGTCACTGGCGGCTCCATGCGCGATGTGGCGCATAGTCTGGGCGGCGACGGGAGCGGGCTGCGGGTAGGCGTGTGCAGGTCTGCACGACGGTCATACCCGGGCGGCCGCCGCGAGGAAGGCCGCGCTACCGACGCGATCGAGCAGGTTGGTTGTCATCCGCCCCTCGAGGAACGTCTCCGAGGCGAGCAGCGCCTGGTGGATGTCGACGTTGGTGGTGATGCCGTCGATGACCAGCTCCTCGAGCGCCACGCGGCCGCGGGCGATCGCCGTCTCCCGATCGGGGCCCCACACGATGAGCTTGCCCAGCAGCGAGTCGTAGAACGGCGGCACCTCGTACCCGGTGAACAGGTGGGAGTCCATCCGGACCCCAGGGCCACCGGGTGCGTGGTAGCGCTCGACCACGCCGGCGCCAGGCCGGAAGTCGTGCGCCGGATCCTCGGCGTTGATGCGGAACTCGATGGCGTGCCCCTCGAACTCGATGTCGGCCTGGCTGAGACCGAGCGGCTCGCCCGCGGCGATGCGCATCTGCATCGCGACCAGATCGACGCCGGTCAGGCTCTCGGTTACCGGGTGCTCGACCTGGATGCGGCAGTTGATCTCGATGAAGTAGTAGTTGCCCGTCCGGTCGACGAGGAACTCGAGCGTGCCGAGGTTCTCGTAGCCGGCCGCCACCACGGCACGGACCGCACGCTCGGCGAGCTCGTTGCGGGCTTCCAACGACAGGGCGAGCGTCGGCGCCTCCTCGAGGATCTTCTGGTGGCGACGCTGGACGGAGCAGTCGCGATCACCCATGTGCACGCCATGGCCGTAGCGGTCGACCGCGACCTGCACCTCGACATGGCGGTTCTCGTCGAGCCACTTCTCGAGGTACAGCGAGTCGTCGCCGAACGCGGCCTTGGCCTCGCTTCGGCACACCTTGAGCACCGACTCGAGCTCGCGCGGCGTGCGCACCATGCGCATGCCCTTGCCGCCGCCACCGGCCGATGGCTTGACCAGCACCGGATAGCCGATGCGCTCGGCCTCGGCGAGCGCGTGCATGTCGTCGCGCAACATCCCGTCCGAGCCAGGGATCGTCGGCAGGCCGTGGGCGCCGAGGAGCTGCCGCGTGCCGGCCTTGCTGGCGAAACGCTCGAGGACGTTCGCGGGCGGACCGATGAAGGTCATGCCGTGGGCGGCCACGACCTCCGCAAAGCCCTCGTCCTCGGACAGGAAGCCGTAGCCGGGATGGATCGCGTCGCAGCCCGTGACCATTGCTGCAGAGATCACGGCCGGCGCGGACAGATACGACCGCTGCGCCTCTGGGGGGCCGATGCAGATCGCCTCGTCGGCGAGCCCGACGGGCAGCGATTCGCGGTCGGCCTCGCTGTAGGCCACGACCGCCTCGACGCCCAACGTCCGGCACGCGCGCAGCACGCGGAGCGCGATCTCTCCCCGATTGGCGATGAGGACCTTGCGGAACATCAGGTCGTGCGCGATCCGGCGCTCCGGATCGACCGCAGGGACGGGTATTGGCGTCGGCAGGACATCAGGCGCCGGTGCCGTTGGTCGACATCGGGACGCCGAGATCGATGACGATCAGCTCCTGGCCGTACTCCACGGCGTCGCCCGGCTCCACCAGGCTCTGGCCCACGAGGCCATCGATCGGCGCCACCACCTCCTGGGCCACACCGAGCATGTCGACCGCACCAAGCGGGTCGCCGGCCCGCACCCTCGACCCGAGCGCGAGGTCCTTGCGCGGCTGGTACACACCGACCGCCGGCGACGTGGCCACGCTGCGGGAATCGGTTCGGCCCGAGGTCGGCGGTTCCGGATGGGGGTGCAGGTGCTGTGCCCGGGGCGGCCGCTCGGGACCACGTTCGGTCGGCCGGTCGCCCGCACCTCGGTCGCTCACGCGGCCGATCACGAACACCGCTCCCGACCGCGCTCGCCGGTCGCCGCAGGCGCACCCGCCACGCGCCCTCGCGCACCTCGAGCTCACCGAGGCCGGTCACGCCGAGCTTGGCGATGAGCGCGGGGAGCAGCTCGCCGGTCAGGCGGTCGATCGCGGCATGGTCCGCGGCGCGCCCATCGGCGTCGCGCGTTGCCCTCTCCTCGGGCGGGAGCAAGTCGGGCACTCGCTAGACCTCCTCGCGAGCCGGTGGATCGTCGTCTCGTGACCACCCTTCGACCCCGACGAGTCCACGTCGGGCCGGGTCGAGCAGGTCGCGCAGGCGATCGGCCAGACTTCGGTCCACGCGACCGGGCACTTCGGGTCGGGCGACCTCAGTGTAGGCGCCCAGCGCACGGTAGCGTCGGTAGCGCTGGTCGATCAGGTCGTCCATCGGCAGCTCCGCGAGCGCGTCGAGTCGATCGAGGATCACCGCGCGCAGCCGGTCGGCGGTCGCCTCGGGCTCGGCATGCGCGCCCTCGCCGGGCTCGGGGACCACGATGTCGATGACCCCCAGCGCGTGCTGGTCGGCAGCGGACATCCGCATCGCCGCGGCGGCGGTGGCCGCCTCGTCCGGCGTCCGCCACAGGATCGAGGCGCAGCCCTCGGGGCTGATGACCGAGTACACGGCGTTCTCCAGCGCGATCACGACATCGCCGACGGCGATGGCGAGCGCGCCGCCGGATCCGCCCTCACCGGTGATGACCGTCACGATCGGGGTCCGCAGGCGGCTCATCAGGCCGATCGAGCGGGCGATCGCCTCGGCGATGCCCCGTTCCTCGGACTCCGGGCCGGGATGCGCACCGGGGACATCGACGAAGGTGACGATCGGCAGCCCGACGCGCTCGGCGAGCTCCATGACGCGCATCGCCTTGCGGTAGCCCTCGGGGTGCGGCATGCCGAAGTTGCGCCGGATGTTCTCGTCGGTGTCGGCACCCTTCTGCTGGCCGACGACGACGACCCGCCGGCCGCCGATGCGCGCGAGACCCGCGACGATCGCGGCGTCGTCGCCGAACAGCCGATCGCCGTGCAGCTCGAAGAACTCGTCGGCCATGGCATCGACGAACTCGAGCGTCCGTGGCCGGCGCAGGCTCCTGGCGAGCTGGACACGCGCCCACACGTCGTCTCGCGCCGCGGCGTCGGGCCGCGCGATCGCGACCGCTCCATCGGGTGCCACGGCCGGGACGGTGACCGGGGTGGTGCTGGCTTCCGGCTCGGCGTCCAGCGGCTGCCCGTCGCCGTTCGCCAACTCGCCGACGCGATCGGCGATCGTCGTCAGGAACGAGAACGGCCGGAAGGCGAGGACCTCCTCCTCGGGCTCGGGCTCCTGTAGGGCGCCGCGTGGCGGCAAGAGGCGCAGGAGGCCGGCGAGCTCATCGTGCAGCTCGGACCGTACGACGACGCGATCGACGAACCCATGGCTGAGCAGGAACTCGGCGCGCTGGAACCCGGGCGGCAGCTCCGCGGCGATCGTCCCGGCCGTCACCCGCGCGCCGGCGAACCCGATCAGCGCGTCCGGCTCGGCGATGTTCACGTCGCCGACCGCGGCGAACGAGGCGAAGACGCCACCCGTCGTCGGGTCGGACAGGACCGAGATGAACGGCACGCCGCCGGCGCGTAGCCGCTCCAGCGCTGCAAGCGTCTTGGCCAGCTGCATCAGGGCGAGCGTGCCCTCCTGCATCCGCGCCCCGCCTGAGGCACTGACGACGATGAGTGGCAGGCGCTCGGCCAGGGCATGCTCGGCGGCTCGTGCGACCTTCTCCCCGACGACCGCGCCCATCGAGCCGCCCATGAACCCGAAGTCCATCACGCAGGTGACGACCTCGTGGCCGCCGATCGACCCGCTGCCCCAGACCGCGGCATCCCGCATGCCGGTCGCCAGTTGCGCGGCCGCCAGCCGGTCCGGGTAGGGCTTCTGGTCGACGAACCCGAGCGCGTCCACCGACTGCAGGCCGGCATCGCGCTCGGTCCAAGTCCCGGCGTCGAGCAGATGGTCGATGCGCGCCTCGGCGGACAGCCGGAAGTGGTGGCCGCACGTCGTGCAGACCCGGAGGTTCTTCTCGAGTTGCTTGTTGAACAGCATCGTCGAGCAGGTCGGGCACTTGGTCCACAGGTCGGGCGGATAGACGTCCCGGCGCGCCCTGAACGACGGCAGCTTGAGCGGCATCAGATGACCCTCGCCCGGGCGACCGCGCGGACGGCGCGTGTCATCGGGTCGGCTGTCGGGCGGCCACGGCGCCAGGCGACCCAGGCGGCTGCACCGGCCAGCGAGATCGCCGCCGACGTGAGCACGCCGCCGATGACGACTGGGCGCACCTGCCCGGATCGCGGGTCGACGATCGCCAGGCGAGGCTCCGGCGCCGGGAAATCGATGACCGCCCCCATCGCTTCCTGTCCGGACGCCGCTACCGCGAGTCGCGCCGCGAGCGCCTCCTCGAACCGGAACGACGGGTGGTAGCGCGGCAGGCCGCTCGACAGCAGCTCGGCCGTGGTTCGCAGGTCTTCCGGGACGTCGGCGGATTCGCGCGGCGCTCGCGCCAGCAAGGAGTCGAGATAACGATCGACCACGAGCGCCTCGACCTCCCCGTCACGCGCGGACGAACCGAGGGTCACGCCCTCCCCTCGCGGCGGTCGCGCAGGTCGCGCGCCACGCCCCGCAGGCCCCGATGGATCAGGACCCGCACGGCCCCCTCCGACTTCTCCAGGACCGCGGCGATCTCGGCCGTCGACATCTCGTGCACGAAGCGGAGGATGACGGCCCGTCGCCGGTCACCGGTGAGCCCATCGACGGCCCGCCACGCCGACATCGCCGACTCGCGCTCGACGACGGCTCGTTCGACATCCAACGGATCTGGCGCACCGAGCGCCAGGTCGAGTGGCGCCTCCGGCCGGCGGCGCCAGCGGCGGCGCCGTTCGTTGACGACGTTGCGAGCGATCCGGAACAGCCACACCCGGAACGTGGAGGCGTCACGGCCCTCCTCGGCGCGGGCACGCTCCTGGAAGCGCGGCAGACCAGCGAGCGCCGAGAGGAACGTCCGTTCCGTGGCGTCTTCCGCCTCGTGATGATCGCCGAGCTCGTAGACCGCGTAGTTGTACACCTGGGCGACGTACTTCCGGTACAGCGCGTCGAACCGCGCGGGATCGGCCTTCGCCGCGTCCACGAGCGACCGATCGAGGTCCAGGTGGGCGAGACTCGGGCGACCGGCCTTCTCTGGCCGCGTCACCTTCCTCAATGCCGGTCGGACCATCTCGTTACACCTTCGCCGGATCGGCGAGGCGGACGTGCCGGATCTCGCCGACGAGCACGGGTCGATCCTCGACCAGGAGCGCACCGGAATCAGCGTCGACGCCGGTCACACGACGAGCCCTCGTGGTGCCATCGGGGGCGATCAGGTCGACGACGCGACCGGTCGTCACCTGACGCTCGCTCCAGGCCGGAGCGTCGAACCGCCCCTCCCGGAGGGCATCGATCGCGACCTCCAAATGCCCCAGGAACGCATCGAGCAGCGCATCGTGGTCGATCGGACGGCCGCCGACCGCACGTAGCGAGGTCATCGAACCGGCGAGGTCCTCCGGGAACGCCTCGCGCGGCCAGTCGCCGTTGACCCCGATACCGATCACGGCCCGCGGGTCGTGACTGCCGATCCCATCGCTCTCGCCGAGGACGCCCGCGAGCTTGCGAACGCCGTCAGGAGCGTCGACGACCAGATCGTTCGGCCACTTGAGGCCGACCACTCCGGGCGCCAGGCCGACGACCGTCTCGGCCGCCTCGGCCATCGCCATCGATGTCACCGCCGCCAGTCGCCACAGGTGCTCCGGACGCAGCCAGCCCGGCCGGAACCCGAGTGACAGCAGCAGGGCCCCGCCGGGCGGCGCCGTCCAGGTGCGCCCGTCCCGGCCGCGTCCCGCCGTCTGCCGATCGGCGATCGCCACGCAGACCTCCGGCGTGCCCTCCGCCAGCCAACCTCGGACGACGTCATTCGTCGAGCCGACCACGTCGAAGCGTTCCTGGCGGGCGACGAGCGGAGCCATGGCTCGGGCAGTCGACGGCGTCAGCCGGCGGCCGCGACCTCCACGGGCTCCGGGCGTTCCAGCTCGAATGCCTCGTGCAGCGCGCGCAAGGCGGTCTCGAGCTCGTCCTCGGCGATCATGCAGGTGATCCGCACCTCCGACGTCGAGATCATCTCGATGTTGACGTTGGCATCGGCCAACGTGCCGAACATGCGCGCCGCGTAGCCCGGGGCGTTGTGCAACCCGGCTCCGACGATGCTCACCTTGGCGACCGATGCGTCGGTCGTCAGCTCCCGAGCACCGAGTTCGCGAACGACCGGTTCGAGCGTCTTCTTGGCCTTGCCGAGCTCGACCCGCGGGACCGTGAAGGAGAGGTCGGTCTCACCGCCGTGGCCCACGTTCTGGACGATCATGTCGATGTTGACGCCGGCCGCTGCGAGCGGATCGAAGATCGCCCGCGCGATGCCCGGCCGGTCCGGCACCGCGACGACCGTGACCTTGGCGACGTTCCGGTCGTGGGCGAGCCCGCGGACCTTATTGCGCTGCTCCACGAGCGGGTCCTCCTTGATACGCGTGCCCGGCGCGTCCTCGAACGAGCTGAGCACTTCGATGACCACGTCGTTGATCCAGCCGAGCTCGACCGCCCGGACCTGCATGACCTGGGCGCCCTGGTGCGCGAGCTCGAGCATCTCCTCGTAGCCGATGAGCGGCAGCTGCCGGGCCGACGGCACGAGGCGCGGGTCGGCGGTGAAGATCCCCCGAACATCGGTGAAGATCTGGCAGCGGTCCGCCCTGAGCGCGGCGGCGAGGGCCACAGCGGTCGTGTCACTACCGCCGCGCCCGAGCGTCGTCAGCTCGAGATCGTGGGCCTGGTCGGCGCTCTGGCCCTGGAAGCCGGCGACGATCACGACCTTGCCGGTCTCGAGCTCCGCGCGGATCCGGCGCGGCTCAACGCCGGCGATGCGGGCTCGGCCGTAGGTGCCGTCGGTGGTGATGCCGGCCTGGGGCCCGGTCAGGCTGATCGCCGGAACGCCGATCGCATGGAGCGCCATCGACACCAGGGTCGCGCTCTGGTGCTCCCCGGTGGCAAGCAGGACATCGAGTTCGCGCGGATCGGGGTCCTCGGTGATGGCGGCGGCCAGGCCCATCAGCTCATCGGTCGTGTCGCCCATCGCCGAGACCACGATCACGAGGTCGTTGCCGGCCGCGCGCTCACGGGCGATCCGCCGGGCGACCCGCTTGATCCGGTCCGCCCCGGCGACCGATGAGCCGCCGTACTTCTGGACGACGAGGGGGCCGGGCATGCCGGGCATTCTACCGCCGGTGTTTCCGTGCTCCGGGACGGGTGCAGGCGCGCCGCCGAACGATTCGATGCGACCATCTCGGCGGATGCCTGCGATTTCGAAACATGGCGCCGGAGGAGGTCACATGTGCTTCGATCTGGAAAGCCGCCCGCCGATCCCGCCGATCGCCGGTGGCGCCCTTGACGGCACGCTGATCGAGCTGACTGCCGCGGACGACAACCGCTTCGCGGCGTTCCGGGCTCGGCCGGCGCAGCCCGGCGGCGCCGGCGTCGTCATCCTTCCCGACGTCCGCGGCCTGCATCCGTTCTACCAGGAGCTCGCCCTCCGGTTCGCGGAGAACGGCATCGATGCCATCGCCATCGACTGGTTCGGCCGCACGGCGCGGAGCGAACCCCGCGGCGAGCGCTTCGAGCACATGCCGCATGTGGTGGCGACCACCTGGGCCGGGATCACCGCCGACATCGCCGCGGGCGCGGCAGCCCTCGATGCCGACGGCATCGCATCGCGCTTCACGATCGGCTTCTGCATGGGCGGCCGGATGTCATTCCTGGCATCGACCCTGCGTCTGGGCCTGTCCGGCGTCATCGGCCTGTACGGCACGCTGGAGGGGCCGTGGCGCAACGACGCCCCCGCACCGCTCGACCGGCTCGATGACGTCAGTACGCCCGTCCTCGGGCTCTTCGGCGGCGCGGATCAGGGCATCACGGCGGACGCCGTCGCCCGTTTCGAACAGGGTCTTACCGAGCGTGGCGTCGAGCACAGGATCGTCACCTACCCAGGCGCGCCGCATAGCTTCTTCGACCGCAAGGCGATCGACTTCGCAAGCGAGAGCGCGTCGGCGTGGCTGGAGATCCTGGACTTCATCGAGGAGCACGTGCAGCGCTGAAGGCGAGCGCGCGGATACGAAACGGGCGCACCGCGCATGCTTCCCAGCCTGGCCCCGTACGTTCGTCCTCTTTCGCGCGTACGGCCGCGCGACCACGCTCGCGGGGCGGTGCCGTCTGACACCGCCGAATTCACGGTGTCACTCGCAGCAGCGGATCGCATGCCCGACGACCTATCGGCCGGCGACCAGAGCGCCGAAAATCCGAGCCTCATCCAGTCGGCGCTGACGCGCGCCATCCTCGAGGCCGCCCTCGATTGCATCATCACGATCGATCACGAGGGCATCGTGCGCGAGTGGAACCCCGCCGCTGAGCGCACGTTCGGCTACCCGCGGGACGAGGCGATCGGTCGCGAGATGGCGGCGATGATCATCCCGCCCGAAACGCGCGACGCGCATCGCCAGGGCATCGCCCACTACCTCGAGACAGGCGAGGGGCCGGTCCTCGGTCGGCGCATCGAAGTCGAGGCGTTGCGCGCCGACGGCTCGACCTTCCCCGTCGAACTGGCGATCAATCACGTCGACGTGCCCGGGCCGCCGATCTTCACGGCCTACGTCCGGGAGATCAGCGACCGCGTGGATGCCGAGCGGCAGCTGCGCGACGCCGAGGAGCGCTATCGAACGCTGGTCGAGCGCTTGCCGGCCATCGTCTATGTCGCCGACTTCGGCTCGCAAGGCGCGTGGCGCTATGTCAGTCCACAGATCGAGGCCGTGCTGGGCTTCACGCCGGGCGAGTGGCTCGCGGATGCCGGCCTCTGGGCGCGCCAGATCCACCCAGCCGATCGGGAGCTCGTCCTCGCCGCCGAGGAACAGCTGCGCTCACGGGACGTCGAGCAATCGGCGACCTGGGAGTACCGGATGCTGGCCCGCGATGGCAGCGTCGTGTGGGTCCGCGACGAGGCGATGCTGATCCCGAGCGACGGCGCTCGGATCCCGCAGATGCGCGGCGTCATGATCGACATCACCGAACGCAAACACCTCGAGGAGCGCCTCACGCACCAGGCGTTCTATGACGGTTTGACGGGTCTGCCCAATCGGGCCCTCTTCATCGAGCGGCTCGACCACGCGCTCGCCCGGTCGATGCGTCGGCCGGATGACATCGTGGCCGTCCTGTTCCTCGATCTCGACGACTTCAAGGTCGTCAACGACACGCTCGGCCACACGGCCGGGGATCAACTGTTGCAGACCGTCAGCAAGCGCCTGGTCGACGCGTCGAGGGCGGATGACACGGCCGCCCGCCTGGGGGGCGACGAATTCACGATCCTCCTCGAGGATGTGTCGAGCGTCGACGAGGTCGCGCGCTACGCCGGCCGCATCCTCGAGCGCATAACCGCACCCATCGACGTCGGGGAGCATCGGCTGACCGTCTCGGCGAGTATCGGCATCGGCATCTCAGGGTCGGGCGAGGCCGGCGCCGAGGACCTGGTCCGCCAGGCCGACGTGGCGATGTACCGGGCCAAACAGAACGGCAAGGCCGGGTTCGAGATCTACGACGAGCGGATGAGCGTCGAGGCATGGCGCCGTCTGGAGATGGAGGCCGAGCTCCGGCATGCGATCGAGGACGGCCAGCTCAAGGTCTACTACCAGCCGATCTACGACCTGATCACGGGGCGTGTCGTCGAAGTCGAGGCGCTCGCCCGCTGGCAGCACCCGGAACGGGGCCTGCTCCAACCGGTCGACTTCATCCCGTTCGCGGAGTCGATGGGGCTGATCCTCGAGATCGACCGTTTCGTGCTCGAGGCCGCCTGCCAGCAGGTGCGCTCGTGGAGCGTCGACGACGGCCCGACCGTCGATCTGACCCTCGGTGTGAACCTGTCGGCCCGCGAGTTCCGCGTGCCCGGCATCGTCGAGGCGGTCGCCGAGATCCTGCGCAGGACCGGGCTCCCCGCCACGAAGCTCAAGCTCGAGATCACCGAGAGCGTGGTCATGATCGAGAGCGACCTGACCGAGTCGATCATCCGCGGCCTCGCGGGGCTCGGCGTCCGCATCGCGATCGATGATTTCGGCGTGGGCTACTCAGCGCTCGGCTATCTGCGGCGGCTGTCCGCTGACACGCTCAAGATCGATCGCAGCTTCGTCGCAGGGCTCGGCGTGAGCCGCGAAGATGCCGCCATCGTGAGTGCCACGATCGCGCTTGCGCGCGCGCTCGAGCTGTCGGTCACCGCCGAGGGCATCGAGACACCCGCACAGGCGGCACTCCTGCGCGAGCTCGGCTGTGATCGCGGCCAGGGCTTCCTGTTCTCGCCGCCGGTGCCCCCCGACCAGTTGGTCGACTTGCTGGCGGGGTCCGACGTCAGTCGACGCCAGGAGCGGCGCCGTTCGCTGACCCGCGGTCCCTCAGCGCTTGGCGAAGGTCCACGCCCCGATCAACAGCACCACGAAGATGACCGCCCACAGGAGGCCGTTCGGGAGGACCCGCTCGCCTTCGGCGACGATCCCGCGCAGTGCCGCCCCGATCGCCTCGAATGCGCCACTGACCAGCCCGGTGATGCCGTTGCCGACCGTCCGCCCCAGGTCATCCATGGCGTTGAGTGTCGCGGCGCCGTCAATGTCAGCCCATGGGCCGGGCACGCCGGCGGGCCGCCCGGCGGCTGCGCAACTCATGGATCGCGCGCCGGCGCGACAAGCGACGGCCGATCCACAGGCTGCCGACGCCCGCTGCCAGCAGTCCGGCCACGTTGATCGACAACTGCCCGAGCGCCCCGACCGCCTCGTCGAGGTTGCCGAGCGCGAGCGCCACGCCCACGTTGGCGACGGCCGGGATCGTCGTCACCGAGACCAGGACCCCGACGATCGCGCCGGACTTGGCTTGACCCAGGGCGATCATGCCCGCCACGCCCGCTGCCAGCGCGATCACCAGCGAGCCGAGGTTCGGCTCGGCGATGAGCTCGGTCACGGGGCGGTCGCCGGCGAGATAGGACGCCGGCACCTGGCCGAACGCCGAGGCGAGCAGGGCGACGACCGCCGACGCCGCGGCGGCGACCAGGAACCCGAGCGCCAGGGCGCGCGCCGAGGAGCGCGCATGGGTACGCTCGCGGGTGCCGCCTACGATCGCCACGCACAGCCCCGCCAGCGGCCCGTAGTCCGGCGACACGATCATCGCGCCGACGATGAGCAACTCGTTGTTGGTCAGGATCCCGCCCGCCGCGATGATCCCGGCGATGGCCATCAGCAGGAGGTACGCCTCGGTGACGACGGTGTCGTCGCGGGTCCGCGCGGCGACCTCGTCCCACGAGATCAGCTCTTCGCCGACGCGGGCGCTCGCCGCATGTGCCGCGTCCGCGGATGCGGACCGGGCGTCGATGACCTCGGAGAATGCGTAGGAGCCGACCCGGTCGACGTGCAGGTCCTGGAGCCTCGAGATCAGCGCGCTCAGCGCGGCGTGCTCGACGTCGGCTTCGAGGACGTCGCCCTCTGGGTCGATGGCCGTACCCGGCGAGATCGAGACATGTACCACGCCCGGTTCGCGGACAAGCAACTCGCCGACGGTGTCGGTCAGCTCGGGCGGGACGATGACGCGCAGGTGGAGCATCCGTCCTCCGAGAGTGGTCAGCGGGTCGGGAGCACCTTCGCGCCGGCGTTCCGCGGCTCGACGACGACGACCCGGCCCTCGAGATCCGTGTCCGCGGCGACCGCCAGGAACGCCGCCTCCACGCGAGAGATCTGCGACATCGAGTCGGCGAAGGCGAGGATCGTCGAGCCGGCACCGGACAGGCAGGCACCGAGCGCGCCGGCCTCACGGGCGGCGGCGACCATGCGCGGCAGCTCCGGATAGATCTGTGCGCGGTACGGCTCGTGGACCCGGTCGACCGTGAGGCGTGCCAGCATGTCGGTCCGGCCGGCGGCCAGCCCCGCGACGCCGAGCGCCACGGCTCCCAGGTTCGCGACCGCGTCCTCCAGCGGGATCGTCGAGGGAAGCGCCTTGCGCATCGCGTCGGTCGGTAGGCGCCGCTCCGGGATGAACAGCACGGCTCGCAGGTCGCGGGTCACATCGATGCGGACGGCCTCGACACCGTCGGCCGTCACCGCGCTGGCCACGAAGCCGCCGAGCAGGGCTGCGGCCGCGTTGTCCGGATGGCCCTCGATGCCGGCCGCGATGCGCAGCTGCGTCGCGGTGTCGAGCGGGCCGTCCAGGAGCGCGTTGGCGGCGACGACACCGGCGACGGTGGCCGCGGCCGATGAGCCGAGTCCGCGCGCGATCGGGACGTCGTTGCGCATGGCGATCCGCCAGCCGACACCTTCGGGCAGCTCGCCGCGGGCGGCGCCCATGGCCGCCTCGAGACCCCGGACGAACCGGTTGTCGCGGTCCTCGGTCAGCTCCTCGCGGCCCTCACCCTCGACGGTCAGCTCGATCTGACCGCGGCTCCAGCCGCGGACCTCGACCTCGATCGTGTTCGTCAGTGCCAGTGCGACGCCCAGGCAGTCGTAGCCCGCCCCGAGATTGGCGGACGACCCGGGCACCTCGACGATGACCCGCCGTCCGTCCAGCTCCGCCAGCCAGTGCGCGACCATCGTCAGCTCCAGCCCAGGGCGACGGCCACGCCGCCGAGCGTGGGGGCAGCCTCGATGACGCCCGGGACCTGGCGCTCGGCGGTCTGTGGATCCTTGAGCCCGTGGCCCGTCAGCACGGCGACGACCATTGCGTCGGGGTCCAGCACACCGGCGGCCGCCTGCTTGTGCAAACCGGCGACCCCGGCCGCCGACGCCGGCTCACAGAAGATCCCCTCGAGACGGGCGAGGTCACGGTACGCCGCGAGGATCTCCTCGTCGCTCACCGCTTCGATGCGGCCGCCGCTCTCGTCGCGCGCCGCGATGGCTTTGTCCCACGATGCCGGCGCCCCGATGCGGATGGCAGTGGCGACGGTCTCCGGCCGCTCGATTCGCCGGCCGTGCACGAGCGGGGCGGCACCCGCCGCCTGGAATCCCCACATGGCCGGCCGCGATCGTGCCAGGCCGGCCTCCGCGTAGTCCTTGAACCCGGCCCAGTACGCACTGATGTTGCCCGCGTTGCCGACCGGGATCGCCAGGATGTCCGGAGCGCGTCCGATGGCGTCGCACACCTCGAACGCGCCGGTCTTCTGCCCGTCGAGGCGGAACGGGTTGACCGAGTTGACCAGGGTCACAGGGTGCTCGTCCTGTTCGGCGAGTGCCCGCACGATCCGCAGGGCATCGTCGAAGTTGCCATCGACCGCCACGACCCGCGCTCCGGCCGCCAGCGCCTGGAGGAGCTTTCCGAGCGCGGTCTGACCGCGCGGCAGCACCACGATGACCTCGAGACCGGCGGCCGCACCGTAGGCCGCCGCCGACGCCGACGTGTTGCCGGTCGATGCGCAGACGATCGCGTGCGCGCCGGCTTCGACCGCCTTGGCGACCGCCACCACCATCCCGCGGTCCTTGAATGAGCCCGTGGGGTTCTGCCCCTCGACCTTGAGATGGAGGTTCGGCACGCCGATCGCCTTGCCGAGCCGGTCGGCGCGGATCAGCGGCGTCCCGCCCTCGCCGAGGCTGAGCATCGGCGTCGCATCGGTGATCGGCAGGAACCGCCGATAGCGGTCCATGAGCGGCGCATCGGAGCCCGCTACCGTCGCCATCGCCGCGTCAGTCATCGACCGGGTAGAGCGTGACGTCTGCATCATCGGGGAGGATCGCGCGGAAGGCGGCTTGCGCGTCGGCCAGGGTGGCGACGCCGGTGCGGATGGCTGTGCCGTCGTCGAAATCCACGGACGCGGCCCGCGCGATGGCCGGCGGCAGGTCGCCGTCCGCGGCCCGCACCGACGGTACGAACGCGAACCAGCGGCGGGGACCATCGAGCGGGTCCAACGCTGCGATGGCGGCGTCGGTAGCTGGCGGCAGGCCGGCCCAGGTGGACCCGAGCCCTCGCGCAACGGCCACGAGGTCGCCGAGGACCGCGCTGCTGGTAGCCGCACCGCCGGCGCCCGGTCCGGCCAGACCGACCGTCCCGAGCGGCTCCGCCTCCACTTCGATCCGGTTGGTCACGCCGTCCGTCCAGCCGAATGGGCTGTCGGCGGGGACCGCCGTGGGGACGACGACGGCCTCGACCCCGTCGTCCCGGCGAGCGGCCGTCGCCAGCAGCTTGATCGTGAGCCCGAGCGCGCTCGCCCCTTCGAGCTCGTGGTCGGTGACGCCGGTGATGCCCGGCCGACCCATGCCACGGGCCGTGGGCGGGCGGCGCCCGACGGTCGACGGGTCGAGCCAGCGCCCGAATGCCAGGCGCGCCAGGATCACGAGCTTGTTGACCGCGTCGTCGCCCTCGACGTCACCGGCCGGATCCGCCTCGGCATAGCCCAACTCCTGGGCGTCGACCAGGACATCCTCGTACGGCCGACCGTCCTCGGCCATCGCGCTCAGGATGTAGTTCGTCGTGCCGTTGACGATGCCGCGGACCCGCGTGATCTCGTTGCCCGCCAGGTCGGCGGCGAGCGGTCCGAGCACCGGGATGCCGCCCGCGACGGCGGCCTCGAACCGGAAGGCCGCCCCGGTCCGGCGTGCTTCAGCCTCCAGCTCCGGGCCGTGGTGGGCGATGACGGACTTGTTGGCGGAGACGACCGGCTTGCCCGCGCCGAGCGCGGCCGCGATGAGGGTCCGGGCGGGCTCGATGCCGCCCATGAGCTCGACGATGACGTCGGTATCGGGGTCGGCGATGAGGTGCGCCGGCGCATCGGTGAGCAGGAACGGGGAAAGCCCGTTCCCGCGGGCCTTGTCGAGGTCTCGGACGGCGATCGCGGTGACGACGAAGGGTGGGCCGTCGGCAGTCACGAGTCGGTCCGGGTGGTGGAGCAATCCGTCCAGCACGGCACCGCCCACGGTCCCGGCTCCGAGGACGGCCACGCGCAGGGGCGGGCGGCTCACGGACCGGGGTCGCGACGGGGGGCGCGCATCGCCTCGCATGGTAGCCCGCCC
The DNA here is from genome assembly GCA_963794525.1 of uncultured Chloroflexia bacterium. Taxonomy (GTDB): domain Bacteria; phylum Chloroflexota; class Limnocylindria; order Limnocylindrales; family CSP1-4; genus SPCO01. The sequence goes on from CAWCEC010000002.1 coordinate 192,097, forward strand.
TGTTGCCGCCGCGGTGGGCCGGGCGGACCGAGGGTCGCCGCTGGCGACCCTCGGTCGACGCAGTTCCCCCGGTCGCGCGCTCGGCGCCGAAGGGCGGTCTCAGGTCGCGCCGGCACTCGCCTTCGGGACGTTCTCGGCCTGACCGCCGACCTCGTCCCAGATGCGGACATCCTTGGTCTCCCTGATGTACCGCCAGCCGATGAACGCCGTGATGAGCGCGACCACGATCGGATAGATCAGGCCGGCATAGATGTTGCCGGTCGCCGCGAACAGGCTCGCAGCGATGAGTGGCAGGAAGCCGCCGAACCACCCGTTGCCGATGTGGTACGGGAGGGACAGGGACGTGTATCTGATGCGGGCAGGGAAGAACTCGACGAGGAACGCCGCGATCGGCCCGTACACCATCGTGACGAACACGACCTGGATCCACACGAGCGCGATCAGCGCCACGAGATTCGGGTTCGCGCTGATGAAGGTCGAGGTGATCGCCGGATCGGTCTTCGGGTTGGCGACCGGGTTGGCCACCGTGAACATGAGGTTGTAGATGGGGTAGTACGTGAGCGCCGCGATCAAGCAGCCGCCCAGGATGATCGGTTTGCGCCCGATCCTGTCGGATAAGCGACCGAAGAAGATGAAGAACGGCGTCGCGAGGACGATCGCCGTCCCGACCACGAGGTAGGAGTTCAGGTACCCGATGCCCAGGATGTTCTGCATGAAGAACAGCGCCTGGAACTGGCCCTGGTACCACACGACAGCCTGCCCGGCGGTCATGCCCAACAGCGCGAGGATGATCAGCTTGCGGTTGGCCGGGTTGCCGAAGCTCTCGCGCCACGGCGAGGTCGACGACTTGCCTTCAGCCTTGAGCCGCGTGAACAGCGGCGTTTCCTGGAGCCGCAGACGGATGATCAGCGCGAACACGACCAGGACGGCCGACAGGATGAACGGGATGCGCCAGCCGTACTCACGGAATGCCGCATCACCCATCGACACGCGGAAGAACGCGATGACGGCCAGGGCTAGCAGCAGTCCGACGGTCGCCGTGGTCTGGATCCAGCTGGTGTACTTGCCGCGCTCGTGATCCGGGGCGTGCTCGGCGACATAGATGGCCGCGCCGCCGTATTCGCCCCCGAGCGCCAGCCCCTGGGCCAAGCGCAGGAAGACGAGGATGATCGGCGCCAGGACGCCGATCTGCGCGTACGTCGGGAGCACGCCGACGAGCGCCGTCGCGCCGCCCATCAGCGAGATCGTCACGAGGAACGTGAACTTGCGACCGATGATGTCGCCGATGCGCCCGAAGAAGGCCGCGCCGAACGGCCGGACGGCGAAGCCGGCGCCGAACGTCGCAAGCGAGGAAAGCAGGGCAGCGACCTCGTTGCCGGGCGGGAAGAACTGCGTGGCAAAGAAGGCGGCGAGCACGCCGTACAAGTAGAAGTCGTACCACTCGATGACCGTGCCGGCGGCGGACGCCGCGATCACGAACGGCAGCTTGTAGCGGTAGACCTGGGTTTCAGCCGCGGGCAGCGGCGCAGTAGTCGTGGCCAACTGATCCCTCCTCCGGGGCATTCCGGCCGGGGCCGGGGGCAGCACGCAAGGGCACGCGGGGCTCGGTCACGCGGAGCGGTCAGGCTCGGACGGCTCACCTCCCCTCGGGCTGGGGCACAAGGAGCACGACCTGGAGGTCATCGTGATGCAAGCGGCCGGGAGGGTCCTATCGGCATGACACCCGCGCCAGAACGGGTTGCAGCCGCATGACAGATGTGACATCGGGGGCGCTACCCTCGCGCCATGCCCGACCACGAGTTCCTGGCCGTCGCGATCGAGCAGGCCAGGATCGGCCGTCACGAGGGCGGCGTGCCGATCGGTGCCGCGCTCGTGGTGGACGGTCGAGTCCTCGGCGCCGGCCACAACCGGCGAGTCCAGCTCGGGAGCGCGATCCGCCATGGCGAGACCGACGCGCTCGAGGAGGCGGGCCGGCAGCCGGCCGACGTCTATCGGCGCGCCACGATGTACACGACCCTTTCGCCATGCGACATGTGCACCGGCGCGATCCTGCTCTACGGCATCCCGCGCGTGGTCATCGGCGAGAACAGGACGTTCCTCGGCGCCGAGGACTTGCTCCGCTCGCGCGGCGTCGAGGTCGTCAACCTCGACTCGGCCGACTGCAAGGCCCTGATGGACGAGTTCATCGCCGCCCATCCCGACATCTGGTACGAGGACATCGGCGAGGACCCGTGATAGCGATGACGGACAAGGTCGACCCGCGCCTTTCGATCCTCGGGATCGCAGGCTTCCCTTCTGCAGTGCTCATATCGGGTACTGCGGACCTGCCGGATGGGTAGCGACTTTGCCGTCGTGGTCGCGGTCAAGTCGAGCTTCTTTCTGTAGTCGAGCCTGCAGATCAACGGTCCACTGCGCCGCGATCTCCCCAACGCGCGCGCTTCTGGCAGAAGTTTCATGGGAGGAGCGTTATGGCGACTCGTTTCGCGTTCCAGGGGCGAAACGGCCGGTAATTCGTCTCCGGGTGCAACTTCTGCCAAGAATCGGGCTAATCCGTGACATTGCGGTCCTCGGGCGCAACTTCTGCCAGATTTGCGCGCCGTCCGCCAGAACCGGGCGGCGCCGTCCGCCAGAACCGGTGTGGCCGTCGCGCCAACCGGAGGAGATCGGCGGCCAAGGACGGTCCATTACACTCGGCACTCGATGACGACCGAGATCCTCCCAGCCCCGTCGCCGGTGGAGGCACCTGCCTCGCGACCGAGGATCTTCTCCGGGATCCAGCCGTCCGGCGTGCCCCACATCGGCAACGACCTCGGCGCGATCCGCAACTACGTGAAGCTCCAGTGGGAGTACGAGGCGATCTACTGCATCGTCGACTACCACGCGCTCACGAGCCTGCACGACCCCGAGCTGCTCCGGCGCCAGACGCGGGAGATGGCGGCGGGCCTGCTCGCGCTTGGCTTGGACCCGGAGCGCTGCACGCTGTTCGTCCAGAGCCATCGCCCCGAGCACACCGAGCTGGCCTGGCTGCTCATGACCGTCACGCCGGTGAGCTGGCTGGAGCGCACGCCGACCTACAAGGAGAAGCGCCAGTTCCAGCCCGACGACATCAACCACGGGCTGCTCACCTACCCCGTCCTGCAGGCCGCCGACATCGTCATCTACAAGGCGTCGCTCGTGCCGGTCGGCAAGGACCAGGTCGCCCATCTCGAGCTATCGCGCGAGATCGTCCGCGCATTCAACCGCACGTACGGCGACACGTTCCCGGAACCCGAAGCCGTGCTGACGGAGTCGCCCATCATCCTCGGCACGGATGGCGTCCGGAAGATGAGCAAGTCGCTCGGCAACACCATCGATATCTTCGCTCCCGAGGACGTCATCCGGAAGCAGATCATGTCGATGGTCACCGACACGAAGCGCATCCTGCGGACCGATCCGGGTCGGCCGGAGGTGTGCAACGTCTGCCAGCTCCACAAGTCGTTCGGTGACGACTACGACGAGATCTGGGAGGGCGAGCGGACTGCCAGGACCGGTTGTGTCGATACCAAGAAGCTGCTCGCCGAGCGGATCCTGGCGCACTACGCCGACGCCCGCGAGCGCTTTCGCGAGCTGATGGCCGAGCCGGCCCGGATCGACACGATCCTCGCCGACGGCGCGGAGCGGGTCCGGCCCATCGCCCAGGCCACGATGGACGAGGTCCGCCACAAGATGGGTCTGCGGTAGGGCGGCATGCTCGACGCGATCGCGCCCGGAGGCCGTGACCGGCGGCTCGTCAGCGCGATCCTCGTGCTCGGCACGATCGTCCTCTTCTTCGTCGCGGTCAACCTCGCGGCCTCGGCGATCGGGTTCTTCGGCGACGTGCTGCTGGCGTTCTTCCTCGCCTGGCTGCTCGCGTTCATCATCAGCCCGGTCGTCACCCGCATCGTCGACCTGATCCCCCGGCTGCCGCGGGTGCTGGCGACGGTCCTGGTCTACACGCTGATCGTCGCGCTCCTGGTCTTCCTGATCCTCGTCATCGCGCAGGCGCTGTCGAACTCGATCACCCAGTTCGCCGCGTCACTACCGAACATCCGCGCCAACATCGGCAATATCGTGGCGCCGACGGAGGGCTGGCTCGACTCGATCGGGCTGGGCCAAGTCGACCTCGCGACGCAAGCGCTGGCCCTCCTGGACAACCTCGATGAGTTCGCCGCCCAGCTGATCGTCCCGCTGCAGTCGATCGCAGTCGCCAGCATCGGCGCGATCGGGACCATGCTCATCGTGTTCATCCTGTCGATCTACATGGTCATCGACCGTGACCAGATCATGGCCTTCCTCTTCCGGCTGGTGCCACCGTCCTACGCCGAGGAGGCCCGGTTGCTGCAGACCTCGGTCGCGCGATCGTTCGGCGGCTTCCTGCGCGGGCAGGCGCTCATGGGCATCGTCTATTTCACGATCGCCCTGGCGACCCACCTCGGACTCGGGCTCGAGTTCACGGCACTCTCGTCGGTCAGCGCCGGGGTGCTCATGGCCATCCCGTTCTTCGGGCCGTTCCTGGCCTGGGCACCACCGATCCTCGTGGCCCTCGTCACCAAACCGGACGTGCTGCTACCGGCGATCGTGATCATGGGCGCGGGCTGGATGGTCGTGATGAACGCCCTCCAGCCGCGCATCATGCAGGGCGCGGTCGGCATCCATCCGATCGTGGTCCTCGGGTCGGTGCTCATCGGGTCGAAGATCGCTGGTATCCCTGGTGCCATCTTCGGGATCCCGGTCGCAGCCGTCGTATCGTCGTTCTTCTTCCATTTCCTCCATCGCACGGCGGGCGACCGATCCGTGGCGGGCCGGGCAGCAAAGCGGCTGAGCGAGCGCGAGGGCCGCACGGTCACCGTCCCACGCGAGCCGACTCCGGGTCAGGCCGCGGACGTCCAAGAGACATGACGGACGAGGCGCCGCCGCCCGAGAACGGCCCGCCCGAGGACGGCCCGCCACCCGAGGACTCCGCCGCCCCGGACGACGTCTCCACGCCGCGCGAGGCCAAGGCAGCCCGCGAGCAGGTACCCGACATGACCCGCGAGCGCGCGCGGACCGAGCGGCGCGACCTCGACAAGGAGCGCGGCGAGCCGGTCGCCGGTGGCGCCGCACGCGGCGGACCTCGAGCCCTGCGGGTGCCGAGTCGCCCGGTGCCGGAATGGACAAGCAAGCCGCGCATCCTCGTCACCAACGACGACGGCGTCGAATTGCGCGGGCTGCTCGCGCTCAAGCAGGCGCTGGAGCCGATGGGCGAGGTCACGGTCGTGGCGCCCGACACCAACCAGAGCGCGGTCGGCCATCAGAAGACCCTGATGCGCCCGCTGCGGGTCCGCGAGCGGACCCTCGACGACGGCTCGCTCGCGTACTCGGTGGACGGCTCACCGACCGACGCGGTCAGCCTGGCGTTCCTCGGCTACTTCGGGCACGGCTTCGACCTCGTCGCCGCGGGCATCAACTACGGCGCGAACCTGGGCGACGACATCACGTACTCGGGGACGGTCAGCGCGGCGATGGAGGCGGTCATCAACAGCTGTCCGGCATTCGCGATCTCGCAGGAGTACTACGAGCATCCCGACTTCTCGCTCGCCGGATACGCGGCGACGGTCGTCGCGCAGAACATCCTGCGCGAGGGGCTGTCGCGCGGCGAGCTCATCAACGTCAACGTGCCGGCCGTGACGCTCGAGGAGTGCGAGGGCATCGAGGTCACGCGGCTCGGCCGCCGCGTGTATTCGGATCAACTCGTCGAGCGGCTCGACCCGCGCGGCATCCCGTACTTCTGGATCGGCGGCCCGCCACCGTCCGGGCTGGCCGTGCCGGGGACCGATTTCCACGCGGTGATCAACCGGCGCATCGCCGTCACCCCGATCCACCTCGACCTCACCGGGCGGCGGCTGTTGAAGCGCCTCAAGACCTGGCGTTGGGACCTGCCGAAGGAGGAGAAGCCGGCGAAGCGTCGCCGGAAGCCTTAAGGCTCAGCGGGGTACCATCACCCAGCCCCCAGCCAGCCGTCGATCGGAGGCCCCTCATGGACGATCTCTCCAACCTGAGCCGTGGGCTCGGTCCCGCCGGCGCGGCCGATGTCGGCGCCACGATGGGCGATCTCGCCGGTGCGATCGAGCAGAGCGGCGGGCTCGATGGCCTCGTCGGCCAGCTCCGCCAGGGCGGCCTCGACGAGGAAGTCGATTCGTGGGTGTCGACCGGCGAGAACCGCCAGGTCGATCCGCAGCGCCTCGGCGACGCCCTCGGACCCGAGACCGTCCAGCGGCTGTCGAATGGGACCGGTCTCGACATCCAGGCCCTGCTCCCGCTGCTCGCGGCGTTCCTGCCGCAGCTGATCAACATGCTGACGCCGAACGGCCGGACACCCGAAGGCGGGCTGAACGACGCCCTCGGCAGTGGCGGCCTCGGCGACCTGGGTGGTCTGTTGGGCGGGCTGATGGGTGGTGCCGGCGGGACCGGGACCGGCAACCTCGACGACCTGCTCAGCGGCCTCGGCGGCGTGCCCGGCGACGACAAGGGTCGCTGACCGCCACCGACGGATGTCCATGCCGGTCATCGACCGGCGTCCGCGGTGCGGCAGGCAGCGGGACGGGATGCTGCCGCCATGGACAGCACGACGCTCGCCGCCCATCGGGTCCGCTCGTTCCTCGAGCGCGAGCCCGTCGTGTGGCTGTCCACGTCCCGGCCGGACGGCGCTCCGCACCTCGTGCCGACCTGGTTCGCGTGGGACGGCGAGGCGATCGTGATCCGCTCCAGGCCTGGGGCGCGCAAGGTCCGCAACCTGCGCCACGATCCGCGCGCGATGCTGGCCCTGGGCGACGCCGAGGACGACTTCGATGTCGGGCTGCTCGAGGCGAGCGCTGAAGTCGATGACGATCTCGGCCGTGACCTGCCTGCGGCCTTCGTGGCGAAGTATCAGGAGAGGATCGCCGGACTCGGGCTGACCCTGGCCGAGTTCGCTGCGACGTACTCGGCGACCATCCGGCTCCGGCCGGCCCGCGCGCTCGGCTGGCACGGGCGGTCGCGTCCCCGCTCGCTGGTCGAGGCTGCTCGCGAGCTCGCCTTCGGGCGACCGGCATTCGCCCTGGGGGCGGCGTAGCCCGTCCGGGCCTAGCCCGCCCCGTTCAAGAGTCGCCCGTCCCGCAGCTCGACGACGCGATCGGCGAGGTCGATGATCAGCGGGTCGTGCGTCGCGATGATCGCGGTGACGCCCTCGCTGCGAACCACCGCGCGCAGCAGGCCCATGATCGAGCGGCCGGTGGCCGAGTCCAGCTGACCGGTCGGCTCGTCGGCGAGCAGCACATCGGGCCGGTTTGCCAGGGCGCGCGCGATCGCCACCCGCTGCTGCTCGCCGCCGGACAGCTCGTGTGGCCGGTGACGGGCCCGATCGCCCAGCCCGACGAGCTCCAGCAGCACCGCGACCCGCTCGTCGCGGGTCGCCGGCGCTGCCCGGACCAGCCGGAGCGGCACCTCGACGTTCTCTGCGGCCGACAGGATCGACAGTAAGCCGAACGCCTGGAAGATGAACCCGACCTTTCGCCGCCGCAGCTCGACCAGCGCGTCAGCGTTCATCTCGCCGAGGGACCGCCCGTCGATGCGCACTTCGCCACTCGTCGGCCGATCGAGGCCACCCAGCAGGGACAGCAGGGTCGTCTTGCCCGATCCGGACCGCCCGCGGACCGCGACGAGCTCACCGCGGTCGACCCGGAGGTCGACGTCGCGCAAGGCATGGACGACGCTGGCGCCGGTGACGAAATCGCGGCCGAGGCCCGTGGTGACGACCATCGACAGACTGGGCTCGGTCATCGCGGCTCGTCCGGCCAGATCGTGATGTGGTCGTCCTCGAGCTCCAGCCTGACCCGCTTCTCGAGCCCCAGCGCCTCGACGTAGTCGCGCGGGAGCTGCAGTCGCCCGACCCGGTCGAGCACGGCGTATTCGGTCTCGATGTGGTGCTCCTCTTCCTCGCTGGCGCGATGGCGGAGGACCTCGCTGCTCACCCGGCCGTCACGGATCGAGACGGTGCGGCTGACCTGGCCGCTGACGAGCGGATCGTGGGTCGCGACCACGATCGTCACGCCGGTCTCGCGGTTCAGCCGCCGCAGCAGCCCGAAGATGTCGGCTGCGGTCGCCGAGTCGAGCTCGCCGGTCGGCTCGTCCGCGAGGAGCACCTCGGGTTCGTTGGCCAATGCGACCGCGATCGCCACGCGCTGTTGCTCGCCGCCGGACAGCCGATCCGGGCGATGGTCGGCGCGATCGGCGAGGCCGACCTTCTCGAGAAGGTCGAGCGCGCGGCGTCGCCGGACGTCGTCCGCGACGCCGTCGAATGCCATCGGCAGCGCAACGTTCTCGAGGGCCGACAGGTATGGCAGCAGATTGCGCCCGGTCTGCTGCCAGATGAAGCCGATGACCTGGCGCAGATAGCGGGTCTGCTCGCGGGGCCCGAGCTCCGCCAGCTGATAGCCGGCCACGACCGCGCGACCCGCAGACGGGACGTCGAGGCCACCGAGCACATTGAGCAGCGTGCTCTTGCCCGAGCCTGACGCGCCGACCAGCGCGATGAACTCGCCCGATTCGACGACGAGGTCGAGGCCCTGGAGCGCCACCACCTCGAGGTCGGCGACCTTGTAGATCTTGACCAGGTTGTCGCACACGATGAGGGCCTTCTCGCCGTAGCGCGGCCGTGGTCGACGCGCCCGCTCCTCAGCGCTGGGCAGGTCGATGATCTCGGGCAGATCGATGAGCTCGGGGGCGGGGTCGGTCACGTGCATCGATCCTCAGACATCGCCGATCCGCAGCGCCCTGCTCGGCTCGAGGCGGCGAGCCAGCCACGCGCTGGCAGCGACCATCACGATGATGGCCACCAGGACGATCCCGGCGATGGCAGCGACCGCCGTCCAGTCAACATGGAGACGAACGGGCGCCGCGGGGCCGATGAACGCCCCGAGACCCAGACCGGGCTCGAGCAACCATGCCACGCCCAGGCCGAGCACGACCCCGACTGCCAGTGCCAGCAGCGTCGGTGGTGCATGCTCGACGAAGGTCAGCGAGACCGATTGGCCGCCGGTCAGGCCGAGCGTCCGCAGGTACGCCAGCTCGCGGGCCCGACGCTGCCCCTCGAGGTAGACGACCGCGCCGATCGCCAGCGCGGCGTAAGTCCCGGCTGCCAGGACGGCGATCCCGAACCCCCGGCCGATCGCGCCGACGAGCGGAGCGCCGCGCTGGGCGGCGAGCGACTCGTGTCGTGAGGTGACCTCGGCCGACGTGTCGATCGCCGCCCGCAGGTCCGTCGCGATCCCATCCCCGCCGCGCACATACAGGACCGTGGGGCGGAGGGCCGGGCCGTGCCAGCCCGCCGCGACCGACTGGAACGGCGCCAGGACGAACGGCGCACCGCGCTGCAGCCCGGGAAGGTCTTCGGCGACGCCGGCGACGGTGAGGGTGAACGTCTGCCCGCGAACGCCCAATTCGAACGTCTCGCCCGGTGCGAGCGGCGGCCAACCGTTCGGGAGGCGTCGCGAGATGACGACCGGGATGGGTCGCTCCGACGTCCCGGCATCCGGATCGACGGGCGCCGTCGTGAACGCCGCCGGGCTCGGCAGCGCGATCGGTGCGCCGGAGAGGACCGTCATGTAGGCGGTCAGGTCGACCGCGGCGAACGTCGTCGGTGCATCGAAGTCGGGGTTCCCGGAGGTCAGCGTCGACTGCGTGATCAGGGCACCCGCCACGGCCTCGACGCCTGGAACGGTCGAGAGGTCGGTCTCGGGCGGGAACCCGCTGACGGTGGGGGCATCCAGCCGGTAGTCGGCTCCCGTCACCTGCCACGACCCGGCGACCTGGCCGCGATCGATGGTCAGGGCCAGCACCGAGGCGAAGACCGCGATGGCGACCGTCAACGTGATCACAAGCAGGGGCATGGTCGCCGCACCTGGGTCTCGGCCGATGCTGCGCAGCCCGAGGGACGGCACGAGATCGTGGCGGCGCGCGCCGAGCCATGCCAGGACGCCGACCGGCAGCGGGTACAGGCGGATCGTCAGCAGGGCGACCGCCACGCCGACGAGCACCGGGGCGGCAGCCAGGAACGGGTCGAAGCCTGAAGTCGCCGAAGCCGATCGCAGGCCGCGCTCGCGCAACAGCCACGCGGCGGCCAGGGCGATCGCGACGAACGTCGCCTCGAACACGATCCGGCGGGGCCGCAGACGTCGAGCCGGCAGATCCTCCCGTTCCGCCTCCTGTCGGGCGCGCCTCGCCCGCCACGTGACGAGCAGCAGCAGGGCCGTCACCGCCAGCGCGACGAGGATCGCGCCGGTAGCGGACACCGGATCCGAGCGCGCCGGGACCGCGATCCGGGCCGCGACCAGGCCCACGGCTGCCGCCGGCACCGTGAGCAACAAGCCCTCCCACAGCTGGGCGGCGAGCAGCTGCCCGGAGGACGCGCCGCGACCACGAGCGAGCGCCAGGGCTGTCCGGCGGCGCCGGATGATGATCGCCGCCACCAGGCCCAGCGCGCCGCCGGCCACCGCCAGCGGCCCGATGGCTGCCACCCAGAGCACCGCCTCGGTCGCGGCGCGCCGCTCCAGGTAGCCATCGATGATGTCGAGCAACCCCGATTGGTACACGACGCTCCCTGGCGTCGCCCGGTTGGTGCCGAACGTCGAGTCGAGGCGGCGAAGGTCCGGGACCAACGTCGCGAGGCTGCCCGCATCCAGCCGAGCCGCGTCGACGTGGTACCGCCAGCGATAGCGCCCGGGCAGGTTCAGCTCAGTGATATCCGGGTAGGCCTCGGGCGCGAACAACGCAGTCGCGAAGGCGATCGGGGCATCATCCGTGCCGCCGATCGCCGCGCGTGCGTACGGGATGTCGTCGAACCACGCTGCGTCTTCCGGGTCATCCACCGTGAACAGCCCGACCAGATGGAACTCGACCCGGGCTGTCGGCCGCGGGAACAGCGTACGGATCATCGGATCACCGGTGTCGAGCGTCGCTGGCAGGACGTCGCCGACCGCGAGGACCAGCTGCTGTGCCGTCTCGGTCGACAGCGCGATCTCAAAGCGGATCGGCGCATCGTCGATCCCTCGGTCGAGGTCAGCGGGGGTGCGGCCCTCGACCATGGTGAGTCGGTCGCCGACCCCGTCCTCGAAACGCAGCGTGATGAATGACGTGAGGTTCGGCGGATCGGTCAGGCCGAACCGTGGCGTCTCGACCACGATGTCGCCGGCGTCGATCACCTCCTGGACGGAGGCTGGCAACCGCCCGAACGCGTTGTCGGCGCGTGCCATGAGGAACTCGAGCGGATCCACGTCGCCTGCCTGTACGCGATCGATCGTCGTGAACTGGAGGTCTCGCTGGAGCGCGGTGCCACGCTCCACGTCGTAGCGCAACCCTTCGTCGGCGACGCGTTCGAACAGACGAGGGCCCATCGCGACGACGAAGCTCGTTACCGCGACGATGGCCACGAGCGCGATGGCCATACCGCGTTCCACTCGCAGTCGTCGCAGGAGCACCGCTACCGCACTGACCGATCGCACGCTCAGTCCTCGCCCATCCGCAGCGAGGAAGCCATCGCGGTCCGGCCCAGCGACCAGGTGAGCCCGATGACCGCCGCGGTCAGGGCGACGATCCCCAACACCTCAAGTGCGGCGACCGTGGACCACGGCACGTTGACCTCGACCGGCGGAAATGCCGACCGGGCACGGCTCGTCACGGTTACGAACGGAAGAGCGACCCAGGCCACGAGCAGCCCGAGACCGCTGCCGGCCACGAGACTGATGACGGCAAGCGTGGCATTCTCGAGCGACAGCCAGCCAGACAGCTGCCCGGACGACAGCCCGAGCGCGCGGAGCAGGGCGAATTCCGTGACGCGCTCGCGGGCGGATACGGCGGCACTGACGACGAACCCGACCACCGCAAAGGCGGCCGCGGCAGCGATGCCGATGCCGAGGGCACCGATGACGCCGAGCGCGATCGGGTCGGTCGCGAGCGTCTCGGCCCGCTCGACGAGGTCCACGACGCTGGCACTGCCGATGACCGGGCCGCGCAAGTCCGCAACGACCGACGCACGCTGCGCAGGATCCACGCTGAGCCACCACGCGCCGGGCGAGTCGACCGCGTCGCTGCTCTGGAAGCGCAGCATCGTCAGCGTGGCGAGGTCGACGACGAGGGCCGGGATCGCCGGGTCGACGCTCGGGAACGCACGCACAGCGCCCACGATCCGGACCTCGAGATCGACACCGGCGACGTCGACCGGCACGACGTCACCGACCGCCCGTGCGGTCGCCTCCAGATACCCATCAGTGGCGATGGCCGGCAGCGGCTCGTTTCCGACGAGAGCGAGGTCGGATGGCGCGAACGTCAGGACGGCTCCACGGCCGAACCGGTCCTGTCCTGGGACGGTCGGCAGACCGTCGGTCGGCACCTCGACGTTCAGGATCCCGCCGGTCGCATTGTTGCGGACCATCTGATGGGGCAAACCGTAGAAGGATGCGGTCGAGCGCCAGCCGTGAGCCAGGGCGAGCTCGACGGGCCGCCAGCCGATCGCATCGCCGGCGTCACTCGCATCTGTCGCTTCGAGCCGCTCGACACTGATCGTGCTCTCCGTTACCTCGAGCCCCCGCGGAAGCGCGAGGTCGAGCTCGACCGCGAGCAGGTCGACCGGAGACGCGAACGCCGCATCCGGCCGGTCGGTCGCACCGAGCGGGATCTCCACGCGCCGCTGACCGGGCCCGAACGTCGTGCCCTCTCCCACGAAGCGGTACAGGTGACCCGCTGCGTCGCGCACCACGGCCCGCGCCACGAGGCCGGGCTCCCCGTCGAGGAGCGCCGGGTCGACCTGCCCGGTGACGAGCTCGCCGGTGTCGGGATCCGTCACGGGCCCCTCCATCCCCGTGACGTCGACCACCACGTCCAGGCGCAGCCGACGCGGTTCGCCAGGCAGCCGCGTCGCCTCCACCTGCGGTCGTGCGGCAGCCAGCGGCGCGACGAGGTCTTCGACGGATCCGTCGAGCAGGTCCGGGCGCATCCGCACGACGGATCCGGCGGCGGCCGCATCCAGCTCGACCAGCGCACCCGAGGCGTCGACGCGCGGGACTCGCATCGTCGCCTGGCGGATCGCCATCCGCGCCGTCACGCCGGGCACCTCGGCGTATGCTCGATCGAGTGCCCACACCGGCAGGTCGACGAACCGATGTCCGGGCTCGACCTGCATGTCGGTGCCGACCTGGAAGGTCGCCTGATCGCGCTGCGAGTCGCTCCACGTCCGCGTGTAGGTGATCGCGAACACACCCATCGACATCGCGAGCATCAGCAGCAGCGCGGCGCGCGTGTAGCGCAGCGGCCTGCGCGACAGCTGGCGGGCACCCAGGGCCGGGACCAGGCTGCGTCGGCGCGCAGTCGCTCGCTCGATCACGGTGGCGATGAGCGGCACGATGCGTAACGCGACGACGGCACCGGCCAGGAAACCGATCGCGGGCGTGGCCACGAGCAACGGGTCGATCCCGAGTGTGCCCTGCACCGTCCTGGTGAGCGGCGCCCCGTATTGGCGGAGCTGCCACAGGCCGATCGCAGCGACCGCAAGGAGCGCCACGTCGATCCCGAAGCGCTGGCCCGCGGTGCGGGTCTCCGCCCGGCCGACGCTGCCATGGATCGCGGCGAACGAGCGGATGCGCGGCAATGCGGGGACCACCAGCGCCGCCAGGCAGGCAGCCGCCGCTACACCCGCCGCGAGGAACGCCTCCGGCGTGACCGCGGGTTCGATGCGCAGGCCGATGTCGGCGAGGGGACCGACGATATCCAGCCCGCGCAGGGCGATGGCGGCGAGCAACGGTCCCAACAACGCGGCGGGGACCGTGAGCAGCAGCCCTTCCATCACGGCCAGTGCCGCGATGCGCGCCGGCCCGGCGCCGCGCGACCGCAGCATCGCGGTGTCCATGCGCCTGTGCTCCACGAGCAGCGCGGCACTCAGCAGCACCGCGTACGCGGCCAGGACGACGAACTGCGCGGTGAGCAACAGCACCCCGGTCCGACTGACGAGGAGCGATCGCTCGGCTTCCGTCAGGATCTCGGGCAGCCGCGTCTCGACCGTCACGGACGGTCCCGCAAGCGCGGTTTCGAGCCGATCGTGGAGCGCCGCGACCCGCATCCGTAGCCCGCCGATGTCGTCCAGCGTCACGGCCTCGGCGGTCGGGTAGGTCCGCCAGCCGAACTCGGCACGGCCGGGGTTCGCGCGCGCGAGGAATGCCGACCGGGTGGTGAAGAAGGGACCGTGCGTCGCGAACCGTTCGCTCGTCTTGAGCCCGTCGAGCACCTGCGGTTCGTCCCACCAGTACCGGTCGTTCGCGTCGGCGATCCGGAAGATGGCGTCGATCCGCACGGGCACCGAGAATCCGGTGGTGGCTCGGCTGCCGAGCCGTAGCTCGGCGCCGACCTCGAGTCCCAGGCGCGCGGCGACACCATCGGCGATGGCCACCGGGATGGGCCCCGTCCCGCCGTCGCCGGCGGGCCACGCGCCATCCACCAGCTCGGCGTGATCGACCAGACCGTCGACGAAGCCGAGCTCGACGAGGTCGACCAGCGGACCGCTTGACTGCCCCGGCAACGAGAACGATTCGGATCGCCCGTAGCCCACCACCGAGCCGCCGACCGGACCCATCGCTCGGGCGAGCTCCTTGGTGACGAGCCCGTCTATCGCCGGCCAGCCGGCCGGCTCCGACCGGAGTGAGATGCCGACGTTGGCATCTGCGACGGGTGCGTCGGCGAGCACCCGGTGGAGCCCCGCGACCGACACGGCCCCGGCGTACATCGGCCCGGCGGCCATGAGGGTCGTGGCCAGGACACAGATCAACCCCGCCGCCCCGACGATCGGCCACGACGCTCGGGACCGGCGGAGGCTCACCTGCAGCATGGCGGCAAGCGACGGGATCAAGGGCACGGTCTCCCGGGGATCGCACCGGCGCGGGGCCGGCGGAAGGCCCCGAGTATAGGTCGAGGAGCGGCTGCGGGCGCCAGGTCGCGTCTGGCGCCGCGCCGCGTGGGATCAGGCCGGGATGGTCTCGGTACGGGCGATCGCGCGACGGCGGCTGAAGCCACCGAACGGGGCTCGGAACACGGCGGCAGGCGACGTCGCGGCCCTGCCGGCGGCGTCCACTTGGGCCGGTAGATCAGTGCCCGTAAGGGCGTCGAATGCGCCGGCGGCCACCTCGCTCCCGGGTGTCGGCGTGGCGAAGTGATAGCCCTGGCCGTACGCGCAACCCAGGGCACGCATCCGCTCAGCCTGCTCGGCTGTCTCGATGCCCTCGGCCACGGTCCGGATGCCCAACGACCGACCCATGGCCACGATCGCGCCCGCGAGGGCCTCGGTCTTGGCATCGCTGTCGGGCACCTGCACGAACTCGCTGGCGATCTTGAGGACATCGACCGGGAACTGGCGCAGGTGGCTGAGCGAGAAGTAGCCGGTCCCGAAGTCGTCGATGGCGATCCGGACACCGAGCTGGCGGAGCAATTCGAGCGTCTCGATCGTCTTCGGCGTCGCCCGGAGGAGCGCCGTCTCGGTGATCTCCAGGCTGAGGCGCGAGGCGGCCATCCCGGCTTCCGAGAGGGCCTCGCGCACGGCGTCGACGAAGCCCGGCTGCTGGATCTCGCGGGCCGATACGTTGACGCACAGGAAGATGGCAGGATCGAGCGTCGACCACGACATCGCCTCGCGGCATGCCTCGCGCAGGATCCACCGCCCGATGGGGAGGATCGCGCCGTTCTCCTCGGCGATCTCGATGAACTCGCCCGGCGACACGAGGCCGCGCTCGGGGTGCTGCCAGCGCACCAGCGCCTCGATGCCGACGAGGCCGCCGTCGACCAGGTCGACGATCGGCTGATAGGTCAGCCGCAGCTGCCCGAGCTCGACCGCGCGCTGGAGCTGCGCGCCAAGCTCGTGGCGCTCACGGATGGCGGCGTGCATGCCCGGGTCGAACACGGCGAACCCGGCCTTGCCGTTCGCCTTGGCCATGTACATCGCGACGTCGGCGTTGCGAACCACGTCGGCGGCGCTCTCGGTCAATTCGCGGGCGCTGGCGATGCCGATGCTGGCGCTGATCGTCACGTGGTGCTCACCGATGAGGTAGGGCGCACGAAGCTCGCGCGTCAGGCGCTCGGCCATGGCCAGCGCCCGCTTCAGGTCCGGGGCGTCGGACGTGAGGATCGCGAACTCATCGCCACCGAGGCGTGCGACGAGGTCGCCGTCGCGCACCGAGTCCGCGAGCCGTTCAGTCACTGCCTGGAGCAGGCCGTCCCCGGCGGCGTGACCAAGGGTGTCATTGACGACCTTGAAGTCGTCGAGGTCGATGAAGAGCACCGCAGTGATCGTGTCGCGATCGCGCAGCTCGTGGCCGTCGAGGATGCGCTCGAGGTGGAGCTGGAACGTGCGCCGGTTGGCTGCGCCGGTGAGCGCGTCGCGCTCGGCGAGGTCCTGGACGTGACGCAGCAGCACGGCATTGCGCAGGTTCAAGGCCGCCATCGCGCACATCTGCTCGAGCACGGTGGTGACACGTCGATCGACGCGGCGGAGCACGCGTGACGGGTGTTCGACCACGATCGCGCCGACCGCGCGACCGTCCGCGACCATCGGCGCGACGAGCAGGTTGAGGGCGTCGGGCATGACATCGGTAAGGAACGGATCGAGCGCCGGGTCGAGCGCGCGGACCGCGATGGTGTCGCGGCCCGACAGGACGCGCGAGACGATCGCGTCGGGCACCGCGGTGGCGGTCGGCGGATGCGAGATGCCGCTGGAAGCCAGGACGACGATCCGGTCGTCGACCGAGCCGAGGACGAGGCCGCGTGTGAACCCGAAGCGGTCGACGAGCCCATTGAGCACGAGGTTCGATTGGCGGACAGGGTCCGTCACGTCATCGAGGCGCGCGCCGACGTCGACCAGTGACTGCAGGTCGGCCCGGCGCTGACGGAGCTCTCGCTCGTTCATCGCCGAGAAGACCGATGTGGCGAGGGCGAACAGCCAGAACGCGATCAGGTTGAGGATCGGCATCTGCTCGAATTCGACGGCCTGGCCGGGCATGACATCAACCGCCGGCATCAGCTGCGCGGCTTGCGCGTACAGCACGACCAGCAACAGCAACGAGTCCCACAGGGCGAGCTTCAGACCTGTGCGATACGAGGCCAGCAGCGAGACGGCGACCAGATGCAGATAGATCAGGAAGCGGATCGGGCTGCCCATGCCGCCGGTCAGGTACATCGAGCCGATGAGGTAGACGCCATCGGCGAGCAGGAGACCCGTGATGACCGAAAGCCCGCGGCGGCCAGACCGGCGACGGCTGCCCTCGAGGACGACGCTCGCGGCGACGTAGCCGACGCTGAGGGCCAGCAGCGCATCGATCGGGACGGCGCTGACGTCAGGCCGGATCCACGCCCAGACCAGGACGAATCCGGCCATGACCATGCG
The DNA here is from genome assembly GCA_963794525.1 of uncultured Chloroflexia bacterium. Lineage (GTDB taxonomy): Bacteria > Chloroflexota > Limnocylindria > Limnocylindrales > CSP1-4 > SPCO01. The sequence continues at coordinate 209,546 of CAWCEC010000002.1, forward strand.
CAAGTCCCAGGAGGGCATTCATGCGATCGGTCAGCGGCGTGTAGTCGTGGTGCGCAGGTGTGTGCATCAGATCACGCCTCCTCGAACTGGATCGTGGTGTCCGCCTTGGTGAGCGGCGCCATGCGGAACTTGGGGTCGTCCATCCGCCACTGCCCGACGAGGAAGACCAGGACCGCGATCATCAGCACGAGCGGGAAGGTGAAGGCCTCCGCCACGGCGGCCACAGCCTCTGGCCGAACGGTCGCCGCCACGCGCTCGCGGACGCCGTCGAAGATGCCCTGGACGACGAGTCCTGGCTCAGGCAGGACGAGGCCGAACGGGTTGGTCGCCGGCGGCGCGCTCGGCGCGGGAGCCGGGACGGCCTGACCGCCACCACCGGACGTGCTCGGCTCGCCGGTGGCTACCGGGCCGGCACCACCAGGCGTCGTCGACGGGATCGGGCCGGTCGGAGCGGGGCCCGCCGCGCTGGTCGGCGTCGGCGACGGCGTAGGCGTCGGCTCCGGCAGGAGCTCCGGCGTCGGGGTCGGCTCGGGGGTCGGGGTCGGGTCAGGAGTCGGATCAGGCGTCGGCGTCGGGGTCGGCGTCGGGCGTGGGCGTCGGGGTCGGGCGTGGGCGTCGGCGTGGGCGTCGGGCGTGGGCGTGGGCGTCGGCGTGGGGGTCGGCGTGGGCGTCGGGGTCGGCGTCGGGGTCGGCGTGGGCGACGGGGTCGGCGTCGGGCTCGGCGTGGGCGTGGGCGTCGGGGTCGGCGTGGGCGTCGGGCTGGGCGTGGGCGTGGGCGTCGGGGTCGGCGTGGGCGTCGGGCGTGGGCGTGGGCGTGGGCGTCGGGCGTCGGCGTGGGCGTGGGCGTCGGGGTCGGCGTGGGCGTCGGGCGTCGGCGTGGGCGTCGGGCGTCGGCGTGGGCGTCGGGCGTCGGCGTGGGCGTCGGGCGTCGGCGTGGGCGTCGGCGTCGGCGTCGGGCGTCGGCGTGGGCGTCGGGCGTCGGCGTGGGCGTCGGGGTCGGCGTGGGCGTCGGGCGTCGGCGTGGGCGTGGGCGTCGGGGTCGGCGTGGGGGTCGGCGTGGGGGTCGGCGTCGGGGTGGGGGTCGGGCGTCGGCGTCGGGCGTCGGCGTGGGCGTCGGGGTGGGCGTCGGGAGGTCGCCGATCCCGTGTTCGACGGAGTCGACGCGGTCGTCGCCCTCGGGGTCATCGACCTCTTCGTCATCACACTGCGTCCACGACCCGCCGCCGATCGCGCAGATGATGTCCTCGCCCGGGTGCACTGCGATGTAGGAGACCGTGCACATCCCGGTCGGTCCCGTCGTGCACTCGAGGTCCGCGCTGTGGCCGGAGCTGCTCGGGTCGTTGGGACTGCTCGGATCGAAGAAGAAGTCGACATGGACGCCGGCGTCCGGATCATCGTCCTTGTAGGCGCGCGCGGTGAGGACGACCAGGCCCCCGAGCGGCCCGTATCCGTCCTCCGGCGAGACGTCGAGGGTCTTTTTCGAATCAGCGAGGACGACCGAGCCTTGCAGAGGTGCCGCCGGCGCCAGCGCGACCGACAGCAACGCCACGAGCCACGCGGCGATGAGTCGATCGGTGCGCTGGAGACGCTTGCTTCGGACCACCCCGGCTGTCCTTTCGATCCAGGGACGCCTTGTCGGATGACACGGCGCCCATCCCCCGATGGGAGGCGAACGCTATGGGGTGGAAGCCCTTTTACTAAGGGAGAAACTGGTACGCGGCATAGGACGGTTCGGGTAGGACCGTGCAGCGATGCAACGGTGCAGGCACGCAACGTCCCAGAATCCGGGGGGCCGAAGGTACCGGTGATGGGGGCGTCCGGGACGGCAGGGGGCGGTCCACTGGGGATGCCTTTTGCTTTCGCCATGCGACAGCCGCGGTCCATACTGCCGCCCGCGAGTCGGCTCCAGGCAGCCGCGTGGCGTTTGTCATCGATCAGACACCTCATCCTCCGGACGCAACAACCGCCGCTGCCAAGCGTTCTCGCATCACGCAGGACGCCTTGACCCACCGACGAAGACCCGAACCGTGCAGCGTCCTCAACGAGAGATCCGGCGCGATGGAACGATCCAACCACGAGCGAACGGCCATGGAGGCAACTCCCGCGGCTGAAGTCCCCGGACCGCAACATCCGGAGGCAGTCGGCGTCTCACGCGACATGAACACCGCGGCGGCCGCCGTCTTCCATGACCTCGACGCGCAGACATCCGTCCAGCCTGCGGTCGACGTCGGTGCGATCATCGCCGCGATCTACGACCGCCATCAGCAAGAGCTCTTCACCTTCGCCCTTCGCAGCTGCCGCGATCGCGAGGCCGCGGAGGACCTCCTTCACGAGGCATTCGTCCGCCTCATCGTCGAAGTCGAGGCGGGTCGTCTGCCCGACAACGTCCGTGCATGGCTGTATCGGGTCACCGCCAATCTGGTGGCGTCGCGTGGCCGACGGGCCACCGTGGCGCGTCGCTGGCTGGCGAGCGCCACGGGTCCAGAGGGCGTCGTCCACGGCCCTGAGCCGAGCGTTCTAGATCGGGAGCGGCGAGACGATCTCGACCTTGCCCTCGGCGACCTTGGGGCCGACGCGCGCACCGCCCTGCTCATGGCGGCTGAGGGGTTCCGCGGCGAGGAGATCGCCACCGCCATCGGCAGGAGTGCCCTCGCGACGCGAACGCTGATGTGCCGGGCGCGCCTCCAGCTCAGAGAACGCCTCGGGAGCATGGAGTCGTGGGCGTGAACGAGCACACGCGCGTCCAGGAGCTTGCGGCAACCGAGCTCGATTTCGAACTGACCGCGGACGAGCGCGAGGAGCTGGACCGTCACCTCGCGGCCTGTGCATCGTGCCGGGCAGTCCAAGCCGACCTGGGGACGATCCAGCAAGTCGTGGCTGATCTCCCCGCGGAGAACGCGCCCGCGGGGCTCCGGCGCCGGATCCTCGATCCGCGTGCCGAGCCCTCTCCGCCAAGTCGAGGGAGCCGATGGGGTCTCCCCTCGCGTCTCCGCTGGCCCGCCATCGGGCTGGCGGCCGCGGCGGTCGTCGTCGCCGTCGTGGCGACGACCCTTCCCTGGCAACCCGGACCGGCACCGAACCTCGCTGCAGTCAGTCCGTCGGCGTCGGCACCGTCGCCTCGTAGCCTGGAACCCGGGGCGACGAGTGACCCTCTGGCCACCGACCGACCACCGATCCTCGCCTACACGCCGCGCGCCAGGTTGACGGCAGGGTCGGCGACCGGAGCCGTAGTCGCGCTCGACAGCGACTTCAGTCTCGCCAGCCTGGACGGCACGCCTGCCGTCGAGCTGGCGGCGCGGATCACCGTGGAACCGGCCCTCGAGCTCGCGATCGAGGACGGACCCGACGCCGGAACGGTCCGCTTGCGGCCGGCCCAGCCGATGCAGCCGGGCGTCGTCTATCGATTCACCCTCGCCGCCGCGAACGGTCAGCCGGAAGACAGCTGGGCGTTCCAGGCCCGGCAGTCCGTCCGCGTCGTTGGGACGACTCCCGGAGACACCGAGACCGACGTCCCGGTCGACACCGGGATCGAGGTCACCTTCGATCAGGACGGGGTCGTCGACCCGTCGTCGCATTTCAAGATCGAGCCGACGACACGTGGGCGGTTCGAGCAGCGCGGCCGGACGCTGGCCTTCATCCCGCAACGCCTGAAGGCGGCCACGGTGTATACCGTCACGATCGCGCGCGGCGTGAAGGTCGAGGGCACCGACGAGACGCTCGCTGAGGACGTCCGCTTCCGCTTCGAAACGGCGGCCAAGGCGGGCGCCCCGTCAACGACGTTCGCGTTCCCCGACGACCTACTGGAAGTAGCGACCGCCGGTCGCCCAGACCTGCCGCTCTTCGCATTCACGGAGAACGACGTCGCCCCGAGGGCGACACCGATCGAGGTCTACCGGTTCGCCGATCTAGTAGCCGCGATCGACGCATACCGGCAGTTGCGCCGGTCCTCGCGCTGGGCGCGATGGTCGGTCGACGATGCCGTCCCGACTGCCGGCCTTCGGCGTGTGCTGAACTTCCGCGCCCCCCTGCAGACCGGCGGTGATTCGCTCTGGTTCCGCTTGCCGGAACCGTTGGCGCCCGGCTGGTACCTGGTCCAGCGGCCGTCGACAGGGCGACCTGCCCAGGCGATCCTGCAGGTCACAGACGTTGCGGGCTACCTGACCGTGTCCGAGACCCAGACGCTGGTCTGGGCGAACGACCTGGACGGGGGCGCTCCACTGGCTGGTGCGACGGCGACCGTCGAGGGTGTCGAGTTGGGACGGACCGGTGCGAACGGTCTGCTGCTTGCCGACACGCCGGTCCTACTTCGCTCCGATTTGCGCCCGGGTTGCACGACGGACGAATGCCTGCCTGTCGTCATCGTGCGTGCGGACGATGGCCGATCCATGTTCATGCCGGCCACCGGCCCGAATGTCGCGCAGTTTGAAGGCGACGCCGGGGCCCTGGATCATTCCGAGGACTACTGGCTCGTCCATCACACAGACCGGCTCGTCTATCGACGGACCGACACGATCAACGTCTGGGGCGTCATCCGTGATCGTGCGACCGGCGCGGTCCCGGAGACCGTCGATGTCCAACTCGTGATGGGCCTTGGCGACCCGGTGCCGCCGCCTATGGCGTCGCTCCGTCTGCAGCCGGGACCGACCGGGGCCTTCACCGGCTCGCTGCCCTTGGCGGACATGCCGGAGGGTTCGTACGACCTCATCCTCCGGGACGGCATTGGCGTCGTCGGCTCGACCAACATCCAGGTGGCTCGCATCCTCAAACCGGCGTATCGGCTCGAAGTCGAGACGGGGCGGCGGGTCTACTTCCAGGGCGACCGGATCAGGATCACGACGCGCGCCGCGTTCTATGAGGGCTCACCGGTGCCCGGTGTGCCACTCCGGATCGAGGGCAGCGTCCAACGGGATGTCAAGACCGACGGGACCGGGACCGCCGTCTACCGAACCGTCGCCCGAGCCGATCCCGAACTGGAAGGTTCGGGTTGGGACTACCAATCGATCTCGGTCGGCCCGGCCCGAGCCGAGGAGGGCGATATCGCCGGATCGAGTCGAGACTTCCTCGTCTTCCCGAGCAGTCGGACGATCCACAGCGACGCGACCATCCAGGCGGGTCGGGTCCGCGTCACCGGAACGGTCCACTTGGTCGACCGTGACCGGCTGGAGGCGGAGCTGGCAGCGGGGCGATCGCCGTGGGAGATCGACCCGCGCGGGAAACCGGTCGCGGGCGCCACCGTCACGATCGCCTTCCTCGAGCAGATCCCTGTCAGGACCCGGATCGGGATGGAATACGACTGGATCGAGAAGAAGGTCGTCCCCACATACGAGCACAGCGTCCGGACCCGCGAAGTCCGAACAGTCAGGGTCCGCACTGCCGGCGACGGGTCGTTCTCGTCATCCGTCGCTGACTCGGGCAAGGATCACGACTATCAGGTTCGGATGACGGTCGGTGACCCGGACGGCCATAACGCCCGGCAGGTCTCGTACGCCACCGGGGCGGGAGCCGCGTCCGACGACGTCGAGTTCGACGGCGCGTTCCTCGAGCCGACCACGCCGGCCGCCGAGCCTCCCGACGGGTATGCCGTCGGCGACCGCATCGATCTCACGCTCCGCGAGACCCGATCCGTGTCGACCGGCCGGTACCTCTTCGAGATCGCACAGCGGGGACTGCGCGAGGCGACCGTCCAGCGATCGCCCCGCCTGGTGACCCGCTTCGAGCAATGGGCAATCCCCAATGTCTCGATCAGCGCCGTCCATTTCACGGGCAAGCGCTATGTCCAGGCCGAGGAGTACCACCCGTTCTTCCGCGCCAGCGACCGGGCCATCGACGTCACGTTGACGACCACCCGTCCGCGCTATGCCCCGGGCGAGGAGGTCACGCTCGACGTCCGGACCCGCGATCGCGACGGCCAGCCGGTCGCCGCCTCCGTGATCCTGCAAGCGATCGACGCGAAGCTCTTCGCCATCGGGGCGGCAGCCGACGCCGATCCCCTGCGCGAGCTGTACACGTCGATCTCCAGCGGCGTCCGGACACGCTTCGCGTCCCACCGCACCCAACGTCAGCGTCCGGGCGAAGGCGGCGACACGACCGGTGGTGGTGGCGACGATCGCGCCGACTTCCGGGACGCCCTGCTCTTCGAGGTCGTCGCCACCGGCGAGGACGGTCGGGCCCGAACGACGTTCCGCCTGTCCGACGATCTGACGTCGTGGCGGGTGAGCGGTGCGGCGATCACGGCTGATCTGGGGGCCGGCATCGAGTCCATCGAGGTCCCGGTCGGGTTGCCGTTCTTCGTCGACGCATCCATCGCGCCCGAGTACCTGAGCGGTGACCGCCCGTCGATCCAGGTGCGAGCGTACGGTTCGACACTTGCGAGCGGCGCCGACGTGCGGATCACGGTCGCGTCGGACAGCTTGGGCCTCGCGTCGACGACGGTCCGAGCCAAGGCCTTCGCGACGGTCGCGGTCCCGCTTCCGAAGCTCTCGGTCGGCGCCCACAAGGTCACCATCAGCGCGCAGACCGGGACCGGATCGTCTCTCATGCGCGACCAGCTCACTCGTTCATTCACCGTCATCGGATCGCGACTGGAGCGAAGCAGGACGGCCTATGTCGACGGCATCGCGGCCGGCCCGATCCCGGGCGGTACCGGCCTGACGACCGTCGTCATCGCCGATGCCAGCGCCGGACGGTATCTGCCGATGCTGCTCGAGATCGCAGGCGGGGAGGGCGCCCGTCTCGAGCGCACGCTCGGGGCGGCGATGGCGTCGTCGTTGCTCGCACGCCGCTACGGAGCGCCGGACGGTGTCCGCGAGCCCATCGATTTTGACGGTGACCGCTACCAGACCGAACTTGGCGGGATCGCCCCCCTGCCCTACTCGAGCAGTGACACGGAGTTGACGTCGCTGGTCGCGATCGTCGCTCCGGGGGAGTTCGATGCGGCCGGTCTCAGGGAGTCCCTGGAGATCGTGCGGGACGCTCCTGCGTCGACCCGCGAGCAGCGGATGTACGCGCTCGCCGGGCTCGCCGGGCTAGGAGCCCCGGTGCTGCCCCAGATCCAGGCCGCGGCCGCCGACCTGGGGCTGACGATCCGTGAGCAGCTCATCGTCGGTCTGGGGGCCGCCGCGATCGGCGACGCCGCGACCGCGCGGGCGATCGCGGCACGGTTGTGGGCGGCGCATGGCGAGCGGGTGGGGAGCGAGGCCCGGCTTCGGGTCGGCGACTCGGCCGCCGACATCACCGATGCCACGGCGCGGATGGCGGTCCTGGCGGCCGGCGACCGGCGACCCGCTCGCGCCCGCCCTGTGGAGATACGTGGACGCGAACCCGAGCACGGAGGTGCCGTACGAGCTCCTAGGTGTGGCATTCGTCGACCGACTCGTCGACCGTCTGCCGGTGGAACGCGCGAGCTTCGCTTACGTGATCGACGGCAAGCGCACCGTGATCGAGCTCGACACGGGCGAGACCTTCCAGCTGACCCTCACCGCGGCCCAGCGGGCGAGCCTCCGGCTCGAGGCCATCGAGGGAACGATCGGGCTCGCCACGACGTGGCGGGAGCCGGTGGCAGCCTCGACGCTGGTGCGTGATCCCGATGTCACGATCCGCCGCGCGCGCACGCCAGCCGCCGTGGTCGGGACGGCCGACCTCGTGCGAGTCGATCTCACCGTCCGCTTCGGTCCCAAGGCCCCGGCAGTCTGCCACCAGGTCATCGAGCTGGTTCCGTCCGGCCTCATCCCGATCGGTCCGAGCACGCTCGATATCGGGGAGGAGGGCGACACATCGGCGGGAGTCAGCAGTCCGTTCGCGGTGGTCGGCCAGCGGGTCATGTTCTGCGCCGAGCCGACGAAGAAGCAACGGACGGTGCGGCTCCGTTACTACGCGCGGGTCATCACCCCGGGCACGTATGTCTGGGAGCCGGCAGTCGTCGAGTCCCGGACCCGCGCGGATCGGGCTGCGCTGACGCAGAGGGCCGCCGTTCGCATCCGCTGATGGCCGTCGATCAGCGCAGGGTGCGCCGCGCGTGCTGCTCCAGCCGATCCAACGCGACGGGCAGGTCGGTCCGGCCGAAGCCGAGCCGGAAATGGTTGCCGCCGTACCCGAACTGCGATCCCGGAAGGAGCAGGACACCCTCGGCCTCGACGAGCCCGGCCGCCCAATCGTCGATGCCCACGCCCGGGACCGTGAGCCGCGGAAACCCCACGGACCCCGCCTTCGGTCGAACCCAGGTGAAGCGGTCCGCCCAGTCATCGAAGAACACGTCGAGACGGTCCAGGTTCGCGGCTACGATCTCGCGCGAACGAGCGATGACCGCCTCGCGGGCGCGCAACCCGATCAGTGCCAGGATCTCGGATGGCGCCGCGGAGCAGATGGTCGTGTAGTCCTTGAACGCGGCACACCTGGCCAGCAGGTCGCGATCCCGCGTGGCAAGCCAGCCGATACGCAGGCCCGCCATCGCGAACGTCTTCGACATGACACCGAGCGAGATACCCCGCTCGGTGGCGTCGGCACCGGTCGGGAGCTGGTCAGCAAGGTCGAATTCCAGGAAGCGATACACCTCATCGAGCAACAGGTAGGCGCCCGCCTCCTCGGCGATGGTCACGAGCGCATCGAACGTGGCGCGGTCGGGCAGCATCCCGGTCGGGTTATGCGGTGCGTTGACGACGATCAGCCGCGTCGCCGGAGTGATCTGGCGCTCGGAGCCGGTCGACATCGATCGCTCCAGGCCGCGTCCTCTCGCAGTTCGTGCAGCGTCACGTCGGCGCCAGTCGCGCGGGCCACTTCGTACAGGCTCTGATAGCCGGGCCAGGTGACGATGGCGTGATCGCCCGGCCCAAGCAGGACGTTCGCGAGGCAGAAGATGCCCTCCTCGGCCCCGGCGAACACCAGGACGTCGTCAGGACCGATGTCCTCGTACAGCGCCGCGATCTCGCGACGCAGCAGCGGATGGCCGGTCGACTCGGTATAGCCGAGCGTGAGGCCATCCCAGAGCGCCCGCGTTTCCGCATCAGCGAGGTCGAGCAGGTCGTGCATCGCGTAGCCCTCGACGTCGGAGGCACACAACAGGTGCTCGACCGCGAACTCCCATCGGGCGAAGTAGCGCTCCAGGGCGAATTCGGCGATCCGCATGTCGCCCATGATGATGGCGGGGCGGCCGAGCTGTGACCGGTATCCTGACGACATGACCGATCCGACGATCGTCATCGCCGGCTCCCCGACCGCACTCGGCGGCCACTTCGCCGGCATGGAACGAGGTCCGGGCGAGCTGCGCCGCCTCGGGCTCCGGGAGCGGCTGGCTGCGCGCAAAGGGCTCGCTGGCATCACCTGGCTCGACCACGGGGACGCCGCGAACGACCCCGGCTGGGTCGCCGATGACGACCCGCGAGCGAAGAACGCCGAGCTGATCGCGGCATACCTCGGACGGCTCGCGACCCACGTCCAGACCGGCCTGGTCCAGGGCGACGGCGACGCCCGACTGCTCTTGCTCGGGGGCGACTGCACATCGCATGCGGGCGCGCTGGCGGGTATCCGTCGGGCACGACCGGGGATCCGCGTCGGCCTCGCCTGGTTCGATGCGCACGGTGACTTCAACACGCCCGACACGACGCCGTCGGGCAATGTCTGGGGGATGCCGTTCGCGCTGGCCTGCGGGCGCGGAGACCCGGCCCTGGTGGCCGCGGCAGAGGGCCCGTCCGTCGACGAGCTCGACGCCGGCCTGTTCGGTGGCCAGGTCCTCGACGAGACCGAGTCGCGGATGCTGGCGGGGAGCGGTGTCGCCCAGTTCGGCTCGGGGATGCTCGCCGATCCGGCCGGTCAGGCCGCGGTCGCCGCCTGGAGCACCGCCGTCGCGAAGCGGATCGACGGCTGGTACATCGCGTTCGACCTCGATGCGCTCGACGAATCCGGAGGCTGGTCGGTCGCGACGCCCGAGCCTGACGGTCTGTCGCTCTCGACTGCGGTCGCGACGGTGCGGGCGGTCGCGACGAGCGGCGTACCGGTCATCGGGTTCGGGGCAACGGCGGCGATGCCCCGCGATGACGCCGACATGGGCGCGACGGTCGATGCGGTCGCGGCGCTGACCGAAGCGGCGCTGGCCGAGCCCGGGGCTGCGGCGCGAAGGACCTGATCAGTCCAGGCGGATGAAGCTTGCCGCGAAGTCGCGGAATGTCGCTTCGTCGAGGCCCTCCCCGACCGCGAGCCAGCTTGGCTGCGCGCCACGATCCACGACGAGCGCGTAGCCGCCACCGTCAAGGACCACCAACGTGCCGCTCTGATCGCCGAAGGGGGCGTCGCCGGAATCGGTCCCAGCGACGCTCGGCGCCGCCGTCGACGCGTCGTCGTACGCGCCCTGGTGGAGCGACAGGGTCGCGCCGCCCGGGCCGCGGTACGTGATGACGAGATACCCGACCCCCTGTCCGCTGTAGTTGCCGGTCGTGACCGACCAGCGCTCGGGCAGTACAGGGCAGTAGACCGGCCAGTCGAGGTTCGTCGCAGCGGCCGCGTAGAAGGCCAGATTGTCCTCGGTGCCCGTGCAGCCATCGACCGCGTTGGCCGGCGAGGCCTCCGGCGACTCCGAGGCGAGCTCACTCGGCGTCGGGGCGGGCGTGGCCGCCGCCGTCGGTGCCGCGCTCGGCGCCGTCGAGGCGCTCGGGGATGGCGACGGCGCGAGCGGCGCCAGGCTCGCAGCGACTGCTGGGCGCCGCCGTCGACGCGTCGCCGCCGATGCAGGCAGCGCTCAGCAGGGCGACGGCGATGATGGCGAGGGAGGTGAGGAGGAACCGATGACGGACGGCGTGGGGACGTCCCGGCGACGGTCGGGGTGGCGTCACGACCGGGAGGGTAGCACGGGGGGCCCGATACGGCCGCCCGGGCCGACCGCGACGCGGATGAACGCCGCCGGCGCGACGAGGTCGTCCGCGCTGATCGTGCGACGCCCGGCGATGGCCTGGGCATGCATCAGTGGTCCGGCGTGCGTCACTACGACCGCCGGCCGATCCTCCTGGACGAGGTCCTCCCATGCTGCAGCGACCCGTCGGGCCAGCGAGCGGTGGGTTTCACCATCCGGCCAGTCGATCTCCAGGGCGCCTGCGGCCAGCGCCGCGGCCAGGTCCGGAGCCAGCGTCGCGAGCTCGTCGAACGTGCGCCCCTCGGCGACGCCGAGATCAGCCTCACGCCAGCGGTCGTCGATCAGGACGCTCCTGAGGCCGGCTTCCGAGGCGATGGCCTCTGCCGTTGCCAGCGACCGGCGCGACGGGCTCGAGACGACGACCCAGTCCGACAGGAGTGTCGGCCCGAGATCCGCGGCCAGCCGCGCTGCCTGCGCCACACCCTCCTCTGATAACGGCGGGTCCGAGCGGCCGCAGTAGCGGAGCCCCGACCATGCCGTGGCTGCATGACGGACGAGGACGATCTCGGCCACGTCAGGGGATCGCCCGTTCCGGCGGGACCCGACACGCCCGCGGACCCGAAGGTCGCCATGCCGTCGCGCAGGGTCACAGCGGCGTCGATGAGCTGGATCGCCAGCGCCGCCCCGGTCCCCTCCCCCAGTCGAAGGTCCAGCTCGAGCAGCGGTCGCAGGCCGAGCCGTTCAAGGACGATCGCGTGCCCGGGCTCGCTGCCTCGATGGCCGGCGATCAGCCGTGGCGATGCCGCCGGTGCGAGGGCGACAGCGAGGAGCGCGGCCGCTCCGGTGATGAACCCGTCGAGGATCACCGGGATCCGACCCGCGACCGCGCCGAGGATCACCCCGACCAGTGCCGCGATCTCGAAGCCGCCGACCGCCGCCAGCACGCCGAGCGGGTCGGCCGGATCGGGTCGATGGCGGGCAAGCGCTCGGGCGATCGTCTCGACCTTGTGCGCGTGTGCGGCGTCGTCGATCCCCGTCCCGCGACCCGTTACCCGGTCAGGCGGGAGACCGGTCATGGCCGCGGTGATGGCGCTGGCTGCCGTCGTGTTGCCGATACCCATCTCGCCGACGGCGAGCAGGTCGACGCCCCGCTCCCGGAGCGATCCGGCGACGTCGAGCCCGACGGCGACGGCGCGCAGCGCCTCGGCGCGAGACATCGCGTCGCCGACCGATCATGTCGTGCGTGCCCGGCCGGACGGGCGCGCGCACGAACGTCACAGGCCGTCCAGTAGCGGGCGGCGCGGCCGGCTCGGCGATCTCGCTGGCGACGCCGACATCGATCACCCAGAGGTCGGCGCCAACCGCCGCGGCCAGCACGTTGATCGCCGCACCACCGGCGAGGAAGTTCGCGACCATCTGCCCGGTCACGGCCGCCGGGTAGGCCGACACGCCGTGGCGCGCGACGCCGTGGTCGGCGGCGGCCACGACGATCGCCCGCCGCGCGAAGGTGGGCCGAGGCGTGCCGGACATCCCGGCCAGCTGCGATCACGAGCGCTTCGAGGACGCCCAGGCTGCCCGGCGGCTTCGTCAGACGAATCGAGCGTCGCGGTCGCCGCGGCCATGGCGGCCGCGTCGAGCGGGCCGAGCGCCTCGATGGCCTCGACCTGCCGCCGCGAGCCGCGTCTCGTCGAGGGTCCGCATCAGCCCTTCAACCGGACCGGGAGGCCGGCCACGAACAGGTACGCCTCGTCCGCCATCGCCGCGAGGCGCTGATGGGCGATCCCGACGAGATCGCGATACGCGCGCGCATTCGGATGCATCGGGACGATGCCGAGTCCGACCTCGTCGCTCACGACGACGACCGGTCCGGGGCGCGACTCGATCGCCGCATAGGCAGCAGCGACGGGACCATCGAGGATGGGGTCGATCGCGGGAACGTCGTCGCCGAGCAGGGCGCTGAGCCAGAGCGTCAGCCCGTCGAGCAGGACCGGCTCCGCGGGTGCTGTCGATGCGATGGCGGCCGCCAGGTCGGTGCCGACGTCCACCGTCGGCCAGTCGGTCGGACGCTCCAGTCGATGGCGGCGGATGCGGTCGTCCAGCTCGGGATCGCCGCTCCACGCGGTCCCGAGGAACCAGGCCCGACCATCGCCGGCCAGTCGCCGGGTGGTCGCAAGCCCGAAGCGGCTCTTCCCGCTGCGGGTCCCGCCCAGCGCGAGGATCAATGGTGCGGCCACCCTCAGACCGCCGCGAGGGCCGCGCTGGCCAGCCCGGCGAGGACCGACAGCTCGACGATGGCGCCCAGCCCATCGCCGTCGAGGCCACCGCGACGCCCGACGATGAGGGCCGGCGGCCATCGCGCCGACGGACGCCCGCGCCGGCGGCGCCGATCGCGACGACCCAGCGGCAGGAGCGGCCAGCCAGCCATCGCGAACCCGATGACGGCAGCGGATGCGGCCGCGATCGCTACCGCGGTGGTGGTGATCCGCTGCGCGAACCACCCACCGAGCCCGTCCGTCAGCGTGTGACCGGCCGAGACGTGCGCCATGACCGGCACGGATCCGCGAGACGGCGGCGACCGCGATGACGGGCGCACGCGCCGGCGACCGCCCCCACCGTTCCGACGAGGCTGGCGAGGGCCGCGATCTCACCGGCCAGCACGAGGCCGATCGCGACGACACCAGCCGGTCCGAGGGACGGGTCCTTGCGCGCTCGCTCGGCCGCTGCCGGATCGCGAGCGATGAGCGCATCGGCCGTGTCGGCCAGGCCGTCGAGATGCATCGCCCCGGTGACGACCGCGATGATGGCGACCGCCGCGATCGCACCGAGCCAGGTTCGGCGAGCGGTCCGGCCAGGACCACGAGCGGCACTGCACCGACGAGGCCGACGAACCCGCCGACGAGGCCGAACGCGGCAGCGCCGGGCCGTCGGTGAGGACGACGCCCACCGGGATGCGGGTCAGCAGCGTCGACGGCACCGCGCGACGGTCGACATCGTCAGCCCGCCCCGACCGGCAACCGGACGAGCGCCGGGTCGACGCCGAAGACGTCCCGGATCCGACTCGGCGTCCAGCGTCCGACGGCGGCCCATCGGCGACGATCCGCCCAGCGTCCAGCACCACGACCCGCGGGAAGAAGTGGGCGGCCAGCGCGAGGTCGTGGAGGACGGCCACGATCGTCGTGCCGTCGCGCCGGTTCAGCTCGACGAGCAGCTCCATGACCTCGACCTGGTGGCGGATGTCGAGGTGGGCGGTCGGCTCGTCGAGGACGAGGATCGGCGCTGACTGCGCGACGGCCACGGCGATGAACACCAGCTGCCGCTCGCCCATCGACAGCTCGCGGACGTCGCGCTGGCGGAGGTCGCCGATCCCGACCCGGTCGATCGCGCCGTCGACCGCGGTCATGTCGCTGGCCGGAGCCCGGTCAGCGGCGGCTCGTGCGGCAAGCGGCCGAGGGCGACGACCTCCTCGACCGGCATCGCGAACGGCAGCTCGGCGAGCTCCGGCACGACCGCGATCGTCCGCGCGACGTGTCCGCCGATGGACCCGATCGATCGGCTCGCCGACGAGCTCGACCGAGCCGGACCGCGGCGTCGAGCACGCCGGTCAGGGCCCGCAGCAGCGTCGACTTGCCGGCGCCGTTCGGCCCGACGAGCGCCACGTCGTTCCCCGCGCGGACGATCAGGTCAGCGGCGTCGACCACGGTCCGGTCGCCGTACCCGACCGTCGAGCTGCCTCGCGGCGATGACGGGCGTCGCGTCCGTCACAGCTCGTACCCGGACCGCGATCGCCGCAGCAGGAACAGGAAGAACGGCGCGCCGAGGAGCGCCATCACGACGCCGACCGGGACGTCGCCGACGAGGCGCGCGACGAGGTCCGCGGCCGATCAGCAGCGCCGCCCCGACGATCGCCGAGAGCGGCAGCACCCGGCGCGCGGCCGGCCCGACGAGCAGCCGCACGACGTGCGGGCACGACGAGCCCGACGAAGCCGATCAGGCCGCTGATCGCGACCGCCGCCGCGGTCGCCATCGATGCCAGCGCGAGCAGGATCCCGCGCTCGCGCCGGACGTCGACGCCGAGGTGGCGCGCCGCCGCGTCGCCGAGGAGCATGCCGTCGAGCGACCGCGCGCGGGCGACCATCAACGCGGTCGCCCCGAGGATCAGCGGCGCCGCGACCGAGCAGCCGCGTCCACGACGCCCCGCCGAGGCCGCCGAGCAGGAACGAGAAGATCTGGCGCAGCTCGACGCCGGAGACGTACATCGCCATGGTCAGCAGCGCCGCGAGGATCGACCCGACGGCGTAGCCGGTGAGCAGCAGGCGGGTCAGCCCACCGGCACCACCGGTCCCGCCGAGCCGGAAGACGAGCCAGGCCGACCCGAGCGCGCCGACGAAGGCCAGCCCATGGAGCAGCCCGAACTCGACGACAGGACGAGCTGGATCGGGAGCAGGACGGCGATGGCCGCCCCGAGCGCGGCGCCCGACGGCGGTCCCGAGCACGTACGGGTCGGCCAGCGGGTTGCGGAGCAGGCCCTGGAACGTCGCGCCGGCGACGGCCAGCCCGCAGCCGATCGACCATCGCGGTCAGGACGCGCGGCAGGCGGAGCTCCCAGACGATCGCCTCGGCGGCCGGGCGTCCAGGTGACGCCGATGTCGATCCCGAACGCGCCGCGACAGGATCGACCCCGACGGTCTCGAGCGGGCCGATCGCGGACGGTGCCGAGCCCGACGCCGAGCACGAGCAGCGATGACGAGCAGCGACGGCCGCCCCGAGGCCGACGACGAGCGCGGCCGCGCGCCGGACCCACGCGGCGGCACCGGCTCGACGCCGTTCGCGGGAGAGTCGCGCCGGCCGCCATCGATCGCGCTACGGCGCCGGCGGCAGACGTCGACGTCCGGCTGGATCGCCGCGGCGAGGTTGCGCAGGCCGAGCGGCAGGCGCGGGCCGGGCCGGGTGATCTCGATGTCGCTGGACGGGGCGGACGTCGCCGTTGCTTGACCGCGGTCATGGCGTCCCAGCCGGGGCGGGCCGCGACCTCCTCCGGGGTCGGCGTGTAGAACGGGTTCGTGCCGAGGACGATGATCTGCGGGTCCGCTCGATGAGCGTCTCGAGCGGGATCTCGTAGGTGGCCGGGTCGCCGGTGGTGATGGTGTCGGCGCCGGCCAGGGTCACCATCTCGGCCACGAACGAGTCGTCGGCCGGGGCGAAGATCGCCCCGGTCGTCGCGTCGTAGCCGACCTCGTAGAGGACGCGTGGGCTCGGGCGTCCGGTCGGCGACGGCCGAGCTCGATGGCGTCGATGTCGGCCCGCATGTCCGTCGACCAGCGCGGTCGCTGCGTCGGCCGTCCCGGTGGCCTTGCCGATCAGCTCGATGTCGTCGTAGACGCCGTCGACCGACGGGGCGTAGACGACGAGGACCGGGATGTCGAGCTCGCGCAGCTGGGCGATGGCATCGGGCGGCGTGAAGCCGAGGCCGCCGGCGACGACGAGGTCGGGCTCGAGGGCCGACGATCTTCTCGACGTCGACGCTCGAGAACGTCGCGACGTCGGGCAGCGCGGCTGCCTCCTCGCGGGTAGTCGCTGCCGTCGTCGGTCGCGACGACCCGGTCGCCGGCGCCGAGCGCGAACAGGATCTCGGTGGTCGCCGGCGTCAGCGACACGATGCGTCTCGGGCTCGGCCGGCGATCTCGACGGCCGTGCCCTCGTCGTCGGTGAGCGTGACCGGGAAGGCGGCCGGGCTGGCTGAGGCTGGCGCGGCCGCCGATGGGGCGGCTGCCGGGCTGGTCGATGGGCGCGGCGGACGGACTGACGGCGACCGGCGCAGCCGGCGAGGAGCGAGGAACAGGACGATGAGCGAGGGCGAGCGCGACGGGCGTCGATCGGCGGATGGGCATCGAGTGCCTCCGGAGCATCGAGGGTGGGTCCGGAGGGATCGCGTCGGAAACGCGAGACCCCTCGCTTCGAACGGGTCGAAGGAGGGGTCAGGTGATGCGGTGCACGGTCCTGCCTACCTTTCTCTCGAAGGTTCGAGCATGCACCGCGGGGTCGGCGACCGGACTTCCGCCCCGAGGGGCGGTTCACCGTAGCGGGACTGTGCCGGAATCGCACCGGCTTCGCGACCACGCGGCGTTCGACGGAACGTCGCGCGCGAGCGTAGCACAGCGCCGTCCGGCCACGCGCCGGGCGGCCAGATAAGTGGCAGTGCAGCGGCCCTGCCTACGATGCCCGACCTCGCCCTCCTCCCGCCGGCAGCCCGTCCGCCGGAGGAGGTCACCGAGATGGTGGAGTCGCGATGGTTCCGTCGGCTCGGGCCGGGGATCGCGGCGCTCGGTGCGGTCGTCGTGATCGCGTCGACCACGCTCGGCGCCGCGGCCGTCCGACTGGGACGCCGCCGGCCTGCTCGGCGCCCGGTCAGCCGCGGCCGGCGGCGCCGATCGGCGCGTGGTATCCGACTCGACCCGGTCGCTCGATCGACGGGCGTCGGCGCGGCCAGCGGCTCGACGCTCGGTCGGGCTGGCGACGGCGGCGACCGCGGCGGCTCGATCTGCGACCCGGAGTCGTTCGCGGCCGGGCCCGTTCGGCGGCGCCGTCCTGGTCGGCACGGACGATGGCGCGACGTCGAGCGCTGCGCTGTCGACGTCGGCGCGGGCTGTCGCCTGGCTCGTCGGACGGTCGCGGCGACGTCGTCCGCCGAGGCGACGCTCGAGCCCGGATCGGCGCGACGCATCCTCGAGCACCGCGTCGACCGCGCGACCCGGGCGGACCTCGGCGTCTGGCGACGGCCGCTGGACGGCGCGATGCGCCGAGCGCGTCGCTCGCCGCCGATCGATGCCAGATCGACCGCGTTCGGCCGGACCTGGCTCGACGGAGCTCGTCGTGGAGCCACGACGGTCGGCCGCTGGTCGTCAGTCGTGCGGCGAGGTCGCCTGCCGCGTCGCGCTCGTCGATCCGCGACGGGCGCCGCGCCGGACCGTCGCGCGACCCGGCGCTCGGTAGCCTCGTCGGGCTCGCGGCGGACGCGGCTCGTGGCCATGGCGGCGTGCCGTGGGCTGCCGTGTCCGCTGCTCTCGGTCGACGTCGGCACGGGCCGCACGACCGTGCTCGACGCACGCGGCAGGTCGAGCCGTGCTCGGCGCGTGACGCGCAGGGCCGACCGGTCGTCGATCCACGAGCTCGGGACCGACGGGCGCGCCGATCCGGGTCGATCGGCGCCGACGGGTCGCGAGCGCGACGTGACCTCGACGTCGACCGGGCCGGATCGACTGCGTGGCGGACCCGGGCTGGTCCGGCGGCGCCGCCGAGCTCGCACGCCGGCTGGATCGCCGTTCGGGCCCGACGGCCGGCTCCCGATCGCTGGCGACGCGCCGGCGATCGCTCCGCCGCGTCTGGGACGGCCGCACCGTCCCGCTCGAGGAGATGCGTCCGATGATCGCGCATGGCAACGCGGCGACGCGTCGGCCGCCTCGCGCTGGTGATCGGCGTCGCGATCAGCATCGTGATCGCGCCGCCGGCGCACGGCGCACGGCCCGGACCCGAGTCCTCGGCGGCGCGCTCTTCGGCCAGAACCAGGAGCTGCGGTTCCGCTGGCGATCCGGCGCTGAACCCCCGGCGGCCATGCGGACCGCGATCCGCGCGGCAGCGGATGACAGCAACGCGACTCGCGCGTCCCAGGCGGCGACCTTCGTCTACGACGCCGGCGGGCTCGAACCTCATCGGCTACGGCACGGGGACCTGCGGCGTCAACGGCATCGGCTGCTTCACGCGGACCGCACCGACGAGCTTCACGATGTGGCTCCGCGAGAACGGCCGCCCGTTCGACTGGGGTGTGCTGCGCTGGTGCCAGATGCAGACCGATCCGACCAACGGGTGCTATGACGCCGAGACCATCGCCCTCGACGAGTTCGGGCACGTCGAGATCCTCAACCACCACGTGAACTTCGCGGACGGGAGCGACTACACGGACGCCGTCGTCCAGACGTTCTCCAGGACGCGGCCCAAGGCCGGCTGGAACATGCACACCTACGGTGTCTGCGATACCGCGACGCTGCAGATCAAGTACGACGTGCCGACGCTATCGTCGCCCTACTCCCCGTGCCTGGACCTCGCGACCGTCGTCACGCTGAGCGTCAACGACACCTCCATCGCGTACCTTGTCCCGGTCGACTTCAGCGCGCCGCTCAGGGTCGCGACGAACACCAGCTATGGCCGCCTCAGCGCGAACCCGATCGGCGCGCGGACCGTGCGGCTCCAGCGTCGGGCCATCGGCTCGACCACGTGGACGAACTTCGCCACGCTTCCACCGTCGACACCGACGGGCACTTACCGAGCGACGCTGCGGCTCATCGAGACTGCCGACTTCAGGACCGTCTTTTCGACGCCCACGAACGAGGGCCTGCGGGGTGACACGAGTGCCATCGTCCGGGTGACCGTCGGGCCGTGCGCCCCGCACTGTCCCGAACCGTGACGGAGGACCCGATGCCCCTGCCTGCAACGTTGATCGTCGTGCTGGTCCTCGTAGCGACTGCCGCTTGCACGGGGTCGGTCGCGCCGCCGTTGCCCGCGAACTCGCCGAGTCCTCCGTCCTCGCCGTCACCAGAGACATCGACGAACGCGCCCAGCGGCGGAGAGGCGGCCGACGGGCCGCCGGCTGCCTGGCTCGCGGCCGAAGGCGGCGACGCCGTCGCGGGCCAGCTCGGTACGTACATCTGGGGCGACGCTGGGTCGGACAGCCCGTGGCTGCCAGGGGCGCCGATCTCGGTCGGTGCCGGCGAGCCGCTGACGGTCACCTTCGACCCGGCGTTGCCGGTCGCCTCGTGGCGGGCGCGCATGGTGTCGTCCGACGCGGATGGCCCGGACGGCGCACGCGTCCTGGGCGATGGCGCGGGAGACCCATCGTTCCAGGCACCCGCAGCCGGGTCGTGGACCGTGGAGGTGTTCGTCGAGTTCGGCTCGAGCGCGGGCGATGCCAGCTACTTCTGGCGTCTCGACGTCAGATGAGGCGCTCCGCCGCCAGTGCATGGCGCGGGGCGTCTCGAGCGAAGGCGCCGGTTTCCGCCCGCGAGCGAGCGCACTCCGACGTGCGTGAGCGAGTGGAGGAGGCCGGCAACGCCCGCTCGGGGCGCGCCGGCGCCATGCCTATGTCGAGGCGACGGGCTGGCCGGCGGAGAAGATCGATACCTGCGCGTCTTCGGGCAGCATCACACCGAAGACCTTCTGGAGTGTCAGGAGGTGGACGCAGGAACCCCAACTCTCGAAGTAGTGGCAGGTGCAGCGCCACTGACCGGAATCGAGGGCGACGCGGTGCGTGTCGTTGTCGCCGCGAAACGTGAGCGAGAGGCGATCGATGGTCATCCGATCGAGCTCTCGCGCATAGCGGTTCGCCTTCTCGACCTTGCCGATCAGGGAGC
The DNA here is from genome assembly GCA_963794525.1 of uncultured Chloroflexia bacterium. GTDB lineage: Bacteria > Chloroflexota > Limnocylindria > Limnocylindrales > CSP1-4 > SPCO01. The sequence continues at coordinate 229,784 of CAWCEC010000002.1, forward strand.
TGTGCATCTCGTGCAACCTCCGTCGCCGCGTGGGCGCTCTCGAGGCCGCCGTCCGGTCTGCACCTTCGACCGGTGATGGCGGTCGCGTCCCTGAAGCCTACACCGGGTCGCCCGTCCGGTCACCCCCGAATCGTCCCCCACCTCAGGGCGCGTTCGTCCCCTCCCGACCGAAGTCGTCCTCGAGCCGGATGACGTCGTCGAGCTCGGGCGTCGACACCTCGATGAGCTCGCATCGCTCGACCGCCTCGAAGCGATGGACCCGTCCCGTCGGGACGCGCATCGCGTCGCCGGCGGCCAGATCGTGCGCGGTCACGACGCCGTCGTCGCCCTCCAGGTACAGCCGCAGGACACCGGACCGCACCAGGATCGATTCGTCCTTGATCTCGTGACGCTGCAGGGAGAGACGTTTGCCGGCCTCGATGACGAGCACTTTGCCGACATATCGGTCCGTATGGGCCCAGATGAGCTCATGTCCCCACGGCTTGTCGACCCGTTGACCCGTCACCGGCCGCGCACCAACCGTTCGCCAGCCGCGAGCATCGCCTCGCGCGCATCAGCGGAGGTCGCCTCGGTATAGACGCGCACGAGCGGCTCAGTCCCGGATGTACGGATAAGCAGCCACGACCCGTCGTCGAGGAAGAACTTGAAGCCGTCGCCCGTCTGGAGTGCCACGGTGCGCGCCACCGGCTCGCCCGCGAGCTCGGCCGGTCCCGTGGCCGCCAGATCGACCAGCAGCCGGCGCTTCACCTCGGGGTACTCCGCCCGGTCGACGTGGACGTCGATCCGTCGGTAGAACGAGGGCCCGGCGATCTCGTGGAAATGAGCGATCGCCGTTGAGACCGGCCAGCGACCCGCGGCTCGTTCTCGTAGGAACAGGTCGAGCAGCAGGAGGTCGGCATAGATCCCGTCGCGTTCGGGCAGATGCATCCCGAATCCGAAGCCACCGGATTCCTCGGCGCCCATCATCGCGCCCGTCTCGATCATCTTCGGGCCGATGAACTTGAAGCCCACTGGCGTCTCATGGGTGGCGATGCCATAGCGCTCGCCGAGTCGCGCTGCCATCGACGTGTTGTTGACGCTGACGACGACCGGGTCCCGCCAGCCGCGATGCTCAGCGAGGTAGTACATCAGCAAACCCGTCACCTGGAGCTGGTGGATGAACGTTCCCCCCTCGTCCGCGGCGCCCGCCCGATCCGCATCGCCATCGAGCAGGAGCGCCAGGTCGTATCCGCCGGCTGCGACACGTTGCAGCGCCTCGTCGACATTGGGCCGGATCGGCTCCGGGTTGATGCCGCCGAAATACGGGTTGCGCTCCTGGTGGATCTCATCGACGCGGATCCGACCGCCCGCGAGCAACTTGCTGAGCCAACCCGCGCCCGCGCCGTACAGCGGATCGACCAGGACCGACACGTCGGCGGCGCGCAGGGCATCGAGATCGACCGTCCGGCGCACGAATCGCTCGTAGCCCTGGTAGGGGTCGAAGCGCTCCACCAGGCCGGCAGCCTCGGCGTCCCCAAGGGGTCGACGGTCGACCGTGTGCCCGCCATTGACCGCGAGGCGAGCCTCGATCACGCCGAGGATCTCGGGCCCGGCCGCGGCGCCGGTCGGCGCCTTCACCTTGAACCCGTTATCGACCCACGGGTTGTGGCTCGCGGTGATGACGATCCCGGCAGCCGCGCCACGCTCGACCACCTCGAACGAGCTCATCTGGGTCGGCACGGCGTGGGCCGCCAGGGCCACCGGGATGTCGTGGGCGAGCAGCACCTCGGCGGCCGCCGCTGCGAAGTGCTCCGACGCGAACCGGCGGTCGAACGCGACGACGACGCCCTTCGACGAGGCGCCCTGCTCCGCGACGTAATGGGCAACGCCGTCGGCGCAGCGGCGGACGTTGTCGAAGGTGAACTCGTCGGCGATCCGCGCTCGCCAGCCGTCGGTCCCGAAGACGATCGAGGTGGGCGCCGACACACCGGCGGTCGTGGACATCAGCCTCCAGCCTGCGCGCACCGTTCGATGAGCGCATTGACGGTGTCGATGTGGGCCGCCGAACCACGAAGGACGGCGATCGGTTGCGCGGCGGTCATGCTACCGCGCTCCGGTGGGGCGATGACGCCCAGGCGCCCGTCCACGCGCCGCACGATCAGGTCGTCCCGCTCGACCTGGACGGTCTCGCCGGGCTGGACGACGGCACCCTCGCCGCGGGCACCGATGGCGGCCAGCAGGGCGGTCCACGAGCCCAGATCCGACCAGCCGACGTCCATGCTCGCCATGACCACCTGTCCGTTGCGGGCCGCGCCCTCCATGACCGCATGGTCGATGGACAGCGCCTGCTGGATCGCCTCATATGCGCGCTCGAGGAGCTGCGGCGCCGATGCCATCGGCTCGAGCGACTGGACGAGGCCCGTGTAGCGCAGCAACGCGGCCCGGATCGCCCGCCGCCGCCAGATGAACATGCCGGCGTTCCAAGCGGCGCCGTCGGTCCGAAGAAACAGGTCCTCGGCGCGGGCCGGCTTGGGCTTCTCCTCGAATGCGCTCAGCGGGTAGGCATCCAGACCGTCGATCTCCTCACGATCGGCGAGCTTCGGGAGGAGGTAGCCGTACTCGGTGGCCGGCCGGGTGACCTGGGTGCCGAGCGTGACCAACGGATCCTCGATCCCGAAGGCACCGGTGGCGAGATGGTCCGCGGCCGAGCGAAGGACGCCCTGATACACGCCCTCGCGAGCCGGATCGATATGAGCATCGGCCGGGATGACGAGCATGACGTCTTCCGCAGGACGGTCGATCGCCGTGGTGGCGAGCGCGATGGCCGCCGCCGTGTTGCGGCCCATCGGCTCGAGCAGCAGCGCCGCCGCAGGCACCTGGTCGCGGATCAGGCGCTCGTACCGGCGGTCGGTCACGACCGTGATGTCGTCGGTCAGCGCGCGCAGCCGTCGATCGGTCGCCTGGAGGAGGGTCTCATCGCCGACGAGGGGCAGGAACGGCTTGGGGCGTTCCGGGCGGCTCAGCGGATGGAGTCGCGTCCCGCCACCGCCGGCCATGATGACCGCATACATCCGGGAATCGTAGCGCCGCCGGATCGGTCCGGTCGGTGCGACGCGCCGGTCGACCGAGGGCTAGGCGGTCACTGGGCGATGACGACCCACTTGCCTTCCCAGGGCACGCGCCGCTGCCACTCGTGGTAGCGCGTGAACACCTCGCGGAATTGCGAGACGGTCAGGTACTTGTAGGGCCATCGGTCCGAGGCGGTGCCCAGCGGCCCGCTGACGTACAGCCCCAGGAGCGTCTTCTTGCTCGGCTCATCCCGATCGAACGTCTGCTTGTAGCCCAGCACGACCCAGGCGTGGGTGCCTGCCCGGACGGTCACGCCGACCGGGTGCTTCGTCCGTGCGATCGAGGAGGCGATGTAGTTGATCGCGGCGGTCTTGTCGCTGTAGGCGCGGACCTGGTAGTTCTTGCGGCTGAAGAAGCGCATCGAGTAGGCCCAGCCCTGGGGATCGTTGCCCCGGGTCGCGTAGCGGTAGCGGTTGTGGGCACGCGTGACGCGATAGATGTAGGCCTGCCGCGAATACGTGCGATCGCTCGTCCGCAGGATCAGGTTCGCCATCGACTGGACCGTCGCGGGCACGCACCAGTAGCTGGTGTACTGGCGGACCATCGCGGTCGAGCGGTACAGGTTGATGCTCGCGAGGGTGTAACTGGGGGAGGATGGCGTCGGCGTGGGGGCCGGGGTCGATGTCGGCGACGGCGTCTCGGTCGGTTCTGGGTCGTCGTCGCCCTGCGGCGCGTCCGGGGCGGCCGTGGGCGCGGGGATCGGCGCCGGAGTCGGCTCGGATGTCGGGTCGGGGGTGGCCTCCGGGGTCGCGGCCGGCTCCACGGTCGCGGCGGGCTCCACGGTCACCTCGGGTGCCGGCGTGGGCGTCTCGTCGGCCGCGACCGACCAGGGCATCGCGCCGAGGGCCGCCAGACCGATGGTGCTGGCGAGGATCACGCGGGGCAGGCGGCCACGCGATACCGGTCGTCGCTCCATGGGAACAGCCTAACTCCGCGGGACCAGCCCGTGCTCCCTGCCCGATGGTCCCAGCCCGTTGCCTTGGGACACCGGACCGTTACAGGCGCATGTCAGAAGCTCGGCGGCGTCATACAGAAAAGCACGGTCGCGGGCGTGGCCCCGTGGTTGACGTTCCAGTGCGGGATGCGGGAGGGGAACGTGATCGCGTCGCCCTCGCGCAGGACGTAGTGCTCGTCGCCCACCCACAGGTCGAGGACGCCCGTCAGCACGATGACCGTCTCCTCGTCTGACTCGTGCGTGTACGGCTCGGCACCGGTGCCGCCCCCGGCTTCGATCGTCGACATGATCACCTGGAGCCGGCCGGCCAGGTTCGATGTCAGGAATTCGTCGACCGCCTTCAGTCCCGGATATTCCACCCGCCTGCGCGCCTCTCGACGGACGACCCGACCCGTGTCGGCGTCCTGTGCGAAGAGCTGGGCGATCGACAGGTCGAGCGCCCGGGCGATCCGATGGACCGTGGCGATCGACGGGCTGGCGACATCGCGCTCGACCTGGGAGAGGAAGCTCTCCGTGACGCCTGCGCGCTCGGCGACGTCCCGCAGGGTCAACCGGCGAGCCTGTCGCAGCGAGCGGATCCGTGCCCCGAGTCCCAGCTCCGTGACCAACGCCTGGCGTCCTCCGCTCCACGCGCGCGTCTTCGGGTTCCTGAAGTATAGGTTCAGGATGCTACGACGAGCGCGTGGCGCAAGCGTCGTTCCGTGCGATATTCGAAGCTGCTCCGCGTTGACGACTGGGGGCATCGCCCCTAGGATGCGAAAGCCTGTAGCCCCGCTACAGCGACCCATGCTCGATGCCCGGCACCATCGCGCGAGGACCGCCGTTGACCGCTTCCCCGACGATCGACGCCCGGCCTGACGGTTCCACCGTGCAGCCGCCCCCACCGCGCGCGACTGACGCGCCCGACGTCCTCATCCAGCGTGTCACCAAACGCTTCGACACGGTCACGGCCGTCGATCACATGGACCTGTCGATCGAACGCGGCGAGTTCTATTCGCTGCTCGGGCCATCCGGCTGCGGCAAGACGACGACGCTGCGCATGATCGCCGGCTTCGAGCAGCCGACCGAAGGCGAGATCTTTCTCGCCGGACAGCCGATCGCCGGGGTGCCGCCGTATCAGCGCAACGTCAATACGGTCTTCCAGCACTACGCGCTCTTCCCGCACATGGACGTGCACCAGAACGTCGGCTACGGCCTGCGACAGCGCAAGGTCGACAAGCAGGAGGAGGAGCGTCGCGTCACGGAGGCGCTCGGGCTCGTGCGCCTCGCCGGCTACGGCAAGCGCCGCACATGGGAGATGTCGGGCGGCCAGCAGCAGCGGGTCGCGCTGGCGCGTGCGCTCGTCAATCGGCCGACCGTGCTCCTGCTCGATGAGCCGCTCGGTGCCCTCGATCTCAAGCTGCGCAAGGAGATGCAGCTCGAACTGAAGGCGCTCCAGCGCGAGGTCGGCATCACGTTCGTGTATGTCACCCACGATCAGGAAGAGGCGCTCACGATGAGTGACGTGATCGTGGTCATGCGCGATGGCGTCGTGCAGCAGAAGGGCAACCCCACCGTCCTCTACGAGCGGCCGGTCAACCGCTTCGTCGCCGATTTCATCGGCACCTCGAACTTCATGGACGCGACCGTCGTCGATGCGGACGGCGACGGGCGCGTGACCGTACGGACGAGCCGCGGCATGACATTGCGCGGCGCGGTCACGGACCCGGACGCACGACCCGTGGCGGGCGACGCGGTCGTCGTGGCGACGCGGCCGGAACGCCTCGAGGTGATCCCAGGAGACGCCACAGAAGCGGCCGGCACGGGGATCACGCAGATCCGCGGGCGGGTCCAGCAGGGAACGTATCTGGGCGACCAGACGGAGTATCGGATCCAGACGGACGAGGCCGGCGAGGTCATCGTCCGACATCAGAACGCAGCGGGCGCCGGTGGCGCTCCGGGGGTCGGTCCGGGTGACCCGGTGGTCGTCCGGTGGCAGGAGGAGGCGAACCTCATCCTCGCCGGGTGAGGTCGACAGGTCCCGGGTCGACCGGGAGGAGGAGATCGATCGTGGCAGATCAGGAGTTCGAACGCATGATGCGGCTGGCGTCCCGGGGGCGCGTGAGCCGGCGCGGCTTCCTTAAGGCTGGCTCACTGTCGGCCAGCGCCGCATTCCTCGCAGCGTGCAGCGGCGGTGGCGGGCCATCGCCCGCGGCGTCGGTCGCAGCAAGCGCCGCGCCGTCGGCAGCGGGGTCCGCTGGCGCGTCGCCTGCGGCGGCGCCGTCGTTCGCGACCGAGGGCGCGTTGTTCATGTACAACTGGGCCGAGTACATCGACCTCCAGAACATCGAGGAGTTCAAGGCGCGCTACAACATCACCGACTGGACGTACGACATCTATGACTCGAACGAGGCGCTGCTGACGAAGCTCGATGGCGGAGCGACCGGGCTGTACGACATCGCTTCGCCGACTGCCGAATTCGTCAAGGTGATGGCGGACAAGGGCTACATCGTCGAGCTGCCCTTCGACCGACTCCCGAATGCGGCGTTGGTCAACCCGGACTTCCAGAACTTCTACGATCCGAACGGGCCGGACGCGAAGTACAACCGCTACCACATCCCGAAGGACTGGGGCACGACCGGGATCGCTGTCCGCACAAAGGTCGTGACCGAAGAAGTGAAGAGCTGGAAGCAGTTCTTCGAGGTCGCCCCCAAGTACTCGGGCCGGATCGTGATGGTCGAATCGGCCGGTGACGTGATGACCGCGCCCCTCAAGGCGCTCGGCTACTCCCTCAATTCGACCGATCCGGCCGAGCTCGGCGAGGCGCGCAAGCTCCTGCAGGGCCTCGCCCCGCATGTCCTGGCACTCGACTCGAACGACTATGCCGACAAGCTCGCCACAGAGGAAGCCGTCATGGGGCTGGTGTGGACGGGCGGCGTGGTCGACCTTCGCGACGAGCCCGAGACCGCCGATACCGAGTACATCATCCCCGAGGATGGGACGCTCTTCTGGCTGGATACGTGGGTGCAGCTTTCGGACGCGCCGCATCCGGAAGCCGGCCTCGCCTGGTTGAATTTCATCCAGGAGCCAGCGATCCAGGCCAAGGAGACCGAGACCAACCGCTATGCGACCGCCAACGACGAGGCGAAGGCCCTCGTAGCACCCGAGATCCTCAACGACCCGACCGTGTTCGTGCCGGAGGCGCTCGTCAGCAGCCTGGAGGGCGCGCAGGACGTCTCGACGGATCCGCTCCGCGTCGAGATCTGGGAGGAATTCAGCTCGAGCATCGGCGGCTGAACCCGACGGTCCCGACGCGATGACCACCGCGGCGCCTGCTGCACCGCTGCCGGCACGCGAGCCAGCCCCTGTGAAAGCGGGCGGCCGTCTCTTGACGGTCGCCCTCATGCTGCCGGCGTCGCTGTGGTACCTGATCCTCCTCATCCTCCCCATCGCGATCGTCATCCTGTTCAGCTTCGGGGAGCGCAGCCCCACGGGCGGCTACGCGGGTGGATTCACCTTCCAGAACTACACGAGCATCATCCGGAGCCCGGATCCGTTCATCACCAGCCTGATGCTTGCGGTCCTCGGCACGCTCATGTGCCTCGCCGTCGGGCTGCCGCTTGCCTACTTCATCGCGACCCGCGGCGGGAGCCGGAAGGCGCTCTTCATCATCCTGCTCGTCATCCCCTTCTGGACGAGCTTCCTGATCCGCACCTATGCCTGGATCGTGATCCTCGGGCCGGACGGGATCGCGGGGTTCGTCGCTGATGCCACCGGCAATCGAACGTTTCGGATCCTGGGCACGGAGGCAGGCGTGCTCATCGGGCTCGTCTACGGCTATCTGCCGCTCATGGTCTTCCCGCTGTACGTGACGCTCGAGCGCATCGACCGCACGCTCGTCGAGGCCTCGAAGGACCTTGGCGCGGGCCGCCTCGCGACCTTCCGGCAGATCACGCTGCCGATCGCGCTGCCCGGCCTTATCACCGGGAGCATCCTGGTCTTCATCCCGATGATGGGCGAGTACGTGATCCCCGAGATCCTCGGGTACGGCCGCGTCTTCACCATCGGGAATTCCCTGGTCCTGCGCTTCTTCGACGCGCGCAACTGGCCCGCGGGCTCAGCCCAGGCGGTCGGCCTGATCATCGTGATGTTCATCAGCGTGACGTTCTACGTGTGGTTCACGAACCGCGGCCGGCAGGTCCGTGACGTGAGCGTCCTGTGACCGCACCGTCGGTCTCGATCCCCGCTGCACGGACGCTCGGCGGACGGGCGCGAGCCGGCTCCGATCGCTTCGGCGGCCTGGTCGAGGCCTGGCTTCGCGGCCATACGCTGCTCGTCTACCTGTTCCTCTACATCCCGATCGTGATCGTCGTCGTGTTCAGCTTCAACGACACCGAGCGACGCCTGACGGACTGGGACGGGTTCAGCCTGCGCTGGTACGAGTTCGTGCTGAACGACCGGGCCGTGCAGCGCTACCTCGGCAACAGCCTGATCGTCGGGATTCGGCACTGCCGTGTTCGCGACGGTGGTCGGGACGATGGCGGCGCTCGGCCTGCAGCGCGACGCCCAAGTGGTTCCGCTTGCCGTTCGATGCGCTGACCTACGTGAGCGTCATCGTGCCCGAACTCGTCATCGCGATCGCCACGCTGGTCTTCTTCGCCAGCACGATCGGGCGTGACGGGATCCTCACCAACGCCACCGGGATCGAGATCGGGTTCGGCTTCCACACGATGATCGGGGCGCTGTCGCTCTTCAACATCAGCCTCGTGCTGCTGCTCGTACGGGCCCGGTTGTCCGGCATGGATCGCACCCACGTGGAGGCGAGCTATGACCTGTATGGCACGCCGTGGCGGACCTTCTGGCAGATCACCTTCCCGCAGCTGCTTCCAGCGATCGTCGCGGGTTTCCTGCTCGCCTTCACGTTCGCCTTCGACGACTACTTGATCTCGACGTTCGTGAATGGTCAGGGCACATCGACCCTGCCGCTGTACGTGTTCGGTCAGATCAGGGTGGGCGTGACGCCATCCACCAACGCGATCGCTGCTGTGATGCTGCTGATCACGCTGTCGATCCTCCTCGTCGGCCAGTTCGCGTTGTCGCGCAGCGCGCGACGGACGGGGGGTCGCGGTCAGGTCGGCGGGGTGGCTGGGATCGTGGCGGAGAACACGGGCGGCTGAGCGGTCGCCGGCGCGACAGCGCCGCCATCCTCAATCGAGCAGCGTCAGGGCGAACGCCAGCCCGAAGCCGAGCGTGGTGAGCAACCCGGCCGCGCGGCCCGCGTGCTCGAACGCCTCCGGGACAAGCGTGTCGGACAGCATCGTCAGGATCGAACCGCCGGCGAACCCGAGGATGAACGCTCGCAGATCCCCTTGTCCGCCTGCCAGTACCGTCGCGCCGACAAGCGAGGCGATCGCGGATGCCAGCACGACGATCAGCCACAGCCGCAGGACCGCCGCCGGCGCCCATCCGCTGGCTCGCAGCCCGGCCGTGCCAGCGATGCCCTCGGGCAGGTTGGACATGAAGACCGCGACCAGGAACGCGAAGCCGGCTCCGCCGCCGGCGCCGATCGTCAGGCCGAGCACGATCGACTCCGGGATCCCGTCGAGTGCCGCGCCGAGGACGATGGCCAGCCCCGAGCCGGGTGATGTCGGGCCGTCGACCGTCCCCATCCCCTGGCCACCGAGCCGGTCGATGGCCCGATCGCCGAGGAAGAAGACGACCGCGCCGGCCGCCAGGCCGGCCGCGACCGGTAGCTGACCGCCGACCGCCACGGCCTCCTCCACCAGCTCGTACGCGACGGAGCTGAACAGGACGCCCGCGCCGAACGCCATGACCAGCCCGAGCGGCCGACGCGCCACCGGGCGGACGAGGGCGATGAGGGCCCCGATGACGAGCGAGGATGCGGCGATGGCGCCCCAGCCGGCGGCAGCCAGGCCGGTCATCTCACCCGGCGGTGACGGGCTCCGGCTCAGGTTCGGGCAGGCCCGCTTCGGACGCGAGCAGCGCCGCCTTGTCGGTGCGCTCCCACGGCAGATCGAGGTCCGGTCGCCCGAAGTGCCCGTATGCGGCCGTCTGGCGATAGATCGGTCGGCGCAGGTCGAGCGCCGAGATGATCGACGCCGGTCGCAGATCGAAGTGGCGCTCGATCAGCGCCTGGATGGCGGCATCGTCGATCGCGCCGGTCCCGAAGGAATCGACGCTGAAGCTGATAGGCCGCGCGATGCCGATCCCGTAGGCGACCTCGACCTCGAAGCGGTCGGCCAGCCCTGCCGCGACCACGTTCTTGGCGACCCACCGGGCGGCATACGCGGCCGAGCGATCGACCTTCGTCGGATCCTTGCCCGAGAACGCGCCACCGCCGTGACGCGCCATCCCGCCGTAGCTGTCGACGATGATCTTGCGACCGGTCAGGCCGGCGTCACCCATCGGCCCGCCGGTGACGAAGCGGCCCGTCGGGTTGACGTGCATGACTGGATCGGTGGCCCGAAGCTCGCTCGGGATCGTCGGCAGGATCACCGTTTCGACGATGTCCGAGCGCAGGCGCTCGGCCCGGACGTCGGGGTCGTGCTGGGCGGAGACGACGACGGTCCGGACACGAACAGGCACGCCCCGCTCGTACTCGACCGTCACCTGGGTCTTTCCGTCCGGCCGGAGGTACGGCAGCTGACCCGACTTGCGTGCCTCTGCGAGCCGGCGCGCCATCCGATGCGCGAGCGCGATCGGCAGCGGCATCAACTCGGCCGTCTCGCGGCACGCGAAGCCGAACATCATCCCCTGGTCGCCCGCCCCGAGCTCGAATGACGAGGCCGCATCGTCGCGGACCTCCAGCGCGGCATCCACACCCTGGGCGATGTCGGCAGACTGCTCCTTGATCGACACCAGCGTGCCGCACGTCAGGTAGTCGAACCCGTATTCGGCCTTGGTGTAGCCGATGTCCTTGACCGTCTCGCGGACGATCGAGGCCACATCGACGTACTCGGCCTTGCTCGTGATCTCGCCCAGGACCATGACGATCCCGGTCGTCGTCGCCGCCTCGCAGGCGACGCGGGAGTTCGGGTCCTGGCGTATGAAGGCGTCCAGAACGGCGTCGGAGACCTGATCGCACAGTTTGTCGGGGTGGCCCTCCGTGACGGATTCGGAGGTGAACAGGTACTGCTTGGCGTCGACGATGCTCATCGCGGCGAAGGGTAGCACCTCACCCCGGCGACGCCTCAGCCGACGGCGACCCGGCGGCGCGCGCGCCAGGCGTCGATGCCAGTCAAGCGCAGCGGCTCGACGTCGTCCGCCGGTGCGAAGCCGAACACCGCGGCGAGGAACGCCAAGCGGGCCTCGATCGTGCGCCGTTGGGCGGCCTCGCCGCGGAACCCATGCCCCTCCCCTTCGAAGGGGAGGTAGGCGTGCGGGATACCCCTCGCGGCGAGGGCCTCGGCGAGTGCCTCGGCCTGGGCGGGCGGGACGACCTTGTCCTCGAGACCCTGGAGGATGAGCACCGGGACCGAGATCGCATCGAGGTAGTGGATCGGTGAGCGTTCGCGATAGCGGTCCGCCATCGCCGGATACGGTCCGATCAGCCGGTCCAAGTAGCGCGCCTCGAACTTGTGGGTATGGCGCGCGAGCTGCTCGAGGTCGCCGACGCCGAACAGGCTGATGCCGGCCGTGAACACGTCGCGGAACGCCAACGCGGCAAGGGTCGTGTAGCCGCCGGCGCTGCCGCCCTCGATCGCCAGACGGTCACCATCGACGTCGCCGCGGTCCGCGAGGTAGCGCGCCGCCCCGATGCAGTCGTCCACGTCGACGACGCCCCACTGTCCCTCGAGGGTCTGGCGGTACTCGCGCCCGTAGCCGGTGCTCCCGCCGTAGTCGACGTCGACCAGCGCGATCCCGCGCGACGTCAGGAACTGGTAGCTCAGCTCGAGTGCGTTGATCGCGCTCGACGTCGGGCCACCGTGCGAACGCACGACGAGCGGCGGCAGTTCCCCGTCGGGAGCCACGGCAGCCGGGTTGACCGGTCGATAGAACAGCGCGTGGGCCATCCGGCCGCCGGCGGTCGGGAACGTGATGGGCTCCGGCGTCGAGATGTAGGCGTGATCGACCACCGCGGACGTCGAGTGGCGGAGGACGCCCGAGGTCGCCAGCGTCGACGGGTCGAGGAGCACGACCATCGGCGGCTCACTGGGCGTCCCGACGTTGGCGACCACACCGGCCGCGCCGACGCGGATCGTGCCGACATCGGTATATGGCGAATCGACCTCGCCGATGAGGTCGCCCGGCGCGATGTGGAACAGCCGGTCGCGACCACGCGCCCGGCCGACCGCGACGATCGAGCCATCCGGCAGGAAGGCGTAGGAGGACCGGTCGAAGATCCAGGCCGGGTCGGCGAACTCGGCTTCGAGCGGGGTAAGGGGGTCGAGTCTCGGCCCCTCGGCCAGACGGTAGATGTTCCACCAGCCCGTTCGGTCGCTGACGAAATGCAGTACTCCGTCAGGCGACCACTCCGGCTGGGCGACGGATTCGTCCACGCCGCCCGCGGCCAGATCGCTCGGCCCTAGGGAGCCATCGTCGCCGACCGGAGCCACGCGCAGCCTCGTGGCATCCCACGGCATGTCCGGGTGGTCCCATTCGAGCCAGGCCAGCCGCCCGCCGTCCGGCGACAGCCTCGGCGCGGCGAGGAAATCCGGACCGGCATAGAGCACGCGCGGCGGCCGCTCACCGTCGAGCGGCACGTCGACGATCGCCGTGGTCGGCTCGCCTTCCCCCGAGTGGTCCTCACGGACGGCCAGGAAGCGCCGGCGGCGGCCGTCGAACCGCAGATCGGCGTAGCGGAACGGGCCTTCTGGGGTGATGGGCTGCGGCGTGTCGTCGCCGGGGTCGAGCCGGTACAGCCGGTCGTCTCTCACGTGTGAGAACAGGATCGTGCCGCCCGCCACCGTGTACGCGCCGCCGCCGTATTCGTGGACTCGCGAGCGGGCATCGAATGGCGGCGGCGTCCGGTCGGTCGTCGTCCCGTCCTGCGCACGGTGGACGATGACGCTGCGACCTCGTTCGGCCGGCCGCCCCTCGATCCAGTAGACGTCGTCGCCGTCCACCCACGGGTCGCTCAGCCGGACCGCACCCCCGACGATGTCGTCGACGCGGATCGGCGAGGGCCAGCTGCCGTAGGGCAGCGTGACCGGTGCCGCGTCGGCCGGTTCGACGGGTCCGACCGGTTCGGCGGCTGCAGCGGAGGGCTCGGCGTCCATCGCTCGAACCCTACTGTGTCCGGTGACCGCGCGGCGGCGTCAGGTGCCGTGCTGCCAGGAGGCGACGTACTCGGCCTGTTCGGGCGTCATCGGCTCGAGCTCGATGCCCAGCGCGGCGAGCTTGAGACGTGCGACCTCGGCGTCGATCGCCTCCGGCACGACGTAGACCATCGGCTCCAGTTCCGCATAGTGCTTGGCGACGTACTCGGCGCACAACGCCTGGTTGGCAAAGCTCATGTCCATGACCGCGGCCGGGTGGCCCTCGGCCGCACCGAGGTTCACCAGTCGGCCCTCCGCGATGAGGTGCAGCTTCTTGCCACCGAGGTCGAACTCCTGGACGTTGTCGCGCACCTCACGGACGTGACCCTCGGCCAGTGCCCGCAGCGCAGCGAGGTCGAGCTCTGCGTCGAAATGCCCGGAGTTGGCCATGACCGCGCCGTCGCGCATCACCTCGAAATGCTCGCGGCGGAAGACGTTGAGGTTGCCGGTCGCCGTCACGAACAGCTCGCCCCAGCGGGCGGCGTCGCTGTGGGTCATGACCGCGTATCCGTCCATCAGCGCCTCGAGCGCCCGCACCGGATCGACCTCCACGACCGCGACGTGGGCGCCGTGGCCCGCCATCCGGGCCGAGATGCCCTTGCCCACCCAGCCATAACCTGCGATCACGACCTTTCGCCCGGCGATGAGCATGTTCGTCGCCCGTACGATGCCATCGACCGTCGACTGGCCCGTGCCGTAGCGGTTGTCGAAGAGGTGCTTGGTCTGCGCCTCGTTGACCGCGACCACCGGGAACCCGAGCGCGCCGTCGGCGGCCATCGCCTTGAGCCGGATGACCCCAGTCGTGGTCTCCTCGGTGCCGGCGAGGACCTCCTTGACCTGGTCGGGCCGCTCGCTGTGGAGCAACGAGACGAGGTCGCAACCGTCATCCATCGTGATGTGCGGATGCGTGTCGGCGACGGCCTTGAGATGGTCGTAGTAGGAGTCGCGGTCCTCGCCGCGACGCGCGAAGGTGGCGATGCCGTACTCGGCGACCAGGGCGGCTGCGACGTCGTCCTTCGTCGACAGCGGGTTCGAGGCGGCCAGCACCACGTCGGCGCCGGCGGCCTTGAGCGTCCGCATCAGGTTGGCCGTCTCGGTCGTGACGTGGAGACACGCTCCGACGCGCATGCCGTCGAGCGGCCGATCGCGCTCGAAGCGCTCGCGGATCAGGCGCAGGACGGGCATCTCCCGCTCGGCCCACTCGATCCGGCGGACGCCCTCGGACGCCAGTCCGAGGTCGGTCACGTCGTGGGCGGGCAGCATGGTCGGTGCGGTCATCGGCGGTCGATCTCCTTGCGGGCGAACAGTCGGCGCAACGGCGCCGTGATCTCGGCCCAGGGCGGGCCGAGTCGATGGATGAGGCGCTCCTCGAAGCGGGCGTGCTCGGCATAGCCGAGGTGGCGGTAGGCGTTGATCGCGGGCGGGTTGTCGGCCCGGACGTTGAGCACGACCTGGTCGCAGGTGCGCAGGAGTTCCGCCGTGACCGCGCCGGTGACAGCGGTCGCGAACCCGCGGCCGCGGAAGTCCGTGTGCGTCAGGACGTTGCCCACGACCGCCAGCCGGGCGGTCGGGCTGACGACGTGCGTGCCGGCCGCGGCGATGAGCCGGCCGTTGACCCGCATCCCGTAATACACGCCGTCGGCGATGGCCGTGGACGGGAGCCACGACGCGAAGCCGAGCTGGTAGAGCCGGTTCAGCTCCCCGATCTCCACCGGGAGTAGCCGCTGGACGGTCGCCGGATAGGGCCGGAAGTGTGCCCGATCGACCCACATCCGGACCATCTCGGGACCGGGATCCACGCGGTACTGCGTCTCGATGGCGGGCAGCATCCCGGACCTCGCGGCGATGTAGGCGGCGCGCGGCCGGATGACGTCGCGCAGGACCGCGGCGATGCCGTCGGTCGAGCCCATCACGAACAGTGGCTGGGGGGTCGGGCCGGTGTATTCGAGGCCGACCCCCACGAGCTCGTCGCCCTCGTAGGCCGCGCCCCAGCGCGTCCTCGCGAACTCGCGCTCCTCGAGGTCGCAGATGGCGTACGCGGCGTACAGTCGATCCCCGTTGAGGAAGGCGCGCAACAGCTCGCGGTCGGTCGTCTGGCGCGCGAGCGTCGCCGAGCGTCGGCCGATGACGACGCTTGCCATCAGGCGCTCGGCGCGGCGAGGGCCGCGAAGGTCGGCGTGGTGGCTCGCCGTTCGTCGCGTCCTGCGACGGCGGCGGCCAGCGACTCGCCGAATGGCGGCCGGGCCACACCCTCCTCGGTGATGACGCCGGTGATCAGCTCGGCCGGCGTGACGTCGAATGCCGGGTTGCGGACCGTCGTGTCCCGCGGTGCCAGGCGGACGCCGCGGACCATGAGGACCTCGGCCGCGGCGCGTTCCTCGATCGGGATTTCTGCGCCGGTCGGGGTCGCGAGATCGATCGAGCTGGTCGGAGCAGCGACGTAGAAGGGGATCGCGTGGCGCGCCGCGAGGACGGCCAGCGGATACGTCCCTACCTTGTTGGCCGTGTCGCCGTTCGCGACGATGCGATCCGCGCCCACGATGACGACGTCGACCTCGCCCTGTGCCATGAGGTGGCCGGCCGCCACGTCCGGGATCAGGCTGTGGGGCACACCGGCCTGGGCCAGCTCCCACGTCGTGAGCCGGGCGCCCTGGAGATACGGCCTCGTCTCGTCGACCCACACGTGGACGGCCCGACCGTCGTGGTGTGCGACCTGGACCACGCCGAGCGCGGTCCCGAACTGCCCGCACGCGAGCGGCCCGGTGTTGCAGTGGGTCAGGATCCGCAACGGGCCATCGGCGGGGAAGGCGAGCTCGTCGACCCCGAACCGGGCCAACCGGCCGTGATCCTCGGTGGCCTCGAAGACGATGGCGTCCGCCTCGGCGCGGATCGCGGCGGCGATGGCGTCGCCGTCTTCGGACAGATCGCCGACCACGTCGTAGGCGGCCATCACACGATCGACAGCCCAGCGCAGGTTGACCGCCGTGGGTCGCGAGTTGCGCAGCACGTTCGCCGCACCGCGCAGCGTCGCGCGTCGGGCGTACGGTCGGGTGCCGCGGTTCTGGTGCGCCGTCAGCGCCAGCCCCAGCGCGGCGACCTGGCCGATCGCCGGTGCCCCGCGCACGATCATCTCCCGGATCGCATAGGCGACCTGGGCCGCGTTCCTTGCCTCGAATTCCTCGAGGACGTCCGGCAGCTTGCGCTGGTCCACGATGAAGAGGGCGCCGGGCCCCTCGCGGAAGGACGCGCGGAACCCCGTCGGCGGCGCGGCCGGCACGTCGCCCGACGCATATGACGACGGGTCCAGGATCGCGTTCGCCGCCTCGGCCGAGGCTCGTTGGAGGGCCTGGGCCGCCCCGACCACGGTCGCCGCACCCTCGAACACGTCACCGGCGAACTGGCGGAAGAAGCGTCGTCGCGCGAGGTTCGCGCCCTCGCCGGGAGGCTGGAGGTCGGCGGTCGCCTCCGCGGGAGTGTCGGGTCCGGACGGCTCGGTCAATTCGCGATACGGGCTCGTTCCAGCCCGCTCAGTACTGGATGACGCTGGTGACCCGGCGTCCGTCCAGGCGTTCCCGACCCTTGAGGAACTCGAGCTCGACGAGGAACGCGAGACCGATGACCTCGCCCTTGAGCCGTTCGATGAGCTCGATCGTGCCCTTGACGGTGCCGCCCGTCGCGAGGAGGTCGTCCACGATCAGGACCTTCTGGCCAGGCTGGATCGCGTCGCGATGGATCTCGAGGGTGTTCGAGCCGTACTCGAGCGCGTATTCGACCGTGATCGTCTCGGCCGGCAGCTTGCCGAGCTTGCGGACCGGAACGAGCCCGGCGTCGAGCAGGTATGCCAGCGGGGCAGAGAAGATGAACCCGCGCGACTCCATGCCGACCACGATGTCGACCTGCTCGTCCTTGTACGGCTCGACCATGAGGTCGATGGACTCCTTGTAGGCGGCCGGGTCTTTGAGCAGCGTCGTGATGTCGTAGAACAGGATCCCTGGCTTCGGGAAGTCGGGGATCTCGCGGATCCGTTCGCGAAGCGCCTCGGCGGACATCGGGATCGGGTCCTCCCTGGGTGGGTCACGCAGGATGCGGCCGGACGTCTGTGCGTCGCTGGGCCGGCCGAAAGTCTACCGCAGGCGTGCCCGCGTCCCGCGTCAGGAACCGGGCGCGACCAGCGCGCCACTGACCGCCTCTGGGGCCGCCCGCTCATGCAGCCTGCCGCCGATCGCGACGCCGAGCAGCGTGACTGCGACGGCGACGGCGAAGCCGGCGGCGAGCCCGATGGCCGGGTCACCGGCCCCGCGGACCGAGGCCGCCACCAGCGCGCCGGTGACGCCCGTGCCGAGCGCCGTGCCGAGCGAGTCGGTGAGCGAGATTGCCGCCGACGCGCGACCCTGTTCCGCCGTGGGTGCCTCGCGCAGCACGATCAGCGCGAGCGGCGAGTAGGCCAGACCCATCGCGTAGCCGGCCAGGGCCAGCGTCGGGATGGCGACAAGCGGCGAGACCTCCGGCAGGAGCACGAGCATGAACGAGGCGAGGCCGACGACGAGCACCACCAACCCGACGCGCACGAACCGCTCCGGCGAGAAGCGCGACGAGTAACGCGCCTGCGTCCACGAACCGGCGGTCCAACTGATCGTGGCGGCGGTCAGGGCGATCCCGGCCTCGGACGGGCGCAGCCCGCGCCAGTCGACCAGCGCCAGCGCCACGTAGGCGTCGACCGCGAAGAACGCGAACGTGATGATCCCGCGCATGAGCACGGCGGTAGGCAGACCATGTGCCGCCCGCAGCGTGCCGGCCGGGGTCAGGCGTCGCAAGGCGAAGATGGCGAGGGCAGCGCCGAGGAGGCCGAGGACCACCAGGAGGAGGGGTTCGCCGCTGGTCAGGCCGGCAAGCAGCAGACCGGTGCCCGCGGCGACCAGGACGGCAAGTGGCCCGCGCTCGCGCAGGGTGGCGGCGTTCGCCACATCGGATGGGTCGGGGCCGATGCGGCGGACCGCCGGGAACGCGATGGCGGACGAGATGACGATGAGCGGCAGCAGGCCCAGGAACACCCACCGCCAGCCGATCGCCTCGCCCACGATGCCGGCAAGGGCCGGTCCGAGCACAC
Organism: uncultured Chloroflexia bacterium; assembly: GCA_963794525.1. Lineage (GTDB taxonomy): Bacteria > Chloroflexota > Limnocylindria > Limnocylindrales > CSP1-4 > SPCO01. The sequence continues at coordinate 248,211 of CAWCEC010000002.1, forward strand.
CCGGCAGGACCCACGCCGTCGACAGTGTCGCGAACATCTGCGGGCGCAGATCCTCGGGCAGGCTGCGACCGATGGCGACGTAGGCGATCGGCGGCACGGTGCCTGCCCCGAGACCCTGGAGGAACCGGGCGGCGACGAGGATCTCCATCGATGGCGCAAGGCCGCCAACGATCAGGCCGATCGCGAACAAGCCGATCCCGGCGGCGAACGGCCCGCCGAGCCCGCGCCGGTCGATCAACCCGCCGACGACGACGATGCCGATCAGCGAGCCGAGCATGAACGCGGTGAAGACCCAGCCGTAGAGCTCGATGCCGTGGAGCTCGGCGGCGACGATCGGCATGATCGTGGAGACCGCGAGCGCCTCGAAGGCCACCAGCGTGATCGTCAGGACGAGGCCGACCGTCAGGCTGCGACGTCCGGGCGACCACAGGCCGCCGCCGCGGGCGCGGCCGTGCGGCGCGGGCGTCGCGGGGATCGCGGGTCGGTCGCCTTGGCTCAGTGTCATGGTCCAAGTGTGCCCGGGTTGGGCGTGGCACGCCTCGTTACGCGACGGTTGCCTTCGCACCCAACCGTGCGACTACCGACTGGGTGAGCTGCCACGCTCGGCCCGGGCCGGTCGGCACGCGGATCCGGACCTGGTTCGAGGCGAACGTCACGTCGGCGGGACGGACGCCCGGCAATCCCCCGTCGCCGAGGAGCCGCATCGCCGCGTCGCGGGTCAGCCCGGCCCCGAACCGCACGACCAGTCGACCCTCCTCGCGCGAGATCGACGAAACGCCCGCTGCCTCGGCCGCGAGCCGCAGCTCCGCGACTTCGACCAGCCGCGAGACCGACGGCGGCAGCGGCCCGAAGCGGTCGGTCACCTCCTGGCGGAACGCGGCGACGTCGCCGGCCGATCGCGCCCGTGCCAACCGCCGGTACAGCTCGAGCTTCTGCGCCACGTCCGGCACGTAATCGTCGGGCAGATGGGCGTCGACCGGCAGGTCGACCACTGCCTGTGGTGCCTCGACGATCGGCGCGCGACCTTCGCGCGACGCCTTCTGCGCTTCGACCGCCTCGGCCAGCATCCGCGAGTACAGGTCGAACCCGACCGCCGCCATGTGCCCCGACTGCTCCCCGCCGAGGATGTTGCCGGCACCGCGGATCTCGAGGTCCGAGAGCGCGATCTGGAACCCGGCACCGAGCTCCGAGGCGTTGAAGATCGCCTGGAGCCGCTTGCGCGCCTCGTCCGACAAGCGCTCGCGACGTCGATACAGCAGGTACGCGTACGCCCGCCGGGACGACCGACCGACCCGCCCGCGGAGCTGATAGAGCTGCGCCAGCCCGAGCGTGTCCGCGCGATCGATGATGATCGTGTTCGCGTTCGGGATGTCGAGACCGGATTCGATGATCGTGGTCGACACGAGGACATCGGCCTCGCCCGCCGCGAAGGTGATCATCACCTTCTCGAGCGCGCCCTCCGGCATCTGGCCATGGCCCACCACGAACCGCGCGTCGGGTAGCAGCCGCCGGAGCTGTTCGGCCTGCGCCTCGATCGTCTCGACGCGGTTGTGGACGTAGAACACCTGCCCGCCGCGATCGAGCTCGCGCAGGATCGCGTCCCGCACGAGCCCAGTCGACGCCTCGGCGACCCGCGTCTGGATCGGGAGGCGGTCCTCCGGCGGGGTCTCGATGACCGACAGGTCGCGGATGCCGGCCATCGCCAGGTTCAGCGTGCGCGGGATCGGCGTGGCCGACAGCGTCAGCACGTCGACCTCGCGGCGGAGCTGCTTGAGCCGCTCCTTGGCGGCGACGCCGAACCGCTGCTCCTCGTCGACCACGACGAGCCCGAGGTCCTTGAACCGGACGTCCTTCGACAGCAGCCGATGGGTGCCGATCACGACGTCGACGGTCCCGTCCTCGAGCCCCGCGATCGTCGCAGCCTGCTCCTTCGGCGAGACGAAGCGCGACAGGATCCGGACCTCGAGCGGGAACGCCCCGAAGCGCTGGCCGAACGTCGCGTGGTGTTGCGCGGCCAGCACGGTCGTCGGCACGAGCACGGCCACCTGCTTGCCGTCCTGGGTCGCCTTGAACGCGGCGCGCAGGGCGACCTCGGTCTTGCCGTAGCCGACGTCGCCGACCACCAACCGGTCCATCGGCACGGGACGCTCCATGTCGGCCTTGGCCTCGGCCGTCGCCTGGAGCTGGTCGATGGTCTCCTCGTATGGGAACGACGCCTCCATCTCGGACTGCCACGGCGTGTCCCCCGAGAAGCCATGGCCATCCGCGTTGGAGCGGGCGGCGTACAGCGCCAGGAGCTCGTCGGCGAGCTCCGCGACGGCCTTGCGGACGCGCTGCTTGGCGCGCAGCCACTCGGTGCCGCCGAGCTTGCTGAGCGCAGGCCGCTCGCCACCGGCGTAGCGCGTGACGCGGCCGATCTGCTCGACCGGGACGAAGATCCGGTCGCCACCCGCGAACGACAGCTCGAGGTAGTCGCGTTCCTCGCCCGAGCCACCGCGCCGCAGCATCTGCTCGTAGCGGGCGACCCCGTGATCGATATGGACGACGAGATCGCCCGGCGTGAGGCGCTCGAGGATGTCGCGTGGGACCACGCGCCGCAGCGCCTTCGGCCGGCGAACGCGGACCGTGCCGAACAGCTCGCGATCGGTCACGAAGGTGACGCCATCGGGGCCGCCGCTGAACCCGCCGTTGAGACTTCGACCGACGAGCGCGATGGCGCCGGGTGGCGGCGCCGCCTCGATCCGATCGACGACCGCCACGCTGTGGCCGGCCTCGTCGAGGAGCTCTGCCAGCCGGGGCGCCTGATCGGAGGCCAGCACGATCCGCGCGCCGTCCTCGCGCCACGTCTCGACGGCATCGGCCAGACGACCCGCCCGACCAAGCGGGAGCGTCGGCTCACGCCAACCGAAGAGGTCGCCCGAGTTGCGGGCACGCGACGCCATCGCGACGTCAGCCGGCGGCTCGGACTCCCAGGTCAGCTCGAGCGTCCTCGCGGCAACCAGCCTGCCTTTCCAGTCGCGCGGCGGCAGGTAGGTCGAGGGCCAGTCCTTTGGCAGCTCTCCCGCCTCGACCAGCTCGGCCCGCCGCTCGTCGGCCTGGCGCCACAGGAACGCAGCGGCTTCGGCGATATCGGCGGGCTCATCGAGGATGAGCACCGTGCCCGGGTCGATGTGGTCGAGGCCGGTCGCCGGCGCGAGGTGGGCTGCCCAGACTTCGGCGCCATCCCCGACCGCGAGGGCCCTCGACGCCTCGGCGGCACGACCGTCGGGCCGGAGCGGGTCGTCGCTGGTCCCCTCGAACCGGGCAAGATCCCCGGCGAGTCGCTCGGAGAGGCGGGAGGCGACGCGACCGAGACGCTCGCGGATCGCGGCCACGCCCGTGGTCGGGAGCAGGAATTCCGACGCGGGCAAGAGGACGGCCCGCTCGACCTTGCCGGTCGTACGCTGGTCGGTCGGATCGAACGCCCGCAGCAAATCGATCTCGTCGCCGAAGAACTCGATCCGGATCGGCAGGTCCATCGAAGGTGGGAACACATCGACGATGCCACCGCGACGCGCGAACTCACCACGACCGGCGACCTCGGTGACCGGGCTATAGCCAAGATCGAACAGCTCTCGAAGCAGCGCGTCCTGGTGGAGCCGCGCGCCCACCCGCAGCTCCCGCGCCTCGTCCGGCAGGTCGCCAGGCGAGATGGTGTGCTGGAGCAGCGCCTGGACGCTCGCGACCAGGACGCGGGCATCGCCCCGTCGCCAGGTTGCCAGCGCGGCAACGCGAGCCGCCGTCTCGTCAGCGACGAGCTCGCTGCGCTCGTACGCGAGTGCCGTACGTGGCTCCAGGATGGCGATAGCCGACGGTTCGCCGAGCCATGCCTGGAGCTCCTCAGCGACGCGGTCGCCGATCTCCGCATCACGGGCGATCCAGACGATCCGCTCCTCGAGGGCGAGGGCCGCAGCGAGGTACGACTTCGCTCCGTGCGGGACTGCGACGACACCGGCATGACGACCGACCCGGCCGATATCGGCCGGTGAGCCCAGCCGCTCGCGGATCGTGGCGAACGACCCAGTCGCAGCGAGCAACGGGGGCAACGCGGACAGGTCCGGCAGTCGATGCCCGGAACGCGGCCGGTCGTCGCGGCGTCGGGCAGCCGGGCGCGGCGGACGCCGATCGCGAGCCTCCGCCCGCCGTGCATCCTCGACCTCGGCATCGACCGCCGCGACGTCGAAATCGATGGCCTCGTCGTCGCGCGCAGGTGCATGCCGGGTCGCGAAGTCGGCGGCGACCTTCTCGGCGATCCGCCGGTCTCGGCCTCGACGGCCCCGCAGCGGCGGTCGCGGCGACTCAGGCATCCGACTTCCGATCGAGCCGCGGCAGCACGCGACGCCAACCCGTCTTGGTCCGCCGGATCCCCTCTTCGTCGGGCGGACCATCGATCTCGCCCGGTGGCGCCAGCCGGGTCACGTCGGCCTCGCGGAGCTGGAACGTGTTGAACCGGTTGGCTGCCTTGCTGGTGCCGTCGCGCGCCCAGGCCTCGACAGCATCGGCGGCGGCATCGAGCAGCTCCTCGAGCCGCTGCGTCTCATCCGGCTCGAACCGCGACAGGACGTGATCGCGTGCGTTCCGCACCGGATCGCCGATGCCCACACGGAGGCGGCTGAACTTCTCGGTCCCGAGCTCGTCCACGATCGACCGCAGTCCGTTGTGGCCGCCGTGACTGCCCGACTCGCGGAACCGGAGCTTCCCGAAGGGCAGTGCGAAGTCGTCGGCCACGATCAGGAGGTCGGCCAGCGGTGCGTGCTCCCGGGCGAGGACCTTGCGGACAGCCAACCCGGAGTCGTTCATCCACGTCAGCGGCTTCACGAGGGTCAGGTCCAGCCCGTTGTAGCGCCCCATGGCGACATTCGAGGCATCACGCTGTCGGCCACGCCCCGACCAGCCGGCCCGCTCAGCGATGCGATCCAGCACGAGCCAACCGATGTTGTGCCTCGTCCCCGCGTACTGCGACCCGGGATTGCCGAGACCGACAACGACCTTCAAGACACCTCCACGAGAACACGACGGACAGCACGACACGACCCGAATCCCGATCCGAGGGTGGCAGGCGCCAGCGCTTGCCTGGTCGGCGGGAGGGCCGAGTGCCGATGGTACCCGGCAGGGGCCACGTGGTGCCGCGTGCCCGGGATCACGCCCGCCGACCCCGCGCCCCAACAAGACCCTTCGAAATCGAAGGTTCAGGGCGGAACCGACGTAGACGCCGCGTGAACGACCCTTCGAAATCGAAGGAACTTGTGGCGAAGGCGTCGCCAAGCCGCGGTTAAGCGCGGCCACGTAGATTGGGTGACCCGCCCGATTGCGCGAGGCGTGCGATGCCGACCTTCCTCTTCGGGCTGCGGCGAGCCGGCAACTTGCTCAGCCATCACCTCGACGATCGGATCACGGAACTCGGGATCGGTACGCAGGAATACCTGCTACTTCGATCCGCGTTCCTCAACCCCGATTCATCGACGGCTGACATCCGGCGGTCGCTCGCCCTACGCGAGGCAGCGTTCTCGGACATCGTGCGGCGTTCAGTCCACCGCGGCTACGCACGAGTGCGGCCGTATCCCCACGACCGACGAACCCGTCGGATCTCTCTGACACTCCCCGGCGAGCAGGCCCTTCGCATCGCGGGCTCCATCCATCTCGAGATCGAAGCCGCCGTCGGGACGGGACCATGGCGTGCCGACACGCTTGACCGCCTTGAGGTGATCGGTCGACGACTAGCCGCTGTCCCGAGCGCCGAACGCTACGCGGATGGGCTGCCGCTCGCTACCGCGTAACGTCCCGCCCGAGCAGGCGCCGCTCGATCGCACGCATCGCGGCTTCCTCCTTGGGTGACGCGTGGTCCCAGCCGCAGATGTGCAGCACTCCGTGCGTGACGAGCAGGCGGAGCTCGTCGGCGGCGCTCCAGCGGACGTCGCCGGTCTGGCCGCCGCGGCCTGTCGCCGCTTGCTCGGTGGCCCGTTCGACCGACACGACGATATCGCCCAGGTGGATCCGGGTGCCGGGTGGTCGCGGGTCGGTGGGTTCCGGCGCACCGCGCCGGAAAGCGGTGGGCGGCTGCAGCGGGAAGGACAGGACATCGGTCGGGCCGGTCGCGGCCATGTGTGTCTCGTTGAGTCGGGTGAGCTCGGCGTCGTCCGACAGGATCAGCCCGATCGAGGCGGGCGCGGGTGCTCCGACCTCGTCGAGAGCGTCGGCCACGGTCCGCCCGAGCGCCGCGCCGGCGACGGGCGATCGAACACCGTCGCGCACGTCGAGGTCGATCCGCCACGGCGGGCGATAGATCGACCGGGTCATGAGGCGGGTCGGTCGCCTCCGCCGCCGGCCGCCGCCCGGCGCGACTCCAGCTCGACCACGGTGTTCTGCGGGTAGGCGATCCGCGTGTGATACATCCCGAGTAGCTGCTCGACGAACGCCCCCTTGATCTTCTCGAGGTCGCGCAGCGTGATCTCGCATTCGTCGAACTGGCCGTCGGCGATGCGCTCGTCGATGATGCGGCCGACCATCGCTCGGATGGCCGGTTCCTCGCGGGAGGCCAGTGATCGCACCGATGCCTCGACGCTGTCGGCGACCATGATCAACGCAGCTTCGCGGGACTGGGGCTTCGGGCCGGCGTGCCGGAATTTGCGTTCGTCGACAGCCGCCGCCGCAGCCGCGCCGTCGGCCGTGCCGAGACCGCCGTACGGCTCGGCGGCGCGCTCCCTGGCACGCGCGAGGAAGTAGCTCATCACCGCGGTGCCGTGGTGCTGCGGGATGTACGCGATCAGGGCCTTCGGCAACCGCGCGGCGTACGCAGCATCGATGCCATCGGCGACGTGCTGCTTGAGGATCTGGGCACTGACCTCGGGCTCGAGCTGGTCGTGGATGTTCTCGGCGCCTGCCTGGTTCTCGATGAAAGCGAGCGGGTTCGCGAGCTTGCCGACATCGTGGTAGTAGGCCGCCACACGGGTGACGAGCGGGTCGGCCCCGATCGCCTCAGCTGCCCGTTCCGCGAGGTTGCCCACCATCAGCGAGTGGTGATAGGTGCCGGGCGTCTCGACCAGGAGCCGCCGCAGCAACGGCTGCGACGGGTTCGCCAGCTCGAGCAGCTGGAAGACGGTCAGGATCCCGAAGGCCGACCCGAAGACCGCGAAGGTACCGACCGCGGCGACCGATGATCCGGCCGCGGAGACGGCCGAGGCGAACCACAGCTCGAGGACACCGCGGATATCAGTGGTGCCAAGCAACGAGAAGACCGACACGACCAGGGCGTTGACGATGAAGACCGCGATCGCCGCCTGGACGAAGACCTGCAGTCGATCGCCCTTGCGCACCGCGACGACGCCCGCCAGGCCGCCGAGGAAGATGTAGCTCGCGTACTCGAGCGACGTCCCCGCCAAAGCGCCGCCCATGATCGCGATGATCGCGATCACGATGGTGGCGATCGAGGCGTCGAGCAGGATCGCGAGGAGCATGCCGATCGCGGCGGTGGGCAGGAAGTAGCCGAGCAACTCCCGACCGGCCGTGACCTTGAGGGCCAACGCAGTCCCGACGAGCAGCAGGCCGACCAACAGCAGCACGTTGTCCCGATGCCAGAGTGCCGGCCTGAACCGCCAGATCCAGGCAAGCAGCATGGCGACCGTCAGCACCGCCAGCAGGAACCAGCCGGCGAACGTGGCAAGGTCGAGCGGCGCGTCTTCCCCGAGCCCGAGCTCCTGGATGACCTCGAGGTCGGCGGCCGTGAGCGGCTCCCCGTTCCGTACCACGACCTGCCCCTGCGCGATCTCTACCGGGACCGGTTCGACGAGCTCGGCCGCGCGGTCGCGCGCCTGGTCGGTCAGGGTCTCGTCGAATGACGAGTTCGGGACGACGAGCGGCCCGATGATCTCAGCGGCGAGCATCCGCTCCGCCTCGTCCAGATCGCCGCCCATCCGCCCGCCGATCGTGGCGCGCGTCTCCGCGACCTGCGTGTCGCGCAGCTCTGTGCGAAGCGTGGCATCGAGGACCCGCGCAGCCTCGGTCCGGACGGCCGCCCAGCGTGGGGCGTCGATGGCGAGCAATGATTCCTGGGACGTGTCGCTAAGCCCGGGGATCGCCGTCTCGAGCAGCGCCGTCCGCTCCTCGGGTGTGAGGTCCGTCGCGAACGCGGTATCCACACGGCCGACGCGTTCGCTGAACGCGGCCGCCTGCTCGTTGGCGATGGCGATCGCGTTGTCGGCCGTGAAGTCGAATTGGAAGGGCACCGCGGCGCGGGCCGTCCTGCGCGCGTCCTCGGTCAGCGTCGTGCTGTCGAACGAGACCGCGCGGGGCGCGGTGATGTCCTCGCGGATGACTTCACCGATCTCGTAGCGGACAGGGGCGGCGGGGAGGTCGAACGCGAGGATCGCCGTGAGGGCCACGACCAGGCTCGTCGCGGCCACCGCCAGGCGCATCGCGTCGATGCGGGTGAAGCGGGCGAGGACCGGTGCGCGCTGGGTCAGCATCAGTGCGTGCCACCGTCGTGGGCGACGAGGTCCATGCGCGCGAGTGCGCTCGCGACCAGCCCGCTGACGACCTTCCCGTCGGCTCGGCCTCGGGTCCTCGGTGCGAGCCAGCCCATGACCTTGCCCAGGTCCCGAGCGTTCGTCGCCCCGGTCGCGGTGATCGCCTCGTCGACCAATGCACCGATCTCGGCCTCGGTGAGGGCCTGCGGGAGGTACTCGCTGAGGATGGCGATCTCGGCCTGCTCCTTGGCAGCGAGGTCGTTCCGGCCACCCTTCTCGTACGCCTCGACCAATTCGCGACGCGTCTTGACCTCCCTGGTCAGGACCGCCAGGAACTCGTCGTCAGTGAGGGGCTTCTGGTTGCGCTTCTCGAGGTTGTACGCCGCGTTGGCCGCCATCCGCAGGACGTCTCGGCGCAGCGAATCACCACCGCGCATCGCCGCGGTGATATCCGTCTGGACTCGATCTCGAAGGGACACCGGTCTTGGCTACCTCGGGCGGTCGTCGCACTCGCCCGTGGGTCCGCAGGTTCGTGGCTGTGGGTCGGACCCGCTCAGCCGGCCTGCGTTCGGGCGTTCTTCTTGCGCTTGGCTTCCTTGCGCTTGCGCTTCACAGAGGGCTTCTCGTAGTGCTCGCGTCGGCGAGCCTCGGCGAGGATGCCGCTCTGCTGGATCTTCTTGTTGAAGCGGCGCAGGGCGCTCTCGAACGTCTCGTTCTCCCCCACTCGGACTTCAGCCAATCGGTGTTCACCTCCTCCGACCTGGGTCTCGTGCTCGACATCCGGGTGCGCGGCCGACCGACCGGGATGCGTGCTCCACGGTAACGGCCGTCAGAGCCGCCGGAGTCTACCCGAGGGTCTTGAGGCGGTCAAACACTCGGGAGGCGGCCGCCGAGCACCACGAGCCAGTACAGATCGAGCGGCGGCGACGACCGCCCAGAACCCGATGATCAGGGTCGGTCGGCGCAGGAAGCACTTGCTCCAGGACACGCCCAGGGTGATCGACTTCGCGTACAGCGCGATCGCCACGACCGCCACGACCAGCACGAACACCGCCGGTGTCACGAGCCAGGCGATCAGCCCGACCGTGCCCATCCGGCAGAACGTGAACGCCAGCCGCTCGTACTTCTCGGGCGGGCTGAGCGGCGGTCGGACGTACGTGGCCGGCCCGACCGTGGCCGGCCCCACGACCGCCGGCTGCCCCGCGCTCACGGCCGCACCGCCACGGGCCGGCGGGCCCGCACGTCATCGAGCGACACCAGTTCGCGGGCCGGCACCATCCCGGCCGATGTCGTCCGCCGCAATCCGCCGAACAGCTGCCGTGCGCAGAACGGGACGCGGACCGGGTTGGCCTCACCGTCGGTCGAGCCGACGTGGACGCAGCACTGCTGCAGTCGTTCGATGTTCAGCGTCCAGGCGTCCATGAACGACTTGACCGAGAAGCGCTTGACCCGCAGCGCGATCTCCTCCACGGCCGCCTCGCGGTCGAACAGCCAGCGGCCCAGCGATCTTCACGAAGCCGGACACGCCGAGGTCACACGCCTCGCAGATCCGCAGCAGGTGGTCGACGAGCTCGGGTCGCGACACGAGCGTCGTCTCCGACATCATCCCGACGAGCGCCGTCCACATCGCGTCGTCGGGCGCGATCCGGTTCGACACGAGGCCGAGGTACTCCTTCAGCCGGTCCTCGCCGAGCATCCGCGGCACCGACCGCCACTCGCCGCTGTCGCCCCTGATGAAGTAGGTGATCGACGAGCAGTCCGGGTGCGAGCAGGGCAGCGCGATGAAGTCGTCGGGGCCGACCCGATCGGCGGTCTGTGCGCCGAGCCGGTTGAGCGTGCCCGTCGTCGTCGACGCGGCGCATCGGGTCGATCGGGCTCATCCGGCCCGATCCGAAGACGGGCTGGAAGGCCACGCCGGCGATGTAGTCGGTCGCGAGCGCGTACTCGGCGATGGCACCGACCTCCCGGTCGTTGACGCCATCGGCCACGGCCACGGCGAGCGTCGTGAAGACACGTTCCGCGGCCAGCCGTCGCAGCGCCTCGGCCTTGACGTCGCGCAGGTCCTCGCCGCGGTGGTAGAGGTGCGACTCGAGCTCGAAGCCGTCGAACTGGAGATAGACCTCGACGCGTCCGCGCAGGCGCCCGAGCGCGCTCATGAACCGATCGTCCTTGGCGATCCGGATCCCGTTGGTGTTGAGGATCACGCGCGTGACGTTCCGCTCGGTGGCGGCCTCGATGATCTCGAGGACCTCCGGATGGACGGTCGGCTCGCCGCCGGACAGCATCAGGACGTCGATCCGGCCACCCTCGCGCTCGATCGCGGCATCGAGCGAACGGACGATGTGGGGCAGCCGCGCGAACCGTCCGATCCCCGGTGCTGCGGCCGCGAAGCAGGTCGGGCACTCGAGGTTGCAGTTCTCGGTGATGTCGAGCAGCAGCACGCACGAGTGCTGGGTCTGCAGGTCGCCCAGGCCATCCGCGTAGCCCATCGGGATCGGCGCCGTATTGCCGGCCGTATCGGGGATGATCTCGCGGGTCGGTGTCCGCCACTGCTGGAGGTACTCCCAGCGGGCGTGGTCCTCCTCGTACAGGCTGGTCACCACCCCATGCCCGCGACGGCACGTCCGGCGCAGGTAGACCCCGCCATCCATCGCCACGAGGTTGCCCTGCAGGATGTCGGTCTCGTAGTCGATGTCGCGGTCAGGATCCTCGCTGAAACAGCGGCCACAGACCGTCAGCACCATGCGGAGCGGCATATACGGGCGGAGTGCGAGCATCACGACCTTCCGTTCATTGCGGGACGACGGGAACGCTGCTCGCGACGAGGCAGATCCCGAGAAGCCCGAGGACGATGACGATCGGGAGACCGACGGCCAGCAGCACGCCCCAGCCGAGTCCGGCCGCGAGCGACGGTTTCGAATCGCGCAAGACGACCCAGCCCACGATCCCGGCCAGGACGAGACCGATCCCGATGGCCGCGGCGATATCGCCGACGCCCGTCGAGCCGAGCAGCGCACTGATCCCGTACAGAACGACGACGTACCCGATCGCGACGGCCAACACGACCCCCGCGTTCGTCCGCCGCTCGGTCGGGATCGACTTCGACGGGTTGCCCGCCGCCGACCATGCCGCGGCGATCTCCGCGTCCGTGTAGCCGGCCGCGCTGGCCGCGGCGCGCAGCGACTCGTCCGTGAACCGGTCCCGATTCGTGCGGACGTAGGCGGCCAGCACGCCGACCCTGTCCTCCTCGACCGCCGGGACGTTCGGGCCTCGTTCGTCGGCCATGGTGCTAGGTCCCTCCGAGTGGGAGTGGGATCGGCGCAGCCGGGACGCGATACGCGCCTCGCCGCCACTGGCGAACGAAATGGAGGACCAGGAGGCCCACGAGCGGGATCAACACCCATTGCGGACCGGTGAGGCCGAGCGCCTGGGGCTCGTTGGCACGAACGAACTCGACCAGGAAGCGGAAGATCCCGGCGGCCAGCAGGTAGAGCCGCAGGCCGTCCCCCGGCACCGGGACTCGGTCCCGGTAGCGCACGATCAGCACGGCGGCCACAACGTTGAAGACGATCTCGTACAGCATCGACGGGTGCATCGGCAGGTCGCAGCCGGGGCATCGCGCGAACGCCGCCGCGGCCTCCGGCGAGACCGCGATCCCCCACGGCAGGTCGGTCGGCGTGCCGAGCGGCAGCTCCGACAGGAAGCAGCCGACGCGCCCGATCGCCGTGGCCACCGGGATCGCCAGCAGATAGGCGTCACCTGTGGAGCGGGAGTAGCCCGTGGCTCGCTTGGCGAGCGCGATACCGAGGTAGCCGCCGGCCAGCGCCCCGATCAGGCTCTTGCCGCTCTGCTCGATCGCAACGGTCAGGGGCACGCCATCCAGGGCCGTGTAGTACTCGAGATGCTCCCAGGCCGTGATGACCCTCGCGCCGATCAGGGCCCCGACCACCGCCGCGATCGAGACGGCGACGATCCGTCGATCGAGCCAGTCGCGTCGACGGAGCTCGCGGTAGTAGATCGCGAACCCGACGGCGACGGCCAGGACGCGAGAACGCGTCGTGGGTGAGGATGCGCCAGGTACCGAGCTCCACCAGGATCGGGTGCATCGGACCGATCGTAGTCCCTCGCCGTCAGTCGGTCGGGGCCGTTCGCGCGGCGTAGGATGCGACGACCCGCCACGCTGTCCGAGGCCGAACGCCTTGTCCCGAACGCTGCTCGACGTGCTCGACGCCGCTGTGACTCGCTACCGCGAACGGCCGGCCCTCGGGGTGCGCCACGATGATGGCTCGACGACCACGTGGTCATATCGCGAGCTGGACCATCGAGCCCGCATCGCGGCATGGCGGCTGCGTGCGCTCGACCTGGAGCCGGGCGACCGGATCCTGACCTGGAGCCCGTCGACACCGGAGTTGCCGGCCGCCTATTTCGGTGCGATGCATGCGCGGCTGGTGCTGGTCCCACTCGACCTGCGGATGTCGCCCGACGCGATCGACACGATCGTCCGTGCATCAGGGGCTCGTCATCTCATCCTCGGGACCGGACGCGACGCCCCGGATCCCGCCGCCGCCGGGCTCGGCGATTTTCCGACCACGACGGTCGACGCCCTCGCAGCGGAACCGGCCGATGACGACCCGGCGTTCCCGTCCGACTGGGAGGCGCGGCAGGCGGCCTGGAAGCGGCCGGCGGCCGATGAGCTCTTCGAGCTCGTGTTCACGAGCGGGACGACCGGCACGCCCAAGGGCGTGATGCTGGCCCATGACAACGTGGTGGCATCGATCGAGTCGTTCCATCGGATCGTGCCGCCGATGGAGCACCGCATCGTGTCGTTGCTCCCCCTGTCACACCTGCTGGAGCAGGCGGTCGCGCTGTACTACGCGCTCGACGTCGGCGCCGACGTCCTCTACGTGCGCAGCCGGAACCCGCGCGTGATCTTCGACGCGCTGCGGGACCACCGCGTCACCAGCATGGTGGTGGTCCCCCAGGTGCTCGATCTGTTCTGGAGCGCCATCGAGCGCGAGGTCGCAAAGCGCGGGAGGAGCGAGTCGTTCGAGCGACTGCGACACATCGCACGGCGGCTCCCATCTGCGATCCGGCGGCTCATGTTCCGAAGCATCCATCGGCAGCTCGGCGGCCATTTCCGGCTGTTCCTCTCGTCCGGGGCATTCCTGGCGCCGGCGCTGCAGCAGGCGTGGGAGGACATCGGCGTCACCGTCCTGCAGGGCTACGGCACGACCGAGACCGGCACTGGCGCGTGCGGGACGCTCGACGACCACGAGCCTGGCACGGTCGGTCGGGTGCCCGAAGGGATCGAGATGCGCATCGACCCGGAGGGCGAGATCCAGTTCCGCGGCCGCTCCGTCTTCAAGGGCTACTGGAAGGCCCCGGAGCTCACCGCCCCGGCGTTCACTGACGACGGCTGGTACAAGACCGGCGACCTTGGGCGCTACGACGAGGAAGGCCGGCTGATCCTGAGCGGCCGGATCAAGGACATGATCGTGCTGCCGAACGGCTTCAACGTCTATCCCGAGGACATCGAGAACGCGCTCCGGATCGCGGACCTGCGGGATGCGGTCGTCATCGAGACCGAGCCCGGCCGGATCGAAGCAGTCGTGCTGGCGCTGGCGGGCGAGGACGAGGCCGCGACGAAGGCCCGCGTGGATAGCGCGGTCAAGGCCGCGAACGCGACCCTCGGCCCGAACCAGCGGATCGCCGGCTGGCGACGCTGGCCGGAGGAGGACTTCCCCAGGACACACACGCTCAAGATCAAGCGTGACCCCATCCGCCGCTGGGCCGAGACGGGGGCGCAGGGTCCGGTCAGCGAGCGCGTCTGAGCCTCAGGACGGGACGGCCACGCCCGTCCCGAGCGTCTCGAGCGCCGTCTGGATGTCCGGCTGCAACGGGTCCTCGACGCCCCCAGGAACCCACGAGTACAACACCACCGTCGGCCCGACCAGCCTGATGACGTGCCGTGCTCCCAACGCCGACTGGACCTTGGCCGGCCCCGTCGCGAGGTAGGCCGCCTGGGCGGAGGCGGCCTCGGCCGCGGCCGTCGGGTCCGGGAACTCGTAGACGACGATGAAGCCCTCCTGCGGGGCCTGCGGCAGGATGACCTGGTAGAGGGCCCGCGGTGTGACCGTGAACCGCGCGTCTTCCGGCGGCCGGAACGGCGCGGCGGAGTCCTGCAGGATGAGGTTGCGGCCACCGAGGGCCCGGACGAGCTCGGTGCGGGTCTGCGCGACGACCGGTCCGACCGTCCTGGTCGGTCCAGCGGTGGCGACGGGCTGGGGCGGCGTGACCACCCCGCCGCTCGGGGCGCAGGCGGCCGCGGCGATGGCGACGAACCCGACGAGGGCGACCAGCGTCAGCCGGGCGGCCATTCGAACGCCCGGCCACCCATGAGGTGGACATGTAGGTGATCGACCGATTGCCCGCCCCAGCGGCCCACGTTCGAGACGAGCCGGTAGCCGCCCTCGGCGATCCCTTCCGAGCGCGCCAGGTCGGCGGCGACGGCGAAGATCCGGCCGACCAGCTCGCTGTCCGCATCGGTCAGGTCGAGCGCCGAGGCGATGTGCGTCCTGGGCATCAACAGGATGTGCGTCGGGGCGCGCGGGGCGATGTCGCGGATCGCCAGGATGAGGTCGTCCTCGTGCACCTTGGTCGATGGGATCTCACCGGCGACGATGCGGCAGAACAGGCAGTCGGTGGCCATCAGAAGCTCGGCTTGGTGCTCATCAGGAAGCCGATGACACCGACGAGACCGGCCATGAGGTACGACACGTAGCGCTGGCGCCGGGCGCGGTCCAGCCAGACACGATCATCAGCGGCGGCCTTGATGCCGACGAGCCGTCGCAGGTTCGGCCGCTGGATGAAGAACGCGAGCCCCAGGTTCAAGGCGTAGATGACGAGCGCGACCAGCAGCCACGGCTGCTGCAGCACTGTCGGCCCCAGGCTGGCGATGAGCCCGACACCAGTCAGCGCCAGGCCGGCGCCGATCACCATCGTCCCGTGCGACTGACCCCACAGCAGCGTGCGGACGAGTCCGCTCTCCGACTCGACCGCCGCGCGTCGCGTGCGCAGCGCGAACGGGAGCAGGATCGACGGCAGGAAGAGGCTCACGGCAAGGAGTATGTGCGTGGCCAGCAGGACCGGGAAGAGCGCCGTGGGCATCCGTTCGATCGTACATCGAGGCGGTCGCCGGGGCCGTCAGGGGTCGGCGGTGTGTCATGGTCGGCGGCAGGTCAGCGCGATCCAGTCTCCTTCGACCGACCGGTCTGTCAGCACCAGGCCGGCCGTCTCGAACGCCCTCCGAACCTCCGCCTCCCGATCGACGAAGATGCCCGACGCCACGAGCGACCCGCCGGGCCGGAGCTCGTCGCACAGGCTTGGAGCCAGTGGTACGAGGACGCCCGCGATGAGGTTGGCGAGCACGAGGTCGAAGGCTGGCTCGCCAGTCGGGATGCTCCCCTCGCGGGCTCGGATGCGACGGCCGAGCCGGTTGCGTCGGGCGTTGGCGAGCGTCGCCTCGACCGCGATCGGGTCGGTGTCGACACCGAGGGCGCTCGCCGCCCCGAGGCGCACTGCCGCGATCGACAGGATCCCAGAGCCGCAGCCGACGTCCAGCACCCGGGCGCCCCCGAGCCGACCGTCGGCCGCCAGCGGCTCCAGCGCCGCGAGGCACAGGCGGGTGGTCGGGTGCAGGCCGGTCCCGAAGGCCATGCCGGGATCGAGGGCGATGACGACGTCGTCGGGTCGGGGCCGGTGGCGGCGCCACGTCGGCCGGATGACGAGCCGCCGGCCCACGCGAAGGACCGGGAAGAACGTCTTCCACGCCTCGGCCCAGTCGGCCTCATGGACGATCCGCGTCCGGAGATCGCCGATCCCGCGCAGGTCGAACGCCTGCAGGTGACCCAGCGCGTCCGCGACCTGGGCCGCGGCGGCCTCCGCCGCGGCAGCGTCGGCCGCAGGCACGTAGCCGCGGACGACCGCCGGGCGCGTCGGATCCACTCGTGCACCCAGGCCCTCGTCGACCAGGTCGAACGCCGGCTCCACGGACGTCCCGCCGCTCGCCACGCGCCCCAGGATCTCGCTGACGGCTTCGACCGCTTCGAGGTCCGCCTCGACGGCGAGCTCCAGCCAGGCCGCAGGACCCTCCGGGCTCACCCCAGACCGAGCTTGTCGAGGATCCCTCCCGGGCCGCCGACGGAGTCGCCCGATTCGCGCGCAAACGCCTCGAGCAGCTCGCGCTGCTTCTTGGACAGCTTCCGCGGCACCTCCACGTCGACAAGTACGTGCAGGTCGCCGCGTGATCCCGACCGACGCAGGTGGGGCACGCCTTTGCCGCGGAGGCGGATCTCGGTGTCGGGCTGCGTCCCGGGCTTGATCTCGACCTCCTCCGAGCCGTCGACCGTCGGCACCTGCAGGGTCGTGCCGAGGGCCGCCTGGGCGATCGACACACGCGCCTCGTAGTAGAGCTCGGTGCCGTCCCGCTTGAGGGTCGGATGGGGCGCGACATGGACGGCCACATACAGGGAGCCCGGGGGCCCGCCGCGCGGCCCGATCTCGCCTTCATTGGTCAACCGGATCTGATGCCCCTCGTCGATGCCGGCGGGGATCGTGACCCGCAACATGCGCTTGCGTTCCGTGCGCCCGTCGCCGTGACAGGTCTCGCACGGCGACTCGACGATCTTGCCCTCTCCGCGACAGCGGGGGCAGGCACTGACGTTGACCATCTGGCCGAGCATCGTCTGGCGGACGCTACGGACCTCGCCGCGGCCACTGCACTGCGGGCAGGTCGTGGCTTCGCTACCCGGCGCGGCGCCCGTGCCGCTGCACGTTTCGCAACGGTCGAGCGACCGGAAGTCGATCTCCTTCTCGGTGCCCTTGACCGCCTCCTCGAAGGTGATCCGTAGGTCGTAGCGCAGGTCCGACCCGGGTTGTGGTCGGCCGCGTCGGGCCGATCCGGCCGCGGCGCCTCCGAAGAACGCGTCGAAGATGTCGCTGAACCCGCCGAACCCCTCGAAGCCGGCGCCCGCGGCGCCGCCGTCGACGCCGGCCCGGCCGAACGTGTCATACCGCTGGCGACGATCCGGGTCGGACAGGATCTGGTACGCCTCGCTGGCCTCCTTGAAGCGGGCCTCGGCTCCCGGATCCTTGTTGACATCGGGGTGCCACTGCTGCGCGAGCTTGCGGTAGGCGCGCTTGATCTCGGCGTCGCTCGCACCGCGCCCGACGCCGAGCACCTCGTACAGATCCCGCTCCGTGGTGGCCATCGACGCAGAAGTCTACGAGAGGGCGAGTTCCTTGGCCGTCGCGACCACAGCGTCGAACATCGCCGGCGTCAGCTTGCCGGTGAACGTGTTCTGCTGGCTCGGGTGGTACGTGCCGACGAGCCGGTACCGCCCGACCTCGACCATGGCGCCATGCCCGAAGCGCGGCTTCGTCGGGGTGACGGGCTGGGCGCCGTTCGCCGCCATCGCGCGCAGGGCCGCATCCCAGCCGTAGGCACCCAGCGCGAGCAGGACTCGTGCGCGTTCCAGGAGGCCCAGTTCGCGGGCGAGATACGGCGCGCAGTTGTCGCGCTCCTCGGGGAGGGGCTTGTTGGCCGGCGGCGCGCACCGCACCGCCGCCGCGATGTACACGTCCTTCAGCGTCAACCCATCATCTGCCCGGCGCGACGTGGGGCTGCTCGCCAGTCCCGCGCGGTACAACGCCGCGAACAGGAAGTCGCCCGACGCGTCGCCGGTGAACACCCGACCGGTCCGGTTGCCGCCGTGCGCCGCCGGCGCGAGGCCGACGACCAGGATGCGCGCCTCGGGGTCGCCGAAGCCCGGCACGGGTCGGCCCCAGTACGTCTCGTCGCGGAACCGGGCGACCTTCTCGCGGGCCACCTGCTCACGCCACGCGACGAGGCGAGGGCATCGCCGGCAGACCACGATCTCCGCGGTCAGGGCCGCGAGCGCGGCCCGGTCGGTCACTGGAGCAGCAGCTTGTCGAGCCGCCGGGATACCACGAACAGGCCGATGAACCCGACGATCAGCAGGTACGCCACGTGGACGAGGAGGACTGGAGAGATCGCCCCGATCGCCAGCGAGCGGATGAGGTCGACACCCTGGTACAGCGGTGTGAGCTGCACGATGAAGCGGATGGGCTCCGGATAGGTCTCGATCGGATAGAACGTCGCCGAGAACAGGAACAGCGGCAGGACCACGAGCTGGATCAGGTCGAAGTCCTGCCACGTCTTCATGAACGATGTCGCGGCCATGCCGGCGGCCCCGAACGCGAAGCCGACCAGCAGCGCGGCCGGCAACGCCAGCACGATCCAGGGCGATACGGCCAGCCCGAGCACGATCATCACGATCAGGAACCCGACCGCGTACAGGCCGCCGCGGATGAGCGCCCAGATCAGCTCGCCCACGGCGATATCACCCGACGACAGGGGCGTCGCCAGGATCGACACGAACGTCTTGTCGTAGTTGAGCTTGAAGAAGAAGTTGAACGTGCTCTCGTTGATCGCGCCGTTCATCGACGCGGTGGCAAGGAGCGCCGGTGCGACGAACTGCTGGTACGTGATCTCCTGGCCGCCCGGCCCGACGACCGTCCCCACCAGGGCACCGATCCCGAACCCGATACCGAGCAGGTAGAACAGCGGCTCGAAGAAGCCGGACAGGATCACCAGCCAGCCGTGCCGGTAGACGTACAGGTTGCGCTCGACGAGGCGCAGCGATCGTCGGCTACCGATGAGGAAGGTGGAGGTCAGCGGCAGGGCGGTCACCCGCGCACCAGCTTCGCGTGGACCGTGTGCACGGTCAGCACCGTCCCGACCACGATGAAGCCCAGCAGCACGGCCAAGTGGATGACTGCCAGCTCGATGGTCGGGTTGGTCCCGAACGTGCCCAACGACAGGCCGCGGGCGAGCACGCCGCCGTGATACAGCGGGGTGAGCCAGGCCAGGGGCTGCACGATTGCCGGCAGCGCTTCGACGGGGAAGAACGTCCCCGAGAAGATGAACAGCGGCATGACGACGAAGCGGAACAAGGCCGCGAACCGGTCGGGCGTGCGCTGGGTCGCCGAGAAGGCGGCGATCGGCGCCGCGAAGGCGAGCCCGGTCAGGACCGCGACCGGGATGGCGAGCACGATCGTCGGTGACGTGGCCGCGCCGAACACGACGATCACCGCGGTGAAGACGGTCGAGATCAGGGCGACCCGGGCACCGATCCACACGAGGTTGCCGAGTGCCACGTCGCGACTCGTGATCGGCGTGGCGTACATGGCATGGAACACGCGGCTCCACACCAGCCCGGCCATGATCGGGAAGGTCGCCTCGAACGAGGCGGCCTGCATCGCGGTCGCGACGAGCAGACCCGGCGCGAGGAACGCGATGTAGGACACGCCGCCGAGCGCCTGGTTGTTCGAGGCGTCGACGTACCCGCCCAGCCCGAGCCCCATCGCGGTCAGGAACAGGACGGGCGTCAGGAAGGAGCTGAAGAGGCTCGCCCGGAACGTTCGCTTGTACGTGAAGAAGCGATGCTCGAAGACCCGCCCGATGCCCGACGTCGCCTGGGCGAGCGCCGTCATCAGTCGACCAGCGAGCGGCCGGTCAGGCGGAGGAAGACATCCTCCAGCGTCGATCGGCGGACGAGCACGGTCTCCGGCTGCAGGCCGCGGGCGTGCGCCGCGGCGACCGCTGCCTCGCCGTCGTCGGCGTACAGCAGCACGCGATCGGGCAGCCGCTCGATCCGCTCGGCCAGCCCGTCGAGTTGACCGTCGAGCGTCTCCTGGATCCCCGCAGCAAAGCGCAGCTCGGTGACCTCGCGCGTCGAGTACTGCTCGATCAGGGCGCGTGGCGAACCCTCGGCGACGATCTTCGCCTTGTCCATGACCACGAGCCGGTCGCACAGCTGCTCGGCCTCGTCCATGTAGTGGGTCGTCAGGACGAGGGTGACGCCGCGCTGCTTCAGTCGATACAGGCGGTCCCAGAGCAGATGGCGTGCTTGCGGGTCGAGGCCGGTCGTGGGCTCGTCGAGGAGCATGAGGTCGGGCTCGTTGATCAGGCTCCGGCCGATCGTCAGGCGGCGCTTCAGCCCGCCCGACAGGTGCTCGACCTGGTCGTTGGCACGCTCCGTGAGCTGGGCGAAGTCGAGCAGGTCGTCTGCCCGGCGCGAGCATTCCGCCCGGCTCAGCCCGAAGTAGCGACCGTAGAGGACGAGGTTTTCGCGCACAGTGAGCTCGTTGTCCAGCGTGTCCTGCTGAGGCACGACGCCGAGCCGTGCGCGGATCTTCGGACCATCGCCCTCCGGGTCCTGGCCGAGGACCCGCAACGTGCCGCCCGACACCGGTGAGACGCAGCCGATCATCCGCATCGTCGAGGTCTTGCCGGCACCGTTGGGCCCGAGGAAGCCGAACAATTCGCCGGGCGCGACGTCGAAGTCGATGGCGTCGACCGCGGTGAAGTCACCGAACCGCTTGGTCAGTCCGCGGGCATGGATGAGCGAGGTGGACGGGTCGGTGGACGCGGCCCCGGGGCTGGGCGCCGCCACCACGGGCGGTTCGGACATGGACGGGCATGGTACTCCGAGACGAGGCGGCCTCGCGTCGACCAATTCCGGAACGATGGCGCCCGGTCGAGCCGCCTGTACGGATATGGCGGCCACGCGGGCCGCCGCCGTAGCTGGAGGGGACGACCATGTCCCAGCACGTTCATCGAGCCCTGCGGGCGATCGTCGTCGCATCGATCGCGTTGCTCGCGCTGACCACGGCCGTTGCGGCGCGCGAGCCGGTGGACCCGGCGACGCTCAACCCGGCGCCGCCGCCGGAGTTCAACGCGACGTGCGAACGCCTCGGTAACCAGATCCAGTGCGACCTGGCGTTCTCCGATCCCCCGTTCTTCGATGAGCCGAGCGCGATCTTCTGCGACGGGGTCGAGCTGCTCGTCTCGCAGACGCGCGACGTGGTCGGGAAGCGCTATTACGACGCCGATGGCGACCTGCTGCGGCGCCACTTCCGGGAGCGGCTCACCGGCGACTTCAGCAACCCGGCGACCGGTCGCTCTGCCGACTGGGTCGCGCACAACTCGATCGTCCACGACCTGGCGGTGCCGGGCGTGGTCGCGTCAGGGACGACCAGGATCACCGGTCAGCAGATCCGCATCTCCGCGGACGACGGGGGCACGGTCCTCCTCGACGCGGGCCGGATCGTGATCGACGAGTCGACTGGCGAGATCCTGAGCTCGGCGGGACCGAAGCACTTCGATGACTACTTCGTTCGCGGTGACCAGCACGCGCTCGATGCACTCTGTGCGGCGGTGAGCTGACACGCGGCATTCGCTGGCATCGGGCTGGTTCCTGGCGGTCGTCTGCAAAAACTGGCTACACACAGGTAGCAAATGGGTGTATGATCTGGCCAGTCAACGCCTCAGCCAGGAGCCAGACCGATGGCCACCATCCCCGCTCCCGCCGCCGAGCTCATCGAGCGGGCCCTCGTCGCGGAGCTCACGGTCGTCGATGCGACCGGGCGTCCGGTCACCTACCCGCTGATCCCGCTGTGGGATGGCGAGCGCGTCTACATGACGTCGTCGACCCTGTTCAGCCGCAAGCTCGAGCACATCGCCGCGAACCCGCGGGTGTCGGTGTCGGTAACCGACCCGGTGAGCGTGGGCGGACGCGAGGATCGCGTCACGATCCAAGGCGACGCTCGAGTGATCGCCGAGGACCCGCACGGCGGCTGGGAGCGACTCCTGCCGATCTGGTCGGCGAAAGAGCCCGCGATCGTCTCGTTCCTCGAGCAGCGTGTCGCGTTGCCACTGTTCTTCGAGCGAGCGCTCATCGAGATCACGCCTCGCCGCGTCCTGTATTGGGCCACCGGTGACGCGTCAGTTCCGCCCATCGTGACGGTCCTCGATAGGGAGGCTGCGTAATGCGTGCGACTCCTGAGATCGATGCACGGCAGGGCCTCGACAAGCTCGCCACGTATCCGTATCACATCGCCTCGTGGGTCGACGACCGCGGCTACCCGGTGTCGGTGGCTGTCATCGCGTCGGTGGATCCTCGCGGCCAGGTGGCAACGTTCACCGCGCCGGCCGGCCTGTCCGTGCCGACGCAGCGGGCGGTGTCGCTGACGGGCTCGCACATCCGGCCACAGCCGGGCTACGGGTACGACGAGCGCCGGCATGTCACGGTCTGGGGCCGCGTCGCTCCGGGCATCCGGCCGGACACGATGACCCGCGTGCTGACGCTCACCGGGCGATCGGCATGGGGCTGGGACGAGTCAGAGGTTCCGTTCTTCGAGTACTCGGAGCGGTCCGTTCCGCGGTCGCGCCGCTACTTCGACGCCCTGTCGGCCGAGCGAGGCACGCCCGTCAAACCGCGGCTGTCGTTCGGGTCGCTGGTGCTGCGGACGACGCGCCTGCCGTTTCTGACGGCGACGATCGTGCCGGTGCTGCTCGGCATCCTGATCGCCGCGAGCCACGGGGCATTCGACCTGGCGTCGGCGGCACTGACCGTGATCGGCGCCTCGTTCGTCCAGCTCGGCTTGAACGTGGCCAACGACGTGTTCGACACCGTCCAGGGCGCGGACGACGCGAACGTCACGCCGACCAAGTTCAGTGGCGGGTCGCGGGTGATCCAGTACGGGCTCGTGACGCTGCGTCAGATGGCGACGCTGGCGACCGTGTGCTACGTGGCCGCGGCGGTCATCGGGCTGGTCCTGCTGGCGACGCGGGGATCCGCGGCGTTGCTGGTGATCGGCGTCGTCGGGTTCATCGTGTCGCTCGGGTATACGGCGCCACCCTTGAAGTTCGTGTATCGCGGCCTGGGCGAGATCGCCGTGGCGGTCGGGTTCGGGCCGCTGATGTTGCTCGGGGCGTACGTCGTCCAGACGCGGGGCGCGCTGGCCTGGGAGCCGTTCGTGGCGTCCATCCCGATCGCCCTGCTCGTAGCGCTGATCCTGTACGTCAACGAGATCCCCGACCGCCGCGGCGACGCCCACGCCGGCAAGCGCACGCTGCCAGTGCGGTTCTCGCGGTCCGCCGTCATCGGCGGGTACAACGTCGCGGTCGTCGCGGCGTACGTGGCGGTCGTGGCGGGGGTCGTTGCTGGCCTGCTGCCGATCCCGGCGTTGCTGATGCTGCTGACCATCCCGCTTGCTCGCCGCGTGTCGTCCGGCCTGGCGCCCAACTACGACAACCCGTACGGCCTGATGGCCTTCATGGGCGTCAACGTCCGACTGCATCTGGCGGCCGGGCTGCTGCTGCTCGCCGCCTACGCGATCGTGATCGCCGCGATGACACTCGCCCCCGGGGTGGATCTGTTCCTCGGGTGAGCGCCTGATAAGTCCGTGCTAAGGGGCCGTCCGCAGACTGCGGGCGATGGATACAGTCCGATTGGGGCTGACGATGCGAGCCCTCTTACGTCGGCGTCGGTGGACACAACAACGCCTGGCGGACGCTGCCCGGGTGTCCAGGCCCGTCATCGGTCGGATCGAGGGAGGGCAAGCTGACCGGGTAGCCCTCAATACCCTCGTCAATGTCGCTGCGGCCTTGGGCCCGCAGCTCAGTGTCCGTGTCCTCTGGCACGGCGAGGGCCTCGACCGACTACTGGACGCTGCACACGCGGGGATGACCGACCGGGTGCTGCGGCTCCTTCACGACTGTGGGCGGCTGGCCGCAACGGAAGTCTCCTTCAACACCCGTGGTGAGCGCGGGACGATCGACATCCTGGCTTTCCACGAGCCGACCGGCGCCCTGCTGGTCGTCGAGATCAAATCGGTCGTGCCGGATCTTCAGGCGATGCTCGGGACGCTCGATCGCAAGGCTCGAGTCGCACTCGATGTCGCTCGCGAGCGCGGCTGGCGGGTGACGAGCGTCTCGCGTCTCGTCGTCCTGCCCGACGATCGGACCGCGAGACGACGGGTGCGGCAGCACGAAGCAGTCTTTCAGGCCGCTCTCCCCGCTCGAACCGTTCACGTGCGCCGATGGATC
This sequence comes from uncultured Chloroflexia bacterium, assembly GCA_963794525.1. Classification (GTDB taxonomy): domain Bacteria; phylum Chloroflexota; class Limnocylindria; order Limnocylindrales; family CSP1-4; genus SPCO01. Next base: position 272,685 of record CAWCEC010000002.1, read on the forward strand.
GATGATCCGGTCGGGTCCATCGCCGGCCTGTGGTTTCTGGCAGATGCTCCCCAGGCGGTCCCTCGTCACCGAGTTGCCCCCGCGCGTCGCCGGCAGAGGGTCGCTTCACGCACGGCGACTAGCCACGGTGCGACGCGAAATTGACAAACGCCCGCGAGACGGTCATCTGCCAGCCTCAGGCCTGACCAACGACCGCCTGACGAGCATTTGCCGGAAGATGGTTCGCCGCTCGCGATCGCCGCGCGCGGGCACACCCGGCCACGGAACGGAACGGGGCGGCCGGCCGGCCGCACTCCTAGACCTCCTTGAACTCGCCCTCGACGGCTTCCTCGGACTCGCCTGCGGCGCCCTCGGCGGCGGCCTCGCCCGCCGCGCCTTCCGCGGCCGCGCCCTCGCCAGCGGCACCCTCGCCGCCAGCCGGGCCCTCGCCGCCGTCGCCGGATCCGTTGGTCGGGCCCGCCTCGGAGGCAGCTGCCTGGTAGGCGGCGGTCGACACCCGGTTGAGCGTCTCGGCCAGCGCGGTCATCCCAGACCGGATCAGCTCCACGTCGGAACCCTTGAGCGCCTCACGCAGTGAGGACACCTGGTTCTCGACCTCGAGCTTGTCCTCGGACGGGACCTTGTCGCCCAGATCCTTGAGCGTCCGCTCCGCCTGGAACGTGAGGGCCTCGGCCTGGTTGCGGGTCTCGACCTCCTCGCGCCGCTGCTTGTCCTCGTCGGCATGCTCGGCGGCGTCGCGGACCATCTGGTCGACGGCGTCCTTCGACAGCATCGACGACGCGGTGATCCGCACCTGCTGCTCCTTCGACGTCGCGCGGTCCTTGGCCTTCACGTCGAGGATGCCGTTCGCATCGATGTCGAACGTCACCTCGATCTGGGGCACGCCACGCGGGGCCGGTGGGATCCCGTCGAGGATGAACCGGCCGAGCGTCTTGTTGTCGGTCGCGAAGTCGCGCTCGCCCTGGAGCACGTGGATCTCGACCTGCGACTGCGAGTCGGACGCGGTCGAGAAGACCTGCGACTTCGAAGTCGGGATGGTCGTGTTGCGGTCGATCAGCTTGGTCATCACGCCGCCGAGCGTCTCGATGCCGAGCGACAGCGGCGTCACGTCCAGGAGCAGGACGTCCTTGACGTCGCCCGCCAGCACGCCGGCCTGGATCGCCGCGCCGATGGCCACCACCTCATCCGGATTGACGCCCTTGTGCGGCTCCTTGCCGTCGAACAGCTTCTTGACGGCCTCGACGACCGCCGGCATGCGGGTCATGCCACCGACGAGGATCACCTCGTCGATGTCGCCGGGCTTGAGGCCGGCGTCCTTGAGCGCGTCCTTGACCGGACCCGCCGTCTTGGCGACGAGATCGTCGACCAGGTCCTCGAGCTTGGCCCGCGTCAGCGATACGACGAGGTGCTTGGGTCCCGAAGCGTCGGCGGTGATGTAGGGCAGGTTGATCTCGGTCGTCGATGTCGACGACAGCTCGATCTTGGCCTTCTCGGCGGCCTCCTTGAGCCGTTGCAGGGCCTGTTGGTCCTTCGAGAGGTCGATGCCCTGGTCCTTCTTGAACTCGGCCAGCAGCCAGTCGATGACGCGCTGGTCGAAGTCATCGCCGCCGAGGTGGGTATCGCCGTTGGTCGCCTTGACTTCGAAGACACCCTCGCCGAGCTCGAGGATCGAGATGTCGAACGTGCCGCCACCGAGGTCGTACACGGCGATCTTCTCGTCGCCCTTCTTGTCCAACCCGTAGGCGAGCGCCGACGCCGTCGGCTCGTTGATGATCCGCTTGACGTCGAGTCCGGCGATGCGGCCCGCGTCCTTGGTCGCCTGGCGCTGCGTGTCGTCGAAGTACGCCGGGACCGTGATGACCGCCTCGGTCACCTTCTCGCCGAGGTACGCCTCGGCGTCGGTCTTGAGCTTCTGGAGGATCATCGCGCTGATCTCGGGCGGCGTGTACGTCTTGCCGTCGGCGAGCTTTACGGCGATCCCGTCCGACTTGGGATCCTTCTCGACCGTATACGGCACGAGCTCGCGCGAGCGCTTGGTCTCCGGATCGTCGAACCGACGACCCATGAAGCGCTTGATCGAGAAGACCGTGTTGCCCGGGTTGGTGACCGCCTGGCGCTTGGCGAGCTGGCCGACCAGCCGCTCGCCGGTCTTGGTGAATGCGACGACGCTCGGGATGGTGCGACCGCCCTCAGCCGACGCGATGACGGTCGGCTCGCCGCCCTCCATGACGGCGACGACGGAGTTCGTCGTGCCGAGGTCGATGCCGATGATCTTGCCCATGGTCGGTGTGTGCTCCTCGCTCGGATAGGTTGTCTGTCAGTTGGGTCGATCGTTGGTTGGTTCTGGTTCCGGCGCGCCGGCGACGGCCACGAGGGCCGGGCGCAGGACGCGGTCGCGGAGTCGATAGCCGCGCCGGACCTGCTCGACGATCTCGCCCTCCGTCCGGCCGGAGCCGGGCACGGTCGCGATCGCGTCATGCTGTCGCGGATCGAATGCGGTACCCGGCCCGGCGTCGATCGGGCTGACGCCCTCACTCTCGAGCAATTGCCGAAGCTTGCGGTCGATGGCGGCGAGGCCCTCGAACCACGGGTCGCCCGCGACCGACTCCGGTCGCGCGTCGATCGCCCGGTCGAAGTCGTCGGCGAGTGCGAGCACCTTGCGGATCAGGTCCTCGCCGGCCAGCCCGAGCTCACGCTCGCGCTCCTCCGCCGTCCGGCGCTTGTAGTTGAGGAACTCGGCGCGCTCGCGCTGGAGCGCGGTCAGGTACTCGTCCGCCTGGGACTTGGCTTCGGCGAGCTCCCCGCGAAGCGCCTCGATCTCCTCGAGGAGCTTCGTGGGCCGGATGTCGATGTCCTCAGCGCGTTCCTGGGCACGCGTCCGATGTCGCTGATCAGGCATACAGGTGGTCCACCAACTCATTCATGAGACCGGACACGAAGCGGACCGTGCCGATCGCCTGGGGATAACTCATGCGGGTCGGGCCGAGGACGCCCACCACGCCGAGCACACTGCCCGGTCGGCCGTATGGCGCGAGCACGAGCGAGACGTCGTGCATCTCCTCCCGCGAGTTCTCGGCGCCGATCACCACCCGGATCCGGCCGGAACCCGCGACGCTGCCGACGAGCTCGCCGAGGAACGTGCGGTTCTCGAGCGCGGTGAAGACCTGGCGGAGCTTGTCGCTCTGGGCGAACTCCGGCGCTTCCATGACGTTGAGCAGCCCGTCCGAGAACAGCTCCTCGACCGAGGCAGCGTCGTAGTCGCGCAGGATGCGCACGATCCGCTCACCGACCCGCTGCGCGACACGCTGGAGCGGCTCATCGCCGTCGAGCTTCGCGATCGTCCGCTCCGCATCCGTCGCCGTCAGATCGACGAGATGCTCGTTGAGCAGGCCGGCGACGCGGTTGAGGGTCGTCTGATCGATCGCATCGGCTTCGTCGAGCGTGACCGCGGCCTGCTTGATCGACCCTTCTCGGAGGACGAGGATCAGGCTCGCCATCCGCTCGTTCACGGCCACCAGGTCGACACGGCGGATGTGCGCCGCATTCGGCTTCGCCGGGGTCGCGAGGCCGGCCGAGCGGGTCAGACCGGCGAGCGTCGTCGCGGCCAGCCGGAACCAGTGCTCGCTGGCGAACTCCACCTGGCCGAACTGGTGACGGATCATCAGCTGCTCGACCGCCGAGAGCGGTGCGGCATCGACGATCGACTCGACATAGAAGCGGTAGCCGGCATCGGTCGGCATGCGACCGGCGCTCGTGTGCGGGTGGGTCAGCAGCCCGGCCAGCTCCAGCTCAGCCAGGATGTTGCGCACGGTCGCGCTGGACACGCCGAGGCCGTAGCGTTCCACCAACGCCTGGCTGCCGACCGGCTGTGCCGAAGAGATGTATTCCTCGATGACGGCCCGAAGGATCGCCTGGGAGCGGAGGTCCAACGGGCCGAGCGGGTGGCGGATCCGACGCGCCAAGACTCGATCTCCGTGGTGGTTAGCACTCGATAGGTGAGAGTGCTAACAATCGTGCTGGCATCGTAGCAGCGGCCACAGACGAGTGTCAACGCACGCCACGGAGGCACGGACCCGATCCCGCGCGGTCAGATGAGTCGGGCGAACAGCTCGTTCGAGAGGAGGCGCCCGCGAGTCGTCAGCACGACGCGGTCCTTGGGCGTGACCGTCAGGAGCCCGGCGGCCAACGCCCAGCCGAAGGCATCGGCCAACGGCGGCTCGTGCGCGAACGCCAAGGGCACGCCGGTATCCAGGCGGAGACCCAGGATCAGCGCCTCCGCTCCGGCGGTCGCCTCGTCCAGCACCTCCACGCCGCCCGGCGGCAGCTGCGGCGGCGTCGACCCCAATGCCGCCACGTACAGGTCGAGTCGCGCGGCGGTCCAGCGCCGAACGACCCCGTCGAACGCGTGGGCACCCGGCCCGGCCGCCTCGTTCGGCCGGCGCTGCCAGTACGCCAGGTTGTGCCGGCTCTCGTGGCCCGGTCGCGCCCAATTCGAGATCTCGTACCCGCGATACCCGGCATCCGCCAGGGCGAGCGCGGCGTGGTGGTACTGCCCCGCGGCGCGGTCCTCGTCCTGGCCCGGCGCCACGGCATCGCGCCAACGCCGCGCGCCCTTCGTGGTCGGCAGGTGATCGCCGGTCGGGCCGGCCAGGCCCTCGGCCACGGGGTCGTCGAGCGACAGCGCGTACAGCGACAGGTGATCGGGCTCGAGCTCCAGTGCCGTGTCGAGCGTCGCCATCCACGTCGACAGGTCGGTGTCCGGGATGTCGTACAGCAGGTCGACATTGACCGAACCGATCCCGGCGTCGCGGGCCCCGGCCACCGCATCGGCGACGTGCCGCGCACGATGCCGTCGACCGAGCTTCCGCAGCTCGGTGTCGTCGAACGATTGCGCCCCGAACGAGATCCGCGTGACGCCGGCGTGGCGCAGGGCCGCGGGGTCGCCGCGCTCGTCCGGTCCGGGGTTCGACTCGATCGTGATCTCGGCGCTCTCGGCGATCCCGAACCGCTCGCGCACGCGGGCGAGGATCCGCTCGACCTCGTCGGCTGGCAGTAGCGACGGCGTCCCACCGCCGAGGTACACCGAGTCGAGCAACGGCCGCCGTTTTGTCCCCGGCCGCCCGAACCGCTGTTCAAGCGCATCGGCGCGCAGATCCAGCTCCACCAGGAGCGCATCGAGGAACTGCCCGATCCGGTTTCGAGGGCCGCGCGCCGCCGATCCGGCGATGACGACGAAGTCGCAGTAGGGGCACAGCGACACGCAGAAGGGGACGTGGATGTAGAGCGCGATCGGTGGACGCGAAGCCGGCGTCCGTCCCACGGTCACCGATCCCGCGACGGGGACTCCCGACTCCCGATGACACGCCACCCCTCGGGAGGCCTCCGCCGGCGGTCGATCTCCTCGATCTCGCGACCCTTCGGCAGCGTCTGTCCGGTGTGGCCGGTCGCGAGGAACACTGCGAACCGCGTCGCGGCATGGCCCAGGAACGCGGCGGCGATGCCACCCGTCACCGCGGTGAGCCAGCCGCCGATGAAGCCGATCCCGAGGGTCAGGATCGAGCAGGTAGCGGTCGCGGCCGGGCGCCCCGAGTCTGGTCGTCAGCGTGTACAGCAGGGTCTGCACGATGTTGGCGAGGTTCGCGTCGAGGCCGAGCGTCAGCATCGTCCCGAAGATCGCGCCACGGAACGTGGCCTCATCGATGAACGCGGTGGCGGTCGAGTTGAGCAGCGCACCCGGGTATGAGCGCGTGTCGGGGAACCGGATCCGCTGATAGCGCAGGGTCGCAAAGGCGAGTGCCTGGGCCACGCCCAGCCCCGCGAAGATGAGCCCGCCCATCACGGCGCCCAGCCGATCCCCGGTGCCGAGGAACAAGTCCGCCTGCGGCGAAGGCGAGATGTACGCCATCGCGACGACGATCGCGGCACCCAGCCCATACCAGGCGAGGCGTCGTCGGATCCGCGGCCGCTCCCCGTCGCGAGTCGATTCGTAGTACTCCGCGGTGCCGAACCGCTCGGCATCGAGCCGGAGCAGGACGAGGAGTAGCGTGAGCCCGACGACGATCAGGCCGCGCGAGATGTCGAACAGCCCCTCCACTCAGGGGTTCAGCCCTCGTCCATGCGGAGCATCGCCAGGAACGCCTCCTGCGGGATCTCGACCGACCCCACGCGCTTCATCCGCTGCTTTCCCTCTTTCTGCTTCTCGAGCAGCTTCCGTTTGCGCGTGATGTCGCCACCGTAACACTTGGCCAATACGTTCTTGCGCATAGCGCGGACGCTTTCCCTCGCGATGACGTTGCTCCCGATAGCCGCCTGGATCGGGATCTCGAACATCTGCCGGGGGATCAGCTGCTTGAGCCGCTCTGCAAGGGCACGCCCCGTCGACTGGGCACGGTCGCGGTGGACGATGAGGCTCAGCGCATCGACCGGCTCGCCGTTGACGAGGATGTCGACCTTGGCGAGGTTGGCCGGTCGATAGCCGAGCTCCTCGTAGTCCATCGAGGCGTAGCCCTGCGTCCGGCTCTTGAGCTGGTCGAAGTAATCGACGATCAGCTCGGCGAGCGGCATCTCGAAATGGAGCACGACCCGCGTCGGGTCGAGGTACTCCATGTTGTCGAACGTCCCGCGCCGGTTCGTCGAGAGCTCCATGATCGAGCCGATGTACTGGCTCGGCGAGACGACGCTGAGCTTGACCCACGGCTCCTCGATCGACTCGATGTCGGACGGGTTCGGCAGCAGCGACGGGTTGTCGACGACGACCGTGCCGCGGCCGTGCTGGAGCTGGACGTGGTACTCGACCGACGGCGCCGAGGCGATGAGGTCGAGGTCGAACTCGCGCTCGAGGCGCTCCTGGACGATCTCCATGTGGAGCAGCCCGAGGAACCCGCAGCGGAACCCGAACCCGAGCGCGACCGAGCTCTCCGGCTCGAACGTGAAGCTCGCGTCGTTGAGGTGGAGCTTGTCGAGCGCATCGCGCAGCAGCGGGTAGTCCTCGCCGCTGACCGGGTAGATGCCGGCGAACACGAGGCTCTTGGCGGCCTGGTAGCCGGGCAGCGGCTCCTTCGCCGGACGCGCCTGGGTCGTGACGGTGTCACCGACCTGCGCCTCGCGGACGTTCTTGAGACCCGTCGCCACGTAGCCGACCTCGCCGGCGCTCAGCTGCTTGACCGGGACGAGCTGCGGGCGGAAGACGCCCAGCTCCAGTGGCTCGGCGGTCGCGCCGCTGGCCATCAGGCGGATCGGGTCGCTGGCCTTGAGCGTGCCCTGCTCGAGCCGGACGTAGACGATCACGCCCTTGTAGGCGTCGTAGTGGCTGTCGAAGATCAGACCCTGGACGGGCGCTGCGGGGTCGCCGGCCGGCGCGGGGATCCGTTCGACGATCGCCTCGAGGATGTCGCTGACGCCGGTGCCTTCCTTGGCGCTGGCCAGGATCACCTCCTCGCGCGGGATGGCCAGGACGTTCTCGAGCTCGTCGATGATCGTGTCCGGGTCGGCCGACGGCAGGTCGATCTTGTTGAGGACCGGGATGAGCGTGAGGTTCTCGCGCAGCGCGAGATGGACGTTGGCGAGCGTCTGCGCCTCGATGCCCTGCGTGGCGTCGACGACGAGGATGGCGCCCTCGCAGGCCTGCAGGCTGTGGCTGACCTCGTAAGCGAAATCGACGTGACCGGGCGTGTCGATGAGGTTGAGCCCATACGTCTGACCGTCGTTCGCCGTGTACTCGAGCCGAACGGCGCGGGCCTTGATCGTGATGCCCTTCTCGCGCTCGAGATCCATCGAATCGAGGACCTGGCTCGTCATCTGGCGGGCATCGATGGTGTGCGTCAGCTCGAGCAGCCGATCCGCCAGGGTCGACTTCCCGTGATCGATGTGGGCGATGATCGAGAAGTTGCGCAGGCGATCCTGGGGGATGGTCACCGTGGGCGGAGTCTATCGGAGCCCAGCCGCCCCCCCGGCACCCATCAGTCGACGGAGCACTCAGGTCGGCGCAAGCACGCCGGTGACGCGGGCGATGCGTCCGTCGGCAGTGAACTCGATGACATCACTACCAGAGAACCCCTCCGGCGGGTCGCCACCCTCCTGTGTCCAGGTGACGCCCATTCGACCGCCCAGCATCCTCGGGGCGCTGGTCTCCCACACCCGGAAGCCGGGCAAAGCCTCGTGCGTGGCCGCGATCATAGCGGCGACTGCAGCACGCCCGACGACGCCATCCGGCACCTCGTCGTCAGCGTAGACGCCGTCCTCCGCCCAACACTCCTCCAGGAGGGCCGCAGTGTGCTCCGGCTCGTTCCAGGCTCGCGAATACAGCTCGTAGGCGTCCTCGGGTCGAAGCATGGGTCACTCCTCCGTCACTCCTCCGTTCATGGTCGAGCCCCGGACTCTACCGCGGGGCGCTGCTCATCTTCTACAGGAAGGTAAGCATCTACCCTCCGAGCCATCGGTAGGGAAAGTGGCGACCGATAGTCCATCTGAACAGAGATGCAGCCGTTCCTGGGGGATGGTCACGAGGGCGGAGTGTAGCGGCTCCTGTGGTAGCATCCGCCTCCGCGTGCGGCGCTCATCCCGTGCTCGCGCGTGGCATCCAGCCCATCACATCGACGATCCGAGAGGTTCCCCTTGGCCAAGACGCCCCGCACCTGGTCGGGTGCACGAACGCCGTCGGGCCTCAAGCGCGTCCGGCAGGCAGCACGCCGCCACGATGTGCTTGGCCCACGCCGCACCGCGGCGAAGACCTACGTCGCGAAGGCACTGAGCACGGTCGGCGCGTCGACCGATGCGGAGACCGCGACCGCCGCCCTCACGGAGGCATTGTCAGCACTGGACCGCGCGGCCAAAGCCGGCGCCATCCATCCGAATGCCGCCGCCCGACGCAAGTCGCGGCTGACACTCAAGATCAACGCCGCCCTGGGCGGGGCTACCACCGGGTCATCCGGGCGGGTCGCAAAGCAGACCGGCAAGTCCGCGGCCGCGAAGGCCGCGAAGGCGCGCATCGCCGCCGGCAAGTCGACCAAGGCCAAGGGTGCACAGACCGCCGCTGGCAAGGCCCGCGCTGCGTTGAGCAAGACGGCGCGTGCCGAGGCCGCCGCCGCCAAGGCTGCCGAGTCCGGAGTCGCCGAGGCAGTTCCGGCGAAGTCGTCCCGCCCGTCCCGCCCCGCCACCAAGGCCGCCGCCGCCAAGAAGACCGCTACGAAGTCATCCGCCAAGACGACGGCAACGAAATCCACTGCAAAGAGCACGGGCAAGAAGGCTTCTTCCTAGCGCCCCGTCCCCGCGCCCAGCGGCGCCCCGGGCTTCGGCCCGGGGCGCCGCTTGCGTTCCTATCGGATCATCTCCGGCGGCTGAGACCGAAGGCGGCGCGGCCAGTGAACGACTCTCCTTCCGTTTGATCGGCGAGGCGACTGCCTGGCATCCAAACAGCGCCATTCGCTTGCGAGTCGGTCGTGGGACCGATGACGCGGAAGCAGACAGGGCTTCAGCGCGGATCGGTAGTCGCCTCACCGATGCATCGAAAGGGGAAGCGATAGAGGAAATATCACGTGACGCGTGCGGGCTCGTCGCGTGTCAGGCCGTGGTCGTGACGGTCTCGTCGCCCCGGACACCGGGCACATCTGGTTTCGGTCGGAAGAAGCCGTACAGGAGCGCCCCGCCGAGGCCGCCCGCCGTCGTGGTGATGATGACAGCGCCCGCGACGGAGGACTGGATCGACCAGTAGAAGGAGCTGAACGAAACTGGATCGGTGACACCGGCGGCCTCGAGCTCGGCGCCACGGCCCTCAGCCAGGTAGCGCGCGTACACGCAGCCCGCCCCGGTCTCGCAGCGGGGTGGGATCGCCTGGCCGGCCTCGTCGACGCGATTGAAATTCGGATAGCCCGTATCGGCGAAGAAGAAGATCGCGTGCAGGAGCAGCAGCAGCCCCGCGTACGTCAGGCCGGTGATGAACGAGGCGAACAGCCCGTTGCTCATGATGCGACGCCAAGGGCCCGCCCTGCGGTCGGACCGCTGGTTGGCGTAGTAGCCGATGAGCAGCCCCGACGGGATCGTCAGCAGCCAGATGACGGGCTCGATGGGGATGATCAGCAGGAAGCTCACCGCGACCGTGATCGCGACCCCGATCCCGACGTACGCCGCTGTGATGGCCCCGCGATCGACGATCCGGCTCACGACCCCGTGAGTGCGGCGCGACCGAGGTAGCGCGCTCCGTCGCCGAGCTCGCCTTCGATGCGCAGCAGCCGGTTGTACTTGGCGACGCGCTCGGAGCGCGATGGAGCGCCGGTCTTGATCTGTCCGGTGCCCATCGCGACGACGAAGTCGGCGATCGTGGTGTCCTCGGTCTCGCCGGATCGGTGTGAGACGACCGCCGACCAGCCGGCCGCACGGGCCAGCTCGATGGCTTCGATCGTCTCGGTCAATGTCCCGATCTGGTTGAGCTTGATCAGCACAGAGTTCGCGGCGTGGAGGTCGATCGCCCGGGCGATCCGCTCGGTATTCGTCACGAGCAGGTCGTCGCCGACGAGCTGCACCTGCCCGCCGAGCCGCTCGGTGAGCTGGCCCCAGCCGAGCCAGTCGTCCTCCGCCAGGCCGTCCTCGATCGAGACGATCGGGTAGCGGGCCGTCCAATCGGCCCACAGGTCGACCAGCTCGCTGCTTTCGAGGGTCCGGCCTTCCTTGGCCAGCAGATACCGGGTCGGGGCGCCGTCAGCGCCGCTCCCCTCCTCGACGAGCTCGGTCGTCGCCGGGTCGAGGGCGATCGCCACGTCCTCGCCGGGTCGGTAGCCCGCCCGCTCGATGGCGCGCAGGATGACCTCCACGGCTGCCTCGTTCGAGGCGAGCGACGGCGCGAACCCGCCTTCGTCGCCCTGTCCGGTCGCATGGCCCTCGTCGTGGAGGATCGTCCGCAGCGCCGCGAAGATCTCGGCGCCGGCCCGCAGCGAGTCCACGTACGTGGCAACGCCCACTGGCATCACCATGAATTCCTGGAAGTCGGTCGAGTCCTGGGCGTGCTTGCCGCCGTTGAGGATGTTGAACATCGGGACGGGCAGCGTGCGCGCGCCGACTCCGCCGAGATAGCGGTACAGCGGCAGGTCGTAGGCGGCCGCGGCAGCGTGCGCGCACGCCAGTGACACGCCGAGGATCGCGTTCGCGCCGAGCTCGCCTTTGTTCGGAGTGCCATCGAGATCGATCAGCAACCCGTCGATCCCGGTCTGATCAGATGCGTCGAGGCCGATCAGCTCCGGGGCGATCCGCTCGGTGACGTTCCGGACCGCGGTCTGGACGCCCTTCCCGCCGTAGCGTGCCTGGTCCCCGTCCCGCAGCTCGACGGCCTCGTGGGCGCCCGTCGAGGCGCCGCTCGGCACGGCGGCTCTTCCGACCGAGCCGTCGACCAGCACGACATCGACCTCGACCGTCGGGTTGCCGCGCGAATCGAGGATCTCGCGGGCGTCGACTGCGTCGATCAGGGTCATCGACTGCGTCCGCCGGCGGCTGCCTTCTTCGGGGCGGGCTTCGGCGGTGCGGAGGGCTTCGCAGCGACCTGCTTCGCAGCGACCTTCTTCGCGGCCGGCTTCGCGGCGGCGGGCTTGGCGGCGGGCGTCGCGGCGGGCTTGGCCGGAGCCGCTTTCGCGGCAGCGGTCTTGGTCGCGACTGCTTTCGGTTTTCCGGCCGAGGTGGCGGCCGCTGGCTTCTTGGCCGCTGGCTTCCTGGCCGCTGGCTTCTTGGCCTTCTCAGGCTTCGGTCGATCCAGCAGCACCGCCACGCCGGGCAGCTCGCGGCCCTCGAGGAACTCCAGCGACGCGCCACCGCCGGTCGAGATGTGGGTCATCCTGTCGGCGAGGCCCTGGCGGATGATCGCCGCCGCCGAATCGCCGCCGCCGATGACGACGGTCGCACCGTGCTCGGCGCGTTCCGCGAGCATGCGTGCCACCGCGTTCGTGCCATGGGCGAACGATGGGATCTCGAACACGCCCAACGGCCCGTTCCAGAAGACGGTCTTGGCATCGGCCAGTGCGTCGACCATCAGGTCCTGGCTCGCCTTGCCGAGGTCGACGATATGCCAGCTCGCCGGGATCTTCTCGGCCTGGAGCGTCTTGTACTCGGTGCCGCGCGTGACCTCCTTGGCCACGATCACATCGACCGGCAGCACGACGCGCACCTTGTTCTTCTCGGCGCGGGCAAGGATCCGCCGCGCGTCCTCGACCCGGTCGGGCTCGGCCAGGCTCTTGCCGATCGTCTTGCCCTGCGCGAGCAGGAACGTGTTCGCCATCCCGCCGCCGAGGACCAGCAGGTCGACCTTGGTGAGCAGGTTGTCGATCACCTTGATCTTGTCGCTGACCTTGGCCCCGCCGAGGATCGCAGCGAACGGCCGCTCGGGCGACTCGAGCAGCTTCGAGAGCATCGCCAGCTCGCGCTCCATGAGCAGCCCCGCGTAGGCGGGCAGGAGCTTGGCGACGCCGACCGTGCTGGCGTGCGCGCGGTGGGCGGTCCCGAACGCATCGTTCACGTACACGTCGGCGTACGACGCGAGCGTGGCCGCGAATGCCGGGTCGTTCGCCTCCTCCTCAGGATGGAAGCGCAGGTTCTCGAGCAGGACGATCTCGCCGGGGCGCATGCGCTTGAGCGCGTCTTCGGTGCCGACGCCGAGCGCATCGCCGGTGACGGGCACGTTGCGGCGCATCAGCTCGGTCAGTCGCTGCCCGACCGGACGGAGCCGAAGGCTGTCGGTGACCTTGCCGTTCGGTCGGCCGAGGTGGCTGGCCAGAACGACCTTGGCGCCTGCCTGGACGAGCGTGATGATGGTCGGGATCGAGGCCCGGACGCGCGTATCGTCCTGGACCTTGCCGTCCGCCAGCGGGACGTTGAAGTCGACCCGGACGAAGACGCGCTTACCGGCGACATCCGCATCGCGGAGCGTGAGCTTGTCCATCGGGGTCAGGTCGCGATCAGGCGGCGGCGACAGGGAGTCGTGCGGCCACGAACGCGATGAGATCCGCCACGCGGCAGCTGTAGCCCCATTCGTTGTCGTACCAGGCGATCACCTTGACCATGTCACCGCCGAGCACCATGGTCGACTCCGCGTCGATGATCGACGAGCGCGAGTCGCCCCGGAAGTCGGTGGATACGAGCGGCTCATCCGAGACGCCGAGGATGCCGTCGAGGGGTCCCGCGGCAGCTTCCCGGAACGCGGCGTTGAGCTCGTCCACGCTCGTGGATCGGCGGACGGTGGCGGTGAAGTCGACCACGCTGACCGTCGGCGTCGGGACACGCAGGCTGAAGCCGTCGAACTTGCCTTTGAGCTCGGGGATCACGAGGGCCAGGGCCTTCGCCGCGCCGGTCGACGTCGGGATGATGTTCTGGCCTGCTGAGCGCGCGCGGCGCGGGTCCTTGTGCGCGACGTCGAGGATGCGCTGGTCGTTCGTGTAGCTGTGGATCGTGTTCATCAGCCCCTTCTCGATGCCGAAGGTGTCGTTGACGACCTTCGCGGCAGGAGCGAGGCAGTTGGTGGTGCAGCTGGCGTTGCTGATGACGTGGTGGCTGGCCGGGTCGTAGCGGTCCTCGTTGACACCCAGGACGATCGTGATGTCCTCGTTCTTGGCCGGGGCGCTGATGATCACCTTCTGGGCTCCTGCCGTGAGGTGCGCCGTGGCCTTGTCTGCGTCGGTGAAGATGCCGGTCGACTCGAGGACGATGTCGACGCCGAGGTCGCCCCACGGCAGGGCCGCCGGGTCCTTCTCGGCGAGGATCCTGATCTCGCGGCCGTCGATGATGATCGAGCTGTCGCCAGCACGGACGTCGCCGTCATAGGCACCGTACGTCGAGTCGTGCTTGAACAGCAGCGCGTTCATCTCGGCATCGACCAGGTCGTTGACCGCCACGACCTCGACGTCCGGCGCTCGCTCGAGCAGCGCCTTGAGCGATTGGCGGCCGATACGGCCGAAGCCGTTGATGCCGACACGGACTGCCATCGTGGGGACCTCCTGGCGGTCGATGCCGGACCGCCGGTGAGCGCGCGACGCGCGCGATTTCGTTCGGGGGAACGCGGTCATTCTAGCAAAGGGTCTCGCCTGGCCGACCCCGGGACATGCGACGGCCCCCGCCTCGCGGCGGGGGCCGTCGTCCTTTTCTCGATGATGTCAGGCGGGTCAGCCGCCGATCTTGAAGACCTTGTTACCGCAGATCGGGCAGGTGCCCTGCAGGGCCGGCTTCCCGTTCTTCATCGTGATCCGCTGCGGATTCTGGACTTCGACCTTGCGCTTGTCCTTGACGCAGTAGGCCTCAGCCATGTGGGCTTCCTCCTCGGTGGTGGAGCGTCACGAGAGCCTTTGTCCCGCATCCGCTCATGGGTATCGCGCTATGTCGACCACAACGACGGGCGCCAGCGGTCCGTCGACGCGGTTCGTTTCTGGGCATCCATCTCTGCCAGCACCAGCAGGCTTTCGAGGCCCGTCTCGACGCAGGCCGCCTCAGCAGCGTCCTTCGCCGATCCACTGATGAACTCGCCTCTCGTCCGGTCGGCGAAGACCGCACAGACGACGCCGGCACGACAGCCGGCAAGTGAGGCGAACACCAGGAGTGCCGATGCCTCCATCTCGAAGTTCATGACACGCTGGCGCGCCATGTCCTGCGCCAGGTCAGGGTAGCGGATGGGCAACTGCGGGATGGGCCGCCCTTGTGACCCGTAGAACCCCGGTGCCGTCGCCGTCACTCCGACGTGGTAGCGGTGACCGAGCCGTTCCGCTGCCTCGATGAGCGCCACGACCGCCTCGTAGTCGGCGACCGCGGGATACCCGTCGTGCACGTACCAGCTCGTCGTCGTTTCGAGTCGCACCCCTCCTGTCGTGATCGCCAGGTCGCCCAGGCGCATCTCTGGTTGAAGGGCGCCAGACGAGCCGACCCGGATGAAGGTCGGACGTCGCGTGATCGCCAGGATCTCGGCCACGGCGATCTCGACGTTGTCCGTGCCGATGCCGGTCGACACGACCGACACCCGCTGCCCCCGGTACGTGCCGGTTGCAGAAGCGAACTCCCGGTGTCGGTGCTCGAGCTCGATCGAATCGAAGCGCGAGGCGATCCTGGTGGTCCGATCCTGGTCCCCGGGGAGGAGGATGTACTCGGCCAAGTCACCCGGTCCGAGTCCGATGTGGTACTGCCGTTCTCCCTCCGGGACCGCGATCCTGCGGTCTCGGTGGCTTTCGACGCGGGTTTCCGCGTTCGGCAAAACCTCTCCTCGCTCACGAAACCTGCTTCGCTGGCGCGAAACTCGGCCGAGGATAGTCCCGCAATTCTGCGAGCGTCAAGCACGGCCACGCACGAATCAGGGCCGCTCGACGCTCGCATGGGCCCCGCACGACCCGTGCAGTGGCCACGCTCGAGCCTTGCACGAGCCGTGCACGAGCCTCGCTCAGCCCGGATCCGAGCCCGTCGTCACCCCGGTATCGGCCGGCCGCGGGCCGCCGACCGCCGCCAACCGGGCCGCGACGCGCGATGCCAGGAGGCGCCGCGCCTGGCGTCGGCGGAGCACCGTCACGACCACCGACAACAACCCGATGGACAGCGCCCCGGCGAGGCCCGCGCCGGCGCCCGGGATGCCCATCGCCGCGTCGCCGAGACCGGCGGTTCGCAGGCCGGACGTGTCACCGGCACCCGCCGAGGCCACCGGACTCCCAGGCGTTGGGCTCGGCTCGACGTCGCCCAGCGTGCTGCCGAGGACGATCGCGGCCGGATCGTCGACGACCACCGCAGCGAGGCCGTCCGACTGGATCGCCACCACGCCGGTCACGTTGATCGCGTCACCCGGCTCGATGAGGTCGGTCGAATCGGCCGCCTGGCCCGCCAGGACGACGCGCCCGATCGCCGTGCCGTCGTCGAGCGTGAAGCCATCGGGACGCAGCTCGACGACCAGGCCGCCGACGCGGACGTCGGTCCCGACCAGGCCCTCAAGGTCGATGAGGTCGGCGGGTACCGCGGACTCTTCGGAAGGAGCGGCTGAGCCGCCACCCCCGGCCGTCCCGGTCGCGGATCCGTTCTCCCCTCGTGCGCCTGCCGACGGCGTCGCCGCCGGAGCCGGGCCTTGCCGGACATCGGCGCCGGAACGCGGCAGGACGGACGGCCGGCGGTCGGTCGCGCTCGGATACGGTGGTCGCACGATGCCGATGACCTCCGCCGCCCGGCCCTCGCTCAAGGCCGTACTCGGGATCCGGGCGCCCGGCTGGCCGACCACGACGAAGTGCTGCGCCCCGAGCACGATCTCGGCGCGCCAGCGATCGCCGAGCTTGCGGACGTCATCGACTCGGCCGGTGATCGCCACGAGGCGCCACGCATGAGCTGCCGTCACGGGGCCGGAAACCCGTAGCGGCGCGGGGATCGCGCCCGATCCCCGCCGATCGAGTGAGGTCGCGCGGAGGCGCGGCGCTCCGTAGGCCGTGCCCACGCGACCTGCTGCCCGGATGCGCGCGCCCACACCGGGTGCCGACACATCCTTGGGCAGCAGGATCTCGATGGCACCGGTCGCGTCCTGGACGACGATCCGCCGCCCCGACGTGTCGAGCAGGCTGGCGGGCGCGGTCACGACGGCCTCGATGGCGACGTCGCGTTCGGTCGTTCGCAGGGCCCTTGCGATCGAGACGACGGCGGGTGTCCCGCCGGATGGCCGGGGCGATCCAGTCGCCCCTGGGATCGGCGTCGGAGCCGATGCCAGCAGCGTGACATCGTGCCGATCGCGCGGCCAGACCCGGTAGCCGTCGGGCATGCCCTTCCTGGACGCCCGCTGTCCGGAGATGCCGACGATCCGGTAGCGCGCTCCGGCGGTGAACGACGCCTGCGTGAGGCTGCTGGACGCATCGGCCATGACCTTGACGCGGACCCCGTTAGCGATCTCGACCGTCAGGGAGATGTCACCGCTGGTCGACTTCGTCGGGCGAGCGACGACGACGCCGGACAAGCGCACGAGGCGCCCCTCGGTCGACTCGTTCGGGCCGGTCGGCGGGACATCGAGCGGGCCGGGCACGGTGCCTGTGCCGTCCCCGACGATCCCGCCCGCTGGTGGCCGGATCTCGATCTGTCCATATGGATCCGCGAGGTGGCCGGTCACGACGAGGGCCGTACCGCGAGCCGGCGGCGCGACGGCGTCGGCCAGTTTCACCACGATGCCACCGGTCGAGTCGCCGATCGCGAGCAGGGACGGCGTGCCGAGCCGGCCGGCCTCGGCCGTGACGATGCCGCGGACCGTGACCGTCGACCCGATCGGCCTGGTCCGAGCCGAGGCGATCGTGAGTCCGACCGGGGACGGGCTCGGGGATGGCTCGGCCGTGGGCGTCGACGTCGGGCTTGCGGTGGGGGTCGGTGTCGGCGGCCCGGTCGGGGACGGGGTGGGTTCGGGGAACGGGGTGGGTTTGGGCGTGGGCGATGGCGACGGTGTGGGAGCCGGCGAGACAACGAGGTCACTTGCTCGCGTCACGTACACCCGGTACCCCTCGGCCCCGGTGCCGGTGCTGTCGCGCTGTCCGAGCGGTCCGGCAGCGGTCACGCTCGCGCCCGTAGCGAGCTCTCGACCCGCAAGCGCGGCGGGCGTGACGATGACCCGCACCGCGCCCGATCCGTCGTCGACCGTCACGGCGGTCCCATCAGTCAGCGCGTCGGGGTCGGCGGTGACCGAGCCCTCGATCCGGATACGCGTCCCCTCCACTGCTTCGTCGGCCGATCCCGTTGCGGTCGACGGCGGCATCGGCGGTTCGGTGGAGCCGGTGACGACGATGTCGGCCTCGGCAGCTCGCAGCGTGCGCTGGGCGAACCGGTCGTCGACCGTGCCCTGCACGACGATCGGTGGTCCCGATCGGCATGGAACCGACGACGGCTGCGTCGAGATAGAGAGCGATCCCGGCAGTGGCGTCCTGGACGAATGCGGTACGGCCGCCCTCGAGGGCGCCGAGATCGGTCGTCAACACTCCCGTGACCATGACGGACGCGCCGTCGGGCATCGATCGGGCGGTCGAGATCGCGATCGGCGCAGGGGTCGATGTCGGCGTCGGCTCAGGCGTCGGTGCCGAAGTCGCCGTCGGCGCAGGAGTGGGCTCGGGCGTCGGGTCGAGCGTCGCCGTGGGGCCGGGCGTGGGTTCCGCGTCGGCGTCGGTGTCGGCTCGGGTGTCGGCTCGGCAGTCGGTGCGGGTGTCGCGGTCGGTCCCGGCGTCGGTTCGGAGCCCGGGTCCGGCACGGGCGGTGCCGCCAGCCCCTGCGGACCGGGCGTCGCCGACTCGAACCAATCCAGGGCGTTGTCGTTGGTGTCGATGCCGTTGCCTGCAGCACCGCCGGGACGCCGCTCGAGACTGGCACTCGCGGTCGGGGCCGGCGCGGCCGTGCCTTCGACGAAGGCGTTCGTCGCGTCACCCCACGCGACCGCGTCGATCACGGCACCTCCGACGATCCGCAGCGCTAGGGCGCCGCCGGTAGCGGCGAAGCCGCCGCTGTAGACCGCGTCGCCGACCGCGGCGTACGAACCTGCGCTGTTCGCGACGAGGAGGCGCTTGCCAGGCGTCAGGATCGTCGACGCCGCCCACGTCGCCTTGCGCGTGACGGTGGAGCCGGACGAGGTCGCGTAGACGAGCTCGAGCCCGATCAAGTCGACCGGTGTAGCCCCCTGGTTCGCGATCTCGACGAACTCGTCGGACGCGCTCGCCCCGCCGGTCTGGATCTCCGAGAGCACGAGCGTCGATGGCGGCCAGGCGACTTCCGCCGCGCGTGCGATGCCTCCGGACAACCAGAGCGAGGGCGTGGCCGCCGGCACGCTCGACAGGCACAGGGCGACGACCAGAGCGAGCGCGGCGTGTGCCGCGCGCCGAGCGCGTTGCATGCGTGACCTCCCGGCGGGGACCGAGCGGGCGGCGGCGCGTGACGAGTGATAGCAGCCCGCACTCGACTGGGACTAAACGGGCGATGCACCGCGACTCACCGACCGCTCATCCGGGCATCCCTCCCGCGCTCCAGCGCATCCATGGACTACGATGGCCGGCACCGTCCGATCACCCGTACCGGATCCAGATCCAGGAGACGCCGTGGCGCGCGCCAAGAGGACCCATCGAGCCGAGGCCCGGCGTCGATATCGCAGCGAGCAAACGATCGGGACGTTCGAGGACGGCGACGCCGACATCGAGCCGATCGAGCGCGCGACATCGCGACCAGCCTCGGCCAGGCGCGACCACCTCGGCCCGGCGTGGGTTCGCAGCCGCCTTCCGCGAGGCCTTCCATCCGGTCAACGTCCCGGCGGACCTGCGCTCGATCCCCATGCTGGTCAGGAACAAAGCCCTGTGGATCCCGATCCTGCTGACGCTCGGCACCGCTGCGCTGTACGCGACCGTGCGTCCGGAAAGCCGGCCGGGGGAGCTCATCTCCACCCTGACGCTGTTCGCGAAGGAGTACTTCCTGGTCCCGCCCGCCATCGGCGGGGCGTTCATCACCGGGTTCATGGCCCCGCGCGCGAGCTGGCTGCTCGGGATCATGGTGGGCTTGGTCGCCGCGGCGACCTACTCGGTCCTCGTCCTCAACGGCCTCGTCGTCTTCCCAACGACCACGGCGCCGCCCCGGCCCGGAGGATGTCGCCTTCGCCGCGTTCGCGATCTCGCCGGTCATCGGCGCGTTCTTCGCGTCGACTGCCGCGTGGTACCGGCGGTTCCTGTACCTGACCAACCCGAACCGCGGTCGAGGTCGCTCGGGCGGCCCTTCGCGACCGGACGGGCGTAGCCGTTCGGGCGCTGCCAACCAGAAGGCCGGCATCCGCCGCTAACCCAGGCGCCTCATTCCTGCGTGGCCCATATGCCTCACGCCACCGGGTTGTTCCGGTCCCCCTGCCTCGGCGGCCACGTCGGGGAGCGACCGTATCTCGTGCGCCACGAGGTTGACGACCGACCCCTCGCGCTGGAGCTCGCCATCGACCAGCAGCAGCGCGTGGCGGCGGACCACCCCCCGTAGTCGTTCCCAGGTCTTCGGCCAGAGGGTGACGTTGACCATGCCGGTCTCGTCCTCGAGCGCGAGGAAGACCGTGCCCTTGGCCGTCATCGGGTGCTGCCGGGTCACCACCAGCCCGCCGACACGTACCCTGCCCGGCCGCCGGTCGGCGAGCGACGCGTTGGTGATCGCCCCGAGCCGGTCCAGCGCCCCGCGGAACAGCCCGACCACCTGCCGCCTGGCGTCCAGACCGAGCACGGCATAGGCATCACCGATCCGCTCCGACTCGGTGATCTCGGGGAGTGCCGGAACGTCGGTCGCGGGCAGGCGGAGGTCCATCGGCCGACCGGCAGCCGCGCCGCGCTTCCCCGCCGCCCGTCCAAGCGCCCGCACGGTCCGCCCGTCCATCCGGCCGCGTGACGCGCCGGCGACCTCACGCAGACTGCCACAGCAGCTCGCGCCGCGGACGGCCGAGCGAGTCCATCGCCCCGCTCCGGATCAGGCGCTCCAGCACCTCCTCGGGCAGGTCTGTCCGCTCCACGACATCGACCAGGTTCGTGTACGGACCCCGGGAACGCTCCGCGTCGAGGAGCGCCTCGTGCTGCTCGCCGATGCCCTTCACGAGATGCAGCCCGAGCCGGACGCCCCAGCCGCCGGTCGTCGGCGCGGTCCAGCGCTCGCGCGCGGCTGCCGACGGCACGATGCAGCCGGACGAGATGACCGCGTCCGGCTGCCCGTCGGGCCCGACCCACTCGGTCGTCGTCTTGTACGACGACCCGTTGATGTCTACGGGGAGCACCGCAACGCCGTGGCGCTTCGTGTCGTTGACGAGCACCTCGACCGGATAGAAACCCATCGGCTGGGCGTTGATCAGCCCGACCAGGAACTGGGCGGGGTAGAACAGCTTGAGGAACGACGACTCGTAGGCCGTCCTCGCAAAGGCCGCGGCGTGGCTCTTGGCGAACCCGAACGACGCGAACGCGGCGACCTGGCGGAACAGCTCCTCCGCGTCCTCCTCGGTCATGCCGGGCTGCCGCAGCGCTCCCTCCACGAATCGCTTGTGGAGCTTCTCCATCTCACGGCTCGACCGCCACGTCCCCATCGCCCGCCGGAAGCCGTCCGATTCGGCCGGCGAGAACCCGGCCACCTCGATCGCGATGCGCATGACCTGTTCCTGGTAGAGGATCACGCCGAGCGTGTCCTTGAGCACGGGCTCGAGGCTCGGGTGGAGGTAGGCGACCGGCTCGAGGCCCTGCTTGCGCCGCAGGTACGGGTGGACGGCGTTGCCCTGGATGGGACCCGGGCGGATGATCGCGACCTCGACCACCAGATCGTCGAGGCTCTGCGGCTTCGACTTCGGGAGCGTCTGCATCTGTGCCCGGCTCTCGACCTGGAAGACCCCGACCGTGTCGGCAGCCTGGAGCATCGCGAACACTTCGCCGATCTCCTCAGGCAGGCGATCGAGGTCGAGACAGACGGCGCAGTCGTGCTCGATCAGCTGGAGCGTCTCATCGATCGCGGCGAGCATGCCCAGCCCGAGCAGGTCGAGCTTGATCAGCTTGAGCGTCTCGACATCGCGCTTGTCGAACTGGACGACGACGCGACCGGGCATCGTGGCGTGCTCGAGCGGGGCGATATCGATGAGCGGGGCGGCCGTGACCAGCATCCCGCCCGAGTGGATCGACAGATGGCGCGGGAAGCCATCGATGCGCGCGCAGAACTCGAGCCAGCGCTCCCAGTGGGAGAGCCCGACCGTGGAGCCGCCACGGGCCCGGGGAGGCTCCTCGACCTCGACGCGTGCCACCGAGTTGTTGTGCGCCCGGCTGTCCGGCGGTGGAATCCTCGGGCCGATGGCGTCACGGAGCTCCGCCTCGGACCTCGGAGGGGCTGGTGGCGGATCCCAGGGCGATGGTCTCCCCAGCCGGTCGGTCTTGCGCGGCGGCGGCAGCGGCTGGCCATGCTCCGGATCGACCGGCACGTAACCGGTCCCTCGGCCGGCTCGTAGCCAGGCGACGCTCGCCGGGGAGTCGCCCGGGCCACCCTCGTCGTCGGATGGGCCGCCGCTTCGGATCGTGGTGACCGGCGCGAGCGGGTCCTCGCGGAACGGTTCGGTGCCTGGGCCGATGGGGACATCAATTCCGGTGGGACTGGAAGATCCAGGGGTACGAGGCCGATAACGAGGGGTGTCCGGCTCCGCAGCCTTCGTCCCCGTGCGTGATCCAGGGGTATCGAGGACCGGCTGGCCGCCTTGACCGCGTCCATCCCCTGGATCTTCCGATGGGGCAGGAAAACCCGATGGGAACGCGCTCGGAGCCGTGGCGCCGTCCTCCCCCTCCCGCAGCCAGGCGAACGGGTGTGGTGCGTCCGGGTCCGCCGGTTTCGGTGGCTGGCGCCAGGGCGGCACCTTCCCGACGAGCGGGATCCGCGTGTTCAGCTGGCCCATCCGGTCGACGAGACCGTGCGCCTCGGCGTCCTCGGCCGCGCGCGCCTCGCCCGGCAGTCCCTCCCCGGTCCGCCGGAAGAACTCGGCGAACCCACCGTCTGCCTCGAGGTCTCGCCGGACCATCACCGAGTCGTACGTCTCGAGCGCCTTCGCGACCCGATCGACGAGCGGGCGCGGGAACCCCAACGCGTAGCCCACCTCGCGCACCGCCGAACGCGCCCGGTACGTGACGAGGTTGCAGACCATCCCCGTGTGCTCGGTCCCGTAGCGCCGGTAGATGTACTGGATGACCTCCTCCCGGCGCGCCGAGCTGAAGTCGATGTCGACGTCCGGATAGGTCGTCCGACCGGGATTGATGAAGCGCTCGAACAGGAGGCTATGGGCGATCGGCTCCACCCGGCTGATGCCGAGCGTGTACGACACGATCGAGCTGGTCGCGCTGCCCCGGCCCTGCGCGGGGATCCCCTGCTCCCTGGCGAAGCGCATGAGGTCCCAGCAGATGAGGAAGAACTCGGCGAGGCCGGCGCGCTCGATGACGTCCAGCTCGTGGGCGAGCCGGTTGACGACCGCCGAGGTCAGCGGGTGGTAGCGCGCCCGGGCGCCCGCCCAGCACAGCTCCGACAGGTAGGAGAACGGCGTCTCCCCGGCCGGGACCGGAAAGCCCGGGAAGCGGTATTGCTCGAACCCGAGATCGACCGAGCACGACGCCGCCACCTCGACCGACGTCGCGATGCCCTCGCGCCAGGCGCGCGCGGTCGCCGCATCGAAGCCTGCCCCGAGCGCCGCCAGCTCCGCACCGGACTTGAGGAACGACTCGGCATCCGGCCGACGGAGATCGGCCAGCGTGTCGACCGTTCGACCATGTTTGATCGCGGTCAGGACGTCATGGAACTCACGGTCATCCGCGGTGGCGTAATGGACATCGTTGGTGACGACGACCGGCAGCCCGAGCTCCTCCGCCAGCGCCACCAATTCGGTGACGAGCCAGTCGTCGTCGGGCAGCAGGTGGTGCGAGAGCTCGATGAAGAAGCCGCTGGTCCCCGGCCCGTCGCCCCGCCCGAAGATCGATGCGTAGCGCTCCGCCGCCGCCCGGGCGCCCGCCCGATCGCCGACCCGCAAGCGGCGGGCGATCTCCCCATCGCGACAGCCCGACAGCGCGATGACGCCCTCGTGCTCCTCCTCCAGCTGAGCGTGGCGGAACCGCGGGACGGCCTTCGTCCCGGCGAGGTTCGCGCGCGAGATCAGCCGGCTCAGGCTGCGCCAGCCGGTCGGCGTGCGGGTCAGCAGCACGAGATGCGGGCCGCGCGCCCGTTCGCCGATCCCGCGCAGGTCCTCCTTGACCGGGTCGCGGTGGCCGGGCAGCTTCGCCCGCTGCGGTCGTGGACGAGCCGGTCGACCCTCCATCGCCAGCGGCTCGCTGACCGCTGGCTCGGCACGTCGGCGCCTCGGCCGACGGCGTGGCGGGATGACGACCGCGTCCGGATCGGGCACGGCCGGGTCGAGCAGACCGATCTCCGTACCGACGATCCCATGCAGCCCCGCCTCCTCGGCGGCACCCATGAACCGGACCGCCCCGTAGAGGCCGTTGTGGTCCGTGACGGCCAGCCCGGTCAGACCCTGGGCGACGGCCCGCTCGACCAGGTCATCCGCGGTCGATGCCCCGTCAAGGAACGAAAAATCGGTATGTGCATGGAGCTCGGCGTATGGGATGATCGCCATGGTCGTTCGCTCCGGGATGGGGTCCGTGGAGGAGTCGACTGGAGGGGTCAGAAGTATAGAACATATGTTCTCTAACGGACCACGAAACAGAATCCGCATGTCCGGCGTCTCTTGGGCATGCACGCACCCATCCACATCGATCGCCCGCTCCGACCGGTCGCTACGACCGCGCTCCGGACGGCCCTCGCAGTGGTGGGCGCGATGCTCCTGATCCTCGTCGTCCTGCCCGCGGCTCTCGCGGTCCAGGCGGCGTCGATCTAGACCACACGACGTCTCGGCGCCTGGGGGCTCGGGACGATCCGTCGGCACCGACTGCGATGGTCGAGGCGCCGACCGCCGGATCGCTGGTGAGCATCGATCCGGCCACAGGACCCCGTCGCTGGGGGCGACGGGGTCCTGTCATGTCCGGCCTTCCCGCCTGGTGCGCGCGGGCACCAACGGTTTTCCTATCGTGTGATCTCCGAGAACACCTCGTTCACGCGCCCTCGTCACGGTGCGCGTGTCCAGCCCCGGAGAGAGCAACGAGGAGGAACCCATGCATCGCGCGTTGCCAACACGGCGAGCCCTGCGACGGCCGAGCGCCGCCGTCCTCGCCCTGTCGCTCATGGCCGTCACGGTCGTGCCGACCGCAGCCGTCGGTCGCGCGGGCGAGGCGACTGCGTCGAACGTCGTCCTCTCGGCGTCGTCGATCGCCCGCGGCCCCAGCACCTCGACCGACCCCTACATCCTGCCGGTCGCCGACGACGTCAGGATCACCTCGCTCCTGACGGTCAACGACAGCGGCGCCGCCGGCAACGGGTACGAGATGGTCGGCATCCCCGATGGTCTCGGTCTCACCAGGGTCGATGACAAGGTCACGATCCTGATGAACCACGAGCTGCGCGACAACCCAGGTCAGGAGCAGGGCGTCGTCCGCCGCCACGGCCAGATCGGCGCCTTCGTGTCGCGCCTCGTCATCGATCCGACGACCCTCCGGATCCGGCACGGCTCCGACCTGGTCGATCCGGGCGTGCGCTACTGGGATTACCCGAACGGCGGCTACGTCACGGCAGGTCCCCGCTGGGCCGACATGACCGCCCAACAGCTGTCGTTCGGCCGGTTCTGCTCGAGCACGCTCAGCGACCCCGGCGTCTTCTACAACGAGCGCAACGGCGCCGGCTACCGCGGGCAGATCTATTTCGGCAACGAAGAGGACGGCGACGTCGGGCGCGCCTTCGGCATCACCCTGGACGGCACGGCGTCGGCGCTGCCTCGCCTCGGCCTGTTCTCCTGGGAGAACACGGTCCCGGCCGACAACCGCACCGACACGACCCTCGTCATGGGCCAGGAAGACGGTCCGGGTGACGCCAGTCAGCCGTGGGTCTACGTGGGCAAGAAGCTGAAGTCCGGCTCACCGATCGTGCGTGCGGGCCTCACAAACGGTCTCGATTTCGTGCTCGACGCCGTCAACACGACGGTCACGAATGACGCCGGGTGGCGGGCTGCCTTTCCCAAGGGCACCGCGGGCGAGGTCAAGCTCGTCAACGTCCCCTGGAGCCTGACCGGCGCCCTTCAGAACACCATCGCCAAGGAGGTCGGCCTCAGCCTGAACCGCATCGAGGACGGCCACTGGGACCCCAACCATCGCAACGATTTCTACTTCCTGACCACCGAGGGCGGCGAGAAGGAAGGGACCGGTCTCGATGGTCGGGATGGCGGCGGCCTCTGGCGGCTGCGATGGAAGGACATCGACCGTCCGCAGCTGGGCGCGACCCTCACGCTGCTCCTCGACGGGAGCGAGACCCTGCCGGGCACCGAGCCCAAGTTCAACAAGCCCGACAACATGACGCTCGACCGCCGCGGCAACATCCTCATCCAGGAGGACCCGGGCAGCAACAACCACCTCGCCCGGATCATCGCGTACCGCATCACGGACGGTGCCCTCGGCGTCGTCGCGCGGTTCGACGAAGCGAAGTTCGGGGTCGGTGCGACGGAGGACCCGGCGCGGCTGACGATCGACGAGGAATCGAGCGGCATCATCGATGCCAGCCGGTACTTTGGCAGCGGTGCATTCCTGTTCGACGCGCAGATCCACACGACCAAGAACCTGCCGGCGGGGACCGGCAAGAACACGGTCCAGGAGTACGTCGAGAACGGCCAGCTCCTGCTGCTGAAGATCAGGGACTGGGGGGACGTGTACGGCGGCGACTGACCTTCGTTGATGGGCGACATGATCGGGGCCGGACGTCTGTCCGGCCCCGTCGCCGTTCCCGGGCCGGTTTCGAGGTCGCGCCTACACTCCGGCGCATGGCCACGCGACCCGGCCGCTCCCTTGCCATCGTCCCGCTGGTGCTCGTGTTCGCCGCGTGCGGACCGGTGGCAAGCAGCCCTTCGAGCCCGGCGACCACCGCCCCGCCGACGCCCGGTCCGACCGCCGAGACGACCCCGCCGTCGTCGGCGCCGACGAGCGCGGCCACGGCTGGCCAGACCGATACCGGCTGGGGCCGCATCTGGGACACGGTCCCCACCGGCTTCCCGGTCTTCCCCGGGGCGACGCCGGCCGACGATGCCGGCGGCGAACCCGCCAGCGCCCGCTTCGCAGTCGAGGGCGGCGACCCGCTGGCGATCGCCACCTGGTTCCAGGACGCGCTCGAGCAGGCGACGTTCAGCACGCTCGGCTTCAACGGACCGGGCGAGGACGGCGGCTATGTCATCGACTCCACCGGTGTGGGCGACTGCCGACTCCAGACGACGGTCACGCCCCTCGGTGGCACGACATTCGTATCGGTGCTGTACGGAGTGGACTGTCCCGCGCCGTAGCTGCAACCGGACCGTAACGCACCGGACCACGCCGAGCGTCTATGCTGGCACCGGACGCCAGGACTCCGATCCTGAACGGGGGAACATCGACGATGCAGTCCACGCGGCCTCGCGATCTCGGCGCCCTGATCCTCGCGATCGGGGTGTTGCTCGTCCTCTTCGTGGTCAGCCTGACGCTCGGTTCGCCGCTTACCTGACGAGCGCGGACGCCGGTCAGTCGTACAGGCGCTCGAGATGCCAGGTCCCGGCGATCCGGTCCTGGTAGATCAGGGCGAGCCAGCGCTCCCCGACCACCTTGGCGTAGTCCCGCGCGATCGGATCACGCCACCACGACTCCTCCACGCGCCACCGGTTGCAGACCTCGACCGCTTCGCGGCGCCCGTTCCAGCGGATGGCCACGAGTCGACCGTCCGAGTCGAGCTCGACGTCGATCCGGGGGTGCTCGCGCAGGAGCCGGGTCACGCCGGCTCCCCGTCCAGACCGACCGTCCGCCAGGTCCAACGCTCCTCCGGCAGCGGCGCCTCGGGATCGGTGATGACCACCCGCCGGATGCGATCCTCGCCGTAGGTCAACGCGAGCCTGGCGAGCTGCCAGCCGAGCCGTGCTGTGCGCGCGGCCTGTGGCACGAACAACGGCAGCTGCTGGCCCGCAGCCGGGGTGGTGCCGCGCAACTCGAGATCGAGACGCTGGACGGCGGCCGGCGGCGGTTCCCGCTCGAGCCTGGCGAAGAGCAGCCGCTCGACGGCCTCCGCGTCCGCGGTGGGTTCCGGGAACCGCTGCTCCACCTCGATCCGCGGCGAAGTCCCGGTCGGGGCGAACGCCAGGTCGAGCTCGAGGGTCAGCACCGCCCGGTCCGCCGCGAGTCCCCGTCCCGTGAGCTGACCCGCCAGCGCCGCGACCAGTCGATGGAGCACGAACCGGAGCGGCTCGAGGTCCTCGACCGGTGGCTCGATCGGCACGGCGAGGCCGAGGCGCTCGGTGGCACGCCGCTGCCGGAACGGCTCGGTCTCCTGGCCGTTGGCCCGGGCATGCAACAGCGCCCCCTCGTCGCCGAACCGGGCGATCAGCGCGGTCCGCGGGAGCGCGGCGACGGCGCCGATCCGGCGCAGCCCGAAGCGGGTGAGCCGGGCGCGGACGTCGGGGTCGGTGGTCAGGAGGCCGGACGGGCGATCGGCGAGGAACACGGCCTCGTCTCCGGGTGGGACGGCGATGGGCTCGTCCGCTCCGGCGCCCAGCGCGGCGACCGTCGCCGCGAAGTGCGTGCCGGCGATCCCGACCCGCGGCCGGGCATCGCCCGGGACTGCCGTCGCCAGCGCGCCGGCCAGGCGCTCGGCGAGCACCGGCTCGGGGCCCCACAACGGCCCGAGGCCGTCGATGCCGACCTCGAACCACCCGAACGCGACATCAAACGTGTCGGCACTCCCCGCCAGGCTCGGGCTGAACGCCCCGAGCGCCTCGAACACGGCCTCGGCAGTTCCCCGGTCCGCATCGGGATCGGGGTCGATGAAGGTGGCCTCAGGGACCAGTCGATGTGCGCTCCCGAGCGGCATCCCGCGCCGGACGCCGAGCGCCTTGGCGGCCGGGTCGGCGTCGATGACCGGGCCCGGATCCCACGGTCGACCGCCCAGCACGAGCGGGCCGGTCGGGAAGGGCCCGGAGTGGCGGGCCTGCGCCAGGTGGAGCTGGAGATGTGGCAGGAACAGGTGGAGCCGTCGCATGGTGGATCTCGCGATCGGGGGCCTCGTGGACGGGGGCTTGGTCGATCAACAGGGCGTCCCGGGCGAGACAGGCGTCCCGCTCGCCGCCCTCGGCGTAGAGGATCCGGAGGGTCGCCCGACGTCCCGGCGGACCGTGCCGGTTGTGCGCGACGAGTGCCTCGGTGCGCTGACCGACGACGTCGCGGCCCAGGCGGACCCACGACCGGCGAGCCAGCTCGAGCCGGATGCCGGTCGACTCCGCCACCGCCTGCGCAAGACCACCGGCGAGCCCCGGCGCATCGAGGATCAGCAGCAGGGTCTCCGCGCGACGCGCGAGCGCGGCGAGTCGATGGAGCCGCTCGGCGACCTTCGACGGCTTGTCGGTCTTCGCCAGTCGGCCGCCGGGCAGGTCCAGGACGAGCAGGTCGACCGATCTTCCCGCCAGCAGACTGCCGGCGATCGACAGGCCCTCGTCGAGGCTGGCCGGCGTGATGACCACGAGCCACTCGAGGTTGACGCCGCGGGCGACCGCCTCGACCGGGTCGAAGCTGCGCGACAGGTCGAGCCAGGCGACGACCGAGCCGGCCGCCTGGGCCTCCGCGGCGACCCTGAGGCTCAGCGTGGTCCGGCCGCTGGACCCCTCGCCGCGGATCGCGACACTGGCCGACTTGGGCAGGCCGCCCGGCCCAAGGATCGCATCGAGCGAGGCGAAGCCGGTGCGGATGACCCGGTCGTCTGGCCGGGGGTCGTACTGGGGCTGGATGTCCTCCGCCGGATCCGGCACCAGCGCCAATGCGCCGACGACTTGCGGAGCTGCGGCACCCCACCGGGCCCGGAGGCCCGCGACAGCGGCATCCACATCACCCCGACCGGTCGACATCGGACACCTAGGATAGAACAGATGTTCTAGTCAGGCAAGCCTTTCGAGCACCTGACCCGTCACCTGATCGACACGGCGGACGCCTAGCCTCGTCCTACCATGCTGGCGATGCCGAGCGCTACGAGTGACAGATCCATCCCGACCGCTCCGATCCTCGTCGTCGATGACGACGCGAAGATCGTCCGGCTCGTCCGGACCTATCTGGAACGCGACGGCTTCAGCGTGGTGACCGCATCGGACGGGCCGGGCGCGCTCGACGCGATCGAGACGCACTCCCCCGCCCTGGTCGTCCTCGACCTGATGCTCCCCGAGCTCGACGGTCGCGCCGTCATCCGGGCCGTCCGCCGCGACGACGAGGCGGGCCGCACACCGATCCTCGTGTTGTCGGCCCGCAGCTCGACGATCGATCGGATCGCGGGCCTCGAGGATGGCGCCGACGACTACCTGCCCAAGCCGTTCTCGCCGGCCGAGCTCGTCCTGCGGGTGAAGTCGATCCTGCGCCGCTCGGCCTCGACCCCGACGCCGCGGCAGGCCGTCGACCGCGCCGAACATGTCCTTCGCCATGCCGACCTCACCATCGACCCGGCGCGGCACGAGGTTCGCCGCGGCGACATCGCCATCGACCTCACGCGCGTCGAGTTCAAGCTGCTCCAGGCGATCCTCGCCGCCGACGGCCGGGTGCTGTCGCGCGACCAGTTGCTGGATGCCGTCTACGGCCACGAGGCCGCCGAGGTCCTCGACCGCACGATCGATGTCCACATCCGCCGGCTCCGGGACAAGCTCGACGACGACCCCGACGCTCCGCGCTACGTCCAAACAGTCCGTGGGATCGGCTACCGGGCGGCGAGGACGTGATCGCCCGTGGGATCGCCGCGCGCATCGCCCTGGCGGCGATCGCCAGTGCGGCGGTCGGCCTGCTGATCCTCGGTGTCGGCGTGGCCGTGGTCGGGGCCGACATCTTCACCGAGCTGATGATGGAAGCGGGCGATTCGGCCGAGCACGCCCGCGACATGTACGACGACTCGGTCACCAACGTCGTCATCGCCGCGTCCCTCCTCGCGGTCGTGGCCAGCGTCGGACTGGCGATCCTCCTCGGGCGGATGCTCGCCAAGCCGCTCGCCGAGATCGGCGCCGCGGCGCGCAGGATCGCCGACGGCGACTATGCCGCTCGCGTCCCGCGCGAAGGCCCCGAGGAGCTGGCCAGCCTGGCCGACTCGTTCAACCAGATGGCCGCCTCGCTCGAGCGACAGGAGGCGATGCGGCGCGACTTCATCGCCAACGCGGCGCACGAGCTACGCACGCCGCTGACCAACCTGCAGGGCTACCTCGAGGCCCTGCGCGACGGCGTCATCACTGCAGACCGGGCGACCTATGAGTCGCTCCACGAGGAGGCGGATCGCCTGGTCCGGTTGTCGCGTTCGCTCGACGCGCTGGCCGAGGGCGACGCGGACGCGGAGCCACCGACACTGGTCGAGCTCGATCTGGCTGCGGCGGTTCGAGCCGCGCTCGACCTGGCCGCGCCAGCGATCGAGCGGGCAGGGCTCCGGCTGGATGCCGACATCCCGCCCGCGCTGCCCGCGCGTGCCGACCCCGATCGCCTCGCGCAGGTCCTGGCGAACCTGCTCTCGAACGCGGTCCGCTACACACCACGCGACGGGATGATCAGCGTTCGCGTCGAGCGACGACCGGGCGACGTGCTCGTTTCGATCGCGAACACCGGCGAGGGTATCCCGACGGAGGATCTCGACCGCGTCTTCGAGCGCTTCTACCGGGTCGAGAAATCGCGGGACCGCGCCCGCGGCGGCGCGGGCATCGGCCTCGCGATCGTCAAGCAGCTCGTGGAAGGGATCGGGGGTCGGGTCGGTGCCGAATCGCGCGACGGTCAGACGCGCTTCTGGTTCAGCCTGCCCGCCTGAGAACCCTTTTCGCCCTGGGATCCCTGCGTGAGAGACCGCAGCAGGCGCCGTCCTCGGGCCACGACCAGGATCTCCTGGCTTGGGTGGGACCGTTCAGCACGGCGCGCCGCGGCGACCTCGGACCCAATGACCTCGCGGCGACGCTCGGCTTCGACTTCCCAGGGACTTGCAGCGATCGGACGGTCGGTCATGATGGCATCCTTCCTCTCGATATCGACCCTCTCGATATGAAGTGTCTTGATCTCAAAGTACCCACGCCGAAAGACTATGCCGCAGATATCTTGATGTCAAGAGGTTCGATGTTAAATCTCTTGACATCGAGCGACTATCGGACGATGATCGCCGCATGACCGCCACCACGGATCTCGATCAGCTCGACGCCATGCTCGAGGTGTGGGCGCGCGAGATCCCAAACCTCGACCCGGTGACCGAGGGGATCGTCGAGCGCATCCAGAAGCTGGCGAAGGCGTTCGACCGGTCGCTGGACGAGACCCTCGCCGCAACGGGCCTCGACCGCCGCTCGTACCACGTCCTCGGGAAGCTGCGGAAGGTGGGTCGGCCATATCAACGGTCGGCCGGTCAGCTGGCGGAGCAGATGGGCCTCTCCAGTGGCGCGATGACGAACCGCCTCGACCGGATGGAGACGGCGGGCCTCATCCGCCGGATCCCGGACCCGAACGATCGACGCGGCATCCTGGTCGAGCCGACGAAGGACGGATTGGCGACCTGGGACAAGGCGGTCGCGACCCAGGCAGAGCGGGAGGCCAAGTTCGCGGCCGTCCTCGACAAGAAGGAGCGCGAAGAGCTCCATCGACTCCTGCGCACGCTCATGCGTGCCTTCCCGGCGGGCATGCATCACGCTCCGCCGCCGGAAGCCGACTGATCAGGGAAACCCGATCGCGATCATCCCGGCGAGGATGCCGGTCAGGCCCAGCCATTGGATCGGGCGTAGTCGCTCGCCCAGGAGCGCGACCGCGACGACGATCGTGACCGCCGGCCCGAACGACGATGCCAGCCCGACCAGCCACGTCTCGGCGTGCTCGAGGCCGTAGGCGAAGGACATCAAGCCGAGCACATCGAGCACGCCCGACAGGACGATCGCGCCGACCACCCGGCGCTCGAGCCGGCCGGCACCGCCGTCGCCTTCGACACCCTCGATCATGGGCGCGGCGATGCGACGGAATGCCGTCAACGCGAGGACGAGGACGACGACCGAGAGCACCGCGTTCGCGGTGCGCGACACGAGCAGGACCTCGAGCCAGGGTGCGCGGTCGATGACGATGTCGCTGCCGATCGACATCGTCGCGAACAGGATCAGCGCGACGACCGCGAAGACGACCCCTGGGCTCGCGAACCGCGTCCCGCGCAGCCCTTTGTCGAACGACAGGCCGGTGAGCACGACACCGACCGTCGCCACGAACGCACCGAGCGCTTGCAAGGGCGTGAGCGTCTCCCCACGGATCACGACCGCGAGCACGACGGTCAGCCCGCCGTACGCGGCGACCATGCCGCTGACCACCGCGATGGGGCCGATGCGCAAACCCGTGAAATACGAGAGATACGCGCCGGCACCGGCGAGGCCGACGAGGGCGCCGCCGACGAGAACGAACGGGTCGCTCGGCAGCGAGGTACCGCTCACCAGCGCCACGACCCAGACGAGCACCGCGCCGACCAGCTGCATGCCGGTCGTCACCCGCAGGCTGCCGACGCGCCTGCTGGCGAGCGCCGAGAAGAGGTCGAGCGTGCCCCAACAGACGGCAGCACCGAGTCCGGTCAGGAGGCCGATGGGCATCGGCGGAGCCTAGGGTCGGGTCCCGTGGGACGGACCCTCGTCCCGCGGCCCGGGACGTCGTGGCGGGTCGGTCGGCCAGGGGCCTCGTGCTACACTCCGACGCCCGTGGGGATGTAGCTCAGCTGGGAGAGCACCGCGTTCGCATCGCGGGGGTCAGGGGTTCGAGTCCCCTCATCTCCACCATCGTTCCCCTGAGACATCCCGCTGGGTACGCTGCCGTCGTGCTGACCACGATGCGCGCCCGGGACCCGCACGAGGCACACCGGGCCGCCACGCCGCTCGAGCTGCTCTTCGACCTCACATTCGTGGTCGCCGTGGCAGCCGCCGTCCCAGAGCTCGCCCGCGCGATCGTCGACGGCCACCCCGTCGAGGGCCTCCTCGGCTACCTCTTCGTCTTCTTCGGCATCTGGTGGGCGTGGATGAACTTCACGTGGTTCGCGTCCGCCTTCGACTGCGACGACGCCTTCTACCGCGTGCTCACGATGGTGCAGATGGCCGGCGTGCTCGTGCTGGCCGCCGGCGTCGAACCGGCGTTCGCAAATGGCGACTTCACGATCGCGGTCATCGGCTACGTCGTGATGCGGATCGCGCTGGTGAGCCAATGGCTGCGAGTCGCACGATCCGTCCCCCAATACCGCGTTACCGCAATGCGGTTCGCCAGCTCGATCGCGGCCGTCCAGCTCCTTTGGATCGTGCGGCTCGCCCTGCCGTCCCCGATCTCGATCGTCGCGCTCGTCGCCGGCGTCGTCGTCGAGCTGCTCATCCCGGTGTGGGCCGAGCGGCGGCACATGACCCCCTGGCACCCCCATCACATCGCCGAGCGTTATGGCCTGTTCACGATCATCGTCCTCGGCGAAAGCGTGCTGGCCTCGACCGCGGCGATCCTGGCAGCTCGGTCGGAGAGCGGCACCTCGCTCGACCTGATCGTCGTGGCGGTCGCCGGGCTCGTCCTGATCTTCGCGTGCTGGTGGCTGTACTTCCTCGAGTCCGATGCGCCGCGCCTCGATACGCGACGCGACCTCGGGTTCATCTGGGGGTACGGGCACTACTTCGTCTTCGCCTCGCTCGCGGCGCTCGGCGCGGGCATCGAGGTGACGATCGAAGCGATCTCGCACGAGATCGCCGCCTCACGACTGCTGGTCGGCTACAGCGTCGCGCTGCCACTCGCGATCTTCCTCATCGCCCGGTATGCGCTCTACGTACGGCTCGGCGGCGAACGCCAGGTCTCCCGGACATTCGTCGCTGCAGAGATCGGAGGCATCCTCGCGTTACCGCTGGCGAGCGTGGTGTTGCCACCGGCCTGGGTACTGACGCTGCTCGCTGCGTTCGCAGCAGGGCTCGTCATCGTGAAGACCCTGCGCACACATCGGGTGAGTGCCAGTGCAGGCGCCGATGAGCCGGCGATGAGCGTCGATCGTCACGATGGCCGCCATGAAGTCGACCAAGTGCAAGACCGCGAAGGCGGAACGGCGGGCACACCGGAAGGCGAGGCGGAACGGGCGCGCGTCTGATGGCCTGACACTCACGCCGCTCGGCGGCGCCATGGAACCGGGGCTGGCCGACCACATCCTGTCGGCGTTCCGTGGGTTTGACCCGACCGGTCCGTGGTCGACCATCGCGCCAAAGATCGTGCCGGTCCTCAAGCGACGGCATCATCCGTACCCGCCGGAGGCTGCGCCGCTGCACATCCACGTGCCGCCCGGGGTCTGGACCGGCTTCGGGATCGACCTCGGACCCGCGTTCTCACACGTGAGTCAGGCGCTCCTCGACGGTTGGGCACATCGACCACGCGACGCTTGCTCGGCACGGCACTCGAGAACCTGGCGGAGCTCGTCGATCGAGAGCCACCGGTGGTCGACAGTTTCCCCGTCAACGGCATCGAGATCACCGCCGTCCAGGGGCAGGGCTGGGGTTCGTCGCTCATCCTGGCGCCGGAGCTGCTGGGGCCGATCCTGGGACCCGACCCGCGGCTGCTGCTCACGCCGGTGCGGAACACGCTGCTGGCTCTGCCCGATGACGTCGACGACGGGCTCGCCTTCGAGCTCTGGGCGGCGATCGCCGATGGGGCGCACGACGAGCTCGAGGTCGATCCTTTGCGTTGGACGGGATCCACGGTGGCACTCATCGGCGACCCGGCACTCGGCCTGCCGAACTAGCCGTCCGCGGTGGCTCGGTGCAGCTCGGTCGCGTGGTCGTGGAGCCAGCGTCGCCAGACCCGGTGATCGGGACGCCGCGACGCGACGAGCGCCCAGAACGTCGGGCCGTGGCCGAACACGCGCAGGTGAGCGAGCTCGTGGCAGACGACCGTCTCAAGCGCCTCGGGCGGGGCCAGGATCAGCCGCCACGAGAACGACAGCCGTCCGCTGCGTGCGGCACTCCCCCAGCGCGTCCGCGGGTCACGCAGCGTCACGCCCGGTCGGTTCGATGCCCATGCGCTGCTGCATGCGGCGCCACGGCTCGACTCGATCGCGCGGCGGGCCTCGTCCTTGCAGCCACGTCTCGAGGATCGGCGGCATCGGACCGGCGTTCGGC
Source organism: uncultured Chloroflexia bacterium (assembly GCA_963794525.1). GTDB lineage: Bacteria > Chloroflexota > Limnocylindria > Limnocylindrales > CSP1-4 > SPCO01. The sequence continues at coordinate 308,389 of CAWCEC010000002.1, forward strand.
CGGACGCGATGGATGACGAGCTCGTCGTCGAACGGCCACGACCGCGGACCGGCGGATCCCCGACACCGCGGGCACGACACGCACCGCATGGAGCCGGCCGCGGAACGGGATGCTGCCACCGTCGCGTGCGCCGCCGCGGGCGGCGAGCGCGGCGGCGACGTCCGCCTGGCGCGCGAGGTGACGGCGAAGCCACGGCTCCCGTTCGGCGAGGAAGATGACGGCCTGGCGCTCGCCATCGCGTCCGGCCGACCGCGGGCGGGCACCGTCACGACGACGCCGCGGTCGGGGTGGATGACGACCCGCAGGCCGCGCGCCCGCGGTGAGTGGCGGAGCGTGTACGGGAGCGGGCCGCCGGGCAACTCGGCGATGGCCGGCGCCTCCATGGCACCGTCCCGGCTCCGCCGCCTCGATCAGCCCCGCCGGCGAGCAACCGGCCGGATCGCGCATCGGTCTCGGCGCCCGCGTCGCACGCGACGCGGCCGTTGACGATCGACGTGCTCGATCCCGACGGGGTGCCGTGCCGGCTCCTCGTAGGTCGCGACGTCCGCGACCGTCGCAGGGTCGAGGACGACGAGGTCGGCGAAGGCGCCTTCACGCAGCGACACCCCGGTCGCGCAACCCGAGACGACCGGCGGGCACGGACGTCATCTTCGCGACCGCCGTCTCGAGCGTCAGCGTCCCACGCTCGCGGACGTACGTCCGCCGAGCACGCGGGCGGTGCTGCCGTAGGTGCGCGGGTGCGGCTTGCCGGCGTCCAGGATCGGATGACCCGGCCGCCGGCCCGAGGCGTCGGTGCAGACCGCGATCCACGGCACGGCCAGGATCGTCTCGACGTCGGCCTCGGTCATGCAGTCGATCACGACCGAGACGTCGAGCCGATCGTCCACCAGCGCGTCGAACGCGAGATCGGCAGGATCCGCCCCGAGCGCGTCGCCGAGCGTCGGCCAGCGATCGGCCCGACCAGTCGGGATGGCTCGCCGCGAAGGAGATCCGGATGCCGGCCCAGCCGGGGTCGCGGGCGACGTTCTCCCAGCCCGAGATGCCGCGCTCGATCTCGGCCGTCACGCGGCCGCGGACATCGTGGTCGCTCAACGCCGCGAGGCACCCTTCGATCCCGAGCCCGAGCAATGCCGGCGGCAGGATCGTGGCCAGGGTCGTCGCGGCGGCGGTATACGGGTACTGGTCGGCGGCCACGTCGAGACCTTCGCTGCGGGCATCCGCCAACACGGCGACGGCCTCCGCGGCCCGCCCGTGGACCGACCGCGACGCCGCATTTCAGGTGGGAGACCTGGAGCCGCGCCGTGTCGGCCCCGGCATCGGCGGCGGCTCGGATCGTCGAGACGGCCTCGTCGAGCGCCTCGAACAGACCGTCCGCCTCGTTGCGCATGTGCGTGCGTACAGCCCGCCGCGTCTGGTCGCGGCGGTGACGAGCTGCCGCGCAGCTCGTCGGCATCGGCGTGCATGCCGGGCGCGTAGATGAGGCCGGACGACAGGCCGAACGCTCCGGCCTCGATCGCCGCATCGACCTCGCGGACCATCCCGTGCCGCTCCAGATCGGTCGCCGGCCGGCCTTCCGCGCCCATCACCGCCGCGCGAGCGGTGCCGTGGCCGACCAGGAAGGCGACGTTGGGCCGAGATGCTCGGCCTCGACCGCGTCGAGGTACTCGGCGAACGTCCGCCAGCGAGCGACGAGCTCGTTCGGTCGAAGGGCCAGCTCGACGACCTCGCGGCCGGCATCGGTGATCGGCGCGAGCGATTCGCCGCAGTTGCCGGACAACTGGGTCGTGAACCCCTGGCGCAGGTGACTCGTCAGCAGGCCGTCGACGAACAGCGATCCATCCGAGTGCCCGTGGGGGTCGATGAACCCGGGGCTGACGACCGGCCCGTCGGCGTCGATCGACGCGCGCCGCCCCCTCGCCGTCGACCCGCAGACAGATCACCGATCGCGAGGATCCGGTCGCCGAGCACGCCGACGTCGGCGAGCCGCCCCGGCGCACCGGTGCCGTCGATGACGGTGCCGCCGCGGATCAGCAGGTCGAAGGCCGTCACGCGCGGATGATGCCACCGCGCACCAAGCCACTAGCTCGCAATCCGGTCCCGTGCGACCCGGATTGACACGGGGTCCTCTGCTACAATCCGCGCTCCGTGGGGCTATAGCTCAGCTGGAAGAGCACCTGCATGGCATGCAGGGGGTCCGGGGTTCGAGTCCCCGTAGCTCCACCAGCCGACGAACCGCCGACACTCACCCCTCGCCGACGGCGGGGGGTGAACCGTATCCAGCGACCGACGAGAGGCCCGCCAGTCGTGACCGAGACCGCCGAGAGCCGAACAAGGGTCGAGCGCTACGACCCGGCCGCCATCGAGCCGCGCTGGCAGGCTCGCTGGGCGGAGCTCGGCCTGCACGACACCGACCTGCGCGAGACGGGCCGGCCCAAGTACTACCTGCTGACGATGTATCCGTATCCCTCGGGCGACCTGCACATCGGGCACTGGTACATCGTCACGCCGAGCGACGCGCTCGCCCGCTTCCGCCGGATGCACGGCTACAACGTGTTCTTCCCGATCGGGTTCGACGCCTTCGGGTTGCCTGCCGAGAACGCCGCGATCAAGAACGGCGGCCACCCGTTCACCTGGACGATGGCCAACATCGAGAACATGCGCCGCCAGTTCCGGACGATGGGCGCGACGTTCAGCTGGAAGCACGAGGTCGTCACCGCCGACCCGGCCTACTACCACTGGAACCAGTGGATGTTCCTGCGGTTCCTGGAGCAGGGCCTGGCCTACCGCCAGCGCTCCGCGGTCGACTGGTGCCCCAACGACGGGACGCTGGCCCGCGAGCAGGTGGTCGGTCCGGACCGGCGCTGCTGGCGCTGCGGCGAGCTGGTCGAGAAGCGCGACCTGGACCAGTGGTACCTGAAGACCACGGCCTATGCCGATGAGCTGCTGTCGTTCGACGGCATCGACTGGCCCGAGCCGATCAAGGTCCAGCAGACGAACTGGATCGGCCGGTCCGAGGGCGCCGAGATCGACTTCGCGACCGCGCCCTCCGACCACCACGCCGGCGGCGAGACCATCCGCGTGTTCACGACCCGCCCGGACACGCTGTTCGGCGCGACGTTCATGGTCCTCGCTCCCGAGCATCCGCTCGTCGCGGCCCTGACCGCGCCCGATCGGCGCGCCGAGGTCGATGCGTACGTCGAGCAGGCTCGGCGACGGACCGAGATCGACCGCCTGTCGACCGATCGCGAGAAGACCGGCGTGGCCATCGGCGCCGACGCGATCAACCCGGTCAACGGCGAGCGGATCCCGATCTTCATCGCCGACTACGTCCTGGCCGGCTACGGCACCGGCGCGATCATGGCCGTGCCCGCCCACGATGAGCGCGACTTCGCGTTCGCCCGCCAGTTCGGTCTGCCGATCCGCCGGGTCGTCGCCGCGCCCGGCACCGAGGCCGACGACGAGATGACCGACGCGTACGTCGCCCACACCGCGGGCGAGCGGCTGGTCAACAGCGGCCGGTTCGACGGGATGGCGCGCCGACGAGGGTGGCCGCGCGATCGTCGACGCGCTGGCCGCGCGACGGCAAGGCCGAGCCGAAGGTCACCTATCGATTACGCGACTGGCTGATCAGCCGCCAGCGCTATTGGGGCACGCCGATCCCGGTCATCTACTGCGAGCGCCGACGGCATCGTCCCCGTCCCGGACGAGGACCTGCCGGTGCTGCTGCCCGAGGACGTCGACTACCACGGGAGCGGGACGAACCCGCTGACGAAGGACGAGGCATTCCTGAACGTCGGCCTGCCCCGATCTGCGGCGAGCCGGCACGACGCGAGACCGACACGATGGACACCTTCGTGGACTCGTCCTGGTACTGGTATCGCTACCTGTCGCCCGACAACGACGACGGCCCGGTCGACCGCGCGATGACCGATATCTGGACGCCGGTCGAGCAGTACACCGGCGGCGCCGAGCACGCCGTCATGCACCTGCTGTACAGCCGGTTCTGGACGAAGGCGATGCGCGACTGCGGCCTGATCGCCGAGGACGAGCCGTTCATGCGACTGTTCAACCAGGGCCAGATCCTGGGCGCCGACGGCGAGCGCATGTCGAAGTCGCGCGGCAACGTCGAGGATCCCGACGAGCTGGTCAAGCGATACGGCGCCGACACGGTCCGGCTGTTCCTGATGTTCATGGGGCCGTGGGACCAGGGCGGTCCGTGGAGCCCGACCGGGATCGGCGGCGTCCATCGCTTCCTGAACCGGGTCTGGACGTTGGCGCTGGACCCGAACGGCCGCGAGCACGGCGATCCGCCCCGAGGGCCATGCGGGACAGCTGCCCGGCGGGCGAGAGCCAGGCAGACGCGGCGGCGACCATCCGCGGCCGCGGCGCACCGGACCTTGCGCGACGTCACAGAGGACTACGAGGGCTTCCGCTTCAACACGATGATCGCCAAGCTCATGGAGCTGTCGAACACGCTGTACCGCTATCGCGGCACGCAGGTCGCCGGCGACACCGAGTGGGACGAGGCGATCCGGCTGCTGCTGCTGATGCTGGCGCCGGCCGCGCCGCACATCACCGAGGAGCTGTGGTCGCGCCGTGCCGAGGCGGCAGGTCGATCGTGGACGTCCATCCACACCGAGCCATGGCCGGAGGTCGACACATCCGCGATCGTCGTGTCGGTCCGGGAGGTCCCGGTCCAGGTCAACGGCAAACTGCGCGCCAAGGTGATCGTCGCCGGCGGACGCGAGCGAGGAGCAGCTCAAGGCCGACGTCCTGGCCGACCCGAAGATCGCCGCCATCCTGGCACGGCCGCACGCCCGACCGGATCGTGGTCGCCGGCGGCGGCAGGCTGATCAACATCGTCATCCGACGACGCCTAAGGCGGCCAGACCCGCAAGAACTTGCAATGGCTTGCAGTTGTCATGCATACCATTGCGCCATGTCGAACCGTCTCGCCGATGTCGCGCGCAAGGTCGGGGTCAGTGAAGCCACTGTCAGCCGCGTCCTGAACGAGAAGCCGGGCGTCTCCGAGGCGACCCGGGCAGGCCGTCCTCACGGCGCTCGACGTCCTCGGCTACGAGCGGCCGACCAAGCTGCGCGGCGAACGTGCCCGTCTCGTCGGTCTGGTCCTACCGGAGCTCCAGAATCCGATCTTCCCGGCGTTCGCCGAGGTCGTGTCCGGGGCGCTCGCCCGCAGGGCTTCACGCCGGTCCTGTGCACCCAGACCGTCGGCGGCGTGTCGGAGGCTGACTACGTCGACCTGCTCCTCCAGCAGCAGGTCTCGGGCGTCGTCTTTGCAGGCGGCCTGTACGCCCAGGCCGACGCGCCGCACGGCCACTACCGCCGCCTGGCCGAGCGGGGGCTTGCCGACGGTCCTCGTCAACGCCGGGATCGACGGCCTGCCCTTCCCGCGCGTGTCGTGCGATGACGCGGTCGCTGTCGAACAGGCGATGGGCCACCTGATCTCGCTCGGCCACACACGGATCGGCTTGCTGGTCGGCCCGCGCGACCACGTCCCGTCGCGCCGCAAGCTGGATCGCGCGCAGGCGCGTCGCGGCGACGGCGGGCCTGACGATCGGTGCGGAGGACGTGGCCCACGCGCTGTATTCCCTGGAGGCGGCCCAGGCGGCGGCCGTCCGGCTGCTTGCCCGCGGGATCACCGGGATCGTGTGCGCCAGCGACCCGATGGCGCTCGGTGCGATCCGCGCGGTCCGGCGAGCCGGGCTCAGCCGTGCCCGGCGACGTCTCGGTCGTCGGCTTCGACGACTCAGCACTGATGAACTGCACGGACCCACCGCTGACGACCGTCCGGCAACCGATCGAGCCGATGGGCCGCATGGTGATCGAGCTGCTGAATGGCCAGATCGCCGGCACGCCCGTGTCGCATGACGAGCTGCTGTTCGAGCCGGAGCTCGTCGTGCGCGGCTCGACAGGGCCAGTCCCCGTCGCTCGCTGAGGCAGTCGCCGAACGCTACCGCACTGACGCGATCGCTGTCGAGTTATCAACAAAGTTCTCGTCGAGTTCTTGCAATACATCGTCGGATGCGCTACGTTGCCGCTACGTCCGCGGCGGCTGCCGCTCCGTCCGATGCCGCAGGGAGGATCGACGTGACCGAACCGGCACTGGCCGCGACGCCGCGCTCCCGACGCTCGTCGCTGGGTCATCGCGCGAGCGCACCGTCGATCCCGCCGATCGACCGATCGTCCCCCGCGACGAGCCGTCGTGGTGGCGCAGCGCGGTCATCTACCAGGTGTACGTCCGCAGCTTCGCCGACGCGCAACGGAGACGGGACGGCGATCTCGCCGGCGTCCGCAGCCGCCTTCCGTACCTGCGCGAGCTCGGCGTCGACGCGATCTGGTTCACGCCCTGGTACGTGTCGCCCCTGGCGGACGGCGGCTACGACGTCGCCGACTACCGCGCCATCGACCCGGCGTTCGGCACCCTCGAGGAGGCCGAGACGCTCATCGCCGAAGCCCTCGCAACTCGGCATCCGGACGATCATCGACGTCGTTCCCAACCACGTGTCGCGATCAGCACCCGTGGTTCCAGCGTGCGCTCTGGCCGCCGGACCCGGCGCACCCGAACGAGACCGGTTCTGGTTCCGCCCCGGGCTGGGACCGGATGGCGCGGAGCCGCCGACCACGTGGCCGTCCGAGTTCAAGGGCGGACGGACCGTGGACGCGGACGACGGGCCACGATGGCGCGCCGGGAGAGTGGTACCTGCACCTGTTCACGGCCGAACAGCCGGACCTCAACTGGGACCACCCGGACGTCCGCGCCGAGCACGAAGCGATCCTGCGCTTCTGGTTCGACCGTGGGGCTGCCGGCGTCCGCATCGACTCCGCGGCCCTGCTCGTCAAGGACGCGACGATGCCGGAGGTCCCGGACGATCCTGCACCGGGCGGCCATCCGATCCACGACCGTGACGAGCTCCACGACATCTACCGCGAGCTGGCGAGCCGTCGCCGACAGCTACCCGGGCACGCGGGTACTCGTCGGCGAGGTCTGGCTGGCGGACATCGAACGGTTCGCCCGCTATCTCCGACCGGACGAGCTGCACACCGCCTTCAACTTCGACTTCATGGCTCGACCGTGGGACGCGGCCAGCCTTCGCGCCTCGATCGACGCGACCCTCGCCGCCCATGCGCCGGTCGGAGCTCCGGCGACGTGGGTGCTGTCCAACCACGACGTCACACGCCCGGTCACCCGCTACGGCCGGGAGGATTCCTCGTTCGCCTTCGCCCGCAAGCGGTTCGGCTCCCCCACCGATGCCGATCTCGGGCGCCGTCGGGCCAGGGCCGCCGCGCTCCTCACGGCGGCCCTGCCTGGCTCGCTGTACATCTACCAGGGCGACGAGCTCGGGCTCGACGAGGTGGACGTCCCGATCGACGAGATCCAGGACCCGATGCATGCTCGTTCCGGCGGTGTCGACCCGGGCCGCGATGGCTGTCGCGTGCCGCTGCCGTGGGACGGGACAGCGCGCCGTTCGGGTTCAGTCCGACGGGCGCCGCCGCCGACCCGTGGCTCAGCCAGCCTGCCCATTGGGCCGAGCTGACGGTCGCGCGGCAGGAGGCCGACCCCGGCTCCATGCTCAACCTGTACCGGACCGCGCTGCGCATCCGGCGCCTCGAACCCGGACTCGGGGACGGGCCCCTCGAATGGCTGCCGTCCGGACCCGGCCGTCCTCGCGTTCGCGCGCGGTCGGGACTTCATCAGCATCACCAACCTGTCCAGCACCGCGATGCCGCTGCCGCTGCATGAGGCGGTCCTGCTGGCAAGCGCGGATGTCTCGGAGGGACACCTTCCGCCCGACGCGACGGTCTGGCTGCGCCCCGACCGTACCGAGCCGACGGACCCAGCGAGGAGGGTGCCCGCGGACGATCGCTGACGGGTTCGGAGGCGACCACCCGGACCACGGGTCGCCCGCCGGACGTTGACACGCCAGCCACCCAACGTGGAGAAGGGATGTCGAGAGAGGAGAACGCGATGCGGTCCACTACCCGACGCTCGGCGTCGGTCCTGGCGGCGTTCGTCAGCACCGCCACCGTGCTTGCCGCCTGTGGCGGCGCGACCCCGAGCACCGCCCCGTCGGCGGCGCCCAGCACGGGTGCCTCAGCGGCGCCCAGCGTGGCCGAACGCGAGCCGGTCACGATCGTCGTCGGCGCCCTGCGCCCCGGCGTCACCCAGGAGGCGGTCGACGCGCTGTACGAGCAGATCGGCCAGTTCCAGGACAAGTACCCGTGGATCACCGTCGAGCCCGAGGAATACAACTGGACGGCCCCGACGTTCACGGCCGCCCTCGCCGCCGGCACGCTGCCGGACGTGTTCACGATCCCGTTCACCGACGGCAAGGGCCTCATCGCCCAGCATCAGATCGTGGACATCGACGAGCGCGTCCGTAGTTACGGCTACGCCGACAAGTTCAATCCCAACGTCCTCGTCAACGGCCAGGATGCCGACGGCAAGATCTTCGCCGTCCCGACCGCGGCCTACGGCATGTCACTGACCTACAACCGGACCCTGTTCACCCAGGCGGGGCTCGATCCGGACGAGCCGCCGGCGACGTGGGATGAAGTCCGCGCGGCCGCCAAGACCATCGCCGAGAAGACCGGCGTCGCCGGCTACGCCTCGATGGCCACCGAGAACACCGGCGGCTGGCAGCTCACCACGGCGACCTACGCCATGGGTGGCCGCATGGAAGAGGTCGGCGCGGACGGCAAGGTCACCGCGACCGTCAACAACGACAAGACGAAGGCCGTCCTCGAGCGCCTCAAGGCGATGCGCTGGGAGGACAACTCGATGGGCTGCCACCTTCGACTACGCCTGGGGCACCATCAACCAGGCGTTCGCGGCCGGCCAGGTCGGTATGTTCACCGGCGGCTCCGACCTGTACACCTGGATGGTCCAGAACGCGAGCCTCAAGCCCGACGACTACGGCGTGGCGACCATCCCGCTCGAGAACGACCCGAACGCGGGCGTCCTGGGCGGCGGCACCCTCGCCGCCGTCAACGTCGTGACCACGGAGGCGGAGCGCGACGCGGCCGTCGCGTGGATCGACTTCTACTACATCCAGAAGCTGCTGACCGAGGAAGGCGCCGTGGCCGACGCCAAGGCCCTCACCGCCAATAACCAGCCCGTCGGCGTGCCGTCTCTGCCGATCTTCGACAAGGCCACGTACGACGAGTCCCAGAAGTGGATCGAGAGCTACATCAACGTGCCGGTGGCGCAGATGACGCCATTCACGTCCAAGATCTTCGACCAGCCGCTCGTCACCGAGCCGGTCGCCCACACCCAGGAGCTGTATGCGGCCCTCGACCCCGTCGTCCAGGCCGTGCTGACCGACCAGAACGCCGATATCGACGCCCTGCTCGATGCGGCCAACACGCAGATCCAGGCCGTCCTCGACGCAGGCTGAGCCCGAAACGCGTCATGGGCCCCGGCACCGCCGGGGCCCTTCTCTATCCTTGACATCCCGCGCCGCGAGGAGGCCGATCTCCGGGAGCCATGGGTTCGATCACTGACGTTGCGCCCGCGCGGACTACCGCGGTGCGCCACCGAGCCGCCCGGCTCCGCCCGTCGCGCGACGGCCTGAGCACGCTGGCCTTCCTGCTGCCGTTCCTGGTGATCTTCGGGCTGTTCGCGTGGTTCCCGATCGTCCGCGCGTTCGTCATGAGCGTGCAGGACACCAACCTCGTGTCCGAACCGACGTTCGTCGGCCTCGAGAACTTCCAGCGCGTGCTGGCCGACCCGCTGTTCGGGATCGCGGTCCGCAACACCGCCTGGTTCGCGGTCCTGGCCCTGGTCTTCGGCTTCCCGGTCCCGATCGTCCTGGCGGTCGTCATGAGCGAGGTCCGGCGCTACCGCGGGCTGTACAGCGCCCTCGCCTACCTGCCGGTCGTCGTGCCGCCGGTCGTGTCGGTGCTGCTGTGGCGCTTCTTCTACGACGCGCGGCCAGATGGCGTGTTCAACACGTCCTCGGCTGGTTCGGGCTCGGCCCGTTGCCGTGGCTGCAGAGCGCCGGCACGGCCATGCCGTCGATCGTGATCGAGGCGACGTGGGCGGCGGCCGGCGCGACCGTGATCATCTACCTGGCGGCATTGGTCGGGGTCCGGCCGGAGCTCTACGACGCGGCCGAGGTCGATGGCGCGTCGATCTGGCAGAAGATCCGGTTCATCACGCTGCCGCAGATCCGCAACGTGCTGTTCGTGACCTTGATCCTGCAGCTCATCGCGACGGCGCAACTGTTCACCGAGCCACTGCTGTTCACGGGTGGCGGACCGGCGAACTCGACGATGACCGTGCTGTTGCTCATCTACAAGTACGCCTTCCAGAACAGCCTCGGCGGCGACTACGGCATGGCGGCGGCACTGAGCCTGATGCTCGCCGCGTTCCTGGCGGTCTTCACGGCCGGCTACTACTGGCTGACGCGGCGGTGGAGCGTGGACTCGTGAGGGGCCCGCGGCGGCGGCGCTCCGGCGCGCGTCCGGCGACGGCGGAGCGCGGCATCCTGTCCAACGCCGACTGGCGCGAACCGCGGGTCCGCTGGCTGATGCGCCTCGTCCATGTCGTCACGCTCGTGTTCCTGCTCGTCGTCGGCCTCGGGCCGATCCTGTGGATGCTCAAGTCGTCGATCACGCCCGACGCTCGATACCCTGCGCCAACCGATGGCGCTCTGGCCGAACGGGTTCGACGTGAGCCAGTTCGCCACCGCGTGGAACAAGGTCCACATCGACCGCTATCTGCTCAACACCGTGGCGATCGCCGCCGGCTCGTGGCTCGTCCAGATCGTCGTGGCGACGACGGCCGGCTACGCCCTGTCCGTCCTGCGCCCGCGCTTCAGCGGTGTGTTGACCGGGCTGGTGATCGCGACGCTGTTCGTGCCGCCGATCGTCCTGCTCGTGCCGCTCTATCTGACCGTCGTCGACGTCCCGATCATCCACTGGCGGATGATCGACTCCTTCTGGGCGGTGTGGCTGCCGGCCGGCGCCAGCGCGCTCAACGTCATCCTGATCAAGCGGTTCTTCGATAACCTGCCGCGCGAGATCTTCGAGGCTGCCAGGGTCGATGGGGCGGGGCCGTTCCGGCTGTTCTGGTCGATCGTCCTGCCGATGTCTCGACCCATCATCGGCGTCGTCTCGGTGTTCGCGGTCATCGCGACGTGGAAGGACTACCTGTGGCCGCTGCTGGTCCTGCGCGACCCGGGACTGCAGCCGCTGTCGGTCCGGCTGCCGATCCTGGCGCCGACGACCGACCTCGGGGTGTTCATCGCCGCGCTGACGATCTCGAGCCTCATCCCGATCGCGATGTTCCTGCTGTTCCAGCGCCTGTTCCTGTCGGGCGCAGGGCTGAGTGGTGCGATCAAGGGCTGAGGGACCCCACCAGACCACCGGCAACCGCACGTATCCGCAGCGAATTCGGTGACAGCCGGCACCGTTCGGGGTAGGTTGATAGGCCCACGTCATTGACGCGCCGCGAGTGCCCCACGATGGTGGTCGCTGGAGCGAAGGACCGTCGTCAGGGGGAGGCGACGCTGGAGGAGGACCGATGACGGCGACCGAGGAACGCTATGCCATCGAGCGCGCGAAATGGGATGCCCACGCCGGCGACACGACCGAGCCGATCGTCCCGCCGAGGGACGGCGAGGACTTCGCCTCGATGGCGCGGCGCGACCCCCTGCTCGTCGGCATCGCCGACTTCCTCGGCGACCTCCATGGCATGCAGGTCATCGAGTACGGCTGCGGGCTCGGCAAGCTGACGGTCCTCCTGGCCCGGAGCGGGGCCCAGGTGACCGCGTTCGACCTGTCGGAGGCCAGCGTCGAGGTCGCCCGCAAGCGGGCGCGGATGGTCGGCGTCGAGGACCGGATCACCTTCACGATCGCGCCCGGCGAGTACCTCCCGTTCGACGACGCCAGCTTCGACATCGCGTTCGGGAAGGCCGTGCTCCATCACCTCGAGCCCGAAGCCGGGGCGCGGGAGCTGGCGCGCATCCTCAAGCCCGGCGGCCGGGCCGCGTTCTCCGAGCCGCTCGGCACCAACCCGGTCGTCCAGTTCGTGCGCGACCACGTGCCGTACCCGCACAAGCACGACCGCGGCGCCGACATCCCGCTCCGCCGTCAGGACATCGACGCCTGGATGGCGCCCTTCGAGTCGGCAGAGCTACGCGGCGTGCAGCTGTTCAGCATGTTGGAGCGCGGCCTGGGCTTCGGGAAGAAGATCCCGCCGCTGCGCGAGCTCGACCGGATGATGCTGAAGCGCTGGCCGGAGCTGTGGCCGCTGTGCCGTTACGCGGTGCTGACGCTCAAGCGCTGACCGCCGGGGCGGCCGGCTCGGCCGTGCCCTTGCTCTTGGCACGATGGCGGGCAGCCTTGGCGCGGTTGCCACACGTCGCCATGTCGCACCAGCGGCGGCGGCCGGTGCGCGAGGTGTCGTAGAACACCCAGCGGCAGCGGTCGTTGTCGCAGATCCTGATGCGCTCCGGATCGCCACCGGTCAGCTCCGAGACCAGCGGGTCGCACAGGCGCGCCAGGGCGTCGTCGATCGGGTCGCCGACGTGCCGGTGGTCGACCGCCACACAGCCGTCCGATGAGGGCACGAGCTCGACGACCTGACGGGCGTGGAGGGCACGATTGATCGTGTCCAGGGCGCCCGCTCGTGGTGGGCGGTGATCGACGATGGCGTCGGCCACTTCGCGCAGCGCGCCGCGGACCGCATGGATCCGGGCGAGATCGCGCGTCGCGGCCACGGGATCATCCTCCGCCGCGTGGCCGATCCGGTCGGCGCCCTCACCGTGGATCACGCCGCGCTCGACGAACCACGACAGGGCGTCGCCAAGCGTCGGCAAGCCCTCCACGGGGAAACCATTCTCGAGGTCATCGGTGTTCAGGAAGTCGAACGTGTCCTCGAGGTCGACATCGTGCGCGTGGTGTCCGCCGGCGACCGGCGCGTTGATCTTGGTTTTCATGCTGATAACCACTTTAGACCAGTTGACAGGTTACGCGCAAGAGGCTACAGTTACCGAAGTAACCGATAAACGACTAAGAAAGGGTTACGTCCAAAAGGAGGACCGGCCATGGAAATCATCGTCCTGTTCCTGGTCCTGGTCACTGGCTTCATCGCCCTGGACCTGGGCTCCGTCCGCTTCGGTGCGGACTCGCGGGAACAACTGCCCGACACCCACGTCCGCTAACACGCCTTTCATCCCCAGGAGGATCCTGTGAACACCTACTACGCCTTGCTCGCCCTCGACCTCGCCAACGAGCGCTCGCGCGAGGCCGAGGAGATGCGCCTGGCGCGGCTGGTCCGCGAGGCCCGGGATCAGGACGGTGAGTCGTACGACTGGCTGCCCGGCCCGGATCTCGGATCCGGCCTTCGCCGAGGGCTCGCTCGAGCGACCGCTGCCGTGAGCCTCGGTGCCGCGGCGGTCACCCGTCGACTCGACGGCGGCGTCGCCGACGACCTCGGCCTCGCCTCCGACTAAGGTCCCGCCCGCCGCAGCGCGCATCGCCACCCGTCGAGCGCCTGCCCCTCCCGGCAGGCGCTCTTCGATTCGTGGCGCTCGCGGCTTGTGCCGCCCGAAGGGACAACCGACGAACGAGGGCCGGTTCTGGCCCGTCCAGCCGCCCGTTGTCCCGCCCGAGGGGACAACCGACGAACGAGGGCCGGTTCTGGCCCGTCCAGCCGTCCGTTGTCCCGCCCGAGGGGACAACCGACGAACGAGGGCCCGTTCTGGCCCATCCAGCCGTCCGTTGTCCCGCCCGAGGGGACAAGCAAGGTCCCGTTCGACCGTCCGTCGGGTCACGCGGCGACCGAAGGCAGCGACTACCCTTCAGGACGTGACCCTTCCAGGAAGTACTGCGGCCGTCTCGTGGGGCCCCGACCGCATCGACGTCTTCACAGTCGCGCCTGATCGGTCCCTCGTGCACCGCTCGTTCGATGGGGACCGCTGGTCGGACAAGACCACGCTCGGCGGGGAACTGGCCTCCGCGCCGGCGGCGACCGCGTGGGGGGTCGACGAGCTGCAGGTCTTCGCGATCTTCGACGATGGCCAGCTCTGGAACCGCTACTGGGACGGCACCTCCTGGCATGACTGGGAACCGATGGGCGGCGAGCTGACCGGGACGCCGGCCGCGTCGTCGTGGAGCGCCGACCGCATCGATGTCTTCGCACCCGGTCGCGACGGTCGAGTCTGGCATCGCTGGTGGGATGGCACGCGCTGGGTCGACTGGGAGCAGATCCCCGGATAAGTCGCAGCTGAAGCGGCCGAAGGTAAGGTCCGCAAAGACGCCCCGCCGCGTCGGAAGTGCCCCCGACATCGCGGGGCGTCGGGCCATCCGGCGTCTCGCGCGACCGCCCGCCGCGGAGCGACGATGGATCCAACCGCAACCCCGCCGTGGCGCGTGCTCGAGACGCCGCCGGATGACGGTCGGCCGCCGCAAACGGCCGCGACGCCGGATCGAGCCGCCACGACGACGGTCGTGAAGGTCGCGGTCATCGCCGGCGCGGCCGTGGTCTGCGCGATCGCCGCCTTCGTGCTGGCCGCGGGCGGGGGCAATGGCGTTACCAGGATTGACGGCGGTGCTCCGCTCTCCGCGGGTGCTCCCGACGCATCGGCGTCGAACATCCCTGTCACCGGATCCGAGCTCGTGGTCGAGATCGTCGGTGCGGTGCGGGCACCCGGGGTCTATCGACTGCCGCCCGGCGCTCGGGTCACGGACCTCATCCAGGCTGCTGGTGGCTATGGCCCGCGCGTGGATACCGGTCGAGCCGAGCAGGAGCTCAACCTCGCCGCGCCGCTCCAGGACGGTGAGCACCTCCGTGTGCCATCGCGCGACGATCCGGTCACTGCGGCACCCAGCGGCGGTGGTGGCAGCTCCGGTGGCGGCTCCGTGGCGGGCGGCCTCGTCGACCTCAACCGGGCGTCGCAGGCGGAGCTCGAGGAGCTGCCCGGCGTCGGGCCGGCGACCGCCGAGAAGATCATGGCCGCCCGAGACGAGGCGCCGTTCCAGACGGTCGACGAGCTTCGCACTCGCGGCGTCCTCGGCGAGAAGACGTTCGAGAAGCTGCGCGATCTCGTCACGGTCGGCTGAATGCCGCGGAGCTGCTGGCTCGCGATCGGTGTCGCGCTCGGCGCCATGACGCTCGGCGTCGATGACACAAGGGTCACCGCCGCGAGCCTGATCGTCGCCGCGGTGGCCCTGGCTATCGCCGCCTTGCGCACCGGCACCGCACGAGCCCGTGCGCTGGCGCTCGCCATCGGCGGGCTCGCGATCCTGGCACGAGGCACCCTCGGACCGGCATCCGTCGAGCTGGGCGGGGCGCCCGAGGGACCGGGACCGTGGACGATGGTCGTCGAGACCGTCGGCTCGCCGCGACACGGCCAGCAAGTGGCGACACTCCGGACGCTCGACGCCAGCTCGGCCGGCTTCCGGCTCGCAGGAGCGCTGCCGAGGTATCCCGCGGTCGAGCCTGGCGACCGTGTCGTGGTGGAAGGTCGCGTCCGCGAGCGACCCGATAGCTCGTACGGCCGCTACCTCGAACGGCTTGGCGCATGGGGCACGCTCGATGCCCGCCGGCTGGAGCTCCAGGAGCGCCCGACGGATCCGGCCTCGCGCCTCGAGGCTGTGCGGCGAGATGCCGGCGAGCTCCTGACCCGGGTGCTCCCCGAACCCGAGGCGGGTCTCGCCGCTGGGATCCTGATCGGACTCCGGGACCGGGTGGACCGCGACGTTGCCGCCGCGTTCACGACCGCGGGCGTCAGCCACGTCGTCGCGATCTCCGGCTGGAACATCGCCATCGTCGCGGCCGCGATCGCCGCCGTTGCTGGACGGGTGGGACGCCGCCGGCGAACGGTGGTGACCGCTGTAGCGATCGTGGCGTACATCGCATTCGCCGGCGCATCGCCATCGGTGTTACGCGCTGGAGCGATGGCCGGCGTCGTGCTGCTTGCGCGGGAGTCGGGTCGCGCGGGACGCGCGGCGGCCGCGCTGGGCTGGGCCGCGGCCACGCTCCTGTTCGTCGACCCAGGGCTGATCGCGGACGCCGGATTCCAGCTCTCGACCCTGGCGACTGCCGGCCTGATCGCCTGGGCGACACCGCTCACCGACCGGCTCGATCGCCTGACCGGCGGACGGCTGCCTCGTTGGCTCTCCGAGAGCCTGGGTGTGTCGCTTGCGGCGCAAGCGGCGACGCTGCCGATCGTCCTCGCGTCATTCGGCCGGCTCGCGCTGATCGCGCCAGTCGTCAACCTCCTCATCGTCCCGATCGTCGCGCCCGCGATGGCGGCGGGGCTGCTCGCGCTGCTCGGTGGCGCGCTGGTCGCGATCGGCGCTCCATCAGGCGTCGGCCTCGCCCTCGCGACACCGGCGTGGGTCGCGCTCAGAGTGATCATCGGGATCGTCGAGCTGGCCGCGGCCGTCCCGCTCGCGAGCGTCGCGTTCGAACCCGCCATCGGCGTGGCGCTTGGCGGCGCGAGTGTCGTCGTCGGCGCCGGGCTGCTGGCGTGGAGACGTCGCCGCATCGCCCCCGGTCGTCAGCCGCCCGCAGCTCGAGTGCCTGGCGAGCCACGACCGAGGATCGAGCGCCTGGCGCGGTCGATGCCGATGCGCCTCGCCAGCGGCGCGCTCATCGTCGCGGTGGCAGCGGCTGGGGCGGTCGTCGTCACGCGCTCCGCAGGCGCCGCCCGCGTGACCGTGCTCGATGTCGGACAAGGCGACGCCATCCTGGTCGAGGGGTCCGAAGGCGGTCGACTGCTCGTCGATGGCGGTCCCGATCCGGATCGGCTGCTCGTCGCGCTGGACCGCCGGATCCCACCGTGGGATCGGCGCATCGACATCGTCGTGCTCAGTCATCCGCACGAGGACCACGTCGCCGGCCTTGCGCTGCTCCTCGACCGCTACCGCGTCGGACAGGTCCTCGAGCCGGGCATGCGTGGTCCGGGGCCAGGCTATGCGGCGTGGCTGGATCGGGTGGGTCGGCCTCAACACCCTGTCCGGGCGGCGGTCGCCGCGGGCGATCGGCTGTCGGTCGATGAGATCGACATCTACGTCCTGTGGCCGATCCGCGGCCAGGTCCCCGACGAACCGCCCGACTCGGGCACCGGCATCAACAACGTATCGATCGTGATGCTGGGGACGGTCGGCGACCGAAGATTCCTGCTTGCCGGCGATGTCGAGGAGGAGATCGACCCGAGCCTGTTGGCCAAGCGCCTGCCGCCGATCGACCTGCTGAAGGTCGCCCACCACGGCAGCCGAACCGCCACGACGGATGCGTTCGTGGCTGCGATCCGACCGCGGGTCGCGGTCGCATCGGCGGGGGTCGGGAACCCATATGGGCATCCCGCTAGAGCCACCCTTGACCGTCTGACACGGGCTGGCGCCCGTGTCTATCGGACGGACCGCGATGGCTCGGTGACGGTCGCGTTCGATGCCGATGGGATGTCGATCACGACGTCGCCACGTCCCGCGTCGGCAGTCACGGTCTCATCGACCAAGCTGACGAGGGCGTTCCTCTGCGATGTCCCGATCCAGCCCTTCGTGAACCAAACGGCGCCGGCGCCGAGTCCTGGCCCGACCCTCGGTTACCATCGGGCCGATGAGGACCCCGGGCCGATCGACGACCGCTGCCCTGCGCTCCCAGCTCGGTTGGTCGCGAACGATCGTCGATCGACCATTCGGTTCGGCCGCAGCCGACCGCCCTGAGCCGACGGCGGGGTGATCTCGCCGCTCCTGTACATCTGGGGCGACGACGAGCTGCTCGCCCAGCGGCTGGTAAAGCGGTTCGCCGGCGCGTTCGAGCAGGAGCTCGGCTCGCCGCTCGAGCGCTGGGACCTGCGCGCCGACCCGATGACCGCCGCTGGCGATGCCGCGCAGCTGTACGAGCGTCTCGCGACACCGGCGATGTTCGGCGGCGGGACGATGGCCGTCGTCGCCAACCCGGGCGCCCTCGTTCGACGCAACGACACACGGGACCGGGTGGTCGAGACGATCGGGCTGATGGCACCCGGCCATGCGCTGGTCTTCGTCGAGGCGTCCAAGTCGAATGCCAAGGGGCCGGGCCCGCGACGCCTGGCCGATGCCGTGAAGGCGGCCGGCGGCGCGATCCGCGACGCGATGGCGCCACGTCCGACCGCGCTCGCCGCATGGATCACGGAGGAGGCTCGGGACCGCGGGCTCGTACTGGCCACAGGTGCCGCGCGAGAGCTGGCCGACCGGCTGGGCGCGCGCGTGACCGAGGGTGACGTCGAACGGCGGTTCCTCAGCCGCATCGCGTCTGGCGAGCTGGACAAGCTGGGGCTGCGCCACGCGGTCGATGAGGGCCCGGTCACGGCTGAGGACGTGCGGGCGCTCGTCGCCGAGACGACGCCGGCGTCGGTCTGGGCGCTGAGCGACGCGGTCGGGGAGCGACGGGTCGAGGTCGCCGTGACCGCGCTCGAGCGGTTGCTGGACGCGACGCCCGAACCGGTCTTGCTCGCAGTCCTCCACCGGCGGGTAGTCGAACTCCTGGAGCTCGGTGATCGGCTGGCGGCGGGTGCCAAGCTGCCTGATGCGGCCCGCGCGATGGGCATCACCAGCGAATACCGGGCGAAGACGCTCGCGGCGCAGGCTCGCAAGTGGACGACCGACGAGCTGACGACAGCGCTCCATGGTCTCGTGCAGCTCGACGCGATGGTCAAAGGCGCGCCAGGCTTCGAGACGGACGTCGCCCAGAGGCGACTCGCGTTCGTACTCTGGGTCCAGGAACACAGTGGAGGACGCGGGCCGCGCGGCGGTCCCGGCTGACCCCGGGACCTGTGCGCGCTCAGACCATCAGTCGGCGGACGACCAGGCCTGCTCCTGGACGACGAGATCGCTCTCGATCGCAAAGACGCAACGGCCTTCGGCGAGGTCGAGCAACTCGATCAGATCAGGATCGATGTAGAGCTGCGAGCAGTCCTCGCAGAGCCCACCGGGGATGCCGAAGCACAGCCGCTCACTCCGGTCGGGCAACCGGAACGTCGTGTCGAACCGGGTCGTGATGAGCCGGTGACCGCAGGCTGGGCAGCGATCGCGCGAGGTGGACATGCAGCGATGCTGCACGCACGCTCACGCGACCATCATGACCCGACGGTACCCCATCCATTGGTACGGGAGGCTGCGCGCAGACGAGCTCTTTACTGGACGCGGAGGATCGTCCTGGCCTCCGACCAGTGCTTCTCGAGGCCGTAATAGTCGCGCTCTGGCGGCGTGAAGATGTGCACGATGACCGACCCGAAATCGAGCAGCACCCAGTGCGAAGCCGCCGTGCCCTCGCGCCCGATCGGCCGCACCTTCTGTGGACGCAGGCCCTCCACGATCCCGTCGGCGATGGCGTCGAGTTGGCGTTCCGAGCCGCCCGAGCAGATCACGAAGTAGTCGGCGAGCGTCGTCAGCGGGGCGAGCTCGAGGACGACCATGTCGGCCGCCTTCTTGTCCTCTGCGAGCTCGACGACCTGGCGAGCAAGGTCGAGGGCGGCGCGTTCGTCGCTGGTGGCGGATGCGCGGAGCGGCTTGGCGCGGAGCGTCTTGGCGCGTCGCGGCAGCCCGTCGGCGCTGGGCGCGCCGGCGTTCGGGAGCGCGGGGTCGGTCACGATCGATCGGTCCTCCGTTGGTCCTGGTACAGGGAATGGTCGCCGATATACGCCGCGACCGCATCCGGGACGAGGTAGCGGATCGACCGCCCGACGGCGGCTCGCTCGCGGATCTCCGAGGCCGACAGGCGGATGCGCGGGCCGTCGAGATGGACGACGCGCGTGTCGCCGAGCGCGACCTCGCGCCCGACCGTCTCGGCATCGACCGTTCGATAGCCCTCGCGTGGCGCGACGATCAGATCGGCCAGCTCGAGGATCCCCTCGGCGCGATGCCAGGTCGGGAGCTCGGCGAACGACTCGGCCGACAGGATCAACGCGAGACGGCCGCCGGGATCGGCCTGGCGCAGCTCCACCAGCGTCTCGACGGTGTAGGACGGGCCCGGCCGATCGATCTCGATGCGGCTGATCTTGAAGCCGGCATTGCCCGCGATGGCCGCCTCGACCATCGCCAGCCGGTGCGCGACGTGCGTGATCGCGCGGCCTGGTTTGTGCGGTGGCTCGGCGGCCGGCACGAACAGCACGCGTCGCAGGTCATAGGTGTCCCGAGCCGCCTCGGCCACCGCCAGGTGCGCGACATGGATCGGATCGAACGTACCGCCGAACACCCCGGTCGCGCCCCGCAGGCGGTCCGTCACGCGTCCTCCCAGGGCTGGCGCTCCCATTCGAGCTCGGCGCCGCCGATGCGCACGAGGTCCCCGGCGGTGACCCCAGCTCGGCGCAGCTCCGCATCGACGCCCATGCGGGCCAGGTCGCGCTGGAACCGCTCCGCCGATTCCTCGACGTCGAAGTTGGTCTGGGCGGCGATCCGCTCGATGCGCTTGCCGCGGACCCGGTAGGCGCCGTCGGCATCGCGTTCGATGACGAAGCTGTCGGTCATCGACTCGATCCGATGGACCACGACGCCGGCCGGCTCGGGCGGCGCCTCGAGCTCCTCGGCGGACGGGAGCAGCTCGGCGACGCGGGCACGGAACGCATCCAGCCCCTCGCCCGTCGCCGCGGCGAGCGCGATCGACTCCTGCCCCTCCGCCTTCCGCCCACGGGCGAACGCCGGCCACGCCTCCCCGGCGGCCGGCAGGTCCATCTTGTTGAACGCCACGAGCATCGGCTTCTCGAGCAGGGCCGGGTCGTGCGCCCGCAGCTCCTCGCGGATGACGTCGTAGTCCCACGCCGGGTCGCGTGACGATCCGTCCACGACGTGGACCAGCACGCGTGTCCGCTCGACGTGGCGCAGGAACGCGTGGCCGAGGCCGGCACCGGATGAGGCGCCCTCGATCAGTCCGGGGACGTCGGCGATCGTGGGTCGTCGCTCGTCCTCATCGCCGAGATCCATCACGCCGAGGTTCGGCTCGATGGTCGTGAACGGGTAGTCGGCGATCTTCGGTTGCGCAGCGGTCAGGGCGCCGAGCAGCGTCGATTTGCCAGCGTTCGGCAGCCCGACCAGCCCGATATCGGCGATGAGGCGGAGCTCGAGCCGCAGCCAGTGCTCCTCGCCCGGCTCCCCCTTCTGGGCGTGCTTCGGCGCTTGGTGCGTGGCGGTCTTGAAGTGGGTGTTGCCGAGCCCGCCGCGGCCACCACGCGCGACCATCGCCTGCTGACCGGTGGCAACGAGGTCGGCAAGGAGCGCGCCGCTCTCGTCCTCCAGCACTGCGGTCCCCGGCGGTACGTCGAGGATCAGGTCCTCACCGGCCTTGCCGTGCCGCCGTGCCCTTGTCCCGCGCCCGCCCGGCGTGGCCTTGAAGTGGTGGCGGTACTGGAAGTCGCGGAGCGTCGTCTGGCCCGGGTCGACGCGGAGATGGACCGACCCGCCTCGGCCGCCATCACCACCATCGGGACCCCCGCGCGGCACGTGCGCTTCCTTGCGGAAGGTCGCGGCCCCGTCGCCACCATCGCCGGCGCGGACCCAGATCTTCACGCGGTCGAGGAACATCCGGGCCATTCTCGCACGGGGTCCCGCTGGCCCCGGGGCCGCTGGTTCGAGGCTGCCCGGCGGGCGACCGCTACAGGTACGCGAGCGGGTTGACCCGGCGGCCGCCGCTCCAGATCGAGCCCTTCCACACCTCGAAGTGGAGGTGCGAGCCCGTCGCGAACCCGGTCGATCCCATCCGCCCGACGCGCTGCCCGCGGCCGACGTGCTGACCGCGACCGACCGACACGCTCGACATGTGGTTGTACGTCGTGTACAGCCCGGAGCCGTGGGCGATCCAGACCTGGTAGCCGCCGCCGTTGTTCTTCCAGCCGGCGAAGGTGACGGTCCCGGAAGCCGCAGCGAAGATCGGGTCGCCGGTCGAACCATCGATATCGATGCCGTAGTGGCCGTAGTGGTAGTACTGGCTGATGTGCCGGCTGGACGTCGGCCAACCCATGTTGCCGCCGCCGTACGTGCGCGGTGGGCGGACAGATGTTCGTGGCCCGTTCGAGCGGGGCTTGGTCGGCGACGACACCGACTTCTTGGGCGACTTTGGCGTGACGATGCCCTTGCCGAGTGCACCCGGAAGCATCAGGACCTGGCCGACGACGAGGTTGCGATCCTCGAGCCCGTTCGTGCTCAGGATCTCCTCCTCCGGAACCTTGTACTTCGAGGCGAGCAGCGGGAGCGTGTCGGCCGGCGTGACCTCCACGACCAGGCCGCTGACCGGCGGGATGCGCAGCCACTGCCCGACGACCAGGCGATCCTTGGCCTTGAGGTCGTTGGCCCACCACAGGGTCATCGTCGTCACGTCGAAGCGGTCCGCGATGGTCGCCAGCGTGTCGCCGGGCTTGACGCGATAGGTCTTCAGCAGATCGCGGCCATCCGGGACCGTCGTGTCGACCGCGAACGGCTTGAGCAGCGTGCCGTCGTCCAGGAATGGACCTTTGATCGCGGCTTCCTTGGCGGACGTCGCGACAGCCATGCCGGCACGGTTCACGACATCGATATCGGAGGTGATGAACGGGCCGATCGGGGCCGGCTGGAGATCGGGATGCCCGAGCGTCCCCTCGGCCCCGCCCTCGTTCGGGCCGAGGTCAGTGGTCACGTAGTCCTCTTCGACCGACCCGACGTCATCACCGTCGGCCGATCCGGCGATCGCCAGACGCGGCGCACTGCCGTCGCCCGATGGCCCGCCGGTGTCGCCCGAGGGCCCGCCCGGGGCGACGCTGAGGAACGATGCGGACAGCACGATGCCGGCCGTCGCGATCGCGACGATACGCTCGTGGCCGAGCGCGACGAACGTGTGGCGCACCGCACGGGGGAACGCCCGCGACACGCCCCGCAATGACGGTCGATGGATCGCCAGCGACCGCAGATCGAACGCGCGCGACACGGCTCGCATCGACGGTCGATGCAGTGACAGCGACCGCAGATCGAACGTAAAGGACGGCAGGCGGAAGGTCCGTCGCCGTCGACGGGGTGCGGGATACACGTGGGGCGAGGCCCCGTATCCGTATCGCGAACGCGACGCGCGAGCCGCCACCCGGGGTCGGGTGGGGGTTGGGATCGCGGTCATCGTGTCGATCGAGGATCGGCGCACGCGACCAAGGACGCGTTGGACGCCGACCGACGCATTCAGCAATACGGTCTCCTGACGTGAGGACGAGCCCTGGGCGCGAATCTTTGGGGGCGCAGGTGGGGGTGCTTCGGCCCGTCCGGGGTCGCGGTTTCGAGCTGGGGGTCTCGCTTCGCGGCCGCGTCCGACATAACGCCGGACTTACGACATCGCGGCGAAACGTACCACGCACGGAACAGGCGTGGCAAACCTGTTCCACCGGTCAACGGCGGGTTTCCGTGGCGTCAACGCATCACCCGCCGGCGTCAAGCGTCGAGATTCTTGGTCAGCGATGCGAGGAATTCAGCGTTCGATTGGGTCTTCGACAGGCGGTTGAGCAGGATCTCGATGCCCTCGTTCGTGCCGACGGCAGACAACATCCGGCGCATCGTCCAGACCATCTTGAGCGTGCCTTCCTCGAGCAGCAGCTCTTCGCGACGGGTCCCGGAGCGCTGCACGTCGATCGACGGGTAGATGCGCTTCTCGGCCAGCTTGCGATCGAGGATGAGCTCGGAGTTGCCGGTACCCTTGAACTCCTCGTAGATGACGTCGTCCATGCGCGAGCCGGTATCGACGAGGCAGGTGCCGATGATCGTGAGCGAGCCACCCTCCTCGATGTTGCGCGCCGCCCCGAAGAAGCGCTTCGGCGGATAGAGCGCGATCGGGTCGAGGCCGCCGGACAGGGTCCGGCCGGACGGCGGCAGGGCCAGGTTGTATGCCCGCGCCAGCCGCGTGATCGAGTCGAGCAGGATCACCACGTCGCGCCCGGTCTCGACTTGGCGCTTGGCGATCTCGAGCGCCATCTCAGCGACATGCGTGTGGTTCTCGGTCGGCTCATCGAACGTCGAGCTGATGACCTCGCCCTTGACGCTGCGGCGCATGTCGGTGACCTCCTCGGGGCGCTCGCCGATGAGCGCGACCATGAGGAGCATCTCCGGATAGTTGGCACTTACGCCGTTGGCGATCTGCTTGAGCAGCATCGTCTTGCCGGCCTTCGGCGGGCTCACGATGAGGGCGCGCTGGCCCTTACCGAGCGGGTTGACGAGGTTGATCAGCCGCTGGCTGAGGTTCTTCGGGTCGGTCTCGAGGTTGATGAGCTGGTCGGGGTGGACCGGCGTGAGGTCGTTGAAGATCGGTCGCCGCCGGGCCGTGTCGGTGTCGACGCCGTTGACCGCGTCGACCCGCAGCATGCCCCAGTACTTCTCGGCTTCCCGGGGTGCGCGAACGGCGCCCGAGATCCGGTCGCCGATGCGCAGGCCGAAGCGACGCACCTGGCTGGAACTGACGTACACGTCCTCTGGGCTGGGCAGCAGGCCGTGGCGGCGCATGAACCCGAACCCTTCGTCGACGATGTCGAGGATGCCGGTCGCATAGGCGTGACCGGCGCGCTCGGTCTGGCGCTGCAGGATCTGGTCGACGAGGTCGTCCTTGCGGTCGACGGCGGAATCGAGCTCGAGATCGCGGCCGACCTGGCGGAGCTCGGTGACGCTCATCTCGCGCAGGTCGCTGATATCGAGGTCGTTGCGCTCGCGCGCCGCCTCGAGCTCCTGCTGCTCCTCGAATTCCGAGACGGGGGCGCGGAAGGATGATTGGCCGCGTCGCCGCGGACGGCGATTGCGGGAACGCTGGTCGGGGCCTGGGCTGGGCATCTGTTCGGGGTCACCTGGGTGCGTGCGGGACGGACTCAGCGGGCCGAAAGGGCCTGGGTCCGGTTCGCCGGGGGGCCGAGCGGGTGTGCGCGCGGAATCGCTGCCGCAGCGCGGTACCGGTCGGGATGAGCGGAGCATAGACCGCCCGATGGAGGGTCGTCAACGCGTCCGGATGGGCCAGTACTCCGCGCGGCTCTTGCCGTTCCGGCCCGCGACGATCACGCGGGACCGGACCTCGCAGGATCGGCGCCTGTCGGCGAGGATGTTGGCACCGACACGAAGGAGGTCAACACATGCGCACGGGGCTCGGCATCGACGATCTGGGCGACTTGCTCGAGCGACCACTGATCGCCGTGCTGGCGACCCGCCGCGCCGACGACTCGATCATGCTCTCGCCGGTCTGGTTCGAATGGTTCGAGGGCGGCATCAACATCTGGGTGCCGACGCCGACCGGCGGCAAGGTCGGCCATGTGCAGCGAGACCCCCGCGTGACGGTGGTGATCGCGACGAGCGACTGGCCGTACAAGGGCTTCGAGCTCCGTGGCGAGGCGACCGTGTCCACCGAGCCGGACGATTTCTACGGCGCACTCCGCCGGACCGGGCTGCGCTACTCGGGGCCGGAGGCGGCGGAGCGGATGGTATCGACCTACGCGCCTGGCGCGGTGATCCGGCTGGAGCCCGGGACCATCCGTGCCTGGGACTACGAGGACGAGGCATAACGCGAATCCGTACGATGCGCCCGTGCCCGACGTCGTCGCCGCGCTTCGTCACTCCCCTGTCGCCGACCTGATCCGGTCCAGGCGGCTGATCGCGATCCTCCGTCGCATCGAGCCGCAGTCCCGCCTGCTCGAGTTGGTCGCGTCGCTGGCGGATGACGGCGTCCGCGTATTCGAGATCACGTTCGACGCGCCGAGCGCGGCCGACGACCTCGTGGCCGTCCGCGGCCGGCTGGCCGAGATCGGGCGGGGTGATGCGATCGTCGGGGCCGGGACCGTGCGGACGCTGGAGGCGCTCGAGGGGGCCGCAGACGCCGGGAGCGCCTTCATCGTCGGCCCGACGCTGGACCCAGCCGTCATGGATGGCGCGCTGGAACGCGGGCTGCCGGTCATCCCGGGCGCCTACTCGCCGACGGAGATAGCCCAGGCGTGGGACCGCGGCGCGACGTTCGTGAAGCTCTTCCCGGCGTCGAGCCTGAGCCCGACGCACGTGCGCGAGCTGCGCGGTCCGCTCCCGGACATCGAGCTCATCGCAACCGGCGGCATCGACGCCGCCTCGGCAGCCGCGTTCCTCGGGGCTGGCTGTGTGGCGGTCGGCGTTGGGAGCGCACTGGTGCGGGCCGACGCCGCGGAGCGGCAATCGATCGTGGCGGCCGCGACGGGGTCCACGTGACACGACTGGCGGGACGCGTCGTGCTGATCACCGGGTCGACCGGGATCGCTGCGGCGACCGCCGTGCGTGCGGCCGCGGAGGGGGCGTCGGTGTTCGTCGTCTCGAAGACCGCGGAGCACGCCCGGACACTGGCGGATCGACTCGAGGGGGCCGCGTGGGCCGCGGCGGACCTCACCGACGAAGCCGTGGTCGACGCGGCGGTGACCGCGGCCGTCGATCGCTTCGGTCGCATCGACGGCCTGTTCTCGGCGGTCGGCGGGAGCGGTCGGCGGTACGGCGATGGGCCGCTGCACACCGTGACCGCCGAAGCATGGGAGGCCACGGCCGCGCTCAACCTCCGGACGCAGGTCCTGGTATGCGGTCGGGTCGTCCGTGCGATGCGCGAGCAACCGCCCGATGTATCCGGGATGCGTGGGTCGGTGCTCATCCTGGGCAGCGTCACGACGAGCGCCCCGGTGCCCGAGCTGTTCGGCACCCACGCCTACGCTGCGGCCAAGGGCGCGCTGACCGCGCTGATGACCACGATGGCCGCGACGTACATCGCGGACAGGATCCGGGTCAACCTCGTGGTCCCGTCGCTCACGAGGACGCCGATGGCCACGCGGGCCGCAAACGATGCCCACATCCTCGAGTACGCGGCGCGCAAGCAGCCCCTGGCCGGCGCGATGCTCGACCCGGACGATGTGGCCAAGGCCGCGATCTACTTCCTGTCCGACGAGTCGCGCGCGGTTACCGGGCAGTCGCTGGCGATCGACGGCGGCTGGTCGGTCGTATCGACCACTGCCGCACCGTCGCGATGACCGGCGACCTTGCTCGACCGGTGCGCACTGGCAACGCATATCGCGCCGATCTGGCGGAGAGTCCCTCGCTGGGTTGACGTTCGACCGACGCCGGACGTAGCGTCACCATGAGCGGTGCGCGGAGGGCGCAGCGCCCAGCCGGGGGAGCGTCAGAGAGCCAATAGGCCGTGCCGGCCGACCAGGCCGTCACCCATGACGAGGGAGGTCGGCATGCGACGCAAGGCTCGGTCCCTGTGCGTGCTCGTTGCGCTCATCGCGGTCGTCGGCGCGCTGCCGACGACCACCTTGGCGGCCTCGCCGAAGCGCGAGAAGCTCGACATGTATGTCGTCAGCGGCTCGGCCGCGGACGTCGGCGAAGCGACGCAAGGACTCGAGCTCGTCGACATCCGGCATACAGCCGACGGCATGACGGCCGATGCCGTGCTCACGCCACGCCAGGCGGCGAAGCTCCGAAAGCAGGGCATCTCGGTCCGACTCCTGCGCAACGCAAAGGGCGAGACGGTCGCCGAGCAGGCGCGCCTCCAGGCCCTCTCCGGCTTCACGGTCTGGCGGTCCTACGACGAGCCCGGCGGTATGCGTGATCAGCTGTACGACATCGCGTCGCGCAACCCGCAGATCGCCAAGCTCGTCGTCCTCGGCCGTACCCACCAGGGACGGGAGATCCTCGGGCTCAAACTGACAGCGGGCGCCCAGGGACGGCGCGATGGCTCGCGCCCCGCAGTCCTCTACGCCTCCCTCCAGCATGCGCGTGAGTGGATCAGCGGCGAGGTCAACCTCCGAACGCTCAAGTACTTCGTCAACCGCTGGCGCGCGAATGACAAGGCCGTCAGGAGCATGCTCACGAACCGCGAGCTGTGGTTCGTGATCGTCGCGAACCCGGACGGCTACCAGTACACCTTCGACGTCGAACGGCTGTGGCGGAAGAACCTCCGAGACAACGACGGCAACGGCGAGATCACCGTCGCCGACGGCGTCGATCCGAACCGCAACTTCGACGAGCACTGGGGCTATGACGACGAGGGGTCGTCGCCGGACCCGACCTCGGAAACCTACCGCGGCCCGTCTCCGGCGTCTGAGCCCGAGACGCGGGCGATGCAGGGCCTGATCGACCGGATCAAGCCCGAGTTCATGTCGAACCTGCACTCGGTCGGCGAGTGGATCCTCTACCCGCAGGGCTGGCAGGTCGGGACCCTCGACGCTGACAATCCGATCTACGCCGCGCTCGCGGGCACGGACGCCCACCCGGCCATCGGGGGCTTCAACCCCGGGCAGTCCGCGGACACCCTCTACGTCACGAACGGGGAGACGACCGACTACGCGGACACGACGGCCGGGACGGTCGCGTTCACGCCGGAGCTCAGCGACGGCGATTCCGGCGGCGGGTTCGTATTCCCCGACGACGAGGCGCTCGTCGAGGCCGAGTTCCAGAACGTGCTGCCCTTCCAGCTCGCGCTGGCACGCTCGGCGATCGATCCGGACGACCCGGTGTCATCGGTCGGGATCACGGTCGAGCCGTTCTATCTCGATCAGGACGAGATCGACCCGCAGAACGGGGCGCACTCGCTGTTCGACTTCACGTTCGACGTCTCCTACGGCGACCCGCAGGAGGTGCGCGTCCTCGCGAAGCGCAGCCTCGGCGCCGTGACCCTGAACTACCGGATCAATGGGGGCACCCCGCTGACAGGCGGCACGAGTGAGTGGGATGGAGGGGAGCGCTACGGTCCCGGTGAGGCCACGCATTTCCACGTCGTCAGCGGGACGGTGACCGGCACCAGCCCCGGCGACGATGTCGAGGTGTGGTTCACGGGTGGTGGAGCGACGAGCGACTCGTTCACCTACAGGGTCGAGTCGGACAGCAACCGCTCCCTGCTTGTCGTCGCCGCCGAGGACTACAGCGGCGCGTCGCCGCTCAGGCCCGGCGTCACCGCGCCGCAGTACCTGAGCTTCTACACCGATGCGCTCACCGCCAATGGCATCGCTTTCGACGTCTACGACGTCGACGGGAACGGCCGGACTGCGCCGGACAACCTCGGCGTGCTCAGCCACTACGACGCCGTCCTCTGGTACACGGGCGATGACGTCGTCACGCGCGAGCTCGGCTGGGGTCCCGGCAACGCCTCGCGCCTGGCGATGCAGGAGATCAACGAGACCCGCGACTTCATGAATGAGGGTGGGCGCGTCCTGTACACCGGCCAGCGCGCCGGCCAGCAGTACACGACCAGCCTCGGGCTGCAGCTGTACGACCCGTTCGAGAACCGGCAGTGCAGTTCTGCCCCGGAGGTCGCAGCGCGCTGCCTGCCGCTGAGTGGCTCCGGCGACAACCAGGGCGATTTCGTCGAGTACTGGCTCGGCGCGGCGATCACCGCGGCGGATGGCGGGTTGGACCCGGACACCGGCGATCCATTCCCGATCACTGGCGTGGCAACCCCGTTGACCGGGCTCGACCTTGAGCGCAACGGGCCGGACAGTGCCGCTAACCAGGGGAGCAATTCGTCCTTCATCGCGCTCGAGGATTTCCTCTCGATCATCGATCCGGGCGCGAGCTTCCCGCAGTTCGCGAGCGAGATCTCGGCCGAGTACGAGTCCGGCATCGCCGGTCCGTTCGACCCGCACACCGGCACACAGTTCATGTGGTCGCAGCTCGCGGACGAGGGCTATAAGCGCCTGGCCCGGACCATCGACGTGCCGGCGGGTGGCGCCACGCTGTCGTTTTGGACGAGCTACAACCTTGAGCTCGACTTCGACTACATGATCGTCGAGGCCCATCCGGTCGGCTCGGATGACTGGACGACACTTCCGGACGCCAACGGCCACACCAGTGACGATCTGAGTTTCGACCAGGCATGCATCAACGGCTGGAGCAGCACGAGAGGTCCGGAGCCGCAGCTGCACCCGTTCCTCACGCATTACCAAACGCACAACGCGGACGGGACCTGCTCCAACACCGGTTCGACCGGCAACTGGCATGCGGCCAACGGCAACTCGGCCGGCTGGCAGCAGTTCTCGATCGACCTGTCGCCATACGCCGGCAGCCAGGTGGAGGTCTCGATCACCGTTCTCAGCGATTGGGGCGTCCAGCAGTTCCCGGGTGTGTTCATCGACGACATCGAGGTGTCCACGGGTGAGGGCTCAACCTCGTTCGAGGACGACGGCGATCAGATGGACGGCTGGACGGTGCCCGGCGCGCCGCAGGACGTCGACGGGATCGAGGGTCCCAACATCAACGACTGGATCGCTCGTGGCGGCTTCGGCATCAAGGAGGGTGCCGCGATCACGACACCGGATTCCGTCTACCTGGGCTTCGGCTTCGAGGGAGTCACCGGCGCGGCGACTCGGAGTGATGTGATCGATCGGATCGTCGACTACCTCTTGCGCTGACCGATCCACGGCGCGCTCGCCCCGGGCGGGCGCGCCGCGAGCGAACAGAATAGGGTCGTGACCGGCTGTGGCGACCGCCGCACCTTCGTGCGGACGGTCCTCGGCGACATCGATCCACGCGATCTCGGGGTGACGTATGCCCATGAGCATGTCGTCATCGATGGCGGACGACCGGTGCTCATGGAGCCTGATTTCGACCTCGCCGACGTCGATGCGATGGTCACCGAGGTCGGCGCGGCGGTCGAGCTCGGCCTCGGTGCGGTCATCGACGCGATGCCGTGCGACTGCGGGCGGAATGCGGGGAAGCTGGCGGAGGTCTCGCGACGGACGGGGCTCCACGTCGTCGCCCCGACCGGACTCCACCACGATCGCTACTACGGTCCAGCCCACTGGTCCGAGCGCCTGACTGCGGACGAGCTGGCCGACCTGTTCGTGGCCGACATCGACGACGGGATCGACGCGAACGACTACTCGGGTCCGGTCGTCCGCCGCACGCAGCATCGGGCGGGTGTGATCAAGATCGGCGGGTCAGCGGATGCGCTGACCGATCGAGACCGGCGCGTCTTCGAGGCGGCAGCCATCGCGCATCGTCGGACGGGCGCCCCGATCCTGACCCACTGCGACCGCGGGACCGCGGGTCTCGACCAGGTCGAGTGGCTCCTCGGCGCCGGCGTCGCGCTCGAGCACGTTGCGCTGAGTCACGTCGACAAGGTCGTCGATCGCGGCTACCACCGCGAGCTTGCCTCGACCGGGACGACCCTCGAGTACGACGGC
This sequence comes from uncultured Chloroflexia bacterium, assembly GCA_963794525.1. GTDB lineage: Bacteria > Chloroflexota > Limnocylindria > Limnocylindrales > CSP1-4 > SPCO01. The sequence goes on from CAWCEC010000002.1 coordinate 339,507, forward strand.
TCGTTCCGCTGGGGGACCGAGCCGAACGGCACGCTCCAGCTGCTCGAGTGGATGGCCGATGATGGTCTGCTGGGCAGTGTCGTCCTGGGCATGGACGCCGCGCGGCGCGGCTACTACGCGGTGTACGGTGGATCGCCGGGCCTGACCTGGCTGCTCGACGGGTTCTCGGCGGCCATGGAGGAGCGTGGGCTCGGCGCCGATGTCAAGCGACAGCTGTTCGTCGAGAATCCGGCACGCGTGTTCTCGTTCGCAGCCGTCGGTGGAGGGAGTGCATGACCGAGGAGCTCGGCACCAGCGTCGTCGGCTCGCACGCGCATCCATCCTGGTTCGTGTCGGGTATCGCCGCGGCCGAGCGCGGCGAGTTCGGGCCGGCGGATCTCGCCGAGATGCTCGACGACGCGGTGGACCTGGCGCTGCGCGACCAGGAGGACGCCGGCATCGACGTGGTGAGCGACGGCGAGATGCGTCGGGCCGGGTTCTTCACTGCCGAGTTCTACCGCCATGTGACGGGCGTGCGGGCCCTGCCCGCGGATCGCCGGCTGGGCGCCGGTGGCCACGACCAGCAGCACCGCTTCGAGGTCCTCGAGCCGATCGCCGCGCCGGACGGGCTCGGCGTGGTCGCCGAGTTCCAATACGCGGTCACGCGCGCACGGCGCCCGCTGAAGGTGACGCTCCCCGGGCCGTACACGCTATCGGGCCGACTCCGAACCGGGCCCGGCGAGGTGTACGGCCATCGCGATGCCGCTGCGGAGGCGTTCGTGCCGATCCTACGCGCGGAGCTCGAGGCGCTGGCTGACGCGGGTGCCAGCCACATCCAGATCGACGACCCGTCGCCGGCCATCCACCCGGATGCGCCGTCCGACTTCGCCGCGCTGTTCAACGCGGCGGTCGAGCCGGTCGTGGGTCGGGTGCGGCTCGGCGCCCATCTCTGCTTCGGTAACTACCTCGGCCGGCCGCTGGCACGGCGGACGTACCGACCGGTCCTCGACGCGATGCTCGGCTTCCGGGTCGATGAGCTGGTGCTCGAGTTCGCCAATCGCGAGATGGCCGAGGTCGGCATCCTCGGCGAGATCGCGGCCGCGGGACGGGATGTCGCGGCCGGCGTGATCGATGTCAAGAACTACCACCTCGAGACACCGGAGGAGGTCGGGGAGCGGGTGGACGCGGTGCTGGCCGCCGGCGTTCCGCCCGAGCGTCTGACGCTCGTGCCCGACTGCGGCTTCAGCCAGACCGCCCGCTGGGCGACCCTCGCCAAGCTCCGTGCGCTGGTCGCCGGGCGGGACCTGGTCGTCGGCCGGCATCGCTGAAGGGAGGGACCACGTTGGAAAGCCATCGGATCTCACTGCTCGGCACCGGGCTGATCGGCGACTTCTACACGATGACGCTGCACGGCCAGCGCGGCCGCGACCGGGTCGAGGTCGTCTATTCCCGCAGCGAGGAGCGCGCCGCCGCGTTCAAGGAGCGCTGGGGGATCTCCGAGTCGACGACCGACCTGGCCGCTGCCGTGAACCACCCGGACACGGACGTGGTGATCGTGGGTCTGCCGAACTTCCTGCACGAGGAGGCGGTGGCGCTCGCGGCCAGGGCCGGCAAGGCGGTCCTGTGCACCAAGCCGCTCGGCCGGAATGCCGAGGAAGCGAAACGGATGCTGGACGCCGTCGAATCGGCGGGCGTGTTCGCCGGCTACCTCGAGGATCTCGTCTACACGCCCAAGACACTCAAGGCGATCGCGGCCGTCGAGGGCGGCGCGGTGGGCGACGTGACCTGGGTCCGATCTCGGGAGACACATCCGGGTCCGCACTCGGCGTGGTTCTGGGACGGCCGGCTCACCGGCGGTGGCGCGATCATCGATCTCGGCTGCCACTGCATCGAGATCATCCGCAACTTCGTCGGCAAGGGGAACCGGCCGGTCGAGGTCATGTGCCATACGGACACGCTCGTCCACCCGATCGCCGACGAGGACAACGCGATCGCGCTGATCAAGTTCGAGTCGGGGGCGGTCGGGCAGTTCGAGGTCAGCTGGACGTTCCGCGGCGGGATGGACCTGCGCGACGAGGTGGCCGGCACGCACGGCACGATCTGGCTGAACCACTTCCTGCGCACCGGGTTCGAGATGTTCACGGCCGGTGGCGGGGGCGGGTATGTCGCCGAGAAGGCGGAAACCGCCGCGGGCTGGCTGTTCCCAGTGGGTGACGAGACGTCCGAGCTCGGCTACGTGGACATGTTCAGCGACATGTTCCGGGCGATGGAGGACGGGTCGGCGCCGCGCGAGACGTTCTACGACGGCTACGTGGTGAACGCCGTGATGGACGCCTGCTACCGCTCCGCCAAGAGCGGCGCCTGGGAGGCGATCGGCCTAGAGTGGCGGGGCGGCTCGACGGCCCGGATCGCCTCGTCACCGGAGACGTTCGAGGGCCAGACGGTCATCAAACGCGAGATCCTGCCCGACGGGCGCCACAAGCTGATCCTCAAGGATGAGGCCTCGGGCGACTTCACCGACCGGATCGTGGCGGGGTAGGGATCCGGACGCGCAACGCCGAAGGTCTTCGGCCGATCCAGCCGGGCATCGCGCGTCGCGAGCGGCGGTAGACTGGGGCACGGGCAGTAAACGGTTGCCCCGCCACCCCGGCGGTCATCTAGACTGTCTAGAGGAATCTCCAAGACTCGCGCCTGGCTGGAGGAGGCCCGACGCCCTTGGCCAACTTCGCATCGATCGGTGCCGCCGTCATCGGCACAGGATTCATCGGCACCGTCCACGTCGAGGCGCTGCGACGGATCGGCGTGAACGTGCTCGGCGTCCTCGGTAGTACGCCGGAACGTGGCGCGGCCAGGGCCGATGCCCTCGGCGTCCCCAAGGCCTACGCCTCACTGGACGACCTGCTGGCCGACGACCGGGTCCGGGCGGTGCATGTCACCTCTCCGAACGACCTCCACGTGAGCCAGACGCGCGCCGCGCTACGCGCCGGGAAGCACGTCATCTGCGAGAAGCCACTCGCGCTGACGGCCGATGAGTCGGCCGAGCTCGTCGATCTCGCCGTCCAGACCGGGCTCGTCAACGCGACGAACTTCAACATCCGCTTCTACCCGCTGAACCAGCACGCGCGCGAGGTCATCGCGGACGGCGGGCTCGGCGAGGTCCGGCTCGTCACCGGCCGCTACTTCCAGGACTGGCTGCTGCTCGAGAGCGACTGGAACTGGCGGCTCCAGCCCGATCGAGGCGGCGCGCTGCGGGCAGTGGGCGACATCGGCTCGCACTGGCTCGATCTGATGACGTACGTGACGGGCCAGCACGTGACGTCGGTCATGGCCGATCTGACGACCTTCATCGAGACGCGTCGCGAGCCGACCGGACCCGTCGAGACGTTCGCGACCGAGCGATCGACCGACGCCATCGAACGGCGGATCGCGACCGAGGACGCCGCGACGATCCTGCTTCGGTTCGATGGCGGGGCGCGCGGGGCCGTGAGCATCTCGCAGATCAGCCCGGGACGGAAGAACTCGCTCGTCTTCGAGATCGACGGGTCGGACGGCGCATGGGGGTGGGACGGCGAGCAGCCTGACCAGGCGTGGATCGGTCACCGAGATCGCCCCAACGAGGTCCTGATCCGGAACCCGGCCCTGATGGGGCCCGCGGGACAGGCCGCCGCCGCGCTGCCGGGCGGTCACGTCGAGGGGTTCTTCGACACGCATTGCGCCCATTTCCGGGCGATCTACGCCGACGTGCTCGCCGGTCGACCCTCCTCTTCGCCCGGCTACGCAACGTTCGCCGACGGCCACGACGAGATGCTCGTAGGCGAGGCTATCGCCCGCAGCGCGCACGAAGGGCGCTGGGTGGATGTCGACCGGACCGGCGCGCTCCGTGCCGCCACCCCGCTGGGGACGCACGCGTGAAGCTCGGCTTCCTGACCGCGCCGTTCGCCGAAACGCCGCTGATGGACGTCGCCGACTGGGCAGCCAGCGCCGACTTCGAGGTCCTCGAGATCGCGTGCTGGCCGAGGGCGGAGGGACCGGTGCGCCGGTATGCGGGCACGTCCCACATCGACGTCAAGAACCTATCAGACGGGCAGGCGACGGAGATCGTCGACGAGATCGCCGCCAAGGGCCTGTCGATCTCGGGGCTCGGCTACTACCCCAACCCGCTCCACCCGGACCCGCAGCATCGCGCTGACGTCATCGACCACCTCAAGGCGGTCATGGTCGCCGCGCGAAGGATGGGCATCCCTCTTGTCAACACGTTCATGGGCGGCGATAGCGCGAAGCACCTCGATGACAACTGGGAGGAGGCCCGCAAGGTCTGGCCGGACATCGTCGCGTTCGCGAACGACCAGGGCGTGAAGGTCACGCTCGAGAACTGCCCGATGCTGTTCAGCTACGACGAGTGGCCGGGCGGGAACAACATCGCGACGACGCCGCGCCAGTGGCGGCGGATCCTCGAGCAGTGGGGCGACACGATCGGACTCAATTTCGATCCATCGCACCTGATCCTCCAGATGATCGACATCCAGCGGTTCCTCAAGGAGTTCGGAGCGCACGTCCTGCACTACCAGGCCAAGGACCTGATGATCGACCGCGACGGGCTCTACGAGCGCGGCATCTTCTCGATGGGGATGGGCTGGCAGATCCCGCGGATCCCGGGACTCGGCGAGGTCGACTGGGGCGTCGTCCACGGTGAGCTCTACCGCCAGGGCTACGAGGGCGATTGCATCATCGAGCACGAGGACCGCCGGTTCGAAGGGACCGACGACAAGGTCAAGCAAGGGTTCTTGATCGCCCGCGATGTCCTCCGCCCGTATTGCCATTGAACGCGATGACGACCATCGACTTCGACAGCCTGAGCGAGCGCGACATCGCGAAGACCATCGACCACAGCCTGCTACGGCCGGAGATCGACGATGCGTTCGTCGAGGACGGCTGCCGGCTCGCCGCCGAGTACGACGTCGCCTCGGTCTGTGTCAGGCCGGTCGACGTCCGCCGTGCAGCCTCGCTTCTTCACGACACCGACGTCGCCGTCGGCACGGTCATCGGATTCCCCCACGGTGGCCAGCCGACGGCGACGAAGGTGTTCGAAGCGCGCGGGGCGCTCGCCGACGGCGCGACCGAGCTCGACATGGTCATCCAGATCGGGGCGCTCAAGTCGGGCCGTGACGACGACGTCGGGGCCGACATCGCGGCCGTCGTCGAGGTCGCCCACGAGGCAGGGGCGATCGTCAAGGTGATCTTCGAGAATGCCTACCTGACCGACGACGAGAAGGTCCGCGCCTGTCGCCTGTCGGAGGCCGCGGGCGCCGACTTCGTCAAGACGTCGACCGGCTTCGCGCCTGGTGGCGCCACCCACGACGACCTGCGCCTGATGCGCGCCAACACCTCGCCGCACATCGGGGTCAAGGCAGCCGGCGGCGTCCGGACGCTCGACGCGCTGCTCGAGGTGATGGCGCTCGGGACGACGCGCATCGGGGCGACCGCGACCAAGGCGATCATCGATGACTTCCGCGCTCGCAAGGCCGGTCATGCCCCCGCCCCGGTCTCGAGTGGTGCCGACAACGGCGTAGGCACGTACTGATGACCCCGGCTGCGGCAGCTCCTGTGCTCACCTGGATGGTCGAGGCCCGCGGCGTGCTCGATCGGCTCGCCGATACCCAGGCGGACGCCATGGAGCAGGCCAGCCATTGGAGCGCGGACGCGATCGGCGCGGGCGGCTTGGTCCATCTGTTCGGCACCGGTCACTCGCGTATCCCCGTGGAGGAGATGTTCCCGCGCTACGGGTCGTATCCCGGGTTCAACCCGATCGTCGAGCTGTCGATGACCTTCCATACCCAGGTGGTCGGCGCGAACGGCCAGCGCCAGGCGATGGCCATCGAGCGGATGGCCGGACTGGCAGAGGTCATCCTCTCGAACTTCACCTTCGGACCGGACGACATCATGATCGTGTTCTCGGCCGGGGGCGCCACAGCCGTGCCGGTCGAGATGGCACGTGGCGCGCGGGCGCGCGGCTTGCGTGTCATCGCGGTAACCTCGCTCGCGCAGTCGACGACGGGTGACCCGGATCTCGTGGCCGGGCGGCGTCTGGCCGAGGAGGCCGATCTCGTCATCGATCTGTGTACGCCACATGCCGACGCGCTGGTCGCCATCGACGGCGTCGATACCCCGGTCGGCCCGGGCTCGACGATCGCGGCGGTCGCCGTCGCCAATAGCATCAAGGTCCGGACCGCGCAGCTCCTCGCGGAGCGTGGCGCGTTGCCGCCGACCATCACCCGGGCCTCGGTCGTCGGCGCCGAGCGCTCGCGGGCGTTGTTCGATGCCGCATATAAGGAGCACGCGCGCAGGATCGCTCGGGCCATCGCCGGGGAGGGGTGAGGCCCGCGGATCGAGCGGAGGAGGTGGCAACGATCAGAGCGCTATCGACGACTGCACCGTGCAGCTAGTCAACGGATCGGACGGCGCGACCAGATCGGCGCGTCGCTCGCAGGAGGAGGACAACGCATGATCAACGGATCCACCCACAAGCGGCTGCTGGGCCTGGCAGCGATCGCGGTCCTGACGGCCGCGTGCACGACGGGCGGCGGGGCGACCACCGCTCCGAGTGCCGCCGCCGAGCGTCGCGGCGCCGAGCGCCGAGGCGAGCTCCGCGGCCCCGTCCGCGGCCGCAGCAGTACCACGATCGGGTACTCGAACGGCGGCGGCGTCGGCAACGGCTTCCGCGAGGAGCAGGTCTGCACCGCCAAGGCCGAGGCGCTGGCGTCCGGCCAGGTCTCGAAGCTGACGCAGATCCACCGCAACACGGACGCCGCCGGCCAGCTCCAGGACCTCCGTGACCTGATCGCGGCCGATGTCGACGCGATCGTGTTCAACCCGAACGACCCCGATGCCCTCGACCCCGCCCTCGATGAGGCGAAGGCGGCCGGCATCAAGACGATCTCGGTCGACGCGTTCGTCAACCACGCCGACACCTACAACCTCTACAACAACCAGATCGAGTACGCGAAGCTCGGCGCCAAGTGGCTCTTCGAGCAAGATCGGTGGCAAGGGCAAGGTCTATTACACGCGCGGCTTCGCCGGCCATCCGGCCGATACGGACCGCCACACCGGCTTCAAGGAGGTCCTCGAGGACTATCCGGGCATCGAGCTCCTGCCCGGCCCTGAGGGCGTCCACACCGGGTGGGATCCGGCGCAGGCGACGACCCTCGCCAACGACTTCATCGCGAGCGGCCAGTGGGACGGCATCGACGGCGTCTGGACGTCCGGCATGGATTCGGTGGTCGTTGACGCCGTGAAGGCCGGCGGCAAGGACTTCAAGCCGATCGTCGGCGCCGATCTCGGCGCGTTCGTGAACCAGCTCCTCACCGAGGCAGGGCCTCGAGGGTGCCGCGGTGACCAACACCGCCGCCGTCGGTGGCGCTGGCGTCAACCTGGCGCTCAAGCTGCTCAACGGCGAGACCGTCGAGACCGATGCCTCGGCGCCGAAGCCGAACACCGTCCTGCTCGAGCCCGGTCCTGGCCGACAACACGAGCGACGCCGGCAAGGCGATGCTGGAGTCGTGGCAGGTCGACGGGCTCGACCCGCTCTGGCCGCTCGGTCTCCAGATCGAGGGCTGCACCACGTACACGCCCGAGCAGGCCGTCGCCTGCAAGGGCCCCGGCGAGCGTAAGCCGACCCGGACCTGACAGTCGCACCGCGAGGGGATGCCGGCGCCGCCGGCGTCCCCTCGCCGCATCCTCGAGGATCGATGACCGTCGCGACCGACCTGCTGCTCGAAGCGACCGGGATCGCCAAGACCTACGGCGCCGTGGTCGCGCTGCGCGACGCGTCGCTCGCGGTCCGTCCGGGCGAGGTCCATGCGCTGATGGGCGCCAACGGCGCCGGCAAGAGCACGCTCGTCAAGATCCTCACCGGCGCCGTCCAGCCGGACAGCGGCACCATCACCGTCCGCGGCAAGCCGCGGATGGCCCATTCGCCTGCGCGAGGCCCGGCGCGGCGGCCTCGTCTCGCGTCTACCAGGAGCCGGCCCTCATCCCGGACCTGGACATCCGCGCCAACCTGCGCCTGACCGAGCACGCCGATCGAGCCGTTCCGCCACTGGCTCGGCGAGCTCGGGCCTGACCGACCTCGACCTGTCCGACCTGGCGCGCCAGCGTGCCGCTCGCGTCGCTCCGGATCATCGACCTCGCTCGCGCGCTGGCGATCGAGCCCGAGGTGCTGATGCTCGACGAGATGACCGCGGCGCTGCCGGCCAACCTGACGGAGCGGGTGCTCGAGGTCGTCGGCCGGCAGCGCGGCATGGCGACCGGTCGGTGATCTTCATCTCGCATCGGATGATCGAGATCGCCGCGGTCTGCGACCGCGCGACCGTGCTGCGCGAAGGCGCGACGGTCGGCGTCGTCGACGTCACGCCCGGGTCGGAGGATCGGATCGTCGAGCTGATGCTCGGCGAGATCGTCGGGGACATCTCGGCGCCGCCGAGGAGCGGGTCGCTGGAGCGGACCGAGAAGACCGACGCCACGCCCGCGCGTCACGGCTCGCAACCTGGCGGCCCGGACCAAGCTCCAGGACGTCTCGTTCGAGCTCTACCCGGGCGAGGTGCTCGGGGTCGTGGCGCTCGAGGGCCAGGGCCAGGACGAGCTGTTCGACATCCTCGCCGGCTCCGAGCGTCCGAGCGGCCGGCGAGCTGCTGGTGGACGGCGCGCCGGTCACGTTCCGCCATCCCGCCGACGCCATCCGAGCCGGTCTCGTCTACGTCGCCGGCGGACCGCGCCGAGGCGCTGCTGATGCAGCGCTCGGTCCGCGAGAACATCGCCCTGCCCGTTCTCGACGCGGCTCACGACGCTGGGGACCGATCAACCTCGGTGCCGAGAAGGCAAGGTGGATGGCGCGATCGAGACCCTCCAGATCGACACGCGCGCGGAGCGCGAGGTTCGCCGCCTGTCCGGTGGCAACCAGCAGAAGGTGACGATCGCCCGCTGGGTCGCCGGCGGCGTCAAGACGATGCTGTGCTTCGACCCGACGCGGGGCATCGACATCCGGACCAAGCACCAGATCTACGTGCTGCTGCGCGACCTTGCGCGAGGCCGGCGCCGCCGTCCTGCTGTACACCTCCGAGCTCAAGGAGGTCCAGCTCGTCGTGCGACCGGGCGATCGTGATCTTCGGCGGCCGGGTGGTGGCCGAGATCGACGCCGCCGACGCGGACGAGCCGGCGCTGCTGCGGGCGGCCTACAACCTGCGCTCCGGATGCGGTGATCCCGGAGGATGTCGCGGCCGAGGTCGTCGCGGCGTCGAGGCCGACGAGCCGGCGCGGGGGCCGCCGAGCGCGACGCCCGTCGAGGCGAGCGACGGATGAGTGCCGCCGAGCCCGACGCTCGATACGGCCAGAGGCCGGCAAGGCGACGCGCTCATGGCCGTGGATCCGCCGCAACGCGTGGACGCTCGGCCTGCTCGGCGTTCCTCGTCGCTGCTGCTGGTCTTCACGCGGCTGATCCAGCCGAACTACGGGGTGACCGGCGTCCAGGGCCTGGCGATCTCGGTGCTGCCGCTCGCGCTGGCCGCCGTCGCCCAGGCGATCGTCGTGATCTCTGGGGGGATCGACCTGTCGATCGGCTCGATGATGGCGTTGACCAGCGTCGTGTCCGCCACGCTGATGAAGGGCCAGTCCGACGAGTTCGGTGTCGCCGTCGTGATCGGCGTGCTCCTGCTCGGGCTCGTGCTCGGCGCGATCAACGGCGGCTGTCGTCGTCGCTCACCCGCGTGCCGGACATCGTCGTCACGCTGGCGATGTCGTTCGTCTGGGCCGGCTGTGCCCTGCTGGTCCTCAAGACGCCGGGCGGCGGTGCGGCCCAATGGCTCAAGCGACCTCGTGCTCGGGTCGATCGGCAACGAGTGGATCCCGAAGGCGGCGGTCGTCCTGATCGTGATCGTGGCGGTGATCTGGATCCCGATCCGACGATCCCGGCTCGGCCTGTCGCTCTACGCCGTCGGGAGCAACCAGCTCGCGGCGTTCCGGAGCGGCGTGTCGGTCGGTCGGACGAAGATCATCGGCCTACATGCTCGGCGGGCTGTTCTCGGCCCTCGCCGGCCTGAGCCTCACGGCCAGCACCGGGATCGGCACGCCGGTGCCCGGGCCGTACACGCTGCTGAGCGTGGCGGCCGTCGTCCTCGGTGGCGTCAGCCTCGCCGGCGGCCGGGGCGGCGTCGTCGGGCCGATCGTCGCCGTGATGGTCCTGCCAGCTGATCCGGACCGACATGACGTTCCTGAGCATCGAACACGAACCTCGCGACCGTCGCCCAGGGCGTGATCCTGATCGGCGTGGTCATGTTCGGCACCTGATCCAGATCCGTCGGGAGCGCGCGATGAGCAGCGCCGCCGACACCGCGGACACGCGCAACCCGTGGCTGACCGCGGCGGCCTGGCGGGCGCCTGTTCCGCGATCGCCCGATGATCCCGCTGCTCGTCCTGCTGGGCATCCTGGTCGTGGTGAGCGAGCTCGCCCGACCGGGCGTGATCTCAACGCCGAGTGGGTCGGGCACCATCCTGCGTGCCGCGGTCCCGCTGGCGATCCTCGCCGGCTGCCAGACGCTGGCGATGCTCACCGGCGGCATCGACCTGTCGGTCGGCGCGGTCGCCTCGATGACCGGGTTCGTCGTGGCGACGCTGGTCGGTGGGCCGGGCCTCGCGGCTGGCATCGCGTCGCGCTCGTCATCGCGGCCCTGGCCGGCCTCGTGACCGGCATCGGCGTGGGCGTCTTCCGCGTCCACCCGCTGATCATGACCCTGGGCATGGGCCTGGTCGTCCTCGGCCTCGCCAACGTCTGGCAGATCGTGATGGTCCAGACCGGCACCGGCGTCGCCGCCGAGCTGCGAACGCTCGGGACGGGCACGTTCGCTCGGCGTCATGCCGTACAGCTTCGTCGTGTTCGTGCCGCTGGCGGCGCTCATCCTGCTCGGGCTGCGGCGGACCGGCTACGGCCGGCTGCTGTACGCGGTCGGCGACAACCCGATCGCCGCCCGGCTGTCGGGCGCCCGCGCGTGGCAGGTCCTGGTCGTCCTGTACGTCATCTCGGCCTGCTGGCGGCGATCGCCGGGCTTCCTCATCTCGGGCCTCACCAACGTGGCGAGCGTCACGCTCGCCGACAGCTACGTCCTGCCGTCGGTCGCCGCGGCCGTCATCGGCGGGACGTCGATCATGGGCGGCCGCGGTGGCTACGCCGGGACGATCGTCGGCGCGCTGATCCTGACCGTCCTCGGCGCGCTCCTGACGTCGCTCGGCTATCCCGAGGCGGTCCGGCAGGTGCTGTTCGGCGCGATCATCGTGGTCGTGGCGGCGGCCTACACCCGGGTGACCGGCGAGACCTGATGGCCGCGACGCGCGCAGCCGGCGCCCAGCCGCCACCTCGGCCTGGACCTCGGCGGCACGAACATCAAGTGGCGTCGTCGCTCGAGCACGACGCGGACGGCTGGCGCGTGCTCGCATCGGGACCAGGTCGCGACGCCGGCGGCCGACGGTCCCGATCGCGGTCGTGGCGCGGCTGTCCGAGGTCGGCGCCGAGGCGATCGGCCGCTGCCCGGGCGTCAGCAGCGTCGGGATCGGGATCCCGGGGCTGTACGACCCGGCGGCGGGCACGACCCGATTCCTCGTCAACATCCCGGGCGCGTGGGCGGGCCACCCGGTCGCGGGCCCGGTCGGCGAGGCGCTGGGCGTTCCCGGCGGCCCTGATCAACGACGCGCGGGCGTTCGGGCTGGCCGAGCTGCGCCTGGGCGCCGCGCGCGGCGCGGCGTCGATGGTCGGCCTGACGCTGGGGACCGGCGTCGGCGGCGTGATCGCGATCGACGGACGCGTCCACCAGGGCCACGACGGCACGGCCGGCGAGATCGGGCACCAGACGCATCGACCCCGACGGCCCGATGGTGCGGCTGCGGCAACCGCGGCTGCCTCGAGGCGTTCGCCCGCGCCGACCAGATCGCCGCGGCCTGCGGGACGGCGACCGCCGAGGAGGCGATCGCCAGCGGCCCGGGCCGGCGACGCGCGTGCGCTCGCCGGGCTTCGAGCGGGTCGGGCGCTACCTGGGCATCGGCATCGCCAACATGATCACCGTCATCTCGCCCGACCGCGTCGTGATCGGCGGCGGGCGTGGCGGCGGCTGCGGACCTGCTGCTCGACCCGATCCGCGACGAGCTCCGGCGTCGGGTCCGCACGACGTCGCTCGACGAGGTCGAGATCGTCGCCGGCCGAGCTCGGGACGTGGGCCGGGGCGATCGGGGCGGCGATCCACGGCGCGGAGCGGCGCCGACGACGGCGCGCCCGCGGAGCCGCATCCGGCGGTGCGCCGGTGACCGAGCCGAGCTACCAGCCGCAGTACCGCCAGATCGAGCAGGCGCTGCGCGAGCGGATCGCGACCCTGCGGCCGGGCGACCGACTGCCATCCGACACCGACCTCGTGCGCCGAGTTCGGCGTCAGCCGGATGACCGCCCGCAACGCGATGCAGCGCCTCGCCGAGGACGGGCTGGTCCGCCGCGAGCCAGGCCGCGGCAGCTTCGTGACCGCGCCGCCGGCCCATCGCCGGGCGAACCGGCTGATGACGTTCACCCAGGAGATGCGACGCGCCGGGCGGTCGCCGAGCTCGCGGCTCCTGACGCGGGACGATCCGGCCGTCGACGCCCGGTCGAGGCGGCCAGCCTCGGCGTCCCGCGAGCGCCAGCCGGTCGTCCACCTGCGCCGGCTGCGCATGGCCGACGGGGAGCCGATCGCGCTCGAGTCGACGGTGCTCATCGGCGCGTGCGCGGACGCGGTCATGACCGCCGATCTCGCGAACGGCTCCCTCCACGAGACCCTGGGCCGGGCCGGGTTCGTCCTCCGCCGCGGGACCGGGACGATCACGGGCCGCCGCGGCGACTCCCGAGGACGCCCGCTGGCTCGGGCTGCGCGCCGGGCGACCCGCTGCTCGTCGAGCGCCGGGTGATCACCGATGGGCACGGCCGGCGCGATCGAGGCGACCGAATCGCGCTACGTCGCGGAACGCTATGGGCTCGACGTCCAGTTCGACGTCGAAGCCCCGGACCTCGACACGTGACCGAGGCCGATGACGGTCGCCGGCCGGCTCGTCCTCGACGATCGGGTGGCGACCGGTCGGCTGACGATCGAGGACGGCACGGATCACGTCCGTCGACCTGAGCGACCGTGGTGACGTCGACGGCGAGCCGTACATCGCGCCCGGGTTCGTCGATGTCCACGTCCACGGCTGGGGCGGTCACGACGCGATGGGCGACGCGGCGGCACTGGACGGCATGGCGCGTGCGTTGCTCCGGCGGGGCGTCACGTCGTTCCTGCCGACCGCGGTCACCGCGCCGCTCGACGAACTCGCCGCGTTCGCCGAGCGTGTCCGCTCGTGGCTTCCCGTCCGCCCCGGCCGATGGCGCCGAGCCGCTCGGGTTCAACCTCGAGGGTCCGTTCCTTGCGCCGGCGCGGCGTGGCGCGCACGCCGCGGCCCACCTTCGCGATCCTGCCGACGCTCCTCGCGAGACACTCGATGCCGCTCGTCGATGGACTCCGGCTGCTGACCGTCGCCCCGGAGCTGCCCGGCGCGACCGACCTGATCGGCTGGCTGCACGGACGGGGTGTGGCCGTGTCGATCGGCCATTCCGCGGCGGTCCTCGACGAGGCGCGGGCCGGCTACGCCGCGGGCGCCCGGTCGACGACCCACCTGTTCAACGCGATGACCGGCGTCGACCATCGGTCCCCCGGCGTGGCGGTCGCGGCCCTGCTCGATGACGACGCGTACGTCGAGCTCATCGCCGACGGGATCCACGTCCATCCCGACATCTGGCCGCTCATCACGCGGCTCAAGCCGCGCGACCGGCTGCTGCTCGTCAGCGATGCGCTCGCTGTGGCCGGCACGGGCGATGGCCGCGGACGGATCGGCGAGCTCGACATCGAGGTCATGGATGGCCGGGCGACGCTCGCCGGCACCGACACGCTGGCGGGATCCGTCATCGCGCTCGACAGCGCGGTGCGCAACCTGGTGGCCGCTGGCGTACCGCTCCCCGACGCGGTCGCCGCCGCGAGCCGCAATCCCGCTCGACGCTCCTCGGCGTGACCGACCGCGGCCGGCTCGCGGAGGGTCAGCGCGCCGACCTCGTCGAGCTCGGCGAGGATCTCGAGGTGCGCCGGGTGATGCGCGGCGGAGCCTGGCTGGTCGCCTGACGCCCTACCGCGGCGGCATCGCCGCGAAGGTCTTGTCGACGTCCTCGAGCATGCGCAGGGTCGCGCGCCTCGACCACGTCAAGGTAGCGCAGCCCCGTACTCGACCGATGCCTCGCGGGCGTCGCCCCACGTCCCGGAGCGTGTGGCGCGATACACGGAGCCCGGCGTCGAGAAGAAGAACGCCGTGTGGACGGCAGACGGGCTGCCGACCTCGGGGAACGGCGGCATCTCGGCATTCGCATGCTCGAGATCGATGAGCCCTTCGTCGACGGCCATCACCGCCGACATCTCGGCACGGTTGGCGTGGAGGCCGCTCGTCGGGCCGAAGAACTCGGCCGCCTCGTCGGCGGTCATCCCGTCCCAGTAGTTGATGGGGAACGCCTGCGTGCCAGCGGGTAGTCGATCGGCCGCGGTCGCGCAGGCGTATGCGATGGCGAGCGTGTTGTCGTAGTGGCCGTTGAGGAACACGATCGTGCGGAAGCCCATCGTCGCCAGGCCGACGGCGACGTCCTCGACGAGCGCCATGAACGTCGGGATGCGCAGGTAGACGACGCCCGTGAACCCGGCATGCGGGTACGACAGCCCGTAGCCGATCGATGGCGCGACTGCCGCTCCGACCTTGCGGCGCCACACGCCGGGCGACCTCGGTCGGCACGATCGTGTCGGTCGACAGCGGGCCGTGCGGACCGTGCTGCTCGGTCGAGCCGATGGGCACGATCACGGTCTTGTGGTCGGCCACGAAGGCTTCGACCTCGGGGTTCGTCATCTCGCCCAGGAACACGGTCGGTCGCTTCGTCATGCCAGATCCTCCTCGTCGTGTCGCGTCAGGCGACGGTCGTCGTCAGCTCCCCGATGCCCTCGATCCAGCACGTCACGACGTCGCCCGGCTGCCAGGTGACGGTCCGGGACCGGGCGGTGTCGTCAGCCGCGCCGGCGTCCCGGTGGCGATCAGGTCGCCCGGCTCCAGCCGGACGTGGCGGCTCAGGTAGGCGATGACCTCGGCGATCGAGAAGCGCATGTCAGACGTCCGGCCATCCTGGATCGCCTCGCCATTGATCGTGCAGCCGAGTCGCACGTCACTCGGGTCGAACTCGTCGGGCGTGACGACCGACGGCCCGACCGGGCAGAAGCCCGGCATCGACTTGCCGAGCAGCCATTGGTCGCCATCGAGCCATCCGTCTCGCGACGAGACGTCGTTCACGATCGTGTAGCCGAGGATCTTCCGCGCGGCGTCCGCGGCCGCGACGCTCCACGCGGGCTCCCCCATGACGACCCCGAGCTCGACCTCCGCGTCGACGTTCGGGCGTCAGCGTCCGGTCCCACGTGAGTGTCGCGCCGTGCCCGGCGACCGAGTTGCGCGCCTTGCCGTAGACGAGCGGCCGCTCTGGCCGTGGCGCCGCGCCCGGCCCGTCGTAGTTGAGTCCGATCGTGTAGATCGCGCCGGGAGGGGGCACGGCGTGTCGCATCGTTCAGGCCGTGACGGTCGCGTCGGCCAGCAGCGGCTCGACGGCGGTCCGCATCACATCAGCCATGCCGCCGACGCCTGTCCAGCGCTCGAACGCGATGGCCGCCTGCTGGATCAACATCTCGGAGCCGTTGGCCGCGCGCAGGCCCCGGGCGCGGGCAGCCGCGAGCAACGGCGTCTCCGACGGGACGTAGACGAGATCGAAGACCGTCGCGGTGTCTGGCAGCGAGTCGACGTCGATCGTCGTTCCGGGATCGATCATCCCGACGGTAGTCGCGTTGACCGCCAGGTCCGCCGTGGGGAGCGCCTCGCGAAACGCCTCGCCGTCGAGCGCCGTCGCCGCTCGACTCCCCTCCCCGACCGACGCGAACCGCTCGACCAGGTCTCGCGCCGCCTCGGGTCGGCGGCTGCCGACCGTGACGCGGCCCGCGCCCGCCGAGAGCAGCGCATACACGACGGCATGTGCCGCACCACCCGCACCGGCGACCACCACTTCTGCATCGGCCAGCGGTCGACCCATCGCCAGTTCGACGCCTGCGCGAAACCCGGGCGCATCGCTGTTGAAGCCGACCAGCCGGCCGTCGTCGGTCCGGACGACGTTGTTGACGGCGCCGATCGCTCGCCGCGTCGCCTTCGACCTCGTCGACGAGCCCGGCGACGACCTGCTTGTACGGCGCGGTCACCCCGAGCCCGAGCCAGCCGTCGCCGCGCGCCGAGGCGACCACGCCCTCGACCTCCTCGGGCTCGATCTCACGCAGCACGTACCGGGCGTCGATCCCGCACGCGTCGAACGCCGCGTCGTGCATGACCTGCGAGTGCCGCCGCTTGAGCGGCTTGCCGATCAGCGCGACCTGGCGCGTCACGAGGGGACGGCGACCCGGTCCCGATTGGGCTTCCGAACCGGTCCTGCGCTGGCCGGGAAGCGTCACGTTCGGGACGATCTCGTCGACCCACGCCTGCAGCTGCGCTGGGTCGGGCGTCATCGTGTGGAGGATGAACTGCTCCACGCCGGCGTCGACGCGCGCCTGGAGCGACGCGACGATCTCGTCGGGCGTCCCGAACAGGTAGACGGTCTCGAGGTACTCCGGGCCCCGCTCGCCGCTCATCACCTTGAGGAACGCGCGGTGCTGCTCCTCGCGGGCCTTGGCCGGGTCGTTCGTCAGGACGAGGTGGAGGAAGTTCTCGTGGGCGACCGACAGCTCTCGAGCGTCCTGGCCGTTCTCGTCGAAGAACGCCTGGAGCTCGTCCCAGTCGCGGCGGATGTCGGGCGGCGGGCAGGTCGGTCGCGGGATCCAGCCGTCCGCGCGGAGCGTCCGCGCCTTGACCGACTCGACGAACTTCGGGACGTCGGGCGACTTCGGGTTCGCGAGCTGCGAGCCACCGCCGACCCACACTGGCGGGCGCTGCCCGGTGCGCGGTTCGATGAAGACGTCGTCGACCGAGTAGTAGCGGCCGTGATAGGTGACGGTCTCGCCCTCGAGCAGCGGCAGCATGATGTCGAGCATCTCGTCGGTCCGCTTGCCACGCTCCGACTTGTGGACGCCGACCGCCTCGTACTCGACGTCGTTCCAGCCGACGCCGGCGCCAAGGATCATCCGGTTGTCGGACAGGAACTGGAGCGTCGCGAGCTCCTTGGCGAGGAGCACCGGGTTGCGCAGCGGCATGATCAGGATCGATGTCCCGAGCCGGACCCGTTCGGTCACCCCGGCGGCGACGCCCAGGGCCATCAACGGCTCGAGCCAGTTGACCGAGTAGAACCGCTTGCCCACCAGCAGGTGGTCGGTGATGAACAGCGAGTCGAAGCCGAGGTCCTCGACCGTCCGGGCGAACTCCTTGATCCCGCGAGCGCGCTCCGGGCCGTCGCCCTCCCAGACGTAGGAGGGCAGGAAGACCCCGAACCGGCCGACCTCGCTCATGGGCAGTGTCTCCTCTCGCAGGACGGCCTCATCGACCGCGATATCCAGGTTCTCGCTTGGCGACGAAGGCGCGTGCGCCTTCGAGCAGATCGTCGGTGGCGAAGATCCGAACGGAGGTCTCGACCTCGGCTGCGTGGCCCGCGACAAGATCGCGGTCGAGGGCGCCGTCGATCAGCGCCTTGACTTCGCGCACGGCGAGCGGCCCGCCTCGTGCGATCTCCTCGCCGATCGCCCTCGCCCGTGCGACCGCCTCTCCGGAGGGCACGACCTCGTTGACGAGACCGATCCGCTCGGCCTCCTGGGCCGTCAGGATCCGGCCGGTCAGCAGCAGCTCCTTGGCCCGGCCGACACCGACGATCCGTGGCAGCCGCTGCGTCCCGCCGGTGCTCGGCGTGACCGCGAGGCGGACCTCGGGCAGCCCGAGCTGTGCGCGTTCCGAGGCCACCCGCAGGTCGCAGCACAGGGCGAGCTCGAGGCCGCCACCCAGCGCGCTGCCCTCGATCGCGGCGATGGTCGGCATCGGCAGACCGGCCAGCCGCTGCGCGACGCGCGCCTCCAGCTCGAACCGGGCACGCCCAGCCGGGCCACGGTGGTCCTCGAACTCCTTGACGTTCGACCCGACGGAGAAGGCCTTCTCGCCCGCGCCGCTGACCACGACCGCGCGGACGTCGCCTGGCTCGGTCGCCTCCAGGGCGGCCAGCGCGTCGTCCAGCTCGCGGAGCAACTCGCCCGTCACGAGGTTCAGCGGCGGGTCGTCGAGCTCGAGGTGGGCGACCGTGCCGAGCTGGAGGTTCACGACGGTCATCGGGCCGCCTCGAAGTCGGCCGCGAGGCCCATCGGGCCGGTCGCATAGATGCGCGCATCCATCGGCCGGACGTCGTCGGCCACCCGCGGCCGGAAGCCCATCTGGCCGAGCACGTCGCGCTCCACGTCGATGCCCGGCGCGACCTCGGTCAGGACCACGCCGTCGTCCTCCAGCGCGAACACCGCCCGGTCGGTGATGAAGCGGACCTCCTGGCCGCGCTCGCGCGCGAGCCGGCCGTTGAACGAGATCTCGCGGACCGTGCGGCACGAACTTCTGGAGGCTGCCCTCGCGGACGACGCGCACGCCGCCGTCGATGTCGAGCTCGAGTCCCTGCGCGGTCAGCGTCCCGACGAAGTTGATCTTGCCGGTCCGGGCGCTGATGTTCGGGAAGCCGCCGGGTCCGCGGACGCGGCCCTCGAAGGCGTGGACGTTGACGTTGCCCTCGGCATCGACCTCGGCGAACGACAGGCTCGCGACGTCGAGCCCGCCGCCGTCGTAGAAGTCGAACATGTACGGCTGGTCGATCATCGCCTGGTAGTTGAAGCCCGTGCCGCCCTCGTTGCCGGCGACCGGCACGCCGCCGAAGATGCCCTGCTCGACGGTCAGCACCAGCTGGTCGGTGATGCCCTCCTCCCAGGCGACCCGCCCGATCAGCTGGCTGATGCCGAACCCGAGGTTGCAGATCGCGCCGCGCGGGAACCCAGCAACGACCGGCGGGCGATGATCTTGCGCACGTCGAGCGGCAGCGGCGGCTCGTCGGTGACAGGCTTGCGCTGCGCGCCGGCGTAGTACGGCGAGTCCTGGGTGATGTACGTCTGCCACTGCTCGGGGTCGACGAGCACGTGATCGACCAGCGCGCCCGGGACCTTGACGTCGCGCATCGGCAGGCTGCCACGCGGTGCGAGGCCTCGGACCTGCGCGATGACGATCCCACCGCTGTTGCGGGCGGCCATGGCCATCGCCAGCATCTCGCCCTGCAGCGCCTCGCCCTCCATCGTCACGTTGCCGTCCTCGTCGGCGGTGGTGCCGCGGATGACGGCCACGTCGATCGGGAAGGCGTGGTAGAGCAGCCACTCCTTGTCTCGAAGCGTCACGACCTCGACCAGGTCCTCGGTCGTCCGGGTGTTCTGCTTGCCGCCGGTCTGGCGCGGGTCGACGTACGTGCCCAGGCCGACTTGCGTGACGAGACCCGGGCGGCCCGCGGCGATCTCGCGTGTCAGCTGCGACAACACGCCCTGGGGGAACGAGTACGCCTCGAGCTCGTTGGCCTCGACCAGCGCGCCGAGCCGCGGCTCGTTGCCGATGTTGCTGCCGATCGTCCGTTTCATCAGACCCTTGAGGCCGAGCTGCGAGAACCCGCGGTCGGCGAAGTCGCCGATGCCGACGACGCGGACCGTGGTCAGGTCACGGGGCCGGCCCTCCGCCTCGTAGACCGTCGCGAGCTCATCGATGAACCGCTGCGGAACGGCGTGGCCGGCACCGGACCCGCCGATCAGCACGGTGCTGCCGTCGCGGACCAGTCCCACTGCCTCGCGGGCCGAGACCACCTTGGTCACGGCATGTACCCGCCGGCGTTCGGGTTGAGGGTCTGGCCGGTGAACAGCGACGCCTTGTCGGACAGCAGGAAGACCACGGCCTCGGCGACCTCATCGGCCCGACCGAACCGACCGAGCGCCATGTCGCGCAGCCTGGCCTTGCCCGCCTCGGTGTCGACGAGGTCCTCCGTCATCTCGGTGAGCGTCACGCCCGGGGCGACGGCGTTGATCCGAATCCCCTTCGGCCCGAACTCGCGCGCCAGCGATCGCGTCAGCCCGATGAGCCCCGCCTTCGCGGCGCTGTACGCCGCGGTCTCGGTGATGCCCATCTGCCCCAGGCGCGACGCGATGTTGACGATCGAGCCACTGCCGCGCTCGACCATCGACGGCAGCACAGCACGGCTGGTGTGGAAGGCCGCGGTCAGGTCGGTGCGGAGGACCTCATCCCATTCCGACGGCTCGATATCGAGGAACGGGCCGACCTGGGTCTTGCCGGCGTTGTTCACCAATCCATCTATCCGCCCGAAGCGATCGATGACCGCGGCCACCAGGCGCGCGGCCTGCTCGCCGTCCCCGACATCGGCCGCGAAGCAGTCACCGTCGGAGCCAGCCTCCCGGACGCGCGCCAGCGTCCGCTCCGCGCCGTCTTGCGAGTGCTGGTAGTGGACCGCGACGACCGCCCCCTCGGCCGCTGCCTTTGCGGCGATCTCGGCGCCGATGCCGCGGCTGCTCCCGGTGACCAGCACCACCCGGTCGGCGAGCGACGCTGTCAAGCGCCGACGCCCCGGCCGGACGGGGCAGCCGTGGAAGCGCGCATCGCAAGCTCCGTGGGCAGCACCGAGCGAGTCAGTCCCTCGCCGTCGAGAATTCGTGCCGCCTCGGCGAAGCCGCGCCGGCCCATCTCGCGCAGCGGGAGCCGGACCGTCGACAGGCTCGGCGACGTGATCGACGCCACCGGGAGGTCGTCGAAGCCCGCGACGGAGACCTGGCCCGGGACGTCGATGCCGATTTCGGCAAGCCGCGCAAGCGCGCCGATCGCGAGCGGATCGTTGCTACAGGCGACCGCCGT
This sequence comes from uncultured Chloroflexia bacterium, assembly GCA_963794525.1. Lineage (GTDB taxonomy): Bacteria > Chloroflexota > Limnocylindria > Limnocylindrales > CSP1-4 > SPCO01. The sequence goes on from CAWCEC010000002.1 coordinate 360,486, forward strand.
GAACGGCGCCGACCCCGCGAGAAGCGTGTCGACGCCGAACGCGCCGCCGGCCGGGTCGAAGCTCGTGTGCAGCACCAGACGCTCGTCGAACGGGATCCCGGCCTCCTCGAGCCCGCGGCGGTACCCCGCGAGCCGAGCCCGTGCCACGAACAGCGACGACGGACCGGCAAGGAACGCGATCTGGCGATGCCCGAGCTCGACCAGCGCCTCGACCATGTTCGCCATCCCTGCCTCGTTGTCGACGCCGACGTCAGCCTCACCGAGCGCGTGCGGCGAGAGGTGCACGACCGCCGCGCCGTCGACCCGCATCGCAGCGAGGTGCTTGTGCAGCTCGTCGTTGCGCTCCGGATCGTCGAGACCGCTCGCCGCGAAGATCACGCCCGCGGCGCGCATCGAGCGGAGCAGCCGGACGTACGACGTCTCGCGCTCGGCGTCGCGCTCCGAGCTGCACGTGATGACCAGGTAGCCGGCCGGCGAGGCCGCGTCTTCGACGCCACGGACCACCTCGGCGAAGTACGGGTCGGTGATGTCGTGGACGATGACAGCGACGACCGGGATCTGGCTCTTGAGCAGGCCTCGGGCGAGCGCGTTCGGGACGTAATCGAGGGTCCGTGCCGCATCCAGCACGCGGGCCCGCGTGGCCGCGCTGACCGGGTAGTCGGCCAACGACACGACCCGCGATGCGGTTGCCGTGGAGACGCCGGCGAGCCGGGCGACCTCGGTGATCGAGGCCATCAGCGCGATGCCATCAGAACGGGAATGTCGGTGGCTCGTCGCGCACCGTCACCCACTGCCACTCGGTGAAGTTGTCGAGGTTCGCCTCGCCGCCATACCGGCTGCCGTTGCCGGACAGGCCCATGCCGCCGAACGGGATGGTCGCCTCGTCGTTGAGCGTGCCGTCGTTGACGTGCACCATCCCGGCCTTGATTCGCTGGGCGATCGACAGCCCACGCGACATCGAGCGCGAATACACGGCACCGACCAGCCCGTACTCGCTCGCGTTGGCGAGGGCTAGCGCCTCCTCGTCGGTCCGGAACGTCGTGACCGGCGCGACCGGGCCGAAGATCTCGTCGGTCCAGGCCGGCACGTCCTGTGTGACGTCTGCGAGCACGGTCGGCTGGTAGAACAGCCCCTCGTACGTGCCGCCGGTGACGAGGCGCGCGCCGCCGTCGACCGAGCGCCGGACGATGTCATCGACCCGGCGGAGCTGCTTCTCGTTGACGATCGGGCCGAGCTGGACATCCTCGCGGTACGGGTCGCCGAGGCGCAGCTTCTGCGCCTTGTCGCGGAGCGCGTCGACGTAGTCGGTCGCGATGCTCTCGTGGACGATGTGGCGGCCGGCCGCGAAGCAGACCTGGCCCTGGAACTGGAAGCTCGAGAACGCGCCGGCGGCGGTCGCCGCCTCGAGATCCGCGTCGTCGAGGACGATGAACGCGTTGTTGCCGCCGAGCTCGAGCGACACCTTCTTGAGCCGGCCTCCGGCCAGCTCGCCCACACGCTTCCCCGCCGCGGTCGAGCCGGTGAACGACACCATCGACACGTTCGGGTCGGTGACGAGCGCCTCCCCGACGTCCGCGCCGCCAACCACGATGTGCAGCAGCCCCTCGGGCAGGCCGGCCTCACGGAAGACCGCCTCGAACATCGCGCCGCCGATGACCGGTGTCTGGGGATCCGGCTTCAGCACGACCGCGTTACCCAGGGCCAGTGCCGGCGCCACGACCCGCATGCCCAGCACGCTCGGCGAGTTCCACGGGGTGATCGCCCCGACCACGCCCACCGGGATGCGGCGGACCATCGAGAGGCGGCCCTTCACTGCCGTCGGGACGAGCGAGCCGTAGGGCTGCCACGGGAGCGTCGCGGCGCTGAGGATCTCGCCGTAGGCGAAGTTCGACTCGTGGTGCATCTTGCTGCGCGACGCGCCGGTTTCGCGCATCGTCCAGGTCCCGAACTCCTCGCGGTTCGCCTCGTAGATCTCGGCCGCACGACGGAGGATCCGGGCGCGCTCCTGGAAGGAAGTCTCAGCCCACGTCGGCTGGGCCTCCTTGGCCGCGGCCGCAGCCCGTGCGACGTCGTCGGTCGTCGAACCCTTGACGGTCGCGATCAGCCGGCCAGTCGCCGGCTCGCGGTCCTCGATCAGGTCGCCGGTGCCCGGTTCCCACGTGTCGACGAACGACGCGAGCCAACCCGGCGCCGATGACTCCGTCGGATCAGGTGCGATCGCGGCCACTGTCTCCTCCTTCCGCCGACCAGCGCTCCGCGTACGTGCGCGGCGCACCATCGGCGATGGCCCGTTGCCCGGTGTTCGGGTCGCGCCAGACCGGCCCGCGAGCGAGCACGGCGTCGATCAGTCCTTCCTCGAGGTAGGCTGGGGTACTCCCACGACCGGATCTCGATCGCCATCTGCCCGGGATAGCCGATGAGCTCCCGGACGCGCTTGTCGGTGTAGTAGCCGCTGACGATCGCGAGCTGGAGTGCCGACAGGTTGGTCGGCTCGTCGGCAAGCTTGGCCAGCCGATCGGACACGTCCGGACCGAGCTCCGGCCGGAGTGCTGCCCTGAGCGGTCCGGTCAGGTCGGGTCGCGCGCTTAGCACGAACCGCAGTCGATCGTCGTTCACGATCTCCGCTGCCGAGGGCATCCCGTGCGCCGCCGGGATGAGGTGATCGGCGATCGCCGCGAACGTCGTGCGCTCGGCGGCGCTGAGGCTCGTGCCCTCGGCGGTGGTCATACCGGCACCTGCTGCTCGAACCGCGTCTCGACCATGTGGTCGGCCGCGCGCAGCGCGATCGCGACGATCGTCGAGGTCGGGTTCACGCCCGACGATGTGACGAAGCACGAGCCATCGACGACGTACAGGTTCGGGACGTCGTGGGCGCGGTTCCAGCGGTCCAGCACTGATGTCGTCGGGTCGTCGCCCATGCGCGCCGTGCCCAGCAGGTGCCAGCCGGAGTAGCGCATCAGGCGATCGACTTCGATCTTGTAGGCGCCGGACGCCTCCATCAATTCCGTGGCGCGCTCGATGTGGAAGTCGAGCATCCGGCGCGCGTTGTCGGCCATCGTGTAGTGGACTTCGGGCGCCGGGATGCCGTCGGAGTCGGTCACCGTCGACGAGAGCGTGATGTGGTTCGCCTCGTCGGGCAGGTCCTCGGCGAAGAGGCCCCAGTTCGCGCCGTGGCCGAGGTGCGTCTTGACGTGGGTGTGGTGGTCGGGGCCCCAGGCCTGCTCGCCGGCGCGGCTCGGGAGGGCCGTGTTGATCGGCCCGCCGGTCGGCGCGAGGCCCCAGCGGGCGCCGCGGACGAAGCCGCGCTTCTCGTCGGTCTCGTAGAACTCGAGCGACTCGATGAGGTCGCCGAACTGGCCCTGCCAGCTCATCAGCGGCTCGTCGAACAGGCCCGCGACGTTGGCGAAGGGATGCATCATCAGCCGCTTCCCGACGAGGCCGGACGAGTTGGCCAGGCCGTCGGGATGGGTCGGCGACGACGACAGCAGCAGCAGCCGGGGCGTGCCGATCGCGTTGGCCGCGACGACCACGACCCTGGCCGGCTCGAAATGCTCGGCGCCGTCCCTGTCGATCCACGTGGCGCCGGTCGCCAGGCCCTTGGCGTCGGTCTCGATGCGGCGGACGCGGGCGCCGGTCACGAGCTTGCGCGCCCAGGGCGATCGCCTTGGGCCAGTGGGTGAGGTCGGTCGACGCCTTGGCGCCCTCGTTGCAGCCCGACTGGCAGGTGCTCCGCTGGACGCACGGGCGGCGGCCGTCGTAGGCGACCGAGTTGATCGAGTTGAACTCCGGCCACCAGTGCCAGCCCAGCTTGGTCTGCCCGCGGGCGACCTTCAGCCCGGCCGACCCGATCGGCAGCGGCGGCATCGGGGCGTCCTCGGTGTCCGGCGGATAGGCCGGATCGCCCGGCAGGCCGGACACGCCGAACTGGCGGTCAGTCCGGTAGAAGTAGGGCAGCAGCTCGAAGTAGTCGATCGGCCAGTCGTCGGCGACGCCGTCGAGCGAGCGGACGCGGAAGTCGGACGGCAGCGCACGCGGCCAGGCGCCGGCGAAGATGATCGTCGACCCGCCGACGGCGTTGTACATCAGCGGCGAGACCGGGGTGTCGTCCTCGACGATCGGGTAGTCCTGCGCGAGACCGCGGATGTTCGGGCTGGTCGCCCAGTCCTTGCGCGCCTTCAGCTCCCAGTCGAGCTTGTTGCCCGGGTAGTCGGCGCGGTCGAGCCAGTCGCCCTGCTCGAGACAGGTCGACGCGGAACCCGGCCTGCGCAAGCCGCAGTCCGACCACGCCACCGGACGCGCCGGCGCCGATGATCAGGACGTCCGCGGGCTCCGTGGCCATGCTCTCCTCCAGTGACCGGGATCAGACGAGGGCGGCCGCGGTCGTCGGCGTGAGGAGCCCGACCTCCTTCAGGACGGCCGTGAGGTGCTCCCGTTCGGCGTCGGAGATCGGCAGCAGCGGCTGCCGGACGTACGCGGACTCGAGCACGCCGAGGATCCGCAGGCATTCCTTGAGGCGGACCCGGTAGTCGCCGACCGGCGCCGCGAACACGACGTCGGCCAGCCGCTGGACGCGCCGGCCGAGCGCCATCGCCTCGTCGGTCCGGCCCTCCTGCCAGGCGCGGATCATGTCGACCTGTTCGCGGGTCATGACCGCGCCGAACCCGATGAGCGCGCCGGTCGCACCGAGCAGGAACGACTCGAGGATGAAGTTGTCGTTGCCGGTGAGCAGCGTGATCTTCTTGGGCAGCCGCTCGAGCAGCCGGGCGGTATCGACGAACCGGCGGGCATCGAACGACGCCTCCTTGATCGCGACCACGCCGTCGACCCGAGCCATCGCCTCAAGGACATCCGCGTCGTAGTTCACGCCGGCCAGCGCAGGCTGTAGCTGGAAGAGGATGAGCGGCAGCCCGACCTCGGCGATCGCCGCGTGGTAGAGCGACCGGGACGCGCGGGTCCAGCGGCTGGCTCAGATAGGCCGGGATCGGGAAGACGAGGAGGGCGTCGGCGCCTGCGGCCTTGAAGTCCCGGGCCTGGCGGACTGCGGCGTCGGTGGATGGGCCGGCGAGTCCGGCGACGATCGGCAGGTCCGTGACGTCGCGGACGACGTTGAGGATCCGGACCTTCTCGTCGTGGGTGAGATGTGGTCCTTCGCCGGTGTCCACGTTGATCGCCAGGGCGACCGGCCCCTGCTCGACGACCCACGCGATGTACGTCGCGCAGGGCGGGCTCATCGATCGCGCCGTCGGCGTCCATCGGCAGGACGGTGGCGGGGATCAGGCCGTCGAGGTTCGAGCGCCATGTGCCTCTCCGCAGTGCTGGAGCGCGCCGCCGGTAATCGTTTTCTATCTTAGGCACGACGGGCTCGATCGCGCACGGCGGCGTTGCGCACGTGCCATGCATTCGGACCCGTCGAACGAGGAGCGTGGATGGGCCAGCTGGACATGTTCAGCCTGCGATGATCGCGTCGCCCTGATCCCGGGCGGAGGCGGCGGGATCGGCGCGCCACTTGCCGAGGCGTTGGCTGGCGTCGGAGCACGTGTCGCGGTGGCGGGCCGCACGGCGGACACGCTCCAGGCAGCTGTCGACCGCGTGACCGCCGCGGGTTCCGAGGGCCTCGCCATCGAGGGCGATGCGACCGATGAAGCCGATGCCGACCGGATGGTCCGCGAGACCATCGAGCGCTTCGGGCGCATCGACATCGTGATCAATGCCGTCGGCGGCGGCGCCGGCAAGGTGCTTCACCCGGCGGAGGACTACCCGCGCGACGCCTGGGACTGGATCATGGAGCTCAACGTCCGGAGCACGCTCATCCCGACGCAGGTCGCCGCCCGCGCGATGATCGAGCGCGGCGAGGGCGGCAGCATCCTAAACATCTCATCGGTCCGCGCCAATCTCGGCATCAACGCGGGCTACTCGGCGTACGTCGCGGCGAAGGGCGCGATCTCGTCGCTGACCCGCCAGTGGGCGACGGAGTGGGCGAAGCACGGCATCCGGGTCAACGCGATCATGCCGACCTTCGTCGACACGCCGCAGGTCGCGACGTTGCTCGAGGACCCGGCGTTCAAGGCGAACATCGTGGGTCGCATCCCGCTCGGGCGCGTCGGCGAGACGCGCGACATCGTCGGGCCGGCGATCTTCCTCGTCTCGGACGCGGCGTCGTTCGTGACCGGGCAGGTACTCGGCATCGATGGCGGTCTGACAGCGACCCAATGACCACCATCGACATGGAGCAGGTCACCCCGAACGTCTTCAGCACGACCAAGCTGCGCGGCTGCAACCCGAGCTTCGTCGTGACGTCCGATGGGGTCGTCGTGATCGACACGCCGCAGCTCCCGACTCGAGCCGTCGCGATGCGCGCCAAGGCCGAGCTGAACGGCCCGATTCGCTACCTCATCAACACCGAGCACCACGTCGACCACATCTTCGGCAACTACTGGTTCAAGGGCGTGCCGGTGGTCAACCACCAGGGCCTGTACGACAACTTCATGGACCCGAACGCCGAGCTCGATCCGTTCGCCTACGCGCTCGAGGCGGTCCCGACCGACGACCCGGACGCGGCCGGACTGATCCCGGACCGCGACGTCTACTACGTCGACCCGAACAAGGGCTCGGTCGTGTTCACCGGGCGACCTGACGCTGCGGGTCGGCGACCACACGTTCCACTGCCTGTGGACGCCCGGCCATACGCCCGGCCAGCTCGCGGTGCACGTGCCGGAGGAGCGGGTCGTGTTCACCGGCGACACGATCTTCAACGAGGTCCAGACATGGCTGATGACGTCCGACGTCGACCAGTGGCTGGAGGCGTTGGAGCGGATCCGGCAACTCGACGTCGATCGCCTCGTGCCGGGCCACGGGCCGGTGACGACGCTCAGGCCGTCGAGCGGCAACGGGCGGTGCTGCTGGCGTGGAAGGCCGCCGTCGCCGACGCGGTCGCCAAGGGCTGGACACGCGAGGAGACGGTCGAACGCGTGCGCTTCGACGACGTCTTCGGCCCGGTCGACGTCGGACAGGGCTACATGATGGATCACATCCAGAACAAGAACGCCGGCTCGCTCTGGGACAAATTCACGGCCCTCGGGTACCAGAAGGGGCGCTGACGCGATGCTCACGGCGACCAAGGACCTGATGCTCCCGGCGACCGTCACCGGCTCGTGGCCGCGGCCACGCTGGTACGACGGCGGCCTGTGGGGCCGGCCGCTCGACACGGCGCTGCTCGACGTCCGCTTCCGCGAGCAGTTCCTCGACGCGCACGCCACGGTGATCGCCGACCAGGAGCGAGCCGGGCTCGACATCCTCACCAACGGCGACTACCACCTCGACGAGGACTTCGCCGGCCGTTCGTGGCACCACTACCCGTTGCAGCGCTGGAAGGGGCTCGAGCACGAGGAGCTCCAGTACGAGCGCTCGCGCGACCGGCTGCTCGAGTTCCCGCCCGGCTCATTGATGAACGAGATCGAGACGACGTGGCGCTGGCCGCGCGTGGTCGGCAAGGTCGAGCACGACCCGAAGAACCCGCTCGAGTACGCCAAGCTCTGGCGGATCGCCCAGGCCCGCGCGGCGTCCGGCAAGCCCGTCAAGTTCGGGAGCTGCTCGTCGCAGGTGCTGTCGATCTTCCTCGACAGCCACACGAAGGAATACGACCTCGAGGACAAGAAGCAGCTCATCTGGGACATGGCTACGGCCATGAACACGGAGCTGCGCGGGCTCGCGGCGGCCGGCGCCAAGGTCATCCAGATCGAGGAGCCGACGATCCACTTCGTCGCGGCGTTCTACCCGGACCAGAAGGACTTCCTCGAGTTCCTGGTCGAGGCGTTCAACCACGAGGTCGACGGGCTCGACGACGTCGAGCTGTGGATCCACACCTGCTGGGGCAATCCGAACATGCAGAAGGTCTACACGGGTGAGTCGTACGAGCAGTCGATCGACATCTACCTCAATCGACTCAAGGGGGACGTCTGGACGGTCGAGGCGACCGAGAACGAGCTCGCCGAGATCGACCTGTTCAAGCCATACGCCGACAACCTGTCGAAGAAGGTCGCCGTCGGCGTGGTGAACCATCGGACGCTGCAAGCCGACATGGCGCCGATCGTCGCAGCGCGGGTGCGGCGGGCGCTGGAGGTCATCCCCGCCGACAAGCTCGTCCTGTCGACGGATTGCGGCTTTGGCCGGCAGGGGTTCAACCGGACGGTCGCCTTCTACAAGACGACCGCGATCGCGCAGGCGCGGAACATCGTCCTCAAGGAGCTCGGGCTCGAGGAGCGCTACGTGGCGGCCGCCGACCCGTCGCTCCAGACGGACGTGCTCCCGGACCGGGAGCCGCTGACGCACCTGCCGTCACCCTGGCACTAGTTGCCCGTCATCGGGGCCGGTTGGCAGATACCGCGACCACACGTCACGAAGCGCCCGCTCAAGCGAATGCGCAGCCTCCCAATCCAGCTGGACGATGCTCGGAAGGGCGCGGACATAGGTTGCGATGACTTGGCGCTGCTCGGTCGTTAGCAGCTCAAGGAATCCCAGCGGGTGGCCACGACGTTGATCCAGTGCCCCGATCGTCCCGATCGCCCACATCTCGGAGCCATCGCCGTAGTCATCCAGCAGCCGGAGCATGAACGCTGGGAGGTAATAGCGGAGGCCCTCGGCATCGAGGTGAGCGATGTTCTCGCTTTCCAACTCTGTAACCGGGATCGCCGACCAGTCGTTCGTCACCTCTTGATCGGGTAGCGCCCTGAACTGGGCCTCCGTCATGCCGCGGCCGTAGTCGTCGATCACCTGCGCCTGTCGAAGGCTGACCCCATCGCCGAGAACCACGCCGTGGAAGGCACCGCCGATGGCAGCTTCGAGCTCCGCTCTCGATATAGCCCGGATCTCTTCGGCTCTTCGATCGCTCACAAAGAGCGCCCCACGACGATGTCGTCGTCCTGCGGGTGTCGGGTCAGGAAGGACTGGACATATGGACACATGGCGATGACCCGCAGTTCCTGCCTCCGGGCATCATCGAGCGCGAAGCGGACGAGCGCGGATCCCACGCCCCGGCCCTCGTGGAGCGGCAGCACCTCGGTGTGGATGAGTGCGATCCGCCCGCGCTTGACGGTGTACTCGAGGATCCCCGCGAGCTCACCGTCGAGGTGCGCCTCGTAGCGATCGCGCGCGGGCGCGTCGGTGATGACCGGTCGGGCCGGAGGCGGGGCCATGGCGCCATGCTAGGGCCAGTCGACCGCCTCCGGGACCGTCGGGCCGGGTGCTAGCGGCGCGAGAGGGCGGGCTGGCCCTCGAAGGCTTCGCGGAGCTTGGCGACGTCGATCTTCGTCATGTCGAGCATCGCCTTCATCGCCCGCTCGGCGGCGGCGCGGTCGTCGCTCTCGATCATCTCGTTGAGCTGCCGCGGGACGACCTGCCATGACAGGCCGAACTTGTCCTTCAGCCAGCCGCACACGCTGTGCTCGCCGCCACCCTGGACGAGCGCGTCCCAGTAGCGGTCGACCTCGGCCTGGTCCTGGCACTCGATCTCGAAGGAGATCGCCTCGCTGAACTTGAATTCAGGACCGCCGTTGAGCCCGACGAACTTGCTGCCGTCGAGCGTGAACTCGACGGTGATCGGCTCGCCCTTGCGGTTGCTCGGCGTGTCGGCCGCCGCGGGGACGACCTTGTCGATGCGGCTGTTCGGGAAGATCGAGGTGTAGAACTTGGCAGCCTCTTCGGCGTTGCCATCGAACCACAGGTATGGAGTGAGCTTGGGCACGGCGGTACCTCCTTGTCCGTGCTGAGGTCTCGTGGATTGCAGCAGCGTTACACGCCGAGCATCCGGAAGGCGCAACTTCGTCCAGCGCCGGGGTTGCAGGAGGCTGTCGCCTTTTCCTGGTCGGTCACTTGATACCACATCTGTTATCATTCTCCGATGGATGGCCAGATCCTCCGATACGCGCGGCGCCGGGCAGGGCTGACCCAACGGGAGTTGGCAGAGCGCGCACAGGTGCCCCAGCCCGCGATCGCCAGGATCGAGCGCGGTGGCGTTTCACCGCGGCTGAGCACCCTGCTGCCGCTGATCGAGGCAACCGGGTTCGTGCTGGAGCTCGTGCCGAGGATCGGCGAGGGTGTCGATCGAACGCTGATCCGGAGCTCGCTCGATCGCTCACCTGAAGAGCGCATGCGGGCAGCGACCGCGGCGGCCAGGAACCTGGACGCCTTCATGCAGACCGTTCGTGCGAGCCGGGGCTGACTTCCAGCCTGAGAGCGTCATCCGTCTGCTCGGACGCCACCGGGTGCGCTACGTCCTGATCGGCGGTCTCGCCGCGATCACGCACGGTGCGCCATTGATCACGCAGGACATCGACGCGTGCTACGCGCGCGATGACCAGAACCTGCGACGGATCGCAGCCGCGTTGGTCGAGGTCAACTCCGAGCTTCGCGGCGCAGATCCGGGATTGCCCGTCCGTCTCGACGCGAAGACGCTGCGGGCGGGCGACGCGTTCACATTCACGACGGACATCGGCTGGCTCGACCTCCTGGGCACTCCTGCCGGCACCACAGGCTATGAGGATCTGGCCCGGACGGCCGACACCTTCGACCTGTTCGGGTACCGCGTGCTGGTCGCCTCAGTCGACGATCTCATCCGCATGAAGCGTGCCGCGGGGCGGCCGAAGGACCTGCTGGCGCTCGAGGAGCTCGGCGCGCTGCGGGACGAGCTGTCCGATCGCTAGCTCAAATACGGGCGTCATCGGACCGACACGACGCGGGCATATCCTGTGATCCATGAGTGACACGAAGACCACGTCCCCAGCCGCCAAGTCCGATGCCGAATGGCGCGCGGAACTCACCCCCGAGCAGTACCGGGTCCTTCGCCAGAAGGGCACCGAACGAGCGTTCAGCGGTGAGCTCTGGGATGAGCATCGACCGGGGGTCTATCGCTGTGCCGGTTGCGGTGCCGATCTCTTCGCTTCCGATGCGAAGTTCGACTCGGGCACCGGCTGGCCGAGCTTCTTCGCGCCGGCCGATCCCAAGGCGGTCGCGACGGAGAGTGATAGGTCCCTCTTCATGACCCGCACCGAGGCCCTCTGCGCGAAATGCGGCGGCCATCTTGGCCATGTCTTCGACGACGGACCCGATCCGACCGGCCTCCGGTACTGCATCAACTCGGCGGCGCTGATGCTCGATCCCGAAGGCTGAACCCGCGCCGCTAGGCGCGGCCGGCGGCGGACTCCTCTTCGCGGGTGCGGCCGGCGAGCTGGATCAGGTCCTCGTGGAGCTCGAACCAGATGCCGTGGTAGCTGTCGACGCGGGGTGACGCCACGTACCGACCGTCGCCGGCTCGGGCGGCGTCGAGTGCGCGGCTGAGTCGCTCGGCGTAGTCGCGGAAGCGGGGCATGTTCGGTTCGTTCGGCTCGAGCCACGCCATCGCGTCGACGTGCATCGCGGCGAGTCGCTCCAGCACGTCGGCGTCGTAGGCGGGGTCGCTGTGGTCGTTGAGGGTCTGGTCGTCACGCATCTGCCAGGCCGTGACGACCTCTTTGACCCGGTGGTCGATGTCCAGGAACGCATCGAGCGCGGCGGCCGCGGCGTCGACACCCCAGGCGTCGCGCTCGGCGGTCAGCAGCTCGTCGGCACGCTTTCGTCCCGCTTCCGTCAGCTTGTATGCACCGGCTGTCGACTCGATCAGGGCGTCGGCCGTCAGCCCATCAAGCACGGCCTGAGCGTCGTCAGGCGCCACGAGGAGCGCGTCGGCGATCCCCTCCGACGTCGCAAAGCCCTTGATGGCGATGACCCAGATGACTCGGTCGGCGTCGACCGCTCGTGATGGGCGCACGGGTACGGCCGCTGCGACCGGTGTGATCTCGATGCCGGCGTCTCGTGCCCAGTCGAGCAGCGTCGCGACTTCGGGCGCGACCTCGGTCGAACCTTCGACCGCGCCGTCGAACACATCGCCGGTACCCCCGTCGATCGTGATGACGTGGCCGGCGCGAAGGACCTGACCGTCGACGCGGATCTCCCCCTCGCCGACCACGACGCTCCCCGCACCGACGACCGCCGGGATACCCCAGCCGCGGGCGACGACAGCGGCGTGACTCGCCAGCCCACCACGCGACGTCAGGATCCCGGCCGCCTTGGCCATCCCGTGGACATCGTCGGGCGAGGTCTCGGCGCGCACGAGGATCGGCGGCGCGCCATGCTCGGCCGACGCCACCGCGGCCTCCGGATCCGTGACGACCGGTCCGCTGGCGACGCCCGGCGACGCGGCCAGCCCGGTCGTCAGCGGCGCGGCGTCGGTCGGTCGGCCGGCCGCGACGCGGGGCGGATCAGAGAGCAGGTGGGCGACCCGCCGGACCGCCTCGGCATGCGTCAACGGAAAGTCGGCATCCTCCGCCATGTCGACCGCGACGCGCAACGCAGCTTGGGGCGAGCGCTTACCGACCCGCACCTGGAGCAGCCACAGCTTCCCGTCCTCGATCGTGAACTCGATGTCGCACAGATCGGCGTAGTAGCGCTCAAGCGCTCTGCCGCGGCTCGGAGCTCGCGGGCGACGCCGGGCATGCGCGTATCGAGCACCGAGATCGGCTCGGTCTGGTGGGTGCCGGCAACGACGTCCTCGCCCTGGGCGTCGAACAGCACATCGCCGTAGAGCGTCGGCTCCCCGGTCGCGGGGTTGCGCGTGAACAGGACGCCGGTCCCCGAGTCGGACCCGCGGTTGCCGAAGACCATCGCCTGGACCGTGACCGCGGTTCCGAGGTCGTGCGGGATGCCATCCCGCTCGCGATACGTCCGCGCCCGCGGGCTGTCCCACGACCGGAATATGGCCTCGATCGCCAGCCGGAGCTGCTCCCAGGGGTCGTCCGGAACCTCGTCGCCGACGATCGACCGGAACGACTCGACCAATCGACGCCGGCACGCCTCGGCGAACGCGAGATCTCCCGCCACCTCGCCCAAACCGCGCGTCGTCTCTTCGTTGAGCCCCAGGTTCAGGATCGTGTCCATCATCCCGGGCATCGAAACTGGCGCCCCGGACCGGACGCTCACCAGCAGCGGATCCGACGGATCGCCGAACCGATCGGCCGACCGCGCCCTCAACCCCGGCCATCGCGCCCGGATCTCCTCGTCGAGCCCATCCGGCCAACCGTCGGCCAGGAAGGTTCGGCAGGTCGGCGTCGTGATGACGAAGGCCGGGGGCACGGGCAGGACGAGGTCCCGCGCCATCACGCCCAGATTGGCGGCCTTTCCGCCGACCAGTGCTTTCGCCGCGTCGAGCGTCTCGCCGTGCGGCTCATCGAGCGCATAGACGAACCGGGTCACGATCCCTCCGACCGCTCCTGCAGCGCCCGCCAGACCCGCTCCGGTGACAGCGGGAGCTCGCGGATCACGACGCCCGTCGCATCCGTCACGGCCCCCGCCACGGCCGGGGCGACCGGCAGCAAGGCGCCCTCGCTCATGCCCTTCGCGCCGTACGGCCCGGGCCCGTCGGCGTTCTCGACGATGTCGCTCGCCATCTCGAGCGGCAGGTCCATCGACGTCGGGATCCGGTAGTCGATGGCGCCGAGGTTCCGGATCCGACCTTCGTCGTCCCAGATGTACTGCTCCATCAGCGTGTGCCCTAGCCCCATGACCGCGGCGCCTTCGTCCTGACCGCGGACCTGCAACGGATTGAGCGCCTTGCCCACGTCCGACACGGTCACGTAGCGGGGGATCCAGATATCGCCTGTCTCGACATCGACCTCGACCTCGACGGCCGTCGCGTTGAACTCGTAGAACGCCGCAGTGCCACCGAGCGGATGGTCGGGTTCGGCGTCCTTGCGCATCTCGCCGACGCCGATGATCTCGCCACCGAGCCGCCCGAGACCACGCTTCACGACCTCCCCGATCGGCAGTACGCGATCCCCGACGCGCACCTCGCCCCGTTCGACGGTGATCTCCGACTCGTCGACCGCTTCGAGCCGAGCCGCCATCGCTCGGATCCTCACCAGGATGTCCTGGCAGGCCCGGAGTACCGCGTTCCCCATGAACACCGACGACCGACTCGCCGACGTCTGCTGGTCGTAGGGCACGACGGCGGTGTCGCCCGAAACGACGGTGACCCACTCGAGTGGCGCCCCGAGCTCGTCCGCCGCGATCTGAGCGAAGATCGTCCGGGCGCCCTGACCCATATCGGACGTGCCGGCGTAGACCACGACGCTGCCATCGACCAGTAGGCGGACGGTCGAATACGACAGGCCGGTCGTCGGGCCGGACTTCAGCCCGACGGCGATGCCACGGCCGCGACCATCCGGCGACGGCGTGCCCCAGCCGATCAGCTCTGCCGCGCGCCGGAGGGCCACAGCCCAATCCCCGTCGGCCGGCGTGTCGCCGGGGATGAACGCCTCGCCCGGGCCGGCGAGATTGCGCAGTCGAAGCTCGAGCGGGTCGATGCCGAGGGCTCGCGCCGCCTCGTTCATGTTCGATTCGACCGCCCAGATCTGCTGGGGATTGCCGAACCCACGGAACGCCGTGGACGGCACGGTGTGCGACAGCACGCTGCGGGCAACGATGCGCACAGACGGGCAACGGTAGGGCCCCATCGACGTGTAGCTGCCCTTGGCCACGGTCCGATCGGCGATATCCGCGTACGCCCCGATCAGGTAGTTCGCCTCGAGATCGCGGAAGACCAGCGTGCCGTCGCGGCGGAAGCCCGTCCGCACGTGGACCTCGGCCGCGCCGCGCCGGACGGCCTGGAACGTCTCCTCGAGCGTCAGGACGAGCCGGACCGGGCGGCTGGATCTGAGCGCCATGAACGCCAGCAGCGGCTCGTATTTGGCGTGCTGCTTGCCGCCGAATGCGCCGCCGGGATCGGGCGCATGGATCCGGACCTTGGAGAGCGGCAGCTTGAGCAGTTCCGCGATGACTCGTTGGAGCCAGTTCGGGTGCTGGATCGCACTCCAGATCGCGATGCCGTCACCGTCGGGTGCGGCCATGAACGCGTGCGGCTCGATCGCGAACTGGGTGACCATCGGGAACTGGTACGTGCCTTCGACTACGACGTCCGCGTTCGGCGCCGCGGCATCCATGTCGTCGCCCCACGCATGGCGATGCTCGTGGAGGACGTTGCTCGCGGCATGCGGGTCGTTCGGGCGGAGCTCAGGGTCCTGGACCAGCGGCGCCTCGGCGGCGAGCGCCGCGGCGAGCGTGTGGACAGCCGGCAGCTCCTCGAACTTGACCTGCACGAGCGCGGCCGCCTCCTCGGCCGCGTCCTTAGTCTCCGCGGCAACGGCGGCGACCGGGTCGCCGTGGTACTTGGTCTCGCCCGTGGCGATGACCGGCCGGTCCCGCCGTTGCGGCCCGAATCGGGGCATCGGCTGTGGCAAGTCGGCGGCGGTCATGACGAACCGGACGCCCGGCACGTCGCACGCCGCGCGCGTGTCGATCGCCCCGATGCGTGCCCGCGCGACGGGGAGTGTCACGAGCTTCACATGGAGCACGTCGTCGAGCGGGATGTCCGCTACGTATGCCTGCCGCCCGGTGACACGCTCCAGCCCGCCGACCCGAGCAGCAGGCCCGCCCACCGCGTCGCTCACTGGGGCGCGACGTTGGCGTCGCGGAATGGACGCCACGCCGGTCGCGATCGCCGGAGCGGAGAGGGCAGTGCGCCCCTCCCCGTGCCGTGCCGCCAACTCCACGGCTTCCATGATCTGCTCGTAGCCGGCGCACCGGCACAGGTTGCCGGCAAGCCCCTCCTCGATGTCGGCGCGGGTCGGACTCGGGATCGCCTTGAGGAGCGCAGACGCCGAGACGAGCTGACCCGGGATGCAGAACCCGCACTGCGCCGCGCCGGTCTCGAGGAACGCCTCTTGGAGCGGATGCAACCGCTCGCCGACGGCGAGACCTTCTACCGTCGTGACCGCCGCGCCGTCAGCCTCGACGCCGAGCACCAGACACGAGTCGACACTCATCCCATCGACGATGACGGTGCACGCGCCG
Organism: uncultured Chloroflexia bacterium; assembly: GCA_963794525.1. GTDB lineage: Bacteria > Chloroflexota > Limnocylindria > Limnocylindrales > CSP1-4 > SPCO01. The sequence continues at coordinate 376,422 of CAWCEC010000002.1, forward strand.
CACTCGCCGACGAGGCAGCACTCCTTGGTCCCGGTCAGGCCGAGATCGTCTCGAAGCATCTCGAGCAGCGTGTGATGCGGCTCGACATCGACCGACCGGGGACGGCCGTTGACCGCCAGCTCGACGTGGATCGTCATGCGGCGAGCCGATCGATCGCCGAGCGAACGGCGCGTAGCCCGAGCACCCGCAGCATGCCGAGCCGGTACTCGGGGCTCGCCCGCATCGATGTCGGGGATGGGGCGGCATCGACGAACAGCGCGTCCAGCCGGTCGCGCTTGGCGTCATCGGGAGCAGCCGGATCGGCAAGCACGCCGGTCAGATCGGTCACGAGCACGGGACGTGGGCCGACACTCCCGTACGCCAGGCGCGTGACGCCGCCCGGCTCGATCAGGCATGCGATCGTCACGGAGGCGAGGTCGTGGCCGCGTCGCCGCGTCCGCCGAACGTGGACCGCGCCGCGCGGACCGTCGGGGAGCGGCAACTCGATCGCGACGACCAGTTCGCCCGGCTGCAGGGTGGTGACGCCGGAAAGCACGAAGAAGTCGTCGATCGAGATGGTCCGAGTGCCCGACGGTCCGGTGGCGATGACCCAAGCCCCGTAGACGAGCAGCGCCGGCGCCGTGTCGGCGGCCGGCGAGGCGTTGCAGATGTTGCCGGCGAGCGTCGCCCGGTTCCTGATCTGGACGGCGCCCACGACGCTGGCCGCCTCCGCCAGCGCCGCGTAGTCCCGCCGGATCCGCTCATCGCGCAGCAACTCGGTCATCACGGTCCGTGCGCCGATGACGAGCTGACCGTCGTCCTGGCGGATCTCGTTGCTGAGCTCCGCGACGCCCTTGACATCGACCACGGTCCGCGGCCGGATCGAGCCGTCGCGGATGCGGATGATCAGGTCGGTGCCGCCGGCGAGGGGCCGCGCATCGGCGCCCTGGTCGGCGAGCAGCGCGAGCGCGTCGGCCAGCCGGCTCGGCCGCTCGTAGGCGAAGGCACGCATCGGTGCCCGCCTACCGGGCCGACGCGGGGATCACCGTCCGATCGCCTCGGCCGGGGTCGCGGCGGCGGTCGCGCCGGGTTCCGCCGCGAGGATGTCCACGCGACCGGTCGTGCCATCGACCCGGAGGCGGTCCCCCGTTGCGATCCGCTTCGTCGCCACCGACGTGCCGATGACGGCCGGGATGCCGAACTCGCGAGCCAGTACGGCCGGGTGCGAGGTCGTGCCGCCGGTGTCGGTCACGAGGCCCGCGATCTTGGTGAACAACACCACCCAGGCCGGGTTCGTCATCTGGCACACGAGGATGTCGCCGTCGCGGACCTGGTCGAACTCGTCGACGGTCATCACGACGCGGGCCGTGCCCTCGATCGTTCCGGGCGACCCGGCGATCCCGTTGATCACCCGGTCGTCCTCGGACTCCTGGCGATGGAAGCGCTCCGGGTAGCCCCAGTTGACGAGATACGGGAATGCGAGTTGCGACGGGGTGACCGTGCCGACCCAATCGCGCGGCTGCACCTTCCGAGCGGCGTCGCGCTCGACCCGCCGCGTCGCGACGATCGACCTGGCATCCAGCGCGTCGGCGCTGCCGATCAGCGCGCGCAACTCGTTGTAGCGCAGGAACAGCACGTCGTCGGGCTGGTCGAGTCGGCCGGCTTCGACCAGCTTGCCCCCCACTGCCAGCAGCACCAGCCGGACGTGCGCGTTGGCGCCTTGGTCGATGTAGAAATGGTGGTCCGGCGTCAGTGGCGCCATCCGCAGGTTGACCGCGTTGGCGGCGCGCATCTGCTCGAGTGCCTCGCCCTCCAGTCCTTCCAGGATCTCGGCTGAAGCAGCCTCGATGTCGCGGCGCATCGCCTCGATGGCGGTCGGGAAGTCGTAGTCGGTCGTCAGGTACCCACGGACGAGCTCGAGCAGGGGTTCCATCTGTTCGCGCACGGTCGGGAAGATGAACTCGTGGCTCCACACCGCGTGCCAGCCGAACTCGCGTTGGTGCGGCTCGACCCGTTTGGTGATGAATTGCCGGCCGCACTCGCTGCTCTCGAGGGCCGTGCGGATCTGGCGTGTGTCCTCCGGCTCGAACGCCGCCCGCAGCTCCGGATCGTCGCGGACCTCGTTCTTCATCCGCCACAACGACTCGATGGAGTCCCAGTTGCGATCAGAGGCCGAGTTCTGGAGGCGCCCGAGGAGCTCCTCGTCGACGGCCCCGCGCGTCTTCTCCATCACGGCGCGCAACTGGAGCGTCGCCGACAGCTGGGCGAAGTTGAGCATCCAGTGGATCTTCCAGTGGCGATCGTGGATGTCGATGGCGTCCTCGAGCAGAGTCGCTGTCTCCGCAAGCGACATGCCATCGGCGGCGTCCAGCCGCTCCTCGAGATAGGCGAAGTTGCGCCGCATCTCGGGCACGAGCCGGTCGCGCCACCAATCGGCGAAGTGCTCGCCGTACACGGGCAGGACTGTGTCGAGGTAGGGGCCCATCTGCTTGGCGAAGGCTGCGTCCCGCGGCACGCGTGCCTGGTACCGCGAGCTGTACTCGGTGCCCTCGATGTGGAGATCAGGGTCGGCTGGGATGGCCGTCGTGTAGACGTAACCGTTGACGTTCTTGGCCAGCCAGTCGACGGCGAACGGGGTCCCGAACCGCCGGAACATGTGGTCGCAGCTCAGCCACCAGCCGCCGATGTCGAAGAACATCGGGCTGACCGGATGCGGGATGTGCAGGTCGTCGTATACCCAGAAGAATTCCTTCTCGACGTCGGAGTCCCAGGTGACCGGGAACGTCTCGTCGCCCAGGAACTGACCGAGGATCTCCTCCTCCACCCGCTCTTCCTCCCGTGATCCACCGATCTAGGCGGGGGTCTTGGCTCCCTCGGCCTTCTCCGAAAGCGCCTTGCGCGCCTTCTCCCAGTCGGAGCGGAACTGGACGATGCCCTTGTCCGTGAGCGGGTGGTGGACCATCTGCTGGAGGACCTTGAACGGCAACGTCGCGATGTGCGCGCCGGCTAGCGCCGCCTGGGTCATGTGCACGGGGTTGCGGATCGAGGCGGCGAGGACCTCGCTCTCCAGCTCGTGGATGGCGACGATCTCGACCAACTCGCGGACGACGATCATGCCGTCCTGGTTGATGTCATCGAGGCGGCCGACGAACGGCGACAGCAGGCTCGCCCCGGCCTTGGCCGCGAGCAGCCCCTGGTTGGCCGTGAAGATCAACGTGCAATTGGTCTTGATCCCCTCCTCCGCGAAGCGGCTCATCGCCTCGAGCCCTTCCTCGCTCATGGGGACCTTCACGACGATGTTAGGGGCAAGCTTGGCGAAGGCGCGGCCCTCCTCGAGCATGCCGTCGACCTCCTCGGCGACGACCTCGGCGGACACCGGCCCGCTGGTGATCGTGCAGATCTCCTTGAGGACGTCCTCATAGGACCGGCCGGTCGTCTTGGAGAACAGGGTGGGGTTGGTCGTGACGCCGTCCAGCACGCCCCAGCGCGCGACGGTGCGGATCTCCTCGATGTCCGCGGTGTCCAGGAAGATCTTCATGGCACGGGCTCCGTTCAACGAAGGGTCCCTGATTCTACGCTGGGGCGAGGTTGCGGGCCGTCTCGGAATGAGTCTGCTTTCGGTTCAGTCGTGAGGCGACTCGCGTTGCACCGGAACGGCTCATCTGCTTGCGGGCCACTCGCTCGGCGACTCACGCGGAAGCAAAGGCGGCCGATCTCGCGACTCGTAGTCGCCAGAGCGATGGATTGAAAGAGAAGTCTGCCGGGACTGACCGCACGTGAATTGATGAGCGGGCCTGGGGACCAGACCCGCTCTCGACATTACTCGATCGACTGGTTACCGGTCGGGGAGCTCATCTGGACCCGGCGTGTCCGCGACGCGGCTACCGGACGTTCGGAGTGCCGCGACGGCCTCCGTCTCACGGACATCGATCTTCACCCGTGACAACGTCAGGGCGACGTGCGCAGCGGCATCGGACATCTGATCGAGCCCGGTGTTGCTGTTATTCGCGTACGTATCGCACGCCTGGTGGTAGCACGGGTCGTAGGCGACACCCGCGGTTCCGCCGTACGTCGCCGCCTGGGCGGCCGTCTTGATGCCTTCGGCGCCTGTGAACAGCCCGCCGGCCGGGATTCCGACCGCGATGAACGGACCGTAGTCGGAGCGACCGCTGAACGGCGTCGGATCGCTGGCGAGACCGACGGCGTTGAAGTAGTCGACGAACAGCGTTTCCAGGTAGGCGGAGCCCGGGGGACCCTCAGCCGCTCCTGGTCCGACTGGGAAGGCGGAGTTGTCGCCGTCGTAGACGAAGCGAACGAAGTTGGGTGAACCGACCATGTCGAAGTTGATCATCGCCATGATCTTGTCTCGCTCGGCCTGTGACAGGTTGTTCACGTAGAACGCGGAACCAAGGAGGTTGAACTCCTCGGCGCCGTACCACATGAACCGCAGCTTGTTGCGGGCGGTCCGGTTCTGCGCAGCAAATACCTCGGCGATCTCGAGGATGGTGGCCGAACCCGACCCGTTGTCGTTGATGCCCGGTCCAGGCAGGACGCTGTCGAGATGGGCGCCGACGACGACCACGCGGTTCGGATCGCCGGACGCGGTCTCGGCGATCACGTTCCATGTGGTCCGTGTCTCGCTATCGGTCGAGGTCACGATGTGGAAGGTCAATCCCCCGGGCACGAGGGCGGCGTTCTCCTGACCGATCGCCTGGGTCGTGCCTAGTACAGGAATCGTGAAATTCGGCGCGCCGAGCGTGCCGTTTAGGGGACCACCGGTGTTGTTGTAGATCACGACAGCGCTCGCGCCGGACGCCTGCGCATTGCCGGCCTTGATCGCGAACGTGCAGGCGCCGCGAGAGATCAGGGCGATGTTGCCGGCTGGGAAGCCCGCGAAGTCGGTTGCGTTGCACCCGAACCCGATCACGGTCGAGACCCCGGCGGTCACATTCCCAGAGCCGGAATAGGTCATCGGGGTGTAGTCGGCCCCGGCGCCTTCGGTGTACGTGGTCGGGCCAGGCGACACGCGCTCGAACGTCGATGGCGCGAGTTGTCGATAGAACGCAAACGGGAATGGCTGGAGCGTGGCGTCGTAACCGGCAGCCTCGAGCTTACCCGCGACATAGTCGGCCGACGCGCGATAGCCGGGCGTACCGGACGATCGTGTGCCGTCGTTGTCGTCGGCGATCTGCTGGAGGGCTGCCTGGTGCTCGCGGATGCCCGCGAGCGTCACCGCCTTGCGGAATCCCTTCGAATTCATTGATGTCTGCGGCGGACGCCGCCGGGGCGAGCGCGGCAAGGAGCGCGCCGATCGTGATGACGATCGACAGCGCGGTGGTCCGTCGAGAGCGCATATGGTCTCCTCCTAGCGTGGCGAGTAGGTCGCCACGGACCGGGGGCCGCCGGCGATGCCGGCGGCCCTTCGTTCGTTCGCGTTGCGAACGCGCGTCACTTCGAGGCAGCAGCCGTGGCGTTCACCATGCCCGCGCCGAAGAACGTGGTATTGCCCGACCCGCCGCGGCAGCGGGGCAGGTTCGGATCAGGCGGTGGGCAGGCCATCGGCGTGGCAGTGGACCGCACAGCGGCCGCAACGGCGCCTTGGCTCCAACCCGGATGGTTCTCGACGATCAGCGCTGCGACGCCGGCGGCGTGCGGCGATGCCATCGAGGTGCCGCTGATCCACACGTACCGGCCACCGTCATCCACGACGGCGCGACCGTTGGCTGCGAAGAACTCCCACGAGCCGGTGGCGTCGGTGCTCGACCAGCCGGCCAGGATCCGCGCCGAAGGTGGTGCCCGGCGTCTGGGCAGCGTCGCCGCCGGGGGCGGTGACATCGACCGGGCTGCCGACGTTCGAGTAGCCGGCCAGCGTGGTCACGCCGGAGGCCGACACCGTCACGACGCCCGGCAGCTCTGCAGGGGCGACGCGGCAGTTGTTATCGATCTCGACGACTCTCGGCCGTGTCGGGCGGCCAGTCGGGGCTGATCTCGTCGGTCACGGGATGACCGAGGTCGTGCAGCTCGTTGCCGGCCGCTGCGACGACGACGACGCCGCGCTGCTGCGCGTACTTCGCCGCGTTCTTCATCTCCTGGTACATCGCCCGCTGGCCCGCGTCGTTGCTGCAGTAGTACAGGTACGGGTCGGCGAACAGGCTGAGGTTGACGACATCAAGCCGCTGGTCACCGGCGTAGCGCAGTGCGGCCGCGACCGAGTCGACGAAGCAGAACCCGAGGATCGTGCACGCCTTCAGGCCGACGATCGTGGCGTCCGGGGCGACGCCGACGATGCCGATGCCGTTGAGCGCGCCCGCGATGGTCGTGGCGACGTGGGTGCCGTGACCCTGCAGGTCCTGGACCGCGGCCTTGTTCGAGCAATCGCCGTTGGCGATCTCCGCGGGATCTGCCGTCGGCGTGTCGTTGTAGATGAAGGAACACGACAGCCCGACGTCGATGTTGGCGGCGAGGTCGGGGTGGGTGAAGTCGATGCCGCCGTCGATCACGCCGACTTTGACGCCCGTCACCGGTCGCGCGGGCGCGGACGCGGCGTTGGCCTCGATCTCGCGCATGTCCCACTGGCATGCCGACAGGGGCTCGGGTCCGGCGCTGACGCCGAAGAAGGCCTCGCACAACCCGCTCGCCGTCGGCGCGTCATACGCGTCGGTCGTGCGCGCCGATGCCGCGGGTGCGGCAGCGAGCAACAGGATGGATACGGCCAGGATGGCCAGCCTACGCATGGGCACTCCTCCTACCAGGCAGAGCCTTGGGAGGGTCGACCGCGGCGATCGACGACGCGTCCGTATGTGGGGTCATCGACGTCGTCCGAACCGCGCGACCCCCAGTAAGTGCTGCCTATGTTGACCGCTGGCGGCGGATGGCGTGGCCCGGCCGCGAGTGGCCCCGTGCACGTTGGTGCGGCGGACGCACCAACAACGGCATATCAAGCCGGGGTCGGCGGCCTCCGACTCCGCGATCGCCGCGACCCGCTCGTCGACCCGCGGTCGCAGCACGGGCTCACGGCCGTCGGCGACGGCGATGGATGCCGCCACGAACCCGTCGAACAGCGGGTGCGGCCGCTCCGGCCGCGACTTGAACTCGGGGTGGAACTGGCTGGCCACGAACCACGGGTGGTCCTTGAGCTCGACGATCTCGACCAGCCGGCCGTCGGGCGACTGGCCGCTGAGCAGCATGCCTGCCGCCTCGAGGGTCTGGCGATAGCGGTTGTTGACCTCGAACCGGTGGCGGTGGCGCTCGTAGATGACCTCCTGGCCGTAGACCGCGGCGGCCTTGGAGCCGGGCGTGAGCCTGGCCGGGTACAGGCCCAGGCGCATCGTCCCGCCCTTGTCCTCCATCTCCCGCTGGTCGGGCATGAAGTCGATGACCGGGTGCTCGGTGAACATGTCGAACTCGGTCGAGTTGGCGTCCGCGGTGCCGATCACGTCGCGGGCGAACTCGATGACCGCGCACTGGAGGCCGAGGCACAGGCCGAGGTACGGGATCCTGTGGTCGCGGGCGTAGTGGGCGGCGAGGACCTTGCCCTCGATGCCGCGGTGGCCGAAGCCGCCCGGGACGAGGACGCCGGCCACGCCATCGAGCGCGATCGTGGACGTTCTCCTTGGTGAGCGCCTCGGAGTCGACCCAGCGGACCTTCGCGTCGACGCCGTGCGCCCAGGCCGCGTGCTTGAGCGCCTCGGTGACCGACAGGTAGGCGTCGGGCAGCTCGATGTACTTGCCGACGAGGCCGATCTCGAGCGATCGGCTTGGGCGCCTTGATCCGCTCGACCAGCGCCCGCCAGCCGTCGAGGTCGGGCTCGGCGTCGGGATCGCCCAGGCCGAGCTCGCGGACGATCAGCCGGCCCAGGCCGGCTTCTTCGAACAGCAGCGGGACCTCGTAGATCGAGTCGGCGGTCTCGGCCGGGATGACCGCCTCGGTCGCGACGTCGGTGAACAGCGCGATCTTCTCGCGGATCTCGTCGCTGACCGGGTCGGTCGGAGCGCAGCACGATGACGTCGGGCTGGATGCCGATGCCGCGCAGCTCCTTGACCGAGTGCTGCGTGGGCTTGGTCTTGAGCTCGCCGGTCGCGGCCAGCTCGGGGAGCAGCGTGACGTGGACGTACAGCACGTTCGCCCGGCCGACGTCCTTGCGCATCTGGCGGATGGCCTCGAGGAACGGCAGGCTCTCGATGTCGCCGACCGTCCCGCCGACTTCGACGATGACGACGTCCGGGTCGCCGTCGCGGGCCACCCGCCCGATCCGCTCCTTGATCTCGTTGGTGATGTGCGGGATGACCTGGACGGTGCCGCCGAGGTAGTCGCCGCGGCGCTCCTTGGCGATGACGGCCTGGTAGATGCGGCCGGTCGTGACGTTGGAGAGCTGGCTGAGGTTGGCGTCGATGAAGCGCTCGTAGTGGCCGAGGTCGAGGTCGGTCTCGGCGCCGTCGTCGGTGACGAACACCTCGCCGTGCTGGTACGGCGACATCGTGCCGGGGTCGACGTTGATGTACGGGTCGAGCTTGAGGATGCTCACCCGAAGCCCGCGGGCCTTGAGGATCCGGCCGATGCTGGCCGCGGTGATGCCTTTGCCGAGACTGCTCGCGACTCCGCCAGTCACGAAGACATACTTCGACATGGGTCTGGGTTCCTCCGGGGTTTTTCTGATGCTATCGAAAAGTGCCCCGGACGCGAACGGTGCCCGGCGCGTGCTGCGTACGCGCGGATCAGCCCGGCTGCGCGGCCAGGCGCACGCCTCGCGGTCGGCGGAGCTCCGTTGGCAGGCCGCTCGCCCCATGACCTCGGGGCCGCAGAAGAAGCCGCGCGGGTGGCGGCGCGTCGGGCGACAGGGGCTGGAGCGTGGAAGGGTCGGCCAGCGCCACGCGTCGAGCGTCTCGACGCAGCCACGGCCTCGATCTCGCTGAACGCCGTCCAGCGGTGGAACGGCCAGCCCGCCTCCAGGCAGATCCGCTCGAGCGAGCGCTTCGCGAAGACGACGTCGCTGTAGCCCGCGGCATAGCGATCGCTCTCGCCGTCACCGATATAGACGACCCGCCGGCCGGCGGCGCGATGCGCAAGCACCCGGTGGCGCTTGCACGTGCCGCAGACCAGGCAGGTCGGATGGCCGTTCGGAAACTCGATGGATGGCGCGCCGACCCGAGAACGACGTCTGCGCGGTCACGATCGGGGAGCTCCCCGACACCGAGCGCGTCCAGCGCGGGCTGGATGAAGAAGCCGTAGCCGTCCGACACGATCTCGACCGGGATACCGGCGGACTGCGCACGCCGGACGAGCGGAACGAAGCCTGGGTCGTGGGGCTGGGCCGCCGCCGTGGAACGCAGGACCGCCGGGTCGGCGTCGATCAGCGACACCTCCCACGCCATCAGCCGGCGTGATCCCATCCGGCCCGCGTCGTAGTCGACCTCGGCGTCTTCCCAGACGGCGCCGGCGACGTGCTCGGCCAGGAGCGATCTCGGTGACGTCGGTCAGGGAGATCGTCCCGTCGTAGTCGATGAGGATCGACTAGGGGCGGTGCGCCGCTCGGCCGGCGGTGGCACGGCCGGATCGATCACGAACGTCATCGGGTCGCGGGCCGCGTGCGAGGCAAGGCGCGTCAGGGCCACGCCCAGCACGATGATCGCCCACCGACGACCTGGGCGGGCCGGATCGGCTCGTGCGAGGAACACGAACGCGAGGACGACGGCCATGGGCGGCACGAACGACTGGAGCGTGATGACCCGCGTCGGGCCGAGGAGCCGCACGCCGTTGAAGACGACGACGTTGGCGACCGCGGCGGCAAGCACGCCGGAATAGACGACGGCCAGCACGACCGGCACGAGCTGCTCGGCCTGGTCGGGGCCGAGCGCGCCCGGCGCGGCGAGCTGCGCGATGCCCGGTGGGATCAGCACGAGCGTGCCCGCCGACCGTGGCCCAGGTCGTCAGCACCAGCGGTGAGTGGCGGCGCAGGACCGGCGCGGCGAACGCGGTGTACGACGCCCAGCACGCGGCGGCGGCGAGCGTCAGCAGACTGCCGATCGGCGGACCCGCTCATCGAGACGCCGACGCCCGCCGCGATGACCACGACGACGCCGAGGAACGACAACAGCGCCCCCGCGAACTTCGTCGGCGTGAGGGTGTCGGCGCCGATGATGACCGCCAGGACCGCCACGAGCACCGGCGTCGAGGCGATGATCAGCGCACTGTCGCCGGCCGGGATGGACGTCAGCCCGGTCGTCCACAGGATCTGATACAGCCCGAACCCGAGCCCGCCGAGGACCAGGATGCGCAGGGTGTCCGGGCGGGGAACGCTGACAGAGCCTTCGTACCAGCGCAGGATCACGAGCAGCGCGATCGAGGCCAGCGCGTATCGCAGCATCGTGAACGCGACCGGCGGCAGCGTCGCGATCGCGTCCTTGACGACGATGAAGTTGGCCGCCCAGAGGACCATGACGCCGAGGACCGCCGCCTCCGCCGAGGCGACGGTCGGCGGACAGTCGAACGCCCGCCGGTCGGTCGGCGGGCGTCGGTGATGCTAAGGGGATGTCGGGGTCGATCAGGCGGCCGTCGCGATCGATCAGACGGTGTCGCGATCGAGCTCGAGGAGCTCCTCGTCGTCCTCTTCGGTCAGCTTCAGCCAGACGAACAGGCCGGCCAGCACGGCCAGCGGGATGACGATCAGCGCTGCCAGCGTGATGCCGAGCGCGACGGCGACGGTCTTGAGAGCTTTCATGGGCGATACCTCCAGGTTCAGGCGCTGGTGGTCGTCTTACTCGCGCCGGGGATCGACGACCGGGGCTCCGGAGGGCCGGTCCCCCGGCGACCAGCTGCGTGATGTCCTCGCGCGTGAACTCCGAGAGCTGGTGTTGGCTGCCGGCCTGGCCGGACAGCAGGAGCCGGACGACGAAGGCGCCGTCCTGCTCGAAGAAGAACACATCCCGCGGTTTCTGGTCATCCATGTACCGACCGAGCACGCGGAAGGCGGTCTCGTAATAGCCGGCGTCGTGGGTGGGCACCGGGCCGGCGCGACCGCGGCGGGCCGCGGCCTCCTCCATGAAACGGGCGATGTCGTCATCGAGGAAGGTCAGGGTCTCCTTGACCTGTGTGCCCATCGATTCCGACCAGGTGCCGCTGGCCGACGCGCCCGAGAGGACGAGGCCCTGCACGATGAATCCGTCAGGAGCCTCCACGAGGAGGACGTCCTTCATGCCGCGCTGGTCGAGGAAGGCGCCGATGGACCGGAAGACTTCCTCGAAGTCCTGTCGCGGGCTGCCCTCGTAGATGCGCACGCGCCATCCTCCACGACCCCGGCGGCCCGGTCGCGCGGCCCACGCCGCCCTGGCGCGGTGACCGCCCACACGGAAGCCCCCCGAGTCAGCCGAGTGTACCGACCGTCCGGGCGCGCGGCAATATCACGCGGCTTTCAGCCAGGTCCTCGGAGAATGGCCGCGAGCGAGCCCGCTACACGTGCGTTGTTCAGGATCAGCGCGGTGTTCGCGGGCACCGATCGACCGTCGGTCAGCTCTGCGATCCGCGCAAGGAGCCACGGTGTCAGTGCGGGGCCATGGATGCCGGCGACCTCGGCGTCGTCGATCGCTCGAGCGACGACGTCCCGTGCGACGTCATCGGCGAGTGCCACGTCCGCCGGCACCGGTACGCACACGAGAGCGCTGCTCCCGAGACCGAGATCGAGGTGCGCCCGGACGATCGCCGCCGCTTCGGCGACGTCCGCTGCCTCGACCGGGGCGCGGATACCGGACGAGCGGGCGAAGAACCCAGGTACATCCGGCTGCCCGACCGCGATGACCGGCACGCCCCGGGTCTCGAGGTACTCCATCGTGGCCGGCACGTCGAGGATCGCCTTCGGGCCGGCGCAGATCACCGCCATCGCGGTCCGCGCCAGCTCCTCTAGATCCGAGGAGATGTCGAACGAAGGCCGCGTGCCGGCGGTGGATCCGTCCAGTGCGCCGCGGTGCACACCGCCGATGCCGCCGGTGGCGAAGACCCTGATCCCCGCCGCGAACGCCGCGATCATCGTGGCCGACACCGTCGTCCCCGCCCAGCCGCCGGCGGCCAGCGCGATCGCCAGGCTCGGTCGGGCCGCCTTGTGGACCGAGCCCGCCGGGGCCGTCGCGAGTGCCTCGAGGGTCGCCGGCTCCAACCCGACCAGCAGCCGCCCCTCGCGGATCGCCACCGTCGCCGGCACAGCCCCCGGCGTCTCGCGCACGGCCGTCTCCGACCCTACCGCGACGTCGAGGTTCTGCGGATACGGCAGTCCGTGGGTGATGAGGGTCGATTCGAGGGCGACGACCGGGCGACCCTCGGCGAGCGCGGCAGCGACCTCGGGGGCGACGAGGAGACGGTCGGCGACGGACGGCGAGACGGCCATGTCCGAAGCGTAGCGTCGCCGCTAGGCTGTCGGACATGGCGCGCCGTCGGCCGATGACTCCCGAGGACCTGCGACACGTCGTCGTGGTGGAGGAGCTCGATCTGTCGGTCGATGGGCGCATCGCGATCGTGGTGCGCCGGTCGATCCGGGGCAACCGCTATCTCGGGCACCTCTACGAGATCGACCTCGGATCCGCGCGCGCGTTCCCGCGACCGCGCCAGCTCACCCGGGGCACGACCCGGGACACGCGCCCCCGGCTGTGCCCCGACGGTCATACGCTTGCCTTCGTCCGCACGGACCCGACCGATGACGACGCGGTCGCGGCGATCCACCTGCTCGACATCGAGCGGCCAGCCAGGGTCTGGCCGTTGAAGGTCGGTCGACACGGCGCCGTCGGTGAGCTTGCCTGGTCTCCCGATGGCCAACGGCTGGCGTTCACCGCCGAAGTCGATCCACCACGGTTCATCAGCGGCCCGATCCGGCCGATCTCGCGACGCGGAAAGTCGAGCGGTGACGACACGCCCCTTGCCCGGCACATCACCCGCTCCGATTGGCGCTGGGACGAGGAGGGGCACCGCGACCGGTGGTCGCACCTGTTCGTGATCGACCTGCCGTCCGGCCGGCCGCGCCAGATCACGAGCGGCGACTGGGGCGTGTCCGACATCGCCTGGCATCCCGACGGGCGGCACGTGGTCTTCTCGAGCGATCGTGGTCCGGAGGCGGACCTCCATCCACGCACCACGATCTGGTCCGTTGACGTCGAGGCGACGAGTGGCGAGGGCCAGGGCGAGCCACGCGAGATCCTTGCGCCCGGGGGGTGGGCGACGCACGCGGCTGTCTCGCCCGACGGACGTTGGGTCGCCGCGGAAGGGATGCTCCCATCCGATCCGATCGACGACGTCAGCACGAACGTGATGCTGGGACCGGCCGATGGCTCGCGGCAGCCGTGGGCCCTGGCACCCGACCTGGATCGCCCGGTCGGCAGCTGGCTCGACACCGATCTGACCGGCTGGTTCGTCTACGGCCGGAACGGCCCGTTCTGGCTCGACGACTCGCGGATCGTGGCGACGATCTCGGATCGTGGCCGGTCCCACCCGCACATCTTCACGATCGACCCGGCGACCGGCGAGCCGCGTGGCCACGAGCGAGCAGCGGATGGCGACATCGTCACCCACACGATCGCCGTTGCGTCGACCGGGTTGGTCGCCACGCTCGGGACGCTCGGCACGCGCGCGATGGACGTGCAGACCCTCGACCTATTCGCCGGCGGCGGAACCTTCGACCTGGCAGACGCGCTCGACGTTCGGCTCGCGCTGGCAGGACGCTTTCGACATGCCCGACATGCGTCTCGTCCAGGCGCCGGGTTCCGGCGGCCCGATCGATGTGTGGATCGCCTCGCCGGCTGGGGTGGGCGACCGGGCGCTCCCGGCCGTCGTCGATGTCCACGGCGGTCCCCTCGGCGCGTGGGCACCAGCGCCACACCTCGAGGTCATCCTGCTTGCTGCCCACGGGTACCGGGTGATCCTCCCCAACATCCGCGGCTCGGCCGGCTATGGCAGCCACTGGATCCGACCGCAGCTTGGCGACTGGGGTGGGGTCGATGCCGACGATGTCCATGCCGCCGTCGATCACATCGTGAAGCTCGGTCTCGCCGATCCCGAGCGGCTCGGAGTGATGGGCTTGAGCTACGGCGGGTTCATGGCCAACTGGCTTATCGGGACTACAGACCGTTTCAAGGCGGCCGTGTCCGAGAACGGCGTCACCAACCAGGTCGCCGGCTGGGCCATCTCGGACGGCGGGCCCGAGTTCGACCGCGCCGCCTTGATGGGCGACCCCTTCTCGTCCGACGGGGTCGACCGCCTGTGGCGCCAGTCGCCGCTCAGCAATGTCGCGAACGTCCGCACGCCGTTGCTCATGCTGCAGGGGGAAGCCGATCGCCGCTGCCCGGCCGCCGACAACGAGCAGTTCTTCGTCGCGCTGCGGCACCTGGGTCGGACGGTCGAATACGTCCTCTACCCGGACGAGTACCACGTGTACGCCGCCGCCGGAAGGCCGGACCGACGGGTCGATCGGAATGGGCGGATCCTCGACTGGTTCGATCGGTATCTCCGCTGATGGCTCAGGACGTTCGGCCATGCTCGACTGGCCCCATCCCGGCATCGCGCCGGCTGGACACGATGGTCATCATCGGGCCATGACCCGTCCGCGGCGCCGCCTCCGTCGTCCCGGCCTCGCGGCGATCGCCGCGACGCTCGCCATCCTCCTCGCATCGACGACCTCGGCCGCTGCCGCCGACTTCCCGCGCGGCTACACGGGCTACCACACGTATGCCGAGGTCGCGGCCGCCGCCAAAGCCGTCGCGGACGCCAACCCGACCATCGCGAGCAGGTTCAGCATCGGCAAGAGCCACCAGGGCCGCGAGCTGTGGGCGATGAAGATCTCGGACAACGTGGGCACCGACGAGCCAGAGCCCGAGGTCCTGTACGACGGTGGCCACCACGCCGACGAGCACATGAGCGTCGAGATGGCGCTGCGCATCATGCGTTGGCTCGTCGACGGCTACGGGAGCGACACCCGGATCACCAACATCGTCAACAGCCGCGAGATCTGGATCATCTTCCTCGTCAACCCTGACGGCGCCGAATACGACATCGCCAACGGCCGGTTCCACTACTGGCGCAAGAACCGTCAGCCGACGCCGGGCACGGGCTACATCGGCACCGACCTCAACCGGAACTACGGCTACAAGTGGGGCGGTGGCGGGCGGACGAGCTCGAATCCGGCGGCGATCACCTATCGCGGGCCGAGGGCGTGGTCCGCGCCCGAGACCCGCGCGGTGCGCGACTTCCTCGCCAGCCGGGTCGTCGGTGGCCGCCAGCAGATCCGCACGCACATCACGTTCCACGAGGCCGGGCGGCTCGTCATGTGGCCCTATGGCTATACCTACACGAACGTCCCCGCCGATATGACGATGGCGGACCACCTTTCGCTCGTCCGTATGGGCCGCGCGATGGCCGCATCGAACGGTTACCGGCCGCAGCAGGCCAGCGACCTGTACATCACGTCCGGGACGACGCGCGATTACGCGCACGGCGTCTACCGTGTCTTCTCGTACACGTTCGAGCTGTCGAACCGCGACTACATGGACGACAGCCTGATCGCGTCCGAGACGGGCCGGAACAAGAACGCCGTGCTGTATCTCGCCGAGCGCGCGTGGTGCCCCTATGCCGTGCTCGGTTCGTCGTACGTGACCTCCCGGTGCGGCGCCTTCGATGACGACTTCGAGGTCCCGCGTGGGTGGGTCGTGAACCCGGACGGGACGGACACGGCCACGACGGGAGCGTTCACACGTGGCGATCCGGCGCCGACTTCGTCGAACGGGCCTAAGCAGCTCGGCACCGTGCCATCCGGGGCGAGAGCCATCACCACCGGCAAGGTGGCCGGAGGCTCGGCCAACGCCTATGACCTCGACGGACTGACCACTATCCGGTCGGTGCCGATCAAGCTGCCGTCGACGACCGGCCAGCGCCTGTTCTTCCGCTTCGTGTTCGCCCACGGCCCGAACTCGTCTGTGGCCGACCGTCTCGTCGCGAGCATCGAGACCACGGACGGGACGCGGTCCGCGGTGTTCACCAAGGCCGGCGCGGTGACCGACGTCGACGGCGTCTGGCGCAACGTCTCGGTCCCGCTCGAGACCTGGAAGGGTCAGACGATCCGGATCGTCTTCCAGGCGGAGGATGGCGCGTCGAACAGCCTGGTCGAGGCCCAGATCGAGGACGTGCGGATCACCCGAGGGTCGTAGCAGCAGGCGTCAGTGATGGGCGGTCGCTAGGCTGACCAACGTGGACGTTCGACCCATCCGCGCGATCGACGCCGTGGCCGAGCGGGCGGTCAAGTCGCTGCCCGTCGTGAGTCGTCGCGCTCGTCGCCTTCGCCGTCTACGTGCGGACCTTGTTGCCGGGGATGGCATTCGGCGATTGGGGCGAGATGCAGACCGTGCCACGGGTCCTCGGGATCACCCATCCCACCGGGTACCCCACGTACGTGCTCATCGGCTGGGTTGCGCAACTCCTCCCGGTCGAGTCGGTGGCCTTCCGAGCCAACCTCCTCTCGGCCGTGCTCGTCGCGGCTGCCCTTGCCGTGACCGTGGCGATCCTCTTGCGACTCGGCATCCGTCCGCTCATCGCCGTCACGGCCGCCCTGTCGCTGGGGGCCGTTCGCACCGTGTGGTCGGTGGCGACGGTCGCCGAGGTGAACGCACTCCACCTGTTCTTCGTTGCCCTGCTCCTCCACCGAGCGCTGGTCTGGGAGGACACGCGGCGGCCACGCGATTTGGTGCTCGGCGGGCTGCTCATCGGCCTGTCCCTCGGCAACCATCTGCTCACGCTCTTCGTCGCTCCGTTCATCGCGCTCGCCGTCGTCTGGACCGGCCGCCGCGAGATCCTCGAGCGACCGTGGCTGCTCGGCGCGGCGGCAGCGGCCGCGGTCGTCGGTCTGGCGATCTATCTCTACATCCCGATCGCGGCGGCGCAGTCCCCGCCCCTTGTCTACAACGATCCACGCACGCTCGACGCCTTCGCGTGGCTCGTGGGCGGGACTCAATTCCGGGACCAGTTCGACTTCCTGTCGCCTGGCGGCCCCGCTCAGTTCGTAGCGTCGCTTCCAGTGCTCTGGTCGCTGCTCGTGGCCCGCGCCACGGCGATCGTTCCGGTCGTGGGCCTCATCGGCCTGGTCGTCCTCGGACGGCGGCGGCCCGCATTCGCCCTTGCGTGCGGCGCCATCGTGCTCGCGAACCTGTACATCTGGTCGTCGTATCTCCGCCTGGAGCACTACCTGCTCACGTCCTGGCTCGTGCTGGCCATCGCGGGGGCCACGGCTGTCGAAGCGCTGGCCGGCCGCCTCGATCGATCGATGCCGACCATTCCCGTCGGTCGCGTCATCGGCGCGGCCGCCCTGGCCTTCGCGGTAGGCCTCGGCGTGTCGAATTGGGCGGCATCGGATCGGAGTGACGATCGGAGCGCGGCTGCCTACGTCGACGCGCTGTTCGAGGCGCTGCCGCAGGATGCGGCGATCCTGTCGGTATGGGATGCGTCAACGCCGCTGTGGCATGCGCAGGTGATCCTGGATCGACGTCCTGACGTGCTGGTCGTGGACGACACCGACATCGTCTTCGACGGCTGGGGCACCCGAGAGCGTCGGATCGCAGCACTCGTCTGCGAGCGTCCGGTCTTCATCCTTCGGCTCAAGGATCGCGACCTCGTGCCGACTCGCGACGCCTATCGCCTGGAGCCGTTCCTCGCGGTCGATGTCGCCTTCGGCGGACCATCGGCTGCGGGGACGCAGATGGTGTACCGGGTCGAGCCCAAGCCGACCGATTGCGCGTAGCACCCACTCCCTGGCCTAGGCGAGCGGGAGCTCCTGACGGGGCGATGTGAGTTGTCGCGCGGCGGCGCGATGACCCGCCAGCGCCGCCCGTTGGAGTGACGCCGGCAACGAGCGACCTGCCGCGCGCGAGGTGAACCAGCCGACCAGGAAGCCGGCATCGAACGCGTCGCCCGCGCCGGTCGTATCGGTCGCCTGGATCGGGGTCGGTCGCAACCTCGAAGCGCAGCCGCGCATCACCTTCGCGGGCAAGGACCGTGGCGCCCTTGGCGCCGCGCTTCACGACCGCGATCGCGGCCACGTCCAGCAGACCGTCGACCGCGTACTTGCCCAGCAGACCCTCGGCCTCCGAGGCGGTCGCGAACAGGATGTCGGGGGCGATGTCCGCGACGAGCCCGCGCGCCGCCCGGCGACCGCGAGCGAGCAGCGGGCCGATCGACGCGAGGTCGAGGCTGATCGCAGCTCCTGCCGCACGACCGAGCTCGATCGCCCGTCCGCCGCTGTGGCTGAGCGGCTCATCGAGGAGCGAATAGAGCGGCAGGTGAACGGCATCCGCGCGGGCGAACCACGCCGCCTTCAGGTCGGCCGGCTGGAGCTCGAGCGCCGCCGCGCGGTCGGTCACGAAGGATCGTTCGCCGTCGGGCGTCACGACGACACCGATCCTCCCCGTCCGAGCGCCGGCCACGCGGACCACGCGCGACGTCACGCGATCGGCACGGACGACGTCGACGAGGGCCCGGCCGGCCGCATCCCGGCCGACCGCGGCGACCAGCGATGTTCGTGCCCCCAGACGGCCGAGCCACCTCGCTGCCGTCGCCGCAGACCCGCCCTGCGTGAAGAACACCCGACCGGGGACGTCGGTCCCGTGCTCGAGCGAGCGGTCCGGCCGCAGGACGACGTCGACCACGAGGTCGCCCACCACCACGATCCGCGGCCCGCCCGTCGAGCGGCGCGGGGCGATGCGGACGAAGGGTCGGCATGACCCGAGGATACCCGCCGACTCGACCTACAATGGATGCCATGGCCGCCGTGACGACCGACCTCGACCGCCTCGCCATCGATACGATCCGCACCCTCTCGATCGACGCCGTGCAGCAGGCGAACTCCGGACACCCGGGCGCGCCGATGGGCGCCGCCCCGATGGCGTACGTGTTGTGGACGCGCTTCCTCCGGCACGCCCCGACCCAGCCCGACTGGCCCGATCGGGACCGGTTCGTCCTGTCCGCCGGACACGCCTCGATGCTGCTCTACTCGCTGCTCCACCTGACCGGCTACGACCTGCCGCTCGACGAGCTGAAGCAGTTCCGGCAGTGGGGCTCGCGCACCCCGGGGCACCCGGAGTCCGGGCTCACGGCGGGGGTCGAGGCGACGACCGGGCCGCTCGGCCAGGGGTTCGCGAACGCGGTCGGGATGGCCATCGCGGAGCGTCGCCTGGCGGCGGACTTCAACCGCGACGAGCACGACATCGTCGACCACTGGACCTACGTCATCGCGTCCGACGGCGACCTCCAGGAGGGCATCGCCTCCGAGGCCGCGTCGCTGGCGGGCCACCTGCGCCTGCGGCAAGCTGGTCGTCCTCTACGACGACAACCACGTGCAGCTCGACGGGCCGACATCGATGGCGTGGTCGGAGGACGTCCCGAAGCGGTTCGAGGCGTACGGCTGGCACGCGTCACGGGTGGAGGATGGCAACGACCTCGCGGCGATCGAGGCGGCGATCACCGAGGCTCGCGAGGACGATCGACCGAGCCTGATCGCGGTGCGCACCCACATCGGCTTCGGCAGCCCGAACAAGCAGGACAGCCAGAAGGCGCACGGGTCGCCGCTCGGGCCGGACGAGGTCCGCCTGACCAAGGAGGCGTACGGCTGGGATCCCGATCGGTCGTTCTTCATCCCGGATGACGCGCTCAAGGTGTTCCGGCGGGCGGTCGAGGCCGGCGAGGAGCTCGTCGCCGACTGGGAGCGCCGGATGGGTGCCTACGAGGATGCGCACCCGCGTCTCGGCGCCGACTTCCGGCGGCGGCTCAGCGGGAAACTGCGCCAGGACTGGGACGCCGGCCTCAAGACCTACGAGGTCGGTACCGAGGTCGCCACCCGGAACGCGTCACAGGATGCGATCCAGGCGCTGGCCGACCCGGTCCCGGAACTGTTCGGCGGTGCCGCCGACCTGTCCGAAGTCCAATCTGACCGACGTCAAGGGCGAGCCCCAGTTCAGCGCCGACGAGCCGGGCCGGAACCTGCGCTTCGGCGTACGCGAGCACGGCATGGGCGGGGCCGCGAACGGCATCGCCTATCACGGCGGGTTCATCCCGTATGACGCCACGTTCCTGACCTTCAGCGACTACATGCGCGGGGCTGTCCGCCTGGGCTCCCTCGCCGGTCTCCACGTCATCCACGTCTGGACGCACGACTCGGTGGGCCTCGGCGAGGACGGCCCGACCCATCAGTCGGTCGAGCACTACGCCGCCCTGCGGGCCATCCCGAACCTGTGGTTCGTCCGACCCGGGGACGCCAACGAGGCATCGGCCGCATGGGCGCTCGCGGTCGAACGACGGGACGGCCCGGTCGCTCTGGCGCTCACAAGGCAGAAGCTCCCCGTCCTGAAGGGCACGGCCGAGAAGGCGCGCGAGGGCGTGCGCCGCGGTGGCTACGTGCTGCGTGATGCCGAAGGCGGGGCGCCGCGCCTCATCCTCATGGGCACGGGCTCCGAGCTGCAACTCGCGTTCTCGGCGGCCGACGAGCTGGAGGACGACGGCATCCCGACGCGGGTCGTGTCCCTCCCCTGCTGGGAGCGGTTCGAGGCGCAGGACGCCTCCTACCGGGACGAGGTACTACCTCCATCGGTCCGCAAGCGCGTCAGCGTCGAGGTGGGCGTCTCGCTCGGCTGGGAGCGCTGGGTGGGCGATGAAGGCGCGATCATCGGGCTCGACCATTTCGGCGCCTCGGCGCCGGCCGGCACGATCTTCGAGCACTTCGGCTTCACGGCCGCCCGCGTTGCCGACGTGGGGCGCCGCGTCGTCCGCGACGGGCTACGCGGCCGGATCGGGAGCCTGGACGGCGGGCATTTCGGCCACATGGCCCGCGGCGCCCATCCGACGTTGCGCTCCGGCGAAGCCGGCGTGGATCGGACGGAGGATTCCGACCCGGGCCACAGCTGAAGGTCGGCCCGCCGTTCGCCGCGCGATCAGCTTCGGAGGCGTTCCCCGCGTGGGTCGTAGAAGGGCTCGCGGCTGACCAGGCAAGGCGCCGGCTCGCCGCCGATCTCGACGCACCAGTCGTCGCCACCGAGCGGTCCGTGGACCAACGCCAGCGCGATCGACCCGCCGAGCGTCGGTGTGATCGAAGCGCTGGTCACATGGCCGACGCGCTCCGCGCCGCGCACCACGGACTCGCCGTGCCACAGCACCGCGGACGGGGCGTGGAGCGAGACCAGCCGACGCGGGCGCTCCTCGTCCGGGATGCCTCGCAGCCGCTCGAGCGCTGCTCGCCCGACGTAGTCGGCGCCCTTGCGACGTGACACGGCGAACCCGAGGCCGGCGGCGAACGGGTCGTCCAGCGGACCCATGTCGTGGCCCCACGATCGGAAGCCGCGCTCGATGCGGCTCGCTTCGAAGGCGAAGGCGCCGGCCTGCCGAAGCGCGAGATCAGCGCCGGCCGCGACGACGTGCTCGTAGAGATCGGCGACGAACTCGGTCGGCACGAGCAGCTCCCAGCCGAGCTCACCCGTGAAGGAGACGCGGAGCGCAAGCGCCTGGACCCGGCCGACCTCGATCTCCCGCGCCTCGAGGAACGGCCAGGCATCCGCCGACAGGTCCGCGTCGGTCAGGCGGGCCAGGAGGTCGCGCGCTCGTGGTCCGGCGACATGGAGCGTCGCCAGGCCTGACGTCACGTCGGTCACGACGGCATCGGCCGATAGGCCGGCCCGGAGCAGCCCCTCGGTCCGGCGCTGGGCGACGGTCGGTGCCAGCACGAGGAACCGGTCGTCGGCGAGACGAGTCACGGTCGGGTCCATGAGGATCCCGCCCCGCTCGTCGGCGAGGATCGTGTAGACGATCCGGCCTGGTGGCACGTCCAGATCGGACGTGACCAACCGTTGGAGGCCGGCCAGCGCTCCGCGGCCCGCGACCTCGAACTTCGCGTACGTGGTCAGGTCGTACAGGGCGACGGCCTCGCGGGTCGCCCGGACCTCGTCACGGACGGCGGGGAACCATGACGGGTCCGTGTACGAGTAGCGGACGGTCGGGCCGTCCGCGCCTGCGCCCGGCTCGAACCACAGCGGCCGCTCCCAACCGCCCACCTGGCCCATCGCCGCGCCGACCGCGCGATACGCCTGGTCCAGCGGCAACCGCCGCAACCCGCGCGCTGTCTCGGGCTGCTTGCCCGGCCAATGCATCGCGTACAGGCCGCCGAGCGTCTCGACCGTCCGCTCGTGCAGCCAGCGGCGCTGACTCGCCCATCGACCCATCCGGGCGACATCGACCTCGACGAGATCCATCGTCATGTGCCCGGCCAGGATCCATTCGGCGGCCGCACGCCCGACCCCCGGCCCAAAGATGATCCCCTGCGAGTTCAACCCGGCCGCCACGAACAGGCCGGGCACCTCCGGCACGAAACCCAGCTGGAAGTTGGCATCCGGCGTGAAGCTCTCGGGGCCGCGCAGGAAGTGCCCGAACCCGAGGCCGGCGAGCGCCGGGACGCGGGCCCGGGCGGCCGCCAGCACGGGGCCGAAATGCTCCCAGTCCGGCCCGAGCTCGACGAAGCCGTCGGTCGGAACGCCGGACGGTGCCCACGGCTTGCCGTTCGGCTCGAAGGCACCGATGACGAAGCGGCCACCGTGATGGCGGATGTACAGGTAGCCATCGAGGTCGCGGAGGAACGGAAGATCCTCGGTCGCGGCGGGCGTCTCGTCGGTCATGACCCAGACGTGCTCGGCCGGGTAGAGGGCGACGCTCGCGTCGGCGAGCCGAGCCAGCTCGGACGTCCACAGGCCTGCCGCCAGGACGACGACCTCCGCCTCGACTTCGCCGGCCGTCGTCGTGATGCCCGTGACGCGACGGCCGTCCGGTCCGCGCCGGAACCCAGTGACCGACGTCCCGGGCACGTAGCGGACGCCGCGGTCCACCGCGGCGCGGGCCAAGGCGAGCGCGGCCGAACCCGGGTTGATCGTGCCGTCCTCCGGGAAGAACACGCCGCCGACCAGATCGTCGACGACGGCCGCCGGCCAGAGGTCGCGGATCCGCTCGCGGTCGACGATCTCCGACGGGATCCCGGCATCGCGCGCGATCGACACCGGGCGGCGGATCTCCCGGAACCGCTCGTCGGTCCGAGCGACCGTCAGCGATCCGACGCGCCGCAATCCCGGGTCGATGCCGGTCTCGCGACCGACCCGCTCGTACGTGTCCGCATTGATCCGGGCGAGCTCCGTGAGCGCATGCGTGCCCCGGACCTGCGACACGAGCCCGGCAGCGTGCCAGGTCGTCCCGTTCGTCAGGCGCCCGCGCTCCACGAGCACGACGTCGGACTCGCCGGCCGATGCCAGGTGGTACGCGATCGAGGCACCGACGATCCCACCACCGACGATCACGATCCGGGCCGAAGACGGCAGCGACGCGGCCGGCAGCGCAGCGGCGACGTCGAGATCCCGGTTCGCCAGGTGCTCCGGAGCAGTCATCGCCTGGCCAGCGTACTGACTATCCTGCGAGCATGCGCATCGCCTTCTCGGCCGATCATGCCGGCGCCGCGCTCAAGGACGAGCTGTTGCGGCGGATCGGTGCGGCCGGCATCGCCCACGACCTCATCGACCTCGGGGGCGACGGCTCCGACCCGAACGACGACTACCCGGACTTCGCCCAGCGGCTGGGCGAGGCGATCCAGGGCGGCGAGGCCGACCGCGGCATCCTGATCTGTGGCTCCGGGGTCGGGGCGAGCGTGGCCGCGAACAAGATGCGCGGCGTCCGCTCGGCGGTCTGCCATGACACGTACTCCGCGCACCAGGGCGTCGAGCACGACGACATGAACGTCCTGACCCTGGGCGCGCGCGTCATCGGGCCGGAGCCTGCCTACGAATGCGCGCTGGCGTTCCTGGCCGCGTCATTCAGCGGCGAGCCGCGCCATCGGCGACGGCTCGACAAGGTGCTGGCCATCGAAGCCTCGGAGGGCTGACGAAGGGCCTCGCGGGCACTCCTACTTCGCGACGGCGATCGCGGCACGGCTGATACCGTCGTCGCCGTACACCGCCCCGACTGCGACGATGACGTCGCCGACGACGACCGCATCGGTCACGAGCATCGACCCGTCGCCCGGCTCGGGCAGCGGTCGCCATGCCCAGCCGTCGGGGCTCGCCCAGGCGCTGGCGCCGTCGATGGCCAGCAGCCCGTGCATCCCGGCGGAAACGACGATGCTTCCGCCGGTCGCCGCCGGAGAGCCATCGGACGGCAGGCGCCCCCAGGACCCGCCGTCCTGCGACCACCACGCCACGGCGCTGGCGGGGCACGAGGTGTTCGCTGCACAGGTCGGGGCGGACGCGCCCTGCGCGACCCAGCCCCACTCGCCGGGAACCAGGCGAGTGGCGAACGAATCGTCGGCGGTATCGATGGATGTCGCCGACCAGGTCAGGCCGTCCGCAGAGCGCAGCATCGACGGCGGGCTGCCGGGACCGCCGAGGGCCACGAAGCCACCGTCCACGGCATGCGGGTCCGACACGGACAGGTCGGCCGGCAAGTCGACCGCCACGCGCTCGAAGGACTCACCGTCAGGTGACCGCCAGACCGCCGGGGCGCCATCCGCGTCGGTGCCGGCCGCCACGACTCCGTCGTCGCCGCTCGCCAGCCACTCGGGGTAGGTGTCGGCTGAGCCGGGGACCTGCGCGAGTCGTGCCCACGTGCGGCCGTCAGGCGAGGCGAGGAAGACCGCATGCGGACGATCGATCGCGCCCAGCGTGCCGACGCCAAGCGCCACATACCCGTCGGCCGTCTCGACGACGTCGACCAGGCCGACCGAGTCGAGCTGGCCCGGCGCTCCGACCGCCGACCATGTCGCGCCGTCCTGCGAGAACCAGATCAGCCCGTTGCGGCTCGAGCCGTCATCCCACCAGCCGACCGCCACGAATCCTTGTCCGCTTGCAGTGATCGCGGCGACCTGTGCGCCATCACCGCCCTCCCCACCGTCGACCCCGTCAGCCGCCGACCACACGACGTCGGGCCACGGGATCACGTCGGCCGGCACGGGCGGGGGCGTGATCGACGGGGTCGGCGACGGCGCCGGAGCGCAACCGAGCACCGCCGACGCCATCAGCCACGATCCGAGAGTTAACCGAAGCCCCCGCATCGGATGCAGTGTGACGCACGTCCGGGGGTCACGTGGGCGGGTACCATGCAGGTCCCCGGATCTCCATCGGAGGCCACGATGACCGAGCCCGTCTCGTCCGCCGTCCAGGTCCCGGCCCTCGCGCTCGGGGATGGCGAGACCGCGTACCGCGCGGTCGTGGACGAGGCGCGCGACGGCGAATGGGCGAACCGGCTCTTCGCCCGCGACGTATCGCTGTGGACGGACGACCCTGCGGTGGGCGAAGCGATCGCCGAGCGGCTTGGCTGGCTGGATGCGCCGATCGATTTCGCGGATAACACTCCCTCGCTCGAGGCGTTCGGCGACGCGATCGTGGACGGTGGCTTCACGACCGCGGTCGTGGCGGGGATGGGCGGGAGCAGCCTCGCGCCGGACGTCCTGCACCGGACCTTCGGGTCGACCGAGGGCTACCTGGACCTGCGGATCCTCGATTCGACCGGGCCGAAGGCGGTCTCGGCGACCCTCGACGACCTCGATCCACTCCGGACGCTCATCATCGTCGCGAGCAAGTCCGGCACGACCGTCGAGCCGAACGCGTTCCTGGCCGCCGCCTGGGATCGTGCCGAGAAGGCCCTCGCCAAGGTCCACCACCATGCCTACGACAGGCCTGGCAAGACCGTCGTGGCCATCACCGATCCCGGCAAGAGCCTGGAGGCGATCCCGCACCACGATGAGTTCCGCGAGGTCTTCCTCAACCCACCGGACATCGGCGGGCGATACAGCGCGTTGACGTATGTCGGTCTCGTGCCCGCGTCGCTGATCGGCCTTGACCTCGATCCGCTGCTCGCGTCCGCGGCGGCCATGCTCGGGGCATGCCGGGAGCCCGATCCGGACGCCAACCCGGGCCTGTCCCTCGGCATCGCGATGGGCACGCTCGCCAGGGCAGGGCGTGACAAGCTCACGTTCCTCCCCGACGACGAGATCTCGTCGTTCGGGTCGTGGGCGGAGCAACTCATCGCCGAGAGCACCGGCAAGCACGGCGTGGGGATCGTGCCGGTCGACCTGGAGCCGATCGGCGAACCCGCCGCCTACGGGGATGACCGGGTCTTCGTCCGCCTCGCCCTCGACGGCGGTGCCGACGGAGGCCGCGACGCCCTCGCCGACGCGCTCCAGGAAGAGGGGCACCCCGTGATCCGCATCGCGATCCCCGACCCGATCGACCTGGGTGGGGAGTTCGTCCGCTGGGAGGTAGCGACGGCGATCGCCGGGGCCGTCCTCGGGATCGATCCCTTCGACCAGCCGAACGTCGAGGAGGCCAAGCAGCTGACCCGTGACGTGCTTGCCCGCGCCGAGCGCGGCGAGCCGATGACCTCGTCCGTGCCCGCGCTCCGCCCGGACGACGATGACCTGGTGGCTCGCCTCCGCGAGCATCTCGCTCGACGGCGTCCGAACGCCTACCTCTGTCTCCAGGCCTTCATCTCCCCGACAGCGGCGCGCGACGAGGCGATGGCCAGGATCCGGGCACGGCTCCGGGACGCGACGCGCAACGCCACCACCGCCGGCTACGGCCCGCGCTTCCTGCATTCGACGGGGCAGCTCCACAAGGGCGGGCCGCCGACGGGCTGGTTCATCCAGCTGACAGCCGACCACCCGAACGACCGCCCGATCCCTGACTGGCCGTACACCTTCGGCCAGCTGCTCGACGCCCAGGCCGACGGCGACCATGCCGCCATCGCCGCACACGATCTGCCGATCCTCAGGGTCCATCTCGGCGCCGACCCGGAGGCCGGCCTCGCCGCCCTGGAGCGCGCCATCGACGCCGCGCTCGCCACAACGACGGAGGGTTGACGCACATGCGCCTCGGCTTCATCGGTCTCGGTCGGATGGGCGCCAACATGGTTCGCCGGTTGGTCCGCGACGGTCACGAGATCGTGGTCTACAACCGGACGCCGGAGAAGTCGAAGGAGATCGAGGCGGAGGGCGAGGGCGCGATCGCGACCTACTCGATCGAGGAGCTGGTCGACAAGCTCGAGAAGCCGCGCGCCGTGTGGGTGATGGTCCCGGCCGGCGACGCGACCGAGGCCCAGATCGAGGAGCTCCTCGAGCATCTCGAACCAGGTGACACGATCGTCGACGGCGGCAACACCAACTTCCACGACGACGTCAGGCGGCACACGGCGCTCAAGGAGAAGGGCATCCACTACATCGATGCCGGGACGTCGGGTGGCATCTGGGGCCTGCAAGTCGGCTACTGCCTGATGGTCGGCGGCGACGAGGAGGCGGTCACGCCGCTCGAGCCGATCTTCACCGCCCTCGCGCCGGATGGTGGCTACCTGCATGTCGGCGGGCCGGGCGCCGGCCACTACGTGAAGATGGTCCACAACGGCATCGAGTACGGCCTCATGCAGGCGTACGCCGAAGGCTTCGAGATCATGCACGCGAGCGACTACGAGCTCGATCTCGGGGGCATCTCGGAGCTGTGGATGCAGGGGTCGGTCGTGCGGTCCTGGCTGCTCGAGCTGCTGGGCCGTGCGTTCAAGGCCAACGGCCAGGACCTCGAGCACCTCAAGGGCTGGGTCGCCGATTCGGGCGAGGGCCGCTGGACGGTGCAGGAGGCCATCGACAAGGACGTCCCGGCGCCCGTGATCACGCTCTCGCTGCTGACCCGCTTCCGCTCGCGGCAGGAGGATTTGTACGGGGCCAAGGTCCTCGCCGCTCTGCGCAACGAGTTCGGCGGCCATGCCGTGAAGACCGAATAAGGGGGAAGGTCGTGGCTGCCACCAAGGCACCCGTCAAGGAACCCGCGCCGGTCGACGCGCCCGCCGAGGCGCCGCCCGACCAGCCGATCCCGGCACAGCCCGCGCCGCGCCCGAAGGATGCGCCGCGGACCATGCGTGAGCTGCGCGAGTCACGCGAGGGCAAGCGCCCGTCGCGGTCGAAGCCGGCGGCGAACGTCCTCCGCGAGGGCCTGCGCCTGGAGCGCGTGCCGGATCCCTCGATCCTCGTCCTGTTCGGGGCGACCGGCGACCTGGCCCATCGCAAGGTCATCCCGGCGATGTACCACCTGTGGCGGACGAACCTGCTGCCGCACGAATTCGTGCTGCTGGCGATCGGGCGCCGACCGTTCGACGACGACACGTTCCGCGACGAGGTCAGGTCGTCGCTGGAGCAGTTCAGTCGGACCCTGCCGCTCGACGAGCCCGCCTGGCAGTCGTTCCGGGAGACGATCCGCTATCACCGGCTCGATTTCGACGACCCGAATGGTTTCGAGGCGCTCTCGACGCGGCTCGACGAGCTCGACGACACCGAGGGCACGCGGGGCAATCGGCTCTACTACCTCGCGACGCAGCCCTCGCAGTTCGCCGAGCTCATCGGCCAGCTCGGGCGGGTCGGGCTGGACCACGAGCGCCACGACGGCGGCTGGCGTCGGGTGATCATCGAGAAGCCGTTCGGCCACGACCTCGAGTCGGCCAAGAAGCTCAACCGCGAGGTCGGCAAGGTCTTCCGCGAGTCGCAGGTCTACCGCATCGACCACTACCTGGGCAAGGAGACCGTTCGCAACCTGCTGGTGTTCCGATTCGGCAACGGCGATCTTCGAGCCGCTCTGGAATCGGCGCTACGTCGACCACGTCCAGATCACCGTGGCCGAGTCGATCGGCATCGAGAACCGGGGCGCGTTCTACGAGGAGACCGGTGCGGTCCGGGACGTCCTGCAGAACCATCTGTTGCAGCTGGTCAGCCTCGTGGCCATGGAG
Source organism: uncultured Chloroflexia bacterium (assembly GCA_963794525.1). GTDB lineage: Bacteria > Chloroflexota > Limnocylindria > Limnocylindrales > CSP1-4 > SPCO01. Next base: position 405,196 of record CAWCEC010000002.1, read on the forward strand.
CCGCCGGCCACGTTCCAGGCGGACGCGCTGCGCGACGAGAAGGTCAAGGTCATCCGGGCGATCCGCACCCATCCGGCCGACCCGGCGACCGAGGTCGTGCGCGGTCAGTACGGCCCGGGTTGGGTCGCCGGCCAGCAGGTCCCGGGGTACCGGCAAGAGCCGGACGTCGATCCGAAGTCCGAGACCGAGACGTTCGTTGCCGCGCGACTGACGATCGACGACTGGCGCTGGTCCGGCGTCCCGTTCTTCGTCCGCACGGGCAAGCGGCTGGCGAAGCGCTCGACCGAGATCGCGATCCAGTTCCGGGCGGTGCCGCATCACCTGTTCAAGGACACCTCGGCGGAGCCTGACGCCAACCTGCTCGCCATCCGCATCCAGCCCGACGAGGGGATCATGCTGCGGTTCGGGGCCAAGGTCCCGGGCCTCGGGCTCAACGTCCGCTCGGTCACGATGGACTTCACCTACGGCTCGGCCTTCAGCGTCGACTCGCCCGACGCCTACGAGACGCTGATCCTCGACGCGCTCCAGGGCGACGCGTCGTTGTTCACCCGCGCTGACGAGGTCGAAGAGGCGTGGGCGACGGTCGACCCGTTCATCGACGCCTGGGCGAATGGACCACCGCCCGACTTCCCGAACTACGAGGCCGGCACGTGGGGTCCGGAGGAGGCGGATGAGCTGTTGGCCCGCGAGGGCCGCAGATGGAGGCGGATATGACCGCGCCGCCCATGTTGCTCAACGAGCCCGTGCTGCGCTGGTCGGCGCGGGCACGCAGCATCCCCGACATCGAGAAGGAGCTCGCGCGGATCTGGGCGCGCCAGGACCTGACGACCGAGATCGAGGGCCAGCCGGCCCGCCACATCGCGGCCCGCACGAGCGTGATGAACCTGGTGGTGATCGCCCGTCGGCCCGAGATCGCGGAACGGGGAGCTGCCACGATCCAGGCGCTCACCGGCCGGCATCCGTCGCGCACGATCGTCGTCCAATCCGCGGACCCGGACGGTCCGTCGTGGATCGACGCCCGGATCGAGGCGCATTGCGTCGTGCCTCGCGAGGACGCCCCGGAGATCTGCGCGGAGACCATCCACCTGATCGCGGGCGGCGAAGCCGGGCGTCACCTGTCGGCCCTGGTCGCGCCGCTGATCGTCCACGACCTGCCGGTCACGGTCTGGTGGCCGGGCGAGCCGCCGTTCACGTCACGTGCGTCGATCGACCTGCTGACCGTGGCGGATCGCCTGGTGGTCGATGGCTCCACCTGGAATGGGGACGGCCTGGGCCGGCTCGCCGAGATGGATTCGATCGCGGAGACCGCGCGGCTCGCGGTGAGCGATTTCGCGATGGTCCGCCAGTCGCGTTGGCGCGAGGCGATCGCATCGATCTTCGACGATCCCGATTACCTGCCCTATCTGCGCTCGATCCGCCGCATCGCGGTGGCGTACGCGACCCACGATGACACCGGGGCGCCCGGCTCGACCAACCTCGTCAAGCCCGTCTACCACGTGGCGTGGCTGGCATCGCGCCTCGGCCTGAATGTCGTGAAGCCGCTGGCCGGTGGCCGCCGGACCGGGTCACGGTCAGGCGAAGCCGAAAGCCGGTGGCGGTGCGCGGCCTGCGCTCAGCAGGGGGATGGGGGCGACCCTGTCGGACGGACGCCACGAGGTGGCGGTTGTCATCCGGCCGGTGGCCTCGCAGATGCCGTCCGGAACGACCCTGCGCGTCGAGCTCCTGGCCGATCGGCGCGGTTCCGAGCTGCGCGCCGATGTCACCGCCGAGGCCGAAACGGTGCACGTCCGGGTATGGCAGGACGGGGTCGAGTGCCTCGAGCGCCATTTCCTGGCTGCGCGGCGCGGCGACGTCGACCTCCTCGCTGAGGCCATCGAGGCCGGTCGCCGCGATCCGGTGTCGGTGGGCACACTGCGGTTGGCCGCGAAGCTTGTCGGGTCATGAACGCGCCCGAGGTCGTCGTCGTCCCGGACGCGGCCGCCGCAGCGACGAGGGCTGCCGACGCGATCGCCGACGCCCTGCGCGAGGCGGTCGCCGATCGCGGACGCGCCGACTGGGCGACGACCGGCGGCTCGACGCCGGTGGGCATCTATCAGGCGATGCTCACGCCGCGGCTGCGCGACACGATCCCGTGGGAAGCCATCCACACGTGGTGGGGGGACGACAGGTTCGTTCCCGGCGACCATCCGCTGTCCAACGTCCGAGCCGTTCGACGACGTCCTGCTGGAGGCAGGCAGCTGGGAGAGCGTCCATTCGGACGCGCACCGGACCAGGGTCAGGATCCCCGTCGCCAATCTCCATCCGTTCCGGACCGGTGAGGCCATCGGCGTCGGGCAGGACGCCGCGACCTGTGCGGCCGAGCTTGCTGCCGAGCTGCGCGACGCCGACCTGCCGGAGGACGACGGCTGGCCCGTGTTCGATCTCATCCTGCTCGGACTCGGGGGCGACGGCCACATCCTGTCCGTGTTCCCGGGGTCACAAGCCTTCGAATTCGATCCGCTGGGCGCTGGCGATCCCGGCTCCGACCCACATCGAGCCCCACGTGCCGCGCGTCACCATGAACCCGGCGGTGGTCCGTGTCGCGCGGCGTGTCGTCGTCGTGGCCCACGGCGCGGGCAAGGCGGAGATCATCGGCCGGATCTTCGGGGCCGACCCCGATCCCAGCGCGCTTCCGGCGCAGCTGACGCTGCGTGAAGGGATCGACCTGGATCCTCGACGAGGCCGCGGCGGCCCAGCTCCGACGGTGACCCGGCCGGCGGGCGATCGGCTCGTCATCCGCCGGGCGACGGCCGACGACGGCCCGAGCCTCGGCGACGTGTGGCTGCCCTCGTGGCGGGCCACCTTCGACTTCCCGCCGGCTCACCCGGACGACGACGTGCGGCACTGGCTGGCGACCGAGATGTTGCCGAGCAACGAGACCTGGGTCGCCACCGACCCCGAGGATGCCGATCGCGTGGTCGCGTTCATGGCCCTGTCCGACGCGAAGGTGGAGCACCTCTACGTCGTGCCCGAGTGGATCGGTCATGGTCTCGGTCGCCGGTTCATCGAGCTCGCCAAGACACGCCGGCCCGCCGGCCTCGACCTGTGGTGCTTCCAGGTCAACGCCGGCGCACGGCGGTTTTACGAGCGCAACGGATTCGTCCCGGTCCTGTTCGGCGATGGCTCCACGAACGAGGAGCGCCAGCCCGACATCCTGTATCGGTGGCGCGCGGCAGGCGGTGTCGTTCCCGCCCAGCCGCCGGCATGACGGTCGAGCCCACGCGGGTCGTCCACTCCCGCGACGCCACGCCGATCGCGGTGTTCAGCAGCGGGTCCGGGCCGTCCATCATCCTCGTCCATGGCGCGGCCGCCGACCACACGACGTTCCGCGTCATCGCGCCGCTGCTCGCCCAGTCATACGCCGTCCACGCCATCGACCGACGAGGCCGTGGCGCGTCCGGCGACACGCTGCCTTACGCGATCGAGCGCGAGTTCGAGGATGTCGCGGCCGTCGCCGAAGCCGTGGCGAGCGATGCGGGCGATCCGGTCGATGTCGTCGGGCACTCCTACGGTGGACGCTGCGCCCTCGGCGGCGCGCTCCGCACCGATGCGATCCGACGCGTGGTGTCGTACGAGGGCGCCCCATCGCCCCCGGCCCTCCGCTACGGCGACGGCGCGCTGGCGGACGAGCTCATCGATCTCGACCGAGCGGGGCGCCACGAAGCGCTGCTGGAAGCGTTCCTGACACGCGTCGTCGGCATGGATGCAGTTGCCCTCGCGGCATACCGCGCCGACCCGGTGTGGCCGCTGCGCGTCGGGGCCGCCCATACGATCCCCCGCGAGCTGATCGCCGAGGGCGAGTCGTCGGAAGCAGACCTCGAGGCGCTCGGGCAGGTGCTGCAGCCGGTGCTCCAGATCGTGGGCGGCGACAGCCTCCCGGTCTTCGCCGAGGCCACGGCCGCGCTGGACGAGCGGCTCGCCGATGGGCAGGTGGCCATCATTCCCGGCGCGCGGCACGCCGCCCACCACACACACCCGCACGAGTTGGTCGCGGCGCTGCGGAGCTTCCTCGGGCGGTCGTGATGCTCGCGCGCACCCTCGCCGTGGGATACTCCCGCCGTGCCTGACCTCGGCATCTTCGGCTGGATCTTCGTAGGTCTGCTCGCGGGCGCCATCTCCGGTGCGCTCGTCGGCGGACGGACAGCGCGTGGCTGCCTCCCCAACATCGTCGTCGGCATCATCGGCGGCGTCATCGGAGGCTGGCTCGCGCTGCAGATGGGCTTCGCCCCGATCAACGGGTTGATCGCAGCGATCGTGGCCGCGACGCTCGGGTCGATCGTCGTCCGGCTCATCCTGAACGCGCTGGACGGCGACCGTTGACCGACTCCGCGCCGGCGGACGCCCCGCCAGCAGAGCGGCTCCAGGCCGAGCGGCCCTATTCGCCGGGTCTCGAGGGCGTCATCGCCGGCGAGACCAGCCTCTCGTACATCGACGGTGCAGCCGGACGACTGCTGTACCGCGGCTACCGGATCGGCGATCTCGTGGAACGCGGGACGTACGCCGCCGTGGCCAACCTCCTGTGGACCGGCGACTGGGACCCCGCGCAACGCCTCCCGACGGCACCCGTCCCGCCGGCCATCCTCGACGTCCTTCGCGCGATGCCCAAGGACGCCAAGCCGATGGACGCGTTGCGGACGGCAGTCTCAGCGTGGGGCGCGACACAGCAGCTGCCGTGGCCACCGACCGTCGAACAGGCACGTGCCCTCACGGCCTTCTCACCATCGGCGCTGGCTGCCTTCGCAAGACTCCGCACCGGCAAGGAGCCGATCGAGCCGGACCCCGACCTCGACCTCACCGCCGGGTTCCTGTACCAGCTCGCCGGGGAGCGCCCCGACCCCGGCACGGCCCGCGCGCTCGACGCGTACTTCATCGTCGGCGCCGAGCACAGCTTCAATGCCTCGACCTTCACGGCGCGCGTCATCATGTCGACCAAGTCCGATCTCGCGTCGGCGGTGGCCGGTGCGATCGGAACGATGAAGGGCCCGCTGCACGGCGGCGCGCCGTCCGAGGTCGTCGACCAGCTCGCGGAGGTTGGCTCGGCCGACAAAGCCGAGGCGTGGATCCGCGAGACGCTCGACCGCGGTGAGCGGCTGATGGGCTTCGGCCATCGGGTGTACCGCGCCTACGATCCGCGCGCGGCAGCCCTGCGCAAGGTCGCGGAGTCGATGGAGCACAAGCCGGACTGGCTCCAGCTGGCGATCGAAGTCGAAGACGTCGCGCTTCGGATCCTCGCCGAGCGTCACCCGGAGCGGGCGCTCAAGACGAATGTCGAGTTCTACGCCGCGCCGGTGCTCCAGGGTGTCGGCCTGTCACCGGACCTGTTCCCGGCGACGTTCTCACTATCTCGTCACGCGGGCTGGACTGCACACTCGCTCGAGCAGGCGGCCAACAACCGGCTGATCCGGCCGGACGTGAACTACGTCGGCCCCGAGGAGCGCGACCTCCCGGGCTGACTCCTCGGTCCGGGTCGCCAGCTACAGCCAGCCGCGGCGGCGGAACAGGATGACGAGCGCGACGAGGACCGCGGCGATCAGACCGAGGATGACCCAGAACGTGATGGCTTCGCCTTCGCCCGGGAAGTGCACGTTCATCCCGAAGATGCTCGCGATGAGGGTGAGTGGCAGCAGCACGACGCTCGCCGCGGTGAGGATCCGGAAGGACTCGTTCAGCTGGTGTGACAGCACCGACTCGTTCGTCGACTCGAGGCCTTCGATCACTTCCTTGTAGTTCTCGAGCAGCTCCCAGATCCGCTCTGCCGCGTCCGAGATGTCGTCGAAGTAGATCTCCAGGCCCTCCTGGAGATAGCGCTGCTTCGTGCGCTCGAGATCGCGCAGCACGGCTCGCTGCGGGCGGACGATCTTGCGGAAGTTGATGATCTCCTGCTTGGTGTCCGACAGGTCGCGCACGATCTCCGAGGAGCGCCCCTCGAAGATGTCGTCCTCGAGCCGCTCCAGCTTGAGCAGCGTCTTGCGCAGCATCGGAAACGACGCGTCGACCCCGGTGTCGACGATCTTGTAGAGGAGGTAGCCCGGCCCCTGCGCGAAGACCTCCTGGCGCAGGTCGTCCTTCTCCCGGTACCGCTCGAACATCGCCGACAACGGCGGCAGCGGGATGTTCGGGAGCGTGATGACGTAGTCGGGACCCATGAACAGGTCGAGCTCGGCCGTCAGGATGCGCCCGCTGTCCTTGTCGAAGAGAGGGAAGTGCAGGACGATGAAGACGTAGTCGTCGTACTGATCGAGCTTCGGACGCTGGTTGCGCGAGAAGACGTCCTCGTAGTCGAGCGGGTGGAAATCGAAGTGCTCTTCCAGCCAGTCGCGGTCGGCCGTGCGCGGCGACTCGATGTGGATCCAGCGGATGCCCGCCGCCTCGATGATGTCCGGATCGGCCACCGTCTCGGGCATGACCTCATCCGGCGGCCCGTCCGGTCGACGGCGTCGCGGGATGGTGCGCGGAAAGGGGAGGTTGGGCACGGCGGAATGGTACGGCACAGGCTGCGATGACCGGACGTTCCGCCGAGACCTTCGCTGCACGATTCGCGACGCGAGCCGGGGCGCTCGGGGCGTGGCTCGAGCGCCATTCGTGGGTAGGCCCCGGGCTGGCCGTCGTGACCTGGGCGACGATCGTCTACTTCGCCGCGCCGTGGGGCAGGCTGTGGGGGACGGGACAGGACGCCTACTGCTACTGGTTCCCGACCCTCGCCGACCCGTATGCCCGCTCCGATTGGACCGATCCCATCGCCTACGTGTACTCGCCGGCGTTCCTGCAGCTCCTGCAACCGATCCGCGTCCTGCCGTGGCAGGCGTACATGGCCGTATGGACCGCGATCCTGCTGGCGGCGACGTACGTCCTGACCGGCCGGCGCTGGTTCGCGGTCGGGATCGTGCTCGGGTTGATGGAGCTCGCCGGCGGCAACATCCATCTGCTGCTTGCCGCCGCGATGGTGCTCGGGTTCCGTTGGCCGTGGACCTGGTCCCTGGTCCTGCTCACCAAGATCACGCCGGGCATCGGATTGCTGTGGTTCGTCGTCCGGCGTGAGTGGCGCGAGCTGGCGGTCGCGTTGGGTGCGACCGCATTGATCGTGGCGGTGTCGTTCATCGTCTGGCCGGATGCGTGGCGCGGGTGGGGTGAGGTCCTCAGCCGGGTCGCCGGCCGCGACGGGACCTGGGCCGCGGTCCCCATCCCGTTCGTCGTCCGGCTGCCGTTCGCCGTGGCGCTCGTCGTGTGGGGCGCGTGGACCGGGCGCCGCTGGACGGTGCCGGTCGCGGGCATGCTGGCTTTGCCGGCCCTCTGGTATGGGGGTCTGTCGATGCTCCTGGCGGTCATCGCGCTCCGCGAGAACGTCGCCCCCGTGCGGCCGGCCGGTCGTGCACCTGCGACCGCGGCCGCGGAACCCGCCTAGGGGCGACCGGGCGGCACGTCCAGCCAGCCCTCCCGGATGGCGCGCGCCGCGAGCTCCGTGCGGGAGGCGACGCCCAGCCGTTCGAACAAGCGGGCGAGGTGCGTCTCGACCGTCTTCGAGCCGATCGTCAGCGCGGCACCGATCTCGTCGTTGCTCCGGCCCTCCGCGACCAGCCTGACGACATCGTGCTCCCGCGCCGACAGCCGGACGCCACTGCCGGACGGTCGGACCGTGAAGGCCAGCTCACCGGCGGCGACGCGCCGGATCGCGGCGACGAGATCGGTCACTGGGGCGGTCTTGAGCACGAACCCTGCAGCCCCGAGCCGCAACGCGGCTTCGGCGTATTGGGGGTAGTCGTATGCCGTCAGCACGATGACGGCCGGCCGGCCGGCAGCAGCCCGCTCGCCGTCGAGCGCCCGCAGCCCGCTGTCCGCCCCGAGCCGGATGTCGAGGAGCAGGACATCGGTCGCTTCGGCGTCGAAGAGGCCGCCGGCGTCGGCCGCCGCGACGGACGGCGCCAGACCGACGACATCGAGGTCCGGCTCCGCGCGGAGGATCGCCGCCGTCCCTTCCGCGACGACCGGATGGTCGTCGATGATCGCGACCCGGATCAGGTCGCCCGCCACTCGAGCGCGACATGCGTGCCGCCGGCCGGCCAGCGCCGCACGTCGAGGATCGCCCCGATGGCTTCGGCCCGCTGCTGCATGTTGAGCAGACCGAAGTGGCCGGCCCGGTCGGCGCCCTCGCCGGCGTCGGGCTCGATGCCGGGTCCTGCGTCGTCGATCGACAGGCTGGCGCCACTCGCGGTCGTCGCGTAGCGGACGACGATCGGCGGCTGGCCGTGGCGGACGGCGTTGGACAGCGCCTCCTGCGCCACCCGGAAGAACGCCAGCTCGACATCCGCCGGTGGTCGCGCCTCGTCCGAGCGCTCAAGGCGGACCTCGCCGCCGGCCAGACGCTCGATCCGCAGAACGAGCCAGTCGAGTGCCGGCCCGACCCCGAGGTCGTCCAGGATCGGCAGCCGCAGGTCTCCGCAGATCGCCCGCAGGCGGTCGGACACGGTCCTGGCCATGTCGGCCCCTTCCGCGTCCCCCGCCGCGTCGAGTCGATGGACGAGCAATGTCAGCTCCTGGAGGGCGTCGTCATGGATATCGGCGGCGACGCGTGCCCGCTCGGCCTCGGTCGCCGCGACGACCAGGTCCCGCTGGAGCGTGGCCCTCGTGGCGATGCGAGCCAGCGGACGGACGGTGAACCGCCCTGCCAGCAGGATCACCACGAACCAGAACGCGAGGAGGAACGGGAACGGCGGCGTGTCCGACGCGAGGGCGACGGCCGGCGTAAAGCCGACCACGGCGTACTCCGTCGACTCGAGCAGGCGCCGGCTGGCCGGCGTCGGCGACCCGTCGCCCCCTGCCCGCCGGTCGATGGGAGCCGCAGCGGCCAGGCCGGGCAGCGCCGGGATCGCCGCGATCAATGCCCATCGAGTCAACCCCTCGCCGTACCACGGCGGGATGGTGGTCGCGACCACGCCGATCGCCACCGCGGCGATCACGCAACCCGCCGATGCCACCGCGGCGAGTCGCCGGTCGGCTGGGTCGGGGACGCGCTCGAGCAGTGCCAGTCCGAGCGGCACCATCCCGGCGACGAGCAGCAGCGCGCCGAGCATAAGCAGCGGCTCGGACCACGACGCCTCGAGCGGGCGGAGCAGGAACGGCATCGCCGTCGCAACGGCCAACGGTGCCGCCAGCTCGCGCACACGCTCCCCAGCACGGCCGCTGGCGAGCCACCAGCTGAGCAATGCGAGCAGGCCGATCCCGAGGACGAACGAAGGCAGCGTCATCCGGATGTCGTCGGTGCCGTCGTCGTACAACTCCACCGCCCCAGTCGGCTGCGTCGCCTCGACGTCCCAGGGCTGGATGGCCACGATCTGCATCGGGCGCCGGTCGAGCAGCGCGTCAAGGAACTCGGGTTCGATGGGGACCGGGGCCGCCCGCTCGGGGAACACCGTCGGCTCGTACGGAGGGATCTCGCCCGTCAACGGATCCGGCGACGGCATCGCCGGGTCGGGTTCGACGTAGCGCGGCATCTCGATCAGCGTGACGCCCTCGAGCTGGGTCACGACCATGCCGGCCTGGAGACCGTTCAGGGCCGCCACGGATCGGGGTTGGACCTCGGCCACGACGACGTGGTCACCGGACCGCGCGAGACGGATGCCGTTGTCGGCGTGTCCGACGGCCAGCGTGGCGAGACCGACCACGATGGCCAGGCTCGCAATGACAGCCGTCAGGCGGTCCCGCGCCCGCTGATCGAGGCGGATCTCCATGCCGCCGACACTAGCAGAGGCCGATCGCCCGGCGATGTCCGGGAAACCCCGGAACGGGCGCCGGGGAGACGCCCGCTATCGGCGCGTTCATCCGGTAGCCACCCTGCTGCGTATCGATTGGTGCTACCGCGCGAAATCCTGCGCCGGCGGTCGTCTGGGGGACGTCCGTCGGCGCATCCGTTTCTGCGAAAGCACGCCGTCGGGGACTCGACCACCGTCCGCGGCACACGAAAGCGCCCGAAGGAACTGGTGGGAGGACCGGCCAGTCGTCTCGCAGCGGCTCCGAACAAGTCCGGAGTCGTTGCGCTCCGCCCGGGACCCTCGCTCGGTGGCCTTGCGGCCATCGAACCCGGTTCCCGGGACCGTCCCGAGGATCGCTCCCCGGTGCGGTCTGGCGGTTCGCACCTGCCCCTTCGGGCAGGACGAAATGTACTTTCCGCGACGGGACTGCCACAACCGCCTTATCCACGAACTTGGCGCGAATCACCAAAGCGTTATCCCCGACTTTCCCGGCGATGTGGACGGAATGTGGACGGGTCCGCCGGCAGCATCCGCGCAAGGTCTGCGAGGCGTAGATTCCATCGACTGGAGGTGGGTCGATGGCACGACTGCTGACGAGACTCGTCGCGATGAACGATGGGTGGGCGCGGCCGTTCGGGGAGTTCAACCGACGCTGGGTGGCTGCCCTGTTCCGCCCGATGAAGCCGATCCGGGACCTGCTCAACGGGCGCTGGCTCGGTCATCCGCTCCACGCCGCGGTGACCGACATCCCGATCGGGCTCCTCGTCGGCGTCGTCATCCTCGATGTGCTCGGCCAGCCGACGGCGGCGGATATCGCCCTGGTCGGGACGATCATCTTCATGGTTGCCTCAGCCGTGGTCGGGCTGGCCGACTACAGCGAGACCGACGGACGCGCGCTCACGCGCGCCACCCTGCACGCCTCCCTCATGACGGTCGGGCTGGTGGTCCTCATCATCTCGGCGCTCCTGCGCTCCGGCGCGCCGGTCGATCGCACGGTGCCGATCGCGCTCTCGATCATCGGGCTCCTGATCGTCACCGCGGGCGCGTTCGTCGGCGGCGACGTGGCCTATGTCTTCGGCAACATGGTCAGCCGGCACGCCTTCCGCGGCGCTGGCACGAAATGGGTCCACCTCGACACAGGCGACGTCACCGACCTCGGGACGCTGCCCGAGGCCACGCCGACGAAGATGAAGGCCGGAAGCAACGATCTCGTCGTCGTGCGCATCGGCGACACCGTCTACGCGATGCACAGCGTCTGCGCCCATGCGGGCGGTCCGCTGAACGAGGGCCGGGTCGTCGACGGCTGCATCGAATGCCCATGGCACTTCTCGCGCTACCGCCTGACCGACGGACTGGCCAAGCAGGGGCCCACGGTGTACGACCAGCCGAGCTACGAAGTCCGCACCGCCGAGGGCGGCGGCTACGAGGTCCGCCGAACCGGAGCGGCCTGACCGCCTCGAGATCACGGCGCGGCGGCATCATCGACACGATGTCGACCGTCCGCATCCCGGATCCGTCCCTGGTCCTCCTCGTCGGTGCCGCGGGCTCGGGCAAGTCGACGCTCGCCGCTCGCCTGTTCGCGCCGGACGAGATCGTGTCATCGGACGCGCTTCGTGCCGCCGTGTCCGGGGACGAGGCCGACCAGACCGTCTCCGGGGTGGCGTTCAAGATCCTCCACCGGACGGTCGACCGGCGCCTGGCCGAGCGTCGCCTGACGGTCGTGGATGCCACGAACGCGGCGCCGACCGTCCGTCGTCCGCTGCTGCAGCGGGCCCGCCTCCACGGCGTGCCAGCGGTGGCCATCGTGCTCGACTTCGACGCCGACATCGTCCATGCCCGGAACGCGACCAGACCGCGGGTCGTCGATGCCGACGTCATCGACCGGCATCTGGCCGCGGTCCGCCGGACCGTCGAGGGTGGTGAGCTCCGGGGCGAAGGCGTCGACCAGGTCGTGATCCTGCGAGATCCGGTCGAGGCCGTCGCGCTCGTCATCGAGCGCTATCCGATGCGGGTCTAGGCCCCGCCGAGGCCGATCAGCGCGATGGCTGCCCCCGCCAGGACGATGCCGATCGTGTGATCGCGCGTGATGCGCTCTCGGAGGACCACGGCCGCCAGGATCACGGTGGTCACCGGGTACATCGCCGACAGGACCGAGGCGATCGCCAGCTGACCGGTCTGCACCGCGGCCAGGTAGAAGGCGTTCCCGGCGGTATCGAGTATCCCGATGAGGACAAGCGGGAGCAACCACGACGGACCGGGCCGCCACGCGGCGCGCATCACGAGGACCGCGGCGCCTACGAGCGCGCCCTGCACGAGCCGGATGATGGCGAGGTCGGCGAACACGTCGCCCTCGCTCAAGTAGGCGATGGCGACGCCGAACAGGCCGATCGCGGTCCCGCCGGCCAATGCCTCGGGGAGACCCGCTCGGCTACCGGTCTCATCGGCGACGCGTGACACGAGCACCACCGCAACGACCGCGACCACGATGCCGACGAGGACGAGGGGCGGCGGCACGCCCTCGATGAGGAACCCCGCGACCACGGGGATGACCGCGGCCAGCACACCGGTCACGGGCGCGACGATGCCCATCCGTCCGATCGCCAGGCCGCGGTACAGCATCGTGATCCCGAACCCGCCGAGCGCGCCGCCGATGGCGCAGATGAGCAGGTCGCCGCCCGTGGGGAATGTCTCGCCGCGCGCCACGGCGATCGCGAATGTGCCGACGAAGCCGGTCACCTGGGAGACGAGCACGACCCCGTAGACCGGAACGCGGCGGCTCGCGAGGCCACCGCCGAAGTCGCCGCCGCCCCAGGCGACGGCCGCGGCCAGACCAAGGATCACCGTGAGCGTGCCCGCCGGGAGCCCGTCGATCAGGCCCTGGCCCCGCTCGCGCTCTCGACCGGGATGAGCGACGGGTCGTCGACACCGTCGTCGATCGTCGCTGGACCAGGCAGCTCCACGACGGCATGGGCCGCGCCGTCGTAGCGGTCCGACGTGGTGAGATAGATGATCTGGAAGTCGTCCGCGACGCGCTTCAGCAGCGCCAGCGCGCGCGTGGCCCGTTCATCGTCGAGGGTCACGAACGGGTCGTCCAGCACCAAGGGTGGGCGCCGGTCCCCGGTCACGAGCCGCACGAGCCCGAGGCGCGCGGTCAGGTACACGAGATCGAGCGTGCCCTGGCTGAGGGTGCCGACCGGCACCCAGTCGCCGCGTTCGGGGGCGTGGACATCGATGTCGAGCGACTTGTCATCGACGCGTACGCGCCGGTAGCGCCCGCCGGTCACCGTCGATACGTCGCGGACCATGTGGCCCTCGAGATAGCGGGTGGCCGTCTTCATGGTCGCCGTTTCCGCCCGCTCGATCGCGCGCAGGGTCGTATCGAGGACGCGGTGGCGCCGTTGCAGGACGGCGAGCTGTTCGCGCCACATCGCGAGGCGCTCGCTCTCGGCCGCGACCTCCTCGGCGTCGACCCGGTTGTTCTCCACTCGTGCTCGCGCGTTCGCCTCGTCATCGCGAGCCCGATCGAGTGCCGCCTCGCCGTCGCGCACCTCGACCTCGAGGCGCTCACGCGCCCGCGGCTCCTTGGCGATCGGTCCGAGGGCATCAAGCGCGCTCGTCTTCTGCTCGATCTCGAGTGCGGCCCCGTCGCGCAGCGTCGGCAGCGTCTCGCGCGGCTCCTTGCCCACCAAGCCGTCCAGTTGGGCGGTCATCTGGTCCATCCGCGCGACGTGCGCCTCCTCGCGGGCGAGGAGGTCCTCGGCGGCGGCGAGGTCATCGAGCCCGAGGGTGCCGAGCTGCTGGTCCGTGTCGGCCTCGGCCTGGTGCAGCTCCGCCTCCATCTCCGACCGGCCGCGGAGCCGCCGATCGATCTCATCACCACGGAGTTGCTCCTGCAGGCTCGAGGAGCGCCGGAGCCACAACGCCACGGCGCTGAGGATCCCGCCGATCAGGGCCACAGCCGCGCCGATATACAGCGGCGGCATGCCCAGCTGGACGATGCCGAGCGTCTCGGCCACGAAGCTGCCCCCGGCGATCAGCACGCCGAGCAGGACCGCGAGCAGCCCCCAGCGGGACAACGGCCGCCAGGTGGGTTCTGGCGCGACGTCGAAGTTGACGTCGACCTCGCCGGCCAACGCCGCTCGCAACTCGCGGATGCGGGCATCGAGCGACCGGAGCCGCTCGACGGCCTGACGGATGACGGGCAGCGGGTTCGGCGATGGGTGGGTCTGGGCGAGCTCGTCGAGCTCGGTGGAGACCTCCACGGCCTCGCGGAACCGCTCGTACCGTTCGCGGGCAGCTGACCGTTCCGCCTCGAGCCGCTCGGCCTGGCGCGCCTTCTCGAGCATGGCGCGTCGCTCGGCGAGGCCGCGCTCGGCGTCGGTCCGACGCTCGCGCGCGCCGGACAACGTGTCGCGATCACGCTCGAGCTGGGTGAGGTCGAGCTCACCCTTTTCGACGACCCCGACAGTCTGGGCGACGGCGGCCTCAGCCACCTTGAGCCTGCCCGGGTTCTTGTCACCCTTGGTCGTCAGCTCGAAGATCGCGCGCTCGAGCTTCTTCTTCGCGCGACCGGTGCCACGGTCGGCGCCGCTGATGCTCGCCTGGAGGCGGTCGCGCAGGGCGGCTTCGTCGCGCGCGACATCGCTCAGCTCGTGATGGCGGACCGACGCCGTGGACCGAAAGAAGGCTTCATTGGGGATGCCCGACAGCTCGGCCAGGACCTGGTCGGCGAGTGCAGGGTCGGTGACGCGCTGTCCGTCGTACACGAGGTCGACCGTGCCCTTCTGGCCGGCGAACCACTTCTCGAGGGTGCCCGTCGCGACCCGACCGTCCTCTTCCTCCTGCTCGAACTCGAGGGCGACCCACGGCCGGGCGTCGGCCGCCGCATCCCACGGTCGGAGTAGCTCGAGGTCCCCGGCGTTGCTCGTCACCCGTCGGGTGAGCGCGAGCTCGATCGCGCGCTGGATCGTGCTCTTGCCGGCTTCGTTCGGACCGCGAACCACCGTCACGCCCGGCGCGAGGTCGATGTCGAGCTCGCGGTAGCGCCGCAGGTCTCGCACTTGTAGTCGGCGGATCCTCACAGCGAGACCTCGTGGCCGGCCAGGAGCAGGCGACCGAGCCGCAGCGCATCGCGCAGCTCCGCCGCCTCGGCAGCCGCGTCGGTGCCGGCATCGGCCGCAGTCGAGGCTTCAAGCTCCGCGATCCGTGCCTCGAGGTCGCGGATGAACGCGCCCGAGATGGTGTCGGGCGAAGGCAGCGCGCCCGCCGTGAGCGCAGGCATGCTCCGGTCGCGGACACGGACCTTGAGGAAGCGCGGAGCGAGCGCGCCCTCGATCTCGTCCGGGTGGAGGTCGAGCTCATCAGGTCGCACGCCGACGATGCTGGCGTCGAGCACGAGATCCGGATCGCCCTTGCGCGCGAGGCTGTCGATGAGCGCCGGCTGCGTTGTGATACCGGCGGCATCGAGCTCCAGCCGCTCGAACCGGGTCTTGCCGACCTGGCGGTCGGCGACCGTGACGGTCTTGCCGGTCCCCGTCTGCTCGAGCTGGACGAGCAGGACCTTGCCGGCCCGATCCTGGTTCAGCGCGATGGGCTCGGGCGCCCCCGCGTACGCGTACGTGGTGGTGCTGTTCCTGGCTTGCCGAGCAGAGTGCCAATGACCGAGCGCGAGGTAGTCGAGGCCGCTGGCGCCGATCTCCTCGGTCGTGATGACGACATCGTCGCGATCGGTCTTGCCGGGGATCGCGACCGAACCGTGGACCACACCGACCTGCCACGTGGCCGTGCCTTGATGGGCGGGGATATCGAGGTCGCGCAGCGGGCTGTGCGGCGCTCGCTTGGTGGCGAAGACCGGTCCGTGGACGACGACGTCGCACGCCGGCAGGTGGATACGTGGGCGATCCGGTGTGAGGACCGTGACCCAGTCATCGTCTGGTGTGCTGTCGGCGAGCGCCTTGAGGTCGTAGGCCCGATAGATCGACGATCGATCGTAGGCGTCGTGCGTACCGGGCACGATGACCGTCCTGATCCGACCGGTCGCCAGCCGCTTGAGCTGGGCGGCGACGCGCTCCACGGAGCGTCGCGGTTGCATATTGCTGTCGAACAGATCGCCTGCGATCAGGACCAGATCGACCTTTTCTGCGATGGCCAGGTCGACGGTGGCTGCGAAGGCGGCGAATTGGCGCTCGCGCTGGGCGCTGGCCTGCTCACCGAGGTCGTCATGGCGCGCGCCAAGGTGGACGTCCGCGGTGTGGATGATCCGTAGCATCCGCTCGGGTCTGGCCTCCCAGTGATGACGGGTCGGGCGATCCGGCTACCCCTGGGTGGTATGGCGCGAGCGAGGCGCCCCCATGACTCCCCGCTCGCCGGCCCGGATCCTCGCGCGCCATTGTGACAGGTACGTTGTCACGGTTGCCAGCCCATCAAAGGAGTCGGCGCGGGCCGGCCGGCGGGTTCACGGGTTGTTGGCGCGACGTTAGCCGGACACCCTCGCGATGTCCGTTTTTCGGAGCCGTTGTATCCTGCGCCGCACGAATTGACCGGTGCGCCCGCAGACAGGGACTCCAACATCGGCACCTGGGTCGCTGGGCCCGGCTTCGATCGCCAGACCCTCGCTTTCCCGACTGCCGATGTGGTCGCTCTCCGCTGGCGCACCCCGCCGACCATCGCGCCCCGGAGGAGCATCGTGACCTACGCTGATCGGACCCTCAACTGTGTCGACTGTGGCGTCGATTTCATCCATTCGGCCGCCGATCAGGAGTATTACGTCCAGAAGGGGTTCGCCTCGGATCCCAAGCGCTGCACGAGCTGCCGGGCCAGCCGCCGATCGGCGCGCGAGGGTGGCTACGACGTCCGTGACATCGGCGGCCCGCGCGGCTACGAGCGCAGCGTCGAGCGCCCCGACCGCGAGTACTTCGCGGTCGTCTGCTCGTCGTGCGGCAACCAGGCGCAGGTCCCGTTCCGTCCACGCATGGACCGCCCGGTCTACTGCTCCGACTGCTTCCGGACGGTCCGCCCGGACTGAACGCTGCCGGGCGGGCGGCCGCCGGCCTAGATCCGGAACACCTCACCCGCGCGGAAGCGCTCGCGACGCCGACCGCGCCAGACGGTGACGCGGGACGCACCGTGGACCTGCCAGCCACCGTCGCGACCCACGACCGCCGTGTCCTCGTCGATCCCCAGGACGACCGAGCCGCGCGGCGCCTGGAGCGCGATCAAGGCCGACAGCGGCTCGGGCCACGCGTCGTAGTGCGGCACGACCGACAGCCCCGGCGCGAACCCGAGGCCGCTCCCCCAGCGCAGCGGGAACGGCACCAGGCGGACGCGGAAGTCGAAGGCGAAACCGGCGAGCGCCATCGCGCCGGCTGAACAGCCGGCCAATGCTGCCCCGCGCGCATGCGCGCCCGCCAGCGCCCGGCCGACGGCGCTGCCCGACAGCGCCTCGAGAAGGTGGGCCGGTTTGCCGCCCGAGAGGTACACGAGGTCGGCCTCGCCGACAGCCTGGGCGGCGGCCGGATCGTCGGCGTCGCCCCGATCGCGGACGAAGACCGGCTCCACTTCGGCCCCGAGACCCGTGAAGTGACTCACGCCCATGGCCGCCCACCGCTGGAAGACCGCCTCACCATCGGGGTACGAGGCGGTCGGCAGGATCGCCACGCGCGGTCGCGCGACCCCGGTCGCCGCGAGCAGATCCGCATCGAAGGAGGCCATCGTCGGAAGGAACTCGCCAGCGCCGACGAGGGCGACAGGTCCGGGCATAGCGCCGAGAGTCTATCTGCGACACTCCCGCGATGACGCCGCGCCAGCGATGGACCCTCATCGCGACGATCATCGGGTCCGGCGCGGTGTTCCTCGACGGCACGATCGTCAACGTCGCGCTGCCACGGATCGGCCGGGAATTGCCGGCCACCCTGGTCGGCGTCCTCGAGGGTCAGACGTACGTCGTCAGCGGCTACCTGGCGATCCTCGCCGCGCTGTTGATCCTGGCCGGCGCCCTGTCGGATCGGTACGGTCGACGGCGGATCTACGCGCTGGGCCTGGCGGGCTTCGCCATCACGTCGGCGTTCTGCGGCCTCGCGCCGAACCTCGAGATCCTCATCGTCTCGCGGCTCCTGCAGGGCGCGGCCGGGGCTCTGATGGTGCCGGGCGCGCTGTCGATCATCACCCAGACCTTCGCCGCGGAGGAGCGCGGTCGCGCGTTCGGACTGTGGACATCGGCGACGTCCGCGCTGGCCCTGATCGGTCCACTGGTCGGCGGCCTGCTGGTCGACTCCATCGGCTGGCGGATCGCCTTTCTCATCAACGTGCCGATCCTCGCGATCGCGCTGGTCATCACCCTCCGCCACGTCGCTGAGTCGCGCGACCTCGATTCGAAGCGTCGCTTCGATTGGCTCGGCTCCCTGGTCGCGGCAGTCGCAGTGGGTGGCCTGTCCTTCGGGGTCATCCGCGGCGGCGAACACGAGTGGCAGGACGCGGCCGCCTGGGTGGCGATCGCCGTCGGGGCGGTCGCGCTGGTGGCATTCCCAGTCCTGATGGCGAAGCGACCAGACCCGCTGGTGCCGCTCGGCCTGTTCCGGTCGCGGGCGTTCACGACGATCAACCTCGCGACGTTCTTCGTGTACGGCGGCCTGTACGTGATGCTGAGCTACCTGAGCATCGTGCTCCAGGGTGCGCTGGGCTACACCGCGTTGGGAGCCGGCGCCGTCGTCCTGCCGGTCGGGATCTGCCTCGTCACGCTGTCGCCGCGGATCGGCACCATCGCGGGCCGAGACGGGCAAGCCGGGGCGCGACGTTTCCTGACGCTCGGCCCTGCGCTGATGGCCGCCGGCCTACTGTGGTTCACCCGGCTGCCGGCATCTTCCGCGCCGTGGCGGGCCAGCCCAGAGCAGCCCGCCTCACTGATCCCGCCGGCGTCGGCCGTCGTCGACGTGCTGCCGGCCGTGGTGCTGTTCGGCATCGGGATCGCATGTGTGGTCGCGCCACTCACGAACACGCTGATGGGCTCCATCCCGGAGCGGTTCTCGGGTCTCGGGTCGGCGATCAACAATGCGATCGCGCGGGTCGGTCAGCCGTTGCTCGGGGCGCTGATCTTCGTCGCGCTGAGCGGGACCTTCTACGCGCAGCTAGCGGCGATCGCCCCGGACATCGATACGACGTCGGCGTCCGTTCGCACCATGTTCCCTCCCCTGAACCCGCCGCGCGGCGACGCGACGCCGGAGCAGGTCACGGCTGCCGCTCGGGCGTCGATCGAAGCGTTCCATCTCGCGATGGGCGTGGCGGCGGGGCTGGTCGCCATCGGTGGCGCGATCTCGTGGGTCGGGCTGCGGCCCGACCGACCTGATCGGACGACCGGCCGATGACACGCGACTGGGACGCCCGCACCTACGACCGGGTCGCCGACCCGCAGACCCGGTGGGGCATGGCCGTCATCGACCGACTGCCGCTCGAAGGCGACGAGCGGGTCCTCGATGCCGGATGTGGTACGGGCCGCGTGACCGAGCGGCTGCTACAGCGGCTCCCGCGCGGGACCGTGATCGCGCTCGACGGGTCGGTGGCGATGATCGACGCTGCGCGCGAGCGACTCGCGCCGTTCGGGGACAGCGTCGACTACGTGGTGGCGGACCTTGGCAGACCGCTGCCGGTGGACGGACTCGTCGATGCGGTCCTCTCGACCGCGACGTTCCACTGGGTGCCGGACCATGACGCGTTGTTCGCCAACCTAGCAGCGGTCACACGCCCGGGCGGCTGGCTGGTCGCGCAATGCGGCGGCGTGGGCAACGTCGCCCGCATCGAAGCGGTGCTTGCCACCATCGGCGACGGCTGGCTGGGCTCGCACCACTTCGAGAACCCCATCGATACCGCGCATCGCCTCGAACGGGCCGGCTACGCTGAGATCGAGTGCTGGTTGTCGGATGAGCCCACCCGGTTCGAGCCTGGCGAACCCTTCGAAACGTTCTTGCGGACGGTGGTCCTCGGGGGCCACCTCGGGCGCCTTCCCGTCAAGCAGCACGATGCCTTCGTGCACGCGGTCGCGGAGGCCGTCGGCGAACCTGTGATCGACTACGTCCGGTTGAACATCACGGCGCGGCGAGGCGGATCTCGGTAAGGGCGATCGTCGGGGCTCCGCCGGACGCATCGAACGTTCCGACCACCTCGACCCAGCCCCACATCGCCTGGGCGAGGCCCGGCTCCGTCGTTTTGTCGAGGCCGGCCGCGACGTCGCCCGGGATCTCACCCGTGACGGCGACCCCTCCGCCGCATTGCGGCGGATATGACTCGAGCAGGAGCGAGCACATGCTGGCGCCCGCATCGGTGACCAGCAGGTAGCCCTTCACGCGGATCGTCTGACCGTCCAGCGTGGCGGCGTCGGCCGCCAGCGCGTCGACGGTGATCGCCGCGGCGGGTGCACTCGGCGCGACCGACGGCGTGCTTGCCGATCCGCAGGCGGCCAGGGTCAGTACGGCGAGGACGGCGACTGCCACCGAGCGCATGGATGAGACCTCCGCGGGCACATGGACGATCGAATGTGCGATCTCGACGCGGCTCCGAGCAAGACGGTTCCTAGCGTTCGACGCGGAAGGGGCCACCGTGCCCCGGGATGACGATGTCGGCGACGGCCAGGACCCGCTGGCGTCCGGCGTCGATGGCGGCCTGGTCGACACAGTACGGGTCCTGGTCCGGCGAGCGGTCGGCATGCCACCACAGGTGGGTCATGGCATACACGCCATCGTCCGCCTCGACGATGAGCGACGCGTCCTCGTGCGTGTGGCCGGGTGTCAGCCACAGCTGGGCCCGATCGGACAATCGATATCCGTCACCCGGCATGTCGAGCCACAGGTCGTCCTTGTAGCGCGCCCAGAAGTCGACCACTTCGGCGTTCGGGAAGAGCGCCACGTTCATCGTGTGGTCGGGGTGGTGGTGGCTGAGGAAGACGTGGGTGACGTCCTCCGGCGCGACGCTTAGCTCGGCGAGCGGGTCGAGGATGCGGGAACGGCGGGCTACCATCCCGGGATCGGCCACGATCAGGGCATCGCCGTCGCGCACCAGCACGACCGACGACGCCGTCCGCTCGCCGGTGTAGCCGGCATGGAGGAGATGGACGGATGTCATGGCCGGCGATGCTAGCGCGTCGCGTGGTGCGGGATGACGCGCGGTCGCAGCGGATGACGCTGCGAGACTCCCGCAGATGACGACCGACGGCCACGCCGACCTCGTCCTGCAGGGCGGGCGGATCGCCACGATGGACCCGGCGCGCTCATGGGCGAGGGCACTCGCGGTACGCGACGGTCGGATCGCGGCGGTCGGGACGGACGATTCCGTACGACCGCACGTGGGCCCCCGCACCCGCGTCATCGAGCTTCGCGGCCGGACCGTCACGCCCGGCTTCCAGGACGCTCACGTCCACCCGGTCCACGGTGGCCGCTACCTGCTTCGCTGCTCGCTGCATGACGAGCTCGAAGCCAGCGCCTATACCCGGATCATCGCCGACTACGCCAGCGCCAATCCGGATGCGAGCTGGATCCGTGGCGGTGGCTGGTATATGGCCGCATTCCCAGGTGGCGCGCCGCGGCGCGAAGATCTGGACCAGCTGGTCTCGGACCGGCCTGCGTTCCTGACCAGCCGAGACGGCCACAGCGTATGGGTCAATAGCCGTGCGCTGGAGGTCGCCGGGATCACCGCGGCGACCCCGGACCCGTCCGACGGGCGGATCGAGCGTGACGAGGACGGGACACCGTCGGGGACCCTCCACGAGGGCGCGATGGCCCTGGCCGAGCGATGGGTCCCGGATGACACGCCGGGCGAACTCGAAGCCGCCCTCCGGCTCGGTCAGGAACACTTGCATCGTCTTGGGATCACCGCATGGCAGGACGCGATCATCCAACCCGATGAGGAGGAGGTCGCTTATGTCGCGCTCGCCTCTCGTGGCGAGCTCACTGGACGAGTGGTGGGCTCGCTCTGGTGGGACCGCCACCGCGGTGCGGAGCAGATCGAGGAGCTCATCGAGCGGCGCCGAGCCACATCGATCGGCCGTTACAAGGCGACCAGCGTGAAGCTGATGATGGACGGGGTCCTCGAGAACTTCACCGGCGCGATGCTCGAGCCGTACGGCGACGGGCAGGGCGGTGCGACGGACAATCGGGGCCTCCTCCAGATCGACCCGGGCGGACTCGCGAGCTGGGTGCCGCAGCTCGATGCGCTCGGGTTCCAGCCGCATTTCCACGCGATCGGCGATCGCGCCGTGCGCGCGTCCCTCGATGCGGTGGAGGCGGCTCGACGCGCCAATGGTCCGTCCGATACGCGGCCCCATATCGCGCACATCCAGGTCATCCACCCGGACGACATCGCACGCTTCCGGCAGCTCGACGTCGCCGCCAATGCCCAGCCGCTGTGGGCGTCCCATGACGACCAGATGGATGTGCTGACGATCCCCTTCATCGGAGATCGGTGGCACTGGCAGTACCCGTTCCGCTCGCTCCGAGCGGCTGGCGCCGTGCTCGCGATGGGTTCTGACTGGAGTGTCTCGAGTGCGAACCCGCTCTGGGAGATCCAGATCGCGGTGGAGCGCAAGGCCCCGGAGTCGAACGGGAAGGACCGAGATGTCTTCCTGCCTGAGGAGCGGATCGACTTGATCGATGCCGTGGCCGCCTTCACGAGCGGATCGGCGTACGTCAACCACCTCGATGAGACGGGTTCCCTCGAGGTCGGCAAGCTGGCCGACCTGGCCATCCTTGATCGCGACCTGTTCGATCGCGGGGCCGGCGCGATCGGGGAGGCGCAGGTCGTCGGCACGTTCGTGGAGGGCGCGGCGGTCTACGAGACCGCAGATCTGGGCGGCTGATCCACGTTCTCGGTGGGCCCGCGGTCCCCGCATGGACGGATGACGATGTCCGATCGGCATCGGATGTCGGTGTCCGCGGGCGCGGTCGTCGGGGATGCTCCTGCTGCGCACCGGAAGATCGGATGACGCAGAAAGGAGCGATCAAGTCATGAACGCACTCGCGATCCTGTACGTGAACGCACATCTGCAGGACCTGCTCGACGAGGCCACCGAGGCACGCCATAACCGGGCCGGCCGCCCGTCAGTGTTCGAGCGGATCAGCTCCGCTGCGTCGAACGCCCTGGCCCCGCTGGCCATGCCGCTCGATAACAGGGGCACGATCTTCCCAAAGCTCGACGACTCGCCCAACCGGAGCTGAGGCCTCCTCCCTCAGCTTCGTCCATCACCGCGACGACCCCCGTCCCTCCGACGGGGGTCGTCGTGTTTCTGCTTCCGGTCCGGCAGATCCGCCGGGGTATCGACGTCGATGAGCGTGGCGCCCGTCGGGTCGTCGCGGCGCCAGATCGAAGGAGGGATGACCTCGGCGTCGAGCTCGCCGATCAGGGCGCGTAGCCGTCGCTCGCCGCTCGCGATCAGCCGCTCGACCGCGGGTCCCGCCACGGACGGACGGAGTGCCATCGGGAGCGGTCGAGGACCGGCTTCGTCAGCGAGGACAGCCGCGTCGTGCCCCTCGAGCGCCGCGACCAGCCGTTCGAGGACGGGCGGGGCGAGCGTCGGCATATCGCCACCGACGACGACGACTGGCCCGACGAACGAGCCCAGCGACGCAAGGCCAGTCCCCAGGCCGGCCAGTGGTCCCTCGAACGCGTGCCTGTCATGCACGACGGTGACGCCATCATCGACGCTCGGGGAGGCCCCCTCCGAGGCCACGACCACAACGATGCTCGACACAGTGCGAACGGCGTCGATCGCGCGATCGAGCATCGGCCGACCATCGATCATCTCCGCCAGCTTGTCGCGGCCGAATCGAGACGATCGGCCGCCGGCCAGGACGATCGCCGCAGTTCGCTCGGTCATCGACCGGCGGCAGTCGGCGCCTTCGGGCCAGGGATGTGCCCGGCCGGTGTGCGGCGCAGGATCGCCCGTCGATCGAGGTCCTCGAGGATGGCCATGACGTACTTGCGGCTGGTCCCGGTGGCGTCGCGGAAGGCGGCAGGCGTCAGCGGTTCCCGCGCGGCCATCGTCAGGGCCCGCTCGGTCAGGTCGCGATACGTGCCCGCGGCGTAGGCCAGGTCCGAGTCGAGGATGACGATCCGGCCGCTGCGCTCGAGTTCGCGGATGCCGGCGGGCGGGCATCCGGCCGCTCGTGCGGCCTCATCCAAGGATGGCGGGGCGAGCACGTCCAGCGCCAATTCCAAGCGGGCCATGTTGGCCAAGAGCACTGGATCCGGCCCCGCCGCCGTGCGGCCGGGACGCCGCACGACGTCGCCATCGCGCACGAGTCGACCGTCGGCGATCAGCCGATCGATGACATCGTTCGCAGCGGCCGGGACGTCGCCTTGCTTGACGGTCACTGCTCGGCGCACGACCAGCCCCGCAGTCGCCCGCGCGGTCGACAGAGCCCCCTCGTCCGGCACGGCCGCAAGCACGGCGTGTTCGGCGGCCGCTGCGACGTCAGGGGCCAGCTCCCCGTCCAGCAGCCCGTGGAGGTCCAGCCGGGCGGACGGGTCATCGGTGGCCAGGGCGGCGACGCGCTCGGGGGTCTGCCGGCGCCGCGAGATCCCGCGCGGCGGGATGGCATCAAGCACGACGCCACCGACCGGCGCCACCTGAACCCCGCGGCGGAACACGAATCGATCGCCCGCGCGGAGCGCGATCGGCTGGCGGAGCCGGAGGATCCCGGCCGGTCGACCGTCGGGCAGCGCGACGGCGTCCCGGCCGCTGCGGCCGATCATGCCGTCCACCGCGGCGGTCCCGGCGTGGACCCGACCGCTCGCCCGGTCGCCGATGGGGCCTCGGAACGCGACTAGGACACGCTCCGTGGCCACGACCGCGGGGTCCGCGGTGAGCACCATCCCGCGATGCAGCGCCGTAGCCTCGACGCCGACGAGGTTCAGGGCGGTTCGACCACCGGCCTCCACGGCGTCGACCGGCGACCCGTGGACCTGGACCTCGCGCACCCGCGCCGTGCGATCGCCCGGGACGAGCCTGAGTGTGTCGCCCCGGTGGAGCGGCCCTCCCCGCAACGTGCCGGTCACCACTACACCGCGACCCTTCACCGAGAAGACTCGGTCGATCGCAAGTGTCGGTGGACGAGGGGGAAGCCGGACGCGCGCCTCTGAGGGCGACAAGCGCTTCGCGCAGTGCGTCGACGCCCGCCCCCGTCACCCCCGAAGCGGCGACGACCGGCCCGCCGGCCATCGATGTCGCGGCTAGTAACCCGGCGACGTCGTCGTGGACGGCCTCGGCCCGTTCGGTGGGCACCAAGTCGACCTTGGTCACGACCGCGATCGCGGAGACGATCCCGAGCGCATCGAGCAGCGAGACGTGCTCGTGCGTCTGCGCGCGGAGACCATCGTCTGCCGCCACGACCAGCAACGCGGCGTCGATCTCGCCGGCACCGACGAGCATGTTGCCGACCAACTTGTCGTGCCCCGGGACGTCGACGAAGTCGATCGTCGAGTCGTCGTCGAGATCGAGATGGGCGTAGCCGACATCGATCGTCATCCCGCGTCGACGCTCCTCGGGGAGGCGGTCCGCGTCGCATCCCGGTCAATGCACGTAGCAACGTCGTCTTGCCGTGATCGATGTGGCCGGCCGTGCCGACGACGATGGTCATGCGCCCCTCGCCGACACCTGACCGATCCGCCGGACGATATCCCCGTCAGCCCCGAGGACGACAGTCCGAAGATCGAACACGACGGCATCGTCGACGACCCGCGCCAGGATGGATGGGTCCCCCTGCCGCAAGGCGGTAGCACCCTGGGTCGCATCCCGGAAGGGAACTCGCACACCCCATGACGCGATGGTCTGCCCTGGCAGCGATCCTCCACCGACGGGCGACTCGAGCTCGATGACCTCCACGCCCGCGTCGGGCGCGAAGAATGCCTCGCACATGCGGGCGATCCAGTGCGCGCGTTCCGCCAGCTCAGCGGCAGGCGTGGCGATCGAACGCCACACCGGGATCTGAGTCGCCGCGACCCCAGCTCGATATAGCCCGAGCGTCGCTGCGACCGCAGAGAGGATCACCTTGTCGGGGCGCATCGCGCGAGCGAGCGGATCTCGCCGGAGTCGGTCGACCAGCTCGGCCCGCCCCACCAGCAGTCCCGCCTGCGGCCCGCCGACGAGCTTGTCACCACTGAACGTCACGATGTCGGCCCCGAGCTCGAGACGCTCTGAAGGCGTCGGTTCGTGCAGAAGGCCGAAGCGCTCCGTGGCGAGGAGCGCGCCAGAGCCAAGGTCGTCGACCACGATGGCACCGTGCTCGTGCGCGAGTCGTGCGACTGCGGCCGCGTCGGGTTCCTCCACGAAGCCCGCCATGGTGAAGTTCGAAGGATGGACGCGAAGCACGAGGCGGGCGTCGCCCGAGCGGAGTGGCGGCTCGTAGTCGGCTGCTCGAGTCCTGTTCGTCGTCCCAACCTCGATCAGGCGCGCGCCCGCGCGCTCGATGATCTCGGGGATCCGAACACCGCCACCGATCTCGACGAGCTCGCCGCGAGATACCACCACCCCGCCTGTGCCGGCCAACCCGACCGCGAGCGCGACCGCCGCTGCGTTGTTGTTCACGACCAACGCCGCCTCGGCGCCAGTCAACGCGACGAGATGATCCTCGGCGAGATGAAAGCGACGGCCGCGACGGCCGGTCTCGGGATCGAACTCGAGCTTCCCCCAGCCTGCCGCCAGCCCGACCGCCTCCACAGCGACGTCCGGCCAGGTCGCTCGGCCGAGATTCGTATGGAGGATGACGCCCGTCGCATTGATAACGTGCTCGGGGACGGTAGCCTCGGGATCGAGGTATCGATCCAGCAGGTCGCTTGCGGCATCGGCGAGTTCCTCGATCGAACGTGGGCGCGCTTCCTCGGCAAGGCGCAGGCGCTCGTCCTCGATCGTCGTGCGGACGACCTCGGCCAACGCGCCCGTCCCGTCAGCGTCGTCGATCGCGACATCAGGGCGTTGCCGGAGGACGGCAAGGACACGCTCGACGCTGGGTGGTCGCGGCCGAACGGCCGGCTTCGACGACATCGCTCCTCCGTGGCGGGAACGCGTGGGAGTCGAACCCACCACGCCACGCCGAGCGCGGCGTCACCGGTTTTGAAGACCGGGGAACCCACCGGGGCCCAACCGCTCCCGCACGGATGGTAATGCGGAGATCGCGCAAGGGCCGGCGCCGGCACCCGTACAAACGGAACCTTCGATTTCGAAGGATCGCGTTCGGCCATGGTGATGGCCGCGAGGCGGAACCTTCGAAATCGAAGGATCCGCTGGAGGCAGCGCCGCCGGCAGAGGCGGAACGCGAACCGCGCCTATTATCGGCTCGTGGCGACCTTGTCCGACGTTCCGAGCCTGCGGCTCACGAGCCTGACCGATTGTGGCGGCTGCGCGGCCAAACTCGGCGCCGACCTGCTATCCGAGGCGCTGGCCGGGCTAGGGGCGGAGGCGGCTCCGGACGAGTTGATCGCCGGGCTCCAGCCACCCGACGACGCGGCGGCCTACCGAGTCAGCGACGACCTGGCCATCATCGGGACGGTCGACTTCTTCCCGCCGCTGGTCGACGACGCGCGGACGTTCGGCGAGATCGCGGCCGCGAACGCGATGAGCGACGTCTTCGCGATGGGTGGCCGCGTCCTCTTCGCGCTGTCGATCGCGGCATTCCCCGAGGACCTGCCGCCCGACGTACTGACCGAGGTCTTCGGCGGGGCCTCGGCGAAGGTGCGCGAGGCCGGGGGCACGCTCGCCGGCGGTCATACCATCCGGGACCCCGAGCCCAAGTACGGCCTCGCCGTGATCGGTGCGGCCCATCCGGACCGCCTGCTGCGCAAGGGCGCGGCGCGACCAGGCGATGTTCTCCTGCTGACCAAGCCACTCGGCACCGGCTTGCTGGTGAGTGGGGCGCGCGCCGGTCGGACGGCTCCCGAAACCTTCGCCGCCGCGATCGAGGCGATGCGGACCCTCAACCGTGCCTCGGCCGACGTCCTGGTCGAGCACGGCGTGATGGCTGCCACTGATATCACGGGCTTCGGGCTGCTCGGCCACGGCCTCGAGATGGCCCGCGCATCAGGGGCACGGCTCGTCTTCGACGCCGGGGTGATTCCGGCGCTGGACGGGGCGCTCGATCTGGCACGCACAGGGATCGAGACGGGTGGCGCCGCCCACAATCGACGCTTCGTCGCTGGCGATCTGGAGCTCGGCGGTGACATTCCCGCGGAGCTCATCACGCTCGCCTTCGATCCACAGACGAGCGGTGGCCTGCTGGCGGCGATCAGCAACGATCGCGTGGCCGCAGTCGAAGATGCGCTGCGGATTGCGGGCGTCGACGTCTGGCGAGTCGGCCGGGTCGAGGCGGGTTCGGGCGTCGCGCTGATCTAGCGGAGTCGGACGTATGCGCCGACGATGGTGGCCCCGATGCCGATCAGGACCGAGGGCACGTACTGGAGCAGGAACGTGTCGAGCGCGAGGGCGGGATAGCCGGTCTCCCCGGCGGCCTCGGCCATCGCGGCATACCCCAGGAGCTCCCGCCACAGCCCGACCAGCGACAGCGACGCACCCAACGCGCCGCCGATCGCGATCCCGGTGATCGCGAGCGCAAGGATCCGCGGCCCGCGCTTGATGCCGACGGTGCGGTCGAGCGCTTCGGCGATGATCGTGCCGGCGAAGAAGCCCACCACGATCATGAAGAAACCGAACTGCGCCCCGAAGTACCCGACGACAGCGCCGAGAGCTGTGGCGACCGCCAAACCGATAGCGAGCTGCCTGGTGTTCAGCGACGCAAGGGCGTCACGGGACGGCTTACCGCACGTCTTGCAGCGCAGTCCGACCGGGCCTTGCATCGAGCAACGGGTGCAGATCGGCTGGTCGCAACGACCACAGCGGACCCACGTCTCGCGGTCCGGATGGCGGTAGCAGTAGAGCGGCGGCGGCTCGCTGAGATCCGCCGTTGCGGCGTCGGTGGTCATGTGTCCCCTCGCATGAACGATGCGGAGGGTGGCGTCCGAACGGCCCGTCGTCAAGGGGTACACTCGGGCGGTCGTCATCCGCAGGAGTCCACCGAGTGGCACGACCCTACGTACGACTGACCCAGCCCCTCGTGCGCGACGCGAAGGGCGGCGAACTTCGACCAGCGACCTGGGATGAAGCGCTGGACCACGTGGTCGCCGGGTTCCAGGCCGCGATGGCGGCTCACGGCCCGACGACGTTCGGCACCTTCAGCTGCAGCAAGGCGACCAACGAGGTCAACTTCGCGGCACAGAAGTTCAGCCGGGTGGTCCTGGGCAGCAACAACATCGATAGCTGCAACCGCACCTGACACGCCCCAAGCGTCGCCGGTCTGGCGACCGTGTTCGGTGCCGGTGGGGGGACCAGCTCATATCGTGAGGTCGAGGACACCGATCTGATCGTCCTCTGGGGCAGCAACGCCCGGGAGACGCATCCGATCTTCTTCCACCACGTCCTCAAGGCCGTGCACAAGGGAGCGCGGCTGTATGCGGTCGACCCGCGCCGGACGTCGAGCGCGGAATGGGCCGATACGTGGCTGGGCCTCGACGTGGGCAGCGACATCGCGCTGGCCAATGCCATCGCCCGCGAGATCATCGCCTCGGGCCTGGAGCACCGCGAGTTCATCGAGCGGGCGACCGAGGACTTCGATGCCTACAAGGCCAAGGTCGAGTCGTACACGCTCGACTACGCCGAACGCGAGACCGGCGTCCCGGCCGACGTCATCCGTGAGCTGGCGCATGCGCTGGCGACCGCGCCGCGGGCGATGATCTGCTGGACGCTTGGGATCACCGAACACCACAACGCGGTCGACAACGTCCTGTCTCTGATCGACCTCGTCCTGCTCACGGGACATGTCGGTCGCTACGGGAGCGGCGTCAACCCGCTCCGTGGCCAGAACAACGTCCAGGGCGGCGGCGATATGGGCGCCCTGCCCGATCGACTGCCGGGCTTCCAGCACGTCGAGAACGACACGCTCCGGGCGAAGTTCGACGCGGCTTGGGGCGTCACAGTCCCGGCGCAACGGGGCTGGCATCTGTCCGGCATGTTCGATGCGATGGAGCGCGGCGACCTGACGGCCGTGTACTGCATCGGCGAGAACCCCGTCCAGTCCGAGGCCGACCAGCACCGTGCGATCCGCCTGCTCGAGGGGCTCGACATGCTCGTCGTCCAGGACCTGTTCCTGACGAGGACCGCCGAACTTGCAGACGTCGTGCTGCCGGCGACCGCTGCCTGGGCCGAGGGCGAGGGCACGGTCACCAACTCGGAACGGCGCGTCCAGCGCATCCGCAAGGCAGTCGAGCCACCCGACGGGGCCCGCGATGACCTGGCGATCATCTTCGACATCGCACGACGGATGGGCATCGATTGGGGTGAGGCCGCCGCCGAACAGGTGTGGGACGAGGTCCGGTCGCTGTCGCCGGTCCACGCGGGGATGAGCTACCAGCGACTCGAGGAGCTCGGCGGCATCCAGTGGCCGTGCTACGACGAGACGCACCCCGGCGAGCTGTTCCTCCACAGTCGACTGTGGGAGGACCCGGTTCCCGGCAATCGCGCGCCGTTCGTCCCGGTCGATCACGACCCGCCGGTCGACAAGCTCACCGACGAATACCCGATCCGGCTTACGACGGGCCGCCGCCTCGACTCGTACAACACCGGCGTCCAGACCGCCAGCTACACCTCGCCGCTCCGCCGTGGCGAGTCACTCGACATCTCACCGGAGGATGCCGAGGCATACGGCCTGTCCGATGGCGAGGTCGTGTGCGCGATCTCGCGCCGGGGCCGGATCGAGGTACCCGTCCGCATCGACCCGTCCCTGCGGCCGGGGCTCACCTTCATGACGCTGCACTTCCAGGACGACGTCGCGACGAACCTGCTGACGATCGACGCGACGGACCCGAAGTCCGGTACGGCCGAGTTCAAGGCGACGGCCATCCGGATCGAGAAGCTCGCGCAGCCCGTACCGGCATGATCGATGGCTGAACCGCAGATCGTTCACGGGAAGGACCTTGTCCAAGGGAATCCGACGCCTGGGATGGAGCGGCGTGAGGCCACAGAGGGATCGACGCGCATCATCTCTGTGCGGACGCAGCCAGGGCTCGTATCAGGTTGGCATCATCATGCGCAGTACACGACCTACGGCTACGTCATCGACGGCCGGCTTCGACTCGAGAGCGGGCCGCGTGGTGCCATCGTCGTCGAGGCCGGGCCAGGTGACTTCTTCATCGTCCCGCCCCACACCGTGCATCGCGAGAGCAATCCGGCCGACGAGGAGCAGGTCCTGATCGGGTTCCGTGTCGGTGAGGGCGAAACGGTCGTGAACGTGGAAGGTCCCGATGACTGAGATCCCGACACAGCAACCCACCGAGGATCACGAGGACAGCGGGGCGGACTTCGTCTCCGACCCGATGTGGAAGCGGATACTGAACGACCCCAATTCGGGGTTCGCCGCGGGGCGTGGGTTCTTCCGGATGCTGCCCGAGCTCGCCCCGCTGCAAGATGTGTGCGGCCCCATTCGCCGGACCCAGCGCACCGTTCATGCGGCTGCTCGACCGAGGGCGCTGGGACAAGAATCCCTCGATCTGCGGCCTCTGCTTCAAGCAGTTGCAGAAGGCTCGGGGCGGCGCCGAGATCGAGCTGAGCATGCTCTTCGCGGACGTGCGCGGGTCGACCGGCCTCGCAGAGACGATGGGACCGGGCGCGTTCCAACAGCTCCTGGGCCAATTCTATCGGGAGGCCACGAACAGCCTCGTGGCACGCGACGGCATCATCGACAAATTCGTCGGCGACGAGGTCGTCGCGCTCTTCCTCCCTGTCCTGGCCGGTCATGACCACGCGGCGCACGCGATCGACGCCGCCCAGGAGTTGCTCCGCGCGACCGGGCACGGGACCGATAGTGGGCCGTGGATCCCGCTGGGCGCCGGTGTCCACACTGGAGTCGCGTACGTCGGGTCATCGGCGACACCGTGACCGACTTCACCGCGCTCGGCGACAGTGTCAACGTCACGGCGCGGCTGGCATCAGCGGCCGCGGCCGGTGAGATCCTCGTCAGCGCGGCCTCGGCGACCGCCGCCAAGCTCGACCCGGATCTCGAGCTGCGGACGCTCTCCCTCCGAGGTCGTGCGGAACCACTGGACGTCCGCGTCCTTCGGGTCTGACTCGAGTCTGACTCCACGGCGGCCGGTTCGAACCGTGAGCGGCGCTACACTCGAACGCGATGGACCTGCACGTCATCGGCCCCCTCGCCTCCCCGGCCGAGCGCGCGGCGGTCGATAGCGTCCTCGGGACGCCGGAGAGCGGCTGGGTCGGCGGACCGCGCCGTTCGGGCGTCGAGGGACACGCCGCGCGAGGCGGGCACGCGATCCGCGCAAAACGGTCACAGCTGCTGCCCGCCCTCCATGCCGTCCAGGACCGGATCGGCTGGATCAGCCAACCCGCCCTGAACTACATCTCGCGGCGGCTCGCGGTCCCACCCGCCGAGGCGTATGGCGTCGCCACGTTCTACGCGTTGTACGCGACGACGCCACGACCTCCGGTCATGGCCCACGTCTGTGACGACATCGCGTGCCGCCTGGCCGGAGCGGAGCGGATCTGCGAGGACCTGGCGCGGTCGGTCGGGCCCGAAGGGGCCGCGACGCGTGACGGCCAAACGGGCTGGCTGCGGTCACCGTGTCTCGGGCTGTGCGAGTCGGCCCCGGCCGCGCTGATCACCAGCGCCGGCGAGTCAGGCTTAGTCACGAGCGCCGCCCCGATCGACGCGGCCGGTGTCGTCGCGCGGCTGGATGGGGGCGCTTCGCCGCGCACACCGCAGCCGATCCCACAGTCCGGCGACGGATCACTCCGTCTCCTTCGCCGCGTCGGCGTCGTCGATCCGAGGTCGCTCGACGACTACCGGGCACACGGCGGATACAGCGCCCTCTCCAAGGCGATGGAGATCGGCCCCGTGGCCGTTATCGCCGAGGTCACGGCCTCGAAGCTGATGGGCCGCGGCGGCGCGGCATTCCCGACCGGTCGCAAGTGGGCGGCGGTCGCCGCCCAGACTGCCCAGCCTCACTACCTCGTGTGCAACGCGGACGAGTCCGAGCCGGGCACGTTCAAGGACCGGGTGATCATGGAAGGCGATCCGTTCGCAGTCGTCGAGGCGATGACGATCGCCGCGCTCGCGACCGGCGCCGGCCAGGGCTACATCTACATCCGCGGCGAATACCCCGAGGCGGAAACGGCGATCCGCAGCGCGATCGAGGCTGCACGCAGCGCCGGCCTCCTCGGCGCCGACATCCTAGGCTCGGGCTTCGCCTTCGACATCGAGATCCGCCGCGGCGCCGGCGCGTACATCTGCGGCGAGGAGACCGCGCTCTTCGAGTCGATCGAGGGCAAGCGCGGCGAACCACGCAACAAGCCGCCGTTCCCGGTCGAGGTCGGGCTGTTCGGCAAACCGACCGTCGTCAACAACGTCGAGACGCTCATCAACGTGCCGATCGTCGCTGGAGATGGGCGGCGAGACATACGCGCGCATAGGGACCGAGGGCTCGACCGGGCCGCGGCTGTTCTGCCTTTCCGGCAACGTCGCGCGGCCCGGCGTCTACGAGGTCGAGTTCGGCGCGACGCTGGGCGAGCTGATCGAGCTCGCCGGCGGCGTCCCTGGTGGGCGGCCCATCCGCGCGATCTTGCTGGGCGGCGCCGCGGGGGTCTTCGTCGGGCCGGAGTCGCTGGAGATGCCGCTCACGTTCGAGGCGACCAGGGCGGCCGGGGCGACGCTCGGCTCGGGCGTGATCATGGTCTTCGACGAGTCCGTCGACCTCGTCGACACGCTGCGTCGCATCGCACAGTTCTTCCGCGACGAGTCGTGCGGCCAATGCGTTCCGTGCCGCGTCGGCAGCGTCCGCCAGGAGGAGCTGCTGGCTCGGCTGGCCGGGGGATCGACGGTGCGGTCGCGTGATGATGAGCTGGTGCTGTTGCGCGATGTCGGCCAGGCGATGCGCGACGCGTCGATCTGCGGGCTCGGCCAGACGGCCTCGTCGGCCATCGAGTCGGCGCTCCGCCAGAAGGGGCTCGTGGCGCTGTGAGCGAGGACACGACCGGCCTGTCGATGACGCGCGATCCCGCGCCCGACCCGCACTCGCCGCACGCGGGCCAGTCGCCGGCCGCGCAACCACTGACCGAGATCATCCTGTCGCCGCCGGCACGGCCATCGCAGCCACCGGCGCCACCGCCCGTGGAGGCGCCACCGCCGGTCGAGCTGACGATCGATGGGCGCCCGGTCACCGTGCCGACCGGGACGACGATCCTCGGTGCCTGCCGCGAGCTCGGCATCGACACGCCGACCCTGTGCTACGCGGAGAACCTGACGCCCGTCAATGTGTGCCGCGTGTGCGTGGTCGAGGTCGCCGGGGCGCGCGTCCTGGCGCCGGCCTGCTCGCGCGCCGTCGAACCGGGCATGGAGGTCCAGACCGACACCGAGCGCGTCCGTACCTCGCGGAAGGTCGTGCTCGAGTTCCTCGGCTCGTCGGTGGATGTGTCACTGACCGGCCCGGCCGTGCCGGACGGCACGATCCACGCCTACATGGACCGTTATGGCGCGGATCCGGCCCGGTTCGGCCCGCCCGCCGAGCCGGCCGCCGCCGGCGAACGCGACGATCGCGAGCCCGGTCACCATCACGTCCCGAGCGCTGTCGATGCGGCGTTCGCAGCGACCGTCGCCCAGCCCACCAAGATCGACAACGACCTCTACGTCCGCGATTACTCGAAGTGCATCCTCTGCTACAAGTGCGTCGAGGCGTGCGGCGAGGACGCCCAGAACACGTTCGCCATCGCCGTCGCAGGACGTGGCTTCGACGCCCGCATCTCGACCGAGCAGGCCGTCCCCCTGCCCGAGTCGGCGTGTGTGTATTGCGGCAACTGCATCGGTGTGTGCCCGACCGGCGCGCTGATGGCCAAGCCCGAGTACGACATGCGGGCGGCCGGCACATGGGACGAGTCGGCCCAGACCGTGACCTCGACCATCTGCCCGTACTGCGGCGTTGGCTGTGCGGTCGACCTGCACGTCCAGGACGACCGCATCCTCAAGGTGACCTCGCCGCTCGACTCCACCGTGACCGACGGCCATCTGTGCATCAAGGGCCGTTTCGGCTTCGAGTTCGTGAACGAGCGCCCGAAGCCCCCAGCGTGACGTTCGGGCCGGCCGAGCGCGACCTGCTTGCCGCGGCAAGTCGCGCCACGCTCGCCACGATCACCTCGACCGGCCGGGCCCGCCTCGTGCCGATCTGCTTCGTCGCGATCGACGACGTCCTGTGGTCGCCGATCGACGAGAAGCCGAAGTCGACCCGGGATCCAATGGCGCTCGCCCGGATCCGCGACATCCAGGCGAGGCCAGAGGTGACGGTGCTGGTCGACCGCTGGTCCGAGGACTGGTCGGAGCTGGCGTGGCTCCGCCTCGACGCGCACGCCGAAGTGATCGAGGCGCCCGCCGTCCCGATCGGGATCATCGAGGCGCTGCGCTTGCGCTATCCGCAGTACCGGGACCACGACCTCGAGTCGCGACCGTTGATCAGGATCACGATCCAACGCGCGACGAGCTGGTTCGCCGCACATCGGTGACCTGACAGGACAAGGCGACGGGCGATCAGCCCCAGCCGGTCAGGTCGCTCAGGTCGATGCGGCGATCGTGGCTGTACACGTTGAACCCGTCGCCGCGCAGGAAGCCGACCAGGGTCACCCCCAGACGCTCCGCGGTTTCGACGGCCAGATCCGAGGGCGCCGACACAGCCGCCACGATCGGGGCGCCGGCGACCGCGGCCTTCTGGACGATCTCGAAGCTCACGCGGCCCGACACCATCACGATGCGGTCGTGGAGTGGCAGCGACTTCGCGAGTAGCTGCGATCCGACCAGCTTGTCGAGCGCGTTGTGGCGGCCGACGTCCTCGCGGAGCGCCAGCAGCTCACCCGCCGGAGTGAACAGAGCAGCCGCGTGTAGCCCACCGGTCTCATCGAATGCCTTCTGGGCCGCACGCAGCAGATCGGGCAGGGCGACGATCACCGCACGCGGCACGACCGGGCCGTCGGGGAGCGGATCGCAGCGCATCGCCACCTCGTCGATCGACGCCTTGCCACAGATCCCGCACGAGGCAGTCGCCACGAAATGGCGCTCGGCGACGGTGGACGCGTCGAACGGGGTCGACAGGCGCACGACGATCGTGTCGTCGGGCTGGTTGAGCGTGCCCGGGTCGCCAGTCTCCGTCCCAACGACCTCGGGGCCGCTGATCAGACCCTCTGTGCGCAGGAAACCGACCGCGAGCTCGGCCTCATTGCCGGGCGTCCGCATCGTGACCGCGATCGCCACGGGATCCTGATCAGGGCCCGCAGCGCGGATCTCCAGCGGCGCTTCCCCGACGACACGGTCGGAGCGGACCTCGAGCGACCCGCCCCGCACGGCCACGATCGAGCGCGTCGTGATATGCCGAGTGGGCGGAGCGGTCCTTTGCGTGTGCTGGGCCATTTCCGGCGAGTGTACTGGTGTACCCCGGACCGTCGGCGGGTCGTCCGCGGATGCGACCGTCGCCATACTCGCGCCGCCGGTCGACCGTCCGTCGACGGCTGCTGAAGAAGGAGTCGAACTCCGTGAACGATTGGGTCTGCGGCAACTGCAAGTCGATCAACCGCGGCGCCGCGAGTGCTTGTTACAGCTGTGGTGGCGCCCGGGAGACCGTGGCGGCCTCCGCACCCGTCATCCCGATGTCCGGGCAATCGGCGACCGTTGTGAGCGGGGATGGTGGCGTCGGCGTCGCCGCCCTTGTATCGCCGTTCGATCCATCGATGGTCGCGGGTGGCGCCATGGTGGCCCCTGCTGAAGCGGCCGCACCGCGACAGCCAGCCGGTACGACCGAGATCGTCGGCGGGTTCGTCGGTGGCCTCGTCGCAGCGGCCCTCGCGACTGCCGTGTGGTACGGCGTCGTCGCGGTCACGCAATATCAGATCGGTCTGGTCGCCATCGCGGTCGGCTTCATCGTCGGTTACGGCGTCGTCCTCGGCGCGAACCGGCGCGGTTCGGTTGTGCTCGTGCCCATCTCGGTGATCCTCACGCTGCTGGCGCTCGTGATCAGCGAATACCTCATCGTCGCGCACTTCGTGGGCCAGGAGCTCGCCGCCGAAGGCCTGACGATCGAGTTGCTCCAGCCACCCGACTTCGTGATGAGCGTCGTGATCGACTCACTCCAGGCCGACCCGCTGACAATGGCGTTCTGGGCCATCGCCCTGTTCCAGGCGTTCGCGATCCCGTCGCGGGCGATCCGCTCGAACGGCTAACGCTCTAGGAACAACGCGGTCCCGGTGGGCCGCAGGCAGTGGGTCGAGCTCATCGCCTGGTGGTACCCACCGGCGTTGAGCAGGGCCACGATGTCGCCCTCGGCCACCTCGGCCATCGGGTAGTCCTCGGCGAACACGTCGCTCGCCTCGTTGATGTGACCGGCCACCGTCACCTGCTGGCTGCGGTCGGCCGCCGGGTCGCGGCACGGGACGATCTCCTGCGCGAAGCCATAGATGAAGTACGCGCAGTTCACGTTCCAGCCCGTGTCGAGACCGACGAAGGTGACGCCCCGGCGCGTTTCGACGGTCACGACCTCGGCGAGCAGGATCCCGGCGTCCTTCGCGAGGGCATCGCCGGGCTCGGCACTGACCGTCACGCCGAGCGGGTCGAGGTGGCGCGCCACGACCGCGGCATAGGCGGCGAGGTCGACGCCTGATTCGTCAACGCGTGCCGACACGCCCAGCCCGCCCCCCACGTTGACCTCGATGATGCGATGGCCAGCCGCTCGGGCCATGGCGACGGCCTCGACCGCGACCGGCAACGCCCGCTCGAACGCGGGCAGCCCGTCGGCCAGCCAACCCGAGCCGGCGTGGAAATGGATCGTGTCGATCGCGAGGCGGTGCTGGGCCGCTACGGCGAGGGCCTCCTCGAACCGCTCGAGACCGATCCCGAACTTCGTCGGGCGTGACCCGCTGTACTCAAGCTGCTCGTTGTAGCCGGCACCCGTCGCGGGATCGATCCGGATCCCGATCGTCGACCCCGGTGCCCGTCGGCCGTACCGCGCGATCTGGCTGATCGCGTCGAGGTTGCAGTGGATCGCGTGCTCGAGGATGACGTCGAGATCGCGCTCCGAGACGTTCGTCCCAGTGTAGCTGATCTCGTCCGCTCGCCAGCCGCATTCGAGCGCCCGTAGCACCTCGCCGGGCGAGCAGGCATCGATGCCGACGCTCTCCGGCGTCCCGGGCGCACCGAGTGCACGGAATACGCCGAGGATCTCGGGAAACGGATGGGCCTTGAGCGCGAACCGGAGCCGGAATGGCAGGCCGGTCGGGGCGAATGCGGCCTGGATCGAGCGCGCGTTCTCGCCGAACCGGGCCAGGTCGTAGGCGAAGAGCGGCGTCCCATGCTGGCGAGCGAGCGCCTCGGCGTCGCGCCCCGCGATCGTCAGCCGGCCGTCAACGACGTCGAGTCCGGGTCGGACCCACCAGGGAGCGGCGACTATCGTCACGCCCCGGAGTGGACCACACCGTCGCGACCGACCCAGCGATTCGGACCAACCTCGACGTCGACGCCGATGGCCTCGACGAGTCGATGGCTGGCTTCCGTCACGTCGCGGATCGCCGCGTCGAAGGCCTCCTGATTGCGGGCACTCGGCTCGCGGTAGCCGCTGATCTTGCGGACGAACTGGCGGGCGGCCGCCTCCAGTTCGCCGGTCGTCGCCGCTTCACCCGGACGACGGAGGGTCTTGATGCTCCTGCACATGCCGCTACGGTAGGGCGCATGGCCGTCCTTCGCCAGCCGGCCCGCCTCCTCCTCGCCGTGGTGGTCGGTCTGAGCCTGGCGCTCCTGATCGATATCGCTCGTGTGGGCGGACCCGGGGTCTGGCTGGCTCGCCACCGGGCCCTGCCGGCGTTCGTCGGGCAGGGGCGCCCGATCGATGTCGGCGGACGCTCGATCTACCTCGACTGCCGCGGGACGGGCTCGCCGACCATCGTGCTCGAGGCCGGCATGGGCGACGGCGTCGCGGGCTGGGCACCGGTCCACGACGGCTTGGCCGCCTTGACCCGCACTTGTGCCTACGATCGCCCCGGGCGCGGCTCGAGTGATCCGCGCGGCCGCCACACCGTCGCGGACGCCGCGGATGACCTGCGCGGTCTGCTGCGGATCGCCGGCGAGTCGCCACCGTTCATCGTGGTGGGCCACTCGCTCGGCGAGGCGTACACGCGCGTCTTCGCAGCACGACACGGCGCAGACGTGGCCGGGCTCGTCCTGGTCGACGGGTTCAGCCCTGACCTGCAGGACGACTGGATCCACCCGCTGCTCGGGCCGCTTCGCGGCGAGTACGAGGGACAGGCGCAGTACCTGCGCGATCTCGTGGCGAGCGTCGAGGACCTCGATTGGCCGGCGTCGGAAGCGCAGCTCCGCGCCGCCGACGTGTCGGCCTTTCCGATCGTCGTCCTCCGGGCACCGCGCGCCGAGCCGCGGCTGGACGAGCCGACCAACGTGGAGATCGCCGCCGCGTGGCAGGAGGCGTACGAGTCGCTTGCCCCAGGACGGGTGCGCTACGAGATCACGTGGGGCGCCGGGCACATCATCCAGGCCGACCGCCCGGACGCGGTCATCGCAGCGACCCGCGAACTGGTCGAGCGGACGCGCGCGACCCACTAGGCGTTGCCGTCCGTCACCGAAAATGGCCTCGTCGGGGGCCCATCCGGGATAGCTCGCGTATCCTGACTGACCCAGCCGTCCTAGTCCCGACGGTGACCAAGGTCCTACGCAACGGACCTTGGACGCACGCCGACAACTGTGGGGGTTCCTCGATCCATGACGTATTCGCCACGCTCCACTCGTCGACTGGCGACGATCCTGCTGTCCACCGGCCTGGCAGCCATCCTGGCCATGGGCACGGTCCTCGCCGGCACCCCGGTCACGAACGGCTATCGCGACCACGGCTACGGCGGCGGTGCCTTCCGGCCCTCGGGTGACAAGCCACAGTCGAAGCTCTGGTACACCGACGAGGGCGGCGGCGCGGTCCAGTGGTGGGCAGGCATGTTCCGATATTCCACGTCGCCTTCGATCTCCGACTACCGGATCTACAAGCTGAGTGCCGACAAGACCGACTTGACCGCCACGACCACGGTCGTCGACGCGCGCGACTCGTCGCACGGCGACTACCTGTGGGACGAGACCACGAACACGCTGTACGTCGCATCGGTGGTCACGCCGAACGCCAGCGACCCGTTCGCGGTGCCCACCACACCGGACGGCATCCGGGTCTTCAAGTACAGCTACAACAACGCGACCGACACCTACACGGCCGCGGCCGGGTTCCCGAAGACCATCCAGAA
The DNA here is from genome assembly GCA_963794525.1 of uncultured Chloroflexia bacterium. Taxonomy (GTDB): domain Bacteria; phylum Chloroflexota; class Limnocylindria; order Limnocylindrales; family CSP1-4; genus SPCO01. The sequence continues at coordinate 445,339 of CAWCEC010000002.1, forward strand.
CACGTCCAGCACGGCCAGCCCGCAGTTCCGCGGTGGGTCGTGGACCGTCACCATCGCCAAGGACTCGACGGACCGGCTGTGGATGGCCTGGCCGAAGGTCAACGACGTCCTGTACAGCACCTCCATCGATGACGGCGCGACGTGGACGGATCCGGCGGTCATCCCGGCACAGGGTGTGAACACCATCAACACCGGCACCCTGTCGCACAGCGACTCGGCCGCCGTCATCGCCTTCGGGAACGGCTCGCCGAGCACCGTCGGAGTCATGTGGAGCGACCAGGACGGTCTCCCCTTGGCGACCGACAACGGCTACTACTTCGCGACGATCGCGGCCGGAGCGGATCCCACGCTCGCCGGCAACTGGACCAAGGTGGAGCTTCCAAAGCTCGCCGGACTCACCAACGACGAATCCGACAACCACATCAACATGAAGGCCACGAGCGACGGCCGGGTCTTCATGGTCGGCAAGGCCAGGACCGACACCGTGGCGTGCGCGACCAACAAGCAACGGCCGCTGGTGCCGTTCTTCGCCCGCACCGCGGGTGGGGCATGGAGCACGCATCTGGCCGGCACCGTCGGTGACTGCAACACGCGCCCCCAGGTCGTCATCAGTGAGCAGCTCGACGTCGCCTATCTCCTCATGACCTCGCCCAACGGCGGTGGCGCGGTCTACAGCAAGTCGGCACCGCTGAGTGGGGCCAATTCCTTCGTTTTCCGTGGTGCCGCGGACCAGACCATCCAGCGCGGCACGCCGTTCATCCGAAGCGCGACGGAGACGTTGATCGACGACCCGTCGACCACCAAGCAACCCGTCACCGATGCCTCGGGGATCGTGGCGATCGCCAACAACCTCACGTCTTCAGCGGGCGGCAACGTCAAGGTCTTCCTCCATAACTCCATGGCCATCCCAGCCACGGACAGCACTGATCCGGCCGGGTCCGTCTCGATCAACGGCGGCGCCGGGGCCACCAGTAGCTCGACCGTTTCGGTCGCGGTCCCGGCGACCGACACCGGTGGGAGCGGCGTGAGTCTCGTCCGACTGTCGAACGCCGCCGACATGAGCGGGAGCACGACGTTCGTCTATACGACGCCGATCGCCTGGACCCTGACCGCCGGGCTCGGGGTCAAGACCGTGTATGTCCAGTGGCGCGACGCCGCGGGCAACTGGTCGGCCACCGCGAGCGACGACATCACGGTCACGAGCGACACCACGGCACCGACGACGCCGGGTATCCCGACCCAGTCGATCTGCTGCAGCGGAGCGACCGGCTTCCCGATCAGGGTCTCCTGGACGGCGAGCAGCGACCCGGAGAGCGGGATCGATCACTACGAGCTGTACATGTCGGTCAATGGTGCCGTGTTCGCCAAGGTCGGCGACACGACCGCCACCAGCCACAACCTCGTCGTCACGACGTCGTCCAGCACGTACCGGTTCGCGGTCCGAGCAGTGAATGGCGAGAATGTGCCGGGCTCGTTCCGTTACGGCCCGACGTTCCGGACGATCAGCTACAGCGAGTCGAGCTCCGCCGTCTCGTTCAGCAGCGGCTGGGGCCTGTCGTCGTCGACGGACTTCGTCGGCGGCAAGGCCAAGTACTCGGTGACCGCTGGCAGGAGCGCCACCCTCACGTTCAACGGCAACCGTGTCGCATGGCTGAGCCCGACCGGCCCGAACATGGGCTCGGCCCGCGTGTACATCAACGGCACCCTGACAAGCACGGTCAATCTGTTCTCGGCCACATCGGTGGCTCGGAAGCTTGTCTTCACCCGGACGTGGTCCACCACCGCTACCCGCACGATCCGGATCGTCGTGGTCGGCACGGCCGGGCATCCACGAGTCATCGTCGACCAGCTCTACGTCCTTCGATAGGCACCTGAAGCTGCCGTCCCGGGGGTAGCCGTCCCGCAGCTATCCCCTGGCGGTGGCATCACGTCACGAGGGCGCTAGTCAGGCCTTGGCTAGCCGCCAGTACAGCGCGCCGGTCTGACAGAAATCGAGCCGCTTGCACAATCCGCCGGTCAGGTCCCAGTGGCGGCCGCTGACGTACGGACCACGGTCCACGACGGGGGCGGTCACGATCCGGCCGTTGGCGGGATTCTTGAAGGTGACCTTCGTGCCGCACGGCAGGCTGCGGTGGGCGACTCCCACGAGCGCCGTCGTCATCGCGACCCCGCAAGCCGTGCGCTTCCCGTAGAACCCCGGGCCGTACCAGGACACATTGCGGTCGAGCCGCCAGGTGGGCTTCAGGACGACGTCAGGTCGGGCCTCGGGTTGGGCAGCCTTGGGCCGAGCCTGGGGCGGCTCATTCGCTGTGTTGGGCTCGAAGAGTCTCGAGCCTTGATCCAGGACCCCGTCGGAACGGGCCCCCGGATCCAGGGGCAAGGTCGTCGACACCGGCCCACGGACAGCCGTCATCTCTGCGTCCGCGAAGAGATCGACGGAGGGGGTTCGGTCGGGGCCTCGTGCCCATGAACCCACCGGTCCGGGGACGGCGACCGTGGCGAACGCGGCGATGAGCGCCATGTTCGCGACGACCCTGGGGCGTCGCACGTCTCCCCGACAGTACCATCGTTCGAGATTTCGTGGTCCGCCCGTACCACCACGCGGCCGTAACGGAACCGTGACAGACTCGTCTCGTGCTGCGGCCTGACGCCACCCTGGAGATGACCCTCGACGGGCCGCTGGACCTCATCGCATCGCTCGGGCCGCTCGTGCGCGGCAACGGCGATCGGACGATCCGGCTGACCTCCAGACGTGCGTGGGTGACCGCGCGGACGCCCGACGGGGCGGCGACCCTTGGGCTCACGGTCACCGGTCGGGGACTGACGGCAGAAGCGTGGGGACCCGGCGCTGAGCAGGTCCTCGAGCGGGTGCCACGGCTGTTCGGCCCCGGCACGGAGCGGCTGGTGGACGCCGCGGACCCGCGGATCGCGGCCCTCGCCCGACGACGCCCGGGCGTCCGTGTCCTGCGGACCGGCGCCGTCCTCGAATCGCTGGTCCCGGCGATCCTGGAACAGAAGGTCACGGGAACCGAGGCGCACCGCGCGTGGCAGGCCCTGATCCGCCGGTACGGCGAGCCGGCGCCGGGACCACAGGAGCTCGGTCTCCGCGCCATGCCCGCGCCGGCGACCCTGGCAGCGTTGCCGTACTGGACCTACCACGAGTTCGGGGTGGAGCGCCGTCGCGCAGACCTGATCCGGGCGATCGCCGGTCGCGCGACGACCTTCGAAGCGATCGTCGAGCTGCCGTTCGACGAAGGCTATCGACGCTTGCGGACCGTTCCCGGGATCGGGCCGTGGACCGCGGCCGAGATCGGTGTCCGGGCGCTCGGGGACGTCGACGCGGTGAGCGTCGGCGACTTCCACCTGCCCCATCTCGTGGCGTTCGCGCTGGCCGGTGAGCCCCGCGCGACCGATAGCCGGATGCTCGAGCTGCTCGAGCCGTACCGCGGGCGGCGCGCGCTCGTGGTCCGGTTGCTGGAACTCAGCGGGGTGCGCGCGCCGCGCTACGGTCCGCGCCTCGCGCCGCGCCGCATCGAAGGGATCTGACGATGCCCAAGTTCGAGAAGTCACCGCCCGAGCTTGTCGCCCGGTTCGACGCGGCTGCGGCCCGTTTCCCCGAGGCCAAGCGACGCAAGATGTTCGGGTACCCGGCGCTGTTCGTCGGTGGGAACCTCGTCACCGGGCTATTCGCGAAGTCGTGGATGATCCGGCTGGGCGACGAGGATCGAGCCGACCTACAGGCGTTGCCCGGCGGCGGCCCATTCGAGCCGATGCCGGGCAAGCCGATGAAGGGCTACGCCGTCCTGCCGAGCGACGTCGTCGCCGACGACACGAGACTCGACGACTGGGTGCGTCGCGCGATCGCGTTCGGAAAGTCGCTGCCGCCCAAGTAGGGCTCGCGCCTCAGCCGGCGGCCGCGGGCGCGATGTTCTGGTTGCGGCGGAACAGGTTGGTCGGGTCGTAGCGACGCTTGATGTCGGCAAGCCGCCGATACGTCCGCTCCGGGTAGGCCTCGTGGATGCGCGCCGCACCATCGGCCTCGAGGAAGTTCGAGTAGACGCCCATCGACCGCGGTCGCAGCGCCTCGTAGTACGCGTGCGTCCAGGCGGCGTGGATCGGCGCCTGGGGCCATCGGACTTCCTTTCGCGTCGTGTGGAGCGCAGGTGCTCTAGGGGTGACGCGATGGTCGAGCCCCGGCCCGGGCGACACAGCGGGCAAGGGTCGGCCCGAGGCCGCCGTCGGCTGACGACCCCGATGCAACGGATGACGATGGGTGGCAGGCGGCGCAGCGCCTACGCCGGGACGGCCTCCGGGCCCGGTGGCGCAGATACCCCGTGGCGGTAGAACTCGAGCGGCTCGGGTGGCAGCGGCGTATCGCCCTTGATCAGGTCGGCCGCCTTCTCGGCGAGCATCATCACCGGCGCGTAGATGTTGGCGTTGGTGACGTAGGGCATCGCCGATGCGTCCACGACGCGCAGGCCATCGACACCGTGGACGCGCATCGTCAGCGGGTCGACGACGGACAGGTCATCGACGCCCATACGCGCGGTGCATGACGGGTGAAGGGCGGTCTCGGCATCGCGCGCGACCCAGTCGAGGAGCTGTTCGGGGGTGTCGACGGCCGGACCGGGTGACGTCTCGCCGCCGTCGAACTCGTCCATCGCCGGCTGACCGAGGATGTGCCGTGCGACGTGGATCGCCTCGACCCACTCGCGTCGGTCCTGGTCGGTCGACAGGTAGTCGAAGCGCAGTGCCGGGTGCTCGCGTGGATCGCGGCTCTTGAGCGTAAGGGTGCCGCGCGCATCCGAGTACATGGGCCCGACGTGGACCTGATAGCCGTGCCCCTTCGCGCCGGCCGACCCGTCGTAGCGGATCGCGAGCGGCAGGAAGTGGAACATGAGGTTCGGATACGTGACGGCTTCATTGGATCTGACGAAGCCGCCGCCCTCGAAGTGGTTCGAGGCGCCCGGTCCGGAGCGCAGGAACATCCACTGCGCGCCGATGAAGGGCCGCCGCCAGAGCTGCGTCGCAGACGGCTGCATCGAGACAGGCTTGGCGCTCTGGTGCTGGACGTACACCTCGAGGTGGTCCTGGAGATTCTTGCCGACGCCGGGCCGGTCGGCGATCACCGGGATCCCGAGCGCGTCGAGGTCCGCGGCCGGGCCGATCCCGGACAGCAACAGGAGCTGCGGGCTGTTGATCGCGCCGCCCGCAAGGATCACCTCGCCGGCCATCAGCCGCTCGACGGCGCCGCCACCAAGCCCGTGCGCGACTTCGACGCCGACGGCCCGCGATCCCTCGAACAGCACCTGGGTCACGAACCGCTGCGTCCACACCGCGAGGTTCCCGCGCTCCCGCAGGATCGGGTGGACGTATGCGCGCGACGCGCTGAGCCGCCGACCCCGGTGGATATTCCGGTCGAACGGAGCGAAGCCCTCCTGGCGATAGCCGTTGACGTCATTGGTCAGGGGGTAGCCGGCTTCCTGCACGGCGGCGAAGAAGGCCTCGAACAACGGGCTCGACGCAGGACCACGTTCCAGGACCAGCGGCCCGTCGTGCCCGCGCCACGGATCGTCGGGGGCCGCTGCCAGTGCGGTCTCCATCTTCTTGAAGTAGGGCAGGCAGCGGGCGAAGTCCCACGTCTCCATGCCGGCGTCGGCCGCCCAACGCTCGTAGTCGAGCGGGTTGCCGCGCTGGAAGATCTGGCCATTGATGCTGCTGCTGCCGCCCAGGACCTTCCCGCGCGCGTGGTGGATCCGGCGGCCATGCATGAACGGCTCGGGCTCCGACGCGTACTGCCAGTCGTAGAGCGAGCTGCCGATGGGGAACATCAGCGCCGCGGGCATGTGGATGAACGGGTCGATGCGCCAGTCCGACCGGCCGGCCTCGAGCACCAGCACGCGCGTACCGGGATCCTCTGTTAGTCGGTTGGCGAGGACGCAGCCCGCCGAACCACCGCCGACGATGATGTAGTCGAACTGCCGGGCCATGGTGGCGGCGATGCTAGCGCCGCGGCGCGCCGGTCACCTGCTCGTTGCGGAACGACGCGCGTCCTCACCCGGGATGCCTCGCGCGGCGAGCGCGGCCGCGAACCCCTCGGGGTCCGCGACGGTCACGTAGAGCGCCGGGACACGGAAGAACCGCATCGTCGGGACCCGTTCACGGAAGTCGAGTCGGACGCCGCCGCGATGCGTCCCGCCGAACGTGACATCACTGTGGCGCACGCTCATCCGGATGCCGATCGCCGTGATCCACAACCACGGCCCTTCGATGCGCCACGAGACGACGTTCGTCAGCGGCGTGCGCAGATGGGCGAAGCCGAACCGGGCCTCGAGCGCCTCGCCCAGGTCCACGTACGCCGTCTCGGGTCGGACTCTGAAGAAGATCCGCAGGAGGAGGCGGGAACGCGGACCGATCTCGATCGGGAAGCGACGAACGTCAGGCGGCGACGTCATCGGCCACGGCATCGGGTGGGACGAGCTCCACGAGGATCGAACCCGTCACGTTGGCGACCGTCGATGGCCCGAAGGCGTCGCGCCAGTCGACGACGCTTGCCGGGGTCGTGTGGCCGTGCAACCAGAGCGGGGGCTTCAGGCGCTCGAGCAGCCAGCGGTAGGCGCCGTAGCCGACGTGATACGGATCAGCCGCCGCATCGCCGACGCCACGAGGCGGCGCATGACTCACGACCAGCACCGGCGCCGATCGACCGCCCAGCCTGCGCCGGAACAGGCCGGCCTCGGCACGGATGACATCGAGCCAGGCGCGCCATTCGTCGCGCATCGCCTCGTCGTGCTCCAGGCCGGGCCATTCGAACGGCACGATCGTGATGCCGCCGACATCGACCGGCTGGCCGCTGGGTAGCGGATGCGGCGCGTGGACGAGCGTCTCTGACCAGTGACCCCCGCGGTCGTGGTTGCCACGCACGTAGACCACCGGTGCGCCGAACGCATCGGCGAGGAAGCCGAGATAGCTCGGCTCGAGGTCGCCGCACCCGACGATCGCGTCGATCCGACCGAGCGCCTCGCGGTTAACGGCGTGCTCGAGCGCCGGATCCACGGCGTCGGACACCGCCAGGAGCCGGATGGGCGACCCATCACGATCCTCGAACGGCCGGCGGTCGGGCCAGGTCACCGTCAGTCGGCGCGTCACGATCCGTCGTCCTCGGGCTGGCGGTCGATCCTGTCCTCGTGCGACAACAGTTCGCTGGGTCGCTGGCCGCTACCGGCCGTCCGCAGGGCCCGCGACCCGCCGATGGTCGGAGCCAGCGAGACGATCGGCTCCGTTCGTCGCCCGCCGCGCGGCACGAGCTCGGTGATCGTCGCATCGATCTCGGGCTGCCCGTGGTACAGCGCCAGCGCGACGCGGTTGTGGCCATCGACCACCCAGAACCTGTCGTCGTACTTGATGACCTCGATCGGTGGCAGGATCGCCAGGTCGTCCTGGGCGCGGTTCAGTCGCTGCCAGCGGCCGGCCCAATTCTTGCCGCGGAACGCCCTGAGCGGCAGGAAGTCACCACCGCGCTGATCCCCGCCACCCACGGCGGTGCCGGCGATCTCGTCGACCGGGATGGTCCGCAGGCCGACCTGCGCGGGCAGTGCGGCCCGGGCCTCCGGATGGACCGTGTTCAGGTACTGGAGTGGCGCGGCACCCATCCGTCGGACACGCCGGACCCGCATACCCGGACGCTCCGAGAAGGAGCGCCCTGCGTCTTCGACCGCCTGGCCGAGCCGCTCCACGATGGGTTCGGCTGCGTGCGCCGCGGCGGCCACCCCCGTGCGGATCGTGTCGAAGGCGTCGCGTGCGGGCCTCGCGACACGCTCCATGGGGCCCGGTCGTTCGTCGGCCTGGGTCGGTTCGGGCGCTTCGATGATGTCGCGCTCTTCGTGGTCTGTCATCGCATGAAGAGTGTGCCCCATCCCGACGCCGAGGCCGTTCGGCGGGTTCGCGTGCTACCAGCCGAGCGGTAGCATCAGGGCCGGCGGGTGCGCGCGACCCACCCGGGAGTGGAGGACTGACCGATGGCGATCGGGATGGCCGTGACGGCCGAGCTCGCGCGATGGTGGTGGACGTTCATCCTGCGCGGCGTGCTCGCGATCCTCTTCGGGGTCATCGCGTTCATCTCGCCGCCCGCGACGATCGCGGCACTCGTGCTGCTTTTCGGGGCGTGGGCCCTGGTCGACGGCGTCTTCGACATCGCGGCGGCATTCATGCATCGGACGATGGACCGGTCGTGGTGGCTGACGATCCTCGAGGGCGTCGTCGGGATCATCGTGGGCGTGCTGGCGCTGGCGTTCCCGGACATCGCCGCGGCGTCCTTGCTGCTGCTGATCTCGGCCTGGTCGATCGTGACCGGCGTCATCGAGATCGTCCTTGCCATCCGGCTCCGTGAGCAGATCACCGGGGAGCTGTGGCTGGCGCTCGCAGGCATCCTGTCGATCGTCTTCGGCGTGCTGCTGTTCCTGTTCCCGGCCGCCGGCGCCCTCACGATCGTCTGGATCATCGGCGCGTTCGCGATCGCGTTCGGTATCTCGATGATGATCCTGGGCTGGCGCCTGCGCGGGATCCACCAGCGGATGCAGACCGCCTAGCGGCGGAATGAAGGAACTGGTCGGGGCGAGAGGACTCGTGTCGCCCGGGTAGGTCTCCGCGTGAGCGCGGCCTTGGCTAGAAGCGACGGCGACCAGGCCTGATCGCTGCGCCGACGACAGCGGCCTTGGCGACCGGCGCGGGGCCAGGCCTCGAGACGGCGGCGCCGACGACCGCGGCCTTGGCCACCGGCGATGGTCCCGGGGTGACGGCTGCGGTGACCACGGCGGCGCGAGCGACACGAGACCTTCGCAGCGGCATCTCAGACTCCTTCGGCAACGAGGGCCGCTTCGTCGGCCTCGACGGCGGCGATGATGGCCTGGACGGGGATCCGGCCGTTGGCGACCAGCTGGCCGCCGGCATGACGGAGCGCCGAACCAAGCGATGCGGCCCACAGGTTCTCGTAGACGAGCACGGCGCCGAGGCTTCCGGGCGACATGACAGCGCCCAGGGTGAGGACGTCCTCCTCGGCAAGCGTTTCCGCCAGCTCGGTCTCGAGCCGCTCGAACTCGCCCATCTGCTTGAGGTCCGCGAGCTCCTGGGCCATGATCGTGCCGTCGTCGCCCTTGCCGACGATCACGAGATCCATCACGCGGATGACTCCCGCGTCATGGAGCCGCAGCAGTTCCTCGGCGGCCTTGCCGGTGAAGTTCTGCTGCCCGGCGGGGAACTCCACCACCAGATAGTCGACGGGACCGAGCTCGTCGATAGATCTCTCGCTCATCAACTCTCCTTGTTCGTGCGGGCCGGGCGAGGCCCGCGCGGCTGACTCGTGAGACGCGATCCGGCGGTGCATCTCCCGCGGGTCTCGTTGCGCCCGAGGATGCCGCTCATGAGCGCAGCATGGGAGCGCGCATCGACTCCGGCATCGTCCGATTCGAGTGATGTCCCCAGGAGCGGGCCGTCCAAACGGTGTCGTCGCCCCGTTCTGATACCCGCCCGGACGGCCGCCTAGCCTCGTCCCATCAACGGAAGGGTGGTCGTCACCGAGTACCTCCCGGAGCGAACGCTCGACGATGAGGTGGGTTTGGTCGGGGCGAGAGGATTTGAACCTCCGACTTCATCGTCCCGAACGATGCGCGCTACCAGGCTGCGCCACGCCCCGACCGAAATGCTCGTTTGACAGAGCCTGCGGATGATAGCAAAGAGCCCGGCGGAGCGGCCAGAGCCACCCCGCCGGGCGATCGAGCGTCACCCCCAGTGACGCATGGAAATGCCTAATTCGGGGTCAGCCACACCGGATAGTCGCGGATGTCCTGCGGGCTGCCGTCCTGGGCCGAGCCGAAGTACACGCGCAGCGTGCCCCACTGTGCCTTCGGGACGTCGTACCGCAACGTGACGTCGAACGTGCCACGGCACCCGGTACCGCAGGTGGCCATCGCCATCTGATCCACGAGGACCGTGCGCGAGCCGTCCAGCAGCGCGATCCGGAAGGTCGCTTCGAACACGTTCGAGGTGCCGGTGATCCGCGCCGGGTTGCCGGCCGCAGCGCCGAACGCCGGCCGGTCGACGAAGGTCGATGGCAGCTGCTCCTCGAAGTCGGCTCGCCGCTGCGGACCGTCGAGGACGATGCCCTCGGGGCCGAACGTCGTGACCGTCCGGCCCTCGACCTGGAACAGGACGGCGCGGACGGTCGAGAACTGGGTCAGCGTGTAGACGACCTGGCCGAGTCGGTACGTCGCCGAGGCGCTGCCGCCGCCCGACTCGAAGTCGCGCGACAGGTCGACCGTCGCGACGCCGTTCTTGATCGTGATGCCCAACAGCGACGTGCCGTCCGGGACGGCCGTCGACAACTGCGAGTACTTGTCGAGGATGGCGTCGCCATCGAGCAGCGCCTCCATCGCAGCACGGGCGACGCCGGTCGACTTGGGTACGACTCGCAGGGTGGGCACGAGGCCTTCGACCCCGGGCTCGCCGTCCAGCACGTAGTAGGCGCGGATGACCATCGTCTCGACCGAGGGTGTCGGACTCGGCGGCGAGGACGGGCCCGAGGGCGACGCCGAGGGCGAGCCCGACGGCGACGGGGACGTAGACGGCGCCGCAGTCTCATCGGACGGGCCTGGGTCGATCGAAGGCGCCTCGGTCGGCGGCACGGTCGGGACCTGGCCGAGACTCCCGGACGGCGAGCAGGCCGCCGTGGCGAGGAGCAGCGCAGAGATGGCGAGGGCTGGAAGGATGTTCCGGTGACGGGTGGCGATCATGGCGTGGGCTCCAGGTGCGGGATCGATGGGCCCAAGACTCGATCCGTCACATCGCGGTGTCATCGCTGCGACGTAACGATCCGGCAACATCGCGCGGCAGGACGAGCTCGAGCCGGAGCCCGCCCTCCTCGCGGTTCATCGCTTGCAGGTAGCCACCCATCAGCGCCGCGTGTTCGGCCGCGATCGCGAGCCCGAGTCCGCTGCTCCCACCGGCCCGCGACGGGTCGACCTTGGTGAACCGATCGAAGATCAGCTCGAGGCGATCGGGCGGCACGCCCGGCCCCCGGTCGGAGACCGCGATGACGACCTCGTCGCGCCGCGCGTCGAGCTCGATCTCGACGTCGGCGTCAGCGGCGTGCTCCTTCGCGTTGTCGAGGAAGTTGCCGAGGATGCGCTCAAGCCGCCTCGGATCCGCCTCGATCATGACCGGATCGCTCCGGCTGATCGAAACGGGCCTTGGGCGAGCGAGCGGCGCGCACGGTCTCGATCAGCCGCCCGAGATCGACCTGCTCGACCGCCACCTGCTCGGCGTTCGCGTCGAACCGCGACAACTCCATCAGCTCCTCGACGAGCGTGCGCAGCCGCGCGACGTCGTTCACCAGCATCTCCGCCGCTCGCCGGCTCTCGGGGGGCAGCTCGTCGAGATGCTCGCGCACGATCGATGCCTCGGCGACGAGCGCCGTCAGGGGCGTCCGCAGCTCGTGCGACACGTCGGCCACGAAGCGGCGGTTCTGGTGCTGCGCAGCCTCGAGCCGGCGGATCGACTCGGCCAGCGTGTCGGTCATCCGGTTGAACCGATCGGCCCAGATGCCGAACTCGTCGCGCGAGGTCACCGGGACCCGAGCGAGCAGGTCGCCTCGCTCGATGCGCTCGGCAGTCTGCCCGGCTTCCTCGATCGGCGCGAGGATGCCGCGCGCGAGCATCCGCGCGGTCAGCAGCGCGACCAGCACGAGCAGCAACGCGCCGATCAACAGGACGGTCCGCAGCTGGTCCACGGCGGTCGCGATCGACTCGACGTCCCGCACGAAATAGACGGCCAGACCGCCGCCAGGCGCGAGGCCACCGACCACCAGGGATGGCGCGCCCGCGACATCGATCCAGGCGTAGGCCAGCTCCCCGCGCCCCACCCGCGCCGGCACGTCGGGCGGCAGCCGTTCGAGCAGGTCCTCGAGCGTCTCGTTCGACTTGACCGCCTCGCCGCCGCCGAGGTCGATCACCGAGGCGACGCCGCGCTGCTGGAACGTCTCGGTCAGGCCGCTGTTGATGACATCGTCGATCGTCGGGTCGTCGGGTAGCTGCCGACCGGGGACCGTGACGGCAAGGTCGAAGCGAGCCTGGTCGGCCGCATCGCGGAGCGCCTGGTCGTGCAGCCGCGCGTCGACGTAGACCGAGGCGCCGAGCCCGAGGACGACCGCGGTGACCGCCACGAGCAGGACCAGGGCGCCTGCGAGTCGAGCCCGGACCCCCCGCGGCCAGCGCATCCCTGCCCTACCGCGCCGCTTTGTAGCCGGCGCCCCGGACCGTGAGGATCAGCTCGGGTGACGCAGGGTCGGTTTCGATCTTGGCGCGCAACCGCCCGACGGCCACGTCGACCAGTCGTGAGTCGCCGAGGTAGTCGTAGCCCCAGATGCGGTCAAGCAGCGTGTCGCGCGCGAGGACCTGCCCGGGATGTCGGGCGAGGTCGACGAGCAACTCGAACTCCGTCCTCGTCAGCGGGATCTCCTCCGCGGACCCATCCCGCGACACGGTGCGGCCAGCGAGATCGATGACGAGTGGCCCGAGCCGCAGCCGCGCGGGCTCCTCGTCCTGCCGGCCCATGCGCCGCAGCGCCGCACGGACCCGGGCCACGAGCTCGGGCACCTCGAACGGCTTGCGCACGTAGTCGTCGGCACCTGCCTCCAGCCCGACCACGACATCGATCGTGTCGGCGCGTGCGGTGAGCATCACGATCGGGACCGTCGATGTGCGGCGGATCGCACGTGCCACCTCGAGGCCGTCCATCCGCGGCAGCATGACGTCGAGCAGCACCAGGTCGAACTTCGCGGCCTCGAAGCGGTCGAGCCCGGCCCGACCGTCGTCCGCGGTATCGACCGTGAAGCCGGCATTGCGCAGCCCGATCGCGGTCACTTCCCGGATCGACGGGTCGTCCTCGATGAGCAGGATCCTGGCGTCCACGCCGGGGAGTATGCCCTAGGGGTCCAGCCCCTCGGTCCAGCCCTGCTCGCCCTCTGGCGCCGCCCGCTCGGCGCGGATCGGCAGCGTCGTGAGCGCCGCGGCGATGAACGCGGCCGCCATCAGACCGAACACCACAGGCACGCCCGTCGCCTCGCCGAGCTGCTGGATGACGACTCCGTACAGCGCCGTCCACAACGACCCGACGCCGAACGCCAGCGTGAAGTACAGCGCGTACGAGGCGTCGCGGCTCTCCGGCGGGGCGATGTCGGCGAGCAACGCCTGGAGCTGCGGCGACTCGGCGAACGAGAACAGACCCATGATCACGATCCCGACCCACAGCCACAGCAGCGACGAGCCGGCGAAGATGAAGGCGCCGAACCCGATCGCGCCACCGATGTAGGCAGCGATGATCAGTGGCTTCCGGCCGAACCGGTCGGACAACCAGCCCGCGAGCAGCGGCATCGGCACGCTGAACACGATGAGGGCCCCGTACATCAGGCCGGACGTCCCGGCGTCGAGACCGATGACCCGCGTGAGGTAGATCAACGCGAACAGGTTCACCACGCCCAGCCCGCGGCCACCGCCACCCAGGATCGATGTGAGGAACACCCAGCGCAGGTCCCGGTCGGCGAGGACCCGCTTCAAGCCGTCGAGGCTGCTGCCACCGGCGCGGGCAGCAGCCCGGTCGGTGCCAGTTTCGCGGACGAGCAGCAGGATGCTGAGGGCGATGCCGATCGCGGCCACGCCGAACACCACCGACACGCCCCGCCAGCCCAGCAAGGCAAGGGCCGGCGTCCCGATGACGGCGACGAGGACCGTCCCGAGGTTGCCCCCCGCGATGTGGGCGCTGATCGCGAACCCGCGTCGTTCCGGCGGGTACTGTTCGGCCAGGAGGCCGTTGCCGACCGGGTGCTGCGGCGACGCGCCGATCCGGGCCGCGATGCTGGCCACGGCGAACGTCGCGAAGTTCGAGACGAGCGCCATCGCCGCGTATCCCGCGCCGAACAGCAGCCCGCCGAAACCGAGCAGGCGTTTCCTCGACACGTGCCGGGTGAGCTCGACGAAGCTGAGTTGCACGAACCCCGAAACGAGCGACCCGGCCGCGGCGAGGAACGCGACCGACTGCACGGTCACGCCGAACTCGTCGATGATCGCGAGGTAGATCGGTGGCAGCAGGACGGCGAACGAGTGGTTGACGGCGTGGGCGGCCGACAACAGGCCGAGCGAGCGACCCGGCCGGACATCCATCACGCGGCCCATCTTGCCGGAATCGGTGCCGTGTCCTTGGCCCGTTCCCGCGGCTTCCCGCTCACCCGCCCCGTCGACGCAGTGCCCGGGAACCCCGATCCGGGCTGATCCACATCCAGCCCGGCACCAGCGGAGCCGGTAGCAGGCGGTCGCCATCGCGGGTGACCCACAGCACGCCGGGCTGTTCGGGCATCGGTCGGATCTCTCGGCGGAGCGCCCGGTACCAGTCGGCCGCCAGCGTCGGGCACGCGGTCGCGAGGACGGCACTCGCTTCCGTCATGCGCCGACGGTTTCCCAGGCCTGAGGGGACGATGACGAGCCCGCCGATCCGCCAGTCTTCGCCGACCCGCTGCCGCTCCCGCTCCATGCTCCGCTGAAGTTCATCGACGGCGGCACCGACGTACGTGACGAGATCCCATGCATGGACCACGGCCAGCTCCCGGTCGTGTCGGGTCAGGATCGTCTCGATACCCTCGGGCCGCGCCGTCGCGTGTATCTCCGTCCCGCGTTCCAGCCGCCATCCCGTGCTGTCTCCGTGATCGTTCTGTGAGACCGTCGCTTGCGTGAATTGGACGGTTCGATCACAGGCAGCCCAGACGGCCCGACGAGATCGACCACGAGTCGGCGGTCAACGGCATCCGCGGCGGCAGCCCACGTCGCGAGCGATACCCTCGAACCGTGTCCGAGCTCCATACGGCTCACCATGGATTGCGATCGACCGATCTCGGCCGCGACGTCCCGTTGGCGCTTGTGGCAGGCGATCCTGCCGTGCCGTAACTCGTTGCCGAGGACCACTGCCGGATCGATGCAGGCCCGCATGACCACATGGTCGCGTCGGGCACTTCACCGACGGTTACCTCCCAGCGGCCGAGCAGTTCCTTTGCCCACTCACTCGTCATGCAGCTGGTGCATGCGGCAACTGCCGATCGATATGACCGATCGCCGCATGCGTCCCTTGCATGACGAGTGAGTCGACCTGGACCAGGACGGGGCCGGTCAGCGTAGGTCGAGCACCTCGACGGCAGCCGTCACGGCGAGCCCGGGTCGCGGTCCCCCGAGTAGCGCATATGCCCGGCCCTCCATGGTCGCGGCACCCAGCCCGTGTCGTGCCAGCGTCAGACCGGGGAGCGTCGTCACGCCTGTCGGGCCGACGCATTCCACCGTCGCAAAGGTGCCTTCCGGGGCCTCTCCGCCGACGGCGCAATCGCCGAGCGCGCCCGCCGGGAGGCCGGCGATCCCGCCGCGCGGCGTCGGCAGATCCTCGGCCCGGAGGACCGTGCCGTCATCGGCGACGAGGTCCACCGTGCCGAGATTGCCGCCGGCATCGCGGCCGCCGAGGAAGGCGACGATCCCGGCCGCTGATGACGACGCGGCGAGGTGCTCCCGCGGCCGGCTGAGCGACGCAAGCGAGCGCCACCCACCGGCCTCGAGGACGAAGACGTCGGCAGAGACGCCGTCTGGTCCCACCCCGCCGCCATAGACGATCCCGTCTCGCCCGTCCCACGCTGCCGCGCCGGCCCCACGCGATTCGGGTAGCGGCGCGGCGGACGACCAATCGCCGCCGTTCGAGTCCTCGAGTCGCCAGACAGCGGCAGTCGGACGACCAAATCCATCCCCGACATATCCGCCGATCAGGAACAGCGTCTCGCCATCCGACACGAGGGCGGCGTGATGGATAGGCTCAGGGAGGGGTGACCATTCCGCCCAGGCATCACCAACCGGGTCGTAGACCTGCAGAGCATCGACCGCCCGGCCTTCGTCGTCGAGGCCACCGGCGACCCAGATCCGGCCCTGGTGCGCGGTCGCGGCTACCTCGGTGAGCGCGATGGGTGCCGCGCTGGCGTGCACCCAGCCCGCCTCACCGGGCGCCGCGGACCGCCCGGGATGATCCCGGAAGACGCCGATCCGGCGGGGGTCGGTCGCGATCACGAGTGCCAGGACGCCGATGGCGATGGCCACTCCGAGGAGCAGCAGCGCGCGAACGGGAGTCCCTCCCTGCCGACCGGTCATCGCTCGCTGCCGTGATTCGACAGTCAGTCCTTCTTCGGCCGCTCGTAGAGCTCCGAACGCTGATCATTCGCGTGCCGACCGTGGCCGGCCTCTGGCGCGTGTTTCGGTAGGACGTACAGGATCATCAAGGCGATCGGGCCGAGGATGATCCCGAGGATCGCCCACGTCACAGCGCTCCGGCCGAAGCTGGGCGCTAGGCGGTATGCATAGATCGCGCACACGACCCACACGACCGCACCGAGTATGAACAGCCCGGTGCCGAGCAGCGGATCCATGACGTTGGCCTCTAGCTAGAACTCGTCGAGGTAGCGCTCGACCTCCCAGTCCGAGACCTGCGTGCGGTACTCGTCCCATTCGGCGCGCTTGGCGTCGATGTAGTGGTTGAAGATGTGGTCGCCGAGCGCCTCGCGGATCACGTCGTCGCGCTCGAGCTCGTCGAGTGCCTCGCCGAGCGTGCCCGGCAGCTCGCGGATGCCCTTCTCCGCGATCCGCGTGGCATCCATCTCGAACAGCGATTCCTCGACCGGTTCGGCGAGCGGCAGCTCGTTCTCGACGCCGTCGAGACCGGCCGCGATCATCGCCGCGAACGCGAGATACGTGTTCGAGGACGGATCGGGGCAGCGCACCTCCGCGCGGGTGCCCTCGATCGACTTGCCCGGTGACACCATCGGCACTCGGATGAGCGCCGACCGGTTGGTCCGGCCCCAGGTCAGGTAGGTCGGCGCCTCGTAGCCCGGCACGAGTCGCTTGTAGGAGTTCACGAGCGGCGCGAGCACCGCGATCATCCCGCGGGCATGGGCCAGGATGCCGGCCATGTAGGAGCGCGCGGTATCGGACAGGCCGTACGGGTTGGCCGGATCCGCGAACGCGTTGCGCCCCTCGGCGATCGAGTACAGCGACTGGTGGGTATGCATCCCCGAGCCGTTGATCCCGTGGATCGGCTTGGGCATGAACGTGGCGTACAGCCCGTGCTGCTGGGCGATCGCCTTGAGCGCGAACTTGAAGGTGATGGCGTTGTCGGCGGTGCGCAGCGCGTCGGAGTACTCGAAGTCGATCTCGTGCTGGCCGACGGCCACCTCGTGGTGCGCCGCCTCGACCCTGATGCCGAACGCCTCGAGCGCATCGACCATGTCCTGGCGGATCTCCTGGGCAAGGTCGGTCGAGAAGTCGAAGTAGCCGGCCTGGTCGTGGGGCAGCGGTTCGATCTGACCGTCTTCACCGCGGCGGAACAGGAAGAACTCGAGCTCGGGGCCGGTGTTCACGACGAAGCCGAGCTTCTTGGCCCGCTCGACCTGGCGGCGCAGCACCCCGCGCGGGTCGCCGACGAACGGCTCGCCGTTGGGCGTGAACACGTCGCAGATGACGCGAGCAGTGCCGCGCGGCCCCGACCCGGGCTGCCACGGGATCTCGGCGAACGTGTCCATGTCCGGCATCAGGTACTGGTCCGACTCGGCGATCCGGGTGAACCCCTCGATCGACGATCCGTCGAACCACGTGCCGTGCTCGACCGAGCCCTCGAGCTGATGGATCGGGATCGTGACGGCCTTGACGTGGCCGATGATGTCGGTGAACTGGAGCTGGATGAAGCGGATGCCGCTCGATTTCGCGGCTTCGATCTTCGCGGCGGCGTCGGGGCCGGATTCGGGTCGGGTTGCGACGGTCAACGTGGAACTCCTCCTGCGGTGGGGCAAGGATACGCCCGGCCGCCGGGGCGACCGGGCGTTGTTCGCACCGAAGGCGGAGGCGACGCACTGCTAGCCATCCGCCTGAGGTTCTACATCTCGCTGTAGAGATAGAACTCGTACGGATGTGGTCGGAGCTGGACTTCCTTGGCGCCGGCACGCTTGAAATCAAGCCACGCATCGACGACGTCCTTGGTGAAGACGTCACCGCGATAGAGGAACTCCTGGTCGGCCTCGAGCGCGTCGAGCGCCTCCTCGAGCGAGCCTGGTGTCCCGTCGATGCCGGCCTTCTCGTCGGCGCTCATCTCGTAGATGTCGCGGTCGACCGGGGCGGGCGGCTCGATCTTGTTGATGACGCCGTCGAGCCCGGCAAGGAGCTGCGCGCTGAACGACAGGTACGGGTTGCAGGTCGGGTCCGGCGACCGGAACTCGAGGCGACGGGCACCCGGCGTCGTGAAGTACGTCGGGATGCGGATGCACGCCGAGCGGTTGCGCTGCGAGTACACGAGGTTGATCGGCGCCTCGTAGCCCGGGACCAGGCGGCGATACGAGTTGGTCGTCGGTGCGGCGAACGCGAGCACCGCCTTGGCGTGCTTCAGCAGCCCGCCGATGTACCAGCGCGCCGTGTCCGACAGCAGGGCGTAGCCCTTCTCGTCGTAGAAGAGGTTGGTGCCGTCCTTCCACAGGCTCTGATGCGTGTGCATGCCCGACCCGTTGTCCCCGAACAGGGGCTTCGGCATGAACGTCACGACCTTGCCTGCGGCGTGGGCGACCTGCTTGATCAGGTACTTGTAGCGGAGGACCTTGTCGGCTGTCTCGACGAGCGTGCCGTAGCGGATGTCGATCTCGGCCTGGCCCGGGCCACCGACCTCGTGGTGCTGGACCTCGACATCGATGCCCGACGCCTGGAGGGCGAGGACCATCTTGCTGCGCAGGTCCTGGAGCGTGTCCATCGGCGGGACCGGGAAATAGCCCTCCTTGGGACGCGGCCGATGCGCGAGGTTCGAGGTGCCGTTGCGCGACGAGTTCCAGATACCCTCATCCGAGTCGATCTCGTACATGGACTTGTGGCCGGCGGTCTCGAAGCGCAGCGAGTCGAAGATGTAGAACTCGACCTCGGGACCCCAGAACGAGGTCGTCGCGATGCCGCTTTCGGTCAGGTATCGCTCGGCCTTGCGGGCGATGTAGCGCGGGTCGCGGCTGTACGGCTCGCGGCTGCCGGGCTCGACGACGTCACAAGACAGGATCAGCGTCGTGACATCGAGCGTCGGATCGACGTAGGCGGTGGTCGGGTCGGGCATGAGCAACATGTCCGACTCGTGGATGTGCTGGAAGCCGCGGATGCTCGAGCCGTCGAAGCCGATGCCGTCGATGAACAGGTCTTCGCCGAGGTCCTTGACCGGGATGCTGAAGTGCTGCGACTGGCCCGGCAGGTCGACGAATCGCAGGTCGACGATGAGGACGCCCGCTTCGCGGGCGAGGGACATCACGTCGGCGACGGTCGACGTGGGCGCGGCGACGCCGCTTGGGATCCGTTCGAGTGTGGTCATCGCGATGGTGTTCCCTCCCGTCCGGCTTGTGCATCCCGCACCAAGCCGGCGGGCATACACCTCGGGAGGTCACGATATCAGGCGATCGGGTTGCGGTTCAGTACCGTCGTCGGTGCAGAATTCTTGTGCATTTTGCATGACGCGTACGGCCAGGAGCAGCGCCACGCGCAACTCCGGGTCGGCGAGGTCCCAGTCGGCCCGTGCTTCGAGTCGCTGTACCCGGTAGGCGATGGTGTTGCGGTGGACACCGAGGCGAACCGCCGCCTCAGCGAGGCTCGGTGACGAAAGCACCGCTGCAAGCGTGTCGAGACGCTCGCGTTGGGCGTCCGGTCGACCGACCAGGATCGGCGCCAGCAGCTCGCGGGCCTGGCGGACACCGTCGGGCAGGTTGCGGACGTTGCCGAGCAACAGGTAGGCAGGCAGGCGTGCAGCGCGGACGACCCGTGGCGGGTCGGGCAGCAGGTCGGCCGCCTCGAGCGTCGCGCGAGCCGCCGCCTCGGCCGCGGGGCGGGCACCGGGCTCACCGAAGGGCCGGCTGACCGCCACGGTCCGTCCGAGGAAGCCGGCGATCCGCTCGGCCGTGGTGAGGCCCTCAGGGTCGTCGGGAGGGGCGGCGGCCACCAGTCGCAGCTCGAGACTCTCCGAGCTGCCCCGAAGGACGAGGCGCCGCGGCGAGAGCAGGAGCCGCAGCTCGCTGCGGGTCTCCTCGCGGGCCGCGATGTCGTCCGGCCCGTCGGCGCGGCGTTGCGAGGCGAGCATCACGACCCACGGCGGCCCATCGGCTGGGAGGGGATCGCCGCGGCGCGTCTCCTCGCGCGCCTGGCGGACGGCCTCGTCGCGTGCGAGCTCGAGCGCGAGGAGTGCCGCGACCCGCTCGGCCGCGATACGGTCGAGCTCATTGGCTGGTTCGTCGCCGAGAAGGATCAGCTGCCCACCCGTACCGGACTCGCCGGCCGCGGCCGGGATGTCGACGCGGAGCGCGCCCGCGCCGGCCGGCCGCGCCAGGTACCGGGCGACGGCAGCGGCCGCGGCCGGTTGATCGGCTGGGGCGTGGACGGCGATCGGATCGCCGCGGCGACCCTCGATCACGACCGCTCGACCCAGGAAGGCCGCGATGGTGGCGGCCTGGACGTCGAGACCCCGGCCGAGCAATGCGAACCGGGCGAGCTGGGTCTCGAGCTCGGCAGCTCGCCGATCGAGCTCTGCGCGGCGGTTGACCAGGAAACCGATGACGCTGCGTTCCAGGGCCACCGGGTCCGCCCGGCCGAGCTGCAGGGCGGTCAGCCCGGCGGTGCCCGCGGCCTCTCCGAGCGCACGCAACGCGTCGCTGCCGGCGTCGCCCTGGACGAGGAGGACGGCCGGCACCCGGGCACGCGCCAGCGCGACCGTCAGGTCGTGGATCTGCGCCGCGCCCGGCGCGACGACGGCCAGCGCCGGTGCCGGGATGATCGCCAGGTCGCCGGTCTCGAGCGCCTCGAACGCCGGGACGCGAGGCTTCAGGACCCGGACCCAGCTGACGTCCCGCCGGCCACGCTCGGGCGACAGTTCCCCACCGTCGACCGGACGAGCGGCCGGGAAGAGCGCGCGCTGCAGGTCGTGGAGCGTGGTCACGCAGCGCCGGGTCGGCGGACGGCGACGAGGTCATCGAGCAGGGCCCCGAACTCACGCTCGACATCGACGTACCGGTCGGCGCGGAAGACGACGCGGAGGCGTCCGTCCGGAGCGAGCCGGGCCCAGATCCGGCGACGCGGTCGATAGAAGGTGATCGTGATGCCGGCGATGAGACACAGGAACGCGGCCCAGACGATGCCCTGGCCAGGATCGCGCTTGGCGATCAGCAGCGTGTACTCGCCGAAGTCGGCGAGGGTGACCGAGATGCCGAGCGCATCGGACACCTTCTCCTCGCCGCGCCGCAGGCGGACGGCGTCGAAGTTCTGGACCTGCTCCGTCCCGTCCGCGTTCGTGCCGACGATCCGATAGGGCAGCACGACCAGGATCCCCTCGCCCACCTCGTTGCGTCCAAGGAGCAGCTGCAGGCCGAGGTCACGGCCCGGCACGGCCATCGTCTCGTAAGGGGCCCCACCGGCCGACCCGATCATCGGCACCTTGGCGTCCCATAGCGGCGCACCCGACGTGTCGCGGATGACCAGGTGGGGCGCAGGCCCGAAGCCGTTCTGGTGGAACGTGTAGCCGCCGATCGCCAGCGGCTCGTTCACGCGGATCGTCTTGCGGGCGACCTCGGTGCCGTTCTGGAATACGGCCAGGTCGGTCGTGAAATCGGTGGGCATACCGGTCTCGAAGCCGGGCGCCTCGAAATCGAGGTTCTTGACGAGCAGCAGATCGGGCGTGCCGATGTTCTGGACGGTGAGCGATTCGCCCTCGGGGACGACGAGCCCCTGCTCGTCACCGAAGCGCGACGTGACCGCGGCCGCGACGAGGAACAGGATCAGGCCCAGGTGCGTGAGCAGCGTCGCGAGCTTCGTGTACTGATGGCGATCGCCGTAGAGGTAAGCCGTCCCGTCGGCGCCGGTCTCCTCGCGGACGTGGAAGCCTCGGTCGCGGACGATGCGCTGCAGATCTGCGCTTGCGACACCGGTCAGCGATGCGCGGTCGGGCAACCGCGGATCGAAGAACGGCTCGGGTTGGGCGATCCGCACCGCGGACACGTCCCGCCACAGCCGTGGGGTGCGATCCAGCGTACACACGACGATCGACACGACCAACACGACGAGCCCGATCCCGAAGATCGCCGACTTGAAGATCGAGAACGCACCGAGTCGTTCGAGCACGTTGACGAGCCCCGGCCCGAGGACCGGGTCGTAGCGGATGTGGATGTCCTCGATCGCGGCTGCGTAGTCGCCGGGCGAACGGAACGCGAAGTCCGGCAGCTGCTGGAGGGTCATCCCGATCACGGCGAGGATCGACAGGAAGATGATCTGGACGACCGCAAAGTCGACGGACGTCAACAGCCGCCAGATGCCCTGGCCGAGCTGCGCGAGCGGGTTGGTGGGGATGCTGGCGGCGCTCGCCGCCGAGGAGGCTTCCACCGCGGCGGCCGGTGACGCCACCGGAACGAGCCTAGACGCCGACCGTGGCGCGGCGCGTGGCGCCGCGGGCGACCTCGAGCGCGGCGGCGAAGTCGGCCTGCAGGTCCTCCAGATCCTCGAGCCCGACCGACACTCGCAGCAGGCCGGGCATCACGCCGGATTCGATGAGCTCCTCCTCGGAGAGCTGGCGCTGCGAGGTCGATGGCGGATGGACGACGAATGTGTGGACACTACCGAGGGATGCCGTCAGTTCGGGGAGGGCCATCGCATCGATGATGACCTGCCCGGCGTCACGACCGCCCTCCACCTCGAAGGCAAGCATCCCGCCAGCCACGCCGTCACGGAACTGGCGGGCCGCGACGTCGTGTTGCGGGTGGCTCGGGAGACCGGGATACAAAACGCGGGTCACGCCGTCCTGACGCTCGAGCCACGCGCCGAGTGCCGCCGCGTTCTGGGCGTGCCGCTCCATCCGCACCCCGAGGGTCAACAGACCACGGAGCACCAGGAACGCGTCGAACGGGCCGATCGTGCCGCCGGTGTCGTTCTGGAACGCTTCGACGTTGCGAACGAGGTCGGCGCGGCCTGCCACGACGCCGGCGATGACGTCGCTATGCCCACCCAGGAACTTCGTCGCCGACTCGATGACGAGGTCCGCGCCGAGCTCAAGCGGTAGGCAGACGTAGGGCGAGGCGAACGTGTTGTCGACCACGTAGGTCGCGCCGTGTTCGTGCGTGAGACGAGCGACCGCCGCGTGATCGGTCACGACGGTCGTCGGGTTGGCGATCGTCTCGGCGTAGACGACGCGGGTCGGCGCCTCTTCGATCGCCGCCGCGACGGCCGACGTATCGGTCATGTCGACGAGATCGACCCGCACGCCGAAGCGGGCCATGATGTCGGTCAGTAGCTTGCGAGTCGAGCCATAAGCAGCGAGCGGGCCGACGATCCGGTCGCCTGCCGCGAGGAGCGACCCAAGGGCCGCGTGCACCGCGCCCATCCCCGACGACAGCGACGTCCCGGCCTCGCCGCCTGCGATCTCCGCGTAGGCATCGCCCAATGCCCGACTGGTCGGGTTCGAGAGCCGCGTGTAGGAGTAGCCGGCCCGAGCGTCGCTGACCACGTCGGCCAGTCCCTCCGCGTCGGCCGAGGTAAAGGTCGCCGTCTGGTAGATCGGCACGCTGGTCGGCCGCTGGTGCACCGTCGGTGTCCGCGACGCCGCACGGATCGCGCGGGTCGAGAAGCCTCGCTCGCGGGTATCGCTCACGCGGCGATGCTACACCGGGCGCAACAAGGACCTCGGCGGGTTTGACGTGCCGAGCGCAGGGGAGCACAGTCGAGCCGAGCAGAGGCAGCACATGGACATCCCGGCCACGTTCGTCCTGATCATCGTCGGTGCCGCCCTAGCGGCGTGGATGACGAACCCGCGCACGGGTCAGGCGCTGGATGCGTGGGCGTCGGGCTTCATCGGCTACCGGTCGTACGGCTGGCCGCGCGGCGTCCAGGAGGAGGAGCCGGTCCACTTCTCCTTCCGCGAGCCGCAGGATCCCGTTGCGGACGACCCGTTGACGGAAGCTGAGGTCATCGAGCTCGATAGCCCTGCCGAGACGATCAGGCTCCAACGGCTCAGCTGAGGCCCGCGACCCCCAGACACGTTTGCGCGCCGAAACCACCCAATGTGTGCCGCTCCGCATGGTTTCGCGACTGCCAGGCACGCATCCGCGTCGACGACGCCCCTGACTTGGGTCCTCGGGTCAAAAACGTGACTCTCAGTCGCGGCTGGCATCGGACCGCCGCCGCACATTTGTGCTTCGGTCCTACAAATCCCGGTGCTAGGCTGACCGCGAGCAGACGGGCGGGTTCCGGGAGGAGGGAGCGGCGTGGGCGAGGCGTTCTTCGGCGAGGTGTCCGAACCGATCCGCTACGAGGGGCTCGGTTCCGCGAACCCGCTGTCGTTCAAGGTCTATCAGCCCGATCGGATGGTCCTCGGCAAGCGCATGGAGGACCAGCTGCGGATCGCTGCGTGCCTGTGGCACTCGTTCGCGTGGCCGGGTTCCGACGTGTTCGGCGTCGGCACGTTCGACCGGCCGTGGAACGCGGTCGGCCGCGACCCGCTCGACGCGGCTACCGAGAAGCTTGACGCCGCGTTCGACTTCCTCCAGAAGCTCGGCGTCCCCTATTTCCGCTTCCACGACCGGGATGTCGCGCCGGAAGTCGGCTCATTCGCCCAGAACGTGAACCTGCTCGGTCAGGTCGTCGACCTGATCGAAGGGCACATGTCACGGACAGGGCTGAAGGTGCTGTGGGGCACGGCCAACCTGTTCAGCCACCCGCGCTACGCGGCCGGGGCGGCGACCAACCCCGACCCGGAGGTGTTCGCCTACGCGGCCGCCCAGGTCAAGGTCATGCTGGAGGCCACCAATCGGCTCGGTGGCGCCAACTACGTCCTGTGGGGCGGGCGAGAGGGCTACGAGACACTGCTCAACACCGATCTCGTCCGCGAGGAGCGTCAGCTGGCACGCTTCCTGACGCTGGTGGCCGAGCACAAGGCGAAGATCGGGTTCGAGGGCACGCTCCTGCTCGAGCCCAAGCCGCAGGAGCCGACCAAACATCAGTACGACTACGACAGCTCGACCGTCCACGGCTTCCTTGCCCGAAACGGCCTCGAGGGCGAGTACCGGGTCAACATCGAGGCCAACCACGCGACGCTCGCCGGCCACTCGTTCCACCACGAGGTGGCCTACGCGGTCGGTGCCGGGATCTTCGGCAGCATCGACGCCAACCGCGGCGACTACCAGAACGGCTGGGACACCGACCAGTTTCCCAATTCGGTCGACGAACTGGGACTGGCGCTGTACGAGATCCTGCGCGGGGGCGGCTTCACGAACGGTGGCTTCAATTTCGACGCCAAGCTGCGCCGCCAGAGCATGGCCCGGATCGACCTGTTCCACGGCCACATCGGCGGGATCGACACATTGGCCCGGGCGCTGCTCGTCGCGGCTGACCTCATCGAGGCCGGTGAGCTCGAGCGTCGGCGCGACGCGCGCTATGCCGGTTGGTCGGGGTCGCTCGGTGGCGAGATCCTCGGTCGTGGCGCCTCGCTGGAAGGGCTCGAGGCGCGAGTCGCGGCTGGCGACATCGACCCGCGGCCGGTCTCCGGCGGCCAGGAGGCCCTCGAGAACCTCGTGAACCAGCGCATCTGGGCCGCCGACCGCTGACGTCGATGGCGTACGTCATCGGGATCGACGCGTCGACGACCGCGACCAAGGCCGTCCTCGTCGACGAGACCGGGCAGGTCGCAGGCATCGCGTCCAGCGAGTACGGCTTCGAGGTGCCGCGGCCCGGCTGGACGGAACAGTCTCCCGAGCTGTGGTGGGACGGCGCGGTCGCGGCGATCAGGCAGGTTCTCGGCCAGACGGGTGTCCATGGCGACGACGTCGCGGCGGTCGGGCTCACCGGCCAGATGCACGGGCTCGTGTTGCTCGATGCCGCCGACCGCGTGCTTCGCCCGGCGATCCTGTGGAACGACCAGCGGACCGCCGCCGCATGCGACGCGATCCGCGCGGCCGTCGGTGCGGAGCGGCTGATCGAGATCACCGGCAACACCGCCCTCACCGGGTTCACGGCTCCCAAGCTCGTCTGGGTCCGCGACAACGAACCGGGGATCTGGTCTCGGATCGCCCACATCCTCCTACCGAAGGACTACGTGCGGCTGCGGCTGACCGGCGACCACGCGATCGACAAGGCCGACGGTGCCGGCACGCTGCTGTTCGACCTCGCCGCTCGCGATTGGTCGCCGGACGTCGTAGCAGCGCTCGGGATCGACCAGGCGTGGCTGCCCGACACGTTCGAGGGACCGGCGGTCACCGGGGTCGTCAGCGCCGCCGCGGCCGACGCGACCGGGCTCCGTGCCTGCACCCTGGTCGTGGCCGGTGGCGGCGACCAGGCAACGAACGCGGTCGGTGTGGGGGCCGTCGAACCGGGCGTCGTGGCCCTGTCCCTGGGAACCTCCGGGGTGATCTTCGCGACCACCGATGCACCCCTCCACGATCCGGCCGGCCAGGTCCACGCCTTCTGCCATGCCGTGCCGGGCAGGTGGCACCTCATGACAGTGATGCTGTCGGCGGCGGGCAGCCTGCGCTGGTTCCGCGATGTCCTCGCGCCGGGTGAGGACTTCGGGGAGCTGGTCGCCGCGGCGAGCGACGTGCCGGCAGGCTCCGATGGCCTGCTGTTCCTGCCCTACCTGACCGGCGAGCGGAGCCCACATCCCGACCCGCTAGCCCGCGGCGCATTCGTCGGGCTGACGATCGGCCACGACCGGCGGCACATGACACGGGCCGTGCTCGAGGGTGTCGCCTTCGGGCTGCGCGACGGGCTCGACCAGATGATCGCGACCGGGATGGCTGCACCGGCGCAGGTCCGGGCATCGGGCGGGGGCACCGCCAGCCCGCTGTGGCGCCAGATCATGGCGGACGTGCTAGGGGCAGAGATCGCGACGGTCAGCACCACCGAGGGCGCGGCGTACGGCGCCGCATTGCTCGGGGCGGTCGGTGCCGGCTGGTTCGGGTCGGTGGAGGAGGCGGCCGGGGCCCTGGTCCACGCCGATCCGGCGGCGGCTCCCGGCCCCGACGTCGAGCGGTATGCGGCAGCGCACGAGGCCTACCGGGACCTGTATCCCGCGCTCGCGCCGACGTTCCACCGTGCCAGGAGCGCGCTCCGCGATTAGCCGCCGAGCTCGAGCTGCGCGAGCTCCTTCTGGCTGGCTTCTTCGGGCCGCTTGCCGAGGATGATCATGCTCACGATCCCGTCGGGCGTGACGTCGCCCTTGTCGACGGTGTCCACGATCCGCCCGTGGTACATGACGCTGACCCGGTCGGACAGGTCGAACACGTCGTGGATGTCGTGGCTGATCAGGAAGATGCCGACCCCCTCGCTCTTGAGGCGCTTGATCTGTTCGCGGACCTGGGCCGTTTCGGCCGGACCCAGCGCGGCGGTCGGCTCGTCCATGATCAGGATCCTGGCGTTGAAGTGGATCGCCCGGGCGATAGCGATCGCCTGACGCTGGCCGCCAGATAGCGACTTGACGGGTGTCGTGAAGTTCGTGAAGTTCGGATTGATCCGCTTCATGACCTTCCGTGTCTGATCCTCCATGGACGACTCGTCAAGCGTCCCCCAGCGCGTCATCAGCTCTCGCCCGAGGAACATGTTCGCTGGCGCGTCGATGTTGTCGGCAAGCGCCAGCGTCTGGTAGATGGTCTCGATGTTGTAGGCCTTCGCATCACGTGGGCTGGAGATCGACTTCGCCTCGCCGCTGATCCGGATCTCGCCGCGAATCAGGCCTGTGGGCGCCTGACAGGGCGCGCATCAGTGTCGACTTCCCGGCCCCGTTGCCCCCGACGATGCCGACGACCTCGCCCTCGTGGAGGTCGATCGAGACATCTCTGACGGCGTGGATGCCGCCGAACGCGACGTTGATGCCACGCATCTCGACCAAGGGCACCCGCTCGGCGTGGGTCACGTCCGTACCTCCACCTAGCCGGTCCGACGCCGGTTCACGGTGTCGAACCCGACCGCGGTCACGAGGACGATCCCGGCCACGACGTCCTGGATCGGACCCACCAGCCCGATGAAGCTCAGACCGTAGGCGAGCGCTGCCATGACGAGCGCGCCGAGGACGGCGCCGGGGATCGTTCCGATGCCGCCGGCGAACGACGTGCCACCGATGACACACGCGGCGATCACGTACAGCTCATACCCGGCGCCGAGGTCAAGCGTCGCCCCGTCGATCCGTGCTGCCGTGATCGCTGCGGCAAGCCCGCACAGGACCCCGATCAGGATGAACGTCTTCATGATCGTCCAGCGTGTGTTGATGCCGGCAAGCTCGGCGGCCTCGGGGTTACCGCCGATGGCAAACACGGAGCGACCGAAGCGACGCCTCGTGGCGATGAAGGTCATCACGAGCGTCACCAGCAGCAGGACGATGACCGGCCACGGGATCCCGGACTGGAGGCCGCCCGGGGGGATTGGAAGACCTGTCTGCTGGGACCACTGACGGGCGAGGGCAGCCGGCCACAGGTAGCTGTTTGCGATGTAGACGAGGCCCAGGACCAGTCCGCAGCCGACCACTCCGAGGGCGAACTCGGCCCATATCGGCCGGAGCGCGAACGCGAACTGCCGGCGGCGGCGGCGGTTGTAGACCAGCAGTGCGACCACGGCGATGCAGATGACGATGCCCACCACCCAGCTCGCCGTTCCGCCGAGCGAGCCGCGCGGCCCGCCGCCGAGCAGGCGGAAGATCGGGTCGACCGGGGCGATCGTCACGCCCTGTGTGATGCCGAATGTGACGCCCCGCCAGGCCAGCAGTCCGCCGAGCGTGACAATGAAGGAGGGGACGCCGATGTAGGCGATGATCGCGCCCTGGAAGCCGCCGATCAGCCCGCCGAGCGCCATGCCCACGATCAGCGCAATGAGCCAGGTCAGTGGATGGTCGAAGCCGATAGCATCGGGCAGGATCTGCGTCATCATCAGCGCCAGGGTCATGCCGACGACGCCGACGATCGAGCCGACCGAGAGGTCGATATTGCGCGACACGATGACCAGGGTCATGCCGGTGGCGATGATCGCCACGGACACCGCCTGGACGGTCAGGTTGATGAGGTTGACCGGGGTGAGGAATCGCCCTCCGGTCAGGACCCCAAATCCGAGGATGATCGCGACGAGGGCGATCACCATCCCGAACAGGCGGAGATCGATCTCGAGGGCACGCCAGCCACGCGGCGGGGCCGAGTCCGCGGTCGGTTCGGCGACGAGGGTGTCCGCGGCATTCGTCACGAGCTCACCTGGGATCTCGATGTAGCGAAGCGCCCTGCGCCGCGGGGTCCGCGGGCGCAGGGCGCGACGATGGTGACGTCTCGATCAGGCGCAGGCCGGGACTGCCGCGGTGTCGGTGACACCAGCGCAGACCACGTCCTTGGCGACCCAGCCCGAGTCGATCGGCTCGTTGAGATTCGCGCGAAGCACGGGGTTGGGGTTGAGGGTGATCGACCAGACCTTGTTGTTGCCCGGTGTCGTGAACTCGACGGCGTTGTTGCCAGCCGGCGGCTTGGCATAGTCAGCGATGTCGTCGGGCGCCACGATCTGATCGAACGTCTTGCCCTCGTGGAGCTGGATGGCGATCGCCCCAGCGACCTTGCCGAGCTGCCCCGAGTCCTTCCAGACCGAAACCAGCTGGGTGCCGAGGGCGACGCGGTTGAGCGCCGGGAAGTCACCGTCCTGGCCGGTGACCGGGATGGTCCCGGCGAGGCCGACCTCCCCGAGCGCGGTGACGACGCCGGTCGCCATGCTGTCATTCTCCGAGATCACGCCCTGGATGTCGTTGTCCGTGGCCGCCAGGCAGGCGGTCATCATGTTCCGAGCGTTCTCGGTGTTCCAGTTGTCGTTGTAGTCCTCGCACCCGTCCGGGATCGTGATCCCCGGGAACCCGGACAAGACCGGCTCCATGCCGGCGCGCAGGAAGTCGGCGTTGGGATCTGCCGAGTGGCCCTTCACGATCGCGAACTTGCCTTCGGTGACGACCTTCGTGATCTCCTCGGCCATGATCCGGCCGACGCCCTGGTTGTCGAACGTCAGGTAGAAGACCTCGGGATCCTCGACGAGGCGGTCATATCCGATGATCGGGATACCGAGGGCCTTGACCTCGGCGATCTTGGCCTGCATCGCCTCGGGGTCCTTGGCGAGCAGGATCAGCACGTCCATGCCCTGGGCGATGAGCCCGTCGATATTGGACAGTTGGATCTCGGTCGAGTTGGCGGCGACGGTCTCGATGACCTTGCCACCGGCCGCCGTGACGACTTCCCGGATGCCCGGGGCGTCGCAGCACGCCCATCGCGGTTGGTCATAGTTGTTCCATGAGACGCCGACGATGAACTCGTCGTCGGCGGGGCTCGCCGCGGGTGAGCCCGAGGCCGCCGCGCTCGGCGCGGCTACGCTCGGCGCTGCGCTCGGGCCTGGACTGGTACACGCCACGAACACGATCGCGACGATGGAGATGAATGCCGCCGTTCGGCGAATCGACATCGTTGCCTCCTCCTCCGACTGTCACAAACTAGGCTACTACTCCGCTCCCCCGTTTCGACCGACCCTCCAACGGCACGCTCCTTTCAGGCGCTGGCCAGCACGGCGACCGGCTGGCGGGTGCGCAGCCAGGCCGCGGGATCGGCGAGCAATGGTCCGAACGCGAGCTCCGCTGCCCCCAGGAGCGGAGCGTCGTTACCGAGGGACGTCGGGACGACCCGCACGAGACGACGCGACGCGCGCAGAACGCGTCGATCGAGCTCGGCCTCCAGGGTCGACCGGACGAACGGGTAGCTGGCGGTCAGCCGACCGCCGAGCACGACGAGACTCGGGTTGAGGATGTTGATGATCCCGGCAAGCCCGATACCGAGCCAGCGGCCGTTGACCGCGAACGCGTCGAGCGCGACGGGGTCGCCCGCCTCCGCCTCGGCCAGGATCGTCTCGAACGCCTCGCGACCGCCTTCCGGGGATCGGTCCGCCCGGCGCAACAGGGCGCTCGTGCCGACCTCGGTCTCCCAGCAGCCGAGCGAACCGCAGCGGCATGGCAGGCCTTCGGGGTTGACCGGCAGGTGTCCGACCTCACCGCCGTAGCCGGCTACGCCGATCAGCGGTCGGCCGTCGACGATCAGCCCGCCGCCGACACCGACCGAACCCCACACGACGACGACGTCGTCGATGTCCCGGGCCGCTCCACGGCGATGCTCGGCAAGGGCCGCCAGGTCGGCGTCGTTGGCCAGGGCGATCGGCACCTGGATGCTCAGCGCATCTGCGAGCACGGCACCGAGCGGCTCGTCGCGCCAGCCGAGGTTGGGGGCGACCGACACCATGCCGTCGCTGCGCCGCACGACCCCGACCACGGCGACACCCACCCCGACGATCGCCTCCTCCGACGGCAATCGCTCGCGCAACGACGCGGCGATCTCGGCGAGCGCCGTCGCGATGTCTTCGACACTCGAGCGACCGCGCGGGAGGTCGACGCGGACGAGGTCGAAGACCTGTCCGCCCAACCCGACCGTCGCGGCGGCGAGCGAGTCGACGGCGATCTCGAGTGCGAGCACGACCGCACCGTGGGGATCGGCGCGGACGACTGGCGACGGTCGTCCGGGTGTGCCGTCGAGGGTCGCCGGGCCCTCGAACGCGAGGCGACCGGCGACCAGTTCACCGATGAGCCCACGGATGGCGCTACGCGTCAACCCAGTGTGGGCGACGAGGTCGGAGCGCGACAGCGGACCGCTCGCGTGGAGCTCCCTGACGATCGCGCTCAGATTCGCCCGACGTACGGTCTCGCTGCGATGTCCGAGCTCGTCGCGACCCATGAACACAGGTTTGTGTTCCTCTTTCTCAAATGTCCTGTGCGAGACTCGTGCATCGACGCGGCCATGTCAATACGGTTCGCACGAGGAGGGACGATGTCCAGCGCTCTTCGTTGGGGGATCCTGTCCACAGCGGACATCGCGGTCCGCAAGGTGATCCCCGGGATCCGCACGGCGGCGCGCTGCGAGGTGGTGGCGATCGCCTCGCGTGACCGGGACTCGGCTCGTGCAGCGGCGGAGCGCCTGGCCATCCCGACGGCCCACGGCTCGTACGAGTCGCTGCTGACCGATCCGAACGTCGACGCCGTCTACATCCCGCTCCCCAACCACCTCCATGCCGAGTGGACCATCGCCGCGCTGCGGAAAGGCAAGCACGTCCTGTGCGAGAAGCCGCTCGCGATGACCGCCGACGATGCCCAGCGGATGGTCGATGTGGCGCGCGAGACCGGCCTCCACCTGATGGAGGCATTCATGTACCGCCACCATCCCACCTGGGTGGCAGCGCTCGACTTCGTGGCGGCAGGTCGGATCGGCACGCTCACCGCGGTCCAGAGCTGGTTCTCGTACTTCAACGACGACGCGGCGAACATCCGGAACGTCCTCGAGTACGGCGGCGGTGCGCTGTTCGATATCGGCTGCTACTCGGTCAACCTGTCACGGATGCTGTTCAGCGGCGAGCCCTGGCGGGTGGCGGCGTCGTTGCGGCGCGACGCATCGACCGGCGTCGACATCCTCACGAGCGGCATCCTCGACTTCGAGGGCGGGATCGCCACGTTCACTTGCTCGACCCGGACAGAAACCGACCAGCGGGTCGACATCTACGGCACGACGGGCCGGATCTCGATCGAGATCCCCTTCAACATCCCGCCCGATCGCCCGACCCGTGTCCGACTCACGGCGGGCGGCGACCCACCGGTGGCACCGGCGACGGAGGTCGTCGAGTTTCCCACTGCCGACCCCTACGGGGTCGAGTTCGAGCGATTCGCGACGGCCGTGCTCGACGGCGGCCCGACGCCGGTCCCGCCCGAGGACGCGGTCGCCAACCTGCGGGTGATCGAGGCGATCTTCGCCGCCGCGGATCAGGGCACGGCGGTCCCGTCGTAGTAACGCAGCGCTAGGGCCATCGCGTCCTTGCCGCACGTCGCACCGATCCTGCGCCCTTCGACGTCGTCGCTGGGCACGTGAATGCCCATGAACAAGCGCGAGATGCCAGCCTGATCGGCCGCGTCGAAGTACGTCGCCCACTGGATCGTCGTGTCCTTGGTCGGCCCCTCCTCGTGGAGCAACTCGCCCTTTGGAACGGTGAAGGTCGCGAGGCCGCCCGGGAAGTACGGATCGCCGGTGAAGGCGGTCATGACCTCGGCCGCGGCCCGGCTGAACGTGCTGTGACCTGACGGATAGCCGGCGAAGGCGGGCGTCACGAACGTGCTGCGCTGGTAGGGGACCCAGTCGACGGCGCGGATCCAGCCGACGCCGCTGGTCTGCGTCTTGGGATCCTTCGGGAAGCCGCGCCAGGCGTTGATGGCGATCGCGCCGATCGGGAGGCCCGCATGGCGCTCGCCCGGGGCGCTCGAGACCGAGGTCACGACCTCGATGAGGCCGGGCACGAGCGGGAGCCCCAGCGGATCGTACGAAGGCCCGTCCGGGGCGCTCGACTGGCCCTTGCCACCCATGTAGCGGATCTGCGAGATCGGGCGCGACGAGTCGTAGAAGCTCTTCGCCCCCCAGGTCGCGATGGCGGCGTCGTGGACCGCTCCGTTGAGGGCGAAGTACAGCTTGACGTCCCACTCGAGCCGATCGACCGGCTCGCCCTGGCCACCGACACGGAACTCGAAACCGGGCGTGTCCGAGACCTGGTTGGCGATGAGGTTCCAGTGGCCGGGCGGCGTCTCCGACTTGGGGCCGTCGGCCCAGTACTCCGCGAGGGCCCGGGCGAAGTCTGCCTGCAGGTTGATGTTCGACTCGTACGGCTGCCCGGTGGCCGGGTTGACGTCGTGTCCGTTGCCGTCGTTCGTCCCGAGCGTGTTGTCGCCGAACGCGCCCGGTCCGATGTCGATCGTCACGCCGTTCGTCGCGTCGAGCAGGTTGCTGCGGCGGATGATCTCGACCGCTTCCTCCTTGAACGCCTGATCAGTCGCCGAGTCGCCGAGCAGCGGCGGTGGCCCGGGGTCGATCGGCGTCCCTCGGTCCGACGGTGGCAGTGCGAAGGACGTCACGTGACCCCAATGCGGCCCGATGAACGACTGCACCTGGCCCGGGATGGGCAGCCCGTTCTGCGAGATCTGCTGGTCGAGCGCGAGCGGCTGCCACTTGTTCGGGTCCTTCATGACGGTGCCGGGTTTGGCGACCTCGAGCGGATCGTTCTCCGGCGTGTAGGTCGGGTCCTTGTAGCGCTCGTCCTCGAGGGCCCCGTCAGTGCGGCCGTGCGCCAAGACGGCGGCCGCGATGCGGTTCCCGAGTTGGGCCGGGTTGTCGCCGTCGATCGAGGTGTAGTCGGTTCGGTAGCAGAGCGACGCCATCGTGGCGCCGAGCCGCTCCGCCGCAGCCGGCAGGTCGGACACCGTACCGAAGCGCCAGAGCAGGATCCTGTATGCCGCGTAGCTCATCGCGACCTCGCGGTCCGCGGCGGGGTGCTCACCCCTCAGTTTCTCGGTGACCAGATAACCGTCGGCGGTCTGGTCGTAGGCCGCCCAGGCGTCCCACATCGCCGCCGAGACGTGGAAGAGGTTCCGGGCGTGGACCGTCGGCGCGGGGACGACCTGGCGGATCAGGTCGAGCGTCTGATCGTCCCAGACGCGGGCGACCGATCGGCCCCCCAGGTCAGCGCGGGTGCAGGCCTCGGCCTGGAACGGTGGCCTACTCTCGCCGCAGGCTGCAAGCAGGCTGCCAGCGACGACAAACCCGGCCAGCCACGCCAACGACCTGCGCCCCGGTCCCTTCGTCATCGCAAGCACCCCTCGCATCATCCACGCGTCGGAGCCCGAGGATGAGGAGCGTCGTCATCGGGGTCAAGGGGGTTTGTGATCCCTGTGCTCTAATAGCTCGGGTCGGTCTGGAGTGGTGAGGAGAAACCAGGACCGTCGATGTCCACCTTCGTCCGACGCGTCCGTCGTGGCCGCCTGATCGGC
The DNA here is from genome assembly GCA_963794525.1 of uncultured Chloroflexia bacterium. Lineage (GTDB taxonomy): Bacteria > Chloroflexota > Limnocylindria > Limnocylindrales > CSP1-4 > SPCO01. The sequence goes on from CAWCEC010000002.1 coordinate 480,346, forward strand.
CTTGTTGCCGTGCTGGTCGCACTGGTCGGTGTGGCCGCCGCGTATCGGGGCGTCGCCCCTGCGAGCCTCGATGGTCCGACGGACACGGTCGCCATGGACCCCCCGCGGTTCGTCGAGGAGGCCGTGCCGGCCGGCATCGAGCAGGCCTATGACGGCGAGTTCAGGCACTTCGTCGGCGGGGGCGTGGCGGCCTTCGACTGCGACGTGCGATGGGATGACCGATCTGTACTTCGCGGGCGGTGAGCGACCCGCGGGTCTGTACCGGAACCGCAGCGACATCGGTGGTGCGCTCCGCTTCGAGCGGATGGCGGACCCGGCGACCGATCTCGTTTCGGTCACCGGCGCATATCCGCTCGATATCGATGGCGACCGGTTCGTCGACCTTGCCGTACTCCGGTTCGGCGAGGATGTCCTCCTCCGCGGCCTCGGCGCGTGCCGGTTCGAGCGCGCGAACGAGGCGCTCCGGTTCGACGGCGGGGACGACTGGACGGTAGGGTTCAGCGCGACCTGGGAAGCGCCGTCCGCGGCGTTGCCCACGCTCGCCTTCGGCGACTACCTCGTCCTGGAACCGGGCGATGACTGGACCGGCGAATGCGCCGACGACTGGTTGGTACGCCCCGCTCCGAGCGGCAGGACATACGGGGAACCGATCCCGCTGGCCCCGAGCTGGTGCACGCTCTCGATGCTGTTCAGCGACTGGGACCGCTCCGGTCGGCGAGACCTTCGCGTGTCCAACGACCGCCACTACTACCACGACAAGGGAGAGGAGCAGCTATGGCGGATCGAGCCGGACCGTCCACCTCGCCTGTACGGTCGTGATGACGGCTGGCAGACGGTACGCATCTGGGGCATGGGCATCGCGAGCCAGGATGTGACCGGCGATCGGTATCCCGAGGTGTATCTCACGAGCCAGGGCGACAACAAGCTCCAGACGCTCGCCGCCGGGGCGGCCACGCCCAGCTACATGGACATCGCGCTGCGTCGGGGGGCGATCGCCCACCGGCCGTACATCGGCGGCGATCCGCTGGCCTCGACCGCCTGGCATCCGGCCTTCGAGGATGTCAACAACGACGCATTGACCGACCTGTTCGTCAGCAAGGGGAACGTCGAGTCGCAGACCGAATACGCGAAGAAGGACCCCAGCAACCTGCTGATCGGTCAACCGGACGGGACGTTCGTCGAGGGAGCCGTGGCGGCCGGGATCGTGGGGTACGATCGAGCTCGGGGCGCCGCCGTGGTCGACCTCAATCTCGACGGCATGCTCGATTTGGTGCAGGTCCTGCGCCGGAAGAACGTCGAGGTCTGGCGGAACGTGGGATCGGGCGACGCCGACGATCCGCGACCGATGGGCCACTGGATCGGAGTCGACCTCGAGCAGGACATGCCCAACCACGACGCGATCGGCGCATGGATCTCGGTCAAAGTGGCGGCACGCGAGCTCGAGCGCGAGGTGACCGTCGGCGGCGGCCATGCCAGTGGCCAGCTGGTGCCCCTCCATTTCGGGCTCGGCGGCCTCGAGCACACGGAGGTCCGGGTGACCTGGCCGGACGGTGAGATCGGCCCGTGGCTGCCCGCCGAAGCAGATCGCATGGTCCGCATCCGGCGCGGCGCGACCACCGTCGAACCGCTGCCGCCCTCGTAGCCCGATGACCATCCGTCGACGCGCCCAGCTGACCGAGATCGACCTGCCGGACTTCGGGCGACCGGTGTCGATGCCCGAGGTCCCGCCCTCCCTCTTCGCCGCCCGAGTCGAGCGGTTGCGCGGGCGGATGGAGGAGCGCCGCTACGACCGCGTGGTCGTCTACGCGGATCGCGAGCACAGCGCAAATCTCGCGTACCTGACCGGGTTCGACCCGCGGTTCGAGGAGGCGATCCTCGTGCTCGGCGCGAACGGCGACCCCGCGATCCTCGTCGGCAATGAGTGCTACGGGGTGGCGGGAGCCGCTCCGTTGCCGTTGCGCCCCCACCTCTTCCAGGAACTGAGTCTGCCGAGCCAGCCGCGCGATCGGTCCCGGACGCTGGCCGAGATCCTCGGCGACGAGGGGGTGACGAGCGGATCGAGCGTGGGCGTCATCGGCTGGAAGGCCTTTGCTGATCGATCGCTGCTCGACGTCCCATCCTTCCTGGCCGACGAGCTGCGCCGGCTCACCGTGCCGGGCGGGACCGTCGAGAACGCCGTCGACCTGCTCATCGACCCGGCCGACGGTCTCCGCGTGATCAACGAGGTCGAGCACCTCGCCGTCATGGAGGCCGCGGCCTGCACGACCTCGAGCGGTGTCCACCACCTGCTGACGGGCCTGCACCCGGGCATGCGCGAGCGCGACGCCGTCGCACTGCTCGGCTGGGACGGTACGCCGCTGTCGTGCCACCTCATGCTCACCGCCGGCCCGCGCGCCAGGTTCGGGCTGCTGAGCCCGGGCGATCGCGCGATCGAGCGCGGCGATCCATTCACGGTCGCGTTCGGCATCTGGGGCGCACTCAACTGCCGGGCCGGGTTCGTGGTGGAGGACGCCGCGGAGCTCCCGGAAGGGATCCGCGACTACGTGGATCGGCTCGTCGGGCCGTACTTTGCCGCGGTCGCCGAGTGGTACGAAGCGCTGCGGATCGGGGCGACAGGCGGCACGCTCCACGACGTCATCGAGCGCCATCTCGGCGACCCGTTCTTCGGCATCTTCCTCAACCCGGGCCACCAGATCGGGCTCGACGAGTGGGTGAACTCGCCGATCGGCCCGGGCTCGACGACCGAGCTTAGATCGGGCATGGCGTTCCAGGTCGACATCATCCCGGCGACCGGCACGCCGTACTTCACGACCAACATCGAGGACGGCATCGCGCTCGCCGACGAGTCGCTGCGAATGGCCCTCGCAGAGCGCCACCCGGACGCCTGGACGCGCATCCAGGCGCGACGCCGCTTCATGCGCGAGGCGCTCGGGATCGACCTGCACCCGGACGTCCTGCCGTTCTCCAACATCCCGGCCTACCTGCCACCGTTCCTCCTGCGAGCGGATCGGGTCATGACGATGGCCGGGTGACCACCGGCGATCAGCGCGTCGTCCTGGGCACGACCGACGCCGAGCTGACGGTCGACGTAGCGGCCGGTGGCCGCTTCGCGTCGTTGGTCGTCGATGGCCACGAGCTGCTGCTGACGCATGGCGCCGGGCCGATCTGGTGGGGCTGCTACCCGATGGCGCCGTTCGCCGGGCGGATCCGCGAGGGCCGGCTCAGCGTGGACGGGCGGGACTACCAGCTCGCGCGGAACCTGCCCCCGCACGCCATCCACGGCACGGTGTTCGATCGGGCGTGGGACGTCGTCTCGCACGGCGCGGACCGGCTGACGCTGGAGATCGACCTGGGTGCCGGCTGGCCGTTCGCCGGACGCGTCAGGCACGAGCTTGTCCTCCTGCCGGGCGGCCTCGTGGCGACGCTGACGCTCGACGCCGAGGAGCCGATGCCGGCCTGGATCGGCTGGCACCCGTGGTTCCGGCGGACGATCGAGGGTCGGGCCGTCGAGCTTGCGGTGGAGCCTGCGTCGATGTTCGAGCGCGGCCTGGACGGGCTTCCGACGGGCGCCCGCGTCGCCCCCACGCCGCGGCCGTGGGATGACGCGTTCCTCGGGATGCGCGCCGCCCCGGGGCTTCGCTGGCCGGGGCTCCTCGACCTCGAGATCGACTCCACTGCGGGTGTGTGGGTTGTGTTCGACGAGCGCGACGATGCGGTCTGCGTGGAGCCGCAGACGGCCCCACCTGACGCCGTCAACCTCGCCCATGCGCAAGGCATCGCTCCTCCGGCGATCGCCCCTGGTCGACCGCTGACGGCGACGATGACGTGGCGCTGGTCTCGAGCCGGCTGAGGCGGTCGACGCCCCCGATCAGGCCTTGGAGGTCGCGCCCTTCCGGTTCTCCGTCGGGTTCGGCATGTTGACGCCGGTCACGCGGTTCTTGCCCGCGCGCTTGCTCGTGTACATCGCTCGGTCGGCGCTGATCATCAGCTCGTCCGCCGTCTGGCCGTCGTCCGGGTAGGACACCACGCCGACCGACATCGACGGGCGCGCTGCGTCCTCAGGCAGCTCGAGGTCGAGGTCGATGACGCCGATCCGGATCTTCTCGGCGAGGACGAACGCGCCGGTCGGATCAGTCTCGGGCAGGAGCACCACGAACTCGTCGCCACCGTAGCGAGCAGCCGTGTCGATGCGGCGCACGCCGTCGCTCACGACCTGTCCGACGGCGTGCAGGACCCGGTCGCCGTGGAAGTGCCCCAGACGGTCGTTGATGGCCTTCAGTTCGTCGAGGTCCATCATCAGCAGACAGAACCCGCGGCCCGACCGCGCGCTGCGGGCGATCTCGCGCTCGAGCGCGGCGAAGAAGAAGCCGCGGTTGTAGAGCGTCGTGAGCGGGTCGATGGTGGACAGGCGGATCGCCGCCTCGCGCGAGCTGCGTTGCTCGCGGGCGATGACCATCGCGATGTAGGCGAGCAGGATCAGAGCGGTCAGGTTGATGCCGACCGTGGCGGTCGTGAACGGGTTCGCCAGCCCCGGCTCCCCGGTCCCGAGGAGCACCGCGAGCAGGTACCCGAGCGCCGCCGTCAGCGCCAGCCCGAGCGTGATGCCCGGGGTCACCACGAGGGCCGCGCCGCCCACGATCAACGGGTAGACGAAGAAGAACGGACTGGCCGCACCGCCTGTCAGCGCCACCAGCATGGTCGCCACCGTGATCGCCACGGAGCCTTCGACGACGAACTTGGCCGGACCGAGCGCGGTCGCCGGGAGGAGATCGTGGATGACCAGCACGAACACGCCGGCCAGCGCGAGCAGGATGAAGATGGCCGTCTGGCTCTGCGGCCACAGACCGGTGACGCCGACGATGGTGGTCGCGGCGAGGAGGAACACCCACGACGCGATGCGCACGACGCGGTCGTAGGCGCGGGTCGGGACGCCATCCTCCATGCGCTCGTCGTCCGCGTGCCCGACCACTGCGGCGGCCGCCATCGCGCGCTCGGCGCGTGGGTCCTGGCGATCCTCAGGTGTCGCGTTGGTCCGACCGAGCCCGATCGCCGGAGAGGCGACCAGGGCCGCCATGACCGCGAGGTTGGCGAGAACGGCGACGACGATCAGGGCGAGGATCGGCTCCAGCGACACGCAGCCATCTTAGCCCCAGGTCATGGCCGAATCGCCCGGTGCACCCGGGCGCCGGGGAACGTCCGTTGCGTTCATGCCACGGGCGCTAGCGGGTCCCCCACTGGTAGGTCTGCTTGACCATCCGGAGGTACACGAATGTCTCGGTCTCGCGGACGCCGTCGATGGCGCGCAGCTTCTCGGTGAGGAATCGCAACAGCGCCTCGTTGTCTTCGCACACCGTCTCGATCAGCAGGTCGTAGGTGCCGGCGGTGATGACGACGTAGTCGACCTCGCTCATATCGGCGACCTGTTCGGCCACGGAAACCAGCTTGTCGCTCTCGCAACGGATGCCGATCATCGCCATCTGCTGGAAACCCAGCTTGAGCGGGTCGGTCACGCCGACGATCTGAAGGATGCCCCGCTCGATCAGACGGTTGGTGCGGGCACGCACCGCGGCCTCGCTCACGCCGAGCTCTGCGGCGATCTGCGTGAAGGGTCGACGGCCATCGGTCTGCAGGTGCTCGATGATGCGCTTGTCGAGGTCCGAAACCTCCTCGCCCGAGCGGTTGGGCAACGCGCGAGGTCGCGGCCGGACGGCGTCCGTCATACGGACAGGGTACGGCCTGCAGGCCAGTTCGTGACCACGCATTCCCGCGTGGCGGTCACTGGGCTGGGGCAGACGCCTCCGGACTCGGAGCCGTCGCGACCTGGCCGGAGATGGCGACGGGAACGTTGGCTCGTGCCCGAAGCGGCGAGAGCAGGGGATCGAGGGCGGACACGAGATCGCGGAGACCGTCCGACTGGCGGCTGTCCGGCTTGCCGGGCTTGGCACCCGATACGGTCGGACCCCAGGTGATGAGGATGTTCATGCCGGCCAGCGCGACCGGGGGCTCGCCCTTGCCCGGTGGTTCGCCAGCGGGCCACTCCGTCAGCTTCGTGAGCGCAGTCGTCGAGCTGTACTGGGTCACATCGAGCGGCCAGCCGAGATAGGTCGCGTAGATCTTGGTGACGACACCACTGCCCTCGGCGCCGAGCGAGGCCGTGTTGGCCGTGATGCGGATACCGGCTTTGCTCAAGCCGCCGAAGACCTGCTGGGCGGTGGCTGGGCTGGGCAGGTGCGGATTCGGCGTGACGAGTGGCGTCGGTGCGGCGGTGGGCGCGGCGCTCGGTTGGGCGCCCCCGCACGCGGCGAGGAGCAGGGCCGCGACGACGAGCGCAGCGGCCGACCGCGCCCCCCTCGTTTGCGATCTAGCCATGGCCGGCAGATCGTACGGAGCGTGTCGCTCGAGCGTCGACCCTACGTTAGTACCGCGGATCGGCCGCCCGTCGGCGGGTTTCAGGCGTCGAGAAGGGCCAGAACCGGCTCGAACGCCTCGATCGCGTCGCGCGTGATCGGGTCGATCACGAGCTGGACGTGCGAGACGCCCTCGCGTGCGTACGCACGGAGGGTCTCGGCCATCAGATCCGGCGGTCCTTCGAGCGGCTTGGGCGCGTCCTCCGCGTAACTGCCCTGGATCCGACCCGTGCCGCCGGGGAGCTTGACGAGGACCGCCACGGTTCGGTCGATCTCGGCTGGGTCGCGGCCCACGTCATGACACGCTGCGTCCACGACGTCGCGGAGCGCGGCGACACCGGACGGGGAGTTGCCGATGTCGGCGAACCACGTGTTCCAGGCCTGCACATGGGGGGTCGCGATGCGCAGCATCCGCGGGCCGTTGGACCCGATCATCAGCGGCGGACCGGTCGGCCGCGGACCGCGTGGCAGCAGCTCGCAGTCGCGGGCCTGGTAGAAGCGACCGTCGAAGTCGATCGCGCCGTCCTGGAGCAGCGTGCGGATGATCGTGAACGCCTCCTCGAAGCGGTCGACGCGGTGATCGAACGGGATGCCGAATGCCCGGAACTCCGTCTCGTTCCAGCCGGCGCCCAGGCCAAGGATCAGCCGGCCGCCGCTGATCTCGTCGATCGTGCTGGCCTGCTTGGCCAGGACGGCCGGGTTGTGGAAGGCGGTGCAGGCGACGAGCGGCCCGAACTCGACCCGGTTCGTCACGGCCGCGATCGCCGCGAGCATCGACCAGGCTTCCCACGGTCCGCGTGGCGGGCGATCGGGCCAGCGGTAGAGCAGGTGCTCGCCGAGCCAGATCGAGTCGTACCCGAGATCCTCGATGGCCCGGATCATGTCGAGCAGCTCCGGCCAGGGCGCCTCGCGCTCGACCTCGGGCAGCTGGACGCCGACCTTGAGCAGCCGCTGGCCCACGTTGCTCGGCTAGTGAGCGGCGGCGGGCATCAGCGCGTCGTGCATCGCGCGCAGGTGATCCGGCGAGCTGCCGCAGCATGCCCCGACGATGCGCGCGCCGGCCTGGTGCATCTGGAGTCCGTACGCGGCCATCGTCGGCGGGTCGGCGCGGTACACGGCACGCATGTCGACGAGCTCGGGCATGCCGGCGTTCGACTTGGCGACCAGGATCGCGTCGGGGTTGGCGGCGTGCATCCGTTCGATGACCGGCAGCAGCTCGTCCGGGCCGTTGCCGCAGTTGCCACCGACGGCGTCGGCGCCCCACGCGATGAGGGCCTCGATCGCCTGCTCCGGCGACACACCCATCATCGTGTGACCACGCGTGTCGAACGTCATCGTGGTGACCAGCGCGATCCCGGGCGCGGCGCGGCGGACGCCCTCGATGGCTGCCTTGATCTCGTTGAGATCGGACATCGTCTCGATCCAGATCAGATCGACGCCCCCGGCGACCAGCGACGCCGCCTGCTCGCGGAAGACGTCGACCGCGATCTCGTAGTCGAGGGTCCCGAGCGGCTGCACGATCTCGCCACTCGGGCCGATGTCGCCGGCGACGAGCGCGGTGCCACCGGCAGCGTTGACCTCGGCACGGGCGAGGATCGCTGCGGTGCGGTTGAGCTCATCGACCCGTTCGCTCAGACCGTGGAGTCCGAGCCGGAGGCGGTTGCCACCGAACGTGTTGGTCATGATGATCCGCGACCCGGCGTCGAGGTAGCCACGCTGGATGCGGCGGATGACGTCGGGCTGGGTCAGGTTCCAGACCTCTGGGGGATCGCCGAACTGGAGGCCGTTGGCGAACAGCATCGTGCCCATCGCACCGTCGGCGAGGATCGGCCCACCTTCAGCCAGGAGGTCACGGAAGCGCTGGCTGGCCTTGCCCCCATCGATGGCGCGGCGCGTGGCGACGTCCGGGAACCGATCGTTGTCGACGTCGTCCAGGAGCGTCGCAGCTCCGGCGCTGTCGCCGGTCTGGCCGGGACGGGATCCGCGGGCCCGAAGGCCGCGGCGCGGGCTATCCATCGGTCGATGATAGCGGTCGGACGCCGCGGGCCCCCTCCCGATCGCTCAACGATCCTTCGATTTCGAAGGATCCAACGCGGATCCAGGCGCGCGCCTCTGCGGGATCCTTCGATTTCGAAGGGTTCGCGTGGGATGTGGAGTCCGCGACGTTGACACGGAACGGGCCTTGCCGCACCCTGCGCGCGATGCATCACGTCGTCGACTCCGCCGCCGCGCTGTCGCAGCAGCAGCCCGCGAGGGCCCGCTCGACCTGATGCGCTGCGCCCGTGAGGGCGCCGACCACGGATCTGAGAGGACACCCTCGGCACGAACGCCGAGGGTGTTTTCATGTTTGCGAGGGAATCACACGATGGAACCGACTCTCTTCCTGCGAGGCCTCGTCCTCGGCTTCACGATCGCAGCCGCGGTCGGGCCGATCAGCCTGCTCTGCATCCGGCGCACGCTCGCCGAGGGTCGCGTGATCGGGCTGGTCTCGGGCATGGGCGTCGCGACGGCGGACGCGACGTATGGCGCGATCGCCGCATTCGGGCTGACCGCAGTGACCGATCTGCTCGTCGACTGGCGTCGTGCGCTCGGGATCGTCGGCGGCGCGTTCCTCCTGTGGCTTGCCTGGCGGACGTTTCGCGCAGTGCCGGGCGAGGCGGCCAGGACCGGCGATCGCGACTCGCGGCGTGGCCTGCCGGGCGCCTACCTGAGCACGCTCGGGCTCACGCTCACGAACCCCATGACGATCCTGTCGTTCGCGGCGCTGTTCGTCGGGCTCGGCGTGACGGGCGGCGACGCCGCCGGGGCGACGCTCCTGACGCTCGGCGTGTTCGCGGGGTCGGCGGCGTGGTGGGTCGTGCTCGTGACGGTCGTCGGGGCCGTCCGGTCGCGTCTGACCACCACCGGGCTGCGACGCGTCAACGTCGTCTCGGGTCTGGTGATCGGAGCCTTCGCGATCGTCGCGATCGGCACGGCACTCGTCTGAGGGAGACGGGAGAACGCGGCTAGAGTGCCGCGATGGCCGCCTCGCCTCGCGCCTTCGTCCTGCGTCACACCCGACTACGTGCGGTACCCAGCCTCGATGGCATCCGGCTCCATCTGGCCGACGACCTGCTGCCGGTGTGGCGAGCCCTCCAGGTCGAGACCGGCGATCCCGAGGCTGCCCTGCCCTACTGGGCGGCGGCGTGGGGTGGCGGGCTTGCCATCGCGCGGCATCTGGCCGAGCATCCCGCGATCGTGGCGGATCGGCGGGTGTACGACCTCGCGTCGGGCTCCGGTCTGTGCGCGATCGCGGCGGCGCGCGCCGGCGCGGCGAGGGTCGAAGCCGTCGATATGGATGCGTTCGCGGCGGCGGCCATCGCGCTCAACGCGAGGGCGAATGGCTGTCACATCGAGGTGACGCGGCGGGACGCGTTGGCCGAGCCGCCGCCCGACGTAGATGTCCTACTCGCCGGGGACTGCTGGTACGAGGCGGGCCTCGCGGCCCGTGTCATGCCATGGCTCCGGGAGGCGGATCGGCACGGGATCGACGTCCTCGTGGGCGACCCGGGTCGCGTCTACCTACCGTCCGATGCACTGGTCGAACTGGCCGCATACGACGTCCGGACGACGAGCGACGTCGAGGACCTGGCGTTCACGCGCGCGAAGGTCTATCGACTGGCCGCGGCGATCGACGCGGATTAGAGGGCTGGGTGGTCGGGGAGGTGGGACTCGAACCCACGATCTCGTGCTCCCAAAGCACGTGCGTTGCCAACTACGCCACTCCCCGTCGCTTCGTGCCCAGATACTGCAGGATAACGGGTCGAGGCCAGACCCTGAATTGCCTACGGGCCCAAGTAGCCGACTTGCCCGTCCGCGTTGATGCGGATCTCGCCCACGAGGGATACCTCGGTCGATAGGAACAACGGTCCCGTGTTCGGTCCGGGGTTCGCGAAGATCCACACCCGGTTGGATCCCGTCGCGGGAAGAAGGAAGGTGACCTTCATAGTGGCGCCGGGTGGCACGACGTTCGGGGTCACCGACCCGACCAGGCGCCCCATCAGGCCTCTGGCGTCCTCCTCGGCCACGAACAGCGTCGCCGGTCTGGAACTCTTGTTCACGACCGTGACCGTCCAGGGCCGCGCGTCCGGCGGGACGGGACCGGCCTCGGGCGGGAACGGGGTCGGGCTCGGTGTCGGGGTCGGGATGACCGGCGGAGGCGGGGTTGGGAAGGCTGGCAAGGGCGGCGCCGATATGCCGGCAGGGACGTACACCTCCGCCGAGCCCGTTGCAACACAGACACCGTCTAAACAGTCATGGCCACCTGCCACGAGGACGGTGCCATCGAGTAGCGGGATGGCCGGAGATCCGTGCGACCGGAGCATGGGAGCGGCGGCGGTCCAGGACCCCGTGCCCGGGTCGTACAGATCGGCGTCAACCCCATCGTCGCGCGAGCGCACCAGCACCCTGCCATCCGACAGCAGCGTGGCCGACGCGTTGACGAGAATGCCCGGCCTGGAGATGCCCCCGGTGGTAGTCCAGGTATCGGTGGCCGGGTCATACACCTCAGCGGACTGCGGGTCACCCCGCGCGGACCCGCCAACGACGAGCACCTTGCCATCAGGCTGCAGGAAGCCCTCGATGGCCTCGCGCTTGACTTGCATGTTCGCGATCGCGGTCCAGGTCCCCGTGTCCGGATCGTACAGCTCGGCCGAGTCTGTCGGAGAATCGCCTGGGTAGTGGCCGCCCGCCACGAGCACCTTGCCATCGGGCAGCAGGACGGCCGCATGGCTGTGGCGCGGGTTGACCATATTCCCGGTGGTGGTCCAGGTCCCACTGTCGGGGTCGTACACCTTGCCGGTGTCGTCATAGCTGATCACGAGGACCTTGCCATCACGCAGCAACGTGGCCGTGCCTGGACCACCAAGGACCACCTTGCCGGTGGCGGTCCAGGTCCCGCTGTCCGGGTCGTACAACTCTGCACCCGTGATCGGGTTGGCCGACGTCGGGTCGTCGACATCCCCCACGAGCACTCTGCCGTCGCGCAGCAACGTGGCCGGGAAGCCAGCGTGGCGCCTGACCATGTTCCCAGTGGCGGACCAGGTCCCGGTGACTGGGTCGTACAACTCCGCGGAAGACGGGTCGGTCTCACCGCCGTTGCCACCCACCACCAGCACCCGGCCATCGAGGAGCCGCACCGCGGTGTGGTCAGCGCGAGGCGTAACCATCGTCCCGGTGGCGATCCAGACGCCAGCTGGACTCGTGACGCCGGATGGAGTCGGCGGGTCTGACGGCCCGCTGGGCGTCGAGCTCGGAGCCACGACGCCAGGAAGGCTGGGGCTTGGCTCCGCGCTCGGCGTCGGGCTCGGAACGGCGACCGCTGGTTGGTCGGGTCTGTTCACGTAGAACAGGCCGACGACTGCAACGGCGCCGATGACGACGACCGCAGCGGCGCGGGTCGGCATCGTCATTGTCGGGAGCCTCCACAGCCCTGACCACCGAGCGAACGTACGGCGCTGCGGGCTCGCGGCAGCCACGGCCATGATCTGCCGGTAGAGGTCGTCCTCGCCGCCCACGTCGGCGGCTCGTTCTCGGAGCCCCGCGGCGAGGTCGGTGGCGACGCTGTTCTGACTGGGCCTTGTCATGCTTGAGTCTCCAAAGCCCGTTCCAGGGATCTGCGTGCGGCGTGGAGTCGTGATTTCGCCGTGCCTACTGGGATGCCAAGCCTGTGGGCGACCTGTTCGAGCGGCTGATCCAGGAGGTGGTGCATCGCGAGGATCTGGCGATCTCCTACGGGCAGACGATCGAAGGCGGCCAAAACGGCGGCGCGCTGCAGCGCCGCCGGAGCGGGATCGGCCTGCTGGAGCACGGCACCTTCGAGGCTGATCTCGCGCACGCGGGCTTGCTGGCGAAGGAGGTCACGGCAGCGATTGGCGAGCACGGTGTTTAGCCAGGCGCTGAACCGGCTCTCGTCGCGCAGCCGAGGGAGACTGATCCAAGCCGAAACGAACGCCTCCTGGGTCGCATCGCGGGCATCGGCCTCGTTGCGCAGGATCGACCGGGCCAGGCGCAGCATGTCGGGCAACCGCTTCGTCACGAGGGCACCGAACGCATCCGCGTCGCCGCGACAGGCCCGTGCGACGAGTGCGTCGTCGGTGGCGTCGGAACGGTCGCGAACGGTCTCCGTCAGGACCACGGAAGACATCGTGGGGGTGGCAAGGGTTCCATGCTAGGTACGACGCTGGGCGTCTCGCCGAGGTTCGACCTGTTTTGGGTTGTGCTGGAGCTTGGACCTGCCCCGGCCGACCGGGGCGCCGGCGGCTCGACCTCGAGCCACGCATGGATCGCGAAGCCGGTGTCGATCGCAGGTGTAAGGTCCGGCGGTGAAGCGACTCGTCGCACTCGCCTTTCTTGTCGCTGCGTGCGGTGGCGCCGGCACAAGCGGGCCGAACCTTACGGCGGTCGGGTTCAGCACCGACGGATCCGCGTGCACCGTCGGGACCTCGGCTTCGAGTTTCGCTGAAGGGGTCCCGATCCATACCGTACTGACGATGGAGCCAGCGCTCTCGACGGGCGGGACCGTCCGAGTCGTCCTTGAGAAGGACGGCATCGAAATCGTTGATGCGGGCCAGACGATCACCGTGACGGAGCCGGCTCCGTGCGTCTGGGGAACACTGCCAGAGCTCGACCCGGGTCACTACAGGATGACCTACACCATCAGCCCCAGCCAGATGGGACCGTCGAGCGGCGAGTTCGACGTCACGCCCGCCGCCGCGTCAGCCGAGCCCGTGCCTGCCGCCACGGAGCGCCCCGACTCCGCCGGTGGTACGTCCCTGGCCACGCGCATCGTCGGTCGTCTCGATCTGCTGGCGGCGCTCGCCGACAAGCATGACGAACTCCAGACCGCGAATTGGGCGATCGACGAGTCCCAGTGGGTCACGGACAACATGACGGCTCTCGTCGCCCAGGGTGGCACATTGGATCGGTATGCCGTCGAGCTCCTCGCCCTGTTGGACGTCGTCGGCGCCGGCGGAGACCAGACCGCGGCCCTGGGCAGACTCCTGGACCTGCGAGATGAGATCGCCACCGAGTTCGCCCTGCCCACGCTGGCCCCGTAGGCCCTCGCGGACGCCCTAGATCAGGCTGAAGTCGCCGGTCAGACGGACGCGGTAGCTCACGACAGCCGGCGACGACGATACGACCGCCGTGAGGACGATCCGACCGTGGCAAGGTGGAGCGCGAGACCGCTCGTCCACACCGGTTCGGGTTCGAGCACGCGACCTAGAGGCGACCAAGCACCAGGCCCATGACCAGAAGGACGCCGAGCGTGTTCAGCGAGCAGTGGACGATCATGCCGAGGTAAACGTTCTCCTTCCAGCGCACCGCGTAGACAGTCGGACCGAAGCCCAGGATCCTGCCGAGCAGTTGCCAGGGCGACCAGAAGTGGTAGAGCGAGAAGAGACTGATGTTGACGAGCGGCGCCCAACGGCCCATCCACTCCATCCGGGGCAGGAGATAGCCGCGGAAATACAGCTCCTCGACGATCGGGCCGACGAACCCGTTCAGGACCAGATAGGCCAGCAACGTCACGAGCCACGCGTCGCGGCTGTAGTCGCCGATCCGGTCGATGTCGATCGGTCGCACGAACCAGTCGGGCAGCCAGCCGAACAACGTGTCGATGATGGCCGGTTCGAACGCCATGGAGAGGCCGAACCCGACGAACGCGGCGACGATCAGGGCCGGCACGAGCCAGACCCAGTCACGCGCGGGTATCGCTCGGCGGTACGGGATGGCCGACACGATCCCCTCGGCGCCGTGCCCACGGGACCGAAGGACGATGGCGAGCTCGAAGGGCACAAGCACGATCAGGATGGCCACCAGCAGGGCGGCGATCGGCGGAAATCCGGCGCGCTCGACCAACGGGGCGAGCAACACGTACGCGGCCGTAGCCAGCGCCCCGGGGACCAGGAACAAGGCGAGCAACGTCGGCAACGCCAGTTGTTCATTCGGTGTCCTAGCGTGGGAGCTGATCGATCTGACCTCTCTGTCGATGTTGCGTCAGGGACGGCGGGGTCGGCGGATGATGCACATCGGCCGCGTCGAAAGCTGACTCTTCGCGGCTCTGCACGGCATCACGACATGGACGCCGCCGAATTCGACCCTGACGCGGGAGCGTGTGGCCAGGTGCTCATGCCCGAACCGGCCTGCCACGAGCAGAGCGACGATCCATGTCGCGATCGCATAGAGGAACGACGCCGCTCCCGTCGAGCCCACAGCAGCCGGGACGAACGCGCCGAGGTTCACCGACGCGTGGAACAGGATGACCACGATCAGGCTGCCCCCCGTCTGATTGAACAGCCAGGTGAAGAGGATCGATAGACCAATGGTCCAGATAACGAACGCGACGATGGCGAACACCGGGCCCGATGCAGCCGCCGTTTCGTACTGCCCCGTGCCGTGCACGAAGTACATTGGGATGTGCCACAACCCCCAGATGAAGCCGAGCAGCACGCTCGCGCTGAAGGCAGAGCGGCGCACCTGAAGCCGCGGGAGCGCGAAGCCCCGCCAGCCGAGCTCTTCCTCGAGTGGCCCACCCAGGAACACGACGCGCACGAACTCGACCGCAAGCGTGCCAAGCGCTGCGGCCGTGATGACCGGTCCAGGCGCACCGAAGGCGCCGACCGAGACGGCGATCGCGGCGGCGATCATGCCGAGTGGCAGGAGCAGCGCGATCAGCACCCAGCGTGCCGACACGCGACTGAGCGAGAATCCGCCAAGGAGCCGCTGAAGCTCGCCGCGTCCAAGGGCGAAGGCCATGATCAGAGCCGCGATAGACGGGCCGGCCGTGGCGATCACGTTGAGGACGAGGCCCGTCGTCGTCTCGATGCTGATCGACCCAGCCACCATGAGGAGCCAGATCAGCCATGAGATGGCGAACGTGAGCGCGAAGAACGCTTCGACCTGCTTGGAGGTCAACACCGACGCAGCGTACGCCTGCGCCGCAACCGCTCATTCGCCCTCGGCTGGGTGAGCTTCGGCATCGCCACCTACCGCTTGGCCTTCGCGACTTCACTCCCTCGCCGGGGCGCGCCAGCTGTAGCGCGGCGCATACCCGAGCACCCGGCGGGCCTTCTCGATCGAGAGCAGTGTCTCGGTGGGTTCCAGCGGCCGCTTGCGCGTGACGCCTGGGAACACCTCGTCGAGCAGCTCCTCGTTCGGTCGGCGCATGACGGTGTCCGGGCTGGCGATGATGAAGATCTCCGTGCCGGTCGCCTCGAGCTCGAGCGCGAGCCGGACCGCCTGCGCCCCGTCGCGCGCGTCGATATACGACCACAGGTTCCATTTCCTGAGTGTCGCGTCGCCGTCGAACGCTGGGAACGCCGTGTAGTCGGCGACCTCCATCACGTTGGAGAACCGCAATCCGATCATCTTGAGGGCCGGGTCCCAGCGGCAGAACTGGCGTGCCATCTCCTCGTCCAGCGTCTTTCCCAGGGAATACGCCGTTGCCGGCCGTAACGGCACCTCCTCGTCGACGGGCACGTACGGCGGCGGCTCGTCGAACGGCAGTCCCAGCACGGTCTCACTCGATGCCCAGACGACGTTCTTGATGCCGGCCATCCGCGTCGCCTGGAACACGTTGTAGGTGGACAGGAGGTTGTTCGCGAAGATCGCCGCATCCGGGACCATGCCCGGCCCAGGGATCGCCGCCAGGTGCACGACCGCATCGAGGTGGTCGTAGCGGTCGTCGACCCGGGTCAGCGCCCCGGCTGTCTGGCCGAAGTCGGTGAAGTCGACGCGGGTGAATGTCGCCCGTGTGTCTGGCGACGGGACACGGTCGAGGTTGGCGACCTGGTGGTCATGGGCCAGCAACTCATCGACCACCGCACGGCCGAGCTTGCCGCTCCCGCCAGTCACCGCGATGCGCATCCTGGGGCCAAGCGTAACGCCCGCCCGACCTCGCGCGTCGTAGGGCAAGACGCCGGGTGGTCACTGGCAGGCTGATCGACCGCCCGGCGTCATCCTGTCCGTACCGTTTACAGCGTCGGGTAGACTCGGCCCGATCTCAGCCGTCAGAGGGGGACCACGCCCGTCGTGCACGCCACCCGGATCCGGACCGCACCGGCGGCCGGACCCATCGACCGCCGCCGGCTCTTCGCCGCCGGTCTGTCGGCCATCATTCCCGGTCTCGGTCAGGCGTTCAATCGACGGCGCAGGCTCACCGCCCTCTTCCTCATCCCGACACTCGTCATCGTGGCGGGGGCCGGAGCGGTGTGGGCCAGCCAGACCCCGACCCGCATCGCCGCGTGGGCCGTGGCACCGGCCGTGCTGTCGGCGCTCCTGACGCTCAACGTCCTGATCCTCGCGTGGCGCCTCATCGCCATCGGGCAGGCGTTCCTCGACACGCGGCGGCATGGTCCGAGCGGGCGCCTCGGCGTCATCGGGATCCTGGTCATCGCGTTCCTGGTCGTGCTGCCGCACGTGGCGGTCTACCGCTACGGGACGGCATTCGGGGACGCGTTCGCGCGGATCTTCCAGCGGCCGAGCCCGGCCGTCGATGTCGAGGACGGGGCCGGGGCTGCCGATCCGGGACCGACCGAGAGCGAGCGTCTCAACGTGCTCGTGCTGGGCGTCGACGCCGCCCCCGGCCGGACGACCGTCCTGACCGACACCATGATGGTGGTGTCGTTCGACCCTGTCGGGAAGACCGCCTCGATGGTCTCGCTGCCGCGTGACCTCGTGAACGTTCCGCTCGGCGGTGGCGACGACTTCGGCCCGAAGCTCAACTCGCTGCTGTCGTACGCCGATAACCACCCGGAGGACTTCCCAGAGGGCGGCCTGGCGACGCTCCAGCGCGCCATCGGGGAGCTGCTGGGCATCCCGATCCACTACCACGCGACGATGGAGTTCGAGGGCTTCATCCATATGGTCGATGCTGTCGGCGGCGTGGAGATCAAGGTGGCGAAGCCGATCGACGACCCGGACTACGACGGCTTCGGCGCCGATGGTCGGGGCTGGTCGATCTCGGCCGGCACGCACCACCTCGATGGCGTGAACGCGCTGGCGTACGCCCGCAGTCGCAAGTCGGCAGGCGAGAGCGACTTCACCCGGGCAGGCCGTCAGCAGCAGCTCATCGTCGCGCTCAAGAACGCGGCGACCGACGGCGGCAGCGTGTTCTGGGAGCTACCCGGGCTGCTCGATGCGGTCGGCGACTCGATCCGAACCGACCTGCCGGTCGAGCGCCTGCCCCAGCTGGCGGCCGCGATCGATGAGATGGGGTCTAGCGGCATCACGCGTGCGGTGATCCGCCACCCGCTGGTGCGTTCGGTCGATACCCGCTACGGCTCGTCGCTCCAGCCTGACCTCCCCGCCATCCGGGACGTCGCGGCCAGGCTCTTCCCGGTACCCGGCGGCATCCCGCAGCCGTGGCCCACGCCGAAGCCATCGCCCTAGCACTGGGGATCGAGCTAGGGTCCGGTCTCCCAGCGACCGGGCGGCGGCTGCCAGGCCGCGAACGCGTAGAGCAGCTCGTCGAGTGAGCCGCCGCGGGTGACCAGGCGCCGATGTGCGGGAGCCACGAACCCCTCGGCCACCGCCATATCCAGCCACGCCAGCAACAGCGTCCAGTAATCGCCGACATCGAGCAACCCGATCGGCTTGGCGTGGAGCTCGAGCTGGGCCCACGACACGACCTCCGCCAGTTCCTCGAGGGTGCCGAGGCCACCGGGGAGTGCGATGAACGCATCGGACAGATCCGCCATCAGCGCCTTGCGCTCGTGCAGCGTGTCGACCACGTGCAGCTCCGACAATCCCGGGTGCGCCAGCTCCCGATCCACGAGGCCCTGCGGGATCACGCCGATGACCTCGCCGCCAGCGACCAAGGCCGCCTCGGCGACCGCGCCCATCAGCCCGACCCGCCCCCCTCCGTACACGAGCCCGATCCCGCGTTGCGCGAGACCCTCCCCGACGTCGCGCGCCGCGGCCATGTAGCGTGGCTCGTTGCCGGGGCTGGCGCCGCAGAACACGCAGATTCGCACGATCAGAATCCGAGCGCCGCGAGGTGCGGTGCCATCGCTCGCGCCGCACGGGCGCGGTGCGAGACCTGGTTCTTCTCGTCTGCGCTCCACTGTCCGAACGTCCGACCACCGACTGGTTCGCCCTCCGGCTCGAAGATCGGGTCGTAGCCGAAGCCGCCGGTGCCACGTGGCACCGTGGCGATCCGGCCGCGGCAGATGCCGCGCTCGAACCGCAGGGCCTGACCGGGGACCGCCAGGGCGAGGACGCACACGTAGCGCGCCCCGCGACGCTCCGCCGGCAACCCCTCGAGCGCCGTCAGCAGCTTCGCGTTGTTGTCTGCGTCGGTCGGATCCTCGCCGGCGTACCGCCGGGTCCGCACGCCCGGCGCGCCGTCGAGCGCGTCGACTTCGATGCCTGAGTCGTCGGCGAGGGTCGGCAGCCCGGTGACCGCGATCCCGGCCGTCGCCTTGATGGCCGCGTTCGCCTCGAAGGTGTCGCCGTCCTCGATGGGGTTGTCGAGCACGCCCAGCTCGTCGAGTGACACGAGCTCTGCGTGCTCCAGCGCAAGCAGTTCGCGCAGCTCGCGCAGCTTGTGCTCGCTGCGCGTGGCGATCAGCAGGCGGCCCGCGGTCACCGCCGGACCGTGGCGAGCACCTCGGCCTGGGCCGCGAACAGCCGAGCCAGCCCCTCGTCGGCGAGATCGAGCATCGACGTCGCCGCAGCCCGGTCGAACGGCCCGCCCTCGGCCGTGCCCTGCAGCTCGACGTAGGTCCCGGCGTCGGTGCCGACGACGTTGAAGTCGACCTCCGCGCGCGAATCCTCGCTGTAGTCGAGGTCGAGATAGCCGACGCCGTCGACGATCCCGACCGACACCGCCGCGACCTTGGAGGTCAGCAGCCGCTCCATCCCGTACGTGATGAGTGCGGCGCCCAGGGCGACGTAGCCACCGGTGATCGAGGCGGTCCGCGTGCCGCCGTCGGCCTGGAGCACGTCGCAGTCGACGGTGATCGTCCGCTCACCGAGCCGCGACAGGTCGACGACTCCGCGCAGGGATCGGCCGATCAGCCGCTGGATCTCGTGCGTCCGCCCGCCGATGCGTCCCTTGGCAGACTCGCGATCCGTCCGTTCGGCGGTCGCTCTCGGCAGCATCGAGTACTCGGCCGTGGCCCAGCCGGTGCCCTTGCCGCGGAGATGCGGCGGCACCCGGTCGGCGATCGTGGCCGCGCACAGCACCTGGGTGTCACCGAACCGCACGAGACACGATCCCTCGGCCCATTTCTGGACGCCGAGCTGGAAGCTGATCGGCCGCAGGTCGCGCGGCCCGCGGCCGTCGACGCGGGTGGTCGGTCGGTTGCCGATCGTCATGTGCTCATCCTCTCCTCCGCCTTGGCCGCATCCCACAGTTCGTCGAGTGCCGCGAAATCGAGGTCGCGCAACGCGACGCCGCGAGCGGCCGCCATCGATTCGACGCGGCCGAACCGCCGACGGAACTTGGCGTTCGCGGCGCGGACCGCTGCCTCTGCCTCGACGCCGCGCTTGCGCGCGACGTTCACCAGCACGAACAACAGGTCGCCGAATTCCTCGGTCCATGCCGCGCTGTCGCCGTCGGCGGCCTCGCGCAGTTCCTCTGTCTCCTCGACGACCTTGTCGAGCACGCCGTCGATCGACGGCCAGTCATAGCCGATATTCGCGGCCCGCTCTTGCATCTCCTGGCTGGCCGCCAGCGACGGCAGCGAGGCCGAGATCCCGTCGAGCGCACCTTTCGCCGTCGCTCCGTCACCCTCATTTCGCGTTCGGCGGCCTTGATGCGCTCCCATTGGCGATTCACGTCGGATGCGGTCCGTGCCTCCGCCTCGCCGAAGACATGTGGGTGGCGGCGCACGATCTTGGTCGCGATCGCGGCCTGGACGTCGGCGAGGTCGAACACGCCCGCCTCCGCGGCAAGCTGCGCATGCAGGACGATCTGCAGCCACAGATCCCCGAGCTCACCGGCGAGCTCCGGCGTCGCACCGGCTTCGAGGGCGTCGTAGACCTCGTACGCCTCTTCGAGCAGGTGGTTGCGCAGGGTCTGATGCGTCTGCTCGCGGTCCCACGGGCAACCGTCGGGTTCCCGCAGACGATCGCTGATCGCCGGCATGGCCCAGGGTCCGGCGACAGCCGCCTCGGGCGCGAGCGGGACGAGGTACAGAGGCGCGCCGAGATCGCCCTCCACGAGGCCACCGACCGTCGTGGCCGGCACTGTGCCGAAGCGGCCGACCGGATGGTCGGCCGGGTACGCCCGGCGCAGGACCTCCAGCGGGTCGCGCCCACGTGGGCCGTGGCGACCGGGCAGTGGGCGGGGCTCGATGTCGGGCACCTCGGCGGCTGCCGCCGGCCGAAGCATCGCCAAGGGCACGACCAGCGCGGGTCGCGAGGCCTCGAGCGGCGTCGCGATCAGGCGCTCGGCCGCCACGATCTGGAGGCCCCCGGCCGGATCGAGTCCGAACCTGAGTCGCGCCTCCGTGACGAGCGCATCGAGCACCGCCGGGCCGCCTAGCCCGCGCCCCCGGTGATCTTCTCGTCGCGGGTAATCGTCAGGGCATCCTTCTTGGGCTGGTACCAGTCACCGAACAGGCGCGTCCGGATCTCGACTAGCTGGCGACCCTCCGCTGCCCGTTCCTCCTCGGCCTCGATCCGGAACAGGTACTGGCCGACGTCGGCGACGGTCACCACCTCCGACGTCTTGCCGATCGGCGCGGCGAAGATCGCGTCGATGAGCGGCTTCTCGAGTTGCCCGCGCGCGATCCAGCCGAGCTCGCCACCCTGGCTCGCCTCCGGGCTCTCGGACAGCTCGCGGGCGATGGTCGCGAAGTCGCCGCCCCCGTCGATGCGCTGCTTGAGCTGCGTGAGGTCCGGGGCATGGCTGATCACCTGGACGACGTGGTACCCGAACTCGGTCTTGATCGGGGCCAGCAGCTGGCCGTCGGTCGCCTTCGCGTCGAGGATCGGCTGGGAGAACGTGGCGACGTAGCCGCCATCCTGGCTCACGTAGCCATCGAGCACGCCGCCGGTACC
This sequence comes from uncultured Chloroflexia bacterium, assembly GCA_963794525.1. GTDB lineage: Bacteria > Chloroflexota > Limnocylindria > Limnocylindrales > CSP1-4 > SPCO01. The sequence goes on from CAWCEC010000002.1 coordinate 501,801, forward strand.
ATCCGGGCCGAGCGCGGGCTCCTCGTCGCTGACCTCGCGCGCCAGCGCGTCGAACCCGTCGACGTCGTTCTTCAGCCGGGCGTACGCGGCATCGGCATCGAGCTTGGCCTGGCTCCATGCCGGATCGTCGTCGGGGATATCGCCGTTGCTCGCAGCCGACGGATCGTCCTTCGGCGAGAACAGGATATGACGCACCTTGACCGCTTCGTCGGGGAGGTCGGCGGTCTCCTTGCTGATGTAGATCTGGGACACGTCCCGCTGCGGGGCAGGCTTCGAGGCGTCGCCGACGAGCTTCTCTTCGAGCTTGGTGCGGATGACGTCGCCGCGGACCACCGCCCGGTACTTCGCCAGGTCGAGCCCGTCGTTGACAAGTGTCTCGGTGTACAGGTCGTCGACCGATTCGGCGGCGATCTCGGTCACCCGGCCGATCCGGAAGACGCCGTCCTCGCCCTCGACGATGTCGGTCGGGGCGTCCACGGTCGCCGCGAACAAGGCGGTGAGGAACGCTTCGTCGGTCTGCTGGTCGTCCTTCGTCAACCAGCCGAGGTCGCCGGCCTGCGGGGCGGTGGCCGTGTCGGTCGACACCGTCCGCGCGATGTCGTCCCAGTTCTTCCCGTCGCGGATCTGAGCCAGCGCGCCCTCGATCGTCGTCCGCGCTGCCGCGACCTGCTCGGCCGTCGGTCCTGTCGCTCCACTGTCGATCGCCGGCGCCACCTCGATCTGCCACGCGTGTCGGGACTCGGGGATGGTCGCCTCCTCGAGCAGTCGCGCATCGACATCGGCGTCAGCGACGGTCACCCCCTCCTCCGTCGCGAGCCGTGCCTGGATCCGGTTGTCGATGATCCGCTCCAGGGCGAAGGGCAGGAGCTGCTGCCGTTGCTGGTCGACGAGCTGGCTCTGCGCCTCGGCCTGGGCCTGGGTCAGACGGCCGGAGGCGGCCTGCGTCGTGATGCGCCGCTGGGCGATCTCGAGCCGCCAGGCCTCGATCTCAGCGCGCTCGCGCAACTCGTCCGTGGTGATCGACTGACCGTCGACGCTGCCCACGGCCACGAGGTGCTCGTTGTAGTAGCTCCAGGCGACGGCGACGCCGAGGATCAGGAGCGCGGCAAGGACAGCGAGGCCGAAGCCGAGGTTCAGATAGAAGTTGCGCCGGTCGCGGCTGTCCCACGAAGGTCGCGGGATACGCCTCACGACGGGCTTGGTACGGAACGTCATTCGGGTGGTGGATCCTGATCAGGGAGATGGCACGGCCGTCGAGGGCCATGGAAGGTCGATGGGCGGCCGGTATCGTACCGTACTGTCCGGTCCGGCCCCGCTCGCGGCGGCGGCCGAGGCATCAGCTCGGAGCGTTTGCTGACGACCGGCCGGCCGTCAGAGCATCGACCAACGCCAGGTAGCGGACCGACTCGACCTCCCACGACAGGCCGTGCACGCGCTCGAGCGAGCGGGCCACGCGGGCCCCTCGCTCCGGGGCGTCGTCGACGATGTGACTGATCACACGTGCAAGGTCATCGGCGTCGCCCGGCTCATACGTGACGACGTCGTCGCCGAAGGTGCGCACCACCATCGGCAGGCGTGTCGCGACGACGGGCTTGCCCATGGCGGCGTACTCGTAGGCCTTGGTCGACAGGGAGTAGTCGGTGAAGGTCGATCGACGGGTGGGCGCGAGCCCGATATCAGCCGCGGCGATGGCCGCCGGTACCTCGTCGAGCGGGATCCGGCCGTGGAAGGAGACTCGGTCGCCGATCCCGAGCCGGGCGGCCTGGTCGCGCAGCGGCACCTCCTCGAAATCGCGGCCGTACAGCTCGAGGCGGACGTCGAGCCCGCCACCTCCCTCGACGAGGCGAGCGACCGCGTCGAGGACGACGTCGAGTTCGTAGGTCGGGCTCAAGGCGCCCGCATACACGAGCCGCAGCCGCCCGTCGTCCATGAACGGGCGCGCCGGATGGGCGCCCGGCGAGAAGCGGTCGAGCGACGGGGCGTTGGGCACGATCGAGAGCTTGTCGGGCGGCACCCCGATCCGCAGCAGCCGATCGCCGAGTGCCTCGTTCACCGTCACCACCGCGCTGGCGAACCGACAGGCCAGGCGCTCCTGCGTGCCGAGCAGCCACCGCCCGATGCCGCGGTCGCGGCCACCGAAGCGACTGCCGAAGAACTCCGGCATCGCCTCGTGCAGGTCCAGGATCACCGGGACCCCGCTCAGCCGGAGGGGTAGCGTCGCAAAGACCAGGAAGTCCGGGAGGGTATGGACCTGGACCAACGCGAAGCGATGGCGGGCGTGTGCGCGTATTAGTGCGACACCGGCGCGGGCGAAGAACGACAGGTACTCGCGCAGATAGACGCCCAGCCCGGCGCCCTGGTGGCGCTGGACACCGAGCCGCCGGACATCGACGCCCTCGATCGATTCGCGGTGCGGGTCAGTGGGCCGGCGGAGGGCGAAGACCTCGACCTGGTGGCCTGCCTCGACGAGGGTCTCGGCCTCGCGGCGGACCCTCGGGTCCTCCTCGTAATAGGAGTGGGTGAGCATCGCGATGCGGTGCGGTCCGGGGCTCATGACCGGGCGGAGCCTAGCGCACGGCGCGCGGCCGGTATCGTCCGGGAGGTGAAACCAGTGCCGTCGTGGGCCCGTGTTACCCTCCGCTGCCGATGGACCTGACTGCCGAAGTCCCCAGGCACTTTCGGAGCACCGGCGTTCGGCCCGGACCCGTGGGGATGCTCCGCGAGGCGGTCGTGGAGGTGTTCGGCCGGCGCCGGTTGATCCGCTATCTCGTCCAGGCCGACATCCAGAAGAAAGGTGCCGACACGCTGCTCGGCAACCTCTGGTGGGTGCTCGACCCTCTGCTCCAGATGCTCATCTACTGGATCCTGGTGTCGGTCATCTTCGACCGCGGCGGGCCAGACTACGCGCTGTTCATCTTCGCGGCGATCCTGCCGTGGAAGTGGTTCCAGTCGTCGATCCAGGACGGCATCACGTCGGTGTCGGGCGCGGAGCGCCTTGTCCGCCAGATCCAGTTCCCGAAGCTCGTCCTGCCCGTCGCGGCGGTGGTCGCAGGGATCGTGAACTTCGCGTTCGGCCTGATCCCGCTGTTCGCGCTGATGCTGCTCTTCTATCGGGAGCGGATCGAACTGACGCTGCTGCTCATCCCGCTCGTCGCTGCCGTCCAGCTCGTGTTCAACCTGGCCGTCACGATCCTATGCTCGGCGTTGAACGTGTTCTATCGGGACGTCGGCAATATCGCTCGGCACATCCTCCGGCTGTGGTTCTACGTGTCGCCCGCCCTGTTCTCACTCGAGCAGCTGACCAGGGCGACCGATGCCTATCCCGCCATCCAGGCCCTGCTGCTGTTCAATCCGTGGACGACCCTCTTCACCGCCTATCGCGCGGTGATCTACGACGGCACCCTCCCCCAATGGCCGGCGGTGGCGACCGTGCTGCTCGGATCGATCGGGCTGCTGGCGCTGACGACGCTCGCCTTCAAGCGGCTCGAGCCGTCGTTCGCGAAGGTCCTCTGATGGTCGAAGTGGCAGCGCAGGCGGGTCCGGCCCGACCCGCGCCCCTTCGGACGGATGCGCCCGTCGCGATCGACGTGCGTGACCTGGGCGTCCAGTACAGCCTCCAGTTCACCCGCAAGACGACGCTCCATCGCTCGTTCATCAACCTGTTCCGGCGGGAGCCGGCCGAGGCCTTCTGGGCGCTGCGCAACGTGACCTTCCGGCTCGTCCACGGCGAGTCGCTGGCCGTCATCGGCCCGAACGGGGCCGGGAAGAGCACCCTGCTCCAGGTCCTGGCCGGGATCATCACGCCATCCGAGGGTGTCGTCGATGTCGACGGCCGGATCTCCAGCCTGCTCACGCTCGGGGCCGGCTTCGATCAGGACCTGTCGGGCAATGACAACATCCGCCTCGCAGGGGCGTTCCTCGGCATCGATCCGATGACGATGCGACGGATCACGCCGAGCATCGTCGAGTTCGCCGACATCGGTCCGTTCATCGATGCCCCCATCAAGACGTACTCCTCGGGCATGCGGGCCAGGCTCGGGTTCGCCATCGCCACGGCCGTCGACCCGGACATCCTGCTGCTCGACGAGGTGCTCTCGACCGGCGACGAAACGTTCCGGTCGAAGTCGAAGCAGCGCGTGCTCGACCTCGTCCGCAGCGCCAAGGGCGTCGTCCTCGTGACCCACGACATGAACTGGGTCACCGAGTTCTGCAACCGCGCGATCCTCCTCGAGCAGGGCCGCATCGTCGCCGAAGGCGACCCGGCGGAGGTCGTCGCGATCCACCGCGAGCATTCGGAGCGGACCAAGGCAGAGCGCCAGGCGGCGCTCGCGCGGGCGACGCAGGAGGCTGGCGTCGGCGCGTTGCCGCAGGACGCCGCGAAAGCGGGACTCCTGCGCTAGGGGCGAGGACGCCGGTGCGCGCCGGTACCATGGGGGCGTGACCCAGGCCGAACCCGTGCAGGCATCGCGATCACTCGCCCTCGAGCGGCACGGAGTCACCCTTCGATTCGACACGTCGAGCTTCTCCGCGGAGCACCCGTACGTGTACGGCCCCGTCGCCCGCGGCCGGCTGTACGAAGAACCGTTCCTCGATTACATCCGGTCGCTTCGACGCCGCGGTCAGTACGTCGACGTCGGCGCCCACCTGGGGACCCACACCCTCTGGTTCGCGAAGGTCTGCGGGGCGGCTCATGTCCATGCGTTCGAGCCCGTGGCGCGGTACGCGGATGTCGCCGAACGGAACATGGCCCTGAACGATCTCGAGCGGACCGTGACGGTCCACCGTGTCGGTCTGTCCGACCAGCCGGGCCGCGCGACGAACTTCCTTTCGCGTGAGCACCAGATCGGCTTCGTCCCCGAGGCGACCGGTGTCAACGAGGAATTCCCAGTGGCGCGCATGGATGACGTGGTCCGCGGTCGGGTCGATGTGATCAAGCTCGATGTGGAAGGCATGGAGGCTGCCGTGCTTCGTGGCGCGACGCGGATCCTCTCCCGGTACCGGCCGGTGATCTTCGCCGAATGCCATGGGACTGAGGAGGTCGAGGCGGTGGAGGCCGCGCTTCTGCCCTTCGGCTACCGCCGGACCGGACGGGTCTTCAACTCGTCGCCGACCTACGAGTTCGACGTCGCGCCATCGCGAGCATCCCAGTGGGTCCGGCACGTCTACGGGCGACTACCGGCCGCCGTGAAGGGACGGATCCGGCGCGCCCGCAAGCGCCGTTGACGGCCACCTACACCGGCGAGTCTGCAGCAGGCGGTGACGCGCCGATCGGCCGGCGATAGATCCCCAGCTTGCTCGACGGCGCCGACCCGGTCGCCATGGCGATCCGGTCCCCCACGAGCAGCAGCGGACCGAGCCAGCGCACGGAGCCGGGATGGCGGCGGACGCGACCAGCCATCCAGTTCCAGAGTCTCCGGTAGCGGCGCAGGGCACGCTGGCTCCCGGCCTCGATGGGATTGTTCGCGAGGACGACCGCCGGCCCGACGTGGACCCGCTCCAGACCGCTTTCCGCGAGCGGACCCTCGTACGCCTCGATCGGTCTCGCCCGGGAGGTCGCCGCCGGATCGTAGGGCTTGGCATACGTGGCGTCGAACAGGATCGGCTCGACGAGGACCAGCCAGCCACCCGGCTGGACGAGCGCGGCGACCTGCTGGAGCGCCCGTGCGAAGCGCTCGTCGTCCGTCACGTGGAGGAGCACGTTGAACACGGTGACCAGGGGGTACTCGGTATGTGGGGTCGCCGGGGCTACCTCCCCACCGAACTCCGCGACGACGAAGGTCCCCGTGTCGCCGTAGCGCTCGCCGAGCCGCTGGACTGCGCGGTCGATCAGGTCGCCACCGTCGACGCGGGCCACTCCTCGCGCACGCCAGAATCCGATCCAGTCGCCCCGCCCCGCCCCTACCTCGAACATGCGCGGTGGTGGTGGGTGGAGGACACCGTGGCGGTCGAGCGATCGGACGAGATTCCTGGCGAGGATGCGATACAACCACCGATTGAATGCGTCTGGCAGCCCGGACTGGCCTACCGCGCTGGTGTCGTCGCGCTGATGGAGATCGGACCAATACTCGGTCGCTCGATACGACATCGGGCTCATGGTCGCATGGGTGCAGCGGGTGCGACCGGCGACCCGCCGCGGTCGTCCGCCGACGCCGCGAGTCGCTCGATCAACTCGAGGTACGGACGGACCACGACCTCCCAGGCGTACCGATCGCGCGAGACAGTGAGGCAGCGTTCACGCATCGCGGCATAGGCGTCGGGCGTCTGCTCCAGGATCTCGCGCAGCGCACGGGCCAGGTCGTCGGGCTCGGCCGGGTCGGCGACCGTGCCGAGGTCGTCTGCCTCGGCGATGGCGCGCATCACCTCGAGGTCCCGGCCGAGGACGACCGGCGTCCCCGCAGCGAGGCTCTCCCAGAACTTGTTGGGTGTCGACAGGCGTTGGTTCAGCGAGTTGGCCGGGACCGCGATGATCGACACGTCCGCGGAGGCGGCCCAGGTCCGGACCGCGTCCGGGTGGACGGGGGGCAGGGCGATGTAGCGCCCGGCGAACCGCGGGTCGGCCTGCTGGGCCGCAAGCTTCGTGTCCCAGCCCTTCGTGACGGGGAACCCGAGCATCACGAGCGCGGCGTCGTCGAGCTGCAAGACGGCCTCGGCAGCTTCTTCGATCCCTCGCTCTCGCCCGAGCCGTCCGAGGTACAGCACGATCGCTCGCTCGGGCGGCAGGCCTGCCGCCTCCCGGATGAGGTCGGGGCGGGCCACCGGGGGTTCCCAGCGCTCCTGGCCGTTAAGGAGCACCGTCGGTCGTTCCCGGAACGGCCAGATCCGTTCGCAGTGGTCGGCCAGGGCATCGTTGACGGTGACGACGGCATCGACCCGGCGCACCCAGCCCACCTCCTTCGCCCGGTAGCGATCGAGGACGGGCGCCGGCACGTTCTGGTAGTTGTTGGAGTCGAGGATCGCGTCGATGACGTCATACACCACCACCCCGCGCCGCCCGGCGCGCCTCGCCGCGGCAGCGAGGTCGATCGCGACCGGCACCGTCAGGATGCCGAACGCGTGGTACAGGTCGGCCGGTGGCAGCTCGTGCCGGAGGGTCCGCCACCAGCCGCGGACGTGGAGCGGCCACAACCAGGCTTTGAGCCCGCGGTCGGCGCGGCGGACCAGGTCGCGCAGGAGCTTCGTGGGTGGCCGCGGGGTGGGCGGCAGCCCCGACCAGCGCTTGAACGGTCCCGACGGCCGGTACCGCCGGGTCACCACACCGCCGTCGTGCTCCTCAGCGGGGACGTCCGGCCCGCTGACGGCGGCGATCTCGACCTCCCAGCCCTCGGTGGCGAGGCTGCGCGCGACTCGGAGACCACGCGAGTAGGGTGCCGCCGTATTCGCGACCAGAAGGACGGCGCGGCCGCGGCTCACCGAGACGCGCGGGCCGACCAGCCGGCGCCGAGCCGGAGCACCTGCCGCGGGCGGACGGCGCGGTCGCGCGAGCTGTCGACCGTATCCACGACCAGCTCGGTCTCCGCATAGACCCGCTCCCAGTCGATGGCGCTGTGGGGGGTCACGACGACGACGACATCCGTGCCGGTCAGCAGCTCGTCGAGCGCGACGCCCTCGCGGGTCGTCCCCTCGGCGTCGACGAACGTGTCGACGTGCGGGTCGTGGAACCGGACCTCGGCGCCGCGATCGGCCAGCCCGGCGATGACGCCGGCGGCCGGGGAGTTCCGCGCATCCCGGACGTTCGGCTTGAACGCGACGCCCAGGACGCCGACACGGGCGCCCTTCAGCGCCTTGCCCCGGTCGTTGAGGGCCTCGGCCACGAGGTCGACGACGTGGCGCGGCATGGCGAAGTTGATGTCGCCGGCGAGCTCGACGAACCGGTCGATGAAGTCGAATTCCCGTGCCCGCCACGACAGGTAGTACGGGTCGACCGGGATGCAGTGCCCGCCCACGCCCGGGCCTGGCGTGAAGCGCATGAAGCCGAACGGCTTGGTCGCCGCGGCATCGATGACCTCCCAGACGTCGAGGCCCATCCGTTCGCACAGGAGCGCGAGCTGGTTCACGAACGCGATGTTGACGTTCCGGAAGACGTTCTCGAGCAGCTTCGCCAGTTCGGCCGCGTCAGGCGACGACAGCTCGACGACCTGGTCGTTGATGTGGCGCAGCAGCGCCGCCGCGCGGGCGGTGGCCTCCGGCGTGGTCGCGCCCACGAGCCGCGGGATGCTTCTCGACGCACTGATGGGATCGCCCGGGTTCACCCGCTCCGGCGCAAAGCCGAGGTCGAAGTCGACGCCGGCGCGCAGGCCGCTTCGCTCGATCGCCTCGCGGAACGGCCCGACCGTCGTCCCCGGGAAGGTCGTGGATTGGAGGACGATGAGCTGGCCGCGGCGCACCCGGCTGCACAGGTAGTCGGCCGCGGCGAGGACCGGGCCGAGGTCCGGGTCCTTGGTCGTCGTGAGCGGCGTCGGGACGCACACGAACACGGCGTCGACGGCATCGAGGTCGGCTTCCGCGGTCGAGGTGATGCGCAGTCCGGACGCGAGACCGCGGGCGAGACGCTCGTCGTCCACATCGTCGATCGGCGAGCGACCGGCGCGCAGCTCGGTGACGCGTGGCTCGCTGGCGTCCAGTCCCACGACGTCGAGCCCGGCCTCGTTGAACGCGAGCGCGAGTGGCAACCCGACGTAGCCGAGCCCGATGATCGCGATGTGGCGGTCGGCGGTGTCGGGCATCCGAGTCATCGTCCCACAGTGGCGCGCGATGCGTCCCGGAGGTCGGCGAGCCAGCGGAGCGCGCCGGGTGCGAGGATCGCGCTCACATCCGGAGCGGCCTCGCCACCGAGGGCAGCGACGATCGTCGAGACGTCCTCGATGTCGGCCGGCACGAGGGCGATCCGGCCGTCCGGCTGCTCGTTCGCGAGGGTGCGCCGTGCGGCGGCGATGGCGTCGCGAGTGGCGGCACCGGGATCCGGGCGCTCCGCACTGCGGCCGGTCAGGCGCCCGAGCCAGCCCGCACGGTGGCCGGATCGCGCAACGGGGATCGGGCGGACGAGACGGACCGGCAACGGGCCGTCGGGCAGCGTCGCGACGCGGTCCGCGGCGCTCGGATGGGTCGCGACGACGATCGCGCCGACGATGGGCACCGACCCGTCGCCGGCGGAGGTCGGAGGCTCGCCGCTGGTGGGCGCCATCGAGCCGTCGACGGCCACACCGGCCTGCCGGTACAGCCGCAGCGTGTGCCGGGCGATGACCTCCGGCGCGAAGCGGGCTTCCACGCTCGCCCGAAGGGCGGAGCGATCGATCGCCTCGAGGCGGTCGCGGAGCCGCTCGATCGCCGTGGCGAGCGCCTCTGGCGACGCGTCCGGCGCCACCTCGCCGCGGGCAGGATCGCCATCGATGATCCCCTCGACGCCACCCGACGGAGTCGCCGCGATCGGCAGGCCCGACGCGAGGGCCTCGGCGGCGACCATGCCGAACGTCTCGAACGGGCTCGGATGGACGAACAGACCCGCTTCGCGCATCGCCGCGGCGATGACCTCACGTGGCGCCGCGGGTTCCAGGGAGACGGCGTCCGCGATGCCGAGCTCCCCGATCAGGGCCTGCCAGCGCTCCTCGTCGCCGGCCGTGGACGGACCGATGGCGCGCAGATGGATTGCCGGGCGTCGCTCCCGGGCCAGGGCGACCGCGCCCAGCAAGGTCTCGAACCCCTTGTGCGGCGCCCGGGCGCCTACCCAGAGCAGCCGGTCGAGGTCCCGTGGATCGCCATCACGGGGGGCCGTGAATCGCTCGAGCGGCACCGGGTTGGGCAGGACGCCGTGGACTGCTGCGGGCACGCCGGTGGTTGCCAGCGCGGCGGCGATGCGGTCCGCCAGGACCTCGCTGACCGCGACGACGGTCGCCGCGCCGAGCAGGTCACGGTATGCCGCCGCCGCGGCGGGGTGACGAAGACGGCCGGGCAGTGTCGAGTCGTGCTCGGTCACGACGAGCGGTACCTCGAGGCTCGTCGCGAGGGCGTGCGCGGCCACGCCGTCGGGGAGGCCGTTGTGGGCGTGGACGACGTGGAATGGCCGGCCCGCCGCCGCCCCCCGGTCGGCGAGGGCACGACCGAAGGCCAGGAGGGGGACCCGGTGCCGCGCCGCCATCTCGGTCGCCTCCGAGCCATCGAGCGCTCCCCAGGTCCGGGTCACGGGCAGGCGGGCGACCGGCACCCCCGCCGCGCCGAACCCGCTTCCCACGACCAGGGCCGCCGGGTCGCCGAGCGCTACGCCCCAACGGCGCTCCGCCGCCTCGGCGGCCGTCGTCCGATTCGCCAGTGGGCCGCGGCCCTGGACGGTCTCGAAGGAGATGACGACGACGTCGGCGCCCGCCCCGCGCAGCGCAGCCACGTGATCGGCGACGAAGCTGCCACGCCCGACGGCGTCGTATGAGGGATACCCGCGAGCGACGACGAGGACCCGGACGGTCACCGGGCGGCACGCCCCTCGTGGATAGCGTCGTACACGCCGAGGAGTCGCGTGGACTCGGTCTCCCAGTTGTAGCGTTCGTGGGCGGCACGGAGGCACCGTGCACGGAGGTCGGCCATGGCGATCGGGTCGAGCGAGATGACCTCGGCAAGCGCGGCGGCCAGGAGCTCCGGCTTGGTGGGGTCGCAGACCGCTCCGAGCGGGCCGTCGGGGTCGTCGATCACGATCGCGCGGCGCTCCGGGAAGTCGCTGCTGACGACGGGTGTCCCGACGGCGATGCTCTCGAACAGCTTGTTGGGCGTCGACAGCCGCTCATTCTCCGTCCGCGGCTGGTTCGGCATCGCGCTGACATCCGCCGACGCCACCCAGTCGAGCAGGTCGTCCGGTGACACCGCCGGCAGCACGTGGACGCGGCCCCCGAAGCGCTCCTCAGACGCGAGGGCCTGGAGCGTCGGCGCCAGCGGTCCGAAACCCAGCAGCATCAGGTGGGCACCGTCGAGGCGGGGATCCAGCATGGCCTCGGCGAGGATCTCGAGCCCGCGGTCCCGCTGGAAGCCGCCGTGATAGAGGACGACCGGGGCTCCGCCGTGGACGCCCGTCGCCGATCGGAGGTGGTCCGGGCGGACCGCGGGAGCCGGCTGGCGGGGCGGCGCATTGCGCACGATCACGGCCGGCGGCCCGCCATAGCGACGGCGCAGCTGCTCGGCGAGGGTCGTGTTGACGGTGATCAGCGCGACCGCCTGCCGGACGAGGCCTCGCTCGAAGCGCCCGAGGACCCGCCGCACCCACCACGGCTGGCTCGCCTCGATCCCCGCCTCGAGGAAGAGCTCGTGACTGTCGTAGACGACGACTGCGTCCGAGTGCCGGCGTGCCGCCGCAACGGCCGCCGGCAGCCCGGTGAGGTCATGACCGTGATAGACGTCCGCCGCCGGGGCGGCGGCCGCGGCCGCATCGGCCCAGCCCAGGGCGGACAGCCGCCACCACGCCAGATGGTCCCAGGGGTCGCTGTGGTCAGGCGGTTTCTGGACGGGCCGATAGCCACCGACGAAGTAGCGCGTCGCCTGGACCGCCGAGTACGGCATGGTCACCACGGCAAGACCGGTGACGCGCAGGGCATCGTCGAACCCTGGCCGACCGCGGCGCAGGGAGCTGATCACCGACCGCGGCACGCGCCGCAGGGCGCGCCACGGATAGGCGCGCAGGGCGTGCCAGCGTTTCCGCCAGTCGGCCGGCGCCCTGATGCGGATGATCCGCACGCCGTCGCGCATCTCCTCGTCGGGCGGCGGCTTCGCGCCACCGGTCTGGAGCGCGACGATCGTCGTGTCCCAGCCGGCCCGGCACAGCGTGTCGGCCTCGCGGAGCACGCGGACGTCGGTCGTGCAGGCGTTGCGGACGAACATCACCAGGGACCGCCCGTTCGCGGGGGAAGTCCCCGGCGTCACCACGGTTGACCGGTGAGCCGGCTGTATTCGGCGAACAGCAGCTCGGCCTGTCGCTCCCAGTTGTACGTCGCGTGGGCCGCCTCGAGCGCGCGCTGGCGCCAGGCCGCCCGCTCCTCGGGCGACGAATCCAGGATCTCGCGGCATGCGCTGGCGATCGCCGCCGGGTCCGTCGGATCGACCACGAGGCCGACACCCGTCTCGCGCACGATCGGGGCCATACCCGGCAGGTCGCTGGCGACGACCGGCACGCCCGCCGCCATCGCCTCGAAAAGCTTGTTGGGCGTCGTGAGGCGATGGTTCAGGGTCGTGGGCTGGATCGGCATCGCCACGACATCCGCCGAGGCGACCCACGAGAGCAGCTCGGCCGGCGGGACGGCAGGCAGGAGGTGGACGCGCCCGACCAGCTCCGGGCTGGCGGCCAGCTCGCGATAGGCGTCCTCCTGGAGGCCGTACCCCATTAGGACGAGGACGGCGTCATCGATGGCGCGGATCGCCTCGAATAGCTGCTCGATCCCACGGTCGTGGGAGAACCCGCCCTGGTAGAGCACGACACGGGTGGAGGGCGCCAGCCCGAGTCGCTCATGGAAGCGCAGCTCCGGCGGATCCGGTGGCTTGAAACGGTACGAGCAGTTCATCACGATGAGTGGCATCGGGACGCGGAACCGCTTGGCCATCACCTCGGCATATGGCCGGTTCACGGTGATCATACGGTCGGCGCGCCGGGCCCAGCGCGCCTCCGCTCGCCCGATCACCCAGCGCACCGGTCCGCGCATCCGTGCCAGATTGGCGGCATCCATGTAGATGTCTCGTGCGTCGTACACGACGAGCGGGCGCCGCCGGCCCCGACCAGCGATCGCCAGCGCGACGGGGATGCCCATGTACGCCATCCCGTGGATGAGATCCGCGTCAGGTGCCATCGCCCGGGCGCGCTGCGCCTGGGAGCGGATCGTGAGGAGGATCGCCCATTGGCGGATGATCCGGCCGGCGATTCGCCTGATCAGCCACAGCGGAGATGGGCGGGTCGGCCGCGCCTCGCTGGTCTCGCTCTCTTCCGCCCCGTCGTCGGTCCCGTCGTCATCCGCTGACGGGTCGACGGCGGTTCGCTCGGCGGCCGGCGAAGGACCGCCATTCCTGCCCCTCGTCGATCCCGCGATCCGCCGGACGAGCCTGCGCGCGAGGTCCCGACCGGGGAGGACCTCGCCCGGGTCGGTCGCGATGCGGATGATCTCGTAGCCCGACGGGTGCGTCTCGCGCTCCGGCAGACCCGCCTTCCAGCGCGCGAGCACGGTGACCTGATGGCCGCGATCGATCGCCCACGTGGCGATCCGGTATGTCCGCGAGTCGAACTCGCCCGTCGAGGGCAGGACGAGCAAGAGGCGCTGTGGCTCCACCGCCTGGCTCACGCCAGCGCCGCCACGATCGCCTCGACGGCGCCGGAGGGTGACAGATCGACATCGCTGGCCCGCTTCCGGGCATCGCCAGGCGCGCGGCGCGGCGGGGCGAGGCGATCGAGCTCTGCGCGTGCCCGCTCCGCATCGAGCCCGACGACCACCATGGTCCCATCGGAGCCCGCCAGTGCTTCCACCCATTCCGTCGTGCCGCGCAGGATCAGGCACGGCACCCGCAGCCATGCCGCCTCGCGCTGGACCCCACCCGAATCGGTGAGCACCCCGGCAGCATGCAACTGCAGACCGAGCGTGGTCCGATAGCCCTGCGGGTCGATGACGCGGACGTCGCCGGCCAAGCTGACGCCGGCCCGCTCCAGCGCCGCACGGGTGCCGGGGTGGAGAGCCAGGATCACGGGCCGTTCCTGTGTCGCGACGGCCCCCAGCAACGCGGCCCACGCCGCCATGGCGGCGGGCTCGCGGTTCTCCGCGCGATGGATGGTGGCGAACAGGTACGACCCCGGACGAAGGTCGGGATCGACCACCGTGAGGACACCGGGATCGCGGACCGCAGGGACCGTTCGTGCGGCGAGGTCCTGCATCACGTCACCCACCTGGACCACGCCATCGACCATGCCCTCTGCGGCGAGGTTCGCGACCGCGGCCGGCGTCGGAGCGAACAGCCAGCGGGACAGGTGATCGGCGACGACGCGGTTGATCTCCTCGGGCATGCGCCGGTCGAAGGACCGGAGTCCCGCCTCGACGTGCGCCACCGGGACGCCATGCCTGGCCGCCACGAGCGCCGCCGCCAGGGTCGTGTTCGTGTCGCCGTAGACGAGGACAGCGTCGGGCCGGATCGACGCGAGCAGCGGGTCGAGGGCGACCATCATCCGCCCGGTCTGGTCGGCACCACTGCCGCCGCCGACCCCCAGGTCATGCTCGGGTCGCCCGAGACCGAGCTCGCGGAAGAACGAGCCCGCCAGGGCGTCGTCGTAGTGCTGGCCGGTGTCGATGAGCTGGGCATCGAACCTCGCACGCAACGCCGGCTCGAGCGCGGCGGCCTTGATGAGCTGCGGTCGCGTCCCGACGACGCTGACGATCCGCACGCGGTCCGTCAGTCGACGGCGACCGGCGCCCGCCGGTCGTCGGGCACCCCCACGCCGCGATAGGCGACCCGCGGTCCCAACCGGCCGACCACCGTCGCGAGGCTGTTCCGGCCGTCGTACACGACGCGCAGGTCGGGGAACCATGCTGGGTCGATGTCGAGCCACGTGGGGTCGGCGGTCTGCGTGACGATCGCCGCCACCCCCGGCGCCGCGGATCCCCACGCCCACGGCTCGGCGCCCGCACGCGTGATCTCGGCGTCATCGAGCAGCGGGTCGTGCGCGAGGACTCGGGCACCTCGGTCCTTGAGCGCCTCGATGAGTGGTCCCGCCCGCGAGTACGCCAGCTCCTTGACCCCGTGGCGATACGTCAGTCCGAGGACGAGCACACCCGCTCCGTCCATGTCCGGCACCACGTCCGCCACGGCATCGACGGCCCGTTCGACCTGCCCATCGTTCACCTCGCGTGCGCGCGCGACCAGCGACAGCTCCGGCGCACGATCCAGCAGGAAGTGCGGGTAGACCGGGATGCAATGCCCACCGACACCGATGCCCGGCTGGTGGATGTGGCTGTACGGCTGGCTGTTCGCGGCCGCGATCACCTCGGTGATGTCGACGCCGATCCGCTCGGCATACCGGGCGAACTCGTTGGCGAGCGCGATGTTCACGTCACGGTAGGTCGTGTCGGCGAGCTTCGAGAACTCGGCCGCCTCGGCCGACGACATCGCCACGACCTCGGCATCGAGCACGCTCTCGTAGAACGCGGCGGCGAGGGCCGTCGACGCGTCGTCGAGCCCACCGACCAGCTTGGGATACGTGGCAAGGTTCTCGATCGCTGCGCCGCTGTAGAGGCGCTCCGGCGAGAACGCGACGTGGAAGCGCCGCTCCCCCGACCCGCCGGCGGACAGCCCGCTGATCTCCTCGAGTCGCGGGCCGTATCGGTCGCGCGTGTCGCCGACGGGCAGCGTGGTCTCGAAGATGACGACCGAACCCGGATGGATACCCGGCGCGATCGACTCGACCGCCGCATCCATCCACCGATGATCGGGGTGCTGGCTCGCGTCGAGCATGACCGGCACGATCAGCACGACGACGTCGGCGGCCCCCGCGGCCGCTGTGCCATCGGTCGTCGCCCGCAGGCGGCCAGCATCGTGAGCACGCTCGACCAGCTCGCCCAGGCCGGGTTCCTCGCCCACGTGTGAGCGGCCCGCGTTGATCGACTCGACCACGCGCGGGTCGATGTCCACAGCGACGACGTTCCAGCCATGCCCGGCGAACTGGGCGGCCAGCGGCAGGCCCATCTTTCCGGCGCCGACGACGGCCACCGTCCCGACCGTGCCGGACTCCCCGGTCCACGGCGTCACCGACCGTGGCTCGCCGTGGCGGCAGGGGCGTGGCGGGAGGCGGATCGAGCCGCCCGCGAGGTCGGCGCTGGTGCTCGGCCGGGACGACGGGCTCACGCCGACACCAGCTCGACCGTCCGCTGCTCGCGGGCCGCCGTCAGCAGGGCATGCGCGAGCACGACGGCCCAGCGGCCATCCTCGCCGTCGACCACCGGCCGGCCGCCGCTCCGGACGACGCCCAGGAATGCGGCGAGCTCGACCGCCAGCGGCTCCTCGTTGGAGACCGGCAGCTCGACCACGTCGCCCGCGAACGTCGGCGCGTAGCCACCGATGAGCCGCGGGTTGGTCGTGTCCGAGGCCCGCGTGAACGTCAGCCGCTGTGTCAGGTAGTCGAGCTCGAACATGCCCTCCTCACCGACGACGGCCAGCTGGCGGCGCTTGGCCGGCGTGAGCCAGTCGACGTCGAGCATCGCGACCGTCCCGGACGGGAACGACATCAGGCCGAACAGCAGGTCCTCGTGTTCGGCGTGGATCCGCTGCGCGGTCTCCGCGAACACCCGTACGGGGCGCTCGCCGGCGATCCAGGACAGGATGTCGACATCGTGGGTGGCGAGGTCGACCGTGACCCCGACGTCGCGGATGCGCGCCGGGAACGGACCCGCCCGCCGGCTGGTGATGGCGTACACGGACGACAGCCAGCCACCGTCGTGGACCAACCGCCCGAGCTCGAGCACAGCAGGGTTGAAGCGCTCGACGTGGCCGACCTGCAGCGGCACCCCGCGTGAGCGTGCCGCATCGACGAGCGCGCCGGCCTCCTCGGGTGTCGCGGCCAGCGGCTTCTCGACCAGCGTCGCGACGCCCCGCTCGATCGCGGCCAGGGCCAGCGCGACGTGCGTCGTCGTCGGCGAGGCGATGACGACGGCGTCGAGATCGGCCTCTCCGAGCAACGCCATCGGCTCGGCGAAGCCCTGCGCGTCGGTCCCCGCCGTCGCGCCATCGAGCGCGCCGCGGTCGGGGTCGGCGACCGCGACCAGGCGGGCCCCTGGCATCGCCGACAGGATCCGCAGATGGTTGCGACCCATCGAGCCGAGCCCGATGAGGCCGACGCGAAGCTCGCGCTCCCCCGCCGGTGCCCAGGCGCTCGTCATCGAGCCGCGCTCTCCTCGGGGACGCGTCGCTTCGCGACGGCGGCACGCACGGCCTCGATCACCGTCGCCTGGTCCGCCTCGGTCAGGCCCGGGAACATCGGCAGGGACAGGGATCGTGCGGCGGCCCGATCGGTGACCGGCAAGTCGGCGTGGATGCCGCGGTCCACGATGTAGCGCTGACGATGGACGGGGATCGGATAGAAGATGCCGGTCCCGATGCCGGCCGCGGTCAGCTCGGCGACGATCGCGTCGCGGTCGTCGCCGACATCCACGGTGTACTGGTGGTACACGTGCGTCCGCCCCTCGGGCACGACCGGCGTGCCGATCGCGGTCCCGGCGAAGCCCTCGTCATAGCGGCGCGCGATCGCCCGCCGGCGCTCGGTATTACGTTCGAGCTTGGCGAACTGGACCAGGCCGATCGCGGCGGCGACGTCGGTCAGGCGGTAGTTGTAGCCGAGGATCTCGTGGTGGTAGCGCTCGCGCATGCCCTGGTTCCGGTAGAGGCGGATCCAGTCGGCGACGCGATCGTCATCGGTGGTCACGAACCCACCCTCGGCGGTGGTCATGTTCTTCGTTCCATAGAGACTGAACGCCCCGTGGCCGAAGCTGCCGGTCCGGCGTCCGCCGATCGTGGCACCGTGCGCCTGGCACGCATCCTCGACCACGATCAGGCCATGACGCTCCGCGATCTCGGCGATGGCCGGCATGTCGGCAGGGAGACCGAACAGGTCCACCGGGCAGATCGCCCTGGTTCGCGGCGTGATCGCGGCCTCGATCAGGCCGACGTCCATGTTGTAGGTGTCGGGCTCGATGTCGATGAAGACGGGCGTGGCGCCCGTCGAGAGCACTGCGCTGCCCGTCGCGTTGAACGAGTGGCTGACCGTGATGACCTCGTCGCCCGGCTGCAGATCGAGCGCCGCATAGATCGCCATGAGCGCGAGCGTGCCGTTGGCGACGGCGATCGCATGACGGACGCCGACGAACTCGGCCCAGCGCTCCTCGAGCTCGGCGACGCGTTTGCCCTGGGCGATCA
The DNA here is from genome assembly GCA_963794525.1 of uncultured Chloroflexia bacterium. Classification (GTDB taxonomy): domain Bacteria; phylum Chloroflexota; class Limnocylindria; order Limnocylindrales; family CSP1-4; genus SPCO01. The sequence goes on from CAWCEC010000002.1 coordinate 519,708, forward strand.
TCCCACTGCGCAGGACATCGCTGACCGCCTCGATCTCTTCCTCGCCGATGTCGGGGCGGACGACCGGGATCATGCGGGCGCTCCTTGCTTCACGACCGGTCCGGACCGCTCCTCGAGCGTCTCGCCATCCGGGATGTAGACGTACTCGCGCTCGCACGACGGGCAGACGAACCGGCCCCCGTCACGCTCGTCGAGGCGGGCGCCGCAGGCGCATACCCAGCCGATCCGACGGGCCGGGTTGCCGGCGACCAGCGCGTGGCCGGGCACGGGATGGGTGACGACCGCACCCGCGCCGACCATGGCGTAGGTACCGATGTCGCAGCCCGCGACGATCACGGCGCCGGCGCCGATCGACGCGCCGTCGGCCAGGTGGATCGGGGTGACCGTCCAGTCGTCGGCCCTGGCCAGATCACCGGTCGCGGTCACCGACCGCGGGTTGCGATCATTCGTGAGGATCGCGCCCGGCCCGATGAACACGCCGTTCCCGACCGTCACGCCGTGATAGACGAGGGCCGCGTTCTGGATCTTGACGCGGTCGCCCAGCACGACCCCTTCGTCGATGAACGCGTCCCGCCCGATGATGCCGTCCGCGCCGATCGAGGCGCCGCGACGGACCTGCGCCCTGTGCCAGATCGAGGTCCGTGCTCCGATGGCGACGTCATCCTCGAGATCGGCACTCGGGTGGATCCGGGCGGTGGGATCGATCATGCGCAGGTCGGGCGCTCCACTGCGGTCTCCGGCGGTCGTCCTCGCTCGCGGTCATCGCGAACCGGCATCGGTGACGGGACGCCGAGTATAGCCGAGGGTCCGGCGCATCCCGGATGGGCACCTCCTCCAGGCGGCCCGTTCAGCGTCGCCGGAGGATCCGCGAGATGAGGCCGATCGCGATCCCGGCGGCCAGCGCGCCGCGCCAATCGAGGATGGGACGCACCGAGCCCTCCACGCGGGCCGCGATGAGGATCCCGATCGCGCTCGGCTGACGGACGGTCACCCTGCCGCCAACGAGTGCGCCGACGAGCGACTGGTCGATCGTCGACTCGCTGCCTACGACGAGGTTCGCCATCGATCGCACGACCCGACTCTCGGTGCCGACAGCAGCCCCCACGAGGCTGCGGTCGAGCGAGATCGTGTCGCCCTGCGCAAGCCCGATCCCACCGCTGCTGACCGCGATGTCGGTGGCCTTGGCGCGGCCGATGCCGCCCTGGTGGATGTCGATCGCCTCGGCGGTGGCGGTCGAGATCCCGCCCTGGGTGATGCTGATGGTGCCGGCCTCGGCCGAGGACATGCCACCCTGGGTGATCTCGATGCGGTCCGCACGCTGCGGCTCGGTCGTGTGCTCGTCCATGCCGGCCAGCGTACGCCGCAGACGACGACCACGCGTGGATGGTCTATCCTGCCGGGTCCGTGGCGGGCGCCCAGACGCTCATGCGGATGGATGAGGGATTCGTGGCTAGTCGCCGTCACCAGCGCCGTCGCCGGACCGGCTCGGGCAAGACCATCTTCCTCGGGGCACTCGCACTCGCCGCCGTCGCCGGGGTCGGGGTCGGTGCGTTCGCGGCCGGCGCCGTCGGTCCGATGTCGAGCCCGACGCCGAGCCAGGCGCTCGCCTCGCCGTCCGCGGCGCCGACGCCCACAGCCACGCCATCGCCGACGCCGGAGCCCACGCCGACACCCGTCCCGACGCCGGCGCCCACACCCACGCCGGAGCCGACACCGAAACCGGTGCGCGCACCGCTGACCGGCCGGCTCGTGTCACCGAACGTCGCGAAGCGCCATCCGATCGCGGTGATGATCGACGACCATCAAGACGCGCGACCGCAGAGTGGCTTCAACGACGCCGCCATCGTGTGGCACGCCCCGGCCGAGGGTGGCATCCCGCGCTACATGCTGATCTTCCAGGACCGCGTGCCGCCGTCCGTCGGCCCGGTGCGGAGTGCGCGCCAGTACTACATCGCGTGGGCTGCCGAGTGGAAGGCGGTATACGCCCACGTCGGCGGCTCGCCGCAGGCGATGCAGACGCTGCGCGAGCAGGGGCGCGGGCAGCTCGTCTACAACGCCGACGAGTTCCGCTGGGGCGGCACGTACTTCCACCGCACCCGCGACCGGTTCGCCCCCCACAACGTGTACACGAGCGGCAAGGAGCTGCGGCGGCTCGCGGCACGGGTAGGAGCGAAGGACACGGCCATCAAGCCTGCGTGGCGGTTCGGCGCGGACAAACACGTCCTGCTGCGGCCCACGGGGACGCGCATCACCGTGGTCTACTCGCAGAACACCGTCACGTATCGGTACGACCGCCGATCGAACACCTATCTGCGCAGCGTGTCCGGCGAGAAGCGGCAGATGGACCGGGGCGTGGACAAGCCGGTGGCGCCCAAGAACGTCATCGTGATGTCGATGTCGTTCGGGCGGCTCAACGACGGCAGCCGCAAGAACCGGCTCGAAGCGCAGTTCATCGGCCGTGGCCCGGCGTGGATCTCGACCAACGGGACCACGGTCAAGGGCACCTGGCGCAAGCGGTCGATGACCGACCCGACCCGCTTCTACAACGCGGAGGGCAGGTCGGTGCGGCTGACGGTCGGGCAGACCTTCATCCAGGTCATGCCGCGCGGGTCGAAGATCACGATCAAGGACGGCAAGGCGCCGAAGTACATCCCGACATACCAACTGCGGCGCTACGAGGCGACCTGACGCCCGACCCGGACCGCCACGTCGCGCGGCTCCCTGTCAGGACCGCGCGCCGACCTCCGTGTAGATCGCTCGCACGTCGGCAGCCACGTCGGCCCACGTCCGAAGCCCGGTCGCCCGGTCGCGGGCGGCCGCGACGAGCCCGTCGCGGACCGCCTCGTCAGCCCATGCCGCGGCGAGCGCAACGGCCAGGCGGTCGCGGTCACGCGGCTCGACGAGGATGCCCGCGGTCCCGACGACGTCGGGCAAGGCACCGACCGCCGAGGCGATGACGGGGACCCCGGCGGCGATCGCGTCGAGCGCGGCGAGCCCGCTCGCCTCTGAGGTCATCGGCAGCACGACGCCGCGCGACGCCGCGACCACGGCCGCCGACTCCTCGACCGGCAGCAGCGGAGCGTAGACCAGGTGCTCACCGGCGCCGTGGCGGGCTGCGACCCGAGCGAGCGACGCACGGTCGTCCGGCGTGGCATCCAGGACGAGGACGCGTGGAGGCCAGGGGGCATCGTCGAGATCGGTGGGGCGGCCGGCCTCAGCAAGCGCCGCCAGCGCGGCGAGCATGGTCGCCGCGTCCTGGCGGACGTCGTGCCGGCCCGGGTACACGAGGTAGCGCTCGCCCAGGCCAAGCCGTTCGGTGATGGCCCTTGCCTGCGCGGCGCGCTTTCCCAGCGCCGTGGGTCCGAGCGCGTAGGCCGGTCGTGGCGCAAGCGGTACGACCCGGATCCGGTCGCGGCGCAGGTGCAGCAGACGTCGCGCGGCGCGCCCCACCTCGTCGCTCGCCACGAGCACGGCCGCGGCGTCCCGCAGCAGACGTCCGCGCAGCCGCTGACCGAAGCGCGAAGCAGCCGTCCGCTGGAACGCGCGAGGCAGTTCCCACGGCGCGAGGTCGAGCAACGTGGCCACCGTCGGCAGGCGCGAAGCGATCGGCAGCCCGCCACCGGCCGTGTGATAGACGGCCCCGGCAGCGCCACCCGACTCCGCTCGCCAGGCGGCTCCTACCGACGCCCCGCTGAGCAGGAACGGATCGATGGTGAGCGCCGCGGAGCGCAGCAGCCGGATCGGGGGCAGGAGCCGCCGGCCGATCACCTCGAGATGCGCGAAGCGGGTGGTCGGGTCGTCCTCGTCACTGGCCAGGAGGAACGCGAACGACTCGCCGGGCAGCGGGTCCGCATCGAACGCGCCCAGCAATCCCTCGAGGTACGCCGCCGTCCGTGGCGCGCGGGCGGGCTCCTGGAGTGCCCGCACGTCCATCACCACGCGCAGGCCGGGTGCGACCGTCACGTCGTCCGACGGAACATCCGCAAGCGACGACCGATGTCCTCGAGTCGGAGCTGCACGACGACCACGAGCGCCTCGACGACGATGCGCCGCGACATCTTGCTCTGGCCGACCCGGCGATCGCGGAAGGTGATCGGGGATCTCGCGGATCCGGGCACCGGCCCGGTTCGCCCGGAACGTCATCTCGATCTGGAAGACGTACCCGCCGGCATGGACCCCGTCGAACGGCACCGCCGCGAGTGTCGGTCCGCGCCATGCCTTGAAGCCCCCCGTGAGGTCGTGCGCGCCAAGGCCCAGGACGGTGCGGGCGAACAGCGAGCCACCGCGCGAGATGACGCGTCTGCCGATGCCCCAGTCGACGACGCCGCCGCCGCGCGTGTACCGCGAACCGATGACGAGGTCCGCCGCGTCCTCGACGATCGGCGCGATGAGTGCCGGCAGGACCGCCGGGTCGTGGCTGAAGTCGGCGTCCATCTGGACGACGATCCCGGCGCCGCTTTCGAGCGCGATCGAGAAGCCGTCGAGATAGGCCCGGCCGAGCCCCTGTTTGGCAGCCCGATGCCGGACACGGATCCGCTTGTCGACGGCGGCCAGCTCGTCGGCGATGTGACCGGTCCCATCCGGCGATCCGTCGTCGACCACCAGCAACGTGGCCCCTGGCAACGCCGCAAGGATCGCCTCCGAGACGGGCCGGATGTTGTCGGCTTCGTCGTAGGTCGGCAGGACGACCCAGGTCCCCGAGCCTGGGGCGCCCTCGCTGGTCATGGCCGGCAGTGTAGTGGTGGCTCCGGCCTCAGTGGGCCTCGACGACCACGGTGCGTGCCGACCAGGACGTGCCGACCCAGCTCCTCGCCCAGACGACCACTCGGTAGGTGCCCGGCGCGACGTACGCGCCGGCCGCCGTGCGTCCGTTCCAGTTCCACGCGTGGACACCGGCCGCGAACGGGCGGTCCGTCCAGACCGTCCGGACCCACGTGCTGCCGCGATAGATCCGAACGGACAGGATCGCCGCGCGACGGATGTCGATCCGGACCTGGCTTCGTTGCCCCGCGCGTGGGTCGAACGACGGGTCCATCCAGCGGATCGAGCGGATCGTCCGGTCGACCTGGATCGTCGTGTTGCTGACCGTCCGGTTACCCGCTCGGTCGCGGCCATCGACCTGGTAGGTGTAGCGGCCGTCGTTCACGACGCGCCCGTCTGGCCCGCGACCGTCCCAGGTCCCAGCCCAAGACGTCCGGGAGGTGAATGCCCATCGCCGCATGACGACCCCGTTCCGATCACGGATCCGGACGGCGCCGGTGAGCGCCTCGGTCGACGTCCAGGACAGCGGTACGGTGTCCGACTCGCCGTTGCCATCGGGCGTCAGGAAGCCGCGCGATGCCTTCGGGGCGACCGCCGCCGCCTGCCTGTCGACCATCACCGTGAATGGGCGCTCGGACCGGTTGGCCGAGGCGTCCTCCGCCCAGAGCGTGATGCGATACGTCCCGTCGCGGACGACCGCCGGAGTCGAGTCCATCCCGTTCCAGGTGAATGCGGGGCTCCTGCCCATGACGGTCCCGCTGCGGAGATTGGGGCCGAGCGTGGCTCCGCTGACCGCCTGGACGCGATACCCCCAGCGGATCAGCCCGCTGACCGTCATGCGCGCGGTCGTCGTATCGAGCGTGCCGTCCCCGTTCGGCGAGAACACCGAGGCCGAGACCGACCCCGTCGAGATCGTCGGCGGGATCCGATCGTCGATGAACTTGGTCTTGATGGCGCCCCACAGCTCGGGCCGGGTGCCGTCGTAGCCGAGTGCCCAGATCCCGGCCCCGCGGAGGTTGTAGCGGTTGACGAGGTCGTACTTGGCACGGAGCGCCTGTGCGTCGTCGACGTACAGCTGCCGCCACGGGTTCACACAGCCATACGCGGTCGTGCAGTGCTGCTTGCGATAGACGGTCCAGGCGACCTGCTCGGTCGTGTCGTAGCGCTTGCCGTGCTGCTCGAAGAACGGAAGCGCGCTTGTGTAGATGACCGTCGACGAGCCCCCGTACTTCGTGCCGCTGATGTTCTTCGCGTGCGCGAGGTCGGTCGCGGTCGACCACGCGCGTCCGTAGTACGGCACGCCGAGGATCAGTTTCGAGGGAGGAACACGAGCGGCATATGCGGCCACCGTGTCGCGGATGTCGTAGCCCGACCGCGCAAGCGGCGCAACGCTCCCGACCGGGCTGCTGCTGGCGCCGCGGTAGTCGTAACCCATGATGAAGATGGCGTCGGCGCCGCCGGGCGCGGTCGCGGCCTCGATCGGGTAGTTGCCGATGAAGCCGGTCGTGTCGAACGTGATCTGGTAGCCCTTGCGGACCTTGTTCATCTCGGACCGTATGGTCCTGACGAGGGCGGTGAACCGGCTTTCGGAGCCGGCGACCAGCGGCTCGAAGTCCAGGTTCACGCCGTCGGCGCCACGGTCGCGCACCGCGGCGGCGATCTGGCGGGCCAGGCGCAGGCGGTTCGACGAGCTGCCGAGCAGCGCCTTCTGGCGGGCCTTGCCCGTCGAGTTCCAGGCGAAGCTCTGCACGGTCAGGACGACGCGGGTGCTATTGGCGTGGGCGGCGTTGATGATCGATGTCATCCGGCTGCTGGTCCAGCCACCCCAACCGGTCGTGATCGTGCCGTTGCTGTTGCGCTTCAGGAGGTTGCCGGCGGAGTCCGTTCCCACACCGAAGAAGGCGATCGTCGAGATCTTGTCGTACTCGATCCGCAGCGTGCTGGAGTTCAGCTGCCAGTACGGCAGGAACCCGAACACCTCACGGCGCAGCGCGCCCGGGTCGACGCGAGCCTGCGGGGCATACCCCTCCGCATCGGACGATCGCGTCCACCCGGCAGCCGTCGCGGGCACGACGGAACTCGGATCGACGATCGGCTGATCAACGCTCGGGTCCGGCGACGGGGATCCGGGACCGGGTTCGGTCGACGGCTCGGTCGACGGCTCGGTCGACGGGACCGGATCCCCGGACGGTGCGCGATCCGGCGCGTCGCGCCGCTCGGTGGGTGCCGCCGCGCGCATCTGCTTCCCGTCGAGTCGGCCGGCCGGGAGCCGTTGTGGTGCGACCCCGCCGACCCGCCAACGGTCGGTCGCGCGCGGCGTGAACCCGACAGTGACCCGACGGCCCGCTGTGAATGAAGATTCGGTCGCCCTCGTGTGCCTTGGCGTCCTCCCAGTGGATCGACGGCTCGAGCCCTGCCGCGGCACTCGATGCCTTTGCGCTAGCCGGCGCAGCGGCGACTGCCTCCGCGGACTGGGCGACGAGGATGGCCGTGAGACCGATCGCGACAGCAGCGATCCTGGGCGACGAGGTAGACGGGCGGCGGGTGACGACGGGCACAGCGCACCTCGGGCAGTTTCGGACCGCTGACGGTACGCCGCGGCCCTGGCTCGGACAAGGCGCTGAAGGTCCGGGCACGGACCGGTACGGAGTGGTCCGGTGGCGTGCGGGGCGGTCGTGCGAGGCCGGGCCCCTGCTCCGACCGAGCGAACCCCTAGCGAAGCGGGATCGCGACGCTCGTGCGCTGCGCGACGCCGTTGGCGTCGCGCGCGAGGACCTTGAACGTCACGGATCCGGCGGACCCACCGGTCTTCAGCGTGACCGTGGCGCGGTACGTCAGTCCCGCCGTCTTGGTCATCGGCACCGACCAGGTCGCCTTGCCCGGCTGTGTCACGTAGAGGCGTGGGGTCGACGACAGCGTCTCGGCGGAGACTGCCGTAACGGTGATCGATCGGCCACGCGTCGCCGCCGTGGCCGACGGTCGAACGCTGAACGCCGCCATCTCGAACGCGATGGCCTGGGTCCACGCCACGTTCCCGTCGGTCGCGCTGACGTAGGACGTATAGCGGCCGGTCGGCAACATCGAGCCGTCAAGGCGTTCGCCGTAGAACGTGCGGCTGATGGGACCGGCGGCCATCATCTCCCCGTCGACGAATGTCGCGACGATGGTCCCCGCCGCATCGCGGACCGTCCAGGTGACGGTGGCCGCTCTGAGCAGCGTGAACGATAGCCGTGTCCCCGTCGCCAGATTGTCGAGATCCTGGGGGTAGAAGACGGTCCTCGACGTCGCGACGAAGCCGAGTAGGGCCGCCACCACGAACGATCTGGTCACCCCGGTCCCTGTGTTGCCGGCAGCGTCGCGTGGCGTCAACCGGACGTCGTATGGACCGTCCGCGACGACCCGACCGTCGTTGCCTTTTCCATCCCACGTGACGGCGACCGCCGCCGATCCGGCCGAGACGCTGTAGGAGCGAACGACCGTGCCGCCCTCGTCGCGGATATGGACCAGGATCGAGCCGCCCTCGGACGTCGACGCCGTGAGTCCCGTCGTGTCGCGATAGCCGTCGCCGTTCGGGGAGAAGCGGGTCACCGTGTCGGCAGCCGGCGTGGCGATCTCCAACGATGGCGCGGCCGTGTCCACCCGGATGGAACCAGTTCGCGACCCCGCGTTCGTCCACGGGTCCACGGCGTCGATCCGGTAGGCGTATGTCCCGTCCGCCACGGGGGTGCCGCTGGCATCCCGTCCGTCCCAGGTCGTGGCAGGGTGCGTGCCCTCTCCGGTGATCTCGTGGATGGTGGCGTCGACGCCGTCCAGGACGCGGAACCGCCACGAGGCCGTCTCGGACAGGCTCGCCGACAGCTCGACGGTCTCCGATCGGTCGTCACCATTCGGCGATACGAGCGGAGCGGCCGGACTGACGGCGACGATACGCGGCGGCGCACTGTCCCGTGGAGCGAGGTCGGGACCCCGCATGACGCCCGCCAGTTCGGGGTCGTCCAGCCCCTCGACCTCGAAGAGTGCCGCGCCATCCGCAGCCAGCGTCGTGGACCGCGCGGCGACCCGGAGACGGGTCCCGGCCGGCAGCGGCGAGCCCGTGTCGGCGGTGCCTGCAGCGGCGGTCGCGACGTCGGGATAGAGCGGCGCGCCATCGGTCACCACCGCGGCCCTGCCCGGGACGACGAGCGCGGTCGGATGGCGGCTGGTGTCGACCGTACCGGTGACCATGTTGGTCGTCAGCACCGGATCGGTGACGAGCGATCGGTAGAAGCCGCTCGACGTGCCCTCCGGGTCCATCAGTGATCGCACACCGCTCGTCCTGGTCGAGGTGAACGTGCTGACGTGACCGTTGTTGCCCGGGGCGGACCGCCACATCGACTCGATGGTCTGGTCGGTCGTGAACAACGCCCGCAGGTAGTCGACCGGCCCACGGTGGCCATCGGCCAGTACGGCCTGGGCCCGTGTCTGCAGGAACGCGGCGGCGTAATTGCTGATCCGTTGGCGCGCGACCGTCACCGACGGCTGGGCGTGCCCGGGCTCGGAGTTGCCAGACGCGTAGCACAGGTGGTGGAGCAGCACGATCGCGTTCGGCGCGAGATCGAGCGTCCGGACATACGGCTCGCCGTAGTAGCGGTTCTCGTTGTCCGACAGCCGGCCGTCACCGTTCGAGTCGTAGTTGAGGCCGAAGCCGTCCTTCGTCGTGTAGTTCGGGTCGTAGGTGTACGGGCTGGGCCAGCCGTTGCCGTGCCCGAAGTAGATGACCACGGATGCCCCGACGGCGGCCGCCTTGACGCGCGTCCACGTCGCGCTCGGGCTGTAGACCTTCACGACGTTCGGGGTGTGCCGGATAGCCTCGGCGTACGCCGCGTCTGCATGCCGCCGGTACGTCGAGGTAGCGCCGTGCGTGGCGCCCACGATGATCACGACCTTCGCGGGGCTGGATGCCGCAGCCGCGCTGACGGGCGGCGCGCTCATGAGCGTGCCGGCGACGGCGGTCAGGGCGAGGACGAGGACAGCGAGGGGTCGGCGCACTGGGCTCCGCAGACTGGAGGGTTACGGACCAGTGCAGCGTCGCGGACGCGTGTCATCCCCTCTATCGCAGGATGGTCCCCTGCGTGCTAGCCACATCAGTGGGCGGCGACGGGATGTGCAGTACCCCTCGGTACGGAGGAGGGCAGTCGGTCGCTAAGCGGCGCCCGCCCGCAGCTCCGCGACGAGCGCTTCGAGCGACGGGTTCGTCTGGTCACGCGCCGACAGGATCGGGCGGCCGTCCGGCGTCGCCGGCACGTCCGGCCACGGGACGGCGGCGAGTGGGTCGTCCCACGCGAAGCCGCGCTCGTCGCTGCCGTCGTACTCGGTCGTGACGAGATAGATGAGCTCGACCGGGTCAAGCGCGAGGAACCCGTGTGCGACACCCGCCGGGATCTCGACCCAATCGTCCGCGACGAGCTCGCGCGTCATCCACGCCCGGTCGCGGGCCACCCGCCAGCATGGGCCGCACGTCGACCAGGGCCACGAATGCTCGACCCGTGGCGATGACCCAGCGGTCGAGCTGGCGGCGGTGGACGTGCAGCCCGCGCAGCACCCCGGCAGCCGACGTCGACAGGTTGGCCTGGACGAAGCGGGGCTCCGCGTCCGGGGCGGCTCCCGCATGACCCGGGTCGATCCGGCCGACGGTCGACTCCCGCCAGAGCTCGCGGAAGGACCCGCGCTCGTCGGCGTGGCGCTCGACGGTGCCATACCGGACGCCGGGGACAGGGGATGCCGTCACCGCGCGGCGGCTCCCGCGCGCTGCCGCTGCAGCAGCGGGATGTAGTCGGCGAGCGCTGCCTGCCACGGGCGCATCGGCTCGCCGCTCGGCAGCGGCGTCGGTTCGAGCACGCCCCATGCCGGCGGCGTCGACGCTCGCGCCCAGGCCGACGCTGGCACGTCCTCGATCGCGACGTCCGACCGGATCTGCCGGAACAGCTCGCGGGCCCAGTCGGCGCGTGACGCGATGCCGGTGTTGACGACATGGTGGATGCGTCGGACCTCGTCGTTCGCGATCAGGTCGACGATCGCGTCGGCGAGGTCGTTCGCGTACGTCGGCGACGCGAACTCGTCGGCGACGACGCGGAGTGGTCGACCATCCTGGGTCGCGCGTTCGGCAGCGGCCAGGATCTTGGTCGGGAAGTCGTCGCCGGGTGGCCCGTAGAGCCAGCTCGTCCGGACGATGCCGAGGCGAGCGTGCTGACCGTGATAGGCCTCGGAGGCAGCGACCTCGCCGGCGTGCTTGGAGCGGCCGTACGCGTTCAGCGGTTCGCAGCGGTCGGTCGGGCCATAGCCCCGATCGTGGTCCCGTCTGCCGTCAAAGACCTCGTTCGTGCTGATGTAGACGAGGTCGACCCCTCGAGCCGCGCTCGCCTCGGCGACCAGACGAGTCGCCTCACCGTTCCTGCGCAGCGCAAGGTCGGGGTCTCGGGCGCACCCATCGACGTCCGTCCACGCGGCGGCATGGACGACGACCTCGGGTCGATCGCGCTCGAGCAGGTCGGGGACGACCTGGGGCGCGTCGAGGTCGAAGTCGGCGCGGGTCCACGAGATCGGACCGGCGGGCCCGGTGAACGGAGCGTCGCCGAGGGCGGCGACCAGCGCACGCCCCAGGCGCCCGTTCGCGCCGGTGACGGCGACGCGCATCAGCCGGCGGACCGCAACCGCGATCCGTATTGCCGCTCGTAGTAGGCGTCCCAGTCGCCCGATCGAGCGGCACGCCACCACGCCTGGTTGGCGAGGAACCAGTCGACCGTGGCAGCCAGGCCGTCGTCGAAGGACATCCGCGGTCGCCAGCCGAGCGCCGCGATCCTGCTGCCGTCCATCGCGTATCGACGGTCATGCCCGGGCCGGTCCTCGACGTGGCGGACGAGCGACCATGGCTTGCCAAGCCGCTCGAGCAGCAGCCGCACGGTGTCCCGGTTCGCCATCTCGGTGCCACCGGGGATGTTGTACGTCTCGCCGGCGACGCCATGGCGGAGCACGTGGTCGACCGCGTCGGCATGATCGGCCACGTACAGCCAGTCCCGTCGCTGGAGGCCATCGCCGTACAACGGCAACGGCAGGTCGTCGATGGCGTTGGTGATGAACAGCGGGATGAGCTTCTCGGGATGGTGGTACGGCCCATAGGTGTTCGAGCCGCGGGTCACCACGGCGTCCAGTCCGTGGGTGACGACGTAGCTGCGCACGAGCAGCTCGCCGGCGGCCTTCGCCGCCGCATATGGCGAGCGCGGGGCGAGCGGATCACCTTCGCGCGAGCTGCCGTCATCGACCGAGCCATAGACCTCGTCGGTGGAGACCTGCAGGAAGCGCACCCGGTGACTCGGCGACGCGACAGGCTTCCAGCAGCACGTGCACGCCGATGACGCCGGTCCGCAGGAACGCCTCCGGGTCGAGGATCGAGCGGTCGACGTGGGATTCGGCGGCAAAGTTGACGACAGCGTCGGCCTCGGCGACGAGCGGCCCGACGACGTCCGGGTCGGCGATGTCGCCCTTGACGAAACGGAAGCGCGCGGCCTGCTCCTGGTCGTCGCGGACAGGGGCGAGGTTCGCCTCGTTGCCGGCGTAGGTCAGCTTGTCCAGCACCGTGATCCGCGTGTCGTCACGCCTCGCGAGGACGTCGCGGACGTAGCACGACCCGATGAACCCGGCACCGCCCGTGACCAGCAGCCGCGTGGGGCTGCTTGCGATCGGTCACGTGTGCGGGCGCTCGATCGGCGGCGCGAGCCGGCCGGCCGCGTCGTCGTCGCGGGCGAGCTCGGCGGCACGCAGCAGCGAGGGGACCGTCCCGGCATCGGTCCAGTGACCCTCGTAGACGCGGGTGAACAGCCGGCCATCCGGGATGTAGTGGTTCAGGACGTCGGTGATCTCGAACTCGCCGCGGCCGGACGGTGCGAGTCGGTCGATGACGCCGAACGCGTCGGGCCGGAGGAAGTACACCCCGATCGGGATGAGATCGCTCTTTGGCTGCGCAGGCTTCTCCTCGAACCCGACGACCGTGCCATCGGCATCCAGCTCGGCGACGCCGAATCGCTGCGGATCCGGAACGCGGTAGAGGAGCGTGCCGGCGCCGTGGTCGCTCGCCTCGAACTCCGTGGCGATGTCGGCCAGGGCCGGGCCGCGCAGGATGTTGTCGCCGAGGACGCAGCAGAACGCATCCGCGCCCACGAAGTCGCGGGCAAGGCCGATCCCATGCGCGATCCCGTAGGCGCCGGCCTGATAGCGGTAGGTCAGGTCAAGGCCGAAGTGGGACCCGTCACCAAGCAGCTCCACGACATCGCCGACGCTCTTGCCGCCGACCACGACCATCACCTCGCGGACACCCATGCCGGCCAGCGTCTCGATCGGGTAGTAGATCATCGGCCGGTCGTAGATGGGCAGCAGGTGCTTGTTCGTGACGATCGTCAGGGGGAACAGCCTGGTCGCGGTCCCGCCGGCCAGCACGATGCCCTTCATGGCGGCGAAGCGTAGCAGCCGATGCCGCGCCGGCCCGCCGCTAGCGCGGTGATGCCGACGGGCGCGGTGATGGCGGGATGCAGGGCTGCTCGCCTTCGGGCAGCGTGCCGCCGTTCTCCGGATCGGTGCAGTCGATCGGCTGCTCCCCGAGCGGTGGCAGGCCGCCCTCGTAGTCGAGGATCACCAGGACGTACTCGAGCTTGTCGAAGTCGGCGGCCGGCTGCAGATAGGCGGTCTGCACGACTGCGTTCGCGTCTCGCCGGATGTCGACGACCTGGCCGATCAGCAGGCCCTTGGGATAGGGCGACCTGACGCCGCCGCCGAGCTCGATGCCGGCGCTGACCACCTCATCCCCGAGCGAGATCTCCTCGCCGGAATCGATCTGCTCCATCACCAGGACACCGCCGAGCTGGCCGACCACCTGGCCGGTCGCCGCATTCGACACCGTCTGGCCGATCACCGTCGATGTCCCGTCGCTCAGCAGTACGACGACCGCGCTGTCGGGTCCGACCTCGGTGACCCGACCGGCAAGCGCGCCACCGCCCGCCACGACGACGTCGCCGACGCTGATGCCGGCGTCCGTCCCCTTGTCGAGCGTCACCATGCGACGGAACTCCGAGGATTCGCGCGAGATCACATGCGTGGCGGCCGTCTGGAACTCGAACCCCGCGCGCAGCTGGAGCAGGTCGGTCAGCAGCGCGTTCTCGCGGGCGATCTCCTGGAGCCTCGTGTTCTCGTTGAGGAGCCGCTCGTTGTCGGCGCGTAGCGATCCGTTATCGACGCGAAGCCGGTCGATCTCGGAGATCGAGGCACCGATCGAGGCGACCCCGGCGGCGACACCGCTGAGCGCGCCCTGGATCGGCCGGAAGGCGAAGCCGACGCCGCTCTGCAGCTCGCGTACGAGCGGGTTGGACGACACGGCCATCAGGAGCAGGCAGGCGGCCACGAGGACACCGAAGGCGATGCTCCGGCGGCGGGCGTTGCGGTCGGTCGCGATGGTTGCCATGTCGAAGGTCGATCATCGACCGGCGGTCAAGCCGGTCGTCTCTCAGCGCGGCGGCCTGGAGTACGTCTCGGCGACGAGCACGCGGTCCATCGCGTCGAGCTCCTCGAGGACGACGCCGGTCCCGCGGGCCACGCACGTCAGCGGGTCATCGGCGATGTGGACGGGCATCTGGGTCGCCTCGGCGATGCGCCGATCGAGCCCGGCCAGCAACGCGCCGCCGCCGGCCACGACGATGCCCTGGTCCATGATGTCCGCCACCAGCTCGGGTGGGGTCTCCTCGATAGTGTCCTTGACGGTGTCGATGATCTGCGCGACCGACGGCTCGATCGCCTCGCGGATCTGGTCCGCGCCAACCTCGACGCTACGCGGCAACCCGGTCAGCAGGTCGCGCCCCCGGAGCGTGACGCGCTGGGCGTCCCATTCACCGGGATACGACGAGCCGATCGCGATCTTGATGTCCTCGGCCGTGCGTTCGCCCAGGAACAGGTTGTACTCGCGTCGAGCGAACGTGACGATGTCCTGGTCCATCTCGTCTCCACCGATCCGGATGGAGCGGCTCACGACGATACCGCCGAGCGAGATGACGGCCACCTCCGTCGTACCGCCGCCGATGTCAACGATGAGGCTGCCCGACGGCTCGCTGACCGGCAGGCCGGCGCCGATCGCTGCTGCCATCGGCTCCTCGATCAGTCGCGCCCAGCGCGCGCCGGCGTTGAGTGCTGCATCCCGCACGGCGCGCTTCTCGACCTCGGTCACGCCCGATGGGATCCCGAGCAGCATCCGCGGCCGCGGGATGAGGCCGACCCGGTCGTGCACCCGGTTCACGAAGTACTTGATCATCTGCTCGGTAACGTCGAAGTCGCTGATGACGCCGTCGCGCAGCGGCCGGACCGCGATGATGTTCGCGGGGGTCCGGCCGACCATCCGCTTCGCCTCTGCCCCGATCGCCAGGACGCGCTTCGTCTTGGCGTCGATCGCGACCACCGACGGCTCGCTCATCACGATCCCGCGGTCCCTGACGTGGACCAGCGTATTGGCCGTTCCCAGGTCGATGCCGATGTCGCGTGAGAAGAGGCCGAGCAGGCGGTCGAGCATGGGCGGGAGAGGGTCCTCGTTGTTAGCGGTGGGATCGGGCGTGACGAGGGCCGGGATCGTGGCCGCGTCGCGTAGCGCCGGATTGATCGGAGTCAGGGCCGGATAGGCCCGCGCAGTCTACCAGAGGCTCCCCGCACGGCCGCTCGGGGTCGCCGAGCCGTCAGGCGCGCCCCGTCCCCGGCGCGTCGAAGGACACGCCGCGATCACGGAGCGAGACGTACGCGTCGTGCCCGATCACGAGATGGTCGAGCAATGTGATATCGAGGAGCCGGCCCGCGGCCAGCGCCTCGGCGGTCAGGTGGAGATCGTCCGGCGAGGGCGTCGGGTCGCCGCTCGGGTGGTTGTGGACGAGGATGACGCTGGCGCCGTTGAGACGAACGGCGTCGCGGAACAGTTCGCCGACACGGACCAGCGATGCCGATACGTTGCCCTGGTACACGGTCGACACGCGCAGGACGTGGTTCTTCGTGTCGAGGATCACCACGCGCAGTTCCTCGCGCTCCAGGCCGCCCATCTGGAGGATCAGCCGGTCCGCGACATCGCGAGGCCCGCGGATGGCCCAGCGCGCCGTCGGCCAGTCGGCGAGCAGGCGGCGGCCGAGCTCGAAGGCTGCGACCAGCTGGGCAGCCTTCGCGGCACCGATGCCGGGAAGTACGGCGAGCTCGACATCGGTCGCCCGCGCGAGACCGGCCAGCCCGTCATGCGCGGCGAGCGCATCGGTCGCGATATCCACCGCCGAGCGGCCGCGGACGCCGCTCCCCCACAGCAGCGCGATCAACTCCGCGGTCGTGAGTCCACCAGCACCCCGCAGCGCGAGCCGCTCGCGGGGCCGCTCCTCAGCGGGCAGCTCGCGGATGACATGGCCGGTGATGGGAGCCGCGACACGCTGAGCCACGATCACGGCCTCCGTTGCGATGGGTCGGAGTCCTCGTGGCCCGGGCGACGGAAGCCCGCCGATTCCTCCCGCCATCCGGACCGCGAGGACGTCGCGGAGCCTATCCAGCGACGCTCAACGGGCACTCATCGAGGGCTTGGTCTGGACTTAGCGGCCTCAGACCGGCGGTGGCGCGAGCGGGCGGACGACTTCGGCCAGCACCAACAGGATCGTGTTGAACGCGGCGTGCAGCCCGAGCGGGACCCAGATGGACTTGTAGCGCACGAACAGCCAGGTGAGGATCAGCGAGACCGGGATCCGCCCGAGGAAGGCGGCGAAGGCCAGCGCGATGGCCGGTCCGGCCGACGTCCCGCTGATCGTCAGCACGTGCGCGAACGCGAAGAACAGCGCTGCCCGGATAAGTCCGCGACGCTCCCCCATGCCCCGCGCCCAGGCGGTCGTCGCGAGGCCGCGAAACATGACTTCCTCGCCGATCGGGGCGACGATCGCGCCGGCGGCGAGGTTGACCAGGAAGCCGCCGAGATCGCCGGTCGGCGGGAGCGGGCTCGTCGGCAGGACGGGCAGGACCATCGACAGGATGATCGCGACCGGGATCGTGGCGAAGACCGCGGCACCCGCCCACAGGGCGCCCGCCCCGAGCTCTCGGAGGGCGCGCAGGTCCGGCCGGCGGATACCCATGTCGGCCCACGACAGCGCCCCGGTGTCGACGACAAGGAGCCGGATCAGCCCGATGTAGACGAGCGCCTGGACGATGACCGAGGCCAGCCGGGCGACGGGACCATCGGTCGGGATGCCGATCGCAACGAACCCGAACCCGACCAGCGCCACGCCGAGGAACGAGACTGGGATCGCCGCCGCGAAGAGCAGGAACGGCGAAGGGCCGGTATACGGCGATGCCCTGCGCGACCGTCGCTCGATCGCCTGGCCGCCGGCGCCGGTGACCAGCCCGATCGACAGGACGACCACCCCGGCCAGGAGCAAGAGCTCGCGCGGCTGACCGGCACCGGACATGAAGGCGACGACCGTTACCCCGAGGCCGACCAGCGTCGCCAGCCAGCCGAGGACGAACAGACCTGGCGCGGCGCGACCTTCGATCGTGAATGTCGATGCGCCCGGCCGATCGGGGCGTTCGGGAGCGGGGTCGGTCAACGCTCGGGCAGCGGGTCCTGGGCTGCCGTCGTGCGCGACTGGCGCGAACCGCCTCGCGACCGGACGGACTGCTGGATGGCAGCCGGGATAGCCTCTCTCGAGCCGCCGGCCTGGGCCGCGATCCGGCCGGTCGCCTCATTGCCGGAAGGCAGCGGCTGGATCATGCCGGCCGGGACCACGTCACGCCGCTCGAAGTCCTTGCCGCACCACGCGCACAACGACCAGTCGAGCCCGACGAGCCGCGAGCAGTTGGGGCAGACGCGGTTGAGGCGCGTCCGGCACGACGGGCAGATGATCCACTCCTCGTCGACGCGTCGCTCGCAGGTCGGACAGTGGTGCACCGCCTCGACCTCGTTGAGCAGGGCCTCCTCCGCGAGATTCCGTTCCCAGACCTCGCCGACCTTCTCGTGCGGCCGGACGATCTTGTAGACCCAGATCGCGAAGACGAACAGGAAGGGCGTGAACAGGATGATGCCGGCCGCGACCAGGTACGGCAGGATCGCGTTGTCCGAGCGCTGCTGCATGTCCCGGAACGCCCAGTACGCCGACGCGATCCAGAGGATCACGAGGTAGATGAAGATCAGCCGCACGCCCACCTGGACGACCGGGCTCCCGACGATATCGCCGATGGTCTTGCCGATGCTGTCGAGGATCTCAGGCATCCGCGTTCCGCTGATCCATGCCGGTGGGCGGCCTCCGGTTTGGTGGTCGGTGGGCAGTGTAGCAGGGGTCCCCGACCCCACCTCCCTCCACCGTCAGCCGACGGTGACCCGGTTCAGACGGCGCGGTCGACCTGCCCGTGACGGTCGGTGATGAGCGCGAGTAGCCCGGCCACGGTGAGTGCGATTGCACCGATCGCGGCGATCACCGCGCCTGGTCCGGTGCCAGGGAGGGCGAAGACGTACGGCCAGACCAGCCCGAGCAGATACGCACCCGCGCCGAGACCCACGAGGCCTGTACGGATCCAGACCGGGATGGGGTTCTTGATCAGCGTCATGCCAAGGATCGCAAGCATCGCCAGGGCGACGATGAGGTGACCGGGGCCCGACAGCCCCCAGCGATCGAAGTAGCCGAGGCCTGAGGACCCGATCACGACCAGACCCCACGGCAATAGGAAACCGACGGCCCCGAAGGCGGCACCGGCGACCGATAGCCAGCCGACGAACTCGGCGAAGCGTGCCTGCCGATCCGCCGCGGTCGCGGGCGTCGGAGGTGCTGTGTCGGGCGCGTCGTCGGGCCGGCTCTCAGCGACGGGCGGATGGCCGGCCCATTCGCGAGCCGGCGCCGGCGGACCGGCGGGGATCGTCGCGACGGGCATCGGGGGCACGTACGATCCTGGCCCGGCGAATGAGGGGCTCGGCGACCGGTGGCGCAGTGCGCGTCGGTCGGGGCATGTAGGTCGGTGTCCTCGTGGCGCCAAGGCCTGCAGTCCCGACGGCCCAGGCCGGGCCGGCGGTCGACGATGCTCCGTCGTGGCCGTCCATCGCCGACGCGCCGACGTCATCGTCATCGTGGGTCGCGCGGCCATCGGCGGCGACACCGGCATCACTCGGGCCATGCGTGGCGGACGCGGCCCATGGCAGCTCCGCATCGGGGTCGCGCGCCACGGGCTCATGACGCTGAGGCTCGTTGGCGAGCTGCCCGTGGACGACCGCCGCGCTGGGGGCGTCACCGGCGTCGTACAGCACATCAGGGACAGCGGATCGGGCGACCGACGCCGCCGAGGATCGGCGACTGCCCGCCACCGATGCCAGGAGCTCGCCGCACGACGGGCAGGACAAGCGTCCGTACGGGACCTCGTTCGAGCAAGATCCGCAGACGATCGACTGCGCCGTCATCCATCACCTCGTGTTCACTATCGACCCTCCCCGCGGGCCGAAGGTGGCTCAGAGTGACAGAGGGGGTACGGCCGTTCTAGTCCCCCGACCGGCTGCCGCCGACTCCCCCGAACGTCCCGTCCATCCCAGGTACCGTATCCACCGTCCACAGGGCGGTTCGCCACGCGCTCGTCAGGCCGACCAGGACCAGACCGCCGGCAAACAGCGCCACGAAGACGACGAGCAGGGCCGTGGTCGCGACCGACGCGTCGCCGCTCGCGAAGGCCGACCGCAGCTGGTCCAGCGCGGCGCCCGCGGCGAGACCCGTCACGGCGATCACCACGAGCAGCACGAGCGTCGCGATCACCTGCAGGACGGTGGGTCGGACCGGCGAGCGGAAGAACCACCCCAGCGCATGACGGAGCGCCACGCGAGCCGTCTCGCCCGCGAGCACGACCCGCCGGGCGGCGAGCGCCCCGATCGTCTCACCCGCAAGCCAGGTCAGCCCGATCGCGACCAACGCATCCGGTGCTCCGGCTGCGATCCGCCATGCCGCGGGGACCGTGACGTCCGATGGGACCGTCAGCTCCGCGTAACCGACCGCCGCGAGCCGTGCAGCGCCCCACACGAGCGCGACGGCAAAGGGGATGTGGGCGATCAGCCGCAGGCCAGCGACCCGCCAGGCCGTTCCCGCCGTGTCGGTCGCCGGCACGTTCGTACCGCGTCCCGCATCGGGATCGCTCGCGATCCGACGGACGGCCTCGCCTTCTGCGGCGGCCGCCACGACGCCGCCCCCGATCAACCACGAGCAGCGTCCCACCGAGTACGAGCACGACCAACGCGATCAGCTCACCCGTCCGTCGACCGAACGCCACGTCCTCGAGCAGCGGGGCGACCACGTTGGCCAGACCGACGGCGGTCGGCAGCACGACGATCGGGGCGACGACCAACAACCACCCACCACGGATCAGGAACGCGGCCAACGCCAGCGGCCAGGTCGACGGACGGTCCAGGACTGCCAGGAGCGCGGCGCCCAGCGTCGCCCCGATCCTCACCGACCGAGGCGCTCCACGGCACGGCGGAAGGCGGCGAGCACGGTCTCCGCCAGCTCGTTCGGGCGCATCGTGGCGGCGCGCGCCGGTTCGAATCGGAAGGCCGCCCTGACCGCGAGCGGCGCGCGCCACGGCCGCGCGGGATCCTCGGGCGCGACCAGGTTGCCGACGCGTAGCTGGAGACGGCCGGCGTCCTCGAGGATCAGGCCCGACAGCGCCCCCGACAGCGCCGGGCCCAGTCGCGCCAGTGGCGGTTCCGGTGGGGGGCCTGCGGATGACGCGACGTCGCGGAAGGAGACGACGCCGTCATCATCGGCCACCCATAGCAGCGTCATCCACCAGCCGTCGGTCTCCGCCGGACGGGCCATGCCCGCGCGAAGCGCGCGGTCACCGATCAGGACTTCGTGTTCGCGCAGGAACGACGGTCCGGGCGGTGGGAGGCGATCGGGCACGGCCGCAAGTCTACGCGGCCGTCGGGATCAGACCGGCTGACGATCCTCATCGGAGTGCTGCTCCGGCTCGACGGCGGCATCCGTTTCGCCACCCTCAGTCGAGTCGTCAAGCTGCTCCTCCGCGACCGCCGTCGCCGCCGCCGGCGGACTCACGTGGGGTGCTCCGCCCTCGAGGCCGGCCTCCGCCATCAGCGCGTCGGCCTCTGCCTGCAGGTTGGCGACCTCCGCCTCGAGCTCGAGCCGGAGCATCTCGCGACGGACATCGAGCGCGGGCGGTGCCAGGGCGCCGGCCTCGGTGGCGCTCGGGGCGTCGTCCGGGTAGTCGCCGCTGATCCATGACAGCAGTCGATTGCGCGGGCGAGCGACTGGCGTCTTGGCGCGGACGATCGCAGCCGCATCGATGGCAGTCAGCCCGGGCAGCGCCGGATCCGTCGCCGGGTCGACGGCCAGGGCGGCGCCGCAGGACGGGCAGGTGTCGGGATCGCCGGTGTAATTGGCGGAGCACCACGGGCAGACGGAGACCGTGGACTCCGGCACGGGTTGCGTGTCGTCGACCATGGACGGAATGCTACCCCGCGACCCTAGCGCCGGAATACCCCATCGGTCCGGGGTCGGCGGGGTACCGCACTGGCCGCCCTACTCCCACTCGATGGTGGCCGGAGGCTTGGAGCTGATGTCATAGACGACCCGGTTGACGCCCGGGACCTCGTTGACGATCCGGCTGCTGATCTTGGCGAGGACGTCATACGGCAGCTTCGCCCAATCGGCGGTCATGCCGTCCTCGGACGTGACCGCGCGGATGGCGACGACATTGGCGTATGTCCGGCCGTCGCCCATGACGCCGACGGAGCGGACCGGCGTGAGGATCGCGAACGACTGCCACAGGCTCCGGTACAGGTTCGCTGCCTTGATCTCGTCGATGACGATCCAGTCGGCCTCGCGCAGGGTGTCGAGGCGCTCGGCCGTCACCTCGCCGATGATCCGGATCGCGAGGCCGGGGCCGGGGAACGGCTGACGGAGGACCATCGCTTCCGGCAGGCCCAGCTCCAGCCCGACCCTGCGGACCTCGTCCTTGAACAGGTAGCGCAGCGGCTCGATGAGCTGGAAGCGAAGATCCGCCGGCAGTCCACCCACGTTGTGGTGGGTCTTGATCTTCTGCGCCGCCTTCGTCTCGGCGGTAGCGCTCTCGATGACGTCGGGGTAGAGCGTCCCCTGCGTCAGGAAGTCGATCGCGCCGATACGCGCCGCCTCCTCCTCGAACACCCGGATGAATTCGTCGCCGATGATCCGCCGCTTCTGCTCCGGGTCCTCGACGCCTGCCAGCCGCCGCAGGAAGCGTTCGCGGGCGTCGACCATGACCAACTGCATGCCCAGGTCGCGCTCGAAGGTCACGCGCAGGAGCTCGGACTCCTTCTTGCGCATCAGCCCGTGGTCGACGTAGATGCAGGTCAGCCGATCCCCGACCGCCCGATGGACCAACGCAGCGGCGACCGCCGAATCGACGCCGCCCGACAGCGCGCAGATCACCTTCCCGTCCGAGCCGGTCTCGCCTGCGTGCCGGTCCACGCGGTCACGGATCCCGGCGACGGTCGTCTCGATGAAGTTCGCGGCCGTCCACGACGGCTCGATGCCCGCGATGCCCTCGATGAAGTTGCGGAGCACGTCCTTGCCCCGTGGCGTGTGGGCGACCTCCGGGTGGAACTGGATGCCGTAGAGGTTCCGGTCGGGCGCCTCGAGCCCGGCGAACGGGGTCGAGTCGGTCTGGGCCGTCGATACGAAGCCTTCGGGCAGCCGGGTGATCGAGTCGCCGTGGCTCATCCAGACCGGTTGCTCGCGCTCGAGCCCACGGAACAGCCCATCGGCTGTGTCCAGCTGGACGCTGGCCGGCCCGTACTCGCGCTTCCCGGCAGCGAGCACGTCGCCACCGAGCTCACGCGCCATCAGCTGCGCGCCGTAGCAGATGCCGAGGACGGGGATCCGGCCGCTCCACACCGCAGGATCGGGTTTGGGCGCCGCCTCGTCATAGACCGAGTTCGGGCCGCCGGACAGGATGATGGCCCTCGTCCCGCGCCGCTCCAGCTCAGCGAACGGGATGTCGTGTGGAAGCAGCTCCGAGTACACGTTGAGCTCGCGCACCCGACGGGCGATCAGCTGGGCGAACTGGCTACCGAAATCGAGGACGACGACCGGGCCGGTGGAAGCCGCCGCCGTATCCCCGTCCGAGCGATCCGGGGCCGGCGCGTGGAGCGCCGTCTCGAGATACGCCTCGACCTCGGCGTCGTCAGGCGCAAGGACCCGATGGCCGGCGTTGGCCGGCTCGCCGTGGATGGTCTTCCCGCGCTCGCGCTTGCCGCGCTCGGGCGAGGCGGAAACGGCCGACGACCGTGTCCGGCTTGACCCCTCGGTGTCCGCCAATGCCACCCTCCGCTGCACCGACCCGCTGGGCGCAGTGTACCGGCCCGGGCTGGTCGAGCCCGGGCCGGTCAGCGATCGTTGCCGATGGAGCCGATCAGCCGATCAAGTCGCAGAGGGCCTGATCGACCCGTGCCTGGGCATCCGGATCGTCCTGGGGGATGACCTTCGGCGTCGCGAACAGGGTGGAGCCGTCCGCCATGTCGAAGACGAGTCGGCCGACGTCATGGACGACGGTCCCGATTTGTCCCCCGTGGATGAACGTGCCCTGTGCGCGCAGCGTGCCGCTGGCAGGAGTGAAGGTGGCGACCTGATTCGTCTTGTTCGAGAGTGACCCTCCCGGGCCGCTGTACGTCGCCACATACCTGAACCCGACGATGTCCTTGATCCACTCGCCCGACCCATCGAAATAGGCGGTCCCCCTGACCTCGACCGCCGCGGTTTCGAGGATCCCGCAGTCGTGCTGGACCGTGTACTGGTCGGACCATTCGAACCGCACGGATCGGTCTCCGCCCGCCAGTGCCGGAAGGGCACCGACCAGCGTGATGACGGCCGCGATGGTGGTCGACAGGATCATGCGTTGCATCGGATCGTCCTCCGTGTCGGCCCGTCATGAGCCGCCAGTCGGAGCGTCGTCGGTGGCTTCGTCCGCGTCTGCCGTGCAGGTACTCAGGTCAGTCGTCGATCGGCCCAGTGCTGGCACCGTGGCTCCGCGCCGCACGCGGCGCAACCATGCCGGTATGGACCGACCCACCGTTCTCATCGTCGACGATCACGCCGGGTTCCGGGCACACGCCCGCGAGCTCCTGGCGAGCGGCGGCTTCGAGATCGTCGCCGAGGCGGCAGATGGCCGCACGGCGATCGAGCTGACGGGTCGGTTCGACCCCACCATGGTCCTGCTGGACGTCCAGCTGCCGGACCTCGATGGCTTCGCGGTCGCCCGCGAGATCGTCGATGGACCATCCGCAGCGGCCGTCGTCCTGGTGTCGACCCGGGACGCGGCTGACTACGGGAGGCGGCCGGCCGACTGCGGGGCCGTGGGATTCATCTCGAAATCCCGGCTGTCGGGAGATACGCTGCGCGCGATCCTCCGAGAGTCGGCCAAGGAGGGATCACGATGACGACCCTGCGTACTCACCGCACCGCGACCGCGCCGGCGATGTTGCTCATCGCCGTGGCGATCCTGACCGCGTGCAGCACCGCGGCGCCTGGCTCGACGGCCGCACCGGCCTCGGTCGCGCCGGCGGCGAGCGGCTCCGCGATCGCGTTGCCGGACGGTTTCCCGATCGGGACCTGGACCACCACCATCACGGCGGAGGACCTTGCCGCAGTCAGCGACGAAACGCTCGCCAGCATCGGCATGTCCAGGGACAACCTCAACAACGAGAACACCGGCGTCTTCACGACGACGTTCGGTGCGGACGGCACCTGGTCCACCGTCCAGGACACCGATCAGCCGGTGAAGTGGCCGGTCTTCCGCGGGACGTTCACGCCGGTCGGCGACGACGCGCTCGACCAGGTGACGACGTTCCCGCCCGATTTCGCCGGTGACGTCGTCCGCTTCACATGGCGGACCGAGGCGGGACAGCTCCACCTGGCCGTGCCGGAACCGCCGGACCCGGTCCTGGGGGTCGTCACCGAGGCGCACCCATGGTCGCCCGCCGGGTGATCGGGACCGGATGACGCACGAGCGCGCACGGGCGGGGCCACGGGTCCCGCCCGTCGCTCGAGTGGCGATCGTCGCGGCGGGCGTCGTGTGGGCGCTCATCGCCGAGGCGATCCGGATCGCCAGCGGGTGGCCGCTCGTGTGGGTGCTCGGCGATCTCCTGCCAGGTCTCGCGTTCCTGATCTGCGGGTACATCGCGTGGACGCGCACGCCGGGCGATCGGATCGGCCCCTTGATGATCGCCGTCGGGTTCGCGTGGTTCGCAGGTACCGCGGCGGCCACCACGGTCGACGCGGTCAGCCGGGTCGCCCAGGCGCTGCAGGGCTACTACGACGCGTTCCTGGCGTGGCTCATCCTGGCCTATCCGAGTGGCCGGCTTCGCTGGCGCTCGTCGCGTCTCGTGGTCGGCGCCCTCTTCGCGGTGCTCGTGGTCCGCAGCGCCTTCCGCTTCGCCATCCACCCTTCGACAGTGGGCCTCGACGTGACCGACCCGCTGGCCGTCGATCGATACATCGCCGATGTGACGCTGCGAGAGCAGGGCGACACCCTCTTCCGCATCGTCATCGCTACCCTCGCCGTGGCCGTGCTCGTCCTCGTCGTCAGGCGCTGGCGAACGGAGTCGGCGGCGGGCCGAGCAGTGGCCGGGCCCATCCTCATCGGCGGGATCGGCTTCGCGCTGGCGATCGTGGTCGAGACGATGACGCTCCTCGGATCATCGAGCTTCGCCGAGCGCTCGTTCGCCTGGGACCTCGGGCAGTGGTCGACCTCGATCACGGGCGCCGTCATCCCGGTGGCGTTCGTCATCGGCCTCGGTCAGGATCGTCTCGCTCGCGGACGCGTCGCCGACCTCGTGGTCGGTCTGGGTGGCCAGGTCCCGGCTGCCGGCGACCTCCAGCTGACGCTGGCGCGGACCCTCGGCGATCCATCGCTGGTGATCGCCTACGCCGTCGGCGACACGGGGCTGTTCGTCGACATCGACGGTGCGCCGGTCAGGCTGCCGGACGACGGAGCGAACCGGGCCGTGACCCGCGTCGATCGCGGCGGGCGGTGGATCGCGGCGCTCATCCATGATCCTGCGCTCAGCCAGCGGCCCGAGCTCATGACGTCGGTCGCGGCGGCGACGGGACTGGCCTTGGAGAACCAGCAGCTCCAGGCCGAGTTGCGCGTCCAGCTCGCCGAGGTCCAGGCGTCGCGGGCCAGGATCGTCGCCGCCGGCGACGCCGAGCGCCGCCGCGTGGAGCGGGATCTGCATGACGGGGCCCAGCAGCGGTTCGTGACCCTCGCCCTCGCCCTTCAGATGGCGCGCGCTCGGGTCGATGACGACGCGGCACTGGCCCAGATGCTCGATCGAGCCGGGTCGGAGCTCGAACACGGTCTGGCGGAGCTGCGCGAGCTCGCGCGCGGGATCCATCCCACGGTCCTCACCGAGGACGGCCTGTCGGCGGCGATCGCCGTCCTCACCGAGCGGTCCGCAGTCCCGGTGACTGCGGACGTCCCAGACCGACGGTTCGAGCCCGAGATCGAATCGACGGCCTACTACGTCGTCGCCGAGGCGCTCACCAACGTCGCCAAGTACGCGCCTGCGGCATCGGCGTCGATCATGGTCGAGTACGAACCGGGGTCGCTCCGGATCGTGGTGCGCGACGACGGCCCGGGTGGCGCCGCGGCGTCTCCCGGCTCGGGGCTGCAGGGTCTCGCCGATCGCGTCGCCGCCGTGGGTGGCCAGCTCATGGTCGACAGCCCGGCGGGGGGCGGCACGACGGTCCGTGCCGTGATCCCGTGCGAGTAGTCCTCGCCGACGACGCCGGCTTCTTCCGCGAGACACTCGCGGCGGCGCTTGCTTCGGCCGGGTTCGAGATCGTCGGCCAGGCGGGTGACGTGGACGGCCTCTTGCGGCTCATCGAGGAGGCCGCTCCGGATCTCGCGATCATCGATATCCGGATGCCGCCGACCAACACGACGGAAGGGCTGGAGGCCGCCGCGCGCATCCGTTCCGAGCATCCTCATATCGGGCTCCTGATCCTCTCCAACGCCGTCGAAACACGCCACGCCCTGCGGCTCCTACGGGACTCGCCGCAAGGAGTCGGCTACTTGCTCAAGGATCGGGTCAGCGATCTCGCCGACTTCGTCGCGGCCGTGCGCAGGGTGGGCAGCGGTGGCTCGGTCGTCGACCCCGAGGTCGTCGCGGCCCTCCTTGGACGCTCGCGCGGACGCGGGCCGATCGACGAGTTGACGCCGCGTGAGCGCAGCGTCCTGGAGTTGATGGCGGAAGGGCGGTCCAACGCTGCCATCGCCGATCGACTCGCGCTGACCGAGAAGACCGTCGAGGGGAACGTTCGGGTCATCCTCAGCAAGCTCGGACTCGAGCCGGCCGTCGAGGATCACCGCAGGGTGTTGGCCGTCCTCACCTACCTTCGCGAGGCGTAGGTCGCCGGGGTCAGCGGGTCGAGCGAGACGGTCGCCGGACGCGGCGGTGGCGCTCGACGCCGCGGAGGTTGGCGGCCGCCACCTCGAGCAGGGCGAAGGCGCTGATGGCGATGATCACCATCCCGACGCTATCCATGGCGTGGATGTTGGCCGGGGGTCGGCCCGGTCGAAACCGGGCGAACGTCCTGTCGGGGATGGGACGGATGACGTACTCGTCAGGCGGCGGCGGCCACCGGTCGAGCGACAGTCCGCTTGCGCGCTCCCGTCGCCGGCCGGGCATCGGGGACGGGCTTGGCGACGGCCGCCATCACACGGTGGGCCTGCGGGGTGAAGGTGAACGGCTTCAGGGCGTACCGCGCTGCGACGAGCCACCAGCCGATCATCCAGACGAAGAACCCGAATGCGGTCGCGCGATCCGCCGCGAAGATCGACATGCCCGTTGCCGCCAACAGGGCGCCGAAGCCCGCGACGGCGATCCCGGCCGTGGCCAGGTAGCCGACGAGTGTGGCCGCCCAGCGCCGGCCGCGGATCAGGCCGACGACGGCGACGAGGTGGGCGATACCCGCCCCGATCCCGAGCATGGCCGCCCAGGTCGCCGCAAGGTGCGGCGTCTCGAACGACGGCGCGACGGCCAGCGACAAGCCGAGCACGACGAGGCCAATGAGCAACGTGACGAAGGCCGAGAAGCCGCGGGTCCCGCGGTGGAAGCGGATCGGGTCATACGTGCGATCGGGCGCGAGCATCCGGTCATCCTTTCAGGAGTGTCCTTCTGGCCCGGGTCGAGGGCCATGCCGGCAGGATGCCGGTCCCGCGGCGCGTCGGGCATGGTCGTCCGCCCGGAAACGCATGGACGGATGTCAGCCCCGGGCGCTCGACTCCAGTCGGCGGCGGAGACCCTCGAGATCGAGCCGGGCCGCCTGCTCGACCTGCGGTCGGGCGATTCCCTCGAAGAACCGGAGGCGGAGCGGCAGACCGATGCGGATCTTCCATCGAAGCGCCGTGCCAGCAACCGCTCCCGTCGCGTCCACCGAAGTCGACGCCTCGATCTCGATGCTGATGCCATCGTCGTCGCGACCACGGATGGCCATCCGTTTCGGTGGCTCGAGGACCGTCACCTCCGCGTCGAATCGGCCGGCGCGTCCCGCCGCCAGCTGCTCGACCAGAAGGCGCTCCCCGGGCGCGAGTGGCCCACCACCTGATCTGCGCACCGCGGTGATCCCCGTCGCGATCAGCCATGTCGGCCAGGCGTCGATGTCGGCGACGTACGCGAACACGACGTCCGGCGGACGGGCGATCGCTGTGTCGACCGTGACCTCGATCGCCATCCCCGAGCCTCAGCGCACCGACGCCGGTCGCAGCCGGAACGTCGGACCGCGGCCGAGGCGTTCGGCCGGCGTGCCGTAGCGCAGGATCAACCCACGGATGACCCGGGCGTGGTCGGCGGCGTCCAGTGGCTCGGCGACGGTCGCGAACCGCCGCTCACCGACCTCTACCTCCGCGCGCGGATCGGCAAACAGGTTCAGCGCCCACTGTGCGCGATCGCCGGCAGCGACGAGGATCGATCCATCCGGCTCATCGAGGTAACCGACCGCGACAGGTCGGAGCTGCCCCGTTCGCCGCCCCCGCGTCGTCAGTCTGGCGACCTTGCCCCCGAAGAAGAGGTCGTCCCCGATGTCGTCGTCCGTCGTCAGCGTGCCCGCTGCCAGGACTTGCCCTCTGTCTGGGTCGATGGCGCGTAGACCATCTCGACGCGTTGCATGTCGGCGATCGTGCGGGCGCCGAGCGCGGCCATCGATTGGCGCACGGCGCCGACCAGGTTCTCGCTGCCGTCGCTGACATGGGCCGGGCCGAGCAGGATCCGCTCGAGGCTGCCGGTCGTCCCGACCTTGATCCGTGTGCCGCGTGGCAGCGTCGGCGAGGGGGCGGCCATACCCCAGTTCGTGCCGCGGCCGGGTGCCTCCTCGGCGCGTGCCAGCGGCGAGCCGAGCATCAGCACGTCCGCGCCGGCGGCGATCGCCTTGGCGAGTTCCCCGCCGCGGCGCATCCCACCGTCGGCGACGACCGGGACGTATCGACCGGTCTCACTGTTGAATGCGTCGCGTGCCGCCGCGACGTCGCTGATCGCGGTCACCTGCGGGACACCGATGCCGAGGACCTCGCGGGTCGTGCACGCGGCGCCCGGCCCCACGCCGACGAACACGGCTGCGGCGCCCTGCTCCATCAGCGCGAACGCGGCGTCGGCGTTGGTCGTGTTGCCGACCGCGACCGGGATGGGCATGTAGCGCGTGAACTCGGCGAGCGACAGCGGGTCGTAGTCGGTCGCGATGTGGCGCGCCGACGACACCTGGCTCTGGACGAGGAACAGGTCTGCGCCGTGCTCGGCACTGAACGGCCCGAACCGTCGAGCGGCACCGGGCGTGGCGGCCACGGCGACGCGCGAGCCGGCCGCATGGATCGCCTCGATGCGAGCGGCGATGAGGTCCTCGCGGATCGGCTGACGGTAAGCCTCGGCCAGGAGGTCCTGCACGTCCGCGTCGGGCGCGGTCGCGATCCGCTCCAGGACCGAGTCGGGATCGTCGTAGCGCGTCTGGACGCCCTCGAGGTTGAGGACGGCCAGCCCACCGAGTCGCGCCAGCTCGCCCGCCATCCGCGCATCGACGACGGCGTCCATGGCTGAGGCGAGGATCGGGATGGCCAGCTCGATGCCACAGAAGGTCTGGGCGAGGTCGACATCGGCTGGCTCGATCGTGTCGGTGCCCGGCGCGAGCGACACGTCCTCGAACCCGTAGGTCGGCCGGATCGTATCGACTTTCGAGCGGAAGGCGCGGCGCGCGGCCGCCGGGCTGCTCGGCTCGGTTACGTCGGGCCGGTCGATCACGTCGCTCTCCTGTGGCGCCTGCCGGGTCCCTCCGGACCCGAGGCCGAGTCTACCCGGTCAGGACCCACGCGGCTTACGGTCCCCTTCCATGGTCAGCTCGAACCAGGCTGCCCGCTCAGGCTCGACCAGGTCGTCGCGGATCCGCTCGATCGCCGTGCGATACCCGGGCCAGATCACCTCGGCGTACGCGTCCTCGAGGGCGGTCCAGCGCGCCTCGTCGTGCTCGTGCGAAAGCGCGGGCTGGGCACCGTTCCGGATCCGGACCGCGAAGACGGCGGCGGTCACCACCGCGTCGTACGACGGCTCGTGGAACTGGTTCACGAGGTCGAGGTCGTAGAACGCCTCGATGTCGGCTGGTCCGAAACCGGTCTCCTCGGCGAGCTCACGCAGCGCCTCCACGCCGATGCGGTCGCCTGGCTCGACCGAGCCCGAGACGCATTGCCAGAGCCCCGGCAGGATCCGCCCGGCCGCGCGACGCAACAGCAGGATCTCCGTGCTGGGAATGTCCCTGGCAGACATGACCACACGGAAGATCCAGCAATCGACGAGATCGGGGCGGTACGGGCTCATCGGGCGGCTGTCATCGGTGTCCGTTCGCCATCTTGGGCGCATCCGGGCGACCGCGTAGCCGCACCATCGCGCTGGCCCACGGCGGGCGGGGTCCAGCCCACGCCGCTAGAGCCGCTCGAACCGGTCGACCGGGACGACGAAGACGGTGGCCCCACCGACCTCGACCTCGAGCGGGTACGGCATGAAGAACTCGCCGGGCTCCATGATGGGCGGCATCGGGTTGACGACCTGCGTCCGCGAGGTGCAGTTCTCGCGCACGATCCCTATGACCTCCTCGACCTCGGCCTCCTCGATGCCGAGGAAGATGGTCGAGTTCGACTGCTTGAGGAACCCGCCCGAGCTCGACACCCGTGTTGCACGGAACTCCTTGTCGAGCAACGCATCGACGAGCGCCCCGGCATCCTCGTTGTGGACGATCGCGATGACGAGCTTCATCGCGCGGAGTATCGGTGTCCGGCATCCGCGGGGTCAACGCATCGCCGCGCGAATCGGGCGGTGTACGATGCGCCCTCCGAACCCCTCGCGTGCAGGAGAGCCAGCGTGGCCAGCGACGGTCCGTCCCGCGATCCCCGAACCCAGCTTCCCGCCGCGATCGAGGCGGCCATGGCCGAAGATCTCGATACCGCGCTGACCGGGATCCTTGCCACCGGCGTCGCAGCGCTCGGCCCAGCGACCGCCGCCATCTTCCTCGCGGATCCCGACCGGGCCGGCTTGCAACTGGCAGCCTCGGTCGGGCTTGACGAAGATGCGGCCGCGGCGCTGGCGGGGGCGGCACAAGAGGAGGCGCATCCGTTCTCCAGCGTGGCAGCCAGCCGCACCGCCGCCTACGACCTGGAGTCAGCCGATGCCGAAGGCATGTCTGCCGTCGGCGTCTATGTGCCGCTGCTGGCGAGCAGCGGTGGCGTCGAGACCGTCCTCGGCACGATCGGGCTGACCTGGCCTGCGCCGCATGCCTCCTCGGCGGAGGACCGGAGCGTCATCGACTCGCTGGCATCGCTCGCGGCGCTCGCCACGGATCGCGCTCGGCACGCCTCCTCCGCCGCGGAACGATCCGAATGGTTCGAGCGGATGGCCCACACCGACCCACTGACCGGCATCGCCAATGAACGGACCGTTGCCCGTGTGCTGGAGCTCGAGCTCGCCCGTGCCGGGCGGCAGGGCGGCGAGGTGTCCCTGGCGCTGTTCGACATCGACGACTTCCGCTCCGCCAACGAGAGCGACGGCCACCAGGTCGGCGACGACATCCTGCGTCGCGTCGCCGCCGTGCTGGCCGAGTCCGTCCGTCTGGTCGACACGGTCGGCCGGATCGGCGGCGACGAGTTCGTGCTCGTGGCGCCAGGTGCCGCTGGCGCGGTCGTGGCGAGGCGCGTCCAGGAGGGCATCGCCGCACTGCCGGCAGTCGCCGGTCGGGGGGTCAGCGTGTCGGCAGGTGTCGCGCGCTTCCCCGAGGACGGCGGCGATGCGGAGTCCCTGATCGCGGCCGCGACCGACGCGCTGACACGGGCCAAGGACGCGGGCAGTGGATCGGTCGCCGGAGCGAACTCGGGCGCGTGACGTCGCGCTCCCTGGCCGACTGACCGACGGGCGTCAGCCCGCTGACCGACGCTAGGCGGCCGGATTCGCCGTCCCCACCGACACCGGCGTGCTCGACGGCGCCGTCGCGCCGGGCCCCGGCTCACGGGTGAGGGCGAGCACGATGCCGGGATCCGTCGGTAGACCCGCCGCCTCGAGATAGCCGACACCGTTCGAGCCGACCTGGAACGCGCCGAGCGGGACCGGCGGCTGGTCGCCGGCGATGACCCACGCCTCGTACACCTCGGTCCCCGTGGTCGGGGCGAGGTCTCGCATGGCGATGCGCATCGCGCCGTCGCTCGTCACGGCCGCCAGGCCGGCTGGGCCGTCGGCAACACCGCTGCGCATGACCGCCGTCAGCGCATCCTCGCCCGACGCGGCATCCAGGACCGCCGCGACCTGGCGCTCGTAGGCCTGGGCGTTGGTCAGCTGTGACTGGAGCGACAGGTTCCACGTGCCCAGCAGCGCGATGGCGAGCACGGCCGCGATGCCGAGCGCCCACGACAGGCCGAACTGCCGACGGTCGCGCGGTATGACCGAGGGGCGTGTCGGAGCGACCGGAGCCGGGGTGCCCAGATCGGCACGCTGCGCCTCCTGGCGCCGCGCCTCGAGATCGGCTGCGGCGGCGGCCATGATGCGGTCCTTCAGCGCCGGCGGCGGTTCGATCGGCTGCACGGCCGCCTGGAAGACCGGGATGACCCCCGCCAGCTCGGCGATCTCAGGGTGCGGTTCGCGGCAGGACGCGAGGTGGTCACGGACTGCGGCCATCTCAGCGTCATCGAGCGCGCCCAGCACGAACGACGCGGCGAGGTCGAGCACCTCGTCGTGCGTCAGCTCGGCGGGACGGCGCTGGTCGGTCATGGCGATAGCACCCGACGCATGGCGAGCAGTCCGAGGCGCATGCGGCTCTTGACGGTCCCGAGCGGCGTGCCGGTCCGATCGGCGATCTCGACCTGCGTCAGCCCGCCGAAGTACGCGAGCTCGATGGCTTCACGCTGGACGTCGGTCAACGACGCGAGGGCGGCGCGAACCTCAGCGGCGTCGAGGCTGGCCGAGACATCCGCCCACACATCGGGCAGGCGCAGCGCGGCCGGCGGCGCATCGGTGCTCTCGGGCAGGTCGACCGTGGCGCGCCGACGTCTGACTGCGTCGATCGCCCGGTGATGGACGATCGACAGCAGCCACGTCTTGACGCTGCCGCGCCCCTCCACGTAGCGCGCCGCGTTGCGCCACGCGCCCAGGAACGCGTCCTGGACGACGTCCTCGGCAAGCGTGGCGTCGTTCGTGATCCGATAGGCGATGGAATAGGCCATGGTCTTGTAACGCTCGTACAGGTCGTCGAGCGCCCCGAGCTCGCCGCGGGC
Organism: uncultured Chloroflexia bacterium; assembly: GCA_963794525.1. Taxonomy (GTDB): domain Bacteria; phylum Chloroflexota; class Limnocylindria; order Limnocylindrales; family CSP1-4; genus SPCO01. The sequence goes on from CAWCEC010000002.1 coordinate 553,305, forward strand.
GATCCGCTCCAGTGCCGCACGGTCCGCGTCGTCGGTGACGGTCGCCACGCGGAGCGGAAGCGGGCCCGATGACTCGCTCATGTGGTACTGCGCACGGGAGGCTCGGACGGTTCACCCAGGATCGATCGACGGTCGACCGCCTCGGCCACTGCGACGCTCACATCGTCGGCCGTTCCCGTCGCATCGATGACCACGATGCGGTCGGGTTCGTCAGCGGCGATCGCGAGGAACCCGTCCCGTACACGTCGATGGAAGGCGAGGTCGTACTCCGCCTCGAAACGGGTCACGTCCCCGGGGGCCTTGCGCGCCAGCCCGACCTCGACGGGGAGGTCGAGCACGATCGTGAGGTCAGGATGCAGCCCGTCGGTCGCGGTCTCTGCGAGCACGCGGAGTCGGTCGATGTCGAGGCCCGCGCCATAGCCCTGATAGGCCAGCGTCGAATCCGTGTACCTCGCGCAGACCACGGTCGTGCCCGCTTCGAGCGATGGGCGGATGACCTCACGGACGAGCTGACGACGCGCGGCGTTGAATAGCAGCGCATCGGCGAGCGGGTCGGTCGGTGCAGCAGATCCGGTGCGTTCGAGCAGCAGCTCGCGGATGCGCTCGCCCAGCCATGTGCCTCCGGGCTCGCGCGTGAGATGGGTCGAGACCCCCCGGTCGACGAGATGGGCTGCGAGTCGCTGGGCCTGCGTCGTCTTGCCGCCACCTTCAGGGCCGTCGATCGTGATGAACGACCCTCGCCGGGCGCCGGCATCGGCTCCAACCATCGGCGCGAGTGTAGCCGACGACGGAGCCGGGCCGGACAGCCTCATCCGCCGACCCCCGTGGCGCGTACCCTCGGGGCATGGGACGCCCCGGTCGACACCTCGCGCGCGCCAGCCTCCCCATCGTCGTGGCGGTCGGGCTGGTCGCTGCCATCCCCGCCATCGCGCTGGCCCACCCGCTCGGCAACTTCACGATCAACCACTACGCCGGCATCCGGGTGGAGCCCGATCGGGTGTTGCTGGACATCGTCATCGATCATGCCGAGGTCCCCGCGTTCCAGGCACGGCAGGACTTCGACCTCGATCTCGACGGCTCCGTGTCCGATTCGGAGCTGGAGGACGCGCGCACGCCCGCGTGCGAGGCGATCGCCGATGACCTGCGGCTGACGGTCGCAGGTGCCGCCGCCGATCTGCGCCTGCTCGAGGCCGGTCTGTCGTTCCCGTTGGGAGCCGGCGGCCTGTCGACGATGCGCCAGGTCTGCGCGTTCGAGGCCCCGCTTGATCCGCTGATCGGCGACGGCCCCGTGACCATCGCGTTCGCGGACGTGTCGTATGCCGAGCGGCTCGGGTGGCGCGAGATCGTCGCCGAGGGATCGGGCGTGACGCTGCGGGCAGTAGCTGGTGAGCTGCGTGGCGCTGGCGTATCGGACCGGCTGCAGGCGTACCCGGAGGACCGGCTCGCAACGCCACTGGCGGACGAAACACTGACGATCGCAGCGACCGCGGGCGGGCCGACGCTGGGCGCATTCGATGTCGCTGACGCCCGACCGGTAGCGGGCGTGGCACCGAGCGTGGTGCCCTCCCCCTCGGGCGCGGCCTCGCCGCGTCCGGCACCCGCAGCCACGCCGGCGCCCGGCGTCGTTCCCGGGGGTGTCGGTGGCGGCGAGCTGCCGGCGATCTTCCGGGAGGCCGACATGACCCCGCTGGTGCTGCTGGTGTCGCTGCTCACGGCCGCGGCCCTCGGTGCCGGACATGCGCTCACACCCGGGCATGGCAAGACGCTCATGGCGGCCTACCTGGTCGGCACGAGAGGGTCGGCTCGTCACGCGCTGGGTCTGGGCATCTCGGTCAGCGTCTCGCACACGGCCGGGATCCTGGCGCTGGCGGCCGTCGTCGTCGCCGCCGCAGACGTCTTGGCGCCCGACGTGGTCGTCCGCTGGGCGCCACTGGTCGCGGCAGGATCGATCGTCGCGATCGGCGGCTGGATGCTGGCCGGCGAAGTCCGCCGGCGGCGCGCGAACCGTCGCGCGAACCGCGACGACCACGCGCACGCGGACGAGCACGAGCGTGGCGGCGGACTCGGGCATGCGCATCCACACGGGCACGATCACGGTCACCCGCATCCCCATCCCCATGCGCCGGTGCCGGGCTCGACCATCACCTGGCGCAGCCTGTTCCTGCTCGGGCTGGCCGGCGGCCTCATCCCGTCGACCAGCGCGCTCCTCATCCTGCTCGGCGCCATCGCCGCCGGCCGGCCGGCGTTCGGGTTCATCCTGGTCGTCGCGTTCGGGCTGGGCATGGCGGCCGTCATGAGCGGCGTCGGGCTCGCGCTCGTGGCAGCCCGGGATCGGTTCGACCGCATCCAGGTCGACGGCGGGGTGGCCCGCATCCGCGAGGCGGTGCCCCTGGCGGCGGCGGTCGTCGTGTTCGGCTTCGGGGTGGTCCTGACCGCCCAGGCGATCTCCGCCGCGCCCTTCGGCTGAGTCCGGGCCGGATACGGCATCCGCCCGAGTGCCGCCCCTCCCACCCACTGCTAGGCTGGGCGGTCCTGATGCGAGACCTGACCGAGCGCGCCCTCGATACCGCCACGTCCCTCGGCGCCGGATACGCCGATACCAGGGTCGTCCGCCGCCTCGATGAGTCGATCGCGATCAAGACCGGTCGCGTCGAAGGCGTCGCCTCGAACGAGAGCGAAGGATTCGGCGTCCGCGTGATCGTCGATGGTGCGTGGGGCTTCGCCAGCAGCCACGTGCTCGACCTCGCGGAGGCCGATCGGGTCGCCGCCCAGGCGGTGCGCATCGCCCGCGCCAGCGCCACCGCCTTGCGCGAGCCGGCGGATCTCGCGCCGCGCCCGCCTGCCAGCGGCAGCTACGAGACCCCGTTCGAGGAGGACCCGTTCAGCGTCCCCCTCGAGCGCAAGATCGCCGACCTCCTGACCGCCGACCAGGCCGCAGCCCGGGTGAAGGGCATCGCCTTCACCGAATCGATGTACGCGGCCCAGCGCGAATGGAAGACGTTCGCCGCGACCGACGGGTCGTACACCGAGCAGACGATCACCCACGTCGGGTCGGCGGTCGAGGCCAATGCGGTCGACGGTGATGAGCACCAGCGCCGGTCGTATCCGGACTCCGGCGGCGGTTGGGGAGCGGCGGGCTACGAGTACATCCGCGCCCTCCGGTTGGCCGACAGGGCCGAACCCCTGGCCGATGAAGCCGTGGCATTGCTGACCGCCCCACAATGCCCCAGCGGTCGGTTCACGCTCGTGCTCGACCCCTCCCAGTTGTATCTCCAGGTCCACGAGAGTTGCGGGCACCCGACCGAGCTCGATCGCGTCTTCGGGACCGAGGCGTCCTACGCCGGGACGAGCTTCCTCACGACCGACAAGTTGGCCGACGGCTTCCGCTACGGCTCGGATCTCGTGACGATCGTCGCGGACGCCACGGCGCCCGGCGGCATGGGCACCTTCGGTTGGGACGACGAGGGCGTCGCCGCCCAGGCCGTCCCGCTCGTCCGGGACGGAGCGTTCGTCGGCTACCTGAGCAGCCGCGAGACCGCGCCACGCATCGGGCGAACGAGCGGCGGCGCGATGCGCGCGGATGGTTGGAACCGGATCCCGCTGATCCGGATGACCAACATCAACCTGTTGCCGCGCCCGGGCATGAGCCTCGACGACATCGTGGCAGACACCGACGACGGCCTGTACCTCGCCTCGAACCGCTCCTGGTCGATCGACGATCGGCGCCTGAACTTCCAGTTCGCGACCGAGGTCGCCTACGAGATCAAGGGCGGCAAGAAGGGGCGGCTGTTCAAGAACCCCACCTACACCGGCATCACCTACGAGTTCTGGAGATCCTGCGACGCCGTCGGCGACGAACGCAGCTACGTGATGCTCGGCACGCCGAATTGCGGGAAGGGCGAACCCGGTCAGACCGGCCACGTGGGTCACGCCGTGCCCGGCGCACGCTTCCGCGACGTGCAGGTCGGAGTAGGCAAGTGGTGAGCGCTCCCGGAGTGACCCGGTCGTGAACGACGAGCGAGCCCGCGACGCGCTGGACCTGGCGGAACGGGCGTTGGCCTACGCCGATGCCGAGGGCGCGACCGAGGCAGAGGCGCTCGTCCTGGCCGAGGACGCCTCGCTCACCCGGTTCGCGAACAACCAGATCCACCAGAACGTGGCCGAGACGAACGTCACGGTCAACCTGCGCTTCGTCGTCGGGAAGCGCGTCGGTGTGGCGTCCTCCGGCCGGACCGACGACGAGGGACTACGGCGTCTCGCCGCCAACGCTGGCGCGATCGCGCGGGTGGTCGAGGAGCTGGCGGACTGGGCGGGGCTGCCGGCACCGACGCCGGTCGAGACGCTCGACGCGGCCTACTCGCCGGCGACAGCCGAGGCCTCCCCGGAGCTCCGTGCGGCCGGTGCGCGCGCCGTGATCGCCGGTGCCGACGCTGCCGGCGTTAACGCATACGGGTCGTTCTCGACCGGGACCGAGACGACGGCCGTGGCCAGCAGCAAGGGCATCCGCGTCGCCGGCACCCGAACGGTCGCCCAACTCCTGACCGTCTCGATGGGGCCTGACGGCGGGAGCGGCTACGCCGAGCAGGCGGCCGTCGACGCCACGACGATCGACGCGGGATCGCTCGGACGCGAGGCGGCCGAGAAGGCGCGCGCGACCGCGAACGCGGTCGCCATCGATGCTGGTGACTACCAAGTCGTCCTCGAGGAGTACGCGGTCGTCGACCTGCTCGACATGCTCGGCTACCTGGGATTCTCGGCGCTCGCCGTCCAGGAGGAGCGGAGCTTCGTCGAGATCGGGCGGACGATCGGCAGCGACCTCGTCTCGATCGTCGATGACGGTCAAGATCCAGGCGGGCTGCCGATGGCATTCGACTACGAGGGCGTGGCCAAGCAGCGCGTCCCTCTCCTCGAGCGCGGCGTCTGCCGGGGTGTCGTGCACGACGCGCAGACCGCGGCGCGTGACGGCGTGAGCTCCACCGGGCACGGCCTGCCGGCCCCGAACCCATGGGGACCGTTCCCGCTCAACATGGTCATGTCGCCCGGCAGTGCGTCGCGCGACGACCTGATCGCCGGACTGGATCGCGGCCTGCTCGTCACGCGCTTCCACTACACGAACCCCGTCCACCCCAAGCTCGCGATCATCACCGGGATGACCCGTGACGGGACGTTCCTCGTCGAGGGCGGAAAGGTCGTCGGTCCGGTCCGGAATCTGCGCTTCACGCAGAGCTACCTCGAGGCGCTGGCGTGTACAGTCGACGTCGCCCGTGAGCGCAAGACGCTCAAGGGCTTCCTCGGAGGGGTCGTGGTCCCGGCGATCCGGCTCGAAGGCTGGACCTTCACGGGAACGACGGAACACTGATGAGCACGTTGGCAGGCGACTTCTGGGTCTGCGGCGAGTGCCGGTCGATCAACAACGCCGGCGCCAAGCAGTGCTACAACTGCCGGACGCCGAAGGACCGCGCGGCCGTCGACCCGGAGACGATCGACCCGGCCAGTCACGGCAAGCTGCGTGAGATCGAGCTGCCGGCATTCCGGTCATCGCGCTGGGCTGCGTTGCTTGCGTCCGTCCTGGTCTTGGGCGTGGCCGGGATTCAGATCATCCAGTGGAACCTGGCCGCGGCGTTGCTGGACCAGATCGAACGCGGTGTCGCCGCTACGGAGGAACAATTCGGCTACGTCGGCAGCTTCGGGTTGATCGCGTTGGGGGTCGCGTTGCTCGCCCTCATCGCCTGGTCCCTCTGGCTCAGCCGGACCGTCACGTCGATGCCTGCGCTCGGGCTTGGGTATCCGGCAGCCAGCGGCCTGATGGCGTTCTACGAAAACTTCATCCCTGTCCTGAACCTCTTCCGGGTGCCAGCGATCGTCCGCGACGTCGTGCATCGCCTCGAGCCGGGAGCCAGCCGCGGCGAAGCCCTCATCTTCGCCGCCTGGATCGGACTCCTCGGCGGGTACATCGTGCCGCGAGTGCTCGCGTTCTTCACCGATGACGTCTCGACGCTTGTCGCGATCAGCGGGATCGGGACGGGGCTGACGCTGGTTGGCGCGATCTTCCTGGTCGTTCTGATCTGGTGGATCGAAGGTCGTATCGCCCGCCGGCGGGCGGCGCAGCTGGCAGAGGACCCTGTCCCTTCTGCCGCCACCGGGTCGGCAACGCCCGGCGCGACCCCGCGAGCCGTCGAGCCGGTCGCGACGCGGTCCGCTTTCGCCGCAGCGGGTGCCACTGTGGCCCAGGCGACTGAGGGGAGGCCATGGGATGTCTCTGCGCAGTCGGCGGCCGCGTCGGCCGTGGCAACGCCGCCGGCCCCGCGGTTCAGGCTGCCGCAGGTGGAGCCACTCGCACAGCCAGACGGCGTCGTCGACGACACGTGGGAGCAGGTCACGGCCCGGCGCATGGAAGCGGCGCAGGTCGCGGCACCGCCGAGCGACGCCGCACCGGTCGAAGCACCGATCGCAGTGCCCTTGCCGGAGGTCGTGCCGGAGGCCGCGGTCGAGGCGCCAACGCCCGAGCCTCCGATCGTGGACGCGCCGGCCCCTGAGCTGGCAGCGCCGGTCGTGGCACCTACGCCGGTCGTGGCACCTACGCCGGCCGACGAGCTGGCGGCGGCGGTCGAGGCACCTACGGCGGTCGAGGCACCGACCGATGCCGCTGCGACAGCCGCCGAGCCCGCGGGACCGCCACACCTCATGATCAAGGTCGGTCCAAGGGGCATGATCACCGCCGAGATAGATGGCGAGACCGAGCACGTCATCCTGGACGACCTGACCGCGTATGCGGACGCGCTGGCCAAGGTCGACGGAACCGCAGCGATCCACCCTGCAGCCGATGACCCCATGGCAGGCCTGATCGGCCGCCGTGCCCAGCGGATCCTCGAGGACGCGGGTGTCCAGGTGACGGTCGACTGACCCGATGCCCCTCGACGTCGAGGCGCTTCGCGCCGAGTTCCCTGCCCTTCGGCGCGAACAGGACGGCCGGCCGGTCGCGTTCCTCGACGGGCCAGGCGGGACGCAGGTGCCCCAACGCGTGATTGACGCGATCACGAGCTACCTCCGCGAAACCAACGCCAACGTGGGGGGCGCCTTCGCGACCAGCGAGGCGTCCGACGCGATGGTGGACGAGGCACACCAGGCGGTCGCCGACTTCCTGGGGGCATCGAGGTCGGACGAGATCAAGTTCGGTTACAACATGTCGACGCTGACACTCCACATCGGCCGCAGCATCGGGGCCACGCTCGCGCCCGGCGACGAGATCGTCGTCACGACGCTCGATCACGAAGCCAACGTCAGCACGTGGGAGGCGATGGCGGCCGATCGTGGCCTCACGGTCCGCAAGGTCGACATCCGCGTGGATGACGTGACACTCGACCTCGAGGACCTCGAGTCCAAGCTAAGCGGCCGCACGAAGCTCGTCGCGATCGGCTATGCCAGCAACGCGGTCGGCACGATCAACCCGGTCCGCGAGATCGTGGCGAGGGCGCACGAGGTCGGTGCGCTGGCGTATGTCGATGCAGTGGCGTACGCGCCGCACGGCCCGATCGATGTCCAAGGGCTCGATGCCGACTTCCTCGTGTGCAGTGCGTACAAGTGGTTCGGGCCCCACCTCGGGGCGCTGTATGGCAAGACCGACATCTTCGACGCGTTGCCCGCGTTCAAGGTCCGCCCTGCACACGACAGGTTCGAGACCGGCACCGCCGCCTTCGAGTCGATCGCCGGCACGTTGGCGGCCACCGACTACCTGCGCGAGATCGGGCGACGGTTCGGGTCGCCCGCTTCGACCGCCCGGCGGTCAGAACTCGTCGCCGGGATGGAGGCGATCGTCGAGCACGAGCGGGCGCTCATCACGCGGCTGATCGACGGACTGGAGTCCGTACCGGGCGTCACGATCCATGGCATCACCGACCGGTCGCGGTTCGCCGATCGTGTGCCGACGGCGGCCATCTCGATCGACGACGTACATCCGCGCGATGCCGCAGTCGACCTCGGTCGGCGCGGGATCTACGTCTGGGATGGCGATTTCTACGCGACCGGTCTGATCGAGCGACTCGGCAAGGCGGCGACGGGTGGCGTCATTCGGCTCGGGCTCGTCCACTACAACACGGTCGCGGAGGTGGATCGCGCGCTCGAGGCGGTCGAGTCGATCGCAACGGCCGCGGTCGTGTGACCGTGGCACGAGTCTAGGATGCGCACATGCGCCGGATCCTAGAAGCGGCTCGGCTGGTCTCGGTGGTCCTTCTCGGCGCGGCAGTCGCTGCGTGCGGTCCCAGCAGCGGGAGTCCCCCGCCGCTGGTGTCCGGTGAGCCGCCAACGGTACGACTCCCGGTCATCGTCGACGCCGACTTCGACCATAGCGATATCGCTGCGCTCCTCATCCTGCTCGGCGATCCCGCGATCGAGGTCCGAGCGATCACGATCGCCGGCACGGGTCTCGTGCACTGCCAGGCCGGGCGCCTGGTCACGCGCTACATACTCGACGAGCTCGGGGCGACGGGCATCCCGTTCGGCTGCGGACGGGAGGCCGGAGGTCCTGATGCGCATCCGTTCCCCGATGCATGGCGCGCTCTCGCGGATGACGCGTACGGTCTCGACATCCCGCCTACCGCCGAGCCCGGGGTACCGCGCGACGCGGCCGAGCTGATCGCCGAGGCGGTCGACTCGAGTCCGAGCGCTCCGACCGTCGTCACACTCGGGCCGCTGACGAACCTCGAGGACGCCTTCGCCGCCGATAGCACGCTCGCGGATCGGATCGCGGGAATCCACGCGATGCTGGGCTCGGTCGATGCGCCGGGCAACGTGCTGATAGACGGCCTCCTCGAGACCGATGGTCTCGAGTGGAACGCCTACGCCGATCCATCCGCGGTCGAGGCGGTGTTCGCGACCGACGTCCCGATCTCGATCGTACCGCTCGATGCGACCGATGACGTGCCGGTCCCACCTGGACTTGACGGAGCGCCTCGCGAAGGACCACAAGGCCGGCGCCGCCGACCTGATGTACGAGTTGCTCGTCCGGAACCCGGATCGGATGCGCGTCGAGTTCGGACAGCAACTCTGGGACGAGCTGGCGGCCCTGACGCTGACAGTGCCGGACCTGGCGACATGGGAGGAAGGGCTGCTCCTGGCCGCCTCGGATGGCCGGCTGACGCGGGACGATGCCGGGCGGGCGGTCCGGTTCGCGACCGCCGCGGACCAAGCCACGGTGGAGGAGGCGCTCCTGACGTCGCTGCGACGGGGTGGGCCGCGGGCGACGCCGTTCCGAGTGGCCGGGACCCTCGCGGTGTCGTTCGACGGGACGACCTGCTCGCTGCGCGGCGAGTCCAACGAGACGGGCGTGCACCTCGTCGACTATCGCGGCCTGATCGGTGGACCGTCGGGCGTGACGATCGCCGGTGTTCGGCCGCCCAACCGGTGGGAGCAGCTCCTGGCCCTGCTCCCGACGATCGACGTCGAAGCCGAGCCGCCCGATTGGGTGGTCGTCGGTCCCGTCGCCGAGGACGCCGAGGGGACCGGGCAACCCGTGACCGCCGCCGGGGATCTCGAGGAAGCGATCTATGGGCCGTTCTGCTTCCGCGGCAGGCTCCCGGACATCGTCTTCACGCCGGGGATCCCGTTCCAGGCTGGGGTGGGTGCGTTCGGATCCTAAGCGTCGGGAGCTAGACCGACAGCATCCAGATGCCCGGGTCCGGATCGGCCGGATCGCCCCCGACTTCGGCGAACGCTTCCATCGCCCGAATCTGGTGTGGGAGCGCCTCGTCGTCGCGGCCGGCCGCATGCAGCATATCGGCGAGCTGGTTCTCGACCGCGGCTTCGAGATGTCGGTCGCCGATATGCTGGCAGAGCTCGACCGCCGCGAGGCCGTGCCCAAGACCAGCCTCCACGTCGCCAGCGGCAGCCTCGGCCAGTGCCAGCCCTGTCAGCGCCGCGATCCGGGCCGTCGGATCCTCATCGGCCGCCCCGACCGCCTGCCGTGCCTCGGATCGAGCCGCATCAGCGTCGCCTGATCCCAGTGCGATGAGACCGAGTGATCGATGGGCGGCACCGATGGCCGCCGCGTCGTCGGCACGGACCGCAGCATCGAGCGCACGCTGTGCGGCGGCGAGCGCCGCGGGCAGATCATTGCTGAGTCGGAGGACAACGCTTCGATCGACCTCGACTCGCGCCACGAACGCCTGGTCGACCGTCCCGTCAAGCGCGGCGTCGAGGTGCCGCGCAGCAGCGACCAGGTCGCCGCGCCGCAGCTGCGCGGTCGCGATCGCACGTTCGATCTCCGGGAGTGCAGCTTCATCGGCGGCTGCGGCGGCGGCCTCGAACGAGCTGATGGCGCCGACGTAGTCGCCCAGCCGCGTCCTTAGTCGGCCGATCGCCGCGTGAAGACCGGCGACATCGGGATGCCCGAGCGCGAGGGCGGCCTCGTCATGCTCGATCGCCTGGCGGTTGGCGAAGATATCTTCCGCCCGCGCACCGGCCAGTCGGAAGGCCTCGGCGGCCTCGGTCGATCGTCCACCGTCGCGCTCGTGCGTCGCGATGAGCGTCAATCGAGCCAGATCGTCGCGCCCACTCCCGGCGAGGTCGCGTCGTAGCGCCTCGGCGACGCGTCGGTGCAGCAGCCGGCGTCGCGTGAGGCTGGTCGACTCGTAGGCCAGCTCACGCAGCGCGCCGTGAGCGAAGTCGAAGCCGGCGCCAGCTTCCCGAACGAGACCGCGCCGGAGCAATCCGTCCAGCGCGTCAACGGTCTCGCCCTCCGACCGACCGCTGGCGTGACGCACGGTCGCGAGATCGAACGATCGACCGATCACGGACGCGGCCGCCAGGACCTGCCCGGCCGGGTCTCCGACATCCGCCAATCGGGCGCGCAGAACGGCGCGAACGCCGACCGGCATCGAGGCAAGTGCCAGGTCGCCCGCCGCCACCGCTTCGACCACGTAGAGCGGAAGACCCTCGGATGCCTGGTGCAAGCGATCGACGACGACGGGGTCCGTTGTCACCGGTGCCACGAGCTGGGCCACGGCCTCGCGGTCGAGCCGCGCCAGCTCGACGACGACCGCGGGCGGCGCCGCGAGACGCTGGACCACGGACTCGTTGGTCTCGTCGAGATCGTCTGGGCGCCACGCCAGGAGGACTAGCAGCGACCGCCCGGCCAGCCGACGAGCCAGGTAGTCGAGCGCCTCGAGGGTGGCGCCGTCGGCCCACTGCAGGTCGTCGATCCAGATACAACCTGGGACGTTGCCGGCGGCCAGGGCGGTCAGGCCGTCGGCGATCGCCGCCACCAGACGGGCGTGGGCGCCAGGACCGCCGGCTTGGGTCGGCGCCGGTCCACCACTCGGGTCGATGGCAGGGAGCAACCGGGCGAGCTCGGGCCGGACGGCGGCTCGGTCCAGTCGGTCCATGGCGACCTGGTCGGTGAAAGCGGACCGCAGCAGCTCCACGATGGGTCCGTACGCGATCCCGCGCTCTCCGAGATAGGCGCGCGCCCGAAGGACGGTGCCGCCACGCGCTTGAACGTGATCAGCGAAGACCTCGCCGACTCGGGTCTTGCCGATGCCGGCCTCGCCGACGATGGCCACGACCTGACCGTCACCCGACGCGACAGCGGCGAGCGCCTGCTCGATCGCCGCGAGCTGAGCGTCCCGCGCGACGAGCGGCAGCGTGCGCCGGGGCTGCGTGTCCTGGAGCCCTGTCTCGAGTCTCGGCGTCGTGCCCGTCGTGACAGTGGGTGGGGACGCGTCGACGCCGTCGCGGATCGCCTCGTACCGTGCCGTCGTCACCGCGAGCGGCGTGACCCCCAGCTCCCGCTCGAGCGTCGCGACACACGCGCGGTACTGCCGCAGCGCGCCCGATCGGTCTCCGGCAGCTGCGAGGAGCTCCATCAGGCGGACGTGCGCGCCTTCGTCGAGCGGGTCGAGGTCGAGCCGTCGTGTGGCCGCGCCGATCGCGGCCGGCAGGTCCCCGTCCCGTTCCGCGACGACGGCGAGTCGGTCGAGCACGGTGAGCACCGTTCGCTCGATGGCGACTGCCCGAGACGCTCGCCAGTCGTCGAATTCCGGACTGTCGCGCAGATTGAAGCCACTCAGGAACGCGCCCCGGGCAAGCGCGACGGCTTTGGTGAGCGTGGACTTGTCGGTCGACGTCGCGGCGCGCTGCACGCGGTCGAGGTCCACATCGACGCGTTGCCGATCCAGGGCGATTCGCCTGCGGTCGATCAGCAGCGGGCCGTCACCGACAGCGCTGTGCAGGGCCGACAGGGTTCGTCGGAACGCGCCCCGGGCGGCCGCGTCATCCGATTCCGGCCAGAGCAGGGCGGCGATCTCCTCCCGGGCGAACGGTCGGTCTTCCACGGCGAGCAACGCCAGGATCGCGACCGCCTTGCGCGTATCGACGGCGAGCCGTCGACCGTCGACCAGGATCTCGGGAGGTCCCAGGAGACGGATCGTGAGGCGCGATACGGCGCCGTGACTTGACGACATCTCGTAACGGTACCGGTTTGGTGTCGTCGTTCCGTAACGTTCCGGTGACGGGGACACGCCACGATGGCATCGATGACTGGAACCGAGCGGATCAGACCGAGCGCGACCAGGTGGCCCCTGCTGATGGTGACCCGCGCGGTCGGCATCACAAATTTCGCCGTGTGTCTGGCGATCCTGATCGGACACACCCGGAATGGATGGCCCTTCTGGCCGACGGACGCGATCGCCGTGTCCCTCAACGCCTGGGTGGCCCTGAGCTATACGGCTGTCGCTTGGTTGCTCATCGAGCGACGCAACGGCGGCGCGATCGGGCCCGTCCTCCTGGTCGTCGGCGCCCTGTACGCGTGGGCAGGTCTCGCCGACCTCTACCTGGCTCCACTCTTCCAGGCGGGTCACATCGCTCCTCCCGGAGCGGACTACGCGGCCCTCGTGATGCGGGCGGTCGGCTATCCGATCTCGTTCGGCTTCGCGGCCGCGATGATCCTCTTTCCCCGAGGCAGGCTACCGTCCAGGGTCTGGGTGGTCATCCTCATCGCCGGTGGCGTGGCGGCGGTTCTGGGCGTGTCGGGGTATGCGTTCGGCTCAAGCACCTTCGCACCGGTGTACCCCTCCCTCGACAGCCCGTTCGCGATCCCGGCCTTCCCCAAGCGGCGACTGGTCGAGATCGGCGACATGGGGGGCAACGTGATGATGGGTGCGGCCGTGATCGCCGTCCTGCTCCGCTGGCGCGGCGGCGACCGCACCGTGCGCGCGCAGACGACCTGGGTGCTGGCCGCGACGGTCGTGATGGCCGTCACGGCCATGATCGACCGATTCGATACCCGGACGTGGGACTGGTTGAATTGGTGGATCAGCATCGCGGCCGGTCTGGGAGTCAGCTTGGTACCGATCGCGATGGCGGTCGCCGTCACCCGGTATCACCTCTACGACATCGACCGGATCGTGAGTCGCACGATCACGTACGGCGTCGTGACCGCCATCCTGTTCGGCGTCCTCGGGTTGGTGAATCTTGGCCTGCAAGTGCTGATCGGCGGTTCGACTGGCAACCCGCCGGTCGTCGTCGCTGCTTCGACGCTCGCCGTGGCGGTGACCTTCAATCCTGTGCGGACCCGAGTCCAGGCGGTCGTAGATCGACGCTTCAATCGCGCGCGGTACGACGCCGAGCAGACCGTCACGACGTTCGCGCGTCGACTCCGTGACCAGCTCGACCTGCCGGCGCTGACTCACGACCTGCAGCGCGCGACGGCCGAAGCGGTCGAGCCGAGCACGACGACGGTGTGGTTGCGGGCACGAGTCGATCGACCATGAGCTATCTGTGGCCGCGGGGAACGCCGCGATGATGCGAGGGCTGGCCCGGCCGCTCGCGGGCGTCGGATGGGTCGTGACCATCGTCGGCGCGGTCGGCGCGATCACGCTCAGGGTCGTCGACCCGGTTCCGATCGTCCAGGACGCCTTCGGCTTCACCGACGTTGCGCTGGTCGGCTTCGTGGTCATGGGCGTCGCGTTCGCGTCGGTCGGAGCGCTCCTCGTCCTGCGACGTCCGCAGAACGCCGTCGGCTGGTGCATGGTGTTGACAGGCGTCGGGCACGCAGCGGGCGTCTTTGCGGCCGCGGCGACCTTCTCGCTCGTCGCGATCGGCACCCAGTCGGCGCTACGGGCGGCGCAATTCTCCGGCTGGGTGACAGGTGCCCTCGTGACCGTCGGGGGCGTCCTCCTCGTGTCCATCGCGTTCATCTTTCCAACGGGCCGAGGGCACACCCCCGCCTGGGACCGCGTCGTCCGCTTGTCCCTGATCCTCGCACCGATCCCGGTGCTCATGCTCCTCCTTCAACCGGGGCCGCTCCACATCTTTTCGACGATCGAGAACCCCTTCGGGTTCGGACCCGACCTGCGCTCGGTCGCCGGCCTGCAGTTTTCGATCGTGGTGAGCGCGGCAACACTGCTGTTTCCACCGGTATTGGTGTGGTCGCTGATCTCCCGCTATCGGCTGGCGGGCCCCATCGAACGGCAGCAGGTGAAGTGGTTTGCGCTCGCCATCGCCGTGTCGGTCGGAGGGCTGGCGTTCGCGGCCGTGGGCGCGGCGATCTCGCGGAATCCTCCCGAGGCGGGACTCGCGATCTTCGGCTTCGCCGGAGCGCTCATCCCGCTCGCCATCGGGATCGCCGTCATGCGCTACCGCCTGTACGACATCGACCGAATCCTGAGCCGGACGATCGGGTATGCCATCGTGACGGGGACCCTCGGGGTCATCTTTGCGGCGCTGCTCCTGTCGCTGACCGGAATCATGACTGCCGTAGCAGGAGGTGAGACCGTTGCAGTCGCCGCGTCGACCCTCGTCGCCTTCGCCCTGTTCCAACCGGTGCGCCGTCGAGTCCAGCGAACGGTCGACCAACGCTTCGACCGCTCGCGCTACGACGCGGACCTGACCGTCCGAACCTTCGCGGCGCGCCTGCGCGGCGACCTGGACCTGGGCACGGTGCGGGCCGAGATCGTGGCCACGGCGACCTCGGCCGTCCGACCGGCGGCTGCGGGCGTGTGGCTGCGAGGCGAACCACGATGATCGGGGTGCGCGCCTTCGCGATCCTGGGGGTGGCCCTGGCGATCGCCGGGGCGATCGGCACCGCCATCGTCCGGTCCGTGGATCCCGCGCCGATCATCTCGGCGGCGTTCGGTTTCGGTGGCGCGGCAATGGTCGGCTACCTGATCCAGGGATTGACCTGGACATCCGTCGGGGGCTTGCTCGTTGTCCGCCGTCCGGGGAACGCCGTCGGCTGGCTGATGGTCCTCGTCGGGGTCGGCTACTCGCTGTCGCAGCTCTCCGTGTCCGTGGCGTCCTCGTTCGCCGCCGAGGGCACGGCCCAGGGGGACCGCCTGGCCCAGCTCGCGGGCTGGGTCACCGTGCTCTTGCAGCTGGTCACGATCCTCCATTTCGCGATCGGTTTCGTCTTTCCGAGCGGGCGTGTCCAGAGCCCTCGGTGGGAACGGTTCATGCGCCTCTTCTGGGTATTCGCCGTCGCGTTCGTCGTGACCAGCCTGATCCAGCCGGGTCCGCTGCAACTGATCCCCGCGTTGGACAACCCGTTCGGTTTCGGACCGGATCTCCGCGGCGGTCGGCCGATCGCGCCGATCCTCGCCCTGGCGGCGGTGCTCATCTTCCTGGCTCTCGTGATCTCGATGGTTTCCCGCTACCGGTCGGCCGGCCCGATCGAGCGCCAACAGCTGAAGTGGTTCGTCCTGGCGCTGGGCGTCTCATCGATCGGGCTGGGAATCGCGTCGTCTGAAGCGATCTTCAACGATCGCCCAGAAAACGCGGTCGGGCTGACGGTCTACGTGTTCGCCGGAGCCGTTGTCCCGGTCGCGATCGGTATCGCCATCATGCGCTACCGGCTGTACGACATCGATCGGATCATCAGCCGGACCATCGGGTACGCCGCGGTCACGGCGACCATCGGCGTCGTCTTTGCCGTGCTACTCCTGTCGATGACCGGGCTCATGAGCGCCGTCGCCGGGGGTGAGACGATCGCCGTCGCTGCGTCCACCCTGGTGGCCTTCGCGCTCTTCCAGCCCGTGCGCCGTCGGGTCCAGCGCACCGTTGACCGACGGTTTGATCGCTCCCGTTACGACGCAGATCTCACAGTTCGAAGCTTTGCCGGAAGGCTGCGCGACGACGTCGATCTCGGCGCCGTCTGTCGCGAGATCGTCGACACCGCGTCAGCCGCGGTTCGACCGGCGACCGCAGGCGTGTGGTTGCGGATACGCCGACCGTGATTCCAGACAAGCCACTCGGCCGAATGGGAAGGCTTGCGCTCACGGTCCTGCTTGTCATCGGCGTCGCCCTGGCGATACCCGACCCGGTCTCCGTGTTGGATTTCCTGGCATACGCGGCGGTTGGGGCGTTCGTCGTCGTTCGCCGACCTCGCAACCCCATCGGTTGGATCCTGGTCGCCATCGCCTTCTCATTCATCGCGACCAGCTCGACGCCCGACGACGTCGAGGCGGTGAAGGCGGGAACGTCGTCGACGGCCGACTTCCTCGCTGCGTGGGTCGGGACGTGGGCCGGCGGTTTGACGTTCCTCGCCTACGCGACCCTCGCGATGATCTTTCCGTCGGGCCGCCTGCCGGTTGGGCGATGGCGCCGAGCGACGCTCGGATCGCTCCTGTTCGGGGCCATCGTGGTCGCCCTTGGCGCGATCGTGCCGAAGATCCCGTTCAGCCCTGATGGCGGTGTGACCAACTTCATGATCGACAATCGGTTCGCATTGATCCCACCGATCGACGTCGACCTCCCGGTGCCTGGGGAGGTCTTCATCGTGATCCCGATCAGTGTCTTCGCCGTCGGCGTCCTGGCTGCCGTCACGCGCTACCGGCTGTCGACCGGCGTCGAGCGCCTCCAGTTGCGCTGGCTAATGGCGTCGCTCGCGTTCGTCTTCGCCTCACTCGTGTTCGGGTTGGTCGGGTTCGCAACCGTTCGGGACCAGTTGGGGGTCCTGATATGGCTCCCGGCACTGATCGCCTTTCCGACCATCCCGCTCGCCGTCGGCGTCGCGGTCATGCGCTATCGCCTGTTCGAGATCGATCGGATCATCAGTCGCGGCCTGTCGTGGGCCATGCTCAGCGGGCTGCTCGTGGCCGTCTACGCAGGTGCGGTGATCCTGCTCCAAGGCCTGCTTGGCGGGGTGACCCAGGGCGAGACGGTGGCGGTCGCGGGTTCGACACTCCTGGCCGCGGCCCTATTCCAGCCGCTCCGGCTACGGATCCAGTCCGTGGTCGACCATCGTTTCAACCGGGCGCGCTACGACGCCGAGCGCACGGCCACCGAGTTCGCGGAGCGACTGCGCGACGAAGTGGATCTCGCCGAGCTCCACAACGACATGACGAGCGTCGTCGAGGCTGCGCTGCATCCCCGTGCGATCGGCCTCTGGATCCGCGCACAGCACACGCCGACCCCGTAACGATTCCCGGACGACCGTCCACCAGCATGAGGGCCGAGATGACAGTACTGACTCGTCCGATCCGTCGCCTGCTGGGGCGCGATGCCGCCACCGTCCCTGCTGTTACGGCCGTCGTGCCTGATCAGAGCCCGGCGCCTACGCGTGACCTCGAGAACGCCTCGATCGCCCTCGATATCGCCGAGACCGATCCCCTTCTCGCCTACCTGCAGTCCGCGCCCGGCCCGGTGGATCTGGCCCGACTGGAGCTTGACTCACCGGCGCTCACGGCCCTGCGCGAGGCCGGCGTGGCTCTGGTCGTGCCGCTGGTTTCCCAGGGCGAGCTGATCGGTACGCTCAACCTCGGTCCCCGGCTCTCGGAGCAGGAGTATTCGACGGATGACCGTCGACTCCTGTCGACCCTCGCCGCCCAGGCCGCGCCGGCGATCCGCGTGGCGCAGCTCGTACGCGAGCAAGCCCACGAGGCGGCCGAACGCGAGCGCCTCGAGCAGGAGATGCGCGTCGCGACGCTCATCCAGCAGCAATTCCTGCCGCGCGAGCTGCCCAGCTTGCCGCAGTGGCAGATCGCTGCCTACTACGGCCCGGCCCGCGCGGTCGGCGGCGACTTCTACGACTTCATCGAGATGCCCGGCGGGCGCATCGGGATCGCGGTCGGCGACGTCACCGACAAGGGCGTGCCCGCGGCATTGGTGATGGCCCGGACCCACTCCATCCTGCGCGCCGAAGCATCCCGCTCCGACTCGCCCGGGGCCATCCTCGCCCGGGCCAACGAGCTGCTGGTACCAGAGATGCCCGCCAAGATGTTCGTGACGTGCCTGTTCGCGATCCTGGACCCGAAGACCGGGCACATCGTGCTCGCGAACGCAGGGCACAACCTGCCGTACGTCCGCACCGACGACGGCGTCGTGGAGCTGCGCGCGACGGGGATGCCGCTCGGCCTCATGGCCGATATCCGCTATGAGGAGACCGAGGGCGTCATCCGCCCCGGCAGCAACGTCCTGCTCTACTCCGATGGCCTCGTCGAAGCGCACGACCCGGGGCAGGAGATGTTCGGCTTCCCGCGTCTGCGCGAGGCGATGACGATCGACGACGCCGGCAGCGAGCTGCTCGATCGGCTCCTCGAGGACCTCCGCGGTTTCACCGGACCCGACTGGGAGCAAGAGGACGACATCACGCTCGTCACGCTGCGCCGTGCCTCGGGCGTGTCGGATCAGGGTAGCGAAGCCCCAACCATGACGACTGGCTTCTCGATCCCCGGCGAGGAAGGCAACGAGCGCCTGGCCATGGACCGGGTCGCGGCCGCCGTCGCCGACCTTGGGATCTCGCCCAGCCCGCCTCGAGCGGCTCAAGACCGCCGTCAGCGAGGCGACGATGAATGCCATCGAATACGGCAGTCAGGGCCGCGCCGACGTCCCAGTGGACGTGGAGGTCGAGGCCACACCCGACGCCGTCATCGTGCAAATCACGGATCGCGCCCTGTCGGGCGCGGTGCCCGACGACGCCGAGAAGCCCGACATCGACCTGAAGCTTGCGGGCGCCCAGAAGGCGCGCGGCTGGGGCCTCTTCCTGATCAAGAACATGGTGGATTCGATGGACGTGACCAGCGACGGGTCGACCCAGACGGTGACCCTGACGATGGCGCGCAAGGAGCCGACCGATGGATGAGCGACACTTCGGAGCCGAGGTGACGGAGATCCCGGACGAGGTCCGGATGCGTCTCAGCGGCGATCTCAACGGGCGGGCCGACGAAACGCTGACGACCGCCTATGAGCGCGTGACCGAGCTCGGGGCGCGCCGGGTCAGCCTCGACTTCGCCCAGGTGGGCTACATCAACAGCACTGGGATCGCCCTCGTCGTGCGCCTCCTAGCCGAGGCGCGCAGGGACGGTCGTGCGGTTCGGGCCCTCGGCCTGACAGAGCACTACCGCGAGATCTTCCGGATCACCCGGCTCTCGGACTTCATGGAGATCGTGGAAGGAGACGCCGCATGAGTGCCACGTCCGTCGCCGTGGACCGCAGTGGAGCCGTTGCGACCATCCGTATCGCGGGTGACGTCACCTCAGGGAGTGAGGGGGAGCTCATGGCCGGGTACACGGCGGCCATCGAGGGTGGCGCTCGCGCCGTCGTCCTCGACTTCTCCGGGCTCGAGTACATGAACAGTGGCGGCATCGGCCTGCTCGTGACGCTGCTCGTGCGGGCACAACGCGGTGGAGTTCGACTGCTGGCCAGCGGCCTGTCCGACCACTACCGCGAGATCCTGGCGCTGACCCGCCTCGACGAGGCGATCGAGATCCACGTCGATGAAGGCGCGGCCGTTGCGGCCGTGGGGATCTGACATGACGATCTCCGAGGAGACTCCGCCGCAAGCGACTGCATCGCGCGACGCCGCCAACTGGGCGAAGCCGGTCGATCGGCTGTCGGCAGCGGGCGTCGCAGGCGCCCGCGTCGATGCCGTGACCGGCCGCCGAGTCGCCGGTCCACTCCAGGGCTTCGGCCAGCTGTGGCAGAAGACATTCCGTGTCGCGCTCGACGGCAGTGCGATGTCGCCGCAGGAGGTCGTCGCGACCTGGAAGGAGCAGTTCCCAGCGTTCTGGCCGGGTGGGGCCACGTTCTACGCACCGCTAGCCGGCATCGTCCCGGGCGAAGTGGCGCTACTCGACGTGGCACCCGTCCCGGGCTCGCCGATCAAGCTGAGCACGGGGGTCCTGGTCCTGTACGCCGACGACGAGTCGTTCACATTCATGACCCCAGAGGGTCACGCGCTGTCCGCATGGATCACATTCTCGGCGTACAGCGACGGCGACCGGACGGTGGCCCAGGCCCAGGCATTGGAGCGGACATCCGACCCACTCGACGAGCTCGCCTACGTCCTTGGCGCCAACAAGCTCAACGACCGGTTCTGGCGCGAGACGCTCGAGAACCTCGCGCGTCACGTCGGGGCGGACGCTCCCATCGTGGACACGCAGGTCGTCTGCATCGACAAGCGGCGGCAGTGGCGACATGCCGGCAACATCCGGAACAGTGCCACGCTGCGGACCGCGCGCCGGACACTCACGGCTCCGGTCCGCTGGCTCACCCGTCGCGGGTGAGTCCGCAGGTTCAGTGACCGGCCCGGCACTCGACGCGATCGTCGTCGGTTCCGGGCCGAACGGTCTGGCCGCGGCCCTGACGCTTGCCCGGGCCGGCCGATCGGTCCGGGTATACGAAGGCGCGTCAACCATCGGCGGGGGAACCCGGACCGAGGAGCTGACGCTTCCCGGGTTCCGTCACGACGTGTGTTCCTCGATCGTGCCCCTAGCGGTGGCCTCGCCGTTCTTCCGTAGCGTCGACTGGGTGGCGCTCGGCGTCGAGTTCGTTCATCCGGACGCGCCGCTGGCGCATCCCCTCGACGATGGGACCGCGGTCGTCCTGGAGCGCTCGTTCACCGCGACCGCGGCCGGCCTTGACCGCGACCGGCGCACGGACGACGGCTCGGCATGGCGCCGGCTCTTCGGTCCGCTCGCCCGGGACGCGGACAAGCTCGGGCGCGAGTTGCTCGGGCCCGTCATCCACGCGCCGCGGCATCCGCTCGCGCTGGCGAGGTTCGGCAGGCTGGCGGTCCGGTCGGCCAACGGCCTCGCCCGGGGGCGGTTCAGCGGCGAGGCCGCCCGAGCGCTCTTCGGCGGGCTGGCCGCGCACGGCATGGTCGCCCTCGATCGGCCACTCTCGGCGTCCTTCGGCCTGGTGTTGGGTGGCTACGCCCATGCGGTCGGCTGGCCGATGGTGCGTGGCGGTTCGGCGGCGATCGCCGCCGCGCTCGCGGGGGAGATCAAGCGGCTCGGCGGCGAGATCGTCACCGACCAGCCGGTCTCGTGGCTCGGTGACCTGCCGGAGTCGCGGGTGGTCCTCCTCGACACGACTCCGCGCGCCGCGATCGACATCGCCGGCGATCGACTGCCCGAGCGCACGAGACACCGCTACACACGATTCCGGTATGGCGCGGGCATCTTCAAGGTCGACTGGGCGCTCGACGGTCCGATCCCGTGGAGCGCCGACGGTATGCGCCGCGCTGCCACGGTGCACCTCGGTGGCACACTCGCCGAGGTCGCGCGCTCGGAGCGACAAGTCGCCACCGGCCGGCCGCCGGACAGGCCGTTCACGCTCCTCGCCCAGTACCACCCGTGGGATACCGCGCGGGCACCGTCGGGGAAGACGACCGCGTGGGCGTACTGCCACGTCCCGGGTGGGTCGGACGTCGACATGACCGAGCGCATCGAAGCGCAGGTCGAGCGATTCGCCCCAGGTTTCCGGGACCGCGTCCTCGCGCGCGCGGCCCGTTCCCCGGCGCAACTCGAGCGCCATAACCCAAATCACGTTGGCGGCGACATCAACGCAGGGATCTCCGACATCCGGCAGATCCTGTTCCGGCCGACCGTCTCCCTCGATCCATACCACGCCGGACCGGGGCTGTACCTGTGCTCGTCATCGACGCCGCCGGGCGGTGGCGTGCACGGCATGAGCGGCCATCTGGCCGCACGATCGGCGCTCCGCCACGAACTGAGATAGCGCCCATCAGGTGGCGCAGATTGACCATTGTGGAATATCGTTCCACGATATATCGTACCGCGATATAGGAGGCGAATTGACCCACGCGCTCGCCACCACACCTGGAGCGACGACGTTCGATGCGCGACCAGCGGTTGCGCCCGGTGGCGAGGTCCTCCGCGACATCGCACGGGGCGGGATCGCCGGCATCATCGTGGGCCTCCTCGTGGCGGGCCTCGGCGGTCGCCTGATCATGCGTTTGGCGACGATCCTCCACGAGGACACGGTCGGCCTCCGTACCGAAAACGGCGAGGTGATCGGGAACATCACGCTGAACGGGACGTTGGCCCTGATGACCTTTGGCGGCCTTGGCATGGGTCTCATGGCCGGGACGATCTGGGTCATCGTCGGCCCCTGGATCCCGGGCCGGGGCCTGGCCCGTGCGCTCGCGACGGCGATCGTCGCGATCGCCCTCGGGACACCGTCCCTCGTCCAGCGGACGAACCCTGACTTCTTTCTCCTCGGCCATGACCGTCTGGTGGTCGCCATGCTCATCGGGCTCGTCGGCCTCGTCGGCTTCTCGATCGCGCTCGTGGATGACGCCCTTGATGCCCGCCTGCCGCACCCGATCTCGGGAATCCGGATCTCGACGACGGTCTACCTGGTCGTCACGCTGCTGGGCCTCGTCCTGATCGTTCCTCTCGTCATCGCCATCCTGCTGGACCATCCCGAGTACGCCGCGCCGATCCGGGCCGGTTTGGCGCTTGTGGTCGTTGGTGTGTGCACGCTCACCTGGTGGGTCCTGCGGGTGAAGGGACGATCAGTCCCGCCCAGGGCACTGCAGCTGGCCGGAAGGGTCTCGCTCCTCGTGGCCGTGGCGCTGGGTGTCGTGACGAGCCTCCCACACGTGCTCGCTGCGGCGGGGATCTCCACGGCCTAGACGTCCTCGCGGCCGACCTCGCGCCGCAGCCACCAGCCCAGCCACAGCGCCCCGATCGCAGGGGTCGTCATCCAGATCAACAGGATGACCGCGAGGACCGTGGCGCTCGCCCGGAGATCGGAAAGGCCGTCCTCGACGACGCCACCGCGCAGGTCCTCGGCGACCAGCCCGAGTCGCTCGCCGAGGGCGGACAGGGACGAAGCGTTGGCGAGCAGCGCGGCCCTGTTGCTCTCCAGGTCCGTGGCGATCACGTCGAGTCGCGTATCGAGCCCCTCGAGGTTGGTTGCCATCCGCCCGAACGCGTCCGCCACGCCGCCCAGTGGCCGGCTACCGAGGATCACGACCTGCGAGAACTGGGTCTCCGCGGCGCGGAGATCGGCGCGCACGTCGGCGATCGCCTGGGCGGTCTGGCGCACAACCGGCGGCGTGCGCTCCATCGTGCCCGAGAAGGACGTCGCCGAGGCTCCCGCGTCGGTGAGCGCCGCCGACGTTCGGTCGAGTGTTTCGACGACGGAGGCGATCTGGGAATCGACGCGTCCCCCGACCGAGCTCAACCGCCCTCCCGCCCAGCCCAGGGCGATGGCCGCAACCACCGCGAGCGCGATCCCGATCAGCCCGTACGCGATGAGCCCCGTCGCGAGCCGGCGGAGCCCGGATCGCAGGGACCGGGGCGCCGGCCCGGCGGTCACCGCCAGGTGCTGCGAGCGGCGTCCGGGTAGAGGCGGACTCGCCGGAACGGCTCCCGGCCGCGCGAGCGCGAGACGAGGTTCGCCCGCTCGGCCATCTGGTGCTGGAGCCGCCGGATATAGGCGTTCTGCGGGGACAGCTCGACCGCCTCGGACGACGTGAGGACGACCTCGATGGCGTCCTCGGTCTCGCGCAGCGCCGCCTCGCGCGGGTCGATCTCGAGCGAGAATATCGAGGTCAGGCTCGACTGCATCTGGGGGATCGTGTTGCTCTTGAGGACGTAGATCGGCATCGCCCGCTCCTCCGCCTCGCGGAGCAGCGGCGTCTTCTGCTTGTACTCGTTCTTGAGCGTCATGACGACGTCGGCCTCGTCGACGTCGCGGGCGATGACCACGGGCAAGCCGAGGTCGCGGACCGCCTGTTCGAGGCGCTTGCGGCTGATGCCCTGGGGCAGGACGCGCAGCGTCGGCAGCGGCGCTCCACCGGGCTCCAGCACGGTCTCGCCGTGCTCGCCCTCGATGGCGCCCAGGGGCAGCGCTGCCAGCTCGTCGGGTGGCTCGAGGTCGTCGGCGTTGACGGGTGCCATGCCTTCATCGGCCTTGTAGGACTGCATGGCACGCGACGCCTGGTCGAGCCATGCCTTCTGGCGCTCGAGCTCGCGCGCCTCGCGGGCACGCGTCTCGAGAGCCGTCGCACCCCCTCGCTCGAGCGGCCCACGGTCGGCGATCTCGCCGGCGACGAACGGCTCGTCGCCGGACCGGCCGGCGATCCGCTCGCCCGGCAGGACGGTGCCGCCGGCGCTCGACAACGGTCCTCGTGGCGCCGATTCGCGCCCGGGCCCACCACGGGTCTGGCGCCAACCACCGGATGCCCCGGGCCGATAGCCCGGCCGGAATCCGCCACGGTCCGCCTCGCGGAAGCCGCCGGCCGTGCGACCCGAACCGTCGCCGCGCCAACCGGGTTCCATGCGCCACGGCGACCCGCCACCGACGAGACCGGCGAACCGCTCCGCGCCGAGCTGCTCGCGGGGGGACGGCCGGGGCCGGCCCTGCGACCGATGGACACCCTCCTCGTCGCGCCAGCGCAGCTCTGGCGCGACGGCGTCGCCGCGCAGCAGCGCATCGACCGTCTCGGCGACGTCGCTATGGACGGCCACCCGCTCGCGGTCCTGGATCTCGACGATGACGTCGAAGGTCGGTGGCGCCTTGCGCTCCAGCACGCTCTTCTGGGTCCGCCGGCGACGCGCCTCTTCGTCCCCGAGGGTGACGCTCTGGATACCGCCGATGAGGTCCGAGAGCGTGGGGTTGAGCATCAGGTTGTCGAGGTTGTTGCCGTGGGCGGTGCCGATCAGCTGGACGCCGCGCTCCGCGATCGTCCGGGCGGCCTGCGCCTCCAATTCGGTCCCGATCTCGTCGATGACGATGACCTGGGGCATGTGGTTCTCGACCGCCTCGATCATGACCTCGTGCTGCATCGACGGCGTGCGGACCTGCATGCGGCGCGCCTTGCCGATGGCCGGGTGGGCGATGTCGCCATCGCCGGCGATCTCGTTGGAGGTGTCGACCACGACGACCCGCTTACCGAGGTCGTCAGCCAGGACCCGCGCCGCCTCACGGAGCATCGTGGTCTTGCCGATGCCCGGCCGGCCCATGATCAGGATCGACTTCCCGGTCTCGATGAAGTCCTGGATGATCTCGATCGTCCCGTAGACGGCGCGCCCGACCCGGCACGTCAGCCCGACGACCTTGCCGTTCCGGTTACGGATCGCGCTGATCCGGTGGAGCGTCCGCTCGATGCCGGCCCGGTTGTCGTCCCCGAACGAGCCGATGTGGTCGATCACGAACGCGATGTCGGCCTCGTCGATCTCACGCTCGAGCAGGCTCACCTCGGAGTCCGGGAAGCGGCCCTCGGGCCGGCGGCCGAGGTCGAGCACGACCTCGATCAGCGCCTCCCGATCAGGCAGCGCGTGCACCGCGTCGACGATCTCGGGCGGCAGCGATGACAGCATCGCGTCGAGATCGTCGATGGTTTCGCGCTGGCGTTCGTCGGAACCCACGCTGGCCTCCGTTTCCACGCTATCGGACGCCCGCCGGCACGAGTGCCGGCTCGGCGACCCGGACGAGGTTCTCCTTCATGAGCAGCGTGACGCTGGCGATCGATCCGAAGGCGACATCCTCCAGGCGCCGGTCGACTGGCCCCTCATAGGTTCGCACGGGTGCGATCACGCCGTGGTCGTGTCGATGCTCGTCACCCTTCGTCGTGCGTGCCTCGATGATGCCGAGGCCGAACTCGATGAGCGCCGACGGATCGGCGTCCGGCCTTACGAGCACCTTCAAGTAGTGCGGCTGGTCTTCCTTCGCGACGCCGACCTGGATGAACCCGTCGAGCTCGGTGCCGTCCTTGCCGCCACCCGGCGCATGCTGCACGAACGCCTCGATGTCGGCAAAGCGGAGGATGGGCGCCAGGCTCGAGCGGGGGACGCGCCAGTGGTTGCCCTGGCGCTCCCAGTCCGGGAGCCGGATGGCCTCGAGTCGTGCGACCGGCCCGGGTGTCGCGGCGACATACAGCCGGTTCAGCGCGAGCGCGTCGACCGGCTGCGCTGGGCGGATACGCGCCTCCGCGGCGGCCTCGTCCGTCCACGGCTTGGGCAGCTCCCCGTCCGGCCTGAACATGATCAGTTCCTCGCCGTACCGGATGAACCCTGCCTGCATCATCAGCTCGACGTTGCCGTCCACGTCGGCGCACGCCACGTGGAAGCGCGCCGCGCCGCGCTTGGCACCCTCGCGCAGGAGCTGGTTCACGAGGCGGTAGCGGATGTCGCCGGCGTCGGCCATGCCGACCGCGTCGAGCTCGACGATCGTCCATTCGTCGCGGGTGGACTCGCGCTCGACGCGCAGAAGCCCGGCGATCCGGCCGTCCACCTCGTAGACGTACATCAGGTCGTTCGGGCGGAACGCCCCGAGCGGCAGGCGGAACAGGCTGAATACCCCGATAGGCGGTCCGCTCACCGGCAGGCCGAGCGACCGCGTGGATGGATCGTCCGACTGGCACAGCCGCGACAGCTCGCCGAGCGCGGCGAGATCGGTCAGGCGTGCTGGGCGGACCTTGCCCTGCTTCTTGGGCGTGCGGGTGGCGGTCATCGCGGCTGTGTGCGCCGCGTCGGGTGGTGCCGCCGGCCCGAGCCCTCGCCCGGGTCGTCGTGCTCGGCGGCCATCGTCGCCAGCAGTCGGTGGAAGCGCGTCTCCCCGGCCAGCTCTGGATGGAACGCCGTGGCCAGCACGTTGCGCTCGCGGACCGCGACGATGCGGCCGTCGTCGAGGCGCGCCAGGACGTCGACATCGGGACCCGTGTGCTCGATGACGGGGGCCCTGATGAACACGGCATGGACCGGCGTCGAGCCGAGGACGTCGACCGAAAGGTCGGCCTCGAAGGACTCGAGCTGTCGTCCGAACGCGTTGCGTTCCACTCGCACATCGAGGAGCGGCAGGATCGGCTCCTCGTCGTGGGCGATATCGCGCGCCAGCACGATCATCCCGGCGCACGTGCCGAAGATCGGGGCACCCGATCGGGCGAGGTCCAGGATCGGCTGCCGCAGGCCCCAGCGCTCGATGAGCTGGCGCATCGTGGTGCTCTCGCCCCCGGGCAGGATCAGCCCACTTACACCGTCGAGATCGGCCGGTTCGCGCACGCGGACGCCCTCGACGCCGATGGCGGCGAGGGTGTCGAGATGCTCCCGGAACGCCCCTTGCAGGGCGAGGACACCGATCTTCACGGAGTGGATGCTACGCCGTACCTGCACTTACGCTCCGAGGACCGCGGTGACGCGACTGCGAGCCAGCGGCCCGAGGACTACCGGTTTCGTGGAGCTACCCCTACCAGCCGCGGACGGCGAGTCGCTCCTGCTCCGGGATCTCCTCCAGGGCGATGCCGCGCATCGGCGCACCGAGGCCCTTCGAGACCTCGGCGATCTTCTTGGCGTCGTCGAAGAACGTCGTTGCCTGGACGATCGCGTTCGCCATCCGGGCGGGGTCCTCACTCTTGAAGATGCCCGAGCCGACGAACACACCCTCGGCGCCGAGCTGCATGACGAGCGCGGCGTCCGACGGCGTGGAGATCCCACCGGCGACGAAGTTGACGACCGGGAGCTTGCCGTTATCGGCCACGTCCTTGACGAGCTCGTACGGCGCCTGGAGGTCCTTGGCTGCCACGAACAGCTCGTCATCGCGCATCCCCTGCAGGCGACGGATCTCGCTGTTCACGTCACGCAGCTGGCGGACCGCCTCGACGATGTTGCCGGTGCCCGCCTCGCCCTTGGTCCGCATCATCGCCGCGCCCTCATTGATGCGCCGCAACGCCTCGCCGAGGTTCCGGCAGCCGCACACGAACGGGACTTTGAAGGCGTGCTTGTCGATGTGGTTGCTCTCGTCGGCGGGGGTGAGCACCTCGGACTCGTCGATGTAGTCGACGCCGAGCGCCTCCAGCACCTGCGCCTCGACGAAGTGGCCGATGCGTGCCTTGGCCATGACTGGGATGGTCACGGCGTCCATGATCCCGGTGATCATCGCGGGATCCGACATGCGGGCCACGCCGCCGGCCTTGCGGATATCGGCAGGCACGCGCTCGAGCGCCATCACGGCGACGGCGCCGGCGTCTTCGGCGATCTTGGCGTGCTCGGCGGTGACGACGTCCATGATGACGCCGCCCTTGAGCATCTGGGCGAGACCCTTCTTGGTCGCCCAGGTGGAGGTTTCGACGGTCATGTGGGCTGTGGGTTCCTCATCGTTCTGATCGCGCGGCAGGCCCGTCGGGGCGTCTCGCGCGCGGTCAGGATTATGGCACGAGGCCCAATTCCTCCCAAGCACCTGTCACGTATGAACCGCGCCGCGAGTCCTGGACTTGGATGGACCGGTCTGCGGATGTCAGCCCCAGGCACACATTCCCGATGAGTCCTGCGTGGTAGTCGCCGAAAACCGCCCTTCATGCAAGAAACGGGGTATGGCGTCTGTGTGTTCGTTCGTGAAGTGTGCCTACGCCTGACCTCGGGGTCCGGTTCCCGTCAGCCCTCGTCGAAACGGTAGCGCGTCATGTCCTTCGGGAACGTGGTCCACGCGAACGCCTTGAGCGGCCGCATCTGCCACAGGCCGCCCTGTGCCCAGTTGGCCGGATCCGCCGCGTAGCCAGGCTTGTACTTCTCGTAGCCGGCCGCGATCCGCCCGGCCAGGTCGGGCTCCGGCGCGACGATCTCGACCGCCGGGCCTTCGACGATCACGACGTCGCCGCTCGGCGATTCGATGTGGATGGCCATCTGCGGGTTCTCGCGCAGGTGCCGTTGCCAGCGCGTCGGACCGCCCTCCACGTACCAGCTCCCGTCGACCCAGGCACCCCAGATCGGGATGAGGTGCGGTGTGCCCGCGCCGCTCGCGGTCCCCAGCCAGTAGATCGTGGCGCGCTCCAGACGCTCGACCGCCCACGACCAGGGGAGCATGCCCTTGGTCGATCTGGGGATGCCGTAGCCTGGGACGTGCGGTCGGTCGGCGCGGGGCTCGCTCACGTGTCGAGGTTAGCGGGAAACGGTCCTCACGACGCCCGACATGAGCTTCGTGGCGCGGCGTGCAGCGGTCGGCGACAGGCGGGACACAGCGTCGACGAGCTCGAGCACGTCGTTGTCGTCGAGCCCGCCGAGGAGGTCGAACAGCCGCAGCACGGTGTCGTCCGGCACACGGTCGAGGAGTTGCAGCGCCCGCTCGAGCTCGCGCGGCTCGAGCTGCGGCACGATCCCGACCGCTCGGTCGAACAGCCGAACGAAGACCACGAACGACGAAAGCCAATCGTGGAGCGCCGCGAGCTCCGCGTCGTCGGGGTTGGCGGCCGATGCCGCGGCTGCTTCCTTGGCCTTCCGCTCGAGGACGGCCACGACGGGGTCACCCTCGCGGCTCTTGCGCTCGGCGATGACCCGACCGAACCACTGCCAGTGGTCGTTGACGGCGAGGAATGCCGTGCCTGCCGGACCGCGCCGGCCGACACGCCGCGGTTCGGGGACACGCTGGACGAGGCCCCACGACTCCGCTTCGGCGAGGGCAAGGCTCGCGGCCCGGTGGGACAGCCCCAGCGCCTCGCGCACCTCGCGCTCGGTCAGCGGCTCCTGGCGCGCCATGAGATATGCCTGCACACGCGCGATCGCCGGCGTGACACCCCACGCGGCACCCATCTCACCCCACGCGTCCGCGAGATCGAGCCGGATCGACTCTGCGGTCGATGCGCGCGCGCGCCGCCCCGCCTCGGAGAAATCATGCGCATTGACAGTAGCGAGTTTCTCGGTCATAACTTGCTATGACAGGGTAGCACGCTTGTACGCGCGGGAGAACCATGAATGTCGCGATCGTCGGTGGCTCCGGGCTCGTCGGGCGTGCGCTGAGCCGGTCGATCCTTGCCGACGGCGGCGACGTTGCTCGTGCTTTCCCGCGATCCCGAACGGCGGCGGAACGTGGTCCCGCCCGGCGCCCGACTCGGCAAGTGGTCGGTGGACGACATCCCGCGACTCGCCGCGTCGATCGCCGGGATGGACGCCGTGATCTGTGTCACGGGCGCTCGTGTCGCACCCTGGCCGTGGACGCAGGCGGCGCAAGGCGGTGATCACCTCCAGCCGAGTGGACGCCGTTCGGGCGATCGTCGATGCGATGGCCCGGCTACCCGCCGATCACCGGCCGAAGGGCCTTGTGGTCGTATCGGGCATCGATGCGTATCCGGAGTCGACGCCGGGCGACGACCCCGCGGCCATGACCGAGTCCACACCGATGGGCACCGAGTTCCTTGCCCATGTCTCGCGTGCGGTCGAGGACGCGGCGAAGCGCGCCGAAGGGCTCGGCGTGCGCGTCACCCGGCTGCG
Organism: uncultured Chloroflexia bacterium; assembly: GCA_963794525.1. GTDB lineage: Bacteria > Chloroflexota > Limnocylindria > Limnocylindrales > CSP1-4 > SPCO01. The sequence continues at coordinate 583,745 of CAWCEC010000002.1, forward strand.
GATGGGTCACGTGCTCGCACGCGACGCGGACCTCGTCTGGTTCCTGTCCCTGCCGGTTCGCTTCTTCCTGGGCGGCCGCCTCGGCAGCGGGCAGCAATGGATCAGCTGGGTCCACATCGATGACGCGGTGGCGCTCTTCCGGCGCGCGATCACCGATCCGGCTGTCGACGGGGTCCTCAACGCCACCAGCCCGGGAGCCGTCAGGCAGGTCGACTTCGTGCGATCGATGGCACGGGTCCTGCGACGGCCCGCCTGGTTCCCGGCGCCGGCGTGGCTCATCCGGCTCGTACTCGGCGAGCAGTCCGCGCTCCTGCTCGGCTCCCGGCGCGTAGCGCCGGCACGAGCCCTCGAACTCGGGCACGGATTCGGCTACCCCACTATCGACAGCGCACTGGACGATGTCCTTGGCCGGGCGCCGTAAGGATCAGACAGCGCCTCCGGCCGCGAGCGCTTCCCGGACGGCCACGAACAGCGGATGGTCCGGGTCGATCTCGGTCTCGCACGACGCGATACGTTCGATCCCGGTGGGTGCTGCGAACTCGTAGATGACCTCCTGGCCATCGAAGTTGACCGGACACTCCCCGGTGAACGGTCGAGCTCGGATCACAGCGAAGTCGGTCGCCCTGATCATCCCGTCAAGCGCCGCGAGTGTCTCCGGCGGGACCTGACCCAGGACCAGCGATTCCGGCGCTGTCTGAACCAGCCGGCCGTCGCGCTCGATGGCCAGCGACGAACCGCACGCCCCCTCGGGACATTCGCCACCTCGGGTCGTCACCGTCACGAGCGGGCCTGCCGGAGCCGGTAGCAGTGACGTGAGCGCTGCCGGAGAGCAGGCGATGAGGAGGATGCCGAGCCAGGCCAGTAACGCGAAATCGTCGGAGCATGGCCGCCCGACGTCGGTGCGCAGCCCGGAGTTCCGCGTGTGCACAGGAGCAGCGACCTATCATCCGGCCATGCCCGTCCTGCGCAGCCGGCTCGACCCTGCCGCAGCGGAGACACGCGCCAACCACCAGGCGATGGCAACCCTCGTCGACGACCTGCGACGGCGCCAGGCGCGAGGTCGCCGATCGTGGAGCAGGCGGCGACGATCGCTCCATCGAGCGGCACCGCGAGCGCGGCAAGCTCCCCGTCCGCGAACGCATCGACCATCTGTTGGACCCCGGCTCACCCGTTCCTCGAGCTGAGCCCGCTGGCTGCCAACGGCCTCTACGAAGACGATGCGCCGGGCGCCGGGATCGTCACGGGCATCGGCCGGGTCGAGTCGACCACCTGTGTCGTCGTCGCCAACGACGCGACCGTCAAGGGCGGCACGTACTACCCGATGACGGTGAAGAAGCATCTCCGGGCACAGGAGATCGCCCTCGAGAACCGGCTGCCGTGCATCTACCTCGTCGACAGCGGTGGAGCATTCCTGCCCCTCCAGGCTGATGTGTTTCCGGACCGCGATCACTTCGGGCGGATCTTCTACAACCAGGCCCGGATGTCGGCGGCGGGCATCCCGCAGGTGGCGCTGGTCATGGGCTCGTGCACGGCGGGTGGCGCCTACGTTCCCGCGATGAGCGACGAGACCGTCATCGTCAAGGGGACCGGAACGATCTTCCTGGGTGGTCCGCCGCTGGTGAAGGCTGCCACCGGCGAGGACGTCACGGCCGAGGAACTCGGCGGCGCGGAGGTGCATACGCGCAGATCCGGCGTCGCGGACCATGAAGCGCTCGATGACGAGCACGCCCTCGCGCTCGGGCGCTCGATCATCGCCAACCTGAACCGCCGATCGCCGCCTCTGCCCTGGGATCGGCGTCCGATCCGAAGCCCCGGCGGTCGACCCGGCGGGTTGTACGCCGCAGTCTCTGCCGACCCTCGCCGACCCGTGCCGGTCCGCGAGATCATCGCCCGCCTCGTCGATGGCTCGCGCTTCCACGAGTTCAAGCCGCTCTACGGCGAGACCCTCGTGACGGGCTTCGCGCATATCGACGGCATCCCGGTCGGCATCATCGCCAACGACGGCATCCTGTTCAGCCAGTCCTCGCTCAAGGGCGCCCACTTCATCGAGCTCGCCTGCCAGCGCCGGATCCCGCTGGTCTTCCTCCAGAACATCACCGGCTTCATGGTCGGCCGCGAGTACGAGGAGGCGGGCATCGCCAAGGACGGCGCGAAGCTCGTGACCGCGGTCGCGTCGGCCGAGGTGCCGAAGTTCACGATCCTCATCGGTGGATCGTTCGGAGCTGGGAACTACGCGATGGCCGGGCGCGCCTACCAACCACGGTTCCTGTGGTCGTGGCCGAATGCGCGCATTTCGGTGATGGGCGGCCAGCAAGCGGCGCGTGTCCTCTCGACGGTCCGTGGCGACTTCGCCGACGAGGCGGCACGGGACGAGTTCGAGGCGCCCATCCTCGAGACCTACGAGCGGGAAGGGTCGCCGTACTTCGCTACGGCCCGGCTGTGGGACGACGGAGTGATCGACCCGATCGATACGCGGCGCATCCTGACCCTGGGTCTCGAAGCCGCACTGCACGCACCGATCCCGGAGACAAGGTTCGGCGTCTTCCGGATGTGACCAGGGAGGAGCGGGATGGTGAAGTTCTACAGCGAGGTCGGGACCGCACGGACGCGCGAACTGGTCGCTGATGTCGCCACCTGGGTATGGGTCGCGCTGTGGACCGTGATCGGCCTCCGCATCCACGACGCGATCTCGATGTTCGCCGAGGCAGGCCGGGTTCTCCAGGGCGGCGGCCGGAGCATCCAGGGCGCCGGCGCCCAGCTAGGCGACGCGCTCAACGGGGTGCCGCTTGTCGGTGAGGGCATCGACACGCTGGCGACCGGCGCCTTCCAGACGGCGGGTCAGCCGTTCATCCAGACCGGGCAGGAGCTCGAGGCGCTCCTGCTGTTCATCGCGCGCCTGCTCGCATTGCTCGTGGTCGCCGTGATGCTCGTTCCGTGGCTGGCCCGCTACCTGCCGTGGCGCGCGGCGCGACTGGAGACGGTCCGCGCAGCCCACCGGGCCATCCGAAGGCGCCGGTCGACGTGTCGTCGGCCACCATGCAGCGCGCCCTGGCGACTCGGGCGATCAATCGACTCACCTACCCCGAGCTGCTCGAGTACACGTCCGACCCGTTCGGCGACTATGCCGCGGGGCACTACGGCCGGCTGGCCAAGGCCGAGCTCGCGAGCGTCGGGCCTGCGGTGAGACGGCCTCGCGGCGCTGGCGAGCTCTGGCGCGTGTCGTGTCGGCGGCTGCTCGCTGCTCCCGGACCTCCCGCAGGGTCCTCGGGCCATGCACGGATGTCTACTCGGCGAACCGGTGCCTCGCGATGATCGACGAAGCCGCCGCCGAGGTCGGAAGCGACCGCGGCGATGTCGTCGGGATCGCGATCATCCCGAATCTTGAAGCCGGACATCGATCGCCTCGGGGGCCCACCGCCGATCCAGCGTCCGCATCGCACTCGCTGACGGTGGCGTCCACGAAACGCAGATGTGCGGCCTGCTATCACTTGCTCCGGCCTGCTCTGACGATCCGACCCTCAAGCCGAATTCGATCATCGGCGCCTATACCGATGTCCCGTGCGGAGCCGAGCCGGCCGACGCTCCCGCGGACTGTCCGACGCCGTTTCCTGCGCCCGAAGCGGAGGTGGTCGCGGAGCGTCAACGCCGCTCGTCGTCGACGAATGAGGATCCCGATCGACCATGCAGGCCAGTACGAGGTGCCCGTCGGACGCGGATCGCTGCCGAACGGGATCCTCGGGGACGCGTCGTTCGCGTTTGCGGATGCCTGGCCGGACGACGTCGCCCTCCGTGACGGGCGGGCGTTCCTCGACGTGCGCTCACTGGAAGCCGATGGCAAGCCGTTCGACAACTACTACCTCCACGGCTGGCGCGCGGGTCTCGAACGGTTCGAGGCGGTGCTTCTGTTCGACGTGCTGTGGTTCCAACCCGGGCGCGACCTGGTGATCCAGGACGTGGTCGTCCGGTAGCATCGCGGTGATGCCGAGCGTCGCGCGCTTCTCGATCTCGCCCGTCCGCAGCATGGGCCTCGCCCATCCGACCGAGATCGATGTCACCGAAGTCGGCGTGGTCGAGGACCGTCGGTTCTTCCTGACCGATGACCAGAACCGGCTGGTCGACCGATTGATCGCCGGCCCGTTGGTACAGATCGAGACCTACACCGATCCGGGCGCGACGATGCTCGGGATGTGCTTTCCCGATGGGGTCGTTATCGAGGACGACGTGCAGCTCGGCGAGTCGGTCGAGACGCCGATCCACGGCCGGACAGGAGTCGGCCATGTGGTGATCGGCCCATGGGCGGACGCCGTTGCGGCGTTCGCCGGTCGCCCGATCCGCGTGATCCGTTGCGATCTACCCGGGGGCACACGGAGCGGCAACCCGACCAGCATCATCTCGGATGGCTCACTGCGCGAGCTCGCCAGGCACGCTGGCGTGGAGTCAGTGGACGGCCGTCGATTTCGGATGCTGATCGATCTCGAGGGAGCGGAAGCCCACGAAGAGGACACGTGGATCGGCCGGCGCATCGGCGTGGGCGACGCCATCCTGCGAGTGACGAAGGCCGACGCGCGTTGTGCGATCACGACACAGGACCCGGTCATCGGGATGCGCGATCTGGACACCCTGCGGACGATCATCTCGTACCGCGGGCTGCGTGAAGGCAAGCACGCCGACTTCGGCGTTCTGGCGGACGTGGTCCAGCCGGGACGGCTCCGGGTCGGCGACGAGGTGTCGGTGCTCGACTAGGTCGCCTCGCGCGGCTCCAGCTGACGGACCGCGAGGACCCACACCACCACGGCCGCGACGACCAGCGGCGCCAGCCGGACCGCACCAAGGACGCCGAGGCGGATCGTGGTCCCGAGGGCTTCTCCCACGCCGGCCCCGGTGCTCGAAACTGACGCGATGATCGCGACCCCGATCAGCGCGGAGGTGATCGCGGCGATCGGTGCGCCGATCCCCAGCGCGACCCCGGCTATGGTGGCGTCGATCCGGGATCCGATCGCCGCTGGCGCAAGTCCCGCGCCCAGTAGCGCCAGACCCGGCCACGAAAGGGCAGCCACAGGACGACACGCTGGAGGTCAGCGTCCGATGCGCCAGGTGTCGTGAGTGCGGCCAACAGGACGATCGGCCAGAGCAGCACGCCAGCCAGCAAGGCGCCGCGGCGGCTCGATCTGATCGCCACCGCGCGGTGGCCGGTCGGATCCGGCCGCCAGTTCGGAGACCACGGGTTCGCGGGACCCATGGGTGAAATGTACCTGTCTGGTGTGGTGAGTCGGTGTCTGCCGGCACCACACGATTCGAGTTTTGCGGCGTCGGCGCGTCGGTACCATTCGGCGGTGAGCCCTGTACTGCGTCTGGAACGCGTCGGTCCCGACAGCGTCGTTGCGCGCGTGACGCTTGCGCGTCCCGAAGTACACAACGCGTTCGATGCCTCGCTGATCGGCGAGCTTCGCGCCGCGTTCACCGGGTTCGCGCGCGAGGAGCCGGCCGACCTGCGCGTCGTCGTGCTTGCGGGAGAGGGACCGACGTTCTGTGCCGGCGCCGATATCGCTTGGATGCGGGCAGCGATGGCGCTCGACGTCGAAGGCAACGAGCAGGACGCGATGGCGATGGCCGACATGTTCGAGGCCATCGATACCTGCCCGGTCCCGGTGATCGCCCGCGTCCACGGCGCGGCGCTCGGCGGCGGGATGGGGCTGTGCGCTGTCGCCGATCTGGTCATCGCCGAGAGCGGCGCCCGTTTCGGGTTCACCGAGACGCGGCTCGGGATCCTGCCGGCTGTCATCGCGCCGTTCGTGGTCGCGAAGATCGGTGAGTCGCACGCTCGAGCCCTGTTCCCAGGTGGGCGTCGGTTCGATGCCGTCCGTGCGCAGCGCATCGGCCTGGTCCACGAGGTCGTCGAGGGCGAGGCCGCGCTCGACGCGGCCGTCGATGCCGCGATCGACGACGTGCTGGCCTCGGGTCCCGTTGCGGTCCGTGCGGCGAAGGCGATCATCCGGGAAGTTCGTGGATTGGGCCACGGATCGGCGAAATGGCACACGGCCAGGGTCATCGCGAGGCAGCGTGTCAGCGAGGAGGCCCGCGAGGGGTTCGCCGCCTTCGACCAGAAGCGCCGACCACCTTGGGCACCTGACGATGATGGAGATCGAGGCGACCAACGCTAGTCGCTTGAATTCGTCGTATGCGACAATCGCGACGAGATGGCGGATGAACTGAGTCCGAGCGAGGTCGCTCGACGCCTCGGGACGTCAACGCGATCCGTTCAGCGCTGGATCGCGTCGGGTCAGCTTCCAGCCAGACGAGTCGGTGGTCGGTGGCGTGTCGCGTCTGACGCGTTTGGCGCGTTATCCACGTCACGCGAGGGCGATCGCCCGACGGGGATCCGGGTGCTGTTCATCGCCAATCGCGGCGAGATCGCCGCTCGGATCACGCGCACGTGCGACCGACTGGGAATCAGGGCGGTCGTCCCACCGACGAGCGGGCCCGCGGCGCTCGACCTGCTCGACGCGGCAGCCGTGGTCGAGACTGCCCTGGCCAGCGATGCAGACGCCCTGCATCCCGGCTTCGGGTTCCTCGCCGAAAACGCCGACTTCGCCGAGCGCGTGATCGCCGCCGGGATCACCTGGATCGGCCCGCCGCCGGCCGCCATCCGGGCGATGGGCGACAAGGCCGCTGCGCGCCGCCTGGCCCATGACCTCGGCGTCCCGGTCCCGCCCGGCTACGAGGGCGACGACCAGTCCGACGACGCGCTGATCGACGCCGCCGGGCGGATCGGCATCCCACTGCTGATCAAGCCGGCGGCCGGTGGTGGCGGGAAGGGCATGCGGACTGTTCGGGTGCTCGATCGCCTTCCGACGGAGCTCGCCGCCGCTCGGCGTGAAGCCATGGCGGCCTTCGGGGACGACCGACTGATCCTCGAGCGCCTCGTGGAGGGTGCCCGCCACGTCGAGATCCAGGTCCTGTTCGATCGGGCTGGCAACGGCATCCACCTCGGTGAGCGCGATTGCTCGATCCAGCGCCGCCACCAGAAGGTGCTCGAGGAAGCGGGCTCCCCTGCCGTCGACGAGGCGCTCCGGACACAGATGGGCGAGGCCGCCCTCGGACTCGCCCGCGCCATCGGCTACGAGAGCGCCGGCACCTGCGAGTTCCTCCTGGACGACCGTGGGGCATTCAGCTTCATGGAGATGAACACGCGCCTCCAGGTCGAGCATCCCGTGACCGAGCTCGTGACGGGACGCGACCTCGTCGCTGACCAGATCCGCATCGCTGCCGGCGAGTCACTCGGCTTCGAGCAGGATGACGTCCGGTGGACCGGCCACGCCGTCGAAGTCCGTGTCTACGCGGAAGACGCCGAGCACGACTTCCTCCCGGCGACCGGGCGGATCCTGCTGCTCCGCTGGCCCACGGGCGAAGGGATCCGCGTCGACGCCGGCGTACAGGAGGGTGACGAGATCGGCGGCCGGTTCGACCCGATGCTCGCCAAGGTCATCGCGCACGGTCGCGACCGGACGGAGGCACTCGAGCGCCTGACCGCTGCACTCGACGCGACCGTGATCGTCGGTCTGACGACCAACCTGCGGTTCCTGCGCTGGCTCGTCCGGGAGCCCGTCGTTCGAGATGGAGCGGCCCGAACCGACACGCTCGAACGGATCTGGCCGCCCGACGACTGGGGTCGTCGCGCTCGCATCCCGGATGCGGCCTGGGTGGCCGCCGCCCGGGCCCTCATGGCCGATCGCCCCAACGACGGGTTTCGCCTCAACGCCGCGCCCAGCCTGCGGCTTGCGGCGGAGGATGAGATCAGGACGATCCACCTCGTCCCCGGCGGTGCGGCGACGCGGGCAGCCACCGTCCGCGACCGCGACGTCGTCCACCTCGACCTCGCCGGTCGCAGCATCCCATTCCGACTCGCCCTACCGCCGGACGTCGATCGAGCGGCGACTGCCGCCGCCGCAGCGCATGGCACCGGCCCGGCCGAGCTGGTCGCCCCGATGCCGGGCCAGGTCCTGTCGATCGGCGCGCCGATCGGGAGCTCGGTCGAGCCCGGCGACGCGGTCGTCACGCTCGAGGCGATGAAGATGGAGCACGCCGTCACATCCACGCTGGCCGGCACGGTCGCGGACATATTCGTGCGCGCCGGCGATCAGGTGACGCGCGGTCAGCGCCTCGCCATCGTGGAGCCCACCTGAGACACGCGACGCGGTACGCTTCGACCGTGGTCGACAAGCGCGACGGCAAGGACAAGCCCGACAGCAAGACCAAGCGTGGCAAGAGCGAGACCAGCAAAGCCGCGAAGGTCAGTCTGCCCCAGACTCGCGCAGACCTTCTCGCCCTCCATCGCGAGACGCGCGCCCGCCGGAACGCTGCGGCGCACAGCAGCCCGGAGCATGTCGAGGCGGTCGACCTGCTCGGGCGCATCGAGATCGAGATCGCGCGCATCGAGCGGGCGACGGATCCGCCCCTCGTCTGATCGGCCCGGGATGACATCGGCGCCGGACGAGCGCCACGTCCGGATCTACGAGGTCGGACCGCGCGACGGACTCCAGAACGAAGCGGTCTCGATCCCGACCGACGTGAAGCTCCGGTACATCGAGCTGCTCATGGACGCCGGTCTCCGCGAGATCGAGGCCACGTCGTTCGTTTCGCCACGAGCCATCCCGCAGCTGGCGGACGCCGACGACCTCATGGCTCGCCTGCAGCGGCGGCCCAAGATCCGCTTCCCCGTCCTTGTCCCGAATGAGCGGGGCATGGCCCGCGCCGAGGCGGTCGGTGTCGACGCCATCGCGGTCTTCACGGCTGCGACCGACGCGTTCACTCAGCACAACATCGGTTTGACGATCGACGAGTCGCTCGCCACGTTCGCGCCGGTCCTGGCCCGCGCGGGTGAGCTGGGCTGGTGGCGTCGTGCCTACGTGTCGACGGCGTTCGGCTGCCCTTACACCGGCCGCGTCGACCCGGCCGATGCCGTGGGGGTCGCCGTCCGACTCGTCGGGCTGGGCGCCGACGAGATCTGTTTCGGCGACACGATCGGGGTCGGCGTTCCGGACCAGGTCGCCGAGCTCGTGGCGCTGGCAGAAGCGGCCGGGATCCCGCTCGATCGGCAGGCCTACCACTTCCACGACACGAGAGGCACGGCGCTGGCCAACGTCGCGATGGGCCTCGCCACAGGCATCCGGACCTTCGATTCATCGACTGGCGGCACTGGCGGCTGCCCGTACGCACCGGGGGCCGCCGGCAATCTGGCCACAGAGGACCTCGTCTACCTACTCGATGCGTCCGGGTATCCGCACGGCGCGGCGCTCGACAAGGTCCTCGTGGCTGCGCGGTTCATCGCCGACGCACTCGGCAAGCCGCTCGCGACGAAGGTCGGCCAGGCCGGCGGCTGGGATCAGGCGACGGGTCGTGCCACGGGTCGTGGCGGCTAGCGCCGCCGCCCAGGCGCGCCGTTCACAGCATGCCGCGGTGAACTTGCTATCCTCCGGCCACCATGGAGGGCGTCGTTCTCGTTCTGAACCAGAACTACGAGCCGCTGAACGTCTGCAATCTTCCACGGGCCTTCCGTCTCCTGTTCGGCGAGAAGGCCGAGGTGATCGAATACGACCACCAGATGATCCGGACGCCGCGGACCGAGTTCCGCGCGCCCTCTGTCATCCGGCTCCAGCACCTCATCAAGCGACCCCGCCCGCGGGTGAAGCTGTCGCGTCGCGAGGTCTTCACGCGCGACCGGCACACGTGCCAGTACTGCGGCCGCCAGACGCATGACCTGACCCTCGACCACGTCGTCCCTCGGCATCGCGGTGGCGGCCACTCGTGGGAGAACCTGGTGACGGCCTGCAAGAACTGCAACCACCGGAAGGGCGGCAAGACCCTCGAGGAGGCCAGGCTGCGGCTGCACAAGGAGCCGTTCGAGCCGCGCAGCGATATCTATTCGCTGTTCACGCCTTACCTCGTCGACGAGCGGAACGACGCGTGGCGCACCTACCTGTTCCTGGGGCGGAACTGACGCTCGACTCGGGCAGCCCCCGGGTGGATCCATCCTCGGCGATCCCCGCCGCGGTCCACGAACTGCTTCGGACGCTGTGGTCCGCCGGTCATGCCGCATACGTGGTCGGCGGGTCGCTGCGCGACACGCTGCTGGATCGCCCCGCCAAGGACTGGGATCTGGCGAGCTCGGCCCTGCCCGAAGTGACCACCGCGCTCTTTCCCGGTTCGGTCTACGAGAACCAGTTCGGGACGGTCGCGGTCCGGACGGACGAACCCGCCATCGGTGAGGTCGAGATCACGACGCTCCGATCCGACCACGAGTATGCCGACCATCGCCGGCCGCACCGGGTCGAGTTCGGCGACTCGATCGAGCTCGACCTCGCACGCCGCGACTTCACCGTCAACGCGATCGCGTGGGGCGCGGAACCCGGCGGCGATCCGCACCTCGTCGATCCGTTCGGTGGCCGTGAGGATCTGGCCGCCCGTTCCCTCCGTGCCGTCGGCGACCCGTCGACTCGCTTCGGTGAGGACGCGCTGCGGATGGTGCGCGCGGTGCGCCTGGCCGCGACGCTCGGGTTCGAGATCGAGCCGGCGACACTCGCGGCGATCGGCGATCGCGCGGAGCTCGTCGAGCATCTCTCGGGCGAGCGCATCGCGGCGGAGATGCGCAAGTTGCTTGGCGCGCCGCGGCCGTCGGTCGGCCTGCGCTTGATGGCCGAAAGCGGGCTCCTCGCCCGTCTCGCACCGGAGCTCGCCGCGCAACGTGGCGTGCCGCAGAACAAGGTCCCCGGCGAGGACCTGTGGGATCACACGCTTCGGGCGGTCGACGGCGCCGTCTCCGAGCCGGCCCATATCCGCATGGCGACGCTGCTCCACGACCTCGGCAAGCCTGCGACGATGGCCGACGGCCGATTCGTCGGCCACGAGTCGGTCGGTGCCGAGCAGGCCCGCGAGCTGCTCGATCGCTGGCGATGGCCGACCGCGGAGCGCGACCGGATCGCCCACCTCATCCGCCATCACATGTTCGGGTACGTGCCGACGTGGTCCGACGCCGCCATCCGCCGCTTCATCGTCAAGGTCGGCCGCGACTCGCTCGACGACCTGTTCCTGCTCCGCGAGGCCGACAATATCGGCTCGGGTCGTGGTCCGGATGCCGGCCGCCTCGACGAGTTCCGGCGACGAGTCGGGGCACAACTGGAGTCCGGGGCCGCGCTGGACCTCAAGGGGCTCGCGCTAGACGGCACCGATCTCATGCAGGAACTCGGCTGGGAGCCCGGGCCAGCGGTCGGACAGACCCTTGCAGCGTCTGCTGGAGCGGGTGATCGGCGACCCGACGCTCAACACCCGCGAGCGTCTCCTGGCGATCGCGCGGTCCATGGCCGCGACGGATCCAAAGGCATGATCGAACTGCTCCTCGAGGCCGAGCGCGCCCTGTCGTTCGGGAGGATCGATCGCGCGGAGGAGCTCTACCGCCAGGTCGCCGCATCGGACCCGCGCAACTCGATCGCGGTCGTGGGGTTGGCACGCGTCGCCCTCGAACGGGCGGACGACCTGGGTGCGTACATGCTCGCGCGACGGGCACTCGGCATCGATCCCGAGAACGACGCGGCTCGCCGGCTGGCCCTGCGGCTCGAGGAGGTGCTCGCCACACGTGGCGAGCCCGTGTCCGACCCGATGCCCGTCACACCGCCACCGCCCTCGCCGACCTCCGCCTCTCCGGCGCTCGAACGCGCGACCGAGGCGCCCACAGCCCCGACGACCGCCAAGCGTCGGTCGCTCATCGACCGACTTCGGCGCCGCTAAGGTTCGGCGATGGCACGCATCCTCGTCACCGGCGGGGCCGGCTATGTCGGCGCGGTCTCCGTCGAGGCGTTCCTCGCGGCCGGGCACGACGTGGTCGTCCTCGACGACCTCTCGACCGGGCACGGGTCGGCCGTACCTGACGGCGCGAGGCTCGTGGTCGGCGACTACGGCGACCGGGCGACGGTCGCTGCGCTGCTGGCCGACGAGCGCATCGAGGCGATCCTCCACTGCGCCGCTCGCTCGCTGGTCGGCGAATCGCTCAAGGAGCCGGCGCGTTACTTCCTCGACAACGTGGCGGGCGGGATCTCACTCGTCGAGGTCGCTCGCCAGGCCGGGGTCGACCGCTTCGTCCTGTCATCGACCGCCGCCGTCTACGGCGTCCCCGACACGACGCCCATCACCGAGGAGGCCCCGCTCCGGCCCATCAACCCGTATGGCGAGACGAAGCGCTCCCTCGAAGGGGCCCTCGACTGGTACGCGCGCGCCTACGGGCTCCGGGCGGTCTCGCTGCGCTACTTCAACGTAGCCGGCGCGACCGAGGCCATCGGCGAGGACCACGATCCCGAGACCCACCTCATCCCGACGATCCTCCGGGCCGTCGACGCGGGGCAGCCCCTGACCCTGTTCGGAGACGATTACCCGACGCGCGACGGGACGTGCATCCGCGACTACATCCATGTCTCGGACCTGGCCGACGCGCACCTGCTCGCGCTCGAGGCCACCGAGCCGCACGACGGGCGAACAGGCACGGCGCTTCTCGCCTGCAACCTCGGGAACGGGGACGGGTCCAGCAACCTCGAGGTCATCGCCGCGGCGGAGGCCGTCGTCGGGCGGCCGATCGCGTATCAGGTCGGACCACGCCGTCCGGGCGATCCGCCGGTGCTCGTAGCGTCAGCGGCGCACGCGGCTTCGGTCCTGGGTTGGCGACCGTCGCGACCGGACATGGAGGAGATGGTCGGCTCGGCGTGGGCCTGGCGGCGGCGCCACGCGAACGGCTACGCCGACTAAGCCATCCACTCAGCGGTCGCGCGGCTCGATGGGCGCGGTGGCCGGGACGAGGCGCTCGGGCGGTGCGATGGGTGCCACCCCCGGCACTTCCTCGCTGCCTGCCCAATCGTCGCGGACCGGCCAGACAAGCCAGACCCCGATGATCATCGTCACGAGCAGGCTCAGCACCGCCACCTGGTACGCCGCGATGCCGAGCGTATCGAGGAACAGGTACAGCGTGAGGCCATAGAGGAGGGTGCCGATCACCTGCGAGCCTTTGCCGACGAGCCCGTACAGTCCGAAGAACTCGCCGATCCGATCCGGCGGGGACAGCCGGACCATCAGGACACGATCGGCAACGGTCACGCCACCAAGCCCGGAGCCGAGGATGGCGCCCGCGACCAGGAACGGTGGTAGGCCGCCGGATCCGAGCCCGATCGCGATCCCGCCGATCACGAGCCCGACGGCCCACGACGCCAGGACGATGAGCAGCGTTCGCTTCGGTCCCATGCGGTCGACGAGCAGGCCCCACACGAAGCTCATCGCGATCGCCACGATCGTGAGACCGAGCAGGATCCCGTTGGCCACCGCCGGAGAGACACCAAGCGCTTCGACGGTGACGACGCTCATCACCACGATGACCGTGTTCACCGCGTCGCTGTAGAAGAACCGACCCAGCAGGAACCGACCTAGGCCGGGCACCGCGCGGGCATGCTCGATCGAGGCCCGCAACTGGCCGAACGACGCCACGATGTCGGCGGCTCGGAGCGGCGGCTCATCGCGAGCCCGGGGTTCACGAACCACCAGGAACATCGGGACGGCGAACACCAGGTAGAGCACGGCCGCAAGCCGGAACCGATCCTCCACGGGCACGCCCAGCAGCAGGATGAGCAGGCCCACGACGATCGTGCCGCAATAACCGATCGCGGTCCCGATCCCCGATAGGCGGCCTCGCGTCTCCGGGTACGAGACGGTCTTGAGCGTGGCGTCGTAATAGATGAGCGCTGCCTGATAGGCGAAGTTCGCGACGACGAACAGCGCGATGCCGACGATCGGGGGGACGTCGGCGATGAAGAACGTCGAGCCGATGCACAGCGCAGTGAAGAGCAGCAGGAACGGCATCCGGCGTCCGCCCTGATCGGAGAGGGCACCGAGGATGGGGGAGACCAGGGCGTTGAGCCCGACGCTCAGCGCGACGGACACGCCCAGCAGGACGCCGCCATCGCGGGGACCGAACTGCGCGTTCAGATAGAGGCCGATCGCCCCGGACACGACCGCGAAACTGAAGATCGTGTTCGCGAAGTCGTACAACGACCAGGCCGCGGGCACGATCGCGCGGCCGCTGGGCGTGAGCGCCGCGAGACCCCTGGCGCGTGACGCTGGGCCGGTGGACGGGGCGGCGCTGGCCACGGCCGGATGATACGCGCGGGATGTGCCGCTACGATGACCCTTGATGATCGGCACCGACGTCCACGACCTGGTGCGGCCGCTACGCCCGCAAGAGTTCGGGTCGGGCCGCCCGCGCCACATCGACGACGCCCTGGTCGAGCCGGCCTGGCCCGGGCTGCGAGTGCTCGCGGCGGTCGGCGGCGGCCGCGGCACGATGTGGGCCGACGGCGAGACCGTCGAGGAGCGCGATGCGGTGACGCTCGCCCTCCAGCGGGCCGCCGCATCGGTCGCGGACGGTGCCATCTTCGACGGCTACTTGACCAAGCTGATCGCGTCCGAGGGCGTCGGCGTCCACACCTGGGTGAACGAATACCCGACGATGGCCGGGCAGATGTCGCACATGCTCATCGGAGGTCGGCGTAACCGGCTCGAAGAGATGGAGCAGCGACGCGAGGCCGAGGTCGCAGAGCTGCGCCTCGAAGACGCAGATGTGGTCAATCTCGTCGTCGTCGACCTGCTCTGGCTCGACGGCCAGTGGCTGCTCGACGTCCCGCTCCTGGAGCGCAAGCGCGTGCTCGACTCGGTCCTGACGGCCGATCAGCTCGTTCGCATCGGCCCGTACGTCCGTCAGCCCATCGGCTCGTGGATCGGGTCATGGCGAGCGCAGGGCTTCCGAGGGATGACGTTCAAGGCGGCGAACTCGCGCTACCGCCCCGGCGAGACCGCCGACGACTGGACCCACGCCGAGTTGCCCCGGAGGTAGCGCCGAACCATCCGGGCACCCGCCGTCGCGCGCACGGTGGTACGGTCTAGTCGATGCCTTCGACCGTGCTAACACCGACAGTACGGGACCAGATCGCCCGACTCGGAAGCGCCGACATCATGGTCGGCATCCCAAGCTTCAAGAACGCAGCGACCATCGGCTACGTGGTCCGCGCGGCCCAGGCCGGCCTCGTGCAGTACTTCCCGGATCTGCGCCCCGTGGTCGTCAACTCGGACGCCGGCTCGCCGGACGGTACCGGGCGCGTCGTCATCGAGACCGAGCCGCCCGACTACGTCGAGCAGATCCTGCTCACCCGCCCGAACCACAAGCTGGAACGGGTCAGCCTGACCTACCCCGAGATCGATGGGGTCGGTGGCAAGGGCGCCGCGCTGCGGACGATCTTCGAGATCGCCGCGGCGCTCGAAGTCCAGGCGTTGGTCGTGGTCGACTCCGACCTGCGCTCGATCGTGCCCGAGTGGATCGAGCTGCTGTCCGGCCCCATCCTCAAGGGCGGTTATGACTTCGTGGCGCCCCTGTACGCGCGCTACAAGTACGACGGCACGATCACCAACACCGTCACCTATCCGCTGACCCGCGCGCTGTACGGCCACCGCATCCGCCAGCCGATCGGCGGCGACTTCGGGGTGAGCGGCGACCTCGTGCGGCACTACCTGACACTCGAGGACTGGACCGACGACGTCAGCAAGTTCGGCATCGATATCTGGATGACGACCTCGGCGCTGACCGGCGGCTTCGCCGTTTGCCAGACTCGCCTCGGGGCCAAGATCCACGATCCCAAGGACCCGGGTTCCGACCTCGGGCCGATGTTCCGGCAGGTGGTCGGGACGATCCTGCGGCTGGCGGTCCAGAACGCTGAGACGTGGCTTCCCATCCGTGGCAGCCACGACGTCCCAGCCTACGGGTTCGAGCGGATGATCGACCCGCCGCCGCTCGAGGTGAACACGCTCCGGCTCCTGTCGGAGTTCCACGCGGGATCGCTGACCCTCGCCGACATGTGGGGCTCGATGCTGTCGCCCGAGTCGCTCGAGACGGTCATGGATCTCGCGGCCGAGGCTGGCCGGCTCGGCGACGGCGCGCGAGCCCGGCTGGGCATCGGTGGCGACGTGTCGTCGACCAGGGCCACGACGCTCGAGATGGCCGAGGCGGTCAGCTCGTTCCACTTCCCCGACGACGCCTGGGCTCGCGTCATCTACGACCTCGTCCTCACCGCCCGCAACCCGAAACACCCACTCGAGAGCCTGGTCGCGTCGTTAGTGCCCATCTACTTCGGGCGGGTGGGCTCGTTCGTGATCGAGAACCGCCACATCACGACCGAACAGGCGGAGGATCGGGTCGAGCGCCAGGCGCGCGAATTCGAGTTGCTCAAGCCGTATCTGGTCCAGCGCTGGAACGCGTCCGGCGACGGGAGCCGCGGGTGAGCCCCAGATCGCCGCTCCCGGCACGCATCCTCATCCCGGTCGCCAACCCGGGCACGGCCGAGGAGCTGATCCGGCTCGGCGCGGCGATGCTCGATCCACGGGCCGGCGAGCTGTCGGCGCTCGGCATCGTCGAGGTGCCCGAGGGGATGCCGCTGTCGGAGGGCGCGACGCGCGCGCGGCACGCCCGCCGGCTGCTGCAGAAGGTCCTCGACTACGCGCCCAACGGCACGCCGATCCACCCGATCGTACGGATCGGGCGGCATGCGTCGGAGGGCATCATCGAGGCGTCCGCCGAGCAGGAGGCGGACCTCATCATCTTCGGCTGGGGCGGCAAGGCGCCGATCGGCAACGACGGGCGGAACGGTGGCCCGACCGTCTTCTCGCCCACCATCGACGAGGTCGTCCGCGAGTCGCCGTGCGACATCGCGGTGGTCAAGCAGCGTGGGTCGCGTGACATCCAGCGGGTCCTCGTCCCGGTCCGCGGCGGTCCCCATGCCGAGCTCGCCATCCGGTTCGCCGATGCGATCGCGACGTACCACGGCGCCACGGTCGTGGTGCTCCATCTCGTGCCACCCGGCATCACGATGGCCGTCCGGGCACAGGCGGAACGGGCGCTCGCGACGTTCATCAAGCAGCACCTCAAGGGCAAGGGCGAGGCGGTGCTGCGGGAGGCACCCAACGTCCGCAACGCCATCCTGCGCGAGGCCGAGAAGGCCGACCTCGTCGTGATGGGCGCCTCGGCCGTGCCCGGTGGCGACGGCGTCGACTCGTACCTGTTCGGGGCGCTCCCCGAGGCGATCGCCGCGCGCGCCAAGCCGACGGTCGTGGTGGTCAAGACGCGCGAGGACATCGGCGGTGCGACCTTCGATTCACTCGCCTCCAAGGCCGAGTCGCTGATCGCCGCCGACAGAGCAGCCGAGGAGGCGCGCGCCGTCCCCGCGCGGGTCGAGCGGTGGTTCGGCGAGTCGAACTTCCACCACGCCGAGTTCGCCGACCTGCGGCGCCTCGTCCAGCTCAAGGAGAAGCAGGGCGTCACGGTGTCGCTGGTCCTGCCGACGCTCGACGAGGAGGAGACGATCGGGCCGATCGTGCGCAAGGCGATGCGCGAGATGGTCGGGCGGGTGCCGCTGCTCGACGAGGTCCTCGTCATCGACTCCGCGTCGACGGACCGGACGCGCGAGATCGCCGAGGCCGAGGGCGCCCGCGTCGTCCAGCACCCCGACGTGCTCGCCCGCTACGGGTCGTTCCGCGGCAAGGGCGAGGCGCTCTGGAAGTCGCTGTTCGCGACGACCGGGGACATCATCGTGTGGGCCGACACCGACGTCCGGCACTGGCACCACCGGATGGTCTACGGGACGCTCGGGCCGCTGCTCCACGAGCCGCGCCTGCAATACGTCAAGGGCTACTACCAACGACCGATCGTCCAGGAAGGCGTCCTCAAGGAGGGCGGTGGCGGTCGTGTCACCGAGCTCGTCGCGCGGCCGCTGATCAACCTCTTCTACCCGGAGCTGTCGGGTCTCATCCAGCCGCTCGCGGGCGAGTACGCCGGACGGCGGACGCTGCTCGAGTCGATCCCCTTCTTCACCGGCTACGCGGTCGAGATCGGGCACCTGATCGACGCCGCCGAGCGCGTCGGCATCGAGGGCCTCGGCCAGGTCGACCTCGAGCGGCGGGTCCACCGGAACCAGGAGCTCGAAGGCCTCACGCGCATGTCGTTCGTGATCCTGCAAGCGGTCATGAAGCGGCTCGAGGAGCGCCGGAAGGCGCGACTGTTCGCCGAGCTCGGCTCGACGATGAAGCTGCCGCGCTCCGGCAAGGGCCGCCTCTCGCTCGAGGTGATCGAGCTCGCCGATCAGGAGCGACCGCCGATGATCCGCATCCCCGAGTACCTGGAGCGCCGACGTGCGGCGATCGGGCCAGCGGCCCTCGATCCCTCCATCCGGTGATCATCGAAGCCATCGAGCCGACGTCCTACGAGGACGCCATCGATGGGCTCGGGGCACTGCTCGTCGACGCGGTCGATAGCGGCGCAGCGGTCAACTTCCTCGCCGGCGCGACGAAGGCCGAGGCGAGCGCCTGGTGGGCGGCGCGCTCCGCGGGCGTCGCGGACGGCACGATCACGGTGTTCGTGGCGCGCGACGGGGAGCGCATCGTCGGCTCGACCCTGCTCGAGCGCTCACGGAACCCGAACTCGCCGCATCGGGCCGAGATCGGCAAGGTGATCGTCCATCGCAGCGCCCGGCGGCAGGGCCTCGGTCGAGCGTTGATGACGGCCGCCGAAGAGCGGGCGCGGTCGGACGGCCGCTGGATGCTGGTCCTCGACACCGTCACCGGCAGTCCGGCGGCGGCCCTGTACGAGTCGCTCGGCTGGCAGACCGTCGGGACCATCCCTGATTACGCGCTCAACACGCGCGGCGAGCCGGAGGCAGCCACCTACTACTACAAGGACCTGCGGTGAGCGTCGTCCTGATCGCGCCGGACTCGTTCAAGGGGTCGTTGACGTCGGTCGAGGTGGCGCGGGCGTTGGCCGATGGCTGGCGGCGGGCTCGACCCGAGGACGAGATCCTGCTCTGCCCGCTCGCGGACGGCGGCGAGGGCACGCTCGCAGCCATCGAGGCGGCCGGCGGATGGGACATGGCGAAGACGAGGTGCGCGATCCGCTGGGACGCCCGATCACGGCCCGCTGGCTGCAGTCGGTCGATGGCGAGCAAGCCGTCATCGAGATGGCCGAGGCGTCCGGGCTATCGCGGCTGGCCGCCGAGGAACGGGACCCGATGGCCGCCACGTCGCGTCGGCACAGGTGAGCTGATCGCGAGCGGCGATCGACCACGATGTCCGCCACGATCACCCTCGGGATCGGCGGCAGCGCGACGACGCGATGGCGGGCGCGGGCCTGCGCTCGATGAGCGCTCCTCGCCGCGAAGGGCGATGGCGCCCGTGGCCTCGAGCGACTGGCGCGTCGACCTCGAGGTCGCCTGCGACGTCTCGAACCCGCTGCTCGGGCCCGAACGGTGCGGCCGCGGTCTACGGACCGCAGAAGGGCGCGACGCCGACGCAGGTCGTCGCTGCTCGACGCGCGCAACGCGCAGCTTGGGCCGACGAGCTGGAGGCGCGCGACGGGAGGCGGGAGCGGGACACGCCTGGTGCTGGCGCGGCCGGCGGCGTCGGGTTCGCGCTGCTGGCGATCCAGGAGCGGTTCGCTTCGTTCGCGCTGCGGCCCGGCGTCGAGTTGGTGATGGACGCGACCGGGTTCGATGCGCAGGCTCGCGTGCGCCAACCTCGTCATCACCGGCGAGGGCCGGATCGACGCGCAGACCGGGTTCGGCAAGACCGCGCTCGGCGTCGCCAGGCGAGCGGCGGCCGCCGGCGTGCCGTGCATCGCCGTCGGCGGCGGGGTCGAGCCGATGGGATCGAGGCGTTGGCGGCGGTCGGCGCGATCGCCGTCCCGGTCGTCGAGCGGCCGCAGTCCGTCGATGAGGCGATGGCCGCGGGCACGGCGCCGCTCGAACGCTGTGGCGAGCGGATCGCACGCCTCGACTCTGGTTGACTTAGTCCGATGACTAAGTCCATCATCGACGCCATGTCTGACGTCGTCAACATCCACGAAGCGAAGACGCACCTATCCCGACTCCTCGCAGCGAGTCCAGGCCGGCGAGCGAATCACGATCGCCAAGGCCGGCAAGCCCATCGCCATCCTTGTCGCGGTCGGAGGAGCGACCGCCCGATCGGTCCCAGGCATGGACA
Organism: uncultured Chloroflexia bacterium; assembly: GCA_963794525.1. Lineage (GTDB taxonomy): Bacteria > Chloroflexota > Limnocylindria > Limnocylindrales > CSP1-4 > SPCO01. The sequence goes on from CAWCEC010000002.1 coordinate 603,848, forward strand.
AGGGCAAGGTCATCATCCACGACGACTTCGATGATCCGATCCCCGAGCTTGAGGAGTATCTTCTGAGCGTGCGGCGTGCTGCTCGACACCCACGCCTTGCTCTGGTGGAGTGTGGACGACGGTCGCCTGTCGGAGATCGCACGCGACACCATCCGAGATGGACGGAACGAGGTCCTTGTCGAGTGCCGCGTCCGTGTGGGAGATCGCCATCAAGGTCGGCGAAGGGCCGACTCGAGCTCCCGTCGCCGGTGGATCAGCTACGTGGACGAGCGTCTACGAAAGAACCGATGGTCGCCGCTGGCAATCGATTTCCGACACGTGATCCGGGCGGCCGCGCTCCCCGATCACCACCGGGATCCGTTCGATCGAGCCCTCATCGCCCAGGCGCAGGTCGAACGGCTTCCCGATCGTGACGACCGATGCCGCGATCACCCGATACGAAGTTGAGACGATCTGGTGACGCCTGCTCAGGGGACGCCCCGGACGAAGCGGCGCCGCCCCAAGAAGCGCAAGTTCTCGGACCCGGGCGCGAGCTATGCGAAGCGGCTCGAGCGATACCGGCCGGGGCTGGTGCGGTTCACGCTCGACGGGCTGGCGGGGATGTACGGACGCCCGGTGTGGGAGCGCCGGCTCGACCCGACGAGCGAGCTCATCCTCACGATCCTGACCCAGAACAGCGCCGACGTGAACGCGGAGGTCGCCTTCGAGGCGCTCCGCCGCGCGTACCCGAGCGGGCTAGCGACCGAGGCGCACCGCCCGGGCGCCGGGTGGGGCGGGGTCGGGCTGGCGGAAGGTGCCCCGCCGGACTGGGCGGCGGTCGAGTTCGCGCCTATCCCCGAGCTGACCGATGTCATCCGGCCTGGCGGCCTGGCCAACCAGAAGGCGCCACGGCTGCAGTCGACCCTCCGCAAGATCCGCGAGGAGCGGGGCGACTACTCGCTCGAGTTCCTGGGCGAGCTGAGCGCTCTCGAGGCCCGCGCCTGGCTGACCCAGATCGACGGGATCGGCAAGAAGACCGCGTCGATCCTGCTGCTGTTCTGCTTCGGGCAGCCGCTCTTCCCGATCGATCGCCACATCGAGAGGATCTTGCGCCGTGTGGGCCTGATGCCGTCGAAGACCGCCCTCGATGAAGCCCACGACCTAGTTCCTTGGCGTGTTCCAGCCGGACGAGATGTACGAGGCGCACGTCAACCTGATCCAGCATGGCCGCAAGGTGTGCCACGCGCAGCGGCCTGACCACGACGCCTGTCCGCTTCGGGCGCGCTGCCGCTTCGTCGACCCGAAGGCGCCTTGATCAGGTAGGGCTGGCCGTCGGCTGCTCGCCCTGGATGATCGTGATCGACCACGGACCGTTCGCCGCGATGTCCAGCCGGAAGTTGCCGGCGGGCGCCAGCGAGGTGACGCCGCTGGCTGGTCCTGGTTCATCGACGATGACGCCCAGGTTCTGATCGCCCGTCACCGCGATCGCCAGCGATGCGCCGTCGGTCTGCCACTGGATCTGCCAGCCGGCGACGACCTCGAAGGGCGCGCTCACGTCGTGATCGTTGCCATCGAACTGGAGGACGATCTCGCGCGGTCCCGCTGGGGCGACGGGCGATGCGGTGGCGCTCGGCGCGCGCGATGGGCTCGCCGACGGCGTCATGGTCGAGGTCGGCGTGGGTGAGGGCGACGGCGTAGCCAGGGCGGCCGGACCGGCCGGTGGCGCCGCTGATGGCTGACTACCGATCCAGATCCCGATCCCAAACCCAACGACTGCAGTGGCTCCCAGGATGGCAGCGAGGACCGGCCCGTGGCCGATCCTCGCAACCGTTGCTTGGGCTGTCACGAGCTCCTACTTGGACTTGAAGAACGCCTCCTGCACAGGCGTGCCACTCATGCTACCGACCATCGTCGTCGAACCGTCGACGGTCTTGACGAGGATCTGGAAGCACTTGCCGGCGCCCTTGGGGACCGCCCAGTTGAAATGGAACCGGTCGCCCGTGCGACGAAGCCCCGTATCCGCCGTGGAGACGATCGGGAGCAGGAGGGGGTCGATACGCCGGTCAGGCATGTGATCGAGCGCGACATGGCGCTGAGCCCGATGACGCTCGTCACCTCGGTCCCGTCCATGTTGAAGACCCGGAACTTGAGCGGGACTGTCTGGCCGTTCTTGACGGAGTTGTAGATCCGGTCGCCTGCGATCGTCATGTCGACCGGGCTGTCGAACCCGATGATCCGGAACGCGGTCGTAACCGCGAACGTCGTGCTCTCGCTGCTGGCGTGGTGGTTGGCATCGCCGGCATAGCTCGCACTCGCAGTCGCTGTGCCGACGAACGTGTTGTTCGTGTACGTGACGGTGAGCGTTTGACTCAGCCCACCGGCGCCGGTCACCTCGGCCGAGCACGGGGTGAGGGCGGAACCGGTGTAGACGACGCTCGCCGGACAGGTGATCGTCGACGTCGAGGGCGCCTTGGCGATCCTGTCGGTGACTGATCCCGACGCGTCGAGGTAGTTCCCGGTCGTATCCGTGAACGTCCACGTATCGCTGTAGGTACCCGCGTTGGTGTGCGTCGTGCCATTGAGGTCCAGCCCGGCAAGGTCCTCATCGAGGACGCCCTTCGCCGTGCCGGTCGCCGTGTGCGGCGCTCCGTCGAACGTGACGTCATAGCCGCTGACGACGATCGTGGGACCGGCCTTGTCGATGGTGAACGTCTCGCTGTCGGAGCTGCCCAGGTGGTTGGCGTCGCCGAGCGTAGCTGGCGGCCGCGGTGGCCGTGCCGGCGTCGGTGTTGTCGGTGTAGCTGACGGTCAGCGTCTGACTGAGACCGCCGGCGCCGGTCGACCGATCGCGGAGCACGGCTCCTGGGCGATGCCGCTGTAGGTGTACGGCCCGGCCGGGCAGGTCACCGTCGTGGTCGAGGGCGCCTTGTCGATGGTGAAGCGTCGCGGTGCCGCGCTGCCGTTGTGGTTGGCGTCGCCGGTGAGCTGGCGTCGGCGGTGGCCGTGCCGGCGTTGGTGTTGTCGGTGTAGTCGACCGTCAGCGGTCGACGTCCGGGCCAGCCGGCGCCGGTCACGTTGGCGGTGCACGGCTCGTGGGCCGCGCCGTCGTAGGTCGACGTTGGCCGGGCAGGTCACGGTCGTGACGTCGAGCTCGGCCTTGTCGATCGTCGAACGTGTCGCGCTGTCGCGTAGCTGCCGGTGTGGTTGGCGTCGCCCGCGATACGTGTAGCTGGCGGTGGCCGTCCCGGCGTTGGTGTTGTCGCGCGTAGGTCGAGCCGTCGGCGCCTGGTTCAGGCCGCCGGCACCGGTGCACCGACGCCGTGCACGGCGTCTGGGCGACGCCGTCGTAGGTGACGGTCCGGCCGGGCAGGTCGACCGTCGTGATCGAGCGCGCCTTGTCGATCGTGAAGGTCGTCGACGGTGCCGCAGCTCGCGTTGTGGTTGGCGTCGCCGGCGAACGACCACGGGCGGTCGGCAGTCGCCGGCGTCGGTGTTGGTCGTGCCGTGACAGGTCGAGCGCCGGTCCAGAGTCTCGCCCGGCGCCGGTGCACAGCTGCCGTGCGCGGTGTGCGGGCGAGCCGTCGTAGACGACGTCGTAGCCGGTGCACCGTGCACCGACGTCGTCGATCGGCCTTGTCGATCGTGAAGGTCTCGCTGTCGGAGCTGCCGGTGTGGTTGGCGTCGCCGGCGATAGGTGTAGCTGGCGGTGGCCGTCCCGGCGTTGATGTTGTCGGTGTAGTCGGCCGTCGGGCTGAGGTTGAGGCCGCCGGCCCCGGTGACCGTCACCGAGCACGGCGTCTGGGCGACGCCGCTATAGGTGTACGGCCCGGCCGGGCAGGTCACCGTCGTGGTCGAGCGGCGCCTTGTCGATGGTGAATGCGCCGGCCTCACCGGTCACGAAGGCGTAGTTGGCGGCGGTCAGATCACCCGGTGTGCAGGTGATGGCATATGGGCCGTCGAGCACGTTCTCGCCCGCCTCGCGGCTGCAGTCGGCGATGCCGGTGATCGTAAGGTCGCCGGCGTCCTCGCCGCCGACGAAGCCGCTGTACGTCCAGGTAAAGGCCGGATCGGCGTCATCGAAGATCTTCGACTTGTCGTCTGCATCGACCGCCAGGGTCGCCTTGCCGATGGTGAACGTCTCGCTGTCGGAGCTGCCCAGGTGGTTGGCGTCACCGACGAAGCTGGCATTGGCAGTGGCCGTGCCGGCGTTGGTGTTGTCGGTGTAGCTGACGGTCAGGCGTCTCGCTGAGACCGCCGACGCCGGTCGACCGATGCCGAGCACGGCTCCTGGGCGGTGCCGCTGTAGGTGTACGGCCCGGCCGGGCAGGTCACCGTCGTGGTCGAGGGCGCCTTGTCGATGGTGAACGTGGCAGTGCCGGTGTCACCGGTGTGGTTGGCGTCACCAGTCCAGCTGGCGTCGGCAGTGGCCGTGCCAGCATCGGTGTTGGCGGTGTACACGAGCGAGTCGGTCACGTTGACCGGGCTCATGCCCACGCCCGTCGCCTGGGCGGTGCACGGCTCGTGGGCCGCACCGGTGTAGGTCACGTTGGCCGGGCAGCTGACGGTCACCGTCGAGCTCGCCTTATCGATCGTGAACGTGGCGCTGTCGGAGCTGCCGGTGTGGTTGTCATCGCCAGCCATACGTGTAGCTGGCGGTGGCCGTCCCGGCGTTGACGTTGTTCGTGTAGTCGGGCGTCGGGCTGAGGTCGAGGCCACCCGCCCCGGTGACCGACACCGAGCACGGCGTCTGGGCGGCACCGCTATAGGTGTATGGCCCGGCCGGGCAGGTGACGTCGGTCACCGACGGGGCCGGATCGATGGTGAATGCGCCGGCCTCGCCGGTCACGAAGTCGTAGTTGGCGGAGGTGAGATCACCCGGTGTGCAGGTGATGGCATACGGGCCATCGAGCACGTTCTCGCCAGCCTCGCGGTCGCACTCGGCAGCGCCGCTGATGGCCGCGTCCTCGGCGTCCTCGCCGCCGACGAAGCCGCTGTACGTCCAGGTAAAGGCCGGATCGGCGTCATCGAAGATCTTCGACTTGTCGTCTGCATCGACCGCCAGGGTCGCCTTGCCGATGGTGAGCTCGCCGGGAGTGAAGGTGAACGTGTAGTTGCCCGCGGTCAGGCTGCCGAGCGCGCAGGTGATCGCGAAGGGGCTGCCCGACACGGGGCTGCTGGAAGTGGCCGTTGAGCTGCACAGCGGGCTGCCGGCGACCCCGGAGGTGGCCAGCGTCTCGCCGTTCTTGAAGCCTGTGATGGTGGCGTCGAAGGCCGGGTTGGGATCACCGTAGTCGCGGCTCTTGTCGTTGGCGTCGACGATCAGGGTGGCCTTGGTGATGGTTTGAGCCAAGGGTGCACTCGTGCTTGCTCCGGACGCGGGTGGCCCGCTCACGCCGCTGTATACGGCCGTGATCGAGTGGGGGCTACCGGCAACGTTCAAGCTCGACCCATCACAGGGCGCTTGATTGCCGGCAAGCACCACCGCGGCACAAAGGGTCGCGGCGCCGTCCTTGAAGGTGACCGTGCCCACATTGCTCGGATTTCCGGCCGCGGAGGTAACGGTCGCCGTGAAAGTCAGCGGGTCCCCGTAGGCATTGGAGGCACTCCCGATCGAACGGGTCAAGGTTGTCGTGGTCGATCGCTGATAGTTGACTCGGTAGACGTCATCGAGCGACCCACTTGGATTTCGGACACAGATCGAGAGCGTCGTCTTGGGAAATCCCGTGGTTGGCGAGTCGCCTTCAGCCGACCAGTTCACGAACTCATAACCGCTCGGCGAGGTGGGGCCCACCGGCGCCGTGAGCCTTACGAATGCGCCACTGCCGAGGCCTGTAACCGTTGAACCAGCGTCGGTGGAGACAGTTACAGCTGGACGAGGGTCGCCACCGCTCGTACAGGTGTTAGTGGCAAATCCTCGGACAACTCCCACGTTGAAGGTCAGGTTGGGAGGACTTCCCGTCGGACCACGCTTCACGGTCAAGGACGCGTCCGTGAACGTGGCCAATGCCTGACCTGACTCAGCTCCCGTCGCGACGACGCTATAGAGCGCCACGAACCAGTTCGGCAGGTTGAACTGGTCGGTGATCGCGCCTGATGCGTCGGCGGTCACGTCGACGTGGCGGGACCAGCTGCTGCCCCAGTCGTCGTTCACGTAGATGTGGACCGACTCGCCGGGCTGCCAGCCCGTGCCGGTCAACGTAACGAGCCCGCCCGGCGGGTAATCCTCGAGATCGCTCTTGATCGTCGGCGTGCCGGCGGGGCGAGGGTTCGGACGTGGGAGCAGGCGTCGGCTCGGAGGTTGCGTCCGGCGTCGGGGCGGCGCCTCGGCCGTAGGCTCGGGCGAGGGATCCGGCGTCGAAGTCGGCGGCTCGGCCGTCGGCTCCGGCGTGGCCTCTGCGGTCGGTTCCGGGGTGGGCTCCGCGGTAGGCTCGGCCGTGGGTTCTGGTGTCGGTTCGGGGGTTGCTGCGGGCTCCGTCGAGGGCGTCGGGCTGGCGCCAGGATCGCTCGACGGCTCCTCGGCTGCCACCGGGATCGGAGCGAACAACGTCGCGAGCAGCAGGAACACCTGCAGCGCGACAAGGAGACGATGACCCACGAACGGCAAACGACGGGTAGGCCGAGACATCGAGTACCCCCAAGCAGCCTGGCGTGACAGGAAGGCGTCTCGGGGTCGCAGGGGTCGAACGATCAAGGATGAGTGCTGCGCGCTGGTCCCGAGGAGCCTCGCCCGGACACGGGGCGAGTGACTGTTCAGTTGTCCCGTCCCCCCGGACGAGCGGAGGCCAACCGTACTACCGAACCAGCGAAAGTCATCCCCCGACGGGTCGAACAAGTCCACTCCGGACCGCACAAGGCCTCAGAAATCGTTGCTCAGCAGCACCGACCGGTCGCCGCCGAGCGTCGCCGGCGGTACTAGCCGGCCACAGCCGTGGCGCTCCCTATACTCGCGGGCATGCTGTCAGGTCCGCACGCGCCTCGGATCCTGCTGGTCGATGACGATCCCAACCTGCTGGTCCTGCTCGCCGACCAGCTGCGAGCCGACGGGTACGAGATCTCGACAGCCCGCGACGGCGACGAGGCCCTGCGCCGGCTACGCTCGTCGTGGCCGGACCTGCTGATCATCGACATGATGATGGCGCGCATGGACGGGCTGACCCTGGCGCGCGAGATCAAGGCACAGGCCGACCTGCCGATCATCGTCCTGTCCGCGATCGACGCAGGCGACTCGAAGGCCGACCTCCTCGAGGAGGTCGCCGAGGACTACGTCACCAAGCCCTATCACTACCCGGAGCTGCGCGCCCGGATCAACCGCGTCCTGCGCAGGCTCGGCGACAAGGTGCCGCGCCAGAGCCTGACGCTCGGGCCGTCGCTGACGCTCGACCTCCATCGACGCGAGGCGACCGTCGGCGGCCAGGTCGTCGCAGCTGACGCCGACCGAGTCGCGCCTTCTCTACGCCCTCGCCGCCAACCTCGGCCAGACCGTGACCACCGAGACGCTGCTCGCGAGGGGCTGGGCCGAGACCGAGGACGCCGACCCGTCCTACGTGTGGGTCACGATGCGCCGACTGCGCCAGAAGGTCGAGGTCGATCCGAACCGTCCGGCCCACGTCCAGACCGTCCGCGGCGTGGGCTATCGACTCGTCGCGGCGACGACGGCGAAGCGTCCCGATGGCTGACGAGCGGTTGGTCCGCTCCGGTCGGGAGGCGGGTTCGCCATCGGCCGATCGCACCGCCGCGGGTGAGCTTCCGCTCCCGACTCACGCTGGCCCTGCTGTTCACCGCGATCGTGCCGCTCGTCGTCTTCGGCGTCGTGGTCCTGACCTTCGAGACGATCCTGAGCGGGCAGCCGGTCGACGCCACGTTCGCGCAGGTCCTGCTCTTCGCGCTGGCCATCCTGCTGGCGTTCGCGATCGTCGCTGCCTTCGCCCTGGCCACGGAGCTGCTGGCGCCCCTTCGGTCGGTCGTCGCGGCCGTCGACCGGGTCTCCAAGGGGGACCTGACGAGCCCGATGCAGGTGGTCGGCGACGATGAGCTCGCCCGGCTGGCCGATAGCCACAACCGTCTGGCGGCGGACCTCGAGCGGCGGAACCGCGAGCTCGGCCGGATCCTCGCAGCCATCGACGAGGTGTCGCTGCAGGACGATGTCGAGGCGCTCGTCCACCGGACCGGCGCCGATGCGACGTCGGCGTTCGCCCTGATCGACGCGACGGTCGTCATGGGCGACCCCTCGATCGTCGAGGAGGAGGAAGTCGTGCCGGGTGTCTCGCGACCCCTCCGAGCCGTGATGCGGGCGGGCGGTCAGGACATCGGTGTGCTCATCGGGCGGCTGCCGGCGACGCGGCGCTGGGAACCGGCCGACCAGGACCTGCTCGAGCTGTTCGCCAGCGAGATGGCGGCGGCCATCCGGAATGCCCAGCTGTTCGCGCAGGTCGAGGCGCAGAACCGGCAGCTCCTGGAGCTCGACGCAGCCAAGGACGACTTCCTGCGCGGCGTCAGCCACAACCTCCAGACGCCGCTGACCAGCATCCGGGCGTACGCCGAGCAGCTCGATGTCGCGAACCCCGACCGGCGGCTGGGCATCATCGCCGAGCAATCGGAGCGGCTCTCGCGCATGGTCCGCCAACTGTTGACCGTGACCCGTCTGGAGTCCGGAGCGCTCCGGCCGCGGAGCGAGGTCGTGTCCCTCGCGACCCGGGTCCGCAAGGCGTGGGAGGCGCTGGGCGTGGACGATGTCGACTTCGCGGTCGAGGACAAGGCGGAGGGATGGCTCGCAGTCGCCGACCCGGATCAGCTCGACCAGGTCCTGTGGGCGCTCCTCGACAACGCCGTCAAGTACGGTGCCGGCTCCCCGGTCCGGGCAGCGATCGCCGTCGATAGTGGATCGCGTCGCGTCCGGATGACGATCAGCGACGAGGGGCCGGGCGTCGCCGAGGCGGACCGGGCCCGCTTGTTCACGCGCTTCGAGCGGGGTGGTGATGCCGCACCTGACGGCGGTAGCGGTCTCGGGCTGTACGTCTCGCGGGAACTGTGCCGGGCCATGGATGGAGAGTTGATCGCTCGAGACCGGAGATCCCCAACGGGGGGCGGCGTTCACGATCACGCTGCCGGGAGAGTCGGGCGACGAGGCCTAAGGCGCGAGAAACGAGCGTCTCCTCATTCCGTTAGGGGCTCCGGTGCCGGTTCGCACCACCGACGTCTCGGTCAGGCGGAATGCAAGGTTGCCTGCAAGGTCCGACCGAGGATAATCCTCGTCGACTGCCCGGCGAACGCCGGGTGACCGCCGGGGACCAATATCGATGTCGGAACGCTTCCGTCGACGGAAGCGCGTGCGCGCATTCGCGCCGCACGGCGCTGTCCGCGCGACCCGCCCGCGGCGCGGCCAATCCCTGGTCGAGTTCGCGCTCGTGTTGCCGATCTTCCTCGTTCTGTTGCTGATGGCGGTCGACTTCGGCCGGCTGTTCTTCACCTACATCCAGGTCAGCAACGCCGCACGTGAGGCGGCCGCGTACGGCGCGACGCAGCCCACGGACAGCGTCGGCATGCAGAGCCGCGCCGTCCAGGAGAAGAACGCCCAGTCGCAGGGTGAAGGGCCGCTCGACCCGATCATCACGCAGCTGTGCGAACCAGGCCGGTACGACGATCGCCTGCAGCGCGGCGCCCGGCGGCGCCGGCTCCGGCAACACCCTCACGGTCACGGTCCGCCAGCCGTTCACCTTCCTGACGCCGCTCATCAACGACATGTTCGGCGGCAGCTTGCGCATGTCGGCATCGGTCACGACGGCTGTGTTCGTGTCGGCGGCCGGGGGGACGGGCGGCGGTCCGGGGGCCTGCGCTCCGCCATCGAATGCGACGTTCACCATCGTCGCCAGCGGCCTCGACATCATCGCCAACCCGGATGGCTCGAAGCCTGATACCGGCGTCTGCACGATCTCCGGCTACAACTGGGACTTCGGCGACGGGACGACCGACATCGGCTCGAGCATCCCCGTCAGCCACACCTACGCCGCGCCCGGGACCTATGCGGTCACGCTCGAGGTCACCAACCAGGGCGGGAGCTTGACCGCGATCCGGACCGTCACCGTGCCGCCGGTCGCAACGCCGACGCCGACCGGCGGTCCGACGCCCACACCGACGGCCACTCCCGGACCCACCGCCACGCCAACGCCGTCGCCGACGCCGACCGCGCGCCATGCGCGAACCCCGTCGCGAACTTCAGCTGGCTGTCGGGTAACCCGCGCCGGAACATCACCTTCACCGACCTGTCGACCGCGCCGCCGGCATGTCCGATCACGACGTGGCTGTGGGACTTCGGCGACGGGTCTCCTTCGAGCAACGCGCCGAACCCGTTCCACAGTTTCCCGAGCAACAACGGGACCTGGAACGTCACGCTGACGGTCACCAACTCGAGTGGCTCCACGAGCGTGACGCGGTCGGTGTCACCGTGAGAGAGAACAGGACGGCCGGCCAGAGCCTGGTCGAATTCGCGCTCGTGCTGCCGATCTTCATCCTCTTGCTCTTCGGCTTGATCGACGGCGGGCGGCTCGTCTACCAGCACAGCGTGCTGTCGCAGGCCGCCCGCGAAGGTGCCCGGCTCGCCTCCGTCGAGGCGAGCTGGATCGGGGCGACCGATACCGGTTGCGGTGCCACGAGCGGCCCCGTCTGCCCGGCGTCCGTCGCCGCGATGAAGACCGACATCATCTCCGCCGCCAACCGTATGAGCGCTCCGTTCGCCGTCGTGACGGCGGCGGACGTGTTCGTCCGGTGCGACCCAAGCGGCGGCACACCGACCGGGAATTGGGTCGGGACGACCTGCACCAGCAACGCAACCGGCAACGTCGCGTCGGTCCGGGTCGTGGGCACGTTCCAGCCGATCACCCCCGTCATCTCGCAGATCGTCGGCACCGTCCCGATGTCGGCGTCGACGTCCATGGTCATCAACTAGAGGGGAACCCAGATGCCCGCCGAGCACCGACACGCCCCACGCGAACGCGGCCAGATCCTCGCACTCTTCGCGCTGAGCATGGTCGTCCTGATCCTCGCCGTCGCGCTCGTCATCGACGGCGGGAACGCGCTGCTGCAGCGCCGCGCGTCCCAGAACGCCTCCGACTTCGCGGCGCTCGCGGGCGCTCGGATCATCGCGACGTGGATCGACAACGACACCGTGAACGGCACCGATGCGAACGTCGTGTCCGCGATCGACGCCACCATCGCGGCCAATGGCGGTACTCCGGTGACCTACGGATCGCCGAACGGTCCGCGATACGTCAGCCGGGCGGGTGCCTCCACCGGATGGGTCGGTGCCGGGAGCATCCCGACGGGCACCGAGGGGGTCACGGTCGGCTCGAGCCGGACGTTCAGGCCGTACCTGCTCGGGGTCGTCGGCGGCGGTACCTGGACGGCCAGTGCCGCCGCCACGGCCCGTGGCGGCTACGCGGCTGCGCCGCCGATCGGGAACGTGTTCCCGGCCGGCATCTCGCTCGCCTTCTTCGAGACGTATCCCTTCTGCACCGGTGACGTCGGCTCGAGCCCCGAGTGCCAGCCGCAGCACCTGACCCCGGGAAATCTCAACGTGCCCGGCGGGTTCGGGTGGCTGAAGTTCGGTGCGACCGGCCAGTGCGCCGGGTTCGGACTCGGGATGTCGACGACGTCCGGCTGCGATAACGACAAGCCGTTCCTCCAGGAGGAGATCGGGCCACCGTCGAACAGCTTCGGCTGCTGCACCGGCTGTGTCGGGCGATCCGGACCTCGACCGCATCGGGAGCCTGCCCGGCAACAAGGCCAGCGCCGATTGCTCGTATTACATCGACAACGAGATCATCGTGACGATGCCGATCTGGGACTACGCGGGCGGCACCGGCGCCAACGGCTGGTACCACATCATCGGCTTCGCCGGCTTCCAGCTGACCGCGTGCGAAGGCGGCAAGAACATCTCCGGCGTATGGCGCAAGCAGTTCTTCCTCGGGCCGACCACCGGCAGCTCACCGGGTGAGTTCGCGTCGCTGGCGGTCCAGCTGGTGCGGTAGCGGCGAGCCAGGAGATCGAAGGTCCCGTTGGGGGAATCGTGAGCGCCGGGTGACGACAGGCACCCGGCGCTCACTCTGTGATGTGTCGCGCGTCGCGCGACCAGGGGGTCAGGCGGGTTCGGGGGTGGCCTCGGGCGTGGTGGGCCTGACGGATCGCACCGTCCAGATGATCCGGCGCGGATCCCCGGCGATCAGCGCTGCTGCCGCGGCGCCGACGATCGGGCCGAGCATCGGGCTGACGGCGAGGAAGTCTGCGAGGATCGCGCCCGCGTACCAGCCGGTGTAGAACCAGAGGACCGCGGCAAGGATTCGCTTCGTCATGGACGCATCCTGCGTGGAGCCCGACGCTCGGACAACTGACCCACTGGTCCGGTCCGGTACCCACGGATGACCGTCGCGTCGTCGACCCAAGGCACCGGCGGCAAGGTGTCGTGCAAGGTCTCGATGCCACGATGGCAGGACTTTCGTACCACTCCGTCGGGGGACTCATGCGCTCCGTCATTCCGTCACCGCGTTCCCGGCGCGCGCGCTCACGCGGCCAGAGCCTGGTCGAGCTCGCGATCATCGCTCCCGTCTTCCTTCTTCTGCTGCTGTCGGCCATCGACCTCGGCCGACTCCTGTACTCGCAGATCACGATCACGAATGCGGCGAAGGAAGGGGCGCTCGTCGCATCGCAAGGCGGGACGTACCAAAGCAATGCGGGCTGTAGCGACACCAACACCGTGATGTGCGGTGTCCTCACGGAGGCCGAGGGCGGCTTCGTCGTCGTGGACCAGACGCGCGTCACCCTGGCGCCGGCGACGTGCGATCCCAACGCCATGTATCCCTCATCAGGCGCACCACCGACCGTCACGGTGACGGTGACATCGCCGTTCCGGGTCGTGACCCCCATCATCGGGTCGATCGTCGGCAACAACCTCGTCCTGGGCGCAGAGGCCGAGGCGCAGTGTCTCGTCGTGCCGGCCGTCACGTTCCCATCGCTCCCCGCCCCGACGGCCGCGTTCGTCGCCAACCCGATGTCCGGCGCTGCACCCTTGACCGTCGACTTCGATGCGTCCGCATCGTCGTCGCCGGGCGCCACCATCACGAGCTATTCCTGGAGCTTCGGCGGCCACCGGCGTGACCGCGTCGAACGCCTACTCGGCGTCCGGGAGCTTCTCGGTGACACTGACGGTGACCGACAGCCGCGGCGCAGACCGATACCGATGTCCAGGTCATCACGGTGACCGGCGGCGGGCCGCCGCCGGTATGCCCGTCGGTCACCTTCGTCGCAACGGACAAGTCCAACCGGGGCAACCCGCACCGGATGGATCTCGACGGGAGCGTGTCCGACAGTTCCAGTGGTTGGACGTGGGTCTGGTCGGGCGCCGCGACGGGGACCGGCCAGAACCTGAAGAACTACAACTTCACCACCGGAGGGCTCCAGTCTGTGACGCTGACCGCGACCAAGGCGGCCTGTTCGATCACCACGACGCAGACGGTGTCGGTCCCATGAGGACGATGCGAAGGCAAGAGGGCCAGGGCCTTGTCGAGTTCGCGCTCTCGATCATCATCTTCCTTGCGATCCTGATGGGCGTCGTCGATTTCGGCATAGCCGTCTACAAGTTCAATGGTGTCTCGGAGGCGGCTCGCGAGATCGCTCGGGTGACGAGCGTCCATCCGTGCGTCGTCCCGGACGCACTCACCTGCACGCCTGGCGGCAGTGCCGAAACGGCGGCCGTCATCTCGGTGCAGAAGAACCTCGTACCCGCGCTCACCGACCCGGTGTTCACCTGTGTCGACGTTGCCGGCGTCGCCGTCACGCCGTGCGACTTCAGCAAGCACTCCGTCCAGGTCGAGATCACCGCTCCATATAAGCCCGTTACGCCACTGCTCGGTCTGACCGGCACGTGGACCATGAAAGGGAGCTCCAGTGCCCAGATCCACTGAGCGCCGCACCGCTCGAGGCCAGATCGTCGTCATCTTCGCGCTCGCCCTCGTCTCGATCATCGCCGGTGTCGGCCTCGTCATCGATGGCGGGTTCACATTCGCCCAGCGTCGAGCCGAGCAGAACGCCGCAGACCTCGCGGCATTGGCCGGCGCCGACGCGCTGCTGAACGGCCAGAACGCCACGACCGCAGCGCTGGCGACCACGGCGCAGAACGGCTTCGCTCACGGCGTCGGCGGCGTCACCGTCGGGGTGACGGTCACGTCCAAGACGGTGAAGGTCGATGTCGGCGCGCCACACCGGAACTACTTCGCCGGCGTCGTCGGGATGACCAGCTGGCCGGTCGACGTCACGGCCACGGCCCTGACGGGGATCCCGACCAGGTTCATCGGGCTCGCGCCCTTCATCCTGAGCCAGGAGGCCTTCGACCCGGTGACCGGGCTCCCCTTCGAGATCTACACGCACCCGACCGATTTCACCAAGACCCAGGGGCAGGGAAGCGACCAGCCGCTGACGGTCCTCAACATGGCCTGGACGAACTTGGGGACCGGCAACGTGTCGACGAACGACGTCAAAAGCATCCTCGATGGATCGGCGCCGTTGAACGCCGACCTGGCTCTCAATGACTACATCGGGCAGAAGAACAACGGCGTCCACAACGCGCTGTTCGACAGCAGTAGTCAGCCGAGCATCAACACGACGCTCGCCGGCTTGGACGTCGCGGTGCCGATCGTCGGGCCGCCGGTGCCGGGCCAGACGTTCTGCAACGACGGGACCCACGACGTCGGCTGCTTCCGCGGCTGGGCCCTCTTCCACGTCGTGAGCGCCAATAAGAACGGCGGCGGCGAGGAAGGGACGATCACCGGCTACTTCCTGACCGGCATCACGCGGAGCGCTTCGGCTGATGACGTGTGCGCCATCTCCGATAGCTCCTGCGCAGGGTTCTTCCACGGGACGTACGTGGTCAAGCTGATCGACTGACCGTTCGCATCCAGGTATCGGAGAGCCGCGCTGGGGGGCGCGGCTCTCTCGATTCTCGGACTGCCCGGGCCGGGCGACCGCTGACCATCGGCGGCGCCGAGTAGGCCGTCCGGGCTATGCAGTCGCGCACCGTTTCAAGGGACCGTGAAAGGTGCCACGCCGAGCATCGGCCGCACTTCTCCAACTCGCACCCAGGGATCAATCGATGCGCTTCCTGCGACCCGCCGACGGGCACCGCCGCGACCGCCACCATCGCCGCCGAGGTCAGAGCCTCGTCGAGTTCGCGATCGTGCTGCCGATCCTGCTGTTCCTGACAGTCATCGCGCTCGACTTCGGTCGCGTCTACCTG
The DNA here is from genome assembly GCA_963794525.1 of uncultured Chloroflexia bacterium. GTDB lineage: Bacteria > Chloroflexota > Limnocylindria > Limnocylindrales > CSP1-4 > SPCO01. The sequence continues at coordinate 619,107 of CAWCEC010000002.1, forward strand.
GGCTGGATCAACCTCCAGAGCATGAGCCGGATCGCGGCCAACCTCGCCGCGAACAACCCGACCGCTTGGCAGGGGGGCGGAGATGCGGCCGTCCAGGCGAAGTACCAGAACCAGATCCGCAACGATGCCGCAGCGACGAATTGCCAGCTACCCACGGTCGGCGGTGTGACGACCGCGCCGAACCCGACCTTCAGCGATACCGGTGGTAACGGCGCCGCCGATGACATCGGCGATTCGGCGATGGTCCAGCTGTCCTGCACCTTCAACCTGATCACCCCGGGCATCCGCGACATCTTCGGCGGCACCATCGCCGTCTCGACCTCCTCGGTCTTCCCGGTCAAGAGCGGCATGACCTCGACTGGGGGCGGTGGACCTGCCGGTACGCCGCCGAACGCCGCCTTCACCGGCAATGGATCGCTCGCGCCCTCATCGCTGAGCGGGACAACGCCATTCACCGTCGTCTTCCGCGACACCTCCGGCAGCAACCCGACGAGCTGGTTGTGGGAGTTCAACGACGGAACGCCCAATTCGACCCTTCAGGATCCGCTCGATCACGTCTTCCAAAACGCTGGGACTTTCATCGTCGCCATGACCGCGACCAATCCCTTGGGGCTCCAGCACGGAGTACATGAGCGTAACCGTGGTCGACGCCACGACGGTCGACTTCACGTACGTGATGTCAGAGTCGGCAACGCGCCGTCCACGGTCGATTTCACCGATGTCTCGACGCCGGCGGCACGAGCTATGACTGGACGTTCGGCTCGGGCCAGGGATCCGGCACCGGAACCACCACGAGTCACACCTACAGCGCGTCGGGCACATACACGGTCACGCTTACGGTCACGTATCCGACTGGCCCCCTGTCCGCGACCAAGACGATCTCCGTCGGGCGTCGGGTCTCTGCACTGTGCCGAGCCTCAACGGCGTCAAGCGCAACGACGCCCAAGGTGTGTGGACTGCTGCCGGGTTCACCGGCACGGTGGCCAGCGGCCCGGGCGCACCGAACGGCAACTTCACGATCCTCTCGCAATCCATCACTGCGGCTTCGCAAGTGCCATGCAGCAGTAGCGTCACGGTGAACAACCCATGAGCATCCGTCTCCGCCGCGGCACGCGCTCCGGGCGCGGCCAGGCCCTGGTCGAGTTCGCGCTGGTCCTGCCGATCTTGCTCCTGCTCCTCGTCGCGATCTTCGACCTGGGGCGTGCCGCATTCGCGTACAACACACTTACAAACGCCGCCCGCGAGGGCGCACGCATCGCCATCGTCAACCAGTACAAGCCGAGCATCATCGCGCGCGCCAAGCAGCAGACCGCGATCGTCGAGCTCAACGACCCGAGCGTCCAGGTCAACTTCTACCAGGTCAACGCGGACGGGACGCCGGACACATCTGCGCAATGCGCACTGGTGGCGGTCGGCTGCCTCGCCGAGGTGAGCTTCGAAGCCACGTACTTCCCGATCACGCCGTTGATCGGGAACATCATCTTCAAGAACGGCGTGACCTTCACCGCCCGGTCGGTGCTCTCCGTCGAATACAGCTGTCCGCTGGATCCACTCGACGGCGCCGCCGCCGCCAATTGCCCCAAGCAACCATGAGAGGGAACTCCATGCCTCGCCACGCCACCACTCGAAGGCCTCGCGGTCAGGTGCTCGTCATCGTCGCTCTGGCCATGATCTCGCTGATCGGCGGCGTCGCCCTGATCCTCGAGGGCGGTAATGCCTACGCGCATCAGCGCGAGGCGCAGAACGGCTCCGACGCGGTGGCGAACGCCGGCGCGACTGTCCTGGCCGAGAATCTGGGCGGCAACGTCCAGACCGATTCGGACGTCGTCGCTGCGATGAACACGGTCTCGAACGCGAACTTCCTGGACTCGTACTTGGGCTACTACACCGACATCACCGGCGACACTCCTCACGCCTGGGGGCGCGACGACCACGAGCATCGCGGCAGCGGCGCGCGTCGGCGATGGCTCCATCCCGCCCAACGCCCAGGGCGTCCAGGCGGCTTCCTCGAAGCTGTTCGGCACGACGTTCGCCCGTGTGCTCGGCTTCAACCAGTTCACGGCCTCGGCCGAGGCAACGGCGGTGGCCGGCGCGCTTTCGGGCGGGCGGATCCTGCCTGTCGTCTTCCCGGTCAACATCGTCGACTGCGCGACGAACGGCGACCTTGGCACTGGCGAGGTGAACTGGCAGATCAGCAACCCGGACGGCCCTGATCTGGACAAGAATCCTGAAGGTCAGGAATACATCGTGCCCCTCTGCAAGACAGGGGGCGGTTCATTCATGGTCCTCGACCTCGACGGCAACACCAACAACTGCGCTGACGAAGTGACCAATCCGCCGGCCGTCCAGTTCGCGAGTTTCCCCGTCACGGTCAACTCGGACAACGGCAACAACTGCGCCAAGCCGATGGTCGACGCGGTCAACGCGCTTTCCGGCCAAGTAGTGTTCATCCCGATCTGCGACGGTGATTGCACGACGACCGGTGGCAGTCACGCCACGTACCACGTCATCCGGGTCGCCGCGTTCTTCCTTGACTACATGTCTGACCAGAACGGTGGGAACAACCTGGCTTGCCAGGGAAACGGCACGACGCTCGTGCCGATCGCCGGAAACGGCAGCAGCAGCTGCATCGCCGGCTGGTTCGTCCGATACATCACCACCGGCGCCGTCAGTGGCGGACCCATCCAGGGTGCCGGCGCGGTCGGTGTCCAGCTTGTGAAGTAAAGCGCGGTGGCCTGGCCGCCTAGGGTAACCAGTAAGCCTCTGGCCGCCGGTTGGCCAACGACGGGATCTGACGACGGACCGCGGCGACGCGGTCCGTCTCCACGTCCGCCCGAACGATGCCCACGCCGTCGGGTGCCTGGGCGACGACGGTGCCCCACGGGTCGATGATCATCGATCGACCGAACGCGGGCTGGCCTGGAGGGCCGCCCGCTTGGCCGGGCGCCAGGACCCAGGCGCCATTCTCGATCGCCCGGGCGCGGAGCAGCACCTCCCAGTGGTCTCGACCTGTCCGCTCAGTGAAATTGGACGGGACCGCGAACACCTCCGCGCCGGCCAGGGCCAACGCGCGATACAACTCAGGAAAACGGAGGTCGTAGCACACCGATAGCCCGAGCCGAACCCCGTCAACGTCCGCGACGACCGCGGTGTCACCGGCGGAGACTCGCGCTGACTCGGTATCGACCGGCCCGTCGTCGACGGCGACGTCGAACAGATGGATCTTGCGATAGGTCGCGGCGATCGTGCCCTCCGGATCGATCAGCGCACTGGTGTTGTACGGGCACCTCGGATCGTCCGATATCTCGGCGAGGCTGCCCGCCAGGATCCAAACGCTGTGCCTGCGGGCGACGTCGGCGAAGACGTCGGTGAATGGCCCCGGGATGGATCGGGCCGACGCACGGAACCCGTTGTCTGGTCCTCGATACTGCAGATACTCGGGGAGGACGATCAGTCCCGCGCCGCGGGACGCAGCCTCGACGGCCATGTTCGTAGCTCGCTCGATGTTGCCATCGACATCATCGGTCGCGTCGAGCTGCACGAGGGCGACCGGCAGACGCATGGGCGGCATCGTACGCCCAGGTCTCTATCGGAACCGCCCGGGTGCGCTACGGGACCTGCGAAGCTCCCGGGTTCACGCCCTTGGCGGAACCGTCCTTGCAATGCCCCGGCGGCCAGCAGTCGAGCCCGAAGCGCTCCTGCTTGGCGGCCTGTCGATCGGCCTTGGCCGCTTGCTTGGCTGCCTGACGATCGGCCTTCTCCTGGCTCCAGCCGGGGTGTCGCTCGCCGACGGTCTTCCAGCCTCCCGCCCACGGCGGCTTGCCAGGTTCGCGGAGTGCCGTGCCGTTCACGGAAAGCACGTCGACGCTGGTCGAGCCCTCGCGCTGCTCACCGACGATCGTGACCTGCTGGCCGACGAACGGTGCGAGCGGGTATGCGTTCCCGAAGAACCAGGCGGGCCCCGCATCCAGGCTCAGCACGGTGTCGCCGGTGGTCAGCGTGTATTCGGTCGTGCCGTCCGCGGCGGTGCGGGTGCCGACGGTGCCGGTCAGGCTGACGTCCGTCGCCGGGACCTTGGCGGCCTGATCCGAGCGGGCAGCCCCCGTCTGTGACGCACCGGTAAGTTGGCTGCCGGGCGGTCTCGCAGCGAGCGCGGTGACCAGCAGCGCACCGAGGAGCACGACCGCCATGATGCCGAAGTGGATCAGGTTCGTGCGCGTCGGCCGTGCGTACATCGCTGGAACTGTACGGTCATCGACCTTTCGATGGACCTTGCAAAGAGGGCTCCCGGTGCCGCCAGGCACCGAGTTCCCGCGATCACATGATCCCGGTACTGACGGCCTCGCCAGCTGGTCCAGGCGACGGCCAAGCCACGTCCGGCACCTCGCCACCGCCATCCGACTGCAGGTTCACGGTGCCATCGGGCAGGACTGCGTAGACCCATTTGTGTTCGTCGATGCACCCGGCCTGACAATCGCCCCAGCCCAGTCGCACGGTGACGATGAACGCCCCCACGCCCGAAGCCGGCGTCACCTCGTACCAGTTCGACTGGCCGATCATCTCCGGGTCGCGCTTCGAGATACCCGCCAGTCGCGGCTCGTGCGCGATCACCCGGGCCAGCGCCTGGTCTTCGGTCGTGACGGGTCCGCCCGACGCCGCCGGCAGCTGCGAAGCCCCTGCCCCAGCCGCACAGCCGGCGGCGAGCATGACCGCCGTGATCAGTAGGAGTGCCCGTTGGAGGATCCTCATCGCAGCCCCGACGATACGCGCATCGCTAGAGTTCCCGACATGACCGATCCCATCGACTATCGCGATGTCGACGCGCTCACCTTCGACTGCTACGGGACGCTCATCGACTGGGAAACGGGCCTGTGGGAGGCCTTCCGGCCGGTGCTCGCGGCCCACGCCGTCGAGATGGACCCGGACGATGTCCTCACTCGATTCGCCCGGCATGAGGCCGCGGCGGAATCAGGCACATACCAGCGGTACACCGAGGTCCTCGCAGCCGGCCTGCGCGGCGTTGCCGATGAGCTCGGCTTCATCCCCGACGATGATGAAGTAGCGGCGTTCTCCCGGTCTGTCGAGGCCTGGCCCGCATTCCCCGATTCCGTCGACGCGCTCGTGCGGCTCAAGCGCCGATTCCGCCTGGGCGTGATCACCAACTGCGACGACGACCTGTTCGCGGCCTCGAACCGACGGCTCGGCGTCGAGTTCGACTGGATCGTGACGGCGCAGCAGGTCGGCGCGTACAAGCCGAGCGAGGCCAACTTCCTGGTCGCGTTCGAGCGGCTGGGCCTCCCACACGATCGGATCGTCCACGTCGCGCAGAGCCTGTTCCACGATCACGTCCCCGCCAAGCGTCTGGGTCTCACGACCGTGTGGATCGACCGCCGCCACGATCGGCCGGGCTCCGGCGCGACGCCACCGGCCGAGGCATCGCCCGACGCCGTCTATCCGGACATGGCGTCGTTCGCGGCCGCAGCCACGACCTGATCAGGCCGCCGGCCGCACGCAGACGAAGAAGGGTTGGCCTGGCTCGATACCGAACCGCGCCCGCGCGGGCGCGGGGATGGCTTTGGCGTAGTCGGTGGTCGCCACGTCGAAGCCCGCCTCGCGGAGGCGCTCGGGGTAATCGGCCCCGATCTCACGGACGTGCGCATGTGCGCCGACCCGCAGGTACCCGTCAGGGTAGGCCGGAGACGGCGATGGATCGATGAACTCCTCGGTGTACGCGGTGCGGATCGGGACCACGACGATGGCCGCACGCCCGGGTCGGAGGACGCGGTACAGCTCGCGGATCGCGCGCCGGTCGTCCGGAACGTGCTCCAGGACGTGGCTGCACACGACGAGGTCGAAGGATGCATCGGAGTACGGCATCGACACCACGTCGACTCGGTCCGTAGCGAGGGCCGCGTCCAGGTCGGCGGTCACGTATTCCACTGCCGGCAACCCGCGCAGGCGGCGCTCGATGCCCTGTTCCGGTGCGAGGTGGAGCAGCCTGATCGGCTTATCGCCGATCCGCAGGACGTCGCGAAGGTACAGCCAGAGTGCCCGATGGCGTACCAGGGAGCGGCAATTCGGGCATTGCGCGTTGCGGTGCCCGTGTCGCGTCACGAACGACGAGAAGTGACCTTCGCACACAGGGCAGATGACCCGGTCGCCGGCGTGGGTCCGTGACTGGACCGTCCTAATGAGCGCCTTCAGGGCCCCCCGGACCCGCGTCGGGACGGCCTTCCGAGTCGGGCGGCGAAGACGGAAGCGACGCATAGGCGTCCTCCGTGGTGTCTCGCCGCATCACTATCCGCCCGCGTTAACGCATTGTCAAAGAGCCCGATCCGCAGACGCGTTCAACCGGTCTTTGACGGGCCCTCCTCGTTGGAAGCCGCCAGGAAGCCCCGGAAGGAGTCCGCCAGGCTGGTGATCTCGAGCGGCAGGATGTACTTGGTCGATGGGCTGGCACCCAAGGCCTTGAACGCCTCGAGGTACTGCAGCGCCATCGTCTTCTGGTCGATCTTCGACGCCGCGTTGAAGATCTGGGTCAGGGCGAGGGCAAACCCCTCCGCCCGCAGGATCGCCGCCTGCCGATCGCCCTCGGCGCGCAGGATCTCGGCCTGCTTGGTGCCCTCCGCGACGTTGATCGCCGACTGCCGGCTACCCTCGGATTCGGTGATCACAGCGCGGCGCGTCCGCTCGGCCGACAGCTGCCGGTTCATGGCGTCCTGCACGTCGCGCGGCGGGGTGATCTCGCGGATCTCGACCGTCGTGACCTTGCCGCCCCACCGCTCGGTGACCTCGTCGAGCTTGACCCGCAGGATCTCGTTGATCTGGTCGCGCTTGGAGAGGACGTCGTCGAGCAGGATGTCGCCGACGACGGCGCGCAACGTGGTAGTGGCGATGTTCTGCAGCGCACCCTCGAAGTTCTGGACTTCGACGACGCTCTTGTACGGGTCGACGATGCGCCAGTAGATCAGGAAGTCGATGCTGATCGGCGCGTTGTCCTTGGTGATGCTCGTCTGGCTCGGGACCTCGATGAACCGCTCGCGCAGGTCCACCCGCACGCCGCGCTGGGCGATGGGCACGATGAACACCCAGCCCGGGCCCTTGACCTCGTTCGGGCTGGTCCGACCGAGGGTGAACACGAGCAGCCGCTCGTACTGGTTGACGATCTTGATCGAGGCGATCGCGATGACCACCAGGACCAGGATGATGAACGCGGCCGGCAAGATGACGGCGAACTCCACGGGGACCTCCTATCCACCATCCGGCGACGGCGCCGGCCCCGATTCCACGATGAGCGTGAGATCCTGCTGGCCGACCACCCGGACGGGAGCGCCTCGGGCGATCGTGGTTTCATCGCGCGTCCGCGCCGTCCACTCCTCGCCCGCGGCGTAGACCACCCCACGTGGCTCGAGGGCGGTCCTCGCGACCCCGACCGTGCCGGTCGGCACGGCCATCGTACCGCCCGCGCCATATGCGCCCGCGAACGCCAGTGATCGCCGTCTGACACCGGCCACGATCACCAGAACCAGCCCGACATACGCCGCGGTCACGGCCGCCATGGTCACGATCAGCGGGAGCGCGACCGACACGTCGGGCCCGACTGGCGTACCTGGGTCCGTGTACAGCGTGAAGGCGCCCAGCACGAAACAGGCGAGCCCGCCCACGGTCAATAGCCCGTGGCTGGTCACCGTCGTCTCGAGGACGAAGAGGAGCACGGCAAGGCCGATGAGCAGCAGCCCACCGACGTTGAGGGGCAGGCTGCCGAACCCGATGAACGCGAGGATCAGCGCGATGGCGCCGAGGATGCCCGTCACGAAGTTCGGGCTCTGCAGCTCGAACAGCAGGCCGTAGAACCCGAGCGTCAGCAGGATGAACGCGATGTTCGGGTCGGACAGCAGGTGGATGATCGACTGGAACGGGTTCATCGCGAGGTCGACAAGCGACGCGTCGGCGACATCCACAGTCACGGACTCGGACCGGACCTCGACGGTCCGCCCATCCGCCTGTCGGCGAACGTCATCGAGCGAGGTCGCGATGGCATCCACGGCGCCGACGTCCACGGCCTCGGTCGCCGTCGACGAGGCAGCCTTGTCGACGGTCGACACGGCCCAATCCACGTTCCTGCCACGTGCTTCGGCGATCGACCGGATGTTGGCGATGGCGTCGTTCTTGACCTTGTCGCCGATCGTGCCGGTCAGTTCCTCGCCGCCCGCGCCGACCGGCGACGCGGCGCCGATGTTGGTGCCGGGCGCCATATAGGCCAGGTGCGCCGCCAGCGTGATGAACGTGCCGGCACTGGCCGCTCGCCCGCCGCTCGGGGCGACCCACACGATCGTCGGTAGCGGAGCGTCCAGGAGCGCGCTGACGATCCGCTGGGTCGCGTCGAGACTGCCGCCCGGTGTGTTGAGCGTGATGACCACCGCCGATGACCCATCGAGCGATGCACGCTCGATCCCCTCCTCGACGTAGGTCGCCAGCACGTTGTCGACGACGCCGGTCGCCGTGAGGACGTCGATGTGCGGCGGCACCGTCGGATCCGCGGCGAGGACCCGGTCGGCTGGGCGGTCGAGCGCGCCGAGGAGCAACCACGCCAGCCCGGCGAGGAGGATCGATCGACGAAGGCGGACCGCGGACCGGGCCGCCCGAGCGGATGGAGGCATCGAGATCGCTCGTCGTCATTATCACGCGAATGAGGCCGGACCCATACAGGCCCGGCCTCGTCCTTTTGCGCGGCGCTGTGGGGGCGCTACATGATCCCGACGATATGGCCCTCGGGATCGGCGAAGAGCGCGACGTTGGTCTCCGGCGCCACCTCGGTCAGCGGCATGATCACCCGGCCTCCGCTCGCGGCGGCCTTGTCCAGCACGCCCTGCGGATCGTCCGTATGGACGTAGAACGTGACGTGCCCGGGGCCGCCGTCATTGCTGGTACCGATGCCGCCGCTCAGGCCGCCCTCCTGGCGGTACATGCCGTAGCCACCCGGGTTGTTCGTGTCCAGGCTCCACCCGAACACGTCCTGATAGAACTTCTGGAGCGCCGCTCCATCCTTGCCAACGACCTCGACGTGAACCACCGTCGTTCCCATTGGGAACCTCCTAGCGTGTCTTGGCGGCCATCCGGCCGGCCCTCACGACTTCACGACGAACGGGCTGGTCGCGAATTGACAGCATGCGGGTGAGGCGAGGGCCTCTTGAGCTCCTGCGAACGACCTATGGCAGCGGCCGCCAGGCCTGCGCGAGCAGGATGGCCAGCCCGACGAGGAGCGCGCCGAGGCCAACGAACAGCACGCTGATCTCCATGATCTCGTGGCGCGTGATGAGGTCTGTGGGCAGGTTCTCGAACACGGTGTGGAGCTCGTCCGCGCTCTCGGCCGGGTAGTACGTCCCGCCGGTCGCCTCGGCGACCGCCATCAGAGTGTCTTCGTCGATGGCCCGCCGGAAGCCGCCCCCGCCGCCGCCACCACCACCTGGGATGCCCGTCTGGTTCGGCTCGTTGCCAACGAACTGGAGCCCGCACGGGGGCCGCTCGGCGTTAGGGTCGGCGGTGCCGAAGCCGATCGTGTAGACGCGCACGCCGCGAGCCGCTGCAGCCTCGGCCGCTTCGACCGGAGGTGGACCGGCATTGCTCGCACCATCCGTGAGCAGCACGATGATCGCCGGGGCATAGGCGCCGCGCGGGACCGCCGCTGGCTCGTCGCCCGTCGATGCGTCGCCGGCCGGGATGGGTGCCACGCTGTCGTCGATCTCGGCGATCGCGTCGAGCGACTTGAGGATGGCGCTGCCGACGGCCGTGCGGCGACCGGTGGTCAGGCTCTCGACAACGTCGAGCAGGACCTCCTGGTCGGTCGTCGGCGGCTGGACGATCTCGGCGAAACCGGCGAAAGCGACGATGCCGATCTGGGTCGTCCCGGTCTGGCGATCGATGAAGTCGGCGGCGGCGGCCTCCGCGGCGAGTAGGCGGTTGGGCGGGATATCGGTCGCGCACATGCTGCGCGAGACGTCCATCGCCAGGATGACGGTCGTGCGGCCCGCGGGGACCGGCACGATCTGCACCGGCCGCGCCATCGCGAGGACCAGGCTGGCGAGCGCCAGCAGGAATACGCCAAACGGCAGGTGACGCCGGAGCCAGGAGGATCGCGGGGCCGCATCCATGACCAGCGACAGGCTCGAGTACCGGATCGCCGGGCGGCGTCGTCGCAGCAACCAGAAGCGGACGCCGGCGAGGAGCGGTAGCAGGACGAGGGCGATGAGCGCGCCGGGCGCCAGGAGATCCGCGGCGCCCGTCATGGCAGCCGACCGAGCCAGCGCAGGCCCGCCAGCGCGCCCGCCGTCAGCAGCAGTACCGCGGCGCCGGCGAAGAGCGACGTGACCTCGGTCGCCTCAGGGCGGAGGACGAGCCGCGTCTCGATGCTCCGGTAGATGCCCTCGAGCTCGGCCGGATCGGTCGCGGCGTAGTAGGTCCCTCCCGTGACCTCTGCGATCTGGCGAAGCGACGGCTCGTCCAGCCGGCTGTGGACGCGAAAACCCTCGATGTCGAGGATCGTCCCTTCCTCCGTGCCGATTCCGACAGTGAAGATCCTGATACCGCGTTCCGCTGCGGCCTGCGCCGCCTCGAGCGGGTCGGGACGCTGGTTGTTCTCACCGTCAGATAGCAGCACGATCGCGGCCGGCACGTTCGTGCCCGGCGGCACGACGTCGGGGAGCCGCACGGGGTCAGGCGAGCGGTTGGTGTAGTAGCCCTCGGCGGGATCGCGCTCCGCGGCGGCGATGGCAGTCAGCGACGAGATGATCCCCCGCGCGATCGATGTCCCGCGCTCCGGGTCCAGCCGGTCGATCGCCGCCAAGACCTCGGGCTGCTCCGCGGTCGGGACCAGCACGTTGAAGCCGCTGTCGCTGAACGCCACGACGCCGGTCAGGATCGACGGTGGCTGGCGAGCGACGAACGCTCGTGCGGCGGCCTTGGCCGCCTCCATGCGGGTGGGCTCGACGTCGTCCGCCGCCATGCTCCCGGACACGTCGAACGACAGGATCACGGTCGCTTCGAACCGCGGCGTGCTGATGACGCTCTGCGGGCGAGCCATCGCCAGGACGAGCACCGTCAGACCGGCCACGAGAAGCGCAGCCGGGATGCGACGCCGCAGGGCCGGGTGGCGGCGGGGCACGTCGGATGGGCTTCCGATCCGGAGGTTGCCAAGCGCCGCGATGCGACGCCGTCGACGACGGTCGCCCATGCCATACAGCAGCACGCCGAGCGGGATCGCGGCGAGGAGCAGCAACATCGTGGGCCACAGGAAGGACACCGCTACCTCCGCCGGCGCCGTCGGCGGATGGTCGCCATCCGGACGATCGCGTGCACGAGGTCGTCGTCGGTCGATAGAGCGACCGCATCGACCCCGGACCTGCGGAACGCGTCTCGCAATGTGAGTTCCCGTCGCTCCGACGCCTCGCGGAACCGCGCGCGGAACCGCCTGTCGTGCGTGTCCACGTAGAGCTGCTGGCGGGTCTCCGCGTCCTCCATCAACAGTGGCCCGACATCGGGCAGGTCCACTTCACGGCGGTCGAACAGGCGGACGGCGACGACCTCATGGCGTTTGGTCAGCAGGTTGAGCGGTCGCTCCCAGCCGGGCGCGCTGATGAAATCCGAGATCACGAAGACGAGTGAGCGGCGTTTGATGCTCCCCTGTCCCGCCTCCAGCAACGGTGCCAGGTCGGTGAACGGAGCGGCCGCGAGCTGCGGCTGACGAAGCAGGTCGTTCACGAGTCGAAGGACCTGGACGCGGCCGCCACGGGCCGGGATGGTGCGGTCGACCTGGCGGCCGTACAGGATCGCCCCGACCCGGTTGCCGCGTCGCGTCAGGAGGCGGGCGAGGGTCGTCACGAAGTCGATGAGCACCGAGCGCTTCATCCGCTCCGAATCGCTGCTGCCGAAGTCGACCGACGGGCTGAGATCGAGCAGGAACCAGGCCGTGATCTCCCGATCTTCGACGTATTCGCGGATGTACGGGGTCGTGGTCCTCGCCGTGACGTTCCAGTCGATATAGCGGACGTCGTCGCCGTACTGGTACTCGCGCAGGTCGGCAAAGTCGACACCGCTGCCGTGGAACAGCGTGCCGTAGTCGCCCTGCAACAGGCCGTCGAGCCGGCGGATGACCTGCCAGTCGAGGCGCTGCAGGATGCGCTCAGGCGCTGATGTGGACGTTCCCATGTTCGCGTAGTGGCACGACCGGGACGGGGATGCGATCGAGCAGGGTCTCGAGGAGGTCGTCGCTCGACACGTCGTCGGACAGCGCCTCGAAGGAAAGGACGAGTCGGTGCCGCAGCACGTCGAGCGCCATGTCGAGCACGTCCTCCGGTAGGGCGTAGTCGCGACCACGAACGAATGCCAGGGCACGGGCGGTCAGGACCAGGTTGATCGACGCCCGTGGGCTCGCGCCGAAGGTGATGTAGCGGGCCAGCTCGCCCAACCCGTGTGCGGCAGGATCGCGCGTCGCGGTCGCGAGCCGGACTGCGTACTCCATCAGCGCCGGGTCGACGAAGACCTGATCCGCGGCGCGTTGCATCTCGAGCAGGGCGTCCGTCGAGAGGACCGTGTGGACCGCGGGGAACGCGCCGGTCATCCGTTCGACGATCACGAACTCCTCGGTCGAGCTCGGGTAGTCGACGAGGACCTTCAACATGAAGCGGTCGATCTGCGCCTCCGGCAGCGCATAGGTGCCCTCGGTCTCGATGGGGTTCTGGGTGGCGAGGACAAGGAACGGATCGGGGACCTTGAACGACTCCTTGCCGATCGTCACCTGCCGTTCCTGCATGACCTCGAGCAACGCACTCTGGACCTTGGCCGGGGCGCGGTTGATCTCGTCGGCAAGCAGGAGGTTGGCGAAGACAGGGCCGAGCGTCGTGCCGAAATCACCGGTCTTCTGGTTGTAGATGCGCGTCCCGATGAGGTCGGCGGGGACGAGGTCCGGCGTGAACTGGATCCGCTTGAACTCGCCGCCGATCGAATTCGGCGAGGGTACGGATGGCCATGGTCTTGGCGAGACCGGGAACGCCCTCCACGAGGATGTGACCGCGGGCCAGCAACGCGACGATCAGCCGTTCGAGCAGGTGGTCCTGGCCGACGATGACCTTCTTGACCTCGTAGAGCAATCGCTCCATCGGCGCCGACCGATCCTGGTTGGTTGTCTGGTCCACTCGTTCGCTCCTGTTGGCGGACTAGTACGGCGGCAGACCGGCGGCCCCGCCGGCCACGTTGATGGGCACGGCAAGACCGACGCCGACGAAGACCTCGTCGCCGGTCGGGTTGAGCAACGCGGTGAGGATCCCGATGACGTGACCCTCTCGATCTAGTAACGGTCCGCCGGAGTTCCCCGGATTGATGGCCGCGTCGACCTGGATAAGACCACGCAGGATGGTGTTGGTGTCCTCGAGGCGGAACGTCCGATCGAGGCCGGAGATCACGCCTGCGCTCACCGAGCTGGCGAGCCCGAACGGACTGCCCATCGCGTACGCCTCGCTGCCTTCGCGGACGCCATTGGGATCGCCCAGGACCGCGGGTGCGAGCTCGGTCGGGGGCGCCGCGGCGCGCAGGACCGCGATATCGATGGCGGGATCCTCGCTGACGATCTCGGCGCTCGACCGCGTGCCGTCTGCGAAGGTCACGCGGATCTCCGTCGCGTCATCGACCACGTGGAGGCTGGTCAGGATGTCGCCCGCGAGGTTGACGACCACGCCGCTGCCGATGCCCGCGTCGGGAGAGCCACTCCCGTCCGCCTCGGGCCGCTCGGTCTCGATGAGGACGAGCGATGGACGAACGGTCTGATAGACGACCTCAGAGAAGGCCGGCGCCGGGGTCATCGAGGCGAGCGCCTCGCCGATCCGCGCGTCGACATCGTCCTGCGTGAGGCGCGGTGGTCCGGGGAAGACGAGGCTGTATCCCACGACGGCGAGCAGAGCCACCGCCGCGCCTGCGGCATACGGAGCGATACGCGGGCGACGCGCCCACGGCGGCGGCTTCCCTGGTCCTCCGGCAGAGGATTCCTCGGTCATCTCCCGCGCCCAGTCGATCGGACCCGCGTGTGCCCAGGCCGGCGGCGTGCGCTCGATGGGCCCGCGTCGGTTGAGTCTATGCCAACTTGGTCAACGGCCCATCAACGCGCTCCGCGGTCCTCGTGCTCCTCGTGCTCCTCGCGCCGACGCTCGAACGCCTCGAGGGCCACAGGCAGAGTCGGGAAGAGCCGTTCCGGGCCGATGTGGGTGATGAGGCCGATCCGCTCGAGCTGGTCGCGCAGGTCCTGCTTGACCCTCGCGAACGCGAGGACGATCCCCCGCCGCTCCAGCTCGTCGTGGAGCTCGCCGAGGGCGTCGGCCGCGGTCAGGTCGATCTCGACGATCGCCTCGGCGTTCAGCAGGAGCCACTCGATGGGCTCTGCCTCGGAGTCGACAGCCTCGAGCGCCCGGGTCTTGAAATCGTTGGCGTTGGCGAAACAGAGCGGGGCGTCGTAGCGGAAGACGACCAGCCCGGGGGTCGTCTCGGCATCGGGGTAGTCCTCGATGTTGTGCAACCCCGCGACGCCGGGCGCCCGACCGAGGATGGCCGCTTGTGGTCGTGCCACCCTCGCGAACAAGTCGATGACCGAGAGGGCGATGGCCACGATGATCCCGACCTGGACGTCGAAGACGAGCACGCTCACAGCAGTCACGATGGCCAATCCGAACTCACTGGGTCGGAACCGCCACAGCCGCCGGAACGCGGCGACATCGACCAATCGCGTCGCGGCATAGATGACCAGCCCGCCCAGCGCGGCCGCCGGGAACCGCGCGAGGACCCCGCCCAGCAGCAGCAGTACGAGGACGACGGACGAAGCGCTCACGATGCCCGCGAGCTGGCTGCGGGCGCCGACGCTTTCCCCGATCGCGGTCCGGGATCCGGAGCTGCTGACCGGCATGCCACCTGTCACACCAGCGGCGAGGTTCGCACCGCCGATCGCGAGCATCTCGCGGTTCGCATCGATCGGATAGCCATTTCGCGTCGCGAACGCCCGTGCCGTGAGGATCACGTCCGTATAGGCGACCAGGGCGATCCCGATGGCAGACGCACCGAGCAGCGGCAGGTCGGCCGGGGCGATCGCCGGCGCGCCGAGGGGCGGCATGCCCGATGGGATGGGACCGACGAGCTCGACGCCGAGCCGTTCCGGTCCGAGTATGGCGACGAGGGCGGTCGCGCCGATGACGGCCACGAGCGGACCCGGCACTGCGGGGGCGATCCGGCGCGCGATGACGAGGAACGCCACGACGCCCGTGGCCAGCAGGAACGTCGGTAGATGGACGGCTCCGATGTTCGAGACAAGACCACCGACCTGGGCGATCACGCCGCCATCCTCGGCCGGGACGCCGGTGATGTTGTCGAGTTGGGAGACGACCATGAGCACGGCTACGCCGGTCATGTACCCGACGAGGATGGGGTGCGAGAGGAGATCACCGAGGAACCCGAGCCGGAACGCGCCGCCGACGAGCAGAATCGCACCGACCAGCAGCGCGAGCGCCGCCGTCAACGTGGCATAGCGGACCGGGTCCCCGCCTGCGAGGGGCGCGACCGCCACCACGATCATGATCGCCGTCGTGGACTCGGGGCCGACCGACACGTGGCGAGAGGTCCCGACAAGGGCGTAGAGGATCGCCGGCACGACCGCTGACCAGAGGCCCACGACCGGGTCGAGTCCGGCGAGCTGCGCGTAGGCCATGACCTGCGGGACCAGGTATGCGGCGATCGTGAGTCCGGCGACGACATCGGGCCGCAGCCACGCCCGCTCGTATCGAGCCAGGACTGATCGCCCACTCAGCGGCCGTTCCCGGGTCCGGGCGTGAGTGGTGCGATCGCTCATCGCGTCAGGATGACCTTCCGCGCGTCGTCTGGCGTTCACGGATCCTTCGCAATGTAAAAGATGCTTGACACCGTGTCAGGTCTAGCGTACATTCCATCATGTCAAGGATGCTTTACATGGGAGCCCACACGATGTCGTTCGAGGAGAAGGGCAACTGGCTCTACGCCGCCCTCGCCATAGTGGTGCCTCTGGTCTATTTCGCGACCATCCTCCGCCAGTTGCCGACAACGCCGGTCGCCGAGATCGCCTATCAGCAGTCGCTTCTCGCGGTGGTCGGAGCGACGGTCGTGCTCGCGATCGTCGGCATGATCGTCATCGGCATCGCGGCGCCCGATGACGCCGCCAAGGCCGATCAGCGGGATCGGGAGATCAATCGCCACGGCGAGTACGTCGGCGGCATCGTGCTCGCGACCGGGATGATCGTGCCATTCGGCCTGGCGCTGGGCGAGTTCCACCAGTTCTGGATCGCGAACGCCATGTATCTGGCCTTCGTCGTGGGGACGCTCTCCGCGACGGTCGTGAAGCTGGTCGCCTACCGGCGCGGCTTCTGACGATGGCCAGACCGACCAGGGTCAGCAATGACATCCGGCGCTTCCGGTTCGAGCACGGCGAGATGACGCAGGCCGAGCTCGCGGATCGTGTCGGGGTCACTCGCCAGACCATCATCGCCATCGAGCAGGGGCGCTACTCGCCGTCCCTCGAGATGGCCTTCCAGATCGCTCGCGAGTTCCGCGTGCCGATCGATGACGTCTTCCACTACAGCACTGAAGGAGATGAACGATGACTGCCGTCCCCGCGCAGAAGACCCCCCGACTCCCGCCGCGCTGGTTCATCCGCTCGTTCTGGTTGGTCCATCGAGCGGCGTTCCGTGTCAGCGGCGGCCGCTTCGGACTTAGAGGCGCCACCGCCAACCAGTGGGGGATGCTCCGCCTGACGACGATCGGGCGGCGCACGGGACTCGAGCGGCAGGCCATCCTCGGCTATTTCGAGGACGGTCCCAACCTCGTGACCATGGCCATGAACGGCTGGGGCGAAGCGGAACCGGCGTGGTGGCTCAACCTTCAAGTCAGACCCTGACGACGACGGTCGTGCTGAGGGACGGGCAGCGCCCCGTCCGTGGACGCGCGGCGACGCCGGAGGAACGGCCCCGCCTGTGGGCACGCTGGGCCCAGTACGACGGCGAGGAGCAGCTCGAAGGCTGGGCCACGCGGCGGTCGCGAGAGACGGCGGTCGTCGTCCTCGAACCGGTGGGCTCCGTGACAGCGAGTCGCGTTTCGGCTGGAGATCAACGGTGACTATGGGGCCAGAGACGACCGCCTGATGGACGCCCACGATCGGCCGATGCGGTCACCGACGCAGCTCGCGTCCGGGATGAGCGCCCCGCGGTCGGATGCAACGCCGGGCTGGGCGCGTCGACCTGCTTCCCTGCTGGCCAGCATCCGTCAGAGCGAGTACCTGACCGTCGGACGAAGCCCCCGTTTCCGGGCGGTCCAGCGGATCCGAGCCGAGGATGCCGTCGACCGGTTCGGCGGGGAGGAGTTCCTCGTCCTCCTGCGGCTGAACACGCTCGAGGATCTGGCGACCGCCGGGGAACGGATCCGACGCGCCGTCGTCGATGCGCGGATCGCGCATCCCTCGAACGGGCAAGCCAACGTCGTCACGATCAGCCTCGGGGCGTGCTGCTCACGCCGGCTGACCTGGCGCAGTCGGATGACGAGTGGTTCGCCAAGGCCGACGCGGCGCTCTACCGAGCCAAGGCGAACGGGCGGGATCGGGTAGAGCTCGCAGCCGCGGTGGGTTAAGGGGTCGATCGCCGAGCGGCCGACCGCTGCATCTTCATCGCGGCGATCCCTCACCGTCCAGGACCGTCGCCGACGACGGGCAGCGCGGCTCCGAGCTCATCGACGAGCGACCTGGCGAAGGTTGCCGTCAGATGGTGGTGGTCGCGGTAGACGAGCATCGACCCGACGACCGGCGGGCATGGATCGGTCGGGCAGGTCGCCGCCGACAGGTCGACGAGAGTCGCGCCCGACAGTCTGGCCGCCTCGGACTCGCGGCGCCCATACCGCCAGCCGAACGCGGCCGACCGGGTCGTGGTACAGCGCTCGATCGCCTTGCGGTGCTGGGCCAGGCAAGCTGGGACGTCATGGTCCGAGCGCGGCGTGTCCACGATGATCGCAACCTCGCCGGGGACGCGCACGATCAGACGGGCCACCGCGGCGCCCTGCAGTTCCGGGTCGTCGTCGCGGTCCACGACCACCGGGAGCTCCTGGGCGGAGGCGACGATGACGAGGTCTGGGCGGAGGGCCACGAGGCGATCGACGACCCGCTCGCGCCACGCTTCGCACTCGGTGTATTCGCGCTTGAGGCGCGGCGACCAGATGCGCATGTCCACGAAGACGCAGCTGAACTTCGTGAACGGGACGAGCCGCCATTTGCGCTGTTTGGCCAACAGCTCGATCGTCGGGAACCAGTGGGCCGCATGGGAATCGCCGACGAGCGCCACGGTGACCGTGCCGCCCGTGTCGCCGTACACGCAGTACGGGGGCTTCGATCCGGCCAGGGAGAGGCCGCACCCGTCGGCACGGAGCGGGTCATCGTCCCCCCGCGCCCTCGCAAGGGACGGCGTCAGATCACGAGGCAGAGCGCCTTCGATCCGGGGCTTCGAACGCGGCGCGGTCGACGGTTGCCTCGAGGCGGTCGGTGACGGCGCGGAGACCGCGGTCGGACCCTGCGTCGGCGGCGTGGGAGGCTCGTGCTCCAGCCCTGTCGACGACCCGCTCGACCTCGACGGCGGCGCTGCGGGATCGCCAAGAGCCGCCAGCACAACCTCGTCGTCGGTCGAGGCTGCGTCGGCATCGAGGACCGTCGCAGCCGCCACTTCGCGATCGCCGACCATGCCGATCGCCGTCGATCCGAGGACGAGGATCATGGCGGTCGCACCCGTCAGCGCGACGCCGCGTCGTCGACCGTGAGGCACGAGACGACCGCGCCGGAACGGCTCCTCCACCAGCGCCCATGTGGCCGCAGCGAGCACGATGGCGATGACCACCAGCCCGACCCGGATGGCGAGGTCGTCGCCGGCTCCTTCGTCGGTCGCCGCGCCCAAGCCGAGCGCTACCGGCCCGAGGACCAGGATCGGCCAGTGCCACAAGTACAGCGAGTACGAGATCCGACCAAGCCACCGCAGCGGTGCCCTCGCGAGCGCGATCCATCCGGGCGATCCGATGACCCCACCGGAAGTGATCAGGGCGACCGCACCGAGCGTGGGCAGCAACGAGGCCATGCCGGGATAGGCCGTCGTCGGCCCGATCGCCACGAGACTCGCCCCCAGCAGCGCTGCACCGAGCCAGCCGACCGCCGCCGCGACCGCCTGCGGCAGACGACCGACGAGGGGTGAGCCGAGCGCGAGCAATCCACCGGCCGCGAGCTGCCAGGCACGGGTCGGCAGCGAGAAGTACGCCCATGCGCTCGAGGTGTCCGTCAGCGCGCTGCACAGGATGAACGAGCCTGCGAGGACGGCGGTCGCGAGGGCGGCCATCGCGACTCGCGGACGCGCGATGCGCGCGACGCTCAACAGCAGGAGCGGCCACAGGAGGTAGAACTGCTCCTCGACGGCCAACGACCAGAAATGGAGCATCGGCGAGGCATCGACGGGCGCGAAGTAGTCGGTGGCGTCGAGGGCGAAGCGCATGTTCGCGAGCGACAGGCTGGCCGCTAGGCCATCGTCGGCGATCCGCCGCAGATCCAGCGGCGACACGATGAACCGCGCGGCGAGGAGGGTCGTGGCGAGCACGAGCGCGGCGGCGGGAAGGATGCGTCGTGCCCGACGTGCATAGAACTGGCCGAGGCCGATCCGTCCCGTGCGCTCATGTTCGTCCACGAGCAGGCCCGTGATCAGGAAGCCCGAAAGGACGAAGAAGACGTCGACGCCGACGAACCCGGCCTCAGCGCCCGGGATCCGGACATGGCAGAGGAGGACGAGCAGGATCGCAACGCCGCGCAGACCCTCGAGGTCCGGCCGGTACCGGGATTCGCCTGTGCGCGGCGACGCCTTCATGGTGTCTAGCTAGATGCCGTCCACACGTCCGGGGTTTGATGGAGGCAGGTTTTCTCCCGCGACCCAACCACCGTCCCCTCGGCGGCATCTGGACACTCGACAGCAGCGACCGATGGCGACGTCGCGACATGCGAGCGCTAGGATCGGGAGCCCGAGGGTGACGTGGATGCGGTGACGACAGCAGCGCGATCGGCAACGTCGGCCGACGATGCGCTCGTCCGACGTGCCCGCACCGGCGATGCAGCAGCGTTCGGGGTCCTCGTCGATAGCCGGATCGATCGCTGCTATCGCCTCGCCTGGTCGATCCTCTCCAACGAGGCCGACGCTGCCGACGCAACCCAGGACGCGCTCGTCTCCGCCTGGCGACAGCTCCCACGCCTGCGTGATTCGGCGGCGTTCGATGGCTGGCTCAACCGGATCGTGGCGAACGCCGCCTTGATGACTCGCCGCCACCGCGTGCGTCTGCGTGAGGTGACGGTCCAGCCGGCCTACGCGGGCGATGAAGCCGCTCAGCCGGAACCGCCGCAGGACCTCCACGCCAGGACCCAGATGGACGAGATGGTCGACAACGACGCCATCGGCCGCGCCTTCGACCGCCTGCGACCGAAGGACCGACTGATCCTCGTCCTCCACCACGTCGAGGAGCGGCCAGTGGCAGAGATAGCTCGGTCACTCGGGATCCCGGTCGGAACGGCCAAGTGGCGACTGCACGCCGCGCGCAACGCGCTCGAGAAGGCGATGGAGGCCGAGGCATGAACGGCCGGCAGCTGACGGACGCGCAGATCTCCTTGGCGCTCCGCGCGCATCTGCCGGACCGCGCCCAGAGCGGTCTGGGCAGCCGGATCCTCGAGCTGGCCGAGGCCACGCCACAGCAGCGGGCGCTGCCCTCGTTCCTCGGCGCCCTCAGCGAAGCCGACACAGTCACCCGCCGACGGAGCTTGCTCATCGCCGCAGCCCTGCTGGTCGCGCTGGCGATCGCAAGTGCCGCGGCGGTCGGGGCGTTGCGCCTCCTCCAGCGAGACCCCGTCCCGGACCTGAGCCTCGACCCGCCGGACGACGTTCCGGCGTTCGTTCTCTCGAGCTACGAGCGGCTGCCCCAGCTGCCGCCCGTCGCCATGACGTGGCGCGACAGCGACTCGAGCGACAAGGGCCGCATCTATGTCGATCGGTCGGGAGCCGTCCGATTCGATCGGTTCGCGTCAGCGGAGGCGACGGAGCCCTCCAGCTACACGATCCTCAGCGGCGGCCGCATCAGCGGGATAGCGCCCGTCGAGTCCGACGCGGTCTGGGTCGAACCGGGCCATGAGGCCTTCGGAGATGACCCTCGGATGTGGATCCGGACCGTACTCAACTCTGAGGAAGGTCCGGGCTGCGAGATGGAGCGGGATCCGAGTGCGGTCGACGGCGGACCCGCGGCATGGGGCTGGACGTACGTCGGCCTCGAGTACGTCGCGGGGCGCCCCACGCACCACTTCGCGTGCGTCGGCGAAATCTGGCTCGACATCGAGACCCGGCTGATCCTGCGCACCCGGGCGCCCGTGACTGATGACGCGGGTCAGCCCATCCCGAGCCAGTTCGGGACTAGGGAAGTCACGGAGATCGCGTTCGGCGAGCAGCCGGCAGCGCTGTTCGAGCCCCCGGAGGGCGTCGCCCACATGCCGAGTCAGGCGTACATGGAGTACCTGTGCACTCGTCCGGTCAATACCGATGAGGAGGTCGGGCTGGGAGTCAGGGACTGCGCCACAGCGGAATCAGAGGCGACGCCGCTGCCCACGTCCACCCCGGTGCCCACCGTGCGTCCCAGTCCGAGCGACTGCGCGGTCCCGTCGCGTGACCCGAGCGAGCCGATCGGCCCCCTGTCATGGACTCAGGCGAGTCTGCAGGAGGATTGGCCAGCGCCGGTCCGCACCGAGCCAGCTGGAGGCGCGAGCGTCCAGCCGATGCCTCTCACGCACATCGATCCCACGGGCGACACCGGATCCGACCTCCTATGCGTCGACATCCGCGACCTGGCGGTCTCGACATACGGTGTGGGCATCGACTTGGTCTCGAACCAACCACCGCGCGTGGATCCGTCAGAGCTATGGATCGCGTATGGCGTTGTCATTGACGACGATCGCGACGGCGTCCCGGATTGGCGCTACGGGATCGACAACGCGCCACGCACCGCGGGAGATGAGGAAGGCCACCACCGGGCGTGGCGGACGGATCTCCATACTGGTCGAACGGAACGACTCAACGGTCCTGGATTCGACTACGTCGGCGATACCTTCTTTGAATCCGGTTACCCGACCGAGGGGTCCGGAGGGGACCCCCGCCACTTCAGATCCGGAGCGGACGCACGCTTAAAGCTTGGCTGGAGTGGGGGCGTGACGGGTGGAGGGACGGCCACGAGAGGCATCGAGCTGGACATGCCCCTCTACGCATGGGCGTCGGTGATCTTCAATGGTCGGGTCGTGGCCACGGACTATGCCCCCGACATCGGGTGGCTCCTTCCGTCACCCGGCACGAAGCCGGGGGGCACCTACGTCCTCGACGATCCGTTCCCACTCCGTCTCACGATGAGCGTCGCCGACGGCTGGACCCTTGATGGAGGTCAAGGTGATCAGAACGCCGGCGGCGTGACCCGCGACGAGGGGAGGACCGGCGTCTCATTCGTGATCGTCGACCGCCCCCTCAAGGAGGCTTGCGACCCGGATGCAGGCACCGTTGACCCGCCTCTCGGGCCCGATGTCGACGATCTCGTGACATTCCTCGAGGGTCTGCCGCTGATCGACATTTCGGAAGGAAGGGGCGTCACGCTCGACGGCTATCGCGGGAAGTACCTCGGGTACACGAAGCGCGCCCGAGAGATCGAATGCGGCGGGGGTGGGATGGGCGCATGGCCGACCAACTCGCAGCGTGCCATAGACGAGTACAACCAAGTGTGGATCCTCGACGTCGATGGCGTTCGCCTCGTGATCGACGCGTTCTCGACGTCGGCATCCGAGTCTGTCAGGGCCGAGCTCAGGCAGATCGTGGAGTCGATCCAGATCGACCGTTGATCCGGCCGTTGCCGTCTCGCCCTTAGAAATGTCGCCAACCCAACCCTGCCCTGTTGGTCGGCATCTATAGAGCGAACTCGATGACACACCGACACAGAGGGATCGATATGAAGCGCTTGTTTGGCCGGTCGGCATCGCCGATCGCAGCAGTCGTGATGGTGGTGTTCGTGGCGACCGGTTGTGCGACCGGGCAAGGCGTCGCCACCGGGACCGCTACCTCGGCGGCTGCGGCTCCGACGCCGACGCCTAGCCCACCAGGGCCGACCCCGTCGCTCAGTCAATCGCCAGCGCCATCTCCGGCGTTGTTCCCGAACGGCCCACTACCGGCGGGCAGCTACACGATCCAGCCATTTGTGGGCCCCGGGGGTCTGTGCGTGGGGCAGCCGGGCTGCACGGAAGCGGGCGCGGAGGACGACTCGATCCGAATCACACTCACCGTTCCCGATGGCTGGACAGGGGGGGAAAGTTCTGTCTATCCAACCGTCGAGCGATACACACCACCCGGCGGAGGGGGTTTGCTCTTCGGTCGTGGCGGCTGGTTGTACACCGTCTCGCAGGTCTGTGGGGGATCCGGACCGGACTTCCCGACCGGACCGAACATCCCGACCGGTACGACCGTCGACGGGTTCGTGACCGCGCTCGTGGATCATCCTGACCTCGACGTGACGAGTCCCGTCGACGTCACCCTGGGCGGATCCTCCGGGAAGTACCTGGAGCTCCGGGCGCCCGCGAACACCACGACCGACGAGCTGGGACCTGATCCTTCCGGGTGCAACTACTACTTCGTGTGGGAACCCGGGATCTACGCCCAGGGGCCGAACGCCCTGTGGCGCATCTGGGTCCTTGATGTGGACGGGGTTCGTGTGCTGGTCCGCGCCGACAGCTTCCCTGGCACGACCCCAGAAATCCAAGCCCAACTCCAGTCGATCGTGGACTCCATACAGATCGAGCCCTGATTCCATGGGCTATCCGGCTCGTTGGCTCGCGTTTGTCGGCGAGACACGCAGGCTCGCGATCGCCCGGCGCACGAGCACCTCGATCTCGGTCTGCGGCAACTCCTGGCCCATGAGGAGCAGGCGCAGCAGCGCCGGGCCCACCACGAGATCGACCAGGGCTGCCGGGTCGGTGCGGGCCGGGATCTCCGACCTTGCGACCGCCCGCTCGACGATGCCGCGCGCTTCGACGAGATGTGCCGCCCAGAATCGATCGCGCGCGGCGGCGATCTCAGGCGTGGTGGCTCCTGTGAGAAGCACCTGGAAGAGGGCCCGAACCGCGGGCGATCCGATCAGGCCCGCGCCATCGCTCACCAGACGGGTTAGGTCACCCTCCAGCGAGCCCGTGTCGGGCGTCGGGCTGAGCACCTGCGATCGCTCGAGGAGTGCCTCGCCGACGAGTTGAGCCGTCGTCGGCCATCGTCGATAGATCGTCGTGGGATGGACGCCGGCCCGTCGAGCGACCTCCGGGATCTCGACGAAATCGTAGCCGCCCTCGACAAGCAGATCGGCGGTCGCCGCGAGCACCGCGGAGCGGACGCGCGCACTTCGCCCGCCGGGTCGCTGCCGACGTTGGATGTCGTGATCGCTGGGCACCTGTGCTATTCTAACGCAACTGTCGTTGCGTTAGTGAGGACATCGGCATGGCTGCCGTCCCGACAACCCGGATCCGTTTCCTCCGTCCGTTCACGACCAAGATCTTCAATCGGCTGTCGATCCACTTTGCCGGCTGGATGCCCTCATTCGCCATCCTCACCCACAGCGGTCGCAAGTCCGGGAGGACGCTTCGCACACCGATCAATGTCTTCCGCCGAGGCGACCACTACGTGTTCGCGCTCACGTACGGCTCGGACGTGCAGTGGCTGAAGAACATCATGGCTGCCGGCGAATGCTGGATGCGGACACGGGGGCGAGACATCCACCTCGTCGAGCCCGAGTTGATCGTCGATCCCGAGCTCCGTCTCATGCCGCGGCCTGTGCGGCTCATCGGCAGGTTCAACCGCGTCACCGAGCTCCTCAGGATGCGCGCGGACGGGTGAGCGCGAGGAGGATTGCGGACGCCGAGCTTGCGGACACGCACAGATCGGTACACCTATCTCCTGAACGCGCGAGGGTGCTCAGGCTGTCGATCGACGCCACGGCCCATGATCGTCTCAGCTCTCTCCGCGACGGTGCACACGAACGCCGCTATCGG
This sequence comes from uncultured Chloroflexia bacterium, assembly GCA_963794525.1. Classification (GTDB taxonomy): domain Bacteria; phylum Chloroflexota; class Limnocylindria; order Limnocylindrales; family CSP1-4; genus SPCO01. Next base: position 644,278 of record CAWCEC010000002.1, read on the forward strand.
AGGCTTCGACGTCCGACCATCACGAGGACTGCCCGGATCGGCACCCCGATGAGAAGGAATGGCAGGGCGAACCCGGCTCCAAGGCCGAGCGCGACCGGGGTCGTCGCGAGCCCGAGGGCGGCGCCCCGACGACGGCCCTGCCAGAGCCAAATGCCGGCAAGGACGTCGAGTGCACACACTCCGACGAGAGCCCAGCCTAGTGCGGCGAACTGCTCTGGAGGGAGGCCATCGAACGGGCCGCCGGCCAGCGAACGGAAGCCGAAGGGCGTCATCGGCAGCTCGCCCTCGCGAGCGTAGTGGTCGAGCGTGATCGCCGCTCCGATCCCGAAGCCGAGACCCAAGGCGACATATGTCACGGCGGCGGCGCGGATCGCGCCCGAGCCCCCGCGGGCGCCTGGCTGTGATGCGACGCCGTCCATTACAGGTACCTCCCGACAGCCATCGTGAGGCCGGCCAGGAGGATCAGCGGTAGATCGACGCGGGTCGCGAGCCGCATCAGCCGGTCTGCTTGCTCGAGTCGGCGTCGTTGCTCCTCGGTGGGAACGCCGTCTCCGCTGGCCAGCTCGGTTTGGACGGCCGTCTGCTCGGCAACGCTCGGGCCGACGAGGACGAGACCGCCAATGAATGACGCGATCGCCGCGATCCCACCGATCGTGAACGCCAGCCCCGACGGCGACGTAATCCAGGCGGCCTGCAATCCACCGGAGTCGCGCCAGTAGAGCGCTGCGCCGCTCAGGACCGTCAGGGCGGCGACGATCGGGAAGAAGATTCCCATCCGGCGTCGATTCATCAGGTGATCCATGAATGGCTGGCCAGATCGCCCGAGCGCCTCGGCCGTTGGACCCAGGAAGAACGAACCGATGATCGCTCCACCGAACCAGACCATCGCCGATCCGACGTGGACGATGCGGACGATGATCAGCAACCAGTCCATCACTGGGCCTCCCGAGGCGACTTGACGAGCCTTCGCAAAACGAGAAGGACCAGGCCGGCTCGGACTGGCACGCCGACGAGGAGAAGCGGTAGGGCGAACCCTAGTCTGAGCGCGAATGCGAGCGGGTCCGTCGCAAGGCCGAGCCATGCCCCGATCCGCCGGCCACGCCACAACAGCAGCCCAGCGGTGACGCCGACGGTCGATATCAGGACGAGCAGCGAGCCGAGGGCGATGAAGGCGCCCGAGTCGAGCTGCTCGAACGGGCCGCCCGCCAGCGACCGAAAGCCGAAGGTCATCGGGAGGTATCCGTTCTCGGCGAAGGACAGCAGGACCCACGGGACGGAGGCGCCAAACGCGAGGCCGAGGAAGATGTAGATGACGGACGCAACCCGGGCGAGGCGCGGAACGGGCATGCTGGTCATGGCTGCATCGTGGGACGCCGTCGTTGCAGTCATGATCCTTGCTCGGCTGATGGCGCCGCACGATCGAGCTGCGCCCCGGACGTCCATGCAAGAAGCCCTACGCCGCCACCGGCGACGGCGAAGAACGCATCGGTCACCCACGCAGCTAAGTCGTCGGACTGCAGCACGGCCAACCCGGCATACAGCACCAGCCAAGCGATGCCGGCGATGATCGACGCCGGGATCGCGACGCGGCTCGGCCGGGCGAGCATCCAGACACCCAGGATCGCGGTCGCGATGCCGAAACCGATGGTGGCCGGAATCTGGTAGGAGTCGTCCCGGAACACGACCGTTATCGCGATCGAGAAAACCGCAATGGCGATCCACAGGACCCCTGCGATCCGCAGCCTCAAGACATCCATCCCCTGGCCCTCGCCTAATCGTAGTCCGTCACTAGAGTAAGTCACTAGTGACTGACTCTGCTAATGTGCCAAGCACGATGTCGGCTGTCAAGAGGCAACCTCAGGCGCTTCCAACCCGGCGCGAGCGCGCCAAGGCGACGCATTGGCGGATCATCAAGGCCGCGTACGAGTCGTTCTGCGGGCGCGGCTACGCGGGAACGACGATGGCCTACATCGCCGAACGTGCCGGCGTCGCCGTCCAGACCGTCTACTTCGTCTTCCACACCAAGGCCGAGCTTCTGAGTCGTGCCTACGACTTTGCCGTCATGGGCGAGGGCGAGCCACGAATCCCCGAGGAGCAGGCGTGGTACCAGGAGATGACGGCTGAGCCGGACGTGACGTCTGCGCTCCGCCACCTCATCGGCGGCGTTAGCGACATCGTCCGGCGGGTGACGCCGCTCTATGTTGTCGCCCGGGCGAGTGCGGATGGCGACGAGGAGATCACCCGCGTCCAGACGTTCCACGAGACCTGGCGCGCCGACGGGTACCGGGCGATGCTCGAGGTGCTGCTCAGGAAAGCGCCGCTCCGTCCCGGGCTCGACCCCGATCGCGCCAACCATCTTCTATTGCTCTACGCGGGGCCGGATGTCTATCACGTGCTGGTCGACGTCTACGGATGGACGCATGGGGACTGGGTCGACTGGACGGTGGCCACCATCGCGGAGCAGGTGTTCGGGCGCGCCGAAGCCCAGGGACCGCCCGCTCAACGGTGAGTCGAGCGTCGTGCCATCGTCTACCAAGGCTCAGCGGCCCGAGTTCGTCCGCCAAGTCGATCGTCGCTTGGAGCATCGCGAAGCCCGAGCGCGTAGCCCGGGCTTCGTGGGTTGGCGCGGGGTTGCGGGACTAGTAGTCCATATCCCCGTAGCCGGCACCGGCGCCGACTGGCGCTGGCTTCTTCTCCGGGATGTCGGTGATGAGCGTCTCCGTGGTCAGGACCATCGCGGCGATGGAGGCGGCGTTCTGGAGCGCCGAACGGGTGACCTTGGCGGCATCGACGATGCCGGCCTTGAACAGGTCGCCGTACTCGCCCTTGAGCGCATCGTAGCCGTGTCCGGGCTTGAGGCCCTTGACGTGCTGGACGACGACCTCGCCCGGTGCACCGGCGTTGTCGGCGATCTGGCGTGCCGGGGCCTCGAGCGCCTTGCGGACGATGTCGACACCGACCTGGGCGTCGCCCATGAGGTGTAGCTTGTCGAGGGCTGGAATGGCCTGGAGGAGAGTCACGCCGCCGCCTGCGACGAGCCCTTCCTCGACGGCCGCGCGGGTGGTCGAGAGGGCGTCCTCGATGCGGTGCTTCTTCTCCTTGAGCTCGACCTCGGTGGCCGCGCCCACCTTGATCACGGCGACACCGCCGGCGAGCTTGGCGAGACGCTCCTGGAGCTTTTCCTTGTCGTAGTCCGAGGTGGTGTCCTCGATCTGGGCCTTGATCTGCGTCATCCGGGCCTTGATGTCCTCAGGCCGGCCGGCGCCGTCGATGATCGTCGTGTCGTCCTTGGTGGCGACGACTCGCCGCGCCTTGCCTAGATCCTCGGCGGTGACCGAGTCGAGCTTACGCCCGATCTCCTCGCTGATGACCGTGCCACCGGTGATGATCGCGAGATCGCGGAGCATCTCCTTGCGGCGGTCGCCGAAGCCGGGGGCCTTGACGCCGAGCACCTGGACCGTGCCACGCAGCTTGTTCACGACAAGGGTGGCCAGGGCCTCACCGTCGATGTCTTCGGCGATGATCAGCACCGGCTTGCCCTGCTGGACGACCTTCTCGAGCGCCGGCAGGATGTCTTGGACGCTCGAGATCTTCTTGTCCGTGATCAGGATGAGCGGGTCCTCGAGGACCGTCTCCATCCGATCCGGGTTGGTCACGAAGTAGGCGCTGATGTAGCCCCGGTCGAACTGCATCCCCTCGGTGTATTCCCGCTCGAGTCCGAGGCTCTGGCCCTCTTCCACGGTGATGACGCCGTCCTTGCCGACCTTGTCCATCACGTCGGCGATGATCTCGCCGACTTCCGGATCGGCTGCACTGATCGACGCGACGGCGGCGATCTGCGCCCGCGTCTCGACGGGCCGGGCGACCCTGGCGATCTCGTCGACGACGGCTTCCACCGCCGTCTCGATCCCGCGCTTGACCTGCATCGGGTTGGCGCCGGCGGTGACGTTTCGAAGGCCGTCGCTGACCATCGCGTGGGCGAGCACGACGGCGGTCGTCGTGCCGTCACCGGCGACGTCGTCGGTCTTGGTCGCGACTTCCTTGACGAGCTGCGCGCCCATATTCTCGAACGGGTCCTCGAGCTCGATGTCGCGGGCGATCGTCACCCCGTCGTTGGTGATCGTGGGAGACCCGAACTTCTTGTCCAGGACGACGTTGCGGCCCTTCGGGCCGAGCGTCACCCGGACGGCGTCGGCGAGGCGGTCGACGCCGCGCTTGAGGCCCCGCCGAGCCATGTCGTCGAAGATCAGCTGCTTGGCCATGGCGTGTGGTTTCCCTTCTGAGAGCGCCAGGTGTCCATCGGGGCCTACCGGCACAGTGGTGGGTCAAGAGGTGATGAGTCAGTCCGCGACGACCGCGAGGATGTCCTTCTGGCTGACGATGAGCAGGTCCACGTCATCGATCTTGAACTCGGTGCCCGCGTACTTCGCGTAAAGGACCTTGTCGCCCTTCTTCACATCGATCTGCTCGCGCTTCCCGTCGTCCAGGATCCGACCCGGGCCGACCGCCAGGATCGTCCCCTTCTGGGGCTTCTCCTTGACGGTATCGGGGATCAAGATGCCGCTCTTCGTCATCTCGTCGTGGGGCGATGGTTCAACGACCACCCGGTCGCCGAGCGGGCGAAGCTGTTTCGTGGACAAGCGTTCCCTTGTCGGGGCGGCCGAGGCACGCTTGGTGCTGTCAGCGCGACGCTTCGTGATTGTGGCTGTGGCCAACACAAATACCTCCTAGGTCGCTGGTCCCGACGCGCGCGGGCTAGCCGTGCGCGACGAGAGCGGGTGGCGCAATCCCCGTCGACTGGCGGGGCGCGGGAGCTCCGTTGAGGATGCGTGCCATCCACGCGCCTCCAGGAGGACCGCGCCAGATCCCGACGACCCGTACGGGGCTGGCTCGATACCGTTCTTCTGGACGGGAGTCGTTGGAGCGTGCCGGCCCGACTACTGGCTGGTCTGGGTAAATCGACATCGGGACGACCTTTCGCTCGCAGCGAGCGTGCCGCCGACCTTCGTTCAGGAAGGTGGCACTGGTCCATCCGAGGATTCATTGCGGACCGCTGCCGTGCTTGCAGTGAACCACGGGACGATGGTATTGTCAACTGTAGTGTTAGGTTTCCACTGTAGAGGGAGTGTCCTTGGTGCGACCGTCATTCGGGGCCATGCTCAAGCAGGCACGCGAGGTGCGCGAGCTGTCGGCCATCGACGCCGCGCGTGCGGCACGCATCTCCCCGGCCTACCTGAGCAAGCTCGAGAACGACGCGGTCAAGAAGCCCTCGCCGCATGTCCTCCAGCAGCTCAGCGAGGCACTGGCCGTTCCGTATGCTGAGCTGATGCGCCTCAGCGGCTATCGCGTGCCAGGGGAGAACGAGGACAACGCCTCGGTAACGGTCGCTGCGGCGCTATTCGCGGATCTCACGGACGACGAGCGCGAGGAGCTCCTCGAGTATCTCGCGTGGTATCGCGCCCGACGGCGATCGAGGCGCGGTAACGGACGCCGGCCTGAGGGCTAGGCACCCCGCCCCCTCGTTGTCAATCGCGAGACTTCCCCGTCGCCGAGCGACTCGGGATGCTCTTCGTCCAGGCTGTAAGTGATGGCGAGCCGAGCGCACAGCCAGATCGCCATCGCCGGAGTGCCCGTGAAGTCGACGACCGCCTCGGCGTTCGTTGCCGGATGTGGGCGACTCCGATTCCAGACCGATAGCGAGTGTAGGAGCGGGCTCCCCTGGATTCCATGCCGGACGGAGTCAGGTGAAGCCGGCGGCCACCAGCGTCAGTCGTGGCCGGGCTTCGCCTCGGCAGCCGCGCCGGCTTTCACGACGACGTCGGTCCAGAAGTCGACCGCCCCGCTCTCGTACCGCAGACCCATCGGCAGGGTCTCGCCGCGCCAGTGCTCGACTGTCCGCTGGCCCCGCTGAGGTCCATCCGCGCGCCGTTCGTACCGATCGGCCTCACGGTAGGCGGCGAGCTTCGCCTCGTGGATCGCGAGTCGCCGCTCGGCGAGTCGACGTTTCGCATCATCGGACGCCAGGTCCGCGAAGAAGAGCTGAAGGAGCCCCGGATCGCGAAGCTCCGTCGGCGCACTCGACGGTCGATCGAGCCAGGCGCCCAGGGCCGACCTACCCGCGGGCGTGATCGCAAAGACCCGTCGACGTCGACCCTCGGTCTCACGCGTCTCGGTGACCAGGCCGAGGGCCGCCAGGCGGGGCGGCTCGCTGTACAGGAGGGTGTGCGGAAACGACCAGAAGTTCCCGAGCGTGGCCTTGACATGCTGCTCGAGGGCGTACGGCGTCGATGGTCCCTCGCGGGCAAGGAGCCCGAGGACCAGGTACGACGTCGGCGTCAGGCGTTCCGTTGACATAGTACGGAATGTACCATACAATCCGAACTATTCCGTACCGCCCTCCAAACGACCAGGTGCCGGGGAAATTCACACCCGGTGGGCGCCTGTCGAGGCGCTCCGATCTGGACTCGCACGGCGGCGCGGATCGAAGCAGAGGTGGTCCACCATGACCACGGCAACCCAGACGATGATCGAGCGCATTCCGCTCGAGGTCATCAACAACAACAAGTTCGAGCTCATCGACGAGCTCTATGCGACGGACTACGTCGAGCACACCCCGCAGCCGGGCGTTCCCCCGACACGCGAAGGTTTCAAGCAGACCGCGATCGCGCTGAAGCAGGCCTTCCCGGACCTGCGCTACACGATCGACGACGTGGTCGAAGGCGGCGACCGGATCGTGCATCGCCTGACCGCCAGCGGCACCATGAAGGGTGAGTTCGCGGGCATGCCGGCGACCGGGAAGCACGCGACCTGGACCGAGATCCACATCGGACGAGTCGTCAACGGGCGCCTGACCGAGCATTGGGGCGTCATCGACCAGTTGCCCATGCTCATCCAGCTCGGCGTCATCGAATCACCCGTGCGGGTCCCCGTCACGGCCTAGTCGTCGCGACGACATCGCATCGAAGCCCCGGCGGCAATGCCGGGGCTTCTTGCTGCATTCGGCATGGCGGGAGGAACCATAGAGCGCCCAAATCTCCCCGCCTCGCGGGCAACGCCGGTCGGTGGAATCGTGCGCGGCATGCCTTGTCGGCGAAGCCCGTTTGTCGGGTCCCAGCTCCGGGGTCGGCGGCCCTCGTCGACAGCAAGTCGGACGTGCAGTACCGCCGGCACGCCTTCTGACCGCCTTGGGCGTCGGCTACACGTACCAACGACTAGGCGGGATTACCACGGGCTGTCGGGAGCCGCCGACGCGGCGGCCGCCCTCGCCGAAATCTCGGACCTTCGACGGCTCAGAATGCGGCGGCTAATGTTGCCTCGGGACTCCTCGATGAGCCAATCTAAGAACTACTTCGATCTCCTCGGGGTGTCGTCGTGGCCCAACTACCGGTTGAGCTGATTCTGGTTCGTCAATTGGCCAACGGCCTGGCGGTGCCTACCTTCGTGGTCGATGCGACGGGCGATCTGGTCTTTGTCAACGAAGCTGCAGAGACCGTGCTCGGCCTCGATTTTGAGGATGTGGGTCAAGTCTCCTTTGCAGACTGGACAACGGCTTTTGCGTCACGAACCAAGGGACGCCAACGAGCCGACCCGGCAACCCATCCTCTCGCCGTCGCCATCCGCAAACGTACGCCGGTGCACGGACCGCTTCGGATCGTGGGCCGAGATGGTGTCCTTCGTTCAATGGTGGTCACCGCTATCCCTCTGGAGGGCTCGCGCGGTCAGCTCCTCGGTGGGCTCGCCATGTTCTGGGAGCCGAGGACAGGATGATCGTCCGTTTGTGGGGGACCCGCGGGTCGCTCGCCAGCTCCGGCCCGGAAACGGCGGGCTACGGGGGCAACACCGCCGCGGTCGAGATCGTCAGCGCCGATGGCACCATCCTGGCCCTCGACGCGGGGACTGGTATCCGTCGGTTTGGGGCCGCCATTGACCCGTCCGTGGAGAGGGTGGACATCCTCCTGACGCATCTCCACATGGACCACATCCAGGGCCTCGGCTTCTTTGCCCCGTTCTTTCGGCCCTCGGGCGAGATTCATGTTTGGGGCCCTGCGTCGGCGACGACGGAACTGCGGACTCGCCTCACGCGCTATCTCTCGCCGCCGCTTTTTCCGGTTCGGATTCGTGACCTCGACGCTCGAGTCGTGCTGCATGACGCGCCGGAGGAGCCAGTGACAATCGGCGCCTTCGAGGTCGTTGCTCAGCATGTCATCCACCCCGGACCCACGGTCGGCTACCGCATCTCGGGAGACGGGGCGAGCGTTGCCTACCTGCCGGACCATGAGCCGGCGTTGGGCGCGCGTCAGTTTCCGGAAGAGCCGCGCTGGACGTCCGGCTCCCATCTGGCCGCCGGCGTCGATCTCCTCATCCACGATGGGCAGTACTCGGATGACGAGCGCGCGGGGCGGATCGGCTGGGGTCACAGCTCGGTCACCGAGGCAGTCGCCTTCGGCGAGATGACCAGAGTGCGCCGACTCATCCTCTTCCACCATGACCCATCCCATAGCGATGCAATGCTCGACGAACTGACCGAGTCGGCGCGCGCGCACGGGACGACGATTGAGGTTGTCGCTGGTCGCGAGGGAGCTCAGTACGATCTAGGAACCGGCGTCCACGCGTAGCCGGATGCTGGCTCCAGCCGTGCACCTTGCGCCCTCGGGCTGACGCAGGCCGATCCAGAGCGTCGCCCGGTTCCGGGCAACGTCAGGGAGACGAGTCGGGGGCCAACAGTCATCAGCTGTTCGAGCGTTGTGCCGAGCGGCTGAGCGCGGTCCAAGCAAGTCGTGGGAGCGAGTGAATAGCTGATGTCCAGGGGGCAGCACCTATGATCGTGCGGCGCCGCATAGCTCAGCGGTAGAGCAGCTGTTTCGTAAGTCTCCCGCGCTATGCGCAGTGCTACGAGCGTGGAGGGCCGATACAAACGGGAACACTTATCAGCTATTCGACCGCGCGCTGTGACCGGCGCAGACGCACGCTACGGCTGCGTTCCGTCCGCGGCGACATAGATGATCTTCAGTGTCCCTTCCGCATCCCTACGGCGACTGGTCGTTGGTCCCGTTCAGGAGCCAGACGCGGGCGCCCAGCTGAAGCCGCCGTAGGTCGACGGTTCGTGGGTCAACTGGCCGAGGTATCGGCCCTCGAGGTCCATGATCCAAAGATCACGATGATCAGCCTTGCCACGCGAGACCAGGAGATAGTCCCCGTTCGGCGACCACACCGGGGTCTTCTGGTCGTCGGACTCGTCGTTGGCTGAGATCTCATGCTGCTCGGTGCCATCGGGGCGAACCAGTGAGGTCACGGACGAGGTGCCGTACTGGCGGGTGTATGCGATCCACTCCCCGGTCGGTGACCAGGAAACCGCCCACGCAGGGCCCCCACGAGGGGTGATCGGGCGGGCTTCACCGCCGTCGAGGTCGGCCACGAAGACGGCGTCATCTTGGACCGCGAATGCCGCCTGGAGACCATCTGGCGAGAGGCTGATGACGGGCGCGTCGAGGAAGAGAAGCCTCGTATCGGGCGGGTTTAGCCGGCGCAGGCCCGTGCCGGTGGTGTTGATGACGTAGACGTCGCCGGCATGATCCACGATGCCCTCGGGACCTGTGTCGACGAAGAAGACGATCTTCGACCCATCCGGGGTCACTCCATCGGGGTCGGCCTCCAGCCAGCCCTCGGCGAGCGGCGCCACGAGCTCCAGATCGGAAAGGTCTCGCGAGGCGGTGTAGAGACCGTTGTTGGACGGATCCGTCTCGTCCTGGCCGTAGAAGGCGACGAGCCGGCCATCCGCGCCGGAGGCCCCCACGAACAGGCTGAGCGTCTCGATCGGGGGATCGATTACGACCTGATCGCTCCCGTCAGCATCGACGGTTACCAACGACCAGGTCCCGTGCCCGGTGGCGCCGACCGCCAGGATCTGCGACCAGTCGGCGGACCAATGATGCGCCACCGCAGCCCTCGGGTTGGCAGAGGGCCTGCTTGTCCGTGCCGTCGGTCTTGATCGTGAAGGACCGGTCCTCCCCGTCCGGTCCTGGCTGGTTGAACAGGATCAGACCCGCCGGAATGTCGGCCGGGTTCGTGGTTATCTCGGGCGTCGCGGTCGGTTCGGACGTGGGCGTGGGCGCCGCCGACGTGATCACGCTGGGCGAAGGCGTGGGCTGGACCGCGCCCGAACCCTGGCAGGCCGCGACGGTCAGGGTCAGCAACAGCGCGAGCATGCCGCGCGTTCGAGGAGCGGTCATGGCGTGGGCCTCCAGAGGGCATTGAGCAGGAATTCGGTCCTGGGAATGTCGCTTTCCGGGTCGCGGACCCATGCACAGACCAGGCAGCCCGCGGCCGTGAGCGCCACCACGTCATCGACCGGCAGCCGGGCCTTGTTGCTGCCATCGGCGTCCATGATCCAGAGCTCAAGGACCGTTGCCGACGGGTCGGTAAGGCCGAGGGTGAAGACAAGTCGACCGTCTCGCGTCCACTCCGGGCGCGATGGGACGGCGTCAGTCGTCAGGCGTCGAAGGTCGGTGCCATCCGGGCGAACCAGGTAGATGTCGCTCGCGTCATCGGAGGTGTCTTGCACGAAGGCGATCGCGGATCCGTCCGGCGACCAGCGCGGTTCGACCGCGTGGCGGTCCATGGGCACGATCTGGTGGAGATCCGTCCCGTCAACGTCCACCATGAGCAGGGTGCTGTCTCCGCGCGCTCCGATGTTGTGGCGGCCGAAGACCAGCCTGGCGCCATCCGGCGACCACGTGATGCCGTAATTGGAGCCGGAGTCACATTCGCCCGCGCACGGCAATCCAGGGTCCTCGACCTTCGACGCATATGTCGAGTCGAGTTCGGTCACCTCGCCCGTCGCCAGCTCCACGATGGCGATGACCGACTCGTTTGCTTTCGGATCCCGCTCGACGGACCGGACGAAGGCCAGCCTGGTGCCATCCGGCGAGAAGGTGTAGCTGTAGCACGGTGAGGCGAGCCCACAGAGGGGTTCGAATGGGAACGACTTGAGGTCCGTGCCGGTCGAATCGGTCAGCCACAAGCCAGTGACGTCTTCGTAGAGGAGCCGCGTCCCGTCGGGCGACCATGCGATCGGGGTCTGGTAGCCGGGATGATCCGGGAGCAACTCATGCGCATCGGTGCCATCCGGGTTCGATACCCAGATTCGCGAACAGTCAGTCGGGGGGTGATCGTCGAAGAAGGGCGTGGATCCGGCGGTGCAATCGCCCTCGACGGCTTCGCGCGGAACAAACTCAACATAGGCGATCAGGCCCGAGGATCCAGAGACCACCGAAGGCGCTACTGATCGGAGGACGGGAGACGCGTCCGTCGACGTCGTCTGGGTTGGCGGCACGACCGAACGGTCGGGCTGGTTCAGGAAACCGCCGACCACGGCCGTTCCGACGATCGTCCCCGTCAGCGCCGCGGCGGCGAGAAGGGTGAACCCTCGGCGACGAGCGCTATCGCGCTTGGGCTGATACGCCGGACGATGGATCGCCACGACACGTGATCGCAGCGCGGACGGTGCTCAATGTCAGCGGGGACCTCGGCCTGATACCAGGACCGGAGACGTCGTTCGAGCTCTTGGTCGGTCATCGGATCGTCCCCTTGCCGTCGGCGGTGTCGATCGCCGCGTGGAGGCGCTTGAGTGCGTAATGCAGGCGCGATTGGACGGTGCCTGCGGGGATGTCGAGTCGGCTCGCGATCTCCTCCACCGGAAGGTCGCGGTAGTAGCGGAGCGCGACAACCACGCGGTGATCCGGCGGAAGGGTCGCGATCGCGTTGGCCAGGACATCGCGGTCATCCGCCTGGACGAATGGGTCACCCGCCGAGATCGCGACCTCGACCGAGATGTCCGTCGCTTGCCGGCGGACGGATCGCAGTCGATCGCGGCAGGTGTTCACCAGGATCCGATCGAACCACGGCTCGAACCGCGCCGGGTCCCGAAGCGTCGACCATTTCCGCCACGCCTGTTCGAACGCGTCGTGGGTGGCGTCCTGGGCGTCCGTCGAGTCCCGCAGGATGGCGCGGGCCAGGCGGTACGCCGCGTCGAGATGGTGATCGGCCAGGCGCAGGAAGGCCTGGGCGCGCTCGGTTGGCTGCTCGGCCACCGCGGGCCGGCTGTCTGCCATCTCGATGACCTCGGACGATCGGTTCACGATGACATGACGATCCAGCCAGGCAAAACCTTCACGACCGAGTTTGCACGTGCTCGCGACGAGAGCCACCAACCGGCACAGTTGTCAGCTATTCGAGCGTTGTTCCATGCGAATCGGTCTCGCGGCCCGTTTGGAGTCGAGTGTGCGAACAGCTGCTGTCTGGGGGCATCGGCTATATTTGCCGTCGCGCCGACATAGCTCAGCGGTAGAGCAGCTGTTTCGTAAGCCTCCGCCCGTATGCGCAGTGCTACAAGCGTGGGAGCCCGATACAAACGGGCACACTTATCAGCTATTCGTTTCGAGGGGTTGCCCGTCTAGGATCGACGCTGCGGGCCGTTAGCGTCAAAACCGACCCTGAACACCCGAAGTCCTCTCACGAATTGGTCGACTGGTACACAGTCAACCAAGCCCCGACCGTGATCGAGGGTGACCCTGGTCGTCGGTCGCCACCTGGTTCGTCGACGAGGAATGCGCCGACGTCAGGGAACGATTCGGGTGGCCAGATGAACAATCCGCGGCCTTAGAGCTGATGAGTTCGAAAGTTCTGAGCGTGGAAGTGCTGATAAGTCTGGCACCTTGAGCTTGGCGCCCGGTGGGCGCTTCGGCCGTCAGGACTGATGGCGACGGCCTTCCTCCGGGCGGTTGCGAGCGGATCAGCCGGTTCCCAAACGGAGTGGCTCTTCAGTCGCGGCGGTAAAGCACGACCTGCCAGGCGGGCCCGACCGTCGCGGAGAAGCACCGAATGAGACCTCGCTGGCGGAGGATCCGCTCGAGCTCGCCGATCGGAACGACCGCTGCGCGGACCCGCTGCCGGCGCAGTCGCAGGACCAGGTTGATCGCAGAGATGACCAGCCTGACGAAAGGCGTGTCCCGCGGGATCACCACGCCGTAGAGGCGTCGCGCGCGCTCCGCCGAGAGGGACGCTAGGCGCTCCCAGTCCGGGTACACGTTGAGGACTCGATCCAGGGTCACGACGTCCGCGGGCTGGATCGATTCGGCCAGGTCGACGAAGTCGCCATGGTGGTACGTGACGCGGTCGACCAGGCCGCGCCGTTCGCTCTCGCTTCGTGCCGCCGAGAGATAGGCCGACGATGCCTCGACGCTCGTCGCGCGCGCGGCTCCTGAGTCGAGCAGCTCGTGCTGGATCACGCCGATCCCTCCGCCGATGTCGAGCAGGGTCGCGCCCTCCACGCCCTCGGCCTTGATGGCCTCGATCAGCGTCCGGGCCCAGGGTCGCGGACCGTTCTTCCTGTACCTGCTGAGGTCAGCCGCCGCGACCTTCTCGTCGTATGCCTCGAATGGACTCGTGTCGGTGTTCGTCGCGCTTCCTTTCGGCTGCGTCGAGCCAGGCCGGCTGGGTCGCGTCGTAAGTCGCCATCGTCGTTCTCCGTTCTGAGGCAGGTCGTCGCCGTTGACGCCGGGAGGGTTGGTCCACCCGGGATCAGCTGCGGGCCGTCAGCAGCCAGGCAGTCCCGCTCATCACGACACCCTCGGGACGAGCGTACGGAGCAAAGGCATCCCGCAGGCCGGCGACCGCTGCCTGGACCTTGGCCTCGGGCTGACCGGCAAAGAGACCCTTGCTTTGGGGCGTCGCGGCGACCATGCCGACGACGTCCTCGACATCGCTCCCCATGAGCATCGGCCTCGTGATCGCCGCAAGCGTCACGTCCCGGAAGCCACCCGCCGTGACGACGCTCCTGAATCGGTCGCCGTCGGCGAACGCGAACGGGCCCGGCCCGCCCGGCGCGCCGAGATCGGGCGGTCGCCCGAAATGGGCGATCGCCACCTTGACGGCGACGGCGGTCCACTCGCTCTCGAACGGACCCTGCCAGGCCACGACGGCCAGCCGCCCTCCCCGCCGCAGCGCGCGTCGGAGGTTGGCGAACGCGGCCACCGGATCGTCGAAGAACATCGTCCCGAACCGGCTGATCACGGCATCGAAGGCCCCGGGCTCGAACGGATGCACCTGGGCATCCGCCTCGATGAAGCTGACGCCGTCCAGGCCGGAGGCGACGGCACGCTCGCGAGCGAGCGCGAGCGCCGGGCCGGAGATGTCGACGCCGACCGCGGCGCCCTTGGGCGCCACCCGCCGCGCGGCCTCGATCGTCGTGCTGCCCGCTCCGCAGCCGACGTCGAGCACCCGCTGACCCGGCTCCAGATCGGCGGCTTCGAGCATGGCGTCGCCGAACCGGCCGCTCGTGCCATCCCAGCGGTCCGCCTCGCGGACCCAGAACTCCTGGGCCTGCTCGAGGTCCAAGGGAGGGCGTTGCTTCGTGACGGGGATGGATTCGTCGGACCGGATGGCGTTCATCGGTGATCTCCTGGCTGCGACTGCCAGGAGTGTCATGACGAGGGTGGGCGGGGCGCATCGGGTGATCACCCCATTTCGTGGCAGAGGCTGCTCCGGCCAGGCGAGGGCGCGTGCGGCTGGAACCCTAGCCCCGGTCCTCCACGAGGCCGTGCTGAAGCGCGAACAGCGTCGCTCCGACGCGGGTCGAGACCCCGATCTTGTCGTAGATGTGCTGGATGTGGTGGTCCACCGTCTTCGGCGACACGAACAGGGCCTCCGCCATCTGGCGGTTCGAGAGACCCCGGATCACCAGACCGAGCACTTCGACCTCACGCTCGCTCAATCCAGCCGGCCGTACGCTGCGTTGCCGCTGCGCCGGGTGGCCACCGGCCGTGAGGACCGCTTCGACGACCTCGGAGTCGAGCTTGCCGAGCCGCGCCTCGCCTCGCAGGTCGTCTGCGGCAGCGTCCGTCGTCAGGGCGGCGCGATATGGGCGTGGCTCGGTCTTCGTGTGATAGGCGTCCGCCGCGGCGAGGATCTGGGCAGCCACGGGCAGGAACGACGCCGAGACGCCGCGATAGCCCGATCCATCGAGCCGCTCGTGGTGGAGGCCGGCCAGCGTTCCGAGATGACCGAGGGCCCCCGAGCGAGCGAGGACCAGCTCGGTCAGCGAGGGGTGCTCCTTCACCCGCTCCCACTCGCTCGGCGTCAGCGGGTCTGTCTTGTTCCAGACCGCCGCCGGGACACCGGATCGTCCGAGGTCGTGGATGAGGCCTGCGCGGTGGACGGTGGCAGCGTCTTCATCCGATAGCCCGAGGCCCCGAGCCGCCGCCTCAGCGACGACGGCGACTCCTGACGAGTGGCCGACGGTATAGGGCGACCGGATATCCGCGAAGTTGGCGATCGCCCGGCCGACCGCGTCGAGCTCATCGGGCGCGAGCCACCGCGGCGAGCCCGGTTCGGCCGACAGGACCGCGTCCCAGGTCGGTTCCGACTCGAGCCTCGACAGCAGCCGTGGCGCCAGTCGGCAGAAGCGATCAGCCAGTCGAGGCTCGTAGACCTTTCCCCGTCCACGCCGCAGCACGGCGACCGCGGCGTCGACGCCTCCCAGTCGGTTGAACAGATCGGCCTGGTGCGCCACGTTGAAGACGCGCGCCGGAAGCCTGATCTCCTCGCCCTTCAGCCGCTTGGGCCCTCCCGCGCCGTCCCAGCGCTCGTGACATTGGGCGAGGGCCTGGCGGATCGTGGGCCCGATGTCGAGCATCTCGCCGACCTGCAGGGCGACATCGCGACACACGATCTGGAACTCGGTCTGCCCCGAACGTACGGCTGAGGCCACGATGCGAAGGCGGCGCAGCGGCGGCTCGTCGGCACCGAAGTTGCGGAGGACCCAGGCGACCACCTCCCGGGTACTCGCCGGGTCGACACCGGCGCTGTCGCCGAGGACCGCGAGTTCGTCTCTCGAGACCTTCGCAAGGAGCGTCCCCTCGACACTGCAGCCGACGGTCCCGAGGAGGGCCACGTAGTACACATCGCTGAGCTCATCGGCGGAGAGACCGAGATCCTCGCCGAGCCAGACCGCCAGCAGGCATGCGGCGGAGGCCGTGCTCGAGCGGCAGCCCACCGGCAAGGTCCGTCGCCAGCGACAGCAGAGGCGACAACCTCCGCCAGCCGGACCTTGGGACCCTTCGTCTCGGCGCCCGTCATATCGAACTCACCACCGAATTTGGGGTCCGTGCCGGCCCCGGGATCACGAGATGTTGCGGGGTCCGTGTGGTGCCGCATGTCGCCGGACTCCTGTCTGGGCCCTGAACGCGGACGTTATGCCTGCGGACTCAGCGGCAGGCCGCGAGTCGTGTCGGTGGAGTTCGGCTCAACGCGTCGATAGACGGCAACCCGCCAGACTGGCAACCCACCGTTATGGACCTCGGCGTAGCCGGCCTCGGCAAGCAAGCCGCGAACGACCCGGTGCCGGTGGATGAAGTAGCGGGCCGGACTTCGTGCCAAAGCGTGTGTTGCGTTGTAGACGCGCATGAACGTCCGCATCCACCAGGTGTCGCGCGGATAGGTCAGCCCGAGCAGCCGGGGCCGGGGCCCGATCGCCGCGCTTAGCAGGGCTGGCAGGTAGGGGTAGCAGCAGATCACAGAGTCGAGAACGACGATGTCAGCCTGCGGGAGCTCGTCTTTGAGCTCCACGACGTCGCCGTAACGGTAGTCGACTCGCTCATCGAGGCCTCGGCGATGGGCCTCCTCGCGAGCCGCCGCGAGGTACTCGCGGGACGCGTCGACGTCGACGGCTCGCCGCGCCCCAGCTTCCAGCAGCGCGAGGTGGATGGCGCCCACGCCTGCCCCGATGTCGAGCACGAGCGACCCGACGACGCCGTCGGCGAGGATGACGTCGATCAGCTCCTGCGTGGGCTGACGCGGGCCGCGGGTCCGAAGCGAGGCGAGGTCGCTCGCCGCATCGCGTCCGTCGTATCCGATGAGCGCCAGGTCCTCGTCACAGCAGAACCGGCGTGGCCACTTTTCGGGCACGGCGTCAGGGTCCCTTACCGCTCGGCGTCTAGCGTATGCGGTGCGGTCAACCAAAGGCCTAACCGTGGTGCTCTGGCGGCGGGGCCCGCTCGGGCATCGGCGAGACGTATCCGGCAGCGACGTCGCGACGCCATCAACGCAACACCTGTTGTCGCGACCCAGCCTGTCTCGTCATCCGCAGGGCAACGCAGACTCGGACTTAATCCAGATCGGACGGTTGTTCTGTGGCCGGAGCTTTGCGCCCATATGACGGAAGCGCCGAGTCGTCGTCGAGGAGTCGATGCCGGTGCTCGCCCGCCAGCAGGTGGACGTGGTGGCATTCGGTCCGTCGCCGCACGATGACGCCTCCTACTACCCGATCCGCGCCTTTAGCAGCCTGCAGGATCGACAACGGGAGGAAGATGCCCTCTATGGCAGCGACGAGTGGCGGCATGGCGGGCGAGGCGATCGTGAGTACGATCGAGCGATGACGGCGGTTGTGATCGAGATGGACGAGGCCACCGTCGACGGGTTGCGCGATGGCCGCAGGCACGGTGGTCTTGTCCAGGTGGAGGTTGGACCAGCGTGAGCGATGAGCAGCCACCGCCCGATTCGGGCAATGACGCCTTCTGGTACGAGTTCCTGACCGTCGGCAGCCCGAACGAGCGCCGCAATCGCCGTATCTTCCGCCTCCTGCCGCACGGGCCACGCTGTCGACTGTGCGCCGCGCCATTCGCCGGTGTGGCGGCGCCGGTGATGCGGATGATCGGCAAGCGCCCCGCCGACCACAACCCGAATTGGTGCAGCGCGTGCTTCGACTTCATCACCGAGCATCACGGCGGGGCCGAGGTCGATCTGACCCTGCTGTTCGCCGATATCCGTGGCTCGACCGCCATGGCCGAGGGCATGTCACCCAGTGCGTATCGAGCGATCCTCGATCGCTTCTACGATGTGGCCGCGGAGGCCGTCATCGAATTCGACGGCTTCATCGACAAGTTTGTCGGTGACGAGGTCGTGGCCGTCTTCGCGCCGCTGCTGGCCGGGGAGCGGCACGTCGCCCGGGCGGTCGAGGCGGCCCAGGCGCTGCTGCGCAAGACGGGCCACGAAGCGCCCGACGGGCCATGGGTTGCACTGGGCGCCGGGGTGCACACCGGTGTGGCTTGGATGGGCGCCGTGGGCGAAGGTCCGCACACCGCCCTGACAGCCCTGGGTGACGCGGTCAACATCACCGCTCGGCTTGCCGCGCTGGCGCAGCCTGGCGAGATCCTGATCACCGCCGACGCGGCTGCCGCCGCCGGGATCGGCGATGGGCTGGAGCGGCGGGTGCTCGACCTGCGCGGCAAGCAGGCGCAGACGGAGGTGGTGGCGCTCCAGATCGGTCCCGTCCGCTCAACCGTCTGAGGCGTAGCCGCCGATGAGCAGCGCATCGGTGCGCCGCCGGAACAGGCGACGAATGTAGGGACCAGCAACCCTCCGGCGATCTGCACGCCGGCCACGATCGCCGCGGCCACGCACCGACAGTCAGAGTGGCAGTGCTCGATCGGCGAGGTCCTGGCGCTCCTTGCTCCGCCCGCCCATCGCGGTCCCAACGTGCTGGGCGATGGCGCTCGAGAGGACCGACGAGGCGACATAGGGCCGGGTCGTTCACGCGGCTCGAGCGCCGGGCCCGGGCGTCGGCCCCGGACGAGCCCGACCACGTCGATGTCGAGGAGGAACGCCGCCGTGCACTAGTTATCAGCTGTTCGCGCGTTGTGCCAAGGTTTTGAGCATCACATCGGGAGTGCATGCACGAGGCCGGACAGCTGATGTTCCTGAGCATCGGCTATTCTTGGTCGGCGCCGACATAGCTCAGCGGTAGAGCAGCTGTTTCGTAAACAGCAGGTCCGCAGTTCAAATCTGCGTGTCGGCTCCAACTCCCTCTCCGTTCAGATTCGCTGCTTCAGGCTGCGAATCTCGCTGCAAGCGACTGCCACAACGCTGAAGGCCTGCTAACTGAGCGATAGCCCCGGCGCGCTCCTGGTAGAGCGACTGGATCATCGCGGCCTCGTTGGCGGCTTGGCCTTCGCCCACTTGGCCGCCAATTTCCGGTACTCGACCGCTTTAGCCCACGTCTCCGGCGCTCCGGGCGCGAGGGTCGACCGAGCGGCATCCTCCTCGTTGAGGCCCTCTTGCATTCGCCGACTCGTGATCGTACACTGAACCGTATGGTTCAGTATGCGAGCGGCCGACTCGATGCCTCGTTCTCCGCGCTCTCGGACGCCACCCGACGCGGCGTTCTGGAGCAGCTCGGACGTGCCGACGCTTCGATCACGGATCTGGCCGAAGGCGTTCCACATGACCCTCACGGGCATGAGGAAGCACGTCGGCGTCTTGGAGCAGGCCGGGCTCGTCACCACGGAGAAGGTCGGGCGCGTGCGGACCTGCAAGCTCGGCCCGCGCCGACTGGAGGAAGAGACGGCATGGATCGAGCGGTACCGCCAGCTCTGGGACGCACGCTTCGACGAGCTGGACAAGGTTGTCGAGGAATTGAAACGGAAGGAGAAGGTCGATGGACGCAAGAAGAGAGAGTGAGGTTGCCCCCATGAAGAACCGTACGACGGTGGAGCGGAAGTCCGAGCGTGAGCTCGTCGTCACGCGAACGTTCAACGGCCCGGCGCGCCTCGTGTTCGAGGCGTGGACCAAGCCCGAGCTGTTCAGGCAGTGGTGGGTGCCGAAGTCGATGGGAATGTCCCTGCTTTCCTGCGAAATGGATGTTCGTGTCGGGGGCAGGTACCGTTTGGAGTTCGCACACGGGGACTCACAGGCGGCGTTCTTCGGCACGTACAAGGAAGTAACACCGCACTCGCGCCTCGTCTGGACCAATGAGGAAAGTGACGAGGGTTCCGTCACGACGGTGACCTTCGCGGAAAAAGGCGGCAAGACGTTGCTGGTCATGCACGAGCTTTATCCCTCGAAGGAAGCTCTCGACGCCGCCGGCACCGGGGCGGCGGATGCGATGGGAGAGACGTTCGAGCAACTGGACGAGCTTCTCGTCACCCTGGGCGCGAGCGTGGGACGGTCATGAAGTCGTCGAGGACGCGTGCCAAGACCGCCAACGCCAAGACCGCCACGAAGCTGCTGGTCGCCATGACGGGCAAGGCAAGCCCCGCGAAGGCCGCGGAAGGCGACGAGCCCGTGTTCGCTTACATCGCCAGCTTGCCGCAGCCGCAGCGCGGCATCGCCGAGCGCATCGATGCCCTGGCGGCCAAGACGTTACCGGACCTCCAGCGTGCGGTGAAGTGGGGGATGGCGTACTACGGTGTGGGCGGGGGCTGGTGCTTCTCGTCCGGCGCCTTCGTCGGCCATGTGAAATTGATGTTCATACGCGGCACGGAGATCAAGCCGGAACCGCCGGTGACGCCGGTCGGGATGGGCAAGTCCACACGGGGCGTCGAGCTGGCATCCGTGGACGATCTCGACGAGCGCCAGGCGGCGTCGTGGATGAAGCAGGCCGCCGCCATGCCCTTCATCGGGGGGAAGAAGCGATGACGTCGGGGAAGGGCCGTCTGGTGTTCGGCTACGAGGGCTCGACCATGGAGTTCTTCGTTAGGTACCTCGGCGGATGGGCCCACTTCGACAACGAATCCGGGACGGTCATGGAGTGAACTCGACCCCGGCCGCCCGACAGTCCTCGATGAGCTCGTGGAGGCCCTCATCGGTGTCGACGAGCCCAGGCACGCCGCAGATCACTCGATCGAAGCCGAGGTCGATCCAGCGCCGGAGCTCGTCCGCGCGGGGAAGCAGCGCGCTGAAGTCGTACGACATGATCGCCGGCAGGTCCTCTTGGCGCATCATCCGCTGGCGACCCGTGACGCGCAGTCCCGGGTAGGGCCACGCAGGGTTGGTGCCGGTCGCCATCGTCAACGTCGAGGGGTCCCTCCCGATCTCCTCGCAGCGGCCGCGCACGGCCGCGATGGCGTCGGCCATCTCGTCGACGGCCGCATCGATGTTGACCTCATCGCCGTAGCGCGCGGCGAGCCGGAACGTCACGTTCCGACCGTGCCCCGCGACCAGCAACCGGACGTGGTCACCGCCGCCGGTTCGTGGGGCGTTCGTGACGTCCTCGACGTGCGCGTGCGTGCCGGAAAATGTGAACGGCTGCTCGTCGCGCCGGGTCATCCGGCTGACGATCTCGAAGTGCTCTGAGAGGATCGCCAGTCGCTCCTTGAGCTCTGGGTACGGCTGTCCGAACGCGCGCGCCTCGTTGTCCTTGAAGCCGGCGCCGAGACCCAGCACGAGACGGCCGCCGCTGATGGCGTCGAGGGTGGCAGCCATCTTCGCCGTCATCGCCGGGTTGCGGAACGTCGAGTTGATCACGCAGAAGCCGATGTCCACGCGCGGCACGAGCGCGGCGACAGCCGTGTGAATCGTCACGCAGTCGAAGATCGGCCCCTCGGGATCCCACTTGGCGAGCACGTGCTCGCCCGTCCAGAGCGAGTCGAACCCAAGTCGTTCACCGAGCCGGGCGATCTCCAGGGTCCGGGCCCAGGCAGCCCCCGGCGTCCAACCCTCGAACTCGTTGAAGTAGCCCTGCGGGAGCAGCAGTCCGACCCTCACGGCGACGCTTCGTCAGTGACACGCGGGATCCGGCGCCCAGCCAGGTAGACGTCGATCGGCGCACCGAGGACGCCGAGATCCTCGATGGGGTCACCACGGACGACCAGGAGGTCTGCCGGTCTGCCGGGCGCGATACAGCCGGCCACTTCGGCCACCCCGATCGCGGCCGCCGACGCGGACGTGCCGGCCACCAGGGCTTCCGCGGTGCTCAGGCCGGCGTCGGTGAGCGCGTCGACTTCCAGCCAGCCGCGGCCGGCCCGGAACCGCCCCCATGCGGAATCCGACCCGGCCATCAGGCGGACACCGGCGGCGTGCAGTCGCCGGACCGTATCGACCTTCTCGTCGTAGAGCCGCCGCAGCTGGCCCTCGTTCGCCACGTCCGCCGTGAGGAGTGGGCGCCCGGCCGCTCGCTCGTCGCGGTAGTGCCAGAGCCACGCCCGGATATCGTGCATCGTCGGATTGACCCACACCCCAGCCGCTGCGATCCGGTCCGCGAGGTCCGGCCGATAGCGGTACGTCCCGTCGGCGTCCGTCATGGAGCAGTGGATGACCATGTCGATGCCCGCCTCGAGCACGGCCTCGATCGCCGCGTTCGGGATGGCATGAGCCGCGGTCAAGCGCTCGTGCCGGTGGGCCTCGTCGATCAGCGCCGCGAGCTCAGTGGGCGTGAAGGCGGGAAGATACGGGTGCGACGTCCGGGTGCTGCCCCCAGATGACATCACCTTGATGAAGTCCGCTCCCTCTTTGACCAGCCGGCGCACCGCGACGCGGACGCCGTCCGTGCCGTCGGCCTCGCCGCCGAAGTAGTGCAGATGCCCGCCCGTGATCGTGATCGCACGGCCGGACACGACCATTCGAGGGCCCTCGGTGATGCCGCGGCGGATCGCCTCGCGGACGGAGAAGGCGATGCCGCCCATCGAGCCGTTCTCACGGATCGTCGTCACGCCGGAGTGGAGCATCGCGCACGCATTGGTCACCGCGCGGACCAGCAGAAGATCGTCACCTTGCGCGGCGACGTCGTCGCCCCGGGTGCCGTCCCCGATGCCCACCAGGTGTGTATGGCCGTCGACCAGCCCGGGCAGGATCGTCGCGCCTTGGTAGTCACGGACCGTCACCGGCGCGCCGTCGGGAGCGCGGATCTCCGACCGCCGGCCGATCGCCCGGATCGTCGAGCCCTCGATCAGGACGGCAGCGTCCTCAACGCCCGGTCCGCCCCCACCGTCGAGAAGCCGCGCAGCCGACAGGATCGAGAATCCAGCGTCGCTCATCCGCCGCACTCCGGTTGCCCCATCCGTGTCACAGTCTCCCTCCGTGATCGAGCTGCTGGATCACCACGTCGTCTATGAGAATCCGCAGCCGATGCTGCGCAGCCGGCACGGGTTCTTCCCGGGTCTGGTGCAGCTCGGCTCCGACGAGCTACTCGCACTGCTGGTGATCGGCGAGGCGTTCGAATCCGTCGACCTCACCACCTATGTCACCCGCTCGACGGACGACGGTCGGACCTGGAACCTGCAGGGTCCGCTGCTCGACAAGTCGCGCGACGAGCGTCGGACGAGCGACTTCCTCAAGCCACAGGTGCTCAGCGACGGCTCCCTGATCGCTTTGGGGTACCGGTTCCATCGCGATGATCCGGAGCAGACGATCGCGATCCAGGAGACCGACGGCGCGCTGCCCGGTGACGACATCGTCGCATCCTCGGACGACGACGGCCGGTCGTGGAGCGCGGCGCGCATCATCCCGCGGCGCACCCCAGAGCTGCTCGAGATCCCGTCGCGCTCGGTCCAGCTCGCCTCCGGCGACATCGTCGCGACGGCGGGTCTGTTCAAGTTGCCCGACGGCACGAACCCGAGCGGCCAGTTCGGGCCGCTCCTTCGGAGCACGGATGGCGGGCAGACCTGGAACGACAGCGTCCGCTACTTCGACACGCCGCAGCACTCGGTCGCCGCCTATGAGTCGCACGTCTGCGAGATGCAGCCCGGCCGACTGGTGGCGGTCTGCTGGGCGTTCGACATCGGTGCGGGGCGATACCTGCCGAATCAGGTGACGGTGTCGCATGACGACGGGCACACGTGGACGGCGCCCATCGACACGGGTCACCGGGCCGAGTCGGCGAACCTCCTCTACCTCGGCGGCGAGCGGCTCCTGAGCATCCACTGCCACCGCGGCGCCGAAGTCGGCCTGGTCGTCCGTGTCATCGACTTCACGCGGGATCGATGGACGCCGGTCGCGGAACGCGTGATCTGGGGCGGCTCGATGCCACACCAGACGCACGACGGGCAGACGTTCTTCGAGTTCGCGCGCGCGATCAAGTTCGGGCAGGGCTCCCTGCTTCGATCGCGCAGCGGCGACATCCTGGCCACGCATTGGTGCGTAGTCGACGGCCAGGGGCGGGTCCTCACGCACCGCCTCCGGATCACGCCGGACTGACAGCGGGCCCAGAAAGCTGGCCCGGCTCGTCGGAGTGCGGGTCATCGGGCGACGTAGTCGAGCTCGATCCGTGCAAAGCCCTCGAGGAAGCTCTCCTCGACGGCGAATGCCTCGTCCGACCGAAGCGGTCCGAGCGACGAGAGGTCCAGCAGCGGAGCCGCTTCGAATCGGACCGTGCCGGTGCCGCGCAGTGCCTCGTGGACCACGACCTCAGTCGACACGTCGCTGGCGTCGATGAGCTGCTTCAGGGCCGGACCCGGCCCATCAGCCCGCGGGATGATCTTCAGCCGCCACGACGGTCGCAGGTCGGGCAGCTCGCTCGGCTCGATCGCATCGGACGTCGTGCTCGTGACGGTCATAACGTGGTGACCATCAATGCTTGCACGCGTCTCCATCATCGAACCGTCAACGATCACCTCGAGCGCACAGAAGACCTTCGGCGTCCCGTAGACCTCGCGACCCGCGGCTATCCCGCGCGGGCCGTCGTGGAGGACGTGGGAGCAGTACCAGCCGGGCCGCCCCTCGAGCGTGCATGCGAGCTCGACGACCGCCTCGTTGAAGGTGCCGTACGCGGAGGTCCACGGCACGCGCAGTCCGATCGCGACACAGCGACCCTCGGGATCGGCGACGAGCGGCTCCGGGAGCAGCCTGGCGACCGCCGCCGGGTCCGCGTGGAACGGCACGATCTGCGACCGGACGTGACGGTATCGTGCCGGCAGCGGCGGGTAGTGCGGACTGTCGAACGGGATCGTCCAGCCGTCATCGAACTTCAATCCCATGCGATTGCGGCCTCCGGGTGGCGAACCTCACAGCAACGTGTCCCGACATCGTCGCAGGCAGGAGGATGGATGACAGCGTGGGGGCGCCCGCCACACGCGTCGCACCGACCTAGGGAGGCTGCGTCGTGACAGACGTCGCACCCCCCGGCGGGCCGTCCCGGCCGCGCTCCCGGATCGGTGCCACGCTCGCGGCATTCGCGGTGCCGGGGTATCCGATCGCATGGGCGAGCTACGCCGCGAGCGTGCTGGGCTGGTCGGCGAGCATGGTTGCGATCGGCTGGATCGCCCTCCAGATCTCCGACTCGTCATTCGCTGTCGGCGCGGCGTACGCCGCCCGACTGCTCCCGTCGCTCGTGCTCGGGATCCCCATCGGCGCGGCCGCCGACAGGCTCGATCGACGCCGCACGCTGGTCCTCGTCCACATCGTCGGCTCCCTCGCGCTGGGGGTGCTGGCGCTGCGTGCCGGCGCCGGGCAGCTTGTGCTGGTCGAGATCCTGGCCGCGAGCGTGGTGCTCGGCATCGTGGACACGATGCGCGGCACGCTCAGCCAGGCGTACGTCGTCGATCTCGCCGGACCGACGCGCTCGACGAATGCGCTCGCCCTGTCGAACCTCGGCTCGATGCTCTTCGGGGCGGTCGGCGCCGTCCTCGGGGGCGTCGTCCTCGACCGCGCCGGTCCTACGGCGGCGTTCGTGCTCGCGGCGGCCGGGGCGCTGGTCGCGGCGGCCTTCCTGGTCCTGGGCCGCCGTGGTGGGACCCAGGCGGTGCGCGGGCCTTCGACCATCGACCCCCGACGCTCGATGACCCTGCTGCTGCGCAACCGACCGGTCGCACTCGTCACGCTGGTCACGATCCTCGGGGAGGTCCTCGGCTTCGCCAGCCTCACGCTGTTCCCGGCCTTCGCTCGCGACGTGCTCCACAGCGACGCGTCAGGCCTCGGCACCATGTCCGCTGCGCGCTCGATCGGCGGCATCATCGGCGGTTTCTTACTCGCCGGCAGCATGCGGTCTCGGGACGGTGCGCTCCTGCTAACGGTGACGGCCGCGTTCGGCGCGGCGCTCATCGCCTTCGCCGCCAGCTCGGTGTTCGCGGTATCGATCCTCATCCTCTTCGTCGTCGGCGGCTCGATGGCCGCGCTGGACACATTGGGTCAGACGCTGGTTCAGGGCAATGTCGATGACGAGGAGCGAGGTGCGGCGATGGGCATCTGGTTCTTCGGTATCGGCTTCGGGCCGTTGGGGCACCTTGGCCTGGGTGCGGTAGCGGCGAGTCTCGGCGCCCCGTTCACGCTGGCCATCAGCGGCGGGCTGCTCATCGCCTCGGCCATCGTCCTGACGCTCACCACGCGGACGCGTCACCTGCGATGAGCAGTACGCCGCCGCGAACACCTGCAGATTTCTGTCAAATGCTCGTGTGGTGAGCACTCGGCAGGGTCTTGCGCCACTCCGCGCATCGTTATGCGTCGGATCGGATGGAGCCGTGCAGCTGTTCAGCTGAGCGTGCATAACTATCCAGCCCGCGAGGTCCCTGACGCCCCGCGATCGTTGCCCAATGCTCGCGTGACGAGCATTTGACAAGAACAAGGGGGTGAGGGGGCGGTGGGCGCGCAACGTCCATGTGGTCAACCTCAGCTAACTGACGGACGCGCCGAGTCAACTAACCGCGCCATGACGACAGCTCGTGGACGGCCCGCCGGGGTGGCGAAGCGGGCGTCGCGCTCGCGTTCATGATCGAGCCGCTCAGCAATCGAAGACGAACCAGCACAGCTCGTTCCGCAGCCGCTGGTCGTCGAGCACGAGTTCTCGGATCTCGTTGGGAAGCTGGGCGCGCTGCCACTGGCTCTCCAGGCGTCCGGCGTCGACACGCTCGCCTTCGGGAGACGCCGCGCGGACGGCCCTGATCGCGTAGGCCGCCGCGCCCAATTCGTGGGCTGCCACGTGCGCCACCGCCACGGCCTGGCCGGCGGCATGCGCCGCTTCGCGCGCAGCGCCGGTCACTTCCCTGGCGGCCGCATTCGCGACGAATGCGAAGTCGTGGGCCTGCTTCATCGTGATCTCACCCCGCGCCCAGGCGCGCCCAAGGTCGATCGCCCGCCGCGGGCGGTCGTCCCCCGGCCGCGCTTGCTCGAAGTGGTGCAGCACGTGCTGCGCGCAGTCGGCCGCCCACACGGCGAGCAGGTGGTGATCGTCGTCCTGGAGGCTGCCGCCCCGACGGACGGTGATGAACCTGGGATCGCGGACCTTGGGGAGGATCATTTGGTCAACCCGCAGGCATGCTCGCGATCTGGATCAGATTGCCGCACGTGTCATCGAGGACCGCCGTGACGACCGGCCCCATCTCGGCCGGCTCCTGCGTGAACCGCACGCCTGCGGCCTTGAGGCGCTCGTACTCCTGGCGGGCGTCGGCGACGCTGAACGATGTGTATGGGATGCCGTCCGCGACGAGGGCCTCCTTGAAGGGTCGGGCGGCCGGGTGATCGTCGGGCTCGAGCAGCAGCTCGACGCCGTCGGGCAGCTCGGGCGAGACGACCGTCAGCCAGCGGTGCTCGCCGGTCGGGATGTCGGTCTTCTTCTGGAAACCCAGCTTCTCGGTGTAGAAGCGGAGCGCCTTCTCCTGGTCGTCCACCAGGACGCTGGCGGTCGTGATACGCACGTCATCGCTCCTTTCCGTCGAGCCACCGGTCGGCGAGGTGCCGCAGTGGCTCGCGTTCGATCGAGTGGAATTTGTAGCGGCCCTCACGCCTGGTCCTGATCAGGCCGGCCGACTCGAGCACGTCGAGGTGTTGGGAGATGGCCTGGCGGGTCGACCCCAGGCCATGCTTGGTGATCAACCGCGAGCAGATCTCGAAGAGCGTCTGGTCGTCGCGATCGGCCAGCTCGTCAAGGATCGTTCTGCGTGTGGGCTCGGCGAGCGCTTTGAAGACCTCGTCACCGCCCACCACAAGAGCATAGGCAAGCAACGACTTGCATGTCAAGCCCTGCCCGAGGGTCCTGTTGACGGAGTCAGCGCGTGCCGGCGTCGCGGCGCGAGGTCGTCAATCCTCGGGCTGTGGCTGGAGTTCGAAGACGACTCGGCCCTCGGCCGCTGCGACCGGATCGGCGAGATCGACCCCATCGACGATGCGGACCAACCAGACTCCGAACGGGATGCTCCGAGCGAGCGGGCCGAGGGAGTCGCGAAAGAAGCCGACCCGCTCCGACGACGTCAGCTCGGTCGCAACGACCTCCACGTTCCCGCCGCGCTCCTTGATCGACGCCCGGCCGGCCGCGCGCAGGTTGCGCACCCAATTGACCTCGCCCCACGGCGCCCACACCCAGCGCCTGCCCTTGATGTTGATGACCGCCAACGGCGTGATCCGAGGTACGCCGCTCTTGCGGCCGGGGATGGTGACGAGCCGGTTGTAGCCCAGTGGGATGCCGGCAGCCATCAGGACCTGCAGGATCGCGCTGAAGAACCTGACGTGGCGCGGGGCGCGCCGGACCGGGTCGGCGGCTGCGTTGTCAGCTCGAGCGCTCATGTGCGGAACTCCTTCGTTGCGTCCTCGGTGAGATCCATCTGGCCGAGCCGGTCCGGATCGGCAAGGATGTCGATCGCGACGATCCTCCCGCCCCTGACCGTGATGGCCACGAGCGCGAATGGACTCCCGTCGGGCGACCAGGCGACGCCGCCGGGGATCCCGTTCACGAGGACGCGAGTCGCGGTCTCTGCAAATCGCCGGAAGGTCATCGCCCCCTCGGCCACCGCCTGCGCGCCGCGGATCAGGGTCACGAGCTCCGGACGCGTCGCCCCGCCGTCGGAGCGCAGCACGACGTCCGGATCGAGGACGGACAGCAGGCGCTCGAAGTCGCCGGCACGCGACGCGGCGAGGAAGGCGTCGACCACCGCCCACTGGCCGTCGAGATCGACATCGGGCACAGGAGCACCTCGCACGCGCCGGCGGGCGCGGCTCGCGAGCTGCCGCGTGGCGGTGGGCGTTCGGCCGACGATGGGTGCGACCTCGTCGAACGGCACGGCGAAGACGTCGTGGAGCACGAATGCGACCCGCTCGGCGGGTGTCAGGGAGTCGAGGACGACGAGCAACGCGAGCCCGACCGAATCGCCCAGCAAGGCTTCCTGCTCAGGATCGGTCCCCTCAGCCGGGCTCACGATGGGATCCGGGAGGTGCGTCTCCCAGGACGTTTCCCGGCGCGTCTTGCGCGATCGCAGCATGTTGAGGGCTACCCGTCCGACGACTGTCGTCAACCAGGCCCGCAGGTTCTCGACGTCGCTCGTGTCGGCGCGGCTGAGGCGGACCCAGGCTTCCTGGACGGCGTCATCCGCCTCGGGCAAGGAGCCGAGCATGCGATAGGCGACACCGCGCAGGTGGGAGCGGTTTGCCTCGAAGCGCTCGGCGAGCCAGTCCTGGTCGTTCATGTGTGTCACGTTCCTGACGGTCGCATGGTCTATGTCCTTGACCCGCCAGCCCGCCGCGATGTGACCTGATCGCCCGTCGTATGTGCGGTCGTCACGAATGCTGGTCGCGTGGCCGCCCCCTTGTGTCCTGGGTGGTCTCCGCAAAGCTTGTGTTCCGACATGGTCCTGCAGCCGACGTCCGGCACGGCACGCTGAGAGGGGTGATCCCGATGGATCAAACAGTGCACGCTGTCCTGGCCGAGTGGCGTCACGCCGAACGTCTCCTCGATTCGCTACCGGAGGGATCGGCCTACCGCGAGCGAGTCGCCTGGGAGGCCCTGCGCCTGCGGTCCTCGTATCGCCTCCTGACTGCTCCTCAAAGCTCGACGGACGAGCGATCGCGCAGATCGGTTGGGGCTACCCGCGTGATGACCGAGGCTCGGGTAGCGATGCGATCCGTCGAGGAGGCACTACCGTACCGCCCACCAGTCGTGGCCAGGGATACGGCCGCCCTGTCAAGTGGCGCCGAGCGGTGACTCGCGCCGGTGCGGAGCATGGCGCATCCCAGCGGGCCAGCCGCCCTCCGATGGAGCCGGACGAGGCTCGACCGGTCGCGCGCAGTTCGCGGGCTCTCGACGACTTGATGGCGGATGTCGCGAGCGTTTGCGTGCGCGCCGAGCGACTCGTCGCCGCCTCGCCACCCGGCCTGGAGCGATCGGTCATCGCGTCCGCCGCAGACGACCTGCTGGTCGCCTATCGACACCTGGTCCGAGCGCGCGAGGTGCGTCAGGAAGTCCGGCCGTCCTGACTGCCTGGACGATCAGGCCCCCTGTGTCGCGGTCCCGCTGGGCGGCACGGCGCTCTCGCGCAGGCCGCGAGGACCCAGCCACGCGGCGACGAGGCCGATGATCGCGAAGAACGCCAGCACCGTCAGGGCGAGGGCATAGCCTTCGTTGCCCGTCACGAGCGGCGACACGAGCGCGCTGCCGGCGAGCGCCACGCCGAGTGACGACCCCAGGTTGGATGCGCTTCGCGACAGCCCGGAGATCTCGCCCTGGTCCGCCTCCCCGAAACTCGATTGGACCACGTTGACCGATGCGGTGAGCATCGCCCCGACCCCAAGTCCGACCGCCAGCAGACCAGGGACGAACGTGAGCACGTTGGACGAAACGTCCACGAAGGCGAGCAGGAGCAGGATCCCGACGGTCGTGAGCAGGAAGCCGCCGCGGATGACGGCGGATTGGGCGCGTCGTCGTGCCATCCGTTCGGCGGCCATCGATGCCACGAGGATGCCGATCGTCGCGGGCGTGAGGATGAGACCGGTCTCGACCGCGTTGTAGCCGCGAACCGTCTGAAGGTAGACCGACACCACGAACGACAGACCGAGAAGGATCAGCCACTGCAGGTGCTGCGTGAGCAGGCCGAGGTTCGCGATGCGGTTCTGGAGCATTCGGGTGTGCAAGAGGGGCTCACCGCCGCGTCGCTCGACCGACCGGATGTGTCGGAAGAAAGCGACCAAGAGCACCAGCCCGATGGCCTCGAACAGCCACAGCGGCGAGATACCGCCAGCGGGGATGACGACGGTTCCGGCGATCGCGAAATCCTGCTGGGCCGTGAGCCATCCATATGTGCCGGTCTGGAGGATCCCGACGACGATGAAGAACAAGCCGGCCGCCGAGAGCACGGCACCGGTCACGTCGAAGCGGGGTGGCGTCGCAACCTGCGGCCGCGGATCTTCGAGCCGCCGCGCGAGGAGGACGATCACCGCGACCAGTGCCGCCTGGAGCACGAACGACAGCCGCCAGCTGGTGGACGTCGTGATCAAGCCGCCGATGAGCGGGCCGGCGGCAGCGCCGATGCCGCCCGCCGCACTGATCGCCCCGAAGGCGCGCGCGCGTGACGCCACGTCGGTGTAGAAGACGGTGGCGAGGATGTAGACCGGGGGGATGAGCAGAGCGGTACCGATCCCCTGGAGGAGCGAGTAGCCGAGGACCAGGAAGCCCAGGCCGGGCGAGGCCGCCGCGATGAGTGCCCCGGCTCCGTAGACGGCGAGTCCGATCATGAAGCATCGCTTGCGACCCAAGATGTCGGTCACCTTGCTCCCGGGGATCATCAACGCCGCCATCGTCAGGGTGAACACGGTGATGCTCGTCTGGACGCCACCAACGGTCGTCCCCAGCTCCCCGGCGATGTCGCTGATCGCGACATTGAGGCTGGAAGCGGCATAGCTGCACAGGAACTGCGCAAGGATGAGCGGACGAAGCATCGCCGGCGATCGGACCGCGGCTGCGCCCGTGACCGATGCGGTAGTGGTAGCCACGTCAACCTCCGTGCGACGCCTGCGAGCTCAGTGGACGACGACGACCTTGAGTGCCACGAGGAGCATCCCGAATGCGCCTTCGATCGCGGCGGCGATGAGCGCAATGCCCCACCCTCGGTCCAGCGCACGCCCGATGGAGAGGCCCCACAGGAACAGCTGGGCGATGCTCACGACTAGCGCGAGCGAGATCGCCTGATCGACCGGCACCCCGACCAAGCGAGCGAGCGCGAGTGTCGCGGTGGGCGGTACGGCCGCGGTGAGCATCGGTGCCTCCGCCCCCGCGAGCCGTGCGATGACGTGGCGCGATACGGGACCGTTCACACGGTGGTCGACGACCTCGGCCCACACATGCGTCAGCCAGAAGACGAACACGGCCACGAGGATGGACAGTGCCACCCGCTCGGCGATCGCGTCCGATCGCCACTGGACGGCGATGAGCGCTGTCACGAGCAACCCGCCGTAGATCGCAGGTGCGTCACGGCGGATGGTCGCGTGGCTCTCCGCGAGCACCGGATCGGACCGCTGAGCGACTGCGATCGCCGGCGGCCTGACCATCGCCAGTGGGATGTCACCCACGCGTAGCTCGACGAGCGTGTCCTGCCGATCCCCCGACCGGCTGGGCCGCGATGACCTGGGAGTGCTGCCGTTCATCGTCATGGGCTGGGCGGCTACCGCGCGTGCTGCTGGACCGCCGGCTGCATCGGGCGAGCCCCGAGCCTGGCCGGCGCGGCGGATCCCCGTCGACGGAAGAACTTCTCGAGCTCTGTGATCCACACGATCGCGCTACCGACCGCGATGCAGATCACCCACTGCTCGACCGACAGGTGGGTCGTATTGAGGAACCGATTGAGCAGGTCGAGCTCGCTGGCCAGGACGATCGCGAGGGCGGAGAAGCCGGTCATCTGAAGGAGCTTGGTGTTGGCCAGCAACGACCGACTGAACGCGCTCTCGAGCTCGTCATTGCAGGTGAGTCCGTAGAACAGGTTGAAGAGCGAGAACGTGGCGATACCCATCGTCCGGGCGAGCGTCTCGTCGGCCGTACTGGCCCACCGCGTACTGGATCACGCCGAGCGTGCCGACCCCCATGACGGCGCCGAGAATAGCGAGCCGGATCGCAAGGCGAACCGGCATGACCGGCGCAGTCGGGTCGCGCGGTGGCCTGTTCATCAACCCGGGGGTCGCCGCACCGAGCCCCAACCCGATCGACTGGAACACCTGGGTCGTGAAGTTCACCCAGAGCGTCTGCTGGGGCACGAACGGGACGCCGCCGAGGATGTTGAAGATGGCCGCGCCCAGGAAGGTCCAGATGAAGCCGAACAGGCAGCCCATCTGGTAGCGGACGTACTTGACGAGGTTGTCGTAGAGCGCGCGACCGCGCTCGACGGCGCTGACGATGGTCGCAAAGTTGTCGTCGGTGAGGATCATCACGGCGGCCTCCTTCGAGACCTCGGTGCCGGTGATGCCCATCGCCACGCCGATGTCGGCCTTCTTGAGCGCCGGGGCGTCATTGACGCCGTCACCCGTCATCGCGACGATCCGGCCCTGCTGCTTCAAGAGGTCGACGAGCCGGACCTTGTCCTCGGGTGCGACCCGGGCGATGACGCCGATCCGATCGAGTCGTCGGCTCGCTTCCTCGTCGCTGAGGTCGGCGAATTCCGCCCCGGTGATCGCGTCGCCCTCGATCCCGAGATCCTTGGCGATCGCGCCCGCCGTGACGGCATGATCGCCGGTGATCATCCGAACCTGGATCCCAGCATCGTGGGCCTTCGCGATCGCAGCCCGCGCCTCCGGGCGCGGCGGATCCACGATCCCGACGAGCGCGAGCAGCGTCAGGTCGGCCATCAGGGGCAGCAGGTCGCCATCTGGATCGAAGGTGCCCGGATCGAAGTCGCGGCGCGCGACGGCCATCACGCGCAGGCCCCTGCCCGCCATCCGGCTGTTCTCAGCCAGGAACCGCTCCTCGACCGTGGAGGCCGGTTGCGTCCCGCCGTGGGCGTCGAGTGCCGTCGATGCGCGGGCCAGCAGCTGATCTGGTGCGCCCTTGACGAACGCACGAATGACGTCCCGTCCGCCATCGTCCGTCATCCGATGGAACGTCGCCATCAGCTTGTAGGCGGCGTCGAACGGGAGGTCGGCAATGCGTGGATAGGTCTCGCGCGTGGGACCGGGGTCCAGCCCGCCTTTGGCGGCGAGGACCACCAGCGCGCCCTCGGTGGGATCGCCGACCAGGCCGCCGTCGCGGATCTCGGCGTCGGCGCACAGCGCCATCGGGAGCAGGTACGGGGTCAGGTCGGTCTCGGGCGCCCCGTCGATGCGGGTGATCGCACCGACCGGGGAGTACCCCTCACCGGCCACGGTGTAATGCCGACCCGGGATGACCAGCTCGACGGCGGTCATCTGGTTGAGGGTCAGCGTTCCGGTCTTGTCGGAGTTGATGGCAGACGTCGACCCGAGCGTCTCGACCGATCGGAGGCGCTTGACGATGGCGCCCGCTTTTGCGAGCTGCGTCGTCCCGATCGCGAGCAGGGAGGTGACCACGGCCGGCAGCCCGGTGGGGATCGCGGCCACCGCGAACGAGACCGCCGTGACGAACAGGAGGTCGACGGGCTGACCGCGCGCGTAGCCGATCGCCATCGACGCGGCGAGGGCGAGCCCGGCGATGACGATGATCTGGCGGGTGAGCTTGTCCAGCTGCTTGGTGAGCGGGGTCGCCTCGAGCGCGGTCTCCTGCAGCAGGCCGGAGATGTGACCGACCTCGGTTCCCATCCCGGTGCCGGTCACCACGATCTCGCCGGAACCACGCGTCACGTTCGTGTTCATGTAGCCCATATCGACACGGTCGCCGAGCGGGGTGTCCGGATCGGGGACCGCCTCGGTCTGCTTGGGAACCGGGGCGCTCTCGCCGGTCAGGGCCGACTCATCGATCTCGAGCGTCGCGGCGTGCAGGATGCGGCCGTCGGCGGGTACCCGGTCGCCAGCCTCGAGCGCCACGATGTCGCCGGGGACCAGGTCCTCGGCAGGGACGACCTCGAGGTTGCCCTCGCGCCGCACGCGCGACTGCACGATCATCATCTTCTGGAGCGCCGCGACGCTCGCTTCGGCCTTGCCCTCCTGGTTGAGACCGAGCGCGGCGTTGAGCACCGTCAGACCAAGCAGGAGCAGGGCCGTCCCGCCTTCGCGGACGATGAAGAAGCTCACGAGTGCCGCACCCACCAGGACGAGCTGCATGAGGTCGCTGTATTGGCGGAGGAACGTGCGCCAGCCAGGCTCCTTCTCCGCCCGGGCGAACTCGTTCCGCCCGAATCGCTGGCGGCGTCGCTCCACCTCGTCCCCCGCGAGACCGTTCTTCGCGACGACGTCCTGCGCCGCGAGCGCGTCGGCTGGCGTGAGGGTGTGCCACGCCGGGGCGGGAGCCTCGCTCGTCGTGGGAGGGATCGTGGCTTGAGCCGTCGTGGTCGCCATGGTGCTCACCTCGTGGTTCGTGCGTTCACAAGAGGAAACCCGCCGTCAGGACGACGACCGTCAGCAACGCCAGAAGGACAAGCAGTGGCCAGACGAAACGCAGCCATGTGCCGTAGCCGACCTTCGCGATCGCGAGGCCACCCATCACGACGGCGGATGTGGGGGTGACGAGGTTCACGAGCCCGTTGGCCGCCTGATACGCGGTCACGACGAGCTCCGGCGGGACATCGGCGAAGTTCGCGAGCGGGGCCATGATCGGCATCGCCACCGTGGCCAGCCCGGATGAGGACGGGATGAGGAACGAGAGCGGCAGGAATAGGACGTACATCAGGTTCACGAACGCGGCGCCGCCGAGCGTGCTGACCGCCTGCTCCGCCCAGTTGAGGACCGTGTCGGTGATCAACCCGTTACTCATGATCACGGTGATGCCCCGGGCGATCCCGATGATGAGCGCGACACCGAGCAGGTCCCGTGCGCCGTCGACGAAGGTCGAGGTGAAGCCACCCTCGCCCATGCGCCCGACGATGCCGATGAGGATCGCGAACAGCAGGAACGAGGCGGTCATCTCCGGGAACCACCACCACAGAGTCGGGACCGCGACGCCCAGGTCCTCCCACGGGATGACCCCGTAGATCATCGTCACGAAGGCCAGGAAGAACAGCGCCAACACGGCCTTCTGCGATCCGCTGAGCTGCGCATCCTGCAGCTCGATCACAGGCTCTGGCGCAGCCTCGCCATCGCTGGTCGGGGCGGCGACCAGCGACCGGGCCGGGTCGGCCTTCACTCGACGCGCGTAGCGCATGACGAACACGATCGCCAGCGTCGTGCCGACGACGAGGAGCACCAGCCGACCGACGATCCCCTCACTGATCGAGGTCCCGGCGAAGCCCGATGCGATCCCCGTCGCGAAGGGGTTGATCGTGGACGCCAGAACGCCGACGCCACAACCGAGCAGGAGGATCGAGGCACCGACGAGCCGGTCGTAACCGGCCGCGATCATGACGGTGATGATCAAGGCATAGAACGCGAGGCTCTCTTCGGCCATCCCGAAGGTCGTGCCGCCGAGGGCAAAGACGGCCATGAGGATCGGGATCATCCAGGACTCGCGGCCCTTGAGGCGCCGGACGACGCGCGCGATCCCGGTCTGGATCGCGCCGGTCCTCATCGTCACCCCGAGGAACCCGCCGATGACGAGGATGAACAGGGCGACGTCGATGGCGCCGAACAGCTCGCCGGCGTTCCAGATGCTGACGCTACCGTCCTCGGCACTGATGCCGTACAGCCCGTTGATCGGCGCCATCAGCGAGTCGACGACGATCCGTTGTGGGTTCGGGTCGACCCTGGCGTAGGTCCCCGGGATCGGCTGCCCGTCCGCATCGAGCTCGTACGCTCCGGCGGGGATGACCCACGTCGCGACGGCGGCGAGGATGATCAGGATGAACAAGATGGTGTAGGCCGAGGGCAGGCTGAAGTGGCGCCCCACCGCGGGTCGCTCCGCGGGCTGCTGCGCCGCAGTCGCAGTGGCGGTCATACGGGACCTCCTTCCGTCGCGATCGGTCGCTGAGCCGGGCCGGAGGCCTGACCTGGGGTCCCGGCCGTTGGGCGTATGTGCTCGATCCGAAAACCCGTGAACCCGTAGATCAGCGAGATCACCGGGCTCAGGAGGTTGAAGAAGCAGTAGATGAAGTACTCGCCGGTGGCGATCCCGAGGACGCCACTCATGTATGCCCCGCAGGTGTTCCACGGAACCAACGGGGACGTCACGGTCCCGGCGTCCTCGACGGCGCGCGACAGCATCCGGGGCGCGATGCCCCGTCGCGCGAACTCATCCCGATAGACACGGCTCGGCAGGACGTCGGCGACGTACTGGTCCCCGGCGACGACGTTGAGACCGATCGACGTGAAGATGACCGCGGCGAACAGACTGCCCGTCGTACGCGCCCGCGCGATCACGGGACGGATGAGCCGTTCGAGGAAACCGGCGTGCTCCATGATCGCGCCGAATGACAGGGCGGCGAGCACGAGCCAGACGGTCGTGAGCATCGAGTCCATGCCGCCCCCGGAGAACAGCGCGTCGATGTTCTCGTTGCCTGTGGACGACACGAACCCGGTCGCCATGGCCGCGAGGATGGCGGTGGCCGCAACACCGACCTGGCCGGCGTCGGGCTTGTCCACGAACGCCGCGACGATCGCCGGCTGCGTGACGAGTGCGAGCAGACCGCCGAGAAGGGCACAGCTGAGGATCGCCAGGAACGGCGGCACCTGGCGGATCGACAACACGACGAGGACCGCGAGCGGGAGCAGGTTGATGGGCGTGATCGAGAACTGGCTGGCCACGACAGCCTGGGCATCGGCCGGATCGATCGGGACGACCCCAGGTGGAAGGGCGAGACCAAGGACTGCGAACAGGACGATCGCGATCACGATCGCGACCCCGGATGTCCAGACCATCGCCGCGATGTGCTGGTTGGTCGTTACTCCGCCGACGAGGGAGGGCACGAGGATCGTCGTCTCGGAGATGGGGGTCATCTTGTCGCCGAAATAGGCACCCGAGATGACCGCCCCAGCTGCGATGACCGGGGAGGCGCCGAGGAGCGGCGCCATCCCGACGAGCGCCACCCCGACGGTCGCTGCGGTCGTCCACGAGCTCCCGATCGCCATGCCGACGAGGGCACACACGATCGCCGTGGCCGCATAGAACCACGTCGCGTTGAGCAGGCCGATCCCGTAGTAGACGATCGTCGGGATGGTGCCCGCCATGTTCCATGTGCCGATGAGCGCGCCGACCGCCAGGAGGATGAACAGCGCGCCCATCCCGGAGGACACCCCGCCGATCGCGGCGTCGCGAATGTACGCAGCGCTATAGCCGTTCTTGAACGCGACCAACCCCGCGACCGTGGCACTGAGCAGGAGCGCTACCTGGAGCGGCCCTGCTGTCGCGTCCACACCGAACGTCGCGATCGTGAGCCCGATCAGCAGGATCAGGGCGACGACCGGCACGAGGGCATCGAGCAGGCTGGGCGCTCGCGGATGCGCATCGAGGCGGTCGGGGACTCTACCGTCCGTCATGCACGCCTCCCGCCCATCCGCTCGTGGTCAGCCCGGGAACGCCCCGGCAGCCGCGGCCGGTGGCGGGTCCGGTTCGCCGTGACCCGGCTCACCACGGGCGAGTCCGATCAGGCCGACGATGGCCGCGACGACCACCAACGCGAGAAGCGAGCGTCCGAGGCTGCCCATGGCGACCCTCAGATCCCGTCCCGGAGGATCGGACACGTCATGCAGTGGCCGCCGCCGCGGCCCTTGCCGAGCTCGAACCCTTCGATCTCGATGACCTCGACGCCGGCCGCGCGCATGCGGGCGATGGTGTAGGTGTTGCGCTCGTAGGCGATGACGACCCCGGGCTCGATGGCGACGACGTTGTTCCCGTCGTCCCACTGCTCGCGTTCCTGCTGGTAGCGGTTCCCCCCGGTCTCCACGACCTGGAGGCGCTTGGTGCGCAGGGCATCCGCGACCGCCGACAGGAGATCGCGCTCCGGCCGTATATCGAGCGTTCCGGGTCGATCGCCGGGCCGGATGCTGATCGCGCGGATCCCCTCGGTCACACGTGGATACGCCGTGACCTTGTCGCGATCGAGCATGGTGAACACCGTGTCCAGGTGCATGTGAGCGCGGTCCTTCGTCATGACGCACGCGATGACCCGCTCGGCCCCTTCGCGCTCGAACAACGCGCGGGCGATCAACTCGATCATCCGGGCCGTCGTCCGTTCGGACAGGCCGATGAGCACGGTTCCCCGGCCGAGGATCTCGACGTCGCCGCCCTCGAGCGAGGCGAGCCCGAAGTCCTGCGCGCGGAACCGGTCGTCGTCCCCGAGCGGCGGATACCAGTACTCGAAACCGGCATCGCGGAACATCGGGTGGCCGCGGTAGATCGCGGCCATGTTGTACGCCTCGCGCCGACGCGCCGGCCAGTACATCGGGTTGATCGAAACGCCGCCGTAGATCCAGCACGACGAGTCGCGCGTGAAGAGCGTATTGGGCAGCGGCGGCAGGATGAACGTGCCCTCCTCTTCGATCGCGGCTGCGATGAGCGACCGCCCGGCGACCGATCGCAGGTCGAGCCCGGACTCACCGACGGTCAGGCCGCCGATCAGGTGCGCGGCAAGTCGCTCCGGTGGGAGCGCCTCGAGGAGCGTGCCGACGTCCTCGACGAGGCTTGGCCCGACGACGTGCTCGGACGCGACGAGTTCGATCAGGCGCCGCCGGACCCTGTCGTCTGCCGCGAGCGCCTGGGCCAGCAGGTCCTGGACGTAGAAGACCTCGACGTCGCGTTCACGGAGCCGCGCGACGAACTGGTCGTGCTCCCGTTGCGCTCGCTCGACCCAGAGGACGTCGTCGAACAGGAGCTCATCGTGGTTCCCGGGGGTGAGTCGCTGCAGGCTGAGATCCGGTCGATGGACGATGACCTTGCGGAGCCTGCCCACCTCGGACCCGACGGAGAACTGCGGCCGCGCGGCCCGCCCGGTCGATGTCTCTCGCTTCGTGGTGGTCGCTTCGGTCGTCGTCGTCATGCCATCGCTCCCGGGACGATGCTCGTCCCTGCTGTTCCGGCGAGCATCCCGTCGATCTGCTCGAGCGATCCGATCACCGCTCGGTTCCCGGTGACCGATACGTAATCCCGTGCCGCCTCGACCTTCGGGCCCATGGAGCCTGCCGCGAATTCGCTGCCTTCGAGGTCACCCGGCGTGACCTGCTCCAGTCGACGCTGGTTGGGCGTCCCCCAATCCGCGTACACCCCGTCGACGTCGGTCGCCAGCGCGAACAGGTCAGCGTCGAGGTCGCATGCGAGCAGCGAGCTCGCGAGATCCTTGTCGACCACCGCCTCGACTCCGCGCAGATGCCGCTCCTCGCCCTTCTCGTAGACCGTCGGGATACCGCCCCCTCCCGCACAGATGACGATCGCGCCGTGCTCGAGAAGCCAACGCATCGGTCGGATCTCGAAGATCCGGACGGGCCGCGGTGACGGCACGACCCGACGCCAGCGCGAGCCGTCCTGCTTCACCGCCCAGCCGTGGTCCTCAGCGACACGACGCGCGTCC
The DNA here is from genome assembly GCA_963794525.1 of uncultured Chloroflexia bacterium. Classification (GTDB taxonomy): domain Bacteria; phylum Chloroflexota; class Limnocylindria; order Limnocylindrales; family CSP1-4; genus SPCO01. Next base: position 684,291 of record CAWCEC010000002.1, read on the forward strand.
GCCTCGTCGTAGACCGGCCCGACGAACTTCGTCGGATCGTCGAAGGCGGGGTCGGCCGGGTCGACCTCCACCATCGTGAGGATCGACACGATCGGGACCTCGAACGGCAGCCGGTTGCCGAGTTCCTGCTCGAGGAGGTAGCCGATCATGCCCTGCGTCTCGGCTCCGAGCACGTCGAGCGGATAGGGCTCCACCGCCGTATACGCCGCCGACTGGAGTGCCAGCAGCCCGACCTGCGGCCCATTGCCATGCGAGACGACCAGCTCGTGTTGCTTGGCGACGGTCGCCAGCTGGCCCGCGGCGACCGCGACGTTCTTACGCTGATGCTCGGCCGTCATCGGTTCGCCCCGACGGAGGAGCGCGTTCCCGCCGAGGGCGACCACCACTCTCATCTCGAAACTCAGTCGCCGAGCGTCGCGACGAGGATGGCCTTGATCGTGTGCATGCGGTTCTCGGCCTGGTCCCACACGATCGACCGCTCAGACTCGAACACGTCGTTCGTGACTTCCATGCCGTCGAGCCCGAACCGCTCGTACATCTCCGCGCCGACCTCGGTCTCGCGGTCGTGGAGTGCCGGCAGGCAGTGCATGAACTTCACGGCGGGGTTCTCGGTCTTGGCGACGACATCGGCATTGACCTGGTATGGGCGCAGGAGCTTGATGCGCCCCTCCCAGGCGGAATCGTCCTCGCCCATCGACACCCACACGTCCGTGTAGAGGAAGTCGACGCCGGCGACGCCTTCGTCGACCGTCTCGGTGAGGCAGATCCGGGCGCCCGTGTGCTTGGCGATCCCGCGGGAGGTTTCGACCAGCTCGTCATCCGGCCAGAGCTTCTTGGGAGCGCAGAGGCGGACGTCCATGCCGAGCTTGGCGCCACCGACCAGCAGTGAGTCGCCCATGTTGTTGCGGGCGTCGCCGAGGTAGCAGAACGAGATGTTCGTCAGCGGCTTGTCGCTGTGCTCCGACATCGTCATGACGTCGGCGAGGATCTGCGTCGGATGGAACTGGTCGGTGAGCCCGTTCCACACGGGTACGCCGGCAAACTCGGCGAGCTCCTCGACCACTTCCTGCCCGTAGCCGCGGTATTCGATGCCATCGAAGATCCGGCCCAGGACACGTGCGGTGTCCTTCATCGATTCCTTGTGGCCGATCTGCGAACCGCTCGGGCCGAGGTAGACCACGTGGGCACCGAGGTCCGCCGCGGCGACCTCGAACGAGACACGCGTGCGCGTCGACGCCTTCTCGAAGATCAGGGCGATGCTCTTGCCGCGGAGTCGCGGCTGCTCGTACCCGGCGTACTTCGCGGCCTTCAGATCGCGGGCGAGCTTGAGCAGGAACCGGATCTCTTGGGGGCTGAAGTCGAGGAGCCTGGTGAAGCTTCGGTTCCTCAGGTTGAATCCCATGCCGGCCTCCCGGGCGATTCGATCGAGCTGTGCGCCGCTCGCATTGCACGCCGGGGCCCCGTACGGGGCATCCGCCAATCCGGGTGAAACGCCGCGGGCCGCGACCGCATCGACGTCTTCGGGGGTGTGATCCCGAAACCGGGACGCTGTCCGAATCGGGTGATGACAGGGCAGCGAATGGGCTTCGACGATCGTCCACGAGGTCGTCGCCGTCGACTCGGCGCCCTGACCTCCGGCCGGCAACGGATCCGGTCAGCTTGGAGGAAGGACGACCATGTGCTGTCTGTTCACAACGTTGCTGCTGCTCGGGCCGCGGGCGGTCATCGTCATCTGGTGGTTGGTCCAGCCGGTACGCTGGAGCGCGGCCTTCGACACCTTCTTCGTGCCATTCCTCGGCTTGCTCTTCGTGCCGTGGACCACGCTCATGTACGTCCTCGTCCAGCCCGGTGGCGTCGAGGGCTTCGACTTCCTCTGGTTGGGGATCGCTGTCTTCGTCGATGTGGGGCAGTGGGTCGGCGGCGCATGGGGCAATCGCGAGCGCCTGCAGGGGGCCTACAGCTCGAATAAGCCCTATTGAACGGCGGACCAGCGGCAGGGCCCGCCAGGTTCGGCGAGCCCTGCCGGGGGACGCCGCCCCCAGGCGGAGTCCCGTCGGACCGTTCGATCTGTCCCCCAGGTCCTGATCGACGGCCCGGCCCCGGTCGCCCCCATGGGACCGAGGCGATAGGTTCTTGTCTCTCGATCGCGTTAGCCAGTCGTCGCCAGCGTCCGATTCAACCGTCGCGAAGAAGCTGCGCCTTGGCGGCGGCGAACTCGTCGTCGGTCAGGACGCCCGACGCATGGAGGTCGGCCAGCTGGCGCAGCTCCTCGTCGAGTCGCGGGCGGCTCGCATCCGGTTGCGGCGCGGCCGGTGCCCTGTTCGCAGCTGCTGCCTGGTCGGCCGCGGCCTGCTGGTACCCCGCCTGGTAGGTCGCGTCCTGATCCGCCTGCTGTTCGGCGGACTTGTCGGCCCAGCGCTGCTCCTGGCGGTGGTGGATGGCTCCTGCCGTCCCGGCTACCACGGCTGTCGTGGCGGCTGCCCGGAGCAGCGGTCGCCCGCGTCGTCGCATCATCATCCCCGTCGACCTCCTTGCCCTGTCTGCTACCCGGCGGGAACCGCTTCGCGGCTTTCGAGTTCCGCACTCAGGTCCTCAAGCACTTCGGGCGGGATGACCGACCGGGCCACGAGGAAGCCACCGCGCTTGGCCATCGCTTCCTTGATGTCCTCGGCCCAACGGTGCTCGAAGAGCAGGACCAAGCCGGCGGTCCCGGGCGGCAGCGAGTCGGCGAGCCGTTCGAGGTCCTCGGGTGTGAACAGGGCCTTCGTGTCGGCGAGTAACCGCTTGAACGACGCGAATCGAGGGTCGTCCTTCTGATCGATCTCGACGATCATCGTCGCACCAGCTCCGCTCTTGGCGACGAAGACGATGTCGACGATGCGGATGATCCCCGCCTCGACGATCCGCTCGATCTCAGCGGAGATGCTGCCGTCGAAGCGGTCTTCCTTGAATCCGATGACGAGGAACTCGAGGGGGCCGAGTGTCATGACGTCCTCCGATCAAGCCTGGGGTGGGCCTCGCCGCCCCTTGAGGCGGCGGGCACCACCATGTGACCACGCGGGCCGCTGGCGGTCATCGCCCAGTACGGGTGACCTCGCGTGTGGCCGACACGTCGCCGTCAGTCCGGGTCATGCCGCGACAGGCGGACATTGCCCTTCGTCCCGACCGCCTCGACGTCCCAGCGGGTCCCGAAGGCACGGAGCCCGCGGATCTGGATCCGTCCGATCTCCTCCGGGACGTTCGGGTCGAGGTGGATCTCGCCACCGCGCGCCTCGAGGCCGAGCATCGTCCGGACGATCAGCAGCGGGGCCCCGGTCGCCCATGCCTGCGGACTGCACGCCGTGGGATACGGGACAGGGAACTTGACCAGACTGCGGTCGTACCCGGAGAAGGCCTCTGGCAATCGGTAGGCCGAGAACGCCGTCGCGTCGAGCAGGCCGAGCCCGATACGGTTGGCTTCCTCACGGAAGCCGTAGCGCGCCAGACCCATCGCGATGAGCGAGTTGTCATGTGGCCAGACGGTGCCCGTGTGGTAGCCGATCGGGTTGAAGCCCTTGTCGTCTGTCGACAGGGTGCGCACGCCCCAGCCCGAGTACAGCGCGTCCGACAGGAGCTGTCGGGCGATCTTCTTCGCCCGGTCGGCTGGGACGATCCCCGTCCATAGCAACTGGCCGATATTCGAGGTAAGGGAATCGATCTGCCGCTTGTCCGCATCGAGGCCGATCGCGTAGTAGCCGCCCCGGTCGGCGATCCAGAAGTCGTGGTTGAAGCGCACCCGGAGCGCCTCGGCCTCCGAACGCAGCCGAGTCGCGAGGTCCGGCTCCCCGAGGGGTCCGTCAGCCAGCTCGGCGACGCGCAGTTTGGCGTCATAGCCGTATCCCTGTATCTCGGCCGTCGCGATCGGCAATGTCGGCAGCGTCCCATCAGCGAACTGGACGCCGTCCCATGAATCGCGCCAGCATTGATTGCCGAGGCCCTGCGGTGACCTGGTGCGGTACTCGACGTAGCCGTCGCCGTCGATATCCCCGTAGCGGTCAATCCATTCGAGTGCCCGATGGACGTTGTCGCGCAATGAGCGGACGATCTCGTCGTCGCCGGTCCAGCGCCAGTACTCGGAGAGCAGGATCAGCCACAGCTGGGTCGCGTCGGCGGTGCCGTAGTACGGATCGTGTGGCTTCAGGTGGAGACGCGTCAGTTCGCCGACCCTGATCTCGTGGAGGATCTTGCCGGGCTCCTCATCGTTGAAGTCCTTCAGCTCCTTGCCCTGGAACAGCGCGAGCGCGAGCAGTGCTCCGCGAGCGAGGCCCGGCCCGAAACTCACGGTCTGATAGGCGGTGATCAGCGTGTCCCGCCCGAACAACGTCAGGAACCAGGGCAGGCCTGCGGCCGGCAGCACGACCTCGAGATCGTCTCGTCGAGCCTCGATGCGCAGGGCGATGAGATCTTCGGCCGAGCGGCGAATGACCTCGCCGAGCAGGTGCGAATCGGTCTCGAATTTGGGCATCTGCGACCGCCAGCGCGAGACGGCGTCGTCACCGGACGGCGAGAACACCTCGCCGAACCCCTTGTGCACCGGCTGGATCTCCTGCGGGCCGAGCTTGATCGGGACGCGGATCTCGGAGGCCCATGCGGCATGGCGATCGAGCTCGATGTCCCAGACGAAGTCGTCGCCTTCGATGCGCGTCGCGGGTGTCGATGCGTCGACGACCGTTTCCGCCTCGAACCCATCGTGGCGATAGCGGAACGCGAGCCGCGAACCCTCCGCCCCGTGGTCGCGGCGGATCTCGCTCGACCGGTCGCGCACGCGGTCCTTGATCTCGAACAGGTCAGCGAAGTCGTTACCGACGCCGAGCCGCAGCTCGATCCGGATCGGCTCACGGGAGAAGTTCTCGACCTCGATCCGCTCGTGCAGCCCGCCGCCGACGAAGCGCATTCGGCGGACCCCGACTGAGTTCGGCCGGAGGCCCGGCATCTGTCCGTTGGTGAGGAAGAACTCCGCCGAGTAGTAGTCGATCACTCCGGCACGCAAGGCGAGGAGGGGCTGCCCGTTGATGGTGAGCTCCCAGCGGTTCAGGAACCGCGTGTCCGCATGGACGAGGCCGCCGATCGATCCTGAGGCCACGTCACCGACACCGTTCGAGTACATGAACGTGCGGCCCTCGAGGATCGCGACCGCGTCGGTCCCCAATTCGGGCGGCATGTTGCGCGCCTCGGTGCTCGGGAGGCCGCGATCCTTCGTGACGCCCGGGATCGGATCGGCCGGCGTCGGCCGCCCGGTATCCGCGATGACTGCGCTCATGTCGACCTCCAGACCTCATCGGACCGGTGCCGTACATACGCTGGTCCGGCGGCGGTCGACACAGGTGGCCTGACCGTATGGCCCAGGCGAGGCAGCGTCATCACCCGTGCCGGGTGAGCGGGGTGCGACATGACCGGCGGGGGCGGTGTGGGCACTCCCCGCCGACGAGGGTGGGCGCCATTGGCCCCACGCCGCCACGTGGGGCACCCTCGGTTCGGGCCATGGACGACACAGCAACAGCCACTGCGCCGGATCCTCGGGCGACCCGGGAATGGGCCGTCCTGCGCGCACGCGTCCGGAGCGTCACGCCCCGGGGGCTCGCCCGCGCGGGCCTCGGCGCCGCCGTCATCGTGACCGTCGTGGCCGCGTCGCTCGCCACGTGGCCCGCCCTGCTCCCCTTCGCGATCGGCGTGCTGATCGCCCACACGTTGCTCCCGGTGGTCGACACCCTCGATCGGGTCATGCCGCGCCCGCTGGCGGCCGTCGCGTCGATGACCGGTCTCGTGGCGGCTGTCGTCGCGATCGTCGCCCTGGTCGTCCCGCCGCTCGCGGCCGGTTTCGTTCGGCTCGCGCTCGAGTTGCCGACGAGCGGTCAGGTCGATGCCGCCGTGACCGGCGTGGAGGGCCAGGTCGGCGTCCTGCCAGAAGGTTCTCAGGCAGTCGTCGTCCCGGTCATGCAGGCGGTCGCGCGTGTCGTCAACGACCTGTTCTCGGGCATGTCGGCCGGACTCGACGGGCTCGTCCGGACGGTCGCGCAGGGTGTGTTGACGGCGACGGCGACGATCCTGGGCCTCATCGTGCTGCCCACCTGGATGCTGGCGGTCATGACCGAGAAGCACCGGGTGCGCAACGCGATCGACGCACGGATCGCACCGCGGCTCCGCGCTGACGTCTGGGCCCTCGCCTCGATCGCCGATCGCGCGATCGGGAGCTATCTCCGAGGCTACGTCGTCGTGGCGGGGCTGGTCGGCGCGCTGGCCTACCTCGGTGCGACCCTCTCGCCGACCCTCGGAGGGCCTACCTTCGCGCAGCCGCTCGCCCTCGCTGTCTTCGCGGGCGCCACGCAGCTGGTGCCGGTCGTCGGGCCCTTGCTCGGCCTGGTACCCGGCCTCCTGCTCGCGGTCATCGGCCCCGACCGGGCCGCCGCCTACGTCGCCATCTATGTTCTCGCCCGCGTCCTCGGAGCGACCGTCCTCGGTTCGCGCATCAGGGAGCGCCGGCTCGGCGTCCACCCGCTGATCCTCGCCCCGTCGGTGATCATGCTGGGTCAGCTCGGCCCGCTGTGGCTGCTCCTGTCGGCGCCGATCGTGGGTTTCTCCTCCGACGCGGTGCGGTACCTCCACGGCCGGCTCTCGGAGCCGCCTCGCCCGGCCGGCGTGCTGCCACGGGTGCGTCCACCTGAGACGGTGATCGCCCGGCCGAGGGTGCTCCGGGCGGCATATGCGCGGCCTGCCCTCCCTCCCGCGCCGGTCGGGCAGGCGACCAACCTACCAACCGGATGAGCCCAGGGAGGTCACCAGATGGCGATTGACGCGCCGCCCCAGAACGGGCTTGCCCCGCCACCTCCGCAGGCGTCGTCGCCGCCTGCTGCAGCACCTGCCCCGGCAGCGCCGATCTTGCAGCTCACGCAGGCCCGCGCACCCCTCGAGGACGCGGCCGAGGTGCTCGGGACGGCCGATGCGGAGGGTCGTCAGCCAATCGTCCTCATCCCGTCGCGTGCGACGCGGATCCGGACCGACATGATCCTGGCGGGCCTCGTCGTGCTCGCGATCGCGATCATCGTGGATCTGTCACTGGCGCTGCGGGCGGCCCTCGGCGTGCTGGCCGTCGGTCTCGTCGTGATGGGCTTCATCCGCGCCCTGATCCTGTCCGTTCCCGAAGGTGCACAAGCCGTGCAGCTCCGGCGAGGCAGGTTCCTGCGGACGGTCGGGCCTGGGGTCCACTTCGTGCGCCCGGGCATCGTCGTGAGTCACGTCGTCACGACCCGCGACACGCCGTTCGACGCTCCGGCGATCGAGGTGCCCACGAGCGACGACGTGCGCATCAACATCGACTCGCTCGTCACGTTCCGGATCGTCGCGCCGGAGCGGTTCGTCTTCCTGATCTCCGCGTCGGACTTCGACCAGGTCTGCCAGGCGACCTGCCAGGAAGCGATCCGGCTGCTGGTACGGGCGAAGGAGTCGGGCGACATCCTCGACATCGGCGACAAGGACACCGAGCGCCTGCGCGACCAGCTCGGCGTGCGGCTCGATCCGTACGGGGTCGAGGTCGTCCGGGTCGTCCTGACCCACGTCATGCCGCCGTCGCAGTTCGTGGCCTCGCACGAATCGCGTCGTCTGGCCCGCCTCCAACGCGCCGAGGAGGCGGAGCTGCATGCCCTGGCGCTGCTCCGAGAGGCGGATCGCGAGGCGCTTGCGCGCCAGCAGATCCGGGCGCGCCGCGAGGAGATCGAGCTCGAGGCCGACAACGACGCCGCCCGTCTCGAACGACTCGAGTCGACCATCCGCAACTATCCGGCCGCCATGCGCTGGGATGTGGACAGCCAGCGGCTGGACGTGGCGCGGGCGCTGGCGGCGAACACGCGCGCGATGCTGCAGGTCGGCACCGCCGCCGACCTTGCCGGCGCCCTGCTCATGCAGACGCACGCCGACCAGACGCACGCCGATCGTAGCGCGGCCCCGGACGCGCTTCCGGAGAAGTCGGTAGCGAGCTAGCTCCGGCGGCCGCGAGCGGCGACCGCGAGCGGTCTGCTGGGAAACCGGACGCACAAACGAACATGCCCGCTCGGCAACCGCCGGGGCGAGCATGTCCGAGGGCTTCGTCCGGGCAGCTCAGCGAGGAGCGCCGGCGAGTGCCTTCGTGATCTCCTCCTCCGCCTCGTGCGTCAGCGAGGTGCGGAGCACCTGACCGCCGAACGGAGCGAGGGCGTCGAGAGCCTTGTCGGGGGTGACCTTGCTGAACACCATCACGACGGCCGAGGTTCCCGGCGTCAGGACGTCCTGGACACGGCGGCGGAAGTCCTCGTCGATGCCCATGTCGGCGACCTTGCCCATCATCGCGCCGAGGATCCCGCCGACGATCAGCCCGCCGATCGGCACGAAGAACAGGAGGCCGATCAGCCCGCCCCAGAGCGCACCCGTGGCGGCACCCGCACCGACGACGCCACTCGGTGTCTCGACGTGGATCTTCCCATCGGCCGTGCGGGTGAGGGTCGCGGTCGTACCGTCGATCACCATGTCCTGCTGGAGCTCCTGGACCTTGGCGAATGCATGCTTGGCGGTCGCTTCGTCCGGGTAGCCGAGCACGACGAGATCTGCCATCTTCCAACCTCCTGGTCGGTCTCGCGACGCTGCATCGTCGTGCGCCGCATCGACCCAGCCTCCCGCGCTGCTCGGGCGCTGCCAATGGGGTCGGCACGCCTTCCCCTGGGTGGCGTCACCCGACCGATCCATCCAGGATCGGCGCGGCCGAGCCACGCCGCTCAGGCCGCGAGCGGGACCTCACCGCGGATGCGGGTGCCGAATCCCGGGCGGGTATCGATGCCGACCCGCCCGCCGAGCGCGCCGACCCGGTCGGTGATGCTTGCCATGCCGCGCCCCGGCCGCATGCTGCCCAGCTCGAAGCCAGCGCCTGAGTCCTCGACCTCGAAGACCAGCCGATCGGGCAGTTCGGTGAGCCGGACCCAGGCGCGCGCCGAGCGGCCCGCATGCTTGGCGACGTTCTGGAGTGCCTCGAGACAGCAGTAGTACACGCACCGTTCGATGTCCACCGGGTAGCGCCGCACTGGCGGGACCTCGAGCGTCACGCGCAGGGGCGAGTAGGCCGCGACGGCGCGTAGCGCATCACGAAGCCCACGACGAAGGAGAACATGGGGCGTCGAGCTCAGCGTGATGCTTCGGATGTCGGCCAGGGTCGCGTCGAGCTCGCTTCCCATCTGTCCGACGGCTTCGCGCAGTTCCTCCCGCCAGGTGTCCTGGGCAAGATCGTCCAGCCGGATCCTGACGCTGACGAGGCGTTGCTGGACGCTGTCGTGCAGATCGTCCTGGATCCGGAGTCGCTCGAGGTCGATGGCGTCGACGGCGCTGACCCGGGCCCGACGCAGCTCGTGCCGCAGGGAGTGCTGCTCCGACAGCATGACCAGGGTCGCTCCACAGGCGACTGCCAGCAGCCCGAACGAGATGGGCCCGGAGAGGTCGGCCACCTGTGACACGCCAAGCGCGACCAAGCTGACGATCGTGACGAACGGTGCCAATGGGACGAGTCGGTCGCGGACCGGGCGCGGCAGGACGAGATCGGGCGGGCTACGCCGCCGACCGCGAGTATTGGCACGGCAGTTCACCGCTCCGGTCCTCCGCGTACGCCGCCCGCGACCCAGCGCTGGCGACGGATTCGTCCGCACTCCATGCCACGGACTCAGGCACGCGACCACTGCGAGTGTCAGGCGACGGTCGGTGACTGTCATCACCCGATTCGGACCATCCACAAGGTTCGCCGATCTGCGTGGTCGGCTCTGGTCGGCTCCACACACGACCACACGGATCGTGCCTCCACGGTCGACCGGACGTGCTGGCTCGCGCGGGGATACCTGCCAGCGCCATTCACACTCCGCCTCGAGCGGCACAGTGTCATTGCGGGGCCACCATCCGCCGCGGGCAGCCGATCTCCATGTCCCTTCACTCACCGGCCCCAAGGGACAGCACAAGACGCGGCCCGACGCAGGATGACGTCCTTTGGAGTCCGCCCATGCCGGCTCTCCGGAGGGCCACCGCACCGGTGGGCGCGCGCCACCTGGTGGCCCGCGCTCCCGCATCACATTCGCCGCCGCTCGTGCAGGCCAAGCTGCGGCCACCGACGCTGCGCCCAGGGACGGTGGATCGCGCGAAGCTCCGCAAGCTCATCCGGGGCAACCCGGACCGCCGTCTGGTGTCGGTCTTTGCCGCACCGGGCTACGGCAAGACGACGCTCCTTGCAGAGGTGGCGTCGAGTGCGATGTGCGCGCGTGAACCAGTCGCGTGGCTGACGATCGACGATCTCGACAACGATCCAGCCACCCTGCTTGCGTACCTTGCCGCGGCGTTCGATCCGTTGCTCCCGGCCGTCGCATCACATCGAGGCCTCCTGTCAGGACTCGTGGCACCGGTCGTCGATCGGGCTGTCGCTCGGTTCGCTTCCCGACTCCAGGATGTGGGGGCACCCGCCCTGCTGGTGCTCGACGACGTCCACCGCCTGATCGAACCGACCTCCGTCGACGCTCTGGCCGTGCTGATCGACCAGCTCCCGCCGGGCATGTGCGTGGTGCTCGCCGGACGCTCCGAGCCCGACCTGCCGTTCGCGCGATTCAGGTCTCAGAAGGACCTCCTCGAGATCAAGCAGGACGACCTGGCACTCGATGAGGCTGAGGTGATGGCGATGACCCGAGCTGCGGGTAGCCAGCTCGCGCCCCAGGAGCTCGGTCGGCTGATCGAACGGACCCTCGGCTGGCCCGCCGCCATCCACCTCGCGATCCTGGCCGCGGCGGACGAGCCGGGTCAGCGGCCACTGAGCGACGTATCCGGCACGGATCCCTATATCGCCGACTATCTGCGCTCCGAGTTCGCACGTTACGTCACGGAGGACGACATGGCCGTGCTGACCCGGACGGCCGTCATCGATCCCGTCCCGTGCGAACTTGCCGACATGATCGCGGGGTCCGGTGCAGGCGAGCGGCTTTGGAGGCTCGCGAAGGACCACCGACTGCTCACCCGGCTCGCCCGATCCCCGCGCACGGTGCGGTGTCACCCGCTCCTGCGAGACTTCCTGGTGGCCGAGCTGGAGCGCCACCAGCCCGCCACGACCGCGGTCGTCCAGCGTGCTGCCGCTGTCTGGCATGGGCGCATGGGCAACCACGTGCAGGCCGTGGACCATGCGATCGCGAGCGGCGACTCGCTGCTCGTGGCCGCCACGGTGACGGCTGCCGCCCCGGATGTCCCTGGTGAGACCATGGAACGCTGGCTGCCCTCCATCGACGCCACTGCCTATCGGCACTATCCGCCGGCGGCGGTCGTCGCCGCCTGGCAGCACCTTCTCCGCGGTCGGACTGACGCCGCCGAGCAGCTGGCCGATGTCGCGGAACGCGCGACCTTCGAGGATCGGCCGGCAGATGGATCGGCCTCATTCGAGTCCCAGCAAGCCCGACTCCGGGTCGTCATGTGCCGGCGGGGCCCCCGAGCGATGCTGGCCGACGCCGTCTTCGCGGCGTCGGCTGAGACGATGAGCGATCGCTGGCACGCGGCAGCGCTGTGGCTGGTCGGCGAATCCCATCTGTTGCTCGGTGATGTCGGAAGGGCCGATGCCGTGATGCGCGACGCGACGGCCATCCCGGGGGCGGATCGCCTATCGGTCGTCGTCGCTGCCGCCGCGCGATCGAGCCTCCGGATCGATGACGGCGACTGGGCCACGGCTGATGCTCTCATCGGCGAAAGTCGCCGAGCCGTCGTCGACTGGCCGGATGGTCCAGTCGTCCCCTTCCTCCGCGTCCTCGCGATCGATGCACGCGTCGCCATCCTTCTCGGTGACCTCCCCCGCGCGCGGGATGATCTCGGGCGGGCCCAGAGCCTCGTGCCCCTGGCCGGCTACGCCAGCCCCTGGCTGTCGGTCGACGGACTCCTGCACCTCGCCCATGCGTACCTGTCGATATCGGAGATCCGCAATGCGCAGGAGGTCGTGCGCCGAGCAGAGCAGATCCTCCGTCGACGGCCGAACCTCGGCACGCTCGGCGCCAGGTTCATCGTCCTACGGAGCCAGGTCGAGGAGGCTGGCGCGACGCTGGTCGGTTCGTCGATCCTCACGCCTGCGGAGCTCCGCGTCGTGCCGTATCTGCCGACCCATCTGTCGTTCCAGGACATCGCCGACCGACTGACGATCTCCCGCAACACCGTCAAGACCCACGCCATGTCGATCTACAGCAAGCTGTGGGCGTCGTCGCGCGATGAGGCTGTCCGCCGCGCCGTCGAGCTCGGGCTGCTTGCGCCGAATCCGGTCCTCGAGGCCGAGCAGCATGGGGCGCATGCCGACCTGCCACGTCCGACCGACGTCCGTGCGCAGCGACGCCGGCGAGAACCCATCGCAGCAGGCGTTCGGACACGTTCACCCCATCTGTCCGGTCAAGCGCGGCCGCACGTCGTCCACCCTTGACCCCGGGCTCACGACCCGCGGTATCCGCTGCGTGGGCAGCGGCGAGGTCTGCCCGCAAGGCGACGGAGACAGGACCATGACCGCACGCACCCAAACTGGGCCGATCGACACGGCGGTCGTCCCGGACGAACCGTCGGCCGATGCGACTCCGGTCACCGATGACGCGACCGATGGCAACGGGGTCGACCAGGCTGAGTACGCCGTTCTTGTGGCGGCGTATCGGGACGAGGCGACCGCGGATACAGCGCTCGAATGTCTCGCTCATGTCGGTTCCCATGGGGCTGACATCAAGAGCATCGTCGCGATGCGCTCCGATGCCTGTGGGGTCGTCCACGTCAAGCAGCTTTCCGACGACAGCACCAGGACCGGTACAAAGGTCGGTCTGCTCGGCGGCGTGGCCGCCGGCGTCCTACTTCCGCCGCCATTGCTCGCGAGCGTGGTGGCCCTCGGCCTCGCGGGCGCGGCAGTCGGGAAGATCCGCTACGAGTACCGCAAGGCGGCGGCCAGCGCGGCCCTCCTCGGTACGGTCGGACCGAGCGAGGCGGGCCTGCTCGCCATCGTGAAGTCCTCGGATGTCGACAAGGCGAACACCGCGCTGCCGGCCGGTGCGACGGTACGAACGACGTTCATCGACCGCAAGACCGCCGAGCATCTCGACCAGGCGTCGCGCCGGATCAGGTGAGCGAGAGGTCAACGCGGGCGGACCGCGCGGGCTTTCGCGCCCGGCAGAGGTGTGCGATCGGAGTACCTCGGATCCCTGGCGATCAGCCGGTCGAGCTGGTCCAGGCGCTCCCGGATCGCCGCGGTTCGCTCGTCCTGCTCCGCAAGGAGGCCCCGTGCGTCGTCGATCGCCGCCCCGATGTCGTCCTCCCGGCGCCGCCTAGACGCAGACTTCTTCTCGGCGCGAGGAACACGTTGGCGACGAAGCCGGTGAGGACGCTGAACAGACCGATCCCGGCGAACAGCAGGAAGACCCCGATGACGCGGCCTTCGTCGGTGACCGGGAAGCGGTCGCCGTACCCGACCGTAGTGATCGTCACGAGCGCCCACCAGATCGCGTCGCTCGCGCTGCCGATATTCGACCCGGCCGCCCCGCTCTCCGCGTAGTAGATCGTCGCGCCTGCGACCTCGGTCACCACGATGACGAGGAAGAGCGTGACGAGGAACGTCGCCAACGCTCGGGCACTGCGCAGTTCGCCGATGAGGCGACCGGGCGGCTGATGCCGGTAGGAGCGGAGGACGCGGACGACCCGCACGAGCCGCAGCATCCTGAGAAGCGGCAACACCGCGAGCAGGTCGGCCCACCCGAACCGGTGCAGGAGATAGGCGCGCCGCGAGTCCGCCGTCTTCAGGCGATACAGGAAGTCGCCTAGGAAGATCGGCGTGATGAGCGTGTCGATCGCGAGGACGACTTCGCCGGCGGGACCGGCCGGGCCGACGACGCTCGACAAGCCCCACGCGACGGCGTTGAAGATCGACAGCACCGAAAGCAGGAGGATGAACAGCTCGTAGACCTGCCCTTCAGATCACGGTCCATGGCCGCCGATATCACCGTGCCTGGCCTCGGCGTGGAGCGACCCAAATGCTCGCCTCGTTGGGAGGACCGAAGGGAGAGTGGAACGCCTGCCGCAGGTGGGACGAGCATTCGGGCCGCCTAAGGATCCTCCCGCCGCGGCCCGCTTCCGCGTCACCCGAACGAGGTGACCGGTGGGTCGTCGCCCGTCGAGCGGCAACTGCCGAACGGCCGCCGACCCCTCATCCCATCCGGAGGATGACGCGCCCGGGCGTGACAGCAGACGCTGGTCTGGCCGGGCAGCAGCCGAAAGGTGCCCGCGCCGATCTCGCATACGAGGAGTCACGACATGGCACGCTTAAAGCGGCCACTGATCGCATTTGCTGCTCGGATTCGCGTTCGTGCTGGCGGCGTGCGCAGGCACGACGTCGTCGAGCGCGACGGCCGGGGTCCAAGGGGCGACATCCGAACCGGCGGCCTCCGAATCCAGCGCCGCTGCGTCGGACGCGGGTGCGTCAGCGTCCGGTCAGGCCGGCGCGGAGGCGTCGAGCGTGCGACGCGATCCAGGCGTGGAGCGATGAGATGCGCGCGCTCAGTGAGCTGGATCCGCGACGGCGAGCGTGGACGATGTCAGTGCGCAAGTCGATATGATCCGCGCCGCGTGGGGCGCCGATCCGAACGAGCCTGCAGGAGGTCGAGGTGACCGACGAGCAGGCCGTCGAGACGGCGGGAGAGCAACTCGAGACGGGCCTCGACGAGTTCCAGACGGACGTGCCCGTCGCGGAGGCGGTCGCCGACGTCCAGACGGCGGCACAACCGCTCAAGGGCGTGTACACCGAGATGGCGGACGGACTGGGCTGCACGATCGAGAACCCCTACTAGCTGGCAGAACGCCCCGTCGGCCGGCCGTGCCGGCGCCGGTCGACGGGGACGACACCGCAACGCAGCCGGGACCCTGATCAGAGGGATGGATGGCGGCCGCTAGCGGATCACGAATGTCCGCTTCGACAAGGGCAGTTGCGTGTACCCGAAGATCGCGAGGCTGATCAGAAGGAACCTGAGGCCCCCGTCTTCGCCCAGATCGAGACCCAGTTCAGAGGCTCCCCGTCAGGGCGTACCAGCGGCTGACGTCGCGGATGGCGACGGGACCACGGGATACGAGACGCGGCCGATCAGCTGGGGGAGATGACCGACGGTGAGGACGAGCGCCACTCTGGCGAGGACCGCCAGGCGGTCACGCCGATAGGTCGGGTGCGTGTGGTCGTCTCGGTCGTTCGGCACGCACCATGACCTTCTGCGCGGGCTCGACGGGAGCGGCCGACGCTCGACCTGACCCCCCTGGACCTCGATCAGGCGATGGAGTGCTCGGCCACGTAGAGCGCGAGCAGACGTGCCAGGTGACCGAGTCCGGCGACGAGCAGGGCGAGGAAGAGCGGGCCCATGATCACGTCAAGCGACAGTCCGAGGGCTTCGAGGAAGTTGAAGGCCTGGCGCGAGCTCAGGTCCAACCACCACAGGAAGCCAGAAACGATCACGAAGGCGACCATCAACCAGCCGGCCCACACGAAGAACGTGGAAAGAGACGCGACTCGACGGGCTTCGGCGCGAACGTCCATACCTGCTCCTTTCGATCCTGAGGCGACGGCGCTGGTGCGTTCGTCCATGGCGCAATCGTGATCGACCGGGTCGGCATGTTGGATGGCGCCCGCAGGCGGATCGGGTCGGGCCCGCACGTGTCGGCGACGACGTGACGGCACGCTAGGCGATGCGGGAGCGAGGGGCGGTGGTCGAACCTAGCGCGGTTCCCCGGCAAGCTCTGGGCCGGCCGTCAGGTACAGCAGGACGGCTGTGACCCGCCTGCTGACGACCTCGTCGTCTTCCAGATTGAGCTTCTGGAAGATCTGGCCGACATGTTTCTCGACGGCCCGCTTGGTGAGGACGAGCGACTCGGCGATGGCCGCGTTGCTCTTCCCTTCTGCCATCTGCGCAAGGACTTCCCGTTCGCGGGGAGACAACTCGTCGAGGGGGGTATGACGGGGAGCGACTTCCGTCGCCAGCAGTTCCTGGATCAGCGTCGGGTCGATCGTCGTCCCGCCCTCGGCGACGATGCTGATGGCGGCGCGCAGCTGGTTCGCGTCATGCACCCGCTCCTTGAGGAGGTAGCCACGGCCCTCCGCCCCGTCTTCCAACACAGCGAGCGCATAGGCAGGACCAGCGAACTGGCTGAGGACGATGACGCCGATCTCCGGATGGTCCTGTCGGAGCTGACTCGCGACACGGATGCCCTCTTCGTCTCCCGTGGGTGGCATCCGGATGTCCACGATCACGACATGGGGTCGCGCTGTTTCGACGGCAGCGAGCAGTTCGTCTCCCGACGCGCACGATGCGACGAGCTCGAGCCCATCGACGTGGCTCAGGACACCGGCGAGCGCCTCGCGGATGAGGTAGGAGTCGTCGGCGATGGCCACTCGCACGGGTATCGAACCGTCCGCCATGGGACCCGGCCTACCAGTCGGGCCGGCCCTGGCGCGTTTCAACGCGGCGCGGACGTTGCCTCGGTGTCCAACGGTTACGGTCATGGCGGCGTCCCCCGGCACGACAGTGCGGCAGAGCTACGAACGCTGCGGACGGCCGCGCGACCGCAGCGGAGGTCTACCCTACGCCAGGGCCGTTGGGCGCGCACCATGCGAACCGGGTGGGCCGCGCGATCGTAACCCCGTCGGCCGTTGTGGACCCGGGTGCCGGCTCCCGAAATCTTGGGGTGCACGGACGATTGTGGTCCAGTGAACCCCGGACATCCTTCTGGAACGACGTGGCGCACCGAACGTCGCGTCGAGTGGATTCCACAAGGAACCGTCCATGGCGTTACCGGGGACGCATCTGAAACCGATCGGCCTCGAGTTCGGCCGCCTCGATCGACCGATGTCCGGCTGCCGCGCCGTATTCAGCTGGGCGCCCGTGGCGAGACGCACGTTCCCGAAGCGGGCGAGCACGTCACGGCTGCACTGGAGCGGTCTGCTCGTCCCATCCCTCCGACCGTTGCGCCGAGATCTCGGTGGCCTCGTCGTGGACGACGAGCAGCGTCGACATGACGTCGAGCACGTCGGCATCGCGCTCGGCTTCTGGGTCCTCGTGATGCTCGTGATCGTCCAGTGGGCATAGCCGGATCGCCCCGCAAGCGTTGCGCGGGCCGGCCCACGAGCACGCGTCTCCATGCGGGCACTGGACCGCACCGCCCCGCAGTGGTACAAGAGCGATGTGCCGCATCGGCGGCGCGGGGGTGAGCGTTCCCTACCGCGGTCGGTGTTGCACGAAGTGGACGCAACACCGGGCGACAAGGGCAGACCGAGCCGTTTCACGCAGTTGAATACGTGTAGCCGAGCGTCGCGAAAGCGTCCGAGAGCCGAGCGCGCAAGAAGGTGACGCGTGGCTTCGCGGCGATCGAGGACGGAGCAGGGTTCCCCTCGTTTCGCTACGCCCGCGCTCAGCGCCACCAAGCTCCATCCCCCTCGAGTACGTGGGAACGCCGTTCCGCGCTCGCATCTGACAGGCACGCTGGTCGACTCGCGCTGCAGGCTCGTGCTCCTGATCGCACCGCCGGGGTTCGGCAAGACGAGCCTCCTGGCGGAGTGGGCCGAACTGGACGAGCGACCATTCGCCTGGCTCCGAGCCGATGAGCGGGACAGCGACCCGACCGTCCTGTGGACCTATCTCACCGCTGCCATAGCGCGGATCGGACGGGAAGATCTGACCGTCGAACGGCTCCAGGCGATCGCGCGCGATGGCGCGCCTGGCGCGACCCTCGCCCTGGAACTCGAGGCGACTGGACGTGAGCTGGTCCTCGCGATCGACGAATTCTTCGAGATCCACGACCCCCGCTCCCAGGCGGCCTTCTTCCGGTTCGTCGAGATGGTGCCGTCGAACGTCACCATCGCGATCGCCTCGCGCGTCGAACCGCCATTCCCATTAGCACGCCTCCGTGCGAGCGGAGATGTCCTCGAGATCCGCGCCGATGATCTGCGCTTCTCACTCGACGAGAGCGAGCGGCTCCTGAACGAGTCGCTCGGCCTAAGGCTGGAACCTCAGTTCATCCGGATGCTCCACGGCCGGACCGAGGGCTGGCCGGCGGGCCTCTATCTCGCGCACCTGGGACTGCGCAGCGCGAGGGATCGCGCGAACTTCGTGCAGCGATTCGGGGCCTCGAATCGATACGTGGGGGACTACCTCAAGGAGCAGGTCCTGGCGGCGCTTGATGAGGAGACGCTTCGCTTCATGCTGCGGACATCCGTGGTCGACCAGGTCTGCGGTCCCCTGGCAGACGTCCTGACGGAGCGGCAGGACTCCGCAGAGCGCCTAGCCAAGCTCGAGCAGGCCAACGTCTTCCTGCAGCCGCTGGACGACGCGCGTGAGTGGTACCGCTATCACTTGCTCCTGCGGGAGTTCCTCCAGATCGAGCTCCGCCGCCGGTCACCGGCCGACGAGCCCGTCCTCCATTCCATCGCGTCCGCATGGTTCGAACGCGCAGGCGATGCAGACCGAGCGGTGAGCCACGCCATCGACGCGGGCGAGATCGAGGATGCAACGCGGTTGATCGGCGCGAACTATCTCCACCGGATCGAGTGGGGGCGGATCGCGACGGTCGATGGCTGGCTTCGTCGACTCGGCGACGAGGTGGTCGACGCGGATGCCCGGCTCGCGATCGTGAAGGCGTGGACGCTGCACTTCCTTGGGCGCCACGACGAAGCCATGCTTGCACTCGAGACCGCGCAGCGAGTTGCCCCACCGGGCCCACTCCCAGACGGAGCGAGTTCGATCACGTCGACGACCGCGCTCATGGAGGCCGCCTTTCCAGGCGGTGACGTCGCCCGCATGCTGGCGGGAGCGCAGCGAGCGTTCGAGCTCGAGTCTGGACGACGGTCGCCATGGCGTGTGACCGTCCATGTGCTGGTCGGCCTGGCGCTGGTGCGAGCCGGCCGCTTCGCGGATGCGGATCCCTACCTAGCGAAAGGCGAAGAACTGGCCCATCGAGGCCGGATGCGCATGGATGAGGTCGGCGCCAAGGCGGTGAGGGCGCGCGTCGCGCTCGAGACCGGCCACCTGGAGCTGGCGCACGAGCAGGCTCGCCGCGCCGTCGCACTGGCCAAGCGAAGCACCCTTACCCATGCGCCGGCCGGGGCATTGGCGCGGAACGTCCTCGGGGCGTCGCTGCTGGCACTGGGCCGAGCATCGAAGGGCGAGAGCCTCCTCGCAGACGCCCTCCGCGACGTGCGCGCCTTGGGCGACCCGTTCATGCTGGCCGACAACCTGGTGGCCCTGGGCCGGGCGAGGCACGCCCTCGGCCGCGAGCCGGAGGCCGCTCGCCTCCTGGCCGAGGCCGAGCGGATCATCGATGCCATGCCGGATCCCGGTGCGCTTCGACGATCGTTGCGACAGGCCACCCGACATGTCACGCGCAGGGGCGTGCGCACCGGCGAGGAACTCACCGAGCGCGAGCTCGATGTCCTACGACTCGTCGCCGTGGGCCTCTCGAACCGCGATGCCGCCGGCCGCCTCTTCATATCGTTCAACACCGTGCATACGCACCTGCGCACGATCTACCGCAAGCTCGATGTAGGTTCGCGAGCGGAGGCGATCCAGCGTGCCCAAGAGATGGGCCTGCTGCCAGAATTCGGCGCGACCGCTGACAAAATCACCCGGGTGAGCGCCTGACTGGGGGATGACCCACCACACCGGAGGCCACTAGACTTCTCAGCCTGTAGGCGACCGAAACAAGGGACGTCACAGTTCCCGGCCCGCACGCGCGAGCGGGCCGAACCCCAGGAAACCGGCATGCGCAATCTCGCCCCCTGGCCGACTTCGGCGCGACGAGGGGCCTTCTGGCCGTTCCATCGCCGCCTCGACATCGAGCGGGCTCGCCCGGTGGTCATCCTGCTGAGCATGATCAGCGCGGCTGAGGCCACGCTGCTCCTCGAGTCCGCCGCCCCGCAGATCGGACGGCCGCTCGATGCGTTGGGGGCCGCCCTCGTCGCGGGACTCGTGGTCGACCTGGCGATCACCAAACGGCGCCTCGAGCGCAGACTGGCGGCCAGCCGGTTGCGAACCGTCGAGACCCTCGATCTCGAACGGCAGCGTATCGAGCGCGACCTGCATGACAGCGTCCAACAGCGCCTCGTCAGCGTCCGGATCCGGATGGGAACCCTCGCGGAGCGCCACCACGGAGCCCGCTCTTCGCTCCTGTTGATGGCGCGCGACATCGACAAGGCGCTCACCGAGATCCGCTCGATCACACTGCATGGCAGTCCGGACCTGCTCCGACGGATCGGTGTGCCGGCGGCCCTCCGGAGCGCGACCGCGAGCGCGACGCTACCGGTGGTGGTGGAAGCCCCGGGCTTCGGGCGGTTCGCTCCGCGTTTCGAGCAGAACCTCTATTTCTGCTGTCTCGAGGCGATCCAGAATGTCGTCAAACATGCGGGCGGCCGCCGGGCGTGGATCCGCCTCCGACAAGAACCGGGCCGGGTGACCTTCGAGATCGAGGACAGCGGATGTGGCTTCGACCCGTCGCGCGTCACGCCCGGTGACGGCTTGCGCAACATGACCGATCGCGTCGAGTCCCTCGGCGGCAGCCTGTCTATCGACACGACGCCGGAGCTGGGGACGCGGATCCGCGGCGAGATCCCGATCGGCGAAGCGCGGTAGCGCCGGCGAGTCGCTTCCACTCCCGACGCCTGTCTATAGCCCGAGCAGGCTGCGCCTTGAGACCGATGAACTCGTCATAGCTCAGCGCACCGGACTTCTTCAGCTCGTGGAGGACGAGCAACCTCGCGACCGCGCTGCCGAACGTGAGGCCATCACCCGGTGTACTGCTCAGCTGTTCGGCGAAGATAGCCGGCAAGACGTCGCTCAGGCGATCGTCGAAGACGCGCATCCCGCGCTGGACGACCGGGATGGTCCGGTTCGCCGAGGGTGCGATCTCGTCGAGGTCGTCCGGCAGCACGTGTACTCCTGACATCCACGGAGCCTCGTTCCAGCGTCTTCCCGGGAGGCGCATCCCGCCAACCGTGTCAGCCCGTCGAAGCGCGCGCCACGGACTGCTCGACCCGGGCGTGGGCACGATCTCCGACGGGTGTAGGCGCCATTGCCAGCGCCGAACCTGGACCGCTATGTAGGGACTCCTTGGGTCGAGGTACCGCGAACGGGCGATGACGAAGGGCGCCCCAGCACGATCCCGATGGACTCAAGCCACCGTCGTAGGTTCCTGTAGACGGAAGGTGCACCGATCGGAACGGGCTCGTCGAGGTCCCAATCGGCCGGATGCAGGATGAATGCCTCCGTCTGCCAACCACCCAAGCCTCCATGCGAGCCGATGAGTTCCTCGAACGCGGCGACCTCGCCGAGCTCCGGGTCGTACTGGCTGAGGAGCAGGACATCGGCGGCGTGCTCCATGGCGTCCTCGCGCCGCAGGCTCATCACCGCGTGCTCGCCGAAGGGGGCGAGTGGGTCGACGCCAACCACCTCACCATCGGCAAGGCTGCGAACCCCACCCTTCCCGAGGACCAGACCGCCACGGGTTGCCGAGCGGACGAGGATCGTGCTCACGCCTGGGTGGTCGACCAGGGCGGAGGTCATCCCCGGATGCATGGCCTCGAGCTCCTCGACGGTCAGGCGGTGGTCATGCCCAGTGAGGTACACGAGGCCGAGGTTGCCCGACCCGACGACGATCGCCCCATCCTCGCTCGGCGTCGGGACCTCGGTTTCCGGCGCGATGTCGACGATGCCATCCGTCGTGCGGCGCTCGAGCGCGCGGCGCGCCACCGCCGCGGTCGCCCCGTCGGAGCGGACGATCTCGGACAGGAACGCGTTGGTCGATGCCGAGCCCTCGCCGCGGGTCTCTTCGTGCGCCACGGTCGGGGCGCCGCCCATCAGGCGTCGCACGAGATCCCCGAGGCTCTCGCCGTAGCGCTGCTTGAACGTGGCGCCGAGACTCTGGCCGTGATCGGACAACACGACGAACCGATACGGCCGTGGAGCGTCTTCAGCCGCTTTGACGATCGTGGCGATGGCCGCGTCGATGCCGTCGAGCGCCTGGAACGCCTCCACCCGCTCGGGGCCCGAGTGATGGGCGATCTCGTCGTAGTCGGTGAAGTCGGCATAGATCACGTTCGCACCGCGATACATCTCCTCGATGATGAGCGACACGTTCACGTCGCGAAGCAGCACGTTGCTCGCCGCCCGCATCCCGGCGTACTTGAAGCTCCGATCGAGGCGGGGCACGACGCCCGCACGCCGCATCCGGCGGTTCTGGATCCGCTCGAGTGCGAACTCCGCGAGGAAGCGTGTGAACGATCGAAGATATCCAGTCGGGCTGAAGAAGAACGAGAAGAAGGCGCGGCTGTCACCCAGGCCGCGGGAGCCGGCTGCCAGTGCTGCCGTGGTCACGTACGAGCGGGTTGCGTCACCCGTGACGAGATTGCAGATGCTGACGCCATCGTTGGAGAGCAGGCCTTCGCCGTTCGACACTCGACGCACGAGCTCGCCGGCATCGGCCGGGTTGCTCGACACCATCAGCACCTGGCGATCGCGTTCGAACCATCGGAATGCCGGGATGCCGTCGTTGGACCCGTGGAGGATCCCCAGCTGCCCCGCCGACGTCATCGACGGCAGCAGCGCCTCCCAGCGCGACAGCCGGTGCGTGCCGCTGCGGATCCAGCCGGCCATCGTGTTGACCGAGCCCGCGCGGATGCGCCCGGCGAGGATCGGATATGCCAGGCCATCGATCTGCACGATCACGACGCCCTCCCGGTCCGAGGTGGGAGCCGCGTTCTTCGCGCGGAGGGCCTGGACGAGCGACGCGAAGTACGAGCCGCTGTGGTCGATCCCGAGCACGGCGGTCAGGGTGGTGTTCACGATCGCGAAGACGAACGACGCGATGACCGCGGTGGCGACACTGGCGACGCTCACCCCGGGCGCCCACCGGGCGACGACGAGGAACGCTACGAACTGGAGCACCAGAACCGCGATCCCGGTCAGGATGAGCGACACCGGGACGAGCACCGCCAGGATGAGCGGGCGAACGAGCGCGTTGAAGAGCGCGATCAGGATCACCGCGAGCACCGCCGCCGACAGCGATGCGACGCTGAGGCCGGGCAGCAGCCATGCGGTCGTCGCGAACGAGATCGTGGCAACCAGCGCGGTGACGACCAGGCGCCGCAGGAGCGCGAGGCGGCCCCCGCGCCAGTCCCACAGCAGGCGCAACTGCGTCGCATAGAAGTCGATGAGGCGCGTCAAGGATCTGCTCCCCTGCGCGGTCTGACGGCTCCGAAAGCCATGCTGTCCCGTGAGCAGTACCTGTCAAGGAGGACCACCCCCGAGCTCCGGGGACACGCACCACTCGGCGCTGTCGCGCGTGGAGGCGCGCGATGACTCGCGTGCACTGGATCGGCCACTCGACCGTGCTCATCGAGACACAAGGCCGACGGGTCCTCACCGACCCCGTCCTCGGCCACGGGATCGGGCCGGTCAGGCGTCGAGGGGGGAGCGTCCCGGGGGAGCTCGGCCGCCTCGACGCCGTCCTGATCTCGCACCTTCACCAGGACCACCTCGACGTTCGCTCCCTGCGTCTGCTCGACCGCGCCGTCCAGGTCGTCGTTCCCATCGGCGGCGGCCGCCTCCTGCGATCCGAGTCGTTCCGCAACGTCCGCGATGTCGACCAGGGGGACCGCCTGGTCATCGGCGGGCTCGGGATCGAGGCGACGCACGCCCGCCACGAGGGCCGGCGCCTGCCATTCGGCCCCTCGGCGCCGGCGCTCGGCTACCTTATCGATGGCGATCATCGGATCTACTTCGCGGGGGACACCGACATCTTCCCCGAGATGGCGGCGCTCGCTCCGGGCCTCGACATCGCGATCCTGCCGATCGGCGGCTGGGGACCGACGCTCCGAGGCGGGCACATGGATCCGGTCCGTGCGGCTGCGGCACTCGCCCTGCTGCGCCCCCGCCACGCCGTCGCGGTCCACTGGGGCACGTTGTGGCCGATCGGGCTCGCCAGGCTTCGTCGAGACCGCTTCGAGGAGCCGATCCTCCGATTCATCGAGGCAGCTCACCGGGTCGCGCCGGACGTGACCGTCAAGCGCCTCGAACCGGGCGGCGAGCTCGTTGTTCCGACAGCGGCACGAGCCTAGGTGACGGCGTTCGCTCGTCCGGCCGCCCGCAGGACCGCGAGCGCATCCACCGTGACCCACTCGTTCATGCGGCGGGTGCTCGTCCCTCCCCAGTCGACGTCGTCGTTGCCGAGCTTGACCTCGTTCGACTGGCGGTAGTAGCGCGCTTCGGCGGGCCACCCACCATCGGCCAGTCGTTTCGACTCGAGGAGATCCAGCGCGTCGCGACAGCGGTCGTCACGGGTCGCCCCGATCTCCGCCATCGCCTTGAGCCCGCCCAGGATGTCGTAGTGCCAGTACAACGGGTAGTGGAGCTTGGTGAACTCGGGATGGATCACACGGCCATCACGTCGTCGCCGGAAGAGCCGCCGCTCGAGCAGCACCTCCGCGGCGCGCTCGGATGCCGCGCGGGCGGCGGAGTCGCCGGACAGCGTCGCCCATGCAGCGAGTCCGCGCATCGGCGGCAACGTCTCCATGAACGACGACGTGTCCGCCGCGGGCTCCTTGTCGCAGTTCCAGCCGCCGTCCGGCCACTGCCAGTGGAGCAGTCGCTCGACCAGGCGCGGCGTGCGATCATCGGACAGGCCCAGGCGGAGCACCGACAGAAGCGCGTTGCCCTGCTGCGAGGCGCAGCGCCGATAGCGGCCTTGCATGACCGGCACCCCGCGCCGCTTGTAGGCGTCTGCCTTGGCAGCCACCTCGAATTCGTCGTAGAAGGTGGGGTCGAGCCACGTCTCGACGACCCGGTCGCGAAGCGGCGCCAGCGCGCCGTCTCCGCTCGGGTAGCCGAGATCCCCAAGCGCGTGGAGCACCCAGTGGGCACCTTGCCACTTCGCGTAGACCGACGGCTCCGAGCCACGACTCTGTCCCACATGCCGCCGCAACAGGTCTCGGACTCGTGGCGAGTCCCTGACCTCCTGATGGGCAGCGCGCAGCGGCGCGGATCCGGGATCCTCGCCAAGGACGAGGGCGCGGGCCTTCCAGCGGATCGACGGCTCATGGGACCGGAGCAGTCGGTCGATGACCTCCTGGTCCGCGACCGGCGCGGGCGCAGCTTCGATCATCGTGTTGGTCGCTTGCGTCATCGGAAAACCTCCCGAGCGCCCTTCGCCTTTACCGGAGCCGATCGAGACCGTCCAGGATCAGGTCCAGCCCGAACTCGAACTCGACATCGTCGTCGCAGCCGCCGAGTCCGCCCTCGTGCGTGACGGCCGCCGCCAGCTCGCCGAGGCGCGGGTGTGACACGGCCAGCTGGCGGGCCAGCAGCGCGGCGGCCTCCGGGTCCGGACGGGCATCGTCCGAGTCGTCGAACAGGTCCTGGCTGAACCCAAGGACGCGGCTGCCCAAGACGTGCAACGAATGATGCGCCAGCTCGAGTGAGAACCCACCGCTCCTGACGATCTCCATGACCTGCTCCATGTGACGCAGGGTGGACGGACTGGGATTCGCGCGGGACTCGATCACGCGCGCCGCCCAGGGGTGGCGCAGCATCGTCCGCCGCGCGGCGCGGATGGTCTCGCGCAGGGAGGAGCGCCAGTCGGGCCCGGCGGGGACGGGTTCGATCTCGTTGACCACGACGTCGACGATGCCGTCGAGGAGATCCTCCTTGTCGCGCACATGGTTATAGAGCGACATCGGATCGACCCCGAGCTGCTGCGCAAGCTTGCGCATGCTCAGCGCCTCGATCCCCTCGCGATCGGCCAGTCGTATGGCAGCCTCCAGGATCCGTTCCCGAGTCAAGGGGGCCTCGGTCCTGGCCCGGCGCTCCGTCGCGACAGCAGCAGATCGTCTCGGCATGTCTCCAGTCTACCCGGTCGGGGCTTGACGGCCTACGGCGTAGGTCGTAGTCTACGCCGTAGGTCTACACCGTAGACAGCAACTGGAGGATAGGTCGATGACTGACGCGACACCGGGTATCGAGCAGCGCCCCTGGCTGCCTCCACGCTGGTTCATCCGGCTCGCCTGGATCACCCACCGGGCTATCTATCGCCTGACCGGTGGTCGCCGCGGTCTGTCGGTCCCAACGGCCGGCAATTCTTTCGGACACATGCGGCTACGCACGACCGGACGCCGGTCCGGCCAGGAGCGCGTCGCGATCCTGGGCTACTTCGAGGACGGTCCGAACCTGGTGACGCTCGCGATGAACGGCTGGGGCGACCCGGAGCCGGCCTGGTGGCTCAACCTCCTTGCGAACCCGGATGCCGTCATCGACCTCAAGGACGGCAGCCGGTCGGTGCGCGGTCGCGCGGCGCAGGGCGACGAGCGGGCGCGCTTGTGGGCGGCGTTCCGCGACTACAAGGGCTGGGGCACGGATATCGGCGCGTTCGCGAGGCGACGGTCGCGCGAGACCGCGGTCGTGGTCCTCGAGCCGCGGCCCTGACGCTACGGCCAGATGGCGATGACCACGGCGAGGATCAGGAAGCCGATCAGGTGGTAGGCCACGGTGATCGCGAACCAGGTCATCGGCTTGGGCTTGTTCGGATCGAACGTCGCCTCGACGCCGGTCATCGGCAGGGCGAAGCCGAGGCCCGTCACAAGGCCAAGGGTGATCCCCTCGACCAGGGTGTCCGTGCCGGTCGCAGCGGCGATGAGCCCGGTCGCGATCGCGGCGATCAGGTAAAGCAGCGCGGGCACCACGTAGGTCACCGGATTAGCCTGGGGCTGGGTCCGCGACTCGTCCCAGCCGATGGCGGCCTGCCACGGCCGGGCGAACAGTGGCGGTGAGTACCACAACGCGCCGAGGATGAAGTAGATCGCGGCCCCGACGATCACGGCGAGCCAGTTCAAGGCCCCCAGGTCGAGCGTCATCCGACGTCCCTCCTACCTATCTGCGGGCCCCTGACCTCGCGAGGGCAATCTAGGCCCGGATCGGTGCCGAAACAAGGGGTCCAAGACGTCGCGGCATGCGTTCCATCCGCGCACCGGACCATCGGGTGCTGGTGCCCGCGTGCCACGGCTTCCATCGTGACCCCCAAGCGGGTGCGAGTTCGCGCCAGCGTCCTCACGCGCTGCTTGGATCGCAAGACGTGCGCGAGGCGCATCGCGTAGGGGGTATCGCCGCATGGCCCAGGTCGACATGACAGGCAGCCGGATCTACGTGGCGGATGACGTCGCGGCGAACCGGGCCTTGCTTGCGACCATCCTCGGTCGTGGCGGCTTCAGCGACATCCAGCTGTTCCCGGACGGCGCGGCGCTCCTCGATGCGATCGACGCGGCCGAGCCAGACCTGATCCTGCTCGACCTTCGCATGCCGGTCGTCGACGGGTTCGAGGTCCTGCGCCGCCTGTCAGTGCGGGATGATGGGAGCGGGTTCCTGCCAGTCATCGTCCTGACGGCGGAGACCGGGTCGGAGTCGCGACGGGAGGCGCTCGATCTCGGCGCGAACGATTACGTCACCAAGCCGTTCGACGCCCGGGAGGTCCTGCTCCGGGTCCGGAACCTGCTGCAGACGCGGGCGCTGCACCTGTCGATACGCAGCCAGAACGTCGACCTCGCCGGCCAGGTCGACGTCGCCCGCGAGGACCTGACGACCCGCGAACGGGAGTGGGCAGATGTCGCCGAATCGCTGGCGGCCCTTGAGATGCGCGGCACGTCGGAAGAGACTGCCAACGCGATCTGCAACGAGCTCAAGCGGATCTCCGGCCTGTCATCGGTGATGATCGTGGCGGTCGACGCGGCCGGCCAGGCCATCCCACTCGCGCTCGACGGGCCGGTCGATGCGCGGATCGCGATCAACCGCGCACTCCCGAATGGCTGGGTCGACCCATGGCGAAGCCGCGTCGGTCGGCGGCCGTGGGTCGGTCCGTGGGAGCCGGAGATCGGGACGGTCATGCGGCGCACCCCGGCGGAACCGCCGACCGCCATGGCCATCCTGCCGCTCAACTCCGCGCAGGGGCTGCTGGGCGCCATGGTCGCGACGACGTCGATCGCCGACGGAACGGCCTACCTCACGGCCCGCCTGCCGGTGCTCACGTCATTCAGTGCGGTCGCCGGGGCGCTGCTGGCACCGGGGATCCTCGAGCGCCAGCGCCGGGGCGCGATCAGGTCGCAGCTCGAGCACGTCCTGCGGGCGAACACATTCACCCCGGTCTTCCAGCCGGTCGTCGAGCTGGCGACCGGCGCCGTCATCGGCTTCGAGGCGCTCACGCGGTTCGCTGACGGGACCCGACCGGATCGGCGGTTCACCGATGCCGCCGCCGTGGGTCTCGGCCTCGAGCTCGAGGCCGAGACGCTGCGCGCTGCGCTCGAGGCGACGAGCCTGCTGCCGCGCGGTCTGTGGGTCAGCCTCAACGTGTCGCCGGCGTTCCTCATGGACCCGGTGCGGCCCGGGCGAGTGCTCGGCAACCGCCGCGGGCGCGCGCTCGTGCTGGAGATCACGGAGCACGTCGCGATCGAGGACTACGTCCGCTTCCGCGCCTCGGTCGAGGCGCTGGGCTCGTCGGTGAGCTTCGCGGTCGATGACGCGGGCGCGGGGTACGCCAGCTTCCGGCACATCCTCGAGCTGCGCCCCGAGTACGTGAAGCTCGATATCGGACTCGTGCATGACATCGACCGGGACGACGTCCGGCAGGCACTCGTCGCGGGGATCGTCTATTTCGCCGAGCACACCGGTTGCCGGCTCATCGCCGAAGGTGTCGAGACCGAGGGCGAGCGCGCCGTGCTGCAGCGCCTCGGCGTGCAGTTCGGGCAAGGCTTCCTGCTGGGTCGACCTGCCGCAAGCCGGACTTTCACTGAGGCGCGACCCGCGAAGGCCCGGCGCGCGCGAAGCGGAGCGGACGCTGAGCCGGCCTCGATGACACCGAACGAGTTGTTCGCCGTCCTCGTCGAGGGAATCTTCGCGGTGGTCTTCGTCGGCGCCCTGGTCTCGTTCGCGCGCCGCCGCGATCCGGTCAGCCGGGACATCGCCCTCACATTCAGCCCGTTCGTCGGCCTGCTCGTCTTGACCGTGTGGCGATCGGCATTCGGTCCCCCGCCGGCTGTGCTCTCAGTGATCCTCGGCGTCATGTTCTTCGCGCAGCCGGTCTTCGCGCTGCATCTCGTATCGCTGATCCGGCCGGTCCCGCGTCGCGTCATCGTCGGCGCAGCAGTCGCGCTTGCGTGCGAGCCTGGTTCCCGTCGTCGTCGTGCGGCCGCTGGTCCCGGCGTTTGCGCTCTTGCCGCTGGGTGTCTTCAGCGGCATCCAGCTGCTGACCGCGGGTTATCTGGCAGCGACCGCGCGAGGTCGTCGCGGCCCGGGCGGACTCCGCCTGGCGATCGCGGCGGCGGCCACGGTCGGGTTGGCGGTCGCGCTGCTGCTGACGTCCGGCAGTGCCCTGGGCCCAGGCCTCGGCGAGGCGGTCGGCACCCTCGCGTTGGGTCTGGCCCTGCTCGCGGGGATCGGCTACATCGTCGCCTTCCTGCCGCCGACGATCCTCCGTCGAGTGTGGCAGGCAGGCGCGACCGTCTCCTACCAGGGTGAGCTGCTCGCCCGAGCAGGATCCTCGGTGGACGTGCTCTGGGACGGGTATGCCAGGCTCGCCTCGGAGATGACCGGAGCAGCGTGCGCGGTGCTGGAGCGCCGAGGCCCGGCCGATGCCGCAGTGATCGCCGCGGCGGGCTTCGACGGCGTACCCACCGGAGGTCGATGGCACATCGCCGACGACCGAGGAGCCGGCGAACCCGATCCGCGTCGATGTCGCCGTCGACATGCTGGCAACCGGCGATCCGATCCGGTCGATCGCGTCGACGGCTGGCGCACGAATTCGTGTCGGTTGCGGATGTCGGCCAGGAAGGCTCGGCAGCCCGCACCCTGGTGGTCGCGTCACCGTTCCGCAGCCTGTTCCACGAGTCAGACCTGACCCTGCTGTCCGCCCTCGGGTCGCAGACCAGCCTCGTCGCGGAACGGCGCGCGATGCAGGCCGACCAGGAGGCCCTGAGCGCGCGACTCGCGGCGACCGTGGAAGCGCTGCGGGCCGCAAGCCATGCGAAGAGCGATTTCCTGGCGTCGATGAGCCACGAGCTGCGCACGCCGCTGAGCGCGATCCTTGGCTTCAGCGACCTGATGCGCAATGAGCCACGCGACGGCGAGAACGCGACCGTCCCGGCCGACTGGATCGAGCATATCCACCGCGGCGGTCAGCACCTTCTGTCACTCGTCAACGACGTGCTCGACCTTGCCAAGGTCGAGGCGGGCCGGATGGACCTCCAGCTGGAGACGTTCGACCTCTCGCTCGCCGTCGCGGAGCTGGTCAATGGGACGCAGCCGCTCGCGGATCGGAAGGACCTCACGGTCCAGACCGATGTCCCATCGATGACGATCGTGGCCGACCGCGGACGGATGCGGCAGATCCTCTACAACCTGGTCTCGAACGCGATCAAGTTCACGCCGGAGGGCGGGACGATCCGGATCCGCGCCGAAGAGCAGGCGAGCGGGGTGCGGCTGTCCGTGGCGGACACCGGCATCGGCATCGCGCCGGAAGACCTCCCGACGATCTTCGACGAGTTCCACCAGGTGGGGCGGACGGTGGAGCGCGAAGGCGGCACCGGCCTCGGGCTCGCCCTCGTCCAGCGCCTGATCAACGCTCATGGCGGCCGCATCGAGGTCGACTCGACCCTCGGCGAAGGGACCACGTTCACGCCTGACGATGCCGAGGCTGCCACTGCCGGGCATCGCGGCGGCTGCCGTCGGCCCTGCAGCCGGTGGCCGCGCGGGATGTCCCGAGCGGCAAGGACATCCTCGTGATCGAGGACGATCCGAGCGCCGTCCAGCTACTGCGCGAGTACCTCGAGCCGTTCGACTACGTGCTGCGCGCGGCTGCCGACGGCGAGGAAGGGCTGGCGATGGCACGCGAGCGCCGACCCATGGCGATCCTGCTCGACGTGCTCGTCCCGCGCATCGACGGCTGGGACGTCCTCCGATTGCTCAAGGCCGACGACACCTTGCGCGACGTACCGGTCGTGATGGTGACCGTCGTCGACGAGCGCGACATCGGGCTCGCCCTCGGCGCCGTCGACTATCTCGTGAAGCCGGTCCAGCGCGGAGCGTTGCTCGCGAGCCTCGAGCGGCTCGGCCTCGGGCCCGACGAGGGCCGGGTGCCCACCGTCCTGGCCATCGATGATGAGCCGGCGGCGCTCGATCTCATCGACGGCATCCTGTCGGGCAGTGGCATCGACATCATCCGTGCCACGGATGGGCGCGAGGCCGTGGAGATCGCCCGAACCACCGACGTGGATCTCGTCATCTGCGATCTGATCATGCCTGGCCTCGATGGCTTCGGGGTCGTAGCCGAGCTCAAGTCCGACGCGGCCACTGCAGCCATCCCCATCCTGATCTGCACGGCACACGATCTCTCCGACGAGCAGAAACAACGACTCCACGGGCAGATCCTGGGCATCGTCGCCAAGGGTCCGAATGCCCGTGACGGCCTGCGCGGCTGGCTGTCGAAGGTCAGCATCCAGCCAAGCGCGGCCGGTGCCTGACGCCGCCGGCCGGCCGGTCATCCTGTACGTGGAGGACGAGGCCCCCAACCGTGCCCTGCTGCGGGCCGTCGTCCAACGCTCGGGCGACCCGACCGTTGCGACGTCGACGATCCTCGAAGCGCCCGACCTGGCGACCGCGCGACAGGTGCTCTCGAGCGAGCCGGTCGATCTGGTGCTGCTCGATGTCAGGCTGCCGGACGGCAACGGCCTCGACCTCGCGCGAGACATCCGGCACGGCGATGACCCACGCCCCGAGGTCATCGTGATGAGTGCGAGCGTGCTGCCCTCCGAGCGGGACGCCGCGCTGGAGACCGGCGCCCGGGCCTTCCTGGCGAAGCCGTACGCGCCGTCGGATCTGATCGCGCTGGTGTCGAAGGCGCTGTCGGGCGCCTGACGCGGACCGGTGCGCTGACGAGCGCGTCTTAGCCCTCGATCGCGCGCTGGATCCCTTCAACGTCCGGCCCGCCGAGCACCAGACGGCCGTCCGCGGCGAGATAGAGCAGATCGATGTTGACCTCGGCGGCCGCGATGCGGCGCAGGAGGTCGGCCGCCGCGCCCGGCTGGTTCTCGACGCGGGTGACCGCCACGAGTCGCTCGTCCTCGATGGTGAACCCGGAATCGATCAGCGCCCGCCGCGCGCGCTCGAGATCCTCGACCAGGATGTGGTAGATGCCCTGACCGTCACACACGAATCCGGTCGCGCCATCGATGTTGACACCGGCTCGGCCGAGGGCATCGCTCGCCTTGGCGAGGCTGCCCGGCCGGTCCCTCAGCCCGATCGTCAGATCGGTGGCCATGACGTACGCCTCCTACATCGGATGCCGCGATGGTAGCCGTTGATCGATACGTGCCTGCAACCCGCAGCGCACGCTCCGTCCGATCCCATGTCGTGCTCGACGCGCATCATCGCCCGATGGCGATCATCGGTTCGGCGTTCGCGATGGTCGGACGGTTCGCAGGCCGCCTCCTCAATAGCGCCCTCGGCTGGGCCACGCTCCTGCTGTTCGGCAAAGTCGAGGGTCGCAAGCAGACGATCCTACTCGTCATCGCGCTGGGGTCGCTCGTCTGGATCCTCACCCTGGTCGGCGTCCTCGTACCCGATATCGGGGCGTTCCTGCTCGCGTTCGTGCCCGTGCCGGACGGCGTCCAGGAGGACTGGGTCCGCCTTGGCATGCTGGGCCTGGCGCTCCTGATCCCCCTCCTGATCGGAGCGTCAGCCATCTATGTCACGCAGGCCGACCGCCGGCCGCAGGGGTTCGGTCTCGTGACGGGCGTGCTGCGCGGCTACCCGTTCACGTTCGTGCTGGCCCTGACGATCACGATCCTCGCGAGCGTGTCGCTGGCCCGCAAAGTGCGCAGCCTCTACAAGCGATGGGACAACGCCCACGTCCCGGTCATCGTGCGACCGGGTGGTTACGAGCGGGTGCTCGACGACCTGCGGGGCGTCCTCGAGCGATCGGGCTTGCCCGTCCACGAGCGGCCCGCTCCGGCGATCATCTCCCTGCCACCCCGCCTGCTCGATGCGGTGGCGGGCCGCTCGCTCGGGAGCCTGGTCCCGGATCGACTCATGATGTTGGTCGGAGACGAGCTCGAGGTACTGGTCTATCCGTCGGACGTGGCGATCTCGGGATCGAAGACCGCGATGGCAGGTGCCCGTGCCGCGATCGCGATCGAGCTGACCGAATCACCCGCCTACCTGACGACGAGCGCCGAGGCGCAGCAGATCGAAGACGCTGTCGCCGCGCTCGCGGGGCGCAATGGCGCCCGGCTCCCGCCGACCGAATGGCGCCGGCGATTGCGCGAGCTGGATCCCAGGATCGCCAGACTGGCGGTCCCGTTCGACGAATGGGAGACCGTCTACCGCCAGCGGCTCCAGGTCGAGCGCGACCTGCTGGCCGACGAGGTCGATACCGCGGTCGTGCATGGCACGGTCCCCGAGCGGGCGCCATCCTTGTTGGAGCGCCTGATCGCGGTCGGCGCGATCGCCCTGGTCGCGGCCGACGCGACGCTGTTGCTGATCGACCGCGTGCACCCCAGGCGGCGGGGCTGATCGAGCCCGTCGCTCAGAACATGCCCCCGACCAGCGCGATCACGAAGAGCAGGTAGCCCAGGTAGAACAGCCCGCCGATGAGCAGGTGGCGCGCCTCGAGCCCGCCGCGCCGGCGGGCAGGGATGAAGATGATCGCCGTCGCGATGAGCGCCAGTGCCGCCGACGCGAACGCCGTGTACGAGCCTTCCGCCACCACCCATGTCTCTGCCGCCAGGACAAGGCCGACGACGGTCGGGATCGTCGACTGGAAGACCATCGCACCGGTGATGTTGCCCAGCGCCAGCGTGTCCTTGTTCTGGCGAACCCAGATGATCGAATTGAATTTCTCGGGCAGCTCGGTCGCGATCGGCGCGATGACGAGCGCGAGGAGCACCTCGCTGACCCCGAGGGCATGGGCCACGTTGTTGACTGCCTCGATGAAGAAGATCGCGCCGAGGACGATGAGTCCGACTGCCGCGACGACCTGCAACACGATCACGCGCAACCGCGGGTCGCGCGGATCGATGCGGTGAGCCGAGCGGTCCAGCGGGTGCATGCGCAGCGGCGACAGCTCCTCGGCGTGGTCACCTGTGTCGCTCTGGAGGTGGCCCTTCACATACCAGGCGTACAGCGCGATCAGGACGATCGCGACGATCCAGCGCCCGACCGATAGATCAGCCGGCAGGAAGGCAGCCCCCACCGCCAGCCCGTAGCCGATGAAGAAATAGCGCAGGTCGTGGGCCAGCACGCCGGTGTCGACGGACACGACCGTCCCGGTGGTGCGGCGTGCTCTGAACGCGATGATGCCCAGACCTGTCACGAACATGGCGAGCGTGGACAGCATGAACGGGGCACCGAGGATCGCCCCGACGCCGACTTCGTGCGAACCCTCCGCGGTGGCGAACACGATCGCGATGATCGGGATCAGCGTCTCCGGAAGGGCCGTCCCGACCGCAGCCAGGACGGACCCGACGGCCCCCTCGCCGAGACCCAGTTTGCGGCCGAACCATTCGATGCCGTTGGTGAAGAGCTCGGCCGCGAACAGGATGACGACGAGGCTGACAAGCAGGACGAGGGCGTCGTTCATCGCCGACGCATGGGGCTCGATGGGATCATGGCTCCGAGGATGGCACATCCGTGCCGGCGGAGCCGGGAGATGCCCGACGACGCCCGGCCCACGCGACGAGCGGGAGCGCCAGCATCGGCGCCTCGAGCGCGGAATACAGCAGCCCGCCGCCCCGGGAGTTCGCGACCGCCGTGACCCAGTCGAGCCACATCGACCCGAACGGGACGGACAGGACCACGAGGACAGCCAGCCCGATCCACCAGGCACGCTGGCGGATGCCGAACAGCGCGAACGGGAACAGGCTTGGCTTGAGGAGCGCGAACGGCGCGCCCCCTCGCCAGACGGTCGCCACGGACATCGCCGCCACGCTCCAGATCACCGGGTTGCCGGTCCACACCTTGAGCGGCGTAGTCGGCCAGGCGAGGCACAACGCGATCAGCGGCCAGACCACCGCCCGGGGACGGGCGCGAGCCACCGCCCAGATCGTGAGCAGCCCCGGGATCCCCCACCACAGTGTCAACGCCGGCAGGTCCGGCAGGAAGGCGGCCGGTGCGAACAGCCACAGCGCGACGGGCGGGTAGAGGATGTCGCCATGCGCCACCTCGTACGGGCCAGCAAGCTGACGCGGTTCGTAGAACGAGCCACCCGCGAGCCAGCGAGCGGCGGCCTCCCGGTACAGCGCCACGTCCTTGCCGAACGGCTGGTCGAGCGGCTGCTGCAGGGCCACAACGAATAGGACGGGGAGCAGGATCGTCGCCGCGGAGAGCGCGAGCGCCACCGCTGGACGATCGAGCGACGCGATCACACGGCGGGCCGGCTGCACCGTCGGATGGTAGTGCCGGCGGCGGGCCGCCCGGTCACGGCAAGGGCATGTCCTCGAACACGAAGATGAGCCGCTTGCGCCGACCCGTGAGGTGTTCGATGGTCCTGGACGGGGCGAGCGGAGCGAACCACGACAGCGCCCGTTCCTCGGAGATCATGTGATGGATGTCGGTCGGGTCGTCCATGATCCAGTCGATCGGCAACGAGACGATGGCGTGCCGGGCGATCCGGCGAACCTCGAGGAACGCCTCCCGCTGGCGGTCCCCCAGGTGCTCGAAGACCTGCAGCGCCACGAACAGGTCGAACGACTTGTCGGCGAACGGCCACGGGACGACCGTCGCATCGTGGATCGTCAGCGGAGGGCCGGTCTCGAACTCGTCTCGGGCGCGGTAATCCATCACGTGCGCTCCGACGATGACCGGACGGACCGGCGCCCCGAGCTCGAGTGCAGTGGTCAGGCGGTCGCGAACGATGAGCCGGAGAGCCTCAACGAGTGCGTGCGACGTGTACCCCCAGCGGCGCGAGTAGTACGGGTTCGCATCCGCCATCGCCTGGAACTCGTCGCGCCGTAGCGGACGGATCGGCGAACGCCTTAGCTTGGCTCGGGCGAGCGACTCGTCCACCGTCAGCGCGACGCGGCCAGTGGCGATCAGCCAGCGCCGATAGATCGGGTACAACCACGGCCGCACGGGGCGCAGCAACCGCTTCAGGGGTCGAAGGATGGGAGTGTCTCCACATTGGGCGCTGGGGGCGCGAAGCCTACCTCAGGAGACGCGCTGCGGCGGCTCCTCCGACGCGACATGGTCCAGGCGACGTTGGAGGAACGCACGCTCCGCGCCGTTGTCGGTCAGGCCGAGTGCCGTTCGATAGGCCACTGCCGCCTCGGATCTGCGGCCGAGCCGGCGGAGCAAATCTGCGCGCGCGGCGTGGAGATATGGATAGGTGTCGAGCGCGCCGGTCGCCGCCAGGCCGTCGATCATCGCAAGCCCGACGGGCGGGCCATCGGCCATGGCGACCGCGACGCCGAGGTTGAGCTCGACCACCGGCGAAGGATCCATCGCCAGGAGGCGACGATAGAGCTCGACGATCTGCCGCCAGTCGGTCTGTGCCCACGACCCGGCCTCGTCGTGGAGCGCCGCGATCGCAGCCTGGATCTGGTAGGGGCCGGGACGACGGCACGCGATGGCGCGCTCCATGAGCGCTTGACCTTCCGCGATACGTGCCCCGTCCCAACGCGAGCGGTCCTGGTCTTCGAGGAGGACGAGGTCGCCGGACTGGTCGACCCGCGCCTCACGGCGCGCGTCGTGCAGGAGCATCAATGCCAGCAGCCCGGCCGCCTCAGGCTCGTCGGGGAGGAGTGAGGCCACGATCCGAGCCAGCCGGATCGCCTCCGCACTGAGCTCGCGCCGGACGAGTGTGTCGCCCGACGACGCCGAGTAGCCCTCGTTGAAGATCAGGTACACCACCTTGAGGACACCATCCAGCCGCTCCGGCAACAGCTCGCGCGGCGGGACGCGGTACGGGATCCCCGCCGCGCGGATCTTGCGCTTCGCCCGGACAAGACGCTGAGCGAGCGTCGGCTCGGGCACCAGGAATGCGTGGGCGATCTCGGGCGTCGTCAGACCGCCCAGCGTGCGCAGGGTCAGCGCCACCCGACCGTCCATCGGCAGGGCCGGGTGACAGCAGGTGAAGATAAGGCGCAATCGATCGTCGGCGATGGGCATCTCGTCCTCGGCGCCGCTGCCCGGCTCGATCGCCGCCAGTTCGGCCTCGATCGCCGCATCGCGACCGAGCTCCTCGGTCTTGTCGCGGAGGCGCCGGCGACGGCGCAGCCGATCGATCGCCCGGTTGCGGGCTGTGGTCGTGATCCACGCGCCCGGATTCGCCGGGAGGCCTCGCTCAGGCCAGACCTCGAGGGCGGCGATGAAAGCGTCCTGCACGGCCTCCTCGGCGAGGTCGAAGTCGCCCAGGACGCGGATGAGCGTCGCGACCGCCCGTCCCTGCTCCTCGCGGAACAGGCGGTCGACGACCTCGTGCGTGGCGGCGTCGGACAGGCTCAGCCCGCGGTCGCTCCGACCGACTCCTGGGCCGACTCTTGCGGATAGGCCACATCCATCACCGGACGGACCTCGATCGTCGCGCCGAAGCGCGCGCCGGGGCACTGGGCGCCATAGGCCAGCGCTTCGTCGAGATCGTCGGCCCGGATGATGTAGAAGCCGCCGAGCCCCTCCTTCGTCTCGGCGAACGGCCCATCGGTCGTGATGGTCTGGCCGTCCTTGATCCGGATCGACGTGGCCGTGGTGGCCGGCTGGAGCGCCTCGCCGGCCTCATACACGCCCTTGTCCTTGAGCATCTGCGTGTAGCCGTTGTACGCGCCCATGACCTCGCCGAAGACTTCTGGGCTCGGCGGTTCGGGCGATGGGTTCGCGGTGTTCTCGTCGTAGATGAGGATCGCGTAGCGCATCTCGTGCCTCCTGCGGGTCTTTCTGCCACTCGCGTGGTGGCTGTACCTCCACGACGAACGGTCGAGCGCCGAATTCGACAACCGCCGTCACCGCCGTCGCATCATCCCCGTCGGGGCGATGGCTGTCGAGCGGTATCGTGTCGCCATGGCGACGCCAAAGGAGATCCTCGAGATCGGCGGCCACGAGGTCTCGATCTCCAACCCCCAGAAGGTGTACTTCCCCGACACGGGATACACGAAGCTCGACCTCGTCCACTACTACCTCGCCGTCGCCGACGGCGCGCTGACCGGCATCCGCGGCCGCCCGATGGCACTCAAGCGGTTCGTGGACGGGATCACGAAGGAGCCGTTCTTCCAGAAGCGCGCGCCGGACAACACGCCCGACTGGATCCGGACCGCGGAGCTGACCTTTCCGTCGGGGCGGACCGCCGACGAGATCGTCGTGGACGAGGCGGCGGCCCTGGCCTGGATCGTCAACCTCGGCTGCATCGATCTCAACCCGCACCCCGTCCGTGCCGACGACCTCGACCATCCCGACGAGCTGCGGGTGGATCTCGACCCGGTGCCCGGCATCGAGTGGCCGCAGATCCGCGACGTGGCGATGGCCTGCCGGGACGCGCTCGCGGACGTCGGGCTCGTAGGCTGGCCGAAGACCTCCGGATCGCGCGGGATCCACATCAATGTCCGCATCGAGCGGCGCTGGACGTATCCCGAGGTGCGCCGCGCTGCGCTGGCGCTGGCGCGCGACGTCGAGCGGCGGATGCCCGGCAAGGCGACCTCGAAATGGTGGAAGGAAGAGCGCCAGGGCGTCTTCCTCGACTACAACCAGAACGCCAAGGACCGGACCGTGGCGTCGGCCTACTCGGTGCGCCCGTTGCCCGACGCCCGCGTATCGATGCCGCTGTCGTGGGACGAGGTGCCCACGTGCGAGCCGGCGGCGTTCACGATCGCCACGGTGCCGGGGCTGTTCGCAGCGCGAGGCGACCCGGGTGCGGGGATCGACGACGCGGTCGGCTCGCTCGAGACGCTCCTGGAGCTGTCGCGCAAGCACGAGGCGGACGGCCAGGGCGACGCGCCGTGGCCGCCGAACTACGCCAAGCAGGCCGGCGAGCCGCCGCGCGTCCAGCCGTCGCGCAAGCGGCGACCGGATTCGGAGTACGAGGGCGGTCGCGGTGAGGCGGGCGGTCCGCCACCCGAGGTCGCCGCGGAACGCGCCGCGGCCGTGGCCGCCGGCGACCGCAACGCAGGGCTCCCGACCGAGTGGGAGGGATCTCGCCCCACGCCGACCGGCCGTCGGAAGACGAACGTTCCGGTCATCGAGATCTCGCGCGCTGCGTCGAAGGCCGAGGCGCTGGAGGGGTTCGAGCGGTGGAAGGCCCGCCATCCCGAAGCCGCTGCCGCCTTGGAGCCGGCCGACGTGCTCGTCGACGGCATGCGCGGCCGTTCATCGCTGTGGTACCGCGTCCGCGTCAACCTGACGCATGTGCCGGAGGGCGAGCGACCGCCCCAGGAGAAGCTCGATCCGGATTACGACCCGTGGGCGGGCTTCGAGTGGCCCGATCGAGCCGGCCAGCTGGAGCGCGCTCCGCGCAAGAAGCCCTCGGGCTGACGTGCCCAGGATCGGTCGGGCGACCGGCCTACGGCGCGCCGGCTCTCGACGACGCAGGTCGGCGGCGTCGGTCGTTCCCAAGCCACCGCCGCGTCACCGGCAACCAGGCCAGACCGATCAGGCTCTGCACCAGGATCGCGATCACGAGGAGGAGCCCTGGCACGGTCAGGACCAGTGCCGGAACGGCCCACTCGAACCCGCTGAACATGAAGGAAGCCGTCTCGAGGTCGATGCCATCGACGTCCGGCGAGACCACGAAGGGCCGCTCGGCGGGAGCGGACGGAGGTTCGCCCGATCCGGAACCGTCGCGCGGCGGCTCGACGGGTCCGGCCGGGCCGCCGACAGGCGGGCTGGATGGCGATCCGGCCGGTGCGGGACTCGCCGCGACGCCTGACGTCGGCCGCGGCGAGGGTGTCGCTGTGGGACGCGCCGACGCGGTCGGCGTGGTGGTCGGCAGCGGCGGGAGGGTCGGAAGCGGGCCGATGGTCGGGAGCGGCACGCTCGGCAACGGCACGATGGTCGGCCGCGGCGTGGCGGTCGGTCCAGTCGTTGGTTTGGGTGTCGGGGCCGGGGTCGGCGCGGCTGTCGGTGCCGGTGTCGGCACGGGTGTCGGCGCGGGTGTCGGTGCCGGCGTCGGGGCGGGCGTGGGAGCAGGTGTCGGCGTGGGCGTCGGCGGTGGGGCCGTTACCGTGATCGTCACCGTCGCCGTGTTGGACGGAAGGAGCAGGAGCAGGCCGCCCGGGATGCGGTACTTGAACTGGTCTGTCCCGACATAGCCGGCGTCCGGCTGATAGGTGAAGCCGCCGTCC
Organism: uncultured Chloroflexia bacterium; assembly: GCA_963794525.1. Classification (GTDB taxonomy): domain Bacteria; phylum Chloroflexota; class Limnocylindria; order Limnocylindrales; family CSP1-4; genus SPCO01. The sequence goes on from CAWCEC010000002.1 coordinate 724,690, forward strand.
TCGTCGAGGTCCAGCGTCCCATGGTTCACGTCGTCACGAAGGTCGGCTGCTCCGGCGCCGATGACGAAGGTGTCGTTGTCGAGGACGCCGTCGGCCGGGACGTTCAGCTGGTCACCCGTCTGCACGGAGTAGGCGTCGTTTCGCGCGACCGCCGCCACTGCAGCGCTCGTCGCCGACACGCCGACCGACGCGACCATCGCCAAGGCGGTGACGAGCGACGCGACGCGCGAGCGAGTCGTCCTCATGCGACGTGCCGTCCTGGGACCCACATGGTCTCCACGCTGCGCAGCCCGCCCGGCAGCGGCGGGTCGGCGTCGTGCTCGATACCGTCGATGAAGGCCACGACCAGCCGGCTCTCGAGCTGGCTGCCCGCCGCGTCGCCAAGGCGATCGAGCGCTTCACGGACGTCGAGCGCCTTGCGATACGGCCGGGTCGTCGTCATCGCCGAGAAGGCGTCGGCGACGGCCAGGATCCGGGCGATGAGCGGGATCTGCTCGCCTTCGAGGCGGTCGAGGTAGCCGGCCCCGTCCCAGCGTTCGTGGTGATGACGGATGCCGGCTCGAACGGTCGCGTTATCGGGCAGGTCGCGGACGATCATGTCGCCGAGCGCGACGTGCTGCTTCACGATCGCGTACTCGGACTCCGTCAGGTTGCCGGGCTTGCGCAGGATGCCGTCGGGGATGCCGATCTTGCCGATGTCGTGCAGCAATCCGGCGACCGCCAGGGTCTTGATCTCGTCTTCCGGCAACCCGATGCGACGGGCGATGAACGTCGCATAGCGGGCGACATCCTCGGAATGACGCTTCGTGTAGCGGTCCTTGGTATCGACCGCGATCACGAGGCCCTGCAGAACGTCGAAGCTGGTCGTCGCCCCGGACTCGTCCTCGACGTGATCGGCGGCATGACGGACGGTGTCGCCGCCGCTCGCCTTGGCCTCCTCGAGGACCCTCGCCGCGCGGGCGAGCAGCGCAGTGACGGATGCCCCGTGGTCGGGGAACGTCGCGATCCCGACGCTCACGGTGATAGGCAGCCGCTCGGTCTCGGCGAACCGCAGGCTCTGATCGACGAGACCCGTCCGCAGCCGATCGACGGCCGGCTCGAGGTCGGCCACGGCGGCAGGCGACGCGACGAGCAGGAACTCGTCCGGCCCGTAGCGACCCAGCTCCATGCCTTCGCCGATGTGCGCCCGGAGCGTCGCGGCGACGGCGAGCAGGGCCTGGTCACCGGCGTCGTGACCGTGGTTGTCGTTGAGCAACCGGAAGTTGTCGATGTCGACGAGCGCGATGCCCAGTGGCCGCCCGTCGGCACGCGCTTGCTCGATCCGATCGGCCAGGAGCGCGACGAGCGCACCGTGGTTGAGGGTCTCGGTGAGCGGGTCACGCCGCGTCGACTCGAGGAGGGCGGCGGTCTGGCGCGTCAGGCGACCCTGCGCCGAGCGGAACACGAGGAAGAGCAGGGCGGCTGCCACGAGAGCGGCGGTCAGCGTGACCAGGACGATCTCGCGGCGCATCTGATCGAGCCGCTCCAGGATCGGGACGGCGTCGCGCCAGATGCCGACGACGCCGAGCACGTCACCGTCGACCGTCAGCGGCAGGAATTCGCGGAGGATGGTCGGCGTTCCGAATGCCCCTGGACCGGCGCCGGCGTCGGCGGCCGGTCCGATGGCGGCCTGCGTGGCCCCGCTCCGCGCCTGGTCGAATTCCGCGGACGTTTGGGTCGCCACGCCCTGGAGGCCGGGCTGGGAGGCGGCCACGATCGTCCCGTCCGGGCGCCGGACCTCGACTCGCAGGATCTCCCCGTTGCGCGGCAGAGCGGCAAGCTGCTCCTCGAGGCGCGCTACGTCGGTCGCCGACGTCGTGCCGGACAGGTCGGCAGGGCGGACATAGGCATTGACGAAGGCGCGGATCGTGGCCGCGTCGCTGCCGACGAGCCCGGTCAGCGTCGCGCTCGAGAAGTGCGCGCCGACGAGCACCGACTGGGCGGTCGCGGCTGCGCCGACGATCGCCAGGAAGGCGCCGTAGACGAGGATCAGGAGCACTGGCCGCGGTGGTCGGACCTGGGCACCGAACAAGCTGGGGATCCCTCGACGTGCGTGGGTAGCGATACAGCCGAATTTATGGACTGGCGGTCGTGGTACCCCCATAGGCCGATGGTCCCGGTCGGCAGCGCGGGGTGCGTCAACGTCGCTTCCACGCACCGGGAACCGCGGGTCCGATGGTCACAGCGACCGCGCGTCGGCCCGCGTCGACGGCTCGTCAGGCGATGTAGCTTGCCCGCTCGTACACGACGACCCGCCACAAGAACGTCCGATCCTCGCCGCGCGGACGCAGTCCTGCCTCGCGAACGACGGCGTCGACGCGGTCGTTCGGATGGGCGAACCCGCGGTACCGGACACCACGGAGACGGCGCCAGGCGTTCTCCACTCGCACCAGCACACGGAACATCCAGCGGTCACGCGGCAGCACGATCCCGTACAGCCGGCGCGCCTTCCCGGCCGACAGGCGGACGAGCGACTCCATGTCCGGGTAGCAGCAGATGACCCGGTCGAGCGTCACGACGTCCGCGCCTTCGATCCCCTGCGCCTCGGCGACGAAGTCGCCTTCGATGATGTCGAGACGATCCAGGTGGCCACGCCGCCCCGCCTCATCCCGCGCCGCGTCGAGCGAGGGTGGCGAGGCGTCGACGAGCGTCGCGCGCGCGGCACCATGGCGGAGGACCTCATGGTCGATGGCGCCGATGCCACCTCCGATGTCGAGCACGCTCGCGTCGCCGAGCGGTTCCTGTCCGATCAGGGCGAGGAGCAGCCGTGTCGTCCGGTCCGGGCCGTGCTCGCGATACCGCGCAAGGTCCGCCTCCGCCGACTTGCGGTCGAAGATCTCGAACCCCCGGTCGCAGCCGCAACCGTCCATCAGTCGCCGAAGATCGCCTCCAGCTCGAACGGCGCAGTCGTCTCGAGCTGGTCATAGCGGCACGACTCGGGCGGCTTGTCCGGGCGCCAGCGCTTGAACGTCGTCGCGTGCCGGAAGCGGCTGCCCTGCAAGTGGTCGTAGGCGACCTCGACGACGCGCTCGGTACGGAGCGGCTCCCAGGACAGGTCCTTGCCACGGTTCCAGCGGGACGTCGCTCCGGGTAGGCGTTGTCCTGAGGCTTCGGCATCGCCCCAGCCGGCCCACTCGGCCCATTCCTGCCACGGGTGGCCTTCGACGGCGTTCTCACGGAGCGGGGCGAGTTCCTCGACGAGGGCCGCACGACGGTCCCACGAGAACGACGACGTGATGCCGACATGGTTCAGCTTGCGGGCATCGTCGAACAGGCCGAGCAACAGCGACCCGACATGGGTGCCGGGCCCGTTCTTGTGCCAGCGGAACCCGGCGACCACGCAGTCGGCCGTGCGTTGATGCTTGATCTTGAGCATCGCGCGCTTGCCAGGCTGATACGGCGAATCGAGGCGCTTGGCGATGACGCCATCGAGCCCGGCGCCCTCGAACCGGTCGAACCAGTCGGCGGCGAGCGCCCGGTCGGACGTGGCGGGGGTCAGGTGGACGGGTGGCTGGACCCCGCCGAGCGCGGCCTCCAATCGCGTCCGCCGCTCGCCCTGCGGGACTTCACGCAGGTCCTCGTCGCCGATCGCGAGCAGGTCCCAGGCGACGAAGCTCGCCGGCGACTCCGCGGCAAGCATGTTGACCCGCGATGCCGCCGGATGGATGCGCAGCAGCAGCGACTCGAAATCGAGCGCGCCGTCGCGGGCGATGACGACCTCGCCATCGACCACGCAACGCTCCGGGAGGACGGCGCGGAGTGGTTCGGCCAGCTCGGGGAAGTAGCGATCGAGCGGCTTGAGGTCGCGTGACTGGGTATAGATCTCGTCGCCGTCGCGGAAGACGATCGCGCGGAAGCCGTCCCACTTCGGCTCGAACAGCCACCCATCACCCTCCGGCAGGCCGTCGACGGCCTTGGCGAGCATCGGTGCGATCGGCGGGGCGACGGGCGGGTCCGGGGCCACGCCCTGAGTGTAGGTCAGGCGGTTAGTCGGGGACCGTGGTGAGCGCATCCCGGGCGCGCTCCCGGCCGAGGTTCCACGAGAACGGGGTCGCATAGGCCGGCTCGCGGGCGAGCTCGCGGCGGCGATCCTGGAGGAGCCACTTGACCCGACGTGCGTCCGCTCCTGAAAGGTGCGGTAGTGCCGCCGCCAGCACGGGCACGGCATCGTCGGGGAGGACCGCGAGATACGCGGCATCAAGCTCCGCCTCGCCGTCTGGCGGGACCAGACTCGGATCGATGATCCGCTGGAGGTTCCGCTCAGCGACGAAGGCCGCGGGCGCGATCAGGTTGAGCGAGATGAGCGAGACGAGCCCGATGACCGCCATCACATGCCCGAGCCAGCGCGTGCGGTCGGTGGCGAGGAACGCGGCGAATGTCGCGAGCGTGGCGGCCATCGCTCCGATCGAGACCGCTGCGTACAGACGCAGCTCGGTCCACCCGTACGCGTCCTGGTACAGCTTGAGGCGGAGGACGGCTGAGGCGAGGACGAGCAGGGTCATGAGCACGAGCGTGAGGGCCGCAGCGACATAGATCCGCGGGCGGCTGGTGACCTGGTATTCGAGGAAGACCAGCACGCCGCCCGCGAGCGCAGCCGCAGCGACAAGCTCGAAATAGCCGCGTCGAGCGTAATCGCTGTACGTCATCCCGGCCGCTGCCAGCGTATCGAGGCCACCGAACAGGTACGCGAGCTGTAAGCCGACGAAGAGGCCGACGATCGAGACGATCGCGCCCAAGACGATGAGTGCCTCGGTGACACCGAGCGAGCGAGCCCACCGCAGTGTCGACGGCGGCGCCGCGGCGCCGAGCGAGGCCGCCTCGACCGCCGGCAGCCCGCGCGACGCCACGGTCAGGAGCCCGGCGGCCAGCCACGCGACCCCGCCCACGAACAGAACGCGCCCAGGGAGTTCGCCGAGATCGATCCGGAAGCCCAGGAGCCCGTCGAGGCCGCGCCGGAAGATCGGGTCTGCCGAGGCGAACAGCACAGCGAAGATCATCACGAGCGGCACGGCCAGGACGAGGCCACGCACGATCGCGCCGAGCCACGCGGGCCTTGACCGTGGGGTCTCCCTCGGCGCCGGTCGAGCGCTCAGCAGCAGTCGGGCTGCCCCCGCAAGGATCGATTCGATGACCCAGGCGCCGATGACGAGGACCACGCTCAGCGACCGACGCGTCACCGCGAGGCCCGAGAACGCCACGACCGAGGCACCGGTGAACGCCGCGGCCCCGGCCAGGTCCAGCGCTGCGAGGAACGGGTCCGCACGGACGGCGACGAACCCAGCGAGGACGAGTGCTGCGACAGGCAACCAGGCGTCCAGTGGGTCGGGTGCCCGGCCCCGCCGCCGGACCAGCCACGCCGCGCTCAGTATCGCGAGCGTCATCAACGGGACGTTGATACCCGCGGCCGACCCGTCGAGGACGATCTCGGCAAGAACGCCGATGCCGATCGCGACGAGCAAGAGGCGCCGGGCAGCCGAACGGAGCTGGTGTCTATCCATGGCCGTGGGACGGCCGCCGCTGCCTGCGTGTGGCGGAACCGTGGACGCCCGTCGGACGTCCGCCCGTTGCCGTGCGCGACCTCTCGGCCGCCGGCGATCTGGAGGTCTCGCGATGCGTGCGAACCGCGTTTCGATCGAGCAGCTCGTGCTGCTGCTCGTCGCCATCGTCGTCATGGTCGGCTGCGCGGGTGGCGCCAGCCAGCAACTGTCCACCGTCGGCAACGCCATTCCTGCAGGCGGCGATGAAGGCGGCGGTCGCCCCGCGGCGAGCGCCGCACCCGCCGCGCCGAACGAACCAGGCACACCCGACCAGGTCGGCAACCTCATCGATGACGCCAAGATCGTCCGGACCGGCTCGATGGAGCTGGAGGTCGCCGACGTGCCGGCCGCGCTGCTCACAGCACGTGACGGCATCCGGGCGATGGGCGGCTACATCGGCGCCTCGGAGACCCAGACCGTCGACGACCGGCCGGTCGCGAGGAACACCTACCGCATCCCGGTCGACCGCTGGGAGGACGCACTCGATCTGATGCGCGGCATCGCCGGTGACGCGAAGAACGTGCTCAACGAGCGCACGCAGGCCGTCGAGGTGACCGGTGCCATCGTCGATCTCGAGGCGAGGATCAGGAACCTGCGAGCGAGTGAGGTCGCCCTCCAGGAGATCTCTTCTCGGGCGGCGCGAGTGTCCGACGTCCTCGAGGTGCAGGCGCAGCTCACGGCCGTCCGTGGGCAGATCGAGCAGCTCACCGCGCAGCTGACCCAACTCGACGACCAGGCGTCGTACGCGACCCTCGATGTCACGTTCAGCATGCCGCTCGTCGCAGTCGAGGTCGCGGCCGAGGGCTGGGAGCCGAGCGTCGTCGTCGATGAGGCCAGCGCGAGCCTCGTGAACATCCTGCAGGCGCTCACGACCGCCGGTATCTGGTTCGCGATCGTCTGGCTGCCATTGCTCGTGGCATTCGGCATCCTCGCCTTCATCGTGATCGCGATCCTGCGTCGCCTCGGGTATACGGGACCCGGCGGCCGCCGCCCGAGCGACGCCGCGACGACCGGATAGGCCCAGAGGTCGGCGTGGCACGATTGGAGCCATGACCGATGCGTCCGAGCGTTACGACCGCATGGCCGCTGGCTACGAGCGGTGGTGGGCGCCGGTGCTCGCCCCGAGCGTCGAGGCCGTGCTGGACGGGCTCGAGCCCGTCGTTGCGGCAGGCGCGCGGGAGCTGCTCGACGTGGGGGTGGGCACCGGCAATCTGACCCGCCCCGCGCTCGCCCGCTGGTCGGACGTGCGGGTGACCGGAATCGACGCGTCGCGCGAGATGGTGGCGGCCACCGAGACGCTGCTGGCCGACGCCGCCGACGATCGGCGTGCCCGCTTCACGGGTCAGGTCGCCTTCGCGGCGGAGTTACCGTTCGACGATGCGACGTTCGATGCTGCGATGTCGTCGTTCGTGCTGCAGCTCGTCCCGAGCCGGGCCAAGGCGTTGCGTGAGATCCGCCGCGTGCTGCGACCGGGCGGCCGGTTCGCGTACGTCACGTGGCTGGTCGACCGGCGGCCGTTCGCGCCGGATCGGATCTTCGACAAGATGCTCGACGAGTTCGGCTTCGACGACGAGGACGACCGTCCGAGGACGGGCGACGTGCCGTCGGTCGAACGCGCGGCTGGCGAGATGCGGCGGGCCGGCTTCCAGGATGTCGAGGCGTCAGGCGCCATGCTCGACCATGCGTTCACGGTCGACGGCTACATCTCGTTCCTGACGGAGTACGACGAAGAGACCCTGTTCGAGGACATGGGCCGCGCCGAGCGTCGCCGATTCCTCATCCGCTTCCGCGAGCGCTTGATGGAGCTCGACCCCGATGAGCTCCATTTCCGGGCCGCCATCGTCTATGCGTCGGGGGTCAGGTCGGGCTAGGTCGTCAGCCTCCAGCTCGCACGGGAACGGGGCCGGTCGGACGGGCCGCCCGGATCAACTCCTCCACCGCGGTGCCATCGGCCGCGACCAGCTCGGCGACCCTGGGGCGATCCACCTGTCCGACGATGACCTGTCCGATCTCGGCCTGGACGTCGGCGAACAGGCCGAGCTCGCGCATCCCCGCGGTCTGCGCGGCGTTGTCGTCCGTGGGCGTCAGATAGTGGATCGAGGCTGCTCGGTAGCGGTGAACGAGGAACAGCTGGACAAGGGTCATCAGTCGGCGGCGGCGCACGGCCGGGTCCGTGTTCTGGTCGCGGACCGACAGGATCGTCCGGCCACGGCGATCGACGATGCTGGTGAACACGACGTTCGCGAGGCTCGTCCCATCCTCATCCACGACGCGGATCTCCAGGAGGTCGGAGCCCGCGATGTGCGGCCGAAGCTCCACCCGGAGGCTGGTGGGATGGCCCCAGTGCTCGCCCCACGTCGCGAGCCACGACTCCAGCAGCGCGGTGGGCACCTCCGTCTGGACGAGGTGCTGCTGCTGGGTGGAACCCTTGCCCATCGCCTTGGTTGCGGCAGTCCGTCCCGAGGAGGCCATCAAGGCTGCGTCGAGCCGGTCGCCGCCAACGAGTGACTGTGGCGTCCGGTACGGGGACTCCAGCAGGCGGAACCGCCGCTGGAGGCGGGCCAGCGCGAGCATCCCATCCTCCTTGAGCGCCCGAGCGAACTCCTCGGCTGCCAGGCCATCGATCTGGTGGCCGCCGTACGTGATGAAGTCGAACACGTAACCGAGCTCGCCGAGCCGTGCGGGGAAATCGCGCATGTCCTCATCGCTCATCCCGGTCGTGTCCCAGTTGAACGACGGGGAAAGGTTGTAGGCGAGCATCTTGTCCGGATGCACCGCGTGGATCGCCTCCGCGAACCGGCGGGCATCCTCGAGGTCGGCCGTCTTGGTCTCCATCCACAGGATGTCGGCGAACGGGGCGGCGGCGAGCGACTTCACGATGGCGTACTCGATGCCACCCTGGACCTGGTAGTAGCCGTCGGGTGTCTTGGGCAGTTCGGGATCCCACGCAGCCCGCAGGCCCAGCCGGTCCGCGGCCGCGCGCACTTCGCTGAACGACGCGGTCCGGGCGACACCGCGCCATTGCTCGACGCTTGTCTCGAATCGCTCGCCCTCGGCGATCCGGGCCGCCAACTCGTCCGCGACGGCCTCGCCGTATGTCCGCAAGCCTGCGTGCGCCTGCCACGTGACGGCATAGTCCTCGTCGACTGCGTCGAGGGCCATGTGGAGGTCGTCCTCACCGGCCCGTCGGAGGTCCGCCGCGACCCCGCGGACGCGGTCGAGCAGATTCTTTGCCTCGAGCCACGCCATCGCGACTTCGTGTTCGCCCTCCGGCACGGCGAAGAGCAGGTGGCCGCGCACATCCTCGAGCCCCGCCTCGTGGAGTGTCCGCCTGATTGCCACCAGCCCCGCCCGGTAGCTGGGCACGTCGATGTTCGTCGCGCCCAGGATGAACGGCTGGTCACGCTCGTCACTGCGACCCTCGAGGAATGTGGCGGCCTCCGCGTCCGTCCGCGCCACGATGATCCCGGGCACGCCCATGATGTCGAGCTGCAGACGGGCGGCGTTGAGGCGCTTGATCTGCTCCTCGGAGGACACGAGGACCTTGCCGGCCTGGTGACCGCACTTCTTGGCGCCCGGCTTCTGGTCCTCGATGTGGTAGCCCGGTACGCCCACCTCGACGAACCGACGGATCAGGTTGCGAACATGGGCGTCACCGCCGTGTCCTGTGTCGGCGTCGGCGATGATGAACGGCCGGAAGTCGACGGCCGGGCTGGCTGCGCGCTGCTCCTCGGTCATCCGGGTGCGGAGGAACTGCTGGTTGCGGTCTGCCGCGAGCAATGCCCGCACCAGCCCGGCAGCTTCATCGGGCACCTGGCTCAGCGGGTAGCTCGCGAGATCCGGACCTGGGTCCTCCGTCGCGGAGCCCTTGGCCGACGTCGCCCAGCCGCCGAGATAGATGCCCTCGATCCCGAGCCGCTTCATCACGACGGCCTGACCCGGCGAGTACGGCCCGAACGTCGTGATCTGCCGGCGGGCATCGAACAACTCGCGGAGACGCCCGTGGAAACCTTCGGCGGCAACGCGCGCGACGGTGTGATCCTGCAGGATCGTGCCCTGCTGCTCGGCGACCTCACGAGCGGTGTGCAATCGGACGATCCCGGCGAAGCGCGGCGAGTCGAACCAGGCGCGCAGGTGCGCGACGCGGGCCTCGAGGCCGTCGGCTCTGGTGGTGGGCTGAAGTCCCATCAGTGTTCCGTCGAGCCGAATTGGTTGGTGCTGAGCCTACTCGTTCGCGTGATCGAGTTCACAGAAGTCGGGGCAGGTGCACTCGATGTGGCGCGGCGCGATGGCGCGGCTTCCGGGTGCGTGACCGGCAACCAGCCAGTCCCGGCCCTCGATTGCGATCAGCTCGAGGCGGTCGTGAGCGCCATCGTCCACACCAAGGATCCAAGTTCGCGAGGGCATCGCCGAATCTCGAAAGTCGATCGTGATGCGGGTCGGGACGGGTGTGGGGCTCACGGCGGTCTCCTCGGTAGGCGCTGCGGCTGACGAGCGAGACGGCAAGGCTAGCCCTCGCCAACCCATCAGTCCAATCGAATGCTGTGATGTTTTGCATCAATCCTGTTGATATCTGCGCGTACCATGGGCGACGTGCTGCTCAGCCAGGTCGAGGGGTTCCTCGAGACCGCCCGCCATCGCAACCTCAGCCGTGCGGCCGACGCCCTGCATGTCACGCAACCGGCGCTGACGGCGCGCATCCATGCACTCGAGGCCGAGGTGGGCACGCCGCTCTTCGTTCGCGGCCGGCACGGCATGGAGCTGACCGATGCGGGCCGAGCATTCCTTCCCTACGCCGAGCGAGCGATCGGGGCACTCGACGCGGGCACCAGCCTGTTGTCCGAACTCCGGCGGGGCGGGGCCGGGGAGCTCGTCCTGGGTGCCGCGCCGGCGGTCAGCACCTACGTCCTGCCGGCGCTCCTTGTCCGGTACACGCGGCGCTACCCCAAGGTCCGGCTGGTGGTGCGCACCGGTCACTCCGAGGAGATCCTCGAACTGGCGCTACGCCGCGAGATCGACCTCGGCCTGGTCCGCGAACTGCGTCATCCCGACATCGAGATGCGACCGCTGTACGACGACGAGCTGGTGCTGGTCGCGGCGGGCAGCCACCGCTTCGGTGATCGGACGACGGTGGGGATCCACGAGCTCGAGGGCGCGCGCCTGATCCTCTTTGACCGGACCTCGAGCTACTACGACCTGACCAACGCGTTCTTCCGGGAGGCCGGCGTGGCGCCCGGCGGCGTGATGGAGCTCGACAACATCGACTCGGCCAAGCAGATGGTCGGCCAGGGGTTAGGGGTCGCGTTGCTCCCACAGACATCGGTCGCGGCGGAGCTGGCGGACGGTCGCCTGCGGGCGATCGACATCGAGGGCGCGGCCCCGATCCGCCGGCGGATCGTGGCGATCCGGCGACGCGACATCGGCCCGCCACCCGGTCCTGTGGCGGGGTTCCTGGACGTTCTCGAGGAGGTCGCCCAGGTCCTCCCGCAGTAGCGAAGCGGAAGATCCGGCGACCGGTGGGATGTCGGTCGCCGGTGCTGGTCGGGCTAGGTCGCTCGACCGGCGGGCGTCAGCCCTGGTCGGTGTCGCCCCGAGCAGGCGATTCGCCGGATGCCCCCTCGCCCTCGGCAGCCTCGCCCTCGGCAGCCTCCTCGCCTTCGAGCTCCTCGCCCTCGGCGGCGACCGGCTCTTCCTCGATCTCGATGCGCGGCGCCTGGACCTTGGCGATGATCTCGTCGGGATCGGTCAGAAGCGTGACGTCGGACGGGATATCGAGGTCACGAACGTGGATCGAGGCGTCGAAGTCGACCAGCGAATCGATCGCGTACTCGATCGACTGCGGCAGATGGTCCGGCAGCGCCCTCACTCGCACGGTCTCTGTCGGGTGCAGGAGCGTGCCGTTGAGCTGCTCGACGGCATGCGACGTCCCGCTCGCAACGAGCGGCACGTCGACGATCAGCTCCTGGGTCATGCGCACCAGGAACAGATCAGCATGGAGCGGCCGGCGATGGACCGGGTGGATCTGCACGCCCTGGATGAGCACAGGGTTCGACGCCTTGCCATCGACCGACAGGTCGATCAGCGCGTTCGGCCCCGCGTGCCTGCGCAGCTGGTCGAACTCGTGCGCGTCGATCGAGACGTTCGTCGACTCGACGCCATGCCCGTACACGACCGCCGGCAGGCGGCCGGCCTTGCGGAGGTACTTGACGGCCTTGCCGGTGACTTCGCGGGGTTCGGCGGCCAGCGTCGGGCGGGCGATTGCCATGGATGAGACCTCGAGTGTTCGTTCGTTCGTCAGTTATGGGGGCTGCGGCTCGCCGGCGGGGCCGGTTGGCGAGGCGCCCGGAGCGGACGCGCAGGATACCACGAGGCCGCCGAACCGAGGATCGCGGCGGCACCGGGCCGCCGGACGTGCGTGCAAGGATCCGCAGGCGCCCGGACCGTGAGTCGCTCGCCGCGCCGCTCGCGACTCCAGGTCGCGTTCCGCGCCCGAGCGCGAGATCCGATGCGGCGTCGGCACCGAAAGGGTGCCTGGACAGTCCGGGGTCGGCTGTGCGTCGAGCGAGCGGCGTGTATCCACGCGCGCCACGGACGCTCGCCGCGCCGACCGAGGCCCGCCGGCCTGATTCAGTGCCACGGAGTAGCATCGCGAGCGTGGCTGCAACGATCCTGATCGTCGAGGACGAGCACGCCGTCGCGCGCGGCATCCAGTACGCACTCCAGCAGGAGGGCTACGACGTCGGCATCGCTCGGTCCGGCGAGGAGGGCCTGGAGTTCGCGACGCGCGAGGCGCCCGATCTCGTCGTGCTCGATGTGCGGCTGCCTGGCATCGATGGGTTCGAGGTCCTGCGCCGCGTGCGTGCCGCTGGCGCCAAGATGCCGATCCTGGTGCTGACCGCCCGCGACGATGAGGTCGACAAGGTCATCGGCCTGGAGCTGGGCGCCGACGACTATCTGACCAAGCCGTTCGGGCTTCGCGAGCTGCTGAGCCGGATCAAGGCGTTGTTGCGTCGTTCGTACGGCGACCTTGCCGACGCCGCGGGCGGACGGGTCCTTCGCCACCGGGACCTCGTCATCGACCTGGAACGTCGTCGCGTCCAGCGCGGGGAGCGCCGCATCAGCCTGACGCCGACGGAGTTCGAGATCCTGCGCCATCTCGCATCGCGCCCGGGCCGCGTCTATACGAGGGGCGAGCTGCTCGAGCTGCTCCGCGACTACGAGGCCCTCGACCAGGACGAGAAGACGATCAACGTCCACGTCAGCCATCTCCGAGAGAAGATCGAGGACGACCCGGCCGCGCCGGCATTCGTCCTGACCGTCCGCGGCGTCGGCTACGCCTTCGCAGAACGCTGAGCCGACGGTGCCCTGGCGGTTCCACTGGCTGCGCCGGCTCCGGCGGCTGAAGCCGCGCACCTTCCAGGCCCGGCTGAGCGTGGCCTTCGTCACGGTCATCGTCGTGACGTTGGGCATCGTGTCGATGGTCGTCATCAACCGGCTCGACGACTACTTCACGCGGCAGCAGAACACGGACCTCGATGAGCGCGTGTCCACCGTCAGCGCCTTCGTCCGGTCGGTCACGACCGCCGCGTCGCGGGGACTGCCGGTCATCGACAGCGATGGGCTCGTCGAGCGGCGTGTCATCGACGGCCTGGAGGACCCGGGCGTTCGCAATCTGATCGCCGACCAGGTTGCGCAGGCAGACGTGATCGTCCGGATCGGGTTCACGCAGTCGGCCGAGGGCGACCGACCCCAGTTCGTGCCCGCGACCAACGGCACGGTGTCGCTGCTGCGGCAGGCGCCGCCCGACCCCGGTCAGCAACGCGAGCGCACAGCGGTGACGCGGTATGTCGCTAGTGGCCCCGTCGGTCGGCAGTACACGATCGAGGTTACGCTCGCCGATCCCTACACCTACCGCGCGACCGCCATCAACAACGTGACGGGTCTGCTCGCCGCGATCGCGCTGTTCGCGCTCGGCCTGGCGGTGGTGGTGTCGGCGGCCCTCGCGCGCCGGTTCACGACACCCATCCGCCAGCTGACCGACGCGTCGCGTGCGCTCGCCGAAGGTGACCTCGCACGCCGGGTACCGGCCGCCCAGCTCCGTGCCGGTTCGTCCGAGCTCGGCGAGCTCGCGGTCCAGTTCAACACCATGGCCGATCGACTGGCCGAGAGCGTCGAGCTGATCCGGCGCGATCGCGACCGTAGCCGCGACTTCCTGGCCGATGTGTCGCATGAGCTGCGGACGCCGCTGGCCGCGCTGCGTACCTTCAACCAGCTGCTCATGGAGGGGGCCGGGGACGACCCGGATGCGCGTGCCGAGTTCCTCGAGTCGAGCGCAGGGCAGATCGAGCGGCTCGATTGGCTCGCCCAGAACCTGCTCGAGCTGTCAAAGCTGGACTCGGGGCTGGTGCTGCTGGACCTACGTCCGGACGACCTCCGATCGGCCGTCGAGTCGGCGACGCACCAGTACGACGCGCTGGCCGAGCGGCGCGGGGTGACCGTGCGGCTGGACCTGACCGATGCGCCGATCCGGATCCGGCACGATCCGCCGCGGATCGGCCAGGTCGTCGCCAACCTGGTGGGCAACGCCGTCAAGTTCACGCCGCGAGGCGGCGTGGTATCGGTGTCGGTCCAGCCGACCGACGACGGCGCCCGGATCGACGTCATCGACACCGGCGTCGGCATCGACTCGAGCGAGCTCCCCCACATCTTCGAGCGGTTCTATCGCGGCTCGCGTGCGAACGAGGCCCGCGGTGCCGGCAGCGGTCTGGGGCTCGCGATCGTCCGCTCGATCGTCGATATCCACGGGGGCAGCGTGACCGTCGAGAGTGGGCCAGGAGCCGGCAGTCGCTTCACGGTGCACCTGCCGCGCGATCCACGGAGCGTGGCTGGCTCACCCGCCGCGGAACGGGCCGACGTGGCGACGGCCGCCGAGGGCAGCGAACGCATCGCGGCTGCGGCCGCGAGCGGGTCGGGCGCGGCGTCCTCAGACACCTCTCACGATGGCTCGCCCAACATGACGGAAACTTCACCGTCTGACGCGCCGCACGTGAATCCGGCGTCGGCACCGTAGACACCGACGGATGCCCCGCATCGCCGCTCACCGGCCGGGGCACCGGAGCAAAGGACCAGCACCACGATGAGCGACTCCCGATCCGACGACGCCGATATGACGCAGCGCCACCAGCTGCCGGCCGAACCGACCCGACCGCCGGTCGTCCGCGCGTCCGGCGACGCCGACGTCAACGCGCCGTCCCCGACGGCTCCATCCGAATGGACCCGTCACGATGAACCCGCACCGCCGCCCACGCCGGAGCGCTGGTACGAGCCCGCCGCGAGCGTGTCGCCGACGCCGGTGACGCACGGCGCCGTGACCGGCACGAAGTCCGGCCGGAGCGGGCTCGGCACCGTCTTTGGCGCCGCGCTCCTGTCGGCCGTGCTGGCATCGGGCGGCACGCTCGTCGCGCTCAACGCGACTGGTGCGCTCGATCGGCCGGCGCCCGTATCGACCACCCCGACCACGACCACCGTCGGCGCCAACAACCAGCCGGTCACGATCGACGAGTCGTCCGCCACGATCAACGTCGCCGCGAAGGCCAGCCCCGCGGTCGTCCGCATCAGGGTCAACGGCAGCGTCGACACGTCGAGCGGGATCATCCCCGACACCGGTGTCGGCTCGGGCGTCATCTACGACGCGCGCGGCTGGATCCTGACCAACCGGCACGTCGTCGAGGGCAGCGACACGCTGTCGGTCGAGCTCAATGACGGGCGCGTCATGCAGCGGCAGCGTCTACGGGATCGACACGCTGACCGACCTCGCGATCGTGCGGATCAGCGGCAGCGACCTCCCCGTCGCGCAGCTCGGCGACTCCAGCACGCTCAAAGTCGGCCAGCTCGTGATCGCCATCGGCAGCCCGCTCGGGACCTACTCGAACTCCGTCACCAGCGGCATCGTGTCGGCCAAGGGACGGACCATCCAGACAGACGGCAACCAGAACCTCAACAACCTCATCCAGACCGACGCGGCCATCAACCCCGGCAACTCCGGCGGACCGCTGCTCGATGCGGGCGCCAACGTGGTCGGGATCAACACCGCGATCGCCGCCGACTCGAACGGCATCGGGTTCGCCATCCCGATCGACATCGCCCGCCCGATCATGGAGCAGGCATTGGCCGGCCAGCCGCTGGCACGCCCGTATATGGGCGTCGTCTACCGGCCCATCGACCGCCAGTTCGCGGACACGAACAACCTGCCGGTCAGGGACGGCGCGCTCGTCCAGCCGGGCGGCACGCAGGACTCGCCGACGCCAGCGGTCGTCGCCGGCAGCCCGGCCGACCGGGCGGGCATCCGCGAAGGCGACATCATCGTCAAGGTCAACGACCAGGCCGTCGACGGCGACCATCCGCTCGACGCGACGCTCAGCGAGTACGCGCCGGGGGAAAGCGTAACGCTGGAGCTCCTGCGTGACGGCCAGACGACCACGGTGCAGCTGACCCTAGGGACCCGCCCGGATCGCTGAGTCAGCCCACAGGCCAGGCTTCAGCTCGACGAACGGCGCCGCCAGATCTCGACCGAGGCGTGGTCGAGTGGCCCGCCGAGCTTGACCTTCGGCTTGCGCACGCGGACGCCGACTTCCTGGACGTCGAAGGCGACCAGCACCTCGTGGCTGATCGCCTCGGCGATGGCTTCGAGCAATCGGAACGAGGTGGCCTCGACCACCTGGCGGGCGATCTCGTACACCCGGCCGTAATCGACGGTCTTGGTGAGATCGTCGTCGACACCCGCCGGTTGAAGGTTCATCACGAGCTCGACATCGACTTCGAACGGCTGGGATGTCTGCAGCTCCCAGTCGTGATAGCCGTGGCGGCCGTCGAAGCGCATGTTCGTCAGGACGATCCGGTCGCTCAGGCTGGGCCTCCCTCCGGTTCGCTTCGCCAGTGGCCACGAACGATGGCATCGCTGACGCGCGCCACGCGCACGTTCGCCTCGACGTCGTGGACCCGGACGACATCGACCCCGGCCGCGATGCCGAGGGCGGTCGTGGCCAGGGTCCCCTCGAGCCGCTCTTCGGGCGGCAGGCCGAGGATGCGTCCGATCGTCGACTTGCGCGACGTGCCGAGCAGGATCGGCCGTCCGAGCGCGCACAACTCCCTGAGGTGCTGCAACAGCCTGACGTTGTGGTCGGCGGTCTTGCCGAACCCGATCCCCGGGTCGATCAGGACGTCTGACGGCGCTACGCCGGCCCGCTCGGCGCGATCGACCGCCCCCGCGAGATCGTCGACCACCTCGCGCACCACATCGTCGTAGCGCGCCTCCGCCCGGTTGTGCATGACGAGCAGCGGCACACCCGCGCTCGCCGCGAGGGCGGCCATCCCAGCATCCTGTCCCGTGCCCCAGATGTCATTGAGCAGGTGCGCGCCGGCCGCGAGCGCCGCCTCGGCGACGACCACCTTGGTCGTGTCGATGCTCAGCGGGACCTCGGGCAGCGCCTTCGCGACAGCGGCCACGACCGGGACGATCCGCCCGATCTCCTCCGCGGCATCGACCGGCGCGTGGCCTGGGCGGGTGGACTCACCGCCGATATCGAGCAGGTCGGCGCCCTCCGCGACCATACGACGGGCCTGCTCGACCGCGGCGCCGACCGGGTCGCGGTCATGGAGCAGGCCGTCGCCCGAGAAGGAATCGGGCGTGACGTTGAGGATGCCCATCACGAACGTCCGTTCGCCCCAGGCGAACGTCACTGGGCCGATGCGAGTGGGCGGTGGGGACGGCAGGGTGGCTTGGCCGTCGTTGCGTTGCGCGGTCATGGTGCGAGCGGGTCCCGCAACTCCGGATCGTGGACGAGGTGGGCGCGCACGGCCCCGACAAGATAGAGCGAGCCCGCGACGACCGTCGGTCCGCCGTTACGTCGGGCGACCGCGAGCGCGTCGAGGGGGTCGGTGTTCGAGTCGACCAGGGCGCGGTCGCCGAGGTGCGTCCGCCACCGCTCAGCCAGCGCTTCGGCGGGCATGGCACGTACGGCGTCGACAGCGGTCGCGATCACCGTCCCGCCGTCCAGGGCGGGGCTTCGGGCGATCGCCTCGATGATCCCATCGACGTCCTTGTCCGCCATCGATGCGACCACCAGTGTCAGCGGCCCGGGACCGAGATACGGGCGCAGGTCGTCGATGGCCTGGGCGAGGGCCGCGGCGCCCGCCGGGTTGTGCGCCCCATCGAGCAGGATCTCGTCGCCATCCACGGTGAGCAGCTCGAGCCGGCCCGGCCACGTCGTGGCGGCGTAGCCCGCCCGACGCGCCATTGCATCGGCGGTCGCGATGCCGGCCGCGTCGAGGGCATCCAGGACCGCGTCGGCGACCGCGACGTTGGCCGCCTGGTGCCGGCCGCGGAGGCCGACCCGAACTGCTCCGAGCCGAGGCAGCTCCACGGTGAGCCCGTCGCGGTCCCAGCCCAGGAGCGGGGCCGGCCGGACCTCGGTGAGCGGTACGCCGAGGCGGCGGGCACGCCGCCGGATGATCGCCAGTGCCTCGCCGTCGGCCCCTGTCACGGCCAGATCGCCGCGCTCGATGATCGCCGCCTTCTCGCGTGCGATCGCGCCGATGGTCGCGCCGAGTCGGTCGGTGTGGTCCAGTGCGACATTCGTCACGGCGGCAATGCCACCATCCCATGCGTGGGTCGCGTCGAGCCGGCCACCCAGGCCGACCTCGACCAGCGCGACATCGAGATCCGACTCGGCGAAGTGCCGAAACACCACGGCGGTCAGCAACTCGAATTCGGTCGGCTCGCCGTGCCGCCGGGCGACCCGCTCGGCGACCGCGAGGACAGCCTCGACGTTCCGGGTGAAGTCTGCAGGGCTGATGGGATGGCCGTCGACGGTCACGCGCTCGCGATAGGACACCAGATGCGGCTTGGGCGTCTCCCCGACTCGCAGCCCGGCGGCGCGGAGGGCACTGCCGGCGAGCGCCAGGACGCTGCCCTTGCCGTTGGTCCCGGCCACGAGCGCGCCGCGGACCTCGCGCTGTGGATCGCCCAGCGCCGTCAACAGGGCACGCGTTCGGCTGAGGCCGAGCCGGATCCCGAAACGCCCGCGCGCGGCGAGCGCGGCGAGGGCCTCGTGGTAGCCGGTGGCTGCCGCGGTGGCCGTCACTCGCGGGTGAGCTCGTCCTCGTAGAAGACGCACTGGTTGAAGCGCGGCGTCAGGCACACATCGTTCACGTAGCCCTGGTCGAGATGTACGCCGCCACGCAGCTGGCAGCGCGAGACGTTCGTGTCCTGACGGATGAGCGCCTTGAGCAGGTGGGGCGCCTGGATCGGGATCGCTCCACGCGATCCCGTCATGTAGAAGTGGGGACAGACGTTGCGCCGGAGGTTCGGCAGGCCGAAACCTTGCCGCACGCCCATCGGCATCGTAACGGCCGGCGCAGGACGCGCTGCGAGCGGCGACGGGGTGACGCGGGCGATGGGCCCCAGGCCGAAGGCGGGGCGGCCGGGCGCGTTCGTCCCGGTCCCGGGGCGACCCGATGGCGAGCCGGGGCGACCCGGCTGGCCGGGGACCGAGCGGCTGACCGGTCGTCCGGTCCGTGGATCGCGGGCCTGCAAGCGTCCTCCCCATGCTGCGGGCGCGCCGCGTCGTTCGGCACGCGCGACCGCGCCAGAGTACAACGCACCGCCGCGCTCCGACATGACCGGAACCATGCGGCAGCGGGGCCGCCCCGCGGCCGCCCTAGCATCGGCATGCGACAATCGCGCCCGATGACGACTCGGCGCGGTTCGCGCCCCAGCCATGTCAGGCCCCGTCCCCCGTCCGGCGGGCGCTCCACCCCCGTCAAGGTCAGGCCTCGAGCCCCCGCGCCGGGGCGCCTGTCGGTCCACGCACCTGTCCGGCGGAGCCGGGGCATCCCGCTCGTCGGCCGGCTCGCGCTGGGTGCCGGGGTCCTGGCTGTGGCGGTGCTCGTGTTGTACGTCGGGGCGGGCGGCCTGAGCGTGGTGGCAGGGGCGCTCGGGAGCACCTTGACGAACTTCGTCCAGGGCGTCACCGCGACGCCGGTGCCGTCCGAGCTGGCGCCGACCGCGCCCGAGGCGCCGACCATCGAATCGCCGGCGGAGCCCTACACGAACCAGACCGAGGTCGATCTCACGATCACCGTTCCGTCCCGCCTCGCCGGCGATCCCGACTATCTGGTGAAGGTGTATCTCGCCCTGAAGGACCAGGCACCGACCGCCATCGACGAGCGGCCACTCGCCCCGACCCCGCGGATGATCATCCCGGTGACGCTGACCAAGGGCATCAACGATTTCTCCGTGACCCTGGTCGGACCGGGCGGCGAGTCCGAGTCTTCACCGCTTGCGCGTTGGGTCCTCGACACGACCCCACCGGCCATCCGGCTCATCTCGCCCAAGGACGGCGCGCTGATCAACCGCAAGGCAGTCACGCTGGAGGGCCGGACCCAGGGACGCTCCACGCTGCAGATACGAAACACCAAGACGGGCAAATCGATCGGCGGGACGGCGGCCAGCGACGGGACGTTCTCACTCAGCGTGCCGCTGACCAGCGGAACCAACCCGATCAGGATCACGGCGATCGACCCGGCCGGAAACGCCAAGGTGCTCGAGGTGAGCGTGCGTCGCGGCTCGGGGCGGCTACGCGCATCGCTGAGCGGCTCCTTCTACTCGGTCAGCCAGAAGAGCCTCCCGATCGAGATCCGCCTGACCGTGCTCGTGGACGACCCGGACGGGAAGCCCCTGGCTGGCGCCCGGGTGACGTTCACGCTCAGCGTCCCGGGCGTGAAGACCGTGACCGGCGACGCGGTGACCGATGCCAACGGCCAGGCGTCCTACACGACGCGGATCCCCAAGGGCGCGGATCGGGGTGGCGGCACGGCCGGGGTGCTCGTGCGCACGACCGACTTCGGGCGCACGACCGACGAGACTGTCGTCAACATCACGAAGTAGACCGCGGCGGACGAAACGGTCGACAGCGACGCCTGTCGCAGACTACCATCCGCAACGATGCCGATGTGGCGATGTCCGCATTGCGGGACTCCCCAGGCCGAGACGGCGCGGTGCTGGGTCTGTCGGCGGTCCTCCACCTCCTGCGCCACGTGCCGGCATTACCGCAGATCGGTCGCGGGGCAGCTCGGCTACTGCGGGCTTGACGCGCGTCGCCGGCCGCTAACCGGCGAGGAGATCCGCGGCTGCTGGGAAAGCTGGCCGACGGGGACGGCGACGGCGTCCGCTCCCCTGATGATCCCTCCGGCGCGGACCTCAGATGCCGATCGCCGCCCGATCGCCTTCGTCGAAGTGACGCCCGCTATGGACGCGTCCGGGGACGGCGACGCAGCGGGGGAGCCGGTCGCCGGCACCGTGCCCTCGGTCAATGGGGCGCTGACGCCCGGTGGCGAACCGCGCTGGGAGCTGTGGGGTGACGCCGACCGCTGACGCGGGGTCCGATCAGGTCGGGGCGGCGGTCGGCTCGGGCGTGGGCGACGGTGTCGGCGGTGGCTCGGGCGTCGGCGTCGGGACCGGCGTGGGGGTCGGTGTCGGGACCGGCGTGGGGGTCGGTGTCGGGACCGGCGTGGGCGTCGGGCTCGGCGTCGGCTCTGGACCCATCGAGATCACGTAGTCGACCGAGGTGCCCTTCGCGACCACCACGCCCGGGGCCGGGACCTGGGTCACGACGAGACCGATCGGGACGACCGGATCGAACGCCTCTGTCATGGCGCCGGGCTCGAGGCCGGCCGTGACGATCTCCTTCACCGCCTGCGCCTCGGTCTTGTTGCGGAGGTCCGGCATCGGCACCTGCTCGACACCCGATGCGACCGTGACGTTGATGGTCGAGCCGACCGCGACCATCGTCTCGGGTAGCGGGTCCTGCGCCGTGATCGTCCCGACGGGCTGCTCGGACGGCTGCTCGGTCACCTCGAGCTTCAAGCCGAGGGCCTCTGCCTCCTCGGTGGCCATGGCGAGTTGCTTGCCGACGAGCTCCGGTACTGCCACTTGACCGGGCGTCGTCGGCTGGTCCGGCCCGGACAGCAGCTGGAACGTGATGAACGCGACCGCGACGAGCAAGGCGATCGCCGCAAGGCCGGCCACCCAGACGAGCGGACTCGTGCTCTCCTCGTCGTCCTCCTCATCGATCCTGCTCCGTCGCGCCGGGCGCTCCGCCAGCCGCCTGGCGGGCACGTTGTCGGCACCGGCGTAGGCGTCCTGTGGGTACGACATCACCGTCGGGTTGGAGCGCGCCACGCCGGCCGATGCGGCGATTCGCCGGCCGGCGACCGCCGCCCCGACGGCGGCACCCGCCGCCCCAGCCGCTCCGGCAGCCCCAGCCACTGCGGCGCCACCGCCGGTGCGGGATGTCTCGAGCGCGTCGGCCATCGACGCCGCGGATGCGAAGCGATCTGACGGCAACGGGGCCAGGGCCTTGCGCGTGATCGCCGCCACGTCGGGCGGCACCGAGGGCCTGACCAGGGCCGGATCGGGAGTCGAGCCGCTCAACCGGGCGAGCGCGACCGCGGCGGCGTTGTCGCCTTCCCATGGTCGGGTGCCGGTGAGCATCTCGTAGAGGACGATGCCGAGCGCGTAGATATCGGATTCGTTCGTCGCCGTCTCGCCGCGCGCCTGCTCGGGGCTGAAGTAGTGGACCGATCCGAGCGTCGTGCCCGGCAGCGTCACCTGCGCCTCGGCGACCGCGCGGGCGATCCCGAAGTCGACCACCTTCACGCGCCCGTCGCGACCGATCAACACGTTGCCGGGTTTGACATCGCGATGGACGATGCCGCGCGCATGCGCGGCTGCCAGTGCGCGGGCGACGGCACCGGCGATGCGGGCCGCTTGCGACGGCGGCAGCGAGCCGTTCCGCCGCAGGATCGTCGCCAGGTCCTCGCCGTCGACGAACTCCATCACGATGTACGGGCCCGATGGGTCCTCGCCGTAGTCGAACACGCTCACGACGTTGGGATGGTTCAGCGATGCGGCGTTCTGCGCCTCCTGGCGGAAGCGCGACGAGAAGTCGGGATCACGCAGGTACTCCGGGCGCAGCAGCTTGACCGCCACGTCGCGACCGAGTTGGGTGTCCACTGCCCGGAAGATCGTCGCCATACCGCCCTGGCCGAGCTCCTCCACGAGCCGGTACCGGCCACCCAGGATCGTCCCGATCTCCGCCAAACGTGCCCCTCGACATGGTCGGGCGCGCCGCCGACGTTCGCGACGCGCTCCGTCGGCATCGTACCCCATGCCTTGTCGATCGACCGTCCGTCGCCCGGGGCGACGGACGACGTCAGCCGCCCGTCAGCCGTCGCGACAGGAGGTCGAGGAACTCCAGCGAACTGATCCCGTCGAACAGGCGGGCGCCGTGGATCGCCCATTCCTGGACCTCCTTGGCCGCGGTCAGGAGGATCAGCGACAGGACGTATCGGGGTGCCGACCAGCCGGCGATGCGGTCCGGCCCGACCGCCGCGACGAGCAGGAACCACAGCTCGAAGACGTTGGGGAACAGGAGCAGGAGCCAGCGGTCGCCGGTCAGCTCGAACGCCACGAAGCCCACGAGTCGGAAGACGTACAACGCGACCGCGATCCGGCGCGGCCAGCCCGCCCAGCGCAGCGCGACGATCAGGAACGTCGCTAGATAGACCTGGTCGAGCCACTTGTCGAGGGCCTGGTAGTCGCCGACCCCACCCAGGTCGAGGACGTCGCGGAGTAGCAGGTCGGACAGGTCGACGAGCACCGCCAGGATCCCGCCGGCAAGCGGCCAGCGCAGGACGGGCAACGAGCCCGCGATGCGGATCGCCGCGATGACCAGGATCTCCGCGGTCACCGCGCGATCGGGTCAGAGCTGCAGGCCGGCGAGATAACTCCGGAATTCACGGGCGAGCTCGGGGCGCTGGAGGGCCAGCTCGACGGACGCCTTGAGCCAGCCCATCGTGGTCCCGGCGTCGTAGCGGGTGCCCTCGAACTCGTAGGCGTAGACGCCCTGCTCCTCCATCATCGCCTGGATCGCATCGGTCAACTGGATCTCGCCGCCGGCCCCGCGCTGCGTCTGCTCGAGCTTGTCGAAGATCTTGGGCGTCAGGACATAGCGGCCGATGATGGCCAGGTTGGATGGCGCCTCTTCGGGCTTGGGCTTCTCGACGAGCCGCGTGACCTTGTGCAACCGTCCGTGGTCGAGCGGGTTCTCGGATCGTTCCGCCGCGATGATGCCGTACCGGCTGGTCTCCTCGTGCGGGACCTCCATCACCGCCACGACCGAACCATGCGTCTGCTGGTAGGCGTGGATGAGCTGGCCGATGCACGGCCGATCGCCGATGACCACATCATCTGGAAGGAGCACCGCGAACGGCTCATGGCCGATGAGGTCCTTGGCCATCAGGACCGCGTGGCCGAGCCCCAGCTGCTCCTTCTGGCGAACGTACGCCACCTGGGCGAGGTCGCTGATGTGCCGCACCTGGCGGAGCATCTCGATGTCGCCCTTTTCCTCGAGCAGATGCTCGAGCTCGTACGACAGGTCGAAGTGGTCCTCGATCGCGCGTTTCTGGCTCGAGGTGACGATGATGACTTGCTCGATCCCCGCGGCGACGGCCTCCTCGACCGCGTACTGGATGATCGGCTTGTCGACCAGCGGCAGCATCTCCTTGGGCTGCGCCTTGGTGGCGGGGAGGAAGCGGGTCCCCCACCCGGCGGCAGGGAAGACGGCCTTTCGAACGCGCATGGAACCTCAACGAGGGGCTTCGGGTGGGTCGGCCCAGTCTAGCACCGGGCCCCGTCACGGCCGGTCGGCGAGCCCCTCGGCGAACCGTCGGACGGCCAGGCTGAAGGCCGCGGGCCGGTCGAGGTTGGCGAGATGGGTCGCGCCGGCGAGCCGCACGCGGCGGACGTCACGTGCCGCGCTCGCAAAGCCGCTCGCGCCGAGCCGGAACAGCGGGTCGAGCTCGCCGTTGAGGAGCAGCACCGGCCCCGGGTAGGCGGCCAGCCGCGGGCGGAATCGCTCGCCGATCAGCGCCCGCAACGCGCTGGAACCGCCGAGCGAATGGAACCCACCGGCGATGATCGGGTCCGCGATCGCCGGCGGATAGCGGCTGCGGAAGAACCAGCGGTTGAGACGGTCCATCCCGCGCGGCCCGAGGCGGTCGATCGCCCAGGCCAATGCGAGATAGGGTCTGGCCCGGAGCCCGACCGGCTCCTGCGTGGCGCCGGACAGCACGAGACCGCGGAACGACTCGGGATGTCTGGCGGCGAGGTCCATCGCGACGTACCCACCGAGCGACAGCCCCACGACGATCGCTCGACCGCCCGCAGCCGTCTCGATGACGCGAGCCAGCTCGGCAGTCGCCGCCGCCATCGTGAACGGCTGGTCCGCCAGCACGCCGTGCCCGGGCAGGTCGATCGTGACCACTCGGTAGGTATCGCGGAGCGCCTCGACCTGGGCGGTCCAGGCCGACCGTGTCAGCCGCGTGCCGTGGACGAAGACGATGGCGGGCGCCTCGGGTGGACCCGCCACGTCGAAGGTGCTGGGCTTCGAGCGGACAGTCACGCCTCCCGGTCCAGGCCGTGCTGGACAGCCAGCAGGGCCGCCTGGGTCCGGCTCGCCAGGCCGAGCTTCGCGAGGATGTTCGACACGTGGGTCCGCGCCGTCCGCTCGGTGATCCCGAGGTCCTCGGCGATCTGCCGGTTCGAGAGACCGCGTGCCACCCGAGCCAGGACGTCATGCTCGCGTGCGGTCAACGCCGCGATGCCATCGCGTCGGGCGTCGCCCCCACCACCGGCGGCGCCCTCAGCGGCCCGCAACCGCCGGGCGACGATGCCGGCGATCGCGGGATCCAGGTGGACCTCCCCGGCGGCCGCAGCGCGGATCGCCGCCGCAAGCTCGTCGGCCTCGGCATCCTTGAGGAGGAAGCCCGCCGCGCCGGCCTCGATGGCGGCCACGACCCGCGCCTCTTCGATGAAGCTGGTGATGGCGATGACCTCGACCTCGGGGGCCTCGGCCTTGATCCGCGCGGTCGCCTCGATGCCGTCGATGCCGGGCATCATCAGGTCCATCAACACGATGTGGGGCCGGAGCGCGAGCGCCTGCTCGATCGCCCCCGCGCCGTCGGCAGCCTCGCCGACGATCTCGATGTCGCTGTGCAGTCCCAGGAAATCGCGCATCCCGCGGCGGACCATCGCGTGATCGTCGACGAGCAGGACGCGGATCGCCGGATCGGGCATGTCGTACGCGCCGGTGGCTGCTAGGGCCCGCCCGGGACGATGACAGGTGCCTTGCTGTCGTCGCCCGCAGGTACGACCGAGCCCGGTCGCGTCGACCGCTGGAGCAGCAGCGCCGCCCCCAGGATGCCGAACGCGCCGAGCACCTGGATCCACTCGAGACCCTCGGCCAGCAGCCAGGCCGCCAGGGCGACCCCGACGACCGGTTCGAAGAGCATGAGGATCCCTGCCCGTGTCCCGCCGATGAGCCGGATCCCGGTCAGGAACCCGAGCGATGGGATGGCGGCCGCCGCGATCCCGGTGAACGCCAGCAAGGGGAGGACACCCGGGCTCGTCAGCGGCTGCGCGAGCGAGGCCACACCGCCGGCCAGCAGCGCCACGACGAGCGCCCCGATGCCGGACACCAGCAGCACGGTGGTCATCGCCTGTTCCGTGGGCACCTCCGGATAGCCGTCCCGGGCCAGGACCACGAAGATCGTCTGGCTGACCGCGGCGCCCAGCGCAAGCCCCACGCCGATGGCATCGAGCCGGATGCCGGCTCCGGGCTCGAGCTCGCCGGCGACGACCGCGACCATCCCGGCGATCGCCAGCACCAGCGCCGCGATCCGCGGACCGTCCAGGCGCTCGCGCCCGAGCCCGACGTTGGCGACCGCCACCAGCGCGGGATACGTGTAGAAACCAAGGAGGGCCAGGGCGATCGTGATCCGGTCGAACGCGATGAACATGCACAGGTTCAGCACGGTTCCGGCAAGCGCCGCCGCGATCATCGCGAGACGTGCGCGGGCGGGCAGGTCGCCGAGCCGGATCAGCCGCGTGGCGCCGGTCCGGACCCGCCAGCCCACGAAGGCGGCGAGCCCGAGGAAGCCGATCATCGCCCGCCAGGCGACGAACGCCGGTGGCTCCATGCCCGCCTCGTAGGCGAACCGTGAGAGCGGCCCGAGCATGCCGAACAGCGCGGCCGAGCCCAGGACGATCACGAATCCGCGCAACGGCACGGCCGCGTCGATCCGGCTGCCCGTCGTCGGTCCGGGCGCGGTCATGTTCGGGCTGGACACCCGGGCATGGTAGAGCCCGCGTCTCGCGGGCGCCGGGGCGGCCGAATTCAACCCGCGCGGGCTCCTTCCGCGGAGCGGTCGGGCGTCGTCGATTCGCGTCGCGCGGGACCCAGGCGGATCGACGTGAACGGGACCCGGATCTCCCGGAAGACCTCGATCGAGACGAGGAAGCCGGCGAACAGGAACAGGACGCCGAGGAACTTCCCGAGCTGGAACAGGTCCGTCGAGCCGAAGCGGTTCAGCGAATCCGTGAGGGTCGGGATGAACGCGCCGATGGCGATGAGGATCGTCGCCGGCACGCGGCTGTGGATGCGCCCGGCGCCGACCGCCTTGATCGTGCCGGGCACCGACGCGACGAAGTTCACGAGGATCGCGACCGGCGCGATGAGGAGGTTGAACAGGAACTGGTCGCCGGGCTGCCGCGGATCGAGTGAATACGGCAGCACGCGACGCTTGGGCATGAAGACGTACGTGCTGAACACGGCTCCGAGGATCAGCGCGAAGGCGCCGGTCACGTTCATGAAGGGCGTCAGCAACCGGAGCTGCGGCGGCAACAGCGTTGCGACCGGCATACCGGTCGCGGCATCGACGGCGTAACCCGGCGGCGCGATCGTCGTGGTCGCCATGAGGACCACGCTCAGGATGGTCGCGCCGACCACCGCCCCGGCGGCCAGGGCCGGCCAGCGCTCGTTCTGGAAGTACGTCTCGACAGCCACCGCGAGTGCCAACACACCGGCCGCGATGAAGTACAGCAATGGGAGCGCACCGGCGCCCTGGTATTCGGGGCGGTTGCGGACGAGGAACGTGAACAGACCGGCCAGGAACAGGCACAGTGCCACGCTGTAGCCGAAGCGCGTCCGTCCCAACAGGAACGCCGTCCCGAGACCGAGCCAACCGGCGGTCCAGACGGCGCCGGTCAGGTACCAGGTCCGGTAGAGGGGCTCGTTCCAGCCGCCGATGCCCGCGAGGGCCTCGGAGCCTGCGGCGACCCCGTAGAACAGCATTCCGATCGCCCAGATCAGTTGGAACCCGCCGCGTCGCTCGCGCCACTGATCGAACAAGGCGACGCTGAACACCAGCGCGAGGATCGCGGTCAGGGCCGGCAGCAGGATCTCGAGGCGCATCGGTCAGCCACCGAGCCGCTGATGGGTCTCGATGAACCGCAGCAACAACCGGTCCAGCAACGCGGACGCGTCACCGTAGAGGTCGGCCAGTCGGGTCGGATCCAGCGATCGGCGTCGGCCGATCCGAGCGAGCTCCGTCAGGAACGGCTGGCGCGCGACGATGAAGCGAGAGACGGACTCGGTCAGGCTGGTTCCGCTCCGCGCGAGCCGGGCGGCCTGATCGTCGAC
Organism: uncultured Chloroflexia bacterium; assembly: GCA_963794525.1. Classification (GTDB taxonomy): domain Bacteria; phylum Chloroflexota; class Limnocylindria; order Limnocylindrales; family CSP1-4; genus SPCO01. Next base: position 752,867 of record CAWCEC010000002.1, read on the forward strand.
GACCGCACAGGCCTCCGCCTCGAGCCTCGAGCGGGTCCGCGTGTCACCCGGCCTCGCGTCGAGGAAGGCGACCAACCCAGCGATCAGCTGGCGCCCATCGCGTCGGTACGCCTCTCGCTCATCGTCGACCTCGGTCGGGGCGGTCGCCTGCCGCGCACGCGCCACGGTATCGGCCGCGTAGTGCTGGCGGTAGACCCGCGTCAATCGCGCGGGCGACGCCCCCATGGTCGAGAGAGGCCGGAAGGATCGTCCGCCGCGCTCGGCGGCCAGCTGTTCGAGGGCCGCCCGATCGAAGCGTCGATGGCCGCCCGGCGTCGTCCATGCCGTGACGCGCCCGTCATCGGCCCACCGGCGCAGCGTGTCCGGGTCCACGCCGAGCAGCTGGCTCGCAGGGCCGAGCGACAACCAGCGGCCGGAGCGGATCGCGGAACTGTCGGGGTATGCCATCTGGGTCTCGCAGGGATCGTGAAGTGCCGGATGGTCGGGGCGGGCGCCGACGGGTCAGCGCGGCCGTGGGGGGAGACGGCCGGGCGACCCGTCGGCACGGAAACCTGGGTAAATCTGGGTACCAGATTCCGCCCGGGCGAGCGAAGGATAGGCCTCCCCCGAACGGGGCGTCAAACGAACGCGCGATCAGGCGGGGACGAACTCGTGATCGTCGCGGTGGATGCCGTCGCAGAGGCCCCAGCGACCGTCACCCGGGGCATCATCGGGACCCGGGATCGGGATCGGCCGCATGATCTCGCGGACCTCGCCCTTGCGGCAGAACAGGTACCCGCCGTCGGCCATCCAGCGGCGGACGCAGACCGCGTCTCCGTGGAACTGGAACGGTCCGGGGTTGATCACCGGGCGCGCTGCCCAGCTGACCGGCGTCTCGGCCGCGACGATGTCGAGGAGGTTGACCCGCCACGGCGTGCCCTCGATCACCTGGCCACAACCTGCGCAGCGCTTGGCGATGTTGTCGCTGATGATCGTCCGGATCTGGATGCCCATGATCTCCATCGCCGAGCGATGGTAGCAGTCGCTACCCTGACTTGATGACCGACGACCTCTCCACGCGGGCGGGTCGACTCAGTCCAGCGGCTGCGTCCGCTCGCCCTCCCCGGGCTTCCAGATCGTGATGGTCAGCTGGCCATCCTTGAACTCGACCGAGGACGCGCCGGCGATGTCGGCGACGTAGAACGGGTCGAACGCGCGACCGCGCAGGTCGAACCCGGATTCCTCGAAGAGGTGGTCGGCGAACCGTTCGTGCAGATCCTTTTCCTGCACGTTCCTGGCATCGCCCCACAACTTGGCATCACCGTCGCCGACATAGGTGTCGATGGTGGCCGTATGCAGACTGAACCGGGAGTCCCGGGCGAGGTCCCGGAACTTCGACGTGTTGGGCATGCCGATGAGCAGGAGGCGACCCTCGTAGATCCGGGGTTCCATCGGGCTGATCCGCGGGTAGCCATCGGACCGAAGCGTGGCCAGCATGCAGAGGTGACCGGTGGCGGCATGCCGACGGAGGAAGACCTCGGCGATCCGCGGCGCTTCCTCCGCGAATCCCTTCCAAGCGACCATCGACGACCATCCTAGCCGTCGGCCTCATGTATATATGCACCGATGCCGCGCGACCCGAACGTTCCGGACGCCTTCGACGTCTTCACGATGGTGCTGCTACGCCGTCCGCCGGACGCGCCGCAGCTGTCCGACGATGCGCTCGACGCGCTCCAGGCCCGCCACCTCGCCTACCGCGCCGAGTTGCGCCGCGCCGGCATCATCGTCGTCAACGGTCCGCTGGACGAACAGTCGGACGTCTCGCTGCGCGGCCTCTCGATCTTCGCCTACGACCTCGATGAGGCACGCCGACTGACCGAGCTCGATCCATCGGTGCAGGCCGGCCGGCTGACCTACGACGTCTTCGAGTGGTGGGTCGCGGCCGGCACGATCGCGTTCCCCGAGGCCAGCGGCCGCGTCGGCGACCGACGGTCGATGCCTGATGACTGATAGCGGAAGCTTGCCATCGCTCGGACGGTCCGATGGCTACGCTGTTCCGTCGCGGTAACGCCAACTCCGCTCGCCCGCCTCGGGTTGCGGTCGGGAGAGTCGCAGCATCCAGACCCACCCGAGGAGCGAAACCACCGGAACGGCTAGGAGGAGCAACTGGAACATGGGAGGCACAGAGAACATCGGATCGGAGCCCCACGGCGAAGCCATGAGGGAGAAATAGCCCGTCAGGATCACCGCCATGAGGCCGACGAGGATTTCGGTCTGGGTTGCGAAGCGCGCGCGATCCAAGCGTCGCTGACGTTCCTCGAAGTTCATGGAGGCAACCTACGCCCTGGCGTCAAGATTGCCTATGGCGGAGTCCGCGGCGAGTTCGAGCGACCCGCGTGACGCCGACCGGAGTGGCGCAGTGACCGAGCATGCGGTAGTGATCGCCGGCGCCGGCCCGACGGGTCTGATGTTGGCGGGCGAGCTGGCGCTGGCGGGCGTCGACGTCGCGATCGTCGAGCGGCGCCCCAGCCAGGAACTCGCCGGATCGCGCGCGGGCGGCCTGCAGTCACGCACCATCGAGGTCCTCGATCAGCGTGGTATCGCCGATCGGTTCCTCTCGGAGGGACAGGTGGCGCAGGTCGCGGGGTTCGCCAGCGTCCGCCTGGACATCAGCGACTTTCCCACCCGGCACAACTATGGGCTCGGGCTGTGGCAGAACCACATCGAGCGGATATTGGCCGGCTGGGTCGGCGAGCTGGCGGTGCCGATCCATTACGGACGTGAGGTGACCGGCTTCACGCAGGACGAAGCCGGCGTCGACATCGACGTATCGGACGGCCGGCGCTTGCGGGCGCAGTACCTCGTCGGGTGCGACGGCGGACGCAGCCTGATCCGCAAATCGGCCGGTATCGAGTTCCCCGGGTGGGATCCGACCACGAGCGCCCTGATCGCCCAGGTCGAGATGACCGAGGAGCCTGAGTTGGGCATCCGCCGCGATGCTTCTGGCATGCATGCCCTGGGCAAGGTCGAGTACGAGATCAAGGACGGCGAGGTGGTCTACGAGAAGGGGGGAACGGTCGGGGTCATGCTGACCGAGTCCGAGGTCGGCACGAACGAGCCCACCCTGCGAGACCTCAGCGAGGGCCTCATCGCGGTCTACGGGACCGACTACGGGATCCACGACCCCACCTTCATCTCCCGCTTCACCGACATGACCCGGCAGGCCGCCGCCTACCGCGAGGGACGGGTCCTGCTGGCCGGCGACGCGGCACACGTGCATTGGCCGGTCGGTGGACAGGGCCTCAACACCGGTGTGCAGGACGCCGTGAACCTCGGATGGAAGCTGGCCCAGGTGATCCACCGGACAGCGCCGGAAAGCCTGCTGGATACCTACCATGCCGAGCGGCACCCGGTCGCCGCTCGCGTACTGCGCAATACGATGGCCCAAGTCGCGCTGATGCGCGTCGACGATCGTATCGAGGCGTTGCGCGACAACGTGTCCGAGCTGCTGAGCATGGACGAGCCGCGCAGACGATACGCCGCGATGATGTCCGGCCTGGACATCCACTACGAGCTGGGCGAGGGCCACCCGCTGCTCGGCCGGCGCATGCCCGATCTCGACCTGACCACCGCCAACGGGCCGCTGCGGGTCTTCACCCTGCTACACCAAGCCCGGCCGGTGCTCCTGAACCTCGGTGGGCCCGGCAGCATCGACATCGGTCCATGGGCCGATCGCGTTCAGTCGATCGACGCGGAATACCGCGGTTCGTGGGAGCTACCGGCGATCGGTGTGGTCACGGCTCCCGATGGTGTCCTGATTCGGCCCGACGGATATGTGGCCTGGGTGGGAGATCGAGCCGGGACCGGGCTCACCGAAGCCCTGACCACGTGGTTCGGACCCCGGCCCGGCGCTCCCGAATAGATCGGCGTCGCGATCGGAGTCAGCCCAACGCGAGGATCCGGGTCCGCAGCAGCGCGACGAGGGCGATGCACGGCGCCACGGTCAGGACGATCCGGGCCGCGAGCACGTTGATGAGCGGCGATGCGCTTTCCCCCAGGTAGCGCGGGAGGGTGTGGGTCTTGTTGCCGCCGACAGTTGCCGCGAACACGAAGTCGTTCCAGATCCCGATGAAGACGATCGCCGTGGCCGCCGCGATCACCGGCGCGACGGCGGGCAGGCTGACCCGCAGGATCGTCCCAAGCCGTGAGCACCCGTCGATGCGTGCCGCCCGCTCCAGTTCGGTCGGCACGCGGAGGAACGCGCTCCTGACAAGCCAGATGAGGATCGGCGACCAGAATGCCGCGTTGATCAGAACCAGCCCGAGGAGGGTGTCGCGGATGCCAAGATCCTTGACGAGGAAGAGGACCGGGATGGCGAGCGCGATCGGGGGAATGAGCATCGTGGCGAGGAGGACAAGGAGCAGCGCTCTTGCTCCGCCTGTCCGAAACCGGGCCAGCGGGTAGCCGGCCAGAAGGGCCACACCCAGAGCGATGATCGTTGCAAACACGGTCACGGTGATGCTGACCACCGCGGCGCCCTGCCACTCGGGCTCGGTGACAGTTCGCCAGTAGGCCAACAGGTCGAGGTTCATCGTCAGCTGCGGCGGCATCTGGGCGACGGCCGACGGCGGCTGGACGCTCGCCACGGCGATCCACAGGATCGGGCCGGCCAATCCGCTGACAAGGAGGATCGTCACGCCCACGATCAGCGCCCCACCGATGGACCTTCGACCTCGACCCCTGAGAGCGGTCGCGCGAAGGGGCCATTGCGAGCCGGGGTGACGCTGCTCGGTGGACACGTTCGGTCGGTCCGCCGACTTGCGGATCGCGTCGCGCTCGCGCCGAACCCAGGCACCCGGAGCCGGCCGAAGCGAGGATAGGGCCGGTTGTTCGGCGGATTCGCTCGGGACGATCGGCGCGGAACGCGGCCGGACCACGAGGTAGAGACCGGCCAGGCAGAGGGCGATGAGCATGGCGACGACCATCGTCATCGCCGACCCGTAGCCCAGGCTGATATCCCCGATCACCTTGTTGAAGATGGCGAGGCCGGCAAGCATGGAACCCTGCGGCGGGTTGCCCGCGGACAGTGCGTACTGCACCTCGAATACCTGGAGGGCCAGGATGATCTGGAGGATGCTGCCCGCGATCACGACTGGAGCGATCGCCGGCAACGTGACGTACCGGAACACCTGCAGGCTCGATGCTCCATCGAGCGTGGCCGCTCTCCGGACGTCCGTCGGGACCAGGCGGAGGGCGCTGAGGAACAGGATCGCGAGGAGCGGGATCGCCCTCCACGTCACCGCCACGACCATGGCGACGAACGTGCCGACCGCGTCGCGGATCACGACCGGCGGCAGACCGAACGTGTCGAGGATGTAGGTGGCCAGGCCGGTCCTGGGTTCGAACATCAGCCGCCACAGGATCCCGTCAGCGATCGGCGCGACGGCCCAGGGCAGCAGGAGGACAGCGGCCAGGACGCCGGAGAACCTGGCCCGCCCGTGGATCAGCAGGGCTGTGGCGAGTGCCAGGGGCACCGCGATCACGGACGTGACGAACGCGAACCCGACCGTGAGCGGAAGGGTCCCGAGGAACCCCCTGTCGGCTGGGAGCCGGACGGCATAGTTGCGAAAGCCGATGAACGGGGTGAAGTCGTCCCGAAGCAGCTCGATCCGAAAGGTGCTGAAGGTGATCGCCGCGGCGATCGGGAGCAGCACGAAGACGCCCACGAGGACCAGTCCGGGTGTCGCGATGACGATCGAGAACCGGCCCTCGGACAGCCGATCGAGCCATCGGCTCGGTGAGATCCTCTGGGAACCCTGACGGCGGTCGAGCGGGTTGCCGGTGGCGGTCAACGGCCCGCGGCCAGCGATCGCACTGCCCGAACCGGCCGTGGAACCTGCGCCCGCTCCCCGGTTCGGATCGGCCGACCACGGGTCATGGGCGCGAGCATACCCGGCCGACCGACCCGACGACCACGACCGGCCGACCGCCGCACCTTAGGCTCGGACCGCGGCCCCACGGCCCGCTCCAGTGCCGTCATCGGGAACTCTGCCAACATCAAACCAGTGAGCGGCCTTTCTGGTGTGCCGTGGCGACGGGTCGCCATCGCCGGCGTCCTCGCTGTCGTCGCGGTCGTCCTCGTGCGCGCATGGGATGCCTCGCGACAGCTGGCCGCAGGTGATGGATGGCGCCTCCTGGCCCATCAGCGTGCAACCGGCGATCGGAACCAGATCCAGCTGATCACCGATCAAGCCGAGCTGTCGGCCGCGTGGGAGGAGATGCGGCTGCATGTGGAGGTTCCGACGGTGGATTTCGACCGATCGGTGGTGGCCTGGTTCACCCCCGTGGGCACACTGGCCTGCACCACCCGCCTCGACGAGGTCCGATTCGATCGGGAGCACGGGCTCGTGGATGGAGCGTTCTCGTTGGGCCTGACCCTGGGCTGCCAGAGTCCGCCGGTCGGCGACTCATTTCTCGTCGCGATCGGACGCGACCGATTGCCTGTCCCGCCGTATCAGATCCGGATCATTGGCCCAGCGCCTGTGGGTGGCGAGAACGGCCACCTCGAGGTGCATGACTGAGGGACTTGGCGGGGGCGGCCACCCGCGGACGCAGCTCGTTGCAATCCAGGGCAGCACGAGCACCGCCGCAGCCAGGAACGCGACAGCAGGCTGACCGGCAATCGCCCCCGCGATCGGACTCAAGAAGAGGGCCACCGACCACCACAGTCGGTTGCCAACGAAGTACACGGTCGTCGGGTCCATCATCACGATCTGGTCATGGTGTCGGACAGCTCGTCGCTTGCCAGTGGGCTGGATTCCTGGCGATGAAGGTCCCCGTGGCCGGGTCGTAGATCTCGGCGGAGAAAGCGCGTCGAGGTCCCCTACGGCGCCGGTGATCAAGACCCGGCCATCCGCCAAGATGGATGCTGTGTGGCTGTTCCGTGCAGTCCCCATCGGACGCCTGGAGCTGTCGCTGTCAAAGTCTGGAAAGGGCCCCTTCGTTGATTGGCAGCACGCGATCCTCGGTGACCTGACATAGCTCTCGCGGCTCTCGCGGTTCACTGGTCGAGGAATCCCGCACCATGAGCAAAATCGTTCCGCTGCGAGTCAGCGGGCGATGGTGCTCCTGTGGTGGCCGAAGCCGCAGCGTCCAGCTGGCAGCGTTGGACTGACCGGAGTCACCTGCCGGAGCCGAACGTGTAGGTCCCGTCCCACGTCCACGTGACGAAGTCCACGGTGTCGACCGCGACGTTCAGATGGAATTGGTTCATCGAGCCCGTCCCGGACGCGAAGACGCAACTACCGGGCGCGCTGGGGTCGCCGAAGATCGGATCGAGGACGCAGCGGCCGGTCGCCGTTCCGTTCGCCACGGTAATGACTGAGGTCAGGCTGCCGTCGGTGTTCACGCTGTAGTTGATGACGGTGCCAGCCGGGATCCTCTTGTAGCTCGACGACGTGATCACACAGGTCAGGCCGTCGCAGTCCTTGACGGCGTGGAACGGCTTCGCGATGGACGCGGACGCAAGCGGGGGGAGGGCGGCAAGGGTGACGATCGTCCCGATCAGGATCAGGCTTCGGACTGAACGCATCTGACGCTCCAGCGGCGGGCTTTGACACCCTGACAGACGCTGGGGGCGACCAGAACGTACAAGGCGAACGTCAGGGACGTTCAGGCGGATCGATGGCGCTCGCCGGGTCCAGGCGTACCGTGGCCAGGATGGCCTCGAAATAGCCGAGATCGACAGCGCCATCGAGGCCGATCCTGTAGACGCGGTCGGCGGCGAACACGATCACATCGAAGGCGACGTCGGGCGTCGAGAAGTTCGCGTCGGCCGGGAGAGGACAGGCATTGAGGTCGAGGTACCCGGATCTGCCATCGACCGTGACTCGCGGCCACGCGGCGCGATCGCCGCTGCACCGTCGGAGAAAGTACTGCTGGCCGAAGGACGCGATCCAGGACGCCTCGGTCTGACCCGCCTCGAGCCGCTGGGAGGCGACGACCAGTCGGGCCACGCCTTGGAGCTTGAGCTCGTCGAGCGCCGGGTTGCCGATCGGGACAAAGGTGTTCGGTAGCCAGTTGGTCGTTGCTGGCTTCGTGGACCAGCCTGCCGGGTACCGCACCGAGAATCCGTTCCGCGTCGACACGAACGTCTCCGTCAGGAGCGGGACCGGAATCGGCGACGCGCTCGCGCGCTCCGTCGGCGGCGGCGATCCGCCCGAGCCGCCTGGGATCGTTCGTTGCAGGAGCACGAAACCAGCGAAGACCACCACGAGCAGAATCGCTATCGAGTCCAGCGAGGCGAATACGGGGATCGTTCCCGGAAAGCGGCGGCCAAGGCGGACGGCGGAACGGCCAGCGCGAAGCGGCTCGACGCGAGCGTCGGTACTGAAGTCGAGCGCCTCGGCGCGATACCCCTCGTCGGCCGGACCCTCGCGGAGCGATCGCTCGAGTGATCGCTCGAGTGCCGCGCGTGGCTCGCCCGTCCTCGTTCGGTCGGTCATCCGAGTCCGCCGTCGAGCAGCAGGCGACGGCGCAGGGACGCGGTCGCCACGCTCGCATCGTTGCGGGCGCCGTTGGCCGTGATGCCCATCACGGCCGCGATCCTGTCGTAGGGCAAGTCCGCGCGGTAGCGGAGGTACAGGACCGCGCGCTGCCGGGGTGGGAGGCGGTCGACAGCGGCCCAGACCGAGAGTCGATCGGCGGGATCGATCTGATCGCGGGCGTTCGTCGTCGAGGCGAGGCGGTCGACCACCGAGCGTGCCAACCGGCCGAGGCGGTGCTGGTCCATTGCGAGCCGGTAGGCGACCCGGAAGGCCCAGCCCTCGCTATCGGTGATGACCACCCCGCGCAGGGACTCGTGCCACATCCGCAGAAACGTCTCCTGGACGGCATCGTTGGCCTCGTCATCGTTTAACCCGAGCCGCCGGCACAAGCCGAAGAGGTCCCGACCGCGGCGCTGGTAGACACCCTCCACCTCCGCCGCGCCGAGCGGCCGCCCGGCGACCGAGGCGAAATCCTCGAGGCCCATCACGTCGGCAGACAGCGCCATGCGATCCGGTGGCCTTCAGGATGGCATGGGGCTAGGCGACATGCCGTAGGACTCGCCGTCGAGGTGCCACTCGCCGGTCGCGTCGATCGACACGATGAAGATCGCGGTGAAGCCAGCCAGGCCACCTGTGCCTCCCCAGAACGTGCAGAGCCCGCGGCCCTCGGTTGGTCGGGCGTCGAAGCTGCAGAAGCCAGTCGCCGTGCTGCCGCGGTCGTCGTCGATAACAACGTTGCTGCTCAGGAAGTGCGGGTTGATGAGCAGCGGACCCAGATAGTTGACCTCGGCACCGACGGGGATCGGAGCGTAGTCGGAGCTCGAGATCAAGCAGTAGCTGGGGATCTCCCCGGTGAACATGCTGCAGTCCTTCACGAGATGGATCGGCGTCGCGTTTGGGTCCACCGGCATGGTCGCCGACGGGCTGGCTGGGGGAGCGGTCGGCGTCGCCGCCGACGCGCGCGAGGTGGAGGTCGGGACCACCGGCGATGTCAAGAAAGGACCCGCGCCCGAGCCGCAGCCCGACAGCATCAGGAGCGCGGCCAGGAGCGGAGTGGCCTGAATCGGCCGGGGCGAACGCATGAAGGCTCCTCGGGCGTACACAGCTCCAGCAGATAGACGTGGGCCGATGTGAAAACGTACAACACGAAATTGCCGCTGCTGCGAGAGGATCGCGGGAAGGAGTTCGACGCATCCGTAGCGCAGGACAGGCTCCGCTCCGGGAAGGGCTCGCCCACCGCCAGCCGAGGTCCGGGGCGACGTACCTGAGGATGCTCTCGACCGCATGGGCGTTGAAGCCGACGCCGAGCTGCTGGTCCCGGACGTCGCGAAGTAGGTCGTGAACGGTCAGATGGCGGTCGCCGTTAGCGGCCTTGAGTTGCGCGGCTAGGTGCGCGTCCTTTGGGATGCTGTCGAGCGCTCGGGTCGGCCGTGAGACCGATGACCCCGCCGCCAAGCAGGCGATCGTCTAGGCGAACATCGTCCTGAACGGCCTAGCCGCGGTGGTTCACGATCGCGCAGCGGTCCGAGGCGAGGTCATCAACGCGATGGGCTGGGGTCTCGTAGCGCTCACAGGGGTATTCGCGGTCGTCTGGGCCATCGTCACACTGACATAGGCCCGGGTACGTCACACGACGTCAGTCCTTCAGAGCTGACACTATGAGTGAATGGTGTCGTGAGGGTGAGCGCGTCTACCACTTCAGCGGACGAGCGGGAAGAAGCGAGGGGACGCAGCGCGCCCGGCCATCGCGGGGCGGGTTGACGTACCGGCGGATGCTTTCCACGTGGAAGTCGGATGAAAGACCCCATCGTGATCGGCGTGGCGGCGATCGTGGCAGTGGTTCTCGTGCCTATTCTGCTATGGCTGGCCTTGGCCGTTTTCGGCGGGTCTGGCTGTGGCTGGATCCTTGGCTTCGGGGGTTGCCTGCCGTGGGTACCGACGCCCCCGACCGTTTGACTTTCAGTCGGTGGTCGCGGCCCGGTCGTCGGCAATGTGGCTGTCACGACGGAGCCGCGGAGCGGAGTTGGGGCATGACACCGTGTAAGGCGTCGCCGCATATCTGACGCTTATCGTGTGGCACGGCCCATCCGCTTCTCAGTTCGTCGTCGGTTGGGATGGCATGGTTGATCCCGTCGGCGGCAGCCACGGGACGCGACAGGCCCGACCGGTGTGGCGTCGCGGGGCGAGATCGCGATGGCCAGGAACATCCATGCGTCGATTTCGCGGCGCTTCATGGATGCGATTCTGGCCGACTCTACTCCCCGGGGGCCGTGGGCTGCTCAAGCAGCCACCGGATCTGTTGGGCCAAGGTGCCGAGCGAGCCTGGTTCGATCGGCACCGTCATCCTAAACTCCCACGAGCCTGGTGCCTCCCATCCAGAGTACGTGACCGCGGAGACAGACAGGCTGACGAGCCCGATCCCGTCGTGCACGGCTCGCAGCGCGATGCTCGGCCCGTCGTCGTCCCAATCCTTGCTGCCGTGCCAGCCTCGCCACGCCGCCGCGAGATCGTCAAAGAAGGCAATCAGGCTGCCGACGCCACCGCTCCACGCTTCGATCTCGATCGTCGTGGTCGCGTGAACCGTGCCGGCAGACAACCGTAACGGGATACTGGTGGCCGACCCGTCGGCGAGCGCCGTCGGAGTGCCGAGTGCCAGTGTGGCCTCCCCAGGGCGACCGATTACGACCGAGGCGTCCTCAAGCACGCTGGCAGTCTGCCACGCGGTCGTGCCCGGGACACTCAAGGCCGCGACCGGCACGATCATGCCGTCCACGGAGCCACGCTTACCCGCCTCTACTATGAGTGCATCGTGCAGCACGGGTATGTTCGCGGCGCGTGACCTCAGGCTGGTCGTTCGGCGAGTCGCCGGGCCTGCGCACTCCGATACTCGTGCACTTGGCGGATGACCGTCGATCCTTCGCCGACCGCAGCGGCGATCCGCTTGACGGAGTCATGGCGGACATCTCCCGCCGCGAACACGCCCCCCATGCTCGTAGCCAACGACCACGAATCGCCAGCCGGTCGATCGGCGTCTTTGTCGCGACCAGGGGAGATCGGTTGATCGGCGCCAGTCAGGATGAAACCGCGCTCATCCCGCTCGATCTCGGGCGGCAGCCAGTCCGTCCGCGGCACCGCGCCGATCAGGATGAAGGCAGCGGCCGCCGGCACGTCGTCGGTCGTCCCGTACGCGTTGTCGCGGAGAGTGACTGCTTCCAACCGGCTGTCGCCGCGCGCGTCCACGATCTCCGTGTTCAACCTGATGTCGATGTTCGGAATGGCCTCGACCTCGCGAACGAGGTAATCGGACATGCCATCCCGTATGGAAGGGCCGCGCACGAGGACGGTCACTTGTCCGGCGTACCGCGCGAGATAGATCGCCGCCTCGCCGGCCGAGTTGGCGCCCCCGACCACGAACACAGACTCGCCGGCCATCGCTCGGGCCTCGGTAGCCCCAGATCCGTAGAACACCCCGCGCCCCACGAATGCCTCCAAACTCTCGATCCCGACCCTTCGATACGACACGCCGGTGGCGACAACGACTGCACCGGCCTGGATCTCCGACCCATCGTCGAGCGCGACGATCCGATCGTCTCCCGCGGCCCGGATTCCAGTGGCCGTCCGCCCGATGAGGAAGTCCGCGCCGAACGTCCAGGCCTGCTGGTAGGCGCGTGTCGCGAGATCAGCACCGCCCACGCCCGCTGGGAATCCGAGGTAGTTACGGAGCATCGGGCTGGAGCTGGCCTGGCCGCCGAGGCTGAGCGGCTCGACGACTAATACTTCGAGACCCTCTGAAGCGGCATACACGGCTGCGGCGAGGCCGGCCGGTCCCGCGCCGAGGACCACGACGTCGAACACCTGGTCGATGGGTGTCGTTCTCGCCCCGAGGGCTCCCGCCATATCGGCGGGCGACGGCCGCGCGAGAGCGCGTCCGCTGGCCAGGATGACGACCGGTAACGGGCCACTCAGGCCCGCCTGGTCCAGCAGCATCCTGCCCTCGGGGGATTCGCCATCGTGGAATCCGAACGGCAGGCCGAACCGTCGGAACGAGTCCTGCAGTCCGTGGGTGTACTCGTCCCATGGATCTCCGACGACCCGCAGTGCCTCTCCCCAGCGCCCATTCTCGCGAGACCAGCGGGCGAGCACCTCGGTCACCGCGGTATGGAACTGTTCGTCCGAGTCATTCAGCGGGTGGGTCGCGAAGTGATCGATCTCGCCGAGCACGGATGCCCGGACGATGGGCTCCCGTGCGCGGAAGTCCGCCCATGTTGAAACCAGGAGGCGCTGGGTGGCGGGGTGCAGGTCGCGCGTCCGAGCGAGGAAGGCTGCGCCGGTCTCGTCGGGCATCCATTGGTCCGCGATGATCAGTGCGACTGGTGTACCCGTGGCCCGCTGCGACTCGAGCAGCCCGAACGCGGTGGATGCTGACCCTTCTGCCAGCACGCGATATGAGCGTCCGTAACGATCTGACAGGCACCGCTCGAGCCGCTCTCGTGATAGCTCGTCATCGTCTACGACGACGATTACCGGACGGGGATCATCGGGCGCGCTCTCCATGTCACTCCTCCTGCCGGCCACCTCGGGTTGCGGGCGCCAACCGCAGCGGCTCGATCACCGTCTGGGCAAGCCAGGTTTCCGGTTTTGCCGCCATCTACTTGGCAGGGAGGCTCTCGAGCGGGCCACTCATCACCCAGTTGAAGCCGTCTGAGGGCATCCGGATCAGCTTCGATCGCCGCGCAGCCGCCGTATCTCCTTCTCGATCTCGGCCTCACGTCTGGAATCGTTGTCTCCGTAGACAGTCCACCAGTGAGCGAGGAGCCCGATCCCCCAACCGATCGAAGCGAAGACTGGCCACGGCGTACCAGGGGTTGCGTCCGTGGTGAACCAGATCGCCCAGAGGAACGCGTTCACAAGAACATAGATCAGGAGATGGACCCGGAAATCTGCTCGCGCTTTGACCCGAGCCTCGGCCCGCGCGCGCAGCTCGTCGTCGGGTCGGGTCGTCATGGCGTCACCTTCAGGCAGGTCGGGACGTGTCTCGACCACCGTACTCCTGCTAGGTTCCCGCAACGGTTGTGACACACCTGGTCCTTGGCGCCTTCATGCTTCCAATCAAGCCACCAGCCTGCACCGACGGCTCTCCCGCGAAGCGATCGACGGATCTCCACTGAGGCTCCCCTCAAACCGAGCAACTATCCGGCCCGAGGACGGTGAGGGCCGCTGCGGGAGCCGTGGTTGTACCAGAACGACGACTGGTCAAAACGGCTTCGTCACCATCAGCACGACGATGAGCAGCACGGTCCCGATAGTGATGATTCCGTATATGTTCGAGCGCCGGGCGGCTTCAGCGTACGCCGGCGACGTTGGGTCGGCCTCCGCCTCTGCGATCTGCCGCTTGAGCGCTGGCGCATACAGCGCGATGCCAAGGATGACGACCAGCACATAGAGCGCGATCCCGGCAATGATCCAACCCTGCGTGAACGAGAAAGCACCGGTCAGCACCATTAGGACGCCGGTAATCGCCAGGACGACATAGGCCGGCGTGGCGATGAAGTTGTCGAGCCGTCGGATGCCGCGCATCGTCCATAGGAGTCGATCGCGGTCCAGACCGGCGTACCGCAACCAATACGTGTAGGTCAGGTTCGCGCCGACCGCCGTGATTGCAGCAAGCACGTGGATGAGCTTGAGTAGCAAGACGAGGCTCATCGAGGTCCCTCCCTCAGCATCCCCGGCGAGCAGGCCTAGCTCTCGCTGCCGCTCAACCCGTCAAGGGCATGCGCGTCCACCCCGCCTCGGATTGTGCGCTCGCATAGCAAATGGCCCGCCATTTTCGCCCGGTGGCCATCCTCATTACAGGATCATCCCTTCACGATGAGGAGATCGTGGCTCCAAAGACCATGCGTATCAACCGGCGAGCTGCATGTTGCGCTCGAAGGCCGCTGATGTGGCCGGCGAGACGGGGCGGACGTAGGCAGGCGCGCTTCGAGGGGTCGGACGATCCAGCGACGCTCAAGCGTGAGTCGTTCTGCGGGAGCACCAGATGCCAGGATTTTTCAGTCGCCGAAGGGCGGTCGAGGACCATCCGGCTCAGGCTGCGGCCAATCTTCAGCGCGCAATGGCCTACAGCCACCAAGGAGAGTTCGACCTCGCTATCGCCGAGTCCTCGAGAGCGGTCGAGCTCGACCCGACACTTGCCCTGGCCTTCATCAACCGAGGCCACGCCTACATTCAGCAGGGCGAGCTCGACCTGGCAGTCGCCAACCTTACAAAAGCCATCGACCTCGATCCGACACTGAAATCGGGGTTCCACAATCGCGGGATCGCCTATCTCCAGCAGGGCCACCTCGACCTCGCCGTCGCCGACCTCACCAAGGCGATCGAGCTACACCCGGACTTCGCCTTCGCGTATCTCGACCGAGCCAAAGCGCTCCTGGAGCAAGGCGACCACCGCGCCGCGCGTGCCGACGCCGAGGCGGCGATCGAGCTCAACCCGGATCTCACGCCGGGCTACTACGCGATCGTCGACAGTCTGCAAGCCCTGGCCGACTCGGCTCCCCTGCCGTTCACGCTCGACCTGCCCGACGGGTGGGTTGGCGGTCGCTTGCCAGACGGTTACCGGCAGGCCCTTCTCGACTACGGCCGAGTCCACCCCGAGTGTGCCGAGCGGGTGACGGCACTGCCGTCGCTGAGCGTATGGACGCGGCGTGCGGAGACAGTGTCGCGCACCATCGAGTGGATCCCGGCCGTGCGGCCGTTCTTCGAAAGACAGCGGGAGTGCCCCCAAGGGGATTCGAACCCCTGATCTCCACCTTGAAAGGGTGGCGTCCTAGGCCTCTAGACGATGGGGGCGTGCGGGCGCGCCGAGGGCGGAGTCTAGCAGAGGGTCCCGTTCAGGCCGCCCGCGCCGCGAGCTGGAAGAGGATGATCGCGCCTGCCGCGAAGCCCGACGCGGCGATCGCAGCACCACCGCCGACGAGCGCGGCCAGGATCACCCGTCCTCCGCTATCGCGTTCCATCCCGCCTTGCCAGATCGTGCGAAGACAGAACGCCGCAAGCGCCCCGAAGACGATGGCGAGCACCACCGCGCCCGATGCCAGCAACGGGATCTGCGTCGCCTCCCGGACCGTCACCACGTACGCCATGTACGCGATCGAACCGACGATCGCGATGACGAGGAAGATCGCGACCGGCGAGATCCGCCGCCGCCGCAGTTCCGGCTCGTAGTCGGGATCGTCGTTGTCCGCGTATCGGTCGGCCTCGATGTCGCGGTCGCGCGGGTCGGCATACGGATCCTGGCGGATGCGGCGCTCGGTCATGCGTGCTCCTTTCCCAGGGTCCGATGGTAGACCGCGACGTTGTAGGACAGGCGCGGTCGGGTCAATCGACCGGCGAGTCGCCGCCCGGCCTCGCCGAAGGCGGCGTCGAGGAATGTCTTCGCTTCATCCATCGTCGCAAAGGTCCACCAGCAATGGACGACGCGGATCTTGAAGCCCGCGGCCAGGAACGGGCCGTCGCGACGCGTCCACGGGCCGTACTCCGGTCGATCACCGCGAAGCTCCGCCACATCGTCGCGCCCGTAGTCGTGGATGACCAGCAGCCGACCGCCTGGCCGGAGCAGTCTGCCCGCCTGCTCGATCGCGGCCGAGCCGCCGCCACGAAACGCCGACCACAGCCCGACGACGACATCGGCGGATGCGTCGGGCGCGTCGAACGGCGCCGGACCGCTCGAGTCGACGAGCGTGACCCGAGCGCCGCGTTCCGTCAGCTGTCGAGCGCGAAGACCGGCGGATCCATCGACGACGACGACGTCTCGTCCGTCCACCGGACCCAGCGCCTCGATCGTCCGCGGGATCTTGCCCTCGACATCCAGGATCCGGGCCAGATGTTCTGCCAGCCCGGTCTCCAGGTCGATGGGGAGATCAGCCACAGGGCGCGAAGTATAGGGCGGGGGTCGGGCTGCGAGCCGCTCAGGTGGCGTCGACCGCGACGCGAAGTGCGACGGCGTTGCGCCCCGGGATCGCGACGCGTGCCCGGCCGTCAGCGATCGCGGTCGGATCCCGGCTCCGCTCCGCTGGGCTCGGTCGACAGCACCGGCTCCAGCCGGCCGGTCCCGATGCCCTCGAGCGTGACCTCGAGCTCGGTCGGTCCATCGCCTGGGTTCAGCGCCAGGATGAGCCGCGCGCTGTCGAGGCGCCGCTCGATCGCCATGGCCGCGCCGGCAGCCCCGATCGAGGTCGTCGCGCCGTGCCGGAGCGCAGGCTCTGCGGCCCGGAGCGCGAGCACTTCCCGGACGAAGGCGCGCAGGTCGCCATCCCATCGGTCTGCGTCCCACGGGAACGCGCGCCGATTGTCCGGATCGTTCCCGCCTATCAACCCGATCTCGTCGCCGTAGTAGATGCACGGGGCGCCCGGCAACATGCACTGGAGCAGCGTCGCCATGCGTAGTCCGGCGGTGTCGCCGCCGAGGACCGTCAATGCGCGGGGCGCGTCATGCGATCCGATGAGATTGAGCTGGACGGCGACGACGTCCGGGTCGTACACGCCGAGCAGCTCGACCAGCCGGTTCGCGAACGCAGGCCCATCGAGCGGTCGCAGATGCCGCCGGTATTCGTGGTGCGCGTTGACCGCAGCCATGTCGAGCCGCGAGCCGCCCACGTACCCGAGGATCGCCTCGGCCAACGGATAGTTCATCAACGCGTCGAACCGATCGCCCGCCACCCAGTCGGGCGCCGTCTGCCAGATCTCGCCGACCAGGTAGGCGTCCGGCCGCACGGCTCGGCAGCGCTGGCGGAACGCGGCCCAGAACGGCGGGTCATCGATCTCGGTCGGCACGTCCAGCCGCCAGCCGTCGATGCCGAACCGGAGCCAGTGCTCACCGACCGATAGCAGGAACTCGCGCACGTCATGGTGGCTGGTGTTCAGCTTCGGCAGGGCGGGCAGGCTCCACCACGCCTGGTAGCCCAGCCAGGTGCCGCGCGGCGCGTCGCGTGGCGGATACGGCAGGGGGTCGCGCCGCCCGGCGAGGACCTCGGGGTCGAGGTGGAACCAGTCGCGGTATGGCGACGCTGGGCCGTTCTCGAGGATGTGGTGGAACGGCCAGAAGCCACGCCCGGTGTGGTTGAAGACGCCATCGAGAATGACCCGCATGCCGCGCTCGTGCGCGAGGTCCAGCAGCTCGCGAAGCGCGCCGTCTCCGCCCAGTAACGGATCGACGTGGAAGTAGTCGTACGTGTGGTAGCGATGGTTCGATGCCGACTGGAAGATCGGCGTCAGATAGATCGCGGTGACACCGAGCTCGTCGAGGTAGTCGAGATGCTCGGCCACGCCGAGCAGATCGCCACCCTTGAAGCCATGGTTGCTTGGCGGCGCATCCCACGGCTCGAGCGGACCGGGCTCGGGCACCCGTGGGCTCGATGCGAATCGGTCAGGGAAGATCTGGTAGAAGACGGCGTCGCGGACCCAGCCGGGCGTCTCGACCGTCACGGCCGTCGTCCCGTGGACCCGATGCGATACTCCATCCGATGTCCTCCCGACGCGCATGGGCGCTGCTGGTCGCTGTCGTTCTCGCGCTCGCGGCCTGTGGCGGATCGACGCCGTCGGCTTCGATCGCACCGGACTCGTCGCTCCCGGCAGCCTCCCCGTCCGGCGAGGCGTGCGCAGGACCCGCTCCGAGCCCGTCGACGTCCGGCGAGTCGACTGCCGGTTGGTGGCGCGATCGCGTGTTCTACGAGATCTTCGTCCGCAGTTTCGCCGACTCGGACGCCGACGGCATCGGCGATCTGCGCGGCCTGACCGCACACCTCGACGACCTCAACGACGGCGACCCATCCACGACGGACGATCTCGGCGTCACCGGCCTGTGGCTGATGCCCATCGCCGAGTCGCCCAGTTACCACGGCTACGACGTCGTCGACTATCGGGCGGTCGAGCGCGACTACGGGACCGCCGACGACCTCCATGCGCTCGTGTCGGCAGCCCACGAACGCGGCATCGCCGTGATCGTCGACCTGGTCATCAACCACACCTCGCGGGAGCACCCGTGGTTCCAGGACGCGCGGACGCCGGGCTCCGCCCACGAGGACTGGTACCGCTGGGCCGACGACCACCCCGCCATCGCGCGGTCTGACGGCAGCCGCGTGTGGCATCCCGATGGCGACCGCTTCTACTACGGCTACTTCTGGGAAGGGATGCCAGACCTGGATGTCCAGAACCCCGACGTCACCGCGGAGCTGGACGGCATCGCGGACTTCTGGCTGGCGGAGATGGGGATCGACGGCTTCCGGCTGGATGCGGCACGCCACCTCATCGAGGACGGCCGCAAGCTCGAGAACGTCGACGCCACCTTCGACTGGCTCGCCGGCTTCCGCGACCGGATCAAAGCGCGGCATCCCGAAGCGCTCGTCCTGGGCGAGGTGTGGGATGCCTCGTCGATGTCGGCGAGGTACGTCCGCGAGGGTGCGCTCGACCTGACGTTCGATTTCGGACTCGCGAGCGCGACGATCACGTCGCTGCAGTCCGGCGATGGCGGCGCGTTCCGGGCGGCGCTGACCGAGGTGGCAGACCTCTACCCGGCCGGCAGCCTGGCGACATTCCTGACCAACCACGATCAGGAACGCCTGATGACCGAGCTCGGTGGGGACGTCGACGCGGCGAAGGCGGCCGCGGCATTGCTGCTGACCGGTGGGGGCACGCCGTTCATCTACTACGGCGAGGAGATCGGTATGACCGGGGCGAAACCGGACGAGCGGATCCGAACCCCCATGCGCTGGGATGCCACCGCCGGGTCAGCCGGGTTCACGACCGGTGACCCGTGGCAACCGCTCGGCGATGACCCGCCGGGCACGGATGTCGCGACCCAACGGGAGGACCCGCGTTCGTTGTGGACGACCTACCGCGAGCTCATCGCGCTCCGCGCGGCCCATCCCGCACTGGCGGGCGGCGGCTTGCTCCCCGTCCGATCGGAGGAAGCGTCGATCGTCGCCTTCGTGCGACATGCGCCGGCCGAGACGGTCCTGGTCGTGGCAAACACGGCGGACGAGCCCGCCACCTCGGTGACGCTGGATCTCGAGGCGGGGCCGCTGTGCGGCATCACCGAGATACAGGTCGTCCATGGCACCGCGGACGCCGCTCTTCCGACGATCAATGCCCAGGGCGGCTTCGATGGCTACCAGCCGGTCGACGGCCTCGCGCCGCGCGAGGTGCTGGTGTTCGGGCTGGCTCGATGACGGCGCTGGCCGACGACCTTCCAAGGCCACCGCGGCCGGCCCCCGTCGAGCTGGCGGCCGCGATCCTCGTCATGGGAGGCATCGTCGGGTTGATCCAGGTCGCAACGTCGGCAGATGACGTACCGGCCGGGGCCCAGCAGTTCCTCGCGGCGACTGTCGCACTCGACGCCGGCTCGATCGTGCTCGGTCTGCTGATCCGCGCCGGCCGCGCGTGGCTACTCGCCGTCAACTATGCGGCGGTCCTCGGCTTCCTCGACTTGTTGGGCGCCGGCGCGAGCCCGTTCTCGCTGATGCTCGGCCTCGCGGACCTGCTGGTCGTCGGCATCCTGCTCTCGACGAAGGCGTGGTTCGATGCCGTTCGGGCGTGGCGAGCGGACACGGATTCGCCGGGACGGGCCCGCAGGGTCAGCCCTTGACGCCGCCCACGGCGAGGCCACCGACCAGATAGCGCTGGAACAGGAAGAACACGATCGAGACCGGCAGCGCGAAGAGGATCGCGAACGCGGCGAACTGCGACCAGTTCGTCGTCCGCGCGAACTGCCCGACCATGCTGTTGAGTGCCAGCGACAAGCGTCCAGTCGTGGACCTCGCTGACGAACATCGCGACGGTCAGGTACTCGGTCCAGCCGCCGAGGAAGCCCAGGAACCCGGTGACGGCGATGGCCGGGATCGACAGCGGCAGCACGATCTTGCGGAAGATCTCGTTCTGCGTCGCGCCGTCGACGGCGGCTGCCTCCTCGAGGTCCTTGGGGATCGTGTCCAGGTAGCCCTTGAGGTTCCAGATCGCGAACGGCAGCTGCGCGGAGATGACGGCGAGCGTCACGCCGACCAGCGAGTTGCGCAGGTTGAACGCCAGTTCACCGAACCGGATCTGGAACTGGTTGAGGAAGATGAACAGCGGGATGATCGTCGCGACGGCGGGCAGCATCAGCACGCCGAGGACGGCGATCATCAGCGCCTCGCGGCCGCGGAACTTGAGCCGCGAGAAGGCGTACGCGGCGAGGATCCCGATGCCGACCGCCACCGCCGAGCTCCCGATCGCGATCTTGAGGCTGTTCAGGGCGAGCTCGATGAAGCTGATCG
This sequence comes from uncultured Chloroflexia bacterium, assembly GCA_963794525.1. Taxonomy (GTDB): domain Bacteria; phylum Chloroflexota; class Limnocylindria; order Limnocylindrales; family CSP1-4; genus SPCO01. The sequence continues at coordinate 773,697 of CAWCEC010000002.1, forward strand.
GGTTGCTCGTGGGCTGGGCGATGACCTTCGAGAACGAGTCGAGCGATGCGCCCGGCGGGATCAGGTTGAGGCCGTCGGGTCGTGCGAGGTTCCGCGGATCGAGCGCCATGCTGAAGATCCAGATCAGCGGGAACAGCACGGTGAACGTCACGAACAGCAGGAGCAACTGCAGCACGATCTGGCGGCCGAGCGACAGGCGCCGCTCGCTCGACTTCCTTGTCCGGGCGCGGACACCGCGCTCCAGGATGCGCCGCGTGGTCGCGGTGGCGGCAGGGGCGGTCATCGGTCGATCTCCATCAGCACGCGATCACTCCGCATAGCTCTTCGTCGCGCTCGTGAGACGGTTCGTCACCAGCGTGATGATCAGCAACAGGAAGAACAGGTAGACGGCGAAGGCCGCGGCCACGCCGAACAGACGGCGCTCATAGGCCAAGCGGTATGCCTGGGTCACCAGGATCTCGGTGCGGCCGAACGGTTCGCCCTGCGTCATGAAGTACGGCAGGAAGAACAGGTTGAACGTGATGACGAAGCCGTAGATCGCGTACGGCAGCATCGCCGGACGGAGGAACGGCACGGTCACGTTCTTGAACTTCTGCCACGGGCTGGCGCCGTCCATCTCGGCGGCCTCGTAGAGCTCGCCCGGGATCGACTGGAGCGCGCCGGTCGCCACGACCGAGTTCAGCGGCCAGCCCAGCCAACTGTTCGCGGTGATCATGGCGAAGAACGCCAGGGGCAACGGGATCCACGAGATCGGATCCTCCGCCTGGCGCAGCCAGTTGAGGTGGAAGGCCGGGTTGCTGGCGGGGATCCCGAAGATGCCGCCCAGGCCCTGCAGGCCGAGGTTCACGGCGCCCGCGTCGGGGTCGAACATGTTGCGCCAGACCGTCGCGACGATGATCTGCGGGATCACGACCGGCAGGATGAACAGGGCTCGATAGATGCCCCGGAAGCGGAGGCCCTGGGTGTTGAGGATCACCGCCACGGCCACGCCGATGATGATGTGGACGACGACGTTGCTGAACGCCCAGAACAGGTTGAACAGCACCAGCCGTACGAACTCGAAGTTCGGGATCTGCAGCTTGGACGTCGCGATGCGGATGTAGTTGTCGAGACCGATGAACTCGGCCGGTACGGGATTGCGGACCCGGAAGTTGATCTGGCCGAAGTCGTGGAACGACATCCATACCTGGAAGACCAGCGGGTAGAACGTGATGATCGCCATCACGATGAAGGCCGGTACCAGGTACAGGTATGGCTGGAGGCCACGTTGGATGCGGGCGCCGCGGCTGCGTTGGGGGATCGCGGCGGTGGCGGTCGCCATCGTTCGAGTCTCCTCCGTCTCGGTGGCGGGAAGGCGTCAGTATCGATGACGGGGCGCCCGGTGGGCGCCCCGTCCGATATCAGCGAGACTAGATGCCGCTGGCCTCGTTCATCAGCGCGCAGGCGTCCTTGACCGCCGTCGCCGGGTCGGCACCAGCGTCGATGACCTTGTTCAGCGCGTCGCCGAACGGGCCCCACCAGTTGCCGAACTGGGCATTCTGCGGCCGAGGCAGGCCGGCTTCCGCAGCGTCCGCGAAGCCCTGCGTGATGGGATCGCTGATGGACACCGTCGGGTTGGCCGGCACGTGTCCGGCGTCGTCGACGAACACCTGCTCCGCAGCGGGCGCCGTCAGGGCGAGCGCCACGTCGACTGCCAGCTTGGCCTGGTCGGGCTCGAGGTTGGGGTTGACGTACCAGCCGTCGGTCCCCGTGAAGGGATTGGCCGGGCCGGACGGACCAGCCGGGATCACGGTGACCGCCAGCTTGTCGGCGAGCGCGGTCCGGAAGTCCGCGGTCTGCCATGGGCCGTCGATGATCGCGTTGATGGCCCCGGTCTGGAACGCCGATTTCAGGGCGTTGCCATCGGTGTTGAAGGTGGCTCCGGCGTCCTTGAGCGACTTGAGGTAGGCGAACGCCTCGGCGAACCCGCCCTGGTCGGCGGTGCACTTGCCCGCGTCGTCCATGAGCTGGCCGCCGAACGCGCCGGTCCAGCCGAACTGGTGATAGACGCCCTGGTTGATGCCGAGCTTCACCGAACCGTCCTGGACGGCGGCGAGGAGCGCGGCGCTATCCGCCGGCGGCGTGGCGACCGCGGACTTGTCGTACCACAGGGCGACGGCCTTGAGCGACTCGGGGACCATGTAGAACTTGCCGTCGACCTTCGAGCCATCGATCGCGACGGGAAGGTAGCCCTCCAGCGCGGGGTTGCCGGCAAGATATTCGTCGAGGTTGGCGATCGACTCCTCGCGGGCGTCCTTGCCCAGGTCGTCATTCGGGGCGACGAACATGTCGGCGCCGCCACCGGCGGCGACGTCGGTGCGCCACTTGGTGAAGATGTCGCTGAACGGCTGTTCGACGACGTTGATCTTCAGTTCCGGGTTCGCGGCGCGGACCGTGTCGAGCACCGAATTGAGGGCGCCGGTCTCACCGCCGCCCGATCCGTACGAGTGCCACAGGGTCACTTCGCCGGTCAGGGCGGAGGCCGCCCCCGAGGCCGGAGCCTCGGAACCCGGTGCGACCGATGGCGCCGCGCTGGGCGCGGTCGAGGCGGACGGCGACGCGCAGGCGGCGGCGATGATCGCCATCCCCGCCACGATCGACGCCAGCCGAAGCTGCTTCTTCATCGTGCTTGTTGTCTCCTCTCTCGAGCCGGACGGATGGCCCGTCCGGTCCCACAACGATGGTCGGCGCGATGCCGACCGGACTGGCCGGTGTACCCGGCCTGTGATCGCCGCGACGAGCGGCCCTGTCGGTACGATCGCTGGCGAGTCGCACCGGACTCCGAAGTCGCTCGCCGTCTCGATCTCAGTCTCGGTTCCCGGCCACCTCCCTCCGGTGCGATGGCACCGGCCCGGTGGAGCCACGGATGATCAACCGTGTCTCCAGCCGCCGATGCTCGGGCTGCGTTGGACCCCGTCGTTCGACGACGGTCAGGAGGGCACGGACCGCCTCCTCGCCCTTGCGACGGATCGGCTGATGGACCGTCGTGAGCGGGGGGTCGACGTGCGGGGCGAGGTCGATGTCATCGAAGCCGACCACGCTGACGTCACCTGGGACAGCCAGACGCAGGTCGCGCAAGGCGCGCATCGCGCCGATCGCCATGGCGTCGGACATCGCCAGGATCGCGGTCGGGCGGAGCCCGTCCTCGAAGGCACCAGTCGTGGCGGCGATACCGCCATCGATGCTCGCCGGTCCGACGACGACGCGCTCGTCGGTGAGCTCGACACCCACGGCCGCGAAGGCCTCGCGATAGCCACGCAGGCGGCGGCTGGTGACACCCTCGGGATCCGGCCCGCCCGGCGCCGGCGGCTCCACGCCCAGGATCAGGACGTCGCGGTGCCCCAGGCTGGCGATGTACGCGGCGGCCGCCTGCGCGCCGCCGACGTCGTCGATGTCGACCGAGCCGTGCTCGGGCAGGGCGAGCGAATCGACGAGCACGATCGGGAGGCCGGCGCGCCGGATCTGCTCGACCTCCGGGTGGCCGTCCGACAGGCCGATGGCGACGACGCCATCGACCGTGGCGCGGGTCATCGCGAGCGCCAGGCTGCCGTGGAGTGGCGAGATGAAGTGGAGGCCGTAGCCATGCTCCTCGGCCGCCAATGCCACGCCCTCGCTGAACGCGCCGAAGAACGGGTTGCTGAAGATGACGCTGAGCGCCTGGGGCGTCAGCACACCGATCGTCATGGTCTGGCGCTGGGTGAGCATCCGGGCGACCGGGTGGGGTGTGTAGCCCAGCTGCTCGGCGACCTCACGGATCCGGCTCGCCGTCTCCGGCGCGAGCCGGTCGGGCGCGTTGAACGCGAACGACACCGCGGTCTTGCTGACGCCGGCCTCGCGGGCGACGTCGGCGATGCGTGCTCGCTGGGTCCGGGGTTCCACCAGGGTCTCGACTCCGCTGCACCGGACGAGTCGGTCGGTCGCGATGCGGGGCCGTCGCAGGAGGAGGTAGCGCGAGGGCCCGGCATCGTGCAAACCGGTTTAGCAAACCGGTTTAGGCGACTCTACGCAGCGCGTTCATCGGTGTCAAGCAGCAAAATCACGACCGGCCACGCGGCGAGCCGTGGAGTCAGGCAGCCGTGGTCGCGGCCCCCTTCGGCTGCAGCGCCTCGCCCGTCTCGGCATCGAACAGATGCAGCAGGTCGAGCGGGATGATCAGGTCGAGGACGTCGTTCGGTTGGACGCGGTGCTTGGAATTGACGATCGCGACGATGTCCCGCTCCGCGGCGTTGACGTGCAGCAGCTCCTCGTTGCCGAGGTACTCGACCACGTCGGCGCGTGCCCGGAACGACGCGCGGTGGCCGCTCGGGTCGCCGATGTCGAGGTGCTCGGGGCGGAAGCCAGCGACAAGCTTGCGGCCCGACAGCTGATCCCCGTCGCGGAACCGCGGCGGCACCTGCACCGCCCATTCCCCGGGGCCCTTCAGTCGAGCGCCGTCACCGGAGCCATCGACCGTGACCTCGACGAAGTTCATCGACGGGCTGCCGATGAAACCGGCCACGAACCGGTTGGCCGGGTGGTCATACAGCTGCTGGGGCGGGCCGACCTGCTGGAGGATGCCTTCGTTCATGACGGCGATGCGCTGGCCCATCGTCATCGCCTCGACCTGGTCGTGCGTGACGTACACGGTGGTGGTCTTGAGGCGCTGATGGAGTCGCGCGATCTCGGCCCGCGTCTGGACGCGCAGCTTGGCGTCGAGGTTCGAGAGCGGCTCGTCCATGAGGAAGGCAGCCGGCTCGCGGACGATGGCCCGCCCGAGGGCGACGCGCTGCCGCTGGCCGCCGGACAGCTCCTTCGGCTTGCGATCGAGCAGGTTGCTGAGCTGGGTCGTCTCAGCCGCCTCCTTCACCCGGCGCTCGATCTCGGCCTTGGGCATCTTGCGCAGCTTGAGCCCGAACGCCAGGTTCTCGCGGACCGACATATGGGGATACAGCGCGTAGCTCTGGAAGACCATGGCGATATCGCGATCCTTGGGTGCGACGTCGTTCACGACCCGATCGCCGATCTTTACCGTTCCCGCCGTGATCTCCTCGAGGCCGGCGATCATCCGCAATGCGGTCGTCTTCCCGCAGCCTGAGGGCCCCACGAGGACCATGAACTCGCCGTCCGCGATCTCGACGTTCATGTCCTTGACGACTTGGACTTCGCCGTAGTTCTTCACGACGTGGTCGAATGTGATCGTCGCCATCGACGCACTCCTCCATCCCCAGCTTCATCGCGGGTCCATGCATCCCAGTCGCCGAGGCGATGTCCCGCCCGAAGGCGGGACGCGGACGGACCCCGTACGTGCAGCGTCGGGTCAGCGCATCGTAGGGCTGGCTGCCGACTGCTTCAAGCCCGGACTGGTCTACGATCGATCGATGGTGGCCACCATCCGGAGCATGCCGGCCGGGATCCGGCTGTTCCTGCTGTACGCGCTCGTCGATCCTCGCCGGGATCGGGCTGAGCCTGCGGTACGTCGTCGACCAGGCCATCGCGGCACCGGTCAGCCTTCCCGGGTATCGTCGTGATGGTCCTGCTCGCGTACACCATCTTCACCACCACCTTGGTCCTGCAGCGGAAGCAGGCCGCATTCGGGCTGGCAGTCGGGCTGGCCAGCCTGACGATGCCGCTGGTCCTGCTGTTGGCGATCAGCCCGGTCCACCCTGCCCTGCCGGTCTTCACGGCGGCATTCGCGCTGCTCCTGTTCCGTGGCCTGCTGCGACCCGAGGTTCGCTCGTACCTGTCCGAGGCCTGACGGCCATCGCGCGCGAGAACGGGGCGGGGCGGGTACGCTCTGCGCGCGCGGCCTTCGTCGCCGCCGGATCCGATCCCGATCCGGCGACCCCTTCGACCGCACCGAGGCAGCACCATTGAGCAAGGAATCACGCCGGCGTCAGCGCACGGCCGGCCAACAGTCCGGGGCGCGTCCCGGCAGCGGCGATGACCGTTCCGCCGCCACGATCCCATCCAGCGGCCGTCCGGCCGCGAGTCGCCCGGCGACGGCCCAGCGAAGCACGGAACGTGCGGGTCGACGCGAGCGCGCCCGTCCGACGCCCCGCGGATCCTTCGTCCAGCGCTATCGATCATGGCTGCTCGCGGCGGCCGTCGTTGCGGTGGTCGCGATCGTCGGAGCGGGAGTCTTCGCGGCCGCGACGCAGCCGGCGTTCGCCTGCTCGATGGAGTGGGTGCCGGACCCGACGTCCAGCCCGGCCGCCGACGCCTCGCCCCAACTGGGCTACGTCCAGCCCGACATGGGCAACGCGCACGTGGCGACGGGCACGACCATCAGATACACCTACTGTCCTCCCGCGTCGGGCCGCCATTTCAATCAGACCGGTGTCGGACCGATCGCCGCGCGACCCTATGGTCCGGACGACAGCGTGATCCCACAGGGCTGGGTCCACAACCTCGAGCACGGTGGGCTTGCGATCCTCTACCGCGGTGCCGAGGCAGATCAGGCTGCGCTCCGCGCGTTGTTCGACGCGGTGCCGGCGAGCCCGGTCTGCGGTTTCGAGCCGGGCGGACAATCGCCCGGTCCAGTGATCGCTCGATTCGACCAGATGGCCTGGCCGTTCGCAGCCATCGTGTGGGATCACGTATTGCCGCTCGAGACACTCGATCAGGCGGCGATCCTCGACTTCTACGCGCGCTATGGCGAGCGGACGAACCCGGAGAAGCTCTGCCAGGTGCCCGACCCGAGCGCCGAACCGAGTGCGAGTGGCTCGGTGGCGCCGTCGACATCCCCGGCGGCAAGCCCTCGGCAGCGCCCAGCGTCTCGGCCTCGCCGAGCTGATCCCGTCCCGTGCGCTTCATCACGTTTCTCGGCCGAGATGCGTTCGATGTGGGGCGCATCGACGGCGATGAGGCGGTCATCGGCGGTCGCCTGGATGCCACGGAACGGACACGGCAGGAACTCGAGGTCGTTCTGGGCTGGGACTCGGAGCGACGTCCCGAGCGGATCGCAGTCCGACACGTGATCCCCGCCCCCGCGGTCTTCCCGATAAAGATCGTGTGTGTCGGGCTGAACTACCACGACCACGTCGCCGAGGGCGGTCGTCCGGCGCCTGACCGGCCACTGCTCTTCTCGAAGTTCGCCAACACCGTCATCGGTGACGGCGAGCCCATCGTCCGCCCTGAGGGGACGCATGCCCTGGACCTCGAGGTCGAACTCGGCGTCGTGATCGGTCGGACCTCCCGGCGTGTCAGCCGGAAGGATGCGATGTCGCACGTCCTCGGGTACGTCGTCGTGAACGACGTCAGCGCGCGCGACTGGCAGGGCATCCCGGCGGCGCTCCACGAGGGGGAGAAGGGCGACGGCCAATGGCTGCGCGCCAAGGGCAGCGACACGTTCCTGCCGATGGGGCCGGTCTTCGTCACCGCCGACGAGCTCGATCCAGCCGACGGACTCCGCCTCCGAAGCTGGCGCATCACCTCGGACGGGACCGAGCACCTGATGCAGGACGGTACGACGGCCAACATGATCTGGGACGTACCGGCGCTGATCGAGTACATCACCGCCGCCGTCACCCTCGAACCCGGCGACGTCATCGCGACCGGTACCCCGGCCGGTGTCGGCGTCTTCCGGGACCCGCCCGTGTTCCTCGAGCCCGGCGATCGCGCCCGCTGCGAGATCGAGGGCATCGGCTCGGTCGAGAACCCGATCATCGACTGGTCGGAAGCGAGCTAATGCGTGACGCCAGGATCTAGCCTTCCGGCGCCATTGGGAGTGGCGCTGTAACTGGAACTGCCGGAATTGCCCTCGTGCACCGCGCCTCGCGGTACGCTCCGGACGTGAAGGCACTGGTCAAGACCGCACCGGGACCCGGCCTCGAGCTGCTCGATGTCCCCGAGCCGCCGATGACGCTCAACGACGTCCGGATCCGCGTTCGGAAGACCGGCATCTGTGGCACCGACCTGCACATCGCTGACTGGGATCCGTGGGCACAGAAGACCATCAAGCCACCGCTCATCGTCGGCCACGAGTTCGTCGGCGAGGTGCTCGAGATCGGCAGCAACGTCCACGACATCGCGCCGGGCGACATCGTCAGCGGCGAGGGCCATGTCGTGTGCGGCAGGTGCCGCCACTGCCGTGCCGGGCGCTGGCACCTGTGCGCCAACACGGTCGGACTGGGTGTGCAGCGCGACGGGGCATTCGCCGAGCAGGTCGTGCTGCCCGTGACGAACGTCTGGCATCACTGGCCGGGCATCGATGAGGAGGTGGCCGCGATCTTCGACCCGTTCGGTAACGCGGTCCACACCGCGCTCGCGTTCCCGGTCCTCGGTGAGGACGTCCTCGTGGTCGGCGCCGGTCCGATCGGCCTCATGGCGACCGCTGTCGCCCGTCATGCCGGCGCCCGGTTCATCGTCGTCAGCGAGCCCAGCGCGACGCGACGCGACCTCGCTACGCGGATGGGCGCCACCCTCGTCGTCGACCCACGTGAGCGTGAGCTGAAGGACGCCCAGCGCGAGCTCGGCATGGTCGAGGGCTTCGATGTCGTCTTCGAGATGTCGGGCAACCCGGGTGCGCTTCGGGACGCCCTGGCGAACATGGCGCACGGCGCTGGGATGGCGATCCTCGGCATCCCGACCGAGGAGGTCCTCATCGACGTGAGCAGGATCGTCTTCGACCAGCTCCGCCTGCAGGGCATCTATGGTCGGGAGATGTACGAGACTTGGTACAAGATGTCGGTGATGCTCAAGTCAGGGCTGGATATCAGTCCCGTCATCACGCATCGTTTCTCGTATCGCGACCATGAAGCGGCGTTCGCGGCCGCACGTACCGGGGATTCCGGCAAAGTGGTGATGGACTGGACCGCCTGAGATGACGACGATGCCCGTCCGATGCCCGTCCGAGCCGCCAACGCGATGACCACCACACCGCGCCGGGAACCGCTTGCGTTCCTCGACGATGAGGTCGCCGCGCTCCGCGAGCGTCACCTCTATCGCGCGCTGCGGGTCATGACGTCCGCGCAGGGCCCGATCGTCTCGATCGGCGACCAGCGGCTCATCAGCCTGTCATCCAATGACTACCTCGGGCTGACGCACCACCCGCGCCTGCGCGAGGCGGCGCTGGCTGCTGTCCGCGACTACGGCGTCGGCTCCGGCGCGGTCCGGACGATCGCCGGCACGATGGCGATGCACGAGGAGCTCGAGGCCGAGCTGGCCGAATTCAAGGGCACGCCAGCGGTGTTGACGTTCCAATCCGGGTTCACCGCCAACACCGGCGTCATCCCGACCATCACCGGCGAGACCGACCTGATCGTCAGCGACAGCCTCAACCACGCCTCGATCATCGACGGCATGCGCCTGTCGAAGGCACCGCGCAAGGTCTACCCGCACGCCGACGTTTCCGCCCTGCGCCGCCGTCCTCGACGAGGCGGTCGAGAACGGCCGCGAGGGGACCGGCGAGCCGTACCGACTCATCCTCGTCGTGACCGACGGGGTCTTCTCCATGGACGGCGATATCGCGCCGCTCCCCGGGATCGTCGAGGCCGCCGAGGCGGCCGGCGCGGCCGTGTTCGTCGATGACGCCCATGCCTCGGGCGTCCTCGGCCGCGACGGCCGCGGGAGCGTCGACCACTTCGGGCTGCACGGCCGCGTGGCGATCCAGGTCGGCACGCTCAGCAAGGCCGTCGGATCGCTCGGCGGCTACGTCGCCGGGATCGACCGCGCTGCGCGAGATCCTGACCCAGCGCGCGCGCCCGTTCCTGTTCTCGACGTCGCATCCGCCGGCCGTCGTGGCAGCGTGTCGCGAGGCGATCCGGGTGATGCAGGAGGAGCCCGAGCTCCTGGACCGGCTGTGGGCCAACACCCGTCGGTTCAAGGCGGAGCTCGGCCGGCTCGGCTTCGATATCGGCCGCTCGGAGACACCGATCACCCCGGTCATGATGGGCGACCCAGAGGTCGCGATGCGGTTCAGCGACCGCCTCATGGGCGAAGGCGTGTTCGCGCAGCCGGTGGTGTTCCCGACCGTGGCGCTCGACCAGGCGCGGATCCGGACGATCGTGACCGCGGCCCACGACGATGCGCAACTCGACCAGGCGCTCGAGGCGTTCGCGACCGTCGGACGCGAGCTCGGCGTGATCGGGGGCTGACGGGATGACGGGGGACGGGGGATGATCGACCGCCAGGCGCGCGACCTGCCGCTCGACGCGCATCTGCACACCGACCTGTCGCCCGATAGCGACGTACCGATCGACGTCTTCGCCGAGGCCGCCGCGGAGCGTGGCATCGCCGAGATCGCGATCACCGACCACGTCGACTTCGTGCCCGGGCACCCCGGCGTACGACTACACGACGTTCGAGCAGCGGGAGCGCGTCGTCCGCGAGGCGGCGGACCGGTGGGCCGAGCGCGGCGTCGCGATCCGGTTCGGCGTCGAGATCACCTGGGACAGTCGGCATGCCGTCGACATCCGCGAGCACCTCGCTGCGCCACGCGTACGACTTCGTGATCGGCTCGGTCCACATCTATCGCGGTTCACCGTACGCGGCCGACAACATCGCGGGCTGGATCGCCGGACGGTCCCTGCCCGAGATCGTGGCGCCGTACTTCGATGAGGTGACCGCCGCGGCCCGCTCCGGTCTGTTCGACGCGGTGGGCCACATCGACTTCGTGAAGCGCTGGCTGACTCCGCACATCACGCCTGCCGACCTCGCTGCCGCTCCGGAGCTGTACGAGCCGATCCTGGTTGCGCTGGTCGAGACCGGGACGGCGCTCGAGATCAACACGAGTGGCCTGCGCCAGGCTCCCAACGAGACCTATCCCGCCCCGCCGATCGTGGCGCGCTTCCAGGAGCTTGGCGGCCGCGGCGTGACGGTCGGTTCCGACGCCCATCGCGCGGACGCGTTCGCCTGGGGACTCGACGACGGGTACACGGCGGCGGCGCAGGCCGGCTTCGATGCCCTCGCCTTCAGGCGAGGTGGCGCATCGGTGGCGGTGCCGCTGAACGTCGGACCTAACGTGATCGCGGGACGTTCGTTGTGACCCTCGACGACGCCGCGATCGAGCGGTTGGTACAGGAAGCCCGCGCGGGGGACGCCTGGGCGTTCGGCCTCCTGTTCGATCACTATCACCTGCCGATCTATCGCTACATCGCCAGCCGCGTCCACCGCCCGTCGGACGCGGAGGACCTGACGCAGCTCGTCTTCGTCAAGGCCCTGGAAGCGCTCCCGCGCTATCAGGCGCGGGGCATCCCGTTCGGGGGCTGGCTCTTCAGGCTGGCCAGGAACTGTGTCATCGACCACGTGCGCACGCGTCACGACCATCTCGACCTGGACACCGCGAGTGGCCAGGCCGGCCGCGAGGCGGGACCCGATGAGGTCACCGTCGCAAGGCAGGAGCTGGACGAGGTCGCGGTCGCCTTGGCCGCACTCACTGACGAACAACGAGACGCCATCGCATTGCGGTTCTTCGCGGGCCTCTCGGCGCGTGAGGCAGCAGCGGTGATGGGCAAGCAGGAAGGGACGATCCGCGGGCTCCAGTTCCGGGCGATCGCCGCGTTGCGGCGCCAGCTCCGGATCGACGAGCCGGGCAGCGACAGCGACGATCAGGTCGCCGACGCGAACGGGCGGATCGGTTGATGGACGAGCAGATGATCGATCTCGTGGCCGGGGACGCGCGGTTGCGGCGGCGCCTTGAGGCGTACGCCGATGCCCGCCTGTCTCCGGACCTCGTGACGTCGTCGCGGATGCGCGCGCGGGTCCTCGCCGTGGCGCATCGGCAGGCCGACCTCGCCCGCGCCGATGCCGCGCTGACCGTCGTCCCAGGACGCGGTCTGCCGATCGCACCCCCGCCGCCGACCGGCGGGCGAGGCGCGCCGGATCCGCCGGCGCCAGGCTGCGCCGGCCGCTCGCCGCGATGCTGGCCGCGGCGATCGTCGTGGGTGGGGCTGCGGGCACGGCGTTCGCGGCGCAGGCGGGTGGTGCCCTGTATGAGCCGCGCGTCTGGATCGAGACCCTGACCCTGCCGAGTGACCCCTCGGCACGTGCGGTCGCCGAGCTCGGGCGCCTCGAGGCGCGGCTCCGCGAAGCGGACGAAGCGACGCGCAACGGTGACGCGGCTGGGGCAGCCGCGGCGCTGACTGCGTATGAGCGGATCATGGAGTCGGCGTCCGAGGCAGCCATCGCCACCCAGGACGAGGTCGCGGTGGCCATCCTCCAGACCGGAGTCGGTCGCAATGTCGAGGTGCTCCAGGCGCTTGCGCTGGAGCTGCCGCCGAGCGCCGCCGAGGCGATCTCGCGAGCCGTCGAGCGGGCCGTCGCGCGCGCCGTCGAGCGGAGCGAGACGGCGATCGAACGGATCGACACTGCCGGACCGTCCAACAGCAGCGGGGGCAACGGCGGGGTCCCCGGTGGTGGCGCTGGTGGCGCTGGTGGCGCAGACAAGCCGACCAAGCCACCGACCCCTGCGCCAACGCCGAAGCCGACCAAGGAGCCCAACGCTGGCCCGACCGATCCGGGCGGAGCGGGCGGCCAGGGTGGTGGTCAGGTCGGCGGGCAGGGCGACCCGAACGAACCGAAGAAGACGCCGAAGCCCGAACCGACTCCCAGGACGCCCCACTGAGCGATCCCTCGCCGGCTATCGGCGTGGGCTAGGCTGCGCGGCATGCCGGCCGCAGGTTCGCTCCAGCTCGACGTCCTCGGCGCCGGACCGGCGTATACGGACCGGCCCGGAGCCGCTGGTGCGGCCTACCTCGTGCGAGCCGGTGCGACCGCGATCGTGCTCGACCTCGGGCAGGGTGTGTTCCCGCGACTGGCTGCCCAGATCGAGCCGAGCACGCTCGACGCGATCGCGATCAGCCATCTCCACCCGGACCACTTCATCGACCTCGTGGCGCTTCGCCACTACCTGCGCTGGCAGTTCCAGCCCACCCGTCACGTCCGTGTCATCGCACCAGCCGGGCTCGAGACGCGCATCGACGCGCTCCACGACGAGCCGGGCTTCACGGCGGCGTCGCTGGACGTGGAGTCGATCTTGCTCGGAGCCGTGGACCTCGGCGACCTGCGCCTCGAGGCCGCGCGGGTGACGCATACGGCCGACAGCCACGCGTTCCGGGTGTCGGCGGGTGGCGACGGTGTCGGCCTCGTCTACTCAGGGGATTGCGGCCGCGCCGAGGATCTCGATGCCCTCGTGCGCGAAGGCGACGTCATCCTGAGCGAGGTGTCGTTCGGACCTGGACCGGTGGCGCACGATGCGGTCCATCTGGACGGACCGGCGGTCGGTTCCCTCGCAGTGAGGACCGGAGCCGCGCGGGTCCTGCTCACGCATCTCCAGATGGGGTTCGACCAGGCGGCCACGGTCGCCTCGGTGGCGTCGCGCTACGTCGGGCCGATCGAGTTCGTCGAGCCGGGGGCGCGGTTCACCATCTGATCCGGTCCGGACAGACATCGACCGGGGGCCGCGAAGGCTGCCCGGTCGCTCAGGACTCGAGACGATGGGCGGAGCGGCGCACGGACAGCGCGTCGCTCCGCCCGGGTCTCGGGGACCCCGGAGTAGTGCTGGCCCTAGCGGGTATCGTCCTTGCGGATGACGGCGCGAGCGGGCGTCAGCAGGAGCGCGGCGGCGAGCAGGCCCGCCATCGCGAGAAGCACGATCCGCCAGCCATCGCCGGTCGGCCCTGTGCCGGTCCCGTCGATCGTGCTGGTGGAAGGCAGTGTCGGATCGGCAGTGGCGGCAGGCGGCGCGCCGGTCGCAGGACCCACACCACCGGTCGGTGCCGGGGTCGGCGAGGGCGTCGCGCCAGGCGGCGTCGGCGTCGGTGCCAGGGTGGGCGTGGGCGTCGGAGCCAAGGTGGGCGTGGGCGTCGGAGCCAGCGTCGGGGTCGGCGTGGCAGCCGCCGGGATGTTGCAGTCGTTCTCCCAGATCGCCTGGCCAGCCGCTGTCCAGTTGTAGCCGTCGAAGTGGAAATTCGCAGGCGCAAAGTCGTACGGCGGGATGATGTCTCCCCAGGCAACCGTGATCCCAGCGAACCAGAGCGGTCCCTGGTGCGCCGGGGCCGCATGACCTCCTGCGTCGTCGTAGCCATTGGAATCGATCGAAGGCGAGTTGACTTCGTACGGGTGGCTTTGGCTACCGGTCGCGTGGCAGATGATGATCTCGGTCTTCGGGTCGGCCGCGATCGCGGTCGACGACGGCGCGAACAGGGCGGCAGCGGTGAGGCCGACCACGGATAGCCAGGCCAGCCGCCGACCGCGGGGAGAACGCGTTTGGGCAATCATTCGATACGGTCCCCAAGGTTGGATGAGGCAGATGCCTCGGAGCGATGACGGTCTCGGCACAGCGGCCCCCGCGCACAGGTCCGAGGCCGCGGATGGTCCCATGGTCCGGGGTCGGCGTCTAGTACTTTTGGCGACACGCGAGCGTCAAATTTCGGACACCGGTGCCACGAGACACCGACCGGCGATCCGGAGATGACGACGACCGGGGGCCGGGGGGCCACCCGGTCGCTCAGGACTTCGAGACGATGGGCGGAGCGCCGCACGGACAGCGCGTCGCTCCGCCCGGGTCTCGGGGACCCCGGAGTAAGGCTGGCGCGCTAGCGGGTGTCGTCGTCCTTGCGGATGACGGCCCGTGCGGGCGTCAGCAGGAGCGCGGTGCCGAGCAAGCCGGCCAGCGCAAGAAGGATCATCCGCCAACCGTCGCCGGTCGGCCCGGTGTCAGTCCCATCGAGCGTGCTCGTCGACGGCAGTGTGGGAGCCGCGGTCGCGCCACCGGCGCCTCCGCCCGGCGCGCCGGTCGCGGGACCCACACCGCCGGTGGGTGCCGGCGATGCCGTGGGCGCCTCGGTCGGGGCCGGTGTGCCGGTCGGGGTATCGGTCGGCGCAGGCGTGCCCGTCGGCGCAGGCGTGCCCGTCGGTGCCGGTGTGCCGGTCGGGGCAGGCGTCGCCGTCGGTGCTGTAGTGGGTGTCGGCGTCGGCGCCAACGTCGGGAGTGCACCGCACGTGTGCCCGTTCTGCTTCTGGGTGACGACGAACGGCGTGCCGCCGTCCACCGAGCCCGCGAACGTCACGTTGCCCGGGCACGGGTTCTCGTCCATCTCGAACAGCGTCCACGGGAAGAGCTCGATCCCGTCGTTGCTGTCGTTCTGGCTCCAGGCGCCCTCTGCCACACCATCCTCGACGACGCAGGCGCGGACGACCACGGTCCCATCCGTCCCGAACCCGTTCGGCGGTTCGGCCCGGCTCCAGGTCGACCGTCAGCCCTGCGCTCGAGACCGAGAGGGCAACGAGCGGGCTGTCGGCGCCCGTATTGGTGTTGTTGCAGGCGTTGTCGTTGGCAACGGGGTCGACCAGGGAGGCGGCGACCGGAGCCGCTGGCACGAACATGGCCGATAGGGCCATCGCCGTGACGATCAGCCAGGCGAGTCGACGGGAGCGGCGGGTGCGTTTCGATCCAATCATTCGATAGGGTCCCCAAGATGGTGAGGCATACGCCTCAGAGCGATGACGTTCCCGGGCGCAGCGCCCCCGCGCACACATCCGAGGTCCGGGGATAGTCCCATGGTCCTGGGGCTGCGTCTAGTACTTTCGGTGCCCCGTCGGTGCGATGAGGCACCGACTCGTCCAAGAAATGGAAGGATCGCCATCCATCGCGAACGGCGATCCCTTGTGGCTGCGGATGGCGCCCGAGGCGCCTGCGTGGTTAGCGAGCGTCGTCCTTCGTGTGGGCCGGCGTAAGCATCAACGCCATTTCGTTGTTCCCCCCGGAACTCAGCCGAACCCGAAGCCTCGGTCGGTTGGATGAAGAACGGCCGCCACCCAGCGGGGCGGCGGCCGTCTTGCTGCTCAGGGCCGGGTGCGCTTGGGGCACCTCGGGGTCAGCGGGCGCTGTCGTCCCTGCGGACCGCGGCACGAGCCGGGGTCAGCATCAGGACGGCGGTCAGCACGCCGGCCATGGCCAGGAGGATGAGCCGCCAGCTGTCGCCGGCGGGTGCCGTCGTACCGGTCCCGTCCAGGGTGTCGGTGGCCGGCAGGGTCGCACGCGGCGTCCCCGTCAGGCCCCCGACGTCACCCGTGGGTGTGGGCTGGCTCTCAGGCGAGTTATCGACGATCACGATGGTCCAGCTGAGCTCCGAGACATCACCCTCGTTGGGCTCGCACTCGATGAGCCCGCCGAAGTCCCAGATGCAGGTCACAGCTGGATCGATATTGAGCTCGACGAGGATCGGATCGCTGCCGACGAAGCCGTCCGGCACGATCGTCTCGACGATCCAGTACATGCCGCCATCGAGCAGATCGGTGTCGAGCAGACCGCCCGGCGCAGCGGCCGGACCGAAAACGAGCTCGTCCTGGTCGGTCTCGAAGACCTCGTCACCGTCGTCGGCCCAGACCTCAAACGTGGCGCCATCGAGCGCGTCGTCGTCGGAGGGATCCGCGGTGCCTTTGTTGTCGACCTTGGCGATCAGGATGCTGGCCTGGCGGGGCTCCTCGGTCGGAGCCGGCGTCGGGGTGGGCGTCGCACCCGGCGGGGTCGGCGTGGGTGTGGGTGTGGGTGTGGGCGTGGGCGTCGGCGTGGGCGTGGGCTCAGGCGTCGGCGTGGGCGTGGGCTCAGGCGTCGGCGTGGGCGTGGGCTCAGGCGTCGGCGTGGGCGTGGGCTCAGGCGTCGGCGTCGCCTGGATCGGCGCGTCGAAGCAGAAGGAGATGTGGCTGATGCCGTTGCCGCTGCCGTCCTGGGGCTCCAGTTCGGTGTCACCCATGGATTCGGTGGCGCCGGCGGTCGCGGCATACACGTACAGCTGATGCTTGGACGATCCGGCCTTGACGAAGACCGCATCGATGCCGAAGGTGGACGACCAGTCGAAGCTGCCGGGCTCGCCCGAGTCCGACTGCTCGAAGTTCGACACCGTGATGGTCCCGAAGCCGGCCACGTTGATCGTGCCGTTCTTGGGCGGATCAGACTTGACTTCCTGCCATGGCTGGCCGCCGCCGTGCGTCGCCGCGAACGTGGCGCAGGTCGGGTTGCCGCTGTTGACTGCGATCGGGTTGACCGATGCAGCCAGGACGGGCGCGGCGGATGGCGCGAACAGCGCCGCCGACACGAGTGACGTGACGGCCAGCCACGACAAGCGGCGGGCCAGGCGCGGTCGCGCGCCGGAACGAGCAGACGTCATGTGACGGTCCCCGAGCGGAGGCAAAGCCTCGATTGATTGGTCCCCCCGTCGGTGGCTTTCCCGAAGGTCGTCCGTGCACCGACTGAGGGCCGGATATTCCCATGGCGGTCCTACGCGGTCTAGTACCTGTGGCGACCGACAACTGCACCGTTCCGTCAGCAACCGCCCACGAGACCCGGATTTCGTTGCTGCGCGGCAACGATGGGTACTCCCAGTACCCCAGGACGCACGACCCAGGACCCGCACCGGTACGATGGGCGCCGTCCCAAACGCCCATTTCCCGGAGGTCCGACGTCGCCGTGATCCCGCCGCCGCTGCGCACGCAGGTCCGTGACGCGATCCGGCGCGCCTGGGATCAGGCCATCGCCGACGGCGCCTTCGCCCGCGGCCGCGGACGACGACAGCCGACCCGAGGTCGAGGTCGAACACCCGTCCGATCCGGAGCACGGCGACCTCGCCAGCAATCTGGCGCTCAAGTTGGCGCGCCCCTACCGCAAGCCGCCGCTCGAGATCGCGACGTTGCTCGCCGCAAAACTCGTGCGCGACACCGGCACCGAGGGTTCGTCCTCGCCGGTCGAGGCGGTCGAGGTCGCGCCGCCGGGCTTCCTGAACGTCCGGATCAAGCCGGCCGCGTTCGAGGCGGTGGTCGATGGCATCCTCGCCGAGCCCGAGCGCTGGGGTCAGGTCGAGCCGATCGCGCCCCGCGCGGTCAACGTGGAATTCGTGTCAGCCAACCCGACCGGACCGCTTACGGTCGGAAACGCACGCGGGGCCTTCATCGGCGACCTGTTGAGCCGCGTCCTCGAGGCCGGCGGGCAGCGCGTGACGCGCGAGTACTACTTCAACGACGTCGGCGGTCAGATCCCGAACCTCGGCGCGTCGATCGTCGCGATCCGACGCGGCGAGGCCATCCCCGACGATGGCTACCACGGCGAGTACGTCGAGGAGCTCGCGTCGGCCGTGCCGGACGACGTGTGGGCGGAGGCGACGGCGGACGGGGCAGACTCCGCGGCGAGTCGTCGGCCACTGGGCTGCCGGCATCGTCCGCGAGGGCATCGAGGCGAGTCTCGAGCGCCTCGGCGTCCACTTCGACGTCTGGACGACCGAGGCGTCCTTGCACGAGGGCGGCTGGGTCGAGCGCGCCGTCGAGCGACTCCGGGAGCGCGGGCACGTCTACGAGGAGGACGGCGCGGTCTGGTTCCGCTCGACCGACTTCGGCGACGACAAGGATCGGGTCATCTACCGGTCCAACGGCCAGCCGACCTACTTCGCGGCCGACATCGGGTACGTGACCGAGAAGTTCAGTCGCGGGTTCGATCACCTGATCTACATCTGGGGCGCCGACCACCACGGGACGGTCGCTCGAGTGCGCAACGCAGCGCGGGCGATGGGCTACGACCCGGACCGCGTGCAGATGCTCCTGTATTCCTGGGTGCGCTTCGTGCGCGATGGCGTCGAGGTGTCGATGTCCAAGCGCGCCGGCGAGTTCGTCACGCTCGACGAGCTGCTCTCCGAGGTCGGGCGTCGATGCCGCGCGCTGGTTCTTCGCCTCACGCGCCGCGACGTCCGCCATCGACTTCGATATCGAGCAGATGCGCGGGCATCGCGAAGCGCTCGAGCAGGGTCACTACGAGGAGGCGAGCAAGAACCCGGTCTACTACGTCCAGTACGCCCACGCCCGGATCGCGTCGATCCTGCGCAAGGCAAGCGACGCGGGTCTCGCGCCCGCGACGACCGTGGCCGGCACGCTACAGGCCGGGCCCGAAGGCGCGCTCGCCCGGGCGGTCGTGCGGTTCCCGGAGGTCGTGGAGGATGCCGTGACGGCCGAGGAGACCCAGGGCATCACCGCCTACGCGACCGAGCTCGCGACGGCGTTCCACGCCTTCTATCGCGACGCGCGGGTGGTCGATCCTGCCGAGCCGGAGCGGTCGGCGGCACGCCTCGCGCTTGGCGCGCGCAGCCCAGATCACGCTGGCGCGAACGCTCGGGCTGCTCGGGATCTCTGCGCCCGAGTCGATGTAGCGCGGGCGCCCGGCGGGGCTGAGCGCGCCCGGACGCGCTCGGCGGGGCTGGGCGCGCCCGTCTAGCCGGCCAACCCGAGCACGTTCGCCACCTTGGCGAGCGTCGCATCGTCGCTGCCGATCACGACCCAGCGGGTCGTGCCGCCTTCGCCGGGGAGCACCGAGCCCGGTCCCCCGGCCTTGGCAACAGCCGTCTCGGCGGTCACCGCGAACTCCTCCGCATCGCCTGCGGTGTCCCACGCGGTCTGCCAGGCGATCGCCCAGGCGTCGCTCGGTCCGCCGAGGACCGCGATGCGGTCGCCGCCCCAACCGGCGGCCCCGTCGGTGGCTGCCGCGATGGATGGCGCACCGAGCCAGATGCCGATCTGGTGCTCGCCCATCGTGTTCTCCTGGACCAACGACCAGCCGGTCCCCATGCGCGTCGCGAGGTCGTCGGGCAGATCGACCTCGATCGGGCGATTCGCCGCTGTCGTACTTCTCCGGATGGAGGATCTGCTCGGTCGATTCCGGCAGCTTGCTGAAGGCGGCGTCGATAGCCGGCCAGCCGCCTGACAGCCGGAGCTGCTGGGCGAAGAGCGTGCCCTGCAGGGCCGAGAACAGGAGCTGCGCCTGGACGATCTGCGGCGTCCGATCAAGCGCCGCCTGGAGCTCCGGATCACTCGACGACGCGGATCACCTCGGCGAGCTCCTCGGCAGTCAGATTCTGCTGCAACCAGAGCATCATGAGCTGTACGCGTCGCCCTCG
Organism: uncultured Chloroflexia bacterium; assembly: GCA_963794525.1. Taxonomy (GTDB): domain Bacteria; phylum Chloroflexota; class Limnocylindria; order Limnocylindrales; family CSP1-4; genus SPCO01. The sequence continues at coordinate 793,589 of CAWCEC010000002.1, forward strand.
ACGAGCGACTGGCGAGCGAGCAACCGGTCGCTCTGGTCCTCGAGGCCGTCGGTGACGGCTTCCAGGTCGAAGTGCTGGTCCTGCAGGGCGTGGTCGTACTCGTGCGAGTAATACACCTGCTCGACCGGGCCGACCCCACCCTCCTTGGAGACGACGTAGAGCTTCTCGGCGACCGGATCGTATAGACCGGCCACCTGGCTCTCGAGGAGATCGACGAAGACCGCCTCGAGCTCGGCGTCCTCTGCGATGAGCCCGAGGCCTTTGTAGAGCTGCTCATCCGCTGCGACCTGGGCTGGCGGGTAGTCCTGGTCGAAGGTCGTGCGGATGACCTCCGACAACTCCTGCGGCGACAGGATCGTCGGCGTGACCGGCTTCTTCTCGTTCCAGACCGCGGATGGCCTGCACTTGCTGGTTGATCTCGGCGTAGACCGCCTCGAGGCTCGCCGAACCCGACGCGGTCGGCGACGGTGCGGCCGTCGTCGGACTCGGGGTCGGACTCGGGCTCGGGCTTGCTGGCGGGTTGCCGCACGCGGCGAGCGATGAGTGCAACGCTGGCGGACAGCGCGATCGTTCGGTGACGGGATGGTCGAGTCATGGCCGATTGTCACACGCGACTCGGTTTCGTGCCCGGATCGGCATCGATGTCGCTTTCTTAACCGGTTGCACGGCTCGACCGTGAATCAGCGCGCCGTAGCGTAGCGATCGGACGAACCCTCAGGGTTCCATCCTCCCTCCCTCCGACCGGGGGCGCCGATTGGGCAGGCGCTCCCGGTCTTTCTGCGTGGTCCGCGGGTGAGCGCCCGTGCAGCGCCGCTGTGTCAGAATCGCGCGATGGAAATGACCTGGTACGGCCGGACGTGCGTCCGGTTGCGCGGCAAGGATGCCGTCGTCGTGGCGGATCCGTACCAGTCGGTCGTCGGCCCGACCGGGCGCGGGATCACCGGCGACATCGTCACGTTCAGCCACCCCGGATGACGCGCCGGTCGCGCGCGGCAAGCCCAAGGGCAAGGTGTCGCGCGACGGGACGACGCTCGTGCCGTCGAGCCTCGACGAGGCGTTCGTCCTCGACGGCCCCGGCGAGTACGAGGTCAAGGAGGTGCTCGTCACCGGCGTCCGCACCTACCGCGACGACGCCCGTGGGGCGGAGCACGGCAAGGGCGTCTCGTTCGTGGTCGAGGTCGACGGCGTCCACACGATCCATCTCGGGGACATCGGCCACCTGCTGTCCGAGGAGAAGCTCGGCGACATCGGCCCGGTCGACATCGCCTGCGTGCCGCTCGGCGGCGTCGCTGAGCCCGACCAAGGCCGCCGCGCTCATGGCGCAGCTCGACCCCAAGATCGTCGTCCCGATGCCGATCTGCGAGGACGAGCGCGACTGCGCCGAGGCGCTCGCCAAGTTCTTCCACGAGATGGGCGCCGAGCCGGTGACGCAGCCGAAGCTGTCGGTCACGTCGTCGAGCCTGCCCGCCGAGACGACGACCGTCCTCCTCGAGTCCCGCGGCAAGCAGGCCTGACCGCCCGGGACGCGTCAGGGGCGGTCCAGGACCACGCGGCCGCGCTTGATGACGGTGCGGACGAGGTCGGCGCCCGGGCCAGTACGGGATGCGTGCGGTCGTCGGGACCCGCCAGACCACGACATCGGCGGCCTTGCCGACTTCGATGCGAGCCGATCTCGTCCTCGAGCGCCAGGGCGCGCGCGGCGTTGATCGTCACGGCGGCGAGGACTTCGTCCGGTGACATCGCGAGGTTCGATGCAGGCGAACGACATCGCGAGCGGTCAGGTTCGGCGGTGGGCGACGTGCCCGGATTGAAGTCGGTGCCGATCGCGACCGGCACGCCGGCCTCGATGAACGCGCGCGCCGGCGCGTGGTGGTCCTTCATGCAGGAACCACGTGGTCACCGGCAACAGCGTGGCGACCACGGGTTCGTCGCCGTCGGCCGCCGCGCCCATCGCGGCGATGCCCGTCCATCGAGGGCGTGGCGAGGTGGTCGGCCGACGCCGCACCGAGCTCCGCCGCCAGCTCGGCCCCACCCGACGGCGCGAGCTCGTCGGCATGGAGTCGCGGGAGCGAGGCCGACCGCCCGCGCAGCCTCGAGGATGCGGCGCGACTGGTCGGCGCTGAAGACGCCCTCCTCGCAGAAGACGTCGGCGAACCGCGCCCGGCCGTGGGCGGCGATCCCCGGGCAGCTGCTCGTCGAGCAGGTGAGCGGACGTAGGCCTCGGTCCCGTCAGGTCGGGAGCGGAATTCGGGTGGGACGGCGTGCGCACCGAGCCACGTGGGCACGACCTCGATCGGGCCTTCGCGCCCGAGTCGATGCGCGACATCGACCAGCCGGAGCTCGGTCTCGAGGTCGAGGCCGTAGCCGGATTTCGCCTCGATCGTGGTGACGCCGTGGCTGAGCATCTCATCGAGCCAGCGCCGGCCGTGCGCGAGCAGCGTCGCCTCCGACGCCGCACGGGTCGCTGCCACCGTCGAGAGGATCCCGCCACCCGCCGCGAGGATCTCGAGATAGCGACGCGCCTTCCTGGCGAAGGACCAGCTCGTCCTCGCGCGAACCCGCGAACAGCAGATGGGTGTGCGGGTCGATCAGGCCCGGCGTGACCGCGCCACCGGCCGCATCGAGCCGGGCGAAGCGGCGCGAGCGGGAGGCCGTCGGCGTCGAGCGCGGCCTCCACCGCCGCACGCGGACCGACCGCGGCGATACGCCCCTCCCAGATCGCGACGGCGGGCGCCTCCGGGCTCGCTGGATCGTCCGCCACGAGCCGCGCCACGTCGCCCTGGTCGGCACCGCGGCGGACGCCGCCGGCGAGGGTCGCGATCTCGTGCGCGCCGACGACGAGGAGGCCCGGGGTCGGCTCGCCGGTCCGGCCGCCCTCGATGACGCGGAACGGCCCGCCGCTCACGACGTCGCCGGGCCGTCGCCTCGGGCAGCTCCGACGGAACCTGCCCGCACGGCCTCCAGCCGCGAGTTCGAGGACCTGCATCGGCGAGTAGTCGCGCAGCCGGATGTAGTCCGCCGCGGCGGCCAGGCGCGCCTCGAGGGGATCGCTCGGCCGGGCTGCCTGCGTGGTCGGCCACGGCGAGCAACGATGCCGCGGGCGCCAGCCCGATCAGCTCCGACTCGGCCAGCCGGACGCCGTCCTCGGCTGCGAGATCGCGCACCGCATCCCAGACGAGCCACAGCGGGGTGACCGTGAAATCCAGCAGGTTCATCGACACCTGGGCCCGAGCGGATGGCCGCGCTCGGGCTCACGGACCTCGAATCCGTTGGCCTGGACCTTGGGCAGCCCACCGCCGGACTCACGGACGCGGCGCGCGATGCGCTTGGCGAGGTCGATGTCGTCGGACTCGAGGTTGATGTTGTAGGCGATCAGGAACGGCCGCGCGCCGACCGCGACGGCACCGGCGGAGGGGTGGAGCCGGGCCGGGCCGAAGTCAGGCTCGCGGCCGCGCTGGCCGATCTCCGCCTTCAGGCCCTCGTACTGACCGCGCCGGACGTCCGCCAGCCGCTCGCGGTCCGGCACGAAGTGGCCGCCTTGGCGTAGAGATAGACCGGCAGCTCGAACCGCTTCGCGATCCGCTCGCCGAACCCACGCGCGAGGTCGACCACAGCGTCCATCGTGGTCGTGCCCAAGCGGGATGAACGGGATGACGTCGACCGCGCCGATCCGGGGATGCTCGCCCTCGTGGGCGTCCATGTCGATCTCGTGGATCGCCGCAGCGACGAGACGCTCGAGGGCATCGCTGACCGCGCCATCCTCACCGGCCATCGTGAAGACCGAGCGGTTGTGACTCGCGTCGCTCGTCCGGTCCAGCAACGCGACACCGGGCGCGGCGGAGACGGCCTCGGCGAGCCGGTCGACGACGTCGAGGCGACGTCCCTCGGAGACGTTCGGGACCGATTCGACCAACACGGGTTGATGCTACTCGGGGCTGGTCGGCCCCGAGCAGCGTCCCCGACCGGTGCGTCCGGTCAGGAGATCATTTCGTGAAACGGACGTCGAGGGTCTCGGACGTGCCATCGGCAAGGGCGACGGTCAGCGTGCCGCACCAGGTCGCCCACGCCTTCTGGGTCTTCCAGACGAACTTGTACGAGTCGGTGGCGGCGTCGTAGGCGAACGGCTCACCCGACGCGGCCGGGATCGCCGCGCCGATGGGCGCGCCGCTGACGCAGTGGGTCCGCTGGAACGAGGGTTGGCCGTCCAGCACGTCGATCCCGCGGAAGCCGCCGAGCGAGAACTTCAACGGCAGACTGGCGCCTGCCTTGACCGTCGTGATCCCGCCCGGGTTCGCCGGCGGCTGGAAGCCACCGAAGTCGTAGCCGAGCAGGTCGATGCCGACCAGCACCGGATCGTGATCCGAGGAACGGAACGCGTTCGGCGCGAACAGGGTATTCACGTGGCGGGCGGACTTGAAATCGGTGTTGTAGTCGAGCGCGATCGGTTCGTCGGCGTTGATGTGCCACTCCGTCGCGCCGGTCGTCTGCGCGGCGAGGCCGCGGCTCGGGCGAGGGCGTGGTCGAGGTAGCCGGACTCGCCGCTGAAGACGAACGAGTACGCGTCCGACCCGACATAGGTCTGCGATCGAGGTTCTCGTAGTCGGCGCCGACGAAGACGTCGATCGGGTCTTCCATGGCGTAGGCGTTCAGATCGCCGATCACGATGGCGTCACGGTCACCGCTCCCGGTCGGATCGGTCGCGATCCAATCGACGAGGGCCTCGGCCGCCGCCACGCGCGTCGCGTTGCAGTTGCCCTGGCCGTCGCCGGTGTCGGGGTCGCCGGCTGCACGGTCGAGCCCTTCGACTTGAGGTGGTTGACGACGACCGTCAGTCGACCGCCCGTCTCCACCGATTCGAACGTCTGGGCCAGCGCCGGCCGGTTGAGCGTATCGATGAACCGCGGGTCCACCGTGGAGTTCAGGATCTTGTGACGCGCCGACGGGCGTGACCCGGTCGGTCTGGTAGATGAACGCGACCTTGATCGCGTCCGTCCCGATCGTGCCCGTGGGGATGTAGTCGTAGGTCTCTGCGCCGAGCGCGGCGTTGAGTCCGTTCACGAGCGATCCTCGACGGATGGCGGAGTGGCGTTGTTCTCGATCTCCATGAGACCGACCACGTCAGCATCAAGGCCGCGCGAGCGCGCTCAGGACCTTCGCCCGCTGCCGGTCGAACTCCAACGACGTGTTCGCGCCGCGACACTCGAGGTTGCCACCGGGCCCGCAGATATCGGGCCCGTTGCCGGAACCCGGGTTGCTGTCGAGGGTCGTGAAGAAGTTGAGCACGTTCATCGACGCGATCCGCAGGTTGCCGCCGACAGGATCCGGCGCGTCGGGTCGCGGGTTGGCCACGATGAACGATGGAAGGTCGGCCGTCGGCTGGAGCCGGTAGGTCCCGAACCGCTGCTCGAGGACGTAGGTGCCGCCCTCGGGCGGTATCACCGATCCGCAGCGTGTCGGACGCGCTCAGGCCGCCGATCGGGTAGAGCGTCGGGTCGATGTTCTGCCGGTTATCCCCGTCATCGAGGACGATCCGGCTGCGCAGGTTGAGGTTGGCGAGCGCCGTGAATTCGGGGCTTCCGGGCTCGACGATCGCTCGTCGGGATCGGGAGCCGGCCACCCGCGGACAGGACGACCTCGCCGAACCGGCCGAGCGTGAACGTCTCGGTCACGGTCAGGTCCTGGTCGATCTCCACGAGCATCGACTCGAAGCGCTCGGCCTCGGTCGTCGAGGCGAACGGCATCGTCACGTCCGTCGCCGTGACGGACCCGCCGGTGCCGCAGACGTCGAGATTGTTGAGGTTGGTCAGCTCGGTGAGCGTCACGCCGCTCGTCGTGAACTCCGTGACCCGGCCTTTCACACGGACGATGTCACCGACCGCGTAGGTCGCGCCGCCGTTCGGCTCGAAGATGAAGATTCCCTCCGAGGTCGACGCGTTCGTGTCGGCGTCGGCGTCCTCTTCCTGCACGTGCAGGCCCTGGAAGCCGTTGCTGCCGGGGAAGGCGCCGACGACCACGCCCTCGATCTCGACGACCTGGTTCGCGATCGGCGAGGCGAGGCCGCTGCCCTGCACCGCATGGATCAGGGTCGCCGGTGCGCCACAGACGACATCGGAGGCGACGCTGAAGGTGACGACATGGTCGGCTGCCATCGCATCAGGCGGGTCGTCGAGGTCCTGGTCGGTGACGTTCGGCGCGCTGATGGTGAGGGTGCAGGACTCGCCGGCGGCGAAGTTCGTCGAGGGATCCAGCGTGAAGGTCGCGGGCCCGCCCGAGATCGACGGCGCATGCGGACCGCTCGTCGCGCAGACCAGGGTGAACCACGTCCCGGTCACATCGACGGGCTCGCTGAACGTGATGGGTGACGTTGGCCCATTTCGGCGCGCCCGCGGTCGAGTTGGGCGGGGAACGTCGAGTTGACGCGTCGGCGCGGAATCCTTGGACGCTCTCGGGTTCGGGTCGCCGACGACGAAGTCGGTGCTGTTGTCGCCCTCGTCGGTCGCGCCGTTGGCGAGACGCAGGGCCGCGGTCGTGTTGGACAACGCCGGTGTCGGTGATCCTTCGGAGCAGTTCGCGGTCGGCCCGTAGCCGACCAGGTCGAGGATCGGCCGCGTCGGTCGGACAGGCGCCGCTGAGCGGCGTCGTCGACGCCACCAGGGCGACCTTCCCCGCCGTCGCGCTCATCGCGATCGTGCCGGTCGCGTCCGGGTCTGGGAGGAACAGCGTCCCGCCCGTCCCGGCTGCCTCCTGGATGAGGTAGTGCTTGCCGGCAGGGACCACGCCGACGAGTGGCGTGACCTGCCAGGTCGCCCCGGTCGCCGATCCGTACTGGACGGACCAGCCCGCGACCGACACGTCGGTCGTCCCGCGGTTGAACAGCTCGATGAAGTCGTTGCGGTACTGGGCACCGGCATTGCCGCCGCCGCCGTAGACCTGGCTGATCTTGATGTCGGTGCTGATGACCACGGGCGTCGCCGTGGCGAAGCTGAACTGCATGGTCAGCCGTCCATGGCGTCGGGCGGGTCGTCGACATCCGCGTCGGTCACCTGCCCGGCGACGATCGTCACCGTGCAGATCTCCGACTCCGCGAAGTCGACATCCGGGTCCAGGCTGCGTGTGTCCCCGGTCCCGGTCACGGCGGCTGTATGTGTGCCGGACTCCGTGCAGGCGATGGAGAACCATGAGCCGGCGACGTCGACCGCCTCCGAGAAGGTGATGCCGATGTTCGCGTCGAGGGCGACGTCCACGTCATCGTCCGCCGGCGAACTGGACGTGACTGCCGGAGCCTCGTCGCCTGGGTCGGCCTGGAACGTCTGACCCGTATTGGCACTACCGCGCGTGCCCGCCCCCGGCGTCGACCACGTGAAGTCCCCGTAGGTCGAGCCGCTACCGGCGAGCTGCAACGACTGTCCGACCGGGGTGGTGCTTGCCTCGGCGACCCCGATGTCTGTCGACGTCACCGTGTTCGCCGGGCCATCCGTGGCGGTCAGCGTGCCTTCATAGCTCAGGAACTGGACGAGGGTTCCGTTGTCGACGAGGGCGATCCCGTCCGGTGCGCCGTTCTGGATGCCGTCGACCGGGTACAAGACGGACACGACGCCGAAGCCCGACGATCCCAGGTCCGGGATGGTCCCCGATAGGGTGCTCGTGCCGTACATCAGGCCGTTGGCTCCGTTGTACCGGACGATCGACCAGCCAGTCAGGTCCTCTCCCGCGGGGCCTGCGATCTCGATGAACTCATCGACGTCCGTCCCAGCGTTGTCGTAATGGATCTCATTGATCCAGACCGTCGCGTTCGGGTCGGAGAAGGCGGAAGCCGGTCTGGCGGCTGTCCCCGGGAGGATGGCGATCGCCAGAGCGGCGACCAGGGAGACGGCAAGCGGGCGTGCTGGGGCGCGGCGGGTGACAGACACGACGGGCTCCTCCTCCGGAAGCGGTAGCGCTTCGGCTGGGTCATCGTAGCCCTGGCGACCGCACCGAACCACCCCTGACCCGCCCGGACCGCACACTGGGAGGTGCCTGTTGGCACCGGATGAACGCCGGGTCAACCCTCCGCGAGCATGGGCACCCGAACGCCGCGTTCGCGGGCGACCTCGATCGCCCGCTCGTAGCCCGCGTCGACGTGGCGGAGGACGCCCATCGCCGGGTCGGTCGTCAGGACTCGCTCCAGCTTCTGGGCGGCGAGCGGCGTGCCGTCGGCGACGACCACCATGCCGGCGTGCTGTGAGTACCCGATCCCCACCCCGCCACCATGGTGGATCGACACCCACGACGCGCCTGCAGCCGTGTTGACGAGGGCGTTGAGCAGCGGCCAGTCGGCGACCGCGTCGGAGCCGTCGGCCATCGCCTCGGTCTCACGGTTCGGTGAGGCGACCGAGCCCGCGTCGAGATGATCGCGACCGATGACGATCGGCGCCGAGACCTCGCCGCTGGCGACCAGCTCGTTGAATGCCAGACCGGCCTTCGACCGCTCGCCATAGCCGAGCCAGCAGATCCGCGCCGGCAGGCCCTGGAACGGCACGCGCTCCTCGGCCATCTCGATCCAGCGACGGAGCCCGGCATCGTCCGGGAACAACTCGAGGACCGCCCGATCCGTCCGAGCGATGTCGGCCGGATCACCTGACAACGCGGCCCAGCGGAACGGCCCCCGACCCTCGCAGAACTGCGGCCGGATGAAGGCAGGCACGAAGCCCGGGTAGTCGAAGGCGTCGGCGACCCCTGCCTCCTGCGCCTGGGCGCGCAGGTTGTTGCCGTAGTCGAAGACCACAGCGCCGGCCCGCTGGAAGGCGAGCATCGCCCGGACGTGAGCCGCCATCGCGGCCCGCGAGCGACGCTGGTACTCGTCCGGTTGGGTGGCCCGGAGCGTCTCCGCATCAGCCAGCGAGATCTCCGCCGGGACGTACCCGCCGAGGGCGTCGTGGGCGCTCGTCTGGTCGGTGACGAGATCGAACCGCTCGCCGGCGGCCGCCCATGCCGGCTCGATCTCGGCTGCGTTGCCGACCAGCGCGATGGACGTCGCCTCCCCGGCACCCGCGGCGGCGCGTGCCCAGGCGAGGCTCTCGGCCGGATCGTGGGTCAGCCGATCCACGTAGCCGATCTCGACCCGGCGTCGTGCCCTCGCCTCATCGACCTCGATCGCGAGGCAGACGCCTTCGTTCATGGTGACGGCGAGCGGCTGGGCGCCGCCCATGCCGCCCAGCCCGGCGGTCAGCGTGACGGTCCCGCGCAACGAGCCGCCGAAGTGCTGGCGGGCTGCTTCCGCGAACGTCTCGTACGTGCCCTGCAGGATGCCCTGGGTCCCGATGTAGATCCAGGAGCCGGCCGTCATCTGGCCGTACATCATCAGACCGGCTTTCTCGAGGTCGCGGAAGACGTCCCAAGTCGCCCACTTGCCGACCAGATTCGAGTTTGCGATCAACACGCGAGGCGCCCACTCGTGCGTTCGCAGCACGCCGACCGGCTTGCCGCTTTGGATCAGCAGCGTCTCGTCGTCCGCGAGGGCGCGCAGCTCCCGGACGATCGCGTCGAAGGCGTCCCAGCTTCGCGCAGCGCGACCGGTCCCGCCGTAGACGACGAGATTGTCGGGGTCCTCGGCCACGTCCGGATCGAGGTTGTTCATCAGCATCCGAAGCGCCGCTTCCTGCGCCCAGCCGCGGCAGGTCAGCTCCGGGCCGCGCGGAGCGCGAACGGTCCGCGGGCCACCGGTCGTCGTCATCGACGGGAAGGCTACTCCGTCAGGCCGGGCCTGACTCCGTCAGTCCCGCCACCACGAGCTCGGCGTAGCGCGCCTCGCCGAGGCCCTGCATCGACACGATCACGTCACGCGCCGGCAGATGGACGTGGTAGGTATGGACGCCGCCCGCGCACGTCCCGATGAATGTGTGATGACCGCCGATGTCGGCCTCGGCGTGGCCCTCGACGCCGCCGGCCTGCTCGCACACCGCGGTGTCGAACGTATCCCGCCAGCCGCGGAAGAACAGGTCGCCGAACGTGCCCGGCCGGAGACGCGCGACCGTCACGACTACGTAGTCGCCGGGTGTGTCGGTCGCCAGCGGGCCGAACGCCGTCGCCAGCGCGATCGCCGAGACGAACGGGGCGATCGACCCGTCGGCGGCGATCTCCGCGGCCGTGTCGGTATCGGCGCTGAGTGGCACGCCATCGACATCGCCCGGGAGCAGGTCCAGCAGCGCGGGGTCGACCGCGACGCCGGTCGAGCCACCACTGGCCGTCGGCGATGGGGCTGGTGCCCCGGCCGTCGGCGCGGGCGTAAGCGGCCGGGAGGTCGGCGACGGGCGGGGCGGGATGCAGGCGGAGCCCGCGAACGCCACGACCACCGCCAGGGCGAGGACCGCGACCGCGGTCGGACCGCGCCGCCCGGCCGGCCTCACACCAGCTCGCGGCGCATGACCGGGAACCGCTCGTCGTGAGCGGCGACCGCTGAACCCGGCCGATTCCCAGAACGCCGGCGTCGCCGCGCTCGTCGCGTCCGGACGGGCCCCGATCTCCGGGTACGTCTCCACCGCCGCGAAGCCGCGCGCCTCGAGGTCGTCGCACACGGCCGCGACCAGCGCCTTTGCCAGCCCCAGGTCGCGCGCCTCAGCGGTGGTGGCGATGCAGGTGATGACCGCTGGGAGCGGCGAATCCGGCAGCGCGGGGTACAGCTCGCGCGTCCGCTGCGCGCGGGGATAGGCGGTCAACGGCCCGAACTGGGAGTAGGCCGCCGGGACGTCGTCCAGCAGCAGCACCTTGGCATAACTCCCGGCGACACCCAGCCCTCGCCCGAGCAGCCGTAGCTTCGGCGGGGCGCCCTCACCGACGGTCGGCTTCGGGGCGCGGCGCGGCGCGAACGGGTTGTCAGCGGCTTGGTCGTCGTCGGTCGTGAACGGGTTGAACGACCCGCTATCGCGACCCGGCGGCGCGAACGGGTTCGCGGCCCGCTCGTCCAGGTCGGCCAGGAACGGGTTGGTCGGCTGGGGCCGGGGCGTCGGTGCCGGCTCCGCTGCCGGCGGCTCGAGCCATTCAAGGCGGATCGCCTTCGAGCCGCGGTCGGCGTCCTCCCAGTAGTCGCACGAGCGATGATCGAAGGTCGGATCGGCGCATGGGGGGAGCAATGAGAAGGTCCGCACGTCCGTGACATCGACGATGGCGATGGAGCGCGGATCAGCGGTCGTCATGGCTCCGCTGAAGTCTACGGTGCGCGGACGCCCCGAGCCCCCTAGCGGACCGTGACCCCGGACGGTAGAGTCCGGCGCAAGGCAGTGCTCGGGGCGCTGCCACCTCGGGGATCCATGACATGATCGATCGTGTCGAGGGCGACGCATATGTCGTCCTGGGCATCTCGCGCGACGCCGACGACGAGACGATCGCCGTCGCCCACCGCCGACTGGCCAGGCGCCATCATCCCGATCTAGCCGGCGACCACTCGACGCGCCGGATGATGCGCATCAACGCCGCATTCGATGCCATCCGGACGGCCGAACGCCGCGCCGAATACGACCAGGCCCGGAATCAGGTCGGCGTCCGCGACGGGACCGGGGCAGCCGGTCGCCCACCCGGTCGACCATCGGGCAGCGTGCTCGACTTCGGGCGGCACGTCGGCTGGTCCATCGGCGAGATCGCGCGGGTCGATCCGGGCTATCTCCTGTGGCTCGCCGAGCGCCGCGAAGGTGAGCCGTACCGGGACGAGATCGACGCGGTGCTGGACCGGATGGGCGTCCACCGCAGCCCGACCAACGATCTGGCCGGGCGGCGCTGGCGGCGCGGCTTCGCGAGCTGACACGCAGGCGTTCCACGGCATCGCGCTAGGTTCGGTACAGTGCACTCCAGCGTAGTCCGGTGCGGTCGCAACCGCGTCGGGGCTCGCTGGAAGGGGGTGCGCACCGCGTGTCGGGTCCACGGGACACTGACGCCTACTCCGTTCTGGGCGTGGACCGGAATGCCGACGACGAGACGATCGCGACCGCGCATCGACGATTAGCACGGCGGCATCATCCCGATCTGGCCGGCGAGGGTGCGACCCGCCGGATGATGCGGATCAATGCAGCCATCGACGAGATCCGCTCGGCCCGGGCGCGGGGCGACCACTCCCTTGTCCGGCGGCCGGCAGGGAAACGCGACGGCACCGGAGGCGCCGGACCGGCACCAGGTCGGCCGTCCGGCAGCGTGCTGGATTTCGGCCGGCACGTCGGCTGGTCACTCGGCGAGATCGCCCGGGTGGATCCGGGCTACCTGATCTGGCTCGCCGAGCGCCCGGATGGTGCGCCGTACCGCGACGAGATCGACGCGCTCCTTGCGAACACCGGATTCCAACGAAACCGGGAGCACGACCTCGCAACGCATCCGTGGAGACGTCGCTCCGCGTTCTGACGGCCCCTGCTCGGCGCAGGCTAGTCAGCCCGGGCCGACGAGGTCGACCAGCGCGCCGTCGTGGACGAGCGCCGTCGCCGCGGTCAGGTCGCGCCCCGGCTCGCGATCGCGATCGAGATGGGCGACACGTGACCTGATCCGCGCGTGCGCCGCGGCGACGCCGTCACCCGGCAGCGGCCGATCGTCGCCATCGCCATCCATCGCGGCGAGCCGCAGGTCGAGGGCCTGCGCGCCCACGACCAGTTCGATCGCCACGATCCGCTCGACCCCCTCGAGGATCGTGCGCGCGTGGCGCGCCGAGATCGAGCCCATCGAGACGTGGTCCTCCTGGTTGGCCGAGGTCGGGATCGAATCGGCGGAGGCGGGATGCGCCAGGACCTTGTGCTCGGACGCGAGGGCGGCGGCCGTGTACTGGTAGATCATCATCCCCGACTCGACCCCTGAGGCTGCCGCGAGGAAGGGCGGCAGCCCACCGTTCAGCCGCGGGTCGACGAGCGTCGCCGTGCGTCGCTCGCTGATCGAGCCGAGCTCGGCGATGGCCAGCTTGGCGTAGTCGAGGGCGAGCGCCAGCGGCTCGCCGTGGAAGTTGCCGCCGCTGATCACGCGCCCGCCGCCGGTCGCCACTGCGTCCGCGTCGGCGACCCCGCCGCCGGCGAAGACGAGTGGGTTGTCGGTCGCCGAGTTGAGCTCGATGTCGAGGACGCGCCGCAAGTGGTCGAGCGCATCGCGGACCGCGCCATGGACCTGTGGCACGCAGCGCAGCGAGTACGGATCCTGGACCTTGTGCGTGGAGCCGTGGTGGGCGCGCTGGAGACCGCTGCCGCGGAGCAGGTGGCGGAGCTCGGCTGCGACGGCGATCTGCCCCGGATGCGGCCGGGCGAGCTGGTATGCGGCCGCGTACGCCACATCCGTCCCCAGCAGGGCCTCGACCGACTGGGCCGCGGCCACGCTCGCCGACTTGACCAGGCGGTCCGCGTCGGCCAGGAACAAGCGCGGCCAGCGCACCCATCATCTGGGTCCCGTTGAGCAGGGCGAGGCCCTCCTTCGGTCCGAGCTGGAGCGGTTCCAGCCCGGCCTCGCTGAGCGCCTCCGCCGCCGGGACGATCCGACCGCCGATCTCCGCCTCGCCCCGGCCGATCAGCGGGAGAGCGAGGTGCGCGAGCGGCGCGAGGTCGCCGGACGCGCCGAGGCTCCCCTGCTCCGGCACGACCGGGTGGATGCCTCGCTCCAGGAATGCTCAGCAGCCGGTCGACGAGGAGCGGCCGGCAGCCGCTGTGGCCGAGGGCCAGCGTGTTGGCCCGCAGCAGCAGCATCGCCCGCACGACCTCCGTCGGGAACGGCGACCCGACCCCGGCGGCGTGGCTCATCAGGAGGTTCTGCTGGAGCTGCCCCGCCTGTCCCGGCTCGATGAACGTAGTCGCGAGGTCGCCGAACCCGGTCGTGACGCCATAGACGACCGCGCCCTCGGCGACGAGGGTGTCGATGACGTCGCGCGCCTCCTGCATCCGCCCGCGCGCCGCCTCGTCGAGCTCGACCCGGGCCCCGTGGCGAGCGACCGCCTCGACGTCCGCGATCGAAAGGTCCGCGCCCGTCAGGACGATGGGGTCGGTCACGACGCCGAGGATAGTCCGCTATGCTCCCGGCCGTGTTCGACTTCCTGAACGGGCCGGTGCGAGATCTGGTCACCCAGATCTACGAGGCGGTCGGCTACGTCGGGGTCGCGCTGTGGGTCGCCATCGAGAGCGTGATCATCCCCATCCCCTCGGAGCTGGTGCTGCCGTTCGCCGGGTTCCTCGGTCGGCACCGGCGAGGCGGTCGAGCCGCTCACCGGGCAGCCGTGGTCGTACTGGCTGGTCGTACTCGCCGGGACGCTCGGTGCCACCGTCGGCGCGCTGGTCGCCTACGCGATCGGGGCGTGGGGCGGGCGGCCGTTGATCCAGCGCTGGGGCCGCTACGTGGGCATCACCGAGACCGATCTCGATCGCGCCGAGGCCTTCTTCGCGCGCTACGGCGACGCCGCCAGCTTCTTCGGCCGGATGGTGCCGGTCATCAGGTCGCTGGTCTCGTTCGCGGCCGGCGTCGCGCGCATGCCGCTCGGCCGCTTCATCGTCTTCTCGTTCCTCGGCTCGCTGCCGTTCACCGCGTTGCTGGTGTTCGCAGGCGTCCAGCTCGGGGCGAACTGGGAGTCGATCGGCGGCGTGATCAAGCGGTTCGAGTACGCGATCGTCGCCGTCCTTGCGATCATCGTCCTGGCCTGGATCTGGGTGCGCATCATCAAGCCACGGCGCGCGGCCCGGGCGAGCACCTAGCCCGCGGCCGCCTCTTCCGCCGGTCGCACCGACCGGAAGTCGCGATAGACCAGCAGGTCGTACACGATCTTCAGGCCACCCGCGAGGAAGAACGGGATGGCGGCCGTGCCGGCGCTGGCGATGAGGACGCTCGCGATCGACGGCGAGATCGCCGCGCCGACGGTCCGCGCGATGCCGGTCACGCCGGCGGCGGCCGAGCGTTCGTCCGGATCCACCACCGCCATGACGTACGACTGGCGGGTGGGTACGTCCATCTGGCTGAGCGAGAAGCGGAGCAACAGGACGGTCACCGCGAGCGGTAGCGTCGGCATCAACGGCACGAGGATCAGCAGGATGTTCGATGGCAGGTGGGTGAAGACCATGGTCTCGATCAGCCCGATCCGTGCGGCGATCCTGGCTGCCGAGAGCGACGACACGGCGGCCAGCATGTTCGCCGCGAAGAAGATCCCGCCGAGGACCGCCGGGCTCACACCAAAGCGCAGGCTGAACCAGTACGCCATCAGGCTCTGCGGGATGAACCCGCCGGCGAAGGCGTCGAGCGAGAACAACGCGGACAGCCTGAGGACCACCGATCTCGACCGCCCGAGCCCGAGGCGCCGCACAACGCCGTCATCCACGACGGCGGCACGGGGAACCTCGATCTCGCGGCCGAGACGCCAGGCGGTGACGGCCATCCCGAGGCCGATGACCGCGTAGATGGCGACGATCGCACGATACGCATCGAGCGCCGGCCAACCCGTGCCGATGAGCAGCTCCCCGAGTAGGCCGGCCGCCAACGCGCCGGTCGCCGTCGCGACATAGCCGGCCAGGTTGTACCAGGCGAACACGGCGGTACGCCTGCGAGCAGGCACGACCTCCGAGAGCGAGGCCTGCTCGACGGCCAGGAACGGGCCGACCTCGTTCCCGGTCGGCGAGATCACCCCGACGATGCCCGCGACGATCAGCAGCGGCAGCCAGTCGGTAAGGGCGAACACGACCCCGGCGGCGACGACGAGGAGGCTGCTGATGATCAGCACACGTCGGCGCCCGAGTCGATCGGCGTGCGTGGTGAGCCACAGCGAGACGACCGTGTCGCCGACGAGCGTGAGGGTCAGGACCACGCCGATCGCCAATGGATCGAGGCCGGCGGCGTCCAGGTAGAGGACCAGCACGACAGCCAGGAAGCCGTAGCCGAACATCCGCATCGCGCGCAGCGCGAACAACGCGCGACCGTCCGGATCGAGGCCGCGGAGGCTCGCGATCAGGGACGCGTCGGAGCCGACGGCGGTGGCCATGTCGCGGCTGAGTCTAGGCGTGCCGCCATGTCGGCTCTGCCACAATGGTTGCGCGATGACGACGCCGACACACGACAGCGACCAGCCCGGGCACGAGGGCGCTGTCGCGCACCACGCGCCAGACGATCACGGCGATGACCACGGGCACGACGATCACGCCCACGACGACACCGATCCGCTGGGCCCGATCGATATCTACGCCTGGGGTGCCGGTGCGATCGGGGTGGTGCTCGGCCTCGCGGTCGTGTGGGCGTTCGCGATCGCGACAACGCCCGTAGCGACCTGAGGACCGCGGCGCAACTTCCTCGCGTGCTCCCGCGTCAATGGCGCATGCATCGGCCGAAGACCGCCGCCGTACTCGCTCTCTTTGTCGCCCTCGGGCTTACGAGCCTTGCGATGCCGAGAGCGGTCGCCGCCTGCTCGTGCGCCATGATCTCGATGGAGGAGGCTCGCGCGCAGCCGGAAGCCGTCGTGTTCAGCGGGGTGGTGGACCCACGTGATCCGCGTGGCTACCCCGTCACGGTCACACGCTGGTTCAAGGGCGGGGGCCCGCTCGAGCCGCGGGCCTGGCTGCACTCCGGGGGCTTCAGTCTCACGGGCGGAGGGGCCGATTGCAGCGTCCCTCCCCTCCCGATCGGGACGGAATGGATCTTCATCGCATACAAGGCCGAGGATCTGTATTCCGTCGGCCTATGCAGCCCGCACGCCGCGGTCGCCACGGCGGACGGTCAAGCGATGCTCGCCGAGGCCCTCAGGGTCTTCGGTGGAGGTCAGCCACCGGCGACCGCGCCGCCAGCTCAACCGAGTCCACCGACGCCCACCGCCACCACGTCGCCCGGCGCTCCTGGGTCCGTGATCGGGACGCTCGGGCCGATCGCGGCCATCGTGTTCGTCGTCGGCATCCTGCTCGGGGTCGTCGGTGCGCTCCGCCGGATGGGCGTCGGACGGAGTTAGAACAACCCGACGACGTTCCCGTCCGCGTCGATATCGATCTTCTCCCCGCCCGGCTTCGATGGCAGCCCCGGCATCGTGCGCATCTCGCCGCACAACGGCGTGATGAAGCCGGCGCCGGCCGACAGGCGGATCTCGCGGATCGGCACTGTGAAGCCCGCCGGAGCGCCCTTCAGCGCCGCATCGTGGCTGATCGAGTACTGGGTCTTGGCCATGCACACCGGCAGGTTGCCGAAGCCCATCGACTCGTACAGCTTCAACGACTTCTGAGCGGCCGGCGTGAGCTCGATGCCGTCGCCGCCGTAGATCTCCTTGACGATCGTGAGGATCTTCTCGCCGAGCGGCGCTTCGTCGGGGTAGAGCAGGCGGAACGAGCGGGACGGGTCCTCGGCCGCCGCCCAGACCGCCTCGGCGAGATCGGTCGCACCGGCGCCGCCTTCGCTGAAATGCGTGGCGACGACCGCGTCACGCGCTCCCGCCGCGAGCGCGACCTCCCGGATGGCTTCGACCTCGGCGGGGGTATCGGTCGGGAACGAGTTGACCGCGACGACCGCGGGGATACCGAACTTGCGCACGATCCCGATGTGCGCTGCCAGGTTCGAGGCACCGGTCCGCACCGCCTCGACGTTCTCCTCGAGCAACGCGGGATCGAGCGGCTTGCCCGCGACGATCTTGCCGACGCCGCCATGCATCTTGAGCGCCCGTACCGTGGCGACCACTACGGCCGCATCGGGCGCGAGACCCGACGCCCGGCACTTGATATCGAAGAACTTCTCGGCGCCCATGTCGGATCCGAAGCCGGCCTCGGTGCACACGATGTCGTTGGTCACGAGGGCGAGCCGGTCCGCGATGATCGAGTTGTTGCCGTGCGCGATGTTGCCGAATGGTCCGCAATGCACGAAGGCTGGGCCGCCCTCCAACGTCTGCAGGAGGTTCGGCTTGATCGCATCGCGCAGGAGCACGGTCATCGACCCAGCCACGCCGAGGTCCTCGGCCGTGATCGGCGAGCCGTCGACGCGGGTGGCCAGGACCATCCGGCCGAGCCGCGCGCGCAGGTCGAACAGGTCGGTCGCGAGCGCGAGCACGGCCATGACCTCGGAGGCCACCGTGATGACGAACTCGGTCTCGCGCGTGACTCCGTCCTCGCGCCCACCGAGGCCGACGACGACGTGTCGCAGCGCGCGGTCGCTGATGTCCACGACGCGCGGCCAGAGGATCCCATGCGGATCGATGCCGAGCGGGTTCTTGTGGTGGAGGCTGTTGTCGATGAACGCGCCGGCCAGGTTGTGCGCCGCCCCGATCGCGTGGACATCGCCCGTGAGGTGGAGGTTGAAGTCCTCCATCGGGATGACTTGGCTGTAGCCGCCGCCGGCGGCGCCGCCCTTGATGCCGAACACCGGGCCAAGCGACGGCTGGCGGATGTTGACCGATGCCTTGCGGCCGATCCGGTTGAGGCCCTGGGCCAGACCGACCGTGGTCGTCGACTTGCCCTCCCCGAGCGGGGTCGGCGTGATCGCGGTGACCACCACATATTTGCCGCGCGGACGCTCCGCCTCGAGCCGGGTGATCGCCTCGAGCCGGACCTTGGCCTTGGTCGGGCCATACAGCTCGAGCTCGTCGGGGCGGATGCCGAGCTCAGCGGCGATGTCGACGATCGGTCGCGGTGTGACGGAGCGAGCGATGTCGAGGTCGGACGGGAAGGTCATCGATCCTCCTGGGAGCGCGCGGCGGCCTGTCGCTCGGCCGCGCGGATGAGATGGGTCAGCAGGAGCGCGTTCGTGAGGGGTCCGACGCCACCCGGCACCGGCGTGATGGCCGACGCCACCTGACGTGCCGACTCGAACTCGACGTCGCCTCGGATACGGCCGTCCACGACGTTGATGCCGACATCGACGACGACCGCGCCGGGCTTGAGCATCGGGCCAGTCACGAGGCCGGGGTGCCCCGCAGCGACCACGACGATATCCGCCCGCTTCACATGGCCGGGCAGGTTCCGCGTCCGCGAGTGGCTGACCGTGACCGTGGCGTCCTCCTTGACGAGCAGGAACGCCGCCGGCATCCCGACGACGGCCGAGCGGCCGATGACGAGCGCATCCTGGCCGGCGATCTCGATGCCCGAGCGCCGCAGGATCTCGACGGCCGCATGGGCGGTGGCCGGCAGGAACCCGTCATACCCGAGCCGGAGCAGACCGGCATTGAGCGGGTGGATGCCGTCGATGTCCTTGTCCGGATCGATGGCGTCGATGACCGTCCGGAGGCGGATGGTCGGCGGCAGCGGCATCTGGACGATGACACCGTCGACGCTCGGGTCCGCGTTGAGGTCGCGGATCGCCTGGACGACCGCAGCCTCGGTCGCTTCGCCTTCCAGCTCCGCGAAGCGGGCGTCGATGCCGACCTTCGCGCAGCCACGGAGGATCTGCTCGAGGTAGACCGTCGATGGCGCATCCCGGCCGATGATCACGACGGCCAGCCCGGGCGGCCGGCCCTGCTTGACCGTGAACGAGCTGACATCCTCGGCGACTGCGGCACGGATCTCGGCGGCGATCGGACCGCCCTCCAGGAGCCGGGCCGTGCCTGTCGAGGCGTCGATCACGCCGGCTTGGCCAGCTCGACAGGGTCGCGCCGGTCGCCCGACGCGACGGCTTGGTGGGTCTGCGACGCGAGGTCCTCGATCGCGGCAAGGAGCTCTGTGACGCGGGCGGTCGCCGCGCCCTCGAACTCCGGGTCGCCGGTCGATGGAAGGTTGATGAAGACGTTCGCGGCGGCCCCGCGCGCTGCAGCCTCCCCGAGGAGCGCGGCGACATCGACATCACTCGCGGCGTTGGGATTGCTGCGCCCGGCCAGCGCTTCGGCTGCCCCGACGAGGTCGACGCATGCCTCCACGCATCGAAGCGGGACCTCCGAGGCGCGTCTCGCGGCGGTTTGCATCGCCTCCGTGCGGGCCGCGACCTGCGCCTCCGTGTCGCGTGGCAGTTTCAGTGCCGCGGCGAAGCCGGCGTATGCCTCCGCGTCTTCGTCGGCGAGCGTCAGGAAGCGGTCCGACAGGCGTCGCCCGGTCTCGATCACCCACGCCAGCATCGGCTCGTGATCGACGTACTTCGGTCGTCCGGTCGTGAGCGAACCCACCATCGTGACCAGGCTGGCTCCGAGCGCAGCGGCTACGGCCGACGCGCTGCCGCCACCTGGGACCGGATCCGAGGACGCGAGTCGATCTGTGAAGTCGTCGATCGACAGGTCGCGAAACCGGCCCGTCTGTTCGCTGGGAGTCACCGCGCGATTGTAGGTTGCCGCCCGCAACCTCCGTGGGGGTCGCAGCACGCGGGCTGCGATCCGCCGCAGACCGTCAGCCGCCGCAGGTCTCCAGGACACTGGCCTTGTCGGAGACGTCCGCCGACTTGGACGCGTCCGGAAGCGTCGCGGTCCAGCGTGCGACGGCCATGGCCTCGGCGTCCCCGCCAAGTCGGGCGCCATATCCGACAAGCGTGCGGTCAACGACCATCAAGCGCGTGACCATCGCTGCCTCGAATTCCTTGCTGACCGGCATCTGCTGCCACGCCCGGCCATCCGCGGAGGTCCAGGTATGACCGGCGAATGGACGCTGGTCTCCGCACGTCTCACCGGGCAGCGAGCCGACCCATCCGACCGCGACGAATCCCGCGTCGTCCACGATGACGTCGGATGCGACGTCTGGTCCCGCGACGGCCTTGCCCCACTCCCGACCGTCGCGCGACGTCCACGCATCGTTGGGGCTGAGCGCCACCCACCCACGAGCGCCGCCTGCGACGCGGTCCACGGTCACCGCGTCGCGGAGCACGCCGGTCCTCGTCCACTCGGCACGACCGGTGGTCTCCCAGATGGCAAGCCCTTCTGTGTCGTCGTCGTTGTCTTCGTCGACGAATGCGATCGCCCGTCCCTCATACACTCCCACCGTCTGCACGCCGCGAGCGACCAACCGGCCGGTCTCATTCGTGGCTGCGAGCCATTCGATCCCATCGGGCGACGTCCAGATGCCGTCGACGTCGCTATCGGAGCGATGGCCGAACCCGACGACGCCGCTCGCCGTAGTGACGAGGTGTGTGATCACGGCGCCCCGGAGACTCGCGTCGCTCACGGGCTGCCATTCGCGACCGTCGACCGACGTCGACACGAACGTCCGGTCGTTGTTGAAGCCACTCATGACGAAGCCGGGGCCGCCCGCCGTCAACGCCAGGATCCGGTCGTCGATCGGGAACTGCTGTGTCATCTCCCATGCGCGTCCGTCCCGGGACCACCACGAGGCGAACGTACTGCCCTCGCCGCGATTCGGAAGCTCCGCGACGAAGACGTAGGCATCGCTGGACCGAACGAGGCCGACTGGCGTTACCACGTCGCCGATGCCGGTCGGGTCGTCGGCCTTCCAGCTGATGGTCAACGGGTCTGCGGGCGCGACCGATGCGGACGGAGCGTCGGTCGGGGCCGGAGGGGTCGTAGCGCCTGACTGACTCGGCCCCTGGGTTGCGGGCGACGACGGTGACTCGCCTGCCGGCGCGTCGGTCACGGCAGTCCCGCTGGTGCACGCTACCGCGAGCACCGCCATCAGGAGGACGCCGCTCGATCGCCGCATCGCGATGCGCTTGCTCAAGGTCATGGGTGAGACGCTCACCAGCCCTTCGTGTTTCGCGACGGTAGCAGTCGGGTGTTGCACGAAGGTCCGTGCGCATCGAACAACGGTGCAAGCGAGGCGCGTCGAAGGGGCGGAGGCGGTACCGGCGCCTCCGCCCCTATCCGACGTGGCTGCCGACAGGCGAGGGAGGGCTCGCTGTCGGCGTGGATCTGTGGCCTAGGCCGCCCGCTGCTCGTCGAGGGCGGTGACCGTCCAGCGCTTCGAACGGTGCTGGTAGGTCAGCGCGAGCCGGACCCGAGGCGTCTCGACCTCGAACAGCGTGCGCGGCCCGGTGATGACCGGA
The DNA here is from genome assembly GCA_963794525.1 of uncultured Chloroflexia bacterium. Lineage (GTDB taxonomy): Bacteria > Chloroflexota > Limnocylindria > Limnocylindrales > CSP1-4 > SPCO01. Next base: position 815,432 of record CAWCEC010000002.1, read on the forward strand.
TAGGCAGCCGCTTCCTCGCGGATCGCGGCGAGATGGGTCACAGGAAGTCGTTCGGCGCCCCACGTGATCTCACGCGGGCGACCGCTGAACCAGTCGGTCCGGACGTGTACCGGCACCGGTTCCACACGGATGAATGCCATGGGTTGGCTCCTTGTCGTGTCCCGGTCCCGGGATCGATCGATGCCGGCGGGATCCCCCAGCCGACCACCGCCGGCCTGTCTCCCGCCTCGGCATCGATCACCCCGACGCACCGAGTGATGATCCGTTAGCCGTCGTCCGGGGCACTCGGCCGACAGAACATCTGTTCGATGTCACGAGACTAGACCGAACAGGTGTTCGATGTCAAGACTCGTCGGGGGGAATGTCGTCGATGTCGTTGTCAGCTAGCTTGTCACGGCCCGGTCCGCGCATCCGGATCCTCGTCGACCGCCTCGGTCGGCACGCCGCGTGCCCGTCTGTCGAGCGGGTTTCGCGGGTCGCGCTCGAAGGGCTCCGGAAGGCCGCTCCCGACCAGCCGTCCGCGCGTCACCGCGCGCGAACCGAACCGTCGCCGCACGGCATCCGCTGCTTCGATCGCCTTGCGTCGCTTCGGGTCGTCCGACGCGAACAGCGCCAGTTGCTCGCGCTCGCCCAGGTTCGATGCCGTCACGCCCAGCAGCCGGACGCGGATCCCGCGGACCTCCGGTCGCGCCAGGTCCAGTGCGGCGCGATAGATCGGCTCGGTCAGGTCGGTCGGCTCGGCGAGCGTTCGCTGGCGGGTGATCGTCCTGAACGACGAGTCGCGGATCTTCACGGCGATCGTGGAGGCGCGGACGCCGGCGGACCGGAGCCGACTGGCGACGCCGTCGCTCAGCGCCAGCAACGTCCGCTCGATCACCTCCGGGTCGGAACTGTCCCGATCGAACGTGGTCTCGTGACCGACCGACTTGGCCGGGTCCCCCTCATGCACCGGGTCGTCGTCCATCCCGAGCGCCCGCGTGCCGAGCGAGCCGCCGTGCTTGCCGAACCGCCGCACCAGGAGGTCGGGTGAGAGTGCCGCGAGGTCGCCGATCGTCCGCACGCCGTACTCCGCGAGGGCGACCGCGGTCTTCTCGCCGACGCCCCACAGCCGCGAGATCGGCAGCGGGGCCAGGAAGGCAGCCTCGTCACCGGCTGGCACCACGACCAGCCCATCGGGCTTGCGCAGGTCCGACGCGATCTTGGCGACGAGCTTCGTCGACGCCACGCCGACCGACGCCGTCAGTCCGACATCCTCGCGGATCGCCGACTTGATCGCGGCCGCGATCTCGGGTCCGTCGCCGAACAGTGGCCGCGACCCGGTGACGTCCATGAACGCCTCGTCGATCGAGATCGGCTCGACCTGTGGCGTGAACCGGCGGAGGATCGCCATGACGTCGCGCGATGCCTGCTGGTAGCGACGGCCATCGACCGGTAGGAACACGCCGTCGGGACAGCGCCGGTAGGCCTCGGTGACGGACATCGCGGAGTGGACACCGAAGGCCCGCGCCTCATAACTCGCGGCTGACACGACGCCCCGGCCGGGCGGGACCCCGCCCACGATGACCGGCTTCCCGCGCAGCTCGGGGTGATCACGTTGTTCGACGGCGGCGAAGAACGCATCGAGGTCGACGTGCAGGATGGTCCGCCCAGGCATGGCGGACACGCTACGCCACGAACGTGCCGGCCTGGAACTCCCGGAACAGGATCGCCAGGAAGAGCAGCGACGTGATCGCCCACGCGATGCGGACGCGACGCCAGGGGATCAGCGCAAGCACGACGAAGGCCGGAAAGATCACCAGCAGGTACCGGTTCGTCGACGTCAGCGGTGTCGGTTGGATGCGTGTGGCGAGCAGGACGAACTGCGGCAGGGCGAACAGCGAGTAGGCGAACGGTAACCGCCGGAGGGCCACCACCAGCAGCGCCCCGAACATGAACAGGAGGAGGAGATTCAGGCCCTGGAGCGGGTCCGCGCGCTCGATGGTCCAGCGCCACGCCGCGTCGACCACCTCCCACGGCGGGAAGAACGCCTTGCCTCCCCACGCGTCCTGCGTATCGAGCGGCGTCTGACCGGCGATGGCTTCGGTGTAGCCGATGAAGCTCGCGAATCCGATCGCCGGCCCGAACGAAGCCAGACCGCCCGCGACCAGCGGCCGCCACGCCACGGCCGGTCGGTCAGGCCCTGCGGATGGCCGCCAGTGCAGCAGCCCTGACGCCATCAGCGCTTCCCAGCCGATGGGCAGCGCCAGGAAGACGCCCTGGATCCGGGTCAGGGCAGCCAGCCCGCCGAGAACGGCGGCGAGCAGCCAGGATCGCTCGCGTGCCGCCACGATCGTCCAAACCGATAGCGCCAGGAACAACGACTCGGTGAACGGTGCGAACAGGAAGAACGCGCTCGGGAAGATCGTGATCAGCAGCATCGTCCGGCGCGCCACGACCTCGTCGACATCGCGCGCCACGAGCCGGAACAGCCCGACCATCGCCGCGACGTAGGCGATGGCGGACACGATCAGCCCGGCCAATGCGATCGACCCGCCGACGACCCGCGCGACCCCGCCGGTCAGGACCGGGAACAGCGGCCAGAAGTTGACGCTCAGCTCGGCCGGCTCGTACCCGAATACCGCGATCTTGGAATACCAGCAGGCATCCCAGCGCTGCCACGTCCCGACCAGCGGGAACGCCGCTCCCTGGTCGGCCAGTGGCGGGATCGTCTGCCAATCGTTCCGGGCAAGCTCGAAGTGGCACGGGCCGGGGAGACCGCCACGCCACCACAGGTAGATGGCCACCAGACCGAGGGCGAAACGCATCGTCACGAACAGCGCGACGGCGTCGCCGAACCCAGGTGGGAGGCGATCCTGGATGCGTGACGGCGCTGCCAATGGGACCTCGTCTGGGTCGTTCACCATGACTTCCTGGGGGTCGGACCGGCGGGGCGGCCAGAGTGTATCGTCGCCCGCGATGGTCGAGCGCACGCAGCCGCCGACGACGTCGTCCGCGGGCGCGCAGGGCGGCTCCCTGGTCGGTTACCTCGAAGAGACGGAGCTCGCCGAGCTCATCCGCTCGTTCGGTCGGCTTCCGGAGGTCGTGCGAACGGGGATCATCACGATCGTCGCGGCGGTCGTCTTCCTGCTGACGACGTCGGAGGAGCGCACCGACTTCGATTACTTCGTCCGCCTCGCGGACGCCTTCTTGCACGGTCGGCTGTACCTCCTCGAGGCGCCGTCGTGGCTCAACGAGCTCGTCCCGGGCGGGGGCGGCTGGTACGTCGTCTACCCGCCGGTCCCGGCCGTCATGCTCATGCCGTTCGTCGCTGTGTTCGGGACCGAGTTCGCGCAGAACGTCGCGAGCTGCATCTTCGCCGCGATCACGGTCGGGCTGGCGTGGCTGCTCTTCGGTCGGTTCGAGTTGACCGTCGCCCGGCGCCTGATCCTGACCGCGGTCTTCGGCTTCGGGACGGTGTTCTGGTACGTGGCCGAGGTCGGGTCGGCCTGGTACATCGGCCACGTGTGCGCGGTCCTGTTCAGCACGGCCGCCGTGCTGGTGGCGCTCGATCGCCGCTGGCCCGTGGCCGTCGGCGTGCTGCTCGGCCTCGCGGCGATCTCGAGACTGCCGGTCGCCCTGGCGAGCCCCGGCGTGCTGCTGCTCCTGCTCGGCATCGGCTGGCCGATCCGCATCCCGGCCGACCGGCTGCAAGCACTACGGACGACGGTGCTCTTCGGCCTGGGGATGGCGATCCCGGTCGGGCTGTATTTCGCGTACAACCTGGCGCGCTGGGGCACGCTCATGGACCAGGGCTACACGCTCATCCCGGGCGTGCTCGAGGACCCCATCTACGTCAAGCACGGGATCTTCGCGGTCGAGTACATCCCGCGCCACATCTACGCGATCTTCCTCCAGTCGTGGCGGTACGTGGACGACGCGCCATTCCTGCAGCCGGACTGGCGCGGCCTCGGGCTGTTCCTGACCACGCCGCTCTTCGTGTGGCTCGTCCGCGCGCGATTGCGGGACCCGCGGGTCTTCGGGTCGGCCGTGGCGATCGCGCTGGTGAGCATCCCGATCATCACCCACGGCAACGTCGGGCTGGCCCAGTTCGGCTACCGCTTCAGCCTCGACGTCCAGGTGTTCCTGTTCGTCATCCTCGCGACCGTGTTCGAGCGGGGGATGTCGCGCCTTGCGTGGCTTGCGGCGTTCGCGTCGATCGTGATCTGCGCCTATGCGATCTGGGCGATCTCCATCGACTTCATCTCGTTCTAGCCCTACGCGGGGCCGCGCCTGGCGGCGTTGGCGCCCTGCGCGTGCTCGCTCACGCACGTCGGAGTGCGCTCGCTCACATGCTCGAGCGCCGCCTTGCCATGCACACCCCCGCGCCGGGCTAACGTTCGGGCGGCGGACTCAGCCCTTCGGCTCGACGACGATCGTGACCTCGGGCGTCATGCCCGCGTGGACCTTGATCGCGACCTTGTAGGTGCCGAGCGACTTGAGGGGCTCCTCGAGGTCGATCTTGTGACGGTCGATCTCGATACCGCGACGGGCCAGCGCGTCGGCGATGTCCTTGGATGTGATCGATCCGTAGAGCTTGCCGCCCTCGCCGACCTTGACGCCCATCGTGAGCGTGGTCGATGCGATCCGGGTGGCGGCGATGTCCGCCTCCTCGCGCTCGCGCTTGCGCTTGTCCTCGCGGCTGGCGATGTCGTGCTGCCAGGCGCGATACGCCCCGCCCGCCGCGGGTACCGCCAGGGACTGGGGGATCAGGAAGTTGGTGGCGTACCCGTCGGTTACCTGCTTGAGCTCGCCGCTCTTGCCGAGCGTGGGCACGTCCTTGGTCAGGATGACCTTCAAGTGCTGGGACCCTCCTTGGTGATCCAGGCTCGTGCGCGTGGCACGACGCCGGACTGGTCGATCGCGCGTCCGGCCGCGGCCATGAGGCCTGGGATGCGGCGGATGGTCCGGCGGACCGGACCAGGCGTCAGGCGACGGATCTGGGCGACGTCGCGGTCGAACGACGCCCGGTCGATGGCCAGGTCGTCGAGCTTCTCCTGCAGGAGCTCCGGCGGGACGCCGTCGAGGAAGAGATCGACCGCGAGGACGACGATGACGATGTCGTCGAGGCCGCCGATGATCGGCACGGTGTCGGGGATGATGTCGCGTCCGATGACCAGGTAGCCGGCGGCGGCACCGAGCAGGACCTTGCGATCGGACGGCATGCGTTCGTCGAGGACGAGCGCACCGATGAGTCGCGCGTAGTCGGGCACCCGACTGGCCACCGGGAGGAACGCGAGGAGCGAAACGAGTCGGCTGACTGCCGCTCGTCCGGTGCTCCGCTTGGTCGCCATCGTCGACGTGTCCTCCTCGGCTCGGGACCGGGAGTCTATCAAGGTTCCGCGCTGCGCCCCGGGGCACGTGCCACGCGGCCCCGGAGCGCCGCCACCGATCCGCTTGCGTTTCACCGGCCAGGCGACTCGCGGAAGCTGAAACATGGAGATCCGCTCACTCCTCAGTCGTGGCGCCGATGACACGTAAGCAGAGGGGTGTACCCGTCGGATCGGTAGTCACCTCACCGATGGATCAAAGCGCTGCGTGCCCGCGGCTCGCCCGCGCCGCCGCTCGAACCCGCCCACTGGCTGCGGCCTTGACATCGAACGTTCGTTCGGTATGATGCTCAGCAAGGAGGCGCGAGTGACGAAGCACGACGCCGAACGCAAGGTCAGGATCCTGGATTTCATCGCCGCCACGCTTCGCGCGCGCGGGTATCCGCCGTCGGTGCGCGAGATCATGCAGGCGGTCGGGCCTGGCCTCGACGTCCGCGGTCCACCACCACCTCCAGATGCTCGTCCGCGACGGCTACCTCGAGCGTGTCGAGGGGCAGAGTCGGGCGATCAGGCTGACCCCCACCGCCGCCATCCGGCTCGGCCTCTCCAGCGAGCTGGTGCCCCAGGCGACGACCGCCGATTCCCGGGTCGTGCCGATCATCGGCGAGATCGCGGCCGGTGGGCCCATCGAGGCCTACCAGGACGCATCGGAGACGCTGGCGGTCCCGGACATGCTCGCCCCCAGCGGCGACGCCTACGTGCTCCGCGTCCGCGGTGACTCGATGATCGAGGCGCACATCGCGGACGGGGATTTCGTCCTCATCCGGCCGCAGACCACCGCCCGTAATGGCGACATCGTCGTCGCCCAGGTCGAGGAGAACGCGGTCACTCTCAAGCGGTTCTTCAAGGAGAAGGACAAGATCCGTCTCCAGCCCGCCAACCAGGAGTACCCGCCCCAGTTCTACGACGACGTCCGCATCCAGGGCAAGCTGATCGGCGTCATCAGAAAGCTGGACTAGCGGCGGCGCTGACAACGCCCGAATGCCGGCGTTGACGACCTGAGCGCCGATTCTCAGTTCGGGAGTCTTTCCACAGGTTTCCCACATCGGGCTAACCGGGCACGTGAAAGTCGTGGACGCGGTTGGGGGATAAGGCCCTATCGCGCGTAGTCCCGCTCCGCGACAGTGAGGCCTTCATCCCAGCACGTCATCTCGGGGACCGATGATCGACCGCCTGCCGCCACAGAGTCTCGAGGCCGAGCAGTCCGTGCTCGGCGCCATCCTCATCGACCGCGACGCGGTCGTCGAGGTGGCGGAGTTCCTCCGTCCGGAAGACTTCTATCGACAAGCGAACGGCCGCATCTACGCCGCGATCCTCGACCTGTTCGAACGGCGCGAGCCGATCGACATCGTCACCGTCGCCGAAGCGCTGGAACGGCGCGAGGATCTCGAGGCGATCGGTGGACGCGCCTACCTCTCGAGTCTGAGCAACGAGACACCGACCGCCGTCCACGCGGCGCAATACGCACGCATCGTCGAGCGCAAGGCGGTCCTGCGGAACCTCATCGGTGCGGCGGGCCGCATCGCCGGCATCGGGTACGAGGATCCGGCCGAGATCCAGGAGGCGATCGACCGGGCGGAGGCCGAGTTGTTCTCGGTCAGCCAGCACCGCATCGATGCCGGGTTCAGCCCGCTCAAGGCGCTGCTGCACGACGCCTACGACCGACTCGACTACCTCCACGCCCACCGTGGCGAGATCTCGGGCGTCCGCACCGGCTTCACCGACCTCGATGCGCTGACGACCGGGCTCCAGCCAAGCGACCTGATCGTGGTGGCCGCGCGGCCGTCCGTAGGCAAGACGAGCTTCGCGCTCAACGTCGCGGAGCACGCCGCCGTCAAGGAGCGCAAGAGCGTGGGCGTGTTCAGCCTCGAGATGAGCAAGGAGCAGCTCGTGCTTCGGCTGCTCTCGAGCGTCGCCAACATCGACTCCCAGCGCCTTCGCACCGGCTTCCTCGAGGAGATGGACTTCGCCCGGATCGCCCCCGCGATGAACTCGCTGTCGGAAGCGCCGATGTACATCGACGACACGCCCAACATCTCGGCGATGGAGCTGCGGACCAAGGCCCGCCGGCTCCAGGCGGAGGCCGGGCTCGACCTGGTCGTCGTCGACTACCTGCAGCTCATGCAGGCGACGACATCGAGCAAGGACGCCAACCGCGTCCAGGAGGTGTCCGAGATCTCGCGTGGCCTCAAGGCACTCGCGCGCGAACTATCGGTGCCGGTCATCGCGCTCTCGCAGCTCTCACGACAGCCTGAGATGCGCGAGTCGAAGGAGCCGCGCCTGTCCGACCTTCGCGAGTCCGGCGCGATCGAGCAGGACGCCGACCTCGTCCTGTTCCTGTGGCGCGACAAGGAGCGCGGCGGGACGGAGGACCAGGACGCCGAGGGCGAGGTCGTCAACCTTAAGCTCGCCAAGCACCGCAACGGCCCGACCGGCGAGGTCCAGCTCTGGTTCAAGAAGCGCCAGACGCGGTTCGTCTCCTATGCCGGCGAGCGCTTCGCGGAGGTGAACTAGAGGCCGACCCGCCCGCATCTCCGGTGGATCGGCCTCGCTTGCTACGCGCAGTTCGCGAAGTCAGACGTGCGCAGGCGTATCGAACGTCCCGGCTCGCACCTTGTCGAAGCACGAGCTGCAATACACGGGTCGGTCGTTCCGCGGCGCGAACGGTACGACGGCCTGTCCCCCACAGGCCCCGCAGATCGCGGCGTGGAATTCGCGTGGCCCCTCGTTGTTGCGCGCCCGCTTGGCGGCAGCCCGGCACGACGGGCATCGCTGCGGATCATTGACCAGACTCTTGCTGGCATAGAAGGCCTGTTCGCCGGCCGAGAAGATGAACTCATCCCCGCAGTCGCGACAGGTCAGCGTACGGTCCTGGTACACCCTCCAACATCCTCCATCGCTCGGACGCCGTGACGGAGCCTCGGGCACGCAAGCGCCCGGACCCCTTGAACCGGGAGCGCTGGGCATCTGGGGGGCGCGCGCCCGGTGTGGTCCGGGCGGAGCCCGGGTCATAGCCGAGAAGATACGCGGGCCGTCAAGGGGTTTGATACGGGTCCCGACGCATTCCGTCGCCCGGGTTGCGAGTCTCGTCGCGCGCGTGCCATCTGACAGGCCACATCGACCCACTCGGAACCTCGCTGGCCGTGCGAGCGTCCGGCAGCCATGTCACACACATCGCGCCGTCTGGCGCCCCTTGCCCTGACCCCTTTTCTGGCCCTCTCGCTGCTGGCCTGCAGCGCCGGTGGGGCCCCTTCCGCGGTGCCATCGAGCGGCGCCCAGCGGCGCGCCCTCGGGCGAGCCGAGCGGCACGCCTGCCGTCGGCGCCGTCGAACACAAGACGGGCGCGACCGATGTGATCCTGCGCTACGACGAGGGCGGCGGGTTCATGATCGCCGGCTTTTCGGCATCACAGACGCCCCCCTTCACGCTGTATGGCGATGGGACGGTGATCTTCCGCAATCCGTTGCAGGGGATGCCGGCGGCGCAGGGCTCGGTCCAGACGTTCAACCCGATGCGCACCGCCAAGCTCAGCGAGGAGCAGATCCAGGAGCTGCTGTTACTGGCGCTGAGTGACGGCGGCCTCGCCGCTGCCCGTCCGAATTACGAGAACAACATGGTCGCCGACGCCGGGACGACAGTCTTCACGATCGACGCCGGCGGAATCAAGAAGACGGTCTCGGTCTACGCGCTCGGCCTCGATGACCCCAGCGGCCAGGACGCGGTGGCCCGCGCCGCGTTCAAGAAGTTGGCCGACCGCCTGGCCGACTTCGATCAGGGTGGCTCGATCGCGACCGATGTGTTCACGCCGGATGCCTATCGCGCAACGTTGATCGAGAGCCCAGGGATCGCCGCGCCGGACATCCGCGACTGGCCCTGGAAGGATCTGACGGTCGCCGATTTCAAAGCTCGATGCCGATCCCAACGGCCTGCAGTTCCCGCACCGGACGATGACGCCGGAGGAGATCGACCTGCTCGCCGTCAAGGACAACCAGGGCGGCTTCAACGGCCTCGTCCTGCGTGGCACCGACAACAAGCTGTATACGGTGGCGCTGCGCCCGCTTCTTCCCGACGACGAGCGGTAAGGCGGTCAGAGCCCCTGGTTGCCGCTCAGGTGATGCCTCGCTGACCGAATTGGACGTACGCGAATGCCAGCGCCACCAGGAGGTAGATCCCGACGGTCGACCAACCCAGCGCGTTGGCGACGCCCGCCAACTGGGCGAACAGGATCACCACGAAACCGGCGACCGCGCCGGCCAAGTTGCCGAGTACCACGGCATTCCGTGCCGGCGGGTCGCTCACATCGCGGGCGAACCAGTCCAGCACCGCGAAGCCGATCAGTGCGGCGCCCTGGAGCTGAGCTACGACCGTCCCGGCCTTGTCCAACGTGATGCCATAGATCGAGAGCAAGGGTCCGCTGGCGACGACGAGCCCCACTCCGAAGATGGCGGCGATGGCTGCCGCGACGACCAGAAGGTTCCTGAGCTTCATCGCTCTCCCTCCACCGCGCGCTCGCGTCGATTCTCCTCCGCGACGCAAGGTGTGAGCCTCACGTGGAACCGCACCGACGAGGTCGCACCCGGCGCGCGGGTCGGCCTCGTGGCATGATGGCCGCCCGAAGCTGACGTTCGACCGTTCCTGGGAGGTGCACCGTGGGCGTGATCATCATCCGCGAGATGGTCGGGACGAGCCCGCGGTCGTGGAGCGACGCCGCGCGTCAAGCGGTGGCGACGGCGTCGAAGACCGTCCGCAACATCCAGACGGTCGAGGTCGTGAAGTCGAGCGCGGTGGTCGAGGACAGCGAGATCGTCGAGTACCGGGTGGAGCTCAAGATCGGCTTCGAATACGAGGGCTGACTCAGTAACAAGCCACGTGGAGCCGTGATGTCGTGGCCTGCCGAATCCGGTCACGGGGTCGAACCACCGACCCTCCCTCGAACGGAAACACCCTGGGGCTAGGTTGCAGACCTAGAGGTCGTGAATTCGAGGTCACGCCGGGCTCGCGGCGATCGTTCAACCACCACCGGGCAGATCGAGCCACGAGCAGGCGACGAACCCCCGGCCCGATGGATTGCAGTGGATCGGCCGGCAGGGCACGCTAGCGCGGCATGGAGCCATCGGAGGAAATTCGCCGGGTCATCGAGCGATGGACGATCGCGACGACTCGGGGTGACGATGACCCCCTCGGGCGACTCTCGACGCATCCAGGCACGCTGATGATCGGCACGGACCCGGCCGAATGGTGGCTTGGCAGGGCCGCGCATTTGATCTGGGCTCGCCAGATCCGTGAGGTCGGTCCCTTTCCGGTCCGGGCGACAGAGATCGAGCCTGGGAAGAGGGGACCGTCGGCTGGGCAGCCGTCAAGGAGTCGATCGACTGGGAAGGTCGAACCCTGGAGTCGCGCGCGACGTACGTGCTTCACCTGGAACGCGACGAGTGGAAGATCGTGCAGGTCCACTGGTCGTTCCCCTCCGCGAACACGGAAACCCTCGGCCGGGCGCTCACAGTTACACTCGACGAGCTGGGAGACCGTTCGACAAGAGCAGCCCGACCTCACCGCCTCGCACGCCGTCGACGGCACGGTCACGATCGTGTTCACCGACATCGTCGACTCGACGCCCACGCTTGCGCGGCTCGGTGACGCGGCCTGGCTGGCGATCGTCCAACGCCACAACCAGCTGATCAGCGATGTCACCGCGGCCCATGACGGCGCCGTCGTCGAGACGCAGGGCGATGGGTCGATGCTCGCCTTCGCGAGCGCTCGCCGCGCGGTCGTGTGCGCGCAGGCCATCCAGCAGGAGATCGCGCGAGCCTTCGCCGACCACTCGCCGCCGATCCGCGTGCGGATCGGGATCCACACCGGCGATGCCATCAAGGACGCCGAGCACTTCTACGGGACCACGGTGCACTACGCCGCGCGGGTCGCGAGCCATGCCGTCGGCGGCGAGGTCCTCGTGTCCAGTGCCGTTCACCTGCTCCTGCAGAGCACTGCCGAGTTCACGTTCCTTCCCGGCCGGGACGTCGAGCTGAAGGGGATCCCGGGACAGCATCGGCTGTACGCACTCGCATCGCGCTGACCGCGGCGAGCCGGGCGCGCTGATCGGACCGGCCACCGCAAGCTCGAGGAGCCTCGGGGATCGGCGCCTACGTCACACGATCGGCTCGCCCTTCTGCCTAGGCTTCATTCGGGCTCGTGCTCGCACCACCCTCTTAGAAATCTCTTCGCGATCCGCGCGTGACAGTCGTCCCTTCCAACGATGCCCTGTGGTGTCCTCGACATAACCGTGCGTCGGGACGACAAGCTCGTCCTTGAGGCGAAGCTCGCCGGCTAGGGCGTCCAAGTGCAGCCACACTTGTCGCTCGTCGGACTCATTCAAGGGACCGAGCGCATTTGGCTGCCCAGGAAGCCCCGGCTTCATCCAGAGGCGCCCCCGTCAGGCAGCAGCAGGCCAGCGGATCGGAGAGACACGACGCGACGGCCCTTGTTCACGGCTCTGACGAAGACATAGGGGCCTTCGAAATCGTCTTCCGTGTCGCCGCCGAGGTAGCCGGTTGTCACGCCCACGTGTACCGACGCGCGGTCGCGGAAGAAGTTCAACACGGACAGCCCGAGTCCGAGAACGCCGGTGACGGCACCGACGACTGCGACGACCAGAGTGACCAACTCCCTGTCTGTCACCTTGCTCCTCAAGCATCATCGCTCTGGGCAGAGCATAGGAGTAAGGCGTCGGAGCCTCAGGTGCCTCTAAGCGGCGGGCACGCCAGCGAAGGTGCATGGTTGTCAGGGCGAAGGGTGGCTTCTGGGAGATCAGACAACTCGGCTCACTGAGCATCGCGTTAGGGGAGGGCCTCGTATGCCGTCGGTGTGGTGGGTTAACCAGGGGCAGTCGTACCACCTGGAGCGTCAGGCTCAGCTGATGTGGGCACCGCTGTCCAACGCGGCCGGGCAGACGTTGAGTCATTGGAAGGCGATGACACTCGTCCGACCCGGCGACATCGTCGTCCAGTACGCTAACGGCGCGATCCGTGCGGTCAGCACCGCTGTCACTGCCGCCGAGCTGGCCCCCCGTCCGGAAGGTTTGCCGACGACTTGGCAGGTCGACGGCCGGCGCATCTATCTCGATCCCGTTGACGCGGTCCCACCGATCCCGCTCCAGGACGTGCCGGTGGACTGGCGCCTCGCCGAGGGCGGTCCGTTTGATCGACGCGGCGCCGTAAAGCAGGCGTATCTGTTCCCGTTGTCGGTCTCGTTCGCCGACGCCTTCTTCGACAAGTTCGGAAACCGTTTCGGTGGGTTGCCACCAGTCGAGGACCTCGATGAGGCCACCACGGCCGGGGTGTTACCGGCCGATCCAGAACTTCGCCGGAAGATCGAGCGATATGCCGTGGACGAGGTCATGCGCACCCTGCGCCTACAGCACGGCGATGACCGCGTTCGGGAGATGCCGACCAACAATCCGGGCCATGACATCCAAGTCGAGCGCGACGCCGCCGGGATCCTCCACGTCGAAGTCAAGGGCACCATGCGCCCGATCGCCGTATTCTTCATGAGCGACAACGAACGCCGGTTCTCGGCCGATAACTCCTCGGCATATGAACTGCACGTCGTCTTCGGGATCAACCTCGGGGAGCAGACCCACCAGGGGATCGCCATTCGCGCGGGCGAGGTCGCAGAGACCACGCACGGCCTGACGGTGCAACGCTGGCAGGGTCGGCTCGACTAGCTCTTCGACTTTCGGGAGTCAGGTCGGCCCCGCGGCGTTCAACCAGTGGTTCGCGGAGCTCGGGACGCCGTAGGCAACGCTAGGGACGCACTCGTCGCGTCCGCTGGTCAGCGATCCATGCCCACGCGTCGTCCCAGTAGCGCTCACCGCGCGCAATTCCGCCTCGGGCCGCCTGTTCCGCCCACGCGGCAATCCACGCATCCGCTGTCCCCTCGGTCACGCCATCGCCCATTAGGCGAGCCCGGGTCGCTGCGTGACGTGCCGCGTCGATGCGTTCGGGTGTGGATCGATGCGCATTCGAGTACCTCCTGACCATGCACGTGCGGTCAGCGTCCGGTACTCACGCCGCGGTCGCCCGAGTGTAGCGGAGTACGCTGTCGTCTCATGAGGCGCGGTCTCACAATCCTGGGCGCGATCCCGCTCCTTCTCGCATGCGCTGGCGGGTCGGCGACCACGTCCGACGCCGTGCAGACAACGGCCCCGACCGTGAGCGCCGAGGAAACCCCCACGACGGAGCCCTCGGATGAACCTACCGTCAGCGCGCCACCCGTTGTCGCCTTCGACGACATCGTCCTGAAGGGCAGGGGTAAGAAGGTCGCGAAGTTCGATATCCCAAGGACTCGGGCGCGATAGCCGTTCTCACCCACAACGGCGACAGCAACTTCATCGTCCATTCGATCATGCCAATGGAGAACTTGTCGACGGCCTTGTGAACGAGATCGGTGACTACAAGGGGACGGTCCTATTCGACGCAGAGACGGGCGAGCACTCGGTAGCGTTTGAGATCGATGCGGACGGCCCATGGGCGGCCACAATCAAGCCGGTGACCGAGGCCCCTCCCTGGGACCCCGCGACACCTCTCAAGGGGACGGGCGACAACGTCTACTTACTGGATCCGCCGTCAAGCGGACTCGTGACCCTGGACCTCATCTACAAGGGCGACAGCAACTTCATCGTGCATGCGTACACGGCCGACGGTCTCGAAGGAATTGCAAACGAGATCGGCAATTTCACCGGCCAGGTCTTGTTAACCGACGGCACGCTGCTCCTCGAGGTCCTGGCTCACGGTGGGACGTGGAGCATGGAGCCGGGTTGACGGAGGCAGCGACGCCGAAGGATAGCCGCCGTGGGCAGCTCAACTCGGAGCGAAGGCGCTGATTCTGTCGCGACCGTCACGAACGTACTAAAGGGGTTCAAGCATTGAAGCGTGTCCGACCCGGCCGGTCCAAGCGCAGGCTACATAGTCGAGTTCGCGTTGACTGCCGCGGCCGTCGTTGCCATCTACGTGTGGATGACCAATGGCGGACCGGAATGGTTCGGTCATTGGTTCGCCGACCTGATGACGAACGCCGGGTCATGACCGATGAGTCGGTTGAGCGGGCATTCCGGCGAGCGCGGCTCAATGAGCGGCTACGCGCCGAGTTCATCGCGGGTGCCGAGGAGGACAGCCGTCGGCGGCTAGGTCGGGCGCTGACGGCGAAGGAGCTAGAGCGGGTTCTGCGGCGCTATCCCGGCGACATTTGACGTGGCCGCACAACCGTTGTGGCTGCCTCCGGTCCACGAAACGGAGCTCGACCCGTTACTCCCTCTGATCTACCAGTTCGAGGTCATAGACGCGCGGCGGGGAGTCGTTGCGCGTTACATCGGCAAGTCAAGCCGCGGCGCGGCCCGACCGCGCAACGATTACGCCAACAACGTGCGCCGCCTCCTCAAGGGGCTTCCGTATCGAGGTGGGGAGTACAGGCGTGTCCATCTTTGTCTAGCGACTGCGGTCGTACGTGGTTCCGACATCCGAGTGAGCTTGATAAGGAACGTTCGATCCGACGAGGACATCAATATTGTCGAGCGCGGGTATCGGTTCGAGCGTCAGGAATTCTGTGATTGCCAAGGGCATGTCGAATTCAAGCGTCGACAAGAGGCCATCGGAGAATGAGAGCAACGCTGCGTCGGTGCATCGGGCTAGTCCAAGCACTACCCACGCCCTGACGAAACACGGGTCCAGCGACGGGGAGCCGATCCTCGGCCCGATGCCGTCTCGGACGCCTGACCCACCCACGCAGGAATCCACAGGGCATGTCACCTTGACGCTGGGAGCCCCGCTTGGCATTGAGCAGAGATATGCCGGACGCACTTGATCTCTTGGACCGCCAGCGCGTATTTACTCAACGGAAACTGCTGTCGCCCAAGAAGTTTGCGGACGCCACGCGCGAACGCGGGCACTGGTTGACCGAAACCCGATTAGAGGCGCTGCATCGTGCCGGGCTTCTCGTGCCGCTCTTCCGCGTTCGACGGCCCCTCTGGGACATCGCCGCGCGGCGACAGGCGGCGAACCTGGGCAACTACGACGGCCCCGATCCGCACTGGTTAGTGCCATCGACTCTCGACGAACTCCGAGAAGATGCATCCCTCTCGCTTGTTCGAGCGGGAAGAACAACGCGTTTTCGTCCTTGGGCGAATGAGGTTGTGCCCCTGGCAACCGGCGCGACCAAGAAGATCGAGTACCTGTACTCGCCTTGGCAGGTCTTGGAGCTGCGTACGCTGGTGCAGGCACTGCCCTTGCTCGGAGCGCCCAAGTCAAGTTGGAACCGCGCCCAGCTGGCGGCCTTCAGGCGGCATGCGACGACGGCGGATCTCCGCGTAATTCTCCTCTCCGCTATTGAGCCTCGGTACTACCCCGACATCGTTGATAGCGTGACATTCGCAGGACTCGATGAGCATTTCGTCGACGAATGGCTCGACTATCGCGACGGCTTCGACCCCGTCGAGATGATCAACTGGATGGGGTCGGAATGAAGAGATGCTCTACTCGGCGGCGCGCGACATTCTTTGGAGCGCCCATATCGTTGATCCGCTCGCGAATTGGACCGCACTCGTAGACCAAGTTGCTCCTCGGCTATGGCAAAGATTGAAAGGCGACGCCCTGCTGGCCATGGAAGGGCAAATCGCGGGCGAGATGCTTCTGCGCCTATACGACGACATGGCGGCCGCTGGGGCCGCAGATCCCACTTCCTGCCCCGCCCAGGTACGCCCAGCACGAGCTCCATTGGCGACGGTCATACCACGGGGGCGCTCGCTTCTCGACAAGACCTTATCTCGACTTCGGGCTTTCACCACAGCCGTCGGTCGTGCTCTCATTGGAAGGCGAGACGGAGATGGAGTCTCGTGCCACTTTGTGATGGAGGAGCTCGGCATACCCCGACGAAAGTCGTTTATCACCATCGTGCAAATGGGCGGAGAGACACGCCCCGGGGAACACAGGGCGCTGGCCGAATACGTTTCCCTGCCGCGGCTGGGGCCAGTTGAGGGCAATTTCGCGCCATTTCTCCGTCCCCCCCACCACGTACTACATCGCTGTCGATGGGGACCGCACATTCGCTACCCAGACCTGCCCGTGACAAGCTGAGAGAGCGAAATCGGGCCGGAGATGACTTATAGACGGGCTTGATCCGAGTCTCGGCGGCGTGCAGGTTGTGAAGGACCAGATCGCCGACCTGGTGCGCGTAGAGGCCTGGCGCGACGGTGAAGGACTTCGAGCGAGCACACTTCACCGACGCCGAGATCGCGTCCACCCTGTTTGCAATGGGTTGGGTGCCGTCTGGCGTAGCGCGTATGGATGTCGAGGCGGAATGTGCAGAGGATGCGCGCAGCTGAGGAGAGCATCAGCCGGGTATGGCGAGCTTGGCCTTGGAAACCTCCCAAACCACAACTCGCACTCGCTCTGTGGCCGATTCTACGCGCGAAGATACGCTGAAAGCGCTCACCCGCCGGCGTTGACTCAATTCCCGTTGCGCACATCGTACGGGAAGCGGCCGCAATAGCACACAGGAGCCCGCGACATCACGTCGTTCTCCGGGTGAGATAGGTCGGGAGACAATGTCTTGCGTACGGCCTCAAGCTGCATGCCGGAGCTTCTCTAGGATGGCGTCGACGCCGTCGATAACTGACCACTGAGGAGCGGTCAGTTCCGTCCTGGGTGCTGCGCACTAGTTCAGCGGCTGCCCCCGAGTACCACGCCAGAGGGTCATCCGATTTGGTGGCCGTGAGTCCGGGACTCTCCAGACGCGCCGCCAACGCCCAGACCCGGCATCCCGGCCATCTAGACAGATAGGTAAGGTGCCGTATTGACCGGTTTAGTGCCGTATACCTAAAGTCCGGCCCACTTACTAGTACCCCAGTACTAGGAAGTAACCGTCAGAACGGACGCGGCGATGCCTCACCTGAAATGGGCACTTAGGGTGAGGCGGAGCGAGTAGTGCAACCGACCGACTATCCAGTCAGGTCGGTTTTCGTGTTCCCCCTGAACACGGAGGCCGCGAAGGAGGCCCAAGCATGGCACCCGAGTCCGCTAAGGGCTGGTAAGCGACCCTGAGTGAAGGACCGATTCGTGCGCATCGTCGCAATGCTCTCGAGCGTGGCGATGATCGCGCTCGCGGGAGGGGCTTCTCTTAGAGGCTTCTAGTACGATGGCCCATTACCCCATTCGCGGCATCGGCCGTAGAGTGAGGTAGGTGGCCGAGTCTGGAAATGCCGAAGTCCCTCAAGCTCTATTGTCGCGACCGTCGTGGTCGTCGGCGCCTTGGCGCTGGTGGCCGCGACTTTTCTGTTTCCGCCGAAACCCAAAATCGCAATCGACTACCGGCCGCTGCGGAGCCCCAACGTCCGTCGAATATGCACTTGGGATCTCTTCTGGACGGCCTGACCCTCTTGGATCGGCGTTCCCCGTGCAGCTTCCGCGCGGAACTCAGCAGGCCGTTGCGATCGCCCCGATCATGGGTTCACTCTTCCTTGGTGGACCCGCTGTCGCCGGATGGGTCGCAGCCATAGGGACGACTGAGCTTCGAGAGCTTCGCGGTCGCGTTCCCTGGTACGGAACCCTCGCGAATCATGCAGGCCTGGTTTTGCCCGCCGTCGCTCGCGGGCGTGCTGCGAGGCTCCTTCTCGGTCCGGGCTCAGGCACCGCTTGGGATTTTGTCGCAGGCGATGGCTGCGGCCGCCTGTTCATCGCTTGCAACTTGGCGCTGGTTTCGTCTCGATCGGCCTCCGGACGGGCCAGTCGTCGCGCGCCGTGCTGCTCGGCGACATTCGCGGGATCCTGGTGGCGTCGTGGCGCTTGCCCCGTTGTCATGGCTCATGACAGTGGTCTATGCTGGTCCAGTGGTGGGCTACCGCCCTCTTTGCCGTTCCCCTGTATTCGACTCGGGTGGCCTACGCGCGCTTCATCGAGATGCGCGAGATGTTCACCCAGACCATCGGTGCGTTGGCCGAGGCGGTGGACAAGCGCGACCCGTTCACGGCCAAGCACAGCCATCGGGTCAAGGAGATCGCGGTCGACATCGGGCGGGTCATGCACGTCACCGACGCGGAGCTGGAAGCGCTCGAGTGGGGCGGCCTGCTCCACGACGTCGGCAAGATCGGCGTGCCGGATCGACGTCCTGTCGAAGCAGGAACGCCTCAACAAGGACGAGCGGATGATCATGAATGCCCACCCGGTGCTGGGCGCGCAGATCATCGCGCCGGTCACCAAGCTCGCCCCGGAGCTGCCGATCATCCGCCACCACCACGAGTGGTACAACGGCTCGGGCTACCCGGACCGCCTGATCGGCGACGAGATCCCGAAGCTGGCGCGCGTCCTCCACGTCGCCGACGCGTTCGAGGCGATGACGGCCGCCCGTCCCTATCGCATGACGCCGCTGACCGCCGAGCAGGCGCTCGCCGAGCTGCGCAAGTTCGCCGGCATCCAGTTCGACCCGGTCGTGGTCGACGCGTTCGTCAAGACCCATCACGTCGAGGGCGTGGCCGACCCGGGCCGCACCGTCCAGCCGCGTCCGATCCCGCTGCTCGGCCAGGCTGCCGCCACCCGACTCGCGGATCCGCCGGCGACCGGCGCCGATGCCGGCCAGCGCGATGCCGGCGAACGCGACCGTGCCCGCCGCCTCCCACGCACCCGAGCAGGCCTGACGAAGCCCACACCCGCTCCAGCATCATGACTCGATGCTGATCGGCGGGATCCTGCTCGGCCTCCTCCTCGGCCTGCTGGCTGGCGGAAGGCTCGGGAACCTCTCCGAGATCCGGCTGCGCTGGACGTGGCTGCTCGTGGTGGCCGTCCTCGTCCGGTTCGGGACCGAGGCCGCGCTCGGCGCCCACATCGGCATCGTCGAGACCCTGCGGCTGCCGCTCCTGACGAGCGCGTTCGTGGTGCTGCTCGCCGCGCTCTGGGTCAATCGGTCCTATCCGGGCCTGAGCCTGGCCTTCCTCGGCGTCCTCTCGAACACCCTCGTCATCGTCGCCAACGACGGCTTCATGCCGATCTGGGAGCCGGCCCTGACGGCGAGCGGTCTGACCGCGGCCGACGTCGACCGGTCGTTCCACATCGTCGTCGACGCCGGCTCCCAGGACTTCCTCGGACGCCTGCTGATCCTGGGCGACGTCATCCCGGCTCCCGTCCCGATCATCCGCAACGTCTACTCGCTGGGCGACCTGTTCCTCGGCCTGGGCCTCGCCTTCTTCCTCTTCGCGGGCGTGGTCCGCGTGCCGACCGCTGACCGAGGAGCAGGAGGACGCCGAGCTCCGCCGTCGCCTCGCCGCACAACGCGCAGGCGGCGGGAACCCCTCGGGCCTGACCCCCGGTCTGCAGCAGACGGCCGCGCTCCAACGTCCGACCGTCCTTGGCGCAGACCGGCAGCGCCTTGCCGCGCCCGGGGCGACCGCCGTCGGGCACTGCGGGCGAGACCGCCCCGGAAGCGCCTGCCTTCCCGATCCCGGGCCTCTCACCCGAGCGTGCTCGCGCGGCTTCGCCGCCACCCCTATGTCCGCCTCGCCCTCAACGGCTCGTTCGGCGCGCTCTGGGCGGGCCAGCTCATCTCGCTGTTCGGCGACCGCGTCCACCAGGTCGCGATCGCGGCGATCGTGTTCGTCGTCACCGGCTCGCCGATCGCGGTGGCCTTCGTGTTCGTCTTCGCGACGCTGCCGAACCTGTTGTTCGGGCCGATCGCCGGCACCCTCGTCGACCGCTGGGACCACCGCGAGGTACTCGTCGTCAGCGACATCCTGCGCGCAGCAGTCGTCGTGACCATGCCGATCGCGGCATCGATCAACATCTACCTCGTTTATCCGCTCGCCTTCCTGCTGACCACGATCACGATCTTCTTCCGGCCGGCGCGGGTCGCGATCCTGCCCCGGCTCGTGCGCGAGGACGAGCTGCTGACCGCGAACTCGGCTCTGTGGGTCGGGGAGACCATGGCCGACGTCATCGGCTTCGCGCTGGCTGGCCTCTTCGTCGCTTTGGTCGCCGAGGCGGTGTCGATCGCGTTCTGGTTCGACGGTGCGACCTACCTGGCATCCGCGCTGCTCTTGAGCACGCTGATCCCGCGCCCGATGCCGCGAGAGGAGGCCCCGGCGACGGCCGGCGAACCGGCACCTGCCGGGTTCCGCGCCGAGCTCGTCGCCGGCTGGCGCTTCCTGCGCAACGATCCCGTCCTGCTCGCCAACACGCTCCAGGCAGTCGTTGCCCAGCTCACGA
Source organism: uncultured Chloroflexia bacterium (assembly GCA_963794525.1). Lineage (GTDB taxonomy): Bacteria > Chloroflexota > Limnocylindria > Limnocylindrales > CSP1-4 > SPCO01. Next base: position 836,037 of record CAWCEC010000002.1, read on the forward strand.
TCGGCGTGCTCATCGGGCAGACCTTGGTGTTCGCCGAGCGCGTCTTCGGCCCCCAAGGGTTCGATGGGGAGGCCGTCTACGGCTTCATCGAAGCGAGCCAGGGTGCCGGCAACCTGATCGGCGGGTTCGTGATCGGGCTGATCGGAGCTCGGTTCGCAAAGGGCCGCATGATCATCGTCGGCTATACGGTGCTGGGGCTACTGACGACGTTGATGGCGCAGTCGGGCAACCTCGGCGTCGTGCTGGCGATCGCCTTCGGGATCGGCATCGCCAACATGGTCTTCATCATCCCGAGCCAGACGCTGTTCCAGGAGCGCACGCCAGTGCAGATGCTCGGCCGTGTCGTCAGTTTCCGCTTCTCCCTCGTATTCGGAGCGATGACGCTGTCGATCGGTGTCGGCGGCGTGCTCGCCGAATTCGTCGGCGTGACGACGGTCTTCGCCGCCTTCGGCCTGGTCACGGCGGCTGCCGGCATCGCGGGCTGGTTCGTGCCTGCGATCCGCGAGGCATGACCGGCTATCGGGTATCCTGCTGCGCGTCCGCCGCGCCCGAACCACGGCGCGCGTCCCAGGAGCTGTGACACACCCGTGACCGACCCCCGTGATCGCACGCCCGAGGAGCCCCTCGAGCCGATCGACGACGACATCGACGACGAGATCGACGAGGTCGATGACGACATCGACGAGGACGGCGAGCGCATCGACGACGCCGATATCGATGCCATCGAGGACGACCTCGCCGACGAGGCCGAGGCTGCGGCGGAGTCGGACGAGGCCGTCGATGACTACGACGCTGCCGTGCAGGAGATCTCCGGCGAGGGCGCCGCGCCGGTCGCGGGAGCGACCGCCGCCGAGCGACGGGCGGCGCAACGCCGGCAGTCGGCGAAGGCGACGACCCGGGCTCCATCGCCGTCCGAGGTCGCGGTCCACGTTCGCGAGAACGTCTCGAAGTACTTCGTGATCGTGACCGTTGCCGTCTTCGTGCTCATCCTGCTCAACGGGGTGCTGCTCGGCACCGGCGGCCTCCTGCGTCCACTGGCGACACCGACCCCTGAGCCCAGCCCCTCGCCGAGCGCGAGTGCGAGCCCGAGTGGGGCGAGCCCGAGCGCGGCACCGTCGAGCTCCGTGAGCCCGTCTCCGGCGGTCAGCCCGGCCAGTCCTTCGCCGGCCGCGAGCGCGTCGCCGACCGCGTCCTAGTCCGGTCGAGGCCCGTGGCCCGGGTCTACTCTCTGCCCATGGGCGCTGACGACGACCGGCGGCGCATGGTCCAGGATCAGCTGCGCGACCGCGGCATCCGGGACGAGCGTGTCCTGACGGCGATGGCAGACGTCCCGCGCGATCACTTCATGGACCCGGATCGGCAGAGCCGCGCCTATGCCGACGAAGCCGTGCCGATCGACGCCGGGCAGACGATCAGCCAACCCTGGGTGGTGGCGCGCATGACCGAGCTGCTGGCACCAGGGCCAGGCGACCGGATCCTCGAGCTTGGGACGGGCTCGGGCTATCAGGCCGCGATCCTCGCTGCGCTCGGGGCGGACGTCACCAGCCTCGAGCGGCATGCGGTCCTCGCCGAAAAGGCGAGGGAACGCATCGCGGCACTGGACCTGCCGGGCACCGTCACCATCCGCACGACCGATGGCAGCCTCGGGGACCCCGGCGGGGCGCCATGGGACGGGATCATCGTGACGGCGGCGGCCCCAACGATCCCGACCGAGCTCCGCGACCAGCTGGCCGACGGCGGCCGGCTCGTGATACCGGTCGGTCCGCGCGACCACCAGATCCTGACGCTGGTCGTCCGCCAGGGCGATGTCTGGCGCGACACGCCGCACGGTGCCGTCGTCTTCGTCCCATTGATCGGGCCGGGCGGCTTCCCGGACGACGGCGGCGACTCGCTGCGCCGACGCCGCCGCTGGTTCTGATCCGGGGCAGGTCCCCATCGGTATACTCGGCCGGCCATGACCCACGTCTTCGTCGCGCCGCATCCGGACGACGTCGCCCTCTCGTGTGGCGGGCTCATCGCGAGCCTCCGCGAGCTCGGGCAGAACGTGACGATCATCACGGTCTTTTCGGGCGATGGCGGCGGCAACGGGCTGACGAGCTACCAGCGCGAGGCGCTCGGCTTCGGGTCGAAGACGATGTGGCCATCGAGCGAGGCGTTCAATCGCAGCGCGATCCTGCCGGACTACCCGCTCGGGCCCGCATGGGCGGCAGGCGACGAGGGGCTCGAAGCGACCCAGGTCGATGCCGACGCAGCAGCGAAGCGGTTCTGGCAGCGCTCGTCGTGGTATCGGCGCGCCAGCATCCGCAACGAATCACTCGCGGGCCAGCCGGTCATCGATGAGCTGCCCACGCAGGGCGCGGTCCTTACCGACGAGATCGTCGATTCGGCGGTCGCCGGCGATCTGCTGGCGCGGCGGCGGCTCGAGGACGAGCGCTACGCGTACTTCGCGGAGGCGTCGATCGTCTTCCTCGACCTGCCGGACGCCGTCTTCCGCGGCTACGAGGGCGACGAGCAGTTGCTTGGCACGCCGCGTGAGGACGACACCTATCCCTTCGATGTGCTTCAGCGCGAGATCGACCGGCTCGAGCCCCAGCAGGTGTATCTGCCGCTCGGGGTCGGCGGGCATGTCGACCATCAACTCATGCGCCAGGGCGGCATCGAGCTCCTCCGCTCGGCGCACCGCTGGGTGATGCCCGGGCCGGACTACGCGGGCACGGTCGTGTTCTACGAGGACTTCCCGTACGCCTGGTGGAACGATTTCCGGACGCTGGACCAGCTGGGGCCGGATGCCCTCGCAGGACTGCCAGCCGGGGTGAGCGTCTTCCCTGCGTTCGCCGATATCGGGGATCAGATCGAGCGCAAGATCACCGGCATCAGGATCTACGAGAGCCAGATGGAACGACTCTTCGACGACACGCGCGCGATGGCCGACGCTGTCAGGTCGTATGGCGCCGCACTCGGCGTCGTCGGCGATGTCGGCGGTCCGGCCGAGCGCTACTGGCGGACGAGCCGCGTCTGAGTCGATGGCGGCCGGCTGGCGCCGCGCCGACTGGCTGATCGTCCTGGGGGCGCTGGTCGCCGGCGTCGCCATCCGGCTGTGGTTGCTGCCGATGGAGGGGCTCCGCGGCGACCTGGACCAGTTCGTCGGCTGGGTCCACCACATCGCGACGCGAGGGCTCGGGTCGCTCTACGGGGAGACCGCAGCGGGACCGGTCACGTTCGGGCCGGTCATGGCGTACATCTGGGCCGCGTTGGCGGCGATCCAACCGGCGTTCGCGACGGTGACCGATGCTTCCGATCCGGCGATCCGGGCCCTCATGAAGGTGCCCGCGACCCTGGCTGACTTCGGCCTCGCTGCGTTGGTGGCGGTGGCGTTGCGGGATCGGCCCCGCTGGGCCGCGATCGGGTTCGCGGCCGTGCTCCTGCATCCGGTCGTCTTCTACGTGAGCGCCTGGTGGGGCCAGTACGAGTCGATCTTCGTCCTGACCGGGCTCGGTGCGCTGGTCGCTGCGAGCGAACGCCGCAACGGGTTGGCCGCGGCCCTGATCGCCGTCTCGCTCATGACCAAACCGCAGGCCATCCCATTCGTCCTGCCCTTCGCGGCGTGGTTCTGGGCGGCCGGTGGGATCCGGGAGGTGGCGCGCGCGACGGTCATCGGCCTGGCCGTGATCGTGGTCCTCTGGCTGCCGTTCCTCGCAGCCGGCGGGCCGCTGCAGTATGTCGAGAACGTCCGCTGGTATTCGAGTGGTGTCTTCGCCATCCTGTCCGTGCGTGCGTGGAACCCGTGGTGGCTGCTCCAGGAGTTCGCGGCCGGCGGCGACTTCATCGTCGATGGCGCCTTGCTCGGGCCATTCACGCTGGGGCACATCGGCTACGGGGTGACGGGGCTCCTGTCGGTGGCCATCGGTCTCGCGATCGTTCGCAATCCCAGGCGCGAGCGACTCACCCTCGGGCTTGCGGCGTCGGTGCTGACGTTCTTCACGTTCATGACTCAGATGCACGAGCGCTATGCCTACGCCGCGGTGTTGTTCCTGCTGGTCCTGCTGTACGACCGCCGTGCCTTCGTGCTGTGGCTGGTCCTAGGCGTCGTGCTGACGCTCAACCTGCTCAGCGCCGCGCCGGCGAACGCTCTCATCCAACGGACGCTGCCGCACACCGGGCCGGTGTCGATCGTCGGGTCGCTCGTCCTGACCGCGTGCAGCGTTGCCTTGCTGATCCTTGCGCTCCGACGAATGCGCTCGAGCGATGCGCCTCGGCCGTGGGCGAGCGGTTAAGGGCGGATCGGCCGCAGGCGGATGCTCTCTGGTAGTGCCCAACCGCGGTCGCTCATGACCTTGCGCGCCGCGAGGGCGATCACGACGAGCGGCGCCATCAGCGGCACGGGCAGTGCGAGGAATGCCGCGAGCACGTTCCGGTTGGCGATGGCCGGCAACGCCATCGAGTTGTAGTAGAACTGGGTCCCGGGCCACAGGGCACCGACGGCGTGCCACGCCCCGCCTTCCTTGCGGAGGATCCAGATCGCGACGGCGGCCAGTGGGAGGAGGACGGGTAGGCGCCACGCGCTGCCGTTCCACGCCGTCGCGACATGCTCGGCGACGCTGCCCGAATGCTCGAGATAGAGCTGCCACGGGACGATCGGCAGTGTCACCAGCGAGGAAGAGGCCAGCCACCAACGCATCGCGCCAACGGAAGGCCAGGGCCAGCCCCGTGTACAGCTTGATACCCACTGCTGCCGCGGCTGCCAACGGTCCACCGAGGACCAGCAGCGCCAGCGCGACGGTCTGAGGATTTCCGTTCCAGATGGCATGAGCGAGGGGCGGGAACAGGATCCACCAGAGCGGCAGCTCCAGCCGACGGATCAGCCACGCTGACGCGAGGACTCCCAAGACCATCCACGCCCAGGTCGCGACCGGTAGCGGCAGCACGGCCGTCGGGGCGTAGAACAGCAGCGTATGTGGCCCGCCCACGTACTGGGTCGTGCCCTCGGCCACGAGGAAGGGATCGCCGCCGGCCAGCCATGCGTTGGCGGCCCGCTGATAGTGCCGCGCATCGATGGCCAGGACCTCCGGCTTGGCGATCCACAGCAGGTCGATCGCGATGAACCAGGCCGGCAAGCCGATCCGTTCCAGCGCGGCCCGCAAACGCCCGATCATCGGGTCGCCGGACGACCTCGCCGGAACCACCGCCCGATAAAGGCTCGCCCGTACCACCGCAGGTAGTGCGGGAGCCACTTGCGGAGCTTGAAGTTACTCTCGCCTGCCGTTCGATCGCGCCAGGTCGTGGGGACCTCCTCGATCCGGCGTCCGTCGATGGTCGCCTTGACGGTCAATTCGAGCGCGAGCTCGAAGCCGGCGCTGCTGTCGATGCGGACGGCATCGAGGAAACGCTTCGAGTACAGCTTGAAGTTGTTGGTCGGGTCATGCGTCGGGACGCCGGCGAACCAGTGCAGGCTCAGACCCGCCGCCCGACTCATCAACCGCTTGAGCCTCGGCCCGCCGATCTGTCGACCACCACGCATATACCTCGATGCGGCGACGACGTCGGCGCCGGCGCGCGCTCGAGCGACCATGCCATCGACGATGTGCGGTTCGTCCGACCCGTCGGACATCGTGATCAGGACGAATCGCCGCGTGACGCCGCGATGCCGGCTTTCATGGCGTTGAGCACCCCTCGCCCGAGATCATTCCGGAGACCCCGGACTGTCGGCAGCTTGTTAGCGAGCCGCTCGATGACGGGCACGGTCGGGTCCTCATCGAAGTCGTAGACGACGAGGATCTCGTGAGGGGTGTCGACGCCGGCGGTGAGCGCGCGGATCACGGGCTCGACGGCCTCGCCCTCCTTGAAGACCGGCATGACGATCGACAAGATCGGGGCGGTCATCCGCCCGCCTCGCCGACATACAGGGTCTGGCGACCCATCAGCCACCACGCCGGGCGAAACGCGAGATAGGCCCGAACGAGTCGAGCGTCGGAGGGCAGTCTGCCCTTCGTGGAATAGGGCAGGAACCGCGTGATGAGCTCGACCGTGCGAAGTCCGGCGAGCTCCGCTGCCTCCAGGAGGCTGCGCTCGGTCAAGGCGACCTTGTGGTCGATGAAGTCCCAGTAGCGCGGGCCGACCAGGCGGATGTTCGGCTGGAGGATCACGACCCGACCGGCTGGACGAAGCAGCTGGCGAGCGACGGCAAGCTGCTCGATCACTGCATCGCTGGAATCGAGGTGCTCGAGGTAGTTGCTCATGAACACCGTGCCGAAATAGCCATTCGGCACGACCGACGCTAGATCGAGCCCGGATGCCTGCACGAAGCGAATGTCCTCAGGAAGCGCAGAGCCCATATCCCGGATGTCCGTGGCCCAACGCTCCGACCCGCGTGCCCAACGGATGAAGTGCCCGCGGTCGCAGGCCAGGTCGAGCACGGGTGCGTCCGCGTCGATGTAGCGCTGGAGAAACCCGACGATCTCGCGCCAGACGGCGTCCTTGGCGCTGATCTCACGTTCATCGAAGCGAGCATCGTAGAGCTCGGGCAGGAGCCGGCTCACGGCCGTCGGGAACCCACATGCACCCACATTCCTGACGAAGGATACGCAAGCGCCGGCGGCTCACCGACTAGGCTGATGGTGCTGGTACGCACCGGACATTCGCGGACTGTTGGGCGCCCTACCATTCGTGTCCGATGTCACTCGACGAGCGCGAGCGGCTTGGAGGCGGTCGGATGCGGATGGCGTTCTGTGTGTCTGGTGGCGGGGCACTGTTCCGGGCCGCCGTCAGCAACGCGCAAGAACTCGCCATCGAGCCCGTGCTCCTGATCACCGAACGCAAGGCTTCGACAGCGCTCACGGAGTTCGCACGGCAGCATGGCATCACCGAAGTTCGACTCGATCCGGCTCCCCGTGAGGAGTTCGATCGTCGGCTCACACAAGTGCTGACCGAGGCAGACCCGGATCTCACGGCACTTACGTTCGACCGGATCCTTCCACCACCTCTCGTCGCTGCGTTCGCGGGACGCATCATCAATGTGCACCCGGCGCTACTCCCGTCGTTTCCCGGCACCCGCGCGATCGAACGCCTGATGGACTCCGGCGCCCGCTTCGGCGGCGCGACCATCCATGAGGTAGTGGATGAGGTGGATGTCGGTCCGATCGTGGCCCAGGCGGTCCTAGCCACGATCCCCGACGAGTCGCTCGAGAGCTATGGGCGCCGGATGTATGCGCTGCTCGAGGGGATGTTTCTGGATGTGCTGCGCTGGTACGCCCAAGGAGCGGTGGGGCACGACGCGAGCGGGCGGGTGGTGATCCAGGGGGCGCGGTACGGCACGCTTCCGGTGTCGCCGTCGATGGCGGACTAGTCGGTGCGCTGTGTCATCCTCCAGCCGTCGTATGTGCCGTGGAGGGGCTATTTCGACTTGATCCGACGCGCCGACACATTCGTCTTCCTGGACGACGTTCAGTACGACACCCGTGGCTGGCGTAACCGCAACAGGATCAAGACTCCCAATGGGCCAGCCTGGCTCACGATCCCGGTAAAGAAGCACGGTGCCCAAACCGAAGGCATCCCGATCAACGCCATCGAAACAGCTGACAATTCCTGGGCGGGCCGTCACCTGAGCACGATCACCCATGCGTATCGGCGCGCGCCGCATTTCGATCTGTATCGGCCATGGCTCGAGGAGGCATTCGCTCACCCACCTCGTGGGCTGTCCGATTTCACGATCGCAACCACCATGGAGCTCACCAGGATGTTGGGCATCAACGACACGACGTTCGTCCGCTCGTCGAGCCTGGGCGCTACGGGACGGAAGACTGACCGCTTGATCGAGATCCTCACGCGACTGGGCGCAACGACCTACCTGTCAGGCCCATCGGCGAAGGACTACATCGAGGAGACGAGATTCGAGGAGTCGCGCATCGGCCTGGAGTGGATGACGTATGACTATCCGCCGTATCCGCAGCTCTATCCACCGTTCGACCCCCAGGTCTCGATCCTCGACCTCCTGCTCATGACAGGCCCCGACGCTGGCACATACCTGGGACCTCGACCGTCGAGTTGAGCGGACGTTGATGCGCCGGTCGTCCGCCGAGCCAGCGGGTATTCGCCTTGTCGCGATCCGTGAGTTCGAGCGTCCCGACGTTGGGTGACGGGACCGGAACGAATCGGATCATCGACGATCTCACGGCGTTCCTAACGGACCCCAGTGCCTTGTGGTCGGTGCTGGTTGCCCTCGCTTTCGGAGCGGCGTGCACGGCGCTCGGTGTCTTCATCGGACGACGAACCCGGCTCCTCGAACCGACGGCCGCGACGGCCGATCAGCTCGGCGTCGGGCTCGCGCTGGGTCTCCTGACATCCGCGGTCGTTTACGCGACCGTCCGATCAGGTGGCGCGTCGACCTACGTCCCCTCAGCAGTATTCCTGGCCATGGCGATCGCGCTGGGAGGTGGACAGGTGACGCCACGTCTGCCAGACCGCCGCTGGTTGGGCGTCGGTGCGCTGGCCGCGGTCGCGGTCGTCGGTGCGGCCGTGATGTACGGCGTCACCGTGGCTCCTAGTCCGCGCGCTGGTGCTCAGCCCGTCGAGTTCATGGATGAGGCGTACTACGGTGTCCTGAGCTCGACGCTCCGGCAGACCGGGATCGAGAACGTGTTCGCCCCGGCCGGCTTCGACACGATGCCAGGAGTGCCGGCTCAATCCTTCTATCACTGGGGCGAAGCGTGGCTTGGTGCGCTCATTCATGGAGTCCCGGGCGTCGGGGCGATCCACGCGAGCCAATTGGTTACCTTTCCGTTGGTCATCGTCGCAACCGCAGCCGTGATCGCCGGAGTCGCCGCGAACAGCGTGCCTCGTACGTTTCGGCGAGAAGCCCTCGTGCTCGCCGCCATCGGGACGATCGCGATCGCCCCGATCCCTCTGCTGCTCGATTGGCACTTTGATTGGTGGGCCCGACCGATCGGTTTCGCTGTGACGACCTACGGACTGACGTACGTCATCGTCGCCCTGGGCCTTCAGTGGATCCTGACGCCGCCATCGCCGTCGAGGCCTGTGTCGCTCCTCATGATCGGAGCCCTTGTCTCCGCGCTGGTCGCATCCCACATCGTGCTCGCGGCACTCGCGGCAGTAGCCATCTCCTCAGGCTGGATCCATCGTTGGGTGATGGAGCGCCGGCGCGGCGCGCGGCAGCCATTGATGTGGGGTGTTGCCGGGGCGAGTGTCCTTGGTGGTGTCGCTACGCTGGCGTGGGGGTTACTGACCGGCCATGGCTTCGCTGATGCCGGGGCGATGGTCGGTGTCAGCCCGTTCGGTGAGGCGTGGCTACGGGCGATCGGCCTGACCTTGCTCGGTGCGGGCGTCCTTGTCATCGGCCCGGCCCTGGCACTTCGGCCTTCACTCGAGCACGAACGACTCGGATCGATCGCAGTCGGCGTGACCTGCGCCGTCGCGGCCGGTGCGCTGCTGTGGGGCTTCCGCCTCGCGGAGTTCAACTACTTCCATGCCTACTTCGGCGCGATCGCTGTTTTCCTCACACCGGTGGCCGTGATCGCGATCGTTCGCGCGATCGCCGACGGCCGAACACGCATGTCCCGAGCGACACCGCTCCTGGTCGTCGTGCTGGTGGGTCAGAGCGCGATCGGTCTGGGCGCCACCGTGCAGCGTTTGTACGAATTCGGGCCCGGGCATTACCAGCCCGTGCCACTCGAAGCGCTTGCGTATGTCCGCGCGCTCCCGTCCGACGCGAAACTCGCCTACGCCTGCGCCAACTTCGAGGAAGCGGCCGCTTGGGATGCCCGGCTCATCAGCCTGACCGCGCACACCGGCCGCCCGGTCGTGCCCATGTGCTTCCAGTCGGACATCTTCCGTAACCAGGTGGGTCATTCGCCAGACCCGGCACTCGCCAATCCGTTCTTCGAACACGCGCCCCAACGAGTGATCTATCCGGCACTCGACGATCCGCCAACCACGGAGGAGATCGTGAGCTTCATGGACGACCACGGGATCGAGTACGTGTGGGTCGATCCCAGCCATCCGAACATCCTCGTCCCACATGCGACTGAGATCTTCAGGGCTGGTCAGTTCGCGGTGCTTCAGCTGCCGTAGGGGTCAGTCGAGGGCACGCAGGACGCCGTCGATCACACGGTCCTGCTCGGACTCGACGCCGAGCCATAGGGGCAACCGGACGAGGCGTTCGCTCGTCGACTCCGTGATGGGCAGCCGACCCACCGCACGCCCGGACCGCAGGCCCTGTGGTGAGCTGTGCAACGGGACGTAGTGGAAGACGGAATGGATGCCCATGGAGCTGAGACGTTCGATCATCCGCGTCCTGGCAGCGAGATCGGGCATCAGCAGGTAATACATGTGGGCGTTGTGTTCGCGATCTGGCGGCACGACCGGCCGTCTCACTCTGCCCTCGTGCTCAGGCTCGGCGAACGCGTCGTGATAGTTGGACCAGATCGCCCGTCGACGAGCAGTGATCTGGTCGGCGTGCTCGAACTGGGCGAACAAGAACGCGGCGATGATCTCGCCGGGCAGGTATGACGATCCGATGTCGACCCACGTGTATTTGTCGACCTCACCGCGGAAGAACTGTGACCGATTGGTCCCCTTCTCCAAGATGACCTCCGCTCGGGCGACGAAACGCTCGTCATTCACGAGCAGCGCGCCACCCTCACCTGAGATCACGTTCTTCGTCTCATGAAAGGACAGGGCCGCGAGGCCGCCGATGCTCCCGAGCGCACGTCCTCGGTAGGTCGACAGCACGGCTTGCGCGGCGTCCTCGATCACCAACAGACCGCGCTCGCCGGCGATCTTCATGATCTCGTCCATCTCGCAGCCGACGCCCGCGTAGTGCACGGGCACGATCGCCTTCGTTCGATCAGTGATGGCTTCGGCGAGCAGGCGTTCGTCGAGGTTCAGCGTGTCCTCTCGGATATCCACGAAGACGGGCGTCGCGCCCCGGAGTACGAAAGCGTTGGCGGTCGACACGAAGGTGAAGGACGGGAGGATGACCTCGTCGCCGGGGCCTACGTCGGCGAGGATCGCACTCATCTCGAGCGCGGCAGTGCAGGAATGCGTGAGGAGAGCACGCATCGAACCTAACCGCGATTGCAGCCATGCGCTCGACCGGCGGGCGAACTCGCCCTGGCCAGCGAGATGACCATTGGCGTGAGCGCGCTTGATGTACTCGAGCTCGCGGCCGGTGAGGAACGGGCGATTGAACGCCACAACACCCGGATCCCTGCCTCGAAGCACGTGCCGGCGTCGAGTCGTCGGCACGGTCCGGTCAGCCAACGAGGTCCTCCCGCCGTGACGCGGCGACCAGCAACGAACCACCCACACCGAATGACAGTCCGCGACGGATGAGTGATCGTTCGAATGCGAGGACCGGGCGAAGCATGGCATCCAGTCCATCGGGGAGCGAGAGCGTCTCGGTGCCAGACTCGCGGGGTCGACGATCGGCAAGGCGCCGCGTGACGAACATCATCGGCAAGAGGAGCGACACGAACGAGGTTGCGCGGAGGATGTCGAAGCCCGCGCGCTCCAGCTTGTCGATCAATTCGTGACGGGAGTAGCGACGCTGATGGCGGGCGAGATCGTCCTGGCCACTCCACAACCACGTGTGCTGGGGCACCGTGATGAGCAGGCCACCGCGCGGACGGAGTGCCGAGTGGATCCCGCGCAACACGCGGCTGTCGTCATCGATATGTTCGAGGACGTCGAACGCGCCGATCAGGTCGAACGCCGACCGGAACGGGATCTGTCGCGCATCCAACTGCATGAAGCGCATGCCAGGCAGGCGACGGCGTGCGTGCACGAGTCCACTCACGAGGATCTCGCTGCCAGACATCTCGGCATCGGGGTAGACGTCGCGAAGGCCACTGAGAACGAACCCAGTTCCGCATCCGATCTCATGGATCGACCGCGCCGCGGGGAAATACCGGCGGGCGGCCCACTTCAGGAGTTCGTTTCGCGAGCGGAACCAGAAGCTCCGTGGCTCGAGAGCGGCGAGAGCATCGAACGCATCCGGGTCGAATCCTTCGGCGGAATATGCAAGGTCTGGCGCGAACGCGGGGATCCCGTCGATGACCGCTTCCGGAGTCCCGTTCACTCGTCGTCCCCGTCATCGGTCCGCTCACCGATGAGGTACGTCGGACGATCCATCGCCCGGAAATGCATCCGCGCGAGGTACTCGCCGATGATCCCGAGGGCGAAGAGTTGAGCCCCGCTGAAGATCGCGACCATCGATGCGATGAACGCAAAACCCGGCACGTTGTCCGGCCCGTTCGCGATGTAGTTGGCGATGACATAGCCCAGGACGAGCAGGCCGAACACGGTGAAGATGAAGCCGATGAAACTCGCCAGCTGCAGCGGCAGCGTGCTGAAGCCCGTGGCCATGTTCAGACCGTGCGCGACGAGCTTGCGCATCGTGTAGCCGGATCGCCCTACGCGTCTGGGCTCGTGCCGCACAGGCGTGTGCGAGAACCTGGTCGTGCCCCACGTCAGCAAGACGTCGATGGACACGTACGGCCCCCGGTAGGCAGGAAAAGCATCTCGAAGTCGGGTCCTGAAGGCGCGGAATGTACTCACGTTGCGCGCGACATCGGCACCCATCGCCTCCTGGAGGGCCAACTTGGTGATGCGCGAGGCCACGTTTCGCATGAACCCATGCGCTTCCGAGAGCGGCGTGCCGTAGACGACATCGGTTCGATCGTCGAGCGCCGCAAGGAGGATCGGGATCTCCTCAGGCGGGTTCTGAAGGTCGTCGTCCAACGTCACCGTCCGGTCGAAACGTGCAGCCCGGATCCCACAAAGCAGCGCGTTGTGCTGTCCGTAATTGCGACTGAGCCTGATTCCGCGGACTCTCGAGTCTGCCTCGGCGATCGCTGATATGTGCGTCCAGGACTCGTCTGGACTGGCGTCCTCGACAAGGATGATCTCGAACGGCTCGCCGATCCCTTCGAGGGTTTCCATCAGACTCCGAACGAGCTTGCGTAGGGTCTCCGCCGATCGATAGACCGGGACGACGACGGAAACGCCGCTCGCGAGCTCCGGCGCGGGCACCCATGGACTCGGGGCTCGCCGCCGCTCCCACGGCGCCTGGATCACAGCCGGCCGGCCTCCACCTCACCCCGGATCCACGGGATGACCTCGTCGAGCATCTCGTCCAGCGTCGTCGTGGCCTCGAACCCGAGGAGCTCGCGAGCCTTCCGGACGTCGGGCACCCGCATCTGGACGTCGTGCTCGAACGGCGGGTCCGAGACGTACCGGAACTCGCGGTCCGGCCCATGGACCTTGCCCCAGATCGCGGTCGCGAGCTCGAGCACCGTGGTGGACGCGGCGGTCGAGAGGTTGACGTCCTCGTTGATCGCGGCGTCCGACTCCATCGCCAGGCGGATGCCATGGGCGAGGTCGCCGCCATACGTGTAGTGCCGGACCTGCGACCCATCGCCGAGGATGTGGAGTGGGTCCTGGCCGCGCAGGATCTTGAGGACGAGGTCCGGGACGACGTGTGACAACGCGAGCTTCACGTTGCCGGACATGATGTCCGTGTCGCGCAGGGCGCGCCGCTCGCCGATGCCTACGCAGTTGAACGGCCGGACGATGGTGTACGGGAGCTCGTACTGCTCCCAGGCGCCCTTGGCGAAGTACTCGGACGCAAGCTTCTGGAAGCCGTACGTCGAGATCGGCGGGGGCGACGTCAGCTGCGCGCCCTCAGGAGTCGGGAAGACCGTCGCCAATTCGTAGACCATCGACGACGAGACCACGATGATCCGTTCCAGGTGGCCGTGGCGATGGGCGGCGATCGCGGCATCGAACGTCGAGGCCAGGATGCGCTCGTTCTCCGCCATGAGGTCATAGGCGAACTCATGGAAGTAGCTGATCCCGCCGATCATGGCCGCCGAGGCGACGACCTGATCGACGTCGGCGGCGAGCTCCTTCATGAGCGCGGTGTCCTTGGCGTCGCCTTCCACGAACCGATAACAGGGATGCGTGTCGTACGACTTCGTGAGCCGACCGTACTTCGAGAAGTCGTCGAGCCCGACCACGTCGTGGCCCGCCTCGAGGAGCTCCGGCACCAGGTACCCGTTGATGAACCCGGCGGCGCCGGTGACGAGGATGCGCATCAGAGCCGGATACCGCCGCCGAGGACGCCCCACACGTCGACCACGTCCTTGCCGCCGACCTCCAGGCCGCGATAGGCGCGGTGCGGCGCACCGAGCACGAGGACGTCGCTCTCATCGACCACGCACTCGAGGGTCACGAGGCGGTCGTCGTCGACGTATGGATCGGTCGCGAGGACGCGTGCGCCCGCCCAGGAGAGGAGTTTGCGCAGCTTGTATGACAGCGATGCCCGCGTGTCGTCGGACTCGGCCTTGAACGCCATGCCCAGGATGCCGACGGTCTTGCCTTGCAGCCCGCCGTAGCGTCGCTCGAGTGCCGCGACGATATAGGCCGGCAGGCCCTCGTTGACCTGCATCGCGGCCTGACCCATCGGGAAGTGATCAGTCGTGAAGGCTGCGAGCTGCATCGCATCCTTGAACAGGCACGGTCCGGCGGCGAAACCCGGGCCCGGCAGATCGGCCGCGCGCGGGTAGTCCTCGCGGATCGCGCGCAAGACGTTGGTGTAGTCGACGCCGGCCTGGTCCGCGATCATGAAGAACTGGTTCGCGACCGCGAACTTCATGTACCGCCAGGTGTTCGTGAAGAGCTTCGCCAGCTCCGCTTCCTTGGTCGACGTGCGGACCGTCTTCGTGACGAGATGGCGGAACAGCGCCGTCGCCCGCTCGGCTGCCCGATCGTCGTCGGCGCCGATGATCTGCGGCAACGAATGCAGCTCCTCGAGAGCGTGGCCCTCCGCGATCCGTTCCGGGCAGAACGCGACGTCGACCGAGCAACCGGCCTCCTTGAGGCGTTGGGTGACGTAGGCCGTCGTCCCCGGGTAGACCGTGCTCCGCAGCACGACCAGGGCGCCGTCGCGCAGGTGCGGTGAGATCTGGTCGACGGCTCGCTCGAAGACGGTCATCGAGGGGCCGAGGAACTCGTCGACCGGGGTCCCGATGACCACGACAAGGGCATCGCTCCGCTCGATCATCTCGCCGGTGGTACCGAGCTCGAGCCGCCCTGTGCGGAGGACCTTGCCCAGGAGCTCGTCGGCGCCGGCTTCGAGGAACGGCATCTCGCCAGCGGCGATCCGGTCGAGCGTCGCCTGGTTCGTGTCATAGATGCCGACCCGCAGGCCGGCGTCAGCGAACGTCAGGCTCAGCGGCAGGCCGACATGGCCGCCGCCGCCAAGAACGACGACGTCGAGATCGGGCGGGTCCTGGGTCATGAACGTGAGTCTACTGACGCGGTGCGGTGAGTCACCGCGCCGAACGTCCTAGTCCGATGCGAGTACTCGCGGACGACCGATGCGCCGCCCGTTCCGCCACTCGATCAAAGCCAGCACTGCGACCGCGATGATCCCGGAGCCCGTCGTCGGCCACGCGATGATCGCCGCCGCGATCTGGCTGCGGGTCGGCATCACGAGCGTGCCGTAGTAGTACTGCTGCGACGGCCACAGCGCGAGCGGCGCCAGCCACGCTGCTCGTTCACGGCCGATGAGCAGAAGACCGATGCCCACGGCGGGCGCGATCGCCAGCAGGACGGGGAGCGGGATGTTGTGCTTCGTCTGCTCGGCCAGGCGTGCGGTGATCTCGCCGGCCTGGCTGATGTACGCCGCCCACGGCAGGATCGGAACGGTGATCACGATGAGGACGATCGCCAGCAGCAGAGCGCCCCATCGCCCGAGGATCGCGACCGGGACCACGGCATAGATCTTGAGCAACGTGGCGAGCCAGCCGAGGCGCAGCAGGATCAGCGGGATCAGCAGCGCGTGGACGTTGGCGGACAGCAGACACTGCACGAGCGGCGGAAAGAGGAGCCACCACCAGGGCAGCCCCAGCAGTCGGACGGTCGCGATCGCCGCGGCGAAGCAGGCCAGAGCGATGATCGCGACGCCGAGGTCCAGCGAAAGTGGCGCCAGCGGGGCGAGGGGGAGCAGCGACGGTGGCGGCGCGGCGAAGTAGTTGCCGGCGAGCTGCACGTCCCACGGATCGCCGCCGCCAAGCCACGCCTGCGTCGCCATCAGGTAAAGGCGGGCGTCGAAGTACAGCAAGGCCGTGTCGCGCGCGGAATAGGCGATCGCGACGACAGAGTTCGCCAGGAACCAGACGAACAGCCCGTGGCGCAGGATCTGCTCTCGGATCCATGCGACGTCGAGTCCGCGAGCGGCGCCAGTCATCCTGGCGATAGGGCGCTATCGAGCATATCCCTCCGACTCATCGGCGCCAGAGTAGATGAGACCTCACCGGAAATGGCGGTGCCTTTCGTCGCCATCGGGCCGCTGACCTATTGACGTCGGTGGTAGCCGGGCCAACACTGGCGGACCCGCGTGCCTGGAGAGGGGCCATTGAAGCGCGTCGTCACCGTCCTCGCGATCCTCCTGATCCTGGCGATGGCAGCGCCGGCTGCGGCTCATGCACGCCGCCCGGAAGCTGCCAAAGACTGGATCGTCACGGTCCGGGCGGGGGTCAAGGCCCGAGACGTGGCTCCAGGCCTCGCCAAGCAGGCGGGTGGCTCGGTGGGGCACATCTTCGAGCATGCATTACGCGGGTTCGTGTTCCATGGGAGCGCCCGCGCGGCGGAGGCGCTCCGTCGGAAGGCAGCGGTACGTACGGTCGTCGCGGATCGGCCCATCAAGATCGCCGCCGAGACCGTCCCACCGGGGATCAAGCGCGTTCGGGCCAACCACCCGACAGCGCCCGACGCCCAGGATTCCGGGTTCACCGGATCGGGCGCTCGCGTCGCCGTCATCGATACCGGCATCGATCTGACGCATCCGGACCTCGTCGCTGGCCTCGACTCGGCGCTCGGTACCAACTGCATGACGAGTGGTCCGCCCCAGGACGGCCATGGCCACGGGACCCATGTGGCCGGGACGATCGGCGCACGCGTCGGAAACAACATCGGCGTCGTCGGCATCGCCCCCGACGTTCGACTGGTCCCGGTCAAGGTGCTCAACAATTCGGGGGAGGGCAACTGGTCGAACGTCATCTGCGGTATCGATCACGTCACCGGCCTGGCGACTGACGCGGATCCGGCGAACGACGTCGACGTCGTGAACATGAGCCTCGGCGACGTCGGTGAGGTCGGGAACTGTCAGGACGGCGGCCTGCGCGAAGCGATCTGCCGGTCGGTGGGCGCCGGCGTGGTGTACATCGCTGCAGCCGGCAACTCCTTCACGGACGCGTCGACCTTCATCCCGGCCGCCTTCCCCGAGGTCATCGCGGTCTCGGCGATCTCCGATTTCGACGGCGAACGCGGTGGCTCGGCGGGCTGCCGCTTCATCTTCGAGTTGTTCGGGTACTACTGCGACGACGAGATCGCGGCGTTCTCGAACGTCGGCACCGTCATCGACGTCGCCGCGCCAGGGGTCCAGGTCAATTCGACGTGGAAGGGCGGGGGCTATCTCGACTCGAGCGGAACGAGCATGGCCGCTCCCCATGTCGCGGGAGTGGCCGCGCTCGTGCGCGCAGCGAACCAGTCCTTGTCACCAAGTCAGGTTGCGATGGTCGTGGAACGGTCCGGCGAATACCCGGACGGGTCCACGTCGGAATCAGGGTGCGGATCGTCGACAGCCGTGGCCGGGCGATCGAGACGCCATCACGGAGCCATTGGTCAATGCCCTGCGCGCGGCGCAGACAGCCGTGGGCGGTGTGGTCGATGTCCCATCCGTCACGCTGACCCCCGCCGAAGGGGCCACCGTCAGCGGCACGGTCAACGTTGCTGCCATCGCCGGCCACCCGAACGGGATCGCGAGTGTCGACTTCCTGGTGGACGGCACATCGATCGGAACCGACACGACGGCGCCATTCGGGGTCGCCTGGGATAGCACGTCGACGTTCGACGGGGACCATGTGCTCACAGCCCGCGCCACGGCGACGACCGGTCAGTACGGGTGCCAGACCAACGCGATCACGGTGGGCGCGAAGGTCCAGGGCGACTGGGTCGGCACGTACGGAGCCGACGGCTACGCGCTGGGTGCGTGGAACGGGGCGAGCGCCACCAGCGACCTGGTCGTGCTGCCGAACGCGACGCTGACCCTCGAGCAGGGCAACCGCTACCTGTGGGCCAACCCGACGACCGACATCCGCGCGCTGGAGAGCCCCGACCAGAGCCATCGGCGATCAGGCGACCTGGTTCCTGCGATGGCCAGCTCCGGCTGCGCCTCGATTTCAGCGCGGCGTACACGGGCACGCTCCACCTCTACGTCCTCGACTGGGATACCGCATCGCGCCGCCAGAACGTGACGGTGACCGACGGCACGACGACCAAGACGATCGCCCTCACCAGCTCGTACAACGCCGGGGCCTGGCTGCACTTCCCGATCAACGTCCCGGCCGGTGGCCTCGTCCGCATCACGGCCGACTACGTGTCCGGCGAGAACGCGGTCGTCCAGGGATTGTTCCTGGGAGGGCCCGGTGCGCCGCCGACGCCACCCCCGCCACCGCCGTCTGACATCGACTCGCCGGGCGTCCAGGGCGACTGGGTCGGCACGTACGGAGCCGACGGCTACGCGCTGGGTGCGTGGAACGGGTCGAGCGCCACCAGCGACCTGGTCGTGCTGCCGAACGCGACGCTGACCCTCGAGCAGGGCAACCGCTACCTGTGGGCCAACCCGACGACCGACATCCGCGCGCTGGAGAGCCCCGACCAGAGCCATCGGCGATCAGGCGCCTGGTTCCTGCGATGGACAGCTCAAGCTGCGCCTCGATTTCAGCGCGGCGTACACGGGCACGCTCCACCTCTACGTCCTCGACTGGGATACCGCATCGCGCCGCCAGAACGTGACGGTGACCGACGGCACGACGACCAAGACGATCGCCCTCACCAGCTCGTACAACGCCGGGGCCTGGCTGCACTACCCGATCAACGTCCCGGCCGGTGGCCTCGTCCGCATCACGGCCGACTACGTGTCCGGCGAGAACGCGGTCGTCCAGGGATTGTTCCTGGGAGGGCCCGGTGCGCCGCCGACGCCACCCCCGCCACCGCCGTCTGACATCGACTCGCCGGGCGTCCAGGGCGACTGGGTCGGCACGTACGGAGCCGACGGCTACGCACTGGGTGCGTGGAACGGGTCGAGCGCCACCAGCGACCTGGTCGTGCTGCCGAACGCGACGCTGACCCTCGAGCAGGGCAACCGCTACCTGTGGGCCAACCCGACGACCGACATCCGCGCGCTGGAGAGCCCCGACCAGAGCCATCGGCGATCAGGCGCCTGGTTCCTGGATGGACAGCTCAAGCTGCGCCTCGATTTCAGCGCGGCGTACACGGGCACACTCCACCTCTACGTCCTCGACTGGGATACCGCATCGCGCCGCCAGAACGTGACGGTGACCGACGGCACGACGACCAAGACGATCGCCCTCACCAGCTCGTACAACGCCGGGGCCTGGCTGCACTACCCGATCAACGTCCCGGCCGGTGGCCTCGTCCGCATCACGGCCGACTGGCAGGCGGGTTGGAATGCCAATATCCAGGGCATCTTCCTGGGCGGGAGTGGCGCCCCGGCCACGGCACCCGCGGCCCCAGGGCTGACGGCCACCGCGGGCAACGCCCAGGTGGCCCTGTCGTGGACGGCGCCGGCCGATGGCGGCAGCCCCATCAGCGCCTATCGGCTGTATCGCGGCACCACGTCGGGCAGTCTCAGCCTGTACCAGAGCCTGGGCACCGCCACGACCTACAGCGACACCGCGGTGACCAACGGCACGACCTACTTCTACGCCGTCAGCGCGGTCAACGCGATCGGCGAGGGCAGCCGCTCGGCGGAGCGCTCGGCGACGCCGACCGCCCCGGCCACGGCACCCGCCGCCCCGGGCCTGACGGCCACCGCGGGCAACGCCCAGGTGGCCCTGTCGTGGACGGCGCCGGCCGATGGCGGCAGCCCCATCAGCGCCTATCGGCTGTATCGCGGCACGACGTCGGGCAGTCTCAGCCTGTACCAGAGCCTGGGCACCGCCACGACCTACAGCGACACCGCGGTGACCAACGGCACGACCTACTTCTACGCCGTCAGCGCGGTCAACGCGATCGGCGAGGGCAGCCGCTCGGCGGAGCGCTCGGCGACGCCGACCGCCCCGGCCACGGCACCCGCGGCCCCGGGCCTGACGGCCACCGCGGGCAACGCCCAGGTGGCCCTGTCGTGGACGGCGCCGGCCGATGGCGGCAGCCCCATCAGCGCCTATCGGCTGTATCGCGGCACGACGTCGGGCAGTCTCAGCCTGTACCAGAGCCTGGGCACCGCCACGACCTACAGCGACACCGCGGTGACCAACGGCACGACCTACTTCTACGCCGTCAGCGCGGTCAACGCGATCGGCGAGGGCAGCCGCTCGGCGGAGCGCTCGGCGACGCCGACCGCCCCGGCCACGGCACCCGCCGCCCCGGGCCTGACGGCCACCGCGGGCAACGCCCAGGTGGCCCTGTCGTGGACGGCGCCGGCCGATGGCGGCAGCCCCATCAGCGCCTATCGGCTGTATCGCGGCACGACGTCGGGCAGCCTCAGCCTGTACCAGAGCCTGGGCACCGCCACGACCTACAGCGACACCGCGGTGACCAACGGCACGACCTACTTCTACGCCGTCAGCGCGGTCAACGCGATCGGCGAGGGCAGCCGCTCGGCGGAGCGCTCGGCGACGCCGACCGCCCCGGCCACGGCACCCGCCGCCCCGCAGAACGTCACGGCCGCGCCGCACGCGTCGAAGGGCATCAACCTCGCCTGGTCGGCACCGGCCTCGAACGGCGGGAGTCCGATCACCCAGTACCGCATCTACCGGTCGACGACATCGGGCGCGGGAGTCCTGCTGACGTCGGTGGGCGGTACGACCTTCACCTATCGCGACTCGTCGACGCGGCGTGCCGTTCGCTACTACTACGTCATCCGAGCCGTCAACGCCATCGGGGTCGGCCAGCCGTCGGGCGAGGTCACCGCGGTCGCCCGCTAGCGCCCAGCGGCGGACAGGCCGTCACCCGTCAGCCGCGGATCAGCAACGCGCCGTCGCGGTCTTCGTGCACGACCTGCCAGCCGACTGCCTCGAGCCGTTCGCGGAAGGCCGACATCTCGGCCTCGACGACGATGTGCGTCACTTCCCAGGCGTCGATCGTCGACTTCCCATCCATTTCGACCGGCTAGGACCGACTCATACGTTTCCCACACCGCCGGACGGAACATCTCGATCCTGGAATCGACCGCGACCAGGACGTCCGGCACCGCGTATTCGAACCAGGATCCCCAGGATTGCGGGTTGAGCACCCGGTCTCCGGGCCCCGAAAGGTCACGCAGGCTGGCGGTGAGCGCGGCGGGCGCAGGACCGACCAGCTCAGCCGGCACAACCGATCCGGGCAACGCAGTGCGGCTGGAGGGCAGCGCGAGCAGCGCCGCGAGCACCAGCACGCCGGCCACCACCGCGTTGAGGCGTCGCATCGTGAGCGTCTCCGTCCGGAGCCGCGACGGTCGTGCTGGGACGAGCGTCCCGGCGATCGCGGTCACCGCCGCGATCGGCCACCAGGCGACGCCGCGCTGGGCATACACCCCGATCACGAAGAAGACGCCCAGCCACGCCAGCATCGGCCAGCTGACGCGACGACCCGAGCGCGCGATCAGGACGACGACAGCCAGGGCCGAGCCGAAGAACAGCAAACCCGGGACATCCCGCAGGGACGTGGGCTGCCACTCGGTGATCCGCGCAGTCACGGACGGGTTTGACGCAAGGCCGGCGGAATACACCCACACGAGCGGCCCGAACGGCGTGAGGCAAGCCGCCAGCGCACTGACCGCACCGACGACGAGTGTTCGGCGCGCCGCGGGCCACTCATCATGGACGTCCTCGAGCCAGGCCAGGCCGACGACGAGCGGGCCGAGGAAGAACGAGCCGTGCAGGTTCGCCCAGATCGCGACGACGACCGGCACGAGCCACAGCCGACCTGGATGGTCGCGCCGGTCGACCACGAGAAGAAGGACGCCGACGAAGCAGACCATCCCCAGGAGCTGCGGTCGCAGCGCCAGCGCCGGCGCCGTGACGACGAATGCCAAGAGCGCCAGAACGGCGCTGGTCCGCACATCGAGCCCGCGCCGAAATCCGATCAGCGCCGTTCCGCCGAAGATGACCCCGATCAAGCCGGCTCGGAAGACAGCCAACCCGACCCATCCGCCGAGCAATTCGACGACCTCGAGGATGACTTGCGCTCCCCACTGCTGGTCGACCCACGGCTCCCCGGCCATCGTGAACGTCCACGTATCGACCGTCGGGATCCTGCCGGTCGCGAGGATGTCAGCCCCAGCCCGAAGCTGATAGGCGAGGTCGACCGTCGACAGCGACGCCAGCAGCGACGCGAGGACCGGCAGGGCGACCGCAAGGAACGACCACAGGGCGCGCAGCGACACGCCCGGAATGCTATGCCGCCCGTTGCCTCATGGCACCACCCCGAAGGTCCCGGTCGGGGATGATCCGGCCCGCTAGACCGCTGTGGCCACTCGGCTGGGGCGCAACGAGCGTGCACCTTCCTCATAGATCGCCTGGACCGCGTCGACCATGAGGTCGATGCAGAACCGGTCGTGGACCATGTCGTGGCCGGCTCGGCCGAGCGTGTCGGCGAATGGATGGTCGGTCAGCAGGCGCACGATCGCGGCCGCCAGCGCGTCGGGGTCATGGGGCGGGACCAGCAACCCGTTCACGCCGTCGGTGATCATCTCGGGGATACCGCCGACGTTCGAGGCGACCACCGGTCGCGACAGCGCGAGCGCCTCGAGGATCGACAGGCCCTGGGCCTCGCGATAGGACGGCAGGACCGCGACGTCCAGGGCGGCCGTCACCGACGGGACATCGTCCCGCCGACCGGTGAACACGACCCGGTGCGCGATCCGCAGGTCGCGGGCAAGGGCTTCCAGTGCCTCCCGCCGCGACCCCTCGCCGACGATCAGCAGGTAGGCATCGGGCACCGATCGAAGGACCGCGGGCCAGGCTTCCAGCAGGGTCGGGTGACCCTTCTCCGGCTCGAGCCGCGCGACGACGCCGACGATCTCGGAACCGGGCTCCATGCCGTACTCCTCGGCGAGCGTGCAGCACGGCTCGGTGTGGTCGTAGCGGGACAGGTCGACGCCGTTGTAGATCCGGCGGATCGGCGCGGTCGTGCGGCCCTCCTGCTCGAGCTTCGCCTCGATCATCTCGGAGACCGCGATGAGCTGATCCATCTGGGGGGTCAGCACGCGCAGCATCTCGCGATCCTCGACCGATCGCACCCGGCTCGAATGGACGGTCGAGACGACGTACGGGCGGCGATGGCCGACCTCGGCAAGGGCGATCGCCGCTCGCGTGCCGACCAGTCTCGGCTCGGTACATGTGGTTGTGGATGACATCCGGCCGGACGTCGACCAGGTGGGCAGCCAGCGCGCCGACGGCGATCGCATCGTCGGGCTCGTCGATCTCGAGCACATCGAAACCCGCGCGCTGCATCTTGCGGACGGCGCTCCCCCCGGACAGCGCCACGACCGAGACATCGAAGCGGTCGGGATCCATCCGGCTCAGCAGGCCGAACAGGTGCTCCTGGGCGCCGCCGCTCGTGCCGGTCGCGAGGACCTCCACGACGCGGATCCGGTCGGTCGATGCGGGGACTGTGCGCGGGACCGTCTCGAAGCATGGCTCGAGCCGGCTGGGATGACCGGTGCCCATCAGTCGCCTCTCCGGACGAGGACGCGCTGGACCGGCTCGTCCTGACCGCGCCCCACTCGTACTTGTACGGCTCGTCGCCCCGCAGGAAGTCCATCCGGCGGATGCCGCGCTCCAGCGCGCGCCGGACGTAGCTGTGGATCATCAGCACGCCGGGGGACAGCTCGCGCGCCGCCGGGTCGATGCCGGCGTTGTAGTACAGCAGCTCGTCGGCGGTCTCGAAGTGGACGCCGGCGGCGATCCGCCGGTCGCCGACCCACAGCATCGTCAGGCCGAGCGGACCGTCCGGACCGAAGAGCTCGAACAGGCGTCGGAACATCACGCGGCTCTGGTCTCCGCCGCGGCGTCGGCGGGAAGAGGCCGTCGTCGCCCCAGCGCCGCTGGTGAAGGTCGATGAAGACCTCGAGGTCGGCGAGCGGGTCGGTCGAATCGACGAGCCGCACCTCGCCGAGCGCCTGGGCGCGCCTGACCTTGCGGCGGATCTCGTGGCGCACCTTCTTGCCGAGCGTCCCGAGGTACGTCTCGATGTCGACGCCAGTCGGGAGCGTCGCGACCGGGCAGACATCCTCTCGCTCGACGTTCAGCGTCCAGCCCTGCGCCATCTCGAGCGCCCCGAACGCAGCCGCCAGCTCGGTGCCGGTCGGGTCGGCGCATCGAAGGCGGCGGAGATCGACGACGTCCCAGTCCCCGCTTCCCGGGCTCGCAACGTAGGCCGGCGACGGCCTTGGCCACGGCCGGGAGGTCATCCGGATCCGTGAGGATCGTCGCGTAGTCGGCGTGGTACGAGGCGCCGAAGAGGATGGCGGTCGCGGTCGGCGGCACCGGTGTCAGCCGCAGGTCCGCACCATGGCGCATCGTCGTGTGGGTCAGCGGCGTCGGTCGGCTCGACCTCGTGGCGGTGCATGAGCGGGACGATCGCGATCGGCTCCCCGTCCGCGGTCGAGTCGCCACGACAGACGACGAGCGTCTGCTCGTGTGCGTTGTCGCCGTAGGCATCCCACCAGGCGCGATGGAACGGCCACGCCGAGAACGGGGTCGCCCAGGGCGTCCGCGCGGCAAGCCGGTCCCAGGTCTCGCGCGGGATGGACATCGAACGCCCGCCGCTCGGCATGGGCCGGTGCCGGGTCAGTGGTGCGGTCGGGGCGTTCGCTCGAGCGGGCCCGGACAGGCAGGCTCCAGGTCGAGCGCGGGGGCGGTCATCGCCCCGAGGATAGCATCGGCTGCCCGAGATGGTTGCGAACGCAACCGGCGATCAGCCGCCGAGGTGCAGGTACCGAAGCAGGTCCGCGTAGTCGTCGCGGAAGGGACGATCTGCCGCGATGACCGGTCGCCAGCCGTCCGCGCGGAGCGCCTCGATCGACGCCTGATCCGTCGACGCGGCGAGCCACCTGGACGGCGTCTCCCCAGGTTCCCGGTTCGCACCCGGGGCATGCTCCTTCCCGAGGATGGTGAGGCCGAGGTCTTCGACGGCGGCAGCGACCGCCGGCGTGAGGTCGTAGTAGCGATTCGAGACATGGAAGACCACGACCCCGCCGGGAGCGACGGTCCTGATCTCATCGGCGATCGCCTCCTGGGTCAGGAGGTGGATCGGGATCGAATCGGATGAGAACGCATCCATGATCAGGAGGTCGAACGTGCCGGATGGCACCTCAGCCAGGGACAGGCGTGCGTCGCCTTCGATGATCGTCGGGCCGTTCGGGTGCGTCGGCGAGATAGGTGAAGTAGCGCGGGTCGGAGGCCACGTCGATGACGATCGGGTCGATCTCGAAGAACGTCATCCGCGTGCCGGCCTCGACGTACGTCGCCAGGGCGCCGCCGCCCAGGCCGGTCACGGCGACCTCGCGGGTCTCACCGGTCGCCGCGGTTCACGAGGTCGAAGATGTCGCCGACGGGTCCGGATCGCACGTAGTAGCTCTGCGGTGTCCGGCGCTTGGCCGGATCGGTCGATTGGGAGCCGTGGACCGTCGTGCCGTTCATCAGCAGCTTGAGCTCACCATCGGGGGAGGTGGTGACCTCGGTCACGCCGAAGAAGCTCCGATCGCGAAACTCCGCGGGTGGCTGGAGGACGAACGTCGCCAGCGCCAGGACGAACGCGGTGGCGGTCGCCAGGAACCACGGTCGCGCCCCGACGAGGAGGAGGAGTCCCCCGACCAGGAGCCAGCGAACGCCGGCTTCCGTGGCCAGTGCCCGCGTCGCCACCAGCGACACGATCAGCAGGCCCGCTGCGATGACGTACGGCGCCATGCGGCCGCGCGCGCCGCGCACGAACGGGCTGAAGTCCAGCCCCTTCTTCCGGGCTGTGCGTGGTGACGGCGCCGATACCAGCGCGAGGGCGACGAGGGCACCGACGAGCAGGATCGGCAGCTCCCAGACACCGGGGAAGACGGACGGCGCAACGAGCGCGACGAAGGCGCTCGCCAGTGCTCCGCCGAGCGAGATGATCAGGTAGAACTCGGTCAGGCGCGATGGGTCCGGTCGATCCTGGGCGAGTCGTCCGTGCAACGCGATCGCGACGACGGCGAAGGCGACGAGTTCCATCGCGAGGACGGCGACCACAGGCCAGCCACCGGCGGAGCCATACGGCACCCACAGCACCGTCACCATGGCCGGCGCGGCCGCGACTGCCCAACCGATCCATCGACCGCCGCGCGGGGAGAACGCGACGATGAAGGAGACCAGGTAGATCGCGAGGGGCGCGACCCACAGCAACGGCGCCGAGACGAGATCCGTCGCGATGAAGGTCGTGACGGCGGAGAGCAGGCCCGATGGCACCGCCGCGAGCAG
Organism: uncultured Chloroflexia bacterium; assembly: GCA_963794525.1. Taxonomy (GTDB): domain Bacteria; phylum Chloroflexota; class Limnocylindria; order Limnocylindrales; family CSP1-4; genus SPCO01. The sequence continues at coordinate 862,568 of CAWCEC010000002.1, forward strand.
CAACCACCGGAGTCGACGGGGCCAGTCGCTCGGTGACCGACGCCCCATCCCCGGTCAGTGCCAACGCGGCGGTCCGGTCCGAGGTGAGCCTGAGGCGAAGGGCCGGCATCGCCCTCGCCCCCGCGATGGCGAGCAGCGCGACGAGACCCGCATAGCCGACTGCCCAGATCTCACGCTGGGATGTCAGCGCAAGTCGCGGCTCGATGAGGATCGGATACGCCAGCAGGGCGAGCAGCGAACCGGCGTTGCTCAACGCGTAGAGCCAGTAGCCGTCGCCGTCGCGTTCGACGGAACGAGTCACCTCGAACCATCCGCTCACCAATGGGGTGGTGGTCGTCAGGACCAGTGCCGGGTAGTCCGATCAGGACCACCAGGATCCGGATCAGATCGAGCACGGGGGTCACCCCGTCGTCCCGCAGACCGGCCGACCTGGCCGGGTGCGATCAGCAGCGCGACGATGGCAAGCGTCGCGAGGACGAGATGGAGCGGCGGTCCCCATCGCCCGAGTCGGGTGACAGACACGTGGCCATACAGGTACCCGAGGAGCAGGACCGCCTGGAAGAAGAACAGGACGGTCGCCCAGACCGCCGGGGTCCCGCCGAAGACGGGCAGCACGAGCCGGCCGATCAGCGGCTCGACACTGAACAGCAGGAACGCCGAGAGGCCGATGGGCAGGGCGAACGGCAACGTGGTGCCGAGGATCGGGCGCGCCAGGGCGACGGTACGGGCGGTCATCGAACCTCCAACGGGTGGACGGAGGTCATCGTCGCGAGCGGGCTCGCGGAATCAAGTGAGAAGAACGGGTCATCCGCGGGTGAGGTCAGCCAGTCCTCGCAGGAGGAAGTATTCGGGCCGCGGTTCGTCGTCGGTGATCAACGGCCCGTCGCCGGCATACCGGCGAAGCGTGTCGTCGGACATCCAGATGTGGTCGTCGATCACCTTGGTCCAGCCGTCGACGGTCGTCGTCGGCGAGTCGAACGAGCTGGAGATGTCCGCCAGGACACCCGGTCGCTCCAGGACCGATGCGATGGCGCCCGGATCCATCTCGACGGCGTCCTGCGAACCGAGCATGTAGAAGCCGTAGCCGCCCGGCCCGCGGATGGCGGTCACGTGGGCGAAGACCGAGGCGAACGTCCGGATGTGCTCCTTCAAGTCCGACTCGGTCGTCCCGTAGGGCGTCCACTGCATCATCACGCCGCCCGGGGTCAGATGCTCGAGGCCCTGTTGGTAGTACTCGAGCGACGAGATCACGGACACGCCGGAGCTCTGGATCGGGGGTGGCGGGTCCGTGAGGATGATGTCGAACCGCTCCGTGGACAGCTCGAGATGGTTCCGGCCGTCGGCGATGAAGACCTCGCCGCGCGGGTCCGCGAGCACGGCGTCTGCATCGGCGTAGTAGTGACCGAACATCTTCGGTACGGACGGGACGAGCTCGACGGCGTCGGTCTCGAGACCCGCGATGAGCGCGCTGCGGAATGCCGTCCCCATCCCGAAGGCGACGACGAGCGCGCGGTCCGACTCCGGCCGGGCGATCAGCGGCAGGATCGGCATGAGCTTCGCGTCGACGGTGAGCAGGGTCATCGAAACGCCGCCGACCCAGAGCTCGGCCGTCGGCTGCTTTCTGACCCGCTTGTACCGACGCGATCTCATCCTCCCTCGAGTCGAAGAGTTGCCAGCCTTTCGCCGCGATCAGCGCCTCATTGGGCTGGGCGATCCGACCGGGGATCACGGCGATGATCGCCACGGCGGCGGCGATCGCGAGGCCGGCCATGACGGTCCCTCGCGACGGTGTCCTCGCCCTCGTCGCGAGCGCGATGCCCATCGCCACGTTCGCCAACCCGAGCACGACGATGATCACCGGCGAGCCGATGGTCGGCATCAGGACGAATGGGATGACCAGGCTCCCGAGGATCGCGCCGGTGGTATTCGCGGCAAGCAGCCAACCGGACGCGGATCCCGCCCGAGAGCGCTCGTCCCGGAGCAACTCGGACGCCGTCGGAAAGGCGATGCCCAAGACGATCGTCACCGGCAGGACCACGAGGATCGCCGAGCCGAATAGCGCAGCGAACGACTGGAAGGGGCGTCCCGGATCGAGCTCGTGTGGCTGGGAGATCACGAGGACGAGCCCCGCGATGGCAAGCCCCGCGACGGCCAGCTGCGTCCATGCCAGCAGACGGATCGGATCGCTGATCCGCGATCGAAAGGTGTTGAAGAGCATCGCCCCGATCGCGATCCCGATCAGGAAGAGGGCGAGGATGACCGTGAACACGTACGTCAGGCCACCGGTCCCCGACGCGAGCAGGCGAGTCCAGGTCACCTGATAGCCGAGCGATGTCAGCCCCGAGACGAACGCCACCACGAGCGGCAGCCACGGGATCACCCGGTCGCCGTCGAGCGATGGCGAATCGTCGACGACGGCGGCCCTGATCGGGGCGGGCGAGCCTTCGTCACCTCGAGCAAGCCATAAGGCCGCGATGCCCGCCACTGCAGAACATCCCGCGCCGATGCGGAGCGCCCCGCTGAGGCCGAACACTTCGATCAGCACGAGGCCCGCGATCAACGTCCCGGCCACGGCACCAAGGGTGTTCGCCGAGTAGAGGCGCCCGAACGCGTAGCCGACCGCACTCCATCGGGTGAAATGGCGGACGAGCGCCGGAAAGGTGGCGCCCATCATGATCGTGGCCGGGCTGAGCGCGAGGACCGCGAGACCGAGTCGCGCGAGGGCGAGGAACGGTGTGCCCTCGAGCGCCGGGTAGAAGCCCCGGTACGCCTCATGGATCAGGTCGAACGTGAGCGGCGTGACCAGGACGACGACGACCAGGGCCAGCTCGAGCAGGCCGTAGAACCTGAGGGGCGACCGCACTCGGTCGGCGATCCGTCCGCCGATCGCGGCACCGATGGCCAAACCCCCGAAGAACCCGGTCAGGATCGCCGAGACAGCCTGCGTCGTATTCCCGAAGACAAGCACCAGCTGGCGCGACCAGACGATCTCGTAGATCAGCCCGGCGGCACCAGACAGGACGAAGATGCCGAGGATCACGGCGGATCGGCGCATCGGGGGAGTCTGTCATGCCGCTCGGCACCGTGTGGGTTCGCCTACCATCCGAGCGGCATGTTGGCGCGGCTCGGGCGAGTGCTGGGCGATCACGGGCCGATGGGCCGGTCGCTCGGCGTCATCCTCCTGGCCGCCGCGTGGGTCGCCACGTGGCGGCCGCAGGTCGACCCGGACGCGTGGTGGCACATCGCGATCGGCAAGACGATCCTCGCGAGTGGTGCCATCCCGCGCGTCGAGCCGTTCAGCTGGCTGACTGAGGACGCCCCGTTCGTCGCCCATAGTTGGTCGTGGGATGTCCTGCTGGCTGCGGCGTCCGAAGCCGGCATGACCGGCACGAGTCTCCTCGTCCTGCCGATCACAGCCGCCATCGTCGGTGTCTCGTGGATCCTTATCGGCATCGTCGCCCCAGGCATCGCACCCGTCCCGCGAGCGTTCCTCATCCTGACGGCGGTCGCGGCGTCGCTACCGCAGTGGGCGCCACGCAGCCAGACCCTCGACGTGCTCTTCGTCCTGTGCGCTGCCTGCATCCTCGCCATCTATTTGCGGCGTGGTTCGCGGCGGTGGCTGTTCGCCCTGCCGCTGATCGGCGTGCTCTGGGCCAACCTCCACGGCAGCGCGATCCTCGGACTCGTCGCCATCCTGATCGTCGCGATCGTCGTCAACCCTGTCGGCCGACGATGGGGAACCTGGCCGCAACGCCCGTTTTGGCCGCTCGTCGCCGCTGGACTCGCGGCCGTCGCCGCCGCTTGCCTGAACCCGTACGGGCCAGCGCTGCTCGCCTACCCCTTCGACAGGGATGTGGCCAGCGCGTTCTCGGTCGACATCGTCGAGTGGCGCTCACCAGACTTCGGGGCTCGGGAGCTGGTGTTCGCCCGCGTCGTGCTGGCCTCGGTCCTCCTGCTGGCCGCGGCTTGGCCACGGCGCGGGCGGGATCCGTTCCTGTTGCTCGCCGCCGCGGCATGGACGTTCGCGGCACTGGGCGCCGTGCGCTTCCTGCCGATCGCGGCGTTCCTCATCGTCGCCGCCGCGGCGCCCGCCCTCGTCCCCGCCGTCAGCCGATGGCTGGGCGGTCGAGGGCTACCCGCGGAGGGCGAACAGCGCTCGCCGATGAAGCGCGGGCCGTTCGCCATCGCCGCCGGGATCGCATCGCTCGCCGTGGTCGCGGTCGGCTCGACGTTCATCACACCGCAGGCCCAATCGGCGGCGATCGACCATCGGCTGCCGGTCGCCGCGGTCGAAGCACTCGAGGCACGTCCATGTCCAGGCCGGATCCTGCCGGCCTATGGCTGGGCGGGCTACGTCATCGAGGTCACGGGCCGTGAGGTGGGCGCCTACGGGAACTCGGCGGAACGACCCCTCCGTGAACAGGCCGCCATCGAGGCGGTGACCGTGGACCCGCGCCCATGGCTCGACGCCAACCTGGTCGAGATCGCGCTCATGCCCGCCACGGGTCCCCTATCGCACTGGCTCGACGAGGCAGACGGATGGCGCCTCGTGTACCGCGACGCGCAGGCCACGATCCACGTGCTCGCAGGGCGTGTCGACTGTCAGCCCTGAACGGGCGGGCGCCGCCCCAGCAGCGCGAGGACCCATCGGCGCCACGGGATCTCGCCACGCCTCGCTGAGCCCAGCCACGCGACGATGGGCAGCATGAAGAACGGGAAGTTGCCGAACGAGTAGGACAGCTGCGCGCTCGAATGCTGGGTGATGACCGGCCATTGCAGCCAATACGACCACAGCGGGAGGCTGATGAGGACCAGTCCCGCTGCGCCCAGCCACCAGGCCCGTGACAGCACGCCCGGCAGACCGAACAGGGCGAGCGATGGTTTGATCGACACCAGCACACCCGGCCACGACCAGCGCACGGCACCCGCCCCGAAGGCTGCGATCCACATGTCGGTATTGCCGAAGAGGATCTGGGCAGGGCCCTTGGGCAGGGCGAGGAGCCCGAGCAGCAGGACCCACGTCCACACTGTCGGGCGGCACCACCAGATCACGTAGGCGAGGAACGCCAGCGGCAGCGCCCACCACAGGATGCCCGGCAGGAAGAGGAATGGCACGAAGAGGTAGAGCGCGTGCGGCGGATAGAGGTTGTGGACCTGGGTCTGCACGACGTACGGGCCGGCCAGCTGCTGGTCGGTGTAGTACACGCCCGTCGTCATCCAGCGATCGGCGACGAACCGGTAGTAATCGAGATCCGTACCGATCGCCGATTGGCCGTCGATGATGAAGTAGAGCTGGATGGTCTCGACCGCGATGACCGCGACGAGCACGCCGATCAGCGCGACCTGCAGCACGCGCTCCGCCCGCGGTCGGATCACAGGTTGTAGGCCCAATAGACGCCGATCCCCATCACCGCAACGCCCACGGCGATGAGCGCCTTCCAGCGCCAGCCGATGCCGCCCCGATGCACAGCCGCGAGCCCGCACAGTGCGATCACGAACGGGACCGAATCGAGGAAGTAGCGGTACCCGTATTGGAGCCATCCGCCGCCGTAGTACAGGAGCGTCGGGATCAAGACGGCGATCGTGGCGCCGGCGAGCCACCAGGTCTGCGGCCGCCGCCAGTCGGCTCGCAACGCGAACAGGAGGCCCGGACTGGTCAGCAGCACCGACATGCCGAGACCATCCGGACGCAGGAACGGCCAGCCTGCGACCGGCCGAGGCAGGTGAAGCAGGAAGTAGTCGATGTTCATCGGCACATGGGCGATCGAGAAGAGGCCGAGGGCACGCTGTCGCTCGAGCCACTCCGGGAGCGTCGCGAGCGCGTAGCCCGACTCGATGAACGAGCCGAACCGGACCTGGTTGTAGATGAAGAAGAAGATCACGGCAGGAACCACGCCAAGACCCAACTCGATCCACTGGCGCCACGGGATGGTGTCCGCCGCCCGAGTGATGTAGGCGCCGGCCTCGCGACGGGCATCTGCGAGCGACCGCTCGTCGATCGTCGGGTGGAGCAGGAGTGCGTAGAACGGGATCGCGAATGCGAGAGGCGCGCGGGTCAGGAACGCCGCCCCGGCGCACAGGCCGATCAGCCAGGCGCGCCGTCGTCCGAACAACTCGATAAGACACGCGAACGTGAGGATCGTCGCGATGAGGTGACCCGTGTGCCACACGCCACCGCGGGTCGTGACCCACAGGATCTGGGTGGAGAAGCCGAACAGCGCGGTGAGCCACCCGCGATCGGTCAGGCGCGAGACGCCGATGCGGCCGAGCATCCACCAGCACATCCCGACGGCCGCCGCGGCCAGCGCCGCGTTCACGCCCGACTCGACCTGATCCGCTTGCAGCGGCCCGAGAAGCGCGACGAGGGGGATGAGGGCGATCGCCGGAAACGGCGCGAACGGCACGTAGAAGCGGCCCTCGATCGGTATGACGTCGTAGGGGCCGAGTTGGACGGTCAGCCACGTTCGGCCATGGAGGAAGGCGTCCGCGAGATAGAAGAAGTCACCTCGCCTGGCGTCGAAGAAGCGGTTGGCCAGCCAGTACAGGACGCCGGTCAGGACGACGACCCCGAGTCCCACCCAGGTCGCTCGGGTCACGCCGCCCATCGTTCACCGATGCTGGCCCCGGGATCCTTCGCCGCGTGGCCGACGAGGAAGGTCACGATGAGCGTGGCCCAGAACACGATCGGGTAGACGACCGGCGGAGTGACGCCGACCAACGGCCACGCAGTGGCGAGCGGGATGATCGCCGCCCACCAGCGACCCGCCGACAGCAGGTATGCGACCGGTAGGAGAAGCAGCATCGCGTAGTGGTCCCACAGGATCGGTGAGATCAGCTGGCTGGCCACGACCGTCATGAGGTACGAGGCCTCGTCAGTCGCCCAGCGCACGCCCGCCAGGGTGACCAGCACGGCCAGGATCGTGCTGGCCAGCTGGATCAGCCCAGCCACCTCTCTGGGCACGCCTGCCTGGTACGCGACCGCCCCGGGCGTGAAGTTGTGCTCGGTGGTGATCGGGTCGCTGACCGTCCGCAGGAGCGTCAGGAAGTCGCCCCATGCCCCGAAGCCGGCGAGGACCGTGGCGGCGACCGCCAGGACGATCAACGTGACGGCGCCGATCACGACGGCCCGCCATCGACGCGTCAGCGTGGCCCAGACGAGGATGAGCCCCGGTTGCATCTTGATCGCCGCCCCGAGGGCGCCGGTCACACCAAGCCAGACAGGATGCTCGGACCAGCGCCAACCGAGCGCGAAGAGCCCGAACAGGATCGGTCCGACCTGGCCCAGCTTCACGGCATACACGAACGGGAACGACAAGCCCGCGAGGAAGACGATCCACCAGCGGACGGTGCGCGACGTCGGCAGCGCGATGACACCGATCACGAAGACGACCAGCGAGAGGGCGATCCAGACCCATGTGGCCGTCAGACCGTCCAGCAAGCCGAATGGCAGCAGGAACGGCGCGAACGTCGGCGGGTAGTAGAACAGGCCGAACCCGCCAGTCTCGGTGAAGGACATGTCGTACAGGGGTTGGCCGCCCAGCAGTCGCACCGCTGCCTGGTGGTAGGCGAGGAAGTCGAACCCGAGCGTGTCGCCGGCGAAGGCCAGGGTCGCGGCGAGACCCGCGACGAACGACAGGACGGCGACCACCGGGAGCGCCGTCTGCGCGAGGCCCGACAGGGGCTGGCGGTCCATCAGGCGCCTTCGGTGGCGCTGCGGCGGCTCCCTCGATGCATGAGTGGGATGCGGAACAGGTCCCAAGCGACCCGCAGGGCAAGGCCAGGTCGCGCCCGCATCCGCGAGCCACGCTTGTCGAACCAGCGGACCGGGACGATGGCCAGCCGATACCCGCGTCGTCGGGCGAGGTAGATGACCTCGACATCGAACACGATGCTGGTGATCCGTTGGCGTTCGAACAGATCGTGCGCGGCCTCACGAGTGAAGCCCTTGAAGCCGCATTGCGTGTCCTGGACGGGACCCACGACCCACAGCGACGCGAGGACGTGGAATGCCTTGCCGAGCAGGCGCCGGTAGCCCGGCTGGCTCGCGCGCATGTCCGACCCGTCCGCCTGGATCCGAGATCCGAGGGCCACGTCGTGCTCTTCGAGCGCCTTGGCGAGCAACGGGATCTGGTCGGGTGGTGTGGCCATGTCGGCGTCGGCGAAGATCACGAGGTCGCCGGCGGCTGCGAGCATGCCCGCGCGGACCGCGGCCCCCTTCCCGCCGTGCGGGACCCGCAGGACACGCAGCGCGATGTCCGCCAGGCTCCCGGATGCCTCTGGTCTGGCCTCCACGCGGTCGGCGGTGTCGTCCGAGCTGCCGTCATCGACGACGATGATGTCGATCGCCTCAGGGAGCTCCGCGGCACCCGGCGCCCCGTCCCGGCCGTGCCGGTCGCGACGCGCGAGATACCCGAACAGCTCGTCGAGAGCCGGATCGATGCGCGCGGCCTCGTTGAAGGCAGGCAAGACGAGCGTCAGGCTCGACGCCGGGCGGGACATCCGGGCAAGTCTACGGGCTACGGTCGGGCCGGGCGGGCCTGCTGCGGCCTCGGGGCGTCGGCGCTACGCCGCTCGCGTCCGGACTCGCCGGACCGCGCGCTCGTGACGAACGAGCCAGACGCCCGCCTTGGAGGTGACCGCCGCGACCAAGCCCAGGCCCACCGCGGCCTGCGTCGGGACACTTGGCAGCAGCCAGACGGATGCCGCCGCGGCGCCAGCTAGCACGACTACCCAAACGCGATCCATGACCGGGAGTCTGGGGGCAGGTCGGCGCGACGTCGACTCGCCAGAAGGGCTATGGCGGCCAACCCATCGTCGGGCCTGACGCCTATGCTCATCGGGCTTAGGACTTTCGAGGGGATGTACCTGGGAGGACGGAACCCTGAAGCTGCGGTGGTCGCTACGACTCGGAGGAGAGATGCACCAGCACGACCACGCCGCGCACGGGATCGACCTGCAGCCGGGCTCCACGGCCTGGTCGGAGTGGGTCAAGGATTACTACCGGGATGTCGAGACGTACGACTGGGTCGACGTCGCTGACAACCTGCGTGGGCTGGAAGCCTTCTTCCATCGCAACCGCGCGCGAGTCGTTCGTCGCCTCGTCGCCAGATACGCGACACCAGGCGCTCCCATCCTCGACGCCGGCTGCGGCACCGGCCTCAATCTGCGTCATCTGCCTCCCGGCTCAGTCGGCGTCGACATCAATCCGCGCAACGTCGCCCTGGTGGCGCAGCGTCTTCCGCAGCACACCGTCCTCGAAGGCGACGTCGAGCATCTGCCGTTCGCGGATGGCACTTTCGGGACCGTTCTCTGCACCGAGGTGATCGAGCACATCCCGGACCCCGCGCTCGCGCTGGCCGAGTTCAAGCGGGTGCTGCAGCCGGGTGGCGTCCTCATCGGTTCCGTGCCGGCTCGCGCACTCATCTGGAAACTTCGGTTCCTCTCGAGCACGTGTCCCCACAGCGAGCCATTCCACAACGAGTACTTGCCGCACGAGGTCCGGCAGATGCTCGCTGGCTGGGATGTGCAGCGGCTGAGCTATTCCCTGCTGCATTTCAACGTGCTCTTCGTGGCCCGCAACCCCGGCTGACGAGGGCCCCGACAAACCAGCGGTGCGCCCGCACAACAGCGGGCTTGCGTTCGCGGCATCGACACCGGACGATGCCTGTCTTCCAGGGTAGCGAGAGCCTGATGGCTCACGGCGCGGTGACCAGCCCGGTCGCCGATGACACCGCGCCGAGCGAGTGGCGAGACCGGCCTGGGCGTCACGGGTCGGTCGGTCATTGCCTGAATCACGCCGCGGTGGGGGGTCGGCGGCGCGACTCCCGTGGCAGCCAGCGCTCTCCGGCGTTCGCGGCCTCGCGATCATCCTTGTGCTGCTATTCCACGTCGGGCTACCGGTCCAGTCGGGCGGCCTTGTCGGCGTCACGCTGTTCTTCGTCCTGAGTGGCTATCTGATCACCTCGCTCCTGATCGCCGAGCGGCGTGAGACCGGCCGCGTCAACCTCGGCGCGTTCGTGATCCGGCGGGCACGACGCCTGCTCCCAGCCCTCGTCGCCGTCATGGTGCTGGTCGGTGCGATCAGCATCGTCCGGGGAGGGTCGGGGTCGGTTGTGGCTGACTCAGTCCTTACCCTCGCGTACGTCGCGAATTGGGCACAGACCATGGGTGATCCGATGGGTCTGTGGACCCATGCCTGGTCGCTGAGCATCGAGGAGCAGTTCTATCTCGTCGCCCCGCTGGCATTCACACTGCTCGCTCGCAATCGACACCCTAGTGGCTGGACCGTCATCGGAGTGCTGGCGGGGCTCGCGATCGGGTCGACCGTGGTTCGCGCCGTCCTGATCGACGCGGGTGCGTCCGGCGCGCGGATCTACTTCGGAACGGACACACGGGCCGATGCGCTGCTCGTGGGCTGCGCGTTGGCCGCGACCCGGGCGCGGTGGCCTGCCTGGCAGCCTGGACCGTTGATCGGGCCGGTCGCGATGGTCACCCTGCTGGTCGTCGCCAGCCTCCCGATGGTGCATCCGGGTTGGTCCGGATCCGGTTACACGATCGCGGTCGTCGCCTCGATGGGCGTCGTCGTCAGCGCGCTGCGATCCGAACAACGATGGACGGGCCTTGCGTCGACCGCACTGGGATGGATCGGGGAGCGCTCGTACTCGTTGTACCTCGTCCATGTGCCGGTCTTCATGTTGCTCAATGAGGCACTCGGCGGCTCGCCTCCCGTCGTTCGGGTAGGGATCGCGGTAGGCCTCTCGGTGCTCCTGTCCGCCATCCTGTACCAGTACGTGGAGCGCCCGTTCCGCCGGCAACGAACCGTCCGACCGATCGCCGACACCGTCGGCAAACACGACCCAGATCTCGAACTTCGCTGGGTGAGGGCGGCCTGACAGACACGGTGGACGGCACAGTCATCCGTGTGTTCTGACCCGATTTTCGGCCGTCGCCAGTAGCCCGTTCGTACCGGTCGGAGGGACCAGGACCCGGTGCTACGCTGCACCGGCCGTGCGTATCCCTATCGTCCTATACGGGCTCGCCCTCCTCGTCCGGTTGGTGCTCATCGGCCACTTCCCGGACCCTGCATACCCTGATTCCTTCTATTACGTCGACGTCGCGCGATCACTCGCAGCCGGCCTCGGGTTCAGCGTCGATGTGGTCTGGATCTTCCCCGAGGTCGGTGGGGCGATCCCGGCCGATCCGACGTTGCCGATCCCGTCCAATGCGCATTGGATGCCGCTGGCTTCGCTCGTCCAGGTGCCGTTCCTGCTGGTCCTCGGCCCGACGGCGTTGGCGTCAGCACTGCCGTTCGCCCTGATCGGGTCGCTGGCGGCACCCATCACGTGGGCCATGGCCCGCGATGCCGGTGCGTCGGCGCTGGTCGCGGCGGCTGCCGGTCTTCTGGTCGCGATCCCGGTCCTGTCGGTGGTCTACATGGCCCAACCCGACAACTTCTCGCTGTTCCAACCGCTCGTCCTGGGGGCGCTGTGGATGGGTGCGCGCGGGCTGAAGGGGTCACCGAGGTCCTTCGCGCTCGCTGGCCTGCTCGCGGGTCTGGCGACGCTCTCTCGCAACGACGGGCTCCTTGTCCTGGCCGCCCTCGGCATCGCGTTCCTCTGGGACCGCTGGCAACGGCGTGCGATTCCCTGGTCTGCGGCCCTGCTCTGCGTCGCGCTGTTCGCCGTCGTCATGGCGCCGTGGTGGGTCCGTCAGCTGGCGGTGTTCGGTTCGCTGTCGCCCTCTACGGCGTCGGGCAAGGTGTTCTTCATCCGCGACATCGCCGAGTGGAACAGCATCACGACCCCGGCCACGCTCGACCATCTGCTTGGCATGGGGTTCGGCCAATTGCTGGCCACACGCCTGGGCGGTCTCGTGGCAGCTGTGATGATCTACATCACGCTCGTGGCGGGCTTCGTGCTCGCGCCCTTCATGGTGATCGGCGGCTGGGCTCGACGTCGCTCGCTGGATTTCGGGCCGTTTCTCATCTATGCCGCGCTGCTGTTCGGGTTCTCCGCCTTGGTCAGCGCCGTCCACGTCCCCGGTGGGACGTTCATCCATTCAGCGGTCGCGCTCGCGCCCCATTCGTACGTCCTCGCCCTCGAGGGCATCGCGATCGTCGTCATGTGGGTCGCCGCTCGCCGCCCCAGCTGGCGGCCTGATGCCGCCATCCGGACCTTCATCAGCGCAGCCTTGATCTTCGGGGTCGGGGCGGCTGCCGTGGGCTCCGCGTTCGTGCACGGCGTATGGGCTGACTCCCGGGCCAAGTTCGTGCAGGTGGCGGCGGCATTGGATGCCGTGGCCGCACCGCGGACGGACAGGGTCATGTCGATCGACGCGGCCGGGACCAAGTACTGGACGGGACGCGGCGGCGTCGTCCTCGTCAACGACCCGCCCGACACGATCCGCGAGGTCATCGACGCCTACGACATCAGCTGGCTCGTCCTCGATCGGGAGGACAGTGTCAAGCCCGTCGCGCCGATCCTGGACGGGATCGCCCGACCGAGTTGGCTTGGCGTCCCGATCCTCGAGAGCGGGCGACCGCTGACGCTTGCGGTCTTCCCCGTGGAGGCCGGGACGTGAGCCGTCGCGAGGCGGTCCTCTCCGCTGCGCTCGTGTTCGTCGTGGCGCTCATCGTTCGAGCGTTCTTCGCGGCGCAGATCGTATTTCCCAAGCCAGAGGACACTGCCTACTACGTCGGCGTGGCGCGCAACCTGATCGACGGCCGCGGCCTGGTTTCGGACGCTCTGTGGAGCTACGCGACACCCCCGCTGGTCTTCCCCCGCCCGGCGTTCGAGGTCTGGCTCCCGCTGCCGACCTTCCTGGCCGCCATCCCGATGGCCGCATTCGGCCCGAGCTTCGCGGCGGCCCAGCTCTCGAGCGTCCTGATCGGAGCGATCGTTCCGCTGCTCCTCTGGCGGCTCGCCGTCGACGTCGCCGAGGAGCGAGGGCTCCCGTCCGACCGGGTCCGCTGGATCGGGCTCGGTGCCGGGCTCACCAGCGCGGTCTATCTGCCGCTGGTGCTCAACTCCGCGCTGCCCGATTCGACGATGGTATTCGCCGCGATCGTCCTCGGCGCGACCCTGCTGATGACCCGGATCGTCCGCGATCCCGCCGGCGCACGGATCAGCGATCCGCGCCTCATCGTGTTGGGCATCCTGCTGGGCCTCGGGGCGCTGACCCGGAACGAGACGGTGTTGTTGGCCCTGATCTGGGTCGTCATGGCATGGCGATCCGTCGGGGCCTCGCCCATCGTCCGGTTACGCCTCATCGGCATCGTCGGGTTCATCGCGCTCGCGATCTTCGCGCCGTGGGCTTATCGGAACCTGCTCGAATTCGGCAGCGCGTTGCCCGGTCAGGCAGTGACAAATGCCCTGTACCTGACCGGCTACGACATCTTCGCGTGGAATGATCCGCCGACGCTGGCGCGGCACCTGGCACTCGGTCCGGTCGGGCTGCTGCAACTGCGCGTGACGGGTCTCACACACAACCTGTTCAACGTGCTCATCCTGCTCGGCATGCCGATGTCGGTGGTCGGCCTCCTCGCGCTCCCATGGCAGGCTCGGGGTCTGGCGCTGCGGCCTCTCGTTGCGATCAGCGCGATCACGTTCCTGGTCACCAGCCTGGTCTTCCCGGCGGCGACGCAGTGGGGCACCTTCCTCCATGCAGCGGGCCCTGTGCATGCGTTGATCGTCCTATCCGCCGTATTCGCGACCGACGCCGCCATCAACCGCCTTGCGCGTCGGGCGGGCTGGACCAAACAGGTCAGCTGGGTCGGGGTCGTCGGCAGCGCCGCCACATCCATCTTGTTCGCCGCGGCGCTCCTCCCGTCGTTCGGTTCTGGATCGCGGACGACCGCGGCGACCTACGAGGAGTTGGGTCCACGAATGGCAGCGGCGGGACACCCCGTGGATGCGCCGGGTATCCGCTTGATGAGCAACTTCCCCATCTGGGTGGCCGAGACGCAGCGCATCCCGACTCTGGCGTTGCCGGACGAACCACCGAGCGACGTGCTGGATCTCGCGGCCACCTTCCCGGTGACGCGTTACCTGATCCTGACGAGCCCGGAGGGGAAGCACTGGCCAGCTGATCTCGATGCGGGTCTGCCGGGCGCCGACTGCTTCACTCCGTTGGATCTAGGTGGCTATGTCGGAGACGGTCCAGACCCGCTTCGGACCACCACCGTCTACGAGATCGCCTGCCCCGGGAGCGCCTCATGACCGACCCCTATACTCCGAAGCCGATGGACGTCGCCACCATGGTCCTCGAGGCGCTGGACGCCGAGCGAGCCAGGATCGGGCGGGAGATCCACGACGGGCCGGCCCAGGCCCTGACCAACGCGATCTTCGAGGTCGACGACATCGAGCGCCTGGTCGAGCGCGACCCGGCCGGCGCGATGGTCGGCCTTCGTCAGCTGCGGGCCCTGTTGCGACGCGAGCTGGCCAACGTCCGCGAGTTCATCTCGGAGCTCCGTCCGCCGACGGTCGATGCCGCCGGTCTGGACGTCGCCATCATCGACGCGGTCGACGGGCTGCGATCTGCCACGCGCATCGGCGTTACGACCGATCTGCGCGGGCCGAGCGATCTGCTCGACGACCGTCAACGGACGGTCATCCTGCGCGTCGCGCAGGAGGCCCTACAGAACGTTCGCAAGCACGCCAGTGCCTCGACCGTCATGGTCAGCACCGACGTGAGCGGCGACGAATGGACCATGGAGATCCGCGACGACGGTCGTGGCTTCGATATGGGATCGGTGGCCGCTCGCGGTCGCCGCAACTTCGGCATGCAGGTCATGCAGGAGCGCGCTGAGCTGATCGGAGCCCGCTTCGACGTACGATCTCGACCGGACGGCGGTACCGTGGTCCGGCTCGCGATCCCGACGGGGGCCCTGACGGGAGCAAAGGAGAACGGATGAGCGACATCGAATATGGCGGGCCGGAACGGCGGCGGGGCGGTCCCGATCGGCGAGCCGGCAGTGAAGTGACCCGGATCCTGATCGTCGACGATCACGCGCTCTTCCGGGTCGGGATCGCCAACATCCTCTCTCGGGAACCGGACCTCGACGTGGTCGGCGAAGCCGACGATTCGCGAAGCGCGGTCGATCGGGCACTCGAGACGTCGCCGGACATCGTCCTGATGGACCTGTCACTGCCGTCGCCGGGCGGCATCGAGACGACCCAGCGCATCAAGCGCGAGCTGCCCGCGACCGGGATCATCGTGCTCGCCGTCAACGAGGACGAGGATTCGCTGTTCGACGCCATCAAGGCCGGCGCTGCCGCTTTCATCCTGAAGGACGTCGGCCCGGACGACCTCGTCACGATCATCCGGCGGGTCGCCGATGGCGAGTTCCTCATCAACGACAAGGTGTTCTCCAAGCCGGCCGTCGCGACGCGAGTGCTCAAGGAGTTCCGCGAGCTGGCCGTGTACGGGCAGGAAGCTGCCCCGATCTTCGCGCCGCTGTCACCGCGCGAGGTCGAGATCCTCGACAACATCGCGCAGGGCATGACCAACAAGCAGGTCGCCTACGCCCTGACGATCAGCGAGCAGACCGTCAAGAACCACATGAGCTCGATCCTGCGCAAGCTGTCGGTCAACGACCGGACGCAAGCGGTGGTCTACGCGATGCGCCAGGGCTGGATCCGGATGCCTGAGGATTGATGGCGAACGACACCACGACACAGCCAGCGTCGGGGCTTGACGCGCTCGCCAGCCGGCTCGCGGACGACCTTCTCACGCTCGACAAGGAATTGGGCGAGGTCGACCTCCTGATCTCGCAGGCCAAGACCGAGGCATCTCGTCACGAGGCCCGTCGCTTGAACGCGGCTGACAAGGTTGCCGGGTTACCGAGCGCGCACGACATCAAGGATCGCCTGGAGCAGACGGCTGCGCTCGTCGCGCTCACCAAGCGCGCTGCGCTGATGGAGACCCAGGTCGAGGTCCTGGACGGCAAGCGGCGGGCGCTCGCGCGCTATCGCGACGCGGTCGCCGACTACCTGGAGCGTCTGCGCGCGGCCGGCGATCAGACCATGGGTGGAGCCGACCGCGCCGGCGATGAGCCGATGGCGCCGGCCATGGCTCGACTCCTGATGGGTGCCCAGGAAGACCTGCGGCGCGAGATCGCCCGTGCGATGCACGACGGCCCTGCGCAGAGCCTCACCAACATCGTGCTCCAGGCGCAGATCGTCGAGCGGCTGGTCGGCAAGGACCCCGACGCAGCGGCCGGCGAAGTCCAGCAACTGGTATCGATGGTCCAGCAGACCCTCGACGCGACGAAGACCTTCATCTTTGACGTCCGGCCGATGGTCCTCGACGACCTCGGGTCTGGTGCCGACCCTGCGCCGCGCGACCCGCGAGCGCAGTCGCCGAGCCGGCATCACGGTCGAGTTCGAGTCGATGGGCCAGGACCGGCGGCTGCCCATGGACCTTGAGAGTGGGCTGTTCCGGATGCTCGATGAGGCGCTCGCCGGCTACCTCGGGGCGAGGCCGGACCAGGTATCGATGACGCTCGACTGGAGCGATCGGCTCACAGCGGACGTCGTCGCGACGCGGGCGGTGGCCGAGCCGACGAACGCGCCGGACGTGGAGATCCCGACGGAAGAGGCCGGCAAGAACCTGCCGCCGGCGCTCGCCGCCCTGGTCGAGGACCGGCGCAGCGCGGTGCGCGACGCCGCGGCCGCAGCCGTCCGCGCGTCGATCGTCGTCCTGCCGAGCTCGACCTGGCGGGAGGTGCAGGATCGCGCCGCATCCGTGGGCGTCGTCGCCGAGCTGCGAGCAGATGGCGGCCACCTTCACCTCGCCACGGAGCTGCCGGCGGGCGACGTCGATGGCGAGCCTGGCTCCGAGTGATGGCAGGCAGCGCTGGCCAAGGCCTCGTCGAGTACGGTCTCATACTCGCGATCTCGAGCGTCCTGACAGCGATCTGGTTGATCGTCTTCGGAGGGACCGTCTCGGATGCGCTCACCGTGATCGCCATCGCGATCGACCGGGCAACGGGCGGCTGAACCGGTACCGGTGCGTCGCGTCGACCGCCGGTACCATCGTCTCAGTATGCGTGCGCGAGGGCGCTTCCTATAGTGGCGCAGCCCTCGACTGGGGGTGAGTACTCATCCAGGAGGCACCTACATGGCGCTCTTCAACGATCTCTATCTTCGCGTGGTGGAGAAGGTCCGCCGCGACGAGGATGGCCAGGGTCTCGCGGAGTACGCGCTGATCCTCGCGCTCATCGCGATCATCGCGATCATCGCCCTGATCTTCCTGGGCGGCCAGGTCAGCAAGATCCTGAGCACGGTCGGCAACTCGGTCTAACCGAAACGCCAGACAGGACGACCGCCGGGCCTTCGGGCTCGGCGGTCGTTTTTCGTTCCCCGCCGGCAACGAACGGGACCATCTAGCCATATTGCCTGGTGCGGACTACTCGTAGCGTCCGCGATGAACAGGGACGCTCCCTGACCGAAAACAAGAGGGTCTTCAGATGGCGCTCGTCAACGATCTCTATCTTCGCGTGGTGGAGAAGGTCCGCCGCGACGAGGATGGCCAGGGTCTCGCGGAGTACGCGCTGATCCTCGCGCTCATCGCGATCATCGCGATCATCGCCCTGATCTTCCTGGGCGGCCAGGTCAGCAAGATCCTGAGCACGGTCGGCGACTCGGTGTAGCACCGGTTTTCGACAGACGCTGGGCCGCCGGTCGCGAGACCGGCGGTCTTCGTTTTACCGGATGCACCAGTAGGTCGTTTGGCTCGATTGACAGAACTTTGGTACCCCCTCTACCTTGGCGCCCCGCCTCCGTTCGACGGGGAGCTTGGCAGGAAGGAGGTGCCCCCTCATGAACTCGCTTTATCTTCGTGTCATGGAGATCATCCATCGAGATGAGGACGGTCAGGGTCTGGCGGAATACGCGCTGATCCTCGCCCTCATCGCGATCATCGCGATCATCGCCCTGATCTTCCTGGGCGGCCAGATCAGCAAGACCCTGAGCACCGTCGGCCAGTCGGTCTAAGCACCGAACTTCCGACGACACGACCGCCGGTCGCGAGACCGGCGGTCTCCGTTTTACCGGATGCACCGGTAGGTAGTTTGGCCCAGTTGACAGAGCATGGGCGCGCCCGTACGGTCAGCCCGCCTCCGAGATCGGGGAGCTTTTCGGAAAGGAGGTAACCCTCTGATGAACTCACTTTATCTTCGCGTCATGGAGATCATCCATCGAGATGAGGACGGTCAGGGTCTGGCGGAATACGCGCTGATCCTCGCCCTCATCGCGATCATCGCGATCATCGCCCTCATCTTCCTGGGCGGCCAGGTCAGCAAGATCCTGAGCACCGTCGGCAACTCGGTCTAACCGAACCGCCGATATCGAAGGGGGACCGCCGCGTCGGTTACGACACGGCGGTCTCTTCGTCTCCGTTGCGCTGACGCCCGCAGTGGCCCTACGGGGCTATTGACATCGGGCCGTCGGTACGTACGTTGACGGCACCTTCATGGAAAGGAGGTGAACTCAATGACGACTCGTGTCGCCTCCCTCGTGGAGCGGCTCCGTGGGGACGAGGACGGACAGGGCCTGGCCGAATACGCACTCATCCTGGCGTTGATCGCGGTCATCGCGATCGTCGCTCTCATCTATCTGGGAAGCCAGATCAGCGACAAGCTCAGCGTCATCGGCAACGCGGTCTAAGCGCTCGATCTCGTCCTTGCAGGGGCCCGTCGGACAGCCGTCCGGCGGGCCTTCTCCGTGTCGGCGCCAACCTTGCAGCCGACCTTGCAACGCGCAGCGATTCCTGCCGTTTCCTACCACGGGGTCCTAGCCCATTGGTATAGTCGCGCGCCTCTTTCACGATGCTACAGTGGTGCCACCTGTCACACCACCCACTCGGGGAGAGGTCTCTTGAAGCGTTCTAATCGCTTGGTCTTGCTCGTCGGGGTCTTCCTGGCGATCGTCGCGTTCGTCGCGGTGATCTTCCTGCAGCGGCGGTGGCGGACCGGCAGCACGCCTCGAAGTCCCGACCACGGCGGCCACGGTCATCGCGACGAAGGACATCGCCCTTGGGGCGCGGATCACGGCCGATCAGGTGACGGTCGTTGACAAGCCGCTTGCTGGGCGCGACGTTGACGCATTCGGCGACGTCTCCCAGGTCCTCGGCAAGACCGTCCGCGAACCGGTCGTGACCGGCGCGGCGATCACCGCCAAGACCTTGACCGGCGGCCAGGCAGGCCAGATCCTCGACATCCGGGTCCCACCGGGCAAGCGGGCGATCACGGTCCAGGTGGACCAGGTCACAGGCGTCGGCACGGTCATCAAGACAGGCGACTACGTCGACATGGTCGTCGGCATCCGCGCCGACAAGTTCCCCGTGATCACGACCAACCCGCAGGACGACACATTCACCGTCGTCTCGGGCATCAACGGCACGAGCGTCAAGCTGCTGCTCCAGGGCATGCAGGTGCTCGGCACGCTGCTCCCGCCACCGCCCGCCCAGGCCCAGGGCCAGGAGGGCCAGCCGCCCGCCCAGGCTGAGACCGGGACCGCGCTGACAGGCCAGCAGGAGATCGTCGCCCTGTCGGTCGAAGCCCAGCAGGCTGAGGTCATCAAGTTCGCCCAGATGGACGGCGAGATCTCGCTGATCCTCCGATCCGCCGATGACTTCCTCGACCCGTTGACGGGTCAGCCGATCGACCCGGCGCCGCTGCCGGATCCGACGACCGGCATCATCCTCAAGTCACTTGTCGACCGCTACGGCGTCCTCCCGCCGGAGCTCATCGAAACCGTCCTGCCCGCGCAGGCGCGATAGACCACTCGTCGACCGGCGCTTGCCGGCGACCAAGACCCTGCGCGACGGGCGCGATGGACCAGCCGGTCCCGCGCCCGTCGGGCGTCACAAGAGAGATAGGACGAGAGCCAGACCCTCAGATGGCCGACCAGATCCGTGTCCTGATCGTCGACGACATCCCGGAGACGCGCGACCACCTCTCGAAGCTCCTCGGCTTCGAAGGCGACATCGACGTCGTGGGTGCGGCCGCGTCCGGGGCCGAAGCCCTCAAGCTGGCGTCGTCGCTGACCCCGGACGTCGTGCTGATGGACATCAACATGCCGGACATGGACGGCATCGCGACGACCGAGGAGATGGCGCGCGCCGTTCCCACGGCGTCGGTGATCATGATGTCGGTCCAGGGCGAAGCGGATTACCTGCGCCGGTCGATGCTGGCGGGCGCACGGGAGTTCCTGGTCAAACCGTTCAGCAGCGATGAGCTGACCGCTTCGATCCGTCAGGTCTACGTCCGCGAGCGCGAGAAGATGTCGCGCATGGCCATCGTCGCCGCGGAGGCGAGCGGCGGGGCCGGCGGCACGAGCCTCACCCCGAGCGGCGACCCAGGGCAAGTGGTCGCCGTCTTCAGTCCGAAGGGCGGCGTCGGACGGACGACCGTGGCAGTCAACCTCGCCGTCGCCGCAGCGACCGAGCTCGGCAAGAAGGTCGTCCTGGTCGACGGGTCGTTCCAGTTCGGCGACGTCGGCGTGCTCCTGAACCTGAATCCGAAGAACAAGTCGATCGCCGATCTCGTCCCCGAGCTCGAACAGGCAGGCCACGAGGTCGAGTCCATCGACACGTTCGTGATCAACCACTCCGCCGGGATCCGCGTCCTGCTCGCACCGCCCAGCCCGGAGATGGCCGAGCTGATCACGCCGGTCGGCGTGAAGCGGGTCATCGAGGCGCTGCGCCTGACGCACGAGCTCGTCGTGGTGGACTGCACCGCGTTCTTCAACGACACGACGCTCGCGATCCTGGACTCGGCCGATACCATCCTGACGATGCTGAGCCTCGAGATCACGAGCATCAAGAACATGCGGCTGTTCCTTGAGGTCGCCGACCAACTCGGCTACGACGGCGGCAAGGTTCGTCTTATCCTGAACCGAGCCGACTCGGCTTTGGGCATCCGTGTAACGGACGTCGAGCACTCGATCGGGCGCAAGGTCGACGAGACGATCGTGAGCGACGGACGCAGCGTGGTCTATGCCCTCAATCGGGGCGTACCGTTCTTCCTCAGCAATCGGGAGGCCCAGGTCTCCCAGGACATCCTCAGGTTGGCGCGGACGGTCGTCGGCGAGAGAGCGCAGGTCGCGCCCGCCGCCGAGACGGATCGCAAGGCCGCGCAGAAGAAGTCGTTGTTCGCATGGCGCTGATCGCCGTGACGCATCAGGCCGTTCAAATCCGGCCCGTTGGGCAAGAAGGGGTGTAGGTCATGTCCCTGTTGAAGCGGATCGAGAGTGCTCGACCGGGCAGCGGCGGCGATGCGCCGGCGGCTGGGTCGCCGGTCTCGAACGTGCCGGCGCCTGCCGGCGGGCCGCCGACGATCCCGACCATGCCGCGTCTCCAGACGCAGGCGCCGGTGCGGGAGTCCTTCCGGGACGTGAAGTTCCGGATCCAGAACCGGGTCATCCAGGACCTGGATCCGAAGCTCGACCTGTCGAATCAGGTCGAGGTCCGCCGCCAGATCGAGGAGATCTTCGGCAAGGTCATCGACGAGGAAGGCCTCGCGCTGACCCGCGCCGAGCGCGTCCGGATGCTCGAGCAGATCACGGACGAGATCATCGGTCTCGGCCCGCTCGAGCCGCTGCTGCGCGACGAGTCGATCACGGAAGTCATGGTCAACGGGCCGCGCCAGGTCTACATCGAACGATCGGGCAAGCTCGAGCTGACGAACGTGGTGTTCCAGAACGATGACCACGTCATGCGCATCATCGACCGCATCATCGCCCCGATCGGTCGGCGCGTCGACGAGTCGTCGCCGATGGTCGACGCTCGTCTGACCGACGGATCCCGCGTCAACGCCATCATCCCGCCGCTGTCGCTGGTCGGCCCCGTCGTCACGATCCGGAAGTTCTCGGCGTCCCCCTTCACCGTCGACGATCTCATCCGGTTCGGCACGGCGACCGCAGACATGTTCGACTTCCTGCGGGCATGCGTGGAGGCACGGCTGAACATCTTCGTGTCCGGCGGCACGGGCTCCGGCAAGACGACCATCCTCAACGTGCTCTCGTCGTTCATCCCGAACGACGAGCGGATCGTCACGATCGAGGACGCCGCCGAGCTGCAGCTCCGCCAGGAGCACGTCGTGACGCTCGAGTCGCGACCGCCCAACATCGAGGGCAAGGGTGCGATCCCGATCCGCGAGCTCGTGCGCAACGCCCTGCGCATGCGCCCCGATCGCATCATCGTCGGCGAGTGCCGCTCGGGCGAGGCGCTGGACATGCTCCAGGCCATGAACACGGGCCACGACGGCTCGATGTCGACCGGCCACGCCAACTCGCCGCGCGACATGCTCTCCCGCCTCGAGACGATGGTGCTGATGGCCGGTGTCGACCTGCCACTGCGCGCCATCCGTGAGCAGGTCGCCTCCGCGGTCGACCTCATCGTCCAGCAGAGCCGCCTCAAGGACGGGACCCGGAAGATCGTCAACATCACCGAGGTCCAGGGCATGGAGGGCGACGTCATCGTCATGCAGGACGTGTTCGTCTTCGAGCAGACCGGCGTCGTCGAGGGCAAGATCCAGGGACGGCTCAAGCCGACCGGGATCCGGCCCAAGTTCGTCGAGAAGTTCGAGATCATGGGCATCAACCTGCCGCCCGGTCTCTTCGGCTTCACGTACTGAGGCGGAGGAACACATCGTGGATGCCATGACGATCGCTGTCGCGGCAGTCGCCGCGCTCGCGGTCATCCTTATCGCGTTCGGCATCGCCAGCTCTGGCAACTCGGGCATCTCCGACCGGCTGGAGCGCTACGCGTCAGGGCGGGGCGACGGCGCCAAGACTGCCTCGACCGGGCAGGGCCCGCTCAGCGACCTGATCGCCCAGAGCCAGGCGATCGCCAACCTGAACAAGGTCGTCGAGGGCCGCGACTTCGGCGCCAATCTCTCGCGAGAGCTGGCGCGTGCCGACCTGCGCCTCAAGCCGTCCGAGTATCTGTTCATCTGGCTCGGGTCGATCGTCGGCGTCCCGGTCCTGATGTTCATCCTCAGCTTCTTCCTTCCGGCGCTCGGTTCCCCGGTCGCCTTGCTCATCGGCGCACTCATCGGGTTCCTGCTTCCGCGCTTCTGGCTGAACCGGCGCAAGGGTGGCCGTCTGAACGCCTTCAACAAGCAGCTACCGGACACGATCACGCTGATCGCCAACGCGCTGCGGGCGGGCTCCTCGTTCCTGCAGGCCATCGAGCTCGTCGTGCGCGAGTCCCGCCCACCGATCTCGACCGAGTTCAGCCGCGTCATCCGCGAGGTCAACCTCGGCCTGCCATTCGAGCAGGCCCTCGAGAACATGGTCCGGCGCGTGCGCTCCGACGACCTCGAGCTGATGGCCACTGCGATCTCGATCCAGCACACGGTCGGCGGGAACCTCGCCGAGATCCTCGACTCGATCTCGTACACGATCCGCGAGCGGATCCGCATCAAGGGCGAGATCCGGACGCTGACGGCGCAGCAGCGGCTGTCAGGCTACGTCGTCGGCTTCCTGCCGATCGCGCTGGCCGGCTTCCTGTTCGTCGCCGCGCCCGGGTTCATGGACCCGATGTTCGCCAATCCGCCGTCCATCGCCGGCCTCCCGGCGGGCGTGATCATCCTGTTCTTCGGTGGTTTCATGATGTTCCTCGGCTTCATGATGATCCGGCGCATCGTGGACATCGAGGTCTAGTCGATGAGCGAACTGATGCCGATCGTCGTCGCCGCCCTCGCGGCCGGCGCGATCCTGCTCATCGTCATCGGCCTGGCCGGCGGCTCGCCGGTGGACCCGGTACAGGCCCGGCTGACCCAGCTCGGGACGATGCAGGCCAAGAACCTCGAGGAACTGGAGCTCCAACAGCCCTTCATCGAGCGGACGTTGCGCCCGCTGGTGGCCGGCCTGTCGGGGCGGATGTCCCGCGCGGCTTCATCGTCGTTCACCGAGCGCACCGAGAAGCGCCTGGCCCTCGCCGGCAACCCCGGCGACCTGCGCGTCGCCGACTGGCTCGGCGTGAAGGCCGTCGGTGCGATCGTGGGTGCTGTGCTGTTCGCCGTCCTGTTCGGCGTGATCGGCGTCCTCGGCTTCCCGTTCCCGATCGGGTACCTGCTCGGGATCGTCGGCGGACTATTCGGCTACACGATCCCGGAGTTCTGGCTGGGCGGGCGCGTCAAGAAGCGCCAGAAGGCCATCCTCCTGATGATCCCGGACACGCTCGACCTCCTCACGATCTCCGTCCGCGCCGGCCTCGGCTTCGACGCGGCGCTGGCTAAGGTCGTCGAGAAGCTCAAGGGTCCGCTGTCCGACGAGTTCCGCCGGGCGCTGGCCGAGGTTCGGGTCGGCAAGGCTCGCCGCGATGCGCTACGAGACATCGTGCCCCGCACCGAGGTCGGCCCGCTCACCAACTTCATCGGCGCGATCATCCAGGCCGAGCAGCTCGGCGTGTCGGTGTCGAAGGTGCTCCAGGTCCAGTCAGAGCAGCTCCGCATCGAGCGCCGCCAGCGAGCGGAGGAGCAAGCGGCCAAGGCACCGATCAAGATGCTGTTCCCGCTCGTCGGGTGCATCTTCCCGTCGCTGTTCATCGTCATCCTTGGGCCGGCGATCATCCTGATCGTCCTGAACCTCGGCAATACCTGATCCGGGCCCGGGCGACCGCCCGGTGACCGCCGCGCGTAACCGCACTCGCTCGAGTCAGCTCGCTGCTGATGTCGAGTCGGGCGCGTCGCTCTGGGCGAAGTTCATGGGCCTCATGGGCCGACCGTCGCTCGCGCCGGGCGCAGCGCTGTGGCTGCCCGACTCGAACGGTATCCACATGATGTTCATGCGCTTCCCGATCGACGCGGTGTTCCTCGGTCGGCCTGATGCGGAGGGGACGCGGCCGGTCGTCGCGCTCTATCACGCGCTGCGAGCGTGGACGGGGCTCGTGCCGTTCGTCCGTGGCGCGCACGGCGTGCTGGAGCTCCCGGTCGGGTCGATCGAGGCATCCGGGACGCAAGTGGGGGATCTCGTCGAGATCAGATGAGGCCGGGCCGGGCCATCGCTTGCAATTCATCGGTGAGGCGACTTGCGAGGCGCGTATATCGCTCATCTGCTTGCTCCTCATCCGTGTCACGAATGAGGCGCAAGCAATCCGCCCTTTTGGAGCGCCGCGCAGTCGCCTGAGCGATCAATCGTAAGGAGAGCCTCGGGTACATGCCAGGTGAGCGCCGATCGCCATGCTCCTAGCGATGGATGCGCTTCGAATTCGGCCGGGTCTTGCGTGCAGTTCGCCGACATCTCGAGCTGACCCAGGCCGCGGTGGCGCGACGCACGGGAATCAGCCAGTCGGTGTATTCCCGTGCCGAGCGAGGCGACCTGACCGGCATGACGGTCGGCACCCTTGACCGGATCGCGGCATCGATCGGGGCGTCGCTCGTCGTCGACCTCCGATATCAAGGCGGCCTTGGCGACCGTCTGGTCGATGCCGCGCACGCTGCCCTCGTCGAGATCGTCGTCGACGTCTTGCGCAGATACAGGTGGGAGGTCGAGGTCGAGTTCACCTTCAACGTCTTCGGCGATCGAGGTTCGGTGGACATCCTGGGGTGGCATCCCGCGACCAGGACGCTGCTGATCATCGAGGTCAAGTCACGCTTCACCGATCTGCAGGCGATGCTCGTGTCACTCGCGCGAAAGCTGCGAGTGGTCCCAGACGCGGCGCGGGAAGCGCGAGGCTGGGATGCCGCACAGGTCGGGCGCGTCGTCGTCGCCTATGGGTCCGCCGAGAATCGGGCAGTCCTTGCGCGGTTTGCGTCGACCTTCGACACGGCATTACCTGCCCGAGCGACCGAGATCCGCCGCTGGCTCCGCAACCCGGGCGGCCCGCTGTCCGGCGTCTGGCTGATGTCCCGCGACGTAGTCGAGCGCTGAGGATGGCCACCGTGGGCGGGATCCTTCGACATGCGGCGTCCCGCGCACTCGATGTGGCGCTGCCTGCGACCTGCGTCGGCTGCGGCGCCGAAGGGCGGCCGATCTGCGCGGGCTGCGTGCCGGCGCTCGATGCGCGACTGGCAAGCCCGGCGGGCGTGGCCATCGGGTTGCCCGGCGATGTGCCCGAACCGTTGCTGCAGCTCGACTGGTGCGCCCCGTTCCATGGGGTCGTGCGCGCCGCGCTCCACGCCATCAAGTACCAGGGAGAGCAGCGGCTCGCCGAACCGCTCGGACGGGCAGTAGCTCGCCGATGGGCAGCCGTCGGCGTCGGTGCGGAGATGGTCATGCACGTGCCGGTCCATCGCGCTCGCGAACGCCAGCGCGGGTACGACCAGGCCGAACTGATCGCCCGTCACGCCGCTGAGGATCTCGGACTTCCGTTCGCGCCCGTCCTGAACCGGGCTCGTGCGACGACCGCCCAGTTCGATCTCGACCGTCGGGATCGTGCCAGGAATGTCCGGGACGCTTTCGTCGTCGACCCGAGCGCCGAGACGATCGTGCGCGACTGCTGGGTACTGCTCGTCGATGACGTCGTGACAACCGGCTCGACGCTCGCCGCGTGCGCGACCGCGCTGGAGGGTGCTGGTGCCTTGGGCGTGTCCGCGATCACGGTCGCGCGGGAGCGATGAGAGCGAGCCTCCGGGACCCCGCGGCTATACTCGGACCACGACCCGAGAGCCCGGAGGTGATGCATGCGGACCATCGTGAAGGGCAAGAACGTCGAGGTCCCCGACCGAGTCCGCAACTACGCGGAGCGCAAGCTCCATCGGCTCGAACGGCTGCTCGACGACCGCACGGATGCGATCGTCGAGTTCTCGAACGAGATGCATCGCAGCGCGTCAGACGCCCATATCGCGGAAGTCACGCTGGTCATCGATGGACGCACGCTGCGCAGTCATGCGGTGGGGATCAGCTACCAGGCGGCGCTCGACGACGTGGTCGACAAGGTCGAGCGACAGGCCGTCGACTACAAGGAAAAGCCACGGCTGCGGGCGCGGCCGGAGGAGGAGAAGCGCATCCTCCGTGACCTCGCCGATGGGACGGCGGAGCCCGGCCACGAGCGACGAATCGTCAAGACCAAGCGCTTCGCGATCGAGCCGATGTTCGAGGAGGACGCTGTCGCGGCGATGGAGGAGCTTGGGCACCAGTTCTTCGTGTTCGTCAACGCGGAGACCGAACGCGTCGCGATCCTCTATGCGCGCCGTGACGGCGACCTGGGCATGATCGAGCCGATCGTGGGCGGCGAATACACGAAGGGACACGACAAGAGCAACGGCCGGCGGCGCTGACCGCCGGATGCTGCCCGACGGACGACGGCTCGGCGCGCATCTGCCGCTCGCGCCGGGCATGACGAAAGCGATCGATCGGGCTCGGACGATCGGCGCGAGTGCGATCCAGATCTTCAGCGATAACCCCACGGCCTGGCGCCGCCGGAGCGAGCCGTCTCCACAGCTGGCCAGGTTTCGCGAACGGGCGGCCGAACTCGACATCCAGCCTGTCGCGATCCATGCCTCGTACCTGGTGAACCTGCCTGGGCCGGACTCGACGACGTTCGAGCGGTCGGTGACGATGCTGGCCGGGGAGCTCGGCGGCGCCCCGGCGTTCGGGGCGCGCTACGTCAACGTCCACATCGGTTCGCACCGGGGCACCGGCGTGGCGGCTGGGGTCGGGCGGCTGGTAGATGGGATCGAAGCTGTCCTCGCACGCGCCGGTGAACGGGGATCGACGGCGACACTCGTCCTCGAGAACTCGGTCGGGGGTGGAGGCGGCCTCGGGACGTCGCTCGATGAGCTCGCGACGATCGCAGATCGACTGTCCGCGCGCGGGATCGAGGGTAGCGCCGTGGCCTTCTGCCTCGACCTGGCGCACGCCTGGGGCGCCGGCATCGATGTCGGCGATCCGAACGCCATCGACGCGTTCGTCGACGGGTTCGATACGCGCATCGGCCTTGATCGGCTGGTGCTCATCCATCTCAATGACACGCGCTCGGCGTTCGGGTCACGCACCGATCGCCACGAACACCTCGGGGCCGGCCGGATCCCGGCAGCCGGCCTGGCCCACGTGCTGCGCCATCCGCGGCTGAGCAGGGCGACCTACATCCTCGAGACACCAGGGATGGACGTCGGCTACGACAAGGTGAACATGCAGCGTGCGCGGGCGTTGTGGGCCGGCAAGCCACTGCGGCCGTTGCCCAGAGCCGCGTTCCAGCTCGCCGGGAGTGCCCGCGGCCGGATGGCCCCGGCATGATCGATCGGCGCGTCGCGACCATGGACAGGTTGGCGCTGCCCGCGCTCCTCCTCCTTGCGGCGGCCCTCCGCTTGCCGGACCTGGCGACCCGCGGGACCTGGGACGGCGACCAGGGCCACGACATGCTCGTGCTGCGGACCCTGGTGCGCGAGGGCGTCGTCCCGTTGCTCGGGCCGCCCACCTCGATCGGCGATGTCCACCACGGGGCCTGGTACTACTACCTGCTGTCGCCGGCGGCGGCCCTCACGGGCGGCGACTCGCCGCTCGCCGTGGTGGCCGTCATCGCGCTGGCAGGGATCGTCGCGGTCGGCGTCGTGTGGTGGCTTGCGAGGTCGGTCGGTGGCTCCGTTGCGGGACTGGTCGCCGGTCTCGCCATGGCAACGTCGGCAGCTCGCGATCGACAAATCGACGTTCATCTGGAACCCGAACCTTATCGCGCTCTCGAGCGCGACGGCGTTGGCAGCCTCCTGGCGCGCGTGGTCCGGTGGCGACCGACGCTGGTGGCTCGTCGCTGCGGCGGGGACGGCCGTCACGATGCAATGCCACGTCCTGGGGTTGGCGCTCCTCCCCATCGTCGCCGCGCCGCTCGTGGCCGATGCCCGCCGGCGGTCGCTCGGGTGGATACCTGTCGGCATCCTGGTGATCCTTGCCGCCGCCTACGCCCCGCTGGTCATCAACGAGCTCACGACCGACTTCTCCGAGCTGCGTGCGGCGACCGACTACCTGGGGGGTGGTCGATCCGGCGCAGAGACCGCGATCCCGGTCCGGTTCGGCATCGTGCTGTTGCGCGTTGTCAGTTGGCCGCTGACCGCCCTGATCATCGACGGGTTCGTCGCAGCCGCGCTCGCGACGGTTGTGGTGATCGCGATCGTGGCCTGGCGCTGGCGGGCGAGCGACGACCGGGAGCGGTTCGTTGTGCGCTGGTTCGGGGTGGGGCTCCTATGGTCGATCGTCTTCCTGACGGTCGCGGCGCCTAGCCTCGCCGCGGTAGTTCGCGGCCTGCCCAACGACCACTACCACGCGTTCGCCGATCCGATGGTCTTCGTCCTGGTCGGCCTCGGGGCAGCCGCGCTCGTTCGAGAGCTCCGGGCCCCGATCGGGCCGGCTGCCGCGGGCGTGCTGATCATCGCCCTGGTCGCGTGGAACCTGACGCACCTGCCGCCGGCGGCCCATCCCGACGGTGGCTTCCCGTCGGCCACGGTGGCGGCAGCGCGCGTCAACGCCGCCCTTGATGGCGGAGGCGTCGACCGCGATCACACCGTACTCCTCTTGTCGCTGCCGGATTTCAAGTCGACCGAGGCGATGGTCTATCCGCTATCCAGGTTGGGACGCGCCTATCACGGCGAGGTGCCGCGCGGGCTCGCTCCGGGGTCCTGGTCGGGCGACACGTACGGCCTCGTGCTGCTCTGTGACGACCTCTTCCGAGAGGCGAACGGTGCTGCGTGCGGCGGGTCGGCGGAAGCGTCCGTCACCCCCGACGCGGGCGGCGCACGATGGGGGCCTCTCCTGGACCGGTTCGAGGCCGCGCCGGGTCGCTGGATCTCGGTGT
This sequence comes from uncultured Chloroflexia bacterium, assembly GCA_963794525.1. Lineage (GTDB taxonomy): Bacteria > Chloroflexota > Limnocylindria > Limnocylindrales > CSP1-4 > SPCO01. The sequence goes on from CAWCEC010000002.1 coordinate 892,301, forward strand.
ACGCCCCGCCGAACTGACCGCCGAACATGCGAACGCCGGCGCCCCAGACGCCGGCGTTCGCTGTCCCCGAGACCCGGACGGTGGAGGGCGATCCGGGTCGTGCCCTGAGATACGCTAGAAGCGGCCGGGGTTCCGGCCTGGTCCTCGTGAGACGGATCGGACGGTGCTGACGGCGGTCACGCCGACCTGACCGGTCGGACCGAGACCACCCACGCGACCAGTCGCGATCGGGCGACCGCCCATGGCGGCGCCCATCGGCCGATCGCGTTCGTTGCTGCGCTCGCCCGAGGTGCCGGTCCCGGTGGACCCGCCGCCAGGGAATGCGCGACCGAAGCGGCGCATCCGCACCGCGAGGTAGTACTCCATGATCTGGCGCACCTGCGGCTCCGACAAGAGATCGTCGGAGCGAAGCGCGTACTCGACGCGAGCGGTCGGGTTGGTCGACCCGGAGGCGACGAGACCCAGGTACTGCGGCGTGTCGGCATCGTCGCGCAGCTCCCGAAGGCCGCGCGCGAGCTTGGTGGCCGTGCCGAGCGACGGCATGCGGTCACCGCGGATCAAGCGGGAGATCGTCGAGTGATCGACTCCCGACTGCTGTGCCAATTGCCGCTGCGACATCTTCTTGGCTTTGAGCTGGGCTCGAAGCCATTCGTTGAACGCTCGGCCGTTTTGCGTGGTCATGCTGCCTGGGCGCTCCTACGGGCGTGCCGCGTGCGGTCGGATCCCGCTCGTCCGGTGCCTCGATGCCACGATGATGCGGAGGGCGGCAGCACGCCTGTATCACCCGTTGGTACCGGGCGGCCACGCGGCGGCAGGCTGCTGGAGCGGGAGGGAAGGGTGGGGTCGTCGACGGTCGGATGAGGTCGACCGACGCGCAGCACCTGGTACGAAAGTACGCCCCCTGCCGCAAGGTCGCTCTGTAACGTCGTTGAAATGGGGTGACAAAGGCGTGTCGGTCCACCGCCGCGCGTCGCGAGCGGCTCGGACCCGGCCGGCGCGGACGTCACGCCGGCGTCGATGCCGCGGAGGGGTCCGCCGGGCCTTCGATCCGTCCCATGCCCCGCGGCTTGGCGGAGACCGCATAGGCGACGGAGCCGAAGACGATGATCGAGAACACGCTGATCACGCGGTCGAGGAGGGCGATGGCCGTCGCCTCTGGCAGCGGCACGCCGTAGGCGACGTGGAGGACGCCGACCACACCGGCCTCGACGATCCCGAGACCGGCCGGGCTGAGCGGCACTGCCGTCAACAGCGAGCCGATGAGCGCCACGAACACGGCGCCCGACAACCCCAGTGACACATCGGCGAACCCGAGCGCCTGGACGATCAGGAACAGCCGCAGCGCCTCGGTCATCCAGATCAAGCCGGTCATGAGACCCAGCCGCGGCAAGTGGCGTGCGACGAGCGCCCCGAACACCCCCTCCTCGAACCGGTCGTACAGCTCGAGGATCTGGTGCGGGAGGGGCAGGGCGACGATGATCTGGCGTCCGAAGTTGCGCATCGTGAAGAGCCCGAACGCGAGCGCGATGACGACCACCACGCCGATCCCGAAGACCAACTGGATGGCCGGCGGCAGGCCGCTTCGGAAGCTCCAGTACCCGGCGGCGAGGCCGAGGATGGCGATCGCGCCGAGGTCCAGGACGCGCTCGATGAAGACGGTCCCGAACGTCCGCGACAGCGACGCCGTGCTGTTGATCTTGAGCAGGTAGGCGCGATAGACGTCGCCCAGCTTGGCTGGCACCACGCAATTCACGAGCCAGGATAGGAAGATGATCTCGGTGGAGTCCTTGGTCGAAACATGCTGGCCGGTGCCGCGCAGCAGGGTCGCCCAGCGAAGGCCGCGCAGCGGGAACCCGACGTAGAAGATCAGGAACGCGGCGAGGACCAGCAACGGGTTGGCCCCGAGCACGAGGCTTGGCACCTTCGAGAGCTGGGCGCCGTTGATCGAGACGAAGACCGCGATGACGATGATGGGGACCGCGATCGACAGGATCGTGCGCGGCTGACGGAGCCGCCGCGCGAGCGACATCCCCTCGATGTCGGCCTCGTTCACACTGGGCGTTGCGAGCTCGTCGGGTGACGGTCGTGGCGACGCAGCCGCGCCTTTCGCGGCCGTGCGCGGTGGGATCGCGGGTGTCGCCTCCATCGACCCGGAGACTACGGTCTCGCCGGTCCCACCAACCATCGGTCGATGGTCCTGCCGTCCCTCCGTCATGCCTCGGCGCCCGACGATGTTCGGCCGTTGCCGAGCAATCGCTGGATGCCTTTTGCGATCGGCGTCCACAGGCGCACGGCGAGGCTCGCGCGACCGGTCACGAGCCTGGCTGTGGGCAGCGCGTCGAGCATCCCGGCCGGTGTGGACGGGTCGCCGTCGAGCACCGTGTACGCGACGCCGATCTCGAGCACGGTGTGCGCGTCCGATGCCGCCACGCCCGGCCGACCGTGCTCCGCGGCGAACGCGGCAGCGCGCTCGTTGCCGCCGCCGAGGAGGCGCGCGTTGTGCGCCTCCACCCAGTCGACGAGTGGTGCGATCGCCTCCATGCGGGCATCCCGCAGGAGTGAGCCGCGGAATCGATCGAACGGATGGGGGATCCCGACGAGCCCGCCCTGGTCGCGGATCGCCATGATCGTGTCAGTGGCGGACATGCCAGGCGTGATCGGTCGCTGGAGGAACGCCGCGATGAGATCCCCGTCGTTCGTCCGGATCTCGGAGCCGACGATGATCGTCAGCCCATGCGGGGCAGCGTCGCGCATCCGCAGCGCGCCATCGATCCTGTCGTGGTCCGTGACGATCAGGTGCGTCAGGCCGCGATTGACGGCAGCCCGCATCACCTTTGCCGGGCTGGCCACGCTGTCGAAGGACGCCGACGTGTGGCAATGGAGATCGATGAAGGCACGCGGCCCCGGCGTCGGCGCGGAGTCGCCGTCCCCGCGCGAGATCATTGTCAGATCTGCTGCACCAGGGACTTCTTGAAGAAGTCGAAGTGCTCCAGGGCGAGGCCGGTCCCGAGCGCCACGCAGTCGAGCGAGTTCTCGGCGACATGGCACGGCACGCCGGTAACCTGCGTCAGCAGCTTGTCGATGTTGCGCAGCAGCGCGCCGCCACCCGACATCACCATACCCTTGTCGATGATGTCCGAGGACAACTCCGGGGGCGTCTGCTCGAGGACTGACCGCACGGCGGCGACCAGCTGCTGAAGGGGCTGCTCGATGGCTTCCATCACCTCCGACGAGGTGATCGGGATCGTCCGCGGCAGGCCCGCGATGAGGTCGCGGCCGCGGACCTCCATCGTGAGCTCGCGTTCGAGCGGGAGCGCGGTCCCGATCTGCATCTTGACCTCTTCGGCCGTGCGCTCGCCGATCATCAGGTTGTACTTCTTGCGGATATAGGTCGCGATCGCCTCGTCGAACTTGTTGCCGCCGACCCGCAGCGAGTGCGACACGACGATCCCGCCAAGGCAGATGACCGCGATCTCGCTGGTCCCGCCGCCGATGTCGATGATCATGTTCCCGGACGGTCCACTGATCGGCACGTTCGCCCCGATCGCGGCGGCGAGCGGCTCCTCGATCAGATAGGCGTCCTTGGCACCCGCCTTGAGCGCGGCGTCGCGCACGGCGCGCTTCTCGACCGACGTCACCCCGGCCGGCACGCTGATCATCACCTCGGGGCGGCTGAATCCGATCCGCCCCTTCGTCGCCTTGGCGATGAAGAACCGGAGCATCGCCTCTGTTATCACGTAGTCGGCGATGACGCCGTCCTTCATCGGCCGGATGGCCTGGATATTGCCTGGCGTCCGCCCGATCATCTCGCGGGCCTCCTCGCCCACGGCGACGATCCGGTTGTCGTCCGACACGGCCACGACCGACGGTTCGGTGATGACGATGCCCTTGCCCTTGACGTACACGAGCACGTTGGCCGTGCCGAGGTCGATACCGATCTTCATGGGGTGGAGACGTCGTTCCCTTCTGCGAGGCGCTCGATCCTGGCGCCGAGCTCCAGGAACTTGCCTTCGATGTTCTCATAGCCCCGGTGAACGTGGTGTGCGCCACGGATCACGGTGCTGCCCTCTGCCGCGAGCGCGGCGAGGATCAGCGACGCGCCGGCGCGCAGGTCGCCGATCTCGACCTCGGCACCGCGCAGCGGTGTCCGGCCGGTGATGACGGCGCGGTGGGGGTCGACGATATCGATGTCCGCGCCCATCCGGCGCAACTCGGACATCCATTCGAGGCGGTCCTCGAAGATCGTCTCGTCGACATGCGACGCACCTTGCGCCTGGGTGAGCAGGACCGATGTCGGCGGCTGGAGGTCGGTCGCCAGACCGGGGTACGGACCGGTCTTGATGTCGACCGCGCGGAACCCCGGACCGTCAAGAGCGGTCCCGTTGACCTCGATCGTATCGGTCCCGCAGACGACGTCCACGCCGGCTCGTCCGACGGCGTCGACGAACGCGCCGAGGTGCTCGCACGGAGCGCTGGTCAGCGTGATGTGGCCGCCGGTCACGGCGCCGGCGACGATGAACGTGCCGGCCTCGATGCGATCGGGGATCACACGGTGCTCGGCACCCCGTAGCCGGCGCTTGCCCTGGACCTCGATGGTGTCCGGATAGGTCCGCTGGATCTCGGCGCCCATCTTCTGCAGGAAGGCGATGAGATCGTCGACCTCGGGCTCCTGCGCCGCCGGCCGGAGGATCGTGTGCCCATCCGCCAGGGTCGCGGCCAGCATCGCGTTCTCCGTGCCCATCACCGACACGAACGGGAAACGGACCTCGGAGCCGCGCAGGCGCCCCGGGGCGGTGGCGAAGTAGTAGCCGTTGCGGTACTCGATCTCGGCCCCGAGCGCTCGCATCGCGTCGACGTGCAGGTTGACCGGCCGTCGCCCGATCCGGTCCCCGCCCGGGTTGCTGATGATCACCCGGCCGAAGCGGGCCAGCAGCGGGCCTAGCAGCATGAATGACGCGCGCATCTTGGCGGCCGCTTCCAGCGGCACGAACTGCCACTCGACGTCGCCGGCGGCGACCTCGTACACGTTTTCCGCTGGATGGTCGACGACGACACCGAGCTCGATGAGGGTCTGGGTCATGACCCTCACGTCCTCGATCTCGGGCACGTTGGTGATCCGGCAACGCTCGCCCGTCAGGGTGGCGGCGGCGAGCATCTTGAGCGCTGCGTTCTTGGCGCCGCTGATCGCCACGGACCCTGACAATGCCCGGCCGCCCTCGATCCGGAAGACCTCCCGCGTCACCGGCTCGGGCACGTACTCCCAGTGGAACGGCTTTGCATCAGCCAACGATCGCCGCCCTACGGCCGATGCCGCGGACCCTCGCGGTGGCGGCGTTCCGCGACGCGGATGCGGAGGAGCGCCTGCTGCAGGGCGGCTCGGGCCATAGCCAGGTCAGCACCTTCCTGATAACCCGTCTCGAGCGCCTTCTCGGCCTCGCGCCGCGCCTCTTGCGCCTTCTCGAGGTCGATCTCGCTGGCCATGTCGGCGGTCTCCGCCATCACCACGACCCGGTCTGGGCGGACCTGGAGAAACCCGCCGACGATGGCGAACGACTCCTCCGAGCCGCCCTTGCGGATCCGCAGCTCGCCGACCCCGAGCGTCGACACCAGCGGCGCATGGTGGGGCAGGACACCGAGCTCGCCCTCCGAGCCGGGCAGCTGGACGGAGTCGACCGTGTCTGAATACGCCAGTCGTTCGGGCGTGACTATCTCGAGCTGGATCGGCATCAGGAAGCGAGCTTCTCGGCGTTCTTTCGAACGTCTTCGACGGTGCCGGCCAGGAAGAAGGCCTGCTCCGGCAGGGTATCGGTCTTGCCGTCGAGGATCTCCTTGAACGACGCGACCGAGTCCTTGATCGACACGTAGGCGCCCGATCGCCCGGTGAACACCTCGGCGACGAAGAACGGCTGGCTGGCGAACCGCTGCAGGCGTCGAGCGCGCGCGACGGTCGCCTTGTCGTCCTCGGACAGTTCGTCGATGCCGAGGATCGCGATGATGTCCTGCAGGTCGCGATATCGCTGCAGTACGCGCTTGGTCTCCTGGGCGACCTCGTAGTGCTCCTGGCCGACGACGTTGGGGTCGAGGACGCGCGAGGTCGAGGTCAGCGGGTCGACCGCCGGGTAGATGCCGAGCTCGGCGATCGAGCGCTCGAGGCGGATCGTCGAGTCGAGGTGGGCGAACGTCGTGGCCGGGGCGGGGTCGGTGTAGTCGTCCGCCGGGACGAACACCGCCTGGAGGGACGTGATCGAGCCCTTCTTCGTCGACGTGATTCGCTCCTGGAGCCCGGCCATCTCGGTTGCGAGGTTCGGCTGGTAGCCGACCGCGGATGGCATCCGGCCGAGCAGCGCCGACACCTCCGAGCCCGCCTGTGTGAACCGGAAGATGTTGTCGATGAAGAGGAGGACGTCGCGGCCCTCTTCGTCACGGAAGTACTCGGCCATCGTGAGGCCGGTCAGGGCCACGCGCTGGCGGGCACCGGGTGGCTCGTTCATCTGACCGAACGCGAAGGCCGTCTTCTCGAGGACGCCCGACTCGGTCATCTCGTGGATGAGGTCGTTGCCCTCGCGGCTGCGTTCGCCCACACCGGCGAACACCGACACCCCGGCGTGCTCCTGGGCGACGTTCCGGATCAGCTCCTGGATGATGACCGTCTTGCCGACCCCGGCGCCGCCGAAGATGCCAACCTTTCCGCCCTTCTTGAACGGGCAGATGAGGTCGATGATCTTGAGGCCGGTCTCGAACACCTCGACATCGGTCGACTGCTCGTCGAACGCCGGCGCGTCGCGATGGATGGGCAGCATCCGCTCCGCCTTGACCGGGCCCTTGTTGTCGATCGGCCGGCCGAGGACGTCGAACACGCGACCGAGCGTCGGCTCGCCGACGGGCACGGTGATCGGCGCACCCGTGTCACGGACCGGGATGCCGCGCGCGAGACCGTCCGTCGTGGTCATCGCGACCGAGCGGACCCAGTTGTTGCCGAGGTGCTGCTGGACCTCGCAGACGAGCGAATCCTTTCCCTCGCGCTCGATCTCGACCGCGTTGAAGATGCTCGGCAGCTTGCCGGCTGGGAACTCGATGTCGACCACCGGGCCGGTGATCTGGATGACCCGACCGGTGGCGGTCGATGCGGCGCTGGCCATGGGTGGGATCGCCTCCTGTAGCGCGTCAGCGGGCGTTTGCGCCCGACGCGATCTCGATCATCTCGCGGGTGATGTTGGATTGACGGACCTTGTTGTACGAGAGCGTCAGGTCCTCGATGAGCTCCTCGGCGTTCTCGGTCGCGTTCTTCATCGCGACCATCCGGCTCGACTCCTCGCTGGCTTTGGCCTCCAGGACGGCCTGAAAAATGCGCGTCGCCACGTAACGCGGTAGCAGTTGCTGCAGCACGGTACTCGCATCCGGCTCGAAGATGAACTGGTTGCCGGGAATGCCTTCCGTGTCCTCGGAGGGCTCGATCGGCAGCAGTCGATCCATCTCGGCCTTCTGCGTGAGCGTCGTCACGAAGCGGCTGTAGATGATGTCGACGATCCCGAACTTGCCTTCGAGGAAGTCGTCGGTGATCAGGCGCGCGAGCGGGATCACGTCGGCGAATGTGGGCCGATCGCCGAATCCCGCGAAGTGGGCCTCGAGCGGCACGCCGGCGCGGCGCATGGAGTCGCGGCCCTTGCGGCCGACCGTGACCACGGCGAGGTCGCCCGGCTTCTCGGTGATCTCCCGTGCGGCGAACCGGATCGTGTTGGTGTTGAGGGGTCCCGCCAGACCGCGGTCCGTGGTGATCAGGATGATCAAGCGCTTGGCGCCCTCATGTTCGGCAAGGAGGGGATGGTCCTCGCCGCTCAGCACGGTCGCGAGGTCGGCCAGGACCTCGTCGATCATCTCGCTGTACGGCCGCGCCGCGAGCGTTGCGTCCTGGGCGCGCTTCAGCTTCGACGCAGCGACGAACTGCATCGCCCGCGTGATCTGCTTGATGTTACGTACGGCGCCTATCCGGCGCCGAATGTCGCGTTGGCTAGCCAATCCGTGGTTCCCGGCGGCTGGTCTGCTCGGCCCATGGCGGCGTTGTCGCCTGCGCGCGCTCGCTCACGTAGCTCGGGCTACGCTCGCTCACGTGCTCGGCTCCGCCTTGCCCTGGACCGTCAGACCGGCCGCACGCAGTCATTTCTCGGTGTCGTCCGTCGCTGCGGTCTCGCCGGCGCCGGTCGCGTCCGGTGCGGCGGCCTGGGCGTCGTCCGGGTCCGCCACAGCGTCTGGGTTGACCGCGTCGGCTGCGGCCGCTGTCGGAGACGGGGTGCTCGAGATGGATGCTGGGGGCGGTGCCTCCGCCTTTGTAGCTGCGGGCTTGGCGGCGTCCATCCCGAAGACTTCGACGCGGAAGCGCTCGACGGCGTCGTCGAGGGCCTTCGCGAGCTCGTCGGTCATGGCCTTCGTGTCGCCGAGCTCCTTGAGGATGTCGGGCTTCTCGGTCTCGAGGAAGCGATAGAACTGGGTCTCGAACTCCTTGACGCGCGGCGTCGGGACGTCATCGAGCTTGCCGGTCGTGGCGACGTACAGGATCGCGACCTGCTTCTCGACCGGGAGCGGCTGGAACTGCGGCTGCTTTGTGATCTCGGACAGCTTCTCCCCGCGGGTCAGCTGGTCGCGGGTCGCCTTGTCGAGATCGGACGCGAACTGGGCGAAGGCGGCCAGCGCGCGGTACTGCGCGAGGTCGAGCTTGAGCGGCGCCGCCACCTTCTTCATGGCCTTGGTCTGCGCGGCGGAACCGACACGCGACACCGAGATGCCGATGTTCAGCGCGGGCCGCTGGCCGGCATTGAACAGGTCGGTCTCCAGGAAGATCTGGCCGTCCGTGATCGAGATGACGTTGGTCGGGATGTACGCCGACACGTCGCCTGCCTGCGTCTCGATGATCGGCAGTGCGGTGAGCGACCCGCCGCCGTTGTCGTCGTTGAGGCGCGCCGCGCGCTCGAGCAGGCGGCTGTGAAGATAGAAGACGTCACCGGGGTAGGCCTCGCGGCCCGGCGGACGACGGAGCAGTAGTGCCATCTCGCGGTATGCCCAGGCGTGCTTCGAGAGGTCGTCGTAGACGCACAGCGCGTCCTTCACGAGGCCCTGGTCGCCGACCTCGACACCGTTCTCCATGACTTCCTCGCCCATGGCGACGCCGGAATAGGGCGCGAGGTACTGGAGTGGAGCCGGATCCTCCGCGCCCGCAACGACGACGATCGTGTGCTCCATCGCGCCGTGCTGCTCGAGCACGGCCACGGTGTTCGCGACCGTCGAGAGCTTCTGGCCGACTGCGACATAGATGCAGACGAGGCCCTTGCCCTTCTGGTTGATGATCGTGTCGATCGCGATGGCGGTCTTGCCGGTCTGGCGGTCGCCGATGATCAACTCGCGCTGCCCACGCCCGATGGGGATGAGTGCGTCGATCGCCTTGATGCCGGTCTGGACCGGCGTATCGACCGACTTGCGGACGATCACGCCCGGGGCGATCCGCTCGACCGGTCGGGTCGCAGTCGACTTGATCGGCCCCTTGTCGTCGATGGGCTGACCGAGCGGATCGACGACGCGACCCAGCAGAGCGGCCCCGACCGGGACCTCCACCACACGACCGGTGGTCTTGACGGTGTCGCCTTCTTTGATCTTCGAGGGATCGCCGAGGATGACCGCGCCGACGGTCTCTTCCTCGAGGTTGAGGGCGAGGCCCATCACCCCGTCGGGGAATTCGAGCATCTCAGACGCCAGCGCGCCATCGAGCCCGTAGATCTGGGCGATGCCGTCGCCGACCTCGACGACCGTGCCGACGCTACGCGTCTCGACGTCGGAGTCGAACGAGTCGATCGCGGACTTGATGATGCTGGTGATCTCGTCGGAACGGATGGCCATGGCTTCGGATCTCCTAGAGGGCGCCCGCAAGGAGCTGGTTCCGCAGCCGCTCGAGGCGACCGCGGACGCTGGCGTCGATCATGCGATCGCCGACGCGCACGACGAGGCCGCCCAGCAGGTTGGGATCGACCTCGACCTCGAGCGCGATACGACCGCCGGTGGTCCGCTCCAATCGAGCGGTGAGTTCGCGGATCTCGTCCTGTGTCAACTCGGCGGCCGAAGTGACGGTGGCGTGGACGATGCCCTGCCGCTCGTCGTCGAGGCGCCGGTATTCGCTGGCGACGCGCGGCAGCTCGTCGATGCGGCCGCGGCGGAGCATCAACTGGACCAGGTTCAGGACCGGCTGCGATACGCGATCCGTGAGGAGATCGCGAAGCACGGCGGCACGTCTCTCGACGGCGATGGCCGGGTTGGACAGGATGGCCACCGCACGCCGGTCGCCGGCGAGCCCGGCCGCGAGGTCGAGCTCCGAGCGCCAGCGCTCGAGTGTCCCGTCGCGCATAGCCACCTCGAACGCGGCTTCCGCGTAGCGGCGCGCGCCACTGCTGCGGCGGGCCATCAGTTCTTGGCGTCCATGGTGTCGGCCGAGGCAAGGAACTCACGCACCAGCCTGCGCTGCCGATCGTCAGTCAGCGATTCGCCGAGCACGCGCCCGGCGGCGGCCAGGGCGAGGTCGGCGACCTCGCCGCGCAGTTCCGCGATGGCGCGTTGCTTCTCTGCATCGATCTCACCCGCCGCCCGTTCACGGATCCGCTCGAGCTCCGCACGGGTCGCGGCGAGATCGGCGTCCCGCGTCTCCTGGGCGACCTTCTGGGCTCGCGTCAGGATGTCGTTCGCCTCCTTGCGGGCTTCCGCGAGCGTCGAGACGCGTTCCGCCTCGGCATTCTCGCGGTCGCGGCGGGCCTGCTCGGCGTCCTTCAAACCCTGCTCGATCCGCTGGCGCCGATCCTCGAGCATCGTCGAGACGGGTTTGAACGCGAACGTCCAGATGATCACGAAGAAGACGATGAAGTTCAGCGCGCTGACGATCACCCAAAACAGGTTGACCTGGAACAGCGCGACGGCCTCACCTTCCTCCGTGGTCAGCTGAGCGGCCGCGCGACCGACTTCGGACGCGACGGCGAGGACATCCACGATGGTCTCTCCCTGCCGGAAGGGCTACGCGGGCTGGATGAAGATCGCCAGCAAGCCGACCACGATCGCGAGCACGCCGAGGCCCTCGGCGAACGCCGCGAGGATGATCGCGATGCCGCGGATCTGGCCCGCAGCGTCAGGATTGCGACCGATCGCCTGGGCGGAGAGGCCGCCGATGATGCCGACCCCGATACCCGGGCCGATCACCCCGAGGGCGGCGAGTCCGGCGCCGAAGTAATCCATGTCGTGACTTCCTCCTACTGCCCGGCTCTGTCGGCCGGGAACGTTGTTGGGACCGTGGGTGGTAGGCCCGTCAGTGGGCCGGCTGGAGCTGCTGACCCTCGCCATCGATGGCGTCGATCGCCTCGTCGGCGACGTGCCCCTCCTCATGTTCGTGGCTCTCGATCGCGAGGGTGATGAAGATGAGGGTCAGGACGGAGAAGATCAAAGCCTGGATGGCATTGAGCATGACCTCCAGCCCGAGCAACGCCACGGGGATGAAGGCGATGGTCAGGGCCGTGATCACGCCGAGCGCGACTTCGCCGCCGTAGATGTTGCCGAAGAGTCGCATCGAGAGCGTGACGGGCTTGACGAACTCGAGCATGAGCTCGACCAGGCCGACGAAGAGGGCGATGCCGCCAGCCGCGATGCCGTTCCGGAACTCGCCGAGCGGGAAGAACTTGCCCAGGTAGCCGCGGACTCCCAGCCGGCGGAATCCCTGGAACTCGAAGTACAGGAAGCTCACGAGCGCTAGCCCGATCGTGATGTTCACGTCGCTCGTGGGGGCGCGGAGTTGCTCGATCCGGCCGACCGGCGGGATGAGTCCGCTCCAGTTGGAGAACAGGATGAGGATGAAGAACGCGATGAAGAGCGGGATGTACGGGCGGGATGCCGCGCCTGCGATGCTGACCCCGAAGTCGCCCATGAATTCGTAAAGGAACTCGAAGGCATTCTGCGCCCGCCCCGGCAGGAGCTGACGACCTCGCGTCATCAGGATCACGACGACGAGCACGACCGCCATGACGATCCACATCGTGAGGATCGTGGAGCTGATGCTCGGCGTGAAGGTCACGAGCTGGTCGGCCGGGGCATGTGGGCCGATGACCGTGTGCGGCGCCGGGAACTCGAGTGTGCCGTTGATGAAGCAGACCGGGAACGCACAGGCTTCGCCCGGCGCGCCATCTCGCGGGAATGGCGGGACGAGGATGAACGCGACGATGTTCCCGACGATCACCAGGCCGATCAGCACGAGCCAGCGTGTGGACAGCCCACGCCGTCGCGGCGCCGGCTGGGCCTCAGGGTCCTGGGGGACGACCTGCTCGCTCGACAAACTTCCTCCGCTCCACAGACAGGAGCGCGGCGTTCCGCCGCGCTCGCTTCCTGCCGTCGGTCGGCCAGCCCGACCTCATTCTGTCGACTTGAGGAACCTCATGACCAGTCTGTAGGTCGTCAGCGCGCCTGCTCCGGCGCCGACGAAGAAACCGATGAGTACGAAGATCGGGATCGTCCCGAGCTGTTGGTCGACCCAATAGCCGACGAGCACCCCGAGCAGGGTCGTGATCAGGAGTGAGATCCCGATCTCCGAGAAGAGGACGATGTACGCCCCACCCCGGCCGGGCTCGATCATCGACGACCCCTCAAGGCGCCGAAAGTGTAGCAGACTGCGCGTCCGGAGTCGCCAGCGACGCTCAGGTCCCGGACGCCTCCGGCGAGCCGGATCCGCTGGGTGACGGAACGGTGCTCGGCGCCTCCGTGACCGCCGGCACGCCGGTCGTCCCGGCCACTTCGCCCCGCTCTCGGGGCCAGATGCCGATGACGATCCCGACGACCACGGCCAACCCCAATCCTGCGGCCATGAGCTCGACCGAGACGGTCGATCTGGCAGGCAACCTGGCACCCGCACCGCCTGTTCGCGAGCCGCTACCCGCGACGACGATCCGCTTCGGCGCGATGGGCGACGGCGGACCACTCCTGAGCCGGCGGATCTCCTCGGCCTGGGCGATCGCCGCTGCCCGCTGTGCCTCGGCGCGCCGTTCCGGGCGGGTCAGCGTGGACAGGCCGAGCCGCGTTCTGATCGTGTAGGCCGCGACCGACTGATCGAGCAGGTCGACGACGGCCCCGATCGACCCTCGCCGGTCCGAACCGGCGATCCGGCGACGGCCGGCGACGCGGTCGGCGTGGGCACCAGCGCGCTGCGCAACGGTCGAGGCGACGAACAGCGCCACGATCGCGATGAGGATGACGACAGGCAGGTCGATGGGCATGGGACCGCTGCGATGCTAGCACCGGCTAGCACCGGCTCGCGCCGCCGCAGCCTGGACATCGACATGCGGCGTTGCGTGCGCGCGCCGCCCGCTAGGCGCCGCCCCGCGACGTGTCCACGCGAGGTTCGTACGCCTCCGCCTCGAGCTCCTCGGGCCGCCGGAATGCCCCGCGCGTCGGGCCGAACAGGATGAGCCCCGACACGATGAAGATGCTGATGAACGCGTACGCCTGCGTGACTTCCTGGACGAGCAGGGCCAGGACCCCGAGCACCGCACAGATCGCATAGATGACGAGCACCGTGGCGCGATGCGACAGGCCGAGGTCGAGCAGGCGATGGTGGATGTGCGATCGGTCCGGCGCGAACGGGGACCGGCCGTGGGACAGGCGCCCCACGATGATCCAGAACGTATCGATGATGGGCACGCCGAGCACCAGCAGCGCGACGGCGACCTTGGCGGAGCCCAGGATCGCCAGGACCGCCAGCGTGTAGCCGACGAACTGCACCCCGGTCGTGCCGGTAAAGATCCTGGCGGGGTGGAAGTTCCACCGAAGGAACCCGGCCAGGGCCCCGGCGAGGGCGAAGCACAGGACGGCGATGAGCGGCTGGCTCACCTGGGTGGTGAGGCTGATCAGACCCAATGTGATCGACGCGATCAAGGCGATCCCGGTGCTCAACCCGTCGAGCCCGTCGATCCAGTTGATGCTGTTGATCATCCCGACGATCCAGAACACCGTGAACCCCAGCGAGAACGGAGCGGTGAACGGGATGACCCCGGTTCCGATGGGGTTGTTCACCACCGTGATCCCGATCCCCAGCGCGACCGCGAGCAGCGCGAGCCCCACCTGACCGAGCAGCTGCCAACGAGCGCGTAGGTCGTAGAGGTCGTCGAGCGCACCGATGATCGCCGCGGTCAGCCCGCCCCCGAACAACGCGACGAGGTCGCGCGGCTCGATGTTGAGCGGGATCGGAACCCAGTGAGTGAGGCCGTTGAGGAGCACGAACGGCACCGAGACGCCCAGGAATGCGGCGGCGATCGCGATCCCACCGGCTCGTGGGATCGGGCGCGTGTTCACGCGACGTGGGTTCGGCCGGTCGACGATGCCCATCCGCCGGACGGTGCGCCAGACGAGCGGGGTCAACAGCAGGGCGATGACCGCGGCGATCACGAAGACCGCGAGGCTCGGGCCGACGCTCTCGCCGACCCCCTCGATGAAGGTCACCTCGGCACGGCCCGCTTCGTGTTGGTCACGCTGGCGTCAGGCCCGGGACAGGGAACCGCGCGACGATCTCGGAAACCTCGCGGGCGAGCCGTCGCTGCACCGTATCGTCGTCGCGCGACCGGATCGCCTCGATGATGATCCGGCCCACGCTGCGCATCTCGTCCTCGCCGAATCCACGGGACGTCGTGGCCGGCGTGCCCAGCCGGATGCCTGACGCCGTGTTGGGCGGCAGCGGGTCGAATGGGATGCCGTTCTTGTTGACCGTGATCCCGATCTCGTCGAGCAGGTGCTCGGCCTCCTTGCCGGTGACACCGAGCGGCGTCACGTCGACCAGCATCAGGTGGTTGTCGGTGCCACCCGACACGACCCGTGCCCCCTCGCCGGCGAGCGTCTCGGCGAGGACCGCGGCATTGCGGACGGTCCGTCGCTGATCGTCGCGGAACGGCTCCTCCGCTGCCAGCTTCAACGCAACGGCCTTGCCGGCGATGACCTGCATCAACGGGCCGCCCTGGACCCCCGGGAACACGGTCTTGTCGATCGCCGCGCCGAGCGCGCTCTTCAACGCCGGGAACCGGGCGGGGTCGATGCCATCCGGGAGCTCATCACGGGAGAAGATCATCCCACCGCGTGGTCCGCGCAGCGTTTTGTGGGTGGTCGTCGTGACGATGTCCGCGTGCGGGAACGGGCTCGGGTGGACGCCGGCCGCCACGAGGCCGGCGATGTGCGCCATGTCCACGAACAGCAGCGCCCCGACGCCGTGCGCGATCTCCGCCATGCGCTCGAAGTCGAACAGCCGCGGGTAGGCGCTCGCACCACCGACGATTAGCTTCGGGCGAACGTCTCGCGCCTGCGCCTCCATCGCGTCGTAGTCGATGCGCTCGTCTTCCTGGCGGACGCCGTAGGCGTGGACCTCATACAGCTTGCCGCTGAAGTTGAGCTTCATGCCGTGCGTCAGATGCCCGCCATGCGCCAGGTTCATCCCGAGGATCCGATCGCCTGGCTCGAGCACGCTGAAGTAGGCGGCCATGTTGGCCTGTGCGCCGGAGTGGGGCTGCACGTTCACGTGTTCCGCGCCCGGGTAGAGGGCGAGCGCGCGCTTCTGGGCCAGGATCTCGGCGACATCGACGAACTCGCAGCCGCCGTAGTAGCGCTTGCCCGGCAGGCCTTCCGCGTACTTGTTGGTCAGCCAGCTGCCCTGGGCCTCCATGACTGCGGCGGAGACGTAGTTCTCGCTGGCGATGAGCTCGATGTTGTCGTGCTGCCGGCGCCGCTCGCCTTGCATGGCCTCCCACAGATCCGGGTCGACCTCCTCGATCGACTCGAGCGCGAGGCTGCGCGGCTGGGACATCGTCATGCCGGCTCCTTCCTGCCCGCGTGCGCCCCCCGACCGGCGGCACAGCTCGTCCGGCGCCACGCTCGGGGTATCTTCCCACGAACGTCACCCCGACCGAGGAGGTCCCTGCCGCTGATGTCCACGGCGCCGATCGTTCCCCCACGGCTATCACGTGCGGCGCTCGCCGCGATCGACACGCCGGCCGTTGTCATCGATCTCGATCGCATGGACGCCGCGATCGCCCGCATGGCGAGCACGATGGCCGACCGGGGCGTCCTTCTCCGACCGCACGCCAAGACCCACAAGAGCATCGAGGTGGGTCGTCGTCAGCTCGCGGCCGGCGCCGTGGGAATGACCGTCGGCACCATCGGCGAGGCCGAGGTCTTCGCCGATGCCGGCCTGGACGACCTGTTCATCGCATACCCCTTGGTGCCGCTTGGGCCGAAGGCGACTCGACTACGGGAGCTCGCAGGCCGGAGCCGGTTGCGGATCGGCATCGACTCGGCGATCGGCGCCCGCGCGGTAGCGGACGCACTCGGATCTGCGCGCGGGGCCGTGGCGGTCATGATCGAGATCGATTCGGGCGGCCGGCGGAGCGGCGTGGCGCCAGGCTCTGCCGGTGAGGTGGCACGGGCCGCGACGGACCTCGGTCTCCACGTGATCGGGGTGTTCACCCACGGCGGTCACGGCTATGCCGGTCCCGACGCTCGCCTGGTCGCTGCCGATGACGAAGTCCGCTCGCTGGGAGCGGCGGCGGGCGCTCTACGCGCCGCCGGCATCGAGCCGAGCGTCGTCAGCGCCGGGTCGACCCCGACCGCCGTCGAGTCGGCGCGCGGCGTCGTCACGGAGGAGCGTCCGGGCACCTACGTGTTCGGCGATCGGTGGCAGGTCGCCCTGGGCTCGATCCAGCCCGATGCGGTCGCGGCGTTCGTGGCGACGCGGGTCGTCAGCGCGAACGATGCGGAGCGGCGGTTCGTGGTCGATGCAGGGGGCAAGATCCTCGGAAAGGATGTTGCGGCCTACGTGTCTGGTCACGGCGAGATCCCCGAACTCGGTGGTGCCGTGGTCGCCCGCGTCGCCGACTATCACGGGACCGTCGAGGTCACGAACGGGGCAGCGATGCCCGAGGTGGGGCGGGTCGTCACGGTCATCCCGAACCACATCTGCCCGGTCGTGAACCAGGTCGATTCCTTCCTCGTCGTCAAGGACGGCGACCTGGTGGGGACGTGGCCCGTCGACGCGCGGGGCCGGAACGGATAGGAGGCGGCTACGCCGGTCCGCGACCGAGGTCGTGTTCCACCCCGGCACGATCGAGGATGGCGATGACCTCCTCGACCGGCATCGCGCCCACC
The DNA here is from genome assembly GCA_963794525.1 of uncultured Chloroflexia bacterium. Classification (GTDB taxonomy): domain Bacteria; phylum Chloroflexota; class Limnocylindria; order Limnocylindrales; family CSP1-4; genus SPCO01. The sequence goes on from CAWCEC010000002.1 coordinate 909,491, forward strand.
CGGAGGATGACCGGCCTGGCATCGGTGCAGTCGACGACGGTCGACGCGGGACCGCCATGCGCCGGGCCACCATCAAGGATCAGGTCGACCGCGGTCCCGAGCTGCTCTTTGATCGCGGCTGCATCGATCGCCTCGGGCAGACCCGACACGTTCGCAGACGTGGTCGGTAGCGGTCCGACCTCGCGCGCCAGCGCGCGCGGAGCGTCGTGGGCGGGCACGCGCAGACCGATGGTCGCCGAGCCGCCAGTGAGCACCGCCGGCCACGGAACGTCGGGGCGCTGCGGGACCACGATGCTGAGCCCGCCCGGCCAGGCCGCGGCAGCCAGCGCGGCTGCGGCCGGCGTCATCTGACCGGCTCGCGCGGCCTGTGCGGCGTCGTCCAACAGCAACATGATCGCCTTGTCTGGTGGCCGCCCCTTGATCGCGAACAGGCGCTCGACGCCACCAGGGGTCGAGACGGCCACTGCGATGCCGTAGACCGTGTCGGTCGGCAGGGCGACCACGCCGCCGTCACGCAGGACCTCGGCTGCGGCGCCTCGCCCGGCGGCGTCGTCGGCGAGCGACGCGTGCCGTCATGGGGCGGCGTCCCGTGCAGCGCGCTCGAGCCGAGCGGCGTTGGCCACGATGTCGTCGGGAGAAGCCAGCACGAGATCCTCGATCATGCGCGCCGCGCCGTCGTCCTCGAGCGGTGGCGCTACGTACCGGGCGGCGGCGCGAACCTCCGGCGGTGCGCTGGGCATCGCCGTCCCGTGACCGACCTCGGCGATCATCTCCAGGTCGTTCCACTGGTCGCCGATCGCGAGCGTCGCCCCGAGCGGGATCCGCAGCCGCCGGGCGAGGAACCGGACGGCGCGACCCTTCGACACGCCCGGCGCCACGAACTCGAGGAAGCGTGGGTGCGAGATCGTGACATCGGCGCGCCCGGCGAACTCGGCACGAGCGAGCGGCGCGACATCGACCGGCACCGGTGGCTCGCCGACAGCGAGGATCTTGGTGACTGGATGGTCGATCGCCTCGAGCAGGTCCGGCACGAGCTCCGCGCGGGCGCCCATGAACGCCGAGTAGTCGTCCGCGCGCGGGTCGTCGGCGCGCAGGATGAAGCGCTCCAGGTGGTTGACATGCGGGTCCAGACCGCGGGCCCGTGTCCAGGCCAGGATGCTCCTCGCAGCCTCGGCAGGGAGCGGCGTGTGGAGGAGCAGCTTGCCGAGCCGGCGCGTCTCGGGCAGCGGCATGGCCCGGATGAGCCCGCCCTGGTAGCCGACGATCGGGCCGGTCAGGCCCAGGTCGGTGGCGAATCGCATCGCCGACGACACCATCCGCCCGGTCACCAGCGACACGGCGACATCACGGTCCATGGCGGCGCGGACCGAGCGCACCGTCCGTTCGGCGACCTCTTGATCGTCACCGATGATCGTGCCGTCGATGTCGAGCGCGATGAGGCGGATCGGCAGCACGGGATCGGGCGTCGTCGGCAGGGACACCGGCAGCAGCGATGGACCGGCCACAGCCACGCTCATGCCGCTGCCGGCCGGAGCACGGCGACCCGAGGGAGTCCGGCCAGGTCGGGCACGATCTCGCATGTCCAGCCGGGCAGCCGGTCGTCGGCACTGGCCGCGATCGCGGCCGCCTGATCGGCGCCGATCTCGAGCAGCGCGACCCCATCGTTCGCGAGCCCCCACGGCAACTGGTCCAGCAGGCGGTCGATGACGGCCAGACCGTCAGGGCCGCCGTCCAGGGCAAGTCTCGGCTCGAAGGTCGTGCTGACGGGCTTGCCCGCGAGCGCATCCAGCTCACCCGACCGCACGTACGGCAGGTTGGCGAGGACGACGTCGAATGGTCGCGTGCGCGCGTCGTGGGGCAGCAGATCGGCCGTGACGAACTCGATGCGATCACCGACGCCGTGCGCGACCGCGTTCTCGCGCGCCACGTCGAGCGCGTCACTCGACACGTCGAGGGCGGTGATGGCCACGTCGGTCGGTGCGACGCGTCGTGCCCGGAGGGCGACTGCGACGGCCACCGCGACCGCGCCGCTCCCGGTGCCGACATCGACGACAGCGAGGGGTCCGGATCGATCCACGCCGCCCGTCAGCGCCGCCATGATCTCGAGGAGCCCGCGGTCGACGAGCACCTCGGTGTCCGGACGAGGGATCAGCGCACGGTGATCGACCGTCAGCACAATCCCGTGGAACTCCTTGATGCCGCGCAGGTAGGCCACGGGTTCGCCCGCCTCGCGTCGTGCCAGCAACGACAGGTACTGCGTCTCCGCATCGACCCCGACTGGCGCATCGGCGTGCGCCACGACTGCCGTCCGGTCGACGCCGATCGCGAACGCGAGCAGCAGCTCGGAGTCCAGGCGCGGCGTGTCGGACCCTGCGGCGCGAAGCCGTTCGATGCCCGCCTCCACGAGCGCGCGGGTCGCCGTCATCAGCGCGAGGGTCAGAGTCTGATGGTGACGGCGACGTCGCCGACCTTGCGCAGGACTTCGGCGCTCGTCGTGCCACGCCAACGATGGAACAACAGGTCGACCGAGGCGTCTCCCACCCGCAGATCCGTGAGCGTCACCTTGCCGAGCCAGTCGGGAAGGTGCGGATGAAGAAGCTCGAGCTCCTTGCGCTCGGCGTGGGCGCGCAGGCCCAGCATCGTCTCGAGGAACAGGAAGGACGATCCGGCAGCCCACGCCTGCGGCGAGCAGGCCACGGGATAGGGCACGGGCGTGTGGGCGTCGCTTCGGTCGAACCCGCAGAAGAGCTCCGGCAGGCGATAGTCCTGGAACCCCTGCGCCGCCTCCATCATGTGGCCGACGACCCGGTTGGACGCGTCGTCGAAGCCGTAGCGCTTGAAGCCGGCGGCGATGATCGACGCGTCGTGCGGCCAGACCGTGCCCGTGTGGTAGCCGATCGGGTTGTAGCCGGGCTGGTCGGCGGCATACGTGCGGATCCCCCAGCCGGAGAACATGGCCGGGCGCAGCAGCTGCTCGACGACGTCGCGGGCGCGGTCCGGCGACACGATGCCCGACCACAGGCAATGCCCGGCGTTGCTGGCGATCGCGTCGGACTGGCGCTTGTCGCGGTCGAGGGCCATGGCGTAGTAGCGCCGATCGTCGATCCAGAACGCCTCCTCGAACCGCGTGGCGAGCTGGTCGGCTTCGGCGTCGAGCCGGGTTGCGAGTGCGATGTCGCCACGCAGCGCGGAGAGACGCGCCATGCGCCGCTTGGCATCGAACACGTAGCCCTGGACCTCGGCGAGCGCGATCGGCGCCTCGGCCTCGCGACCGGTCCGGTCCCGGATAGCGTCGCGCGAATCCTTCCAGCCCTGGTTGAGGAGGCCGCGCTCGGAGCGCCGCTCGTACTCGACGAAGCCATCGCCATCCCGATCGCCGTACGTGTCGATCCAGGCGAGCGCGGCGAGCGCGTTGGGCCACAGCCGCTCGACCATCCCGCGGTCGCCCGTCCAGTCGAACGTCGCACCGAACAGGATCAACCACAGCGGCGTCGAGTCGACCGATCCGTAGTAGGGCGTGTGCGGCAGCTCCCCGGAGCGTGCCATCTCGCCCGTCCGCAGCTCATGCAGGATCTTGCCCGGCTCGGCGTCGCGGAAGGGGTCATCGTGGGTCGCCTGGTAGGCGGCCAACACGTCGAGGATCTCGACTGCGATCTGCGGCCGGAACGCGAGGGCCTGGAACGCCGAGATCACGGAGTCGCGTCCGAACAGGGTCGTGAACCAGGGCACGCCGGCCGACACGTAGCGCTGGTCCTCGCCCGGGCCCTCGTTGATCAGCAGGCGGAGGTCCGACACCGACCGCTTGATCACGAGGTTGAACAGCTCGTGGTCGCTATCGACCGAGGCCGTGCCCCGCTGCCAGGCGTGGTAGGCCGCCGCACCCTCGTCCGGTGACACGCGTGGTTCGGGCGGGAACAGGGCTGCCTGGTCGGCTGCGCTCCGCGGCTCGTCCGCCGGATCGGCGGCGGCTGCTCGGTCGGTTGACCAGATCGTCCAACTCAGCACCCGGGTCTCGCCGGGTCCCATCCTCAGCGTCCAGCGAAACCGGACAGCGGCGCCGGTGTTCGAGCCGTCGGGCAGCGCGTGGTCGATCGGCTCGACGACCTCCGCCGGCTCGGAGAAGGCGATATGGGTCAGCCGCTCGACGCCGTCCAGTCCGATGTAGCGGAACGTCGCGCGCCGATCGGTCACCGCGACGGGCAGCAGCCGCCCACGTCCTTCACGCGGATAGCCGCGGACCTCGAAGATGTCCGCGCCATCGGCGCCCAGCTCCAGGTCGGCCGGGACGGCGGCCGGGTTGGCGGCGTGGTTGACGACCTTCAAGCGCTCGGAGACGCCGTCCGCGCCCAACAGGCGTTCGCGGCTGATCCCGATCGTCCGGCCGACGAGACCCTCGGTCGGGTGGACCTTGGCATCCGGGTTCCGATCCGCCGATGGGTTGGTCAGCTGGATCCCGCCCCGATAGTTGGCCCCGACCGAGGTCTGCAGGAGGACCGGGCGGCTGCCGCCGACGCGTAGCACCGAGCAGGCCAGGATGCGGGTGTCGCCGTGGTAGAGGCCGAGCCCGCGCGAGTCGGGGTGGATGTCGCCGAAGGAGTCCGTCAGCAGGTAGCGGTTGCCGTGCTTGAGTACCTGGACCGACCCGAGGTCGGTGGCTTTGACGACCGGTACGGCCCGCGCCGGCATGAACCGGACGGACGCGGTCTCAAGCTGCGTCATCGTTCCCGATGTCTGCGAGCCGGTCGGCCTGGTCGGCCATGATCAGGGCGTCGATGAGATCGTCGATATCCCCGGCCATCACCGCCGGCAGGTTGTGCACGGTCTTGTGGATGCGATGGTCCGTGACGCGGTCCTGCGGGAAGTTGTAGGTGCGGACCTTGTCGCTGCGATCGCCAGACCCGACCATCGACCGGCGCGTCGCCGAATCCGCCTCGCGCTGACGCTGGATCTCGAGGTCGAGCAGCCGCGAGCGGAGCACCGACAGCGCCTTGGCCTTGTTCTTGTGCTGGCTCTTCTCGTCCTGGATCTCGACCACGAGGCCACTCGGCAGGTGGGTGATACGGACCGCTGAGTCGGTCGTGTTGACCGACTGGCCGCCCGGCCCGGATGAACGCTTCACCTCGATGCGGAGGTCCCTGTCCTCGTCGATGTCGACCTCGACCTCATCTGCCTCCGGCATGACCACCACCGTGGCGGTCGAGGTGTGGATGCGCCCGCTCGACTCCGTCGCGGGGATGCGCTGGACGCGATGGACCCCGCCTTCGAACTTGAGCCGGCTGTACGCGCCATCGCCGCGGAGCTGGACGATGGCCTCCTTGACGCCATCGATGCCGGTCTCGTTGAGGCTCAGGATCTCCGGCTTGAACCCGTGCCTGTCGGCATAGCGGGTGTACATGCGCAGGAGCTCAGCCGCGAACAGGGCAGCCTCCTCGCCGCCCGCCCCGGCGCGGACCTCGAGGATCACGTCCCGCCCGTCGTTGGGATCGCGCGGGAGCAGCAGGACATGGAGCTCCTCGAGCAGCCTCGCCTCGTCGGCCTCGAGCTGTCCGATCTCATCGCGCGCCATGGCCCGCATCTCGTCGTCACCGTCGCCGGCGTCGCGGAGCTCGCGCGCGCCGGCCAGCTCCTCGCGGGTCGCCTGCAGGGTCCGGAAGGCGTCGACGGTCGGTTGCAGCCGTGCAAGCTCTCGACCGAGCCTGCGGAGCTCGTTGGGGTCTGACACGACCTCCGGCCGCGCGAGCTGGGCCTGGAGGTCGTCGTACTGCGCGGCGATCTCGGTCAGCTTCGCGTCGAGGTCGCTCATGTCATCGCCGGCGGCTCACCCGGGGTCGCCGCCACCACGCCTTCGGTGGCCTCGGGCGCGTCGTTCTTGGAGGGAAGCTCGAGCGGATGGCGCTCGAAGACCGTCGAACCTTCGGGGATCGGGTTGCCGTCGGCCACCAGCGCCTCCTCCATCGAGGAGATGGCGACCTCGATCATGTCGTCGGTCGGGCGCTTGGTGGTGATCATCTGGACGAGGATGCCCGGGAACATGATCGCCTTGACCAAGCGGTTGTGGCGGAATTTCGCCCCGAGCTTGAGCACCTCGTAGCCGACCGCCGCCAGCACCGGGATGCCGATGAACCGGCTCGCCACCATGACCAGCGGTTCCTGCTTGCCGACGAGCGAGAACGCGAAGATCGACAGGAGCACCAGGATCACCAGGAATTCGGTGCCGCAGCGGTGATGCGCGGTCGGGTACTTGCGGACATCGTCGACCGTCAGCGGATCGCCCGCCTCGAGCGCATGGATCGTCATGTGCTCGGCGCCGTGGTACTGGAACACGCGGTAGATGTCCGGTGTCCGCGAAACGAACGTCAGGTAGGCGAGGAAGAGCGCGACCTGGATGAGCCCCTCGAGCGCCGGCTGCGCCCAGCCCTGGCTGGATCCCGACGTCGCGACGCTCGACACGAACAGCGGCAGCAGGCTGAAGATGGCGATCGCCACGCCGAACGTGATGATCAGCGTGACGGCGATCGTGCCCTTGCCGAGCTCGACGTCATCCTCCTCGGCCTGGACGTTCGCGCTGCGGATCAGCCAGCGGGTGCCGATGACGAGCGTCTCGTACAGGACGACGAGGCCTCGCACGAACGGCCACTTCGCGATGCGCGTGGTGTGCACGCGCGAATCGAGGCGCTCGGTGGCGGTGACGATGCGTCCGTCCGGGTGGCGCAGCGCGACCGCGATCGCGTTGCGACCGCGCATGAGGACGCCTTCGAGGAGGGCCTGGCCTCCGTAGGCGAACAAGGGGCGGCCGCCGCGGCGGCCGCGGTCAGCCGCCAGCGGCGCCGGTTGTGCTGACATCACGCGCAAGTCTACCGGCCATGGGCGGACGGCCGACTTCCGGACGACGGTACCGGTACCCGGGGGGTCCGTACGGCACGACACCGTTCGCTCCGCGGCGGCTGTTCGCACCTGACCAGTGTTCTTCTTGCGTTTCATCGCTGAGGCGCATAGGACCGCCCGTCCCCTTGCGCCTCATCGGCGGGGCGACTACCGCGCGAGCGAATCGGCCCGATCGAGGCCGGAGCGGCCCATCCTAGTCACCTGGTCGATGGATCGAAAGAGAAGTATGGGACAGGGTCTCCAGAATCGGAACGGCCGGCCCGAGGGCCGGCCGTTCGACTGCGTCAGCCAGGCGCTAGCTGCGGACCTGCCGCTCCAGGCGCTTCTGGAAGCGCTCGACCTGCCCGGCGGTGTCGATGATGTTCTGCGTGCCCGTGAAGAACGGGTGGCAGTTGCTGCACACGTCGACGCGCAGCTCGGGTCGGGTCGAGCCGACCGTCCACTCGCGGCCGCACGAGCCGCAGTGGACCTTCGCTTCGTAATACTTGGGATGGATCTCGGGCTTCACGGGTGCTTCTCCTCCGACGTCTTCCGTGCAGGGCCATCGCCCCGCCGGTGATCGCCGGCTATTCCGGTCGCCGGCCGCAGTCGCGGCCTAGGCGCTCGTCGGGGCGGTATCGGCCGCCTCGACCCGGATGCGCTTCTTCGTCTTGGTGGCGTGCTCGAACCTGACCGTGCCGGTCACGGTCGCGAACACGGTGTAATCCTTGGCCAGGCCGGTGCCGGGTCCCGATGCGAACGTCATGCCGCGCTGGCGGACGATGATCGCGCCGGCCGTGGCGGCCTGGCCATCGCCGATCTTCACGCCGAGCCGCTGGCCGACGCTGTCGCGGCCGTTCTTGACGCTGCCGCCTGCCTTCTTGTGTGCCATCGCTATCCGTCCTTCTTGGTGGTGCGCGGCTTGGCGGCGCGCGGCTTGGGTGCGGGCTTCTCGTCGGCCGTGCTGCCTGCGGCCTTGGCGCGTGTCGCCGGCTTCTTCGCCGGCGCGGCCTTGGCGGCGGTCTTGGCGGCGCCGGCTGTCGCCGACTTGGCCTCGGCAGCGGGCTTCGCCTCGGCCTTCGGCTTCGCAGCGGCCTTCTTGGCGGGTGCCTTCGCGCCGGCTGCGAGCTTCGCCGCGAGCTCGGCGTCCTTGGCCGCCTGAGCGGCCGCGGCCTCCTCGAGGCGCTGGCGCTCGGTCTTGGCGTCCGTTTCGGCCTTCGCCGCGGTCTTCGCGGCACTCTTGCCGTTCAGCGTGATATCGCTGATGCGGAGCGTCGTCAGCTCCTGGCGGTGCCCCTTCTTGACGCGCCGCCGCGTCTTCGGGCCGTACTTGAACACGATGAGCTTCTCGCCGCGACCCTGGCGGACGACCTCGGCGCTGACGGCCGCGCCATCGACCACGGGGCGACCGATCGACGCCTCGTCGCCGTCGGCGACGAGCAGCACGCGACCGACGGTGAGGGTCTTGCCGGGCTCAGCGTCGAGCAGCTCGACTTCGAGCTCGGTGCCGACCTCCACGCGGTATTGCTTCCCGCCTGTTTCGATGACTGCGTACATGGGTCCTCAGGACTTCTTGACGACGGCGGGCGACGCGCGTAGCGATCGGGCTGTCGGACTTGGGATGGGCGCGCGGCGAGGGCCGCGCACGGACGATGGAGTGTACGGCCGAACGGGGATCTCGGTCAATCGAGCGCGCGCTCAGGACAGATCCTCGGCGAGCACCACGCGCTCGCGGACGATCGATCGGGCCGTGATGGCGACACCGGCCCCATCCGCGAGGGCTGCGAGCACCTCCTCCGGGCGGCCGGTCCCGAGCTCGGGATGGAAGCGGGTCCGGGTGCGGATGATCGGCGGCGGGCCGGGCTCCAAGACGACGTCCACGAGCAACGGCCGGAGGTCGTAGGCCACGGTCCGGTCGCCTTTTCGGCGTTCGCGTAGCAGGTCGTCGGCCGCAAGCATGGCGGCGATCGCGCGCTCGACGAGAGTGTGATCGGGCGAGGTCTCGAGCTCGATCCGGTAGTCGGCGGCCACGACCTGACCGGCCAGCGGCGGGCCGGCCAGCCAGACGTCGAAGAGGTCGACGAGGCGCCAGCCCTCGGGAAGATGCGCCACCAGCGCGTCTCGGACACGCCAGACCGGCCAGCGTTCGACGAGGACGACATCGATGAGCTCACGCTCGGCGATCATCCCGACGGGCAGTGGCGCGCCGAACGAGAGGCGCGCTCGCGACCGTGCGCCGTCGGCCCCCGCCAACGGGAGCCCGGCGGCTTCGAGGGCGGCCGTCCATCCGTCCGCGACCTCGCGCTGCCCCGCGGCCGGCGCATCCGCCGAACGGGCGACGACGAGCCGCCAGCGCTGACGCGGTTCGGCCACCGCATCGGCCGGAGGATCGGGGAGAGGGGCGGGCTCGGTCGGAACGGACACGTCTGCTAGTCTGCCGGACGATGGACGAGCCCGATCGGACGAGCCCCGAGCAGGCCGATCTGCCGGGCTCCGACGAAGCCGATCACCCGACGTCCGACCCGTCGATCGGCTGGGTCGCCGCACTGCCCCCTCCCCCGTTCGTCGACCCCGCGTCGCCGTCCCACTCGCCGCGGTTCGCGACCCTGTCGCCGCGCGTCGCCCTGCTGATCGGGGCCGCGATCCTCGTCGGGGTCCTGCTGTGGATGGCGCGCGACGCCGTCCGGCCGTTCGTCGTCGGGCTCCTGCTCGTGTACCTGCTCGATCCGCCGGTCCGCTGGCTCGCGAAGCGTGGCATGCGCCGGACGTTCGCGATCCTGCTGGTGTACGTCGTCACGATCGTCCTGATCGTGGAGTTCCTGAACCTGACGCTCACGCCGCTCATCAACGAGATCGCGTCGTTCATCCGGGACCTGCCCGGCCTGGTCCAGCAGCTGCAGACGCAGATCGACCGGCTGCCGGAGATCTACGACCGGTTCGCGATACCCGACGCCGTCCGCGGCTGGATCGACTCGGTGATCGCCTCGGTCGGCCAGGGCGGCACAGGCGGCGCGCCAGCTTTCGACCCGAGCGCCTTGCTGCCGATCCTGACCGGTGCCACTAGCATCGTGGGCGCCATCTTCGGCTACATCCTCCTGCCGGTCTGGGTCTTCTACATCCTCAAGGATCGGGTGTCGCTGACCGAGCAATTCGATCAGGAGCCTTCCGGCCGCGTGGCGCTTCGACATCTGGGCGGTGCTGCGGATCGTGCGGCGCCTGTTCGGGCAGTGGGTGCGCGCGCAACTCGTGCTCGGGGTCACCGTGGGGATCTTCACGTTCATCGGCCTGATCGTGCTGAGTCGTCTCGTCGACCCGGTGTTCGGGCGGTATGCGGTGCTGCTATCGGTGACCGCCGGCATCCTCGAGCTCCTGCCGATCATCGGGCCGATCATCTCGGCCGTGCCGGCGGTGCTGCTCGCCGCGACGGCCGGCCTCGAACCCGTCATCGCCACGCTCATCCTCTATACGCTCGTCCAGCAGGTCGAGAACAACGTCCTCGTCCCGAAGATCCAGGGCGATGCCATCCAGATGCATCCGGCGCTCGTGATGTTCGCGATCGTGATCGGTGGGGCGCTGGGCGGTCTGCTCGGAGCGATCCTCGCGCTGCCCGTGGCGGCAGCCTTGCGCGACGTGACCAGGTACCTGTTCCGGCGCCTGAGCGCGGACGCGCCCGATGCCCTCGCGGCCTCGATCGCCGGGCTTGGGCTTGACGTCCACCCGGGAATCCCAGGCCGGTCGACCACGTGACCGATCCTCCGGCCGATCCGTACAAGGCCCTCCAGGTCGACCCTGAGGCCGAGGACGAGGTCATCGCCGCCGCGTACCGGCGGCTCGCGCGCAAGTACCACCCCGATGTCGGCGGCGGACCGGAGGCCGCGGCGCGGATGACGGCGCTCAATGCGGCGTGGGAGCTGATCGGCGAGCCTGGCCGTCGGGCCGCGTTCGATCGGCAGCGGGCCGTCGAGGCGGCGCTTGACCGGCGGACGGCCGAGGCCGAGGCCGGCGCTGGCGCTGGCGGCGGCTATCCGTCGACGCCTGCCTCGCGACCTGCCGGAGACCGTGTCGCGCGACTGGTCGAGCGGCCGTTCATCGACCGGCAGTGGCTACGACGCATCGATGCGGACGGCCGACGGCGCCGGCGCCGCAGGCACCCCGCCGGGCAACCCATCGGGCAGCGTGCTGAACTTCGGCCGCTATGCCGGCTGGTCGCTCGGTGAGATCGGCGCGGCGCGACCTCGAGTACATCGAGTGGCTCGATCGGATGCCGATCGGACGGCCGTATCGAGACGAGATCGACGCGATCCTGCGCGGCGGCCGGTCGTCGCCGCTCGGCGGCTGCCGACGCGACCGAGCGGCGAGGGCTATTCCGCCGGCGTTGACGACTGCGTCGGCGCTGACCGTTCTGCCGGCGCCGCCGCCTCCGGCGGCGCCGACGACGCGGCCGAGCGGTGGACCAGCCGGCCCACCGTCGTGCCCTGGACGAGCAGGGTGAACAGCACCACGCCGAAGGTGATCTCCTGGAGGAGCTCTCGCTGTGGGACGGTCTCCGGGAGTGACAGCGCCATGGCCACGGCGACCGCGCCACGCAGCCCGGACCAGAACAACACGTGGAGCCATGCATCGGCATCCGCGCCTCGAGCCCCGGGAGCGGTGCGAGTCGTGAGGTGCCCCCCAGCAGCAGGTACACGATGACCGCGCGGCCGACCAGGATCCCGACGATCGCCCATGCGATCGGCCAGACGGCGCCAAGCATCCGCGCCGGTGGGATCGCCAGGCCGATGAGCAGGAAGACGACCGCCGTCAGCAGGTAGGCGAAGAACTCCCACACGGTGTCGATCGAGTCGGCGCCGCTCGGCGTGAGGACGCGGCCTCCGAAGTTCCCGAGGATGATCGCCGCGGTCACCGTGGCCAGCACGCCGGACAAGCCGAGACGGTCAGCGACGAGGTAGCTGCCATAGGCGAGCACAACCGAGATCGTGAGCTCGATGAGCGGGTCGTCGATGTAGCGCACGATGACGGCCGCGATGACGCCCGCGATCAGGCCGACGACGCCGCTGAGCAGGATCCCGCCGAGGAAGGCGATGGCGGCGTCACCGGTGGTCAGTGGCGTCGTCAGTGCACCGACTGCGATGGCGAAGAGCACCAACCCAGTGCCGTCGTTGAGGAGGCTCTCGCCGTCCACGATCGTGGCCAACGGGCGTGACGCGGGGAGCCGCTTGAACGTGGACACGACCGCGGCCGGATCGGTCGCGGACACGATCGCCCCGGCGATGAACGCAAGCTCGGGTCGGAGGCCGGCAAAGGTGCTGAGGATCGCGGCGACGATGGCGGCCGAGATCAGGACGCCCGGCACCGCCAGCAGGGCCAGCCCGCTGATCCAGCGGCGGATCAAGCCGAGTTGCAGTCGGTACCCCGCTTCGAAGACGAGGCCCGGCAGCAGGACGGCGAGGACGAGCTCGTGCGGGACTTCGAGCGCCGGGGCCGCGACGCCTGTCGCAAGCGTGCCGACCACCAGGCCGGCGATGACCAGCGCGACGGTGTCGGGAAGCCGCAGCGCGCGAGCCGAGAGCGCGACGAGGGCCGTCAGTCCGAGCAGACCGACGAGGAGCTCGATCGCCTGGAGGATCGACTCCCCCGTCACCGACGCGGCCGGTCCCGACGTTCGTAGTCCCCCGTGCCGGGCGAACCGATGCTACGAGGTCCGGCTGGCGGGGAATCACCACTCGGCGCGCGTCTGCCGGACGTTGATGCTCTGGAGGATGCCGAGGCCGATGGCGATGCTGACCAGCGACGCGCCACCGTGGGTCACGAACGGCAGCGGGATACCGGTGATCGGCATGATGCCCATGACCATGCCCACGTTGACGAAGAGCTGGAACAGGACCATCGCGGCGATGCCGGACGCGAACAGCGTCCCGAATGGGTCACGGGAGCGCCAACCGGCGACCAGCACGCGCCACAACAGCAGGGCGAACAGCACGAATAGCACCATCGCGCCGAAGAAGCCGAGCTCCTCGGCCAGGACGGAGAACACGAAGTCGGTCGTCTGGACCGGCAGGAAGTCACCCTGGGCCTGGGTCCCGTTCGTCAGCCCACGCCCGAACCAGCCCCCCGAACCGACCGCGATCTGCGACTGATAGAGCTGATAGCCGGAGTCGGAGATGTCGGGCGTCGGGTTCAGGAACGACGTCAGGCGCTCCTTCTGATAGTCGCGCAGGATGTACGTCCACGCGATCGGGATCATCGCGAGGACGGCCGCGGCCAGGGTGGCCAGCCACTTTACGCTCGCGCCAGACATCCAGAGCATCCCGGCGAGGATGCCGATGAACACGAGCGACGTGCCGAGGTCGGGCTGGAGCATGACCAGGACCCACGGCGGGATCACCAGCACGCACGCCCCGAGGACCGTCCGAAGCGAATCCAGCCGAAGCTGGCGGCTCGCAAGGTAGTTCGCGAGCACGATGATCATGAGCACCTTCGCGAGCTCGCTGAACTGGAAGGTGAGCGGCCCGATCGTGATCCACCGCGCGCTGTTGCCGACACCATCCCCGATCGCGAGCGTGAGCAGCAGCAGACCGATCTGCAACGCGTAGACGGGCCACGACAGCGTCTTGAGCCAGCGGTAGTCGAAGGCGCTCGCGACGATGAACGTCAGCGCGGCGATGCCGGCCCACATCAGACCCCTCGTGAACGTGGAGCCGGGATCCAGTGGCGTCGCCCCGTTCTGGGCGCTGTTCGTGTAGGCCATGACGAGGCCGATCGCGACGAGCAGGGCCGCGTACGTCGCCAGCTGCAGGTCGAACGCGCGCCAAGCCGTTCCGACCGACTTGGCTGCCCAGTCGGTGACGCGCGCGGGTTGGGCTCGGATGACGCCCATCAGTCGTTCGAGTAGAAGTTCGTGCGCTCCATGTTCTCCGACAGACGGTAGTCCTTCTTGATCCCGTAGTGGAGCTGGAAGAAGTACTTGACGATCTCGGTGGCTGCGTTGCCTCTGGTCCGGGAGTCGTGCGCGAAGGCCATGACGATCAACTCGGAATCGTGATCCTCGAACGATCCGTTACGCGCGTCCTTCGGCGTGAACCCGACGAAGAACGAGGAGTAGGGCAGCCGGCCCTTCGCGTCCGGTGTCCCGAACTCGGCTGTGCCGGACTTGCCGGCGATCTTGATCGGCAGGTCGACGAGGTTGTACGTGTGGCGGAGCGTGACTGTCTCGCGTGCGGCCAAACGCATCGTGCGCAGAACGCTCGGCTTGGCCTTGAGCTTGCGGATCAGCTTGGGCTCGAACGGTCGGACGACTTCGCCGTCCGGGCCGACGACCTCACGCACGATCTGCGGCTGGTACACCTTCCCGCCATTGGCGAGTGCGGCGAAAGCGTTGATCAGCTGGAGTGGGGTCACCGCGTCGTAGCCCTGGCCGATCCCGGCTTGATAGGTCTCACCCGGGAAGATCGGCGCACCGAGCGCGTCCTGCTTCCAGGCATTGTCGGGGACGATCCCCTCGACCTCACCGGGGAGGTCGACGCCGGTCGGGGCGCCGAACCCGTACTGACGCGCCCAGTACGCGAGGCGATCGATGCCGAGCATCCCGGCGACCTGGTAGAAGAACGTGTCGCTCGAGTGGCCGAAGCCGCAGTAGATATCGCACGCACCCCAGCCGCGCCGGTTCCACTCATAGAACTTCGTGTCACCGAGCGTGAGGAAGCTCTTCGTCATGAGCCGAGTCGACTCGGTGATCTCGCGATCAGCCAGCCCGCCCGTGCCGGTCACGAGCTTGTAGGTCGACCCTGGAGCGTAGTGCGCCTGGATCGCGTGGTTGAGCAGCGGCTTGTCCTTGTTCTTGAGCAGCTTCTCGAAATCGGTCGCGCTGATGCCGCGCGCGAACTTGTTGTTGTCGTAGGTCGGCAGGCTGACCATCGCCAGGATCTCGCCCGTCTGCGGGTTCATCGCGATGACCACGCCGCGCTTCATACCGACCTTGTCCATCGCCCACTTGAGGGCCTTCTGGGCGTTGCGCTGGGCCTTCGTGTCGATCGTCAGGGTGAGCGACGCCCCGGGCTCCGGTTCCCGAACGGTCTGGAGGACCTGCGTTCGCCGGCCGGTCTTGTCGCGCGCCACGCGTCTGCGCACCGTAGGTGCCCCGAAGCTCGGTCTCGTATTGGGCCTCCAGGCCCATCTTGCCGAGCAGATCGTCCGGCTGGTACCCCTGGTCGCGGAGCTCGGGCAGCTCCTCGGCCGACACCGGTCCCGTGTAGCCAAGCAGGTGCGCCATCAACGGGCCATCCGTGTACGAACGGCGGGCCTCGACCGCGACTTCGATACCGGGGAGCTCGTAGCCGGCCTCGGAGATCAGCTGCGCCGTCTGTCGATCGACGTCCTGGGCGACACGGACCAGGTCGAACGCCGAGCCCGGGTTCCCATCGATGGAGGCGTTGATCTCGGCGGGATCCATCGACAGGAGCGCGCCAAGGCGTGCGACGACCTCGTCGCGCATGGAATCCGGCAGATCGGCTGGTCGAACCTTGACTGCGAACGTGGGCACGTTCGTGACCAGGAGCCGTCCCTTTCGGTCATACATGTAGCCCCGAGGCGCGGGAATCGGCTCGTCGACCGTGCGTTGGCGGTCCGAGATGGCCGCGAACTCAGTGCCGTTCGTGATCTGCAGATAGAACAGTCGGGCCGTGAGCGTGCCGAGCGCCAGGATGACCGCCAGACCGAAGACGAGGAACCGCGAGAAACGCCGCTCCGGGGCGTGCCCGTCGAGGTAAGTGCTCACCAGTCGACTCGCTCCTGCTCCATCCGTCGATCATGCACGGCGACCGTGAGCGGGCCGATGACGGCGCCGAGCACCGCGTCGTACACGGCACCAGGAAACACCATCGCGAGGGGGTCGCTGGTCGGCGGTGGAGCACCGAGTGCCCCGAAGGTCGCGAACAGGATCATCGAGTACCCGAGACTGGAGAGGAAGACTGCCACGATCGGGACGATCGGTCGGAGATGCGGGAGTGTGCGCGCCAGCAGCGATGCGCCTCCGACGCAGAGCAGCAGCGCGAACGCAGACGAGCCGAGTGGACGTTGTGCCAGTACATCAAGCGCGAGCCCCCCGACGAAGGCCCACGTGAGACCGGCCTCGATCCCGACGGCGATCGTGACGATCACCGCAAGCACGAGGACCGGGTGGGGCTGGGCCGACCCGATCCGGAGGTATGGGGTCACGGTGAGTTCGATCAGTGCCGTTACCACCGCGCCGACCGCAGCAAGTAGCAGGGACATCGGACGGGTCGTTTCCTCGGCGAAGCGGCCAGAAAGGTCGCGCGCCCACCTGCCCGGCTCTTGATCACGACCGAATTCGGCGGCGACGTCTCGGCGGAGTATCCCACGGAGCCGAGGAACGTGGCAACGGCCCCACCGATGATCGCGACAGCACGCAAGTCGTACGTGAGGACCGCTCGTTTCACGTGAAACAACGCTCGGTCGATCACCAGGTAAGCGGCGGGTACGCGGTCGATGGCAAGCTCACAGACGGTACTCGCGGACGATCCGCGAGCCGAGGTCCACGGCCCTTCGATGGTAGAATTGGTACCTGTGAAATCGTTCCGAGCGAATCGCTGAGTGGGGCGGACGATCGCCTGCGCGAACCAAAAAGGCGGTGTCGGCAAGACCACGACGGTGGTGAATTTGGCGAGCCTCCTCGCGCTGTCGGGAGATCGCATCCTCCTCGTCGATCTCGATCCCCAGGGCAACGCAACGAGCGGACTCGGGATCGACCGAGCGTCGCTCGAGCGGTCCTCCTACGACGGCATCATCGATGGCATGGATCTGCGCGAGGCGATCGTCCGCGGATCGGCCGAAGGCGTCGATGTCGTCCCGGCGTCGATCTCCCTGGCGGGCGCCGAAGTGGAGCTCGCTGGTGCGGCAGCACGCGAGCGGCGACTGCGTCGCTTGCTCGAGCCGCTGGCCAGTGGATATGACTACATCTTCATCGATTGCCCGCCGTCACTCGGTCTGCTGACCGTCAACGCCCTCACCGCCGCCGATGCGGTGCTCATCCCGCTCCAATGTGAGTACTACGCCCTGGAGGGACTGACCCAGTTGCTGGCAACCATCGATCTCGTTCGGGATCACCTGAACCCACGTCTGGCGATCGACGGCGTCGTGCTCACCATGGCCGACGGCAGGACCAATCTGTCCTCCGACGTCGAGGCTGAGGCGCGTCGCCACCTCGACGGCACGGTGTACGACACGGTGATCCCGCGCAGCGTGCGGCTCTCGGAGGCCCCGAGCCACGGGCGATCGATCGCCTCCTACGCACCCGAATTGCGCGGCGGGCTCGCTTACGCCGCACTCGCGTCCGAGTTCCAGGCGCGTAACGCTCGTCACGCAGGGAACAGGATGGTCGCGGTCCCGGTGGTTCGCGAAGCCGACATGGCGGTGCTCTCATGACGATCCGCGAAGAACGGACCCCCGGCCTCGGCCGCGGCTTGTCGGCGCTCATCCCCCAGCGGGCCGAGGGCCGCACTGGGCCGACCGAAATCCCACTGGCCAGCATCCGCCCGAACCCACAGCAGCCCCGCCGCCATTTCCGCGAGGCCGAGATGGCCACGCTCGTGGCGAGCATCCGCGAACACGGCGTGCTCCAACCGATCCTCGTGACCGAGACGCTCGACGGCTACCAGCTCGTGACCGGGGAGCGGCGCGTCCGTGCGGCCGCCGCGGCGGGTCTGGAACGCATCCCGGCGATCGTTCGCGACATCGACGATCAGCATCGCCTCGAGCTGGCGCTCGTCGAGAACCTCCAGCGCGAGGACCTCGACCCGATCGATGCCGCTCACGGCTTCCGCCGGCTGATCGACGACTTCGGGTTCACTCATGAGCAGATCGCGAGTCGCGTCGGTCGCGCTCGATCGACGGTCGCGAACACGCTCCGGCTGCTCGAGCTTGCGCCGATCGTGCAGGCGGCGATCGCCGAAGGCCGCATCACGGAAGGGCATGGGCGCGCGCTCGGTGGCCTGTCGGTCGAGCACCAGGAGCACGTCCTCGGCGCGGTCATCGACCAGGGTCTGTCGGTCCGGCAGACGGAGGAGCTCGTGCGTCGCCTGCGTGAGCCGAAGGCCGACACACAGATCATCGCGGCGGAGCCCCAGGCGCCGACCCGCGACCAGGACCTCGAACGGGTCGAGGAGGACCTGCGCCGCGCGCTCGGCACGAAGGTCAGCCTGGCGCGCTCGCGTCGGGGCGGGCGCATCGTCATCGAGTACTACAGCGACGAGGAGCTCGGCCGGCTCTACGAGCGTCTGACCGGAGGGGCAGCGTGACCGAGCAGGCGAGAACGAATGGGCGCCCCCGGCGTAGCCGGCAAGGCAGCGGTTACACCGCCGAGAGCATCCAGGTTCTCGAGGGTTTGGAGGCGGTCCGGAAGCGGCCAGGCATGTACATCGGGTCGACCGACGAGGGAGGCTTGCACCATCTCGTCTGGGAGGTCGTCGACAACTCTGTCGATGAAGCGATGGCTGGGCATGCCACGACCATCGTCGTCACGATCCGCCAGGACGGCATGGTCGTCGTCCAGGACAACGGCCGCGGCGTGCCCGTCGGAAAGCATTCGACCGGCAAGGACGCGCTCGAGGTCGTCCACACCGTCCTCCATGCCGGCGCCAAGTTCGGTGGCGAGGGCTACAAGCAGTCGGGCGGGCTCCACGGCGTGGGTGTAAGCGTCGTCAACGCACTTTCCGAGTGGATGCGTGTCGAATCAGCGCGCGACGGGAGTGTGTGGGCACAGGAGTATTCGCGCGGCAAACCGTTGGGTCCGGTGAAGAAGGTCGGTCCCCAAGGCACGCGTCGCGGAACGCTGACTACCTTCCGAGCGGACCCGACGATGTTCGAGACCACCGAGTATTCCTTCGAGACGATCAGCCAGCGACTCCGTCAGTCCGCTTACCTGAACAAGAAGATCTGGATCACGTTCGTGGACGAACGAAACGAACGCGAGCGGTCGTTCTATTTCGAGGGCGGGATCCAGTCATTCGTCCGCCACATGAACCGGAACAAGGAAACGCTGCACGCCCGACCCATCTACGTGGAGAGTCGCGAGGACTCGACCGTCGTCGAGGTCGCGCTCCAGTACAGCGATTCGTACACGGAGAACGTCCTCTCGTTCGCGAACGGGATCAACACAGTCGATGGCGGTACCCACGTGACCGGCTTCCGTGCAGCGCTGACCAGTTCGCTCAATGACTGGGCTCGCCGTGCCGGCGTGCTCAGGGACAGCGATCCCAACCTCGCTGGCGAGGACGTCCGCGAGGGTCTGACGGCCGTCATCAGCGTCAAGCTCACGGACCCACAGTTCGAGAGCCAGACCAAGGCGAAACTCAACAACGCGGAATTGAAGGGCCTCGTTCAGGCGGCGGTCGCCGACAGCCTCGGCCAGCACCTCGATGAGAACCCGGCCGACGGTCGTCGGATCATCGAGAAGTGCCTTACTTCCGCTCGCGCCCGCGAGGCCGCGCGGAAGGCGCGCGACCTGGTCATCCGCAAGGGCGCGCTTGACGGCCTGTCGCTGCCCGGCAAGCTTGCCGACTGCCAGGAGCGCGATCCCGCCCGGAGCGAGCTGTACATCGTCGAGGGTGACTCGGCGGGTGGCTCGGCCAAGCAGGGCCGCAATCGGCGGTTCCAGGCGGTGCTGCCGCTGCGCGGCAAGCTCCTCAACGTCGAGAAGGCGCGGCTCGACAAGATCCTGTCGAGCGAGAACGTGCGACCGCTGATCATCGCGCTCGGGGCGGGCATCGGTGAGACCTTCGATGCGACGAAGCTGCGCTACCACCGCATCATCATCATGACCGACGCCGACGTCGACGGCGCCCACATCCGGACGCTGCTGCTGACCTTCTTCTACCGGCATATGCCCGAAGTCGTGGACGCCGGCTATCTCTACATCGCCCAACCGCCGCTGTATCGCATCAGTACCGGCAAGGTCACCCGCTACGCCCAAAGCGAGCAGGAACGCGAGCGGATCATCAAGGAGTTCAACGTCAAGAACCTGTCCGTCCAGCGGTTCAAGGGTCTCGGCGAGATGAACGCCGACCAGCTCTGGGAGACGACGATGAACCCGGAGAGCCGAACGCTCCTGCGGGTCGACTCGGAGAACGCGGCGCTCGCCGACGAGATCTTCACGATGCTGATGGGCGAGAAGGTCGGGCCGCGGAAGGAGTTCATCAAGACCGAGGCGCGCAAGGTGCAGAACCTTGACATCTGAGGCCCGGGTCATCGAGGTCCCGGGTGGCGCCAGGTTCGAGATCGCGCCGCATCACTGCTTCGCGTGCGGGACGTTGAATGCCGCCGGTATGGGCCTCGAGCTCCACGTCGAACCCGGCCGATCGTGGGTGGAGCTCACACTCGAGCCGCGGTTCCAGGGCTGGGACGGCATCGCGCATGGCGGCATCGTGTGCACGATCCTCGATGAGGTCATGGCGTGGTCATTGCTCAGCGAGGACAACCTGGGCCTGACCGCCCGCCTGGCGGTCGACTTCAAGCGCCCGGTCACGGTCGGGCAGGCGCTCCGTGCCGAAGGCTGGATCACGCGCGCGCGACGGCGGATCGTCGACACATCGGCCCGACTGGTCGACGCTAGTACAGGCGAGACGCTCGCGACCGCGACCGGGGTGTACGTGGCGGCCGATGAGGAACGGAAGCGGGACCTGCGCGAGCGCTATGGGTTCCGGTCGCTGTCCTCATCCGGAACGCCCGAGCACGTGGACGGACGCACTGCGCCATGAGCACCGCCACCGACGCGGCACCGCCCGCCAGTGCCGCCACCGCCCGGGCCGTGGCATTCGTCGCCGAGCACAAGCCGGGTGCCGAGGCACTCGGCGCGAGGCTGGCCGAGCACGTCCAGGATCCGGATGCGTTCGCGGCCGCGCTGCGTGACGGCCTGGCCGCGCTCGCCGACCCCGAGTACCTCGCCGGGCAGCAGTTCGTCGCTCCGGGCCTCGGCCAAATCCCACGGCGTCCGCTGGCCCCTCCTCGCCGCGGTCATCCGGGGCTTCAAGGGCGCGACGCGTCAGGACAGACCGACCGCCCTGCTGTTCCTCGCCGATCGCCTGTACCGCGAGGAGCATCTGGAGGCACGGTGGTTCGCCTTTGCGCTCCTTGAGCGGACGCTCAAGGACGACGCGGAACGGACGTGGCAGCTGCTCCGGCGGGGTGCCCGGGAAGCCGCCGACTGGATCACCGTCGACGACCTGGCGCATCCCTACGGCACCGGGATCGCCGCCGAGCCGTACCGCTGGGCCGAGCTGGAGCAGCTCGTCTTCTCGCCGTCGCGCTGGGAGCGCCGGCTGGTCGGCTCCACGATCGCGACGATGACCCACGGCAACCGGCGGACCGGCCGCGGATCTGAAGTCGTCGAGCGTGCGCTGCCGCTCCTCGAGCAGCTCATCGGCGACGCAGAGCCCGACGTCCAGAAGGCCCTCTCGTGGGCGTACCGCTCGCTCGCCCAGATCGATCCCCAGCGCACGACGGACGCGCTGCGCGCCGAGACTGAACGCGCCGTCGCCACGGACGATGGCCATCGCGCCTGGGTCATCCGCGACAGCCTCTCGAAGCTCGACCCTGCCGACGCCGACGAGCTGCGCGACCGCCTTGCCGGCATCCGTCGCAAGCCCGGCGCCCCATCGACGTCCGCGGCCGCCGGCCTCGCCGACCGCTTCGGCGGTCTGCCGGACCCGCGTTCCACCCCGAACCGCCGCTGACCTGATCAGGAGTAGCCGACTGTGACCGACGACCTGGGCGACGTCCGAGCCATCCGCATCGAGGACGAGATGCGCGTCTCGTACCTCGACTACGCGATGAGCGTCATCGTCGCCCGGGCGCTGCCGGACGTCCGCGACGGCCTCAAGCCCGTCCACCGCCGGATCCTCTACACGATGGGGGAGATGGGGCTGTCGTCGACCAGCTCCTTCCGCAAGTGCGCCGCGGTCGTCGGCGAGGTGATGGGCAAGTACCACCCGCACGGCGACGGGGCGATCTACGACGCCCTCGTCCGTCTGGCGCAGGACTTCTCGATGCGCTACCCGCTCGTCGACGGCCAGGGCAACTTCGGCTCGGTCGACGGCGACGACGCGGCGGCGATGCGCTACACCGAGGCGCGGCTCACGGCGATCGCCGCCGAGATGCTGGCGGACATCGACAAGGAGACCGTCGACTACGTCGACAACTACGACGGCACCCAGAAGCAGCCGTCCGTCCTGCCGGCGAAGCTCCCGAACCTCCTGGTCAACGGGTCGACGGGCATCGCGGTCGGCATGGCGACCAACATCCCGCCGCACCACCTGGGCGAGATCTGCGACGCGACCATCGCCCTGATCGACGACCCCGAGCTCACGTCCGACGACCTCTGCAAGTTCGTGCTGCGGCCCGGACTTCCCGACCGGCGGCACGATCTTCCGCTTCGAGAAGCAGCGCAACATCCTGACCGGCGAATGGGAGACGGTCGATGCGATCCGCCAGATGTACGCCCACGGCCGTGGCCGGGTGGTCATGCGTGCGCAGGTCGCGTTCGAGGAAGTGCGCGGCGACCGGACCGCGATCATCGTTACCGAGCTGCCATACCAGGTGAACAAGGCCGCGCTGCTCGAGAAGATCGCCGATCTCGTCAAGGACAAGCGCCTCGACGGCATCGCCGACCTGCGCGACGAATCCGATCGCGATGGCATGCGCATCTACATCGAGATCAAGCGCGACGCCAATCCGCACAAGGTCCTGAACAACCTGTTCAAGCACACCCCGATGCAGCTCGCGTTCAACATGAACATGCTCGCCCTGGTCGATGGCCAGCCCCAGACCCTGCCGCTCCGCAGCGTGCTCGAGCACCACGTCGCGCATCGCCAGGAGATCGTCCGGCGCCGCACCGAGTTCGACCTCGGCAAGGCACGCGCCCGCGCGCACATCCTCGAAGGCCTCAAGATCGCCCTCGACCACCTCGACGCGGTCATCAAGACGATCCGCGAATCGGCCGATGTCGATGTCGCCCGCGACAACCTCATGTCGCGCTTCGACCTGTCCGAGCTGCAGGCCCAGGCCATCCTCGACATGCGCCTGGCCCGCCTGGCCGCGCTCGAGCGCAAGAAGATCGAGGACGAGTACCTCGCGGTCATCCAGCTGATCGCCGAGCTCGAGGACATCCTCGCCAACCCGGCGCGGGTGCTCACGATCATCAAGGACGAGCTGACCGAGCTGAAGCGCAAGTACGCCGGCGATCGGCGGACGCGCGTCGCGGACGACGCGAGCCGGGAGATGACCGATGAGGACCTCATCGCCGACGAAGACGTCGTCGTAACGATCTCCGGCCGCGGCTACATCAAGCGCCAGCCGGTCGACACGTACCGCCGCCAGCATCGCGGCGGGAAGGGGATCATCGGCCACGTCACGCGCGAGGAGGACGCCGTCGAGCACCTGCTCGTCGCCAACACGCACGACTGGGCGTTGTTCTTCACCAACCGCGGACGCGTGTTCAGCGCCAAGGTCCACGCCATCCCGGACGCGTCGCGCCAGGCCAAGGGCATCCCGATCATCAACCTGCCCGGCGTCCAGGTCGAGTCCGGCGAGGTCCCGATGGCGACGATCACCCTGAAGGACTTCACTCCGGGCTCGTACCTCGTCCTCGCCACGCGCAAGGGAATCATCAAGAAGACGCCCCTCGAGCAATTCGACCGCGTGCGTTCATCCGGGATCCGTGCGATCACGATCGCCGACGGCGACGAGCTGGCGTGGGTCGATGTCTCGACCGGCTCGGACGACATCATCATCGCCACGTCGCAGGGCAAGATCGCGAGGTTCCACGAGAGCGACGTCCGACCGATGGGTCGCGACGCGGCCGGAGTCATCGGCATCCGTTTGGCCCGGGAGGGCGACTATGTCGTCGGGATGAGCGTGGTGCAACCGGATGCCGACATCCTCGTGCTGACCGAGACCGGTTACGGCAAGCGCGTGCCGCTGGCCGAGTTCCGAGCGATGCATCGCGGGCCCCAGGGTGTCCGGCTGATCAGCCTGGAAGGCCGCAAGACGGGCAACGTCGCGGCGGTCCAGCAGGTGACCGACCAAGACGAGGAGCTGCTGCTCATCAGCGCCGGCGGCCAGGTGGTGCGCACCGACGTCAAGACCATCAACCGCCAGCATGCCCAGGCACGCGGGGTCATCACGATGCGACTCAACGAAGGCGATCGGGTCGTCGGTATCGCGGCGTTCCGCGCCGGACTTGCGGACCGCGACGGCATGGGCGACGATGGCGCCCCCGCGACGGGCGGTCCCGGTCAAACCGACCCGAGCGGCGGCGCGGTGTGACGGTCTTCGGCCAACGGGAGGGGTCGCCCTTGTACGCGGACCAGTTCGAGATCTACCACGGCAACGCCAACCCGGAGCTGGCGCGCAAGATCGCGCGCTATCTCGGCATGGAATGCGGCAAGGCCGAGGTCTTCCAGTTCGCGAACGAGAACATCTTCGTCAAGATCCTCGACAACGTCCGCGAGAAGGACGTGTTCCTCGTCCAGCCGACGTCGCACCCGGTCAACCAGTCGATCATGGAGCTGCTGATCATGATCGACGCGTTCAAGCGGGCGTCCGCCGGGCGGATCACCGCGGTGATCCCGTTCTACGCCTACGGCCGGTCCGACAAGAAGGACCAGCCGCGCGTGCCGATCACGGCGCGGCTCATCGCCGACATGATCACGGTCGCCGGCGCCGACCGCGTCCTGTCGATGGACCTCCACCAGGGCCAGATCCAGGGCTTCTTCAACATCCCGGTCGATGAGCTGACGGCCGTCCACATGCTGTCGCGCTACTTCATCGACAAGGGGCTCGACGACCTCGTGATCGTTACCGACCTCGGCTTCGCCAAGCGCGCGCGGGCGTTCGCCGAATTGCTCGATGCGCCGCTGGCGATCATCGAGAAGCGGCGCATCGGCAACCTGGACCGGGCCGAGCTGATGAACGTCATCGGCGAGGTCCGTGGCAAGCGGGCGATCATCGTCGACGACGAGATCGACACCGCTGGGACGCTGGTCGAGATCGTCCGCGCGCTCGAGCGCGAGGGCGTCACCGAGATGTACGCGTGCGCCACGCACGGCGTGCTGAGCGACCCCGCGATCGAGCGGATCCGTGACAGCTCGCTGCGCGAGGTCGTCATCACCGACTCGGTGCCACTCGCGCCATCGAAGCGCATCCCCAAGCTCACCACGCTGTCGGTCGCGCCGCTCATCGGCGAGGCGATCAAGCGGATCCACCGCGGCGAGTCCGTCGGGGCATTGTTCTCGAGCGAAGTGTCGTTCACGCAGGAGATGCTGCTCTGGGATGAGGGCGCCGACGGCCCGGGCGGCCCACCGAATTCAGAGGACGGCGGTGCGGACGACGAGGAGCCTTCACCAGCGGCCCTCGCCGCGGCCGTACCGTCCGAGCGTTAGCCCGCCCGCTTCGCTGCATGCCAGACTCGGACTGGCGGCCTGCCTGCTCGTCGGCGTTTCAGCGTGTTTCGACACCAGCGGGTATACGGTCCTCGGGCGTAACGAGTCGGATCGGGATGTGATCGTCGCGGTCACCGGCAGCAACCCCGGATCGGTACGCCTCCCAGCCCGCACGTGGGGTCGCTTGTTCATCTCCTTCGCAGCACCGGAAGGCGAGCTGACCGTGTTCGACGGCAGCTGCGGTGAGTTGGTCTCCATCCCGTTCACGGAAACCGACGTCACGGTCCGCATCCGGCCGGACGGCGATGTCGAACTGATGGGCAATCGGTGGATCGCGCCCGAGGGCGTTCGTCGGGAGGAAGCGGAATTCCCCGAGGAGCACTGCGGCTGAGCCGAATCCGTCAGATGCCGGTCGCTCGGTCGGCGGCCGCGGTACCATCCGAGCGATGAGCCTGCAGCTCCACCGACCCGACGGCGAAGGCGGCCTCGAGCCGCGGCCCGCCGAGCCCGACTGGCGTGCCCAGCTCCGCTCCCCGCGTTGGGGTGCCGGGCTGCGCCGGCACCGCCTG
Source organism: uncultured Chloroflexia bacterium (assembly GCA_963794525.1). Lineage (GTDB taxonomy): Bacteria > Chloroflexota > Limnocylindria > Limnocylindrales > CSP1-4 > SPCO01. The sequence continues at coordinate 935,373 of CAWCEC010000002.1, forward strand.
CCCGCTCTCAAGAACCCCGAGATGTATCCGACGTCGCGGTTCATGGCGGTCATGTTCTGGTTGGGGCTGGCGATCGCGACGTTCGCGGTGTTGGTCCTGGGGTACGGCACGGGGTTCTGGGATCTGCCGGGGGGCTGACCCCGAGCTACTCCGCTCGTGGAGATCGCGCGGCTTCCCCCATGGCGCGCAACAGGAGTGTGACGTCGTCCCTGTCAAGGCGACGCTCGACACTGAGATCGGCGTCTAGTCCTGGGTAGTCCCGCTGCGAGCGCCAGGTCCGCTGGTACGTCGGGGGTCCGATCAGGATGACCCTCCGATCGTCGAACATCGGGATGTCACGTGGAGTGCCCTCGTTCCAGATCCAGTGCTCCGTACCTTCCGTACCGTCCTTGGGCGGGAGGCGCCCGTCCGGTGTCAGTGCTCTCCACCCGTACAGATTCCATGCTCCGTGGATGTTCTCGTCGGCAACCTGCGGCCCCTGACCGCGGGCGATGCGCGCCGCTTCGCGCGAGACGCGCCGGCGCGCAAGGAACCCGCCGCTCGGGAACACATCCATCAGGAGGACATTGAGCTGGAAGTTCTCGCTGATGCCCGACATCGTTCCCTGGATGCCGATACCGCTGCTTGGTTCGATGGCAACGTACGGCTCGTCGTGCAGTACGCGGAGCAGCTTGACGATCCAGTGCGCTCCTTCGTGAACGTCCTCGCTCGCAGCGAGGAGAGGCTCGAGCGCGCGGAATTGCTCCCGGGCCGACGGGAGGAGGCACAATCCGCCGGTCGCCGCGGGATAGAGGGCATTGACCAAGAGATATGCCGTCCGTTCCGCACTGGATGCCCGTCCTCCCTCAGCTACGGCTTCGATAACGGTCGTCTCGGGCTCATCGTCGTCGGGTCGGACGACCCGTTCCCGGAGGTCCGCGAGCAGGGGCGACGCCGCAGCGATCCGCTCCATGATCGAAGCGATCAGGGTGTCGCCTGGAAGGCCGGCGCCGACCAGCTGCCCAGCCACGCCTGCGAGCAAGGCTGCGCCGGCGGGTGGAGCGATCCGGATCGCCGCCGTCAGGTGGGCCAGGATCGCCTCCGCCTCGGCGACCTCGGTGCCGCGACTCTTGAGGGCCCGCAACACATCGGTTGCAGCCTGATCATGGTCGTCCGCACTCGCGGTCGGCGAAGTAGCGACGAGAATCAGGCGTTCAACGGCTTCCCGGGCGTCCACGCTCCAAGTGTGCCTCGGTTGCCCCGCCGTGCATGCCTGCTGTGAAAGACGATTTCTGCACGAACGTGCATGAAAGGTCGCGGGTCTCGACAAATTCGGCTGATTTGCCGCATCGGCGGTGCTTGTTCGTCGCGAAATGCCCGCCTGGGAGTGAACATCGGAGTCCCCGAACCGGGGAACCGGCACACTCCGCCTATACTCACGCTCCCATGAAGTTCCTTTCCCGTTTCGTCGACTCGAACGACCGCGAGTTGCGACGCATCCAGCCCTGGGTCGACGAGGCGAACGCACTCGAAGCCGAATTCGAAGCGATGACGCCCGAGCAGATGCAGGCGCAGTTCGCCGAGATCCGCGAGGAGGTCCGCGCCGCTGCGCAACCCGAGGAGCCTTCGGATGACGAGCTCCACCACGAGGACCTCGAGCGCCGTCGCGAGCTGACCAAGGCGCGTCGCAAGCGCGAGAACGAGCGGCTGCAGAAGGCGCTCGACGACGTCCTCCCCGAGGTCTTCGCGATGGCTCGCGAGGCGATGAAACGCACGCTCGAGATGCGCCACTTCGATGTGCAGCTCGTCGGCGGGGCCGTCCTCCACCAGGGTCGCATCTCCGAGATGCGGACCGGCGAGGGCAAGACGCTCGTCGCACCGCTTGCCGCGATCCTCAACTCGCTGAGCGGGCATGGCGTGCACATCGTGACCGTCAACGACTACCTGGCTCGCCGCGACCCGCAGTGGATGGGCCCGATCTACCACTTCCTCGGCGTCAGCGTCGGGATGATCACGCACGACGCGTCGTACGTGTTCGAGCCCGGTTACCCGACGACCGATGAGCGGCTGATCAACCTGCGCCCCGTCGAGCGTCGCGAGGCCTACGCGGCAGACGTGACGTACGGAACCAACAACGAATTCGGGTTCGACTACCTGCGCGACAACATGGTGGTCGACCTGCCCCAGCGAGTGCAGCGCGAGCGCAGCTTCGCGATCGTCGACGAGGTCGACAACATCCTCATCGATGAGGCGCGCACGCCGCTGATCATCTCCGGCCAGGCCGAGGAGTCGGCGGACCTGTACTTCACGTTCGCCCGGCTGGTGCCGCGCCTCAAGGAGCGGCCCGAGGGCGCCGAGGAGGGCGGCGACTACTTCATCGACCTCAAGGACCGCGCCGTCAGCCCCACCGAGGAAGGCATCCACAAGATGGAAGGCTTCCTCAGCGTCGACAACCTGTACGACACGGACCCGCGGCTCGCCCGCCACTTCGAGCAGGCGCTGCGCGCCCACGCGCTCTACAAGCGCGATCGCGATTACATCGTCAAGGACGGCGAGATCGTCATCGTCGACGAGTTCACCGGACGGCAGATGCCCGGCCGCCGCTGGAGCGAGGGCCTCCACCAGGCGATCGAGGCCAAGGAGGGGATGCGCGTCCAGCGCGAGAGCGTGACGCTGGCCACGATCACGTTCCAGAACTACTTCCGCCTGTACGACAAGCTCGCGGGCATGACCGGTACCGCGATGACCGAGGCCGAGGAATTCCACAAGATCTACAACCTCGAGGTCGTCGCGATCCCGACCCACCGCGACATGATCCGCGACGACGAGGCCGACCTCGTGTTCCGTGACGAGAAGGCCAAGTTCAACGCGCTCATCGACGAGATCGTCGAGATGCAGGAGGACGGGCGACCCGTCCTCGTCGGTACGGTGAGCGTCGAAAAGTCCGAGATCCTATCGGCCATGCTCAAGCGGCGGGGCATCAAGCACGAAACCCTCAACGCCAAGTTCCACGAGAAGGAGTCGGGCATCGTCGCGCAGGCCGGGCGCACCGGGGCCGTGACGATCGCCACCAACATGGCCGGCCGCGGCACCGACATCCTGCTGGGTGGCAACCCGGCCGGTCTCGCATCGGAGGCGCTCCACCGCAAGGGCCTCAACCCGGCCGAGGTGGACGAGGACACCTACCAGACCGCGCTCGACGAGGCCAAGGCGCTCACCGAGGAGGAACACGTCCGCGTGGTCGAGGCCGGCGGGCTGCACATCATCGGCACGGAACGGCACGAATCGCGCCGGATCGATAACCAGCTGCGAGGACGCGCCGGCCGCCAGGGCGATCCCGGCTCGTCGCGGTTCTACCTGTCGCTCGACGACGATCTGATGAAGCGCTTCGCCTCGGAGCGCGTCACGGGGCTGATGGAGCGTCTTGGGCTCGAGGAGGACGTCGCGATCGAGTCGCGGCTCGTGTCGAAGACCATCGAGAGCGCCCAGAGCCGGGTCGAGGGCTTCAACTTCGACATCCGCAAGCGCGTCGTCGAGTTCGACGACGTGATCAACAAGCAGCGCGAGACGATCTACGCCGAGCGGGACAAGGTCCTCCACAACGAGGACCTCACCGAGACCGTGCGGGCGTTCCTCGACGAGGAGATCGATGCGCTGGTCGCCCAGCACCTGTTCGGCGAGGACCCGGATGCCTGGAACGTGGATGGCCTGTCGGCGGCGCTGACGACGATCGGGCTCGGCGGTGAGGCGACGGAGCCGGACACGTTGTGGGAGCAGGGCGGCCGGGAGGCCATCGCGGACTACCTGCGCGAGCACGCCGACGAGCGGCTCGCCGCGCGCGAGGCCGAGATCGGCGCCGAGGACTGGGCGCAGGTCGAGCGGATCGTCCTGCTCCGGACGATCGACTCGCTGTGGGTCGAGCACCTGACCGAGGTCGACGATATGCGCCGCGGCATCGGCCTGCGCGGCTACGCCCAGCAGGATCCCCTCAACGAGTTCCGCCGCGAGGCGTTCCGGATGTACGAGGAGCTGCGCGGGCTGATCCGCAACGGCGTGGCGTCGGCGATCTTCCGGGTGACCGTCCAGAAGCAGCCGCCGCCCGATGGTGGGCTGGCGCAGTCACTGGCGCGGGGAGCTGCGGTCCTGACAGGCGCGTCGGCGGACGGCAACGGCGGGGGTGGCGCACGGCAACCGGTGGCGGCGGCGGCCGGCGGTGCCCGGGCGGCCGGGTCGGCCATCGTCCGCGGCTCATTGCCGTCGGCGCCGGCGGCACGGAACGTGACCGAGTCACTCGGCGGGGAGCCGGCGACAGGCGGAAACGGCGCGGCGAGCGGCGTGCGTCAGGGCTACACACCGACGGGGGCCCGGATCGGGCGTAACGACCCATGCTGGTGCGGGTCCGGGGCCAAGTACAAGAAGTGCCACGGCCGCTGATCGGCTGAGGCACGTTGCGCGCCCTCGCTCGCCTGATCCTCGCGGGACTGATCGCCGGGCTGGTCCTTGCCGGCTACACCGCGTACCGCATCTGGGACCAGGGCAACCGCGACGAGCGTCAGTCAGCGGACGCCATCGTCGTGATGGGCGCCGCCCAATACGACGGCCGTCCGTCGCCACTGTTCAGGGCCCGCCTCGACCACGCGATCGAGTTGTTCCACGAGGGGGTCGCGCCGTGGCTGGTGGTGACCGGCGGGAAGGCGGAGGGCGACCGAACCACGGAAGCGGATGCCGCGCGCCTCTACGCGATCAGCCGGGACGTCCCCGACTCGGCCATCCTTGCCGAGGACCAGAGCCGGACCACGCTCCAATCGATCCGCCAGGTGGCGGCGCTCATGAAGGACCACGATCTCGAGAGCGCAGTCTTCGTGTCCGACCCGAGCCACATGCTGCGGGTCCTACGCATGGCGTCGGACGAGGGCATCACCAGCTATGGCTCACCGACCCGGACCAGCCCGATCGACCGCGATCCAGTGCGCCGCGTCGATGCGATCGTCCACGAGCTCGGGGCGCTGGTGATCTACTTCGTGTCGGGCGAGTCACCGTAGGCGTCCGGGCGCGCCGATCCGGAACTACCCCCTTGGCGCTGTGGGGTTGGCCGCCTATACTGGGCCAACCCGCCGATCCTGGACCGCTCGCGTCCCCCCGGCAGGTCTCCCAGCCCCCAGCCCCGCTCGTGCCCAGCGTCGTGAATGGAGGGAGTCTGTTGAAGCAGGCCGAGGATGCCGCGTTCGTCGATCTCATCGCGTGCGAGCGCGATTGCCGGTCCTGCAGCTACGCGGCTGCTCTCGACTGTGACGGCAACTGCGGCGTCTGTCCGCACAACGGCTACTGCCCCTGCGTGAACCCCGTCGTCGCTCGGAGCAAGACGGCTCTGCGGCTCATCGAGCTGCGTCCGATCCTGCTCCAGGATCTGCAGGCCCGGAACTAGGTGGACCCGTCCGCCATCCGCGATCTGGCCGAACGGATCCGGTCGACCTCGGGGCGCCTTTGACCTCGACGCGAAGCAGGCTCGCGTCGCGCAGCTCGATGCGCTGACCCTCGATCCTGGGTTCTGGGACGACCAGCGCGGCGCCCAGAAGGTCCTTCGCGAGGCCGACGGCCTCCGTTCCGAGATCGACACGTGGCAGGGTCTTCTCGCGCGCGCCGACGACCTCGGCGCTGCCCTGGAGCTGCTCGATGAAGCCGCTGACGCGGGCCTCCAGGCGGATGTCGAGCGCGACGCCGCGGCGCTCGAGAAGGACTTCGGCCGCGAGCGGACCACGCTGCTGTTCTCCGGTGAGTACGACGACAACGCCGCGATCCTGACGATCAGCGCCGGTGCCGGTGGCACGGAAGCGACCGACTGGGCCGAGATGCTCCTGCGGATGTACCTCGCCTGGGCGGACAAGTACCACCACTTCAAGACCGAGATCATCGACCAACAGGAGGGTGAGCAGGCCGGGCTCAAGAGCGTGACCGTGGAGATCGACGGCCGGCGCGCCTACGGCTGGCTCCGCGCCGAGCGGGGAGTCCACCGGCTCGTACGCATCAGCCCGTTCGACTCGCAGAACCGCCGCCAGACGACGTTCGCGCTCGTCGAGGTCCTGCCCGAGGTCGATGACGACATCGAGATCGAGCTCGACTGGGACGTGATCCGGGTCGATACCTACCGCTCACAGGGCGCCGGCGGCCAGCACGTCAACAAGACCGACTCGGCGGTGCGCCTGACCCACCAACCGACCGGTATCGTCGTGCAGAGCCAGAACGAGCGGTCCCAGACCCAGAACAAGGAGAACGCGACGAAGGTCCTCAAGGCCCGTCTGCTCGAGCGTGCGCTCGAGGAGAAGGAGGCCGAGCTGCGGGCGCTCAAGGGCGAGCATGTCGAAGCCGGCTGGGGCAACCAGATCCGGAGCTATGTGCTGCACCCCTACCAGATGGTCAAGGACCTGCGCACCGGCCATGAGACGGGCAACACCACGGCCGTGCTCAATGGCGACCTCGACACGTTCATGCAGGCCGAGCTCGAGCGGCTGGCGACGGGCGGCGAGTCGCGCCGCGAGGACCCGGAGGGCGACGCCGCGTGACCGTGCGGCCTGGGCCCGCGGTCCGGGACGCGCTCACCTATCGGCCCGTCCGCGCCGAGGAGCTCGAGGCATGCGCCGAGATATGGCGAGTGTCGACCGATGACTACCTGGGCCGCCTGAACGTGCCCGACCTGCAAACCGAGAACGGACCCATCGTCCGGCTGTACGGCCACCTGCTGGCGACCGACCCGGAGCGGTTCATCGTCGCGACCCGTGCCGAACCGGACGACGAGGCCGGCGAGCGCATCGTGGCGTTCGCCGTGGCGGCCGTCCGCGAGCGGCTGTGGTACCTGTCGATGTGCTTCGTGCTGCCCGAGATCCAGGGCGCCGGCGTAGCGCGACGCATGCTGGACCGGATCGCGCCCGACGACGAGTCCACGATCCGGGCGACCGGCACGGACAGTGCCCAGCCCATCAGCAACGCGCTCTATGCGTCGCTGGGCATCGTGCCGCGCGTCCCGCTGCTCAACCTGATCGGCCTGCCCACGGCGACCGATGCATTCGGCGCGCTGCCATCCGGCGTCACGGCCACCCCGTTCGAGCGCGTGGCCGCCGACGACCACGACCGGCTCGCCACCATCGTCGATGCGCTCGATGCCGAGACGCTCGGCGTCCGCCACCCGGTCGACCACCGCTACCTGCGCGAAGAGAGCCGCCGCGGCTGGCTGTACACCGGGCCCGACGGAGCGCCGCTCGGCTACGGCTACGCGACCGAGGCCGGCCGCATCGGTCCGGTCGCCAGCCACGATCCCGACCTCGTCGCCCCGATCCTCGGTCACCTCACGACCGCGGTGACGCCGCGGGGCGCCTTCGCGTTGTGGCTGCCTGGAGACGCCGACCGGGCGGTGGTCGGTGCGCTTCGCGCCGGCTTCCGCCTGGAACCATTCCCGGTCCTGCTGTGCTGGGATCGCCCGTTCGCCGACCTGACACGCTATCTCCCGACCTCCCCCGGACTGCTCTAGACCCATCCGGACCGGACCATCGTCCGGGTCCGGCTAGCCCGCCCGTACGTTTGCCGGTCCCATCGGCCGGTGATAGCCTCGCTGGCGACGTGGCTCCCGATGCCGTGCCCGCGGACGGGGTCGAACCGAACCAACCTCGGTGGCGGCCGTCAGTCGCCACCCGCTCGCGCCCGCGGAGTCGCCCGTGACCATTGCCCCAGCGCCATCGACGGCGCGCTCACTCCGTCGTCGGATCCTGGAACGCGGCCGCGACCAGGCTGTCCCGGATCGCGCCGTCCTCGTGCTCCACGACGTCACGAAGCAGTACCCCAACGGCAAGATCGCGCTGCGCGACGTGGACCTGGTGATCCCAGAGGGCGACTTCGTCTTTCTGGTCGGGCCGTCGGGTGCGGGCAAGTCGACATTGATAAAGCTCCTGATCCGCGACGAGGTGGCGAGCCGCGGCGAGGTCGTGCTCGACGGACAGGACCTGGCCCGGTTGCCGCGCCGTCAGGTGCCGCGCATGCGTCGCAAGATCGGGATCATCTTCCAGGACTTCAAGCTCCTGCCGACCAAGACCGTCTGGGAGAACGTCGCGTTCGCCCTCGAAGTCACCGGCCACCCACGCCGCCAGATCCGGCCGGCGGTCGACCGGGTGCTGGCGATCGTGGGCCTGACGGCCCAGTCGAAGCAGATACCCGCCCAGTTGTCGGGCGGCGAGCAGCAGCGCACGGCGATCGCCCGTGCCCTCGTCCACGATCCGCGGCTGATCATCGCCGACGAGCCGACCGGCAACCTGGACCCGCTGATCAGCTGGGAGATCCTGCAGCTGCTGCTGCGCATCAACGAGCTCGGCGTCACGGTGCTCATGGCGACCCACAACGCGGAGGTCGTCACCGCGCTGCGCAAGCGCGTGGTGGCGCTCGAGGAGGGTCGGGTCATCCGCGACGAGGTCGGTGGCGCGTACCACCGCGAGGACTGACCGAGCGTGCTGGCATTCCTCTTCTTCAGCCTCAAGCGCGCCTGGCAGGGGTTCTGGCGCAACGCGGTGATGAGCCTGGCGGCGACCGCCACGATGGTGCTGATGCTGCTGCTGCTGGCTGGGTTCTGGATCATCCAGACCGGCCTGCTGGCCGGGCTCGCGTTCACCGAGCAGAAGGTCGAGGTCGTGGCCTACCTCCAGCAGAACGCGACCGAGTCACAGATCAACGCCCTCGCCGCCGAGATCGGTGCCCGGCCCGACGTCGCATCGGTCGAGGTCGTGAACCGCGACAAGGCGCTCGAACGGTTCCGGGAGTCGATGGAGGCGCAGGGCCGGACCGACCTGACCCAGCAGCTCGACAGTAACCCGCTCTTCGCCAGCATCGAGGTCAAGTTGACTGACCCGTCCGCCCTCAAGGCCGTCGGCGACGCGCTCGATCCAATGGAGCAGCCGATCGTCCGCAACGTCATCAACATCGAGGACATGGTCGAGCGCCTGCTCACCGTCACCGACGTGCTGCGGACGGCCGGCACCGTGGTCCTCGTCGCAGTCGGGCTGATCGTGTTGTTCATCATCATCAATGCGATCCGCCTCGCGGTCGTCGCGCGCGGCGAAGAGATCGAGATCATGCGGCTCGTGGGCGCATCGGACGCGTTCATCCGCTGGCCGTTCGTGTTCGAGGGCGCCTTCGTCGGCTTCCTCGGCGCCGCCGTCACGCTCGCCATCCTGGCGGGCGCGGCCGAGCCGCTCAACGGCTTCATGGTCGAGTTCTTCCGTGTGTTGCCGCTGGAGATCGGCTCGCTGACCCGAGATCTCGTCACCCTCGTGGTGGGCGCCGGCGTCGGGCTCGGCATCCTCGGCTCGTGGGTCTCGGTCCGGACCTACCTCATCCGCTGACCATCCGCGGGTCGCACCCAGCGGCCGTACCTTCGGCCCGGGGTCGACCCAAGGCGGTCGTTGTAAATTCTTGTTCTCAGTCGCGCTCCGTCACCTGTCATCGCTCGACTCGAGGGGGAACCGCATACCGCCATGCACGCCATAGGGAACGATCATCTGGATCGGCAGGCGGTGTCCGTCGCGCCGGTCGACGCAGCCCCTCGACCCTCCCGCCGCGTGCCGATCCTGTCGGTCGCGCTGACGATCGTCGCGCTGCTCTCCGGCAGCGCGCTCTTCATCAGCGGCTATTCGATGGGTCGCCAGAGCGCGGCCGAGCCGGGCACGCCGGCCGCCGACGGTTCGGCATTCCGACCGTTCTGGGACACCTACCACACGATCCAGGATCGGTACGCCGGCGGCGACGTCGACCGCCAGGTGGTCGTCCAGGGCGCGATCCGGGGGATGATCGAATCGCTCGAGGACCCGTACTCGTCGTACCTGACCTCGGAGCAATACCGCTCGAACCTGCAGGGGATCAGCGGGCAGTTCGAGGGCATCGGCGCCGAGATCGCTACCCAGGCCGAAGATGGGACGCAGGGCTGCGCCATGCTCGGCCCACGGTGCCGCCTCGTCATCGTCGCGCCGATCGGCGGCTCCCCGGCCGAGACAGCCGGCCTCCGACCGGGCGACCTGGTGCTCGCGACCGACGGCGTGCCACTCGATGGGCTGACGGTCGATGACGCTCGCGCTCGCATGCGCGGCCCGAAGGACACCACGGTCGAGCTGCGCATCCAGCGTGGCGAGGAGGTGCCCTTCGACCTACGCATCACCCGCGACATCATCCAGGAGCGGGAGGTCGAGGCGAAGGCGCTCGTCAACGGCACGGTCGGCTACGTCCGGCTGGAGGGCTTCTCGGACCGATCCGCCGAGGACCTTGCTGCCGCCGTGCGCGGCCACGTCGAAGCCGGCCGAACCAAGCTCATCCTCGACCTGCGCGGGAACCCGGGCGGCTACGTGACCGCGGCACGCGTGGTGGCGAGCCAGTTCATCGGATCGGGGCCGATCTTCTGGGAGCAGGACTCGCGCGGGATGCAGATCGCGACCGATGCCATCCCGGCCGGCGCGGCCGTCGACCCGGCGATCGAGGTCGTCTGCCTGATCGACCGAGGCACCGCCTCCGCCAGCGAGATCGTCGCCGCGGCGCTCCAGGACAGCGGCCGTGCCACGATCGTCGGCCAGCGCTCGTTCGGCAAGGGGACCGTCCAGCAATGGCAGGAGCTGGCGGGTGAGGGTGGCGCATTCCGGCTGACCATCGCCCGTTGGCTGACCCCCTCCAAGCGCTGGATCCACGACGTGGGCATCGATCCCGACGTCGCCGTCGACGTCCCGCAGGTCAGGGATCCGGGGAGCGACCCGGTCATCGATGCCGCCATCGAGGTGTTGCGGGCCGGCGTCCGGCTCCCGCTCGGCGGCCCGTAGCGGAGTCCTTGCGCTCCCGTTAACCATCGGGTACGGTTTCGCGGAACGAAAGGAGGTGATGTGCAGTGATCGACAGTACGCGTAGCTGCACCACCTCGCAGGAGATGGCCGTCTAGTCGGACACCCTGTGGGTGGGTAAGCAACTCGAACGCCGGTCCGCATAGGGCCGGCGTTCGTGCGCTCATCCTCGGTCGCATGGCCTCCCGGAGATCGGCCTCCGACCTCGGAGATGGCACCGCAGGCACGCCAAAGAGGCAGCACATATGCGCGACGACTCGACCGTCGCCCTCAACCGAAAAGCACGGCACGAGTTCACGATCGACGAGACGTTCGAGGCCGGCCTCGTGTTGACCGGCACCGAGATCAAGTCGGTGCGCGCCGGCAAGGCCAACATCGCGAACGCGTACGCGCGGATCGAGAAGGGCGAGGCCTGGCTGATCGGCGCCGACATCGCACCGTTCGAACAGGGCAACAGGTACAACCACGACCCGAAACGGAACCGCAAGCTGCTGCTCCACCGGCGCGAGATCGACGAGCTGCTCGGGCGGGCACAGCAGAAGGGGCAGACCATCGTGCCGCTGCGGATGTATCTGAGCCGCGGCAAGGCCAAGATCGAGCTCGGCCTGGCGCGCGGCAAGCAGCTCCACGACCGGCGCCGCGACATCGCCGATCGCGACGCACGGCGCGACATCGCGCGGGAGCTCGCGGACGCCCAGCGCGGCCGCTGACGAAGCGCCTCAGCGCAGGAAGTAGCGCCGGCTGAGCGGCACCTCGGTGACCGGCTCCACGGCGAGCGGCTGCCCATCGAGCGTGACGCGGCCGTCGCCCACGTCGACCTCGATCGGCGCGACCGTCGTGTTCAGCGCCAGCGATCCCCGGGTGAGGCCGCGCGTGTCCCGGACGGCGATGAGAGCCCGCCCGTGGCGACGCAGGTCCGGGGAGCCTGTCGCGGCGCTCGACACGAACGTCGCCGCCAGCGACGCCGCTGCCCTGGGTCGACCGCCCCAGTGCGCCCGGTAGCGCGTCGGTTCGGCGCCTTCGACGGTCGCGTTGCCCTCGCCGAGGGGCGCCCAGGCTGCGACCCCTGCTTTCAGGACGAGCGCCGGCTTGACCCCGAAATAGCCCGGCTCCCACAGGACGATGTCGGCCAGCCGTCCCGGCCGGAGCGAGCCGACGTGGTCGGCGATGCCATGCGTGATCGCCGGCTCGATCGTGACCTTTGCGAGGTACCGCAGCACCCGCTCGGTGGCATCGAACGGATCCGGCAGGGGCTGGGTCCCCGGCCAGCGTGTCATCACGTGGGCGAGCTGGAACGTCCGGCGAACGGTCTCCATCATCCGGCCCATCCCCTGCGAATCCGAGTTGACGATGGCGATCGCGCCGAGCTCGTGGAGGGGTCCTTCGGCGGCCATCGTCGGCGCATGGACTCGCTCGCGGACGAGGGCCACGTCCTCCTCGACGGCGAACGATGCCCCGTGGTTGAGGACGATCATCGGGACCTGCTCGGCCACTGCGTGGATGCCGTACGGGACGGTCGGCGTGGTCGACGAACAGATGACGTTCGTCTCGCGGACCAGGCCGATGACGTCGGGGACGTGCCCGCCACCGCTGCCCTCCACGTGGTAGGCGTGCACGGTCCGTCCGCCGATGGCCGCAACGGTGTCCTCGAGCTCGGCGCTCTCGTGCAGGCCGTCGGTGTGGAGCGCGACCGCCACGTCGTTGGCGTCCGCGAAGCGGAGGACGTGGTCGATCAGCTCCGGGTAGGCGCCATAGTCCTCGTGGATCTTGAAGCCGCACGCGCCGGCTTCGAGCAGCGCATCGAGCGGGCCGTCGTCCTCCGCACGGGCACATGCCTGCAGCCCGACGTTGAGGGGCCAGTCGGCGACACCGCCCAGGGTGCGCGCCATGGCCCACGGCGGCTCCTCGAAGCCGGCCGTGATCAGCGTCGTGACGCCGCCCGACAGCGCGGCGGGCAGCAGCTCGGGCGTGATGAGATGGACATGGCTGTCGACCGCACCCGGCGTGGCGATCAGCCCGTAGCCCATGATCGGCTGGGTGTGGGGGCCGATCGGCAGCTCGATGCCCTCGGTCGATCCCGCATTGCCGGCACGACCGACGCCCACGATCCGACCGTCCTTGATACCGATGTCCGCCTTGACTGCACCGATGAGCGGATCGAGCACGACGGCGCCCGCCACCACCGCGTCGAGCTCCGATGGCGAGGCCCCACCTTGCGCCGACCGCGGACGGATCGTCTTGCCGTAGCCCCAGATGGGCTCGTCGCCGGGTGCCTGGCGGTCCTCACTGACGCGCACCCACAGGTCGGTGTCGCCGAGCCGGACGCGATCGCCGGTCGTCGGGCCATAGCGGGCCAGGCGCTCGGCCGGGGAGAGGCGGGTCACCGCGTGCGGACCAGGCGCACGGCCCGCGTCTCGCCCGGCGCCCAGCGCTCCGTGGACCCGGCCTCGATGTCGAGGCGCGTCCCGGCGGCCGCGCCTCGGTCGAACTCCAGGCGTCGATTGACACGCTCGAACGGGTAGTGGCTCGACACGTGGACGACGCGGCGCGAGCTGTTGCGGACCTCAAGCTCGATGCGCTCGCGGTCGTCTTCGAACGCGATGGCGGGCGCCTGGCGGATGGATCCGGGCGCGTCGTCGCCGGGTGGACCAAGCGGCTCGCGGAGGACGACGAGCCGAGCGCCATCGCCTAGCAGCACTTCCAGGCGGACGTCGCCGACGAGGGCGGCCACCCCGGGGAGCACCTCGTCGGCTCCGACCGCGCCATAGCCGGCCGCCTCGACCTGCGCGTAGGAGGCATCGGCGCGGGCCGTCTCGAACATGGCATCGCACATCAGGGCGATCGCCTCGGGGGCGTTCAGGAGCAGGCCACGGTCACGGTGACGACGGGCCAGCTCGGCCGCCGTGAAGATGAGCAGTCGCTCCTCTTCCCAGGCTGTCAGCCGCATGCCGGCATCGTACCGGCATGGAGGAACGAGGTTGGTGGAGATGGGGGAGAGTCGAACTCCCCGTCCAAGACCCTTCGTCGGAGACCACTACGAGCGTGTCCGATGGTTTGTCGTCGACCGCCCGGACGGACATCGGCACCCTGCCGGACGGTCCAGTCACGTGTCCCTAGATCGGGCTTGACTCCGGACTACGCGACGCTCATCCGGATCGCAGCTTCGCTGAGTGACGCTTCCACTACCCGCGAAGCGGAGGTAGCTTCCACGCTCACCTTACTGCCTAAGCAGCGAGGGCGAGAGTCGACTGGCGGTTGCCAGGTACTTCGTTTTGCCGCCTGTTTAACGAGGCCTGACGGCACCTCGGCTCGCACTCTCCGACAACCAAGCCCTGTCGAAACCACGCATCCCCACAGGACCGAACGTCGGTTCGGTTTGAACGCCAATGCTACCAGAAGATGCGGACGTGGCCAATGGCCGCGACGGATGACGTACGCGGGCATGGACGTTCGTCGTCAACTGGCCGACAACGGCCGGAAACCGTGAAGGAATGGGTCGTCGGGTCCCTCATCCCTGGTGCAAGCGGTCGAGTCGACCGCTCAGCAAGACCACGAAAGGGACCTCATCCATGTTCACGAGCACATCGATCCACAGGCGCCTCGCACCCGTCCTGGCCGGTGCCGCGATCGCGGCGGTACTCGCGGCGTGCAGCGCGAGCGGTGGCGCCGAGCCGAGCCGACCGCCCACGCTGCCGACGCCGGCCAGCCCGGCCCCGGCCACGCCGGCACCCGCCCCGAGCCAGGGCGTCGACGATCCCGGCTCTGACCTCATGCCGATCCACGTCGAGCTGGAGAGCACCTCAGGCCAGGACGTCTATGTCGACATCGTCGACCGGAGCGGAGCGATCACGTCGGCTGTGTCCGGCCGGCCCAGCGATGGGGCCTCGGTCGAGGCGTACTCGGTCGTTGTCGAGAACCTCGATCCGCGGACGCTGCGACTGACCTGGACCGACTTCCCGATCGACAACGCTTTGGCGCTGTACATCGACCCGACCGCGACCGGCATGCGGTTCCTGCTCGTCCAGCCGGCTCCGACCGGCCCGGCCGACGCGATGGGTGAGGACCGCGTCCTCGACCTGACCTTCGACCAGGACGTCTCGGCTGCCGACATCGAGGCGTTCCTGCAGGAGGGTCTCGACGTCCCGGGCTGATCACGGCTCGACTCGCCGAACCTCCCTCCCGGCCCCGGACCATCGGCACGGCGCGTGCCGGGGTCCCGGGGCTATAGGCGCATGGGAGATCGCGCCCCCCGGGGCGGCGGCCTGAGGCGGCCCGCGCCCCGTTAGCGCACGGTCGTGACCCGGAAGCGGATCGTGTGACCGTGTGCCTTGAACGGCGACTGGTCGTCGAGGACCCCGGTCACGACGTCCACGACGAGAGGATCGTCGCTGGCCCGCTCCTGGATCTCGATGAAGGTCGCGGCCTCGACCACGCGACCGAGCAGCGCCATGACCTCCGCCTGGAGCGCCGCCCGAACCCGATCGTCTGACATCCCCTCGTGGACCAGATCGACTACGAAGCGCCCATCAGGATCAGTCGAATGGCCGGCCCCGACCCACGCAGATCCCTCAGCGTGGATCGCGCGCTCGAGGTGCGGCCACAGATGGATCTCCGGTTGCTCCGCGATCCAGTGCGGCCGCTCCGCGTGTCTCTGGAGCTTTTCGATGCGGGTCGCAGCAACCGCCGCGTCGGCCACGCCGTCGCCGCGCTCGTCGATATCCCAGCGACGCTCCTTGGATGGTGGCGGGATCGGCTCGCGCTCCATCTGCCAAGGATATGGATGCTATCCGCGACCGGCGAGCACCCGTTCCATGACCATCCGGGTCGGTGGCAGGCGGGTCAGGATCGGTAGCCCGACGTCGCGGGCCGGGCCGAGCCAGCCGTGGCTCGACTGGAAGAACGGGCTAAGCGCCCGGCTGAGCACCGTGTAGCGCGTGTTCTGGAACCACCGTCGGCGATCCCACGATCGAACGGCCGCCGCTGGGCTCCGCTCCCGCCGCAACGCCGCCGCGAGCGCGGCGGCGTCCAGCAACGCGAGGTTGGCGCCTTGCCCCAGATGCGGCGGTGATGGGTGTGCCGCGTCACCGATCAGGACGATCCGGTTCGTGTGCGTCCGTCGGACGGTGGCGTGGCCATAACGAGCAAGTAGGAGCCCGTCGAGGGTACCGATCCCCTCGAGGACCTCGCGCGTCGCCGGTAGCACTGCGGCAGCGCGCTCGACGAGCGAGCCGAAGCCGTCGGCTCGGAGTCGCTCGACGTCGCTCGCTCGCAACCCCCAGAACACCGCCGTCTCACGCTCACCGACCGGGAGCAGACCGGTCAGGAGGCCGACACCGCGCGCTTGCTGCCGAAGCCGGTCAGGACATGGGCCGCTCGTCGGGCCGATGCCCCACAAGGCCGCGAAGGGCGACAGACGCAGGCGAGCAGTCGGATCCACGACGCCGCGGATCGACGAACGCATGCCATCTGCGCCGACAAGGAGGTCGACCGCCGGCAGGTCCGTGCCCGCCCTGGCGAGCGGGACCACGGCGTCGGGGGCCTCGCGGGCGCCGGTGATCGTGACGCCAGTCCCCAGGAGGACACCGGCCTCGGTTGCCGCGCGCATGAGCGTCGTGAACAGCCGGCCGCGGGAGACGCCCAGGGCGTGCGCCGTGGGATCCCCTCGGTCGTAACGCAGCTCGCTGAGAGTCCGACCTGGCTCGTACTCCGCATGGAAGCAACGGATGGGCCACGCGGTGGCCGCTACCTCCTCGAGCAGGCCGAGCGCAGCGAGCACGTCCTGCCCCGATGGCTGCAGCAGGAAACCGGCCCCGACCGGGCCGGGATCCGGCGCACGCTCGTACACGGTCACGTCGTGCCCGTCGCGCGCGAGGGCGATCGACAACGCCCCGCCGCCGACCCCGAAACCCGCGATCGCGATCCGCACGGCGACGACTCCCTGGTGGAATACGTGTTACTGAACGGTAGCACGATGAGGAGCCGGTGGCGTCGGGTATCGTGGCGCCGTCTCCAGCCGTCGTTCTGGCACGGACCCGCGCCAGTCCTGCGCACCACCCCCGTCCGACCGGGAAGAGCCATGGACCACGAGCCCGTTCTCATCTCGACCATCGCGATCGGCCTGACCGCCGCGTTCATCGGCGGCTTCGTGGCACGGCGCATCGGGCTGCCGACGATCGTCGGCTACATCCTGGCGGGCGTCGCGATCGGGCCGTTCACGCCGGGCCTGATCGCCGACGTCGAGATCGCGACCGAGCTCGCCGAGCTCGGGGTGATCCTCCTGATGTTCGGGGTCGGGATCAATTTCTCGATCCGCGATCTCCTGGCGGTCCGCTCGATCGCGATCCCCGGCGCGCTCGTCCAGACGATCGTTGGGGTGGCGCTCGGGCTGTGGCTCGGCTCGGCGCTCGGCTGGGGCGTCGGTGGCGGGCTCGTCCTCGGCCTGGCGCTGTCGATCGCGAGCACGGTCGTGCTGGTGCGGACGCTGACCGACCGCAACGAGCTGGACACGACCCAGGGCCACATCGCGATCGGCTGGCTGATCGTGGAGGACCTGCTGGCCGTCGTCGTCCTCGTCCTGTTGCCGACGCTCGCGCCGCTCCTGGGCGCTGCTGGCGATCCGACGGCCGACAGCCGGGACCCACTCGTCGAGATCGCGGTCGCACTGGGCAAGGCGGCCCTGTTCGCGATCCTGATGGTCGTCGCCGGCGCCCGGCTCGTGCCGTGGCTGATGCTGGTCGTCGCCCGCCAGGGGTCGCGAGAGCTTTTCTCGCTGGCCGTCCTGGCGATCGCGCTGGGGCTGGCATACGTGTCATCCAGCGTGTTCGGCGTCTCATTCGCGCTCGGCGCGTTCCTCGCCGGTGCCGTGGTGGGCGAGTCGGACATGAGCCATCAGGCGGCCGCCGATGCCCTGCCGCTGCGGGACGCCTTCGCCGTGCTCTTCTTCGTCTCGGTCGGGATGCTCCTCGACCCGGCCTATCTCGTGGCCAACCCGCTCCCGGTGCTGGCGGTCCTGACGCTCATCGTCGTTGGCAAGGCCCTCACGAAGTTCGTCGTCGTCGCGGTCGCCGGGTATCCACCACGGGTCGCACTCACCGTCGCCGCCGGCCTGGCCCAGATCGGCGAGTTCTCCTTCGTCATCGGCACGATCGGTCGGTCGCTCGGCCTGCTGCCCGACGAGGGCTACCAGCTGATCGTGGCCGGCGCCCTGCTGTCGATCACCATCAACCCCTTCCTGTTCGGCCTCATCCCGAGGCTCGAGACCAGGCTCCGCCGGAGCCCGGCGGTAACGGCCCTGATGGCACGCCGAGCGGGCGAGCTTGCACGGCTGCAACCGGAGGAGCAGGCGTCGCTCCGGCTCCACGCCATCATCTGCGGCTACGGGCGGGTCGGGCGGTTGATCGGCCCGGCCCTGGAGCGGCGCGGCTTCCGCTACGTGGTGGTGACGCAGCAACGGGACGAGGTCGATCGACTCCGGACGCGCGGCGTCACCGCGATCTACGGCGACGCCGCCAACCTCGAGGTGCTCGAGATGGCGAACCTGCCGCATGCCCGTCTCGTGGTCGTCGCGACGGCCGACCCGCACGAGACGCGGCTCATCGTCGAGCGCGTCCGCTCGCTGCACGACACGGTCGATCTGGTCGTGCGGACCCACAGCGACACCGAGGCTGCCCGTCTACGCGCGCTGGGACGGGTCCAGGCCGTGCATGGCGAGCGGGAGCTGGCGGTGCAGATGGCGCGCTACGCTCTCCGGCGTTTCGGCGTCAGCGCGGCCGAGGCAGAGGCGATCGCGCAGGGCCTCCGGGGGCGAGCGGTCATCCTCGACGAGCGTCGTCCGGGCGGGGTCGGGGCGCTGGTGGAGCGGCTGTGGGTGCGCCTCAGCGGCCGACGAGCGTGATACCGGTGATCCGCGCGTAGTTCGAGAACCAGGTGTTCCTGTGGATGACCTTGCCTGACTTGTCGCGGACCGTACGCGTGACTGACACCTGGAACCCGGCGACCGGGTACTCGATGCGCTTCGCCGAGCCCGATGGCAGGCTCGACGTGTACTCGATGGTGTCGGAAGCGGGGCGGTAGTTGCGCTTGGGCCCGGTGGCAAAGCTGACCTTTCGCCCGGTCGGCACACTGTAGATCTCGAACTTGACGTAGCCACTGCCACCGCTGCGCCAGCCGAGGCCACGGATCAGCAGTGGGTAATCGGTGTCGTTGGTGAACGACATCGTCTGCTTCGAACCCGAGGCGCTGATGAACACGGTCGCGTCGAGGCCGACCGGGTACCGATCGATGTAGTAGTAGTGGTTCCGTCGCGCGCCGATCTTGTAACCGGCACGTGCCGCCGCGTTGAACAGCGTGGTGGAGCAGGAGCAGATGCCGCCCGCGAGCGCGCCCTGCGGCTCGGTGCGGCCGTTGATGATCGCGCCGCCTGAGCGGTAGCCCTTGGCGCGGGTCACGGGGCCGACCGCGTTCCAGAAGTCGAACGTCGCGCCCGGAGCGACGACGTAGCCGTTGATGAGCCGGGCCGGGATCCAGATGTTGGCGCCGAAGCCGTTCTTCTCGCTGATCGGGAAGTACGTCGTCCAATGCGAGATCCGGCGCATCTTCGGGCGAGCCGCCTGCGCCTCTTCGGTCGTCAGGCGCGGCTCGGTGACCTTGATCGTCGGCTCGAGCGTAGCCGTGCTCGCGCCGGCCATCCGCGCATCGAGGAGCTGCTGGACCTGCAGCTTCGTGGCCTCCTGATCCATCTTGAAGCCGGTCTTGCTCGGGGTGACGCCCGTGATCCGCGCGCCGCTCGTCTTGAACGATGCGTTGACGGGCGCACTGTCGACCTTCTTGGCGATGCCCTTGAGCAGGTCTTCGAGGCCACTCGTGTCGACCGACACGCCGTAGCCACCCTCGGCAGTCGGCGCGAACGACAGCCAGCTCCGCAGGCGCGTGGTGGTGATCTTCTGGTCCTCGGCCCGGCCGGCGAACAGGATCGGGGCGGCGATCCGCTCGGCGTCCGCCTTGGCCTCGTTCGCCTCCTCAGTCGTGACCGTCGGCGTGATGGCGCTGATCGGCATCTCGTAGCGCAGGTCGGCCGGGGCATCGATCTCGCCGAGGTCGGCCAGCGCTGCTTCGACCGGGGTCGCCGGATCCGGCAGCCGGCCGTCGACCGAGTCGAGGACCGTGAACTGCCCGGCGAGCACCGCGATCCACGCGTCGCGCGGCTCGCGCGCCAGTGTGTCGGCGTAGTCGAGCGCATGCGCGGCCAGTGCATCGGCATCGAACGTGATCTTGGGTGTCAGCGACACGCCCCGGAAGGCGGTCCGCGCGTCCGCGATGAGCCGATCGACGGCATTCCCATCGCGCCCGACGGCCAGCGCCTCGGCGACCATCGCGTCGACATCCGGCCCGCGGCCGATCTCGGCGAACGTGACGGTCCGCTCACTGTCACGCGTCGTGAACGTGACCGACCCCTCACCGAGGTAGCCGTAGATCTCCCGGATCGCGGCGGCGGCGGTCGCGGGGTCATGGCCCGATAGATCGAGCGAGCCGATCGCCACGCCGGGCAGGATCCGCCCCGTGTACTGCCGGTCGTACGCGTAGAGGGCGCCTACGCCGAGCGCCATGGCGGCGAGCAGCCCGACGAAGAACGCGACGGCGAATCGGATGCGCATAGACGGCCGTGCGACATCCGGCGCGTCAGGCGTCGGAAGCAGGACCGTTTCGGGCGTGGTCGTGGTCATGGAGGCGACATCCTAGCAGCCGCGGGCAAGCGCTCCGGCGCGCGCTGCGCCGGCCTCGGTGCTCCCGGAAGACGCCGAGGGATGGCTGTCGGTGACGCTCCCTGGGCAGCGCGAACGCGCCGCCGTCAGCTACCGCCGCGTGGCACCAGCACGACGCGCCGATTCGGCTCCTCGCCGATCGACTGTGTCGCCACGCCGGCGTGATCACGCAGCGTGAGGTGGATCCAGCGGCGCTCGAGGGCCGGCATCGGCTCGAGCTGGAGCATCTTGCCGGTCTCCATCACCCGTGCCGCGGCGCGATCCGCGAGCTCGCGGAGCTGCCGCTCGCGCCGGCCGCGGTAGTCCTCGACGTCGACCAGGACGCGTGTCCACGAACCCATCTCCTTGGACAGCATCAGGTTCACGAGGTGCTGCAGTGCCGACAGCCGCTCGCCCTTGCGCCCGATCAGCGCGCCGAGCGATTCGCGGTCGTCACCCTGAGCGACGACATTGAGGCGGCTCGTCTCGCCAGCCGCGACCTCGACCTTCGAATCGAAGCCGAGGTGCCCCATCAGCGTCTCGAGGATGCGCTGCCCGGCGGCCAACGCCTCGGGCGACGCCTCGGCGGCCTCGAGGTCGGCTCGCTCCGCGGCTAGCGATCCGCGGGCGGCGGCCACTTCGGCGGCTTCGGACGCGGAGACATCCGCACCGCCCCGGCGCGGTCCACGAGGACCGCGATCGTCCCGCCCTCGGTCATCGCGACGCGGGCCGCGATCGCCGAACTCGCGCGGGCGGTCGTCGGGCCGGGGTCCACGATCGCCGAACTCGCGCGGGCGATCATCTCGACGCGGTCCCCGATCCCGGTCACCCCGGCCGCGGTCGTCGCGGCGCGGGCCGCGGTCGCGGTCGCGGTCCCGGTCGAACTCGCGCGCAGGCGGCGCGGGCAACGGCACGGACGCGGCGGCTTCACGCTTCGGGGCAGCGCCGCCGAGGGCGGCGCGCGGCGCGGCGACGATGCGGGCGGGCTCCGCGCCCATCCCCAGGACGCCGCGGCTGCCCGGCGTGAGGATCTCGAAGTCGAGGTCGTTGAGCTCGGCGCCGAACTCGTCGCGCGCGGCTTTCAGCGCCTCCTCGACCGTCTTTCCGGTGAATTCCTTGTAGGCACTCATGGTCAGCGTCGTCTCCCTCGTCGGCCCTGACGGCCACGCTCGCGGTGGCGGATCGTCTTGTCGGCCGTCGTCTTCTTCTGTGCGTCCGTCAGGATGGCCGCACGTTTGCTGGGCTCGGGTGGTGGTGGCATGGAAACGGGGAACCGGGGGGTGTGATCGGCGGCGAACGACGGTGTCCACCCGA
Organism: uncultured Chloroflexia bacterium; assembly: GCA_963794525.1. Classification (GTDB taxonomy): domain Bacteria; phylum Chloroflexota; class Limnocylindria; order Limnocylindrales; family CSP1-4; genus SPCO01. Next base: position 957,262 of record CAWCEC010000002.1, read on the forward strand.
AGAGGGGGAACATCGCGCCCCAACCCACGATCAGGTACTGCTGCACGATCGAGAAGACCGTGGCCACGATCCAATAGATGAACAGGCCGGCCGGCAGGAAACCGCCGTAGACGACCGAGATGATCGGCAGGAACAGCATCATCTGGCGCTGGATCCGCACGTTCGGATCGTCGTTGGACGGGTCGGCGGCTGGCAGCATCATGCGTGACTGCACGAGCTGCAGCAGTGCCGACACGATGGCCAGCACGCTGAGACCGAAGCCCGCGATCCAGAAGAATGCCTGTGCCTGGGCGACGTTACCGAGGAAGGGCACCACCGCATCGATGCACGGGCGGGTCGGATCGATGGAGCCGTCGGCCAGGAGGTTCGTGCACTGCAGGTCGACCAGCTGCACCCCGAACACCGTGAGCATCGCTCGCGGGTCCTGGTTGGTGAGACCGTTCTGGATGACCGAATAGATGATGAAGAGCAGGGGCAGCTGGAGGAGCAGCGGCAGGCAGCCGGCGAGGACATTCACGCCGCGCTCGCGCATCAGCTCCTGCTGGGCGAGGCGGACCTTCATGGAGTCGCCCTTGAAGCGCCGCTGGATCTCCTTGAGCTCGGGCTGGAGCAGCTGCATCCGCCGCTGTGAGACCAGCTGCTTGCGATAGAGCGGGATGAGGATCCCGCGGACGACCAACGTCAGGACGACGATGGCCCATGCGATCGCGCCCGGCACCGCGAGGTTCTCGAGGAACACATAGACCGCGATCAGGATGATGAACATCGACTGGAAGATCGGGGTGAAGAGCCACGCCAGCAGGCTGACCGGGTCCGCGCCCGGTGGGGCCGGTGTGAGCGGTGGTGGTGGTGGCGTCGGCGACGAACCCGGGGCGCCCGTGGCGCCGGGGAGGCACGCGACGACCAGCGGCACGATGAGGGCGATGGCCAGCGCCGGCAGCATGCGGCGCAGGGCCGGGGAGAGGGTCACGGGCGCGCCGCCCCGCTAGCGGACCGGGTCATAGCCGCCCGGGTTCCATGGGTGACATCGAGCGATGCGCTTGGCGCCCATCCAGCTCCCTTTCAACAGCCCGTACTTCTCGATGGCCTGCTCGGTGTAGTGCGAGCAGGTCGGTTCGAACCGGCATGACGACGGGAGCCAGACGAACACGATCCGGTAGAGCTTGATCAGCCCGATCCCGATCCGCTTCATCGACTGTTTCCTCCAAGCACGCCGCCCCGGACCAAGGTCCGTTGCAACGCCCCGACCAGTGCGTCGTGGTCGGCCGCGACGATCGCAGGCCGGGCGATGATGAGGACGTCCCAGCCGGGCTGGAACGAGGGCGCCATCACCCTGAGCGCCTCTCGAAGTCGACGACGGACTCGATTCCGGACGACCGCCGTACCGATGCGGCGCCCTGTCGCGAGGCCGAAGCGGGTCGTCTCGAGATCGGTCCGCAGGAACCGGGCGGAGAGCAAGGCGTGGGATCTGGTCGTTCCCGCCTCCTGGATCGCCGCAAAGTCCTGCGGTCGAGAGAGCATCACGAGTCGCGGCGTGGTCGTGCCGCGATCGCTGGTCAGGCCGTCAGTCGCTTCCGACCCCGAGCTCGCCGTGCGGCAAGGATGCGGCGACCCGCTGTCGTCTTCATGCGGGCGCGGAAGCCGTGCTCCTTGGCGCGATGGCGCTTCTTGGGCTGGTAGGTCTGCTTCATCCGGGCGGTCCTGAGATCCTCTCGCTCCGGCCTCGGGAACGGTCGCTCCGTCTACCCCTAGAGGCACGCAAACGCGCCGGTGCCCCACGGGACACATGGCGCGTCGTCGTCCGGCGGATGATAGGACCTCGCCAGAATGGGTGTCAAACGTCGGTCGGTGGGTCTGGCGACGGGTGGGTGGCATCCGGCGCGGGGCCGCCGCCGGGCTTTTGCACGGATACCCCCAGGGAGTATGCGCGAATCGCCTTGCGACGCCGTCTGGGCCGGTGCTATCCTCTCCGGGCCCTCGGCGCCGGAGACGTACGCGGGAGACGCCAGCAGCCTTCTGGAGGAGGCGGTGCAGGCAGCGGTCGTCCGGCCTCGTCGGATGGACGTCGAACGGACGTTCCGCCGCCCACGCACCGCATCCCCGGGATCCGTGGCCGCGCTATCAATCGTCGTCAATCCGAACGCAGGTCCTATCGAACGAATGGACGCCAAGCAGGTATGGCGAGCCGCCCTGGGTGAACTCCAGGTCTCACTGTCGCCGGCCAATTACGAGACGTGGCTGCGCGACACCCGACTGGTCGACGTCGACGAGCAACGCTTCCGGATCGCCGTCCCCAACGGCTTCGCGAAGGACTGGCTGGAGACCCGCTACCGCTCGTTGATCTCCCAGACGCTGGCCCGCATCGTGGGCTACAGCGTCCAGGTCGAATTCGTCGTCGGCCCGGCCGCCTCCAACGGGACCGACGCGCTGCCCGAGGACGGGGCTGCGGCGGCGCCAGTCCCGGCCGTTAGTAGCCCGCACGTACGCGTGGAGCCGTCGCGCGTCGGGGGCGAGGGCGGCGCCACCAACCTCAACCCGCGCTACACGTTCGCGAACTTCATCGTCGGGTCGGCGAACCGCCTGGGTCACGCGGCCAGCCTGTCGGTCGCCGAACGCCCGGGTCACGCGTACAACCCGTTGTTCCTCTATGGGGGGGTCGGCCTCGGCAAGACCCACCTGATGCACGCGATCGGCAACCAGGTCATGGCCCGCTTCCCGCGCAAGCGCGTCGTCTACGCCACGTCAGAGAAGTTCACCAACGAGTTCATCACGAGCATCCAGCAGGGCAAGATCGACGAGTTCCGGTCGCGCTACCGGCGGATCGACCTGCTCCTGATCGATGACATCCAGTTCATCGCGGACAAGGAGCGGACGCAGGAGGAGTTCTTCCACACGTTCAACGCGATCCACGAGGACGGCAAGCAGATCGTGCTCTCGAGCGACCGGCCGCCGAAGGCGATCCTGACGCTCGAGGAGCGCCTTCGGTCGAGGTTCGAGTGGGGCCTCATCGCCGACCTCACGGCGCCCGACCTCGAGACGCGTATCGCGATCCTCCGCGCCAAGGCGGAGGAGGGAGCGGTCGGCATCACGTCCGACGTGGTCGAGTTCATCGCCCGCAAGGTCGTGTCCAACGTCCGCGAGCTCGAAGGCGCACTCAATCGCATCGTGGCCTTCGCGAGCATGGGCGCCACGCCGATCAGCATCGAGCTCGCCCAGGCCGTGCTCTCCAACGTCCTGTATAACCCCAAGAAGCGCCAGGTGACGCCGGAGCGCATCGCCAAGGCCGTGTCGGACTACTACAGCGTGCCGATGGAGGCGCTCCAGGGCCAGAAGCGCGATAAGGCCATCGTCATGCCGCGCCAGATCGCGATGTTCCTCATGCGCGAGGAGACCGACGTCTCGCTGTTGCGGATCGGGGCCGAGCTGGGCAACCGTGACCATTCCACGGTCCTCCACGCCTGCGACAAGATCACGCGCGAGATCGCCAACAACGACGAGCTGCGCCGCGAGATCGCCGCCGTCCGCGAGCTGATCTACGCCGAGTAGCGCTCGGCCGCGGCCGAGCCGTCGCGCGGGCCGCCTGGTGTCGCGCGCTCCAGCCGGACGCCTCCTTGCGGACCATCGGCCAGGCGCATATCGATCCGACTTCGAGCGCCCTTTGCTTGCGCCTCATCTTCCGCACGCATCGGCCGGACGCAGATCGGGCAGGAAGCGGCCTGGTGACCGGGCCGCTATGCGCCCCACCGATGATTCGCAAGCGGTCCCCAGCACTGGGGAGCCGGCGTCCCTTGGCCGCGCGTCGGCCCTGGTATGCCTTGTCGCCCACCGTCTTCCTGCCCAGTCCCCAGGCGACTACGGGATGCAGATCTGCTTGCCGTCCAGTCGCCGGACGACTGAGCGCGAAGTGGAATGGGCTCGCGGGCGCCGGATCGGCGAACCCGTAGTCCCAGGAGGACTAGCTGACAAGTCGGAGGAGAAGTGGCTGACAAGTCGGCATGCAACGTGGACGCGACGCCGGCCAACGGGTCCGCCGATCCGCGTGAGCCAGCTCGTCCCCAGTCCACCCACTGTCGCCTCCCCGAGGCGACAGTGCTTCTCCACTCTCGGCCGCCCTCCGTCCACGACCGTTCGGCGCACGATCGAGCACGACCGTCCACGGCCTCCACAGCGTTATTACGGTGATGACGGAGTAAGAAGAAAGAGAGAAGATACCCACGATGTCCTCGGGCCCACGGTGCGCTGGCACGCCACGTCGACCCCTCGACGACTCCCCGCGGACGCGGATGAGCTCATGAGTCGGAGTGTGCCCACGTGAAACTCTCGGTCATGCAGGAGAACCTGGCGCGCGGCCTGTCCGTCGTCAGCCGGGCCGTCTCGAGCCGGAGTACGCTGCCGGTCCTGGCCAACGTCCTGCTCAAGACCGAGGAGGGTGGTCTCAAGCTCACCGCCACCAACCTCGAGATCGGCATCACGTACTGGGTTCCCGGCAAGATCGACGAGGACGGGGCGACGACCGTCCCGGCCAAGCTCCTTACGGACCTCGTGAACTCGCTGCCGCCAGGCGACAAGGTCGAGCTGGAGGTGACCGCCGGCGACACGCTCCATGTCAAGGCCGGCCGGTTCCAGACGCACATCAAGGGCATCAGTGACGAGGAGTTCCCGGCCATCCAGACGGCGGGTGACCGGCCGACGACGCGGATCGCCCAGAACGTGCTGCGGCGGGCCCTCGCCGAGACAGCGTTCGCCGCCGCCAGCGACGAGGCGAGGCCGATCCTGACCGGCGTCCTGGCCCGGTTCGAGGGCGACCAGCTCACGCTCGCGGCAGCCGACAACTACCGGATCGCGGTCAAGTCGCTGCCGATCCTCGATCCGGTCCCCGAAACCAGCGTCGTGATCCCAGCCCGGGCGCTCAACGAGCTCGCCCGCGTGCTTGGCGATGTCGACGATCCGGTCGACGTGGTGCTGGCCGCCAACCGCAACCAGGTCCTGTTCCATCTCGATGGGATCGACCTGGTGAGCCGCCTCATCGACGGGCAGTTCCCGAATTACCAGCAGGTCATGCCACAAGCCCATGCGACGCGCGCGGTGCTCGATCGCGAGGAGCTCCTGCGCGCGGTCCGACCAGCGGCGCTCATCGCCCACGAGTCGGCGAACATCGTCAAGCTGCAGATCGGCGGCGACGGCGACGCCGGCGTGACGGTCAGCGCCAACGCCGAGGTCGGCGACCACGTCGGCCAGGTCGAGGCGGCAGTCGAAGGAGATGGCACCACGATCGCGTTCAACGCCCGCTATCTCGCCGACGTGCTGACCAACGTGTCGGCGGACCAGTTCGCGCTCGAGCTCAACGGGCCATTGTCGCCAGGCGTGTTCAAGCCGGTCGGTGACGACCGCTACGTGCACGTCGTGATGCCGGTCCGGACGACGTCCTAGCATCGCCTCGCTCGATTCGCTCTCGGCCCTCGACCTGCGCGGATACGCCAGGCTCGAGGTCGCGTTCGAGCCCGGCGCGCACCTGATCTGGGGACCGAACGCCGCCGGGAAGACGAGCCTCCTCGAAGCCATCGCCCTGCTCGGTTGGGGGCGCTCCCACCGGACCACCGCCGACGGTGAGCTGATCCGCTGGGGCCATGACCTGGCCCGCGTGGAGGGTCGGGTCGGGGGTGACGTGCTCGAGGTCGCCGTCCAGCGCTCGGCTGCCGGAGGCACCGGCGGCGGTTCCGGTGGTCGCAAGCGCATCCGTATCAACGGCGTCGGCCGGCGCGCCGGGGCGCTCGGTCGCCACCTCCGCGTGGTCCTGTTCGCGCCCGAGGAGATGCTCCTGGTCGTCGGCTCGCCATCGCTCCGGCGCGCGGCCATGGATGCGCTGGCTGCGGCACGCTCTCCGGCCTATGCCGACGACCTCGGCACGTACGGGCGGACCCTCCAGCAGCGCAACAGCCTGCTGCGTGCCATCCGCGAGGAGCAGGCGTCGCGCGACGAGTTGCGGTTCTGGGACGAGTCCTTTCTCGACACGGGTGGGCGGGTCGTGACCGCCCGGCTCGAGCTGCTCGACGCGTTGGCCGACCCGCTCGCCGCCGCCCATCGCGAGATCGCGCCGGATGAGGCGGCCGCCGGTGGCCTCACGCTGCGCTACGTCAGCAACGCCCCGGCGCTCCCGGGCGAGACGCCACGCGACGCACTGGCGAGGCGGCTGGCCGACACGGCGGAGAAGGAGATCTGGAACGGCTCCACGGTGATCGGGCCGCACCGCGACGATCTGGCATTCGACCTCGCTGGTCGCGATCTGGCCGGATTCGCCTCGCGCGGCCAGCAGCGCACCGCGATCCTGGCCTTCAAGCTCGCCGAGCTCGACCTGCTCACGCTGCTCGACGGCCGTCCGCCGCTCCTCCTGCTCGATGACGTGTTCAGCGAGCTCGACCCGGAGCGTCGTGCCCACCTGGTCCGGCGCATCGCGGATCTGCCCCAGGCATTCGTCACGACCACGACCCCGGACGACCTCGATCCGGCGCTGGTTGCGATCGCGCACGGCTGGGACGTGCGCGCCGGACCCGACGGCGCCGAGCTCCGACCGGCCGACGCGCGCCGTGTCGAGAGCCGCGTGGGCGGCGGGTGACCACGCCCCGGCGCCGGCCGATGCGCCGGATCGGCGACCTGATCCCGGACGCCGCGCGGGCGCTGGGCCTGGAGGACGAGCTGCGGCTCGCGCGCGCCATCGCGACGTTCGAGGCGATCGTCGCCGAGCGCGTCCCGGCCGCCGCCGGCGCATGCCGGGTCGTCCGCCTCGAGGGGTTCGCGATCGACGTGGAGGCGGACGCACCCATCGTCGCCCAGGAGCTGCGGCTGCGTTCCGGAGAGCTGTTGACCGCCTTCGGGGCCGCTCCGGGTGGCATCGGCATCCGGGACCTTCGGGTCCACGTTCGGCGCGGAGGTCCCCGCGTATAATCCTGCGAACCTGCCTGCCATCTCGGGGCGAACGTCAAGCCGATCCGGCCAGGGATCGTCCCGTCGCCTGACCAAACCCTAACGAGAGGCCCGCATGGCCGCCCGACTCCAACTGAAGCTAGGGATCGTCGCCGAGCACGACCGTCTCGACGATTTGCCCGACACCCTCGTCGTCGTCGAGCCGAGCGTCGGCTCGGTCGCCCGGTCGAAGGGCAACCTCTATCTGCTGGTCACGTCGCGGACCAGCTCGCGCCACGCGCTCGAGGCCACGCGGCTGGCAGCCGAGACGATCCGGAACGAGTACTACTACGACGAGTCGGCGGGGATCCGGGTCTGCCTCCAGAAGGCGATCGCGACGGCCAACAAGCGCCTCCTCCACCAAGCCGATCGCCTCGGCCTCAAATCGCCCGACGACAACGGGCCGATCGGCGTGGGTGTCGGCGTCGTGCGCGGCAACGAGATGTACGTCGCGACCGTGGGCCCGGCCGAGGCCTACCTGATCCGCCAGGCCCGGCTCTCGACGCTGCCCGATCCCCATCGCGAACGCGGTCTCCCGTCCAACGGCCTCGAGCCGGAGGTCTGGCGCGGCGAGGTGACGGTCGGTGACTCGCTGGTCCTGATCTCGCCCAACATCGTTGCCCGGCTGGGCCCGGACGAGCTGAAGGACGCGATGGTCACGCTCCACCCGCAGTCGGCGATGGAGCATCTCCATCAGCGGTTCCGAGCTGCCGAGGGTGCCGGCAGCGACGGTGCGATCGCGTTCGAGGCGACCGAGGTCGCGCCGACGACCCGCGGACGGACGCTCGTCCCGGTCCGGCCGGCCGAGCCGCTCGCAGGCGCGCCCGACCGCTCGCCGATCCCCCTCGCCGACAACGTCCAGGCGGCCGGGGCGGCCATGTCGGCGGCGGCCGACAGTGCGCGAGAGGTGGCCGGCACGGCGGTCGAGCGGCTCATCCAGCGCCTCCACGACGTCCTCCCGCGGCGCAAGCCGGCCTACCGCCGGGTCACCCCGCTGGCCTCGCGCCGCGAGACCCAGCGGCGCGCGGCGATCGCGGTCATCGCCTTGCTGGTGGTGGTCGGCAGCCTGGCGATGTCGGTCTGGGCGTTCGGCGGCCAAGGCCAGCAGAAGGCGATCAGCTCGGTCAATGCCGGGCAGGACGCGCTCGACAAGGCGAAAGCCAACCTGGCACTCGTGTCCGGCCCCGGGATCGATCTCATCACCGACAGCCGTGACGAAGCGATCCAACTGCTGGCCGAGGCCTACGACCAGCTCGACAAGGCCGAGCAGGCGCGGATCAGCGCCCGCGTCGTCGACCCGGTCCGGGAGGACGTGGTCGCGCTGCTGGACCGGGCATACGGTGTCGTCGAGGTGGCGTCGACACCGCTCTTCACGTTCAAGCCGGCCGAGGGGGCAGTGCCGTTCGACCTGCGGACGCTCGTGCGCGGGTACGACAACGCGCCCTACGTGATCGACCGGGCGACGAACGCGGTGTACCGGGTCGATCTCAAGCGAAAGCGTGCCACCAATATCGCGCGCAACGGCCGCTCGATCGGCCGCCTCAAGATGGCCGCCCCGGGCTTCCTCGCCGTCGGCGGCCGCGACCTGCTGATCCTCGACTCGAAGAACGTGCTGTGGCGCTGGCGCGCCTCCAACGACGCCGGCAAGGGCACGACCAACCGCATCACCGTCAACGGCGCGACCGGCTGGGGCGACGACATCCTGGCGATCGGCACCTACCTGCGTGACCCTAGCCGCGGCCTCTACAACCTGTACGTGGTCGACCCGTCAGAGCAGCAGATCCGGCACTACCCGCCCGCGAACGACGGGGGCGGGTTCCCCGCAAAGTCGTCGGCCTGGCTGGCGACGGCACGGGCGGTCGACGAGATGAGCTCGCTCTACATCGACGGGGACATCTACATCACCGAGAAGGGCGTCCTGGACCGCTACACGTCGGGCAAGAGCGACGCCTGGGAGCCCGGCGTGCTCGGGGACCAGCTGCTGCGGCCGACCAGCAACGAGGTGCTCGTGACCGGCGCCGGCGGACGGAACGAGGGTCGGGTGTACACCTACGATCGCACCAACGCCCGGTTGATCGCCTACGACAAGCGCAGCGGCGATGTCCTGGCGCAGTACCGGCTGGCCGAGACCGATGGCTGGGAGGATCTGCGCTCGATGTACGTGATCGCCGGGGTCGAAGAGGCACCCGACACGCTCGTGTGGCTGTCCGCCGGCGCCGTCAACCAGGCCGTCCTCGAAGCCGTCCCATCGGGCGACGGGGCGTCGCCGGCACCGTCCGGCTCGGCCGCGCCGAGCGCGAGCCCATCGGCCTCGACCCCGCCTGGCTGACCTCCCGCCGCCTCGGTGATCCCGCTTCGCGACGCCAACCCGACACAGCGGACACCGGTCGTCACGATGGGGTTGATCGTCGCCTGTGTGATCGTGTTCCTGCTACAGCTCGGCGAGATGGCGAGTGGCGGCGAGGCCGCGCTCGGTGCGCTCGTGACCGAATGGGGCATCGTGCCGGCCGAGCTCGTCGCAGCGCTGCGATCGGGCGCCTACGGCTCGCTCGAGGCCGCGACGTTGCTGACGAGCCAGTTCCTGCACGGGAGCCTGCTCCACATCGGCGGCAACATGCTGTACCTGTGGATCTTCGGGAACAACATCGAGGACCGCTTCGGGCGGTTGCGCTTCCTCGCGTTCTACCTGGTCGGCGGCGCCGTGGCCGGGCTGGCCCAGGTCGCCATCGACCCGGACTCCACGATCCCGACCATCGGCGCGTCGGGCGCGATCGCCGCCACGCTCGGCGCGTATCTCGTGCTCTTCCCGCGCGCCCGTGTCACGACCGCGATCTTCCTCGTGTTCTTCTTCCAGCTGATCGATGTCCCGGCAGTCATCGTGCTCGCGGCCTGGTTCATCCTCCAGTTGCTCGACGGGATCGGCTCCCTCAGCATGACCGCCGCGACCGCGGAGGGCGGTGTCGCGTTCTTTGCCCATATCGGCGGGTTCGTGTTCGGCGCCGCGGTGGGGCTGTCAGTCCGGCTGCTCGGTCGGGCCTGGGGTCCACGCATCCGCACCGTGGGATAATCGGCCCATGGACGACGGATTGGTCGAGATGGTCGTCGAGAGCGTCCGAGTCCACATGCTCTCCAGCCGCCATGTGGTGATCCTCAAGGAGACCGGCCGGGAGCGGTACCTCCCCATCTGGATCGGCCCGTGGGAGGCGAGCGCCATCGCCATGCGGCTGCAGGGACTCACGCCTGAGCGCCCGCTCACCCACGACCTGTTCGCCAGCACCCTCGAGGCGGTCGATGCCCGGGTCGCCAAGGTCATCATCTCCGACCTGTCCGAGGAGACCTTCCACGCGCGCTTGTTCGTGGAGCGTGACGGCCACGTGGGCGAGATCGATGCCCGCCCATCTGATGCGCTGGCGCTCGCGGTGCGCGTGGGTGCGCCGATCTTCGCTGTTCCTTCCGTGCTCGACCAGGCCGGGCTGGGCGCAGACGGCGGTCTCGGTGAGGAAGGCGAGGGCGGAGGGGAGACGCTCGAGTCGACCGGCGAGCGGATCGTCGATCCGCGCCTGGACGTCTTCCGTGACTTCGTCAACTCGCTCGACATGGACCCCGACGCGGAGGGTCGGCAGAGCTAGTCGGCAGGCTCCGCGACGATCGGCCGGCCACGACGCAGCGCCTTGGCGCGATCCGCCCACATCGCGATGCGCAGGCGCCAGAAATCTCGGACCGCACGGAGGATGACCTGCGGCTTGGCGCCGGTCGGCGAGCCAGCCAATCGTGGGTAATGCGGCACGCCGACCTCGACCACGCTCCGTCCCGCGGCGCGCAGCTTGATCAACAGCTCGGCCGAGAAGAAGGCGCCCTCCGACTCGACCTTGATACCGTCCAGCGCTTCGCGTCGGAACAGCTTGCACGCACAGTCGACGTCGGTCACCGCGAGGCCGAAGAAGATGCGGTTCGCCAGCCGGTACAGCCGCGCGTACACGGTCCGGACCAGCGGGTCGGCGCGGCGGATGCGGTAGCCGACGACGACATCCGGGGCATCCGCACCGGCCATCCGCTCCGTGAGTCGCGCGACGTCCTCGACGCGGAACTGGCGGTCGCCGTCGGTGAACGCGACGAGCTCGTACCGAGCGGCCCCGAAGCCCGATCGGAGCGCGGCGCCGTAGCCGAAATTGGTCGGGTGATGCACCGCGCGAACCACGCCTGGGTGGCGGGCGGTCAGCTCGTCGGCGAGCGCCCGCGTCCGGTCGCGCGAGCCGTCGTTGACGGCGATGACCTCGAACGTCTCGGCGATGGATGGGAGGGCGTCGAGGGCGTCGGCGACCAGGCCGTCGATGTTGGCCTCTTCGTTGTGGGCCGGAAAGAAGAACGACAGGCGAGCGACCCGGGTCGGCGCGGTCGAGTCGATCACTCGACCGTCTCACGCCGGCCGGCGATCCGGGTCAATACGAGCGCCTCGGAGCCACCGATGACGTCGAAGACGTAGCGCTCCCTGAGCCCGGCGAGCTCGACCGGGTCGATCCGGATCACGTACACGGGTCGCGTGGGAAGGTTGGCGTCGATCACGTCGTAGATGTCTCCAAGATTGCGGTCGAGCCTGGTCCGGTCGTCGATGATATCGATGTCGGGCCGTCGACCTTCGACCAACTGGGCATACCACAGCGGCGTCGAGTAGCTCCACCAACTCACGATCACGGCATCCTCGTGCATGGCCGCCAATGCGTGGTCCACCCATCGGCGCGCGCTTACCTCGCCGCTCCGGTCGACAGCGACGAAGCGGGACGGGGCCGCCACCAGCGTCGGCACCAGGAGCAGGGCCGCGAGGGCCGTGGCGATCACCGGATGCGGCCGGCGTCGGTCCTCGGCCGTGAGACCGGCGATGACCGCGAGGCGTTCGGCGAGGATGGCCAGCCACGTCCAGCCGATGAGGACCGGCCCGACGTAGTAGCGCTCGATCATCGCGTTCTCGTACGACGCAGCGAAGAAGCAGGTGATCGCGACCGCGCTACCGGTCAACAACGCGTAGCCCGGCCGTCGGAAGGCGGTGGCGCCGAACGCGAGCGGCAGGAGTGCCGCGAGCGGCCCGAAGGCGTCGACCGTCCGACGGACGAGCGCGGCGAGCTTGCCGGGGAGGTCGTCGAACGGGCCGATCACTGCGCCCCGGAACTGCTCTGCAAGCGCGACGTACCAGAACCCGTCCCAGGTGTCGGGCCGGCCGTAGACGAGCGTCCCGGGCGTCCATAGCGGGCCGGCGCGGAGCGGCAGCTCGAGATAGACGAGCGTGACTGTCAGGATCGCCACGGCGGTGCAGCCGACGATCAGCCCCGGACGGCGGATCATGGCAGGTTCGACCGCGATCACGAAGAGCACGATCGGCGGCGCCAGCAGGAGCGTCAGCGAGTGGTTGCCCGCGGCCAGGCCGAAGACGACGGCTGCGACCACCAGCGTCCGGTCGCGTCGATCCGCCTCCCACGCCACGAGCAGGCGCAGGAGGATCGCCACGAACACGAGGTGCAGCGCGTGTGCCTCCGCGTGCGTGCCGATGTCCCAGACGATGCCGGTCAACGCCAGGCCCAGTCCGGCCAGCACACCCAGTGGCAGGGATCTGGTGAGGACCCGCACGAGGTCCACGGTCACGGCGGCTGCGACCGCCACGCTCAGCGCGGCGAACAGGTTCATCCGGAGTGCTGGCTCGCCGAACGGGGTCAGCACCAGGTTGACCAGCCAACCCAGCAGCACGTACGTGGGGAAGCCGGTCGGATGCGCGGTGCCGAGGAGCGGCGCCACGGTCTGCAGCTCCGCTGTATCCCAGTAGCCGAGGCCGGGCATCATCGCCAGCCTCGCCGCGACGAAGGCGACGGCGCCGACCATGACATTCGGGAGCCACGCCAGGACGGGGCGCATCACGCCATCACCACCCGAGCAGGCGGCCCCACACGACGCCCCACCAGTTGATCGCCACCGAGACGACGATCAGACCGATGGCGAATGGCATCGCCCAGCGCGGCCGCGCCGACCGGTCGACGAGGCGCGCGAAGCCGATCGCCACCAACACGAGCGCGAACGGTACCGTGTCGTTGCTGAACCGGTATCCGAACTGGACCCAGCCCTGGCTGAAGTGCATCAGGTTGGCCACGGAGACGAGGGCGACGGCGAGGAGGGCGGCCAGCACGATCCGGCGGCGAGCGCGATCGAAGAGGGCCGGGATCGCCAGCAGGTACGCCGGACTCGTGAGCAGCACGCTCATCCCAGTGTCGCGCGGCAGGGCCAATGGGCATGCGCGGTCGAAGAGGCCCCGGCGCGCGCCCGGCGAGGTGCAGAGCGGCTCGTCGAGGAAACCGAGCGTGTCGCGCAGCCGATCCGGCAGGATCTGGGGCGCCGAGAACAGCATGATGCCGAGGTTCTGGGGCAGATAGCGCGGATCCTCGGCCGCCCACTCGGGGTGGTAACCGAGCCCGGTGTAGACGCGAGCCTCGAGCTGGTAGAGGTGGTCGTAGGCCGGATGGAACGCCTGACCGGTACTGGCGACGTTGTAGACGAGCAGCGCGACGACCGGGATGGCGGCCCCGACCACGACGCTCCAGCTACGCCGCCACCAGCCCCGCCCCGGGCCGACGAGCAGGAAGAACGGCGTAGCCAGGATGACCGTGAGCCGCGCCGTCGCCGCGAGGCCGAGCAGCATGCCCGCGACCGACGCGCGCAGGTCGAACAGGCCGCGCTGCGGCGCGGCAGGGACGTCGCCGGTGGCGGAGCCGGCGACCTGGCGCGCGTCATCCGCCCCCAATGCCAGTCCCACGGCAAGCATGGTCAGCCCGACCGCGACGATGTGGGCCTGGTACCAGGTCGTCGTGTTCTGGGCGGTGTACCAGAAGACCGTCCCGAACGCGAGGAAGACTGTCGTGCCGAGGCGGACGACGGTGGAGACACGCAGGCGGCCGATCATCCACCAGCAGAGCGCCACGTCGATCGCAGCGAGCAGCGTGAACAGCAGCTGGTCGTCCGCATAGAGCCCGTAGGCAGCCACGAACGGGACGAGCAGCAGGGCGGGCAGCGGCGGGAATGGGATCAGGCCCCGGTCGATGCCGTCGATGCGGCCTACCGGCAGGACGTCCTGGAAGAACCAGTTGCCGATCCGCTCGGCGCTGGTCGCCACCGGGTAGCGGATCGCGGCATGGCCCTCGAGGAACGCCGCGGCCTGCCAGACGAAATGGTCGTAGAACCGATCGGCATAGGTAAGCCGATAAACGGCGAAGGCCACCAGGGCGAGGACGATCGCGGCGGTCACCGCCAGCGCGGTCGAGACCGTCCTCCTCGTCGCCAGGTCGTGATCGGGGTCGCTCTCGCGACCCTGTGCTACGCTCAGATCCACCTTCCACGCTCGTGCAGGAGCCGATCTCCCCGGTGACTGGCCCCGAACCCAGCGCGCCCGGGCGAGGCACAGGAGCGCCGCCTCGGTCGACCGGGACGCAGGGGGCCGTCGGCGCGGTCCTGATCGCCCTCGCCCTCGGACTCGCCCTCCGGCTCATCCTTTTATACCTGCTCCCAGGCTCCGGCTTCGATGCGGACCTGGTGTCGTTCCGCTTCTGGGCGGACGATCTCGCGCGCAACGGGCTCGGCGGCTTCTACGAGCGCGACTTCTTCCACGACTACACCCCGGGCTACATGTACGTCCTGTGGGTGGTCGGGACGATCGGCCGGGCGGTCGGGGGCATCGGCGACCTGATCAAGATCCCGCCCATCCTGGCCGATCTCGGTCTCGGCTATCTCGTCTGGTCGATGGTCCGCGAGCTTGGCGGGCGCGAACGGCTGGCGCTCCTCGGCGCGTTCGTCGTGATGGTCAACCCGATCTTCTGGTTCGACAGCGTCGTGTGGGGCCAGGTCGACTCGGTCGGCGTGGTGTTCCTGCTGCTCGGCCTCCGTTCGCTGTGGCGGGACCAGCCCGAGCGCGCCGCCATCTTCACGGTCATCGCTGCGATCGTGAAACCGCAACTCGGCATCCTCGTCCCCATCGTCGCGATCGTGACGATCCGGCGCGCACTCCGGCCGGTCCCGCTGGATCCGGAGGGCGCGAGTGAGGCTGACGACCGGCCCGCCGCTCAGGGAGCGATGGGCAGGCTCGCCGACTGGGAATCCCGCACGGGCCGCCCGGTGCGGATCCTGTCGACGGGGCTGGCCGGCTACGTCACGGCACTGGTCGTGTGCCTGCCGTTCGGCCTGACAGTCCTCGAGCTGACGCCCGGAGCCCCATTCCTTGCCTCCGGTCTGGTCGAGCAGATCGCTGTCGCGGGCGGTGGCTACCCGTATCTGACCGTGAACGCCTTCAATGCCTGGGCGATCGTCCAGGGCGACCTGGGCATCAGCCTGGCCAACGGTGGGCAATGGGTGTGCGATACCGCGGCGACCACCGCGAACGCCTGCGGTGCCGGCGTCGCGCGGTTCGGCGCGGTCCCGGCCGTCGTGGCTGGAGCCGCCCTCCTCATCCTGGTGATCCTGACCGCGCTCTGGGCGGTGTGGCGGCGTCCCGACCGGCTCACGATCCTCGTCGCCCTGGCGGTCCTCGCGATCGCCTTCTTTGCGGCACCGACCCGCGTCCACGAGCGCTACGGATTCCCGTTCTTCGCCGTCGGGGCGATCCTGTTCGCGATCTCGCCCCGCTGGCGGAGCGCGTACGTCGTCCTGGCCGTCGCCACATTCGCCAACATGTACGTCGTCCTAACGACGATGTACCCGCCCAAGGACCCGACGCTCAACCCGGTCCGAGACTGGCTGACCATCGGCCCGCTGATCCGCACCGAGCTTGGTGTGGTGGTCGTCTCGCTGCTGCACACGCTCGGGTTCGCATGGGCCTGGCTCCAACTCCGACCGAGCGCCCAACGGCGGCTCGACGACGAGCGGGCCGCCGCGGCGGTCGAGCCGGCCGCTCCCGCAGTCGTACGCGATCGACCGCGGCCGGCGGTCGTCGGTGCCGGCGCCCTCGAACGGACACCGCCTGCTGCCACGCTGCCGACCTGGTCGGAGCCCGAGCGTTTCGACGAGATCGGCGTGCGGGGCTGGCTCGCGGACCGCCTCCGGGCCGCACCGCTGCGTGCCGATTGCAGCCGCACGCTCAGCACCGAGCGCGGTGGACGGCTGGACCGCCTGGACGTGTGGCTGCTCGTGCTCGTGATCCTGGGCACGCTCGGGGTCCGCCTGTTCCGGCTCGCCGAGCCCTACCAGATGCACTTCGACGAGGTCTACCACGCGCGGACGGCCGCGGAATTCCTCCAGGCATGGCGCTATGGCGATTTGCACTCGATCTACGAATGGACGCACCCGCACCTGGCCAAGTACGCGATGGCCGGCGGGCTGGTCGTGTGGGGTGGTGACCACGTCGAGGCGACCGGCGACCTCGGTGACCCGGTCCGCGCCGCGGCCATCGAGCACCGCAGCGACGAGCCGGGCATCGGACGGACGGGAGAGCGCCTCCACATCGCCACCGGGGATGTGGTGCGGACCGAGGATCTGCGCACCCGCGAGACCGTCGGTCGGTTCGACGCGCCCGGCGTCGGCGCCCTGGCGATCGACCCGTCGCAGCCGCGCATGGTGCTCGGCGACGACGACGGTGCGATCTCGACGGTCGACCTCGACCTGGTGGATCCGGAAAGCCAGGTCCGCCCGATCCAGCTGGCCACGGTCGACCATCCGATCGAGCACCTGCTCGTCACCGACGACGGGACCATCCTCGCCGCCTCCGACCTCGACGTCACCGCCGTCGACGGCGCGACCGGGCAGGTCCTGGGCACGGCCGAGTTCACCGGGATCGCCGATCTGGCGACCGCCGGTTCGGGCGAGGTCGTGCGCGGCGACCCGGCGCTGATCGAGGATCCAGCTGCCGTCGCGGACGTGCTCGCCGAGCTCCTGGGCGGCGACGCGCTCGACTACGAATCGCGGATCGCCAACGCCGAACCCGACACCATGGTCGTGTTCGGCAGCCCGGGTGACGACGAGACCCGTGGATCGATCGACGCCGCCATAACCGATGGCCGTCTGACCGGTCTCGAGATCGTCGACCAGCCGCGCGCGGCTGTCGCCACGTCGGAGGGCGTGACGTTCATCGACCCGTCGAGCACGAACACGTCCTCGACCCTGCCCATGGATGGTGGGGCGCACGGGATCGGGCTCGTGACCGGCCTCGACGTCACCAAGCTGTACGTCGCCACGGGCTCGGCGGCCGACCCCGAGTACCACGTGGTGGTGGTGTCGGGCGACGACGCGGCGGATGGTCCGGTCGACAAGGGCAGTCATCCGTTGCCCGGCCTAGGGTCCCGCGTCGCCTACGACGCGGCGAGCCAGCAGGTCCACATCCTCGGGCGGTCGCCGACCGATGCGGGGTGGACCGTGTACGTCATCGAGCCGCATGCGGACGCCGTCTATGCGGACGCCGCGCTCCCGTCCGGGTTCGAGCCGGTCGCCGTGGCCATGGATGTCGAGTCCGAGTACCAGGCCGACGACCGCCAGCAGCTCCTGGTGCTCGATGGCTCCGGCGCCAGCGCCGCGATCGACGTCGGCTCGCACGCCTTCGCCTGGCGGCTGCCCGGTGTGATCGCTGGCGTGCTGATGGCGGTCTGCCTGTATCTGCTCGCGCGGATCCTGTTCGAGCGAAGGAGCATCGCGATCGCGGTCGGCGGCCTCGCCGTCGTCGAGGGCATGTTCTTCGTCCAGTCGCGCATCGGCATGAACGACGCCTACGTCGGGCTGTTCATCGTTGCTGCCTACACGGTCTTCGCCGCCCTGTGGACCGGCTGGTGGCGGGGACGGGCGGCGTTCTGGTTGGGCATGCCACTGGTCGGCCTGTTGCTCGGGCTCGCCCTCGCCTCGAAGTGGGTGGCCGCCTACGCGATCGGGGCGCTCGTGTTGCTGCTCCTGGTGCGCAGCGCGCTCGGTCGGGTCGTCGCGATCCTGGGTCTGATCGCGATCACCGGTGTCCTGGGCTACATGGCGATGGCCGTCCCGGAAGGCCAGGGTTTCGGCAACGTGCCGTTCCTGGTGATCATGATCGGCCTGACGCTGCTGGCCGTGGTCATCGCGATCTTCCACCCGATCGCGTGGACCGACGAGGAGATGTGGCTCGCTCTCATCGCGCCGACCGCGCTCGGGGCGGTCGTGTTCTTCGGCGCCCTGACGCTCGGCCGGCTCGACCAGCCCGTCGTCCTCGGGCCCATCTCCGTCACGCCGCTCCTGGCCGCGATCGCGGCTGCGCTGGGCTCCGTGGTCGTGTATCTCGCGTTCCGGCTCGGCGGCCTGCTCGGCTACGGCCCGCTCAAGGTGCCGCCCCCGCCCGACGATCCGCAGCGATACCTGGATCCGCCGGATCCCGCGCCGACCGGTTGGCTCCGGCCGGGCTGGCTCCTGGGACTGCCGCTGCTCTGGACGGCTGTCTGTCTCGTGGCGATCCCGCTCGGGGCCTACGTCGTGTCGTATCTGCCGTGGACGGCCATCGAGAACCATCGGCTGTGGGACGGCTTCCCCGCCGAGCACAGCGGGCAGACGTTGCTCGAGCTGACCCGGAGCATGTACGACTACCACAACGGACTGACCTCGCCGCATCCGGCGTCGTCACCGTGGTGGGCGTTCCCGTTCGACCTCAAACCGGTGTGGTTCTACCAGGAGGGCTTCGCCGGCGGCACCAGCGCCGCGATCTACGACTCCGGCAACCTCGTGATCTGGTGGCTGGGCATCGTCGGGCTGGTCTTCGTGTCGGTCATGGCGTATCGACGGCGGTCGCCCGCGCTGGCGCTGATCGCGATCGGCTTCGCCGCGCAGTGGGTGCCCTGGGCGCGCATCGACCGCGCGGCGTTCCAATACCACTACTACACGGCGCTGCCATTCGTGGTCCTCGCCCTGGCCTACCTGATCGCCGAGCTGTGGCACGGTCCGTCGCGACGGACCTGGACCTGGGTGCGGCTTGCCGGTGCGCTCGCCATCGTCGCGCCCGCGGCCATGTGGTTGTTCTCGCGCCCGCTGTGCTGGCTCGTCGGCGTCGGGATCATCAATCCGAGCTCGCAGGCGTGCCCGGCGCTCATCCCCGACTTCCTGCTGACCTATCGGACCGCGGCGATGCTGCTGGTCGTCGCCGTCGGTGCGGTCCTGCTCGGACGCGGGATCGGCGCGCTGCAGCGCGCGGCTGAGACCGAGGACGGCAGTACGCGCGGGCAGATGCGCGGCCTGCTCGTAAGCGCTGGTGGCATCGCCGTGGCACTGGCCGTCGCATCGCTCGTGCCGGACACGCCGATCTTCACCTGGCGGGGCATCCCGGTCGAACCGATCGCGCTGCTCGTCATGCTGCCGCTGCTCTATCTGGCCGGTCAGGTGATCGCCGCCCGGGACGCCCGCCGCTTCGTGCTGGGTATCGGCGTCGCGGCCGCCGCCTGGTTCGTGGTGTGGTACCCGAACCTCGCGGCGCTGCCGCTGCCATCGACCGTGGTCAATGCCTACCAGGGCTTCCTGCCGACGTACCTGTACGCGTTCCAGTTCCCCGTCAACACCACGCCCCGACCCGCGGTATCGCTGGTGAGTGTGGAACTGCTGTTGCTCACCGTGGCCATCGCGGCCACGTGCCTGATCGTGGCCTACTCAGCCTCGGTCTGGCGGCTGGTGCTGGCGGAATCGCGAGCGAGCGCCGCCTCGGCCACGAGTTCGGACGACGAGCGCAGCGGCTTGGCCCGCACCGGCGGCGGCGCCTGAGGGATCTCCGCGCCGAACCCCTCCGGCAGCGAGCCGGCTACCGCCAACCGACGGATCACGAAGCCGTAGTAGTCCTCGACCTTGGCCGTCACACGAGGCCACGAGAACTCCTCGGCCCGGGCCTGGCCGGCCGCGCCCATCTGTTCCCGAAGCGCCGGGTCGCGGAGCAGGCGGTCGATCGCGATGGCCAGCTCGCGTGGCTGCCGCGGCGGGACGAGGAGGCCCTCGCGACCCCGCCGGACGACGCCCTTGTAGCCGTGGATATCGGAGCACACGATCGGGGTGCCGGCCGCCATCGCTTCCAATAAGACGATGCCGAAGGATTCACCGCCGGTGGCGGGTGACGCGAAGATGTCGGCCGTCCGGTAGAGCTGCGCCTTCTCGGTGTCGGACACACGGCCGAGGAACTCGACACCCTTCAGCCCGCGGGTCGCGACGTAGCGTCGTGCCTCACGTTCCTGCGGCCCCGAGCCAACGACGAGCAGCCGCTGGTCGGACCCGGTCCTGCGCAGGATGCGGTGGGCCTTGAGCAGGTCGAGCAGGCCCTTGCGCGGCTCGTGGCGGCCGACGAACAGCACGTTCGGGGTGCCGTCCTGCCAGCGCGAGATCGGGACCGCATTGGCGAAGCGTGCGACGTCGACGCCGTTGGGGATCACCTTGTAGTCGCCCGGGAAGAAGCGGTCGATGAAATGGCGAGCAGCGGCGCTGACCGCGATCCGGCCGTGGAGCCGCGACGCGTACCCGCGCAATGCCCGGCTGCCGAACTCGTACGACGGCGAGAAGCCGGCGTACGCGTGGAAGGTCGCGACATTCACGCTGGTCGACTCGCGCAGCAGGAACAGCGACAGGAATGGCACGAACGGTTCGTGGAAGTGGAGGACGTCGAACCGCTCGCGCTCCAGCATCGAGCCGATCTGGCCCAGGTAGCGTGGTGAGAAGGTGAGCGTGCCGACCGATGCGTTGATCGGCACGGAGAACCCCACCCCGAGCCGGATGATGTCGCCCTCCGAGGCCCGCTGCGGCCCGTGGCTCGCGGTCAGGATGCGCACATCGTGTCCACGCTGGCGCAGGCCCTGGTACAGGAACGCGACGTGCTGCGCCACGCCGCCCCCGGCGGGGTAGTTGTACGGGCAGACGAGGCCGATCTTCACGACCGCTCGCCGGCCTCGCGGCCGACCTCACGGCCTGCCGCCTCGCGGCCCGCCGGCGGCTCGTAGCGGGGCGGGCGTGCCCGGCCGCCTGGATAGCCGTGGTCGCGCCCGGTGCCGGTCCGGCGCACCCGGCCGGACACCTCGTCGCGCACGTCGACGACCCGCTTGCGCAGCTGCTGGCCGAACACGCCGACCTGTCCGGCCGCGCCGTGGAACGACCCGCCGTGTTCTGTCTCACCGGTGAGGATCGCGGCCCGCAAGTCGTCAGCTGTGCGGCCCGGGAACGTCGTCCAGCCCTGACCGATCGCGGCGAGCGCGTGGGCATCGCTGTTGCCGATGTGGGCGAGCCCGTGGTCGTCGGCGAAGCGCACGACACGATCGTGCCACGGCCGGCCGAGCGCCGTGGGGTTGAACGTCTCGAGCGCGTCCGGCCGGACGGCGTCGTCCGGGTCGTCGAGGAGCCGGCGCAGGACGAAGCCCTGCGCGCACAGCGGGTAGGGCACGAGCGGGTGGGCCGGGATGGCCAATCCGCCGGCCTCGTGCACATCCGCGATCGTCCGGCCGAGCGAGCGGTACGGTCGGATGCGGCGCTCGATGAACAGCGCCAGCAGATGGCCGCCGAGCGTGGTGACCTCCTCGCCGACTATGACCTCGACGGGCAGGCCGCGGTCGCGGGCGATCGCACGACCCGCCACCGCGGCATCGATCCGCTCGTGGTCGGTGATCGCGATGACGTCGAGCTCGGCGCGTGCCACGACGTGCTCGAGGATCGCGACCACATCGGCGACGCCGTCCGATGCGACGGTGTGGATGTGCAGGTCGGCGTGACCCTCGCGGTCGGTCATGGTCCGCTGGTCACCGCCGCCGGGGCGGGCTCGGCTCCCTCGCGCGCAGCCGACCCGGCGAGGTCCGGCCAGATCGCGAAGAACACCGCCCACCACTGCTCGGGGGCGTCGGCCACGACTCGTTCGAAGGCCCGCGCGATCGACGCAGTCGTCGCGGTCGCCCGCTCGCGACGCGAGCCGTCTGTTGCGACGTCGACCGCCTCGAGCCGGCCGACATAGCGTGCCGGGGACGTGCGGCGGACCCCGACGACGTAGGCGGGCGCTCCCGTCTCGATCGCCAGCAGGGCAGGCCCGAGCGGCAGTCGGGCGGGCGCGCCGAAGAGCTCGGTGAGCGTGCCGCCGCCCGTCAGGTCGCGGTCGCCGACCAGCCCGACACTCATCCCCTCGCGTAGCGCGGCGGTCAACTCGCGACGCGCCTCGCGCAGGCCGACGATCCGTAGGCCGACCGAGCCGCGCGTACGGACGAACCAGTCCTGGAGCTCGGGGTCGGCGAGGGTCTCCATCGGCGCGACCGCCTCGCCGACTCGGGACGCGAGCAACAGCGCCGGCAGCTCGATCGCACCGAAATGGAGGCCGACGAAGATCGCCGGCCGACCGGGCGTGAATGCGTCCTCGACGGTTTCGCTGGTCTCGACGACGATCCGGGAGCGGAGGTCTTCCGGCCGCAGCGCCGGGGTACGGGCCACCTCCAGGTAGTAGCGCGCCGCATGACGGTAGGCGAGCCGGACCAGGCGCTCGAGCGCCCGCGGATCGCTCGCCGCTGCACGGGCGAGCGGTGTGCCCGTCTCGTGGGCGACCAGCCACGCGGCCACTCGACCCAGGTTGCGCCGCGCCTGGGTGGCACGCTCGGGTGTGGCGCGATACCACAGGTCGCCTGCCAGCTCCGCGATCGCGATGAGTGGCCGCTCGGGCAGGCGGCAGACGAGCCAGGATGCGAGGCGCAGGACGCGGCCACGCAGGCGCAGTCCGAGGCCGGCCATGATCAGACGAACTCCGGCGACGGCCCAGGGTCAGGCACGCCCGCCTGCATGAGCGTGGCCCGTCGCTCGAGGTCCGCCGCTTCTTCCGCGGTCGATGGCCACATCGGCTTGAAGCTGTACCACTGGTCGGGTGCTGCCGCGATCGTGGCGGCCAGGGCGTCGGCCATGGCCTGCGTCGCGCGGTAGAGCTCTGCGGGATCAGGCGACGCGACGTCGATCGGCCCGGGCCACGACACGTGGAATGTGTCGTCGGGCTGGCGCCGGATCGTGATCGGCAGGATCCGTGAGCGGGTCTTCGCGGCGAGCGTCGCCGGTCCCGCCGGCAGCGCTGTCCACGCGCCGAAGAGGCGCACCGGGATGCCGTCCGATCGATAGCCCCAGTCGACCAGCAACCCCAGCATCTCGCGTCGGTGGAGCACGCCGAAGATCCCGCGCAGGTTGCGCCAGGCGATGATCGTCACGCCCCACGCCTCGCGCTGCTTGCGCAGGATCTCGAAGATCTCGGGGAACGACGAGTCGTCGGCGACGACGCTGATGGGCATGCCGTGGTGGGCGATGGCCGCCGCGACCGCCTCGTTGTTGCCGACGTGTCCGACGGCGAAGATCAACCCACCGCCGGGGGCGTCACGCCACAGGCGCCGCACCTCGTTGACATCCATGTCAGGGGCGAGCCCGGCGACCTCCTCGGGCGGGCGCGACGGCAGGCGCATCAGCTCGACGAGATAGCGGCCGTAGCCCATGTATGCCCGAAGCGCCTCGGCACGGACCCGGGGGTGTTCGGGCGGAAGGCCCAGGACATGCCCGAAGTTACGGTTCGACCAGCGGCGCTTGGTCGGCCAGGCCAAGTACGACAGCTGCGACAGCCGGCCGATGAGCGCGGCAGCCGGCCCAGGTGGGACGTTGGCCAGGAGCCACGCCGTCGTCCGGTAACCCAGGACGGCGATGCGCTCGACGACCCTGGGCGCCGCTCCGGCGCGCCGGTGGGGTGCCTCGAGGCGGCGCTCGTTGGGCCGCGCGGTCCTGATCGCCGGTCGAGGGCCGTCGCCCGCGGTCACTGGCCGGCGGTCGTCGCTAATCCTCGGGCCGATGGCGTCGCGGGGCTCCGCCTTGGACCTCGGAGAGCGGGTGTCATCATTTCGCTGAGGGTGCCAATTCGCCAGTTCGGCTGGCGGCGAGCTTGCGGAGCTTGCGCGCCGACGGCTTCTCGGTGCCGACCAGCGTCTCCGAGTCATCGCCCCGGATGAATGCCTCCACGCGCTCCCGGCCGACGTCGTCCGGGATCTGCCGCGGCGGGCTCTTCATGAAGTACGCCGATGGCGCCACGAGCGTGCCCTTCAGCCCGCGGTCCAACCCGAGCTTCAGGCAGCGGATGGCGTCGGTGATCACGCCGGCGCTGTTGGGGCTGTCCCAGACCTCGAGCTTCAGCTCGGCGTTGAGCGGCACATCGCCGAACGTCGTGCCCTCCATCCGGATGTAGCACCACTTGCGGTCGAGCAGCCACGGCACGTGGTCGGACGGGCCGACATGGACGTCGTCCGGATCGAGCTCGTAGTCGAGCATGCTCGTCACGGCGTTGGTCTTCGAGATCTTCTTGGACTCCAGGCGCTCGCGCTCGAGCATGTTCAGGAAGTCGGTGTTGCCGCCAAAATTCAGCTGGTACGTCCGATCGAGCCGAACGCCGCGATCCATGAACAGGCGGGTCAGCACGCGGTGGCTGATCGTCGCGCCGACCTGGCTCTTGATGTCGTCACCGATGACCGGCAGGCCCTCCTCGGCGAACCGACGCTGCCAGTAGGGCTCGCGGCCGATGAACACCGGGATGGCGTTGATGAAGCCGACGCCCGGCGCGCAGCGCCTGCTCGGCATACCACTTGGTCGCCTCCTCGCTCCCGACCGGGAGGTACGAGACCATCACGTCGACCTGTCGCTCGCGCAGGATCCCGACGATGTCGGCGGTCTCACCGGGCGCCTTCTCGATGACCTGGCTCAGGTACTTCCCGAGGCCGTCGTGGACCATGCCGCGGTCGACCGTGACGCCCAGTTTGCCGACCTTCTCGAACTCGAAGGTGTTGTTCGGCTTCGTGTAGATGGCCTCGCCGAGGTCCTTGCCGACCTTGTTCTTGTCGATGTCGAAGGCGGCCACGAAGTCGATGTCGCGGACGTGGTAGCCGCCGAGGTTCGACGTGCATCAGCCCGGGGACGAAATCATCCACGGCTGCCTTCTCGTAGTAGTAGCGCCCCTGGACGAGGCTGCTCGCGCAATTGCCGACGCCGACGATCGCGACGCGGACCTTGCCGTCGCCGCGCCGCCCGGCGCCCGCCCAAGTGTTCGACGGCGCCGTGCCGCCCTTGCCGTTGCCGTTCTTGCCGTTGGTGCTCACGTGTGCTCCTGTTCGGTCGGTCGGCCCGAGGCCTCCCGGTTGGCTTGCGCGCGGACATGGAGGATCCGCTGGATGGTGGTGATGGTCGATCCGACGGCGATGATGGCCAGTGCGATCTCGATGATCAGGATCCCGAGTGGGAACGCGGCGCCTCCGGCGCCCTGGAAACCGCCGTCCGGCACGCTGACCGTGGTCCCGACGAGGGCACCGAGGATGAGTCCCAGCGTCAGGATCACGAGCCGGACTTCGCGGGGCATGATGCCCACGGCCGCCATGCCGGTCCCTGGGCTGAAACCGAGGCCCTCGGCCTTGGCGCGAGCGTAGCTGACCATGAACGCGCCGGCCATCGCGGCTGCCGCGTAGATCGGGGCGTCGACCCAGCCCGATGCATGCAGACCGGCGATGAGGCCGACGTAGACGACCGCCTCGCCCGCCCGATCGAACACCTGAATCCATGAACGCCCCGAGCCGGCTGACCTGGCCGGTCGCCCGGGCGAGCGTGCCGTCGAACATGTCGAACGCGCCGCCGATGAAGACGACGATCCCCCCGAGCATCCATTGCTGCGTCGCGAGGAGGACGGCCCCGACGACGGTGATCCCGAAGCCGATCAGCGTCAGGGCATCCGGTGTCAGACCCAGCCGGCCGAGGGCCAGGGCGATCGGCTCGAAGACGCCCTTGACGCGGTCGCGGGCCTGGTTGGAGAGGTCTCGTCGTCAACTGGCGATCCCCAGGATCGCGCGCTCGCGTGCGGCGACCTCGCCGAAGGCCTCGGGTCGGAGCGTGCAGATCGTCTCGCGACCGACCCGCCGCGTCTCGACGAGTCCGGCGACGCGGAGCCGCTTGAGGTGGTGGCTGACGAGCGGCTGGGACAACCCCACGTGCGCGATGAGCTCGGCGACGCTGGCCTCGCCCTCGGCGAGGCGGCGGACGATGCGCAGTCGATTCACGTCGGCGAGGGCCTTGTGGAAGGCGCGCAGCTCGCGCAGATCGTCGGGCTGGAGGACGATCGAGGCGAGGGTGGAGCGGAAACGCGCGGGGGTCGGCACGGGTGGGGAGCTCCGGGGTGGGGGATCGGGCGTTGCATCAACGAGCGTTGATATCAACGGATGTTGATGCTATGCAGCGGCTCGGAGCGTGTCAAGGCGGGTGGTAGCGCGGTGCGCCGTAGACTCAGGGCGTGGATCGACGAACGCGGATCCTGACGCTCGTCGGGATCGGTGTCGTGGTCGGCGCGATCGCGCTGCTCTTGTTGCCGCCCGGATGGCGGTCCGCGGCCGGTCCATCGACCACCGATCCGTCCCCACCGGGCGCCACTGCGCCACCGCGCATGTCGGTCGAGGAGCTGTACGTCGCGATCCGGACGCCGGGGACCGGGACCTCGTTCGGGGAGCCCGTCACGCTCGCCGTCGAGGCCGCCGGCGACGTGGTCCTGCTGAGCGGTCGCCTGGTCGCTTCGGACGCATTCATCATCGACGTGGGCCCATTCACGGAGTCGTTGCCCCCTGGGCGGCATCGGGTATCGGTGCTGCGCATCGACTTCGAAAGCGGGGATCGCCGCCTGGCTGCGGCGATGGTCCGCGTCGCCACAGGCGACCCGGTTCGCTGGGAGCCGGCGCTCCTGGCGGGGCAGGATCCAGCCTCGCTCGGAGCCGACGAGTTCTTCGGCTACGGTGTGGACTCGGGCACTGGCTCGTTCACGAGCCCCGAGGCCGTCGAGCGGTTGCGCGATGCCCGAGCCTATGAGCAGTACAGCGCCGCGGTCACGGCAGGCATGTTCCCGAGCGAAGGGACCTTCCTGCTCACGGTCCAGGTCCTGGTCGATCGTGCCACCGGTGCCAACGTCGTGGCGCTTGCGTCCGGCTTCGGCGACGGCGTCTACCCGACCTACATCGGACTCGATGGCGACGGCCAGCCGCTCGTGGTACTGACCGACTTCGGCATCCTCGACTCCGCGGGTTGATCCGCGGCCGTCTAGCCGCGGGTCGCCACTACACTCGCCGGCATGGGTGGTGCCTGGCGACTGCCGCTGCTCGTCGTGTTCGGTACCGGGGTGTTCCTGGCTGGCCTCGAGCTCATTATCACGGCCGTCGCGCTGCCCTCGATCCTGGCCGACCTGGTCGCCCCGAACGGGACCTCGGCGTGGGTTGAGCTGCGCAAGGCGAGCTGGATCATCAACGCCTACCTGCTGGTCTACATCCTGATGATGCCGCTCGCCGGTCGCCTGGCCGACCTGTGGGGCGCGCGCCGGTTGTTCATGGTCGCCCTCGCGATCTTCACGGTCGGATCCGCGCTCGCCGGCATCGCCCAGGACCTCGACCAGTTGATCGTCGGGCGGATCGTCCAGGCGGTCGGTGGCGGCGTCCTCGTGCCAGTCGGTACGGCCGCCGCGGCACATCTGTACGAGGGACATGGCCGCGCCCGCGCCCTCGGCGTCATCGGCGCCCTGACGTTCCTCGGCATGGCGGCGGGCCCGTTCCTGGGCGCCGCGATCCTGTCGGCCGTCCATCCGGACTCGGCGCTGGCGGGTGCCGGCTGGGCCGACTCGGCCGTCGCATCGCTGCTGAGCCCGGCCTGGCGCTGGATCTTCTTCGTCAACGTCCCGCTCGCGCTGGGCGCGCTGCTGCTCGCCTGGGCGGTATCACCGGGCTGGGAGACACCTCGCCGCGAGGGGCGTGTCGATGTCGTCGGTGCGGCGATCTTCGGGCTCGCGCTGGCGACGGGCCTCGTGGCACTCACGCTGGTCGGGGCGGAAGGCGACGCGGATGCATCCATCGAGCCAGGCGAGCTATCCGCCATCCTGGCGACGATCGCGTTCGTGGCGACTGCGCTATCGATCGCGCTGGCGGCCCGCGGCAACGACCCGTTCCTCGACGTCCGGCTGTTCCGGGACCTCCCGTTCGGCGCCGCCGCGCTCGTCTCGCTGCTGACCGGGTACGCGTTCGCGACGGCGATCATCGGTGGCGCCGTGTTCGTCGACCGGGTGCTGTATGGCGGTCCGGACGAGCAGCGCCTGGCCCTTGGCTCCCTCGCAGGCGCGACGGCCCTGGGTGCGCTGGTGTCGGGCTTCGCCGTGCGCGTGGCGAGCTACCGCGTCGTGACCCTGGTCGGCCTGGCCGCTGCGGTGGTGGCGCTCATCGCGATGTCGCGTTGGACGCCGTCGACCACCGTCGTGGAGGCAGCGGTCGCGCTCGCGTTCTTCGGGCTGGGCTTCGGGCTGTCGGTCACGCCGCGCTCGGCCGCGGCGGTCGAGTCGGCCGGGCAGGCGTCGTTCGGGGCCGCGTCCTCGGTGGTGACCGTGGCACGGATGCTGGGCATGGCGGTCGGGCTCGCGGTCCTGACCGCGTACGGCTCGACCACCATCGACCGTCTGTCGGCGGAGATCTACGAGACACCGGAGGCGTACCTGGACTTCGTCCCGGACAACCTCCGCGATCGACCGCTGAAGGACCCACTGGTGGTCGAGGCGCTCGAGTCCTGGGCATCGCGCGAGGCGGCATCGATCATGGTCGCCCTGTATGTCGTCGCCGCGATCGTGACGATCGTCGCGATCCCGCCCGCCTTGGCGCTGGGTGGCCGCGCCGGGCGGCGGGGTTCGCCCGCGCGTATGCTGGCCGGCGATGGCGCGCCAGACCCCGGCCTCATCCTCTGATCGAACGACGGGCGGTGCCGGCGAACCGATGACCCGGCGCCACGCGCCGGTCTCCTCGGGGACGCCGGGAAGGATCGTCGTCGCGTCCTTCACGGACGGGACACTGCGTGAGGCCGAGGGTGAGCGGGCGCTCAGCGACCTCCCGGCGCTCCTTGCGGACCCGAAAACCACGGTCTGGGTCGACATGAGCGAGCCATCCCCCGCCCAGGTCCAGGCCATGGGCGCTGCGCTCAAGCTCCATCCGCTCATCGTCGAGGACGTGCTCGAAGGCAACCAGCGAGCGAAGATCGAGTCCACCGACGGGCTCATCCACATCGTGCTCTTCGCGTTGACGCACAAGGATCGGTTCGTCGCGAGCGAGATCGATTTCGTCCTGAGCCTGGGCCTCCTCCTGACCGTCCACGGCTCAGGCTGGGATCCGCGCCAGACGCACCACCTGCGCTCGGGACCGGGAGCCACGATGGAGCGTGGCCCCGATCACCTGTTGTGGGCCATGTGTGACGACATCGTCGACGGCTACTTCCCGTTCGCCGACGAGCTCGGCGACGCCATCGATTCGGTGCAGGACGCGGTCATCGCCGCGCCGACGCCCGCGGCACTGCAAGAGCTGTTCCGCCTGAAGCGGGAGCTCATCGAGGTCCGCCGCGCGGCCAGCCCGACCCGCGAAGTGTTCGCGCAGGTCACCAACCGCGATCTCCCGCTCATCGATCAGGAGGAGATCGTCTATTTCCGGGACGTGTACGACCATGTCATCCGGCTCACGGACGAGCTCGACAACTACCGTGAGCTCGCGGCGTCCACCCTCGACGTGTACCTGACGCAGGTCAACAACAACCTGGCGGTCATCATGAAGCGTCTCACAGGGGTGACGGTCATCCTGGCCGGCATCGGGGCGATGGGCGGGATCTTCGGCATGAGCGAGGCCAGGACCGAGGTCGGCAGCTTCTGGGTCGTCACGGCGGCCATCGTCGCCATCTCGGGTGGCGCGGCGCTCGTGCTACGTCGGATCGGCTGGATCTGACCGGTCAGCCGCAGACGACGGGACGCGCGGTCGGATTCGCCGTGCGGTGGTCGGCCGGCCGGGCGCCGATGGGCTCGGCGAGGACCTGGGTATAGCCGAAGGTGCGGTCAGGGCCCTGCGAGGTCTGCAGCCAGAGCTGCTCTGTCGTCGCCGTGGACGGATCGTCAAGCCCGGTCGTGAACGGCTGATCACGGCGAACCTCGGTGATGCGGTACTGGAACAGCCAGTCGTCGCTCGTCCAGACATCGACCACCTGGCCACGCTGCTGAAAGGCCTTCGTCCGGAGCAACGGCAGGAACATGCCTTCGCGGGCGTGCGCATAGAGGTACGTCGCCTTGCCGAACCCCGGTTGGGACAGGCTCGGCAAGTACATGGCGACGTTGCAGAACGGGTACCCGGTGTTGCCCTCCACGACGGCGAGATCGATATCGAGGCCCCGGACCCGGACGCGCGTCGCCACCCGATCGGCGGGTGGCGCCGGCGTGGCGGTCGGCGTCGGCGTGGGTGACGGTGCCGCGGACCCGATGCGGCGGGAGCGTGACGAGCGCCGACGGGGTCGGCACGACCGCCTCGGACGGCGACGGCGTCGGTCGTGGGCCGCCGGTGCGAGCCGGCGCGACGGGCACGGAGTAGGTCAGCAGCCCGGCGGACAGGATCGTGACACCCAACGCCGTCAACAGCGCCGGGAGCACGCGCGTACGGAGCTGTTCGGTCGGACCGGCCATGGGACGGGCATCGTACCGTGGGGTCCCCGGGTGCGCCCGCCACCGTCGGTACTGGTACCCTCCGCGCCAGCATGTGGCCCCGACTCTCGATCATCGCCGGCCTGCTGACCGGCGTGGCGGCCGCGGCGCTGGTCATCGGGGGGATCCTCATCCTCGCTCCCGAGCCGGGCGCTGCCCCGACGCCACCGCCCCAGCCGTCGGCGTCTCTCGGCCTCGAACCGACGCCGTCGCCGACGCCCGCAGGGACGGCCGGCTCGGGCGAACCGTCGCCGTCCGGGTCGGTCCGTCCCTCGGGTGACACCGGATCGGCGTTCCACGTGGGCGAGCCGGCGCCGGCGCTGGTGGTGCCGCAGGTCGGCGGCGGGACCATCGACCTGGCCAACCTGAAGGGTCGACCGGTGTGGGTCAATTTCATGGGGACGTACTGCCCGCCGTGCGTCGACGAGTTCCCCCTCATGAACCGGTTCGCCACACGCCACGCAGATGACGACCTGGTGGTCATCGCGATCGACGTCAAGGAAGACGAGGGCACGGTGGCGGCCTTCGCCGAAGGGCTCGGGGCGACGTTCCCACTGGGGCTCGACGCCGATGGGTCGGCCGCTTTGAGTTGGGATGCCATCGCGCTGCCGGTCCATTTCTGGATCGACAAGGACGGCATCGTCCGCGATGGCGCCCTCGGCGGGATCGGCCCCGACATCATGGCCCGCGGCCTGCGCACGATCATGCCCGGGGTCGACGTCCAGCCGTGACCGTGGCCGGCGGCGCCCCTGGGCCGCCGCGGGCGGCCCAGCCGGACGCGGCCGTCTCGACGCCCAGCGAGATCGACGCCGCGCTCGACGCGCTGGTCGCCGCGCACCCACCGCTCCTCGTCGTCGTCGACTTCGACGGC
The DNA here is from genome assembly GCA_963794525.1 of uncultured Chloroflexia bacterium. GTDB lineage: Bacteria > Chloroflexota > Limnocylindria > Limnocylindrales > CSP1-4 > SPCO01. The sequence continues at coordinate 988,584 of CAWCEC010000002.1, forward strand.
ACCCTGGCCGTCGGCTCACGCGACCCGGCCGTCGCGCGGATCGAGCCGCTCGCCCAGCGTTCCCTGCGCCGTCTCGCCGGCATCGCCGCGGATCGGCCCGACCGCCTCCATGTGGCCGTCCTGACCGGCCGCATCGTGGCCGACGTCGCGGCACGTGTCCGGGTCGGCGGCGTGGAGTACCTCGGCGATCATGGGCTCGAGCATGGGGTCCTCCCGCGCCGCGCCCGCGCGGAGCGACTGATCGCGACGACCGACGCGTCCTACGACGTCCATCGCGACACGGCCGAGTCGTTCGCGACCGGCGTCGCCGAGGAGCTGGGCGCGCCTGCCTGGCTGTTCGTCGAGCGAAAGGGGCCGTCGGTCGCGTTCCACGTCCGGCAGGCCGATGATGTTCCTGCGGCGCGCGCCGCGGTCGTGGCGGCCATCGATGTCGTCGAGCGCAGGCTCGGACTGGTTCACGAGCTGGCGCACTACCGCGGCCGCTCGGTCGTCGACCTCCGACCGCGCGAGGCCGGCGGCAAGCGCGAGGCGGTGACCCGGCTCGTCGACCGGCACCGACCGGGCGGCATCCTGGTGCTCGGCGACGAGATGAGCGACATCGACGCCTTCGAGGCGGTCATCGCAGCTCGGGATAGAGACGGCGACGGCGACGGCCGATCCGGTGGCGGCACGATCGGTGTCACAGTCGCCGTCCATGGGACCAGCCGCCCGGCGCCGGCGGAACTGCTGGCGGTGGCCGATCTGCGCATCGCCGGGGCGCCCCAGGTCGGACGCCTGCTCGCCGCGCTGGCGCGGCGGCTGGGATCGACCTGACGCGCTAGCCGATGGCCGTCAGCTGCCGCTGGGCAAGGTCGAGATAGCGGACGCTGCGTCGGCGACGATGTCCAACACCGACGGGAACAGGCCGAACAGCAGCGTGAACGCGGTGGCGGTCGCCAGGCCGCCCCACAAGAGCGCGCCGTGGGCGAGCGGCGGTGCGTCGGTGACCGGATCGCGCATCCACATGTACACGACGACGCGGAGGTAGTAGAACGCGGCCACGGCAGCGTTGAGGACCACGATCACGGCCAGCACTGCCAGCGGTCCGCCGGCCTGGACCGCCGCCAGGATCACGTACGCCTTCGCCCAGAACCCGGCGAGGGGCGGGATGCCGACCAGCGACAGCAGGAACAGCGTCATCAGGATCGTGAGCCCGGGCTCGCGCCGCACGAGGCCCGAGAACGTGTCGAGCGAGGACGTCACGCCGGCTCGCTTCTGGACGGCGGAGACGATGGCGAACGCGCCGAGGTTCATGAACGTGTACGCCACGCCGTAGAACAGCAGGCCCTGCAGCCCGAGCACCTGGCCACCCGCGTACGCCGCCAGCCCCACCAGCATGTAGCCCGTGTGGGCGATCGAGCTGTAGGCGAGCATCCGCTTGACGTTGTCCTGGGTCAGGGCGACGAGGTTGCCCAGCGTCATCGTGAGCGTCGCCAGGACGATCATCACCGGCATCCACCAGTCGGCGAGCGGCCCGAGCGCCTCGACGAAGAGCCGCAGGATCAGCGCGAAGGCGCCGATCTTGGGACCGACCGACAGGTAGCCGGTGATCGGCGTGGGCGAGCCCTGGTACGCGTCCGGCGTCCAGTAGTGGAACGGGACCGCCGCGATCTTGAAGGCCACGCCCGTGGTGAGGAACGCGAGCCCGATGGCCAGACCGGCCGACAATGGCTCCGACCTGGCCACCACCGCGCCCAACGCCTCGGCGATCCCCGAGATCAGCGTCGTGCCGGTGAGACCCCACACGAACGCCACCCCGAACAGGAAGATCGCCGAGCTGAACGAGCCGAGCAGGAAGTACTTGATGGCGCCCTCGGTCGAGTACGAGTCGGTCTTGTGGTAGCCGGCCAGCAGGTAGCCCGGCAGCACCATCAGCTCGAGGCCGAGGAAGAGCAGCAGCAGATCGGCCGACCCGGCCAGGAGCATCGCGCCGCTCATCGCGAAGATCAGCACGGTCGCGAACTCCGCGACAGGCAGGTTGCGCGGCAACAGGTAGTCGGGCGCGAACACGATCGTCATCGCCACGATCCCGATGAACAGGATGTCCAGGAACGTCGTGAGGGCGTCGACCTTGTACGAGCCGCCGTACGCCAGCAGGGTCGTCCCGGTACCGACCTGGATGGTGACGAGCGCCGTGATCGCCAGCCCGATCAGTGCGGCGCCGACCGCCGGACCGCTCCGGCCGGGCCAGGCGAGGTCGACGAACAACACGGCTGCCGCGGTCAGGACTGCAGCGATGAGCGGCGCGATCGCGACGATGTCGCTGGCGTTCAATGCGCGCCCCCACCCTCGGTCACGACCGCGGGCTCGGCACGGCCGGCCGTGGCGACTGCGAACGTCCGCGCCGCCACCAGCACGATGATCGCCCCGAGGGCGATCACGACGACCTCAGCACCGATCGCGATCGGCGTCCCGTCACGGACCGCCCCGATGGTGTCCACCACGGAGCCCTGGACCAGCTTGATGAGCAGCCCGGGCTGGACGCCGAACACGACGATCAGCACGGCCAACGGCACGAGCGTGAGGATCTCGGTCGGCGTCATGTCGGTCACATGGCCGCCCAGCCCGACGATGAACTCCGAGACTTCCCCGAAGACGATCCGCCCGTACATGTACAGCAGGTAGCCGGCGGCGAGGATCATGCCGAACGCTGCCACCGCCGCCGCGACCGGGTTGACGATGAAGGTGCCGAGCATGCTCAGGAACTCGCCCACGAAGCCGGACAGGCCGGGCAGACCGGCCGACGCGAGCATGAAGAACCCGAGGGTGGCCGCCCATACCGGTGTGCGCGCCGCGAGGCCGCTCATCTTGGCGATCGTCCGGTCGTGGGTGCGCTCGTAGATGACGCCCACCAGCAGGAACAGGCCGCCCGTGATGAGGCCGTGGTTGAGCATCTGCAGGATCGCGCCCTGGACGCCCTGCTCGGTGAACACGAACGTGCCGAGGGTCACGAAGCCCATGTGGCTGACCGAGGAGTAGGCGACCAGCCGTTTGAGATCGGGCTGGACGAGCGCGACGATCGCGCCGTAGATGATCGCGATGAGCGACAACACGATGATCGGCGTCGCGAACGTGTGGGCGGCGTCCGGATAGAGGGGGAGCGCGAAGCGGAGGAACCCGTACGCCCCGAGCTTGAGCAGGACCCCTGCCAGGATGACCGAGCCGGCGGTGGGCGCGTCGGTGTGGGCGTCCGGCAGCCAGGTGTGGAACGGGAACATCGGCACCTTGATCGCGAACGCGAGGAAGAACGCGAGGAAGGCACCGATCTGCAGGACCGGCGCGAAGCCGACGACGGCGGCGTGTGCGCGCAGCTCGACCAGGTCGAAGGCGCCCGTCCACGATCCGGTCGCGGACTGGTAGGCGAATGCCGTGGCCAGGATCGCAACCAGCATCAGCAGCGACCCGACCAGCGTGTACAGCACGAACTTGATCGTCGAGTAGATCCGGTTGGCACCGCCCCAGATCCCGATGATCAGGTACATCGGGACGAGGACGACCTCCCAGAAGATGTAGAAGAGGAACAGGTCCAGCGCGAGGAACACGCCGATCATCCCGACCTCGAGGACGAGGAACGAGATCATGAATTCCTTGATCCGCGTCTGGATCGGCTCCCACGACGCGAGGATGCAGATCCAGGTCAGCGTGGTCGTCAGGACGACCAAGGCGGCCGACAGGCCATCGACCCCGACCTTGTACTGGATGCCGAAGATGGGGATCCAGTCGTAGGCTTCGACGTACTGGAACTGCGTGCCGGCGCGATCAGGCAGGTAGCCGATCAGGAGCAGCAGTGATACGACCCACGTCGCCAGCGCGAAGCCCAATGCGACCGGTCGCGTCCAGCTGGTCGGCAGGACCGCCACGACCACGGCCCCCACCAACGGCAGGAACGTCACGACCGTGAGGATCCCGATCTCGATGTTCACGAGGGGTTCCCTGCCAGCAACAGGTACGAGCCGGCCATCACGATCAGCCCGAGTGCGATGCCGAGCGCGTAGTTCTGCACCCGCCCGGTCTGCACGCGCCGCAGGCCGCGCCCGGCAGTCACGGTCGAGCCGCCGAGCGCGTTCACCGTGCCGTCCACGACCTCGCGGTCGAACCACCAGATCGCCTGGGCCAGCCGCCCGCCGATGACGATGAACAGCAGGTGGTTGAGGTCATCGAACCACCACTTGTTGAGCGAAGCGCGGTACAGGAAGGACAGCCCGGGCTTGGCGCTCAGCTCGCGGACGACCTCGGGTCGTGCGGGCAGGCGGAGTCCGCCGAGGTCGACCCCGAAGTAGCGCCAGGCCAGCACGAGCCCGATCACGGCCACGGTGACGCTGGCCAGGATCAGCCCGCCATCGATGCCGAACAGGGCATACGGCTCATGGGGCAGGTGGAGCAGCTCGGTCGTGGCGTGATGGAAGACCGGCTCCAGCCAGTGGTGGAGCGTGCTGTCGCCGAACGGCAGCCCCAGCGCCATGCCGAGCAGGACCGACGGGATCGCCAGCAGGATGAGCGGCACGGTCATCACGGCAGGGGACTCGTGGATGCGCTCCCAGATCGCCTTCGGCCCGCGGAACTCGCCCCAGAACGTCATGCCCATCAAGCGGAACATGTAGAAGGCCGTCAACAGCGCGACGAACAGGCCGACCGCCCAGACCCAGGTGAAGCCGAACTTGAACGCCTCGCCCAGGATCTCGTCCTTCGAGAAGAAGCCCGCCAGCGGCGGGATCCCCGCGATCGCTACCGAGCCGACGAGCATCGTCGCGTAGGTGATGGGGATCTTCTTGCTCAGGCCACCCATCCGGCGCATGTCCTGTTCCTCGTGGACGGCGTGGATGACCGAGCCCGACCCGAGGAAGAGGAGGCCCTTGAAGAAACCGTGCGTCATGAGGTGGAAGATGGCCGCGGTGAACGCCCCGACCCCGAGCGCCGCGAACATGTAGCCGAGCTGCGAGAGCGTCGAGTAGGCGAGCACCCGTTTGATATCGGTCTGGGTCATCGCGATCGAGGCCGCCAGGATCGCGGTGAAGATGCCGATCGCCGCGACGACGACCATCGCCGACGGCGCGGCCGCGAACAGCTCGTTGGCCCGCGCCACGAGGTAGACGCCGGCGTTGACCATCGTCGCGGCGTGGATCAGCGCGGACACGGGCGTCGGGCCCTCCATCGCGTCGGGCAGCCAGACGTGGAGCGGGAACTGCGCGCTCTTGCCCATCGCGCCGGCGAACACCAGCAGCGCCACGATCGGCACGGGGATCGGGAAGGCGGCGAGCGTCGGGCTGATCAGGACCTCGATCGACTCGCGCACGTTCAATGTGCCGGTGTTCAGGAAGATCGCCATGATCCCCAGCGCGAAGCCGAGGTCACCCACGCGGTTGACGATGAACGCCTTCTTGGCGGCAAGCGCCGCACTCCGTTTGCGATACCAGAACCCGATCAGCAGGTAGCTCGACAGGCCGACCAGCTCCCACGCCACGAACACGACCAGCCAGTTGTCGGCGAGGATCAGCAGCAGCATCGAGAACATGAACAGGTTCAGGTAGGCGAAGAACCGCCAGTACCCCGGGTCGTGGCTCATGTAGCCGATCGAGTACACGTGGACCAGCAGGCCGATCGTCGTCACGACGATCAGCAGGCAGGCGGTCAGCGGGTCGACCAGGATCCCGAGCTCGACGTGGAAGCCGCCGGCCGGCGGGATCCACTCCCACGGGCCGACGACGTAGCCGTGCGTCTCCTCCGAGCCGGGCAGTAGCGGTGCCGCACCGGTCAGCACGTTCCACACCGCCAGCATCGCGATGATCCATGCGAGGAAGACCGCTCCGACAGGGATCCAGTGCGCTTGCTTCCCCAGCCGCCGGCCGATCACACCCGTGATCACGAAGCCCGCCATCGGCAGGACGAGCAGCAGCGGCAGCAGCCCCTCGATCGCCATCACCGGTTGCTGCCTTGCGTGTCGTTGGACGCGTCGAGCGCAAGGCGCCGCGGAGCACGCGAGCGAGCGTAGCCCGAGCTACGTGAGCGTAGTGGCGCAGGCGGCAACGCAGCGATCGGCCGTCCGATGGCACGCCGAGCTGGTCGCAACGGTGCGTTCATTGCCTCATTGCGTCGTACTCGTCGACGAGAGGCGTTCGCTTGTTGCGGTAGATGGCGATCACGATGGCCAGCCCGACGGTCGCCTCTGCCGCCGCCACGGCCATCACCATCAGGGCGAACACGGCGCCCTGGGCGATGGCATCGGCCCGCGGTCCGAACAGCCCGAACGCGACGATCGCCAGGTTGACGGCGTTGAGCATCAGCTCGATCGACATCAGCATGCTGATCGCGTTGCGCCGCGCCAGGAACCCGAACGAGCCGATCGCGAACAGCATCCCCGAGAGGATCAGGTAGGTGTCGAGGCTGTCGCTCACGACGGGCCGCCCGGCTCGCGCTTGGCCAGGAACACACCGCCGATGACCGCGGCCAGCAGCAGCACGCTCACGATCTCGAACGGGAAGACGAACTGCTCGAACAGCACCCTCGACATCTCGTCGGTGTCCAGCCGCGCGCGGCGAGCGACCTCACCCCAGTCGGTGGCGCCGACGGCGAGGGCGATGATCACCGCGACCACGACGGCGGCGATCGCCGCGGGCCCGGCCTGCGTCTGGAAGACGAGTCGGCTCGGCGCGTCCTTGGTCTGGGTCAGCATGATCGCGAACAGGACGAGGACGCTGATCGCCCCGATGTAGACCAGCACCTGGGCGGCGCCGAGCAGCGGCAGGCCCATCAGCACGTAGATGCCGGCCAGGGCGAGGAAGCACACGATCATCGCCAGCCCGCAGCGGATGATGTCGCGCATCGTCACGACGAGCAGCCCGGAACCGAGCATCACCGCCGCCAGCAACCAGAGCAGCGCGTCCTCCCAGTCCTGGTGCAGGCCGACGAGCATGAGCGCCGCGATCCCGAGGACCACGCCCATGACCAGGAGTCCGAAGATGATCTGCGGCAGCTTGGCAAGCATCGGCTATCCGTGGCTGCCGGGACCGATCGCCGCCACACCTCCGTGGCCGTCGTGCGACCCGTGCCCGTGCCCGTCGCCGTTCGACCGACCGCCGTTGGTTTGCACGCCCCCGATCGCCGGCGGCAGCATCGGCAGCAGACGCGATTGGTCGACCACGCGGCCTTCGGCCATCGCCCGCTCGAGCCAGTCGCGTTCGCGCCGGATGTAGGTAACCTCGGTCTCGCGGTCGATCGCGGCCAGTGCCATCAGGTCGATCGTCGGCTCCGAGCGGCCCGTATGCGCGAGCTCGATGTCCGCCCCGTCGCGCAGCGCGTCGTACGGGCAGGCGTCGACGCAGATCCCGCACAGGATGCAGCGGCTCTCGTCGACCTCGTACTTCTCGAGGACGCGCGGCTTGGGCATGAGCGCGCCGGTCGGGCACGTCTCCGCGCAGCGTCCGCACGACACGCACGGCGTGTCGTTGAGGCTCATGTCGAGCGGCGTCGTGACCAGCGTGTCGAAGCCGATGCGCATGAAGTCGTAACACGCGGCGCCGACGACCTCCGCACAGACCTGGGCACAGCGGCCGCAGTCGATGCAGCGCGACGGCTCGCGCAGGATGAACGCGTGTGAATCGTCGCGGATGTAGTCGTGGTTGAGGCCGGTGAACCGGTTCTCGGTCACGCTCCGGAAGCCGGCGCCCTGGTGGTGGTTGGGCTCGAGCGTCTGCAGCGTCGTGCTGTACTCGATCCCCAGGCGCCGGAGGTCGCAGTAGCCGATCGCCTCGCACGTGCACTGGAGACAGCGGGTCAATTCCGCCATCGCCTCCTCGCGCGTGTACGGCAGTTCGTACTCGATGTAGCTGTGGTTCCGCTCCTCCGCCGGCAGCGGGTGCATCCGGTAGCGCGGCTCCTTGATCTCGCCGGTGAACGGCACGATCGAGAGGAACTCCGGCTGTGGCTCGGCGAGCGTCTGGCGGGTGCGGATGGCGTCGAGGTCCATGCCCTTGAGGTAGGCATCGACCGCGTACGCCGCGCGCCGACCTTCGGCGACCGCCTCGACGACGGTGGCCGCCCCGATCCGCACGTCGCCGCTGCCGAACACGCCCGGCCGGCCCGTGGAGAACGTGACCGCATCGGCCTTGAGCCGCTTGTTCTTCGTCGCTTCGGGCCCTTCGTTGCCGGGCATCCCGAGCCAGTCGAGCTCGGGGCCCTGGCCGATCGCGAGGAGCACCCGGTCACATGGGATCGTGAACTCGGTGCCTGGGGACGGCTCAGGCCGTCGCCGCCCGGACGCGTCCGGCTCGCCGAGTTGCATCCGGATGAACTCGACGCCGGTGACCTTGCCCGACTTGGGGTCGGTGATGACGCGCGTGGGCCCGGCCTGGAAGATGGCGGTGACGCCCTCCTCGATCGCCTCGTGGACCTCGTCCGCGGCCGGCATGTCCTTCATGTCGCGGCGATAGACGAGCGTGACCTCGCCGGCGCCCTGGCGGATCGACGTGCGCGAGCAGTCCATCGATGTGAACCCGCCGCCGATGACCACCACACGCTTGCCGGCATGGCCGGGATACGGCAGCCCGAGCGTGGCGGTGCGCAGGTACTCGAGGCCATCGAAGACGCCATCGGCGTCCTCACCGGGGATACCCAGCTCGTTGGTGTCGTAGCAGCCGATGGCCACGACGACAGAGTCGAAGCCCTGGTTGGTCAGGTCATCGAGGGTGAAGTCCGTGCCCAGGCCGGCGTTGCAGACCACGCGCCCGCCGAGGCGGCTGATCGACTCGTACTCGGCCTCGAGCACCTCGACCTTGGGCAGGCGGTATTGCGGGATGCCATAGCGCAGCATCCCTCCTGGTGCCGGGTCGCGCTCGAACACGGTGACGTCGTGACCGGCGATCAGCAGGTAGTAGGCCGCGGCCATGCCGGCCGGCCCCGAGCCGATCACCGCCGCGCGCCGGCCCGACGGCGCCTGCCGCTCGAACGGTATGGGTGGATCGACGTCCTGGTCGAGCATCGACTTGATGACCTGGTCGCCGGCGTAGCGGTGGGTATCGCGGATGGCGATCGCCTCGTCGACCTCGTCGCGCCGGCAGTGCTCCTCGCACGGCGCCGGGCAGACACGCCCGAGCACCGAGGGGAACGGGATCGTCCGCTTGAAGATGCGCGTGCTCTCGCGCCAGTTGCCCTCCGCATTCGCCTTGAGGAAGCCCGGGATGTCGATGTGGCTCGGGCACTTGTTCTGGCACGGCGGCAGGCAGTACGCGTTGTGGTCCGAGAAGATCAGCTCGAGGTTGGTCCGGCGCAGCCGGCGGACCTCCTCGGTCTGGGTCTGGACCTTCATCCCGTCTTCGCACGCGCGCGAGCACGAGATGGGCGGATGCTCCTCGCCTTCGACCTCGACGACGCACATCCGGCACGCGCCGAAGCCGGGCAGCTTGGGCTCGTAGCACAGTGTGGGGACCTCGATCCCGTTGTCCCGGCAGACCTCGAGGATCGTCTGACCCTCGAAACCCTCGACGACGCGGCCGTCGACCTCGATGCGGATTCGCGGGGTCGACTGCGGGCGCTGCGGCGACTGCGTGTCGAGCAGGCGGTCCGCGAGCGACTCCGAGGTCGTCTCCGGCGACGTCGTCGGGGGCTCGGCGGGCCGGCGCTCGGGGCGGGCGAGCGTGTCAGTCATGGACGAGCCTCGGTCGCGACCGGCGTAGGTCGGTTGGCGGGGTCGAAGGCGGACCCGAAGTATCGCATCCCGCTCGTGAGCGGACGCGTCGCCAGGCGCTCGTGGTCGCACAGCGCGGACTCCACGATGTCATGCAGCGAGGTCGGCTGCCAGCTGGGTGTCGACGGGTCGGAGCAGCCCGTCCTCGCGGCGGGCCACGATCTCAGCCAGCCGCTTGGTCCCGATCCGGCATGGGATCGACTTGCCGCAGGCCTCGTTCGAGCAGAAGCGCGTCAGCACGCCGACCAGCTCGACCAGATCGGTCCGGTCGTCGACCGCGACGATCGAGCCCGAACCGAGATGCGCGCCGGCGTCCCTGAGCGGACCGAAGTCGTACGGCGTGTCGAGGATGTCGGGCGGGAGCAGCCCGCCGGACGGGCCGCCGATCAGGACGGCCTGCAGGGTCCGACCCGCGGGCAGTTTCCCGGCGAGCTTGAGGACGTCCCGCAACGGGGTCCCGAGCGGGACCTCGGCGACGCCGTCCTTCCCCGGTGATCGCACCTGGACGAGGACCGTCCCGGGGGAGTGGGTCGAGCCCGTCGCCCGGAATGCCTCCGCGCCCTCGCGCACGATCCACGGCACCGCGGCGAGCGTCTGGACGTTGTTGACCACGGTCGGGCGGTCGAACAAGCCGGTGACCGCGGGGTGCGGGGGCCGCTGTTCGGGCTGGCCGCGCTTGCCCTCCAGGGCCTTGAGCAGGACGGTCTCCTCACCCAGCATGTACGCGCCCTGTACCGGTCGGACCGTCATCCACAGGTCGCGCCCGGATCCGAGGACGTCGGGTCCCACGAAGCCGGCGTCGCTGGCCGAACCGATCGCCGCTGACAGACGAGCGACGACATCGGTGTCCTCGGCGCGGACCGCGATGAAGGCTTCGGTCGCGCCGATCGCGCTGGCCGCGATCGCCGTCCCCTCGATGACGGCGAACGGATCCGTGAGCATCAGGGTGCGGTCGGTGTGCGACGCGGGGTCGGCGCCGTATCCGTTCGCGACGACGTAGCGGCGGTCGCTGTCGACCCCGGCCGCGGTCTGCCACTTCTCGCCGGTCGGGTAGCCGGCGCCGCCGCGCCCGCGCAGTCCGGACTCGACGACCATGGCGATCGTCGCGCTCCCGCCGAGATCGCGAATGGATCGCCGCAGCCCCTCGAAGGCACCCGCAGCGACGGCGGCATCGAGGTCCAGGGGGTTCTTCTGGTCGGCGCGGGCCAACAGGATGCGCGGCCAGGCGGCGGGCGTCTTCAGCAGCGTCACCATGTCAGGCGCGGGCCGGTGCCCCGGGGCGGCCGCCTCCCTCGAGCGCAGATCCGAGCGCCGACAGGTAGGTGCGCTCGGCGGGTCGATGCGCTTCGACGGCGGCGGCCTGCTCGCTGGCGGTGGGCGGTTCGAAACGCAGGTGGGCGTAGTAGCTCGCCGTCCCGTAGATCATCGCGTACCACGCCCCGGTGGCGTGGCTGATCCGCTTGAGCGTCGCGATCGGCAGGTAGCCGTAGGCGGCTTGGGTCGCCTCGAGGATGTCGAGCATCCGGCCCGGGTCGTGGTCGAAGTCCTCGAGGATCCGGTCGACCTCGCCGAGATCGACGAGCGCAAACGGCCGGTAGGCAGGGTCCGGCACCGGCCGCCCGGACCGACGCATCGCGGATTCCTCGCGTCGCTCGCCGTACGTCTCGGGCGCGCCCCAGTGGACGTGGTATCGACCACGCGTGTCGATGCCGCCCATATCGATGCACTCGATCGGGCACGCCTGGGCGCACTGGAAGCACGTCTCGCACTTGAGCGTGCCCCACTCGTCGTACAGCAGTTGCAGGCGGCCGCGGAACTTGTGCGGGACGTCGAGACGCACCTCGGGATACATGACCGTGACCTTCGGCTCGAAGAAGCGCCGAAGGGTAAGGGCCATGCCTTTGACGATGCCGAGACCCGGCACGAAGCTCACCGACCCAGCCCCTTGACCACGACGATCGCGCCGGCGGTCACGAACAGGTTGACGAGCGATGCGGGCAGCAGCCACTTCCAGGCGAAGTCCATCAGCTGGTCGATCCGCACCCGAGGCAGCGTGCCGCGCATCCACACGAACGTGAACACGAACGTGTAGGTCTTGAGCATGAACCAGAGGATACCGGCCACCCACGGCAGGCCGATGAACGCCCACGCGCCGAGCAGCACGACGATGAAGATGTTCGCGAGCACGAACCCGATGAGCAGCGCCTGCCACCACTTGATCGACGAGCGCAGCAGGTAGAAGGGCGCGCCGAACAGCAGCGTCAGCACCACCGGCGCCAGCCCGATGATGAACAGCAGCCCGATGTTGAACGACGCCGGGTCGAGGCTCAGCTGGACCTGCCATTCGGGCGGGATCGCGAAGGGCGCGTTCCAGCCGCCCAGGAACAGCGTCACGAACAACGCCGAGACGATGAACACGTTGACGTACTCGGCGAAGAAGAAGAAGCCGAAGCGCATCCCCGAGTACTCGGTCGCGAAGCCGGCGACGATCTCCGAGTCCGCTTCGGTCAGGTCGAAGGGCGTGCGGTTCGCCTCCGCCGTGGCGGCGATGAAGAAGATGAGGGCTCCCAGCGGCTGCTGCCAGATGTACCAGTCGGTGAACCAGCCCTGCTGCTGCTCCACGATCTTGTTCAGGCTCATCGTCCCGGCCAGCAGCAGCAGCCCCACCACCGACAGGGTGAGCGGGATCTCGTAGCTCACGACCTGCGCCGCGGCTCGCAACCCGCCGAGCAGCGAGTACTTGTTGTAGCTCGACCAGCCGGCCATCAGCAGCCCGACGACCGACAGCCCGCCGACCGCGAAGAAGTACAGCAGTCCGAGATTGAGGTCGTAGCCGAACAGCCCGGGCGCGAACGGGATGACGAGCAGCGACATCACGCTCGCCAGGTAGACGACGACCGGCGCCCAGGTGAAGACAAGCGAGTCGGCGCCGGTCGGCGTGAAGTCCTCCTTCATGAGGACCTTCAGCCCGTGCACGACCGAGAGGAGCGATCCGAACGGCCCCACCCGGTCCGGCCCGATCCGAAGATTCATCAGGGCGATGATCTTCATCTCCATGTAGATGATCAGGAACGCCGTCGGGATCGTCATCACCAGGATGACCGTCACTGCCACGACGAAGCGGACGATGGGCAGGTTGGCGACCAGGATGTCGACGATCACCTGCCCGAAGATCAGGATCAGCGCGATCGCGCCGACCGTGAGCAGTAGCAACAACGGAACGACCGTGAAGACGACCTTCCCGGGCAAGGTCAGCCGGTTCCACGACCTCCCGATGACCGTCATGCGACCGAACTACCTTGCGCGTCGTCGAACGAGCCGAGGCGAAGGCGCCGTCGAGCAGCGCAGCGAGCGCACCTCAAGGTGCGTGAGCGAAGCAGCGGAGGCGGCAACGCCCGCATCGGCCGTCCGGCGACGCGCCGTCGTCCCCGCGATGTCATTTATCGACACCGCCCATGATGGGGTCGAGCGACGCCATCACCGCCATCGTATCCGCTACCAGGTGCCCCGGCACCATGACGCCGACCGCCTGCAGGTGGATGAACGACGGGTCGTGGATGCGCATGCGGAACGGCTGGTCGGTGCCGTCGCTGACGACGTACGCGGCGTACTGGCCGCGCGGCCCCTCGATGCCGGCGTACGCCCGCCCGGGTCGCGGCCGGAGCAGGCGCGGCAGCTTGGCGATGACCGGTCCGTCCGGCATCTCGTGGAGGCACTGGTCGATGATCCGCAGGCTCTGCTTGACCTCGTCCATCCGGAGGAGGTAGCGGGCCAGGCAGTCACCTTCGGTCCGGGTCGGGATGTCGAAGTCGAGCTCCGGATAGACGCTGTACGGGTGCGCGCGCCGGACATCGAACGGCACGCCCGTCGCCCGCAGGTTCGGGCCGGTCATGGCCATGCGCAGCGCTGTCTTCGAGTCGATCGTGCCCAGGCCGCGCATGCGGCGGACGAAGATCTCGTTCTCGTTGAGCAGCGTGTTGCCGGCCTCGATCTGCTCGGTCGCGCGACTCATCCAGTCGCCCAAGCGGCTCAGGAACTCATGGTTGAGGTCGCCGTTCACGCCGCCGATCCGGTAGTAGTTGAACAGCATCCGCTGGCCGGTCAGCGCCGCCAGCATGTCCACGATCTCGTCGCGCTCGATGAACGACCACAGGATCGGCGTCAGCCCGCCGAGATCGAGCGCCATCCAGCCGAGGAACAGCGCATGGCTGGCGACCCGGTTGAGCTCCGCGGACAGCACCCGGATGTACTCGGCGCGACGCGGCACCTCGACGTCGAGCAGCTTCTCGAAGGCCATGACCCCGGGCCACTCGCAGAACAGCGAGCTGACGTATTCGAGCGGATCGAGATAGCAGATGGCCTGGTGGTAGTCGGCGTTCTCGCACAGCTTCTCGACGCCGCGATGCAGGTAGCCGAGCACGGGGTCGAGGTCGACGACCTTCTCGCCGTCGAGCTTGAGCACGACGCGGAGCACGCCGTGCGTAGACGGATGCTGCGGCCCCATGTTGAGGAACAGCTGGCCGTCGCCGAGCGTGTAGAACTCCGATTCGCGCTCCGTCCGAGGCGGATACGGGGGGACCGGCTCGAAGACACCCAGGTCGCGATCGAGCTGGACGCGCGGATCGTCGGGCGTGCCGGCCCATCCGCCGTCCCCGCCGTGATCGTGCGTCCTGGTCTGGGGTCGAGGGGTCGTCGCGGTCATCCCGTTCCTTGCCGTTCGCTGGGGGTCAGGCGCCGACGCGGCGCACGTTCGCCGTCGCGGGAGCCTCACGCGGGGTGTGGGTCCGTTCCATCGGTCGGACGCCAGCGCCCGGCGATCGGGCGGCGTCATCCGCGAGGTAGAAGTCCTTGCGCAGCGGGAAGCTCTGGTAGTCGGGCGGCATGTAGATCCGGCGCAGGTCGCGGTTGCCCTCGAACGTGATGCCGAACATGTCGTAGGCCTCGCGCTCCATCCACTCCGCGCCCTTCCACATGAAGGTGACCGATGGGACGCGCGGGTCCTCGCGCGACAGCCCGTCGGCGATGACGCGCAGCCAGTCGGGCGTCGTCGGGCTCCACAGGTGGTACACGACCTGCATGACCTCGCCGGTGTCGACGCCGGCCAGATCTGCCAGGAATTCGAAGCCGAACTCCGGCTCGTCGTGGAGCGTCGTGATGACCTGGGTCACGTCACCGGCGCCGATGCGGATCTCGGTCTCGTCGTGCCGCTGCCGGACGGGACCCGTCAGCTGCTCGCCGAAGCGCCGCTCGAGGCGGGCCTTGAACGCTCGGTCCACAGTCAGACCTGCTCGGGGACGGTCGGGCCGATCGCTCGCTCGGGCCAATGACCGCGACGGTCCTTGACCAGCTGCTGGAGCTTCATCATCCCGTAGATGAGGCCCTCCGGCCGGGGTGGGCAGCCCGGGACGTATACGTCCACTGGCATGACCCGATCGATCCCCTCGACCGTCGAGTAGCTCCGCTTGTACCGACCGCCCGAGCACGTGCAGTCGCCCATCGCGACGCACCATTTGGGCTCCGGCATCTGCTCCCAGAGACGGACCAGCGGCCCGGCCATCTTCGTCGTCAGTGTCCCGGCGACGATCAGCACGTCGGCCTGGCGCGGGCTCGCACGGAACGGGAACATGCCCCAGCGGTCCATGTCGTTCTTGGACGTCGCGGCCGACATCATCTCGATGGCGCAGCAGGCGAGGCCCGACAGCAGCGGCCACAGGCTGTTCATGCGGATAAGGTCGAGCACGTAATCGGCCTTGGTCGGGATCACCTCGAGTACGCCGCTCCAGCGGGCGTCGTCTCGGCGGCCCGCGCCGCTCGCCTCGATCTCGGCGAGGTGGGTGATATCCGTCGGACGCCCGCCATCGTAGGCGGCGGGGTCGGCGGCCTGCCACAAGGTGTTGCGGACGACGACCGGTGTCGTCAGCGCGTCGGATGGTCTGATCGCCGGTAGGCCAGGCTGGGCAGGGACGTCGGAGCTGATCGCGGTCTCGTCGGATGGCCCGGCGCCAAGCCCGTCCGCGTCGGTCTTCAGCGCCACGTCAGGGCTCCCTTCCGCCAGGCATAGGCCAGGCCTAGCAGCAGGATCCCGACGAAGACCAGCATGCTGATGAAGCCGCCCAGGAGCAGGTCATCGAAGGCGATCGCCCACAGGTAGATGAAGACCACCTCGATGTCGAAGGCGACGAACAGCAACGCGTAGATGTAGAAGGACAGCCCGAAGCGACCATGGGTGTCGCCGTACGTGTCGATGCCGGACTCGTACGGCAGGCCCTTATGGACGTCGCCGCGGTTGCGGTGCGAGACCAGCCACGCGGCGGCGATCGTCCCGAAGACGAACGTCACGCCCGCGAAGGCGAAGCCCACGACGTACCAGAGCTGTGCCAATCGAACTCCCTTCGGGACCGGTCGGAGGCGGCGGGCAGGGGCGGCTCCGTGGAGCCTCCACGCACGGTCATTCTATCAGCGGGCACGCTTGCGAAGGGGTGGCGGGCAGGTCGCGGGCGTCGTCAGGAGACGGCTCGGCGAGGGGCAGCCGGATCGGCAGAGGGGTGCGCCGATCCGGGGGGCCGCGCGGTGGGGGCCGAAGCGCGCGGCGGCTGAAGCACCGCTGCGGGGAGCGCGACGTGCCGAGCGCGCGTGCAGGTTCACGTCGCGCCCCCCGTGACGGTGCGGTCGTGCGACGACCATGGTCAGAGTGACGTCGCGGCCCCCGGACGGGCAATACGGCATTCGCCCTAGTGGGGCCGGTCAGGACCGCCTGGGAAGTCGATATCGCGTGATGGCGAGCGGCTCGCCTGCCGGCCACTCGCGCCCGAAGACCATCACGCGGAACTTGCCCATCGCGGCCGGGTCGAGCAGGCGCATGAGTGCCGAGCGAAGCAGCGCATAGTCCTCGAACGTCGTCGCCGGGTCGGCTTGGATCGCGCGGAGGCGGTCCTCGATCCCGAGGCCCATCAGCGCCTCGGCCTGCGTCGTGATCCCCACCGTGGCCAGCCCGGCCGCGTGGGCCGCCCGCTCAACCGCCGTGATGTCGACGTGGGCAGTCAGGTCCTGGCGACCGACGAACCGGTACGGGTCGTCGTGGACCTGGTGTCGCACGTAGGCGCGGAGCGTGCCGTGGCGCCTGCGGATCGGGTCGTACAGCTCGGCTGCGGGAGCGCCGTAGTCGATGAGGATGAGGAGCCCGCGGCGCAGCGGTGCGGATGCCGTCGTGATCCAGTCGTCGACCGCCAGGCAGATCTCGGCGGTCTGCCCGTCGACCAGCTCGATGCCCTCGCTGTCGATGCGCTCGGCGAGCGCCGGCGTCGAGGGCGTGACGTCGACCTCCACGAATGTCCCGTCGGGCGCGACGTCGACCGCCAGCTCGCGAAGGTCGGCGCCGCGTTGGCGCAGGCGATGCACCGGCAGGGCATCGAGGACCTCGTTGGCGATGATCACGCCGTCGAATGGCGCATCCGCGGGCGCGTCGTCCAGCCGCTCGGCCGATCCTGCGGAGGCGAGCTGTCCACGCAGCCGCTCGAGCCGCCGGTCGTCGACCTCGACCGGCCGGTAGCGGATCGACGCCGGCATCGCGCCGAGCAGTGGGACCGCAAGCGCGCCCTCGCCCGCTCCGTGCTCGACGACCACGAACGGCTCGGGTCGACCGAGCCGGTCCCAGGCCTCCTCGACCGCGCGCGCCAGCAGCTCCCCGAAGATCGGATGCAGCTCCGGCGCCGTGAGGAAGTCGCCACTACGGCCCGGTCGCCCGGCCTCGGACCGGTAGTACCCGCCGGCGGGGTCGTACAGCGCGAGCTCCATGAACCGCGCGAACGGCATCGGGCCGGACGCTCGGATCTCGTCGCGGATCCGGGCGGCGAGCTCGGCATCTTCGCCGACGTCCGACAGATCCGCCGGCGCCTCGCGTCTGATCTCGGGCCGGAACCCGGGCGTGTCCAACGCTGTCGTCGCGCTACCGGCGTGACGCCGACCGCCGGCCGAGGGCCAGTCGCAGACCCGGTCCGACGAGCGTGTGGCCGCCGAGGAGGATCGGGATCCGGGCGGCGACGGCCGACGCGGTGAGCTCTCGCAGCCACGGATCTGCGACCCGCGCCGGCAGCAGCAGGTCCGAGGCGAACCGGTCCTCTGGATCGGGCCAGTCGGATTCGTCCGTGCCGGATCGATGGGCGAGCAACACGCGCGTGTCCACGATCGCGGCCTCGCCGAGGCGTGCCAGGTGATCGCCGAGTGCACCGGGCCCATCTCGTTCGAGCAGCTCGCCCAGCAGTGACGCGGCCGGCCGCTGGCCGGAACGTCGGGTCCTGAAACCGCGCTCCTCGATGAGCGCACGGGTACGCGATGCGGTGTGCGCTTCCAGCCACGCGAGGTTCGCGGCCGACACCCGCCCGCTGACGACGAGCTCCGACCCGGGATCGGAGACGACCGCCCCGATCGCGTCGATGATCGCGCGGACCCGGCGCGCCATCGGCCGCCGGGACCAGGTCGCGCCATCGTCCGCCGAGCAGGACGAGATCGAGCGGGCCGTCGACGTCGATCCCGAGCCGGATCCGGCCGCGCCGGTCGTCGACCGGGATACCGGCGTGCTCGGCCAGCCAGCGCGGCAGCTCGTTGTCGCTCGGCGAGGTCCGGGACGCCGGCCAGCACCGAGCGCGCCCGTGCGATCGCGATGACGTCGGCCGAGTAGCGGTTGTTCGTCAGCGCCCGAGCCTCCCGACCGCTCGCCGCCTCCACGAGCTCGCGACGGTCGGCGCCCGTCGCCAGTGGCACGGCACCCGACCCGAGCACGACGAGCCCGCCGTCCCCGAGACCGGCCGCGATCTCGCGAAGTCGGGCGCCGAACGGCCGCCCGTCCGGCGGACCTGCCAGGATCTCCGCGCGCTTCGCACCAGCTTCCAGGAACCCGCGGCGGTGCCGCTCAGCGACCTCGAGCCGAGCGGCGGCGGTGACGCGCATGAGCGGACCGGCCTTCGACCCGGGCTCGGGATGCAGGATCGCGACGTCGACGTCGGTCATGTGCGAACCGGGGGCGTCGCTGGGGCATCCATCATCGGATAGTAAGGTGCTGTCGATGAGCGCCAGCCGGACCGTCCGCGCCTACGTCGGTCTTGGTGCGAACGTCGGCGATGCCGCGGAGACGCTGGCGAGCGCGATCGTCGCGTTGGACGAGATCGCCGGGGATCCACGTCACCGGCGTCTCGCGGCTGTACGCGACCGCGCCGTGGGGCGTCACAGACCAGCCAGAGTTCCGGAATGCTGCCGTCGCGTTCGACGCCCGGATCGGCGGCCGCGAACCCGCCGTCGCGGCGCTCGAGCTGCTTGGTCGGCTCAAGACCCTCGAGCGCCGCGCCGGTCGGCGCCGCCGTCGGCGCTGGGGACCGCGCGAGCTCGATCTCGACCTGCTGGTCTTCGGGCGCCATCCCATCGATGTCGAGCGGCCCCCCGCGGCCCGCTCGATCGACGCAGACGAGGATCCGGCCAAGGCGGCAAAGCGCCTCCAGGTCCCGCACCGCGACCTCGGGGAGCGGCTGTTCGTGCTCGCGACCGCTGGCCGATCTCGCGCCACGTCTCGTTCCCCCGGGTTGGACCGAGACGATCGAGTCGCGGCGTCGCCGCGTCGCTGCGGCGGAACCGTCGGGCAGCGTCAGAGTCGTCGGCGAGTGGGATCCGGCGGCAGGTGCCTGGCGGGCGTCGACCTAGCTCAGCTTCAGGCTCGGCAAGACCTCCTTGCCGAAGACCTCGATGAACTCCCCCTGGTTGCGCCCGACGTTGTGCAGGTGGATCTCGTCATATCCCATGTCGACGTAGTGCTGGATGTGGCGGCAGTGCGCGTCGAGATCGCTGCTGATCATCACCCGGTTCGTGAAGTCCTCGGGCCGGACGAGCTTGGCGATGCCCTCGAAGTCCTCGGGATTCTTGATGTCCTGCTTCGGGAAGAACGCCATGCCACCGTTCGGCCACTCGACGAGGGCGTTCTGCATGGCCTCGTCCTCGGTGCGTGCCCACGAGATGTGGATCTGCAGGAACTTCGGACCACCCGGCGACTTGCCGACCTCGGCGCGCCCCTCCTCGTACTTGCCCCAGATCCGCTCCATCTTCTCGTCCGCCGCGCCGACGGTGATGAGGCCGTCCGCGAACTTGCCCGTCTTCTTGGCGTTGACCGGACCAGCGGTGGCGACATAGATCGGCACGCGCTGGTCGTCCGGCGGGCGCGTGTAGAGCTTGGCCCGCTCGAGCGTGAAGTACTTGCCGTCGTGGCGCACGACCTCGCCGCTGAAGAGCTTGTCGATGACCTCGATCGCCTCGAACATCATCGCGCTGCGGATCGGCACCTCCGGCCATACCGGCGCGATGACATGCTCGTTGAGCGCCTCACCGGCGCCGAGCCCGAGGTAGAACCGGCCCGGATACATCGCGCCCAGCGTCGCCGCGGCATGGGCGATCACCGCCGGGTGATAGCGGAAGCCGGGGCACGTGACGGCCGTCCCGAAGCGCAACGACGTGCGCAGACCGAGCGCACCCATGAACGCCCACGCGAAGCCGCTCTGACCCTGCTGCGGTGTCCATGGGTGGAAATGCTCCGAGACCATGAAGCCTGCCTCGAAGCCGGCCGCCTCGGCCTGGGTGCACCAGTCGAGCAGGTCGTTCGGGTGGAACTGCTCCATCATCGCCGCGTAGCCGATCTTGGTCATGCGGGGCTCCTTCGGGTGGTATCGGCAAGCGCTCGCGCGGCGCGCCAGGCGTCGTGATAGGTCGAGTACAGCGGGACGGGTGCCAGGCGGACGATATCCGGTTCGCGGAAGTCCGCCACGACGTCCATCGCCTCGATCGCAGCGAGTCGCTCGGTGGCCTCCGGGACGCGGACGGACAACTGCGCCCCTCGAGCTGTCGGGTCGCGCGGTGTCAGGATCGTCGCGTCGGGGACGAGGGAGTCGATCGCCGTCTCGAGGTACGCCGTGAGGGCCACGGACCGCTCGCGGAGCGCAGCCATGCCGATCGCGTCGAACATCGCGAGCGACACGGGGATCGGGGCGAGCGACAGGATCGGTGGCGTCGACACACGCCAACCTGCGGCGCCGGGGGCCGGATCGATGGTCTCGGCCATCTCGAACCTCGTCCGCTCGTCGTTGCCCCACCAGCCCGTCAACCGGCGCGCTTCCGCCACGCCGGCGTGCCGCTTGTGGACGAACAGCTGCGCGAGCGCCCCCGGGCCGCTGTTCAGGTACTTGTACGTGCACCACGCCGCGGCATCGACGCCGGCGTCATGCAATGCCAGCGGCACATTCCCCGCGGCATGCGCCAGGTCCCAGAGTGCGATCGCACCTACCTCATGGACGGCGTGCGTCAGCCGCTCGATCGGTTGGAGCTGACCGGTCGCGTAATTGACCCCGGCGAGCAGGGCCATGGCCAGCTGGTCGCGATGCTCGTGGATCGCGGCTTCGAGGTCCTCGGTCCGCAGGGTCGCCTCGCCATCGCGCGGGCGGACGACGATCAGATGCTCTTCCGGGGCGAGGCCATGGTGCCGGAGCTGCGACGCAACCGCGTAGCGGTCCGAGGGGAACGTCGGCGCATCGATGAGGATCACGGACCGACGGCCTTGCGGTCGGTAGAACGCCGCCAGCAGGAGGTGAAGGTTGATGGTGAGCGTGTTGGCCGTCGTGACCTCGTCGGGGCGGGCGCCCACGATGCGCGCCGTCATCTCGCGGACTGCACCGTCCGCTTCGAGCCAACCATCCGGACCGAACCAGCCATCGACCCCGAGCGCCGCCCAGCGATCCAGCTCGCGCTCCACGGCCGCTCGCGCATCGACCGGCTGGGCGCCGAGCGACATCCCGGCGAGATAGGCCTTCGGCCGACCGTCGCGTCCGGACGGCAGGGCGAACCGGTCGCGCCAGTCCGACAGCGGATCGGCGGCGTCGAGGGCGCGCGCGCTCGCCTCGCCGAGGGCTGTCTTGACCGTCGTCATCGCACGCCAGGTGCGATGTCGGGGCGCGCCGCCTTTTGCGATGAGGCGGACATCCAACCCAGCGGCATCCAGCATGCTGGCCGCGATCGAGGCGCGTGATCCCGACTTGCACATCACGGTGATCGGCGCGTCACGCGGCAGCGTGTCGAGCCGCTCGGCGAGGTCGCCGATCGACAGCTCGATCGCGTCCGGAACGGCGCCTTCATCTCGCCACTCGTGTGGGTAGCGCACGTCAAGCATGTAGGGCGACATGCCGCGGGCGACCTCCTCCGCGACGTTCGACGCGGTCGTGACCGGGTATGACGCCAGCGATCCGCCTTCGTCAGCCCATGCAGTCATCCCACCGCCGAGGACGCCGACGATGCGCTCGTAGCCGATCCGGAAGAGCTGGGTCGCAGCCTCGATGACCGCGTCTTCGAACGGGTCGGGCAGAACGAGGACGACGGGCGCCCCGAACGGTACGAACCAGCCGACGTACGACGCGAACGACTCCTCGAGCTCGATGTTCAGCGAGCCGGCGATGTGGCCGGCTGCGAACACCCGGCGCGATCGGCCGTCGACGACGTGCGCCCCGCCTGCGACGGCGGTGCGAACGGCAGCTGGCCCGATCTCGGGCGGCATCGGGACTCGACCGACCACGACCGGTCCCGTGCGATTGATCGGCGCCATCTCCGCGTAGTAGGTCGGGTACGGGCCGAGGCCATCGAGCAGCGTCGTTCGAAACGCCGCTTCATCATCGATCGCGAGGAGCGGGTTCGATCGTCGCTCCTGGCCGATGGTCGTAGTCCGTGCGGCGTCGGCCGGGCCCACCGAGCAGAAGCTGCCGGCGCCATGCGTCGGCAGGACCGCCACGTCGTCCGGCAGGGCTGCCAGGGCACGGAGGGTGTGGAACTGGGCGCGGGTCAGGGCTTCTGTCTGTTCGGCACCGAGCAGATCGGTCCGACCGGCGCTGCCGACGAGCAGGCTGCCGCCGGTGGCGATCGCCGACGGCCCGCCGTCACCATCGGCGCGCACCTCCCAGGCCAGATGCTCCGGTGTGTGGCCGGGGGTGGCTCGCGCGGTGAACCCCAGATCGTCCAGGTCGAGCACATCGCCGTCATCCACCGGGCGATGCGCGAAGCCATACCGTCCCCGAGCCGGGCGCGAGGATCTCCGTACCAAGCGCTGCGCGGAGCTCGAGGGCGCCCGACAGGTAGTCGTTGTGGACGTGCGTCTCGAGCACATGTGTGATCCGCCAACCGCGCTGCTCGGCGGCCGCCATCACACGCCAGGCGTCGCGCGGCGGGTCGATGACGATCGCCTCTCGGCCGCCCGACACGAGGAACGCCCCGTTGCCAAGACCCGGCGTCAGGATCAGTTCGATATCCATCCGCCTAGTCATGGTAGACCTGCACGGCCCCAAGCCCGAACAGGCCGATGGCCACCCACATCGTCGCCCCGAGGAGGAACGGACGGGGACCGACGCCGAGCATCGCCCGGATGTCGGCTGCCATGCCGACGCCGGCAAGGGCGACCAGGATCAGGAGCGACGCCAGCACGGAGCACAGGTCGGCGAGGGAGCCGCCGGTGGGGAGCGGGACGTCCAGCAGGCCGGCGGTTCGCAGGGCCGCGAAGACGACGAAGCCCACGACGAACCACGGCACGGCCCGGCCGACCATCGCCAGTCGTGATCCGCCGTCCGCGGACGTCGCCGTGGCCTCCGGGTCCGCCGACTGATCCGTCCGCTCCGACCGCGCGACCAGCCATGTCGCCCCGAGCAGGACCGGCAGGATGGCCAGGTTGCGGGTCAGCTTGACGACCGTGGCGACGTCGCCGGCCGGGGCCGAGAACGCGTAGCCCGTCGCGACGACCTGGGCGGTGTCGTTGACGGCCAACCCTGCCCACGTCCCGAAGACAGCGTCAGGCAGTCCAAGGAGACGGCCCACGACCGGGAGCAGGAGCACCCCGATCAGCCCGAAGATCGTGATCGTCGACACCGCGTACGCGGTCTCGCGGTGCCTGGCGCCGATGATCGGCGAGAGCGCCAGGATCGCCGAGTTGCCGCAGATCGCCATACCCACCGTGATCAGCGCCGAGAGCGGCGGGCCGATCGCCAGCCGGCGAGCCAGCCACGTGCCGAGGAGCAGCGCCGCGACGACGGTCAACACGATCGCCGCGATGCTCCCCGCGCCGGTCGCCAGCAGCTGGCCAAGCGTCAGACGCGCGCCCAGCAGCGCGATGCCGATGCGGAGTGCATACCGCGCGGCGAGGCTCGCGCCCGGGCAGCAGCCGCGCGCGCAACTCGGGCATGGCCCCGATGAGCAGGCCGATCGCCAGCGCGATGGCAGTCTCGAGGCCGAGCTGCAGGGCGCTGCCGGCGAGCCGGGCCGCGGCGGCCACGGCGATGCACGCGAGCAGGCCGGCGACGAGCCCGAGCCGTGCCGGGGATCCAGGCAGCGCCGGGGAGCCGGCGGTCAGAGTCGGACCCGGGGCGGGCTATCGCGATCGAACATGTGGACGGTGTCGACGAACCGGACCTGCTTGGCCTGGTAGGCCATGACCAGCGAATGGGTGCGGGCGCCGCCGCCGAAGAAGCGCACGCCCTGGAGGAGGTCGCCGGTCGTCACGCCGGTCGCCGCGAAGACCAGGTTCTCGCCGGGCGCCAGGTCTTCGGTCGAGTAGACGCGGTCCTCGTCGCCGTGGCCCATCCGCGCACCGCGCTCGCGCTCCTCCGGGCTCCGGTACCGGAAGCGCGCCTGGATCTCGCCGCCAAGACAGCGCAGTGCGCCCGCGGTGATGACGCCCTCCGGAGCGCCGCCGATGCCCATGACCGCGTGGACGCCGGTCCCGGACACGGCACACGAGATCGCGGCCGACAGGTCGCCGTCGCCGATGAGCTTGATTCGCGCACCGGCGGCGCGGACCTCGGCGATCAGGTCATCGTGCCGCGGCCGCTCGAGGATGACGACCGTGATGTCCGACACCTTGCGCCCGAGCGCCTCGGCGATGCGACCGAGGTTCTCCGTGGGGCTGACCCGGATGTCGACCTTGCCGGCCGCGATCGGACCGACGCACAGCTTGTCCATGTACGTGTCGGGTGCGTTGGTCAGGCCGCCCGCCTCGCTCGCGCAGAGCACCGTGATCGCGCCGGCCTGGCCGTGGGCGACGAGGTTCGTGCCCTCCAGCGGATCGACCGCGATGTCGATCGCGGGTACGTCGTTCCGATCGGCACCGGTCCGCCCGACGCGCTCGCCGATGTACAGCATCGGGGCCTCGTCGCGCTCGCCCTCGCCGATGACGATCCGACCGGCGAACTCGATCTCGTCCATCGTCGCGACGCATGGCGGTCGTGGCCGCCGCATCGGCCTCGTCACGAGCGCCGCGACCCATGTAGCGCGCCGATTCGATCGCGGCCGCCTCGGTGACGCGCACCATCTCCAGGGCAAGTAGTTGTTCCATGGGCTCCCGGTCGCTCAGTGCCTGAAGTGGCGTCGGCCGGTGAAGACCATCGCGAGGTGATGCCGATCGGCGACCTCGATCGCCATCTCGTCGCGGACGGAGCCGCCCGGCTGGATGATGGCGGTCACGCCCGCCGTGGCCGCTGCCTGGATGCCGTCCGGGAACGGGAAGTACGCATCCGACGCCATCACGGCCGTCTTCGCGCGATCGCCAGCGCGTCGCAGGGCGATCTCCACCGACACCTGGCGTGACGCCTGGCCTGCGCCGATGCCGATCGTCGCGCCGTTGCGGGCCAGCACGATCGCGTTCGAGCGGACGTGCCGGACGGCGCGCCACGCGAACAGCAGATCGGTGAGCTCCTCGAGCGTCGGTCGGCGCCGGGTGACCACCTGCAGTTGGCCCCGGTCGAGGCCGAGGTCGTCGAGGTCCTCGACGAGCAGGCCCCCGGCGACGCGCTTGAAGTCGAGGTTGGCGATGCCGTAGTCGCGCATGCCGTCGGTCGGGTCGGGCGGGACGGCCAGCAGCTCGATCCCCGCCTTCTGCTTGAGGATCCCGATCGCAGCCTGGCTGAAGCCGGGCGCGACCACCGCCTCGTACGAGTTTGCGGCGATCTCCCGGGCGGTGGCCCCGTCGAGCTCGCGGTTCACCCCGACGATGCCGCCGAACGAGGCGACCGGGTCGGTCTCGAGGGCGTGCCGGTAGGCCTCGACGAGCTCGTCATGAGACGCAAGCCCGACCGGATCGGTGTGCTTGACGATGGTCGCCGTGGGCGCTGTGTAATCGCGCGCGATCCGGTAGGCCGCGTCGAGGTCGAGCAGATTGTTGAACGACGGCCTGCCGCCCTGGAGCTGCGTAGCGTCGGCCAGCGTCGCGCTGCGGTGCGTCGTCTCACGGTAGAACGCCGCGCGCTGGTGGGGGTTCTCGCCGTAGCGAACGTCGTCGACCTTCTCGAGGACGAGCGCCAGGCGGCGCGGGAAGAGGTTGCCCGAGATCTGGTTCAGGTAGGCGGCGATCTCGGCGTGATAGGCCGCGACCGTGCTGAACGCTTCCGCCGCGAGCTGGGCACGTGTCTCGGCGCTGACCATGCCGTGCTCGCGCAGCTCGCCGACGATCCGCTCGTAATGCGACGGGTCCGACGCCGCGGTGACGCCCGCGGAATTCCGCGCGGCGGCCCCGAGCAGCGCCGCACCCCCGACATCGATCATCTCGATGGCCTCGTCGATCCCGACCAGCTTGGCGCCGACGGTCGGCGCGAAGGGCTTGACGTTCACGATCACGAGGTCGATCGGCACGATGCCCTGCGCCGTGAGATCGTCCATCTGCTCCGGCACGTCGCGCCGAGCGAGGATGCCCGCGTAGACGGCGTGGTGGAAGGTCTTGACCTGGCCGCCGACCGTCGACTGGCCGTCGGTGAGATCCGTCACCGGCGCGACGTCGATGCCTTCGCCCGCGAGGAATTCGCGCGTCCCGTCGGTCGCGAACATCTCGACATCGAGTGACCGGAGGTCCCGAGCGAGTGCTGCGATGCCCTCCCGGTTCGCGACTGACAGCAGGGCTCGCACCCCGGGCGTTCCTCCTCCCACGCGCGTCCGACCGGGCGGACCGCTGCGGCCGAAGTATAGCGTCCGCCGTGGCATACTCCGGCCGACCGAAACACCCGCCCACTGCGAGGCACGCGTGACCCTGCCGCCCTGGGATTACCTGTTCCTGTCGTTCAACAGCAGCAACTTCGCCGACCTGTTCTACCCGACCTGGATCGCGGCGCTCGTCCTGCTCGTCGTCCTCATCGTGCTCTACAACGTGCGGACCAAGGCGCTCCACCGCCACCAGCCGTACGTCGACCTGTGGGAGTGGCTGTGGTGGACGGGGCTGATCACGTTCAGCCTCCTGCTCATCGAAGCCGTCTTCCAGTTCGACTTCATCCTCGTCCTGGCGACCGAGATCATCGGGCTTGCGACCTTCGTCTGGATCCGCTTCCAACGCTTCCCACCGATCCTCCGCGCCCATGAGCAACGCCTCGCCCGACAGCGCTACTTCACGAAACAGAAGTTCGCGGACCCCGAAGCGACGATCCGCCGTCGAGGCGGGGTCCGCCGCCAGCGTCGCCGGCGACGCTAGCCGAGCCCGTGCCGATCGAGGTCCGCCGTTTCGGCGTCGGGCATCGGCGCCCGAACGGCCCGCCCGGGACCGTGGGTGTCACGGGTCAGCCGATCCACGTCGACGGACGGGGCGCGGTGACGGAGCTGGCGTTCGCACGCGCCGCCCGGATCGAGCCGCATACCAATCCGAATACCTCGTGGTTCATCGTCATCGAGGGTGGTGGCTGGGTCGGGGTCGGCGACGAGCGCACGAGGGTCGCCGCCGGCGAGGCGGTCCTGTGGCCGGCGGACGAGCCGCACGCGGCCTGGACCGAGCACTCCGAGATGCGTGCGTTCGTCGTGGAGTACAGCGGCGCCGATGACGCCGGGACCCGCGCGATCGTCGAGGGCGATGCCACACATCCGGGATCGCTCGGTGTCCCGGTCGAGCGAGGCGTCGGCGAGCTCGCGCCGCACGCGTCCCAGACGCGTCACGACCCGGAGGCCGGCGAACCAGCCTGACCGGGTCGTGACGGCGGGTCGGGGCCTCCTCCTGCCCCTGCCCGCGGATCGGATTCGGTGTCGACCCGCTACTCGTCCATACGGGCCAATCGATCGAGTAGATCCAGGAAGGCATGGACGTCGTCGGTCGGCGGCAGGTGCTCCTGCTCGTGGAACGCCACCTCGGCGATGTCCGGGAGACGCAGATGACCGGCCCACGGGCTGCCCCGCAGGACCTCGGCCGTCGAGGCCACCACCGCGTCGAACCGGAAGTACGGATCGGTGCCGCGGAAATCCCGTGCCAGATCGCCGAGACGGATCTCCCTGGCGAGCTCCCCGACGCGGCCGTGGTCGGGGTCCGTCCAACGCAGGCGGACGGTGGCGAGGATGCCCTGGCGCCCGGCGTCGTCGTTGAGTCGGACGGCATACAGCGCCGTCACGCTGTGACCGGCACCGATCGCGCCGGCATCGACGCTGTCATCGACGAAGTCGCGATCGGCGATCGCCCGGTTCTCGTAGCCGACGAGCCGGTAGGCCGCGACGAGCTCCGGATCGAACTCGACCTGGGCGCGCGTATCGAGCGCGACGGTCTGGAGGGTGCTCGTCAGTTCCTCGGTGAACAGCCGATGGGCTTCCTCGGGGCCGTTGACGTAGGCATAGAACCCGTCGCCCTGGTCGGCCAGCTGCTCGAGCAGCACGTCGTTGTAGTTGCCCATGCCGACACCGACCGATACGAGCTCGATCCCGGCGGAGGCATCCTCGCGGATGCGCCCGAGGATGCTTTGCGGGTCGGTCAGGCCGACATTCGCGACGCCATCGGATGCGAGGACGACGCGATCGATGCCGTTCTCGGTCATCGACGAGCGCGCCAGCTCGTAGCCGAGCCGCAGGCCGTCCTCGAGATTGGTCGAACCGCCGGGCTGCAGTCGCCCGATGACGTCGAGGATCTCGTGGCGGTGCGTCGCCCGCGTCGGGCCCAGGAGGACCCGGCCCTCGTCGCCGAACGTCACGATCGCGACCGTGTCGTTCCGACCGAGGCCGTCCACGAGGCGGAAGAGCGCATCCTTGACCAGCTCGAGGCGACCCTCGCGCTCCATCGAGCCCGAGGTGTCGATGACGAAGGTCAGGGCCGTGTCGTCGCGGGCGCGGCCGCGAACGTCGCGTGCCTGCAGGCCGATGCGCAGCAGGACCTCGTCGCGGTCAGTGAACGGGGTCGGTCCACCGTCCGCCACGATCGCGAACGTGTCATCGAGCGGCGGGCGATAGCCCTGGTCGAACGCGTTGATCCATTCCTCGGGCCGCACGCTCGCCGGATCGGGCCGATGCCCATCGTCGATGTAGCGCTGGGCGATGGTGTACGAGGCGGTGTCCACGTCGAGCGCGAAGGTCGACACGCGGTCCTCGACAGGATCGACGTACGGGTTGACCCCGGGATCCTCGTAGGTGACCCCGTCATAGGGTGTGGGTGCCGGTTGTTCCGGCCAGGCGGGTGGGGGTTGGTGGTGACCTGGCGCGGACGACGGCCCGGCATAGCTACTGGAACCGGCTGACCCGGAACACGCGCTCGCCACGAGGGCGACGGCGGCCAGGGACAGGAGTGGCGTGCGCATCGCGCGACCTCCCGTCCGGATGCCTTCGGGATCGGCACCCGGGCACTTGGGCGATCCGCCGTGGCGGTTCGCAGGTCCCGCTTGAGCGCCACCAGTGCGCCGTCGGGCCGCCGCTTCGACGCCCGAGGGTCCCCTACGGTTCCCCGGCGGCTCGAGGTGACGCCGTGGCTCCCAGGACCGCCCCGAGCTGGCTCAGCACGCGCGCGGTCGCCCCCCACACGGACAGGCCGTCGACCTCGTAGTGGCCGTAGCGCAGCGGCCAGCCTCGGACCGTCCGCTCGATCGTGGCGATCGGGGCGTCCGGCAGGAACCGCGCGAGCGGCGGCTCGAGGATGCGCACGACCTCGGCGGGGGAGGCGACGAGATCCGGCCGGCGCTCCGCCAGGGCGACCACCGGGGTCACCGCGAAGTCGCTGACCGGGATCCAGAGCTGGTCGAGCAGACCCACGATGCGGACGCCAGCGGCATCCGGGTCGAGGCCGACCTCTTCGGTCGCCTCGCGGAGCGCAGTCGCGACGGCGTCGTCGTCCTCGGGCTCCGCCTTCCCGCCCGGGAAGCTCACTTCGCCCGAGTGATGCCGGCCATCCACGGTCGGGCGCTCGATGAGGACGACGTGGGCAGCACCCGCGACGTCCGGGTAGAGCAGCACGAGGACGGCCGCTGGCCGGCCGGGCGTGGCTGCGCTCCCCGCCGGCGCCCGCCATCGCACGCCATCCGTCCGCGCCGGGATCACGGCGTCAAGCGGCGGGGGCAGCGGGTCGGGCAGCGACTCCAGTCGGGCCGCGACGTCGTCGAAGCGCATCGCGGCCCGGCGGCTGGCGGCTAGTTGACCAGCTCTCCGTCGTCGCGCTTCTTGCGCGTCGGCGGGAGGTCGAGCGGTGAGTCGGGGCGCCCTGAGCGGCCGCCGGTGCCGGCACCCACGGCTGCCTCGTCGGCCGGGGCGGAGCGGGCATCGCGCCGCGCCCCCTCGGCGACGACGGTCGCGCCCTCGGTCGTGAACAGCAGCGTCCCCGACCCGAGGTCGGCATCGGCTGTCACGCGGTCACCCGGACGGAACTCGCCCGAGACGAGCGCGCGCGCGAGCGGGTTCTCGACCAGTCGCTGGATCGTCCGCTTGAGCGGGCGCGCCCCGAACGACGGGTCGGTGCCGTCGCGGACGATCAGGGCCTTCGCCGACGGCGTCAGCTCGAGGACGATCTCCTGGGCGGTGAGCCGTCGCTGCAGGTCGACGAGCAGCAGGTCGACGATCGCGGCCAGGTCCGCGTCGGTGAGGGCATGGAACACGATGACCTCGTCGACGCGGTTGAGGAACTCCGGCCGGAACTGCGAGCGGAGGACCTCGGTCACCTCGCGCTTCATCTCCTCGTACGCCGCGTCACCCGCCCGCGCGTTCGTGGCGGCGATGGCGGCCGAGCCGATGTTGCTGGTCATGATGACCACGGTGTTCTTGAAATCGACCGTGCGGCCCTGGCCGTCCGTCAGGCGCCCGTCGTCGAGCACCTGCAGGAGCACGTTGAACACGTCGGGATGCGCTTTCTCGATCTCGTCGAGCAGCACGACCTGGTACGGGCGGCGCCGGACGGCCTCGGTCAGCTGGCCGCCCTCGTCGTAGCCGACGTAGCCCGGGGGCGCGCCGACGAGGCGTGACACCGAGAACTTCTCCATGTACTCGCTCATGTCGATGCGGACCATGGCGCTCTCGTCATCGAACAGGAACTCGGCCAGTGCCCGGGCGAGCTCGGTCTTGCCCACGCCAGTCGGGCCGAGGAACAGGAACGAGCCGATCGGCCGGCGTGGATCCTTGAGACCGGCCCGCGCACGGCGCACCGCGTCAGACACGGCCTGGATCGCCTCGTCCTGCCCGACCACCCGGTCGTGGAGGCGCTCCTCCATCTTGATGAGCTTGGCGGTCTCTCCCTCCATGAGGCGGCTGACCGGGATGCCGGTCCACGCCCCGACGATCTCGGCGATGTCGTCGGCGCCCACCTCCTCCTTGAGGAGCGTGCCGGGTCCCTGGAGTGCGGCGAGCGCCGCCTCCTGATCCACGAGCTCGTCTTGGAGCTGCTTCTGGGTGCCGTACTTGAGCTCGGCCGCGGTGGCGAAGTCGGCTTCCCGCTCGGCCTGCTCGATGCGCGTCGCGAGCGCCTCGAGTTCCGAGCGCGTCGCCCGGATCGCGGCGATCGCGCCCTTCTCGGCCTCCCAGCGCTGCTTCAGACCGCCCGATTCCTCTTCGAGATCAGCGAGCTCCTTCTCGAGCGCCTCGAGGCGCGCCTTCGATGCGTCGTCGGTCTCCTTGCGCAGTGCCTCTCGCTCGATCTCGAGCTGGATGCGGCGCCGCTCGAGCTCATCGAGCTCGATCGGCATCGAGTCGATCTCCATGCGCAGCCGCGATGCCGACTCGTCAACGAGGTCGATCGCCTTGTCCGGCAGGAAGCGCTCGGTGATGTAGCGGTCCGACAGCGTCGCGGCAGCGACGAGCGCGGAGTCCGTGATGCGTACGCCGTGGTGGACCTCGTACCGCTCGCGCAGGCCACGCAGGATGCTGATCGTCTCCTCGACCGTGGGCTGGTCGACCAGGACCGGCTGGAAACGCCGCTCGAGGGCGGCGTCCTTCTCGACATGCTTGCGGTACTCGTCGAGCGTGGTCGCGCCGATGGTGTGCAGCTCGCCACGGGCGAGCATCGGCTTGAGGAGGTTCGACGCATCCATGGCGCCTTCGGCGGCCCCGGCGCCGACGACGGTGTGCAGCTCGTCGATGAACAGGACGACCTGGCCGTCGCTGTCCTTGATCTCCTTGAGGACTGCCTTCAGGCGCTCCTCGAACTCGCCACGGAACTTGGCTCCGGCGATGAGCGCGCCGAGGTCGAGCGCGACGACACGCTTGCCCTTGAGCCCTTCGGGTACGTCGCCGCGCACGATCCGCTGCGCCAGCCCCTCGGCGATGGCCGTCTTGCCGACGCCGGGTTCGCCGATGAGGACCGGGTTGTTCTTCGTTCGGCGACTCAGCACCTGGATGACCCGCCGGATCTCCTCGTCTCGGCCCACGACCGGGTCGAGCTTGCCGGCTCGTGCCTCGGCCGTCAGGTCGCGACCGTACTTCTCGAGGGCCGCGTAGGTCCCCTCGGGGTTCTGCGAGGTGACCCGCTGGCCACCGCGCACACTCTGCAGCGCCTGGAGGATCGCCTCCTTGCCTGCGGCGTGCCGCTCGAGCAGGGCCTGCGCCTCACCGCCCGCCTCGGCCACGCCGAGGAGCAGGTGCTCGGTCGACACGTACTCGTCACCCAGCCGGCGAGCCTCGGCCTCCGCCCGTTCGATCGAGGCCTTGGCACGAGGATCGAGCGACAGCGAGCCGCCCTGGATGTGGGCGCGCTTGGCCAGGCCCGCTGCGAGCTCGCCGCGGAACGTCGGCAGGTCGACGCCGAGGCGCCGCAGCGTCTCGGCCGGGATCCCATCGTCGGGTTCCACGAGCGCGGTCAGCAGGTGCTCGGCGTCGAGGATCGGGCTCTGCAGCCGCTGGGCGGTCTCCTGGGCCGCGATGACGGCCTCCTGAGCCTTCTGGGTGAAACGGTCGAGTTGCATGTTCAGTTCTCTCGTGCGCGGGGATCGGGCTGGTCGGCGAGGCGGAGGAATCGGTCGGCCGCCTCTTGGGCATCCGGCGTCAGCTCCTTCGGCAGGACGACCTTGGCCTTGACGTAGAGGTCGCCGTGGCCGTCGGCCTTGAAGCGGGGCATGCCCTGGCCGGTGAGCCGGAAGGTCCGGCCGGGCTGCGTGCCGGCGGGGATCGTCAGCAGGACACGGCCCTTGAGCGTTCGGACGTGGACGTCGGCGCCGAGCAGCGCCTCACGCAGTGTGAGCGGGAGCTCGCGCTCGAGGTCGGCCCCGCGCCGGGTGAAGGCCTTGTCGGGCTGCTGCCGAACGACGACGTACAGGTCGCCCCCGCCGGGCGCCTTGCCGGTCAGGCGGATCCGTGTCCCGGTGTCGGCACCTTTCGGGATGCTTACCTCGAGGCGCTTGCCGTCGACGTCGACCAGCCGTGATGTGCCGTGATACGCCTCATCGAGGCTGATCTCGGCGACCGCCTCGGCCGACGGTCGGGGCGGCGCTGCCTTGGCACGCGACCCGGCTGCCCGTGCGCCACCGGACCGCACGCCGCCATCCGCGTCGAGGCCCATCCCCGCGAGGATGTCTTCGAACGTGGGGCCGCCCGTCGGTCGCGTGCCGCGGCGTGGCCCGGCGTCGGTCATCGGCTGGGAGGCACCGCTGAAGAACGCCTGGAAGAAGTCGCTGAACTCGCCGGCATCGCCGGTCGTGCGGAACTCGTAGCGGACGTTGCCGCCCGGGCCGCCGAACCCGGCGAACCCACCGAACGGGTTGCCGCGGCCGCCAGCGCGGGCTCCGGCGGCAGAACCTGCCGTGGCGCCCGCCCGCGCGTAGGCCTCCCAATCCTTCCCGAGTCGGTCGTACAGCGCCCGCTTGTCGGGATCCGACAGGACGGCGTTCGCCTCGTTCACGGCCTTGAACCGTCGCTCCGCCTCGGCATCGTCCTTGTTCCGATCCGGGTGATGCTCCCGCGCAGCCTTACGGAACGCCTTCTTGATGTCCGCTTGTGACGCCGCCCTCGGCACCCCGAGGACGGCGTAATAGTCTTGGAATTCCATCATGAGTCCTCGGGTCGGCGTCTGACGCCCGATGCGTTCGTTGTCGTCTGCGTGGCTCGCTCACGCACCCTGAGGTGCGCTCGCTCCGCTACTCGACGACGCCTTCGCATCGGACGCCATCTCGCCGACCAAGGCAGTTCCTATCCCTGCTTGACGACCACAGGGGGTTGGTCGGTCGGTGGGAAGTTGGTCCGGCGGACCGGGGTGTCGGGTTCCGGCTCGATCGGATCGCCACCCTTGACGACCTTCGGCGGCTCGGTCTCGAGGGCCTTCGGCTTGCGCCGAAGGGCCGCCTCGAGCACCTGCTCCATCGTGTCGACGAGGATGAGTTTCATCGACTTGCGGATCTCATCGGGGATGTCCTGCAGGTCCTTCTCGTTCTTCCTCGGGATGATCACGGTCTTGGCACCCGATAGGTGCGCGGCCAGGATCTTGCTCTTGAGCCCGCCGATCGGGAGGACCCGACCGCGCAGGGTGATCTCACCCGTCATGGCCACGTCCTTGCGGACTGGGATGCCGGTCAACGCGCTCACCATGGCGGTCGCCATCGTGATGCCCGCCGACGGCCCGTCCTTGGGGATGGCCCCCGCCGGGACGTGGATATGGAGGGTGTTCTTCTCGAAGATCTCGCGCTGGATGCCGAGCTCGCGAGCATGCGCGCGCGTCCACGAGAGACCGGCACGAGCACTCTCACGCATGACCTCGCCCAGCTGGCCCGTGAGGATGAAGTCCTCCTTGCCCTCCATGCGGGTCACCTCGATGGCGACGACATCGCCACCGACCTCCGTGACGACGAGCCCGGTCGCCGCGCCCGTCTGGTCCTCGGTCTCCAGCTCGCCGTAATCGAACCGCTGCGGCCCGAGGAACTCGGCCAGCTTCTTCTCGTCGACGACCGTCTTGCGCTTGCGGCCCTCGGCGACCTGCCGGGCGACCTTGCGCATGACGTTGGCGATCTCACGCTCGAGGTTGCGGACGCCGGCCTCGTGCGTGTACGAGCGCACGAGCTCCGTCATGGCGCCGTCGGTGATCTCGATGGTCTTCCCGGTCAGCCCGTGGTTCGTCATCTGCTTGGGGATGAGGAACCGCTTGCCGATCTCGATCTTCTCCTGCTCGGTGTAGCCGGGGAGCTGGACGATCTCCATCCGGTCGCGCAGCGGCGGCGGGATGGGGTCGAGCAGGTTGCCGGTGGCGATGAAGAGGACCTTCGAGAGGTCGAAGGGCACCTCGAGATAGTTGTCCTGGAAGCTGTTGTTCTGCTCCGGGTCGAGCACCTCGAGCAGGGCGGACGACGGGTCGCCGCGGAAGTCCATGCCGATCTTGTCGACCTCGTCGAGCATGAACACCGGGTTGTTCGACCCACCGGTCTTGATGTTCTGGATGATCCGGCCGGGCAGCGCGCCGATGTACGTGCGCCGATGACCGCGGATCTCGGCCTCGTCGTGGATACCGCCGAGGCTCATCCGCACGAACTTGCGGCCCATCGCCCGCGCGACGCTCTTGCCAAGGCTCGTCTTGCCGACGCCGGGCGGTCCGACGAAGGCCAGGATCGGACTGCGGATGGTGTCCGCCAGGCTGCGCACCGCGAGGTATTCGAGGATGCGCTCCTTGATCTTCTCGAGGCCGTAGTGATCCTCGTCGAGGATGCGGGCGGCTTCCTTGATGTCGAGTTGGTCGTCGGTCGAGACGTTCCAGGGCAGGCTGATCAGCCAGTCCACGTACGTCCGGATGACACCGACCTCCGGCGACGCCGACGGGATGCGGCTCATCCGGTCGACCTCCTTGATCGCCCGGGCCTTGATCTCGTCCGGCATCCCGGCCGCTTCGACCTTTTCGCGCAACTCGTTGATCTCGGCCTGCTGCGGATCGTCCTCACCGAGCTCGCGCTGGATGGCCTTCAGCTGCTCGCGGAGGATGTATTCGCGCTGGGTCTTGTCCATCTCCGACTTGACCTCGGACTGGATCCGACCCTTGAGCTCGAGGATCTCGACCTGCTGTGCCAGGAAGTTCGACACGAGCTTGAGGCGCTCGGTCACATCGATGGTCTCGAGCAGCTCCTGGCGCTGTTCGGTGGTCATGTCCGGGCTGTAGGCGACCATGTCCGCCAGCAAGCCGGGCTCGGTGATGTTGCGTGCGGCAACGGCGGCCTCCGGTGGGACCGGGGCGCCATTCGCGACGTACTGCTCGATCTGGGCCTGGACCGTGCGCATCAGCGCCTGGACCTCCAGGCCGTCGGGCGACTCGTCGGGGAGCTCCTCGATGGACGCCCGGAGGTACGGATCGGTCTGGTTGAACCCGCGCAGGCGCAGCCGCGACTGGCCCTGGACGATCGCCCGGACCGTGCCGTCCTGGAGTTGGACGACCTGGGCGATCTTGGCCAGCGTACCGATGCCGTAGAGCTCGGCGGGGTCGCTGATGTCCTCTTGCTCGGCTTGGCGCTGCGTGACGAGCGCGATGGGTCCGCCCTCGGCGACCGCGGCGTTGAGCGCGTTGACGCTCTTCTCACGGCCAACCTGGAGCGGGACGATCATCTCGGGAAAGATGACCGTCTCCCGGAGCGCGACGAGCGGCAGGTCGCGGACAGCGCTCGCCGTCTGCTCCTGCGCTTCCTCGACCGGGACGGACGGTCGCTTTGCCATCTGGTGGACTCTCCTAACGAGTGGTCTTGCCGACCGCGGTCCGGGCCGCCGTCGACGCGAGGGTGGATTCGGGCTGGCGGGTCGCTTCCGCGTCACCCGTCCCCTCGGCGTAGAGCGCCTCGAGGATCCGGGCACCGAGACGCTCCTCGAGCTCGAACAGGATGCGGATACCGGCGAGGTTCACACCTCGCTCACGGGTGAGATGGCGGATCCACAGGATCCGCCGGATGTCGTTCTCGCTGTACAGGCGGATGTTGGTCGGCGTTCGCGCCGGGCAGAGCAGACCCTCGTCCTCGTAGATCCGCAACGTGCGCGGATGTGCGCTGACGATGCTCGCCGCGACGCTGATGACGTAGACGGGACGAGCCGGGTCTCGCTCTGGCCGGGGGGACGCCATCGGGTCAGGACCCCTTGCTGGCGTCGGGTCGAATGGCTGGCTGTGACATGTAGGAGATGCTAGAACCTTGACAATGGCGTTGTCAAGAGTGTTGCGTCGCACTCAGGACGACGGGCTATTTTCGCCCAGGTCCGCTAGCTCGCCGGCGCGGCGTCGGAGGCCGCCGCGCCAGGTCGTCAGGTCGGCGCGGCGGCCTCCGGGTCGCCGATCAGCTGACCGTGGAGCAGCTCTTCACACTCCTGCTTGCCGATGGCGATGACCTTGTCGCCCTCGCGCAGGACGGTGTCCGGCCGGAGCGGCGCGGCCACCCCGTCGCGGATCACGGCGAACAGCGAGCAGCCCTCGGGGATGTCGAGGTCGCGGGGTGCCCGGCCGATCGCCGGCGAGCCCGGCTGGAGGTGCGCCTCGATCAATTCGAGCTCGCCTTCGCCGAGCGCCGCCAGATGAAGCAGCTCATGGACCGGGATGTCCTGCTCGATCGAGCCCAGGATCATCCGCGTCGGGCTGATCAGCTCGTCGACGCCGAGGTGGCGGAAGAGCGATTCGTTCTTCGGGTTGTTGACGCGCGCGATCGTGCGCGGCACATCGAAGTGGTGCTTCGCCATCTGGCAGATGACGAGGTTGTCCTCGTCGTCGCCGGTGACCGCCGCGACCACGTCGGCGCGGTTCGAACCCGCCTCCCCGAGGTACTTGCCCTCGCAGCCGTCGTGCGCGATCACGATCGACCCGATCTCATCGGCGATCTGCCGAGCGCGCGTCGGGTCCTTCTCCATGAGGGCCACCTCGTGGCCCGAGTCGAGCAGCTCCTTGGCAAGGTAGTAGCCGACCTTGCCACCACCGACGACGAGCACGAACACGGTCTAGGCCTCCTTATCCGGACCGGCAGTCGCCGGTCCGGGCTCCGAGGCGGCACGCGCCTCGCTCGCATCGCTCGGCGATGCGCCTTCTTCATGATGATGCTGGCCACCCGGATGGTGGCCGCTCGGGGCGAGCATCCCCGCCAGCCCCGACGCCGGGAACCCGAGATGGGCGTTCATGGTGTCGACCATCAGGCCGGTCCGGCAGATCGTCCCGATGCCCAGCTCCGCGTACGCGGCGGCGCGCACGGGATCGTTGATCTTGGCGATCACCTGTGGGACGTGGAAGCGCCTCGACCGCCAGCTGCGCGGCCATCACGTTGCGGTTATCGCCCTCGGTGAGCGCGAGGAAGATGTCGGCCCCCTCCGAGCCTGCCCGGCGGAGGACATCCTCATCCGTGCCGTCGCCGCGCTCCGCGGTCCCGCCGAAGTTCGACGGCAACCGCTCGAAGGCGCGGGTCGACACGTCCAGCACGATGACCTCGTGACCGGCACGGTCCCACAGCTCGGCGGCCACGGCACCGACCCGGCCACAGCCCACGATGACGATCTTCACGCTGTTTCCTCACTCATCGGCTCGCGCACGACCCAGACGACGCACGGCGCGTTCTGCAGGATGTACGGGATCGTCCGCCCGATCGCGAACTCCCCGCCGAACCGCTTCCGGTACGGCAGCCCGACGACGAGCAGATCGGCCCCGCGCTCGGTCGCCTCGTCGACGATCGCCGCCGCGACGTCGCGGGCCTGCAACAGCACGGGCTCCATCGTCAGCTTGAAGCTCTCAGCGATGGTCTCGGCCGAATCGAGCACCCGCTGGACCTCTTCGGAACGACCGGCGATGTCGGCGTCGAGTGGCAGCGTCCAGTCGATCTCGACGACATGGACGGCGATCAGCTCGGCCTTCGCCTTGGTGGCCAGACTGCAGACCAACCGGACGATCCGCGCATCGCTCGGCCCACCGTTGAGGGCCACCACGGCGCGGTGGAAACCTTCGGTCTCGATGTCCGGCATGGACGGCCACGATACCACCGCATCGAGTCGTGGCTGGGTCCGCGGTCACTGGCCCCGGCGGTACGGCACGTCGGCGATGACCGTGTGCTCCCGGCCGAGGATGGCCGCCTTGAGGCGCTTGGCGGTCTGGTTGTAGAGCAGTCGCTCCCACCAGTGGCGCGCCACGTACTCGGGCAGGACGACGATCGTGATGGGCGCCTCCTTGTCCGGTGGCCAGGCCTGGTCCAGCACGTCGAGGTAGGCGAGGATCGGCGAGATCACGGCGCGGTAGGGCGACTCCACGATGACCAGCGGTACGCCCGGGACCTGCCGCTCCCACCGTTCGCGGACCGCCTCGCCCTGCTCGGGGTCCTCGGTCACGTAGACCCCGCGGACGTCGCGGCTCAACGTCCGGCCGAAGTTCACCGCCTGGATCGACCGCCCGATTGATGCCGTTCACCGGGATCACGACGCGCTGCTCGCGGTGCGGCCCCTCGACCACGAGGTCCTCACGCACGTGGAGCTCGCGCTCCTGGTCGTCGTACTCGCGCCGGATGAACAGCATCATGCTCACGAGGATCGGGATGAGCACGATGACGAACCAGGCGCCATCGAAGAACTTCACGCTGGTGACGACGATCGCGACGACCGCGGTCGCCGCGCAGCCGAACGCGTTGATGACCAGCCGGTACCGCCAGCCGCGCTCGCGCGTCCGCAGCCAGTGGCGGATCATGCCGGCCTGGCTGATCGTGAAGTCGATGAACACCCCGACCGCATACAGCGGGATCAGGGCGTGGGTCTTGCCGCCGGCGATGACCACCAGCGACGCCGCGATCAGGCCGAGCAGCAGGATG
Source organism: uncultured Chloroflexia bacterium (assembly GCA_963794525.1). Classification (GTDB taxonomy): domain Bacteria; phylum Chloroflexota; class Limnocylindria; order Limnocylindrales; family CSP1-4; genus SPCO01. The sequence goes on from CAWCEC010000002.1 coordinate 1,028,277, forward strand.
CCCATCGAGAAGGCCAGCCGGTCGCCGCGGAGGCTGAACTGGCGCGGGAAGAAGCCGTCCTCGCCGAGCACGGCGGCGAGCCGCGGGAAGGCCGCGAAGCTGGTGTTCGCGGCGAGGAACAGCAGCAGCGCCGTGAACGCCTGGAACAGGTAGAACGGGATCGACGACGAGCCGAACACGGTGCCGGCCACCTGGGCGATGACGGTCTTGTGCTCGACGTCGCCGAACAACTCGGGCACCGTCGGGTAGATCGCGAAGTTCGTGGCCAGGAACGTGATCCCGATGAACAGGATGGCCAGCACCCCACCCATCACCAGCAGCGTCGTCGCGGCGTTCTTCGACTCGGGCGGCTTGAAGGCCGGGACCCCGGTGGCGATCGCCTCGGTGCCGGTCAGCGCGACCGCGCCGGACGCGAACGCCCGCAGGAGCAGGAACAGCGAGACGGCGCCGGCAGTCTCGGCAGTCGCCGCGACCACCTCGGGCGGCGGCGCGTGGTGCTCGCCCAGGACGATGATCCGATAGGCACCCATGGCGATCATCGCGAACGCGCTGAACATGAACAGGTAGGTCGGGACGGCGAAGATGTTGCCGGCCTCGCGCAGGCCGCGCAGGTTGGCCAGCGTGATGAGCCCCAGCGCACCGACACCGATCAGGACGCGCACGTCGCTGAGGGCCGGGAAGGCGGACACGATCTGCTCGACCGCCGAGGACGTCGACACAGCGGCGGTGAGGTTGTAGTCGATGAGCAGCGCCGACGCCGCGACCAGCGACGCGAGCCGGCCGAAGTTGGCCTTCGACACCGAGTACGAGCCACCGCCCGTCGGATAGGCGATGCACACCTGGCGATAGCTGAATGCGACCACCGCGAGCAGCGCGGCGATCCCGACCGCTACCGGCAGGGACCACTGCAAGGCTGCGAGGGCGGCCCCGCCCAGCACGAACGCGAGGATGATCTCCTCGGTCGCGTAGGCCGACGAGCTGATGGCGTCGGAGCTGAAGATGGCGAGGGCCTTGGTCTTCGACAGCCGTTCGCCGATCTCCGCCTCCTGGTGGAGCGGGCGCCCCAGCAGGATGGCTCGGATCCGTGCCAGGAGGCGCCCGCCGGGCGTGGTCGGGATGCTGGCCGCCTCCTTGGCCGTCAGCTGGCCTTTGCCGGAGTAGCGGAAGAACGGTGCGTGCGGTCGCTCCACGCGGAGCCGTTTGTCGCCCGGCTTGCGACCCTGGATCGGCCGTCGCCCACCGATCACGCTCGGGCCCCCACGAACGGCGCCGTCATATGCCGAGCGCCAGGCGGGCTGCGAGCCGCGACGGCAGGCCGGCCGAGCGGATCGCCGCCTGGACCGGTGCGATGTCGTAGACGACGCGATGCCAGCTGACCCGCCCGAGCTCGAGGTCCAGCACGAGGTAGGCCGCTCGGGGGTCCCCGTCGCGGGGCTGGCCCACGCTGCCCGGGTTCAGGAGGGTCCGGTATGTGCCGAGGGCCAGCGTCGTCGTGTCCTCCGCTCGGACAAGGGCAGTGCGGTCGGGCGTCGCCATCCACGCGACGGGAACGTGCGTGTGCCCGTGCAGGGCGTGCTGCGTCTCCAGCAGCTCGATGTTGGCGGCCGCGACGTCATGGTCCGTCACATACTCCCGCAATGGGTCGCGCGGACTGCCGTGGACGAGCGTGATGCCCTCGATGGTCCGACGCTCGGGCAGGTCGCCCAGCCAGGCGCGGCTCGTCGATGACATCGTGTCGCGCGTCCATTCGGCCGCAGCACGAGCCTCCGGGTTGAACCAGTCGATCTCCGGGCCGCCGATCGCGGCGGCGTCATGGTTGCCGCGCACGCCGGACGCACCCCGCTCGCTCAAGCGCGCCACCACCGCATCGGGCTCCGGGCCGTAGCCGACGACATCCCCGAGGTGCCAGATGGCATCGACGTCGGCAGCATGGGCGAGGACCGCATCGAGCGCCACGATGTTGCTGTGGATGTCCGACAGGACGGCGATGCGCATCGGCGCAGAGGGTAGCAGCCAGTCCCGCCGGTCCGGGGCACGCTCACCAGGCCTGGCGTCGTCGCACGGCCGGATCGCGGGGATAGCCGTCCGGGACAGCTCCCGACGGCGGCCGCGTCGCCACCACCAGCCGGTGGCCGTCGAGCCCCCGGACGTCGACATCGACGACCTCGACCGACCCGCCGCCGAGGCCCTTCACCGCACGGCTGGCGGCGCGAAGCTCCCCTTCAGGGTCGCCGCGCTTCCAGGCGAGGAGTGCGCCGCCCGGCGCGAGCAGCGGGAACGCCAGCTCCACGAGCTCCGCGGTCGACGCGACCGCGCGCGCCATCACGGCGTCCCAGCGTCCACGCACCACCGGGTCGCGCGCCAGCTCCTCGGCCCGTGCCGCGACGACCGACACCCGCCCAGCGAGGCCGATCGCCGCCACGGCGGTCTCGAGGAACCGCGCCTTCTTCCCGATCGGTTCGGCCAGCGTCACCTCGACCGCCGGTAAGGCCGCCGCCAGGGGGATGCCCGGGAAGCCGCCGCCCGATCCGAGGTCGAGCAGCCGTCCGATGCTCCGCGACCGGAGCCAGGGCAGGGCCGTGAGACTGTCGACGACGTGGCGAAGGGCGACATCGGCGGGATCGCGGATGGCCGTCAGGTTGATCGCCCGCGTCCAGGCGAGGAGCAGCCGGACGTGCCCGTCGATCGCGGCGCGGGCCGGTCCCGGCAGCGAGATCCCCAGGTCGGCGAGTCCACGCCGCAGGGCGGCCTCGTACTCGGTTGGAAGCGCAATGGTGTCCTGGACGCGCGTCGGGAGCGGCTCGCGCCTGCGATCCAACGGTACGCCTCCTTGGCCTGCGTACCACGCGGCGCGGCACCGCTCCCGGCGTCGACTCTTCTCGCACCGACGGCGATGATCGTCCGGTCTTCCGCGGTCCATCCGGTTCACGGCCGGGTTTCCCCGAGCCCCTCGCGGACCGCGTTACCCTCGCGTCGCCCCAGTGCGGGAAGGGACCGTACGAGCCGCGACAGGTGACCGTCAACCGGGTTATCCACCAAGTCCCATGTGATCGCGGGATTGGTGGATAAGTGCGTGCGGCGTCTTAGCCGCGAAGTCCCGCCTGGACCACGCCCTGGTTCGACGGCACCGACGACCGGCCCGCGGTCGATGGCAGCGTACCCGCGGCGCGGACCGCTGCCAGCGCCTCGAGACGATCGGCCTCTTCTCCTACCGCCGCGGCCGTGGCGTCGGCGATCAGCGCTGGGTCGAGTGGACCTCCGGGCACGGGCAGGACGAGCACGAACGACGAACCGGTCTCCAGGCGGCTGGCCACGTCGAGGTCGCCGCCCATCGCCCGCGCAAGGTCACGCGAGATGGACAGCCCGAGGCCGGTGCCGGTGACTCGCTCGTGATCGGCCATCCGATAGAAGCGGTCGAAGATGCGGGTCCGGTCGTCGGCGCCGATGCCCGGACCCTCGTCCCGTACCACGATGATCGACACGGGTCCCTCGAAGCGGGCCGTGAGCTCCACCTCGACGCCGCGAGTCCCGAACTTGAGGGCGTTGGCCGCGAGGTTGGTCACGATCTGCTCGACGCGCCGCCGGTCGCCGGCCGCGGTCCGGATCCGCGTGGGCGGTGTCGTGACGAGCGGCACGTCGCGATCGAGGGCGATCGGCAGCAGCGTGGCGCTCACGGCGTGCAATGCATCCGCGACGGAGAAGGGCTCGATGTCGAGGAGGAGCGAGCCGGATTCGAGCCGCGAAAGCTCCAGCAGGTCGCCGACCAGGTCGGTCATCGAGCCGACGATCGAGCGACCCCGCTCGAGGAATTCACGCTGGACCGCCTCGTCGTCGACCTGCCCGTCGAGGATCAGATCGAGGTAGCCCGACAGCCCCGTCAGCGGCGTGCGCAGCTCGTGCGCGACGGTCGATACGTAGCGGACCCGTTCGTCCTCCCTGGCCCGGAGGGTCGCCAGCTCGCGCTCTGTCGTCATCGCTTCGGTCACCAGCGAAAGTGCCACGGCGGCGTGACGGGCGAGGGCGGGTGGCAGCCGTTCCTGGAGACCGGCCGCATCGACCGACCTGGCGAACGCGAAACCGAGCGTGACGTCGGTCGCCGCGGGGATCGGCAGCCAGGCGTAGTGGGGGAGCGCGACGCTGGCGCCCCGGCGGGCCGGCCGCGAGGCCTCGTCACGGGTCGCGATCACGACCTCGGCGGGACCCGATGCGGCGCGCTTCGCGCGGCTGCGCGGAGCCGCGGCATCGAGCCATGCCGCGAGGTCGGTCGCTGCCAGGGCATCGTCCGGCCCGGACGCAGGCACCGCGATACGGCGCTCCTCGCCATCGGCGACCACCGCGGCGCGCAGGGCACCGACGGTCTCGGCCAGTAGGTCCAGCAGGTCCGCCAGTCGCGCCTCGGCCGGGCGCTCGGCGGCCAACGCATCGAGGGCCATCGCCAGCAGGCGGGTCTCTTCGTCCGCGACGCGATCGGACGCGCGGCGGGACCGCCGTCGCCGATCGGCGAACGGACGCGGCGGTGCGATGTCCAGCCCGGCCGTCGTGATCAGCCGGATCGGGAGTCGGTTCGGCTCGCTCATGCCGTCCAAATCGTGGCCCGGCGGTGCATCCACGCGACATCCCCCGAGGGGACGCACCACGGCGCCGAAGGTACCGGCGCTACGACGTGCGAGTGGTACTCCGCACCGGCCGCCCCAGCGTGCGACGCACGACGTCGATCACCTCGTCGACGTACTTGTCCGCCTCACCCCGCTCGGCGGCGGTCCGGACGCAGCCCTGGACGTGGTCCTCGAGCACCAGGATCGACAGGGCATCGACCGCTGCCCGCAACGCCGCCGTCTGCTGGAGGATGTCGACGCAATACTCCTCGCGCTCGATCATGCGGGCGATGCCACGCACCTGCCCTTCCATCCGCGACAGGCGGCGCATCAGCTGCGCAGAATCCTTGGCGTAGCTGTGACGGAAGTGGCTCGGGTCGGGAGTCGCCGCTCGGCGGGACGTGGATGCCATGCCCGGCATCATACCCCCTGGGAGTATGGCGGGCAACGCTCAGGGGTGGCTCGGGTAGACTCTGCGCCAGATGGACTCCAGCACCCCGTTCGCCCATGCCAGCGAAGCGGAGATGGCTCGCATCCTTGACTTCTACGCGGTCCGCTGGGAGTACGAGCCCCACACCTTCCCGATCCTCTGGAACCTCGACGGCGACGTCGTCGAAAGCTTCTCGCCCGACTTCTACCTGCCCGATCTCGACTGCTACCTCGAGATGACGACGCTGCGCCAGAAGCTCGTTCGCAAGAAGAACCGCAAGCTCCGTCGCCTGCGCGAGCTGTACCCATCCATCACCGTCAAGCTGTACTACGCGCGCGATTTCCGGGCGTTGATGCTCAAGTACGGCAAACACGCGCTGGTGGCCGGCCTGTCAGGGTCGTCGGGCCAGGTCGCATCGCCGTACGCCGGGCTGTCCGCGATCGAGCCCGCCCTGGCGCCCGAGCCCTCCCCTGGTCCGTCCGCGATGCCGCTTGCGGCCACCCTGCTCGGGACCGGCCGGCGGCGCGTCGGTCGGCGCACGGCTGCGCCGACCGCTGAGCCGGGGGCGAGCGGTCGATGACGGGACGCGCGGTCGACTTGCACGACGACATCGCCGAGATCCTGCTCACCGAGACGCAGATCACCGAGCGCGTGGCCGAGCTCGGTGCCCGGATCACGGCCGACTACGCCGGTCGGAAGCTGACGCTCGTGTCCGTCCTCAAGGGGTCGCTGCCGTTCATGGCCGACCTGATGCGTGCCATCGATCTGCCGCTCCGGATCGACCTCATGGAGGTGAGCTCCTATGGCGGCAGCACCACGGAGTCGTCGGGGCTGGTCCGGATCCTCAAGGACCTGTCGGCCAGCATCGAGGGCGAGGATGTCCTGATCGTCGAGGACATCATCGACACGGGTCTGACGCTGAACTACCTGATCCGCTACCTGCGGGGCAAGAACCCCCAGACGCTGCGCATCTGCACGCTCCTCGACAAGCCCGCCCGCCGGCTGGTCGAGATCCCGGTCGACTACATCGGATTCCAGATCCCCGATCAGTTCGTGATCGGCTACGGCCTCGATTACGGTGAGATCTACCGCAATCTGCGGTTCGTCGGCGTGCTCAAGCCCGAGGTGTATGGCGCCGGGGTGGAGCAGGGGGAGGCCGTCGAGGCGTGACCATGCACCGGCGGCCCCTGGGTTGGGGTCGGACCCTGGCCGCGGTCGGCGGCGTGCTGACGCTGGTCGGCTGCGTGCTGCCGTGGTGGCAGCTCGCCCAGCTCGGCGGGCTCCCGCCGCTGCAGGGCAACGGCCTCGAAGGCAGCGGGATCCTGGTCCTGCTGGCCGGCGTCGGGACGTTGCTGCTCGTGGCGCTGCCGTACGCGGTCGGTGACCGGCCGACTGCGATCGACCGCTGGGAGGCCTACGCGCTGCTCGCGGTCGTCGGCTGGATCGGTCTCGGGTGGCGGGTGTTCGAGCTCATCAACGTCGGCGCCTTCCGCTTCACCGAGCCCGCGCAGGTGTTCACCAACGGACTCGGGCTGTGGCTGGCCGGGATCGGTCTGGCGATCCTGTCCCGCGCGGCGTACCAGATGACGCGCGAGCCGCACTACCGCTGAGCGGCCGCCGCTGCGGCCGCCGTCGCGGTGCCCGCCGCGACGAGGTCCAGACGATCGCTGGCCGCCTCGATCAGCGCGGGATCGTGGGTCGTGGCGATGATCGTTACGCGCCCGTCCAACCGCTCCAGCAGACGGGCGACGGCCCGGGCGCCGGCGCGATCGAGCGCGGCGGTCGGCTCGTCGAGGACGAGCAGCTCGGGCTCGGCCGCCAGTGCCCTGGCGATGGCGACGCGCAGGCGCTCCCCCGCTGACAGTCCATCTGGGGCTCGCTCGAGGTGATCGCCCAACCCGACGCGCTCGAGCGCCTCGACGGCTCGCGGCCGAGCGTCGGTCGCCGCGACGCCGCGGATGGCCAGACCGAGCTCCACGTTCTCGCGAGCGCTCAGGAACGGCACCAGATCGCGGACCTGGTCGACGATCCCGATCTTGGCCGCCCGGAACCGTGCCAGGCCGTCGCGGTCGAGCGACGCCAGGTCGGTGCCGAGCGTGATCACCCGGCCCTCGGTCGGGCGGTCGAGCCCGACGACGAGTCGCAGGAGCGTGGTCTTGCCACTCCCCGACGGCCCGGTCACCACATGGAATCGGCCGGCACGGAAGGCGGCCGTGGTCGGCGGCAGCCCGAGCATGCCCGTCGTGCCGCGACCGTACCGCCGCGCCACGCCGTCCAGGTCGACCGCGTCGTGCCCGGCGTCGAGCCGGCGGCTGGCCGGCGCAGGCGTCGACGGCTCGGGCAGGGGCGGCGCGAGCCAGCCGGCAGCATCGCGGACGGGCTGTGGCGCCGTGCCCGGCGGCCCGACCCGTTCGGCGACCGCCCGGCCGTCAGCGACGTGGATGACGCGGTCGGCGATGCGCTCGACGAGTTCGTCGTGCGTGACGATCAGACAGGTCGTGCCCTCGGCGCGGACGAGGTCGCGCAGGACGCCGAGGATGGTCTCCGCGGTGGCGCCGTCCAGCTCGCCGGTCGGCTCGTCCGCGAGGAGAAGCGGCGGACGCGTCGCCAGCGCCACCGCGAAGGCGATCCGCTGCTGCTCCCCGCCCGACAGCTCGTGCCGGAATGCGTGGCCACGGTCAGCCAGCCCGACCCGCTCGAGCAGCTCGTCGACGCGGTCGGCCCGCTCGGCCGTCGACACGCCTCGCAGCGCCAGCGGCATGCCGATCGCATCGGCCACCCGGAGATACGGCGACAGCGCGCGACGATAGTGCTGCTCGACGACGCCGACGCGGTCGCGACGATGCGCGTCGAGCTCCCGATCCGTCGCGTCCGTGAGGTCGCGGCCGAGGACCATCAGCCGTCCGGCGGATGGGCGATCGAGGCCGGCGACCAGCCGCAGCAGGGTCGACTTGCCCGATCCGGACGGTCCGATGACGGCGGCCACCTCGCCCGTCTCGACGCGCAGGTCGAGACCACGGAGCGCCGCGACGGGGCCACCCGGTGAGGGATGGATGCGGATGAGGCCGGTGCCGCTGACGGCGTCAGCCATCGGCGCGTTCCACGTCGGCCGGCCACGCCGATGGCGCGCCCGGCACGCGGCCGCCACGGCGCTCGCCGAGCGTGTGCCGACCGTACGTCCGTCCGGCCAGCCACGCGACGAACCCGAGCACGAGCGCCGAAACCGCGATCACGACGCCCGCGATCGGAAGCGGTGGCAGGACGACGGTCAGTGGCGGGATGGGTGGGCGGCCCTCCGCGTCGATGGCCAGGGCACCGGTCAGGATGACGGCCAATGCCAGGCCCGCGGCCAAGCCGGCGACGCTGCCACCGATCGCCAGCCACGCCGTCCGCGCGAGCGCATGCCAGCGCAAGGACGATGGTGGGACACCCTGGGCCTCCAGGTCGGCGAGCTCGCCGCGCTCGTCGCGCAGATCGGTCAGGGCACCCAGCACGAGCGCGCCGACCGACAACGTGAGACCGGCGATCGCCGCGACCACCAGCGCCCAGACGATGGCCTGAGCGAGCGGATCGCCCTCGCGCTCCGCCAACAGCTCGGCGCGCGACGTCACCTCGGCGAACCGGAACGGCGCGTGGCCGAGTGCGGTCCTCACCTCGGCCAGTCGCGCGGGCGACGGCGCGGAGATCCACATCTCGGTCGGTCGACCGCCCGACGGGAGCGCGGCAGCGACGGCGGCCAGCGCCGGTTCGTACGGCAGGATCACGAACCGCGGGTTCGCGTCGGCGATCGTCGGCGCCCAGCTGGCCGTCCCGACGATCCGCACGGGGACCACGCCGTCGCCCACGTGCAGATCGAGGCTGCCGTCGGCACGCGCGTCGCGCGCGACGTTCGGACTCGCGATCGCCGGCAGGACGACGCCGTCGATCGCCTGCGGGGCGCGGATGACCACGGACGACACCGTGAACACCTCGAGGTCGATCGGTTCCGCGTCCACGAGCCCGTCGAGCCCGTCGAACGCCACGGTCGCAGTGGTGAGCTCGCCCTGGTGCTGTGGCCCGGCGATGAGCTGGTCGTTGCGGAAGATCAGTGCCGTAAGTTGACCGCCGATGGCGCTGTCCGGCAGCGGCGCGTTCGCCGCCGTCATGCCGTCGCGGATGGTGCCGAGCGGGATGTTGACGGCGTCGCCCCCGTCGGTGCGGACGACCGCGTCGAGGCGAGTCGGCGCGCCCTCGTAGCGGAATCGGATATCGAGCATCCGCTCGCGGGCCGGCAGGCGGTGCCCGGTGACCTGCCACCCGCCTTCGGGCGTCGGCATGGCGAGTCGTCCGGCAAGCTCCGCGACCGGCGTCGACGAGAAGTCGTCGCGCCATCCGGGGAGCTCGGGCAGGACGGTCGGATCGAGCCCCAGGACGTCGAATTCGGCCGCCCGGCTCGACCGTGCTGGTCTCGCGGAACACCGGGATCGCCGTCACGTCGTCACCGAGCGACGCGTAGCGACTGACCGGCACGACCGACTTCGCGATGGACAGGGCCGTACCGAGCTCGCTCACACGAAGCTCGAGGCCCGAGCGGTAGGCGGCCGCATCCTCGTTCCCGCGCCGGAGCGTGGCCGACCACGCGGTCGCGAACACGATCGCTCCCAGGCTGAACGCGAGGAGGGTCACCGTCGCCGCCGGGCGTCCTGGCTCGCGGGCGATCGACAGCAGCGACAACCTGACGGGCAGGGGTGCGCCGCTCGAATGCCGGGACAGCGTCCGGAGGACCGCCGGCAGGGCTGCCGCCAGGAGCAATGCCGCGACGAACGCGGTGGCCGGGGGCAGCAGGACCACGATCGGGCTGGCGATCGAGCCCGCCAGTCCGGCCGGCCCGAGCGGCCCGCCCGACGCCAACTGCCAGCCGAGCAGGACAGCGACCGTCAGCGCGATCGCCGCCGCGATGCGGACGCTTCCCGCCCGGGGCACGCCGGGCGCGGTCGCTGCCGCCGTCGCGACGACCGTGACCGCGATGACGATGAGCGCCAGGAGGAGGGGGGCCGGTGCCAGCAGCGCACCGCCGAGGACCGCCAGCACGTCGACGCCGGCCCACGCGCTCAGCGCCGCGACGACCAGCGCTCCGGCGGCCCATCCGATGACGCCGCCGACGACGGCCGGGATCAGGGCTTCGAGGACGAGGAACGCGACTCGGTCGCGGCGGCGGGCCCCGACGGCTGCCAGCCTGGCGACCTCAGCCGCCACGTCGTCGCGGATGACGAGCGCCAGGAACACCCCGAACGCCAGCAGGATGGCGACGCCGAGCGAGCCCAGGACCAGCAACCGGCCGCGTGCCGCATCGGCCCGCGCGAGGGCTGCATCAAGCTGCGGGATCGGGCTGGCGATCGTGAACGATGCATCGTCGGCGGCGAGGTCGCGCGTGAGTGCGGCCACCGATTCCCGGATCCGAGCGGCGGTCCACGGATGGATCGCACGGGTATCGATCGGTGCCGTCCACACGTACGTCCGTCCCGTCTGCTGGAGTGCAGGTGCGGCCGCCATCGACCCGGCGCCGTCCACGAGGATCACGGCCGGGCTGGAGCGGCCAGTCTGGTACTCGCCGCCGCCGATCGGCCGCGGCCCGAACGGTCCCCGCTGATCGAGGTCGCCGAACGGGACCGCAGGGTCCAGGAGCCCGCGTCCCACGATCGTGAGCTCGAGGTCGGGCGCTGGGCGCGCCACCGGAAAGGCTGGGTCTGGCCGGCTCTCCGAGAGCAGCAGCGCTTCGCACAGCCGTCCATCGACGCACGGCGCCGGCAGCCGTCCTTCCAGGAGCGTCAGCCAGGGCGCCGGGCCGTCCACCGCCACCAGCAGCTCGAAGACCGGCGCCTCGAGGTCTGCCAGCTCGTGCCCGAGTACGCCCGCCACCACCGGCGACGTGAACCCACCCAGGTGCCGCCGGATCGCGTCCTCCGCGCTCGTCTGCGCCGCGGTGTGATCCGTCGCGCTCGGCGAGAACCGCGAGATGCGGATCACCGGCCGATCCGGACCGCCTCCGGCGAAGGTGCGCTCGATGGTCTTGTCCGAGGCGATCAGCCCGATGCCCGAGACGATGGCGATGAGCGCGGCGGCGGCCGCCATGGCGGCGACCGAGATGGCCGCGGTCGCACCCCGCCGGCGAAGCCGCGCGAGCGTGAGGGTCAGCACCGGACCGCGCATCAGAGGTCGGATGGTAGCCGTAACCCGGCCACGAGCCGGCTAACCGCCCAGGTAGGCCTTCTGGACCTCGGGGTTCGTCTTGAGCCGCTCGGCCTCGTCGTGGAGCACGATCTCGCCGGTCTGCAGGATGTAGCCACGCTTGGCGATCCCGAGGGCCATGAGGGCGTTCTGCTCGACGAGCAGGATGGTGGTGCCACCCGCGTTGATGTCCTGCACGATCTCGAAGATCTGCTCGACGAGGATCGGCGCCAGACCCATCGACGGCTCGTCGAGGAGGAGGAGCTTGGGCCGGGCCATCAGCGCGCGCCCGATGGCCAGCATCTGCTGCTCGCCGCCGGACAGCGTCCCGCCGTTCTGGCTGAGGCGCTCCTTGAGCCGCGGGAACAACGAGTACACCCGCTCGAAATCTGCCGAAAGGTCGGCGCCCTTGGGTCGCAGGAAGGCCCCCATCTCGAGGTTCTCCTTGACCGTCAGCCGGGGAAAGATCCGCCGACCCTCGGGCGCCTGGCTGATGCCCTTGGCGACGATGTCATGGGCCGGCGTGCCGTCGAGGCGTTGGCCCTCGAACCACACCTCGCCCTCTCGCGGCCGAAGCAGGCCGCTGATCGTCTTGAGCGTGGTCGACTTGCCGGCTCCGTTCGACCCGATGAGGGTGACGATCTCGCCGTCCTCGATGTGGACCGAGATGCCCTTCAGCGCATGGATGTTGCCGTAATACGTGTGGACGTCGCGCAGCTCGAGGAGCGCCATCGATCAGCCCGCCGCCGCGCCGCGACCGAGGTACGCCTCGACGACACGTGTGTCGGCGCGAACCTCGGCGGGGGAACCTTCGGCGATCTTCTCGCCGTGGTCGAGCACGGTGACTCGATCGCTGATGCCCATCACCACCTTCATGTCGTGCTCGATGAGCAGGACGGTCAGGCCCAATCGGGCCCGGAGTTCCCGGACGAAGTCGGTCAACCGGCGCGTCTCCTCCGGGTTCATGCCGGCCGTCGGCTCGTCCAGCAGGAGCAGCTTCGGCGCCGTCGCGAGCGCGCGCGCGATCTCCAATCGACGCTGATCGCCGTACGGCAGGTTGCGGGCGAGCGTCTCCGCGCGCTGTCGAAGGCCGACAAGGTCGAGCAGCTCCTGGGCCTGTGCGTGCGCCTCGGCCTCCTCCCTGTTGATATCGGGTGTGCGCAGGATCGCCCCGAACCAGCGGCCCCTGAGCCGATGATGCAGGCCCACGAGGACGTTCTCCTCGGCGGTCATGTTGCCGAACAGGCGGATGTTCTGGAACGTGCGGGCGATGCCGAACCGGACGACCTCGTGCGGCTTCTTGCCCGTGATGTCGCGGCCGTCGAACTGGATCTTGCCCGTCGTGGGGACGTACAGGCCGGTGATCATGTTGAAGAAGGTCGTCTTACCGGCGCCGTTGGGCCCGATGAGGCTGACGATGCTGCCGGCCGGGATGGTGAAGTCGACGTCGCTCACCGCGACCAGCCCGCCGAACACCTTCGAGCAGTCGGTTGCCACCAGCAGGTCGTCCGCGGGCTCTTGTGCGCTCGCGGCGGCCGTCACGACGGCTTCTCCTCGTCGCCGAGTTCGATCACGTCGCCCCGATCGGTCAGCACGTCTGGCAGGACGTCGGGCAGGGCGTCCGGGATCTCGGTCGCCTCTTCGATGGCGGCCGACTCGAGCGACACCGCCTCGACCTCCTCCGATGCGGCGAGCAACTCCGCCGAGCCGGCCGTCACCTCCGCCGCGACCCCGATGCCGTGCATCTCAGCCTTGGCGCCCTCGTCCGGGAACAGCCCTTCCGGCCGCTTGATCATCATGATCGCCAGAACGATCCCGAAGATCAGGTAGTTGTAGGTGGCCAGGTTGAAGTCGGACAGGATGTCGATGCCGAGCGCGTCACCGAGGTTGTTGATCGGCTCGTTGAAGATCCGCGTGCCGAGGAACGCCAGCAGCGTCTGGTTGACGTACTGCGCGGCGAATGCGCCGATGACCACGCCCCGTAGGGAGCCGATCCCACCGAGGATGATGATCACCACGACCAGGATCGACACATTGAGGTTGAAGGTCTCGGCGAAGATCGCGGTCTGGTAGGCGCCGGTGAACGCGCCGGCGAAGCCGGAGAAGCTCGCGCCCAGCGAGAACGCCAGCAGCTTGGTCGTGACGGTGTTGATGCCCATCGCTGCCGCCGCCGTCTCATCCTCCCGGATCGCCATCCAGGCGCGGCCGAGCTTCGAGTCCCGCAACCGCTGGCAGACGAAGAACGTCAGGATCATCAAGGCGAGAACGAGGTACCACGAAGCGATCGCGTTCTGGTTGGAGAAGATGATCGCGTTGCCCCACGGACCAGGGATCGGGATGGTGGGGGGATCGATCGGGTTGATCCCGGTGTTGCCGCCGGTGAGGTTCGCGTTCGGACCGACCAGGATCGCTCCACCGAGGAATGCTGGGAGCGCCAGCGTGAAATCGCCGAGGTTACGGAAGACGATCCGCACGATCTCGCCGAAGCCAAGCGTCACGATCGCCAGGTAGTCGCCACGCAACTTCAGCGTGGGCGCACCGAGCAGGACGCCGAAGATGGCCGCCGCCGCGACGGCGATCCAGATGACGATCCACCAGCTGATGTGGATGCCGAAATGGCCCGACGCCAGGAACGCCGTGGTATACGCGCCGATCGCATAGAAGGCGACATAGCCGAGGTCCAGCAACCCCGCGAAACCCATGACGATGTTCAGCCCCAGGGCGAGGATCGCGAAGGTCGCGCACGTGATCAGGACGGCGGTGCCCGGCCACGGGATGAACGGCAGGGCGGCCTCGAGGGAGCGGTAGACGATCGGGTAGACGATCGCCAGCACCAGGAGGATCGCGACGATCGTGAGCTCGCGACGTCGACGCTCCATCCCCGCGAATGGATTCGGAATGCTCGGTCGGCGGGCACGCACGGCGGTCGTCATATCACGCGCGCTCCGACTGTTTCTCGGCCAGGATCCCGGTCGGCCGGAAGACCAGGACGAGGATCAGGATCCCGAATACGATGACGCTCGTCCACTTCGCCTCGAGGAAGCGGTCGGACAGCGCTGCGACGACCCCGAGCAAGAGCGCACCCAGCGTCGCGCCGGTCAGGTTGCCGATCCCGCCGAGGACGGCCGCGGTGAACGACAGTAGGCCGAACTGCAACCCGTACTGGAAGAACGTCTGCCGGTAGTAGAGCGCGACGATGAGGCCCGCCGCCCCGGCGAGCGCGCCGGCGATCAGGAACGTGAGCGAGATCGTGCGATTGACGTCGATCCCCATGAGACCCGACGCGTCGCGATCCTGGGCGGTGGCTCGCATCGCCTTGCCCTGGCGCGTGCTGCTCACGAACCAGCGCAGTCCGAGCAGGAGTGGGACGGTCACGGCAACCACGACGAGCTCGTCGACGCCGAACCATGCTGCGCCGCTCGGCAAGTCCACGAGGCGCGTCGTCGGGAGCACGTCCTGGACGCGAAGCTGCGACGGGCCGAGGATGACCAGGCCGATGTTCTGGAGCACGAACGAGATCCCGATCGCGCTGATCAAGGGGGCGAGCCGGGGGGCATTGCGAAGCGGCCGGTAGGCCACCCGTTCGATGCTTGCGTTGATGCCTGCCGTGAGGAGCATCACGACCGGCAGGAACATGAACGTGACGGCCAATGCCACCAGCGATGAGGCCGGGATCCCCAGTGCCTGGACGATGAAGTTCGTCGCGAAATAGGTGAACGCCGTGCCGAGCATGAATACATCGGCATGGGCGAAGTTGATGAGTTCGAGGATGCCGTAGACCAGCGTGTAGCCGATCGCGATGAGGGCGATGATCAGGCCGTTCGTGAGGCCGATCGTCAGTGCTCTGACCAGTTCCTCCACGCTCTCTCCTCAAGACCGTTCCGGAGCTGGATGTGCGACCGACCGTCCGGCATGCGCCGAACGGTCGGCCAAGTCAGTCGTTGGCCCGGAGGGCCGACGACTACTCGATGACGCTGTCGAAGGCGAACTTGCCGTCCTTGACGATGTTCCCGGACATGGCGGTCAGGCTCGTGTCGCCTTCAGCGTTGAAGCTCCACTTGCCCAGCGCACCGTCATAGTCCTTGGTCCCCATGACCTCCTTGAGGACGGCTGCACGGAGTGCCGCATTGTCCGCAGGGTTGGTCGCGGCGGCCCGCTCGATGGCGGCGAAGACGACACCAGCCGCCTCGTAGCCGTAGGCGGTGTACGCCTCGGGCGGGTTGTTCGGGTACTTGGCGTTGTAGTTCTTGAGGAACTCGGCACCCTTGCCCGTCAGCTCTGCGGCGGGCAGGCCACCGAACGTGATGTACGTGCCTTCGGCGGCAGCGCCGGCGGCGTCGATCCATTCCTGCTCGAGGATGCCGTCGGGTCCCATCAAGGTGACGTCCGGCATGGCGTCGCGCAGGTCGACCCACAGCTTGCCAGCGTTGTTCTGGGTGATGCCGCCGTAGTAGACGAGATCAGGGTTGGTCGCCTTGATCTTCTCGGCGAGGGCCTTGTAGTCGGTCGCCTTGCCATCGATGCCGTCGCGGCCGAGCACGGTCAGACCGGCGCCGGGTGCTTCGTTGTTGAAGACGTCCGCGATGCCCTTGCCGTATAGCTCGGTGTCGTCGAGGACGTACACGTTCTTGGCGCCCAGCTTGGCCGCCCACTTGGCACCGGCCAGACCCTGCAGGTCGTCGGCCGCCACCACGCGGGAGTAGTTCCGCGCGCAACCACCCGGATAGTAGGCATCCGGCTCGTTCGGCTCACCCTTGCCCGCCTTCGTCAGGCCGGGATACGTGTTGGCCGGGCTGACCATCACGATGCCCTTCTGGCAGAGGATCGGGATGGACAGCTTGGCGGCACCGGAGTTGAACGTGCCGATGTACGCCATGACCTTGTCGTTGGCGACCGCATCGTTCGCGTTCTTGATCTCCGTGGCCTCGTCCCACTTGCCGGCGGCGGCCGTGGAGTCGTCGACGTCCTTGTAGACGATCTTGTAGCCGCCGACGACGCCGCCCTTCTCCTCGAGCGCCATGTTGATGGCGTTCACGATCGTGTCGGTCTGGGCCTTGCTCGAACCCTGACGGGGCAGTGAGGACCAGACCTCGATCTCGCCCTTGCTCGCCCCGCCACCACCGCCTGTGCACGCCCCGAGGGCCAGCACTGCGGCAGCGGCAAGTACCGCGACCTTGTTCTTCTTCATGCAATCTCCTCCTGGATGGACAGGTTCGCCCGGTTCCTCCCGGACGACCGTCGATCGTGGGCACTCGCCCCGGCTCGGTGCGGGGATGCGCATACCACCGTCTACCCTTATGCCCTTCCTCCTGCCGGCGGTGCCCTCCCAGGGCGCCGATAGGCGAGCATTGGTGCGTGACGGAGGCGACGCAGGACCGTACTCGAGCGGCGCGCAGGTGACCGCCGAAACGATGCCGTATCATATGCACTGGCGACCCGAATGCAATACCGGCCGGTCGCATCCCTACGCCGCGGCGTCACGCGCGGTGGCAACGGGATCGCGGGCCGTCGGTACCGACCCAGGGTCGGAAGGCCCCGGTCAAGGGCCCGAAATGGCGTCGCCGTCCTGCGAGGTGCGAACCTTCGGCGTGGAATACCTGGTCCGAGCCGCCCGTATCACTGACATCGACCGTCTCGTCGCGTTGAGCGACGTCGATCGCGGATCGAGTCCACTCGACGCAGCCGATCTGCTTCGGCAGCTCGTGTACCTCCCGCAGGCAAGCATCTTCGTGGCCGAAAGCCAGCGGCACGTGGTGGGCGGGGCCGTCCTGGCCCTTCGCCCATCGGTCAGTGCCGGCGGCTTCGTCGGGACCATCGACCTCCTGGTCGTGGATCCGGACCACGACGCGGATCGGGTCGCGGAGGTCCTCCTCGAGGAGGTCATCCGATCGGCCAGCAACAAGGGCTGCACCCTCGTCGAGGCAGACCGCCCGGGCGACGAGACATCCTTCGGCCGCTGGGCGGCCCTCGGGTTCACGCCAGCCGGTCCGCGCATCCAACGAACCGTGGCTGCGGTGGGTAGCACCTCGCGCCGCTTCTGATCATCGGCCTCGCCGAGCAGCGAGAACGCGCCGGCCGAGGCATCAATAACCAGCTCCAAGGAGTAACAGTTGGGCAAGAACGTCGCCGTCTTCGTGGACGTGGCGAACATCTTCTATGCGGCCAAGGCCGCCGGCGTGGACATCGATTACGTCACGCTCCTCAAGTCGGCCGGTGCCGGCCGCGACCTGGTGCGCGCATACGCGTACACGGGGCTCGACCCGGACAACGAGAACCAGCGGAACTTCCACGACTTCCTGCGCCGCCATGGCTACAAGGTCGTCAGCAAGGACATCCGCAAATATGGCGACGGCAAGGTCAAGGCCAACCTCGACATCGAGCTCGTCGTCGACATGATGAAGACGGCGCGGAACCTCGATATCGCGATCGTCGTGTCGGGTGACGGCGACTTCGCGCCGGCCATCCGGGCGGTCCAGGAGATGGGCGTCCGCTGCGAGGTCATCAGCTTCCGCGGCAACACCAGCTCTGACCTGATCGAGGTCGCCGACCAGTTCACCGATATCACCCAGCTCGCACGGGTCGAGAAGGGCTCTCGCTCGGGCCGACGGGTCGCGGACGACGATGCCGACCTGTCCATGACGGAGGTACCGGACAAGCAGACGGAAGGCACCGGCATCGGACGCGGCGGTAGGACCAGTCGCGGCCGGGGGCGTGGTCGCAGCGGCGATGCAGAGCCTGTGGTCGCAGCCGGCTCGCGGGGGCGGGGGCGCCGAACGGCGGCAGTCCCGTCGACGAACGGCTCCGGGGGCGACGGCCTCACGGCGATGCCTGGTGAGCGACTGTCGCGGGCCGCAGGTGGCCTATCCGAATCCGAGCTCGCAGCGGCCGAGGTGTTCACGCTCGACGACCTCGGCGCTCCAGGTGCCGAAGGAGAAGGCGCCGGAACCGGGCCGAGCGACGACATCGAGCAAACCGATGAGGGTGCCCGCCGTCGGCGCCGGCGGGGCGGTCGCGGCCGTGGTCGCGGGCGCGGCCGGGAGGACGCGGTCGCGCCTGCTTCGCAGGAGCCGGCGGCGCCAGGCCGCGCCGCTCCAGGTCGCGCGGCGCCAAGCCGCGCGGCACCAGCCGCCCGCTTCGAAGCCGAGGAGGAGACCGAGGACGAGGAGGCGCCAGTGGACGCACCGCGGCCTCGCTCCACGCCATTCGGATCCGTCTGGGACTCGCAGCTCGGCACGACGGCGGCCCCATCGAACCTGTCGCCGCTTGCGGACGACGAGGATTTCGAGGAGCCCGAGATCCCGGAGTACCTGATCGCCGAGCAGCGTCGCGGGGCACGCGGCGGTCGCCAGGGAGGTGCGCCGGGCGGTCGAGGCGGTCCGCGCGGCGGCCGCGCTGCCTACCAGTCGGCGATCGAGCGAGAGCGCTACGGACGAGGCGGGGGAGGCGGGATCAACCGCTATCCGGATGTCAGCGGCCGCACCGCCGGGGCTCCTCCCCGTGGCGGTCGTGCCTTTGAGCCACAGGGCGGCCGCCCACGTGACCCGGCGCGGGCCACAGGATCCGCCGAGCCATGGAGCGAGGTCCCACCCGAGCTCGAGGCAATGCTGCGGGCCCAGGTGAGCCAGCGCCCGTCGGCCCCGTCGACGCGGCCCACCGAGCTGCCGCCGGGTAGCCCGATCGACCAGATCGGCGAACCGGCAGCGACCGCCCTGGACGCGGCCGACGAACCCGTTGCTGCGCCCAAGCGCCGTACGCGGGCGACGACGGCAAAGGCGTCGACGGCCAAGGCGTCCGCCAAGACCGCCGACGAGGAGGCGCCCAAGCGGCGGACCCGGAAGACGGCGACGGCCTCGGCCGACGACGCTGCCGCCGCGCCGAAGCGCCGATCCACGCGCAAGACTGCGAGCGCGAGCGCCGATGCGACCTCCGGGGCCGGGGCAGACGACGCGCCGGTAGTCGGCGGCTCGGCACCGGCCGACACAGGCGACGTTGCGGAGACCGCGCCCAAGCGTCGCACGACACGGCGGACGACCAAGCCAGCGTCCTGACCCGACCCTGATGGACGGGGCGCGGACCCGCGGCCATCCGGCCGCCCTGGCCGCCGTCGGCGCGCGGATCCGTGGCGGGTCCTCGGGCGCCGTGCTGCTCGTTGGGCCGTCCGGCGTCGGCAAGGCGACCCTGGCCGCGGACCTCGCAGCCGGCCTGCTGTGCACCGCAGCGGACGTCTCGACGCGTCCGTGCAGCACGTGCCGCGCGTGCCGGCTGGTGGCCGGCCGTGGCCATCCGGACGTCCACTATCTCGGGCCTGAAGGACCGGGCCGCCAGGTCGTCATCGGCGGCCCCGGGAAGCCGCGCGGGATCCGTGATCTGATCGCGGAGCTCGCGTTGCTGCCGGTGGAGGGCGACGCACGGGTCGCGATCGTCGAGTCCGCGCATCGCATGAACGAGGACGCCCAGGCCGCATTGCTCAAGACCCTCGAGGAGCCACCGTCCGCGACCACGATCGTCCTGTGCGCCGATGCCGAGGAACCGCTGCTGCCGACGATCCTGTCGCGTTGCGTCCGGATACGACTCGGGCCGGTCGGCGTGCGGGACATCGAGGCCATCGTGGCCGAACACGGCGCGGCGGATCCGCCGGTCGCCGCACGCGCGGCGCGGATCTCCGGCGGCCGTCCGGGCGTCGCGCTGCGCTGGATCCTCGCGCCGGACGCCCTGCGAGATCGCGACGCGATCGGTCGGTCGCTGCTCGACCTGGCCGACGCTGGTCCCGCTGACCGGCTCGCGGGCATCCGTAGCCTCGCAACGCAGGCGGCGGCCATCGCCACGATCGCGGCGGACTCCGGCGTCCTGGCTGGCACCGCCGATCCAGCCACCTCGGAGCCGGCGCGCGGCCGGCGAGCGCGAACGCCCAAGGCCGAGGAGCAACCGGCCGATGCCGCGGATGCAGGTGACGCACCAGGCGAGGACGCCGTCGAGCCCGTCCGGACGCCTGCCACGGAACGACGTCGGGCCGCCGACGCTCTCATCGCCGTCTGGACCGACGTGACGCGCGATCTCCTGTTGTCCCAGCTCGGTCTCGACGGATCGGTCCGCGACCTCGGCACCCTCGATGACACGCGCTCCCTGGCGGGCCGGCTCGTCCGGGGCGATCTGCACGCCTTCCTCGAGCGACTCGGGCAGGCGGCCGTGCTCATCGCCGGCAACGTCTCGCCGGAGCTCGTGCTGGACGACATCGCGCTCGCGTGGCCGCGGCCCGCCCGCCGCGCGGCATGAGGAGCGAGCGCTTGGACGCCTCCGTGCATGGACGGGTCCAGGGCGTCGGGTTCCGGTACCTCGTCGTCAGGCGAGCGATGGACCTGGAGCTCACCGGTTGGGTGGCCAACGCCGCCGACGGCTCGCTCCGGTGCGTCGCGGAGGGATCGCGCCAAGCGCTGGAGGCGCTGCACGGGATCCTGGAGGTCGGGCCGGCAGGCGCGATCGTCGATCGCGTGACCACCGCCTGGGGTCCGCCGACCGGCGAGTTCCACTCTTTCGAGGTCCGCAGCGGCGCTCACCGAGGCGATTGAGCCTGACCCGTTCGGCGTGAGCAGGGAGGGACCGGTGGGCTATTCCGCCCGGGACCATCGGAGTCCATCGTGAACGTCGATGGAGCCGAACTCTCCCGCCGAAGAGCTCCCCGCGCTGTACCGCGCGATCCTCGATCGCGTCGCGGTGCTCGAGGCTGCCGGCGAGCGCGAGCAGGCGGCCCGTCTCCGCACTGATGCGCGTGACGCCTACTCGCGTGCCTGGGACGAGCGTGCCCGGCGCCGGCTCGAGACGCTGCTCCGTCGCTCGCAGCGCGATGTAACCACCGAGCGGCCGCGCCACAGGTCGCGTCGAACGCCGACCGTCGCAACCACGGAGCGCTGACCGGCCCCGACCGCCGACCGTGGCCATCGCCGCGGTACGCTTCCGAGCATGATCCAGGAGACCGGCGGGACCGTCGATGCCGCGATCGACCGCGCCATCCGGGCCTACGCGGCGCTCGCCGAGGTCGGCGAGGAGATCGAGGACGAGTGGTCCTACATCCAGGACCTCACCGAGACCTGGCGGACCCGGCTCGAGGCGGTCGCCGCGGCTCGTGCGGGCGAGCCATCCGACCAGGCCACGGACGCCGCGATCGACGCCGCGATCGACGAGATCGGGCGGATCGAGGATCCCCACCGAGCGATCGACTGGCTCTCGACCTTCCCGCAGGTGACGCTGCTCGCGCTCGGCGAACCCCCGTGAGGTTCCAGGATGCCGCGCGGGATGGGCGCGCGGTCGTGTACGCCGGGATCCAGGCCGATCCGCTCGTGGCCCGTGCCGCAGACCTCCTGGCCGCCGCTGGCCTGGCCGAGCGGATCATGGCCCGGGCGGTCATGAACGGCGAGTCGACCGACCCGACCGTGTGGATGACGATGTTCCCCACGCTCTTCGCGTCGGCCAGCGACGGGCCCGATCGGGCCAGGTCCGAGGCCGTCCTCGCCGTCGCCCTCGAGGTCGCCGAGCGCGGTGAGGCCGTTCGCAGCCAGTTCCGTGGCGCGATCGTCGAGGAGCTGACCGCGCGCCTCCTCGCTCGTCGGGTCGGCGCCGACGCGGTCCGGCGCGAGCGGCGGATCCTGTTCGACGGCGTGCGTGCCGAGATCCATCCGTACGACGTCACCGTCGAACGCGACGACCGACCGGAGGCGTTCGACTGCAAGTGGGGCGCGCGCGGGATCAGCGACGACGTGCTGCATCAGCTCGACGACGCGCGCGGGCACGCGGACGACGAGGGCACGTCGCTACGTGCGCACCTGGTCGTCTTCGACGCGCTGCGGTCGTGCGACGTGCGCCTGTCCCGCTCGTCCGCGCCGACCGATGGCACGACGATCATCGCGCTGGAGACGCTCGACACCCTGGCGGCCGCGTGACGGACCAGGACCGCCGCCCGGACACGTGCTCCTCGTCCTATCGGGTCAGGTTCGACGAGGCGGCACCCGATGGGCTGGTGCGCACATCGGTGCTGCTGCGCTACGCACAGGATCTCGCCTGGTTCCACTCGTCTGCGCGCGGGTTCACCCGTGCCTGGTATCGCGAACGAGGCCTGACCTGGCTGGCGCGCGCGGCCGAGGTCACCGTGCTCGGTCCGATGGGTGTCGGCGAGGAATACGTCGGCACCACCCAGGTGGCCGGCTGGCGCCGCGTGTGGGCACGCCGGCGCACGGATTTCGTCGACGCGAACGGCGCGGCGGTCGCCTGGCTCCATGTCGACTGGGTCCTGCTCGATGCACGAGGGGCACCCACCCGGGTCCCGACC
Source organism: uncultured Chloroflexia bacterium (assembly GCA_963794525.1). GTDB lineage: Bacteria > Chloroflexota > Limnocylindria > Limnocylindrales > CSP1-4 > SPCO01. The sequence goes on from CAWCEC010000002.1 coordinate 1,050,829, forward strand.
GAGTTCGACGGGATCTTCTGGGCGCCCGAGGCGACGTTCCAACTCGCTCGCGTGCCGCTGACGGACCCACCGGCGTCCGCCCAGCGCGGCACGATCGAGGCGAGACCGCACGAGCTGGACCCGATGGACCACGTCAACAACGCCGTATACGCCGATTGGCTCGATGAGCAGGTCATCGCCGCGGGTGGTCTCGATATGGTGCGAGCGATCCCGAGGACCGTCCGGCTCGAGTACGCGCGTGCCGTGGAGGGCGGCGCGACCGTGGTCGCCGACGTCTGGCGTGCTCCAGACGGCTGGTCGTGCCGGCTGACCGACCCGGCCGGGACCGACCTGCTCCGAGCCCGACTGGAGGTGCCCGGCGCCGGTGTGACATGAGCGCGTCTACCCGCGTCGTCGTCATCGGTGGCGGGGCGATGGGTGGCGCCGTGGCAGCCGCCACGCTGGGAGATCCGGCCTTCACCGGCACGCTGACCGTGGTCGAGCGCGACCCGACGTTCCGTCGCGCCTCATCTGCGTTGTCGGCCGCGTCGATCCGCCAGCAGTTCTCGACACCCGAGAACATCCGACTGTCGCGCTACTCGTTCGGCTGGCTGCGCGAGGCCGATGTCGGACTGCAGGAATCGGGCTACCTGTATCTCGCGACCGAGGCCGGGGCGCCGGTCCTCGAGGCGAATGTGGCCGCGCAGCGCGCGGAGGGTGCGGATGTCGAGCTCCTGCCCCCGCGCCGGCTGGCGGCCCGCTTTCCGTGGCTGTCTGTCGAGGGCGTCGCACTCGCGTCGCTCGGGCGCTCGGGGGAGGGCTGGTTCGACGGGTACGCGCTGGTCCAGGTCCTGCGCGCCCGGGCGCGCGATCTCGGGGCCGACCTGGTCACCGGCGAGGTCGTCGACCTGGAGGTCATCGCCGACCGCGTGGCGGCAGTCGTGCTGGCCGACGGCCGTCGGATCGAGTGCGACATCGTGGTCGATGCCGCCGGCCCATGGGCTCGCGAGGTCGCCGCGATGGCCGGCATCGACCTGCCCGTCGAGGCGCGGCGACGTTCGGTGTTCGTCTTCGACGCGTCCGACCCGCCCGTCGACTGTCCGCTCGTCATCGACACCAGCGGCGCCTGGTTCCGGCCGGAAGGCGGGTCGTTCATCGCCGGGATCGCGCCGCCTGCGGCCGAGGATCTCGCGGGCCTGTCGCTGGAGGTCGACCGCGACCAGTTCGACCGCCAGCTCTGGCCGGCGCTCGCCGCCCGGGTACCGGCCTTTGACGCGATCCGGGTCACCAACGCGTGGGCCGGCTATTACGAGGTGAACACGTTCGACCACAACGCGATCATCGGCCCGCATCCCGTGATCGCGAACCTCATGTTCGCGAACGGCTTCAGCGGCCACGGTATCCAGCAGGCCCCGGCGGTCGGTCGCGCCATCGCCGAGCTGATCGTCCACGGCGAGTACCGGACCCTCGACCTGTCGATCTTCGCGTTCGACCGGATGGCAGCGGGAAGGCCGGTCGTGGAGCGCAACGTCATCGGCTGACCGGAACGGGCGACACTGCTTTGTATCCCCTTGCCGTCGAACCGCAATTCGTTCCCACGCGGCACCTTCCTATGCTCGCCTGCGGAGGTGATACGCGATGCCGCAGAAGGAACACCTGCCCAGCGTGAGCGACAAGGAACAGCGCATGTACGAGCACGTGAAGACCAGCGAGCGACGAAGTGGCCGCTCGATGGAGCGAGCGAAGGCGATCGCCGCCGCGACCGTCGTGAAGCACCACAACAAGAAGGGTCACGCGAAGTCGAAATGATGACCAACACGACGATGGAACAGATCAGGAGCTCCACGCACATCGACGCACCGATCGACACCGTCTGGAAGGCGATCACCACGCCTGCTGAGATCAAGCGGTGGTTCTTCGGAGTCGACACCGAATCGGACTGGACCGTCGGCAGCCAGCTCGTCCACAGGGGCGAGTACCAGGGCAAGCCGTATGTCGACAAGGGCGAGATCCTGGAGTTCGAGCCGCCGAAGCAGCTCGTCCACACGCATTGGAGCGACGTTTCCGGCAAGCCGGACGCCGCTGAGCACTACCAGATCGTGGCCTGGGACCTCGCTGAACGCGATGGCGGCACCGAGCTGACCATCACCGAGGAGAACCTGCCATCGGAGGACGCGGCAAAGACCTCCGAGGCCGCCTGGGCAGCCGCCCTCACGTCGCTCAAGGAGCTGCTCGAACACTGACGCCGGGAGTCACCCGACTGCCCGCGAGGACGGCCGCACGCGTCCTGGCCGCGATCCGATGCATCTTCCAGCCGGTCGCTGCATGGAACGCGATCAGTGCGAGGAACCCGACGACGGCGATCGGCGACAGCGGATCGAGGAGCAGCAGGAGCGCCGCAACCAGGCCGACCGCCCCGAACGCGAGCATCAGGGTGCTCCATCGAGGGCCGAGAGCGGGAACCGCTCGTGCGGCCCGTGCCAGACAGACGACGGCGAGCGGCAGGATCACCAGCCCCGCGACGAGGAGCGCGTTCATGACGCCATGCACGGCGTGCCACGCCGCGACCAGCGCCACCTGATCCTCAGCGCTAGCGTCCGGCGCGTGATAGAGGTTCGCCAGCGAGACGCCCGCCGCGTGCGGGAGCGCGCCAGCAGCCAGGACCGTCAGCCCGACGACGGCCAAGCCGGTTCCGAACAGCGCCGCGGCACCGGTCTCCCGAAGGACGCGGTACAGCGCCAGGGCGTTGGCACTCCAAAGGACGAGGACGAGCAGGTAGAGACCGTTCTCGACCGTGCGCCCGGCGCGGATCTCGGGGAACCGCTCGATCGCGCCAGCCGGCCCCGGCGGGTCGGCGCCCACGATCGCGCCGACGAACACGAAGACGGCGACGAATAGGATGCTGCCGGCCATCCCGGCGAGACCACCCCAGCGCAGGATGCTTCGCTCGGCATCGATACGATTTTCCATATCGGTCCTCCCTCATGACCAGCGCTAGAGCGCGATGACGGTCTTCCCAGCGGCGTGGCCGGCGGCCAGATGGCGCATCGCGTCGGCGGTCTCGCTCAGTCGATAGGTGCGGTCGATCACCGGCGTGACCTTGCCCGCTTCGATGAGCTCCTTGAGGACGGCCAGATCCTCGATGCGTTCCGGCGAGACGAGCATCCGCAGGCTGCTGACTGACGAAGGGCGACAGGAGGGCCGCCCCGATCTGGCGTTGGGTGCCGCCCAGCCAGCGATCGCCGCCTTCACCGCCGACGATCACCAGGGTCCCGCGCGGGTCGAAGCGCGCGCCGGAGCGCACCCACGGGTCGCCGCCCGGCCGTATCGAGGATCAGGTCGTAGCGCTTGCCGGCCCTGGTGAAGTCCTCGCGCGTGTAGTCGATGACGTCATCGGCGCCGATCGATCGGACGAGGCCGATCTTGGCGGTGCTGCACACGCCCGTGACCCGGGCGCCATACGCCTTCGCGATCTGGACCGCGAATGACCCGACGCCGCCGGCCGCACCGACGACGAGGACCTCCTGACCAGCCTGGATCCGCCCCGAGTCGCGGAGCCCCTGCAGCGCGGTCATGCCCGACATCGCGACCGCAGCCGCCTGTTCGAACGTGAGGCGCGCCGGTTTCAGCAGGAAGTTGCCCTCCGGGCCATGAGCGAACTCGGCGAGCGAGCCGTCGCACCAGCCGAAGACCTCATCGCCGACCTTCAACCGAGTCACGCCGTCTCCGACGGCATGCACCACGCCGGCGACGTCCATGCCTCGGATGGGCGCCTTCGGGCGGCGCAAGCCGAGACCGAGCCGCGCGACGTAGGGGAGCCCCGTCATGTAGTGCCAGTCGCCCTGGTGGACCCCGGCGGCCCGGACGCGGATCACCACCTCGCCATCGGCGATCGGCGGCTGGTCGATCTCCTTGAGCTGCAGGACGTCTGGCGAGCCGTACCTGTCCTGGACGATCGCTTGCATCGATGACACCTCGTTGCGCTATACTTACGGCGTAAATGTACGGTGTAAGGGAGAATAGGCATACAGCGTAAGGTTGTCAAGCCCTCCAAAGTGCGGCGTCTGCCGCTCACACGGGAGCGCGTGCTCCGCAAGGCCGTCGAGCTCGCCGACGAGCACGGGCTCGACTCGCTGAGCATGCGCACGCTCGGGCGCGCGCTCGGTGTCGAGGCGATGTCGCTCTACAACCACGTCGCGAACAAGGACGACCTGCTCGATGGCGTCGCGGACATCGTCGTGAGCGAGATCGAGGTGCCCGCGAGCGGAGGCGACTGGAAGGCGGCGATGCGCCGGCGGGCCATCTCGGCTCGAGCGATGCTCGCGCGTCATCCATGGGCGGGCGGCCTGATCGACTCGCGGACCGCCCCGAGCCCGATGCGGCTGCGCTATCCGGAAGCCATCCTCGGAAGCCTTCGAACGGCGGGCTTCTCGATCGAGATGGCCGTCCATGCCTTCTTCACGCTCGACAGTTACATCTACGGGTTCGCGGTCCAGGAGCAGAATCTGCCCGCAGGCACCCCAGAGGAATTGACGGACGTCGCAGACGGCATGATGGCTGGGCTGCCGGCGGGAGAGTATCCGCATCTTCGCGAGGTCGTGGAGGCCGTCATGAAGACCGGGTTCCACTACGAGGACGAGTTCGCCTTCGGGCTCGAATTGATCCTCGACGGCCTCGAGCGGGTCCGGGAAGGAGACTGAATGCAGCCGCGCATCCACGTCGTTACCCTCGGCGTGGCCGACCTCGAGCGGTCGCTCGTGTTCTATCGCGATGGCCTGGGACTCGAGACGCCGGGGATCGTCGGGACCGAATACGAGGGTGATGCCGAACGACCCGCCGGGGCTGTCGCCATGTTCGAGCTACAGGGTGGGCTGATCCTCGCGCTCTATCCGCGGACCGAGCTGGCGAAGGACGCCGGCATCGCGGTGCCACCGCCCGGTAGCGGCGAGTTCAGCATCGGCCACGCCGTGGCCTCCCGTGACGCGGTCGATGCGTTGCTGCGCCGGGCGGAGGCCGCGGGCGCGACGCTCACCGGCGGGCCCTATGAGCGACCGTGGGGTCTGTATTCAGGCTACTTCCGCGATCCGGACGGCCACCTCTGGGAGGTCCTCTGGAACCCCGACCTCGAGGCGACCACCGACGCGAATTGATTCAGATCGGGTAGGCACCGCGGACGACTCCGCGACCCACGGAGGTGGCCGCCTCGCCGACCGTCGCCGACGCCTAGTCCTGCCAGCGCTGTCCGGAGGCAGCACTTGGAAACAGGGGTCGCGGCGTTCAGCCTGATCTTGGGCGGCTACGCGCTCGTCGCCAACCGCAACGGTTGGCCGCTCAAAACGCGCCGGGCATCCCCTACATCGGGCGATGACGGACGTTACCGGCGTCCCTACATTCGGGCGATGAACGGGCACCGAGCTGGCGGGATACAGGCGCGGCCGATCGTGGCCGCGGAGGTCTGTGTCGCCGGTCTTGCCCGGGAAGCGACGCCCAGCTCTGTCGGGCGAACGTGAGGGAGGCGATCCACGATGAAGCGACCCTTGGGCATCACGCTCTTGGCATTTGGGGCCGGATTGGCCGGTCTGTTCCAGGTCTGGCGAATCCTCGTGTTCCTCGGTATCGCCGACTTCACCTTCTTCGGGCAGCCCATCTCGTTCACCGAGGCGCAATGGGGTCAGGCGATCTGGGCAGGTATCCTTGCCGCGATCTGGTTCTGGGTTGCCGCAGGCTTCTGGCAGGTTCGCGCGTTCGCATGGTCGTTCGGCCAGTTCATCGCCCTCTTCACGATGATCTTTGGCTTCTTCGCGATCCTCGGGAGCAGCGCGACGACCGAGTCCGAACTGGTCGGCTGGCTGCTCTCGATCGTGATCTTCTTCTACCTGAATTACCCGGGCGTTCGGAACGTGTTCATGGAGCACGAGATGTCGCTCCTGACTCCGGAGCAGCGGGTGGCAATGGATCAGCTGCAGGCCGCCCAGTTGGCGATGGCCCAAGCCACGGCGGCGGGTTCGTCCGCCCCGGCGGCGGCCCCTGCGCCCACGACCGCTCCGCCGCCACCGCGGGCTTGATGGACGTGCCGTCCAGCTAGGCGTCCTCGCCACGGCGCACGCGCAGATCGCCGTGGCCATGGTCGGCGCGGTCAGTCCGATCGCGTGATGGGCACCCAGACGCCCAAAAACCGAGCGAGATTGATCAATGGACGTAGACCTGATGCCCGGACCTGATGCCGGCGACGGCCTGCGCGCGGGAGATCACTCGCATCAGGTTCGGGATCGACCACTGTGCCGCGAGGTGGGCAGTTTTGGTTCGACATCCACGAGCCGATCGGGTCGGTGCGTCATCGCGGTATAGGCCCGCTCGGATCCATGTCTGGCGGCGGCCGGACCCGAAACCACGACCCGGTCCCGATCGATGATCTCGCGGATCGTCCGAAGCTCGAATGCAGGCTCGGTCCCGCCCGGCGAGCGCTGGAGGTACTCCGTGGGCTTCGGGTCGTCCACGCGCTGATCGAAGGTGACTGCGTCGTCGTGGTCGATCCAGACCGCGGCCTCACGCGGACCCTCATCGCCTCGGGCTCGTCGTCGTCGTTCGGTCATGAAACTCATCCTCCGTACCAGTGAAGGATGGCCGCGTGCAGGCAGAGCTGGCAGGGTCGAACGGCCGCTTCTGGTGGGCCGGTCGGCCCGTTGGGCTGCAGGACCGCGTCGCCACCTGGGCTCGGTCGTTCGCTCGAACAACCTCGTAGGCCGCTCGCTAGCTGCCGCTGTCGGTGCCGCGGTCGGTTTCACGTAGGTGCGCCATGTAGGCAGCAGCCTGCGCGCGCCGCTCCAGGTTCAACTTGGCGAGGATCGAGCTAACGTAGTTCTTCACCGTCTTGTCGGACAGGAAGACGTCGGCTGCGATCTCCTTGTTCGTCTTGCCCTCGGCGACCAGCAGCAGGATCTTCTGCTCCTGGGACGTCAGCTGAGCAAGCGCATCGGGCTGATCGGTCGTTGCGATGCGCCGGATGCGCTCGAGGACTCGGCCGGTCACCGCCGGATCGAGCAGCGATTCGCCTCGTCCGACAGCCTCGAGGGCTGCCACGAGGTCGCGTGCGCGAACCTGCTTAAGGAGGTAGCCACTCGCCCCAGCGATGATCGCCGAGAGTACGGCATCCTCGTCCGGATAGCTCGTCAGCATGACCACGCGCGTGTCGGGCAGTTCCGCTCGGATCTCCCTGCAGGCCTCGATCCCGGAGCCATCGGGCAGTCGAACGTCCATGACGATGAGGTCGGGCCGGAACCTCCGTGCGGCATCGACCGCCTCTGCGACGGTGCCGGCCTCGCCGACGATGTCGAACCCATCCCGGCGGCCCAGCAGCGCGGCAAGGCCCTGCCGCACGACCTCATGGTCGTCGACAAGGAGCAGGGTCAATGGACGTCTCGGTGTCGATGCGGTCTCAGACACCTGCGCCCCTCACGTGGCTTGAGCGGGGACCCGAACGACCACCCGAGTGCCCGCTCCGGGTCGGCTGTCGATGGTGACCGCGCCGCCGATCCGAGCGGCCCGTTCACGGGTGTTGGCCAAGCCCTGATGCCCGAGCTTCACGACGGTGGCCGGATCGAAGCCGATCCCGTTGTCCTCGATGGCCAGTTCCAGCATCTGCCCGCCGGCCGCTGCCTTCAGCGCCACGCTTGCGCGACCCGCATTGGAATGCCGGGCGATGTTGCTCAGCGATTCGGCCATGATCGCGAGGAGATGACCCGTGACCTCGGCGGGCGGTTCCGGGACGGCGTCGGGGAGGCGCAGCTCCAGGTCCACGACCATGTTGTGGCGGTACTCGTCGGCCAAGGCAGCCAGCCCGACGACCAGCGATGCCCCCTCCAGCAGCTCGGGCCGCAGCCCGAAGATGAAGTTGCGGATGTCCTTGATCGAGAGATGGATCGCGTCGATCGCTCGCTCGACTCGGATCGCGGCCTCGACCGGATCCTCGTTCATCAGCTCCGGCACGTCCTCGAGCGATAGCCCGACGGCATACATGTTCTGGATGATGCCATCGTGCAGGTCCTTGGAGATACGCTCCCGTTCGTCGACCACCGCCAGCCGCTGCGAGCTGCTCGTGCAGCCGCGCATTCTCCATCGCGATCCCAGCGTGCAGCGCGAAGGTCTCGACCAGGGACCGGTCTTCGTCGCTGAACTCGTTGGCGCCGACCTTGTTCGTGAGGTACAGCCGCCCGAGCGAGATGCCCTTGATCGTGATCGGCACGCCCAAGAAGCTCGTCATCGGCGGGTGGTTCGGCGGGAACCCATAGCGTCGGTCGTCGACGTTCAGGTCGGCGATCCGAAACGAGCTGTTCTCACGGATGATCAGGCCCAGTAGGCCGTGCCCCTCCGGCAGGGCGCCGATCTGCCGTCGCGTCTCGTCGTCCATCCCGCTGGTGATGAACCGTTCGATCCGGCCATCGGCGTCGACGATCCCTAGTGCGGCATACCGAGCGCCAACCAGCGGGCGGACGCGCATCGACGATGACCTGCAAGGCGTCGTCGACCGATGTCAGTCCGGCGATGCCGCGGACCGCTGCATCGAGGGCAGCCTGAACTTCCTTCAGGCTGCGCGGCGCAATGGAGTTCGGATCGATCATCCCGCACGACAATAGCAAGTACGAATCGTGTGGCTGACGCGACCCTCGCGTGGGCGGTGTCGGCCGGCCACGCGCTGAACGGCGTGGGCTCCTGAGAGCCCACGCCGTTGGTGGTCTGCTTCCGGTCGAGGCCCGGCGGGCTTCTTAGGCGAGTGTGGTCGCCGGCCGCAGGGCCGGAACCTTCACACGCCCGGTCTCAGCTCGCGTCGCCCACACCAGGCCGAGGCCGGTGAACAGGATCGTTGCGCCGAGGCCGGCGAGGAGGGCGGCCATCCCCAGGCCGATCTGGAGAGCCGAGGCGGTCACGCTGCCGACGCCGAGCTCGGCGATCGAGCGCGTGTGCCGTACCGGTCCAGACCTGCCCGCGGGCGGCAGCCTCGATGGGGTTCGCCCGGTCGAAGCCGGTCCAGTAGCGGCCGTCGGTCGCGAACTCGTAGGTGCCTGCCGCGTAGACCGTACCGTCATCAGCCGTGACGGCCTCGTCGAGGACGACGGTCGTCGTGCCATGCAGGGTGTGGTAGGCGATCGTCGCCATCTGGTACATGTACTCACTGGCGGTGTTGACCAACGGGTCGTTCGGATTGAGCTCCGCTGTATTGACCGCGTAGCCCCAGTCGTCCGTCAGGAGCGACATGATCTTCGCGGAACCTTCGGTCTCGCCGCGGTCGACCAGCTGTCCCGATTCGTTGTAGCTAAGGGTGACGTTCTGCGCCGCGCTGAATGCCTGCAGCGACTTGGCTCCCTGGTCGGTCTTGTAATAGGCAAACCCGCCACCCGCGATGAAGGCGAGCCCGATGACCGCCAGCATGACTCCGATGACCTTCAATCGACCGTTCATGATCCATTCCTCACTGTCTTCTGCCTCTGGTTCTGATCAGAGCCAGCATGGGCGAGGAAGTGCTACCAGCGGATGGGCCATGCCGACCCATCTGACGGCCATTCGCCCCCCACGACGGGGGCCGTATGACACGGGGCCCGGACAGTCGGGCGCGGTGCCGGGCGGATACGACAGCCCCGGACCTACCAAACCGATGATCGGAGGTCAGGGGGAAAGCTCGCGTGCGCTATTCTCGGCCGATGACCGTCGCCGAGGAGCCCACCTTCATCCGCCAGGACGGACGCGACAAGGTCACAGGCACCGGCCGGTACGCGGCCGACATGACCGTCACGGGGATGCTCCATGGAGCGTTCCGCGTCTCCGGCGTCCCGCACGCGCGGATCCGCCGGATCGACACGACCACCGCGCGAGCCATGGACGGCGTGCACGCCGTCATCACGGCCGCCGACGTCCCCGACGTCCGCTACGGTGCGTTCCTGAAGGATCGGACCCTGTTCGCGCGCGACACGGTTCGCTGGGAGGGCGAGGTCATCGCCGCTGTTGCCGCGGCGACCCCCGAGATCGCCGCCCAGGCAGCCGCCCTCATCGACGTCGACCTCGAGCCGCTCGACGCGATCGTCGACCTCGAGGCCGCCGCACGCGTCGATGGGCCGCTCGTCCACGCCGACGTGGCGAGCTACGACGCCGACGATAACCTCGTCCGCGAGGGCAACGTCGCCTCGCGCTCGACGATCGTGAAGGGCGACGCCGCGCGGGCGATGGCCGAGGCGGACCTCGTCGTCAAGGAGCGCTACGAAGCCGATGGCTCGCACGCGGTACCAATCGAGCCGCGGGCGATCCTCGCCGAGTGGCAGGGCGATCACGTGACCGTCTGGTCCTCGACCCAGGTGCCGTTCGCGGTCCGGGCCGGCGTCGCCGACACCCTCGAACTGCCCCAGAACCGGGTACGGGTGATCGTGCCCCACCTCGGTGGAGGCTTCGGCGCCAAGTGCGAGCTCGGCTTCGAGCCACAGGTCGTGGCGTTGGCGCGGGCCGCTGGACGGCCGGTGCGGATCGTGTTCTCGCGGCGGGACGAGTTCCTGCTTCCGGACCACCGCCGGGAGCGGATGATCTTCGAGCTCGAGACAGGGACCAGGCTGGACGGGACGATCGTCGCCCGGCGCGGACACCTCATCGTCGACAACGGCGCCTACAGCATGGACGAGCCGTACCTGGGCCAGATGGCCGGGATGTTCGCCGTCGGTCCCTATCGCGTCCCCAACGTCGACGTTACGGTCGACGTCGTCTACACGAACACCCAGCCGTCCGGTTCCGTTCGCGCCCCCACGGGACCGACGACTTGCTGGGCGGTCGAGCAGCACCACGACGCCGTCGCCGGCAGGCTCGGGCTCGATCCCGTCGAATTCCGGCGGCGGAATCTCGTCCGCGAAGGCGATGAGGGGCCGACCGGCCAGGTCTTCGAGCGTATCGGCGTCGTCGAGACCCTCGAGCGGGCGGCGGTCGCGATCGGCTGGGGCAAGCCGCTGCCGGATGACGAGGCGATCGGGATCGCCACCGGATGGTGGCCGTCGTTCCCGGGTCCCTCGGGCGCCCACATCAGGCTGAACGCCGACGGGACGGGGACGATCGTCACCGGCGCCCAGGAGTGCGGCACCGGTGCGGTGATGGCCCTGCCTATCCTCGCCGCCGAGGTCCTTGGGATGCGGCCGGACGAGTTCCGGATCCTCTATCAGGACACGGACGCTGGACCCTACGACGGCGGCGCGAGCGGGTCGCAAACGACGTTCAACAACGGGCGGGCCGTGATCGCCGCGGCCAACGACGTGCGCGAGCAGCTGCTCGACCTCGCGGCCGACCATCTGGAGGCCGACCGGGCCGACCTTGAGCTCGTCGACGGCACGGCACGGGTCAAGGGCAGCACCGAGCCGTCGATCTCGATCGCCGAGCTGGCGTCGCAGGCCGCGGATTCGGGGTTGCTGCTCGGTCGGGGCTCAGGCGAGCCACCGCCGACGCCCGATGTGAAGGCCGAAAGCTGCGTCGGGCGCCTCGGCGGCGAGTCGTTCGCGGCGCCGACATTCTTTACCCACGCGATCCGGATCAAGGTCGACCGCGACACGGGCGTCGTCCGCGTCCTCGAGGTCGCCGCCGCTCACGAGTCGGGCGTCGTCGTCAACCCGATCGGTGCCGCCGGCCAGATCCACGGCGGCGTCGCGATGGGCATCGGGCAGGCGCTGAGCGAGGCTGTCGTGCTGTCGGACGACGGCCGGCAACGCAACCCATATCTGCTCGACTACAAGCTCCAGACGGTGGCCGACATGCCGCCGATCCGCGTCGACTTCGTCGACGCACCGTCGCCGACCGGCGGTCCCAAGGGCCTCAAGGGCATCGCCGAGCCGCCCTGCGTGCCGACGCCCGGTGCGATCGCCAATGCGATCGCGGTCGCCACGGGCGCGCGCGTACACCTCTTGCCCATGACGCCGGAGCGCATCTGGGCGGCAGTCACCGGGATGAACGGCGGGTCCTGAGGTGGCCAGGTTCACCGCGCCCGCTTCGTTGGACGAGGTGCTGGCCGCCGCGGCGGCGGGCCATCGACCGGTCGCCGGTGGCACGGACCTCGTCGTCGGGACGCGGCAGGGCAAATGGACGCTGCCTGACGACCTGGTATCGCTCCACCGCGTGGCCGAGCTGCGGGCGATCGAGTGGGTTGGCGGCGGGCTGCGCATCGGCGCCACGACGAGCCACGCTGACCTTGCGGATCATCCCGAGATCCGTGATCGGTGGACGGCGATCGCCGATGCCGCCTCGATCGTCGGCTCGCCGGCGACACGGCATGTCGGCACGCTCGGCGGCAACCTCGCGAACGCATCGCCTGCCGCTGAAACCAGCGGGCCGCTGCTCTGCTTCGACGCCGAGGTCGAGCTGCGGTCGTCGGCCTCGGGTACACGGCGGTTGGCGCTCGGCGACTTTCTCGCCGGGCCCGGGATGACGACGATGCGGCCGGACGAGGTGATCGTCGCTGTCTCGGTGCCCGAGCTCGCCGGCGCCGGCAGCTCGCTACGTCCGGCTCGAGTTCCGACGGCAGATGGAGATCGCCGTCATCGGCGCGACCGCCGCGGTGACGCTGGATGGCGGCGTCGTCCGCGAAGCCCGTGTCGCGATCACCGCTCTTGCGCCGACGGTTCGCCGGGTCGCCGACGCCGAGGCTGCGCTCGTCGGCACCGATGGAGGCGCGGCCGCAGCCCTTGAGGCAGGTCGCGTGGCCGCCGAGGCGGCGGCGCCGATCTCCGACGTTCGGGCGTCGCTCGAGTACCGCCGGGCGATGGCGGCGGTCATCGTCCGTCGGGCCGTGCAGGGCGCCGTCGCCAGGGCCCGCGGCGAGGCCGTGCCGATCCCCGCGAGCGCCAGCCTCTTCGGAGCCACGTGACCGTGCGCCACCCGGCCACGCTCCTGGTGAACGGCATGAGCTACCCGGTCGAGGTCGAGGTCGGTCGAACGCTGCTGTCCGTGCTCCGCGACGCGCTCGGGCTGACCGGCACCAAGGAGGGCTGCGACGACTCCGAGTGCGGCGCCTGCATGGTCCTCATCGACGGCCAGCCAGTGAACTCGTGCTCGTATCTCGCTCTCCAGGCCGACGGCCGGTCGATCACGACGGTCGAGGGGCTCGCCTCGGGCTCGGAGCTCAGTCCGCTCCAGCGGGCGTTCCTCGAGCACGGCGGCGTCCAGTGCGGCTTCTGCACGCCGGGCATGCTCATCAGCGCAACGGCCTTGCTCGCGGCCCACCCCGACCCGACCGAGGACGAGATCCGGGTCGGCCTGTCGGGCAACCTTTGCCGGTGCACGGGCTACGTCGGGATCATCGCTGCCGTCCAGTCGGCGGCCACCGAGATGGCGCGGGCCGATGGCGGCCGGAGCGCGGCATCGGATGGACCGCAGCCGAGTCGCTGACGGCCGCCTTCCGCGGGTAACTACACACTTAGCGAGACGCCGGAGCGATGCCCTTCAGCTACCCGCGAGGTAGTGCACGACCACAGCTACGGCCCGTCGTCGCCGATGAGGCCGTGGCGCTACCGCGACCGCGCGAACCCGTCGTAGATCGACGGGAGCCGTTGAGCCTAAGGCCGACCGTTGGGCCCCTCGTTGGCGCGGATCAACTTGGCGAGGACCCGCTTCAAGGCGGCCACGTCGTGGTCGGTCAATGGCTCGGAGAAGGAACGCCGGATCCCTTCCACGTGGCCTGGCCATACCCGGTCGAAGACCCCTCGACCCAGGACAGTGACGGCGACATCGAACTGCCGCCGATCCTCACGACTCAAAGTTCGTGCGACGAGGCCGTCGCGTTCCATCCTGTCGAGGAGTCGCGTGAGTCCGCTTCGGCTCAGCTGGTAGCCCGTGACCATCGAGGCGACCAGTGCCCGCAATGGCAGGACGCCATCCCGAGCCCACGCGAGGTGCACCAGGACATCGAACTCCTCGAGCGTCATGTCCTCTTCGGCCAGGTCGCGGGCGAAGCGGCCCATGATGAGACTCGTCGCCCATTGCAGGTCCCGCCATGCCGAGAGGCGGTCTTCGTCACCGACGTTGGGTCTAGCCAGGGTCGCCTCCAGTGCGCGATCAAGTGGGCTAGCCTCGAGTGCGAGGCTGCGCGTCGTAGAAGGACCTTCCGGTGACTCTCGCCAGCTTGGTCGCCGCCTTGAACGTATCGGACTGGAACCATCCCATGGCCCGGTCGACATCCTCGGTCCTGATGTGGAACAGCGCCGCGTTGGGGTTCTCAAGGTCCCGATAGGCCGGTCCGTCCTCGATACCGTAGGTCGCCCGATTTCCCGCGTGAAGATAGTGCTGCTCCTCCCAGGCGGAAAAGTCGTCGGTCTCGATCCGGATGAGGATGTCCTGCATGTCCGTGCCTCCCTTGGGGCCGATATAAGACCCCAGTCCACGCACGTTGCCAGATAATGCGTGATTTGTCAATATGTGTCACCGCACATACCTCGCCTCACGGTACAGACGTCACCGCGCGTCTCAGCAACTGGGCGCATCGAGCGATAGCCCGCACACCTTCTAGGGCATGGCCCCGGCCGAATGGGAATCGCGGCCTTTTTGGACGCTGCGCAGCGCCTGGACTATCTGCGCTCGAGTTGCTCGGAAGACGCGGCTGCTGATGCTCGCGCTCTGCACCCTCACGATCAGCACCTGCGGGCGCCTGCCTGCCACGGTCCCCGCGGGGGTTGACAATCGAGAAGCGTAAGCGGTAACTTACGGTAAGTGAATACTTACGCATCGGTCATGGACGCCGTCGGTGACGGCACGCGACGGGCGATTCTCGAGCGACTGCTCGAGCGGCCCGCGGCGGTCGGCGAGCTGGCGTCCGGGCTGCCGGTGAGCCGCCCGGCGGTGAGCCAGCACCTGCGAGTCCTGAAGATGGCGCGCTTGGTGACGGATACGCAGGTCGGCACGCGCCGCATCTATTCGGTCGATCCGGAGGGCGTCCGCGAGGTGCGTGAGTACTGGGAGCGTTTCTGGTCGCAGGCACTGGCCGGCTTCAAGGCAGTCGCCGACACGGAAGCCGAGCAGCGGGCCGGCATCGGCCGCAAGGAGAGTTCTGATGGCGATCGAGGTTGACGTGGAGGCTGACGTGGCGCGGGTGGTTCGCAGCTCGGTGACGGTGAAGCTGCCGCGCGACGCGGCATTCCGGCTATTCACGGAGCGGATGGGCAGCTGGTGGCCGCTGGCCACCCACTCGGTGTTCCATGCCGAGGCGGTGGCGGTTACGATCGAGCCCGTCGTCGGCGGCCGCGTGTACGAGGCGACCGCCGATGGCCGCACTTCCGATTGGGGCACGATCACCGAGTGGCAGCCCGGGGAGCGGCTGGCGATGACGTGGCATCCCGGCGACGAGTCCGATCTGGCGACCCTGGTGGAGGTCACCTTCAGCGAAGCGCCCGATGGTGGCACGCAAGTCGATCTGCTCCATACCGGCTGGGCGGTGCATGGCGCCGAGGCAGCGGCGAGGGCCGCCGACTATCAGCAGGGATGGACGGCTCTGCTCGAGGGGTTCGCGAAGGCCGCCTGAGCGCGGCCGGGCAGCAGCCTCTCAGCTGGATCGGCCTGCCTCGAACGGCTGTGACACGGCCTGAAACACTTGTCACAAAAGGACGGATGCGAGGAGCGTGATCCGGCGGGGCTTCGCGATCAAAAAATAGAAGACTTGCACTGGCGCGCCCGACAGGTGTTGGACGCGCGATAACCACCTACCACATCCCGATCGAGGGACGAGACGAATGGGTTGAGGCTGCGAAGGCAGCGGAGCGCGGGGCGTGACTATGTCGGCACCGCCCCACGGCGTGGCGCAACCGGATCGTCGGCCACGCCGACGTCGCACCAGCCGAGCTTGTTCCGAACCCGCGCAACTGGCGTAGCCATCCACCGGAGCAGCCGGCGCCCTGACCGAGGTCGGCCGGGTGGCCGAGGTCCTGGTCAACCGGAAGACGGGGAATGTCGTCGACGGCCACCTGCGCATCGAGCTGGCTCTGGCACGCAAGGAGCCGACCGTGCCAGTCACCGACGTCGAGCTGACCGACGACGAGGAGCGGCTCGTCCTCGCCCCAAAAGCGATCGGACCGGGTTACCGAGATCTTGGCCGATTTGACGCCGCGAGGACCTCAGTTGGCGGTTCCAGTCGCGGCCAGCGCGAGGAATGCGTAGATGACGAGATCGCCCACAAAGTGCAGCGCCAACGGCCATCCGAGCCCCCGCGTCTCGATCATCGCGCGACCGAACAGGAGGGCGACTGCGCCGGTCAGCAATGCACCCATCGGACCGGACGGGATGCCGCCGTAGTAGTGCCCAAGCCCGAACCAGGCGGCGAGGATCAGAACGCCGGCGCTCGGGCCGATTGCGCGCTGCAGCTGCGACAGGGGCGCCGCGCGATAGGCCACTTCCTCCCAGAACACGTTGAGGAGAGCGGCGATGGCGGCCAGGCCGAGGAACGGTAAGGCCGCGGCCACATCGATGGTTCCACGCAGCATCGGAGCGGCCGCCCATGCCGTGATGAATGCCAGGAATATCAGCATGATCGGGCCGAACAGACCCCATCGCAGGAGATCGCCGCCGCCGGGCTTCCGTGATGTCGTCGGGGCGTTCAGGTCGCCGACACGCAGATAGGCATCGCTCGGACGGGTCCCCAGCACGACGACGACCCCCACCATCACCAGCGCCAAGAGGGCCAACAGCGAACGCTCCGCGAGAAGGATGACGATCGGGTGGCCGGTCGACGGTACGAGCGATTGCCAGGCAGACGATCCGAAGATGTACGGAATGACAGCGAACAGCAGCGCGAGCACGGTCATCACCGCGAAGTACCGCTCCAGTGGCCGCATCGCGCTCGTGACCCGCGCGGCGATCCACAACCCGGCGCTGAGCGCGAACACCGCCCACGGCATCCACGGAACGCTCAGACCGAAGATGTCGCGGAGGATGATCTCGGGGAGCCGGCTGATCAGCAGTGTCGTGATCCAGGCGACCCGCACCAGCCTCGAGGAGGCGATCGCGACGTCTGCCCCATGTGGCAACCTGACCGCCGGCGATGCGGGTGATCCCTGCATTTGAGTCCCCGATCCAACTTCCCCTGGGGCTCAACCCTTCGGCGGACAGCCAAAACGCAGGGCGCAAGCAGAAGCCCGACCGTGATGACCAGGGCCGTGTGTCCTGAACGGGAGTCCTGCTACGGTCGCTTACCAGTCATCAACGAGCGAGGCGCCGCTAAGGTCGCCACGGACAAGCCCACGAACTATGAGCACCACGCAGCAGGCGAAGACAGCCCCACCCACGGTGACGGTCACGCCATCATCACGGCCCTGTGCGGTCGCCAAGGCGCCCATGACGATGGCCGCCGCGACACCCGTACGGGCTAACCAGTAGCGGAGCAGCCCTCGCTGCGGCGAGCGATCCAGCAACCGGGGGCGAGCCACGCGACGATCGTACCGGGCGTCGCCAGGTCGGGGCCGGCGATACGCGCCGTGTCATCCGGATGAAAGGCATTCGCCGACTAACGCCTCCGCCGATGATTCGTTTGTACGGGTGTGGGGGAACGAGAACCCTCGGCCTGCGCCGGGGGTTTCTCGATGCCTCGGCTCTGATGCCGGGAGTACCCTCTTCTCGCCCCGCCTCCGGTCCCGGACCTTCGATCGGGCTCATTCCCCCGAGCCGTCAGTCGGTGCGGGCCGACCGGGGCAAACGAGCGCGAGGCGTGGCGCTTCGACCGCCGCCAAGTCCTATCGGGTTTCCTCACGTTGGTGTCGCTCATTCCGCAGGCGCGCCGCAGTCTCTGAGGACCTAGGGTCAGAACCCGCCTGGTCCGCATCCCGAAGTCGGGCTTCTCGTAAGCGAGCGCACCCTCATCGGCCTGACCGGCGGCCCGTCGGCCTGTACTTCATGGGCCTCTCGCTGACCGACTCCGCGTATCGAGCCAAGCATTTCACGACGGTGCTGGCTGAGGTCCGCCAGCTCCTGTCTGTCCGTTCCGTCTATCTGGCTGAGGTCGCGAGCGAGACGGCTTGAGACGGGCCCTCAGCGCTGAGTGTCGTCGAATACCCACACGGCCTGCGCGGCGTCCTTCGAACCGACGCCGATCAGGCCCCAGTCGGCGTACCAGGTGAGCGCGTTGATCGTGGCGCCGCTCGGATCGTGTGGTTCGGCTTGCCACCCCTCGTCCTGTTGCCACCAGAGCGTGAGGCGGTCGGCGTCGATCCCCGCCACCACCAGGCGATCATCGACCAGAGTGACGGCAGAGGCGTAGCCCTCCTCGCGGGAGAAGTCGGTCCGCTGCCATCGCTCGGCATGCATCGATAGCGCTACGAACGGGTGCTGGTCGCCGGATCGGCCGGAGGCTCCGACGATCGCCAGGCCATCGGGCGACTCCACCAAGTCGATGGGCAGCAGCTGGTCGTCGAGGTCGTTGGACCGTGCCGACCACGACGTCGGAGTCGCGGCAGTCCACAGGGGCCGGGGCTCGCCGAGACGCCGGTCGCCGATCGCAGCGTAGCCGTTGGCGGTCGTCGTGATCGCACTCATGGCGGCGTTTGCGGCTCCGGCCACCGTTGCAAGTTTCCATGCCGTTCCGTCGGTCGAGATCCATGCGCTGGCGGTGGCATCCATGTCGGCATCCAGCCGGGCGCCGACGGCCACGAGCGTGTCGTCTCCGACGATGACATCGTGGAGCGCCGCGTCATCGATGGTGTGGACGTGCTGCCATTCCCGTCCATCGGCTGACTCCCAAAGGAATCTGGTGCGCGGCTCCGGGAGCGTGTTGCCGACCGCGATCAGTCCGTCGCCAAACGCGATGATCCGGTGACCTGCCCCGGGCTCGCGGGGACCGCT
>CAWCEC010000003.1:0-703366 GCA_963794525.1 uncultured Chloroflexia bacterium
GCCCTTCATGGCGCTCAGCATCCGATGGGCCGCATCGGTTGCGCAACGAGACCTTCGGGAGCACGGCCGAGGTCAGATGGTCCGGTGCGAGCGTGCACACGCTCGGCCGGACCAGCCGTGATCGTCAGTGCGAGGTGTCGGTGGCGACCGTCGTGGCAGACCGGGCGATCTCGCGAAGGACCGTGACATTGCGGCCCGGACCGTCGCCGTCCTGGATCGTGACGAATTCGATGGACGTCTCCGTCCCGTCCGATCGCTGCACGAGCGCAAGGCTGTGGAGTCGACCCTTCGCGGCCAGGGCGCGCCAGAGCGCATCCCGATCTTCGATCCGGGTGTCGGGCCTTGTGAATGAGCCCGCTTGGCGGCCGACGATGGCGTCTCGACCGACGCCGAACAGTGCGGCCGCCGACTCGTTCGCATCCACGTAGGCCCCGCTCGGGTCACTGACGAGGCGCGCCGTCGCCGGGTCATCGATCCACGTGTCTTCGAACGTTTGGCGCGCCGTGCCGTCGCGGAAGACATAGACGACCGGCGACTTGCCGAAGCCGGCGACCTCGGCACGCAGGCGGGCATCGGCCTTCGGATAGACGCGGCGAAGCCTGTCGCGTAGCCGCTCGATGGCCTCTTCGAGCGAGGGACCGATCGGGTCGCGCAAGATCTGCTTGACGTGCTCGGCGAACACGAGGTCGTCGGTCGGGAACGGCAGCGCTGTGATGGGCGAGCGCCGATCGGCATCAACAGGCAAGGTGGCCACCTCTATCGGAAAGCTGTGACTGACCTATGTCGGTTGAGACCCCCGGCGCGACAATCTACGACGCTTCCGACAAGACCCGCAAGGGGATCGCATGGACGTCCTGCCCGTCGCCCTGATCACCATCGCGGTCATCCTCGGGCTCTGGGCTCTCGTCGTGGTAGCGGTCTGGCGCTCCGCTCCTTCCCAGGCAAGCGCGCTCGACGTCGTCAGGTTGCTGCCCGACGTCCTCCGGATGACAGCCGGCCTGGCGCGCGATCCAGGCACGCCTCGCTCATGCAAGCTGGCGCTCGGTGGGCTCGCCGTATGGCTCGCCAGCCCCATCGACCTGATCCCGGAGTTCGTGCCGGTCATCGGGCCGCTGGACGACATCGTGGCGACCGCGATCGTGCTGCGCTGGGTCGGTCGACGGGTCGGGCTCGACGCGCTGCGTGCGCACTGGCCCGGGTCTGACGAGGGGTTTGGGCTCGTGCTTCGACTGCTGGGTCGTCCCGCGACCTAGCCGATCAGGTCCGGCGGCCGAACCCGAATCGACGGCCCTTGCGCTCGGGCGGCGCGGCCGGGACGGTGTAGCCGTCCGACCCGAATGCCGAGGTGCTGAGCCGCACGAGTTGCTCGGCGGCCGGCGAGCGAGGCGCGCCGAGCACGATCGGCACGCCCTCATTGACGGCCTTGAGGTAGAGGAACGGGTCGTACGGCAGGTCGGTCGAGATCCGCGATCCCAGCGCCGACTCGATGTCGCGCGGTCTGAGGATGTCGCGCGCGAACATGTTGTTCAACACGAACGTCGATTTGGCCCCGATCGACGCAGCCTCGTTCAGGTAGTCGAGCAGGCCGTGGACCGCCTTCAGCGCCGAGATCTCCGGGTGGACCGGGAGGACGATCGTCTCGGCCGTCTCGAACACCCGCAGCGCGCGTTCGTCGAGCACCGACCCGGCATCGACGACGACCGCGTCGTACGCCTCGAGGAGCGTGCCGAGGATGTGGGAGATGTGGTCCGGCGTGATCAGCTCGGCCTTCTCCGGGGTGGGCGGAGCGGCCAGGACGTGCAGGCCGCTATCGTGGCGGGTCGCATACGAGCGCAGCAGGTCGGGCTCGCGGAGGGCCGCTTCGTCGCGGATCACGTCCGCGATCGTCATCTTCGGCTCCAGGTTGAGATGCGTCGCCACGCCGCCGAACTGGAGCGACATGTCGACGAGGATGACGCGGTCGGCCTTCCGCTGCGCCGCGACCACGGCGATATTCGTGGCGATGGTCGTCGTCCCGACCCCGCCCTTGGGACTGTAGACGGCGACCGTCCGCCGCGGGCGGGCGAGCGTGAGGCCGTCAGGCGACACGACCGGCGCGAGCTCCTTCGACCGCTGGAACCGTAGCAGCAGCGCCTCGACGCGCGCCTCGACCTCGCGCTGGTCGAACGGTCGAGCGATGACGTCGTCGGCGCCGGCCTCCAGGAACCCGATCCGCTCCTCGACATCGTCGGTCGCAGCCACGCACATGATCGGTACGGCCGTCATCGATGGGGTGGCGCGGATCTCACGACAGATGTCGAAGCCCGACCGACCGCCCTTCGGGGTAGCGCTGCCGACGTCGATGATGGCGAGCTGATGCTCTGGGACCTTGGCGAAGGCCTCGTCGGGATCGGTCGTGCGAGTGACGGTGTAGCCCGCCCCGCTCAGGATGGGCGCCAGCGAAGCGTCGCCGGTGGTGGGTGTTTCGAGGACGAGCAGGGTGCTTGCGGGCACTGGGCCTCCGGTTCATCGGACTATCGCCGCGCGGGACGGGCAGAGGATACATCGGCGGCGGTTTGACCCCGGATGGGCTGGCCGACCGAGCGTGCTAGACTACCGCCCGATCCCTTTCGGCTCCGTGCCGCACCGGCTTGTCCGACGTCAACGGGGCATTCCCATTGGAAGGAGTAGCAGCGCCGTATGCGCCGATACGAACTCATGCTCGTGCTCCGCCCCGACGTACCGGACGACCGGAGCCAGGCGGTCATCGACCGCACCACCCGCCAGATCACGGCCGCCGGTGGCCAGATCACCAAGGTCGCGCCGTGGGGTCGACGCCGCCTCGCGTATCCGATCGACCGGTACCGCGAGGGCTCGTACCACATCATCCTCTTCCATGCCCCTGGCGACGCCCTGGCGGAGCTGGAGCACAGCCTCCTCATCACCGAGGAGGTGCTGCGACACCTCACCACCCGCGACGAGCGACCCGTCAAGGCCTCGCGACGCGAGGACGGCGGTGACGTCGACGAGACCGACGACACCGATCTTCCTCTCGGCCTCGATGAAGAGGAAGAAGACGACGGCGGCGAGCGGATCGGCGAGGACGAGAGCGAGGCGGCCCCGGCCGCCATCGACTGAGGAGCGCGACGCGATGGCCCTGTGCAAGGTGATGATCATCGGCAACCTCGGGTCTGACCCAGAGATGCGGTACACCCCCAACAACAGGGCGGTGACGCAGTTCAACGTCGCCGTCAACCAGAGCACCAAGAACCAGCAGACCGGCGAGTGGGTCGAGGAGACCGACTGGTTCCGCGTCAGCGTCTGGGGTGACCGTGCCGAGCGTATGGCGGAGACCCTGCGCAAGGGCAATAAGGTCTTCGTGGAGGGTCGGTTCAAGACCCGTCAGTTCGAGGGCCGTGACGGCCAGACGCGGACGTCACTCGAGATCACCGCGGACTCCATCGTGAACCTCGAGCGTCGCCCGCGCGACGACGATGGCTCGTTCAACGCGCAGCCGGCCGGTGCCGGCGCGGTCGCCGGCGGAGGTGATGGCGGCGGCGGTGTCCGACCGCAGCGTGCCCCGGCCGACGACACCGATATCGACGATCTGCCCTTCTGACCAGGAGAACCACGACATATGCCTCCCGCCCGTTCGCGTAAGCGCGACGACTTCTACCGCGATCGCCGTCGCCGCAAGGTGTGCGCGTTCTGCGCCGACAAGACGAGCCTGATCGACTACAAGGAGGTCAACCGCCTCCGCCGCTACCTCTCGGAGCGGGCCAAGATCGAGCCGCGACGCAAGACCGGCACGTGCGCGGGGCACCAGCGTGAGCTGGCAGTCGCACTCAAGCGCGCCCGCCACGTCGCGCTCCTGCCGTACGCCCCGCAGCACCTCCGCCCCTGACGTAGGCCACGGCAGTGGCCGAATGGCTCTTGATCCTGGCCGGCGGCGCTGCCGCCGGCCTCTTCGGTTCGCTGCTCGGCCTGGGCGGCGGCCTCCTGATCGTGCCGCTGCTCACGCTCGGCTTCGGCCTGGAGCTGCGTGAGGCAGTCGGGATCTCGCTCGTCAGCGTGATCATGACCAGCAGCGCGTCGGCGGGCGTCTACCTCGAGCGCCGCGTCGCCGACCTGCGGCTGGGCATGCGGCTGGAACTCTTCACCGCGATCGGGGCGCTGGTCGGCGGGTCGATCGCGTTCCTGATCGACGAGCGCTGGTTGTCGGTCCTGTTCGCCGGGCTGCTTGTGTACGTCGCCGTTTCGATGTTGCGGGCGCGGACGTCGGAGCCGTCGGACGACGGTTCGGAGCGTCGGTCGTACGAGGTCCGCAATGTCCCGTTCGGGGTGGTCGGCGCGACCGGTGCCGGCGTCATCTCGGCGCTGCTGGGGGTCGGTGGAGGCATCGTCAAGGTGCCGCTCATGCACTTGGCGATGGGCGTCCCGCTGCGAGTCGCGGCCGCGACCAGCAACCTCATGGTCGGCATCACCGCGGCGGCCGGCGCGGTCATCTATCTCGCCCGTGGCGAGATCGACCCGTACATGGCCGGGCCGACGGCGATCGGCGTGTTCGTCGGGGCAAGCCTCGGTTCGCGACTCGCCCATCGAGTGGACCTGCGCATCCTGCGCTGGCTGTTCGTGGTCGTGCTGCTGTACACGGCGGTCCAGATGTTGCTCCGGGCGGTCTCATGAGGGATTACGAGGCGACGATCGGGCGGCTGCTCATCGTCCTGACGTACGTCGCGACGGCGCTCCTCGTGGTGGGCGTCCTGTTGATGCTGGCGAGCGGCATCTCGCCGCTCAGCGGCGGCCCGCGGCTGGACCTGGCGTCGCTCCCGATCGATCTCGCGACCCTGACGCCGTCGGGCTTCCTGTGGCTCGGGTTACTGGCGGTGATCGCGACGCCGATCAGCCGGGTCGTGGCCTCGGCGATAGCGTTCGCGCGAGCTGGGGAGCGGGGGATGGTCGGTGTCGCTGTGGCGATCCTCATCGTCATCGCCGTGGCGATCGGCAGCGCGGTCGCCGGCGGCTGACGATGGGTGACTGGCCGCGCGGAAGGCCGCGTTATACTCGGCCGACCGTGCAGGCCCGCGCGAGCGAATCGCGCCGTCAGCGCAGGAGTCGTGCCGCATGACCACCGAGACCACGTCCGACACGCCGGCCCAGGCGACGCACCACGCGCCTACGCCAGGCAGTCTGGACGAGCTGATCTGCTACTTCGAGGGCGCGTTCGTGCCGATGAAGGATGCCAAGGTCAGCATCATGACCCACGCGTTCATGTACGGGACCGCAACGTTCGAGGGGATCCGCGCGTACTGGAACGAGGAGCAGGGCAAGCTCTACGGCCTCAAGGTGCGCGAGCACGTCGAGCGCATCCGCCAGTCATGCCGGATCCTCCTCATGAAGGACATCCCGACGGTCGACGAGCTCACACGGCTGATCATCGAGACGGTCCGCCGCAACGGCTTCCGCGAGGACGTCTACATCCGCCCGTCGTTCTACAAGTCGACCAAGGCGATCGGCGTCCGGCTGCATGACCTCGACAACGACCTGTGCATCATCACGCTGCCGTTCGGCAACTACATCGACACCGCCAACGGCGTGCGCCTGATGACCTCGTCCTGGCGGCGTAATGCCGATGAGGCACTGCCAGCTCGCGGCAAGATCGTCGGTGGCTACGTGAACATGGCCTTCCAGAAGTCGGAAGCTGAGCTCAACGGCTTCGATGAGGCCGTCGTGCTCACAGCAGGCGGCCACGTGAACGAGTCGTCGGCGGCGAACATCTTCGTGGTCCGTGACGGCGTCTCCCTGACGCCGCCGGTCAGCGACGACCTGCTCGAGGGTGTGACCCGCAAGGGTCTGATCGAGCTGATGGCGAATGAGGGCATCCCGACGGTCGAGCGGTCCATCGACCGGTCCGAGCTGTACGTCGCCGATGAGATCTTCGTGTGCGGCACCGGTGTGCAGGTGTCACCGGTCGTCGAGGTCGATCACCGTCCGGTCGGCTCGGGCGAGGTCGGGCCGGTCGCGCGGCTCGTGCGAGATCGCTACTTCGATGCCGTGCGGGGGCGCCTGCCTGAATACGAGCACTGGCTGACCCCGATCGCGTAGCCGCCGGGGCGGGCGCTCACGACGAGGGCGGCGGTTCGAGCTCCGGGGTGGTGCGGCCGACCGTCACGACCACGTCGGCCGCGACCGCAGGATCGCTCGCGGTCTTGATCTTCACGTCGAACACTCTCTCGAGATAGGCGATGGTCGCCGTCAGGTCGGTTTCGGCGCCGTTGTAGATCGTGATCACGGTCTTGGCCGGGACGCTGCCCTTGGGTTTGCCACGCGGCGCCGAGGCATCGAGGCCGTGGTACTCGAGGTAGCCGGCGATCCGTGCCCCGCGATTCGCGGTGCTCGTCCCGTTGAGGACCCACACGCGCGCGCCTTCGGCGGCGAGCGTCTGGCGCAACACCTCATCGCGCGGGTCACCGCTGAACGCGTTCTTCACAGCCTGCTTGATGCGCGAGATGTTGGGGATGACCACGCAGCCACGGGCGTCCTGGCACGTGTCCTGCGAATAGAGCGGAGGTGCGAAGACGAACGACCGGATGTTCGCGGTATCGACCTGCGATGCCAGCCCGAGCAGCTCGTCCAGCTGGTCGATCGGGACGTCCGTCCGCACGGCGGTCTTGAGCGCGGCGACCAGCTCGGGGAGTCGGGGATCAGCGTCTGCGGGTCGGCCTGCTCGCGCAGCGATAGCAGGACCCGCTGCTGCCGCGCCCCCCGGTCGAAGTCGGTGGAGGTATGCCGCGAACGGGCGTAACGAAGGGCCTGGTCGCCATCCATGTGCTGCAGGCCGCTCGGGATGTACAGGCGTTGGACCCGGCCGGTCGTGCCGGGGAACTGGTCATCGACGACCGGCACCTGGACGTTGATTGTCACCCCGCCGACCGAGTCGACGACCTTCTTGAAGCCCTCGAAGTTGACCTCCACGAAGTACCGGATGTCGAGGTCGTACAGCTCGCCCATGATCGCCTTGAGCGCGTTGTACCCGCGCTGCCGGTCGTTGCCGGGCCACAGGTCGCGGCGACGACGGTTCTCGACGAACCAGGCATTGATCTTGGCGCGGTAGTTGCGTCCCCAGACGCGCTGCGCATCCCCGGGCGGGACAGGCACGTCAACGGTGTCGCGCGGCAGGCTGAACATCGCGACCTGCTTGGTGACAGGGTCGATCGAGACTGTGATCAGCGTGTCGGTGTTGTGCCCGCCGCGCTGCTCATCGGACCCGATGAGCAGGATGTTCAGCCGCTCGCGGCCATCCCATGGCGGAACCTCGACGCTCGGCACGGCCGTGCCGCTGAACGTCGGCTCCGGCGTGCTGGTATCGGTCGGTTCAGGACTGTCGTTGGTCGGCCCGCCCTCAGTCGGGGACGGCGAGGCGTCCGGATCCTCGCATTCGGCATCGTTGCTCTGGTTGACGAAGATGCAGCTGCCAAGGGCGTCCTGCGCCAGCATGTCGTAGCGAGCCACCACGACATGCGAGCCGGCCATCACCAGGACCACCGCGGCAAGGCCGGCGACCGACAGCGGATTGCGCGGCATCCGCGCCCGGCCGAGGCGGCCGTCGCCTGACGCGGCGTACGAGTTCAGATACTCGGTGACCCGGTAGGCGTCGACGATCGCGACCAGGCGGTAGGCCAGGGCGACGAGATTGAAGACGAAGATCGCGCCGATCAACGGCACGACCGCGCCGATCAGCTCGAACGTGTCCAGGCGAAGGACGATCCCCGCGATCAGCGCTAGCAACAGGAGCGGCGGCGCAGCGAACCCGAGCGCGCGCATCGGCGCACCCGCGTACAGGTGGCCCAGGCCGGGGAAGAGGAGGGACAGGAACGCCGCCGTGAAGGGCGATCGGGCGCGCGGTCGCGCCTCCTGCGGCTGCTGCATCGCGGGTAGGATACTCGGACTTGCCGGACGGGTCGCCGGGCCGGTCCCGGTCGCCCGCCACGCCCCGCGCATCCGGAGATAAATGTTCCGACCCGTCACCTCGAAGCCCGATCTCGTTGCCCAGGAACACGAGCTCCTCGAGATGTGGCGCGAACGGCGGACCTTCGAGCGGCTGCGGGCGCAGAACGCTGGCGGGCCCCGCTGGAGCTTTCTCGACGGGCCCATTACCGCGAACAACCCGATGGGCGTCCACCACGCCTGGGGCCGTGCCTACAAGGACCTCTACCAGCGCTTCCACGCGATGCAGGGCGAGGACGAGCGCTACCAGAACGGTTTCGACTGCCAGGGCCTGTGGGTCGAGGTCAACGTCGAGCGTGACCTCGGCTTTACCTCGAAGCGGGATATCGAGGCGTACGGCATCGACCGCTTCGTCACGCTCTGCAAGCAGCGCGTGCTGACGTACGCGGCGCGCCAGACCGAGCAGTCGGTCCGGCTCGGGATGTGGATGGACTGGAACGATCCCGACGAGCTGCGCCGGCTGCGTGACCTGCTCGGTGAGGATCCGGCGGCGGTCACGACGATGAAGGGCACGGACGGTCCGGTGACCGATACCGTCGAGATGCTGGTCGGCCGGCTGGGGATGCCGGAGATCGGCGGCAGCTACTTCACGTTCAGCAACGAGAACAACGACCTGATCTGGGGCTTCCTCGCCGAGGTCCACCGGCGGGGCTGGCTGTACAAGGGCCTCGATTCGATGCCGTGGTGTCCCCGCTGCGGGACCGGTCTCTCGCAGATGGAGCTGAACGAGGGATATCAGGACCGCGAGGACCCGGGCCTGACCGTCAAGTTCCCGCTCATCGACCGCCCGGGCGAATCGCTGCTGGTCTGGACGACGACGCCCTGGACGCTCGCAGCCAATATCGCCGCGGCGGTGGGACCCGAGATGCGCTACGTCCGCGTCCGCCAGGGGGACGAATCGTTCTGGGTCGGCCGCGGCGCGCTCAAGACCGCAGTGATCGGCGCGTTCGAGGTGGTCGAGGAGCGCGACGGATCGGAGCTCGCCGGCTGGCGGTATCGCGGGCCGTTCGACGACCTGCCGGCCGTCCAGCGGACCTTCACCGAGGCCGGCTACGAGCACCGCATCGTGCCGTGGACCGAGGTGGGCGAGGAGGAAGGGACCGGCATCGTCCATATCGCTACGGGTGCGGGCGCCGAGGACTTCCAGCTGGGCAAGCAGCTCGGTTTGCCGGTCATCGTGGCCATCCTTGAGGACGGTCGCTATCACGACGGCTTCGGCTGGCTGTCCGGGCTCGAGGCGCCCAACCTCGCCGAGGCGATCGTCGAGGACCTCAAGGAGCGTGGCGTCTTCTACCGCCTCGAGCCGTACCAGCACCGCTATCCGCACTGCTGGCGCTGCAACACCCCGCTCCTCTGGCGAGCCGTCGACGAGTGGTACATCAGCATGGGCCCGGTCTACGACCAGCCGCGCGAGACCCTGACCCGCGAGCAGGTGGATGCCAGCCTCCGCTACCAGATCATGGAAGTCGTCGACAAGATCCGCTGGATCCCCGGCTTCGGATATGAACGGGAGCTCGACTGGCTCCGCAACATGCACGACTGGATGATCAGCAAGAAGCGCTACTGGGGCCTGGCGCTGCCGATCTACGACTGCGCTGAGTGCGGGACGGTCGAGGTCATCGGCGGTCGCGAGCAGCTTCGCGAGCGAGCGGTCGAGGGCTGGGAAGGGTTCGAAGGCCACACGCCGCACCGGCCGTGGGTCGACGAGGTCAAGATCGCGTGCCCCAAGTGTGGCTCGCCGGTCGAGCGGATCAAGGACGTCGGCAACCCCTGGCTCGATGCCGGGATCGTGCCGTTCTCGACCATCCACTACCGCGAGGACCCCGACTACTGGCGGCAGTGGTTTCCGGCTGACTTCATCACCGAGAGCTTCCCCGGACAATTCCGCAACTGGTTCTACTCGATGCTAGCGATGTCGACTGTCCTACGGCGGGAAGAGCCGTTCAGGACGATCTTCGGCTACGCGACGCTGTTCGCGGAGGACGGCCGTCCGATGCACAAGAGCGCCGGCAACGCGATCGAGTTCGACGAGGCCGCCGAGCGGATGGGCGTCGATGTCATGCGCTGGATGTTCGCCAAGTCCCGGCCGGAGGAGAACATCCTGTTCGGTTGGCACGCCGCCGACGAGGCCCGTCGGGAGTTGCTGGTCCTCTGGAACGCGTACGCCTTCTTCGTCACGTACGCGCGATTGGCAGGCTGGACACCGGGCGCGGCCGACGGGGCGGCCGGGGCCGACGGGAGGCCTGTTCTGGATCGCTGGATCATGTCCCGTGCGGCCTGGCTGGCCGAGGAGGTCGAGCGGACGCTGGGCGACTACGACGCAGTCGCGGCCAGTCGGGCATTGAGCACCTTCATCGACGATCTCTCGACGTGGTATCTGCGGCGGTCGCGCGACCGGATGCGACCGGGCGCCGACCCGGGGGACCGCGACGCCGCGTTTGCGACGCTCCACGCAGCGCTCGTAACCCTGTCGCGCACCCTCGCGCCGATCCTGCCGTTCGTGTCGGAGACGCTGTACCAGAACCTCGTGGTTTCGGTCATCCCGTCACAGCCCGACAGCGTGCATCTCACGCGCTGGCCGGCTACGGAGGTGATCGCGCACCGCGACGTGGAGCTCGAGCGCTCCATGGCGATCGCGCGGTCCGCCGTCGAGCTGGCGCGCACGCTCCGTGGCGCCAATCGACTCAAGACGCGCCAACCGCTGGCCCGCGCCTGGGTTGCGGTGCCGGGCGGAGACGGCGCGCTCCCGCCGGAGCTCCTCGAGATCATCGCGGAGGAGATCAACGTCAAGTTCGTCGAGCCCATCGCGGACGGTTCGGACCTCGTCGAGCGGCGGGTGAAGGTGCTGCTGCCCAAAGTCGGCAAGCGCCTCGGGCCGGCCATCCCCGCAGTGATGGCGGCGGCGCGCGAGGGCGCCGCGACGATCCACGCCGACGGGTCGGTCACGCTTGCGGGCGAGTCGCTCGCCGCCGATGAGGTCGAGATCCAGGCCACGCCCCGCCCGGGCACGGCCGTGGCGGAGGATGATGGTCTCGTGATGGTCCTCGACACCGCCCTGACCGACGAGCTCCGCGCTGAGGGCGATGCTCGCGAGCTGGCACGCGCCGTGCAGGACCTGCGACGCGAGGCGGGGCTCGAGCTCGACGACAGGATCGAGCTGTGGGTGGATGGCGTGCCCGAGATGGTCGCGGCGCACCTTCCGGCCGTCGCAGCGGACACGATCGCCGAGCTGCGTGACGGTGACAGCCCGTCGGACGCCCATCGGGCGACCGTGGCACTTGACGCAGGCAGCGCGACGATCGCCCTGCGGAGGCTCGGTTGACCTCGATGGCCGCGTCGGCGGTGCGTCCGGCCGCGCGGGAACGGGCGCGATGGCCGATCTTCCTTGGGCTCGCCGCCGCCGTCTTCGTCGTCGACCAGCTGACCAAGGCATGGCTCGCGTCGTTCCTGGCTCCTGGTGAACGTGTCCAGGTCCTGGGCGATTACCTCCGCCTCGTCCACTCGCAGAACAGCGGCGCCCTGTTCGGTCTCTTCCGCGACCAGGCGATCATCTTCGCCGTGGTATCGGTCGGCGTGGTCGGCGCGATCATCTGGTTCCACCGCACGTCCGGCCGCAACACACTGCTGTCGGTGGCGCTCGGCCTCTTGCTCGGCGGCGCGCTGGGCAACATGGCCGACCGGTTCCGGCTCGGCTACGTCGTAGACTTTGTCGACCTCGGCATCGGCGGGTTCCGCTGGTACACCTTCAACGTCGCCGACTCGGCGATCAGCGGCGCGATCCTGTTGCTGCTCTTGAGCGCGTTCGTGACCGACCGGACCCGACCGGCACCGGAGCCACCGGATGCCTGACGCGCCTGTCGCGGCGGGCGTCCGCACCGTGCGCGTACCGGATGGGATGGCCGGTCGAGTAGATCGCCTCGTCGCCGACGCCACGGGCCTGTCTCGGAGCCACGTCCAGAAGCTCATCTCCGACGGCCGGTTGACCGTCGACGGTGAGCCGCTGCGCGCGAACGCGATCGTGTCCGCGGGCACGGAGGTCCGTCTCGACGTACCCGAGCCCGTCGCGCTGGACCTCGCGCCGGCGCCGGATATCCCGCTGCGGATCGTGTACGAGGACGACGACCTGCTGATCGTGGACAAGCCGACCGGCCTGGTCGTCCACCCGTCGCCGGGCCACCACGACGGCGGCACGCTCGTGAATGCCCTGCTCGCCCGCGCCGGTGGCGCGGAGTACGGCGGCATCGCCGGCGTCGCTCGGCCGGGCATCGTGCATCGACTCGACCGTGACACGAGCGGGCTCCTGATGGTCGCCAAGCACGATGCCGCCCAGCAGTCGCTGATGGCGCAGCTCAAGGCGCGCCGGATCCGCAAGACCTATCAGGCGCTGGTCGGCGGGAACGTCTCGGCCGCGGTCGGGCGCATCGAGGCGCCCATCGGGCGCGACCCGAAGCACCGGACCAGGATGGCGGTGGTTCCCGACGGACGGCCGTCGGTCACCGGCTATCGGGTCCGCAAGCGGTTCACCGGCTGGACCCTGCTCGAGCTCGACCTGGTCACGGGCCGTACGCACCAGATCCGCGTCCATCTCGACGGTATCGGTCATCCGGTCGCGGGTGATCCGGTCTACGGCACCGGAACGTCGCGCCGCGGGCCCGAGGGACTCGGACGGCTGTTCCTGCATGCGTGGCGCCTGGAGCTGGCCGCACCGGGCGACGGGCACCTGATCCGTGCGACCGCGCCGCTCCCCGACGACCTGGAGGCGGTGCTCGACGGCTTGCGCCGGGCGGAGTCGGCGCGATGACGAACCGGCGGGACGGGCCTGGCGTCGAGGACCCGGTGGATCAGGACGCGGTGGCCCAGCTGGACCCGCTCGAAGCGCCCGCCCGGATCTCCGACGATCCCGGTCGCCCGGACTACACCATCGAGGGCGCGCCCGGCGCGATCCTCGTGATCATCTCCGGCCCCTCGGGCGTGGGCAAGGACACGATCATCGACGAGATGCGCCGCCGGGAGGTCGCCACCGGCCGGGATGGCGAGCGGCACTATGTCGTGACGATGACGACCCGGACGCCCCGCGACGGCGAGGTCGACACGGTCGACTACCACTTCGTGACCCGCGATGAGTTCCTCCGGATCTGGAGGGCCCGCGGGTTCCTGGAATCGAACGAGGTGCATGGCAACTGGTACGGCTCGCCGCGCGATCAGGTCCGAGAGGCACTCCTCGGAGGGAAGGATGTGATCCTCAAGATCGATGTACAGGGGGCGCAGAAGGTGAAGGAACAAGTCTCCGAGGCCCTCCTGATCTTCATCATCCCGCCGTCCCAGGAGACGCTGTTCGCTCGCCTGCGGGCACGAGCGACGGAGAACGCCGACGAGCTCGAGATCCGTCAGCGCGACGCCGCGATCGAGCTTGCCCGTCAGGACGACTACGACCACGTCGTCGTCAACGAGACCGGGCAGGTCGAGCGGACCGCCGAGAAGATCGAGGCGATCATCGCCGAGGAACGGGCGGCACACGCGGGCCGGCGGGTCCGCGTCTAGGCCGGCGTGACCCTCGGGCTAGAGCCCGAGCGCTCGACAGGGGGCCGGCCTTCGATCGACCCCGACGGCGGGAGGCCGCGACGACTCGTCGAGGTCGCCGTCGATGCGGCCGGCGCCGGCGGCGCGCGACCGTACACCTACGCCGTGCCCGAGCACCTGGCGGACATCCAGGACGGTGAGGCCGTGCTGGTCGAGTTCGGTCGTCGCCAGGCGCTTGGGATCGTGCTGGGTCCGGCAGGGGCGGATGCCGGGACGGGCGCCGCCGTCAAGCCCATCGCCGACCGGGTCCGAGCCGACGGGCCGCTCCTGCCTGGTCTGACGCTGTCGCTCGCGCGGTGGATCGCCGAGCACTACCTGGCTCCACCGGCGTTGGTGATCCGGTCGATGCTGCCGCCCGGGTTGCTCGAGCGTCTCGAGCTCGTCGCCGAGCGGACGCCCACGCCGATGCCGGTCGCCGCCGACGGGAATCTCGACGAGGTCGACGCGGACCTCCTCGACCAGCTGTCATCGGGTGCGCGACCGGCCCGCGACCTTGCCGCGCCCGATGGCCGTGCCGGCCTGCTGCGCCGACTGCGGAGTCTTGCCGACGCCGGGCTGCTCGCGCTCGACTGGACACTGCTGGGCGCCTCAGCCGGCCCGCGCTATGAGCGCTGGATCCGCCCGACGGAGTCTGGTCTCGCCGCCGCACAGGCGGTCGCCACGGGGGATCGCCTGCCCGGCCGCCCGCTCGGGCCGAAACAGGTCGCCGCACTTGCGGAACTCGCGACGTCGCCGGACGGGATCTCAGGTCCGGAGCTTGCGGGCCGGCATGGCACATCGTCGGTGGCGTCCCTCGTCCGTCGGGGCCTGGCGGAGGCGGAGACCCGCGAGCGGCCGAGGCTGCCGCTGGCCGCGCGGGCGCCCGGTCGGCGTGGCGGCCGTCCACCCGCATCCGATCTCTCGCTCGAGCAGCAGGCAGCCGGGGACCGGGTGACGACGGCGATCCATGCTCGCGACCCGCGTCCGCTCCTCCTCGACGGCGTGACCGGCGGCGGCAAGACCGCGATCTACGTGGACGCCATCGCGGCGTCGCTCGAGGAGGGACGCTCGGCCCTCGTGCTCGTGCCCGAGATCGCGATGGCCCTCCCGATCGTCGACCGGTTGCGCGCCGATCTCGATACTCGTGTCGCGCTCATCCACTCGGGTCTCGGCGACGGGGAGCGGGCCGACGAGTGGCGGCGCATCCGCGCGGGCGATGTCGACATCGTCGTCGGTACCCGTCTGGCGGTCGTCTCGCCGCTGGCCGACATCGGGCTGATCATCGTCGACGAGGAGCACGATCCGGCCTACAAGAGCGACCGGACGCCGCGGCTGCAGGCTCGCGACGCCGCGATCCGGCTCGCTGCGCTGGCCGACGCGGCGCTCATCCTCGGGTCGGCGACGCCCGCGGTCGAGACGCTCGGCCGCGCGCTCGATGGCCGCTACGACCGGGTCGCTCTGCCCGCGCGCCCGACCGGGGAACCGCCACGCATCGACGTGGTCGACATGCGCGCCGAGCTCGCCGAGGGCAATCGGGGCCTGCTGTCGCGGGAGCTCGACGATGCGCTGACTGCGCTCGACACGGCGGCTGGGGACCAGTCGATCCTCGTCCTGAACCGGCGTGGGACGGCGTCAGTCGTGCTGTGCCGCGACTGCGGCCACATCCAGGCATGCCCGGACTGTGAGCGGCCGCTCGTGTACCACCAGGCCGGCACGACCCTGCGCTGTCATCACTGCGGCCGGGCGACCCCGCTCGCGACGCGCTGCCCGAACTGCCGCTCGGCCCGCATCCGCTACCTGGGCGGCGGCACGGAGCGCGTCGAGCGCGAGGTCCGCGGGCTGCATCCAGGGTTGCGGGTCGCGCGCCTCGATCGCGACGTCGTTGATCGACGGGGCGCCGCGGAACGTGTGGTCGACGCGTTCACGAATGGCGAGGTGGACGTGTTGGTCGGCACGAGCCTCGTCGCGAAGGGGCTCGACGTGCCCAACGTGACGTTGGTCGGTGTCGTGTCATCGGACGTCGCCTTGAACCTGCCCGACGAGCGCGCCGCGGAGCGGACCTACCAGCTGCTCAGCCAGGCGGTCGGCCGCGCGGGCCGCGGCGGTCGCCCGGGCCGCGCCATCCTCCAGACGTATCAACCCGACCACCCGGTGTTACGCGCTGTGGCGGAGTCAGACGGTGCCGCCTTCTATGAGGCCGAGCTCGATCTGCGGCGGCGATTCGGGTCACCGCCCTTCGGTTCGATCGTGAAGTTGACGATCGCGCTGCCCGACCGTGAAGCAGCGGAACGTGAGGGGGCGGCGATGGCGGAACGGCTCCGCGAGCGCGCCGCCACGCGGGCGACGTCCGTCATCGGGCCCGCGCCGGCCTATATCGCGCGGCGCAACGACCGCTGGCGGTACCACGTGATCCTGCGCGGCGAGGATCCGCTCGGCGTCCTCGACGGCGACCCCGGACCACCGTGGTCGGTGGACGTCGACCCCGAATCGCTGCTCTGACTCAGTCGACCTTGAGCCGGTACGCGACGAGCACGCCATCGACCTTGCGCTCGAGGCCCTGCAGGTATTCGAGCTGGCTCGCCTCGAGCTCGACGGGCCGCAGCGCGTCGCCGATCGCGTCGGGGTCGACCGTGCCCCAGCGGCCCGGCTTGTAGGCGATCACGACGTCGGTGCCGAGCGTGCGCTCCGCCTCATGGATGAGGTCGATCTGGGCGGGCTCGAGGTCCGCGAAACTCCACTCGACGGCCATCACAGTCCTCCCGTAGCGCTTGTGCGGTCGATGATACGCCCGGGACCATCAGACCCCGTGCCTTTGGACCCCGTTCGTGCGAGGATGCGCTCCCCAG
Source organism: uncultured Chloroflexia bacterium (assembly GCA_963794525.1). GTDB lineage: Bacteria > Chloroflexota > Limnocylindria > Limnocylindrales > CSP1-4 > SPCO01. Next base: position 16,392 of record CAWCEC010000003.1, read on the forward strand.
ATATGAGGAGACGCACACCATGACCGATCCGCTGAACCCCAGTCACGACGAACCTGCCGAAGGCCCGCGCAACGCGAGCTACTCGGGCGGTTCCGCTGCCGATAGCGCCAAGGACGCCGCCGGCGACGCCGCGTCGAACGCCTCCGCCAAGGCGAACGAGGTGTTCGAGCAGATCCGCGACGTCGTCGAAGACTTCGCTGAGAAGGCTGCCCCGACCGTTCGCGAGTTCTCCGCGAAGGCTGCCGAGCTGGTCGCGGTAGCGGCCGACCGCGCCGCGCCCGTCGTCCAGAAGGCGGGCGAGGTGACCGCCGAGGCGAGTGGCAAGCTCGCCGAGAAGTCCCGGACGTTCGCACACGATATCCGCGAGCATGTCGGTGACGCGAGCCGAGACGCGTCGAGCGCAGCCAAGGACGCATCGACCGCCGCGAAGGACGCAGCCGAGGATGTCGCCGAGGGCAACCCGCCGCTCTGACGCCTGCTCCCAGCTTCGGCCCGCACGGTCGGTCGCCCATATACTTCGCGGCGATGTCCGTTCGACCCATCGTCCAACTCGGTGATCCCCGGCTCCGCCTGAAGGGGAAGCCGGTCGACGCCTTCGGCAAATACCTGCACGAATTGCTCGACGACCTCGCGCACACGATGCGCGACGCGCCGGGCGTCGGTCTGGCCGCGCCCCAGCTCGGCGAGGCGATGCAGGCATGCGTCATCGAGGTCGAGAGCCACCTCTACGAGCTGGTCAATCCGAAGATCGTCCGTGCGACCGGTGATGACCGCGACCTCGAGGGCTGCCTGTCGATCCCCGGCTACGTGGCGTACGTCACGCGGCGCGAGAAGGTGTGGGTGGTCGCGCAGGACCGCCAGGGCAAGAAGTTCAAGGTCGCCGGCAGCGGCCTGCTCGGCCGTGCGCTCCAGCATGAGCTCGACCACCTCGATGGGAAGCTCTACATCGACTACCTCGACTCGATGGACGAGCTGATCGCGGTCGGCCAGGGCGAGGACGCGGAGGAGGAGGCCGAGATCCGCGAGGCGACGAGCGCCCTGGCGTGACGCGAGGGCGGGCACGGACCGTCTTCATCGGCAGCGGCGGGTTCGGCCGTCCGGCGCTCGAAGCGCTGAACGACCATGCGGACGTCGAGCTGGTGGCGGTAGTGACCGCCCCGCCGCGACCCGCGGGTCGGCATGGCCGCCCCACGCAGACGGACATCCACGACGGCGCGCAGGCGCTTGGTGTCACGACCGTGCTTACCCCGGAACGGCTTCGATCGCCCGAGGGCACCGCTGCCGTGCTTGACCTGGAACCCGGCCTCATCGTCCTCGCCGACTACGGCCAGCTGGTGCCGGCTGCGCTGCTCGGGGTCCGCCACGGCGCGTTGAACCTGCATCCGTCGTTGTTGCCCCGCCACCGCGGCGCGACGCCGATCCCGGCCACGATCCTGGCGGGCGACGAGGAGACGGGCGTCTCCTTGATGCGCATGGACGAAGGGATCGACACCGGTCCGATCGTCGCGCAGGAGGTCATCCCGCTGCGGGGCGACGAAGTGACGCCAGACCTGGAGGCAACGCTGGCGACGATGGCCGCCGATGTCCTCGCCGCGTCGCTCGCGCCGTGGTTGCGCGGCGAGCTCGACGCACACCCACAGCGCGACGAGGGAGCGACGCTGACCAAGCCGCTCCGACGCGAGGACGGGCGCCTGGACGTGTCGCGCTCCGGGACGGAGCTGGAACGACAGGTGCGCGCCTACCAGCCCTGGCCGGGCACATTCGTCGACACGGATGCCGGTCGCCTGATTGTCTGGAAGGCCGAGGCGTCGGGGGCGATGGCGGACGGTCCCGCCCCGGGAACCTTCGACCTCGAGGGTATCGGTTTGGACGATGGCGGTCGGCTCCGACTTCTCGAGGTCCAACCGGCGGGCGGTAAGCGGATGTCATGGGAGGCGTTCGTCCGCGGTCGACCGGCGATCGTCGGCAGTAGCATCGTGCGGTGACGACGACGCTGACGAGACCCGGCATCTCCGGGCTCACGCCCGATGAACTGGTGACGTGGGTCGAGGGTCACGGCGAGCCGTCATATCGAGCCCGCCAGATCGCCGACGCCGTCTGGAAGGACGGCGGCGTGACCGATGCGGCGGCGATCCGGGTGCTGCCCGCTTCCCTCCGCGATGCGCTCGCGCGCGAATTTCTACTGGAGACCGTGGCCGACACCGAGATTCGGCTGGCCGACGGTGGGACGACGGAGAAGGCGCTGCACCGACTGCATGACGGCGCGCTGATCGAGTCGGTGCTGATGCACTACCCGGCCCGCGGCCGCTCCCGTGAACGGCACACGTTGTGCATCTCGAGCCAGGCGGGGTGCGCCGTCGGCTGCCCGTTCTGCGCCACGGGGGAGCTCGGGTCCGGGCGCGACCTGGAGGTCGCCGAGATCGTGGACCAGGCACGGCACGCGCAGCGCCGCCTGGCCGCGGATGGCCGCCACCTCACCAATAGCGTGTTCATGGGGATGGGCGAGCCCCTGCTCAACCTCGACCGGGTACTCGCTGCTGTCGAGGCGCTGAACGACCCACGCCGCTTCGGGCTCGGCGCTCGCCACATCACGGTCTCCACGTCCGGCGTCGTGCCGGGCATCCGCCGCCTCACGGCACTTGGTCCTCAGTTCACGCTGGCGATCTCGCTCCACGCAGCGCGCGACGCGCTCCGTGACGTGCTCGTGCCGCTGAACCGGCGCTGGCCGGTTGCCGAGGTCGTGTCGGCCGCGCGGGACCACGCGCGCGCGACCGGTCGACGCATCACCTACGAGGTCACGATGATCGGCGGTGTGAACGACACCGACCTTGACGCACGCTCGATGGCCGACCTGCTCCGCGGCGACCATGCGCACGTCAACCTGATCCCGATGAACCCCGTCGCGCACACGCCGTGGACGGCCAGCCCGATGCCCGTGATCGAGCGGTTCGCCGCGACGCTGCGCGAGGCCGGTATCTCGACGACGATCCGCCGCAACCGCGGTCAGGAGGTCGGGGCGGCGTGCGGTCAGCTCGCCGCCGAGCGGGCAGGGGAGCCGCCAGCCCTGGCCGTCGCCCGGCGACGTGAACGCCTCGAAGAGGAGAGTGCGGCCGCGCTGCGTGGCGAACGCAGCCACGAGCCCGTCCCGGTCGGGGTCGGGGAGTAGCGATGGGGAACAATCGGGCGCGGATCGCCGCGAGCATCCTGGATGCCGACCTCGGCAATCTCGCGCACGCCGTGCGTCGCGTGGTATCAGCCGGGGTCGACCGCGTCCACCTCGATGTCATGGACGGCCATTTCGTCCCGAACATCACCTTCGGGCCGCGCACGATCAAAGCGCTCCGGCCACGCACGACCGTCCCGTTCGATGCGCACCTCATGATCAGCGAGCCCGGCCGCTACATCGAGGAGTTCATCGATGCGGGCTGCGACTCGATCACCTTCCACGTCGAGATCGAGGAGCCGATCGTCCCGACGCTGCAGGCCATCCGCACGGCCGGTCGTGCAGTCGGTCTGGCGATCAAGCCGGGAACGCCGATCGAGGCGCTCGAACCGTATGCGGAGCTGCTCGACATCGTCCTGATCATGACCGTCGAGCCTGGCTTCGGTGGCCAGTCGTTCATGGGCGACGTGTCGGCAGCGAAGGCGCCCGGCGCCCGTCAGGTGCTGCGCCACAAGCTGTATGGCGGGGAGATCCACGTCGATGGCGGGATCAACCGCGAGACGGCCGAGGTCGCCGGCTCCCATGGGGTCGATGTGTTCGTCGTCGGTTCGGCGCTGTTCGTGCGCGGCCGCGACATGGGCAGGGAGGTCCGGCTCATCCGGGCCCTCGCCGACGAGGGCTTCCAGTGGGGACCGAACGACGGCAAGCCGCCGATCCCCGCCGACCGGATGACGCGCATCGCGTCGCTCCCCAAGCACCTGGCTCATCGCCTGATGGACGAGATCGAGGCGACCGGGATCCCGGTGATGATGCTGCGCGGCGACGGCCAGATGAATCCCGACGGCGTGCGCGACTACGACCTGCTGGTACCCGCTACGGTCGAGGCGCACGTGATCGACCACCACGGTTCGACGCGCGAGCGGCTCCTGGCCGAGGCGGACGCCTGGCGGGCATCCATCACAGCGAAAGCCTGACGGCGTGCGCGCCCTCCTCCAGCGGGTGAGCGAGGCGTCCGTACGGGTCGACGGCGAGGTGCTCGCGTCGATCGGACCGGGGCTGGCGATTCTCGTCGGGGTCTCCCACGACGACGATCCAGCGATCGCCGACGCGCTGGCGCGGCGGGTGACCGAGCTCCGCATCTTCCGGGATGAGTCGGGGTTGACCAACCGCTCGCTGATCGATGTCCGCGGGCAGGCCCTGGTGGTCTCGCAATTCACGTTGTTCGCGGACACGCGACGTGGCCGCCGACCCGGCTTCACCCAGGCCGCCCCGCCGGAGCAGGCCCAGCGGCTCTACGAGCGGTTCGCGGCGGCGCTCAGGGAACACGACGTGCACGTCGCGACAGGCCGATTCGGCGCCGAGATGGAGGTCGCCCTCGTGAACGATGGCCCGTTCACGATCTGGCTGGACACAGCGGAGCGGTAGTCGCTACAGCCCGTCAGCCGTGCCCGCGGGGCCCCGACGGGGGCCGGAAGGCTACTTCGAGGCCTTGAGCTGGGTGCGGCGGCAGCGCGTGCAGACCAGCGCCTTGACCGACGTGCCGTTCCGCGCGATGACGAGCGGCTGGAGGTTGGGCTGCATGCGGCGGTGTGCTCGAACGCGGTTCGAACCCGACGACTGCGGGTTGAAGCCGCCCATCGAGACCTTGCCGCAGATCGCACAGGAGCGGGCCATGTGATTCCTCAGGACGATGGTTCAGGGAAGGTGCATCGGGCGGGATGGCCCGAGCGGGGCGGTATGATAGCACGCGCTTCCGGCTGCCCCGCCGCAGGCGCCCTCCAGGGAGGACCCAGCCAGCGTGGCAATCCGCCCGACGCCCGGCCGTTCGCTCGTCGCCGGCCGTGCTCTCCACGACATCGTTCGTACGGCGACCCTCGGCTCGTACGGCGTGACCGGCTTCGCCGGCGGGCCGCTCGGCAGGCTGCTCGAGCGCGTCGGCCTCGGTCAGCCCGGGTTGGCCGTGCGCCTCGATGGCGGCATCGAGATCGAGCTCGACATCACGGTCGCCCTCGGCGTGCCGGTGGCGGAGGTCGCGCGGCAGGTCGACTCCGCCATCCGCTACTCGATCCAGCGTGCGCTCGAGCGCGATGTCGACCGGATCACCATCCACGTCGATGGCCTGCACGTACCGGCGGGCGGCAACCTCCCGCAGGCCCCGACCGCGCTGCCGCTCGGCGGCGTTCGTCCCCGGGACCTGGCAGACAGCGGGACGGACGTCGCCTAGATGGCCCGCCGCGCCTGCGACGGGAACGGGCTGCTCGATGCGTTCCGGGCGGCGGTCTCGAACCTCGAGGTGCATGTCGACGAGATCAACAGCCTCAACGTCTATCCCGTCCCCGACGGCGACACCGGGTCGAACATGCTTGCCACGGTCAGGGCTGCGCTCGACGAGGCCGAGGCGGTCGCGGGCCAGCCGGCCGACCGCGTCGCTGCCGCGATCAGCTTCGGCGCCCTTATGGGCGCGCGCGGCAACTCGGGCGTCATCACCAGCCAGGTCTTCCGCGGCATGGCCGAGGCGGTCGCCGGCAAGAAGCGGTTCAACGGCCTCGATCTCGCCCATGCGCTGAGCGAAGGAGCGAAGACCGCGTACGGCGCGGTCGCGAAGCCAGTCGAGGGCACGATCCTGACGGTCATCCGCGAGTCGGCCGCTGGCGCCGTGAAGGCGGCCGAGCGCGACAACGACATCGAAGCCGTCCTCGCCGCGACGACGAAGGCCGCCGACCAGGCCGTCGCCAGGACACCGAGCCTACTGGCGATCCTGCGCGATGCCGGCGTGGTCGACGCCGGCGGGCAGGGCCTGTACCGGCTCTTCCAGGGCGCGTTGCTCCACCTCACCGGGAAGACACCGGTCGGTGCGGCAAAGGCGCGCGCCACGGCGGGTCCCAAACCGAGCACCTTGGTGGCGCATGCCGACGAGGGGTTCGGCTACGAGACGATGTTCCTGTTGCGCGCGGCCGGCAATCGGCGGCTCGATGTCGACGCCATCCGCGACCACCTCGAGTCGATCGGCGAGTCGGTGTTGGTGGCGGGCGACTCGCGCGCCCTCAAGGTCCATGTCCACAACGAGCGCCCCGACCTCGTGATCGGGTATGGCCTGTCGCTCGGCGACCTCAGCCGGATCACGGTCGAGAACCTCGACAACCAGGCGCAGGACGTGCGCGAGACGCGGGCCGCCGAGTTCGCCGGTTCGCCCATGCCGGAGCCGACCGAGCAGAGCATCGCCCGGCCAGCCAGCGACACGAGTGGCGGCAACGGCGCTGGCCCCGCCGCGGACCTGCCCGACTTGGCGGTGATCGCGGTCACGGCGGGCGACGGCCTCGCGGCGATCTTCCGCGACTTCGGCGTGGCGTCGGTGGTGCAAGGCGGCCAGAGCGCCAACCCGAGCACCGGCGAACTGCTCGAGGCGGTCGGGGCAGTGCCGGCCAGGGAGGTCCTGCTGCTCCCGAACAACCCGAACGTGATCCTCGCCGCGCGCCAGGTCGCGTCGATGACAGATCGGCCCGTCCAGGTCGTCCCGACGCGAAACGCGGCCGAGGGGTTCGCGGCGCTGCTCGCGCTGGATCCCGGGATGGACGCCGCCGCCAATGTCGGGCCGATGACCGAGGCCGGGCGGGCGATCCAGACCGTCGTCGTCACCGAGGCCGTACGCGACGCGACGATCGGTGGCCGGAAGGTGAAGCGCGGCCAGACGATCGCGCTCGACCCGGACGACGGCCTGATCGCGTGCCGCCAACGACCGGGAGAAGTGCGTCATGAACGCGGTCGCCGCGCTGACCCCGGGCTACGAGCTCATCACGATGTTCTACGGCGACGGAGCCGATCTCGCCGAGACCGAGGCGATGGCGCGCAAGATCGGGACGGTCGTGCCCGGCGTGGAGATCGAGGTCCGGCACGGCGGCCAACCGTTCTACCGGTACCTGATCTCGGCCGAGTAGCCGGACCTGATGGCGCAGCGCGCGAGCGCACCTCGAGCACCACGACCACCGAAGGTCCCGCCAGCGCCGACGGATCCGGTCGAGCTGCTGCGGACGCCGCTAGCCCGCTCCGGACTGACCGCGGCCGGGCTGCTGCGCCGGGCCGGCATCCGATTGGGCTGGTACGACGTACGCGACCTGCTGTTCCATCTTCCGCGTCGCTATGACGACCTGCGCGAGCTGTCACAGCTGGGTGATCTGGTCTGGGCGGAGGAGGGGACCGTCGTCTCAGCGAGGGTGCGGGTGGACGACGTCCGGGTGGAGGCGTCGTGGCGCCGGCGCGTCCAGCGCACGATCGCTCGCCTGAGCGACGACAGCGGCCAGATCGAGGCGACCTGGTTCGGTCGCCGCTTCATCGAACGACGGCTCAAGCGCGGCCAGCAGATCGTGGTATCCGGGAAGCTCAAGCGGTTCGGGCGGGCGCTCACGATCGACAACCCGGAGTTCCAGGCGGTGGAAGGCGATGGGGAAGTGCTCCACGCCGGGCGGATCGTGCCGGTCTACCGGTTGACGGCCGGGCTGACCGCCGCGCGCCTGCGGGTGGCGATGCGCGAGGCGCTCGACCGGGCCGGGCACGCCTATCCGGAGTACCTGCCGGGGACACTGCGCAAAGAGGAGGGTCTGGTCGACGTCGCCGAGGCGCTCGAATCGGCGCACTACCCGGCGTCGTTCGATGGTCGCGATGCCGGGCTTCGACGACTGGCGTTCGATGAGCTGCTCGCGCTCCAGCTGGGCATGGTCGGGCGTCGGCGAGCACGCGGACGTGATCGAGCGCCGGCGGTGTCGGTCGATGACGAGACGGACGCCGCGATCCGCGGCGCGATCGTCGACGCGTTGCGCCGGAAGATCGGAAGCCCTGTCGACCTGACGCCGGACCAGGATGCCGCGATCGACGCGGTCCGGGCGGACCTGGCGGCCACGACGCCGATGCTGCGGTTGCTCCAGGGCGATGTCGGCTCGGGCAAGACGGCCGTCGCCGCCTACGCGCTCGCGGCCGCGGCTCGTGCCGGCTATCAGGGCGCCTTGCTCGCCCCGACCGACCTGCTCGCCCGGCAGCATCGCGACACGGTAGGCGCGTTGCTGGAAGGCGCCGGTGTCGGTGTGCTGCTCCTGACCGGTTCGCTCAACACGCGTGACCGCGCGCATGCCAACGACCTGATCGCCTCAGGTCAGGCGTCGGTCATCGTCGGCACGCACGCGCTCTTCAGTGAGTCGGTGTCGTTCGCGCGGCTGGGGCTCGCGATCGTCGACGAGCAGCATCGCTTCGGCGTCGAGCAGCGCGGCCAGCTCGAGGCGAAGGCCGGCGGCGGCGTGACACCGCACGTGCTGCTGATGACGGCCACGCCGATCCCGCGGACGCTCGGCCAGGTGCTCTACGCCGACCTTGACGTGTCCGACCTGCGCACGCAGCCTGTCGGCCGGGTGCCGATCCGGACCGGGATCCGGACGCCCGACCGGCTCGAGCCGACCTGGGCGAAGGTGCGAGAAGAGGCGGCCGCCGGGAACCGCACGTTCGTGGTCGTGCCCCTCATCGAGGAAGGCAGCGACGGCGTCGACGACGGGAGTGCGACGACGGCCGTGGCCGCCGAGACCGAAGCGGAGCGACTGTCGGAGCTGCTGATGCCGCTCCGGGTCGGGCTCGTGCATGGTCGGATGAAGGCGGTGGATCGCGACGCCGAGATGGCGCGTTTCCGCGACGGCGAGCTGGACGTGCTGGTCGGTACGACCGTGGTCGAGGTCGGCGTCGACGTGCCCGAGGCGACGATGATGATCGTCGCGAATGCGGACCGGTTCGGGCTCGCTCAGCTCCACCAGCTGCGCGGCCGGGTCGGCCGCGGCACGGTCGAGTCGTACTGCGTGCTGGTGTCCGATTCGACCGACGAGACGGCCGTCGCTCGGTTGAAGGCGATCGCCGAGTTGTCCGACGGGTTCGAGCTGGCCGAGAAGGACTTCGAGCTGCGCCGCGAGGGCGACGTCCTCGGGTTCGTGCAGAGCGGTCTGCCCGCGCTCCGGGTCGCGTCCCTGACGCGCGGCGACCACCGGGAGCTGGCGGTGCAGGCGCGGGCCGCGGCGGAACGGCTGCTCGAGCCGGATGGATCGCTGGATGCTGCCCGGTCGGACCTGGCACCGCTCGCCCGCGAACTCGAGAGCGGCTGGCTCCGGCACCTCGTGGCCGCGGACCCGGCGAGCGGGTCGTAGGACCGCATGCCTGACGCTGGTCGCGTGATCGCCGGCACGGCGCGCTCGATCCGGTTGGAGGCACCAGGGCCAGGCACGCGACCGCTCGCCGATCGCGTGAAGCAGACCATGTTCGCGATCCTGGAGCCGAACCTGCCTGGCGCCCGCTTCCTCGATCTGTTCGCGGGCAGCGGCGCGGCCGGCATCGAGGCCCTGTCGAGGGGCGCCGGCGAGGCCATCTTCGTGGAGCACGACCGGACCGCCGTCCAGGTCATCCACGCCAACCTCGACCGGACCGATCTCGCCGCCACTGAGCGAGCTACGGTCGTCCGCGCCGATGCGTTGGCTTGGCTGAGCGACTCTGGACGTCAGCGTCGAACCGCCCATCGACATCGCCGTCGTCGACCCGCCGTACGACGACCGGAAGGCCCTGACCACGGCGCTCGAGGCCCTCGGTCCGCTGCTCGCGAACGGGGCTCGCGTCGTCGCCAAGCACTTCTGGCGCGACGCCCCACCGCCACAGGTCGGGCTGCTAGCATCCGAGCGCCAGCGGCGGTTCGGCGAGACCACGCTGACGTTCTACCGGCGGCAGGAGTCGGCCGCCCGGCCCGGCGACACCACGGAGGACGCATGAGCGTCGCGGTCTACCCAGGCTCATTCGACCCGATCACGAACGGCCATCTCGACATCGTCGAGCGGGCCGCTGCGGTCTTCGACACGGTGATCGTCGCGGTGCTCGCCAACCCGAAGAAGGCACCGTTGCTGACGGTCGAGGAGCGCATCGAGGTCATCAAGGCTGCCCTTGCCGCCCACGACGTCCCGGACGAGCGCGTCGACGTCGACTCCTTCGACGGCTTGACGGTCGAATTCGCGCAGTCGCGAGACGCCACGCGCCATCGTCCGCGGCCTGCGCGCCATCAGCGACTTCGAGACCGAGATGCAGCTCGCCCACAACAACCGGGTCCTGGCGCCGCGCATCGACACCGTCTTCTTCATGACCTCGGCTGCCAACAGCTACGTCAGCTCGAGCCTCGTGAAGGAGATCGCCTCGTTCGGTGGCGATGTGTCGGGCATGGTCCCGGCGGCCGCGCGCACGGCCCTCGAACGGGCCTTCGCTCGCCGTTGACCGACTGGCCCGTGCCATAATCGACGGCGCAGGAGGGCCACCGACATCGACATCATCTTCCTCGTCGAGCGTCTCGAATCGCTCATCGCCAACGGCAAGAAGCTACCGCTCACGACGAACGTGGTGGTCGACCAGAACGCCGCTCTTGGGCTCATCGACGAGCTTCGAGTCGCGGTCCCGGAGGAGGTCCGGGCGGCCAAGCGGATCAACTCCGAGGGCGAGCGGATCATCGAGAAGGCGCAGGAAGAGGCCGAGCGCATCGTCGGGCGGGCGCAAGAGCAGGCCGCCTTCCTGATCGACGAGCGGGGCCTGACCCAGGCGGCCGAGAACGAGAGCCGCCGGATCATCGAGGAGTCCCACGCCGATGCCGATCGCATCCGGGCGGGCGCCGACGAATACGCGGTCGGCGTCCTCGAGGGCCTGGAGGGCGATGTCCAGAAGACGTTGCAGGCGATCCAGAAGGGCCTGAACCTGCTCGATGAGCGGCGGGCAACGCTGCTGGCGCCGCCACCGGAGGTGCCGCTCGAGGCGGACGGCGAGTACCTCGAGGGCGATCAGTGGGACGACCAGGCGGAGGAGCCCGCAGCGCCCGCCCGCACGTGACCGGGCGCCGATGAGCGCCCAGCCGACCGATCGCCCGCTCACCTGGAATGTCGCCGGTCTGCTCGGCGACGATGTCGGCGCCGGTCGCTCGTATGACATCGCCGACGCCAGGATCGAGCTGCCCGAGGACCTGGTACTGGCCGCTCCGATCGCGGGCCAGGTCCGCCTGACGCGGACGAACCGCGGGATCTTCGCGGACGCTCGGCTGACGACGTCGCTGGCAGGCGAATGTGCGCGTTGCCTTCGGCCGGTGACGACGCCGATCGACGTCAAGCTTGCCGAGGAATACCTGCCATCGATCGACCTGCAATCCGGACGCCCGATCGACGCCGACGAGGAGCCCGACGCCCTCCGCCTCACCGACCACCACGAGCTCGACCTGGAGCCGTCGGTGCGCGACGCGATCATCCTCGCGGAGCCGATCGCCCCGCTCGACCGACCGGACTGCCCGGGTCTGTGCGTGGTCTGCGGTCTGCCGCTCGACGAAGGCGAGCACGATCACCCGGACGACGACATCGACCCGCGCCTGGAGGCCCTCAAGGCCTTCCGCCCCGAGTGACGGCCCGGCTCCGATGACGCTGGTCATCCGGGTGGCCGAGAGTGATGCGGAACTCGAGTCGTGGCGGCAGGTGCGACTTGCGGTCCTCCCCGATGAGCGCGCGCTGAGCGTCGCCGAGATGCGCGCGATGGCGGACGACGAGACGCTCTACCTCCTCGCCGAGCTCGATGGCGAGCTGGCGGGGTCCGGGCTCAGTGGTCGATCCAGCTTCGACTACGCCGGCCTGCATCCGCGAGTCCTGCCGGCGGCGCGTCGGCGTGGCGTGGGGACGGCGCTCCTCCGCGCGCTCGCGGACCACGCGATGAGCCGCGGGTTCACCGAGGCCGGCTCGATCATGGACGACGCCGGGTCGCTCGCGTTCGCGCAGCGTTTCGGGTTCCAGGAAGTCGATCGACAGATCGAGCAAACGCGAACGATCGGTGACGGAGCCCGAGCCCGTGATGCCGGACGGCATCCGGATCGTGACCGTCGCCGAGCGACCGGAGCTCTGGGCACAGGCCTACGAGCCGTTCGCGGTCGAGGCGATCGCGGACATGGCGACGCACCTTCCGGTCGTCGTGACGCGCGAGCAATGGGAACGCGATTGGCTGTCGTGGCCGGAGGCGATGTTCCTGGCGCTGGACGGTGACGAGATCGTCGGGTGTGCCGGATTGGAGTACGACCCGGATCGACCCGATCGTTCGGAGCACGCCTTCACGGCGGTGGCCCGGAAGTGGCGGCGGAGGGGTCTCGCGTCAGCGCTGAAGCGTCAGACGCTGCGGTTCGCCGCGGAGCACGGTGTCCGGGAGGTCTACACGTGGACCCAGCGCGACAACGCCGACATGCGCGCGCTCAACGAGCGACTCGGGTACGTGTATCGCGGGGAAAGCATCACGGTCCGCGGGCCGTTGCCGTTAGTGGATGCAAGCCGAGTCAACCTAGACTGGAACATCCTGATGTTCCTAGCGACGGCTGGCCCAACCTGCCTTCGTCAGCTGGAACCTCAGTGCGTTCCATACGGCGGCTGAACCCCCATTCCTTCGTCGATCGGAACATCGAGGTGTTCCAGATGGACGTTGGCGGTCGAATCCTCACGCGTCCGTTCGCTGATCGGAACATGGGGATGTTCCAACCGGGGCCGGCGGTCGGACCGTGACGGTGGCCCCGTTTCGCGGTAGACTCCGCCGTCGGCGCGTCCGCGCTCCCACCTCGAGCGCCGTCCCGCGACCGCGCCCCACGAAACGACACAAGGAGCCCACCACCTCATGGGTGTACCCAAGCGACGCGTCTCGCATGCCCGCCAGGGCGAGCGCCGCTCGCATCTCGCGATCGAGCTGCCCAAGCTCGAGGAGTGTCCGCACTGCCACGAGATGAAGCTGCCGCATCGCGTCTGCCCCAACTGCGGCTACTACCAGGGCCGCCTCGCCGTTCCACCGAAGCCGGTCAGCACCGGCACCGACGACACCGCGCGCTGATCCGGTGGTCCGCGTCGCGTTCGACGCGATGGGCGGCGACCACGGCCCATCCGAGGTCGTCCCGGGTGTCATCGACTATGCCCGCGCACACCCCGACGTCGAGCTGATCCTCGTCGGCGACGACCGACACGGTCCGCGGCATCGCCGGCGAGCTCCCACGGAACGTGAGCATCGTCCACGCGGGGTCGGTCGTCGGCATGGACGAGCATCCGGCGCAGGCCCTCCGCGAGAAGAAGGATTCATCGGTCCTCGTTGCGACCGAGCTCGTCCGCGACGGCGAAGGCGGACGCCATCGTCACGGCCGGTCACACCGGTGCCGGCATGGCCGCCGGGATCCTCAAGCTGGGTCGATTGCGCGGCGTCGACCGCCCCGGCCTCGCCGTCCAGATGATCACCGAAGCCGGGCCGCTGGTCCTCATCGACATCGGCGCCAACCCCGACTCGACCCCCGAGAACCTCGCCCAGTACGCGCGGATGGGCGCGATCTTCGCGGAGCGCGTCCTGGGCGTCGACGGATCCGCGCGTCGCACTCCTCAGCATCGGCGAGGAGAAGGGCAAGGGCGATGCCCGGATCCAGCGAGCCACGGAGCTGCTCGACGCGTCCAGCCTGCGCTTCGTCGGCAACATCGAGGGTGGCGACCTGGCCAAGCACCTCGCCGATGTCGTCGTCACCGACGCTGTCGCCGGCAACGTGGTCATCAAGTTCTTCGAGGGCTTATCGACGTACATCTTCGACCTGTGGCGGACCGAGTTCCGCGGCTCGTGGCGCGGGAGGCTGGCCTACCTGCTGATGCGCCCGAGCATCGCCCGTATCCGCCATGTGTTCGACTACGAGACCCAGGGCGGCTCGCCGTTGCTCGGTGTCAAGGGGACCGTCATCATCACCCATGGGCGGGCCAAGCGACGGATGATCGGGTTCGCCTGCGAGGTGGCCGCCAAGACCGCCAGCGCACGGGTCCCCGACCTCATCGCCGAGGCGCTCGCCGAGGACAACGCAATGCTGGCGAGCGTGTCGCCCGCGACCGAGGAGGTGACGACGTGAGCGGACCGGTCCTCACGGTCGGCAAGGACGTCATCGCCGAGCTCGTCAAGACGGCGGCGTTCGAAGTCCCAGGGGTCGCCCGGGTCGGCTTCGGCGGTCCGTCGTGGCGGGGCTGGCTTGCCGGACCGGCGGTGCGGGTTCGAGTCATCGACGACCGGGTGCTCGTGCGGCTGCGCATCGTCGCCCGGCCGGGTCACGCGCTTGGACCGCTCGCAGCGCAGGTGCGAACGGCGGTCGCGGCAACGGTGGAACGCCTGCTGGGCCTCGACCTTGGCGCGGTGACCGTGATCGTCGATGGCGTCGGAGGCTGACAAGCAGCGCGGACGACGGACGGGGCGTCGACTCGCGCTCGCCGCGATCTTCGAGGCCGAGTTCGGGCAACGGACCGCCGAGGCGATCCTGGAGCGACATCTTGCCGAATCGGAACGCGACGAATCGGCCGCGGAGCTGGCCCGCGAGCTGGTCGCCGCGGTGGTCCGTCATCGGGTCGAGATCGACGCGACGATCACCGCTGTCGCGCCTCGATATCCGGTCACCGGACTGGCCCGGATGGACCGAGCATTGCTCCGATCGGCCATCAGTGAGGTGCTACACTCCGCCACGCCGGCCCGGGTGGCCATCGCCGAGTGGGTCGAGCTGGCACGCATCTACAGCGGAGAGCCGATGCGACGCCTCATGAACGGCGTTCTCGGGACGATCTCCCCAGCACCCAGCTCCGAGGAGGGAGTCAGTGGCCACAACGTACGACCGGCTCAAGAAGATCGTCGTCGAGCAGCTCGGCGCCGACGAGGATGAGGTCAAGCCCGAGGCCTCCTTCGTCGACGACCTGAACGCCGATTCGCTGGACCTCGTCGAGCTGATCATGAGCCTGGAGGAAGAGTTCGGGACGGAGATCTCGGACGAGGACGCGGAGAAGATCCGCACTGTCCAGGACGCCGTCGACTACATCGACGAGCACTCCTCCTAGCCGGTCGTCGGCCACGTCCGAGTTGCGTCCCGGACAGGCCGTCGCCAAGCGCCTCGGGCTCCCGGTCCGCGATCTCGACCTTCTGGAGCAGGCGCTCATCCACTCGTCCTGGCTGCACGAGCACCCGGACGCGGCGCGCGGTCACAACGAACGGCTCGAGTTCCTCGGCGACGCCGTCGTGAACCTGACGATCTCCGAGGCGCTGTACGCCCGTCACCCGCACGACGACGAGGGTGCGCTGTCCGCTCGCCGTGCGGCGATCGTGTCGACATCCGGGCTGGCCCGGCTGGCCGGCCGCATCGAGCTCGGTAGCTATCTGCTGCTCGGGGAAGGGGAGTCCCAGCGAAGCGGGCGACGCCGACCGTCCCTCCTCGCGTCGTCGTTCGAGGCGCTGACCGGCGCCCTCTACCTGGATCTCGGCTATGAGCGGGTCCGGCGTTGGCTGCAGGAGCTCGCGGAGCCGGAGCTCGCACTCGAGGCACCGGTCCTATCACTCAAGAGCCCGAAGTCACGTTTGCAGGAATACACACAACGGCGATCCGGCGAGCGGCCCGATTACCGGCTCGTGGAAGCGACCGGTCCGGACCACGAGAAGTCGTTCCGGATCGAAGTGTGGGTCGACGGCGAAATGCTGGGTGCGGGCGAGGGTCCCTCGAGACGCACAGCCGAAACCTACGCCGCAGCGCAGGCGATCGAGCGCATCCGGGCAGAGCGCGCCGTCCAACGTGCTGAGCGTGCTGCCGCGCCAGATAGCGCAGCACGCTCCGACCGGGACGAGCGACAGCGACGGCCGGCCTGATGGATCTCCGCCTCGCCCCGCCGCGGTTGCTCGCCCTCCGCGTCCAGGGTTTCAAGTCCTTCGCCGAGCGAACCAACGTGGAGTTCGGTGGCGGGATCAGCGCCGTCGTCGGGCCGAACGGTTCGGGCAAGAGCAACCTCGCCGACGCCCTCCGCTGGGCCCTCGGTGAGCAGGGCCGCGCGCTGCGCTCGCGCAAGGCGGAGGATGTCATCTGGGCCGGGTCCGAGAAGCGGACCGCGCAGGGTATGGCCGACGTCACCCTGGTCCTCGACAACGCGGACGGCCTGCTGCCGGTCGACTTCCAGGTGCTGGAGTTCGGCCGCCGCCTGTACCGGAGCGGCGAGAACGAATACCTCCTCAACAAGCAGCGCATCCGGCTGCGCGATCTGGTCGACCTGCTCGACGCCGCGCACCTCGCGGACAACGCGTTCCTGTTCATCGGACAGGGGATGGTCGATCAGGCGCTCGCGCTTCGTCCCGAGGAACGGCGGCCGTTGTTCGAGGAGGTCGCCGGCGTGCGTCGCCATGAGCGCCGCCGTCGGAAGGCGGAGGAGCAGCTCGCCGAGTCCGAATCGAACCTCGCCCGCGTCGACGACATCCTGGCCGAGCTGCGCCCACAGGCTCGGCGGCTCGCCGCACAGGCGGAGCAGCAGACCACGCGCACGTCGGTCGCCGATGAGCTGGCATCGGCCCTGCTGGCATCTGCCCACGCGCGCTGGCACGTGGCTGCGGCACGACTGGTCGTGGAAGGCGACCGCCGCGCGGAGACGGCCGCCGATGCGACGGGGGCGATGACGGCGCTCGAGGAAGCCGAGACCACAGCAGCGGCGCTCGCCGACGAGCTGTCCGCCCGTGCGGTCGTCGAGCTCGAACGGCGCGAGGCACATGACGCCGCGCGATCGGCACTCACCGCGCTCCAGCTGCGCGACGTTCGCCTGGCGGCAGACCTCGAAGCGATCGGTCGCGATACCCGCCGACTGACCGACGAACGCGCTGCGGCAGAGTCGGAGGCTGCGACCCAGCGGCGGGCGATCGCCGCGCCGGTGCCGGCCCGCGAGGTCGATCTCGAGGCGGCCGTCACCGAGGCCGATCGCGAGCTGTCCGACGCGCTCGCCGAGCTGGCGACGCTCCGATCGGCCGCGGCGGCGCAGGACGACGACGCGGCCGCGCTCCGGCGGGCGGAGGCGGCACGAACGGCGGAGGCCGAGACCGCCCGGCGTCGGCTGGCGGAGGCGGAACGACGAGCTGCCGAGGAACGGGCCGCCGCAGGGACAGCCATCGCCCGACGGGACGAAGTCGTCGCTCGAACGGAGTCGGCGCGGCGAGCACTCGAGTTCGCCAGCGGCGCCGAACACGCGGCGCAGGTCGCCCTCGAGGTGGCGCGGCAGACGCTGGAGGCTGCCGACGCCGATCGTGCAGCCGCCACGGAACGACTTGCCACGACGACCGCGACCGTGTCGGCGCTCCGCGCCCGCGTCGACGCGCTCGCCGCCCATCTCGACGAAGACGAGCGGCGGCCGATCGCTCGCGCAGCACGCAAACGCGGCGGACGACGCCTCGACGAAGACCTGACTGTAGATCCCGAGCTGCGCGCCGCCGTCGAAGCGGCGCTCGCGGATCGTGCGCGCGCATACCTCGTCGGATCGGCGGAGGTCGCAGGGCTTGCCGGTGAGCGGGGTCGACTGCTGGTCGAGGAGCGGTTGTCGGGGGGTGCGACGGCCACGGATGCTGCCACCCGTCGCTGGCTCGATGCCGTCGCGAATGCCGGCGGGGGTCGTCTGGTCGACGCGGTGCGGCGCGATGCCACGGGTGGGGTCAGACGACTCCTCGAGCGCGCGGTGTGGTTACCGGACCTCGATGTATGCCTCGGCCTCCAGGCGTCGATGCCCCTTGGTTGGCTGGCGGTGCCCAGGGATGGATCCGCGGCGGTCGACGACACCGGATTGGCGCTTGGTGCGGCCGACTCTGTCCTCGACCGACGCGCCGAGCACGCCCGGTTGTCCACGGAGCTCGAGCGAGCCGAGTCCGAACTCGGCGAGCTTCATACAGCGGCCGCGAATGCGGAGGGCGGAGCCGAGCGGGCGCGCACGGTGTTCAGCGAGGCGCGAGGCGAGGAAAGCCGCCAGGCGGCCGAGCGGCGTCGGGCTGAGGAGGTCGAGCGGGCGGCGCTTCGCGAGCACGAGGCGGTGGCGCGCGAGGCCGCATGGCACGAGGCGCAGGTTGCGCGGCTCGCCGGCGAGCTGGCACGGCTTCGCGAAGCGACCATGGAGGAACCGGCAGCCGGCGACTCGGCGCAGAGGGACGGGCCTGAACAGGGCGACGGTGCGGCCATGACCGCTTGGGAGTCCCGCGCGGCCGAGCTGCGGGAACGGCGAGACCGCCTGGCGGCGCGTCTCGCGGCGCACGACTCGGCACGTCGGGATGCAGAGCACGCCCGCGCCCGCGCGGAGGCAGCCGTGGCCTCCGCCGAGGAACGCATCGCCCGTGCCGATCGCGAATCCGCGGCGCTGACCGAGCGCGAGACCACGATCCGCGCCGAACTGGATGGCCTTCGCTCGGAGATCGCCGCCGCCACGACCCGTGAGCGGGAAGCCCGTGAGGCGCTGCTCGCCCTGCACGCGGCTGACGCCGCCGATCGGTCGCGGCTGACTGAAGCGGAGCGGGCAGCGACCGCCGCCCGCGAGCGCCTCCGCGCCGCCGATGACCGCGCCCGCGCAGCCGACCACGCCGAGGTCGAGGCTCGCCTTGGGCTCGAGTCGCTACGCGAGAGCGTGCTCGTCGAGCTGGCGGGCCTCGGTGATCTCGGGCTGGCCAGCCTGGGCGTCACGCCCGCACCCGAGCCCGAAACCGACGACGACCAGCCCGCCGATACGGCTGCCCTGGAAACCGCGCTCGCGGCGCTCACGGACCGTTGGGCGAATGACCCACCGACCGAGGCGGCGCCATCGCCCGGCCGCCTCGCCCAGCTTCGGCGCCGCTATCACGAGCTCGGGGCGGCCAACCCGTATGCCGTGGAGGAATACGCTGAGCTGAAAACGCGGCTCGAGTCGCTCGAGACCCAGGGCGCCGACCTGCACGCGGCGATCGCGCGGACTCGCGAGCTGATCGCCGAGCTCGACACGATGATCGCGACCCAGTTCCGGACGACGTTCGCGGCGCTCGAGACGGCCTTCGAACGGCGGTTCGAGCAGCTGTTCGACGGCGGCTTCGCCAAGCTGTCGCTCACCGACCCGAGCGACCTTGGCTCTACGGGGGTCGAGATCGTGGCCCGCCCGCCGGGCAAGAAGCCGCAGGCGCTGGCGATGTTGTCGGGCGGCGAGCGCGCGCTGACCGCTGTCGCGCTGCTGTTCGCGATGCTCGAGGTCCGGCCGGTACCGTTCTGCGTCCTGGATGAGGTCGATGCGGCGCTCGACGAGGCCAACATCGGGCGGTTCGCCGAGGCGCTGCGCAGCCTGGCCGACCAGACCCAGTTCATCGTGATCACCCACAACCGCGGGACGATCGAGTCGGCCGACGCGCTGTACGGGGTGACGGTCGGCGACGACTCCGTCTCGCGCGTGAT
Organism: uncultured Chloroflexia bacterium; assembly: GCA_963794525.1. GTDB lineage: Bacteria > Chloroflexota > Limnocylindria > Limnocylindrales > CSP1-4 > SPCO01. Next base: position 35,819 of record CAWCEC010000003.1, read on the forward strand.
CAGCCTCCGGCTCGATGAGGCGCAGGCGCTCGCGTCCGACCGTCGCCGCGAGCTCACCGCCGCCGGCTGATGCCGTTCTGGCGCTGGCGGTCCGAGGAGTCCACGCCGGCTGACGAGCCGGCCCCCGCGTCGCCGGGCGACGAGCCCGCGCCCGCGCCCGAGGAACCGCCCACTGCGCCGACTGAACCCTTCGAAATCGAAGGATCTATTCTGGCCGCCTCCGGCGCTGACGACGCTGCGCCCGCCTACGCCCCGTTCGACCCGACCGCATTCCTAGCGGTCGCCCCCGCCCACACCCTCGATCAGGGATTGGAACGGACGCGCGGCGCGTTCATGACCCAGCTGCGTGGCTATCTCGGCGGCGCCGACGGCCCCGCCTGGGACGAGGTCGAGGAGACGCTCATCGCGGGCGACGTGGGTGCGGCTCTGGCGATCGACCTGGTCGAGCGCGCCCGCGCGCGACGGCACCCCGACGGACCGGAAGGCGCGATCCGCGACGAGCTCGCGGCACTCCTCGTCAAGCGTGATCCCGACTGGTCGCCTCGGCCGGCGACCACGGGAGGACCGGCCATCGTCCTCGTCGTCGGTGTCAACGGCACGGGCAAGACGACGACGATCGGCAAGCTGGCCGCGCGCTACTTGGGCGAGGGTCGCTCGATCATCCTCGCCGCGGCCGATACCTTCCGCGCCGCCGCCATCGATCAGCTGAACATCTGGGCCGACCGAGCCGGCGTGCCGGTGATCGCGCACGCCCCCGGCGCCGACCCTGGTGCTGTCGTCTACGACGCCCTGGACGCGGCAGTCGCGCGCAAAGCGGACATGGTTCTCGCCGACACGGCCGGCCGGTTGCACACGAAGTCGAACCTCATGGACGAGCTGACCAAGATCCGGCGGATCGTCGACAAGCGATTACCGGGCGCCGAGCCCGAGACGCTGTTCGTGCTCGATGCCACGACCGGCCAGAACGGGCTCGCCCAGGCGAGGGCCTTCCACGACGCGGTCGGGCTGACCGGGATCGTGCTCACGAAGCTCGATTCGACTGCGAAGGGAGGCATCGTCTTCGCGATCGAGGACGCCCTCAAGGTCCCTGTCCTCTTCGTCGGGGTCGGCGAGGGAATCAACGACCTCCTGCCCTTCGACCCCGACGCCTTCGTCGCAGCCCTGTTCGCCGAGCCTCAAGCGCCCACCGGCTGATCGCGCTCGGCGTCGCGTGCCACCTCGGCGGGTGTTCGACGGTCCATCGTCGGTAGCTCGCGCAGGTAGCGTACCGGCGACCAGAACAGGACCGCCGCGGCGAGCAACCCGCCCAGCGGCGCGAGGAACGACGTCAGCCGCAACCCGATGACCTCGGCCAGCAGGCCCGCGGCGATCGTCGCCACCAGCTGCGCACCGGCCGACGCCACCTGGAACGTCGACGTGACGCGGCCCAGCTCGCGATCGGCGACGAGCGACTGGCGCACGGATGTCTCGGTCACGTCGTAGACGGTGATGGCCGAGTCGGCGACCAGTTGCTGCCAGACCAAGAACGCAACGGCGACCAGCGGCATGCCGGCCGGTGCAAGTGGGATCAGCAGGTTGCCCAACGCCGCCAGCAGCATCGCCGCGATCGCGACGGGACCGACGCCCCAGCGTCGGGTCGACCTCGTCGCAACGAGCGCTCCGATGAACGACGACGCGCCGCCCACCCCCGCGATGACGCCTATGAGCGCCGGACTGACGCTGAGCTCGTCGAGGGCGAACAGGAACCACGTCGCCCCGAAGACGCCCCACAGCATCGACATCAGCATCTGGGCGCCGACGAAGGCGCGCAGCACCGGGCTCGAGCGCACGAGTCGAAGCCCGTGGCGGATCTCGTCGAGGACCGGCTCGCGCTCGGAACGAGGCGGTGGCGGGGCCTCCGCCCGCCGGACGGACAGCAGCAGGACGGCCGAGATCAGGTACGTGACCGCGTTGATGACGATCGTGATCGGGCCCGTCAGCAGCTGGACGAGGAAGCCGCTGATGCCGAATCCGGCGAACTCGGCCACCGATCCGCTCGCCGCCAGCGCGCTATTCGCCTCGACCAGCCGCTCTCGCTCGACGATGGTCGGCAGGTAGGCGTTGTCGGCCGCGTCGAAGAACGTGGTGAGCACCGCTGCCAGGGCCGCGACCACGATGAGCTGCCAGAGGGCGAGTGTCCCGAGCACGAACGAGACGGGGATCGAGCCCAGCAGGACCGCCCGCCCCAGATCGGCCCAGATCAGCACGGGCCGCCGCCGTAGTCGATCGACCCAGGCGCCGGCCACCAGGCCCACGACCAGCGCCGCCGCGACGTCCATGCTGCGCAGCACGGCGACCTCGATCGGTCCGGCGCCCAGCGTCAGGATCGCGACGAGCGGCAACGCGACCCGGGTGATGAGCGATCCGAAGATCGAGACGCTGGCGGCAGCCCAGACCCGGACGAAGGCGTGGTTCTGCCAGAGCGGGGACGTGAACGGGTTGCGCACGGAGGGCGCAGCATAGCCGCCCCGGGACCATGGTCAGGGCCGCGTCCAGCGGGACCCTGCGCTACACTGCCCCCGCTCGATGCGTCAGAACTCGCGCATCACTCGGCCCGACGCCGCCACGCGCGGTACGGCCCGGTCAAATCACTTCGAATGGAGTCCCGATCCGACCGTGTTCGACACCCTCAGTGAGCGCCTTCGCGCGACGCTCGGCACCCTGACCGGCCGCGGCCGGATCAGCGAGTCCGATGTCGACGCTGCGATGCGCGAGGTGCGGCTCGCGCTGCTCGAAGCCGACGTCAACTTCAAGGTCGTCAAGGACTTCGTCGCTCGTGTCCGCGACAAGGCCATCGGCCAGGACATCTTGCAGAGCCTGACCGCCGGGCAGGCCGTCGTGAAGATCGTCCACGACGAGCTGGTGGAGCTGCTCGATACCGGTGATCGCGTCTTCCATCTATCGGGCAACCCGGCCGTCGTCGCCATGGTCGGGCTGCAGGGGTCGGGCAAGACGACCACGACCGCGAAGCTGGCACGCCACGTCATCAAGCAGGGCCGCCGTCCACTCCTCGTCGCCGCCGACCCATACCGTCCCGCGGCGGCCGACCAGCTCGAGACACTCGGGAAGCAGCTCGACATCCCGGTCTTCCGGGCGCCGCAGGGCACGCCGGTCCCCGACATCGCCCGCCAGGGCGTCGAGGCTGCCCGGCGCCAGACCCGCGACGTCGTCATCCTCGACACGGCCGGACGGCTCAGCGTCGACGAGGCGTTGATGCAGGAGATCGCGGCCGTGAACGACGCGGTCAAGCCGATCGAGACGCTCCTCGTGGTCGATGCGATGACCGGCCAGGAAGCGGTAGCCGTCGCCCAGGCGTTCGCGGCGGCGGTGCCAGTAAGCGGTCTCGTACTCACGAAGATCGACGGCGACGCCCGCGGCGGCGCCGCGCTCAGCATCTCCGCCGTCACCGGCGTTCCGGTGAAGTTCCTGGGCACCGGCGAGAAGACCGACGCCCTCGAGCCCTTCCACCCCGATCGCCTCGCCGGTCGGATCCTGGGGATGGGCGACATCCTGACGCTCGTCGAGCGGGCGCAGGAGACCTTCGATGTCAAGCAGGCCCAGCAGATGGAGGAGAAGCTCCGCAAGGCAAGCTTCACCCTCGAGGACATGCTCGACCAGCTCCAGCAGGTCCAGAAGATGGGCCCGATCGGCCAGCTCGTTTCGATGATCCCGGGCATGGGCACCATGGCCGGGGAAGCCCAGGCCGCCGTCGATCGCGGCGACCTCAAGCGGACCGAGGCGATCATCCGGGCGATGACCCCGGCCGAGCGCCGCGACCCCACGATCCTGACCGGTTCACGCCGCCGCCGCATCGCGGCCGGGGCGGGGACCAGCCTGCCGGAAGTCAACCGGCTGGTGAAGCAATTCGCTGAGATGCAGAAGCTCATGAAGCAGCTTTCCGGAGGTGGCCGGCACGGCGCGCTCGGCAACCTCGTAGGGGGCCGGCGCTGACCGCCGGAGGAGACCACGCGATGACCGACTTCGAACGCCCGACGACCGATCCGTCCGCAACCCCGCCATCGACGGCCGCGACGCCGCCGACGAGCGGCGCGGACACCGACACGACCGCGACACCCGTCGCGACGCAGCCTGCCCAGCCGCCGACAGCGACCACCGACGGACCCCGCCAGAGCCGGGCCCGCTGGATCGCGGCGGTCGGGGCGATCGGCGTGGTCGTGCTCGTCACGGCACTGGCAACGCTCGTCCTGACGAGCGCGGCGCCCACCTCGGCCGTGCTGGGCTACGTCCCCACCGACAGCATCGCGTACGGCGAGGTCCGACTGGACCTGCCCGGCGACCAGCGCCAGAAGGTCGGCCAGTTCCTGTCCAAGTTCCCGGGTTTCGCGGACCAGGCGGCGCTCGAGACCAAGCTCGATGAGGTGCTCGACCGGCTGATCTCGGAAGGCAGCCAGGGCAAGCAGACGTACACCCGCGACGTCAAACCGTGGTTCGGCGGCCAGATGGCATTCGCCATGGGTCCGCTCCCGACCATCGACCCGAATGCGCCAGAGGCGGCCGCCAAGGACGCCCGTGGCGTGCTCCTGCTGTCGGTCAAGGACGAGGCGCTCGCTCGCGCGTGGTTCACATCCGCGATGAGCGAGACCGGCGTGAGCGGCACGTCCGAGACATACAACGGTGCCCAGCTGACCCTGTTCTCCAGCCCCGAAGCACCCGACAAGCAGGCAGCCTTCACGATCGCCGGCGGCAAGGTCGCGATCGCGGGCGACGTGGCGTCCGTGAAAGCGGCTGTCGACACGAAGGGCTCGAGCCCGCTCTCGAAGAGCGCCGGTGTCGCCGCCGCGCAGGCCGCGCTGACCGGGGACGACCTGGGCTTCTTCTTCATCGAGACGAAAGCCCTGCTCGAGGCGTCGACCCGCCTGGGCGAGTCGCTGGCATCGGCCCCGCCGCTCACCGAGCAGATCTCGGCGCTGCTGCCTGACTGGGCCGCGATGCGGATTCGGGTCGATGGTGACGCCCTCCAGCTCGATGGCGTCGCTCAACACAAGGACGGCACGCCCGGCCCCGACCAGAACCGCGCGAACGGCGTGGCCGCGTTCGCGCCACCGTCTACCGTGGCGCTGGTCGCCGGCAACGACTACGGCAAGTCGCTGCTCGAATGGATCGAGCTGTATCGCGATGAGCCGGCCCTCGCCGAGTCCTTCGCCCAGATCGATCAGGCCGCGGGGATGCTCGGTGGCCTCGATGCGCTCCTGGGCTGGATGGGCGATGCCGGCATCGTGGTCGCCAAGGACGGCGATTCGCTGGAAGGCGGCTTCGTCAGCATCCCGGCCGACGCCTCGAGTGGGCGGCAGCTCCTCACCACCCTGCGCAGCTTCATCCAGCTTGGCGGCGCACAGGCCGGCTTGAGCGTCACGGACGAGCAGTACAACGGCGAGACGATCACCGTGATCGACCTCGGCGACCTGCGCGACCTCGCCAGGATGGCGGGTGGCCTGGGCTCATTGCCGACCGACCCGTCGAGCCTGCCGTCCGGCCGCGCCCGGATCGCCTATGTCGCGAACGACCAGGTCATCGCGATCGGCAGCTCAGCGGACTTCATCAAGCACGTGCTCGACGCCGGTGCTGGCGCCTCACTCGCGGATGACGACCGGTACAAGGGTCTCGTCGGCCGTGTCGACGCCGAGCACAACGCCGTCACGTTCCTCGATCTCGCCGCGATCCGCGGCCTGGCCGAGGGCGCGATGTCCAGCGCGACCGCGCAGGAGCGTGCGGAGTACGAGGAATCGGTGAAGCCGTTCCTGACCCCGTTCGATGCGCTCATCTCCACCGGTGCTGTCGGTGGCGAGGTCGACGGCACGCACACGCTCATCACCGTGAAGTAGGCGGGGCCCAAGCCCGCAGGACGTCCGAGGAGGGACAGGAACATATGGCAGTCCGTATCCGGCTGACGCGCGTGGGCGCGACCAAACAGCCGACCTATCGGGTCGTGGTCGCCGACGCTCGTCGCGCCCGTGACAGCCGCGCGATCGAGACGATCGGCCATTACAACCCGCGCACCGAGCCGATCGAGCTCAACGTCGATGCCGACAAGGCCAAGGAGTGGCTGGCGAAGGGCGCCAAGCCATCCGACACGGTCGAACGGCTGTTCAAGCAGGCAGGCATCCTGCCCGCAGGCAAGTAGGGAGCGCGAACGATGGCAGCGAAGGAACTGGTCGAGTACGTCGCGAAGTCGTTGGTCGACGATCCCGACGCCGTCAAGGTCGAGGTCATCGAGGAGGATGGAGCGACCGTCATCGAGCTTCACGTCGCGGATGACGACATGGGCAAGGTCATCGGGCGCAACGGGAGCGTGGCAAAGGCGCTACGCACGCTGCTCAAGGTGACCGCGGCACGGGACGGGGAGCCGGTCCAGCTCGAGATCGTCTGAGCGGGGATCGTCCCGTGGCCGACGGCCACACCCCGACGACCCAGCGGCTCGTGGTGGCGCTCGTTCGCGGCGTCCATGGCCTGCGCGGCGCCGTCCGCGTCGAAGTCCTCACGGATCGCCCCGAGGAGCGGTTCCGGCCGGGCGTCGTCCTGCATCCCGAGGGCTCCGACAGGCCGCTGACGATCGCCTCGGCCGAACCGGTGGCGGACGGTCCTGGCTGGCGGGTGCGGTTTGCCGAGATCGTGTCGCGCGACGCAGCCGACGGGCTGCGCGGGGCGTACCTCGAGACCGTTGTCCATCCGCTCGGGGAGCTGGCACGCGGCGAGGTCTACTGGCACGAAGTCCTCGGCGTGACCGTGCGCGATCTCGAGGGGCGCGACCTGGGCGTCGTCGAGGACGTCTACCGCGTCGCCGAGAACGAGGTGTACATGGTGCGCGGGGAGCGGTTCGGGACGTTCGACCTGCCCGCCGTGCGCGCATTCATCCGCGTGTTCGCCCCGCGGCGAGGCGAGATCGTGGTCGATGCCGACGCGCTCGACCTGCAGCCACCGAAGAACCGCCGGACGGATCCCGACCGACCACGTGCCCCGCGCCGGCGTTCGCGTTCGCCTCGCTCGCCGGAGGCGTCGCCGTGACCCTCGAGATCGATGTCCTGACGCTGTTCCCGGCGATGATCACCGGGCCGCTGTCGGAGAGCATCCCCGGTCGGATCCAGGAGCGTGGCCTCGCCACGATCCGGGTCCACGACCTGCGTGCGTTCGGGCTCGGCCGGCATCGATCGGTCGACGACACGCCGTACGGCGGCGGCGCGGGGATGGTGATGCGAGTCGAACCGATCGTGGCCGCGATCGAGTCGGTGCGGCGGCCGGAGTCGCTGGTCGTGCTGCTCGACCCGGGCGGCGAGGTCTTCAGCCAGGGGCGCGCTTTGGACCTCGCGGCGCGCCAGCATCTCGTGCTGGTCTGTGCACGGTATGAGGGCGTCGACGAGCGGATCCGCGCCTTCGTCGACGTGGAGCTGTCGATCGGCGATTACGTGGTGAGCGGCGGGGAGCTGCCGGCGCTCGTCGTGATCGATGCGGTGATGCGGCTACTGCCCGGCGCCATCGACGACGCGTCGACCGCCGAGGAGTCGTTCAGCGCCGGCCTGCTGGAGTACCCGCAGTACACGCGCCCGCCGACCTTCCGCGGGATGGACGTGCCCCCGATCCTGACGTCGGGTGACCATGGGGCGGTGGCGTCGTGGCGCCACGAGCGGGCGGTGGAGCGGACGCGCAACCGCCGGCCCGACCTGCTACCGGAGCAGGCTCCCGAGGACTAAGGAGCTCGGCCACCTCGACTTGCGTGTGGCGTGCCCCGTGGTTCGACGGCCTGTCACGCCAGACGTGACAAGCGGCGTCTGTCAATGCTCGAAACCCGGTCCGCTCGCCGGGCGTAACGTCAAGGGCAATGCCTGACGGCGGGGACGGTCGCGCGTAGGTTCCGTTCGTCGCTTGTCAACCCTGACGTAACGGGCCCCACGACGCCCGATCTCGAGCGGGGCGCGTGCTATACTCCGCCGTCGGTCGCCCACCACGCGGCCCTTCCCATCGCCCGACTCGCAGCGCGTTGCGCGCTGCCCATCAACGCAAGGAACCGCCGCGTGAACGTGCTCGACGAGATCGTCCAGGATCAGCTCCGCACCGACCTGCCGGAGCTCGCCACGGGTGACACCGTGAAGGTCTCCGCCAAGGTCGTCGAGGGAAACCGCGAGCGGATCCAGGTCTTCGAGGGCATCGTGATGCGCCTTCGGGGCGGCGGCATCACCCGCTCGATCACCGTCCGCCGCATCGCTTCGGGCGTCGGCGTCGAGCGGACGTTCAAGATCCACAGCCCGCGCATCGACAAGATCGAGGTCCTGCGCCACGGCGAGGTCCGTCGCGCGCAGCTGTACTTCCTGCGCAAGCGCGTCGGCAAGGCCGCGACCCTTCGCGAGCGCCGCAGCTAATCCCTCGCGGGCGGCGACCGGTCGCCACGAGGTACTCTGACGGCCGATGGCCGTCATCGTCCCGACCCTCCGCCACGAACGCCGCCTGTGGAACGAGGGTCTGACCCGCGTCGTCGGGGTCGATGAGGTCGGGGTCGCACCGACCTGTGGGGCGGTCGTCGCCGCCGCCGTGATCATGAAACCGGGCTGCCATCGCATCCCCGGCGTCCGAGACTCGAAGACCCTGTCGATGGCGCAGCGCGAACGGCTCGCGCCGATCATCCGAAAACGCGCCGTGGCGGTCGGGGTCGGTGCGGCGTCCGTCCGCGAGATCGACCAGCTCAACATCTATCACGCGACCCACCTCGCGATGCGGCGCGCGATCGCACGGATCGGCGGCCACGAGCACGTGATCGTCGACGGCAACCGCATCGTCGGGTTCGAGCAGCAGGTCGGGCCGTACTCGAACGTCGTCGATGGCGACGCGAAGGTGTACTCGATCGCCTGTGCGTCGATCATCGCGAAGGTCGTCCGGGACCGGATGATGATCAAACTCGCCGCGCGGTATCCCGGCTACGGCTGGGAGCACAACCAGGGATACGCCACGCGCGACCACCGCGACGCCATCCGCGCGATGGGGCTCACCCCGTTCCATCGCCGCTCGTTCCTGGCGCTGCAGCGGACGCTCGCGGGCGACCAGCTCGACTTCGACCTGCTCGGCGACCCCGCCGCATCGCCCGACCTCCACGACCTGCTCCAGCAGGAGCTCGTGCCAGTGATGGTCGACGACGCCGCGCTCGACGCCGGTGATCTCGTCGCCCTCGAGGTGACGCCGGCCTGAGATAAGGCCCAGCGAAGGTGGCGATACGTGGCGATCGAGCGTCGCTCGCCATGATGCGGCGCATGGAAGGGTCGTCCGTCTCGCCGACTCGGACCGCTGCTCAGCAGGCAGGTGACACCGCCGAATCGCTGGTCCTGGTCCGACTCCTGGCAGCCGGATGGATCGTCCTGGCCCGGAACGTCCATGTCGGCCGTCATGAGCTCGATCTCGTGGCGGTCGACCCGGGTCCTCCGCGGTCGCTCGTGGTCGTGGAGGTGCGCTGGCGGTCATCGCGTGGCTTCGGGCTGCCGGAGGAGACGGTCGACCACCGGAAGCGCACGCACCTGCGGATGGCGACGTACGGTCTGCTCGACCGTGGCGTCCTGCCGGACGGCGTGCGGCTGCCAAGACTGCAGGTGCGTTTCGACCTGGTCGTCGTGGAACCGGGTGTCGGGGGAGGGGAGCCAGTCGTTCGGCACCACCGGTCGGCATTCTGAGTGCGGTGCTTCCCGAGCATGAAGTATGCGTATGGGGCACAACCTTGGTGCCCCGACTTGCGCCGACGACCGTGAACGACGCCTCGCCGTGACCCGCCGTACGCATAGTCGAGGCGCTGTAGAGCGTTTGGATTCGCTGGAGCCGTCGCCACGTGCGACGGAAGGTTGCCCTGAGCCACGTATCGCATGATCGCCCGGTCGGGCCACCGAGCCTGGACGAGACCCGGCCGGCCTGGTCATGAACAGGCCCTGTGCTACACTCCGCGCCGGTCCGGGCGCCCAGATCCGGTCCACCAGCACATCGCCCGCATGCCGCACGACGGATCGTGCGCCGAGCGGAGCACACACGCGGACCGTTCCCACCGGGCGGTGCCGGTCGAGACGACCGGTTCCCGGGGATCAGCGAGGGTCCGCGGAGGAACCAACCAACAGGAGGTCGCCCATCATGCCGTCCGTCTCCATGCGGCAGCTGCTCGAGGCCGGAGTCCACTTCGGTCACCAGACCCGCCGCTGGAACCCCAAGATGCGCCCGTACATCTTCGCGGAGCGCAACGGGATCCACATCATCGACCTCGCCCAGACCGTCCAGCGCCTTGACGTGGCGCTCGAGTCCGTGCGCGAGACCGTCGCCCGCGGCGAGCAGGTGCTGTTCGTCGGCACCAAGAAGCAGGCGCAGGAGCCCATCGCGGCCGAGGCCACGCGTGCCAATCAGCCGTACGTCAACAAGCGGTGGCTCGGCGGCATGCTCACGAACTTCACGACCATCAAGAAGCGCATCGGTCTGCTCGAGCAGCTCGAGGCGCGGCAGGGCGCCGGCGACTTCGAGCGCATGACGAAGAAGGAAGCCGCCAAGCTGACCGAGGAGATGATCAAGCTCCAGGGCACGGTCGGCGGCATGCGCAAGATGAAGCGCCTGCCCGGCGCGATCTTCATCATCGACCCGCATCGCGAGCGCATCGCCGTGACTGAGGCGAACAAGCTCGAGATCCCGGTCGTCGGCACCGGCGACACGAACGTCGACCCCGACGAGCTCGATTTCATCATCCCGGCCAACGACGACGCGATCCGCTCGATCCGGCTGCTCTGCACGCTGGTCGCCGAAGCGGCCATCGAGGGTGCCCAAGAGCGCGCGAACCGCGCAGCGAGCGAGCCCGAGGTGTTCGAGCCCGCCCCGACGGAAGAGGGTGACGAGGACGCGACCGGCGCGAGCGACGAGCTCGTCGCGGCGCTGGCCGGCGGTGCGGCGTTGACCTTCGAGCCGGACGCGGACGACGACGATCTGCTGCCGGGCGACCGCGTCGCCCGTGCGGAGGCGGCCGTGGCCGAAGCCGCCGAGGCGACCCCTGAGGAGATCGCCGCAGAACTGGCACGTGAAGCGGCCGAGAAGGCCGAGGTCGACAACCCCGTCTGAACCCGCGCCTCGAATGCGGCGCCGAGCGGCGTCGCGACCGCGGTGCCGCAAACGACCATCACCCGCGGACGTCACCGCGTCCGCATGACACCAACGGAACAGGAGCACACCCACCCATGGCGGACATCTCGGCCGAGCAGGTCAAGGAGCTACGCGAGCGGACCGGCGCCGGGTTCATGGATTGCAAGAAGGCCCTCACCGAGGCCGACGGCGACATGGACCGGGCTGTCGCCATCCTTCGCGAGCGTGGCCTGGCCGCGGCCGCCAAGAAGTCGAGCCGCGAGGCGCGCGAGGGCCTGGTCTCGAGCTACATCCACACCGGCGGCCGCGTCGGCGTATTGATCGAGGTCAACTGCGAGACAGACTTCGTGGCCCGCACGGACGAGTTCCAGAAGCTCGTCCGCGACCTGGCCGTCCAGGTGGCGGGCCTGGCGCCGCTGTACGTCGATCAGGCGTCCATCCCGCCGGCCGAACTCGAGGCGAAGAAGACCGAGCTCCTCGCCGATGAGGCCACCCAGAAGAAGCCCGAGACCATCCGCCCGCAGATCGTCGAGGGTCAGCTCAAGAAGTGGTACGCCCAGGTCTGCCTCGTCGACCAGCCGTTCCGTGATGAGGAGCGCACGGTCGGTGAGCTGATCACCGAGAAGGTCGCGACGATCGGCGAGCACATCCGTGTCCGTCGCTTCACCCGCTACGCGCTCGGGGAAGAGCTGTGAGCGACGTCGCTCCTGCAGCCGTCGCCCCGGAGCGAGGGATCCGCTATGGCCGGGTCCTGCTCAAGCTGTCGGGCGAGGCGTTGCTCGGGGACCGGCCTTACGGCGTGGATCCCGAGTTCTGTGCCTTCATCGCCGAGCAGGTCAAGCACGTCCACACGGTGGGCGTCCAGGTCGGGATCGTGGTCGGCGGCGGCAACATCTTCCGCGGCATGGCCGCGGCTGCTCGCGGCATGGACCGCGCGACCGGCGACTACATCGGCATGCTGGCGACCGTCATGAACGGCCTCGCGCTCCAGGATGCCCTCGAGAAGGCCGGCGTGCCGACCCGGGTCATGACGGCCATCGCGATGAACGAGGTCGCCGAGCCATACATCCGCCGCCGCGCGATCCGGCACCTCGAGAAGGGGCGCGTGGCGATCTTCGTGGCCGGCACGGGCAACCCCTATTTCACGACCGACACGGCGGCGGCGCTGCGCGCGGTGGAGATCAATGCCGAGGTGCTACTCAAGGCGACAAAGGTCGATGGCGTATACGACAAGGACCCGATGGTGAATGACGGTGCCCGGCGCTACGCTCGACTCGACTACGCCGATCTGCTGCGCGATCAGCTCAAGGTCATGGACGCCGCGGCCGTGAGCCTGTGCATGGAGAACGATCTCCCCATCATCGTGTTCGACCTCAACCAGCCCGACAACATCACGAAGGTCGCGACCGGCGAACCGGTCGGGACGCTCATCTCGAGCGGAGGTCCCTCAGCATGAGCACCGAGATCCTCACCGACGCCGATCACAAGATGGCCCGCGCCGTTGACGCCATGGAGCGCGACTTCCAGGCCGTCCGGACGGGCCGCGCTTCGACCGCACTCGTCGAGCGCATCCTGGTCGACTACTACGGGACCCAGACCCCGCTCAACCAGCTGGCCGGGATCAGCGTGCCCGAGCCGCATCAGATCGTGATCCAGCCCTGGGACCGCGGCGTCCTGGGCGCGATCGAGAAGGCGATCACGAAGAGCGACATCGGTCTGACCCCGAACGTCGATGGCACCGTCGTTCGCCTCAACATCCCGCCGCTGACCGAGGAGCGTCGCAAGGAGCTCGTCAAGGGCGTCCACAAGCGCATGGAGGAGGCGCGCGTGGAGATCCGCAACATCCGCCGGGATGCCAACGACCATCTCAAGCGTGAGGAGCGCGACGGCGGCGTCGGCACCGACGAGGCGCATCGTCAGGTCGATGTGCTCCAGAAGACGACCGACCGCCACATCTCGGAGGTCGACCGCCGCGGCTCGGCCAAGGAGCAGGAGGTCCTCGAGGTCTAGGTGGCCCGCGCACCGCTGGCTCGACCGACCGACGCGCCGCCGATCGCGCACGAAGCGGTCGAGGACGATCCGTTCCTGCCGGCCGAGGACCTGCCCCGCCACGTCGCGATCATCATGGACGGCAACCGCCGTTGGGCGCGGCTCCACGACAAGCCGGAGATCGAGGGCCACGCGGCGGGCGTCGAGGCGATCCGCGAGATCCTCCGGCACGCCGTCCGGCGCGGCGTGCGCGTGATGACGCTATACGCGTTCAGCCGCGAGAACTGGGCGAGGTCGGACGACGAGGTCACCGGGCTGTTCGGGCTGCTGGAAGCGGCCGTCCGCAGCGAGACCGACGAGCTCCGACGCCAGGGCGTCCGGGTGCGCCTGCTGGGCCGGCTCGACGAGCTGCCCGACGCGACCCGCCGGTCGATCGGCGAGGCGCTCGACGCCACGGCCGACGGCGATCGACTGACCCTCAACATCGCCTTCAACTACGCCGGCCGGACCGAGCTGGTCGACGCCGTCCGGCGGCTGGTCGCCGCCGGCACCCCACCCGAGGCGATCGACGAGGCCACGGTCGGCGCGGCGCTGTACACGGCCGGCCTGCCGGATCCCGATCTCGTCATCCGGACCGGCGGCGAGCAGCGCCTCTCCAATTTCCTCATCTGGCAATCGGCCTACGCGGAGTTCTACTTCTGCGAGGCCCTCTGGCCGGACTTCGGACCGACGGCCTTCGACGAGGCCCTGCTCGAGTTCGCGCGTCGCCAACGTCGCTTCGGCCGGTAGGGCAGGGTGCGCCAGCGGGCGACCAGCGCCGCCATCCTGGTCCCGCTCCTCCTGATCGTCCTGGCCCTGGGCGGGGTGGCGCTCTCGGCGGCGATCGCGGTCCTTACGGTGCTCGCGGCACGCGAAGTCTTTGCGCTCCTCCGCGCGGCGGGTCACCCTGCGTTATCGGCCCTCGGGTCCGTGCTGGCGCTCACCGTGATCCTCGACGCGGCGGTCCCGAACGTGCTTGAGGCTAGCGGCCTGCTGCTGATCGCCATCGGGGTGGTCCTCGTCGCGGCTGCCGCATTCACTCGCACCGACCCACGCGACGGGCTGGCGACGTGGATGGCGACGGTATTCGGGGCGATCTACGTGAGCCTTCTGGCGTTCGTGGTCCGTCTCGGCTATGCCGGCCCGACGCCACCTGCCGACGCACCATTGGCCGTGCTCGGCGCTGAGCGCGGCTGGATCGTGCTCCTGATCCTGGCCGTGTGGTCGTACGACACCGGGGCCTATCTCGTGGGCCGGCGGTTCGGGCGCGAGCGATTCCTCAGGCACATCTCGCCGTCCAAGACGTACGCCGGGCTCGTCGGCGGGATCGTCGCGACGACCGTCGTCGTGGCGCTCGTGCTGTTCGGCCTTGGGACGACGCCACTCCACGCGATCGTGCTCGGGCCGCTGGTCGCCCTGTCAGCGCAGGCTGGGGACCTGGCCGAGTCGATGCTCAAGCGTGCTGCGAACGCCAAGGACTCCGGCACGCTCATCCCGGGCCACGGCGGGATCCTCGACCGGGTGGACTCGTTCCTGTTCGCAGCGCCGGTCATGACGCTCTATGTCCTCGCCGTCATCGCCTAGGCCGCGGGGCGTCGCCCTGCTCGGATCGACCGGCTCGATCGGGCAGCAGGCGATCGACATCCTCGTCGCACACCCCGACGCGTTTCGCGTGGTCGCACTGGCCACCGGCTCGAACCAGGCTGCGCTCGATGAGCAGGTCGCCCGCGTCCGGCCGGTCGTCTCCGCCGTCGCCCCGTCGGATGCCACGCTCGATCGAGTTCGCCACCCGCGACGACGTCGATCTCGTGGTCGTTGCGACGGGTGGCATCGTCAGCCTGCGACCGGTGCTCGCGGCGCTCCGTGCCGGCAAGGTCGTGGCCACGGCCAACAAGGAGACCCTGGTCGCGGGTGGTCACCTCGTCATGCCGGAGGCGCGGCGACTTGCGGCCGGCGTGGCGGCCACCACACCCGGTGACCCGTTCGCGAGTCCGCTGGCCTGGCTGCGCCCGATCGACTCGGAGCATTCGGCGATCTGGCAGTGCCTGGTCGGGGAGTCGATGGCGGCTGTCGACGGGCTGATCCTGACGGCCTCCGGCGGACCGTTCCTCGACGCTGCGCCCGACGAGCTCGCGGCGGTCACGCCGGATCAGGCGTTGCGGCACCCGACCTGGACGATGGGCGCCAAGATCACCATCGACTCGTCGACGCTCGCCAATAAGGGTCTGGAGGTCATCGAGGCGCACTGGCTGTACGATGTCGAGTACGACGCGATCGAGGTGGTCATCCATCCGCAAAGCGTCGTCCACTCCGCCGTCCGGTTCGTCGACGGCTCCCTCAAGGCCCAATTGGGCACCCCGGATATGCATCTCCCGATCCAGTACGCCATGACCTTCCCGGACCGCCGCCCGTCGCCGAGCCGCAGCCGCCGACCTCGTCGCCACCGGGCGGCTCGACTTCAGAGCACCCGACCTCGACGCGATTCCCGGCACTGCGGATCGCACGCGAGGCAGGCGAGGCCGGACCTCGCGCGTCGGCCGCGCTGATCGCCGCCGACGACGTCGCGGTGGCTCGCTTTCTCGATGGGACGCTCGATTTCGCCGGCATCCCACGGTTGCTCGAGGCCGCCGTCGAACAGTTCGGGACGAATGGCGAGCTGGAGCCCGAGGTCGATGCGCTGATCGCGCTCGACGCCGAGGTGCGAGCAGCGTTCACGAGCGGCTCGGTGGGGGGCGCGGCGTGACGGGCTTCCTCCAGACGGTCGTTACCGTCGTCCTCTTCTTTGCCATCCTCGGGACGCTCGTGGTGATCCACGAGCTCGGGCATTTCATCGTCGCCAGGCTTGCCGGCGTGCGGGTACTGGAGTTCGGCATCGGTTTCCCGCCGCGCGCGAAGGTGCTCCGCTCGAAGGGGGAGACCCTCTACACCCTCAACTGGCTGCCCATCGGCGGGTTCGTCAAGCTCGAGGGCGAGGACGGCGACCAGCGCGGCGACCCGCGCTCGTTTTCGGCGAAGAGCCTGCCCACACGGCTGCTGATCCTGGTCTCGGGCGTGGTGATGAACGTGCTGCTGGCGTTCGCCATCTTCGCCAGCATCGTGTGGCTCGCATCGCCACTGGTCGGGATCCGGTTCCACGAAGTCCAGCCTGGGTCACCCGCGGCGGCGGCCGGTCTGCAGCCAGGGGACGCCATCGTCGCGATCGACGGCGAGCGATACCAGACATTCGTGGAGCCCGACATCCTCGAGGCGCTCCGCGCGCGAGCGGGTCAGACGGTCGAGTTGTCCATCGTGGGCGGCGACGGTGCGCGCAGGGACGTGACGGTCACGCTGCGCGACGAGGCCGCGATCGCAGCCGGACAGGGCGCCCTCGGCATCAGCTCGAGCAGGGAGAAGCCGTTCGAGGGCTATTTCGACGGCGCCACGACGACCAATGATCTGCCGACCGCCGTGCGCGTCGGCGCCACGCAGACGGCGCAGTGGATGGGGCTGATCGTGGGCGGCCTCGGGCTACTCGTCTCCTCGGTCGCCGCGGACCCCACGGCCCCGCCACCGGTGTCCGGGCCGGTCGGCATCGCCACCCAGATCGGCGAGATCTTCTTCGGTGCCGGTCCGGTCATGACGCTCTTCGTGGCCGGCATCCTCTCGGCGAACCTGGCCGTGGTGAACATCCTGCCCTTCCCGCCGCTCGACGGCGGGCGGATGTTGATGATCACCCTCAAGCGGATCTTCGGAACACGGATCTCCGTGCGAGCGGAGCAGATGACCTATCTGGTGGGGTTCGTCTTCCTGTTCGCGTTCATCATCTGGGTGACGGGCTTCGACCTTGCCCGCGGCGTTCGGCGGGCGTACCTCCCCGCGCCTCCCCGTGAATCGGTAGGCAGACCGTCACCGTCGATGTCGGCGGGATCCCCGTCGGCTCGGACCATCCGATCGTCGTGCAGTCGATGACGAACACCGACACGGTCGACGCGGATGCGACGGCCATCCAGGTCGCCCGCCTCGCCCACGCGGGATCGGAGCTCGTCCGCGTCACCGTCAATACCGAGGAAGCGGCGGCCGCCGTCCCGGACATGGTCCGTAAGGTGCGCGGGCTCGGCGTGGACGTGCCGATCATCGGCGACTTCCACTACAACGGCCACAAGCTCCTGGTCGAATACCCGGAGATGGCGGCGGCGCTCGCGAAGTACCGCATCAATCCCGGGAACGTCGGCGCCAAGCGCCACGACGAGCACTTCGCGACGATCGTCAAGGTCGCGATCGACAACGGGAAGCCGGTCCGCATCGGCGTCAACTGGGGGTCGCTCGACCAGGCCATCCTGACCGAGCTCATGGATGCCAACGCGGCGCTTCCGGAGCCACGCGACTCACGCGACGTGATGATCGAGGCGATGCTCCAGTCCGCACTTCGCTCGGCCGAACTGGCCGAGGAGACCGGCCTCGGCCACGACCGGATCATCATCAGCGCCAAGGTCAGCGGTGTGCGCGACCTCGTCGATGTCTATCGGCTGCTCGCCACGCGCTGCGACTATCCGCTCCATCTCGGCCTGACGGAGGCTGGGATGGGCGACAAGGGCGTCATCGCCTCGACCGCCGGGCTCGCGATCCTGCTCAATGAGGGCATCGGCGACACCATCCGGGTGTCGCTGACGCCGGAGCCGGGCGCCCCGCGCGAGCGCGAGGTCGAGATCGCGCAGCAGGTCCTCCAGTCGATGGGACTCCGCTCGTTCCTGCCGCAGGTGTCGGCCTGCCCGGGCTGCGGTCGGACGACATCGACGTTCTTCCAGGAGATGGCCCAGCAGATCCAGGGCTATCTCAAGGAGCGGATGCCAGAGTGGAAGACGACCCACCCGGGCGCCGAGGACCTGCGTGTGGCCGTCATGGGCTGTGTCGTCAACGGTCCGGGGGAGTCGAAGCACGCCGACATCGGGATCAGCCTGCCGGGCACGTTCGAGGAGCCCGTGGCGCCGGTGTTCATCGATGGCCGGCTCGATCGGACGCTGCGCGGCGAGGGCCTCGTCCAGGAGTTCATCGACATCCTCGAGGACTACGTCGCACGGCGATTCCCGCACCCGGGGGAGCTGTCAGGGCCTGAACCCGTCAGGTCCGCCCCGCACGAGCCCCGTTCGACTCGTCCACGCATCCGGGTGTATACTCGGGGCAACTGAACGGCCGCTCCGTGACGTGGGTGACCCCCACGTTTTTTTTCGGACCGGTCGTTGCTTGGCATTCGGCGTGGAAGGAGGCGATCGTGAGTCGAGACTTCGTAGGCGCCCTCCTTCAGCTGAACGCAGAGAAGCAGGTCTCGCGTGAGCAGCTCATCGGGGCGGTGGAAGACGGGATCCAGTCCGCCTATCGACGGGTTGCCGGGGACGAGGACATCCACGTCCGCATCGACGCCGAATCGGGTCGCATCCGCGTATACCGCGCGCGCCTCGTCGTCGAGGAGATCGAGGACGAACTGACCCAGATCATCGTCGAGGACGCCCGCAAGTTCGACGCGAATGCCAAGCCTGGCGATGTCGTCGAGACCGAGCAGCTCGACGGTGACGTCTTCGGGCGCATCGGGGCGCAGACGGCCAAACAGATCGTCCTGCAGCGCATCCGTGAAGTCGAGCGCGACCAGGTCTTCGACCAGTTCGCGAGCCGCGAGGGTGAGCTGATCACCGGCACGGTCAACCGGGTCGAGCCGCGCGCGATCATCCTCGACGTCGGCAAGAACACCGAGGCGATCCTCGCGACCACCGAGCAGAGCGCGCTCGAGCACTACCGAATCGGCCAGAACGTGAAGGCGTTCGTGCTCGAGGTCCGCCGCTCCGTGCGCGGGCCGCAGATCTTCGTGAGCCGCACGCACAAGGGTTTCCTGCGCCGCCTGTTCGAGCTCGAGGTGCCGGAGATCCACAACGGCACGGTCGAGATCAAGGCCATCGCCCGCGAGGCGGGCAGTCGCTCCAAGGTCGGCGTGTCATCGCGCCAGGACGGGCTCGATCCGGTCGGTGCGACCGTCGGCCAGCGCGGGGCGCGCGTGCAGGCCGTCGTTGCGGAGCTCGCCGGCGAGAAGATCGACGTGATCCCGTGGAACGAGGATCCGGCCCTGTTCGTCGCCAACGCGCTGAGCCCCGCCCAGGTCCTGTCGGTCGATATCGACGAGGAGAAGCGGATCGCCTCGGTGACGGTGCCCGAGCGGATGCTGTCGCTCGCGATCGGACGGGAGGGGCAGAACGCCCGACTGGCCGCACGCCTGACCGGCTGGCGGATCGACATCCGCAGCGACGTGTCGGTCGCCGAGGCCAAGGCCGCGGCGGAGGCCGAGGCCACGCAGCCCGTTGCGGCGGAGGCTCCAGCCGCCGCTGCCGGTGAGGCGCCTGCCGCACCGTCGGAAGCCGAGCCGACCGTCACGCCCGGAGAGGCCGCGACCGACGCGCCTGCGCCGGCGAAGCCCAAGCGGACCACCAAGAAGGCGACTGCCGCCGCCACGACCGACGAGCCCGCGCCGGCGAAGCCCAAGCGAACCACCAAGGTGGCTGCCGCCGCCACGACCGAAGCGACCGATGGCGTCGCCGCCGAGGCTCCTGCGAAGCCGAAGCGAGCCACGAAGAAGGCCGCGGCTGCGCCGCGGAGAGCCACGACCGAAGCGTCCGAAGGACCTGTCGCCGAGGCGCCGGAGGCGCCGGTCGCCGAATCACCGCCGGCCGAGGTGACGTCGTAACCGCCCCGGCGCAGCGCTCGGCGAAGGCCGCCGCGCCACGCCACGTCCCGACGCGGACGTGCGTTGCGTGCCGCACGCCGCGGGCGAAACGCGAGCTGCAACGGATCGTGCGCACACCGGCTGGTGACGTCGTCGTCGATCCGACCGGCCGGCTGGCCGGGCGTGGCGCGTACGTCTGCCCTGATACGGACTGCCTGTCCATCGCTATCAAGAAGGGCGCCCTGAGTCGGGCGCTCGAGACCCCGCTTCCGGCGGCGTTCCTCGCGAGCGTCGATCCGGGGGCCACCAACATGCTTACTACCGAAGGAGGGCCCATTGGCCAGGAGTAGGAGCGGCACCCGCGGCCGACGCGGGCCGCGCAAGCCGCCGCGTCGCGACAACGCGTTCGCCTCGCAGGTCCAGGTCGTCGATCCGCGCGAGCGCGGGGCGATCGAGCTGCCCGGCACCATCACCGTCAAGGAGCTTGCCGACCTGCTCGCGGTCAACGTCGCCGACGTGATCCGCGAGTTGATCAAGAGCGGCATCTTCGCGACCATCAACCAGCTCATCGACCGCGACACAGCGTCCCTGGTCGCATCCGAACTCGGGTACGAAGTCGCCGAGGCGGTTGCCGCTTCGACGAACGGCACCGGGCCGGAGGGTGAGACCGACGGCGCCGCGCCCGAGGCGACCAAGGAGGTCCTGTTCGAGGAGGACGATCCCAAGAAGCTCGAGCCGCGCGCCCCGATCGTCACCGTGATGGGCCATGTCGACCACGGCAAGACCAGCCTGCTCGACGCGCTCCGGTCGACCGAGGTGGCGGCAGGGGAGCGGGGCGGGATCACCCAGCACATCGGCGCGTCCGAGGTCGTCCACGACGACAAGCGCGTCGTCTTCCTCGACACCCCCGGCCACGAGGCGTTTACGGCGATGCGTGCCCGCGGCGCGCGTGTCACCGACATCGCGATCATCGTGGTGGCGGCCGATGACGGCGTGATGCCCC
Organism: uncultured Chloroflexia bacterium; assembly: GCA_963794525.1. Lineage (GTDB taxonomy): Bacteria > Chloroflexota > Limnocylindria > Limnocylindrales > CSP1-4 > SPCO01. The sequence continues at coordinate 56,674 of CAWCEC010000003.1, forward strand.
AGACGCTCGAGGCGATCAGCCACGCCAAGGCGGCCAAGGTGCCGATCATCATCGCGCTCAACAAGATCGACAAGCCCGACGCGGACCCGACCCGCGTGAAGACCGAGCTGACAGAAGCCGGCATCGTCATCGAGGAGTACGGCGGCGAAGTGCCGCTCGTGCCGGTGTCTGCCAAGAGCCGCGAGGGGCTGAACGAGCTCATCGAGATGGTGCTGCTCGTCAGCGATCTCCAGGAGCTGACCGCGAACCCGGATCGGCCGGCTATCGGCACGATCGTGGAGGCCCAGCTCGACAAGAACCGTGGGGCGGTCGCGACGGCCCTCGTCCAGACCGGCACGCTCAAGGTCGGCGACATCATCGTCGTCGGCGAGACGTTCGGGCGCGTCCGCGCGCTCGAGAACGACCGCGGCAAGCGCGTGAAGCAGGCCGGACCGGCCAGCGCCGTCGTGGTACTGGGACTGTCCGAAGTGCCGGAAGCGGGCGACATCCTGCGGGTCGTCACCGACGACAAGGCCGCCCGGACAGCGGTCGAGCTGCGCAGGACGGAGGTCGCGAGCAAAGGTGGCGACGGCAGCGGCCGGGCCACGCTCGAGGACCTCTATCGGCAAATTCAGGCCGGCCAGGCCAAGGAGCTGCGGATCATCCTCAAATCCGACGTGTCGGGCTCGCTCGGCGCGATCACCCACGCGCTCGAGCAGCTCGATCAGGACGAGGTCCGGATCAACGTGCTGCACGAGGGGGCCGGCGACATCACGGACAACGACATCATGCTGGCGGCCGCGTCGAACGCGATCGTGGTCGGCTTCAGCACGTCGATCACCGACACGGCTCGGCGAGCTGCGGAGGCCGAAGGGGTCGACGTCCGGCTGTACGACATCATCTACAAGCTCACCGACGACATCGATGCGGCGCTCAAGGGCCTGCTCGAGCCGGAGGTGGTCGAGGTCGTCGAGGGCCGAGCCGAGGTCCGCCAGGTCATTCGCGTCGGCAAGAACACCGTCATCGCCGGTTCGTACGTCACTGACGGGCGGATCGTGCGCGGTGGGGCACGCGTCTACCGCAGTGGCAAGGTCATCGCGACCGACCGGATCGAGTCGCTGCGACGGTTCCGCGATGACGTTCGCGAAGTGCAGACCAACTACGAGTGCGGTATCGGCCTGGCGTCGTTCACCGATCTGGAAGAGGGCGACGTGATCGAGTGCTTCACGACTCAGACGATCAGTCGCGTCGCGACCGCGTGATGCCGGGTGAGCCAGCGTACTGACCGCATCGACGAGCTGCTGCGGCAGGAGATCGGCAGCATCGTGACGCGTGAGGTCGCGGATCCGCGCATCGGGTTCGCAACCATCACGAAGGTCGAGACCACGCCTGACCTGCGCCACGCGAAGGTGTGGGTGAGCGTCATCGGCCAGCCGAAGGAGCGCTCACAGACGATCGCGGCGCTGGGCCGCGCGATGCCGTTCGTCCGACGCGAGCTGGGGCGGACGCTCCGCCTGAAGCGGATCCCCGATCTACATGTCGAGCTCGACGACACCGCCGAGCGTGGCACGCGGGTGATGCATCTGCTCGACGAGCTGCGAGAGGGTGTCGCACGCGAGACCGACCAGCCGCTGGGCGAGACATTGCCGACACCGGTCGCCCGCGTCCATCACGAGGAAGACGCGGAAGAGCCGCCCTCGGCGGTGATCCCGCCGGTGCCGCGCCGACGGCGTGGCAGGCCGTCCGCGAGACCGTCGACCCGCAAGCGCCGATGACGATCGACCTGGCGGCCGACGTCGCGGCGGTCCCAACGGTCGTCGTCGACCGGTTGAAGGGAGCACGACGGATCCTCGCGGTGGGCCATGAGAACCCCGATGCGGACACGGTCGGCGCGACGCTGGGCATCGTCCGGATCGGCGAGGTTCTGGGAGCCGCCGTCGATCCAGTCTGCACCGACCCGGTCCCACCGCTGTACGACTTCCTCGAGGGTATCGAGCGCTTTCGCACCGATCCCGATCCGGCCGTCGCGTACGACCTTCTCGTCGTCTCCGACTGCGCGACCCTGGAGCGGGTCGGCGCCGTCGGCGAGCGCCACCGCGAGCTGTTCGAGCGGCTCCCGCGTGTGGTCATCGACCACCACGCGTCCAACGACGCGGTCGCGGATGGGGACTGGATCGAGCCGGCGGCCGCGGCGACCTGCGAGATGGTCACGCTGCTCGCCCTCCGGCTCGGGATCCCGCTCGACATGGCCGATGGCGCCCTCGCCGCTGCCCTGATGGCCGGCATCGTGATGGACACCGCGACCTTCGCTCACCCGAACGCCACGCCCACGACCCTGGCGGTCTCCGCCGCTCTGGTCGAGGCGGGCGCGCCGCTGTCCGACATCTCGCGACGTCTCTATCGATCCAAGCCCGCCGCACAGCTGCTGCTCTTCGGCCGGGTCCTTGGCCGGCTGGAGACCTACGACGGCGGGCTCGTCGTCGCGTCCACGCTGCTCGACGCCGACCTCTCGGCGACCGGGACGCAACCACCCCACGCCGAGGGGATTATCGACCTCCTTGCCCAGGCTGAGGAGGCCGAGGTGGCGATCCTGTTCAAGGAGGCCGGGGAGGCGACACGGATCAGCGTCCGCACCAAGCCCGGTGGCGTCGATGCGACGGCGCTGACCGGCGTGTTCGGCGGGGGTGGCCATGCACGCGCCGCCGGCGCGACCGTGCCCCTGCCGCTGGACAAGGCCCGCGAGGCCGTGCTCGCGGAGGCACGGAAGGCGGCCGCGGCCGTCGCCCGCTGACATGGCCCGCTCGTCGCTCGGGCCGGGCCTGGACGGGATCCTCGTCGTCGACAAGCCGATCGGGCCCACATCCCACGACATCGTCGGCCTGGTCCGGCGCCTGGCTGCGACCAAACGGGTCGGGCACGGCGGGACGCTCGATCCCTTCGCATCGGGCGTCCTACCGATCTTCCTCGGCCGCGCGACCCGCGTCGTCGAGTTCCACCTTGCCGATCGGAAGGCCTATCGGGCGACGATCTGCTTCGGCGCGTCGTCGACGACCGACGACCTCGAGGGTGAGATGACGCCGGCGACCGGTGCGGCCCCGAGCCGCGACGCGGTCGAGTCGGCCCTGCCCGCGTTCACCGGCACGATCTCCCAGCGACCGCCCGACTTCTCTGCGATCAAGGTCGGTGGGCGGCGAGCCTACGCGGTGGCGCGCGCTGGCGGCACCGTCGAGCTGAAGGAGCGCGAGGTGACGATCGAGTCGCTCTCGCTCGTCGCATGGGACGACAGCGAGCCCGACCGGGCGATCGCGATCGTCGACGTGATGTGCTCCGCCGGCACATACATCAGGGCACTCGCCCGCGACCTCGGGGAACACCTCGGGAGCGCGGCATATCTCGGGGCGCTGCGACGAACCGCCGCGGGGCTGTTCACTGAGGCCGACGCGATCCCGCTCGACCGCGTGCGCGCAGCCGCGGCGGACGGCCCCGAGTCGCTGGCTACGCTGCTCCGGCCGGTCGACACCGGCTTGGACCGCTTCCCCAGCATCGATCTCACGCCGGACGAGGTCGCCTCGGTGGCTCGCGGACAGTTCGTTCGGCCGACCGCCCATGTGCCAGCCGGCCACGAGCATTACCGACTGCGCGGACCGGACGGCTCGCTGGTCGCGATCGCGATCCCGGCCGGACCGGGCCGCCTTGCGCCGGACAAGGTGCTGGTGTCGGCGGAGACGCGGATCGACGCGCCGGTGAGCGCCCCAGCGGGTCGCTGATGGAGACCGTCGCCGGCGTCGAGGCGCTCCGGCCCGCGGATGGCCCGATCTTCGCTGTCGTCGGCGTGTTCGACGGACTGCATCGCGGACATGTCTACCTGCTCGATCACCTCGTCCGGGAGGCGCTCGCCCGTGATGCCCGACCGTGCGTCATCACGTTCGACCATCATCCCGACGAGGTGCTGACGGGATCGGCGCCACCGTTGCTGCTCCATCCCGATGAGCGGCTGGACCGTCTTGCGGCCGCCGGGGTGGATGTCACGGTCGTACAGCATTTCGACGAGGCCGTGCGCCGGACGACGTACGACGACTTCATCGCCACGATCCGGCTGGGTACCGATCTCGCCGGCCTGCTGATGACGCCGGACGCTGCGTTCGGGTTCGAGCGACGAGGCACCGCGGAAGCGGTCGGGGCGCTGGGTCAGGCGGAGGGCTTCGACGTGGTGGTCATCCAGCCATTCAGCCTCGACGGTGCTCCGGTGAGCAGCTCTGAGATCCGCAAGGCGATCGGGCGTGGCGATCTTGCGGCGGCGCAGCGCCTGCTCGGTCGACCAGTCGGGCTCCAGGGCGAGCTCCGGGGCGGCTCGGCGGTCTTCGACTGGCCCATGGCCATGCCACCCGATGGCAACTACGCGTGTCGCGTGGACGGACGACCCGCCGACGCCACCGTCCGGGATGGTACGGTCCGGCTGCACGTGCCGATGGAGGATGGACCAGTTCGCCTGGAGTTCCTGGCATGACGGATCGACCCTGGCACCTGGCCCAGCTCAACGTCGGGCGCCTGGTGGCACCGCTCCAGTCCGAGACGCTGGCTGGGTTCGTGGCCGCCCTCGAGCCGATCAATGCGCTCGCAGACGAGCACCCTGGCTTCGTCTGGCGGCTGCAGACCGATGCCGGCGATGCGACCTCGATCCGACCGACCGACGACGACCTGTTCCTGATCAACATGAGCGTGTGGTCGTCGCTCGAGGCGCTGCGCGCATTCGTGTACACGACGGCCCACGTCCAGGTCTTGCGCCAGCGCCGCGCGTGGTTCGAGCAGCTGGCCACGTCGCACCTGGTCCTGTGGTGGGTGCCGGCGGGCCATACACCGACGGTCGAGGAAGCGCTCGCGCGGATCGAGCGGCTGCGCCGGGATGGACCGACGCCTGCCGCCTTCACGTTCCGCTCGCCGTTCGACCCTGAGGCGATCGACCCAGGCGACCCGCTGGTCGACGCCGAGTTCTGCTACCCGATCCTCGCCGCGTCCTGATCGCGCGCGGCTACAGGCCGGGCTGCCAGAGCGGTTCTGCGACACCCCGCTCGTGGTTCTCGAAGCGCGCCATCACAAAGAGGGCGTCCGAGAGCCGGTTCAGATAGGGAAGCACCAGTTCCCCGATCGGCTCCTCGTGCGACAGCGTGATCGTCTCGCGCTCCGCGCGGCGGCAGATCGTGCGGGCCAGGTGGAGCTGTGCGGCCCCCGGCGCACCGCCCGGCAGCAGGAAGTTCGTCAGCGGACCGACCACCTCGTTCAGCTCGTCGATCAACCGCTCGAGTCGATCGACATGCTTTGGCTGCACGGTCGGGATCCGGCCGCGACGCTCGTCGTCCTCGGGCCAGCACAGGTCCGAGCCGAGGTCGAACAACTCGTTCTGGATGGTCGCGAACTCGGTCGTGAGCCGCTCGCTCAGGCCGAGCGCGAGCGCCACCCCGATCGCCGAATTCAGTTCGTCGACCGTGCCGTAGGCTCGCACTCGGGGCGAATCCTTGGGCACGCGGCGCCCGCCGCCCAGCCCGGTCATCCCCTCGTCGCCGGTCTTCGTGTAGATCCTGGTCAGGCGCGGCATTGAGGGAGCATAGCCCGCAGGGCCGGCGGTCAGCCCGTCGAGCCGTCGGGTTGGGCGTCTCCTTGCGGCTCATCGCTCAGGCGACTCGGAAGATCCCATTCGAAGCCGATCGCGCGCGGCTCATCGCTCCGACGACTGACACGCAAGGGAATCGGCACCCGGATGCGAGCCGTAGTCGCCTCACCGATCGTTCGGAAGCGCGTTGCACCCAAGGGGCGACGCGCGGCCAGCGGAGGTCGTTCCGCGATCCGGAAGATGCGGACCGATGGCGCGTTCGGGGCCGCTCTGCTACCATCCGCCGGTCATACAGGAAGGTATAAGCAAAACAGATCGTGTCGGAGGACCGAGTGCCGCTCGCGCGGGAACTAAAGCAGGAGATCATCACCGGATACGCCACACAAGATGGCGATACCGGCTCGCCGGAGGTCCAGGTCGCGCTCTTGACAGAGCGGATCAAGGACCTGACGGACCATCTCCGAAGCTTTCCCAAGGACAACCATTCGCGTCGCGGCCTCCTCAAGCTCGTCGGCCAGCGCCGCCGCCTTCTCGCGTACTTGATGAAGAAGGACAGCGCGCGCTACCGGACCGTCATCGGACGGCTCGGACTCCGCCGCTAGCGTCGCCGCTGACGGACCTCGAGCAGACCGCTCGGGGTCCTCGCACACACGGCGCCGGCTGCGAGGCAGGCTGACCCGCCCGCGGGTCGTCTTCTCCTCCACGACCAAGGAGGATCGATTCCCTTGTCTCAGACGTTCGAGACACAGCTTGGTGGTCGCACGCTGACCATCGAAACCGGCAAGCTTGCACGGCTCGCCGGCGGTTCCGTCACCGTCCGCTACGGCGACACCATGGTGCTCGGCACCGCCAACCGCTCCGAGCCCCGCCCCGGGCTCGACTTCTTCCCGCTCACGGTCGATTTCGAAGAGCGCATGTACGCCGCGGGCAAGATCCCGGGGGGCTTCATCAAGCGCGAGGCCCGTCCCTCGGAGAACGCGATCCTCGCCGCTCGGCAGACGGACCGGCCGATCCGCCCGCTCTTCCCCGAGGGCTACAAGGACGACGTCCAGCTGGTCATCACGGTTCTCTCGACCGACCAGGAGAATCTCCCTGACGTCATCGGCACGATCGCGGCGTCGACGGCCCTGACCATCAGCGAGATCCCGTTCAACGGCCCTGTCGCTTCGGTGCGCGTCGGTCGGATCGGCGGCGAATTCGTCGTCAACCCGACGTTCAGCCAGCTCGCCGATTCGGAGCTCGATCTGATCGTCGCAGGCACGCGGGACGCGATCATGATGGTCGAGGCCGGCGCCAAGCTCCTGCCCGAGGACGTGATGGCCGAGGCCATCCTGTTCGGTCACCGGTCGCTGCAGCCGATCGTCGATCTGCAGGAAGAGATCCAGAAGGCCGTCGGCAAGGCGAAGCGCATCCCGTACCTCGAGCCGACCACGGGCTCGGTGCTGGCCTTCGCCAGCGCGACGGACGAGAAGCGCGAGCTCGTCGTCCTCGACGTCGAGACGACCGGCACCGATCCCAAGATGTCCGACCTCCTCGAGGTCGCTGCGGTCAAGGTCAAGGGCACCGAGATCGTCGACCGCTGGTCGACGTTCGTGAACCCCGGCCGGCCGATCGTCGGCAACCAGATGCACGGCATCACCGACAAGGACGTCCAGGGTGCGCCGACCGCGCGCGAAGCGGCGGACCAGCTGCTCGCGTTCGTGGGCGACGCGAAGATCGTGGGTCACAACGTCGGGTTCGACCTGGCCTTCATCGAGGACGCCAAGGGCGACGGCTTCCGGTTCGAGCCCGGCACGTATCTCGACACCCTGGTCATCGCCCGCGAGGGCTATCCGGGCGCCGAGTCATACAAGCTCGGAGACCTGGCGCGCTTCTTCGGTGTCGAGCTGAGCCAGAGCCATCGAGCCCTGCCGGACGCCGAAGCGACCGCCAACCTGGTGATCTGGTTCGCGAACGACCTGCCGGGTCGGATCTCGGCCCTGCGCACGGCGATCGCCGACGGCGTCCGTGCCCAGCGGAACGGTGGCGACACTGCCAGCCTGCTGGAAGCCGCTCGCCGCGAGGCGCGAGTCAGCAAGAACCTGTTCAGCCTCGTCCAGAAGAAGACGGTCCGACAACTCGTCCTCGACGAGGGCATCCGCATCGACGGCCGCGGCCTGACGGACATCCGTCCGATCAGCGTCGAGGTCGGACTCGTGCCGCGAGCCCATGGCTCCGGTCTGTTCACGCGTGGGGACACCCAGGCCTTGACCGTCGCCACGCTCGGCTCGTCCTCGGACGTCCAGCGGATCGACACGATCAGCCCGGAGACCGAGAAGCGCTACCTCCACCACTACAACTTCCCGCCGTACAGCACGGGCGAGAACAAGCCGATGCGTGGGCCCAGCCGTCGCGACATCGGCCACGGCCATCTCGCGGAGCGGGCCCTCGTGCCGGTACTCCCTGACCACGAGGAGTTCCCGTACGTCATCCGACTCGTGAGCGAGTGCGTGACCTCGAACGGTTCGACCTCGATGGCCTCGACCTGTGGATCCACACTCGCCCTGATGGACGCCGGCGTGCCGATCAAGGCACCGGTGGCCGGCGCGGCGATGGGCCTGATCAGCGAGCCCGACGGCCGCTTCGTCGTCCTCACCGACATCCTCGGCAAGGAGGACTCGATCGGGGACATGGACTTCAAGGTGACCGGAACGCGGGACGGCGTGACCGCCCTGCAGATGGACATCAAGGTCCAGGGGATCAGCGAGGCGATCATCCGCGACGGACTCAAGCAGGCCCTCGCGGCTCGGCTCGAGATCCTCGACAAGATGACCGCCGTGCTGCCCGAGGCCCGCGTGGAGATGAGCGACTTCGCGCCGCGCATCATCACGATCAAGATCAACCCCGAGAAGATCCGCGACATCATCGGCAAGGGTGGCTCGATGATCCGCAAGATCCAGGAAGAGACCCAGACCGAGATCAACGTCGAGGACGACGGCACCGTGGAGATCGCGGCCGTCTCCGGCGAGAACTCGCGCAAGGCGATCCAGTGGATCGAGTCGCTCACCCGCGAGGTCGAGATCGGCGCGCTGTACCTCGGCAAGGTCACCCGGATCATGGGCTTCGGCGCCTTCGTCGAGATCCTGCCCGGCAAGGAGGGCCTGGTCCGCATCGGCGAGCTCGCCGACTACCACGTGCCGACCGTCGAGGACGTCGTGTCCGTCGGCGATGAGGTGATGGTCGTCGTGACCGAGATCGACCGCCAGGGCCGCGTCAACCTGTCGCGCAAGGCCGCGATGCAGCGCCACTTGGCCAAGGAGCCGGTCGGGAGCTGACGTTCCCGCCCGCCAGACCTTCTGGATCGACCGGTCGGCGCCCTTCGGGCCCGGCCGGTCGCTTGCGGTCGCGCAACCGGGGAGCGAGGAGCCGGTCCTAGCGCGGACGAGGCTCGGCGGTAATCGAGTAGATCGTGATGGGTTCTGACCTGCCGCGGACGATGATCGTCCTCCGGGCCTGCGCCTCGGGCTGGATCCCGGCCGCTTCCGCGGCAGCCTCCGAGATCAAGAGCTCGCCGGTGACCGCTTCGCTGGCCAGTCGTGCCGTCGTATTCACGACATCGCCGAGCGCAGTGAAGTCGGTGACCGCCCCCTCCGCTCCCGTCGAGCCGACGAAGGCGTCACCGGTGTGGACGGCCGCGCCGACGGGGATGGCCCCCCTCGTCGTCGCATCAGCTCGACCGACCCCGTCGAGCAGCGCACGAGCGGCGCGGATGGCTGCCGCTGCATGCTGTTGGCCACTCACGCCGACGAAGAACAGACCGATGACCTCGTCACCCACGAACTTGTCCACGAGCCCGTCGTTGTCGAGGATGGCACCCGACGAGATCCGATAGAAGCGGTCGAGGAAGGCGCGGAATTCCGTGGGACTAAAGCGCTCGCCGATGCCCGTCGAGCCGCGGATATCGGCGAAAAGGAGACTGACGGGGATCTCGGCACCGTAGACACCGATCTTGTTCAGGCCCTTGATGCATAGATTGCAGATGGCCGGGTTACCCGCGAAACGCCCGAAGCCGACATGCCGCAAGACCGCGCCGCCAGGACCCTCGAACGGCGCGGCGCACAGCTTGCAGTGGGGCGAGCTCGGCAGGCGCCGGAACAGGCGGCGCGAGCGAGCAAGACCAGGGTCCTCGCCGGAAAGGAACCCACGCATCGCCTCCTCTGGGGTCGTCGGTCGAGCCATCCGCGCCGACATGCTACTCCCGGGATGCGGGTGGGAAGGTGGGCCGGGACGGACCCGCTGCTATACTCCCGCCGTGCCCGACGTGATCAAGACCACAGCGGAGCCATGCCCTCGGTGACCACCAAGCCACTCACGGTCGCGGTCGTCGGCGCGACCGGCGTCGTCGGCGGCACCATGATCCGGATGCTGCTCGAGCGGGAGTTCCCGTTCGGCGAGTTGCGGCTGCTCGCGAGCGCCCGCAGCGCCGGCCGCGAGCTCGACGTCCAGGGCACGCTGCACCCCGTCCACGAAGCCACGCCCGAGGCGTTCGACGGCGTCGACATCGCCCTCTTCTCCGCCGGCGGTGACACGTCCAAGGCACTCGCCCCCGAAGCCGTCAAGCGCGGCGCCACTGTCATCGACAACTCCAGCGCCTGGCGCATGGACCCGGCCGTGCCGCTCGTCGTGAGCCAGGTCAACCCGGACGACCTCGCGTGGCACGAGGGCATCGTCGCCAATCCGAACTGCTCCACGATGCAGCTCGTCCCGGTGCTGATGGCACTGCGTGATTCGGTCGGCCTTGAGCGCGTCGTGGTCGACACCTACCAGGCCGTCTCGGGGACCGGCGCCAAGGCGATCACCGAGCTCCAGCGCCAGGTCGAGGCCTATGTCGCCGACCAGCCGCTCGAGAAGACCGTCTACCCGCATCAGATCGCGTTCAACGCCCTCCCGCAGGTCGATGTCTTCCTCGACAACGGCTACACCAAGGAGGAGTGGAAGGTCGTCACCGAGAGTCGCAAGATCCTTCACCTGCCGGATCTGCGCATCTCCAGTACGGCCGTGCGGGTCCCGGTCTTCGTCGCACATTCTGAGGCGGTCCACGTCGAGACCGTCGACCCCATCACCCCGGACCGCGCCCGGACCCTCTTCGCCGCCGTCCCCGGCGTCGTCGTCCGCGACGACCCATCGACCTCGACCTACCCTCTCGCGACCGACGCTGCAGGATCGGACGAGGTCTACGTCGGGCGGGTCCGCCAGGATCCATCGATCGATGACGGTCGGGGCCTCGCGTTCTGGGTCGTCAGCGACAACCTCCGCAAGGGAGCCGCCACCAACGCGGTCCAGCTGGCTGAGCTACTGGTCGAGCGCGGGTGGGTCAGGGCCGCCGCGACACGGGACGCGGCCGGATCTCCGGCGTGACCGATGCCGAGCGCCGTGCGGCGCTCGAGGCGATCGCGGCGGAGGTCCGCGACTGCACCCGCTGCCGCCTGCATGCCACGAGAACACACGCGGTCCCCGGAGAGGGCGATCCGTCGACCGAGGTCGTGTTCGTCGGCGAAGGCCCCGGTCAGAACGAGGACCGCGAGGGCCGGCCGTTCGTCGGTCGCGCCGGCGGGCTGCTGGTGAACCTGCTCGGCCACATCGGCTGGACCCGTGACGACGTGTTCATCACCAACATCGTCAAGTGCCGGCCGCCCGGCAACCGCGATCCGGAACCGGATGAGGTCGAAGCCTGCGCCCCGTACCTGCGGCGCCAGCTCGAGGTGCTCGATCCGGCGGTGATCGCGACGCTCGGACGCCACTCGATGGGGAGGTTCATGCCCGGTGCCCGCATCTCGCAGGCGCACGGCACGGTCCGGCCCGCCGATCCATCCACGGGCGCACGGGATGCCACCGTCTTCGCCATGTATCACCCCGCCGCCGCGCTCCGAACGCCGGCGATCGAGCGGGAGAGCTACGAGGACGTGGCGAGGATCCCGGCCGTGCTGACCACCGCTCGAGAGCGACGCCGCGCGCAGCAGCGGACGGCGAGAGAGAGCGCAGCCGCGCCCGCGCCCGTCGACCCCGCGCCAACGTCCCTGACTGCCGTCGGCGCGCCCGAGGCCGAGGTCGCACAGGACACCGACCAACTCACCTTCTTCTGATCAACGCACACAGGAACCACATGCCCCCTATCAACCCAGACATTCCGCTCCGCATCATCCCGCTCGGCGGGGTGGGGGAGATCGGCAAGAACATGTACGTATTCGAGTACGGCGATGACATCGTCGTGATCGACTGCGGGCTCATGTTCCCGGACGAGGAGATGTTCGGCATCGACCTCGTCATCCCCGACGTTACGTACCTCAAGGAGAACCGCGACAAGGTCCGCGCGTTCCTGATCACCCATGCCCACGAGGACCACGTGGGCGCGCTGCCGTACGTGCTGCCGGAGTTCCCGGGCGTACCGGTTTACGCCAGCACGCTGGCCCGTGGCCTGCTCGGCAACAAGATCAAGGAGCACAAGCTCCACAACAACCCGGTGCTCGCGCTCGAGCCGGGCGACGAGATCGACGTCGGGCCGTTCCACGTCATCCCGTTCCGGGTCGGCCATTCCATCCCGGACGCGATGGGGATCGCGCTGCGGACGCCGGTCGGGACCATCGTCCATACCGGCGACTTCAAGTTCGACCACACCCCGGTCGACGGCAAGCTGTCGGACTTCGCGATCCTCGCCCGGATGGGAGCAGAGGGCGTCGTATGCCTCCTGTCCGACTCGACCCGAGCCGAGAACCCCGGCTACACCCCGTCCGAACGGACGGTCGGAGAGGCATTCCGCGAGATCATGGAGCCGCTCGAGGGGCGGGTGATCGTCGCCACGTTCGCCAGCAACATCGCGCGCATCCAGCAGGTCCTCGACGCCGCGGCGGACATGAAGCGCAGCGTCGCGGTGATCGGCCGCTCGATGGAGCAGAACTTCAAGATCGCCACGGATCTCGGCTATCTGACCTACGAGCCCTCCCGGATCATCTCGAAGGACCGCATCAAGGACCACGCCGACGGCCAGCTCGTGATCGCCACCACCGGCGCCCAGGGCGAGCCGATGGCCGGGCTCGCCCGGATGGCCAACCGCGACCACCGCTTCGTCGAGATCCAGCCTGGCGACACCGTGATCGTGAGCGCCAGCCCGATCCCCGGCAACGAGGAGTACGTCTCGCGGACCATCGACAACCTGTTCAAGGCGGGCGCCAACGTGTACTACCACACGATCAAGCGCGCCCACGTCTCCGGCCACGCGAGCCAGGAGGAGCTCAAGCTGATGCTCGGCCTGACCAAGCCGAAGTACTTCATCCCGATCCACGGCGAGTTCCGGATGCAGGTCCAGCATGGCCGGCTCGCGACCGAGACTGGCGTGGACCCAGCGAACGTCTTCATCATCGAGAACGGCACGCCGATCGAGCTGTTCGCCGACGGGTCCGCCCGCCGCGGGAGCCCGGTCACAGCGGGTTACGTCTTCGTCGACGGGTTGTCGGTCGGCGACGTCGGCGAGGTCGTGCTGCGCGACCGGCGGTCGCTGGCGAACGACGGGATCTTCATGATCGTCGTCACGGTCGACAAGCAGACCGGCTCGGTCGTCGGTCGGCCGGAGATCGTGACGCGTGGGTTCGTCCACATGAACGAGCAGGATCCGCGCCTCGACGAGGCGGTCGAGCGGGTCATCGCCGCGATCGACACGCCGGGCGACCATATCAGCGAGATCGGCCTGCTCAAGAGCCAGATCAAGGACAGCCTCTCGACGTTCCTCTACGAGCAGACCAAACGCCGGCCGATGGTCTTCCCGGTCGTGGTCGAGGTCTGAGCGTGGCCAAGCCCCGTCGCTCCCCGAGAGCCCGCCCCGGCCCGAGCGCGCGTCGGCGGATCTCGCGGGATCTCGCGCGGATCTTCACGCCCGAGGTCGTCCGCTCGATCGTCGGCACGGCGATGATGGCGCTCGGCGCGATCACGTTGATCGCGCTGATCCTCCCCGGCCAGGGCGCCCTGACCGACTGGTGGCGCGATTCCATCGCCCCGTGGTTCGAGACCGGCCGCTGGCTGCTGCCGTTCCTGCTGCTCGGCGGTGGGTGGTACGTGGCCGGGGGACCGGGCCGCCAGCCCGGCTCCGGCTGGGGGATGACGATCGCCGGCCTGGCCATCGCCTATGTCGCGAGCCTCGGGGCGTTCGAGGTCCTCAAGCTGGAGCTGTTCGAGACCGAGCGCGGCGGTGGCCGGATCGGGCGGTTCCTCGCCGGGACGCTCGAGCCGCTGCTCACCGGCCCCGGGACGTTCGTGCTCCTCGGTGCGATCGCCGGCCTGGGACTCATGCTCGCGTTCAACCTCCAGCTGCGCGAACTGGTGGCGCCGCTTGCCGGAGCGGCCCGCTGGGTCGGCTCGACGACGGCCGACTCCATGCGTCGGGTCAGCGACGCCCGACCCGCCAAGGCCGCTCCGCCCGCTACGAACGGCCGGCAGCGGCCGGCGAGTGCCAAGCCGCCTGTCGCCGTGCCCATGGTGACGGGCGACGACCTGGCATCGGCTCGGAGCATCCTCGATGAGCCGGCTCCGCGGCTGAACCAGCCGCCGGTCAGCCAGACGGTCTGGACGGGACCGCTCGACGGTGGCACGACCGGCGCACCGGCGCGTCTGTCCAACGGCAACGGCACGACACGCGTGGCCACGGCGCTTACCACTGAGCGGCCGACCGCGCAGGAATCGCTCAACGCGATCGACTGGGTGCTGCCCGGCATCGACCTCCTCGAGCCTCGCGCGGCCGGGCGCGTCGGCGCCGGCGTCGATCACGAGGCGAACAAGCGGCGCATCGAGGAGAAGCTCCTCAGCTTCTCGATCCCCGCCAAGGTCGTGGCGGTCAACTCGGGCCCGGTCGTGACCCAGTACGAGGTGCGCCCCGAGCACCACGTCAAGGTGTCGCGCATCGAGGCCCTCGCCGATGATCTGGCGATGGCGCTTGCCGCCCGCTCGATCCGCATCGAGGCGCCGATCCCGGGCAAGGACGTGGTCGGCATCGAGATCCCGAACTCGGTCAGCGAGGTGGTCGGCTTCAAGCCGCTGGTCGACGAGAGCGTGATGCTCGGTTCCACCAGTCCGCTCACGTTCGCCCTCGGGCGCGATGTGTCGGGCAAGGCGTACGCGGTCGACCTGGCCAAGATGCCGCACCTGCTCATCGCGGGCGCCACCGGGTCGGGCAAGAGCGTGTGCGTCAACGCGCTCATCACGAGTCTCCTGATGCGCGCGCGACCGGACGAGGTGCGCCTCATCCTGGTCGACCTCAAGCGGGTCGAGCTGGCGCCATACAACGGGCTGCCGCACCTTCTCCAGCACGTCATCGTCGAGCCCGGCGAGGCCAAGGCGGTGCTGAACTGGGCCGTGCGCGAGATGGAGGACCGCTACAAGCTGCTGGCGGCCCACGGGGTGCGCAACATCGCAGGCTTCAATGCGCGGGCCGATGTCGACGGCAAGGGCGGTGGCGAGGCAGGCGGAGAGCGGATGACCTACATCGTGCTGATCATCGATGAGCTCGCCGACCTGATCATGCGCGAGGGCCGCAAGGTCGAGGACCCGGTCGTCAAGATCGCCCAGAAGGCACGTGCGGTGGGCATCCACCTGGTGCTCGCGACCCAGCGCCCATCGGTCAATGTCGTGACCGGTCTGATCAAGGCCAACGTGCCGTCACGCATCGCATTCGCGATGGCGTCGAACGTCAATTCGCGGACCGTGCTCGACGCGCAGGGTGCCGAGGACCTCATCGGCCGCGGGGACATGCTCTACCAGCCTGTGGACCTTCCGCGGCCTGTTCGCATGCAGGGCGTGTTCGTGAGCGACAACGAGGTCGGCGCGGTGACCCAGCACTGGCTCGAGCAGACCGGCGACCGGACGTTCTACGACGAGGACATCCTCGCCTTCGCCGATCCCGAGGACGGGGGAGGGCCTGGCGGCGGCGGCCAGTTCGCCTGGCTGCGCAAGCTCGGCGTGGACGAGATGACGGTCCCAGCCGCCGAATTGGTGACCAGCTCACAGCGTGCCAGCACGTCGATGCTCCAGACCAAGCTGAAGCTCGGGTTCGCACGTGCTAGCCGGGTCATGGACGAGCTGGAGCGCTACGGGATCATCGGACCCCAGGATGCGCGCAATCCGGCCACCCCGCGTCACATCTACGGACCGGAGAACTGGTTCCGTTCGCAGGACGAAATCGATGATCCGGGCGACTGACGCGAGTAGGGAATCCTCCCGACGGGGCTGGGCCGGGGGCCTGGGGTATCCTGTCGTGACAGCGGTCGAACGGGCGGCGCGGGAGCCCACCGATCGTGGGGGACTCGAGCGCGAGCAGGACGGGACGGCCTAGTGACGACGAGGGATCAGGTCCGACGTGCGGTCGGAGCCGAGCGCGAGACCCGGGTTCCCGCCAGCGACGGCGCACCCGGCCTGCCCGAGCGCCTGCTTGCCGCGCGCGAACGCAAAGGTGTCGACCTGTACCGCGCCGAGCGGGACACCAAGATCCGAGCACGCTATCTCGCGGCGCTCGAACGCGGCGATTACCGTGAGCTGCCGGGCGCTGTCTACACGAAGGGCTTTCTGCGCAACTACGCGCTGTATCTGGGCCTCGATCCGGACGAGGTGCTGCTGCAGTGGCGCCGCGAGCGGGGCAGCCCGATGGAGCCCCAGCCTGTGATCGCCGTCCCGCGCCCGATCGCCGCACCGCGTCGTGGCCTGACGTTCTCGCCGAGCCTGATCGTGTTCGCGTTGCTCGTCGCGCTCGTCGCAATCTTCATGGTCTGGCTGGGCTTCCAGTTGCTGCGATTCTCGAAGCCGCCGACCATCGCCGTCAGCGACCCGGCGGTGGCCGTCCTGGAGGTCGACGAGGACACGACCTCATACCTCCTCGAGGGCACCACGATCCCGGGTGGCTCTGTGACGATCACGACCGCCGATGTCGAGGCCCGCGCGAACGCCAATTCGGCCGGCCGCTGGACGCTCCAGGTCGACCTGCGTCGGGGCGAGAACCTGTTCACGATCACGGCCACGGACCCTGCCACCGGCAAGGTGGCCGAGTCACCGGTCGAGCGCGTCATCACCGTCCCGTTCCGGGTCGTCGAGGCACCCACGCTGACCGTCGAGCAACCCGCCGACAGCGCGACCTACGAGAACGGCGCGATCCCAGTGCGGGGCCGCACGACGAACGCTGGCTCGGTCGTGGTGAGCGCCGCGTACACGGGACCGGCCACGACATCGAGCGGCGCGACACCCGCGCCCCCGGCGGAGCCCAAGCCTGTCACCGTCGAGGTCGGCGAGGATGGGACGTTCAACGCGCCGTTCGCGCTGACCGCCGGCAAGTGGGCGATCACCGTGACCGCATCGAGCCCCGAGGGCAAGACGACGTCGTTGACCCGCGCGGTCACCGTTGCGTTCAAGGGCGTTAATCTCGTCGTGTCCGTCGAGGGCGGCCGAGCGTGGCTGAAGGTGTGGGTCGACGGCAAGCTCGATCCCAAGACCGGCCCCGCAGGCAAGGTGCTCGGCAACGGCAAGAAGCTGACGTTCACAGGGAAGGAGACCATCGAGGTCCGCACCGGTTCCTCGGGCGTGACGAAGTTCACGTTGAACGGCACCTCGCTCGGCGCGCTCGGTCGCAGCGGGATCCCCGAGACCTGGCTGTTCGCTCCTCCCGACGAACCGGTCATGACCCAACGTCGTTGACGGGTGCCAGCGTCTGACGAGGAGCTGCTCGAGCTGGCACGGCGCGTCGGGACGGTGTGCCGCGAGCGGGGCATCCGGGTCGGCACGGCCGAGTCATGCACGGGCGGCCTCGTCGCGCACCTCATCACGGAGGTGCCGGGGTCGAGCGACTACTTCGCGGGCGGGTTCGTGACCTACAGCAACGACTTGAAGACAGGGCTCGTCGACGTCCCTGTCGATGTGCTCGATGCCCATGGCGCGGTGTCTGCCCAGGTCGCCCGAGCGATGGCCGACGGCGCGCGGCGACGGCTGGCGGTCGATCTGGCCGTGGCGGTCACCGGGGTCGCCGGCCCCGACGGCGGGACGGCCGCCAAACCTGTCGGTCTCACGTACGTCGCCGTCGCCGACGCCGATGGGGATGACGTGCGCCGACACGTCTGGGATAGCGATCGGACCGGTAACAAGCGACTGAGCGCCGCGGCGGCGCTTGACCTGGTGCTGGCCAGGCTGTCCGGCCCCGAGGCGTGACCCGCGACGCCGCCGCGATCGGCGCGGGCCTCGACGCGGTCCGAGCTGCTCGCCCCATCCGCTCCGGTGAGCGCATCCACGTCGTCGGTGCCGGCGGCGCCGGTGCCAGCGCGGCGGCGCTGCTGGCCCATGCCGCAGGCGCGATCGTCACCGCGTGCGATAGCGGCGGATCGTCGCCCTACACGACCGCGCTCGACGAGCTAGGCGTCACGGTCGCCGCTGCCCACGACCCGAAGCACGTCACGACCGCACCGGTACCCGATCGCCTGGCGGTCACCAAGGCGCTGACGGCGGTGGACGCGGACAACGCGGAGCTTCGGGCGGCGCGCGAGCGCGGTATCCCTGTGGAGGCGTGGCAGCAGCTGATCGCCGACGCCGCGGCGGGACGCACGCTCGTGGCCGTCGCCGGGACGCATGGCAAGAGCACGACCGCAGGCTGGCTCGTCCATGTTTTGGTGCAGGCCGGCCTCGACCCATCAGCGTTCGTGGGCGCGCTGCTGCCTTCGGGCCTCACGGGCAGCACGCCCGCGACGGCGCGGATCGGTCGCGGTGCGTCCTTCGTCGTGGAGGCCGACGAGTACGCCGGCAACTTCGATGCCTATCGACCCGCCGTCGCCGTGCTGACGAGCGTGGAATGGGATCACCCCGATGTATTCGCGAACGCCATGGCGGTCGAGGATGCCTTCGTGCGCTGGCTGGAGGCCATGCCGGCTGGCGGGACCGTCGTCGCCAACGTCGGTGACCCCGGTGTCGCGGCCGTCGTCGAACGTCTGGCGCACGGCGGCGTGGCCGTGCTGCCGGTCAGGCTCGGCGAGGATGGCGCGGAGCCCGGATCCCTGGTGGGTCGGATCCTCACCGAAGACCCGGACGGGACGATGCTCGAGCTCCACCTCCCCGACGGCCTCGACGTCCCGCTGACCGTCCGCCTGCCGACCGCGGGCCGACACAACGCGGCGAATGCGCTCGGTGTCGCGGGGGCCGCGCTCTCGCTCGGTGTCCCACCGACGTCGATCGCTCGGGGTCTCGAGACGTTCCCGGGCGTCGGCCGACGCCTCGAGCGGAAGGGTGAAGCCAACGACGTCGTGGTCTACGACGACTACGGCCACCACCCCACCGCGATCCGGGCGACGATCGCAGCCATCCGCCAACGCGAGCCAGGCCGGCGCGTGTGGGCGGTCTACGAGCCGCTGACGTACCATCGAACGGCCGCACTGCTCCCGGAGTTCGCCGACGCGCTTGCCACGGCAGACGCCGTGGCGATCGCCGACATCTGGGCCGGCCGAGATCCGGACACGACGATCGCCTCGTCCAGCGGACTCGCGGCCGCCGTGGCCGAGCGCCGGGCTGACATCCCGGTGGAGGCACCCGGCTCGGTGGAGGCGACGGCCGACCGGTTGGCCGACCAGGTCCGCCCAGGAGACGCCGTCCTCGTGATGGGCGGCGGCCAGAGCTACCGGATCGCGACCGGCCTGCTGCGACGACTGGAGGAGAAGTTTCGACGATGAACCTGGACCACGCCGCCGGCGAGGACCTGCTCGAGCGCTATGGTCGTGCGTGGATGGCCTTCGACGGCGACGCCTGGACCGACCTGTTCACCGCTGACGTCGAGTACCGCGAGGACCCATTCGAACAGCCGATCGTCGGGCACAATGCGGTGCGGGCGTACCTGCTCGAGGAATCCGAGCGGCAGCAGGACGTCGAGTTCACTGTCGAGCGCCATTGGGTGTCCGGCCCGACAGTGCTGGCCGTGTGGCACGCGAGCTATGTCCAGCGGATGGATCAGGCGCGGGTCAGGCTCGCAGGCTTCCTGACGATGGAGGTCGCTGACGATGGGCGGATCGCCAGGTTCCGCGAGTGGTGGCACCGGCGCGAATCGCCTCGCGGCGGGTAGCGCAAGGAGGATGCATGGCGGGTGATATCTCGTTCGACGTCGTGAGCGACTTCGATGAACAGGAGCTACGGAACGCGCTCGACCAGGTACGCCGCGAGGTCGGCCAGCGTTACGACTTCAAGGGCGTCACGGTCGAGCTGACCCAGGCCAAGGAGGAGCTCGTCCTCCTGACCGACGATGAGTACCGGGCCGCCGCGATCAAGGACCTCATCGAGTCGAAGGCGATCCGCCGGAACCTGTCGCTCAAGATCTTCGATTGGGGCAAGGTCGAGCCGGCGGGCGGCAACAAGGTGCGCCAGCAGATCAAGCTTCGGCGTGGGCTGACCGAGGAGATCGCCAAGCGCCTCACAAAGCTCATCCGGGACGAGTTCCCGAAGGTGAAGTCGCAGATCCAGGGCGACGCCGTCCGCGTATCGGGCAAGAGCAAGGATGAGCTCCAGCGGGTGATCACGCGGCTGCGCGAGCTCGACGAGCCCGTCCCGTTGCAGTTCCAGAACTACCGCTAGGGACCGGACGTGTTGCCTGGATCGCGGTTCGCGAAGATCGTCATGATCGCGGTGATCGTCATCATCGTGCTCGGTCTCGTGCTGTCGACGGTCGCGTACCCCCTCGCATTCGGATGACGGACGACGTCACGAGGACGGCCGACCCCGAGCTGCAGGACGACGCAGGGCCGGATAGCCCGACCGAGGCGACCGAGGCGTCTGTCGAACCTGCACCTGAGGAGGTCGCCCCCACACCCAGGGGCCCGCGCACGGTCGGACGCCTGGTCGCCGACGCCCTCCGCACCGCCGGCGTCCGCTACGCCTTTACCGTCCCGGGCGAATCGTTCCTCGGCCTGCTCGATGCGTTGGGCGATGCCGGGATCCGGGTCGTCGCCACCCGTCACGAGGGCGGCGCGGCGTTCATGGCCGAGGCACACGGCAACCTGACCGGTCGCCCAGCTGCCTGTCTCGGGACCCGAGCGGTCGGCTCGGCCAACCTGGCCATCGGTATCCACACCGCGCGTCAGGATTCGACCCCGATGTTCGCGCTGGTCGGCCAGGTCGAACGTGCCCATCGCGGCCACGAGGCATTCCAGGAGATCGACCAGGTCGGCACGATCGGCGGCCTCGCCAAGTGGGCGGCGGAACCACGCGACGCCGCGGAGGCGGCTGCGGTGCTGCGCGAGGCGCTCCGGCAGGCCATGAATGGCCGTCCCGGGCCTGTCCTGCTGTCGCTGCCCGAGGACCTGCTCGATGAGGAGGTGCCGGGCGACGAGCAGGTCGCCGTGGAGCGACCGGTCTCGGCGCGACCCTCCGACGGCGACATCCGCACGGTCATCGAGCTCCTCGCGTCTGCGGAGCGCCCCGTCATCCTGGCAGGGGGTGGGATCCTGCGCGCGCGGACCTCGACCGACCTCCTGCGTTTCGCCGAGCTCCTTCAGGTACCGATCGTCGCCGCGTGGCGTCGCGCCGACGTCATCTCGAACGACCACCCGCTGTACCTGGGGATGGCTGGGCTCGCAGCCGCGCCGACCGTCCGCGAGCGGCTCGAGAGCGCAGACGCGATGCTCGTCATCGGCTGCCGCTTGAGCGAGCCGACCTCGTGGGACGACACGATCCCCGCGGCTGGGACGCGCTGGGCGCACGTCGACATCGAACCCGGCTCGACCGCTGGACCGCGCCAGCCCGACCTGACGGTGGTGGCCGACGCGCGCTCGTTCCTGCGCGCCGCGAATGAACGTCTCATCGGCAAGGCGGTGCTCGACGCCGCGCTCGTCAAGACGCGACAGGCGAACAACGCCGCAGACCGTTCGGCCTGGGAGCGAGCCTCGACGGTCGATGCCGATGCCGACGAGTGGACCGGTCCGGGCGTGCACCCGGGTCTCGTGATCACCACGTTGCGGCGCGTCCTGCCTGATGACGCGATCCTGACGACCGATGCCGGCAACTTCGCAGGCTGGGCCGGGCGCGGCTTCCGGTTCCGTCGCCCGGGCACATTCGTCGGGCCGACCTCCGGCGCGATGGGCTATGCGGTCCCCGCCGCGATCGCCGCTGCGCTGGTCCACCGCGATCGCCCAGTGGTCGCGCTGGCGGGGGACGGCGGGATGGCGATGACCATGGCCGAGCTCGAGACCGCGACCCGGGAGGGCGCCCGGATCATCGTCCTCGTCTTCGACAACGAGCGCTACGGGACCATCCGGATGTGGCAGGCACGTCGCGGCTCGGGTGAGGGCGTGGCCACCGAGCTCGGCAGCGTCGACTTCGCTGCGATCGCCCGCGGCCTCGGCGCGCGCGGCGTGCGCGTCGAGCGCGACGCCGACGTCGAGCCGGCCATCCGCCAGGCATTGGCCGAGGAGCGCTCGACCGTGATCCAGCTGTCGCTCGATCGCGCCTGGGTGTCGGTGGACCAGCCCGCCACGAGCTAGGGCGCATCCGGCGGAAGGGTCGGCAAGGCCGCCTCCGCGGCGCGGATCGCCGCCCCGATGGTCATCAGGGCTTCGCCATGCTGTGCGACGAATGCCGCCTCGTGCGGTGCAGCCGCGGCTGCCCGGGCGGAGGCGTACGCCAGCTCACATTCGGCCACGACCGTCGCGACCCGTCGCTCGTCGGCCTGCACGGCGGCGAGTCCAGCGACGGAGCGCATACCCGCCAGGTTCCGGACGCGGGCGTCGAACCGGCCGAGCAGGGCGCCTGGCAACGATCGGCGATCGGCGGCCAGTCCCGCTGTGATCGGCCCGACGCACATCCGCCAGGCGCCGACGGCCCGTTGCGTGACGGGGTCGGCCGCGATCCGCGCGTCGAGCGTGTCGAGGTCCGCCCGGAGCGGCGCCAGCAGCCGGTCCCGCGAACCGAAGACCACGTCGGTGGCGATCTCGTGACAGCCAGGTGCCCCGTTCTGCCCGTGCAGCGCCCGCAGGTACGCCGCTCGCGCCGATGGCTCGGACCCGTCGATCGCCGTCATGTTCGCGTCCGCGGTCGCCTGGGGGAAGGCGGAGCCGACCATGGTCGACAGGCCGAACCCCCATCGCCTGGCCCACGCGACCGGGTCGAGCTCCGGATCGGGGAGCTGCGGCGCCGACTCCGGAGCTGCCACCCATGCCAGCCCACGTTCACGCATACAGTCGGCCGTCAGGACCGCGACGGCCTCCGCCCGGCGCCGATCGAGCGCGGGGTCCCCATCGATCCCGAGTGCGGCGGCGACCGTGGTGGGTCGGTCGCCGGCGCTCGACAGCACGGCGGTCGCGAGACCGACGCCACCCAGGACGCCGAAGAGGATCACCGCAAAGGCGGCCCTCACGGCAGCCAGAGCAACGGCGTGTACAGCGTCCCGCTACGCCACAGGCCGCCCTGGAAGAACGAGCTATAGCCGACGGCCCGATAGCTGCCGGCACCGCAGTCGGCGCCGCCACCCATGTCGATGCCGGCCACCCAGCCGAACGCCGTCGAGGTGTTGTAGAGGTAGCCACTATCCCGGCACGTGGCCCACCCGGCGCCCCCATAGCGCTGGACTACGACCCTGCTCCGAAGCTCGCCCGCGGGCTGCGTCACGCGGTCACGGATCGGCGAGCACGGCCACCGATACGTGCGACCGATCGCGTCCGCGCCGCTGCCGTTGAGCCCGCTCAGGCCGACGCTCAGCTGCAGGCAGCCATATGTCGAGGAGCGGTACGGGAAGCCGCTCGCACCGCGCTGGCCGCCCGACATCAGCACCCAGCGCGGCCCGCCGTAGACCTCGTCGTAGACGCACAGGTATTTGACACCGCTCGAGGGGTCCTCCCAGACGGAGCCCGGTACGCATGGCTCGGTAGGCGCCGGGCCACCCGCGGCGTACACGCCGAGCGGCATGAGCAGTGCGGCCAGGAGCGACGCACCCGCGACCAGCAGGCGAAGGCGGTCCATCGACGATCCTCCATCCCCGGCGATCGAGGCGGGATCGTCGTCGGACGGAGGCACCGTACGCATGACCGCTCATCGGTCACGCAATCGCCGATGCACGGCCGGTCACCGTGGCATGTGGTTGACGGCGCAACTACCAAGGATTACCGTAGGCTGAGCACCCGAAGGAGCCACAGCACCATGCCCGCCGTCGTCGTCGAAGACCTGTCCGTCCTGCCGCGGATCCCCGAACCGGATCCGACGATCGCCCGTGAGCGCCCGATCCGAAGCGTTACCAACGCTCCGCACGGCCTGGAAGGGGAGGGGTTCCCGGTCCGACGCGCGTTCGCAGGCGTCGCGCTGGAGGACCTCGATCCCTTCATCCACCTCGACCAGATGGGCGAAGTCCAGTACGCGCCGGGCGAGGCGAAGGGCACCCCATGGCATCCGCACCGCGGGTTCGAGACCGTCACCTACATGATCGACGGCGTCTTCGAGCACAGCGATTCGAACGGCGGCGGCGGCGTGATCACGAATGGCGACACGCAGTGGATGACGGCCGGCTCGGGGATCCTCCACATCGAGCGTCCGCCCGACCATCTCGTCGCGAGCGGCGGCCTCTTCCACGGCTTCCAGCTGTGGGTCAACCTGCCGGCCGACCAGAAGTGGGCCGCGCCGCGCTATCAGGACATCCGCGCGAGCGAGGTGTCCCTCCTGTCATCACCGGATGGCGGCGCGCTCGTCCGGGTCATCGCCGGCGATATCGCCGGACACGCCGGTCCCGGCTCCACATACAGCCCGATGACGCTCGTCCACGCGACGCTCAGCCCGGGCGCACGCCTCCGCGTCCCATGGCGACCCGACTACAACGCCCTGGTCTACGTCATGAACGGCCAGGGCACGGTCGGCGCCGAACGCCGACCGGTCGGGACAGGACAGCTCGTCGTGTTCGGTCCTGGGGATGCCGTGACCGTCGAGGCAGCCGCTCACCAGGAGAGTCGCAGCCCGACCATGGACGTGCTGGTGCTGGGTGGCCGACCGATCCGCGAGCCGGTCGCGTGGCTCGGCCCGTTCGTCATGAACACGCGCGACGAAGTGCTGCAGGCGGTCGCCGATTACCAGGCTGGTCGCCTCGGCAGCATCCCCGCCGTCCACAACACGCCCGGGCACCTGGTCCAGACCACCACCCCGCCCGAGCGCTGAGTCCGCGCCTAGGCCAGCCCCCGGGCGTCGAGCGCCCGACCCCAATGGAACACGCGGACGGCGGCGAGCACGCCGAACGCGGCAAGGACGAGGATCGACGCCGCGGCGATCGAGGCATCGAGATCGCCTGCCCCGAACTCTGCGTACACGACGAGCGGCAGCGTCTGGGTTCGACCCTCGACGTTGCCCGCGAACATGATCGTGGCGCCGAACTCGCCCAGCGCCCGCGCCCAGCTCATCACGAGGCCGGCCGCCAGCGCTGAGGATGCCAGGGGAACCGTCACGGACCGGAACACCTGGCGCTCGGAAGCGCCGTCGACGCGCGCGGCGTCCTCGAGGTCACGCTCGACACCGGCGATACCGGCCCGCGCCGAGCGCACGAAGAACGGGGCCGATACGAACGTCTGCGCAAGGATGACGGCCACGGTCGTGAACGAGATGGTCCAGCCCAATACCTCGAGCGGGGCGGCCAGCAACCCCCGTCGGCCGAACACCAGCAGCAGTGCAAGGCCGGCGACCGATGGCGGGAGCACGATCGGGAGGTCGATCACGACCTCGACCAGCCGCTTGCCAGGAAAGGAACGGCGCGCCAGGACAAACGCCAGCGGCAACCCGATGGCGACCGTAAGCACCAGCGACACCGTCGTCGTCAGCAGGCTCAGGGCGACGGCATCGAGGACCGCGGGCGAGACCAGCGAGCCGGCCAGGGAGCCCCCGGTCAGTGCCCGGATCACCAGCGCGAGGACCGGCAACGCCAGGAAGAGGGCCAGCGCCACGGCCGCCGCGATGACGACGCGGCCACCGATCAGCCCGGCGGGACGCGCGTCAACCGCCGCCGCTGCGGCCACCTGCGGGCACCTCCACCATCACGTTCGTCGCCTTGACCACGCAGATCGCCTCATCCCCGACCGCGAGCCCCAGCTCGTCGACCGCCTCGGCCGTCATCAGGCTGACCAGGCGGTGCGGTCCGGCCATCACCTCGACGACCGCCGCGACCTTGTCTTTCTCGACACGCGTCACGATGCCTCGGAAGCGGTTGCGGGCGGACTGGGCGACGATGGGCCGGTCGGACGTCGTGGCACGGCGTTCCGTCAGGAGGCGGCTGACCTCCTCGATCGCGATGACGCGCTGACCACCTTCGGATCGATCGACTCTGAGGCGGCCGTCCGCCTCCCAGCGCCGGAGGGTATCGACCGACACCTGCAGCATCTCGGCCGCTTGCCCGACGCGAAGACCGTTCGGCGAACGCTGGCGTGCCATCGTCGAAGTATGCACAGCTCGCTTGCCGATGCCAAGGTAGAAGGACGCCACTTCCTAGGTACGTCGATCCGGCCGGTACCGGCCATCTCGCGCCGCTAGAGTTGCTCCGATGCGCGACCCCGAATCCTGATGAGCCGCGCCGGGGTCCCGCTGGCCGTCATCGCCGGGCTGTTCGTGGCTTCCCTCGCGATGCGACCGCAGATCCTCGCGATCGGGCCGCTGCTGCCACTGATCCGCGACGACCTCGGGCTGTCGGCCGGGATCGCCGGACTGCTGACGACGATCCCGGTGCTGTGCATGGGGGTGTTCGCGCCGGTCGGGCCGCGCCTGGCGGCGCGGTTCGGGTCGGGCCTGGCGTTCGCCGCCTGCCTCGTCGCGATCGTCGGCTTCGGCTTCATCCGGGCGGTCGCCCCGTCGGTCCCGCTCGTGATGCTGGCGACGCTCGGCATCGGCATCGGGATCGGCAGCGCCGGTGCGATCCCATCGATGATCGTGTCGCAGCGGTTGCCCGGACGACCGGCGCTCGGGACAGGCGCCTACGCGGGCGGCATCGTCGCCGGCTCGACGCTTGCAGCAAGCTTCGCGGTCCCGCTCGCGGGCAGCGATGACTGGCGGCGAGCGCTGCTGATCATCTCGGCCGTCTCGATGCTGTCGGTCGTGACCTGGTTGGTCCTCATCGGGATCGGCGACCGCCCGCCAGCCGGATCGACCGGCGCCCGACGGCTACCCTGGAGCGATGCGACGGGTTGGCTGCTCGTTGCCGTCTTCGGCCTCCAGTCGGTGCTCTTCTACGGGATCGTGTCGTGGTTGCCGAACGCATTCGTCGAGCGCGGCTGGAACCCGACGGACGCGGGAGCATTGGTCGGCGTCTTCAATGGCATCGGCCTGATCACGGTGATCGGCGTACCGCTGGTGGCCGATCGGCTCGGGCGGAGACGGCCGCAGTTGCTGGTCTCGTCGGTGGTCGCCGTCTTCGGCCTCGTCGGGATCATCCTCGCGCCCGAGTTGGCATTCGCGTGGGTGGCGGTGCTTGGCCTCTCGCTCGGGGCCGTATTCCCGCTGGTGCTGACGTTGCCCCTGGACGTCGCCGACGACCCGGCGCGGGTGGGGTCGGTCGCCGCGCTGATGCTGCTCGGCGGGTACATCGTGTCCTCGGTGGGGCCCGTCATCCTGGGCGCCGCGCGTGACCTGACCGGCGACTTCTCGGCCAGCCTCTGGATGCTGGTCGCTCTGGCCGTCGTCCTCGTGCTGTCCTGCCTGCCGCTCTCGCCAGCCCGACTGCGGCGTGGCATCCAACGCGAGCCCGCGGCGTGATGACCACGGTCATTCCCACGGAGTGGCAGTGAAGGTCCTCGACACTTGCAATACCTACTCGACTAGTGGACAATGCGCCGGCGATGACGCACCGACACCATCACTGCATGTGTCATACCGCTGCCGAGCAGGGCAGGTGGTGTCGCTAGGCGTGCGTTGACATTAGGATCCCGCACGGAAGTGCCGCCCCCAGACCCCTGCCAAGGCAGGGGTTTCTTGTTGCTCCGACCACCCGCACCAGTAGGAGGGGACGACCCACATGACCGAAAGATCAGACATCCAGACCATCGAGACCAGCGAGCTGCGCGATCGTCTCGGCGAAGCGTCGCTGACGCTGGTCGACGTGCGACCACTCGCGGCCTACAACGGCTGGCGCCTGAACGGCGAGGCGCGCGGCGGCCACATCCCGGGCGCGTCGGCATTCCCGATCGACTGGCTGCGGACCGTCGATGAGCCCGAGATCGCCCGGCTGCTCGCCGGCAAGGGTGTGGCGCCGGACCGCGACGTGGTCGTCTACGGCGCAAGCCTTGACGATGCGGTGGCGCTCGTCGACAAGCTCACCACGCTCGGTGTGACCGACGCGCGGATCTACGCCGACGGGTTCGGAGCCTGGGCTGCCGATCCGACGCTTCCGGTCGATCGGCTGCCGCAATACCAGAAGCTGGTCCACATCGACTGGCTTCGTCAGGTGCTCGCGGGCGAGCGCGCCGAAGCGGCACCGGCGGGTGACTTCCTGCTCTTCCACGTCAACTTCGGCGTCCCCGAGGAATACGCGGAGGCGCACATCCCGGGCGCCCTGTACCTCGATACGAACACCCTCGAGGATCCGGCCGACTGGAACCGGCGCTCGCCGGAGGTCCTCGATGCCGCCATCCGCGCGCTCGGCATCACCAAGGACACCACGGTGGTCGTGTACGGCCGTGACACCGAGGGTCAGGCGAACGAGAAATGGCCCGGCCGGCGAGCCGGCCAGATCGCGGCGACGCGCGCCCTGATGATCCTGACCTACGCGGGTGTCGAGGACGTGCGGTTGCTCGACGGCGGCTATGACTGGTGGGTGCGTGACGGGAATCCCGTCGAGACGATCCTTCGCGAGCCCTCCCCGGTCGCCGAGTTCGGGGCGGCCATCCCGGTCCGCCCGGAGGTCATCGTCGACATCGACGAGGCCAAGCAGATCATCGCCGACCCAGTGTCCGCTGCCCTTGTGAGTGTCCGGACCTGGCGCGAGCACATCGGCGCGGTGAGTGGCTACAACTACATCGGCCCGGCCGGACGGATCCAGGGCGACGTCTGGGGCAACTGCGGTAGCGACGCCTACCACATGCAGCACTACCGGAACGTCGACAACTCGATGCGCGCGTATCCCGAGATCACGGCCAACTGGGCCGAGGCCGGGATCGTGCCCGACAAGTGGGTCGCGTTCTACTGCGGCACTGGCTGGCGTGCCAGCGAGACGTGGTTCTACGCGTTCCTCCAGGACTGGCCGCGCATCGCCGTGTACGACGGTGGCTGGTTCGAGTGGAGCCAGGATCCGATCAACAACCCGATCGAGGTGGGCGTGCCGGAGGCAGTCGAGCCGCGGGACGTCTACGCGGCGTAGCCGCAGGGCGCGGCCGAGGCGGTCGCGGGTGCGTACCATCAGGGCGTGGCAGCGGACCCGCTGAGGATCGGCATCGTCGGTTGCGGCGACGTCGCCAGCCGACACTACATCCCGGCGCTCGCGGAGCTGGCGCCCGACGTTCGCGTGGCGGCGTTGATGGACGCCCGCCTGGACGCCGCGCGGCGCGCGGCGGCAGCGATCGATGGCTGGTCGCCGGGCGTCGCGATCTTCGACGACCTCGACGCGATGCTCGCCGGCGGCGGTCTGGACGCCGTCATCGATCTCGCCCCGGCACCGCTCCATGGGGCGGTGAACCAGACCGTCCTCGACGCCGGGGTCAGCCTCTACTCGGAGAAGCCCATCGCGAAGACCGTCGCGGAGGCGGATCGGCTGATCGCCACCGGCGGCGCAGCGTGGCGTCATGTTCCTCTGTGCGCCCGGGGTCGCGGCGACGAAGCGCTTCGCGTGGCTCGCCGACCTCGCCCGCTCGGGGCGTTATGGCGCGGCCACGCTGGTCGTCGCGCACCATGCCGATCCGGGACCGGCGGCGTGGCGCGAGTACACCGGTGATCCGCGACCGTTCTACCGACCGGGCGTCGGACCGGTGATCGACCATGGCGTCTACCGGCTGCACGGCATGACGATGCTCCTCGGTCCGGTGACACGGGTACAGGCGATGGGCACGATCGGCGTACCGACGCGGGTCGTCCGGGGTGGTCCGTTGACGGGCGAGCGCATCGAGGTGACGACACCCGACCACGTGCTCATCAACCTCGAGTTCGCGAGCGGCGCCCTCGGTCAGCTGCTCGCCAGCTTCGGCACGGCGGCGACGCGTGCGCCGTGGCTGGAGCTCCATCTCGAGCGCGCCACCGTGAGCTTCGGCGGTCAGTCGCACGACCCAGGAGCACCGGTCAGCATCTACATCGATGACGACTCGCCCGCCGCCCGTGAGGACTGGCACGACGACATCGAGGTCCCCGTCGACGAGCGCGGCGTCGTCGAGACAGGAGTCCGCCACTTCATCGACTGCCTGCGCGGCGAGGCGACACCCGTGCTGACCGCCGAGCACGCCCGCCACGTGCTCGACATCATCGAGCGGGCATACGCCTCCATCGACGACGGCGCGTCGCACGCCACCGTCGACGACCTTCTAGCGCGCTACCGCGCCTCGCCGACCAGGAAGAAGGTCTCCATCGGGCCCTTGCCCTTGACGTCGATCTCGCCCCGCGAGGTCAGGACGAACCGATCGCGGAGCCGGCGTTCGACCGCGCCGGTCACCTGGATCCGACCGGGCACGCCGGTCGACTCCATGCGGGACGCCACGTTGACCGTGTCGCCCCACAGGTCGTAGATGAACTTCCTGGTCCCGATCACACCCGCGACGACCGGCCCCGCATGCATCCCGATGCGGAACTCGACGCCGAGCCGTCGCGCTCGCGCGTGGTTGCCGACCTCGGCCGCGATGCTCAGGGCGAGCGTGGCCAGACGCTCGAGGTGGTCGGGCTCCCAGACCGGCATCCCGCCCACGATCATGTAGGCGTCGCCGATCGTCTTGACCTTCTCGAGCCCGCTCGCGGCGACAAGGCCGTCGAACACACCGAACACGTCGTTGAGCAGCGAGACGAGCTCGGCAGCGTCCATCGTGCTCGACATCCCGGTGAACCCGACGATGTCGGCGAAGAGGAGCGACACGTCCTCGTGGCGGTCCGCGATCAGGGACTCGCCGTTCCGTAGCCGATCCGCGATGGGTTCCGGAAGGATGTTGAGGAGCAGGTCGATGTTCTTGCGGTTCGCCTCCTCGAGGGCCAGGACCGCGGTCACGTCGGTGCCATACACGTTGGTGAATTCGAACTCGGGCACGTCGACAGCGAGCAAGGCGTAGTCGCGGCCGCGGCTGCGCACCGTCACGGTGCGCCGCTGGCCTTCGCGCGCCGCGGCCTGCAGCTCGGCACAGAGCGGCGATGGCAACGGTCTGCCAAGCACCCCGCCCACGCCCGCGATCAACTCCTGCGCGGCAGCGTTGACGTACACGAGATCCCCTGCCATCGACATGCGGAAGACCGGGTTCGGGTTCTGGTCGGGGAACTTCGTGATCGCCCGTTGCGCCGTGACGTCGGTGCCGTACACATTGGTGAACCCGAGATCCGTCAGCCGCACGGCGAGCAGCTCGAACGTGCGCGGTCCGACGCGCACGTCGATCGGTCCATCTGCGCTCTCGATCCGCTCGAACCAGTGGCGGCGGGACCGGCTCGTTCACCGCCAGCTCGAGCGCCTCAAGGAGCGGCTGGCTCGCCGCGTTGGCGTAGATCAGCATCCCGTCGTGGGCGACGCGCATCACCGGGTGCGGGTTGGCACCCGGGAAGTACTCGGTCCGGGGGTCGGCGCGTGACGGCATGCCGGCACTCATCCTACGGAACCGGGCCGCCCGGCGGCAGGGATTCAGGTGCCGTCGAGCCGCCAGGCGTCGACGGGATCGCGTTTGCCCTTGACCCGCACCGGACCGAGCTCGGCGCCGCGGCGCTCGGGCCCGAGCGACTCCCACGTCGCGCGACCCACGACGATCTGGCCGGGCTCGGCCGCCGCCATGAGCCGGGCGGCGGTGTTGATCGTGTCGCCGATGACCGCGAAGCTGCGCCGCTCGGCCGCGCCGACGTCGCCGACCACGGCCCGCCCGGTGTTGACGCCGACGCGGAAGATCGGCCAGCCCGGATGGCTCGCCGCGAGCGGTCGCGCGGCATCCACGATCGACACCGCGGCGTGCGCGGCGCGTCGGGCGTGGTCCGGCTGGTCGCCTGCGGCGTTGAAGATCGCCATGACGCCATCGCCGGCGAAATGCTCGATCGCGCCTCCGGCCCCATCGATAGCCGGCACGACCGCCGCCCAGAAGGCGTTGAGCATCGAGAGGACCTCGGTCGGCGGCCTGGTCTCGCTGAACGTCGTGAACCCCGCAAGATCTGCGAAGACGACGCTGACCTCACGCTCCTCGCCGGGCAGCGCGGCACCGGTGCCCTCCCGACGGATACGTTCCGCGGCGACGGATGGAAGGTAGGGCTGGAACGAGGCGTCCAGTCTGCGCAGCTCGTTGGCCGCGCCTGCCAGCAACGCGACCTCGTCGGTGGTCGCGCCCTCGGATCGCAGCTGTGTGAGGACGCGATCGACCGATCCGCCCTTCGCGTCAGCATCGGCCACCGCCGTGATGGCACCCGCGTACCAGCGGTCGATGCGCGCGAGCGTCTGCTCCAGGTACAGCCCGCCGAATGCTCCGGTGAGCGTGCCGCTCCGCCGGTACTCCTCGCGCGCGCCGAGCGCGATGAGCGCGAATGCGGCGAGCATCAGGACGTGCCACTCCCACCAGCTCAGCCGCCAGTTCCGGCTCAGGACGACGGCGATCATCGCTTCCGCCAGGAGGATCAGCGCGATCGCGACGGACAGCAGGATCGTGCCGCCGCGCTGTCGATACAGGCGCACGGACCGGAACGCAGCCAAGGCATAGAGCGCGACTGCGCCCCCACCGAGCACCGTGAGCAGGCCGACACCCTCCCTCACAGGCGGCGGCCCGTCCAGCGGGGGCAGCTGCGCGAGTGAGAGGAATCCCCACAGGGCCATCGACGCCAGCAGACCGCCCAGCATCACCGGCCGCAACCGGAGGACCGTCCGTGCGCGCGGCCCCGCGATGGCGCTCACCGACGCCGCCGCGAACACGGCCGCCAACACGAGCCCGACCGGTGTGGCGATGACGAAGCCGGCATTCGGCTGCTCCAGGAGGACGCCCGGCGTCGCGAGCGCGTGCAGCCCGAGGAATCCCGCGCTCGACATGAACGCGAGCGAGATCAGCACGAGGCGCGCGTCTCGGAACCGACCGGCCGCGACGTTCGTGACGTAGGCGAGGACGACGCTGACCCCGGCCGTGACCAACACCAGCCAGAAGTGGCTCGGGTGATGCTCCCATTCGAGGTCGAGTTCCGGCCTGGCGAGCAACAACCCCAGGCCCGCGAGCGGGATGACGATGGCGACGACGACCGACCATGGGATCCCGCTCAGCCCAGCCTTCGCCCGGACATCGGTCGACATAGCCGGAGCATACGACCGCCGGGTCGCGCTGCCATCATCGCGCCGTGACCGTCCCGACCCTCTCCCCGCGCGCCCTGAACCGCGCCCTGCTGGCTCGCCAGCTGTTGCTGGAGCGGGCGTCTCTCTCCATCCCCGAGGCCGTCGAGCAGGTCGGTGGGTTGCAGACGCAGTACGCGCCGTCGGGCTATGTCGGGCTGTGGACCCGCCTTGCCGACTTCCAGCGCGATGCGCTGACCCGCGCGCTGGAGGATCGCAGCGTGATCCAGGCGACGCTGCTGCGGACTACGATCCACATCGTGTCGCGGCGCGAGTACTGGGCGTATGCGCTCGGCGTGCGTGAGGCGCGCCGCGAGCAGTGGCGTCGGACATGGGCCCGCGCCGCCGGGGCAGGGGAGGAGGACCTGGAGGCTGCCGCGGCGCGTATCCGCGTGGCTCTCGCGGACGGTCCACGGACGGTCAAGGAGCTTGGCGATCTGGCGACCGGCTTCGTCGGGACGCTCGGCCTCTGGGTCGATCTGGTACGGGTCCCGCCGGCCGGGACGTGGGAGCGCCGCCGTGCGGACCGTCTCGGGCTCGCCGCGGACTGGGTGGGCCCACCCGACTCGACCGAGGCGCACGGGTTGACGCACATCGTCCGCGCGTACCTGCGGGCGTTCGGGCCGGCCGCCTGGCGCGACGTCGCGTCGTGGTCCGGTATCCCGTTGACCGTCGTCAAGACAGCCGCCGAGGGACTGGACCTGGTCCGGTTCCGCGACGAAGACGGCCGCGAGCTGGTCGACCTGCCGGGCCAGCCGCTACCCGATCCCGATGCGCCGGCGCCGGCCCGGTTCCTGCCCCATTGGGACGCCAACCTGCTGGTGCATGCGCGACGGACCGGGCTCCTGCCCGAGCCGTACCGGCCCAAGGTGTTCTCGACGAAGAACCCGTTCTCCGTGGGCACCTATCTCGTCGACGGCTTCGTCGCCGGCGCGTGGTCGCTACGGGACGGCCGCATCGAGCTCGAACCGTACGAGGAGCTCCGGTCGAAGGACCGCAAGGCCGTCGAGGCCGAGCGAGAGGCGCTCGAAGCCTTCCACGCCTGAGGTCAGGGTGCGCTGTCTGGCCGGTCGGCCGGTCATGCGAGCGGATCCGTGGGTCGATGCCATACTCGGTCGATGCGGTTCAGGACGACGCTCGAACTCGGCGGGAAGACCGCCACCGGCTTCCATGTCCCGCCTGACGTGGTCGAGGCCTTGGGCAAGGGTAAGCGGCCCCCGGTCCTGGTGACGATCAACGGCTACACGTACCGCAACACGGTCGCGGTCTACGGCGACACCTACATGCTCGGCGTCGCCGCCGAGCATCGAGCAGCGACCGGCATCCAGGCGGGCGATGAGATCGAAGTCGACCTCGAGCTCGACACCGCACCGCGCGAAGTGGAACTGCCCGCCGACTTCGCCACCGCCCTCGAGGCGGACGCCGATGCCAAGCGGTTCTTCGACACCTTGTCGTACAGCAATAAGCGCCGGTTCACGCTGTCGATCGAGGATGCGAAGTCGGAGGAGACGCGCAAACGCCGGATCGAGAAGTCTGTCGCCCAGTTCCGCCAGGGCCGAACCTGAGTCAAGCCGCGGCGGTTCGCATCACCCACGACTCGCGCGCGAGCATGATCGCCACCAGCAGGATCAGGAAGCCGTTCACGGGGTGAAGCGCCGCGATCGCCGGGCTGGATGTCTTCATGACGACGAACACCGACTGGATGATCACGAGGCCGAAGATGACGGCCGCCATGATCGCCGGGCGGCGACCCATGCCGCCGAGGAACCCGAGGACCAGCAGCACGATGGGAACGATGCTGATCATGTAGCCGACGTCCCGATGGGTGACGAAGACGGTCGGCGACTCGAACACACCTCGACCGGCCAGCCAGACCTGGATCACCAACACCGCCACCAACAGCCAGGCGATGCCCGCGTGAAGATTGCGCGCGATCGGTCGCATCGATGCCCTCCCAATGCACCCCTCGAACGCAGCGTACGTCATCGAGATCACGTGGCGCGCGTTCACGGCCGGGCTTGTCTCTGATGGAGTTGGTGCCGTACACGGACGAGCACCTAGGGCTGACCGAGGCGCTCGAGACGGATGAGCGGGTGATGGCCGAGCTCGGCGGTGCCTGGCCGCGAGATGCGATCCCTGCCATCCACCAGCGCAGGCTCAAGAGCATCGCAGCCGGGACGTGGTGGTACACGATCGTGCCTGAACCAGGGCAGGCACCGGTCGGCATGATCGGCATCTTCGGCTCCGACCTCGACGGGACGCCCATCAGCGAGGCGGGCTGGTCGATCCTGCCGGCCCAGCAGGGTCGCGGGTATGCCAGCGATGCTCTGCGGATGGTGCTCGACCGGGCGCAGGCGGATGGTCGCTGGGGGCCGATCCACGCCTTCCCGGGGGTCACCAACGGCCCGTCGAACGCCCTGTGCCGCAAGTTCGGCTTCACCCTGGTCGGTGAGCGCCCGATCGACTACGGCGGGCGGGTCCTACGCTGCCATCACTGGATACTTGAACCTATTTCGCCCGCCCCGCTGCGGTTCGACGGGAGCTAGCGCGATGTGGTGGCGGAAACGCGGCCGAGACCTGTTCCGCGACTATGAGCTTCGTGTTATCGACCTGGTCCGGTCCGGCCTGGACGAACGTGGAGCTGCTCTGCTTGATCTCCAGATCGCCTCGATCGAAATGGTCCAGCGCATGTTCGTTGACCAGGACGTTCTGCTGTATCCGAACCGTCGTAGACCACAGCGCCACGACCCTGCCATCGCCTTCCCGAATCGCGCCGATGAGTTGCGTCTTGCCACTGTCCGACTTGCGGGGTCGAATGGCAAAGGCAAGGCGGTGATCCACGTCGTCAGAGGGCACATCTTCGAAGTGGACTTCCGGCCGAGTCCCAAGCGATTGGGCGAACGATCGTCGATCCGCACAACCGGGATCACGTTGCATGCGGACCCGATAATCCCGGACGACGGAGCCGGGGCAGGCCGCCTACTGGCGACCCTCGATGGACGTACGCGGGCCGAGTACGAAGCCATCGTCGCGGAGAACTCCGGCACCTCAGTCCTCAGTGGGCTCGACGACCTCTACTCGATTCACCTGGATGACGGTGAGTACCTGATGCTGGCGCAGCTCCCTGACACGAGGTTCGTCGTTGCCCCGACCCATCCAAAGGGCGTCGGCGTGCGCCGCTTCTGGCCGGACGGCGATCCGATCATGTACTACCCCAACATTCGTGCCGCGCTGGACGATGCCGAGATTGACCCCACATAAGGCGGAGGTTCACGACCCATGGCCCAAGATACAAGCGCTTCCGAGCAGATCGACGCGATCCTGGCACGGTTGCCCGACGATCAGCGGGCAGCGCTCCAGTCGCTGCGCGAGACCATCGCCGCAGCAGCGCCCGAGGCCGTCGAGGCGATCAGCTACGCGCTGCCGGCCTTCAAGTACCGCGGCAGACCACTCGTCTCATTCGGGTCTTCCAAGTCGCATGTCGCGTTCTATTGCATGAGCCCGGCCGCGATGGCGCAGCACAAGACCCTGCTTGCCGGCTACGACACCTCTAAGGGCACGATCCGCTTCCAGCCAGACAAGCCACTGCCTCGGTCTTTGATCACGACGCTCGTGAAGGCGAGGATGGCAGAGACGGACGCCGCGGCGAAGAAGTCTTGAGCGCCGCGACATGTCAGCGGCGAATGGAACATCACATGTTCCAATCAGCGGCTGGGGCGGCACGACCGGGCCCGAAACGGGCCCTCGTCGGTCGTTTGGAACATGCTGAAGGTTCCATGCAGCGCCTGAGGAACCGAATCCCGACCACTCCTTCGTCGATCGGAACATGGGGATGTTCCAGCGGGGATCGGGGCGGCCGATCCTCAGCCGCGGTTGGAACATGACGTGTTACGAACTCGGGCTGAGCGGCCGGCGGCACTCTGAAATCGGGCCCTCGTTCGCCATTTGGAACACCTCACGTGACAAACAGCGACAGAACCACGGATTTGGCGTACCTCCTTCGCCGCTTGTAACACGTGATGTTCCACGAGGCGCGCAGAAGGATCGCCGGGCACACTCCCGCCATCCGTGGCATCGTTGCGCTTGCAACGACACCCGGAGGACGCACACATGACGGACGTCAAGGCATTCGAGGACGCACTGGTCGCCGAGATGCGGGCGAATGACGGCAAGGTGACGAGCGGCCCGCTGGCCGGTCATCCGCTCCTGGTCATGACGAGCAAGGGAGCCAAGACAGGGGCGCCGCGACGCGCGATCCTGACCTATCACCGCGATGACGACGACTACATCGTGGCAGGGACCGCCAGCGGCGCGCCGACGACACCCGCCTGGGTTCAAAACGTCCGGGCCGACCCGCACGTGGACATCCAGGTGGGCGACGGGCGGTTCGACGCGACCGCATCGATCGTCGAGGGCCCAGAGCGCGATCGTCTGTGGGACGACCACGTCAAGGCATTGCCCTGGTTCGCGGACTATCCCGCCCAGACGGGCGGCCGCCTGATCCCGATGATCCGTCTGACGCTCGCACGCGCTGGGACTTGACAGACCGGCTCCATAACCATATGGTTATGGAGCGATGCAAGACCGACTCGACGCCGTCTTCGGCGCCCTCGCCGACCCCACCCGACGCGCGATCCTCGCGCGGCTGGCGGAGGGCGACGCGAGCGTTTTCGAGCTGACCGCACCGTTCGACGTCTCCCAGCCGGCCATCTCCAAGCACCTCAAGGTGCTCGAGTCGGCCGGACTCATCTCGCGCACCCGCAAGGCCACCGCACGGCTGAGCCATCTCGAGGCGGATCCCCTCAAGAAGGCTACCGAGTGGCTCGTCGGCTATCGCGAGTACTGGGAGGAGAGCCACGAGCGCCTCGACGCGCTGCTGGCTGCACTCCAGGTCACCAACAAGGTAACCACCAAGGTCACCACGAAGGAAAGGAAGCCATGATGGGCGCCACACAGATCGAAGCTCCGGCGGGCCTCCCATTCACCGAGATGACGCGGGAATTCGACGCCCCGCGCGACCTCGTCTTCAGAGCGTGGATCGAGCCCGAGTTGCTCGTGCAGTGGCTTGGTCCGCGCAAGTACCAGATGACGCTCGAACGCTGGGAGCCGCGCGACGGCGGCCGATGGCGCTACACCCACAGCGACGACGAGGGCAACGTCTACGCCTTCCATGGCGTGTTCCACGGCGACCAGACCCCGGAAGGCATGCTCCAGACCTTCGAATTCGAGGGTGCGCCCGGCCACGTGTCGCTGGAAAAGCTCGTCCTCGAGGAGCGCGACGGCAGGACGATCATGCGCAACTACTCCGCGTACCAGTCGATCGAGGCGCGCGATGCGATGATCGCCGGTGGTATGGAGGAGGGCGTGAACGACGGCTTCGCTCGCCTCGACGACCTGCTGGCCCGCCTCCGCCAGCCGGTAGCCTGAGATGGACTACAAGCTCGAGCTCGTGCCGATCCCGGTCGCCGATGTCGACCGGGCGAAGGCCTTCTACAGCGAGACGGTCGGCTTCAACGTCGACGTCGACCACCAGCCCAGCGAGGCGTTCAGGATCGTCCAGCTGACACCACCCGGCTCGGGCTGCTCGATCATGGTGGGGAAGGGGACGATCACGACGGCACCCGGCTCGGTCCAGGGCCTGCAATTGGTGGTCGACGACATCGAGGCCGCACACGCCGAGCTGACCGCCCGCGGTCTCGACATCAGCTCGATCCGCCACTTCGAGAATGGCGAATGGTTCGACGGCAAGGGCGGTCGCTGGAATTCGTTCGCGTTCTTCGACGACCCGGACGGCAATGGCTGGGCGCTCCAGGAACGACCCGCCGACTGAGCATGCCGACTGAAGCGCAAACGGCCCGAAGATTTGTCGAGCGACTGGAGACGCTCCGGTCCCCCGACGAGCTCGCGAAGTACGAACGCTACTTCAAGACCGGGCCTGGTGAGTACGCCGAAGGCGACACGTTCATGGGCGTGCGGATGGGTCAGGTCTTCGAGCTGGCCAAGGAGTTCGCGGGCATGGAGCTCGACGAGATCGAGCGCCTCCTCGACCAGCCCTATCACGAGTCACGCGCCGGGGCCATGCGGATCATGGCCACGCAAGCCCGCGGAAAGCGAACACCCGAGGCCCAGCGCAAGGCGCTCTACGACCTCTACGTGCGGCGCCACGACCGGATCGACAACTGGGATCTGGTCGACCTGGCCGCCTGGGACGTGGTGGGCCGCTGGCTGATCGACAAGCCGCGCGACGTGCTCGATACCGCTCGCTCGGTCCTCGAACATGTGGGAGCGACGGACAGCGATCCTGGCGACGATGGCCTTTATCCGCGAGGGCGACGTGACCACCACGTACCGGATCGCCGAGATGCTCCTCAGCGATGACGAGGATCTGATCCACAAGGCGACCGGCTGGGCATTGCGCGCAGCGGGCGATCGCGATCGCGCGGCACTCCGGGCGTTCCTCGATCAGCATGCGGCGACCATGCCGCGCACGGCGTTGCGTTACGCCCTCGAGCATTTCGACGACCATGAACGAGCTCAGTACATGCGTTCGAGGAAGGCGGCGACACGATGACCGATCGAGAACCGATCGAGACCAAGAACCTGGACCGCTACGGGAACGAAGCGCTGCCGTGGAACCGGCCCCGCGATCTGCTTGCGAGCATCGACCCCGCGGAGAACCTCACGTGGTTCCTGGGCACGCTCCGGCCCGACGGCCGACCGCACGCGGCCGGCGTCGGCGCCGTGTGGCACGACGGCGACATCTATTTCACGAGCGGGCCCGGCACCCGCAAATCGCAGAACCTCGCCGATGACCCCAACGGCACGTTTTCGATCCGGCTGACGGGGATCGACCTCGTCTTCGAGGGCGAGTCGACCCGCGTGACGGATCGCGAAACACTCGACGCGATCGTGAAGATCTTCAACGATGGCGGCTGGCCGGCGACGGTCGAGGACGACGCGCTGACTGCCCCATTCAGCGCGCCGAGCGCGGGGCCGCCGCCCTGGTTCGTGTACCGGTTCCGCTACAACACGGTCTTCGGCGTGGCCGGCGAGGAGCCCCACGGCGCGACGAGATGGCGCTTCGAGTCCTGACCGTTCGCGCGTGAAACGGGTCGTTCCCCGGGTCCGACGCGCGTCGACCGGCGACCTGACGTCGGCCGAGGTGTCCGCCCTTCGTGCCCTGCTCTGGGTCGCGTTCCCACCGGGCGACGAAGGCTTCACCGAGGACGACTGGGAGCATGCGCTCGGTGGGATGCACTTCCTGCTCGAGGAGGGGTCCATCGCGGCGCACGCATCTGTCGTCGAGCGGGAATTGCACGTGGCGGGCAGACCGCTGCGCGCTGGCTACGTCGAGGCGGTCGCCACCGCTCCCAAGTCACAGGGACAAGGGCTCGGAACCGTCGTGATGCGAGATGTGAACGCCTACATCCGCGATGCCTTCGAGTTGGGAGCGCTCGGGACCGGCTTGCACGGCTTCTACGAGCGCCTCGGTTGGGAGACCTGGGGCGGGCCGACTTCGGTGCGAACCGATAGCGGCGAACAACGGACGCCCGAAGAGGACGGCTACATCCTCGTGCTGCGAACGCCCACCTCGCCTCACCTCGACCTCACGGCGCCCATCAGCTGCGACTGGCGACCCGGCGACGTGTGGTGACCTGGGCCGGCGCCGAGCGCATGATGACGCGACGATGTTCGAACAGCTGGACTACCTGTACATGCCGAGCGACGACGTCGCCCGTGATGTCGCCTGGTTCACCGACGTGCTCGGCGGACGGTTGGTGTTCGCGATCGATGGGATGGGTGCACGCGTCGCGATGGTCCAGCTGACCGATGGACCGCCGCGCATCCTGCTCGCCGACCACCTGGAGGGCGATCGTCCCGTGCTCGTGTACCGCGTCGACGACATGACACGGGCGAGCGACGAGCTCAGGTCGCGCGGTTGGGAGGGCGGTCATGCGCTCGAGATCCCACAGGGTCCGGTCCACTCGTTCGCCGGTCCCGGTGGTCACCGCCTGGCGATCTACGAGCGTACGCGACCGGGCGTCGAAGAGAGCTTCGAAGGCCGCCGCGACTTCTAGCTCGGCTGCCAGGTCACCGGCAACGACCGCGGTTTGCGGAAGACGACGCCCGTCGGCGGCGTCGCACCGTCGCCCAGTCGCATCCCCGGCCAGCCGTCCAGCGTGGCCTCGAGCGCGGCATACGTCTCCAGACGGGCGAGGTGCAGGCCGACACACGCATGCGGGCCCTGGGCGAATGTCAGGTGCGACCGAGCGTTCGGCCGCGAGAGGTCGAAGGTGTCAGGGTCAGGGAACGTCGCTGGGTCGCGATTGGCGCCGGTCAGCGAGACGATGACGAGGTCACCGCGGTGGATGGTCGCCCCACCCAGCTCGACATCGACGGTCGCGTAACGATCAACGCGCGACGCGGCCGGCTCGAGACGCAGCGACTCCTCGACCCCGTTCGCGATCAGCGACCGATCCGCGAGGACCGCATCCAAGGCGCCCGGGCCCGTCAGCACATGCCAGAAGAGCGACGTCGTCATGCCCTCGCTGGTCTCGATGCCGCCGAACATCATGACGGCCGCGTTCGACACGACCTCGGACGGCCTCAATGTGGCCGTTGCCGCGGCCAGGACCCCCGAGCCTCGGTCGATCGTTGCCCCGACGTGCCGGTCCAGGGCGGCGAATGCCTCGGGCGCCTTCGGCCCGATCTCGCCCCCCGCCGACACCCGATCGACCGCCGCCACGATCTCGTCGTACCAGCCGAGTACGACGCCCGGCTCCACATCGATGAGCTCGAGCGCTGCGGCCACGACCCGGACAGCCAGGGGACCGGCCAGGTCGCGGCGGACCTCCGCGTGCCCCTGTGGCGCGAGGCCCGCGACGAGGCCACGAGCCTCCCCGGCGACGCGCCCGGCGAACCGCTCCATGACCTCGGGTCGCCGGAATGCGGCAGCGAACGGATCACGATGGCGACGGTGCTCCTCACCATCGAGCGAGAGCATGCTCGGGCCGACGACCTGGGCCGTCGAGAAGCGCGGATCGTCGACCGTGAACCGCTCGGCGTCACGCATCACCTCGATGCACAGGTCGCGTCGGCTCACGACCCAGCCGTCGAGCACGGATACCCACGACACGGGCTCGTGGTCTCGCAGGCGAGCCAGCGCCTCGTACGGGGCGACCTCGATCTCCTGCAGCGTCAGCACCGCGCCAAGCGGCGACTGCGCCTCTCTCGTGCCCATGTCCATGACTCTACCGCCGACCGGTCCTGCGCCCCTCGGCGGCGCATCCGATATTGCGTATCTGGCGTACCTTGAGACGATGCAGTCTGTGCGTGCGCAACGGTTTCTGGGCCTCGCGGTAGCCGGTCTGCTGCTGCTCGGATCGGCTCCGACAGCGAGCGCGGCGGCACCCAAGGCCTTCCACCTCGATCTCGGCGCCAGATCCGACTACGTCGCCCAGACCAACCTGGTCCAATGCGTCGGGGCGAGCATGCAGATGATGCTCAACATGATCCAGCCTGGTGCGGACCGGAGCGCCGCAACCCAGCTCAGGCTGCAACGACTTGCGCGGTCGTGGAGCGGGCCCTCGCGGACCGGGCGACAGCGCCAGGGTGCCAGCGTCCGCGGCTGGGCATTCGGTCTGCGGATGGTAGGCGGAGGGCCGTATCGAGTCGTCGGCCTGAAGACCATCCAGGAGGCGATGCTGACCGCAGCGCAGGCGATGCGAAGGACAGGAAGACCTGTCGGCCTGCTGGTCTGGCGCGGACGGCACGCATGGGTGATGAGCGGCTTCAGGGCGACGCGCGACCCGCTCCTGAAGGGTGCCAAGGTGACGTCAGCAATCGTCGAGGATCCGCTGTATCCATACGGCGGCTCCACCGTGTGGGGCCCCAGCCCGAGACCCGGTGCGACCTTATCGATCTCGACGCTTGGTCGTCAGTTCGTGCCGCGCCGCCGGTCCTCGCGGTTCAGCTCCCTTGCCGGGATGTACGTGCTGGTCCTGCCATACGAGTTCAGCAGACGCGCCCCTCGCAAGGCGTAGAGGGGATGCGCTGGCTGCGACGGGCATTGGGCGGCCAAGACGCCCCAGATGAGCAACCCGCGACACGGACCGATCAAGCCGAGCTCGACGCCGAGGAGCAAGCCCGGGACCTCGAGCTGCTGCGTGAGGAGCAGGCACGGATGAGCGACCTCACGCGACGACAACTGCGCTATGCCGACCACGCCTGGCACCCGCCTGATCAGGGCGGGGAACGGCGGTCGGGCGACGAGGGCGACCCTAGCGACGTCGCCTGACGGGACCGCTCACGCGGTCGATGAGCTGCAGCAGCTCATGGGCCGCCAGCTCGATCTCCTTGTGCCGCCATTCAGCGGCGCGGAAATGACAGGCGATGATGCCCGAGCGGTGGATCCGCCGGAAGTCGCCGTATACGAACGCGTAGCGGGCCTTGGTCCCATCGTTGGCGCCGACCGTGCGCCCGAGGTGCCATTCCGCGTAGTCGTCCCAGCTGTGCCTGGCGAGGTAGGTGTTCTCGTCGTCGGCGCTGGGCTGTGCTTCTCCCCAGTCGCTGTCGAGCACGTACTGGCGAGCACGGATGAGCCGCTCGGCGTGGGCGACCGCTCGGGGATCGACCGTGTACCTGGCCATCGGATGCCAAGTATGGCCGTCGCCGCCCGTTACCATCATCGGAGATGGGTATCGCGCCGCTCCCCAGCTCGATCGCCGGCCTGCCCGTTCCGCAGGATCCGGTCTCTGCGGCGGCCTGGCGGTGGGCGCAGACGAGCCTGCCCCGCTACCTGCTGCGCCACTCGGTCCGCTCATACTGCTGGGGTGCCGAAGTCGCCGCCTGGGAGGGGCGCCAGTTCGATGCCCAGATCCTCTGGACCGCGGCGTTGTTCCACGATGTCGGCCTGACACGGATCCCGCGCAACACCATGTGCTTCGAGGTCGAGGGAGCGGAGATCGCCCGCGAGTTCCTGGAGCAGAACGGCATGTCCGCCGCGGCGGCCGACCGAGCTGCCATCGCGATCATCCTCCACATGCAGCCGGGCGTGACGCTGGAGGACGGCATCGAGGCGGTCCTGCTCGATCGCGCGACCGCGATCGACGTGAGAGGCGTCGATTACGACGTCATCGACCGCGTTCGGAGCGGCGTGGTGCGCAAGTACCCCCGTGGTGCGTTCGACCGACACTTCCTCCGCGCGATC
This sequence comes from uncultured Chloroflexia bacterium, assembly GCA_963794525.1. GTDB lineage: Bacteria > Chloroflexota > Limnocylindria > Limnocylindrales > CSP1-4 > SPCO01. Next base: position 100,915 of record CAWCEC010000003.1, read on the forward strand.
CAGCGTGAGGCCGCCAGACGCCCGACCTGCCAGAGTGCCCGGCTGCTGAAGGATGGCGACCTGGCCGGGTCGATGGCGCGGTCGCCATGGGCGGTCGGCGCGTGACCCGGTACGCCGCGCCCGGCGCCATCTTCGAGGAGCGTGAGCACAGCGTCCCGCTGGACCATGCGCGATCGGACGGCGAGCGCATCACGGTCTTCACGCGCGAAGTCGCCGCCCCCGACGGCCTGGATCGTCCGTACCTCGTCTTCCTGCAGGGCGGGCCGGGGTTCGAGGCGACGCGTCCCACGAGCCCACCAACCGGCTGGATGAAGCGTGCACTACGCGACTACCGCGTGTTGTTGCTCGACCAGCGCGGGACTGGCCGCTCCACGCCGGTCGGTGCCGAGATCCCGGGTGACACGCCCGACGCCCAAGCCGAGTACCTGACGCATTTCCGGGCCGATTCGATCGTGCGCGACTGCGAATCGATCCGCCAGGAGCTCGGCGTCGACCGCTGGAGCGTGCTCGGTCAGAGCTTCGGTGGCTTCACGTCGATGACGTACCTCTCGATCGCGCCCGAGGGCCTTCGGGAGGCGTTCCTCACGGGCGGGCTGTCGCCGATAGGTCGCCCGGTCGATGACGTCTATGCGGCGACCTATCGGCGCCTGATCACGCAGAACCACAAGTATTTCGAGCGCTACCCGGACGACCGTGCCCGAGTCCATGACATCATCCGGCGGCTGGACGACGAGGAGGTCCGGCTGCCCGATGGCGACCGCCTCACGTCGCGACGTTTCCGCCAGCTCGGCATGTGGCTCGGCGACAGCGCGGGGTTCGAGCTGCTGCACCACGTCGTCGAGCTGCCGTTCGGCTCCCAGGCGTTCCTGCACGACGCCGGGGATGGCGCCAAGTTCGACCGCAACCCGATCTACGCCACGCTCCATGAGTCGTCGTACGCGGATGGCGTTCCGACGCGCTGGTCCGCGCATCGCCTCCTGCCCGACGAGGTCGTCGCCTCGGGCTATCTGACGGCCGAGCACGTGTTTCCGTGGATGTGGGAGGACTACGCGGGACTGCGCGGACACCAGGCGGCGGCCGATCTGCTCGCCGATCATCCCTGGCCGGCGCTCTACGACGCCGACCGGTTGCGGCAGAACGAGGTCCCCGTCGCGGCGACGATCTACGTGAACGACCTGTATGTCGAGCGGGACTTCGCGGAGGAGACCGCCGCCACCATCCGGGGGCTGCGCACCTGGCAGACAGACGAGTACGAGCACAACGGCTTGCGCGCGGACGGCGAGCGGGTGCTTGATCGGCTCATCGACCTCGTGCGGGGGCGGGCGTGATGGCGGCGACCACGGAGAAGGACGAGGGCCTCAAGCGGCTCGGCGGTGGCCGTTGGCAGTCCCGCGATGAGCGCTTCACGATCGAGCCGCAATCGGGGACGTGGGCGGTCGTCGATGCCGAGCAGACCGATGACCTCGGCTTGCCGTTGGTCCGCGGCCCATTCAAGAGCCTGACCGCCGCCAAGGCGGCGATCGGCGAGGCAAGGGGTGCCGCAGCGCCGACCTCGACGCTCAAGTCGCGACCGGCGCCATCACCGGAGAAACCAGCGAAGGCATCGAAGGCCGCCGCGAAACCGGCCGCCGCTACGGCCAAGGAACCACCGGAGGAGCCCGAGGAACCGCGCTGGATGCGCGACCTCGAACCTGCCGATCGACGACGGGCTGCCCGGCTCATCGAGCTGCTCACGAAGGCCGATGTAGCCGACCCGGAGGGCATGGTCCGACGTGACGTGGTCGGTGACGTGCCGGCCGTCGCGGGGTTCGCCGTGGGGCGGGCGATCCGGGGGCTCGGTTCGAAGACGACGCCGGCTGAAGTCGCCGACCTGCTCGCTGATGGGCGCGACGGCGAGCTCGGGGTGCGCTGGCGCCTGGTCGATGGCGATGGGCGCCCGATCTCGATCGAGACCGACGCCCTCGAGACCGACTGAACCGGCTTGGCTCCAGCTGGAACACGCCGGTGTTCCAAGCGACGAAGGACGGGCCAGAATCCACTCGTTCAAGCCCGATGCGTCTACACGTTCCAAACGGCCGACGGCGCTCGATTCCCGCCAATTTCCGCGGCCTCGCGATCGGACCTCGGGATGTTCTAAGCGCAGTCGGTACCGCCTGGCATACCGTGTGACCCATGGACGATCACCTCTCGACCGAACAGGTCGCGTGGATCCTCGATCGGTCGCCGGAATTGGTCCGCGACAATACGCGACGGCGAGATCGAAGGGGCGCGGATCCCGGCCGGGTTCCGGATCCCCAAGGCAGAGGCGCTGCGGCTGGCGCGTGAGCGGATCGAGGCAGAGGCCGGTCGGAAGCTGTCCGACCGTCAGCTCGAGCGCGTGATCGACGAGCTCATCGCGACGAACGAGCAGCGACGCGACCGCTCCTGACCGGCGCCGCGACGTTCACTCCCTGACGAGCGGCCAGCACAACTCCGTCCGGAGTGTCGCCATGTCCACAGAACCGGGATCGTCGACGTATGACTCCCAGGCGCCGGCGCCATCGTCGTAGCCAGGCTGCGCGTGGATCCAGTCGTGGAGGGCGTCGTAGGTCGCCGAGAGGCCGTCATAGGGTCCGACATGCACGGTTCGGGCGATCGGCCCGCCAGGCAGCTCGGACAGACCGACCTCGCCCGGCTCGCGTGACGCCAGCGGCGGCAGGTCGGGTGGTGTCGCGACGGGGAACCCGATCTCGACATCGACGACATCCGGCCCGAACTGGTGATACCGGCCGAATGGCGCGCCGCCGATCGGCGCCGCCATTCGCGCCGATCTCCGAGGCGACCAGCGGCATGAACCGGTCGAATGCGGATGCCAGATCGAGCTCCGCCATCGGCTGGCGGATGCGGACCGCAGCTGTCTGCTGCGGCTCGAGCTCGACGATCTCCGTGTCGGTCAGCGTGCGCGAGTCAGTCATGTGCGGCTCCCATCGCCCGAGAATGTCGACAAGTATGCCGACGTCCGGTTCGACCGGTCGTTGATACCGCGTTAACGATGCGTTCCTAGCATCCTCACACCCGTCACGATGAGGAGGCCGATGGTCGCGAGCGCTGATGCCCTTCGCGAGATCCCGTTGTTCAAGGCTTGCAGCGATCGATCCATCGAGATCATCTCGGGGATCGTCCGGGACGAGACCTTTCCCCAGGGATCCGTCCTTGTCCGCGAAGGTGATCCGGGTGATTCGCTCATCGTGATCAAGCGCGGCTCGGCGACTGTCGATCAGGCGGGGGCCACGCTCCGCAAACTCGGGGCGGGTGATTTCCTGGGCGAGATCGCGCTCATTGACGGTCGACCACGAACCGCGACCGTGACTGCTGACGAATCGATCGACGCACTTGTCATCGATCGCTCGGGCTTCGCGCGGCTGATGGAGGAGTTCCCGGTCAGACCGATTCGATCTCGTGACCGCGCTCACCGACCGCCTCCGTGCTCGCGGTCCGGCGCCCACCGACTGACCGCACTCCTCAGGTCGACGCCGCGCCTCCGGCGGCGAGGTCCTCGATCAGCGGGATCGTCTCCGGCGGCAGGTGACCGGCCGCCGCGAACCGCCGAAGGTGCTCGCCGCTGCGGGCCTCCGCACGCTGCGCCTCCGCGAACCATCGACGCGCGTCATCCCACCGCCCCGCCCGCGCGGCGAACAGCGACGCCCACAGCGCCAGCATGTCGTCATCGGGTGCGAGGGCGCGCGCTTCATCCATTGCCATGGCGGCAGCCTTGACCTCGCCGGCCGTCGCCTGTTGCTCGGCACGATCGAACGCCTCGTACGCTCGCGCGAGCCGCAGCAGCCTCGCCAGCTCGTCGAGCGGGGCGCGGCTGTCCTCGACCCGGAGGTCGTAGCGCGTCGCCCACGCGGGGCCGGTGCCCGGTACGACCAGGATCGCCGCGGACTGGCGGCCACGAACGTCGCCACCCTCGCGCTCGGCCGCGACGAGCGCGGCCATCAGCCGATCGGCCAGCGGGCCGGAAGTGGATCGATAGGCGTCGGCCATGGCCGGCCAAACGGTCGGCCGCTCCATCATGTTGGCCTGGATCGACAGCGCATCTGCGGTCACATGGCCGGCCGCCTCGACGCAGCGCGACCCGGTGTGCGCAGCAGACCGCCCGCGTGCATCGACCATACCCACCTGGCGGGTGTCGCGCCCCTGATCGTCGGCGAGGAGCGCTTCGAGCGCTTCCGACGGCAGCCGCACCGACCCGCATCCGCGCCAGGCCGAGCGGCCCGTAGCTCTCTTCGGCGAACGACTGTGTCGCGACCGCCCCGACGCCGGGCTCCGCCCACGGGACGATCGAGCCGACGTTCGGCCAGCGGGTCTGGACGGCGACGCCAAGCTCCCCGGTGGCAGGGTCGTGAGCAACGATCGAATACGTCATGCCGCTTCCTCCGCTGGCAGCGTACGCCGCCGCTCACATGCAAGACAGCCGTCACGCGCTGGCGCGCCACCCGCGAGCAGGACGCCACGGGTCACCGCCTAGGGTCGCTTCTACTCCCTGTCGAGGTGCCCCATGTCCGTTCGCCGTTCCATCCTCGGCCTCGTGGCCACCGCCGCCTTCGGCCTGGCCGCCTGCTCCGGCTCCATCGCGTCGCCGTCGATCGCGATCCCATCTGAGCTGCCGACTGTCCCGGCCAGCATCTCGTCCGAGGGTCTCGAAGGCTTCTGCGCCGAGTTCGTGAACGAACTCCAGACCGACTGGCCGAACGTCGATTCGACGACCGCGTCAGCGCTCGCCTCGGTCGTGACATCGTGGTCCACGAACCCGGAGCTGACGACCATCTCGGGCGACGTGCAGACGATCGGCGCCTGGCTATCGACTGCCGCGACGGCGACGACCGTACCGAGCCCGACGGCTGACGTCCAAACGGCGTTCTCCAACATCGAGGCCTTCGCCGAGGCCAACTGCTGAGGTCGGCTGGCTAGGGCCGGCCACACTCGCCGAGCATCGTCGCGACCGCCGTCGAGAGACGGCGTCGCGCGTCCTCGAGCGCATCGAGCGGCGCGAGCCCGCGTTCCGTGACTTCGCGCCGTACGGATGCCGCGACGCGGTCGCGCACGCGCTGCGCCCAACGCCGTCCGACCCAGCCGGCGTGGATTCCCAGGGCACGTGCAAGGACGTAGCCCACGAGGATGGACCCGATGAGGGCCACGAACGGGATCGGCACGGTGCCGAGCAGGGGCAGGTCGACGGAATCGACCGGCGGTCGCGCGAGGATCCAGATCACGACCCACGCGGCCGATACGGCGATGGCGAGGGTCGCCAGCGTCTGGAGGAGGCCGAACGCGGACCAGACGCGGCTGGTCGGCGCCTCGAGTCGATCGAGTCCGGCGATCGCCCGACCGACCGCACGCTCGAGGCCGGCACGCAACTCGCCCGGTTCGAGTGCCGCCGCCAGCGTGGGCCGGACCGTCGGAGTTGCATCGGCCAGCGAGCCGCCGAGTGCGCCGCGTAGCGCCTCCACGGCCGGTGTGACCGGCGCTCGGTCCCGCCATCGCGCGAGGTAGCCGTTCGGGTCGGCGACCTGCGTCTCGCGACCGGAGAGCTTGTAGACGATCGACGTGAGACGGCCCATCGGGCCGGTGCCGCTGGCGCGCGCCCTGGCTCGCGTCGCGGCGACCGCCTGGCGCTCCAGGCCCTCCAGGTCGACGGTGCGGAGGGTCGCTCGGATCGCCTCATCGATGGCCTTCGTACGTGCCGCTGGGTCCAGGAACGGTCGTGCACCGCCGGCCGGATCGAGCCCGGCGTCGCGCGCCAGCTCCCGCGCCACATCCACGACGGTCGCCGCCACGCGCGCCCGCACCACGGCTTTGGCAGCCGCCCCATCCGCCAGCCACGCCCGGAACTCGTCGAGCTCCGGAACGTCGATCGCCGTGGTCATCAGCACCGGGACGGCCGGGCGATCGCTCGCCAGCAACCGGCGACCAAGGTCGGCCTCCAGGTCTCGCCGGATCCGCGGTCGGTCGTCCGCCGCCAGTCGATCGGCCTTATTGACGATCACGGCCTGCCGGTCGAGTCGCGGGACCCACGTCCGCAGGAACGCGTCGTGCAGGACGGCATCGTGGTACTTCTCGAGGTCGGTCACCCAGGCGACGGCATCGACGCGGGGCAGCAGCGCTTCGACCCGTTCGCGATGCGCAGGCTCGATCGAATCCATGTCCGGCAGGTCCAGGATGGCCACCGACTTGAGACCCGGCGAGTCGTGGTCGCGGATCTCGCGAACGTCCAGCCATTCCAGGAGGGGCGTCAGCGATCCCACCTCGGTGGCCGGGACCCACGCGATCGGGTCGCTGGTCGTCGGCCGCCGCGCCGATGCGGGGCTGACGTCGACCCCTGCGAGAGCGTTGAGCAGGCTGGATTTGCCGACACCCGTCCCGCCGACCAGCGCCAGCACGTACGCATCCGAGGGGAACCCCAGACGACCGGTCGCGTCGGCATGGACCGCCCGGGCCCGATCGGTCGGCACGCCAAGGACGTCGGCCGCCTCCGCTGCCTGGAGCAGCGTTGCAAGACATCGGCGGAGCGCATCGCCGGCCTCGTCGATCGGCGTGACGGCCGGTGCGAGTGGCGCGGTCATCCCGCTGGGCTCGGGAGCGCACGCACATCGGCCGCGGCGGTTCGCAAGATCGGCGGCGAGGTCCGCCAGCACACCCGGGGCCGGCAGCAGCGCATCGAACCGAGCCCGCTCCTCCTCGAACGTCGCGCTGAGCGCTTCGTCCAGCCGGCGCTTCGCGTCCGCGACCAGCTCGGCCATGGCGGCCTCTCCGAACAGCGCCGCCAGGAGCTTCTGGTTGAGGAACGCGGTCGCGGCGGCGACGCCGAGCTCCGTGCCGGTGATGCCGCCCGTGTGGATGAAGGTCGCGAGCATCACGCCGGTACCCATCGCGTTCACGCCGACCGCCGCGCCACGGGCGAGCAGCCGCTTGGGCCGACCGTGCGCCTGGATGTCGGTCACGATGCCCTCGATCCAGGCCTCCAACCTGCCGCTGAGCCGCGCGTCGAAGTCAGGGGAGGGGACCCACAACTCGGGCTGCTCCGCGAGCGATCGCGCGACCGCGCGGGAATCCGACCATGCCGTCGCCGTTCGCCGAGCCGCCTCGGCCGCCTGCAGCCGGGCGACGGCCATCAGGTCCTCCGTCGTGGCGGCCCTGACCTCTGCCACAGGCGCGGTCACGGGCCGGAAGACGGCGGCGATCGCGCCACGGATCCGGCCGATCCCCTCGGAGAAGAACCGCGTGATCTGGTCGGCACCGACGAAGTCCTGCCAGTGGCGCAGTGCCTCTTCGCGCAGGAACGTCCCTCGGCCGACTTCCATCCGGAGCGAGGTCAGCGCCCCTTCGTAGGACCGATCGGCGGCGCGCCGGAGTGCCTCGGTATCGATCGCCTCGTGGTCCGCGTCGTCGGCGATCAGGTCGATGCTCTCGCCGAGGCCGGTGAGCGACCCCGTAAGCGCCCGCAGCGCGAGCTCGATCCTCGCGTCGCGGTCGGCGCGGAGTCGCTGCGATCTCATCCAGCACCGGAGCGATGGCCATCCGCTCGAGGCGGTCTCCGCTCTCGTCCAGCGCGCCTTCGCGCACGGCGATGATCTCCCGCGCCGGCGCGTCCGCGGTCGGTGTCTGGACGCTCTCGAGACCGGCCTCGGACAGGAGCCGCCTTACATCGGCGAGTACGTCGGCCTGATCCGTGGCATCGGCCGGCATCCGGTTCACGATCACCTGGAGCGGCAGGCCCCGCTCGCGGACCCGCTCGAGCACTGCCCACGGCACGCGGTCGGCGTACCGGGTCGCAGTCGTGACGAACAGGCACAGATCGGCGGCCTCGACCAACCTGTCTGCGAGCTCGCGATTCGCGTGTTCGACGGAGTCGATGTCGGGCGCGTCGACGAGGACGAGCCCGGGCTCGATGTTCGGGTCCTCGACGAAGCGCAGGTGACCGGGTGGGACCCTCGCGAAGGCCCCGGTCTGCACCGTGCCGCGATCGCCAGGATGGACGAGGACGACTGCTACGCGGGTCGTCGGGCGCAGGACGCCGGTCTCGCTCGCCGGCCAGCCCACGATCGTGTTGAAGACTGTGCTCTTGCCGGCGCCGGTCGGCCCGATCAGTACCACGAGCAGCGGGGCGTCGAGTGCGTCGGCGCGGACGCGGACGTGCCCGGCGAGGTGGTCGGCGAGTTGCCTGGCACGAGTCGTGGCCGCCTCGCTGCGGGGCAGCGTGGCGATCCGGCGCTCGGAAAGCGCCTCGAGTCGATCGACGAGCGCACGTAGCTCCGTCGGGGCGATCCCGGTCACACGTCCACCGTAGCCGCATCATGCGGGCAACGTGTCGTATGTACGCGGGCCGCCCCGTCGCAGGTGGGTTGCAGCGGCGTCCTAGCGCTTGACGATGACCGCCTCGAGGTACTCGTTCGGCACGACCATCGTGCCGTCGTCGGCGCGGTTGAACTGGCCGATCAGCTCGACGATGTCGGCCTCGAGCGCCTCGCGACCAGCCTCGCCGACCGTCTCGAATGCCTTGAGCGTCGGGCCGTAGAACGTGCGCCAGTAGTCGACGAATTGCTCGGCCGACTTGTCGCGGAAGACGTAGTGGCGCTTCTCAACCCGCATCTCGGCGATCGAGTCGCCAAACAGCTGGCGAAGCCTGTCCTCGGTGCCCCACTGGATGGGCGACCGTAGCCCGGCGGGCGGTGGCACGTGCTTGCCCATGACCTTGAACAAGTTCCCGATGAACCCTTCCGGGGTATGGGCGACGACGCCGATCCGACCACCCGTTCGCGCGACGCGGGCTAGCTCGGTGGCGGTCTGTTCCTGGTTCGGGGCGAACATCGCGCCGAAGACCGAGCTCACGACATCGAAGCTGCCATCGCCGAACGGCAGGGCTTCTGCGTCGCCCTCGACGAACTCCACCGTGAGTCCCTCTGCGTCCGCACGCCGCCGGGCACGGTCGAGGAGTGCCGGAACGTAGTCGACGCCGACGGCCTCACAGCCGCGACGGGCAGCGGCCAGCGCCGCGTTCCCGCTGCCGGTTGCGACGTCGAGCACTCGCTCGGTGGAACGGACGTCGAGCGCCTCGATGAGCAGCTCGGACACGATCTGGATCTGCGTGCCGATCATGTGATAGTCGCCGCTTGACCAGGTCGCGTGTTGGCGTTGCTTGATGGCGCCGAGATCAGGGGCTGCGGGGTCTGCGGTTGTGGGCGTGGTCATACGCTTGCCTCTCCTACTCCTGTCATGCCTCGAGTCTAGGCCTCGAGGCCGGAGGTGGTATCGGCCAGCCGACTTGACGCGGCGAAAACGGATCGAACTCCTTGCGCCATCCAGCATCGACTTTCGATCAACAGAACTCCGCGGCTCGCAACAGAACTCCGCGGCTTGGGTAGCCTTAGGCCATGACCGAGTACATCGAACTCCGGGGTGCGCGCGAGAACAACCTCAAGGACATCTCGCTGCGCGTCCCGAAGCGCCAGATCACGATCTTCACCGGCGTGTCCGGCTCGGGGAAGTCGTCCGTCGTGTTCGACACGATCGCGACCGAGGCCCAGCGCCAGCTGTACGAGAACTTCACGTACTTCGTCCGCAGCTTCCTGCCGCGCTACCCGCAACCTGAGGCGGACGCGATCGAGAATCTCAGCATGGCGATCATCGTCGACCAGAAGCGGCTCGGTGGCGGCTCGCATTCGACGGTCGGGACGATCACCGACATCTTCACGCTGCTCCGACTCCTCTTCTCGCGCGTCGGCAAGCCGCACGTCGGCTACTCGAACGCCTTCTCGTTCAACGATCCGCAGGGCAGGTGCCCGGAGTGCAACGGCATCGGCCGCAAGGTCGGCTTCGACGTGGACGAGTTCATCGACCGTTCGAAGTCGCTCAACGATGGCGCCATCCAGGTCCCGTTCTGGGTCGGCTGGGAGACCGGCGGCTATGCGGCCTCCGGCTTCTTCGACAACGACAAGAAGCTCGAGGACTACACCGCGGAGGAGATGGACCTGCTCCTCTACGGCAAGGACCGGAAGTACAAGCTGGCGATCGGCGACAAGACGATGAACGCGAGCTACCTGGGCGTCATCGAGAAGCTCGAGCGGTCGTATGTCCGGCGCGACCTCAAGACCTACGGTGAGCGCACGCAGAAGAACGTCGCACCGTACCTGCGGGAGCGCCCGTGCCCGCTGTGCAAGGGCGCGCGGCTGAGCCAGGCAGCCCTCGGTTCGAAGATCGATGGCCACAACATCGCCGAGCTGGCGTCCATGGAGGTTGGCGACCTGATCGCGATCCTCCGCCTCATGACCGACCCGATCGCCGAGCCGATCGTCGCGTCGCTCATCGAGCGGCTGCAGGCGATGGTCGACATCGGCCTCGAATACCTGAGCCTCGACCGCGAGACCGACACGTTGTCCGGCGGTGAGTCCCAGCGCATCAAGATGGTCAAACACCTGGGCAGCAGCCTGGTCGACGCGATGTACATCCTCGATGAGCCGAGCATCGGGCTCCATCCGCGCGACGTGCATCGGCTGACCGGCCTGATGCAGCAGCTGCGCGACAAGGGCAACACCGTCATCGTCGTGGAACACGATCCCGACGTGATGCAGGTCGCCGATCACCTTATCGACATGGGTCCGGGCGCCGGCGACGGCGGCGGCGAGGTCGTGTTCGAGGGCGCGTTCGCCGATCTCAAGCACGCCGATACGCTCACCGGCCGCTACCTGGACCGGTCGCTGCCGATCAAGGAGCACGTCCGTACGCCCGCCGACTGGCTGCCGATCCGGAACGCGCGCGAGAACAACCTCAAAGGCGTCGATGTCGACATCCCCACGGCGGTCCTGACCGTCATCACCGGCGTGGCCGGTTCGGGCAAGAGCTCACTCATCGATGGCGTGTTCCTGCCCGAACATCCCGAGGCGATCGTGATCGACCAGTCGGCGGTCGGCGCCTCTTCGCGCTCGAACCCGGCGACCTACACGGGCGTCATGGATGACATCCGCAAGGCATTCGCGGCCGCCAACAAGGTCGATGCCGGCCTGTTCAGCTTCAACTCCAAGGGCGCCTGCGAGAACTGCAAGGGCTCCGGCGTGATCTACACCGACCTCGCGTTCTTCGACGGCGTCAAGTCGCCGTGCGAGGTGTGCGAGGGGCGGCGCTTCAAGGACGAGGTGCTGGAGTACCGGCTCGATGGTCGGAACGTGAACGAGGTGCTCGGGCTGACTGTGGCCCACGCCCTCGAGTCGTTCAGCCAGCGCGACATCGTCCGCAAGCTGCAGGCCATGAGCGACGTCGGGCTCGACTACCTCACGCTGGGCCAGCCGCTGAGCACCCTGTCGGGCGGCGAATGCCAACGCATCAAGATGGCCAGTGAGCTACACAAGAAGGGCAACATCTACGTCCTCGACGAGCCGACGACCGGGCTCCACATGTCCGACACGACCCATCTGCTCGAGATGCTCGATCGACTCGTCGACAGCGGCAACACCGTGATCGTCATCGAGCACAACCTCGACGTGATCCGAAACGGCGACTGGATCATCGACCTCGGCCCTGAGGGCGGCAGCCGCGGTGGCCAGATCATCTTCACCGGGACGCCGACCGACCTGACGGAGGCAACCGGCTCACTGACCGGCGAATACTTGCGCAACAGGGAACCGACCGCGGCGTGAGGTGAGGTCCGCCTCAGTCCGGCGTTCGGACGAGGAGATGCCAGTAGCCCCAGCCATCCTCCCAGTCCGACGCTTCCTCCACGACGGTGAGACCCTCGGTCAGTAGCCATTCGGCGACACGCTCACGGCCCGGGTAGTAGTGGTAGCCGGCCGTGTCGCCCTCGATGACCTCGCCCCGGACGAGCGGGAGCCCCTTCGCCTGGCCGTCCTCGAATGCACCATCGATCTCGGCGTCCGGGACTTCTTCGACCGTGAGGTAGAGGTATCCGCCGGGCTTCACTGCACGATGCAGGTTGGCCAGCACGAGCGGCCAGTCCTCGGGCGGCACGTTCTCCATCGCATCGATCGTCATGGACGCGCCGAACTCGCTCTCGAACGGCATCTCCTGGAGGCCGATGTTCTCGAGACGATCGGCCAGCCCTTTGGCGCGTGCCTGCTCGAGCATGCCCGCTGACTGGTCGATGCCGACGACGCGCCGTCCGGCCGCGCGGACCCTGGCGAAGTACGGACCGGTGCCACATGGCGCGTCCAGCACGACGCCATCCGGCGGGCAACTAGCGACGACGAGGTCGACGAACCGCGTGTGCGAGGTCGTCGGATAGGGATTGGCGTCGTAGTCCGGTGCCTCGGCGTCGTACTGCGCCCTCACTGCGTTTCGGCGTTCCCGGAGCCAGTGGACTCGGTCCATCAGGGAACTCTACTCAACGCCGTCGACCGATCCAGCCGCCGGGCGAGCCGGCTCACGTAGGCCTCCAGCTCCGGAGGTTCGTGGATCTCGAATTCGCAGCCGAGGAGGATGAGCCGGAAGGCGAGCCATTCGAGGGTGTCACCGTCGATGGTGATCCGTGTCCGCCGAGCACCGATCGGCGCTAGTTCCGCGAGATCTGCAGCTGCCGGGGCGACGCGCTCCATGGGCGCCTCCAAGGTCGCCACCATCCGGTAGGTCGGAGCGAGGGTGCGTTGATGCTCACGGACGTACGTCGCTGGATCCGACCCGCCGGGTAGCTGGCGTTCGGGCAGCGGCCGGCCAGTCGACCATGCATCCGTCATCCGGTCAGCGCGGAAGATCCGCCAATCCTGGCGGTCCTGATCCCACGCCACGAGGTACCAGTGGCGCCGGAAGACGACGAGCCCGTAGGGCTCGACCGATCGCCGTCGCGAGGCACCACCCGGCGTCAGGTAGGCGAAGCGCAGCTGTGCCCGGCCGCTGATAGCTCTCGCGGCGGTCGTGAGGATCGCTGGATCCACGCCCGCGCCGCCAGACCGATCGAGCGGCGACGTCGCCGCCCGCAGCGTCTCGAACCGCGCTCGAAGCCGCGCAGGGAGTACCTGCTCGAGCTTCGCAAGCGCCCGCGCTGAGGCCTCGTCGATCCCAGCCACTGCCTGGCTCGCCACCGATCGAAGCCCGATGACGATCGCCACTGCTTCGTCATCGTCGAGCAGCAACGGCGGGACCTCGCTGCCGGCGCCGAGGCGATACCCGCCATCGGCGCCCAGGGTGCCCTCGACGGGATACCCGAGACCGCGCAATCGATCCACGTCGCGTCGCACGGTTCGGCGGCTGACCTCCAACCGAGCCGCGAGCTCGCTGCCCGACCACGTACGCGGTGTCTGGAGCAGCGAGAGCAGCGCAAGCAGCCGCGACGACGTGCTCATTTCCAGATGCTCCGCAGCGATTAGGACCGAACCTGTCCTAGTTAGTCCATACCATCTAGGTTGTCAAGTTCGAAGCATCGGAGGAGCCAGATGGACGCCCCGCAGACGACCAAACCCGCCCGAGACCCGAGCGTTCCCGAGCCATACGGCACCATCTGTCCGTGGGTCATCTCGCGCGATACCGGGAAAGTGATCGAGTTCGCCGAAGCAGCTTTCGGTGCCAAGGAGATCGGTCGCGTGATGAATGACGACGGCTCGATCGGGCATGCCGAGTTCTTCATCGGCGAATCGGTGGTGCTGGCATTCGACGCGCGACCACATTGGCCGGCGACGCCCGCGTTCCTGAGGATCTACGTTCCCGACGCCGACGCGACCTTCGAGCGGGCTGTCCAAGCTGGGGGCGAGCCGGTCACGACGCTCGCGGACATGCCGTGGGGTGACCGGGCTGGCCGAATCCGGGACCCGCTCGGCAACCTGTGGTGGGTGATGGCTCGCACCGAGGAGGTCGACGCCGCCGAGCTCGAGCGCCGCTGGGCACTGCCGGAGTATGTGGACGCGATGGCGCACGCGACCGACTTCGATCCGTTCCCGCAGGACCGCTGACGCTCGCGCTCCTAGCGGATCACGGTCGACTCACCTGGGTGCAGCACCCTGACATCGACTTCCGGGGCGAGCCGTGCTGCGTGTGCGGCGAATCGATCGCCGGGCTCGTCGAGCGGGCGCCGCCAAACGTGGTGGAGGCGCGATGGGTAGAGCGTGCCCCAGTGGATCGGCACCGCGACGGTCGGCCCGGCATCGGCGAGGACCTCGGCCGCGGAGCGCGGACCAAGGTGGCCGGGACCGAGGTGGGGACCCCACGTCCAAACCGGCAACAGCGCGACGTCGGCGGCGGCGACCAGGTCGCGCATCCCTGGAAACGGGCCTGTGTCGCCCGCGAAATACACGTGCGCGCCGTCCTCCAGCTCGTAGCCGACCGGTTGCCCGCGAGGCGCGCCCGGGGAGACCCAATGTCGAGCTGGCACCGCGGTGATGGTCAGGCCACCGACCGTGGTTCGCTCGCCGGCTGACACCTCGACGACCTCCCCGCCCGTCGCGCGCTGCGCTGATCGCCCCAGACCACGCGGAACGACGACGACGGGCCGACTTCCCAGGGCGCGAAGCGACGATCGATCGAGGTGATCGTGGTGACCGTGCGAGATGACGACGACATCGACGTCCCCGAAGGACTCGGGTGCCGGCACGGGCCCGTGGCGCTCGAGCGGGCCGAGCCGATGACGCAGGAACGGATCGGTGAGGACGCGGATGTCGCCGAAGTCGATCAGGACCGTCGCGTGACCGATGAACCGCAGCTCCACGGCGCGCCGCTGGACGGCGTCAGGCTCTGCGCGCGGGATGGTCGTCGCCGGGCAGGTCGACCACGGGATCCGCCGGCCGGCCCGGCACCTTCCGCAATCGGGACGGGTGCCGCAGTAGCGTCACGACGCCGCCCAACAACGCCCCTGCGGCCGTCTCTGCGAGATCGGTGATGGTGTCGTCATAGGACAGGTCCATGCCCTTGGCGCCGAGCTTCATGCCGACCCACTCGCCGATCTCCCACAGCCCGGCGGCGGCGATGCCCGACATGGCCGCCACGCCGGCCGCCTCCCAGGAGGTACGTACGCGCGGGGTCGCCAACGCGCCGACAACGGACGCGACGGTGGCGCCGTCTGCGAAATGGATCAGGTCGTCGACATGAGCCCGCTGGTAGATCCCGATCGCGTTTCCGCCAGCGTCGACCAGGAGCGGCAGCGTCACCGCGAGGTCGAGCTCGCGCGGGTATGGCTCCGGCCGGCCGCGCAGCCGCCAGGCGACCGGGACGAGCAACATGCCTGCGGCGTATCCGATGGCACGGACCCGCATCGCCTTGCCGCTGTAGCGCGGCGAGCTCGAGTTGCGGAACGCGTCGATCGCCAGTGCGATGACGGACGCCTTTGCCGCAGCGATCGCGGCGTCGCCCGCGAGATCTCCGAGGCTGGGGGGCGGCGCCGTCTGGAGCGTCGTGGCCTGCGCTGATACGGTCATGGCGTTCATGGTGCCGCATCCGGCCGGCGGTGGGTGTCGACGGATGCGAGAATGGCCGGCCCATTCGCGAGGAGCGCCGTGACCGAGCGGACCATCCCGATCCTGCCGTGCCGCTCCATCGACGAGGTGCTGGACTTCTACCGCGCGCTCGGGTTCGCGGTGACCTATCAGCAGGAGCGACCGAACACGTATGCCGTCGTCGTCCGAGGTGGGATCGAGCTCCAGTTCTTCGTCATGAAGGGGTTCGACCCGGCCGGCTCATACGGCACCTGCTACGTGCTCGTGTCCGACGTCGATGCGCTCTATGACGCGTTCCGCACGGGACTGCGGGAAGCGGTCGGGCGGGTGCCGACGCGCGGGATCCCTCGAATCGGAGCGCTGCGGGACATGTCGTACGGCGTCCGCCAGTTCGTCGTGGTCGATCCCGGCGGCAACTACATCCGGATCGGACAGCCGATCGCAGCGCAGCCCGTGCCCACCGTCGAGACGGCCGGGCGGCTGGAGCGGGCGCTGATCGCAGCCATCACGCTCGCCGACTCGAAGGGGGATGACCAGGCGGCGGCCAAGGTGCTCGATTCGGCCTTCGCTGACGATCCGCCGGTCGCGGGTTCGATCGCCGTTCGGGCGTTGGTCCTCCGCGCTGATCTGGCCTATCGGACAGGTGAGTCTGAACTCGCCCGTACACGCCTTGAGGAAGCGCGAGCGCTTGCCGAAGGACTCGATGACGACACGATGGTCGATGAACTTCGCCGCGCCGCAGAGCTCGAGCGAGGATCTGCGGCGCGGCTGAGGGTCGGTCAGTCGCTGGCGATCCGCTGCCAGCTGACGCTCGTCGGCGTGCTGTCGAGCGGGATCAATCTTGGCTCGCCACCGGCGATCGGCCACAAGCTGAGGCCAGCATCGGTGATGCAGGTCACGATCGTCCCGTCAGGAGACGGTTCGACCCAGTTGCATCCGCCTTCGCCGAACGACCGGACGTTCTTGCCATCGGCGCTGACGAATCCCGAGATGAACAGCACGTACCGGCCGTCCGGGTTCCACGTCGGAAGGATGGTGTGCTCCGGTGTTTCATTCGTGAGGATCGTTTCCTTGCCCGTCGCGACTTCGAGCGTGGCGACATCCCAGCCGCCCGAACCATCCACGGCGTCGATCTGGTAGGCGATCGATCGACCATCGGGTGACCACGAAGGTCCCTGGAACGCGAAGAGCGTCCCGGGAGACGTCGCCAAGACCTGTTCGCCGGTCCGGTCGCCGTCCATCACGCACAGGTGGAGCGTTCCATCGGCCTGCAGGCACTGATACGCGAAGCGACCGTCGGGCGACCATGCAGGGTCCCGGCGGGCGACATCTTGCGCTCCGAATGCCTCGACGGTGCGGGCATCGAGTTCGGCCGAATACAACGTGCCGTCGGCGCTGAAGAGGAGGCGCTGATCGTCAGGCGACCAGGCGATCCTCGATCGATCCTCTGGGATGCCGACATCCGGCCCCAGGGAATAGGCGCCTGATCCGTCGGCGTTGGCCACGATCAGGATCCCGCTAAAACGCGCTTGAGGATCGTTCTTGGCGAACGCAGCGAAGCGGGTGCCGTCCCGTGAGAACGACACCTGGGACAGCGCGGTGAACGGCAGGTCAAGCGGTCTCGGGTTGGCCCCATCTGGCTGCATGACCACGACCTGACCACCGACGCCGGCCGCGATCAACCCGTTGGTGGCCACGCCAAAGGGCGGCGGGAGTTGCGGTCGCGGCAGGAGTTGAGACCCGATCGTGATTGCGCCTGCGATCAGGACGAGCACGATCAGCGCGACAAGGAAGACCAACGCGGGACGGCCGAACGAGCGGCGCATTCCCACGGAGAGCTGGGATTGCATGGGTGACTCCAAGAGGCGGGCGAGCCAGCGCGGACGTGGTCGCATCGATCCCGTGCGCTGTGCGATCGATGGGGCGAGATGCTCAGGTGCGCGCATCGGCGCGACATCCTCCATCCACCTCGCCAGATCGCGTTCGAGACCGTTCGACGTGTTCATGCCGGTCGCCCCGGGTTGTATTGGGTCGTGCGGGCATCGGCCTCGAGTGCAGCCCGCATCGAGCGCAAGGCACGATGCAGCCGCGATCGAGCGGTTCCCTCGGAGACACCGAGGACGTCGCCCGTCTCGGAGGCCGATAGGCCCGCGTGGAAGTGCAGGACGAGGATCGACCGCTCTTCGACGCTCAAGCGCCGGAATCCACGCTCGATCTGATCGCGGTCGGCGAGGCTTGAACCAGAATCGTCGACCGTCGCGTGAGTCCATTCCATCGCGTTATCGATCCGGAGGCTCCGGCGACGCCGGTCAGCCTCCCGGTAGCAGGAGCGGACGACGAGGCGATGGAGCCACGCATCCCAGGCCTCCGGATCGCGAAGGGCACGCACGTCTCGCCAGGCCGAGACGAGCGCGTCCTGGACTGCGTCCTGGGCGCGGTCCGGATCGCGGAGGATGAGCGTCGCGACGGCGTAGAGACGATTGGTCGCCAATTCAGCCAGTTCGGTGAATGCGGCGTGATCGCCCTGCTGAGCCCGTTCGACGAGCGTTCGATCCATGCTCGTTTCCATGCGGCGCGGTGTTCGTCGCCACGCTCTGCACCATAGGGCATGTTCGTGCCCGCACCGTTGCAAACAAGTCGGGGCAGCAGTTGAGCCGGCTCCGCGAGAGAGCCGGCTCTACCGTTCGAGGATGGTGATCGCTACGGGGACGGCTTCGCCGTGGCCGGTCCCGGGGCGGTACCTCCGGTCGTGGAGGGCGCGGTCGCCGACTCGGTGTCGCTGACCGAAGCGTCGGCGTGCGCTTTGACGCGCGCGGCCGCATCCTGCGACTGCTCGTACCAGCGCTGCGCCAGCTGGGCGGCGACGTCGCGACCACCAAGGCCGAACGCAAGTCCGAATGCGAGGGCGATCGCCGCGACGACACCGATGAACAGCGTGTTGACGAGGTTCGCCGCGATCCCGATCTGGTTGATCGCGATGATCACAGCGAAGGCGACGATGGCGATCTCGGCGATGCGACCGAGCAGTGGCGCATTGCTGAACCCCATCTCGCCGGCGCCGACCTCGATCGCCCCACGGACGAACCGGGCCAGCAGCGGCGCGACCAGCAGGATGATCGCTGCAACGATCAGGTTGGGGATCCACAACAGCACGTCGTTGAGCAGCTCGCTCACCTGGGTCAGGCCGAGGACGTTCGCGGCGGCCACCAGGAAGACGAGCCGAACCAGCCACTTGACGAGCTCGCCGGTGACGACGCTCGGCTTGATCTCGCGCGTTCGATCGCCGTAGACGCGGCCGCTGTGCTCGGCGAACAGCCGGTCGGCACCGATCCGGCGCAACACCTCGCTCACGAGTCTTGCGAGGGCGCCGGCGATGATCCAGCCGATGATGATGATCAACAAGGCGCCGATCACGAGCGGGATCGCATTGAGGAATGCATTGAGTGCATTCGAGAGGGACAGGAAGACCGCATCTCCCCAGTCCGTGACTTCGATGGGCATCGGACGACTCCTACAGGTGTGGGACTTTGCGTGACGCTAGGACGACGCGCAGCACGCGTGGTACCTCGGTACCGGTACTTGACTTGCAAGTCCGTGTCGAGCGGGTTCGGATGCCGGTGCAACGCCCGGGCTGCCGAGGCTAGGGCGCCGTCAACCCTCCATGCCCGACGCTAAGTGGCGCATGGATGAGTTCGCCTACCGCGCAGCCGAAGGCCGGCTCTGGAAGTCCGTCGGGGTCGAGCCGGTGGAGCGCTGGTTGCACCTCGAACGCAACGATGTCGATGTCCGCGTCCAGGAGGTCGGTGACGGCCCGCCGGTCCTCTTCATCCATGGCGCCAGCACCAGCGGCGCGAGCTGGGCGACGCTCGTCTCCAGGTTCCCAGGCTACCGCTGCATCGTCCTCGACCGGCCCGGGACCGGGCTCAGCAAGCCGATCCCGCGACGCATCGATGCGACGAGTCTCGCGGAGATCGCCGACACGATCGTGCCCGATATTCTCGATGCCCTCGACCTGCCCACGACCAACATCGTGGCCGCGTCATTCGGCGGCTATGTCGCCCTCAGGGCGGCGGCCGCGACGCCCGAGCGCATCGACCGTATGGTCCATCTCAGTTGGCCGCTGGGTGCCCCGACCGGTCGGCTGCCGCTGTCCCTCCGACTCATGGGCCTCCCGGGCATCAGCCGTCTGATGACATCCATGCCCGCCAACCAACGCTCGATGCGCTTCCTGTTCCGCGGTTTCGGCCACGGTCCCAAGCTGGATGACGGCCGGATCACGGCGGAGGACCTCGACTGCTTCGTGGCGCTGATTCGGCACACCGACACGATGCGCAACGAGTTCGCGCCCGCCCGCATGTTGATCTCGCCGCTTCGCGGCCTCGAGCGGCTGTACCTGACGGACGAGACCCTGTCAGCGGTCGCCTGCCCGTCGCTCTTCGTGTGGGGCACGAAGGATCCATTCGGCGGTGAGGCGACGGCTCGTTCGCTCGTGGCACGGATCCCAGGTGCCCGACTCGAGTTGATGCCGGATGCCGGCCACACGCCATGGCTCGACGACGTGGACGCGTGCGTCCGTTTCGTCACAGGATTCCTCGGACGCGAGGCGTCGGGCTCGACGGTCGCCGCCTGACCACGCCGGAGCGTTCATGCTAGGCAGTGACGTGTCTAGCAAGATGCCTGACTTCATCCCGCCGATGCTGGCGACGCTCGTCGCCGCGCCGTTCGACGACCCGGACTGGTCGTTCGAGATCAAATGGGACGGCTTCCGCGTCGAGGCGGTCGTCGACAGGGACGACGTCCGACTGTGGACGCGCGGCCAGCAGGACGCGGCGCGTTACTTCGGCCCATTCCTGGAGCCCATGAATTGGATCTCGGCCAAGCAAGCCATCGTCGATGGCGAGGTCATCGCGCTCGACGGGGGCGGCGAACCGGATTTCGCGCTCCTCCAATCCCGGATCAAGGGCCGCGGCATCGGCGGTGCGGTCAACCCGTTCGTGTACGAGGTCTTCGACCTGCTGTACCTCGACGGTCGGTCGCTGCTCGAGGAACCGCTCGAGGTGCGCCGCAAGCTCCTCGCGGACGTCTTACGGCCAGATCCTCGCGTTCGTCTCAGCGAGGACATCGCAGGGGAGGGGATCGCGTTCTACGAGGCGGCCCAGGCGCGCGGGCTCGAGGGGATCATGGCCAAGGACCGAAAGGCGTCGTACCAGCCCGGCGCCCGAACGATGTCGTGGCAGAAGATCAAGATCCGTCCAGAACAGGAGCTCATCGTTGGTGGCTGGAAGCGCGGTCTGGGCACCGCGGTCGACCTCGGCGCGCTGCTCGTCGGGGTGTACGAGGATGGCGCGCTGCGCTACGCAGGCAAGGTAGGTGCCGGTTTCACGAAGGACAGGCGGGCCGAGCTACTGGCCGCACTCGCACCACTGGCGGCCGATGAGCCGCCCTTCGACGCGCCGGTGCCACGGCCGGTGGCAAAGGACGCCAACTGGATCAGACCCGAGCTCGTCATCCGCGCCGAGTTCGCCGGTTGGACCGGCGACGGCCTCGTCCGCCAGGCGGCCTACAAGGGATTCGATCTCGGCAAGGACCCGAAAGCCGTCAAACGCGAGGTGGCACGCTCGAGCGATGGGGCGCGCTAACCCATGCGTCGAACGGCCCTGATCCTGCTTACGATGATCTCGGTTGCGATCGCCGGGTGCGCGCCGGCCCCCAGCCCACCCTCGAGTGCGGGCGCGACGGCGGCTTCATCCCCGACGCCCGTCGCGTCGATCGCGACCGACCTTCGCCAGGCATCCGGCGCCCTGGAGCCAGGAACGTACACGCGTAGTGACTTCCGCCCGCCGATCACCTTCGAGCTCGGCGAAGGCTGGTCCGTCGGGTCCGTCGCTGCCGGCTTCGTCGATGTCCAGCAGCAGCAAGGCACGCCCGACGTCATCGCGGTGCAGTTCGCGCAAGTCGGTGGCGTCGTCGGCGCGGACGGAGCCACCGTCCAGGCCACCTCGGCCGGCGATGCGGTCGCCGCGATCAAGGAGAACCCGGGCCTGGCGACGATCGACGAGAGCGAGTCGCGGCTCGGCGGGCAGACCGGAACCGTTCTGGAAGTCGAGAACCCGGGCCCCGCGCACGCGCCGATCTTTGACGTCCCCGCGGGCCGGCTCGGCATCGACGCCGGCCGACGCCTGTGGGTCGCCCTGTTCGATACGCCCGATGGCGTCCTGGCCGTGATGGTCGGCGGCTCCACTGGCGATTGGGAGCACGCGCTCACGGTCGCCGAGCCCGTCCTCGAGTCGATCATCATCGGGACGTGACGGACAGGTATGAAACGCACCACAGTGGATGTGCCCGGCGAGGACGGCTACTTCGACGAGCATGTCGCCTCGACCTTTGATGACGACTACGACTACCAGGCAGAAGTCGAAGTCGTCCGACCGATCGTCGACTTCCTCGCCATCCTGGCAGGGGACGGACGTGCGCTCGAGCTTGGCAGCGGCACGGGGCGGATCGCCATCCCGCTCGCGGCACGTGGAGTGCCGGTGCATGGGATCGAGCTCTCGAAGGCGATGACGGCACGCCTGCGCGCCAAACCAGGCGGGGACGCGATCCCGGTCACCATCGGCGATTTCGCCACTGCAAGGGCCGATGGGACGTTTCGTGTCGCCTACCTCGTCGCCAACACGATCATGAACGTGACGTCACAGGACGCACAGGTGGCGTGTTTTCGGAACGTTGCCGAGCACCTGGAGCCCGCAGGCTGCTTCGTGATCGAGGTCGGGGTGCCTGGCCTCCGACGGCTCCCGCCGGGGGAGACCTTCCAGGTCTTCGATGCGAGTGATGAACACTGGGGCGTCGACGAATACGACACCGTCAGTCAGGGCCTGACCTCGCATCACTTCCGGCGGCTCGACGACGGCCGGCTTGAGCGCAAGTCGATCCCGTTCCGATATGTGTGGCCCGCGGAGCTCGACCTCATGGCTGAGCTGGCCGGTATGCGACGCCGCCAGCGCTGGGCTGACTGGGACCGCGCACCCTTCACGAGCGAGAGTCACAAGCACGTCTCTGTCTGGGAGAAGCCGCGATGAGAGCCGCGCTCAAGGAGCAATACGGACCGCCCGAGGTCGTCAAGCTGCGCGAGCTCGCGCGGCCGGTGCCGACGGGCGACCAGATCCTCGTCCGCGTGCGTGCGGCGTCGGTCAACCGGGCCGATCTCGACGGCCTGAAGCCGCGTCCCTCCTTTCTGCGCCTGTTCATGGGGTGGCGTGCACCGCGCTACAAGAACGTCGGAATCGACGTCGCCGGCGAGATCGAGGCGGTCGGGCCCGAGGTGACTCGCTTCCGCCCGGGCGATCGCGTGATGTCGGACACCTTCACGTCCGGGGAAGGCACGTTCCGCGAGTACGTCTGCGCGTCCGAGAAGACCTTCGAGCTGATACCGAGTGGCATGAGTTTCGAGGAATCGTCGACGCTCCCGCACTCGGCCATCCTGGCCTTGCAGGGGCTTCGATTACGCCGTGGTCGGTCGATCAAGCCGGGCGACAAGGTCCTGATCAACGGCGCATCCGGCAACGTCGGGCCGTTCGCGGTCCAGATCGCGAAGTCGATGGGTGCCGAGGTGACCGGCGTCGCCAGCACACCCAAGCTCGACCTCGTCCGCTCGCTAGGCGCCGACCACGTGATCGACTACACGAAGGTCGATTACACGACGACCGGCGAGCGCTACGACTGGATCCTCGATACCGACTCGCACAAGTCGATCCTTCGATCGCGTCGCGCCCTGAAGCCGAAGGGCGTCTACGTCACGCTCGGCGGCAACTCCGGGCCGTTGGTCAAGGCGATGCTGCTCGGGCCGTTGCTGTCGCTCGTCAGCGACCGCTACTCAGGCCTCGTGTTGTGGTGGAAGCCGTTCCACCGACCCGACGTCGACCGGCTCAAGGAGCTGATCGCGGCCGGCAAGGTGCGGCCGGTGATCGACCGGCGCTACCCGTTGAGCGAGATCGTCGAAGCCCTCCGCCACGTCGAGGATGGCAAGGCCCGCGGCAAGGTCGTCGTCACCATGGACGAACCCGGCGGCCCGGGGTAGGGCGGACGGTCAGCGGTGCTGATCGACGAGGATCGGGTTGCCGTCCGGATCCTCGATGATGAAGCTGCCGGGACCCGGGCCCGACTCGTCGGCCTCGGCGATGAACTGGACGCCCTGCTCGCGGAGTCGGCGCTGCAGGTCCCTGATGTCGGTGAACGGGTCGACGGGCTGCGCGGCGCTGTCCCAGCCGGGATTGAATGTCAGCGTGTTCTTCTCGAACATGCCATGGAACAGCCCGATCACGTAATCGGCGTTCTTGAGGATCACCCAGCCTTGCGACGCATCGCCGTGGAACTGCTCGAACCCGAGCTTCTCGTAGAACCGTTTCGACGCGTCGAGATCCTTGACCGAGAGACTCACCGAGAATGCGCCGAGGTCCATGCCGTTCCCTCCTCCGAGTCGTTCCGATGAGTCTACCGGGGCCGTCGGACGCGACTCCGTTGCGGGTCGTCATCGCCGAGGATTCGGCGCTGATCCGCGAGGGGATCGCACGGCTCATCGAGGAATCGGGCGGGACCGTCGTCGCCAAGGTCGCTGACGGGGAGACATTCGTGGAGGCCGTGGAGCGCGAACGGCCCGACGTCTCGGTGGTCGACGTGCGCATGCCCCCCAGCCAACGCGACGAGGGCCTGCGAGCAGCGATCGAGGCACGGCGGCGTGTGCCGGGCACTCCGATCCTCGTGCTCAGCCAGTACGTCGAGCGCCAGTACGCCACAGAGCTGCTCGCCGACGGCGCGGGTGGCGTCGGCTACCTGCTCAAGGATCGTGTCGGCGACATCCCGGAGTTCATGGACGCGCTCCGCCGCGTCGCACGCGGAGGGACGGCGCTCGATCCCGAGGTCGTCGCGCAGCTGATGGTCCGAAACCGCGCCGACCATCCGCTGTCCGCGCTGACCCCCCGCGAGCGCGACGTGCTCGCGGCGATGGCCGAGGGTCGCACGAACCTTGGGATCGCCAGGCTGCTGACCATCAGCGAGGGCGCGACGGAGAAGCACATCAGCAACATCTTCGGCAAGCTCGATCTGCCCGATTCGCAGGACGACCATCGGCGCGTGCTGGCGGTGTTGACCTACCTCGGGTCCTAGCTGGAGCCTCGCGGCACCTCTGCTGCGGCTGCTGTCAGCGGAAGCTCCGCCCGGACGACCGTCGGTCCGCCGTCCGGGCTGCTCACCGAGAACACACCGTCCACGCCCGCGACCCGTCCCGCCAGGCCCTCAAGTCCGCCGTCAGGCTCCTGACGTGCGCCACCCGCACCGTTATCCCACACCTCGACGACGAGCCGTCCGTCCTCACGGCGGCAACGGATCTCGCACCGGGTCGCGCCGCTGTGCTTGGCGACGTTGGCCAGAGCTTCCGCGACGACGAAGTACGCGGCCCGCTCGACGGCGGGCGCGAAGCGCTCGCCAGCGGCCAGGTCGCTCCTGATCACGGTCGGCACGGGCCCACGCCCGCTGATCGATCCCAGCGCCGGCACGAGGCCCCGATCCAGCAGGATCGACGGCGCGATCCCGCGGACGAGCTCGCGGATCTCAGCGAGCGCCTCGCGCGCCTGTGTCTGACCCTCGAGGATGAGCTGTTTCGCACCCGCCGGATCGCTGTCGATCCGCTCGCTGGCGAGGCCGAGGTCGATCGAGAGCATGACCAGTCGCTGCTGAGCACCGTCATGAAGATCGCGCTCGATGCGGTGGAGCTCGCTCGCTTCCACATCCAGCACGGCCGAGCGACTCTCGCGCAGCTGCTGGACCTGGCGCCGCAGTTCGCGGCTCTCCGACGTGCACAGCAACCCGGTCACGACGGCGCGATGCAGCCGCATGACCAGTTGTGACAACGAAGCGGCCACCGGCAGGAGCGCCAGCCCCGCGATCGAGCCGATCCAGCTCGGCGGTGCCCCGATCGGTGCGTCGTACCACGCCGGCATCGTGAGCATGACCACGGCGGCCACCCAGACGAGGCCGATGACGACGAACTCGATGATCGCGAGTGGCAGGTTGATCGCGACGTACAACACATCGCGCCAACGGCTCTCGTCAGCGAATTCGGCGCGCAACAGGTCGACCACGCCGCCGCGAAGCGGCTTGTATGGATGGGCGGGCGGGCGGCTCGGCTCACCGACGAACACGCGCCAGCGCTCAAGCCGGGCAACGAGCCGCGAACCTTCGATCGCGAGCGCGAGCAGGACGACGCCGATCCCCACGAAGATCGTGCTCATCCCCGTCGACGCGACGGTCAGCACGACGGCGAACGCGCCGAGTCCGACGAACAGGCCGAGGATGATCGCGCCGTTCGCGTACCACGTGGTCGGATGGAACGGGGCGAGGAGGAACGTGTCCAGTAGGGAACGACTGATCCCCGGCCGAGCGAACGTCGCTCCGCCGGGGATCCGGGCCGCCCCCAGCCCGGCGAGGATCAGCAGCAGCCCGAGAACGAGGACTGCCGCCTCGATCACGCCTCCGGCTGCTCAGGCTGGCCGGGCTGGCCGGGCTGGCCGCGACGGACCGCCCAGGCGATCAGCAGGCCACCGACACCGACGAGGAACGCCGGCCACAGGTAGCGCCACGAGTCGGTCCAGGCGGGCAGCAGCGCATCGACGAGAGCCAGCGCCCCGAACAGGATCAGGACCGCACCGAGGAACATCGTGCCTCGACCGGAGCCCGCCCCGCGGGAGCTGTGCAGATGCCCACCGACGGCATCACCGCCGGTGGCGACCACCGCGGCTTCCTCGGCCGTCACGGGCTCGAGGGGCACGATGATCACGAGGCCGAAGTAGAGCAGGATGCTGAGCCCGCCGGTCACGAAGATCGACAGGAACCAGAGCACCCGCATGAGGGTCGGGTCCAGTCCGTAGAACTCGGCAAGGCCTGCGGCGACCCCGGCGATCCTGCGGTCATGGCGGCAACGATAGAGACGGCGGTTCACGAGCATCCTCCGATCGGATGGTTATCGAGAGTATCGAGGTCGAGATCGCCGTGGACGTCGTCCCAGCCGTGCCACGACGGGCTGATGGCGTCCGCGATCTCGCGTTGGATGGCCTGCCTGATGGCGACCCGCGTGGACGCGTCGCAGTCAGGTAGGTGGGTCGGGGCGATGGCGATCGCGCCACCCAGGACGAGCCCCGGGAGCGCGGCGGCGAGCATCCCGCCCTGAAGGCTGAAGCGCGAGCGTCGAAGGACGAGGCTCACGCCGATGGCGATGACCGCCAGCGGCCAGAGGCGCAGGGCGTCGGCCAGCCGAGCGTCGTCGATGGCGCCGGCGTCGGCGGCCACCAGCACCCCGCCGATGGCGACCAGGAAGACGCCCGTATAGAGAAGTCCGCGGTTGACCCGCATCGAATGTCCGTCCCTCCTTCGTCCGTGGCACGCGGTCGGCACCCGATGGGCCTTCGACGTCGTGCCGGCTCCCAATGTCAGGGAACGGCAGGCCGGCGCCCAGCCAGCCACCGGGCGTCTTCGCCGCTGGGGCTAGCCGCACCCCGGTGCGGTGATGCCCTCACAAATCACCGCGCCGGTGCATCCGCGCACCCCGGCATAGGAAGAAAGGGCTATCCTCCAGCAGGACCCCGACCCTAGGGCTTCTGGCCCCCAATCGGCACCGGGTCGGGCCAGACCAATCCTTAGGGGGACGGGTCATGTCGCTGCTTCAACGGATGGAGCGCGCACAGCAGGCCAAAGCCGCGGAGGCTGCTGCGGCGGCTGGCACAGCCGCACCTGCGGGCGCACCGGCGCCAGCGGAGGCGCCAGCCGGGTCGAACGGGAATGGGACCGCCCACGCGTTCGCCGCCACGGCTGCGGTCGCACCCGCTGCGGAGCCGGCGACACACGAGACGCCGCTCGTCGCCGTCGGACCCGCTCCCACCGGCCACCTGATGAAGTCGGGCCCCGCTCCCGTCCGCGACGACCTGATCCGCGAGGTGCGGCTCCGGCTGCAGAAGGAAGTCGTCGTCGCGTTCCAGGCGCTGCTGGACGCCAAAGACGAGGACGTCCACAAGAAGATCGAGGCGCTCGTCGACAGGGTCATCGCGCAGAACGGCTTCGCCGTGACGCGCGAGGAACGCGGCCGCCTGGTCGAGGACATGGTCCACGACGTCACCGGCTTCGGGCCGCTGGAACCGCTGCTCGCCGACCCGACCATCACCGAGGTCATGGTCAACGGCCCGGACCACATCTACATCGAGCGAGGCGGCAAGATCCAGCGCATCGAAAGCGTCTTCCTGAACAACGAGCACGTCCTGCGGATCATCGACCGCATCATCACCCCGCTCGGGCGGCGGATCGACGAAACGAGCCCTCGGGTCGATGCCCGCCTCCCGGACGGCTCCCGCGTGAACGCGGTGATCGAGCCGCTGTCGCTGGTGGGCCCGGTGATCACGGTCCGGAAGTTCGCACAGACGCCGTTCACCGTCGACGACCTCGTCAAGTTCGGGACCGCCACACCCGAGATGTTCGACTTCCTGAAGGCGTGCATCGAGGCGCGCCTCAACCTGTTCGTCTCCGGCGGCACCGGATCGGGCAAGACGACGACCCTCAACGTGCTCTCATCCTTCATCCCCAACGACGAACGGATCGTCACCATCGAGGATGCCGCTGAGCTCCAACTCCGCCAGGACCACGTGATCACGCTCGAGTCGCGACCTTCCAACCTCGAAGGCGAGGGCGAGATCACGATCCGAAGCCTGCTGCGGAACGCGATGCACATGCGCCCGGACCGGATCATCGTCGGCGAGTGCCGCGCGGGCGAGGCGCTCGACATGCTGCAGGCGATGACGACCGGCCACGACGGGTCACTCTCGACCGGCCACGCCAACAGCCCCAAGGACATGCTCCGCCGCCTCGAGACCATGGTGCTGATGACCGGTTACAAGTTGCCGCTGCGGGCCATCCGGGAGCAGATGTCGTCGGCGGTCGACGTCATCGTCCACACCGCGCGGCTCAAGGACGGCACGCGCAAGATCGTCAACATCACCGAGATCTACGGCACCGAGGATGACGAGATCCTCACACAGGACATCTTCACGTTCGTGCAGTCCGGATACCACGAAGGCAAGATCGAGGGCGCCCTCAAACCGACCGGCATCAGGCCCACGTTCATGAGCCAGTTCAAGCGGGCCGGGGTCGATCTCCCCGAAGGCGAATTCGGCATCCCGCCCGAGGATCCCGAGAAACCGATCCGGCCGCTGAAGACCCGGTTCGGCGCCAAGATGAGCACCCACGCCGAGTTCACACCCGTGCCGAGCAACGACGGTCATACGGTCGTCGCGGGCGGCATGGTCTACGTGTCGTCGATCGGGCCCATCGACCACGATACCGGCCAGGTCGTGACCGGCTCGATCAAGGATCAGGCCCGCCGGTGCATGGCGAACCTGAGTGAAAAGCTCGAGGGCGTCGGGAGCTCGCTCGAGAAGGTCGTCTGGGCGAACTGGTCGCTGAAGGATCCGACGGACTTCGACGAGTTCCAGGAAGAGTGGGTCCGCTGGTTCGCGGCCGATGCGCCGCTCGGCCAGATGACGATCATGCCACCGCTCCAGCGCCGGGCCGGCTATGGCATCTCGCTCGGAGTGATCGCGACGCTCTAAGCGGGCTACGGGCTCCAGAAGGCGCTCTCGCCGTCGAGGTGCATGGGGTCCCTGCCGTCCACGAAGCGGACTGTCACGCGGGTGACGCCGTCCTCGCCGATCTCGGGCAACAGCATCGACGAGCTATCCGGGGCCCACGACTGATGGCTGAGCGCGTACTGGTCGAAGTACGCCAGGTGCGTCTCGATGAAACGCTGTCCGGGTGTCACGACCGGCTGCGATCGCGTCTCGCCCGACTCGACGTCGACGAACAGCAACCGCACGACGCGCTCCGGCTCCTCGGGGGATGGGACGCCGCCCGACGGTGAGGCTGAGCCGACGGCCGGCTGGACCCGGAGCGCTGAGATCGTCCGACCATCCGGCGACCACCAGAAGCCGACCACGAAACCATCGATCAGCGTGCGGACCTCGCCGCTCATGACGTCGATCAGACGAAGCGGGCCGACCGGGAAGCCGACATCCGGCGGGACCGGCTCGTTCGGGCCGATGGTCGCCACGGTCGCGCCGGCGGCATCGAATGCCATCGCCGACGGTCCGAATACCGGCATCTCGTGCTCGTTGGATCCGTCACGCGAGGCGACGACGATCGCGCTGTCGGTGCGATCGGTGCCCCGGACGAACGCGATCGACGTGCCGTCGCGGTTCACGACGGCCGATCGGAACTCACCTGGATCCCTGAGGCCGGTCCCGATCGCATCGCCGTCCAGGCCGATCTCGCCGAGGAACGCCTCTGGCCCCGTCCCGATGTGGGCGAGCAACCTGTCCTGCCCGATCCAGTCGTAGTACAACGGGTTCCCGGTGCGGACCTTTGCCCCCGGCCCCGTGCCGTCCAGGGGCGCATTGCCATCACTCGGGGCAAGCCGCAGCGACAGGGCGTCCGCCTCGGTGGCGAGGAACGACACCGCCTGACTGTCCGGCGTCCAGTAGAGGTAGAACGGTTCGATCGCCTCGTTGCTCAAGATGACCACGGGCTCGGTCGCGCCCGCCGCGGTGTCGAAGACGACGAGATCCGCGCCTGCGGTCTCCCGCGCCCGCACCGTCGCGATGTGCGTCCCATCCGGCGACCAGGTCGGGAATCCGAACGTGCCACCCGACGCGTCGGCCAGCAGCGTCGACTGCCCGTCGGCGCCGACGATCGACAGCGAGCCGTCCGCTCCCCGGACGGCGATCGAGCCACTCGACGCGATCGGTTGCGAAGGTCGGGTCGAGGCGCTTGGCCTGGCGCTCGCTACCGCAGAGGGCGCGACCGCCGCGCTTGGGACAAGGCTCCCGGATGGCGCCGGTCCGCCGCACGCGGCGACCGCGATCAGCGCCACCGAGCCCAGGAGCGCGACGCGCCTCATCGACTAACGATACGCGCCACTCCCGGCCATGGATCCCGCGGGCGACATCCCGCTGGCGACGGCGGGCGCGCAGGCTTACCGTATCCTCGGGACCCCAGCCTGTTGCGACATGGAGGCAAGTCCGTCCGATGACGGTCGAGACAGTCGAGCTCGGTCGCGACGCGATCGATCGACGCGCCTGGGAGGAAGCGGTCGAGGCCTTCGACGCCGCCGACCGTGATGGTGCGCTGGCACCGGCAGACCTCGAGCTGCTGGGCGCCGCCCGGTGGTGGTCAGGACACCCCGCGGAGGCTGCCGACGCGCTCGAGCGTGCGTTCACGGGGTTCGTCGAGACCGGCGCGGTCAAGGAGGCCGCCTGGGTCGCGCTCCAGCTCGCGTATCAGGCATTCCGACGTCGGCTGAGCTCCATCGGCGGCGGGTGGCTGATGCGCGCCGAACATCTCCTCGAGGGTCAGCCCGAGTCGAACATCCACGCCCGGGCCATGGTGTTCCAGGCCATCGGAGCGTTGATGGCGAGCCGCCTCACGGAAGGGACCGAGCTCGCCGATCGTGCGATGGAGCTGGCTCGGAAACACGATGACCTGAACTCGATGTACATGGCGATGAGCCTCAAGGGCTTGGGGAACGTGTTCGGCGGCGACTGGCAAGCCGGCCTCGCCCTCATCGATGAGGCCGCAACGGCCGCATCATCCGGTCAACTCGACCTACGCGTAGCGAGTGACATCTACTGCAACACGATCGCCGCGTGCCGGGACATCGGGGACTACAAGCGGGCCGGGCAGTGGGCAGAGGAAGGCGAGCGCTGGATGCGCCGCCAGTCGATCGGCGGCTACCCGGGCATCTGTCGGGTCCATCGCGCGGAGCTCAAGATGCTGCGCGGCCTGTGGCCCGAGGCGGAGCAGGAGGCACGCCAGGCGTGCGAGGAACTCGAGCGTTTCGGGCTTCTCGATTCCATGGGTTGGGCGCACTACCAGGTCGGCGAGGTCCGCTTGCGGATGGGCGACCTCGATGGTGCAGCAGAGGCGTTCGACCGGGCATACGAGTACGGGCACGATGCCCAGCCCGGCTTGGCGCTGCTGCAACTGGCTCGTGGCGAGGTCGACGAAGCTGCCCGCTCCATCGCGCGGGCGATCGCCGTGACGAAGGGGGCCGACCGGAACATCGATCGGGCCACCCGCGCCCGCCTGTTGCCCGCCCAGATCGACATCGCGCTCGCCGCAGGCGATCTCGAAACGGCCGGTCCGGCCGTCGATGAGCTCGAGTCGATCGCGACCGACTTCCAGCGACCGGTCTTCGAGGCGGGCGCGCTGACGGCGCGGGGCGAACTCCTCCTCCGCGAGGACCGGCCGGCCGAGGCATCCCCGATCCTGGGGCGATCCTGGCGGCTCTGGCAGGAGTCCGACCTCCCGTACGAGAGCGCGCTGGCCCGCCTCCACTACGCCGAGGCGCTGGCGGCCGACGGTGACGAGACGGCTTCTCGGCGCGATCTTCGTGCGGCTCGAAGCGCGTTCGAGCGCCTGGGCGCGACGCGGGACCTGCAGCGGGTCGATGCCATGCTCGGCGAGGACGCGGCCATGGCTGCCCCGTCATCGCGGCGCGTGACCAAGACGTTCATGTTCACCGACATCGTCACCTCGACCGACCTGGTCGGCCTCATCGGCGACGACGCCTGGGAGGAGCTGCTGCGCTGGCACGACCGGGAGCTGCGATCGGCGTTCGCGCACCATCGTGGCGAGGAGGTCAATTCGACGGGCGACGGCTTCTTCGTCGCCTTCGAGCGGGCGGCCGACGCCATCGACTGCGCGGTCGACATCCAGCGCCGGCTCACGCGCCACCGTCGTGAGCACGGCTTCGCCCCGTTGGTCCGCATCGGGATCCACACCACCGAGGCGGCACACCAGGGCAGGGACTACCGGGGTAAGGGTGTGCACGTCGCTGCTCGCGTCAGTGCTGCCGCGGCCGCGGAGGAGATCCTTGTCTCGAGCGCCGCGCTGAGCGGGACAGGGCCGATCCGGTTCAGCCTGTCCGAGCCGCGTCAGCTGACGCTCAAGGGCGTCGAGGAGCCCGTGGAGGCGCGCAGCGTCGACTGGCGCTAGCCGCCGCACGCCCTCGAAAGACTGCGCTCCTAGACCGCGAGCACTCGCCGCAACTCCTCCTCGGCCTCCGGCGGCAAGGTCGTCTGGATCAGGTCGCCCTTGAACGGACGAAGCGCGGCGATGAGAGTCCCGGCCGAGCCTTCCCGGATGACCAGGAACAGCGCCGACCTCCCGGGGCTGAGCTGCTGCTCCATCTCCTTGATGAACGCGGGCTCGACCCCGGACTTGAGCATCGAGCCGATCGCGCCCCCCGCCGCGGCTCCGATCGCCGCCCCAGCGACGGGGAAGAAGAACACGACGAAGGAACCGACGACCGCCCCGATCGCGGCGCCGGTCTCGGTCGCACCTGTCAGCTCATTCTTGACGTGGACTTTGCCGTCGTCGGTTCGGGACAGGACCGCCGAGTCCTCGAGCTTGATCTGGCCTTCCTTCTCGAGCCCACGCACATGCTGCATGGCCTTCTGCGCGTCGTCCAACTGGTCGAACGCGACGACGAGGAGATCGCTCATCTGCTGTCCTCCGTATCGAGGGTCACTCTCGACGGGAATGCCCTCATTGGTTGTCCGCGCTCACACGCGGCGGGGATGACGGGCTCGTTGGGACGCAAGGCGCGCATGTGCCTCGGCAAGCAGCGGCACGACGACCTCGGCGAAGGTCGACTCGCTCGGGTTGAGGATCGCGACCCAGAGCTGACGCGCATAGTCGGGATGCGGCAGCACGCGGTCGAGCGTTGTGTAGTCGGGCTTGGGCTCCGCTGCGGCGATGCGCTCCAGCGTCCGTCGGTTGACGCCCATGCTCAGACGAAAGACGCCGGGCCGCGACAGGTCCGAGACCTGGTCGGTGTCGTCGGACCAGACGAGCGTCGCGAAGTTCGGCCAGTGCTTCTCTGGGTCGATCGAGAAGAAGCGCATGCCGTCGATGCTCACGACGTCGACGTCGAGAAAGGTGCTGGTGATGTACTCGGTGATCGTCTCCGGGTCGGGCCCGGAAGGCAGTGAATTGCTCATGAATTGAGCCTAAGACATGCATGTCAAGAGGCCCCACGCCGCCTGCGCGCGTCGCTATCCTGCGGCCGGTGCACCTCCAGCGATCGGTTCGACCGGCGGCACATCATCATCGTCGTCAACCTCGCTCGGGCAGCGGTCCTGGCGGCACTTGCCGGCATCATCGTCACCGGTGCCGTCGACATCGGCGTCGTCCTATTCGCACTATTTCGGTCAGAGCGTGCCCGTGTCGAGCGAGACATCCGCTTCCAGGCGCTGACGGGACGCAGCGTCCGCGAGCGCGCGGCTACGCGGTTGTCCGGTCAATGCCTCGAGGAAGGGGCCACGATCGAGCGCCAGCAGCTCGGTCGGTGTCACGGCGACCACGGTCGCGGTCCGGGGGACGTCGCGCAGGAGGGCGATCTCGCCGAACGAATCGCCGCTCGTCTGGTGGCGCACCGCGCCGCTCGTCGTCGACACCTCGACGTCGCCAGACAAGATCACGTAAAACCGATCACCGACCTCACCGGCAGTGACGATCGCCCGTCCCGGGTCGACCGTGACCGGCGTCGCGCCATTCGCGAGGCGCTCCAGCACCGGCCCCGAGAGCGGCCCGAACATCGGCACGCCTCGGAGCGCCCGCGATCGGCGCAGTCGACCCGGGTCGACACGATCGGCGCTGATAAGCGTCGGCGCCGCGATCGCAACGATGACGCCGAGGACGAGGCCGCTGACGACGATCGCGGGCAGCATCCCGACGGCTGCGATCAGCACCGGTACCGCCAGCGCACCGAGCGCCTGCGAGGCCATCATGGTCGACTCCATGACGCCGAACACGCGGCTCATGACGTCGTCACCCGCCATGCGCTGTGCGAGCGTCAGCGCCTCGACGTAGACGAACGCCCAGCCGGCCCCAGCGGCGACGACACAGGCGAGGATCACGATCGGCCCCGGTCCCAACCCGATCAGGGCGACCGCCCCAGCGAACAACGCACCGGCCGCGACGTACGCCGTCGCGAGGCGGTCCCGACCCATGAGCAAGCCAGTCGCGGCAGCTCCAACGACCGATCCGAGTCCGGCGACCGCCGAGATATACCCGATGGTGCTCTCGTCACCCCCCAGGAGATCGATGGCGATGATCGCAACCAGGACGTTGAACGCGCCAAGGAGCGCGATCGCGCCACTGAGGATGGCCATCACCGCGAACAGCCGCCGATCGCGGGCGACCGTGCGAAGGCCCGCCGCGAGATCCCGCGCCAGACCGGGCCGGCGCGGTACGACGGCCTGGCTCACCAGTGGCCGTGACGACCTCGCGAGGGGCAGGACCGCCAATACCGATCCGAGGGCCAGCACCGCGTTCGTCGCGTAGACCGCGGCCGGCCCGGCATGGCCCACCAGCAAACCGACTAGGAGCGGCCCGATCAGCGCCCCTAATCCCTCCACGGTCCCCGACGCAGCGTTCGCGACGGCTAGCTCATCGGGGGTCTGGGCGACCTCCGGCAGCAACGCTGCGTGGGCCGGCCGGATCAGCGTGATGCTCGTGGCGGCCACCGTGGCCATCGCGTAGGCGACGATCGGTGGGGCCAGGACGAGCGCGACGGCCGTCGCAGCCATCGATGCCGACAGGATCGCGTACGCGCCCGCGAGCACGCGAGCGCGCGGCCATCGATCGCCGAACATCGACGCCGCCGGCGCCACGATGATCGACGGGAGGAACACGACGCCGGCGACCACGCCCGCTTCGACCGGCCCGCCCTGCGAGTAGGCGAACACCACGAGGCCGATCCAGGACGCCCATTCCGTGACGCTGAACGCGAGGAACGCCGGGATGAGGCGCCGCAGCGACGGGAGCCGCAGGACCGCGCGAACCGTGACGAGTGCGCCGGTCATCCGCCCCAGTCTGACGAGTCAGCGCCAGTCTGGGATACCGCCGAGCGCGTGGGCGATGCCGTCCGCACGCAGTTCCAACCGGCCCGTGCCATCCGGACGTACAACATACAGCGCGCGGCCCGAGACAAGGAGGTAGCGGCCGTCCGGCGACCAGGCGACGAACTGGCCGACCTCGCTCGTGACACGGTGTTGGTCCGAGCCGTCGACGTTCATGACCCAGATGTCGCGATACTGATCGTCGGGCTCTCCTGTTTGCCAGCACTCCTCGTCCGCATCACGGAACTCGCAGTCGTCGCGTTCTGAGGAGAAGGCGATCGACGCGCCATCGGGTGACCAGACCGCCCAGCTGTCGTCGCCGGGGTGGTCGGTCAGCTGTCCCGTCGCTCCGGTCGCGAGGTCGGCGACGTAGATCTCGTAGTCGCTTCCGTCGTGGCCCTCGTATGCGATCCGCTGGCCGTCGGGCGAGAACGACGGGTATTCGAACCAGCCGTCGACGTCGATCGCGCGCAGATTCGACCCGTCCGGATCGACGAGATAGCCGCGCAGCCGACCACCGCCCCGGTCCGAGTTGAAGACGATCGTGCGACCGTCCGGCGACCAATCCGGACCCCAGTCGTTCGCAGGATCGTTCGTGATGTTCCGCCGCTCAGAGCCGTCCGCGCGTGCCACGAAGACCTCATCGTTCTCGTTGAGGCCACGGGTCGAGTCGCGGTAGACGACCCACTCGCCGTCCGGCGACCAGGCCCCGTCGAATTCCGGGCCGACCGCGCCGGCAACCGTGACGACGTTCGAGCCGTCGATGTCCATGGCGAAGACGTCCTCGAAGTCGTCGAACACGATTCGCCCCGAGAGCTCGGCGAGCTCGGTCGGCTCGCCGGTCGAGATCGGTTCCCAGCCGCTGTGGACGACTCGCGAGGGCAGGGGAGTGCCGATCGAGGACGCTGCCGATGGCGCTTCGAAGAAACTCGGGCTGGCCGTGACGCTCGGTCCGGCGCAGCCGGTGAGCGAGATCGCGAGCACGGCTGCCGCCACGGGTCGAAGCGATGCCACGTGCGCTCTACACCTGGCGACGTGTTTCGGTTCCGCAAAGTCTGCGACAGCCGAGCTGTCATGGACCGACCACAGGATCATCGGCATGGCCAAGGGTTCGAACGACTTCCGACATGCCGAGGCGGCGTGGTCCGCGGCTCGCCGGATGATCGCCCGCAAGGACCGGCCGTGCTACCGCGTCGCCGAGACGGGCGACGGCGCGACCGTCCACATCGTCGAGCTGCCCTGGATCGCGCCGATCGAAGCGAGCCGCCGCGACGCCATCGATCGCGCCCGCGAGACGATCGCAGGCTGGCTCGACGTCCAGCCCGACGCTTTCGATGTCGAGCGAGGGTAGGACGAGGCCAGTCGCTATCCTCTGACGAAATGACCGACGACGACCTACCCGCCAGCGAAGCCGCCCGTGCGCGACGACGCGACCGCGACATGGAGGCGGAGCGGCGGGCGTTGATGCGCCCCGGGCTGGCGAAGGTCTTCCGCCAGGTCACCGATGCCAGCGCGAAGCCGCCCACGCCCAAGCAGCAGAAGACGAAGCGCGCGAAACAGAGGTAGGAGCGGATCCGCCGGGCTGGCAGCCCGTCACCGATCCGAGGTCTTGGCCTCGAACAGCTCCCACTCGCCCGGCACGCCCCGCAGGCTGGTGGCGCCAAGCGGGCTGAATACCAGGTCGGTGCCGGTGACCAGGTCGCGCACGGTCCTGGTCACGACGACCTGACTGCGTTCGGCGGGACCGAGCAGTCGCGCGGCGATGTGGATCGCGATACCGCCGATGCCGGTCTCGCGACGCTCGATCTCGCCGGTGTGGATGCCCACCCGGGTCTCGCAACCGAGATCCCGCGCCGCCTCGACCAGACCGAACGCGCAGCGCAGCGCCCGTGTCGGGGCGTCGAAGACCGCCATGACGCCATCGCCGGCGAACTCGACGTGTTCGCCGTGCCACCGCTCGACCTCGACTTGGACGGCCCGCTCGTGCTGCTCGAGGAGCTTCTTCCAGGCGCGATCTCCCATCGCGGCCGCGCGACCGGTCGAAATCGACGATGTCCGCGAACAGGACCGTCGCCAATGTCCGATCGATGTCCTCTGCAGCCTGCAGCGATCGGACCTGTTCGTTGGTCCACTGGTATTCGTCGACGAAGCGGCTCGTCGGGACGTCGGGGTCGGGTCGGTAGGTGAGCAGGACGACGCCGGAGCTGAAGGTGCGTGAGCCCACGAGGCGCAGGTGGTGGGTGTCGATGCGGTCGCGGAAGAGACGCTTGCCGCTGCCCAGGATCACCGGGTAGACCTGCAGTCGGTACTCGTCCACCAGATCGTGACGCAGGAGCTCGTCGACCAGGTCCGGGCTGCCGAACACCACCAGGTCGCCGCCCGGTTTCGCCTTCAACGTCCTGACCTCGCCCGCCACGTCACCCGAGACGATCGTGGAGTTGCTCCAATCGGCCCGCTTGAGCGTGTTGGAAACGACGTACTTCGGGACGCGGTTCATCCACTCGATGAATTCGGCATCGCCCCCGCTGGCCGTCGGCCAGAACGCCGCCCAGATCTGCCAGGTCCGACGGCCCAACAGCATCGCGTCGGCAGACATCGCCTGTTCCATGTTGTAGCGCTGATCCTCGTCGTTCTGGACGCGCAGAGCCCAGGCGTTCCGGCCGCTCCGATGCTCGTCGAACCCGGGCGCCTCGACGATGCCATCGACGGTCACGAAGGAGGCCACGACAAGCTTCATCACCGCAAGACTAGTCGTCGCGAGCGGCGGCGGGGCTCTGCCACCTTCGCTACGCCATATCCTTCTGGTCGTGCCTCTTTTCATGGACCGTCACGAGCTCGCGGGTGCGACGCCAGAAGACATCGCGGCGGCCCATACCGCAGACCTCGACGTCCAGGGCCGGTTCGGCGTCCAGTACCTCACCTACTGGCTCGACTACGAGCGTCAGCGGGCGTTCTGTCTGGCCAGCGGTCCGGACCGCGACTCTGTCGTCGCAGTCCATCGAGCGAGTCATGGGATGCTCCCCAACGAGGTCATCGAAGTCGATGGGGGAGATGTCGAGCGCTACCTCGGCCCGATCCGCAACCATGCGCCGGGGGAGGTCTACGTGGAGACTGCCTTCCGGACGATCGTGTTCACCGACATCGTCGGATCGACCCGGCTCACGCAGCAGCTCGGAGACAGCGCGGCGATGGAGCTCCTGCGGGTGCATGACCGGATCGCGCGGGGTGCCGTCGGG
Organism: uncultured Chloroflexia bacterium; assembly: GCA_963794525.1. Lineage (GTDB taxonomy): Bacteria > Chloroflexota > Limnocylindria > Limnocylindrales > CSP1-4 > SPCO01. Next base: position 139,552 of record CAWCEC010000003.1, read on the forward strand.
CAGCGCGGCGGATCGGAGGTCAAACACACCGGTGACGGATTGATGGCGTCATTCGGATCGGTCAGCGCGGCACTGGAGTCGTCCGTGGCCATCCAGCGCGAACTCGCCGATCACAACCGGACTGCGCCGCATCCGGTGGAGGTCCGGATCGGCGTGGCCGCGGGGGAACCGGTCCTCGAGAACGACGACCTGTTCGGGGCGGCCGTGCAGCTCGCCGCACGCCTGTGCGATCGCGCTCGACCCGGATCGATCCTCGTGTCGGGTGCGGTCCGCGACCTCTCCATCGGCAAGCGGTTCGACTTCCAGCGCCGCGGCCGACTCACGATGAAGGGCTTCGATGAACCGGTCACCCTGTTCGAGGTCAGCTGGCAGGGGCCGGCTTGATGAGCGCCCCGGCCGCGATCGTCTTCGCGATCCTCACCCTCGTCGCCGTCGGGTTCCAGGTCGCCCTCGCGCTCGGCGCGCCGTGGGGCGAATACGCGATGGGCGGCGCCAACCGGGGCAGGCTTCCACCGGCGATGCGCATCGCGGCACTCGTCCAGGCGATCATCCTCAGCATCCTGGCCCTGGGCGTCCTCCAGCGGGCAGGGCTGGTCGATGTCCCGATCCTGCGGGATCTGCCGTGGCTGATCTGGGTAGCCGTGGCGTTCTCGGCGGTCAGCCTCGTGCTCAACGCCATCTCGCGAAGCGCCGGGGAGCGACGGATCTGGGTGCCGGTGGCGCTGTTGATGCTCGGCTCGAGCCTGCTGGTGGCCCTCACGGCGGGACCATAGAGGTCACCTTGGGAGCCTTGGAACCGCGCGTCGGCGTGGCCGAACTGCCTGTCGACTCGGCGCACGGCATCGTCAGCATCGGCCGCGAGACGTTCCCGGAGTTCGACCACTTCGAGCAGCTCGGCGTGCATGTCCAGTCGGATCGAGTGCGACAGGCGAGCCCGGATCCTGTCTACGTCGAGACGGCGTTGACCGCGCTGCGCCAGGCGGCTCGTGAGCTCGGTGTGCCCGAGGTCGATGTCGTCTTCGTCGACACGGTCGTCGCGCCGCCGGCGTTCGGGCTGCGCTACGGCTTCAAGGGCGCGTACACCACCGACCACCCGACCCTGATCTGGGTATTCGCCAACTGGACGTCGCTGGACGAGCTCGCCGTCACCGTCCGCCACGAGGCTGCCCACCTGGCGTTCGCACGCACACACACGGCCGAGGAGTCCGCTGGACATGTCGGACCCTCGGAGGATTTCGCCCTGGCGTTCGAGCATGCGCCGCCGACTGAGGACGACGCCGCACCGCCATAATCGCTCCACCGCTGGGGCGACCTGTCAGCGGCATCCCGCACGAGGTGCCTTCCGTGGCCACACAGCGCTTCGAGTCATCCGTCACCGCGGTGTCGTGGATCCCGTCAGAGGCGATCAGCGGCCCATCCAAGATCCCGTTCGAGTTCGGTGTGACCCACTACGACGATCCCCCGCCGGATCGGCTCGAGGACATCGAGCAGCTGCGGACGAGTGACCGCTTCCGCGAAGCGAACGAGCTGCGCGGGTTCATCGAGGTCGAGGACGGCAAGATCGTGCGTGCCGGCCACCTCGGGCAGGGCCACATCGGCGCCACCACCGTCCGGGTCGGGCCGGCCGCCCTGCGCTTCCCCGCGGTCCAGCTGCCGGACATCCAGGCCGAGCCGGAGATCGGCCCCTCGTCCGCCCGCTTCGTCCAGACGGTCGGCGGCCGCATGGGCCTTCCCACGCCGCGACCCGTGCCGCACAAGCCATTCGTCCAGTTCTGGCCATCGATCGCCTGGACGACGCTCGCGCTGACGATCAACGCCGACGGCAGCTCGAGCCATGAGCTCCTGGGCGCGAGCGCGTTCCCGCGCCATTGGATCTACGACGACGAGGGAACGCTGACCGAGAAGTCCGGGGTGATCGACTTCGGGAAGTGGTTCAACGACTCGTTCGGCGAGCGGACGCCGTGGGGCGACCAGGACTCACCGACGGTCGTGGCCGCGGTCGAGTCGGCGCTCGAGCGGTCGCTGTCGAGCGCGATCATGAGCGGCGGCACCAAGCCGAAGATCCAGACCATCCCGGAGGGCACCAACCTCGTCCGCCAGGGTCAGGGCGGCACGGAGGTCTACCTGATCCTCGACGGGATCTTCGTGGTCGAGGTCGACGATCGTGAGGTCGCCGAGATCGGTCCGGGTGCTGTGGTCGGCGAGCGAGCCGCGCTCGTGAACGGCACGCGAACGGCCACGTTATGGGCCCGCACGCCTGGCCGCGTCGCCAGCGTTCCCTATGACGCGCTCGATTCGCAGGCGCTCGGGAGCCTCGCGGCGGCGCATCAGCGCGAAAGGTAACGCCGCTCTCGCCACGGCCGGAGGGGGACTCGAGGGCAAGGATGGATCGTGATCCGCTGGCACTGTCCGCCGAGTCCATGCGCGAGATGGGCTACGCGGTCGTGGACATGCTCATCGCGCGGATCGAGGCGCTTCGGAGCGGACCGGTCCTTCGGACCGAAACCCTCGAGCGGATGCTGGAGCGCCTCGACGGACCGCCATCGGCCGGGCCGCGCGACTTCACGGAGCTCCTTCGTGGTCTCGATGAGGACGTCCTGCCATTCGTCGGCCACTTCGACCATCCGCAATTCTTCGGCTACATCCCGGGCGCCGGCACGTGGCCCGCGGCGCTCGGAGACCTGATCGCGGCAGCCACCAATATCGATGCCGGCGCCTGGCGGGAAGGCGTCGGGCCGACCACGCTGGAGCTCATCGTCCTCGACTGGTTCCGTGACTGGATCGGCTACCCCGAGTCGGCGTCTGGAGTCCTCGTGTCCGGCGGGTCGGCCGCGAACCTCACGGCGATCGCGTGTGCCAGAGAGGCGCTCATCGGTCCGATGTCACCGCGCATCGTCATGTACACCGGCGACCAGACCCACTCGTCGGTCGCTCGCGCCGCGCGCCACCTCGGCTTCCGGCCCGATCAGCTCCGCGTTCTGCCGAGCGACGAGTCATTCCGCCTGCGTCCAGGGGACGTCGCCGCGGCGATCGACGCCGACATCGCCGCGGATCGGCTGCCGTTCCTCGTCAGCGCGAACGCCGGCACGACGAACACCGGTGCGGTCGACCCGATCGGCGACCTTGCCAAGGTGTGCCACGACCGTGGTGTCTGGCTCCATGTCGATGGGGCGTACGGCGCATTCGCGGTCCTGACGGAACGCGGTCGGCAAGCGATGCCCGACCTCGCTGCCGCGGATTCCGTGACCCTCGATCCGCATAAGTGGCTCGCGATGCCGTTCGAGGTCGGCTGTCTGCTCGTGCGGGATGGGGCGATGCTCGAGGGGGCATTCGAGTTGCACCCCGAGTACCTCAAGGACCGCGACGAGCACGCGGGCGTCAATTTCGCGGATCGAGGGCTGCAGCTGACACGGGCCAGCCGCTCGATCAAGGTCTGGCTGGCCATCGAAACGTTCGGACTTGATGCCTTCCGGGCGGCCATCGACCGCGCGATCGATCAAACACTCGCGGCCCAGGCCCGGATCGAGGCCGACCCGCGGCTCGAGCTCATGACCTCGGCCTCACTCGGGATCCTCACGTTCCGCCGTCGAGGCACGCCCAGCGAGCCCACCATCGTCACGGACCGCCGCAATGAAGCCATCGTCAAGTCGATCGCTGCGAGCGGCAAGGTCCTGCTCACGTCGACGATGGTCCAGGGGCGCTATGCGATCCGCATGTGCGTGCTCAACCACACGACGGAGGATGAGGACGTCGTCTTCGCACTCGACCGTGTCGCCGAGGCGGACGTGTCGGACCTCGAGGTCGCGGCATCGCAGCCGACGGGGCGACAGGTCGCCGGGACGACCGTGGAGGCGGCTGCGGCGGCACCCTCAGGATCGCGCGGGGCTGACCTCAGGCGTGTGCGCGGGTTCGAATCGCTCACCGACGAGCAGGCGACGCGCTTTCTCGCGGTCGCACGAGAGGAAACGCGTCGGAGAGGCGAGACCATCACCGAGCGCTGGGCACATGCCCGCACGTTCTACATCGTGCTCGACGGCGAGGTGTCGATCACGATCGATGGCGTCGAGGTGAACCGTCTGGCCGGCGGCGAGTCCTTCGGTGAGATCGCCGCGATCGATTGGGGCCGTGATTTCAGCTACGGCCGGACGGCGACGGTGACCACGACGATGCCGACGCGGCTCCTGGCCGTGCCGGGCGCGGCGCTGCGCGAGCTGATGCTCGACGCACCACGGGTCGATGCCTCGATCCGCCAGATCGCCTTCGAACGCATGCGTCGCGTAGGGACCACCGTCTGAGACTGTCTGGGCGGGCGCGTCACGAGCCTCGTCATCCGTCGCCGACGGACCACCGCTCGACGGACTAGGCTGCCGTCATGACGTCCTCGCAAGCCGTTTCGCCAACAGCCGCCCAGCTCGAAACGTTTCGTCGGTCCTTCGCGGGCGAGGTGATCACGCCCGATGCCGCCGGCTACGACGATGCCAGGCGGGTCTGGAACGCGATGTTCGATCGTCGACCGGCCATGGTCGTCCGACCCTCGAGTGTCGCCGACGTCGTCGCGGCCGTTCGCTTCGGCCGCGAGCTCGATCTCGAGATCGCGGTCCGCGGTGGTGGTCACAGCGCCGTCGGGCACTCGACGACCAACGGCGGCCTGGTCATCGACCTCGGGCGGATGAACGAGGTCACCGTCGACCCGGCGCAGCGACTCGCTCGCACGGGCGGTGGGGCGCTCCTCGGCAAGCTCGACATCGCGGCCCAGGAGCACGGGCTCGTCTGCCCGGTCGGAGTCGTCGGCCACACGGGTGTGGCCGGCTTGACGCTCGGTGGCGGCGTCGGGCGGCTCCAGCGGCGGTTCGGGCTGACGATCGATAGCCTTCGCTCGGTCGAGCTCGTGACCGCCGACGGGCGCCTGGTGCGGGCGAGCGCGGACGAGGAGCCGGAGCTGTTCTGGGGCCTCCGCGGCGCCGGCGCGAACTTCGGCGTCACGACGAGCCTGGAGCTCGAGCTGCACCCCTTTCCGGGAACGCTCCACCGAGGCGTCCACGTCCACCCGGCGACTGACATCCAGGAGCTCTGGCCGATCTTCCGCGAGTTCATGGCGACGGCCCCCGAAACCATCGCGGCGATCTTCACCGTCGCCCTCGCAGAGCCGGCGGCGAACTACCCCAATTCGGTCGCCGGTCGGCCGATCGTCGTCATCTCCTACAACCACAGCGGGGCAGGGGAGGACGCGGAGCGCGACGTCGCGCCATTGCTAAAGGGCCCGGCACCAGCCTCGAAGACCGCCACCAGCGAGGAGTACCTGGTCGCCCAGCGTTCGAGCGACCTCGACCTGGCATGGGGCTCCCGGACCGCCATCCTCGGTGGCTACGTCGCGGATTGTTCGCCGGCCGTGCTGGATGCGTTCGTCGGGCACGTGGAGCACGTGCCGGGCGACAGCAGCATCTCGGTAACGGCGATGGGCGGCGCGATCGCTCGCGTGGCGGACGACGCGATGGCATTCACCGGCCGTCCCCACCCCTTCGACGTCAGCCCCGACACGGCCTGGTCCGATCCGGCCCTCGACGAGGCGAACATGGAATGGGCACGGCGGGCGATGGCGATCATCGAGCCAGACATGCTTCCCGGCCGCTACATCAACGAGTTGTCCGATGCGGGTCCCGAGATCACGCGATCCAGCTACGGCGACGCCAAGCTGGAGCGATTACAGACGCTCAAGCGAGCCTGGGACCCGACCAACGTCTTCCACCTGAACCACAACGTCGAGCCCGCCGGCGGCTGACACGGTGGGTTGATACTGCCGGCATGACGATGCCGGCCGACCCTGAGCACCACGCGGAGCTCGATGTTGCGATCGTGGGAGCGGGCGCGGCCGGAACGTACCTCGGCTATCGGCTGATCCGGGCCCGTCCGGACTGGCGGATCGCGATCTTCGAGCGGTCGACCCGGATCGGCGGCCGCCTCTGGAGTGTGAAGGTCGACGGGCTCGCGCACCCGATCGAGCTCGGGGGCATGCGCTACATGTCCGGGCATCCGCTGATCCAGTCGATCGTCGACGAGTTGGGGATCGAAACACGCGCCTTCGATACCGCCGAGCAACCCGAACGGACCTTCCTGCGTGGCGTGGTGGGTGACAGCCCGGACGATCCTGATGGCGGGCGTGGCTATGACCTGGCGGCCAAGGAGGCGGGACGGTCGGCGTCCGATCTCATGCGGGCTGCCTTCCTCAGGATCGTGCCGCAGGCCGGCGAGCTCGACGAGCCGGCCTGGCGTCGACATCGCGCGACGGCGACATTCGGCGGGCGGCCGCTCACGGACTGGTCGATCGAGGAGGCCGTCGCGACGATCCTCAGCCCGCAGGCCCATCGCTTCGCCACCGACGCGTTCGGCTACGACTCTGGCATCCGCCCCCATAACGCTGGCGACGCGATCCAGTACGTCATGGGCACCGGCTATCCGTCGGGTGAGGCGCGCGTTCCCGTCGACGGCATGGACTGGATCCCGCGTGAGCTCGTCAAACAGTTCATGGCGCTCGGGGGGATCGTCGAGCTCGGCCACGACCTGCTTCGGGTCGATCCAGAGGAGAGGAGCGTCCTTCTCGGCTTCGCCGACGGCTCAGGCGTCCGGGCGCGAAGGCTTGTCCTCACGCTCCCGATCCCCGCCCTCGAGGCACTGGCCGATGGCTCGCCACTCATCAACGGTCCGACATGGCGACGGCTGTACAGGTCGATCGCGGGCTACCCGGCGACGAAGCTGTACTGCTGGTACGACCGGCCCTGGTGGCGCGACGGCAAAGACGCCCCCACCGGCCTCCGGACGACGACAGACTTGCCGCCCCGCAAGATCTTCTACTTCGACGAGGGGCCCGATCGACCCGCCGCGATGCTCGCCGCCTTCACCGACTTTCGGCACAACGAGCCGATCGTCGCCCTGGCCGAGAGCCCGGGTGGCGGAGCACCGGCTCCAGGGCCGCTCCTGGAGGCGCTCCGGGGCTGGCTGCGCCCATCCGGGCGCGGAGGTCCCCACTCTGCCCCTCGGCTCCGCGTTCCAACACTGGGGCGCCGACCCGCGGGAGGTCGCATGGCACTTCTGGCGGCAGGGCAGCAACTCCGACGAGATGATCGACCTCGCCGCGCAGCCAGACCCATCCCTGCCGATCCACCTGTGCGGCGAAGTGTTCTCGCGCCGCGGCGCTTGGGTGGAGGGCGCCCTCGAGACGGCGAAGGCTGTCGCCGACCGCGTCGTGGGCTGAGGTCTGCCTCGAGCCCAACGTCTTTGCGGCTTCGCGGCGAATGCCGGACTTCGGGCCGAAATTGCGGCTCGTCATGACGAACTGCGATCGCCCCGAGAACATCGGGCCTGCTCATCGGAATCGGCCATCTTGAGGGCGCCGTACCCGAGGCCAGGGGCAGTCCTCGCCCCCCTCATGCGTCCGATCGACATCCTTTCTGGGCAGGGCTTATGTCGTCCGACCAACGCGACCGGCGGAGATTGAACCGAATCACTTCCCGCGACGCCTAGTCGATGAGGGGTCCACACCATGGACCAGCGTGTGCCGCGCCTGTTGCCGGCGCGGACGCTGAAGGGAGGGACGCGGATTGACCGATCTCGATCAGCCGTCGAGGGGCTGATCCGGGCTCTCGACACGCACGGGCGCTCGGTGATGACAACGAAGCACTGGTTCGAGGAAATACGTCATGACGCACTATCGGCAGCGCTCGAGGGGCAGGCGCTGGCTTTCGATGCCCATGGCGATCGCGCTGATCGCCATCTCACTGCTGATCCCGGCCACATCCGTCTCGGCCCGCGAGCCGACCGACATGGTCCTCGAGTGGAACATCAATGCGATCAACGCGATCGGCAACCCCGCGGACGCGACTCCGCCCGGCCTCGGTCAGCCACCCCCGCTTGCGCCGATCCACCTCGCGATGGTCCACGGCGCGATCTACGACGCCGTGATGGCGATCGTCGACACCCACGAGGAGTATCTGGACGGTCTCAACGCACGGAGGTCGTCCTCCCAGCCGGCCGCCGTCGCGGCTGCGGCGCACGGAGTGCTCGTTGGCCTCACGTCTGGGTCGCCGACGGTCAAGGCCAGCGTCGACAGCCTCTATGCCGCGTCCCTTGCGAAGATTCGCAACGGAACGGCCAAGCAGCGGGGGATCACCGTCGGCAAGGCCGCAGCGGCGGCGATGCTCGCCAACCGCGTTGGTGACGGCCGCTTTGGAACGTACGCGTTCGCAGTTGGCACGCAGCCGGGCGAATGGCGCCCCGTGCCGCCGGCCAACGCAAACACCTTCGGATGGATCAGCCTCGTCAAGCCGTTCACGCTGCGCCGAGCGGACCAATACCGGATCGGGGCGCCATATCCCCTCACCAGTGCCGCCTACGCCAGGGAATTCAATGAGGTCAAGAGGCTCGGTGGGGCGACCTCTGTCCGGACACCCGAGCAGGCCCGGATCGCCAGCTGGGCGTCGGTCAATCCCTTCAGCATGGTCAACCGGGGGCTCCGGGACATCGCCACCAAGCGGCACCTCTCGACGAGCCAGCAGGCACGACTGTTCGTGATGACGAGCATGTCGACGGCTGACTCCCTGATCGCCTGTTGGGAAAACAAGGATCACTGGCACTTCTGGCGACCGCAGACCGCGATCCAACTAGCAGATACAGACGGGAACCCGGCCACCGTGGCCGATCCCACCTGGACGTCGCTGATCGGAAACCCGGGCTACCCGGACCCGCCTTCAGGCTTCAACTGCCTGGTGTCCGGGGCGATGAACGCCGCTCGCGCGTACTTCCGGACGGACAGGATGAAGTTCAGTCTCACAAGCGTAGGGGCCGCGCCCGTCACACGGAACTACACCCGATTCAGTGGCCCCATCAAGGACGCGATCGAGGGTCGCATCCTCGTCGGCATCCATTTCCGACGAGCTGATGTCCAGGGAGCCTGGCTCGGCGGGAAGGTCGCAAGATACCTCTCGACACATTACTTCGAGCGAGAAGACTGACCACCCACCCAACAAACACACGACCCCCGGCCCGTTGGAGTGGGTCGGGGGTCGCATCCTGTCTGGCCTCTACTCCGAGGCGTACTCCCGAAGCTTGCGACTGCGGGACGGGTGTCGGAGCTTGCGCAGTGCGTGCGACTCGATCTGCCGGATCCGCTCACGCGTCAGGCCGAACTCCTGGCCGACCTCCTCGAGCGTCCGTGGACGCCCGTCGTCGAGGCCGAACCGCAGCCGGAGGACATGTTCCTCGCGGCCGTCGAGGCTGTCGAGCACGTGGTCGAGCTGCTCCTTGAGCAGCTGGTTCGTGGCAGCCTCCACCGGCGAAATGGCCGTCTCGTCCTCGATCAGGGCACCGAGCTCGGTATCGCCGTCCTCGCCGATCGGCGTCTCGAGCGAGATCGGCGTCCGACCGTAGCGCTTGACCTCTTCGACGCGTTCGGGCGTGATGGTCCAGCGCGGATCCTCGGACAGGGTCGCGGCGATCTCAGCGGCCGTGGGCTCGCGCCCGAGCTGGACCGTCAGCTCGCGCGTCGTCCGGGTCACGCGCTGCATCGTCTCGACCATATGGACCGGGACGCGGATCGTCCGCGACTGGTCGGCGACGCCGCGCTGGATCGCCTGGCGGATCCACCACGTCGCGTACGTCGAGAACTTGAAGCCGCGCTGCCACTCGAACTTGTCGACGGCACGCATCAGCCCGGCGTTGCCCTCCTGGATCAGGTCCAGGAAGCCGAGGCCGCGGTTCATGTACTTCTTGGCATTGGCGACGACGAGTCGCAGGTTGGCCGAGATCATGTGATCCCGGGCGACCTTCGCCTGGTCGATGAGGGTGCCGCTCGCCTCGCCATCTGTCTCGGGTCGGTATCCCAGGGTCCCGAGACCGTCGGCGTCGTGACCAACCTCGACCCAGCGACGGAGCGCGGGGATGGCGACCTCGTCGCGCGCCCAAGCGAGCATCGCGCTGAGACTCTTCTCGTCCCGGAATGCCGGGCGCCGGCCGACCGCGTGCGCCCAATCGAGCAGCGCGAGGAACGCATCGACGTCGAGTCGCTCGTTGTAGACCGCCCGAAGCGCACGGCCGCGCTCCAGGAGCTCGGCCGAAGGGCCGCCCTGAGCTGAGCGGATCGCCTCGGTGAAGCCGAAGCGGGGTGCTGTGGTGAGCAGATCGCCCGCCGACTCGTCCGCGAGCGCGGTACGCACGATCCGATGAGCCTCTGCGCCGAACGGCAGGGCGTACAGCGGATGCTTGGCGCGCGCGGTCACTTCCGTGTCGTGGAGCGTCCACTCATGAAGGTCGAGGATGGCCGTCCAGGGCTCGGTCCGGATCCGGACACCGAGCTCGATGGCCTTGGCCAAGACGACTTCTTCTTCAGCCGTCAGCAGCGGCACGCGCGCGATCTCGCGGAGGTAGAGGCGCGTCGAGTCCTCGACGTCGAGGGCAGCATCGTCCGCGATCGCCTCGCCGTCGCGCTCGAGGTCGGGCTTGCTCTGACGTGCGGTCGGGATGTCTACGACGACCGTCTCGCGCTCGATCCGCTCGAGCTCGGCAGCGGCGACGACCGTATCCGCGGGCTCGGTGTCAGTCAGTTGGGCGTTGTCAGGGATCTGGATCAAGGGTTCTCCGCGTGCAGACGATCACGCGTGGCGACGCGTCATCGCCCGATGATGGATTTCGGGCCGGGCCGATCCCATCCGCCATCGGGTTCGGCTCTCGTGCCGGCTCCGCCAAGTGCCGGACACAGTTGCTGGCGTGTCAAGTCTTGACACGCCCGCGTAGACAACATCCTAGCAGAAACCGGTTGCTTTGGCAACCTCAATTCGATACTCCCCGGCAGTATCTCCTGTGACATCGTTGGGCCACACCCTCGAAGGAGGAAGGCGATGTCGCAGGAACGAACACCGGAACGCGAGCAGTCGATGCTGGGCGACAAGTCCGGTACGACGGCCTGGGAGATGGCGCGGAAACGTCTTGCCGATCCCGAGCACCAGCGGACCAGCTGGCTCGCGACGACGCACCCCGACGGTAGACCGCACCTCATGCCGGTGATCACGACGTGGATCGATGGTGCGCTCCACCTCGTCGTAGGGGAGGGGACGCGAAAAGGGCGGAATCTCGCCGCCGATGATCGATGCGTCATCGCCATGAGCAGCACCACACTCCCATCCCTCGACATCGTCATCGAGGGCCGCGCCGAGCCCGTGACTGAGGACGAAGCCGTTCGAAAGATCGCCGAGGACCTCTCCAAGAGCGGTTGGCCACTCGAGGCGAAAGGGAGCAAGGTCGACGGTCCCAACGCACCGACCGCCGGCCCACCGCCGTACACGATCTTCCGGATCGTGCCGTCGAAGGCATTCGGACTCCCCGGCATGTACGGGATGGACCAGTTCGAGCAGTCAGAACTGCCGAAACCGACCCGCTGGGAGTTCGATAACGGCTGACTACGGGAGCTCGGGTCGTCCGACCGAAGCGCCGGTACGCGCGTGGCTGGACGCTGACCCGCGGTGGGGTCGATACTGCCGGTCCGATGACGGAACGCCCGGACGATGACGCTCGCCGGCGCTACGACGAGCTCTACCGCCGGTCCCTGGACGACGGCGAAGCGTTCTGGCTCGAGGCCGCGCGCCGCCTCGACTGGACGACACCGCCACAGCGCGCCCTCGAACTGCGCGAACCGCCGACCTTCGCCTGGTACCCGGGCGGACGGACGAACCTTTCGACCAATGCGCTGGACCGACATGTCGATGCTGGACATGGCGATGCCACGGCACTCATCGCGCTCGACGAACGCGGCGGCCGCCGGTCGCTGACCTACCGCGAGTTGCTCGCGGAGGTCGAGCGGGTTGCCGCCGGCCTACGTGGTCTCGGCATAGGAAAGGGTGACCGCCTCACGATCTACATGCCCACGTCCGCCGAAGCGATCATCGCGATGCTTGCCACGGTCCGCATCGGGGCGATCCACTGCGTGGTCTTCGCGGGCTTCGGGGCGGGAGCGCTCGGCGACCGGATCCGGGCCAGTGGATCACGACTCGTCCTCGCGACGGACGTCACGTATCGGAAAGGCAAGGCTGTCGACCTGCTCGCGATCGTTGACGATGCGCTCGCGGCCGATCGGGGTGACGTCGAGCACGTCGTCGTCATGCGCCGTGACACCGCCTCACGCCGACCGCGTGAGGGAGAGTTGTCGTGGGAGGAGTTGCTAGGCGCCGGCGTCGGACGGGATGGCCGCGTCGAGGACACCGCCGCCGAGGATCCGGCGTTCATCCTCGCGACGTCCGGCACGACCGCGAAGCCCAAGCTCGCGGTCCATACGCACGGCGGCTACGGCGTGCACATCGCCTCGATGGGTGATTGGGTGTTCGGGCTGCGCGATGGCGAGAGGTGGTGGTCGACCTCTGATATCGGGTGGGTCGTGGGCCACAGCTACATCGTCTACGCGCCTCTCATGGCCGGCGCCGCCACCATCGCTTGGGAAGGCGCATTGGACCATCCGGACGCCGACAACCCGTGGTCGATCATCGAGCGCGAGCGCGTCACGGGCGTCTTCTCCTCGCCGACTGGTATCCGACTCCTCATGCGCTACGGGGAGGACGTCCCGCGCCGCCACGACCTCGACACCCTCGAGCGCATGTTCTCGGCCGGTGAGGTGCTCAACGCGCCGGCCTGGGAGTGGCTGCAGCGGACCGTGTTCCAGGATCGCGTTCCCGTGATCGACCACATGTGGCAGACAGAGACCGGCGGGCCGATCTTCGGCAACCCGTACGGGGTCGGTCTGCTGCCGATCAAACCGGGCTCCGCCGGGCTGGCGTTGCCGGGGGTCGAGGCGGATATCGTCGACAGTGACGGACGGCCGGTCGGGGCAGGCGAGAAGGGGATCATGCGGATCGTCCGTCCGTTTCCTGGCCTGATCACGACCCTCTGGGGGGAACCTGAGCGCTACGTCGCCGATTACTGGGACCGCATCCCGGGCGGCTACTACGTCGGCGACGCGGCCCACATCGACGAGGATGGCTACGTCTGGTTCGCCGGCCGAGCCGACGAGATCATCAAGATCGCGGATCATCGGATCGGCACGATCGAGGTCGAGACCGCGTTCATGCGCCACCCGGCGGTCGCCGAGGCGGGCGTCACCGGTGTCCCGAACGAGCTCCGCGGGCAAGTCATCGAAGCGTTCGTGGCGCTCCGCGCCGGTCACGAGCCATCCGAGGCCCTGCGCGAGGAGCTCATCCAGACCGTGCGTCACGAGCTCGGGCCGCTCGCCGTGATCGAGCACGTGTCGTTCGTGGCGATCCTGCCGAAGACCCGCAGCGGGAAGATCATGCGCCGCGTGCTGAAGGCCGTCGCGGTCGACCGCGACCCGGGCGATATCAGCACGATCGAAGACGAGGGCTCGGTCGACGAGGCGCGGCGTGCCGTCGAGGAGCTTCGCTCCGGCCTCGTGTCGTGACTGCCGCTGGGCCCGTCGACGCCGTCTTCTTCGACCTGTTCGGGACGCTGCTGTCTCTGGCGCCTCTCGATGACGCCTGCGAACGCCTGGCGCCCGGCCGAGGCGCGGAGATCGCCGCTCGATGGCGCGCGCGGCAGCTCGAGGCATCGTGGCTGCGCACGGCGATGGATCGGTGGGCCGACTTCGACACCGTCACCCACGAGGCCCTGGTAACGACGCTCGACGAGCTGGGGATCGCGACGCCCGATGACCAGGACGGGCTGGCCGACGCCTTCGCGGCGCTTCCGCTCATTCCGGACGCTGCCGACGTCGTCGGACGACTGCACGCCGCCGGGCTGACCACCGGCATCCTGACAAACGCCTCGGCGCGCAGCCTCGACCGCATCTGTGCGCGCCTTGACCTGCCGATCGACCATCGCCTGTCGGTCGACCCGGCGCGACGGTTCAAGCCTCACCCCAGCGTCTACCGCCTCGCCGTCGACGCGACCGGGCTCGCGCCGGAACGCATCGGGTTCGTCACGGCGAACGGTTGGGACGCGGCGGGCGCGGGTGCGTTCGGGTTGCGCGTCGCCTGGCTCCGTGCTGACGGTGCCGCACGACTGCCTGCAGTCGGCGCGCCCGAACCCGTCATCACGACCTGGCCCGGGATCGCGAGCGTGTTCGTCGCTACTTGACGACGCGGGCCCGCCATAATCCTGGTCGTGAGACTCCGACCCAATCCGCCACGCATGGTCACGGTGGTCGTCGCCGTCGCGCTGGCTGTCGTCGGCGCCATCCTGGCGTGGCCGATCGACTCGGTCATCGGCGTCCTCGCGCCACTCGACAGCTTCCTGTCGGTGGCCGGGCTGGGGCTCGATCGCGAGACGGGCTTCCTATTCCTGTTGCTGTCCCCGGCGCTCCTGGTCGTCGGCTCACTCCTGCCGCAGATCTGACCGGGGAGGTGAAATGCGCCGGATGAATTTCGCCCCGACCGCGCGGACGATCATCGTCGCCCTCCTCCTCATCGTCGTCGGGCTGCTTGGCACATACGGGACGGTGGTGCCCGACGCCGCCGGCATCATCGCGTTCCTTGCCGCGACCGTGCTCCTCTTGTTCGGGATGGTCGTCCGGTGGTTCTGAGCCTCCGCGCCGATTCTTCAGGCTGACGCGGGCGCGACCTGCTTCAGGCGTCGCGAAACCGCCACGGTCGTCGCTGCAGCAAGCGCCATGACCACGACCCCGTAGCCAAGTGCCGTCGACCGCAACCCAAAGACCGACACGAGGGCCCCGGCGATGATCGTCGGCATGCTGAACGAGACGAATACCACCACGTAGATGGCCGCGACGAGCGCACCGCGCTGCTCGGGGAGGGCCAGCGGGGACGTCGCTCGTACGAACGCCGAGAAGCCTCCGCCAAGGCCGACACCCGCTACGACGCTGCCGCCATAGAGGAGTGCCGGATTCCCCAAGAGCACACCGAGCAGCGTCACAGCGACGCCGAGGATCACGATGGCAGAGCCTGAAACCAACAACCGATTCGCATCGACACGACGCAACAAGAACGAGGCGGCCGCACCCGTACCGCAGAGGGCGAAGATGATCAGTCCGCCAACGAGGCGGTCGGTCGTTCCCAGCGTCTCCATCGCAAGCGACGGGCCGAGTGCCAGGTACAGGCCGCCGAGCGCCCACATCCCGACGATCGCGGGCGTGGCCGCGACGAAGGCCGGCCGGACGGTGGCCGGCACCCCGATGCTCGGGCGCATCGAGGCCTGCCACCCGGGTCTGCGGCGGTCGCCTCCCGGAACGGTGACCAAGGTGACGATCGCGATCAGATAGATGACCGCAAGGACCTGATAGACGAGGGACAACGGATCCGGTCCGTACTCCGCGAGGACAGCCGCGAACAAGGCTCCGCCGCCGAGACCGAGCAAGGGCCCGGCGCCATTGACCACACTTCCGACTTGCGGGTCCGCTGGCGGCGACAGATCGAGCAGCCACGCGCTGACGGCGCCGGCGGCGAGCCCTATTCCCGCCCCGGTGAGGATGCGTGCCGCGAACAACAGCAGGACGTCGGTGGCCGCGATGAAGAGCAGCATCGCGAAGACCTCTGTCGCGAGCGCCGCAATGAGCACCGGCCGACGCCCGAGATGGTCGGAGAGTCGTCCTGTCGTGAGCAGCGTCGCGATGCCGCCCGCGGCATACGAGGCGTAGATGGCGGTCAGCGTCAGAGGCGAGAACCCCATCGTGACCTGGTACTCGCGGTACAGCGGCGATGGCGCGCTCGCGGCGAACAGCAGGAGCGCGAGAATGAGCGCGAGGAGCCAGAAGGCAGGGCCGCGTCCAAGAGAGAGAGCCCCTCGGTCCATCGCGCGCCTCCCGCGCCTACTTCACCACGCGGTAGCAGGTGCGTGGGATGGTCTTCTCTCACTAGAAGATAGAGGTCCACAATACGCCCTGCGCGTCGACGGCCGAAGCGCCCGAAGGATGCCTATGGGCCGTTGCGTGCGCCGCGTATCGTCAGCGACATGTCACAGACACCGGCGAAGCCTTTCCTTCCACCGCGGTGGTTCATCCGCGGCGCCTGGGCCCTCCATCGAGCGATCTATCGGGTCAGCGGAGGCCGCCTCGGCCTCGGACCGCCGACGGCGAAAACGTACGGAACGATGCGCCTCCACACGATCGGCCGACGGAGTCGGAAGCCGCGCGAGGCGATCCTCGGCTACTTCGAGGACGGCCCGAACCTGTACACGCTCGCGATGAACGGGTGGGGCGAGCCAGAACCGGCATGGTGGCTCAACCTCCAGGCGAATCCCGACGTGACGATCGATCTGGTCGACGGTCCGCGCCGATTCCGTGCACATGAGGCGACGGGCGACGAGCGCGCCCGCCTGTGGGCCGCCATGGCGGGGGTCGAGACGAACCTTGATGCGTACGCAACGCGTCGGCCGAAGGGGACCGCCCTGGTCGTGTTCGAGCCACGCCCGGACCGGTAGTGGCCGAGACCGGCAGCGCGCACCCCGCTCCGCGGCTCGCACCGACCGTCGCCGCACTCCTAACGTTCATCGCCACGGCGAGCGTGCTCGTCCTCGAGATCGCCGCCGGGCGGCTCCTGGCGCCGTACGTTGGCGTTTCGCTCACCACCTACACCGGAATCATCGGCGCGATCCTGGCCGGGATCGCGCTGGGCGCCTGGCTCGGTGGACGGGCCGCAGATATCGTCGGTCCGCTCCCGCTTCTCGGGCCGGCGTTCGTCCTTGGTGGGCTCAGCGCGATCGCCGCGGTGCCGATCGTCGGGGTGTTCGGCGGCGTCGGGCTGGGGGAGGGGTTGGCCGGGATCGTCATCCTCGCGACGACCGCGTTCGTGCTGCCGGCCGCCATCCTCTCTGCGACGGCGCCGATGCTCGTGCGCGCCACGCTGACCGATGTCGCGACCAGCGGCTCGATCGTCGGGCGGCTCTCGGCCGTCGGGACGGTGGGCGCCATCACGGGCACGTTCCTGACGGGCTTCGTGCTGCTCGGGCTGTTCCCGACCCGCGTCCTGATCGTGGCGATCGGCATCGGGCTGGCCGCCATCGGGGTCGTCCTAAGCCTGTGGCTACGGCGAGGCGGTCGAGGATCGGCGGCGTTGGCGGTCGGCGCGGTCCTGCTGACCGGCGGGCTCGCCGTTGCCCAGCCGTCCCCGTGTGACACGGAGAGTGCCTACTACTGCATCGCCATCGAGCGCGACTTCACCGACCCGAACATCCGCGTCCTCGTGCTCGATCGACTGACCCACGCGGCCGTCGACCTGGGCGACCCGACCCACCTCGAGTTCGGCTACGTGCGCCGGTTCGCTGATGCGACGGCACCGCTCCGGGCCGGGCTCGGCGCGTCACCCGACGTCCTGCACATCGGCGGCGGCGGGTTCACGTTCCCGCGCTACATCGAGGCCATGCATCCTGAGGCACGGCAGACCGTCCTGGAACTCGATCCACGGATCTACGAGATCGCGCAGTCGGAGCTCGGGTACGTGCCGGGCGACCGTATCGACGTGCGTCTGGGCGACGCGCGCCAGTCCATCCGCGCGCTTCCGTCCGAGGCGTTCGACATCGTGATGGGCGACGCCTTCGGCGGGCTCGCCGTGCCGTGGCATCTCACGACCCGCGAGATGCTCGACGAGGTCGCGCGGGTGCTCCGGCCTGATGGCGCCTACGTCGTGAACCTCATCGACTACCCGCCGCTCAGATTCGTCCGGGCCGAGGCGGCGACAGCGGCGACCGTGTTCTCGAACGTCGCGGTCATCGCCGATCGCGAGACGATCGCCGGCGAGGGCGGTGGCAACGTCGTGCTGGTCGCCAGCGACGAGCTGCTCGACAGGGCAGGGGTGGAGGCCGCCATCGAGACCTGGGGCGAGGGGGAGACGACCGCCATCCTCTCTGCCCCTGACGAGGTGACGGGGTTCATCGGGTCGTCATTCACCCTCACGGACGACTTCGCGCCGGTGGACCAGCTCCTAGGGCGTTAGTCGCTTGACGTTGACGAATGTGTTGATAGCATTGCTATCACCATGTCAGAGACCGTCAGCAAGCGCCAGCTCATCGTCCGTGACATCCCATCGGAGGTGGTTGCGGCGCTGAAACGACGCGCGTTGCGACACGGTCGGTCTGCTGAAGCCGAGCACCGGGTGATCCTGCGAGAGGCGCTCGAGTCGGACATACAGGGAGCATCGTTCAAGGCCGCCCTCGCTTCCATGCCCGATGTCGGCCGTGATGATGACTTCTTGGTGGATCGCGATCTCCCACGCTCGATGCCGTGAGCTGGCTGATCGATACGAACGTGCTCTCCGAACTCCGAAAGGGAGAGCGCGCTGACGAGGGGACCCGGGCGTGGTTCGCGACGACCGACGACGAGGACCTGTACACGAGCGTGCTGGTGCTCGGAGAGATCCGTCGGGGGATCGAGTCGATACGTCGACGCGACGCGGCCTCGGCGTTGGCTCTGGAACACTGGCTCGTACGCGTGGCGACTGGGTTCGGGGAGCGGATCCTTCCGGTCGACGTCCGCGTAGCCGACCGCTGGGGCGCGCTCAACGTGCCGAACACCGTCCCCACCGTGGACGGTCTACTGGCGGCAACGGCCCTCGTCCACGATCTCGTGTTGGTGACGCGGAACATCCGCGATGTGGCCGCCACCGGTGTCGAGGTGCTCGACCCCTCGGACGGTCCGAGCGCGTGACGCTACCGTGATCGGGTCGAGACCTCGGTCATAGAGTCGCTGCCGACTGAGGCGGCATGATATCCGGGCCGTGCCGACACTGACCCACGAACAGATCCGGACGCTGGCGCCCGATGCGGCTGCTGCGCGCTCGGGTGAGGCGCTCGCCGATCGTCGTCGATGGGATTCGGCGGGCCGATCCGATGTGGCCGCCTGGGGCCTCTGCAAGGGCAGCGGCGCCAACCCGTACCAGGTGGCCGTCGACATCGCCGGTCCGGCCTACAAATGCTCGTGCCCATCTCGCAAGATCCCCTGCAAACACGCGCTGGGCCTGCTGTTCCTCGTCGCCGACGGCGGTGCCCCGACCGCCGATCCGCCTGACTGGGCACAGGCCTGGCTGGACAGCCGGGCCAGTCGGGCTGCCGCCGCCGCGACCCGGGCAGAACGGCCGACCGAGATCGACCCCGAAGCGCGCGCCAAACGGATCGCGACACGCGAACGGAAGGTCGCGGCTGGGATCGACGAGCTCGACCGGTGGCTGCGTGACCTGATGCGGCGCGGCCTGGATAGCACCCGGGGGGAGGGCTATCGCTTCTGGGACGCGATGGGCGCCCGGCTCGTGGACGCGCAGGCGGGCGGACTGGGACGGTCGGTGCGCGGCCTTGGATCCGCCGCCAACTCGGGCGATGCCTGGCCACATCTGCTGCTCGAGGGCGCCGGGCGCCTGCATCTCCTTTCGGAGGCGTATCGACGCGCGGATCAACTCCCCGATGACCTCCGGGCAGACGTGCGCGCGCTGGTCGGCTGGAACGTGAAGGAGGATGAGCTCGACCCCGCCGATGCCGTCGAGGACAGGTGGCTGGTCATCGGGCAGCGCATCGATGACCGCGGCGACATCGTGACCGCCAGGACGTTCCTTCTCGGGCAGACGTCGGGACGGATCGCGCTCCACCTCGCCTTTGGCGTCGGGGCCGCGCCGCCGACGCTCCTGGCCATCCCCGGCCAGGCGTTTCGGGCGACCCTGACCTTCTATCCGTCATCCACGCCGCTGCGGGCTGCCGTCCGACCACCGATCGAACCCGATGGCGACATCACCGGCGTTCCGGGCGCCCTGCCGCTCGCCAAGGTCGTCGACGAACACGCCGCCCGCCTCGCACGCAACCCGTTCACCGGGTCCTGGCCGGTCGTGATCGGCGAGGTCGTGCCGGTGCTAGTTGGCGATCGGCTGCTCGTGCGCGATGTCGACGGGACGGCCCTTCCGCTCCTGACCCCCGACGTCGCGCCGCGCCTCTTCGCCGTGTCGGGAGGCCACGCGGTCACCCTCGTTGCCGAGTGGGACGGCAACTGGCTTCGTCCCCTCGCGGCACACGCCGATGGACACCTCGCGTCCGTCACGACTGACGGGGAGGGCCTCGAAGCGAAGGTCGACGACCCCGAATGGTCGGCGCTCGTCTCGGCGGCCCTCCTGGGAACGGAGCGAACCGGAGGGAGCGCCCCGATTCCAGCGACCGTGGCCGGTCTGGTCGCGGGTGCCGATACGGAGCAGGCGATCCTTGTCGCGGCCGGGTCGATGGCCGTCCGGCGGCGCGCAGGTCGAACCACGACGCTTGACGAGACGCCGAGCCCGCAACCGGCCGAACCCGACCCGCGCCCGCAGCTCACGGGCGCGGCCGCAAGATACGTCGCCCTCGCCTTCGACGAACGACCGTCGTTGGCGCCCGAGCTCCTCGACCTCGTGCGTGCGACCGGTCGTCGCCTGCCTGACGAATGGCTCCCGAACCTCATGATGCTCGCCAGGCGGAGCGACGACGCCGCGGCCTATGTCGAGCTCGGTGGGACGCGAGCGGCCTGGCTCGCTCGGACCTTTTCGGAGCTTGCCGGGGATGTGTGGTGGGGGACGGGGGAGGACTGGGACGAAGCCTGGGCGGCAACAGAGACCGGGGCAGCCAAGGCTGCGGTGGTTCGCCGCACTCGTCGGTCGGACCTGCCTCGCGCCCGAGCGGCGCTGGCGACGTGGTGGGCATCGATCCCTTCTCCCGAGCGGGCGCGTGTGCTCGAAGCGGTCGAAGTGGGCATCGAACCGGCGGACGAACCGTTCCTCACTGATGCACTCACCGATCGACGGGCCGACGTGCGCACGACCGCAGCTGGTCTCCTCGTGCTACTCCCGGATTCTGCGCTGACCCGTCGCATCGAGGACGAAGCGAAGCCACTCCTCGCGGCCGGCGGCCTGGTCCGCAAGAGTCTCAAGGTCACCCTGCCGTCGCCGTCGGAGGAGCTCGCGGCGATGGGGTTCGCCGGCCGACCCGAGGCTGGCTACGGCGAGCGCGCCTGGCTCCTGCGCTCGCTCCTCGCCCATGTCCGCCCGGGACGATGGAACGAGTGGCTCCGGGTCGATCCGCCGGGCCTCGTCGACCAGGCGTCACGATCAGACGAAGCTCGCCCCCTGCTCGAGGGCTGGATCGTGGCAACAGCCCGCTTCGGCGATCCTGCTTGGGCGACGGCCATCCTCAGCAACCCGGCCGTTCCGAGCAAGGTCTTGACCGACATTGGTCATGTGCTGGACGGTCTGTCGTCGAGGGATCGCGACGCCACGGTGGCCGCCTCCGCCGCTGCCCTGCATCCTCCGGTGCTCGCAGCGCTCGCCGCGTCGATCCCGGCTCCCTGGCCGACGCCGCTCGCCGACGCGGTGCTCGATGTCGCCGAGCTGGTCGGTCGAGAGCAATTCCCGGGACCCGGCCTGTACGAGCTCGTACGCGCCGCCGCACTCCGCCTGCAGCCCGACCGAGTGGACGACCTGACCAAGGTTGCGTCATACAAGGACGAGCTCCGTCCGGCGCTCACCGACGTGGTCGAGACCATCCGTCTTCGCGCCCGCGTCCACGAAGCCTTCGCGTCCGTGACACCGCCAGCCTGATGGGAGACCCGATGACCGCGACACCGCCAGCCGTCCTGCGCGCCCACGCCGAGCAGGCCAGGGCCGACGAACTCGAGGCCCTCGCCCGTCTCGACGAGAAGCAGCGCCCGCCCGGGTGGCGTCTCTCGCCCTGGGCGGTCGTGACGTTCGTCATGGGCGGCAAGCTCAAAGACGGCACCAACGTCACGCCCAAATACATCGGGGACCGACGTCTGGTGGAGATCGCCGTGGCCACGCTCGCCACGGACCGCGCCTTGCTCCTCCTCGGCGTGCCCGGAACCGCCAAGAGCTGGCTGTCCGAACACCTGGCCGCCGCGATCAGCGGCGACTCGACGCTGCTCGTGCAGGGGACCGCCGGCACGGGCGAGGAGGCGATCCGCTTCGGCTGGAACTACGCGCGGCTTCTGGCCGATGGCCCATCGCGGGCCGCTCTCGTCCCAAGCCCGGTGATGGTCGGCATGGCCGCGGGCAAACAGGTGCGCATCGAGGAGCTGACCAGGATCCCCGCGGACGTCCAGGACGCCCTGATCACGATCCTGTCCGAGAAGTCCCTGCCGATCGCTGAGCTCGGCGAGGAGGTCCAGGCGGTCAATGGCTTCAATGTGATCGCCACCGCGAACAACCGCGACAGAGGCGTCAACGAGCTCTCGTCCGCGCTACGACGGCGCTTCAACACCGTGGTGCTGCCGCTGCCGGCGTCGGTCGAGCAGGAGGTCGAGATCGTCCAGCAGCGGGTGGGGGAGATGGGTCGCGCGCTCGATCTCCCTGCCGAGCCGCCGGCGCTCGAGGAGATCCGCCGAATCGTCACGATCTTCCGCGAGCTTCGCTCGGGTCAGACGGAGGACGGCAAGAACAAGCTCAAGGTCCCGTCGGCGACGCTGTCGACAGCCGAGGCGATCGCGGTCGTCAACCAGGGTCTCTCGCTGGCGGCGCATTTCGGCGAGGGACGGCTCAAGCCACGCGACGTCGCCGCTGGCCTGACGGGCGCGATCATCCGCGATCCAGTCCAGGACGCAGCCGTGTGGCGCGAGTACCTCGAGACCGTGATGAAGGAACGTGACGGCGGCTGGCGCGAGCTGTACAAGGCCTGCCGCGAGGAAGCCGAATAGGCGCGGCGGCGCAACCGTGACCACGATCCTCGGCATCCGCCACCACGGCCCGGGTTCGGCGCGGAGCGTGCTGGCCGAGCTCGAGCGGCTGCAACCGGACGCCCTGCTCGTCGAGGGACCGTCGGACGCGTCCGGCCTGATCGACCTGATCGCGGATCCGGGGATGCGGCCACCCGTCGCGCTCCTCATCTACGCGCCCGACGAACCGCGCGTCGCGACGTTCTACCCGATGGCCGAGTTCAGTCCGGAATGGGTGGCCCTGCGCTGGGCGCTGGAGCATGGCATCCCGGCACGGTTCATCGATCTCGCCGCTGGCGCCCAGTTCGCCGTTGAGAAGGCCAGGTTCCAGCAACGGATGGCCGAGGCCGCGAAGGCCGCCGAAGCGACCGACGCCGACGACGGCGGGGCAGGGGAGGGAGAGGACGCCCCCGACACCCCGGACACCCCGGACGCCGAGGAGATCCGCCACGACCCACTCAACGAGCTCGCCCAAGCCGCTGGTGAGGAGGATGGAGAACGCTTCTGGGATCGCCTCGTCGAGTCGCGACGCGAACCCGGCGACCTGTTCGCCGCCGTCTCCGAAGCGATGACCGCCGTGCGCGACGCACTGCCGGAAGGAGAGAGCCTGACCCTCCAGCGCGAGGCCGCGATGCGACGCGGCATCCGGCAAGCCGCCAAGGACGGCTTCGAAAACGTCGCCGTCGTATGCGGGGCGTGGCACGCGCCCGCCCTCGAGAAGCTGCCGCCCGCCGCCCAGGACGACCGGATCCTCCGCGCCCTGCCCAAGGCCATGAAGACCGCGGCGGCCTGGGTGCCCTGGACGTTCGACCGGTTGGCCGCCGAGTCGGGCTACGGCGCCGGTGTCGAGTCGCCGGGCTGGTACGCCCACCTGTGGTCGGGTACGGAACCGCTCGCCGTCTCGTGGATGGCCAAAGTCGCCGCGCTCTTCCGCGAGGAGGGCCTCGATGCCTCCGCGGCGCACCTGGTCGAAGCCGTCCGCCTCGCCGAGACCCTCGCCGCGATGCGCGGCCGGGCCGTGCCGTCCCTGTCCGAGCTCAACGAGGCCGTGCGCGCGTGCCTCGCCATGGGTTCCGACCTGCCGCTCAAGCTCGTGCGCGACCGCCTGATCGTGGGCCAGGTCATGGGCGAGACACCGCCCGACGCCCCGGTGGCACCGCTCGCCGCCGACCTCGAGCAGCTGACCCGCCGACTCCGCATGCGGCCGGAGCCCGGTGAGAAGACCATCGACCTGGACCTCCGGTCGGACACCGATCGCGCGCGGAGCCACCTCCTGCATCGACTCGGGATCCTCGGCGTCCACTGGGGCCATACGCAGGAGGTCCGCGGCAAGAGCGGCACGTTCCACGAGGTCTGGGCGCTCGCCTGGCAGCCCGAGTTCGTGATCGACCTGGTCGCGGCCAGCCGCTTCGGCAACACGATCGAGGAAGCGGCGTCGAACTCGTCGATCGAAGCCGCCAACGCCGCCGACGAGCTGCCCGCGCTGACCTCGCTGATCGAGGCGGTGCTCCTCGCCGAGCTTCCGAAGGCGATCGAGCTCGTCGTCGACCGGATCGGCGATGTGGCGGCGGTCGGTGCGGACGTGCCCGCCCTCATGGACGCCCTCCCGCCGCTTGCCCGGGTCCTGCGCTACGGCAACGTCCGGGGCACGGACGCGACTGCCGTGTCCACGGTCGTCGACGGGCTCGTCGCCCGCGTCTGCATCGGGCTCTCGAGCGCGGCCGCCTCGCTCGACGACGATGCGGCCGCGACCTTCGCAAGCCAGATCGACGGGGTCCACGGCGCCATCGCCCTGCTCGACGATGCCGACGACCGAGCAGCCTGGCGCGAGTCCTTGCTTCGCCTGATCGACCAGGAGGGCCTCCATGGCCTTGTCGCCGGACGGGCGACCCGCCTCCTCCTCGACGAAGGCGTCATCGACAGCGCCGACGCGGCTCGCCGGATGCGCCTCGCCCTCTCGCCTGGCGCGGATCCGGCCGTCGGCGCGGGCTGGGTCGAAGGCTTCCTCCGTGACAGCGGCACGATCCTGCTCCACGACCAGGACCTGTTCGACACCATCGACCGCTGGGTCACGGATATGCCCCAGGACGCCTTCGACAACGTGCTGCCGCTGCTGCGCCGGACGATCGCGACCTTCAGCGTCCCGGAGCGGAGGTCGATCGGTGAGCGGATCCTGGCCGGTCGACGCGATCGCGCCGCGGCGGCGTCGGCCGGGATAGACGAGGAACGGGCCGATCTCGTCATGCCGATCCTCGCCCGGATCCTGGGCGTCGAGGAGCGGCGATGAGCGACGAACGGCTGCGACGCTGGCGCCTGGCGCTCGGCGGTGGGGACGCTGATGGGACCGGCCTCGCCCTGGCGGGGGACGACCTGAAGCGCGACCAGGCCCTCGAGCGGCTGTACGACGCGGAGCGGACCGCCGGCATGGGCGCATCGTCGCCCCAGGTCGTCCGCTGGCTCGGCGACATCCGGACGTATTTCCCATCGTCGGTCGTGTCGGTGATGCAGCAGGACGCGCTCGAGCGGCTGAACCTGCGCCGGATGCTCCTGGAGCCAGAACTGCTGGCGACGATCCAGCCGGACCTCAACCTCGCCACCGAGCTGATCGCGTTGGGCTCGGTGATGCCCGCCGAGACACGGACCACGGCGCGGGAGATCGTCCGCGAGGTCGTCGAGGACGTCATGCGCCGGCTGGAGAGCCCGCTGCGCCAGGCCATCAGCGGTGCCCTCAACCGGGCGGCGGTCACCCGACGCCCGCGCCAGCGCGACATCGACTGGGACCGCACGATCCGACGGAACCTGCGTCACTACCAGCCGGACCTCAAGACGGTCATCCCCGAGACGTTGCTGGGACACGCCCGTCGATCGAACGCCCTGCGCGACGTCGTGATCGCGGTCGACCAGTCGGGCTCGATGGCTGCCTCGGTCGTGTACTCGTCTGTGTTCGCCGCCGTCATGGCGTCCATCCGCTCGGTGGAGACGAAGCTCATCGTCTTCGACACCTCGGTCGTCGACCTGACCGACGTGCTGGACGATCCGGTCGAGGTCCTGTTCTCGACCCAACTCGGCGGCGGCACCGACATCAACCGCGCGGTGGGCTACTGCCAGACCCTCGTCGCCCGACCGACGGATACGATCTTCGTGCTCATCAGCGACCTGTTCGAGGGCGGCGTCGAGCGGGAGCTGATCGCCCGGGTCTCGCAATTGCTGGCCTCGGGCGTGACCGTGATCGTGCTGCTGGCGCTGTCGGACAAGGGCACGCCGTCGTTCGACCACGAGCTCGCGGCGAAGCTGGCTGCCCTCGGTGCCCCCGCATTCGCCTGCACGCCGGACCACTTCCCGGGTCTCATGGCCGCCGCCATCGAGAAACGCGACGTCGGCCGCTGGGCAGCAGAGCAGGGGATCGCGCTGGAGCGCCCGAAGGACACGTGACGACCGAGCCAAGCCCGTAACGCTAGGAGACCAGCCATGTCACTCGCGCGCGTCCAATTCTTCTCGATCTCGCTCGACGGTTTCGGCACCGGCGAAGGTCAGAGCCTTGAGGCACCGTTCGGCCACGCCGGCGAACGGCTGCACGAGTGGATGTTCGTCACTCGGTGGTGGAGCGACAGGGTCGGCGAGCCGGGCGGCAGCGGCGGCGTCGACGACGCCTTCTTGCGGCTGCACGATCCGGGGATCGGCGCCGAGATCATGGGTGCCGGGAAGTTCGGCCCACCCGGATGGCACGAAGACCCGGAGTGGAAGGGCTGGTGGGGTCCCAACCCGCCATTCCACACCCCGGTCTTCGTCCTCACCCACCACCCGCGCCCATCGATCGAGATGGAGGGCGGCACGACGTTCCACTTCATCGACGCTTCGCCCGCCGAAGCGCTCGAGAAGGCCCGTGAGGCTGCGGGCGGCCAGGACGTACGACTCGGGGGAGGGGCCACCATGATCCGCGAGTTCCTTGCTGCACGGCTCGTCGACCATATGCACGTCGCGGTGGTCCCGATCCTGCTGGGCCGGGGCGAACGCCTCTGGGACGGACTGGAGGGCCTCGAGAAGGACTACGTGATCGAGGCAACCTCGTCGCCCAGCGGCGTGACGCACCTGACGTTCACGCGCGCGGCTGTCTGAAAGGCCTCATCCGATCGGAGGCGGTCTCAACAGTCCTCGGCAGCGGCCGGCGGGATCTCGTCGGCTGAATCGACGCGGCTGCCTTCCTAGCCGATTGACATCAGTGTCACGATGAAGGCGTTGCGGTCGCTGTCCAGCGTTCACGGCCCGTCGGCCGAACGAGGGTGTTGGTCATGAGACAGTTCAGAGTCCGCGATCTGATGATCAACGTGCTGCCCGAGGGCGGGCTGCCGCCGATCTGCAGGGTGGTCACCCTGCTGGACTGCGCAAACGACACCGAGATGGTGGCTGATTGTGGGATCAGCCTCTGCCGACCTATCAGTCGGTGCGTGCAGGTCACACTCCTGGCGGCCTGCGACGCCGACGGCGGCTCGAGCTGTGACGCCTGCGTCACCAAGGGCACCGTCACCACGGGCGGATGCAAGCCAGGCACGGGCGGCAAGATCGCCGCCGACGTGGGGCAGTACCTCGATGAGCTGGCGATCCTCAAGGCGGAGCTCACGGCGACGTTGAGCCGGGTCGAGGCGCGGGAGCGGGTGGTCGAAGAGAGCTTGGGGCCGCAGAGTCTGGACGAGGTTCAGCAACTCGAAGAGAGGCTCACCGGGGCGCTGGAGGAGTTGCGCGCGCGCCGAACCGAGATCGAGCGGACGACGCCCAAGTCGGCCGAGTAATCGGCGCGTCGTTTGGCCGCCGGGACCAACGCGCCGCGAGGAGATCCGGACGACCTCCTCGAGGCGACCTATCGCGCTAACCCACGGTACGCGCTCGTCCAGTTCGACCGTCTTCCGCCCGCCGAACAGGCGGCCCTTTCTGGCCTCGAGCTGGACCCAGACTTCTATGGAGTCCTCGTGTCTCGGGGACAAACAAACCAAGGCGTGAAAGCGGTGGGCAGGGATGCAGCCCTGCTGTTTCTCACGTTGGAAACGCCCGGGAAGCTTCCCAGGTATGTGCGGCGCCAGTTCGGGGACAACTACCGGCAAGCGATCGCGGAGCTAGTGCTCGACGGCCTTCTCGAGATCGAGGCGGATGGGGCGTTCGTTTCCGGCCCCGCGGCGCATCGACGCATCATCGGGGACGGCGAGGCGGCAGCAGGCGGGATCCTCGCCCGCCGGTCGATCGAGGCGCTCGAGTACGCCCAGGCCCTCGAAATCACGGACAGCCGCACGCTCTCTGCGCGCATCTACGGCTACGGGCGACATCCCTTGTCACCGCAGCTCCATCGGGATTTCCCGACGCCCGCGGCCGTCTCCGAGTATCTGGGTGTCCATGCGAGGGATGC
The DNA here is from genome assembly GCA_963794525.1 of uncultured Chloroflexia bacterium. Classification (GTDB taxonomy): domain Bacteria; phylum Chloroflexota; class Limnocylindria; order Limnocylindrales; family CSP1-4; genus SPCO01. The sequence continues at coordinate 167,613 of CAWCEC010000003.1, forward strand.
CACCGGAGCGATTCTGGCCAAGTCGTGGTTCGCGGTACCGTCTTCTCAACCGGGTGATATGTGGCTCGCGTGGAACTCGCGCTCCATACGCCGCAGGCCGTCGGCGTCCGAGCCCACCTACAAGCTCTACGTCAGCCCACAACCCGAGTCCATGCGAGATGCATTCCAGACGACGGTCCAGGTCATCTCCAAGATGGCCGCCCCGTCGTTCAAGGTGGGTGGGGATGTGTACGGGCTGCTGCGGCCGGACAAGCTCGTCATCTATTTCGAGAACGTTGACGACCTCCAGCGAGCATCGAGTGCGCTGACCGACCGCCTCCACGGTTGTCTCCCACATGGCGTTCCGTTCACTGCAGAGATCGCCGGCGATGGCCTGTTGTCGTGGGGGATCGACCCCCCACGAGACCTGTCGATGCCGGGGTGGCAACAATCGGGGAGCTGGCGCATCTGGGTCACGAATTGGCTGGCCGTTGCGCTGCTCTCGGCGAAGGCCGCTGCCACGGACGCGGTCGAGCCGTGGATGTTCGCACTAGATCGTCTTCGATTGGATGGCGTTGACACGACATCATGGATCCCGACGCCGACGATCTGGCGTGACGCCGTTTCGAGCGGCTAAGTTGAACGACCCTGCCATCACTGCGCCGTTGCTCCTGCCGACGGACGTCGTCCTGACGCCGGTTGCCGAGCTACCCGAGAGACTCCGAGAGCACTTGGAACACGTGGACGGGGACTACGCGATCGCTCGGCGCCGGTCGAGGGCCCCGACGAGGATCGTCAATTCGCACGCGGCGAAGCTCCTCGACCAGTTTCGAACGGCGACCACCATCGTCCAGGCCGTCATCAATTTCGGGCTGGCAACCGGCGAGGATCCCGCGGAGGTCCTTGACGCCTCTTATCCGATGCTCAAGCGCCTGCTGGACTCGAATGTTCTCGTTCCCGCGGAGTCCGACGCAGCTGGCGAGATCATTCAGTCGTACGCCGTTGGCGAACGCATCGCCGGGTTCACGGTCCTGCGCTGCCTGCACGTCCTCGAAGACACGGAGCTCTACCAGGTCAGGGGCCCGAACGGTCAAGAGGTCGCGCTCAAGATCTCGCGGTCTGATCCCTCGGCCGATCTGCGGCGCATGTTCGGGCGGGAGGCCTCCGTCCTTCGCCACCTGGAGGGCAGCGTCAGCCCCGGATTCCTTCAAGAGGGCCCATTCGAAGATCGGCTGTTCCTCGCGATGGGGTGGTGCGCCGGGGTGCCGGCGAACACCGTCGCCGCAGAGGTTCGCGAGGTGGGCCGCGGCGATGGGCCACGACAACTCCTCGACCTCGGTTGCACGATCCTGGAACAGTACGCCCGTCTCCATGCGCGGAACGTCATCCACTCGGACGTTCACCAGTCGAACCTGCTCATCGCCGCCGACGGATCGATCAAGATCATCGACTTCGGCCTGGCGCGCCTGCCTGACGCAAGCGAGCCCTTGGACCACGCTCACCGCGGCGGTGTCGGCTTCTACTTCGAGCCCGAGTGTGCCTCCGCCTTGCGCGCCGGCCGCCAGCCCCCGGAATCCAGCTTCCTCGGCGAGCAATATGCACTCGCCGCGATGCTGTATTTCCAGTTCACAGGCGTGCATCAGCTCGACTACTCGCTCGAGCGGGACGAGATGCTTCGCCAGATCTCCGAAGATCCGATGCTGCCGTTCTCGAAACGCGGAGTCAGCGCCTGGCCCGATGTCGAGCGGATCCTCGCGAGGGCGCTGAGCAAGGAACCACAGGCGCGCTTTCCCTCCGTTGCCGATTTCGCCCGGGCGCTCCGCGGCGTCGAGGTCACGGGCGACCAGGGCGTCGCCGCCGGGCGCGGCCGGACTCCGACCAAGGGCATGTCGCCGGCTGCAGAGGATGTCCTACGTGATGTGCTTGACCGTGTCCAGATTTCCGGTCCGCTGCAGCAGACCGGGCTCGCCAGGCCGACTGCCTCGGTCAACTATGGTGCGGCCGGCATCGCATACGCGCTGTACCGCATCGCCCGCGTCCGGGGCGATCCCGCGCTCCTCGCCCTCTCGGACGTCTGGGCGAGCCGGTCGACTCGCGACCTCGACGATGAGGCCGCGTTCGTCAATACCGACCTTCAGATCGTCCCGGAGGTCGTTGGTGCGATCTCGCCGTACCACACCGCGAGCGGTGTCCATTGCGTCCAGGCACTCATCGCTCATGCCATGGGCGATGCGGCCGCCCAGCAGGGAGAGATCGAGCACTTCATCGCGGCATCGGCAGCGCCGTGTCCGGACCTCGACCTTACCTTGGGCCGGTCGTCCTCGCTGCTGGCCGCGTCGCTGTTGAGGGACACGGCCCCCGACAACGACAAGCTACTTGGGTTCGGCAACGCGCGTTTGGCGGGCATCTGGGAGGAGGTCGGTGTATTCCCGCCGATCCGAGAATTCGCCGATATCTCCTACCTCGGGATCGCCCACGGATGGGCGGGGATCCTGTACGCGACGATGCGGTGGGCCGAGGCGTCAGGCATGCCGATGCCCACCTCGCTCCGTGAGCGCCTCGATCAGCTGGCCGAGCTCGCCGAGCACAAGGGCCGTGGCATTCGCTGGCCGGTGTACACCGAGACTCGATCGCACAAGCTCGAGCCGTACATGGCCGGCTGGTGTCACGGCAGCGCCGGCTACGTCCATCTCTGGATGCTTGCACACCGGGCGTTCAAGGACGAGAGGTACCTCGGCCTAGCCGAAAGCGCCGCCTGGAACGCGTGGGAGGAGCCCGACGCGAACGGCAGCCTCTGTTGTGGCCTGGCCGGGCGGGCGTATGCGCTGTTGAACCTCCATCGAGCCACGGGTGGGTCCGAATGGCTAGGCCGTGCCCGCCATCTCGCGAACAAGGCGGCCGGCGGCATCAGGAGTCGGGACGTGCCGGTGAATAGCCTGTACAAGGGCGAGGTGGGCATCGCTGTCTTGGCCGCCGACCTCTCGAAACCCGAATGGTCTTCGATGCCCTTCTTCGAAGCTGAGGGCTGGTCGACGACCTAAGAGGCGCTTCCTCGAGCAGCGCTAGTGCGACCTCGTCGGGATACCAAGATGGGCCTGGTGCGCTCGTGGCTCCCACAGGTCTCCGACCGCCTCAACAGCCCTCGGCGGCGGCCGGCGGGATCTCGGCGAGTGGATCGCCGATCACGATGCTGATCACGTCGCAGTCGGCGATCACGACGGCACGGGCGTCGGCGACCGGCTCGCCGTTGACCTGCGCCGCGACGGGCTTGTCAGGCGCGCAGAGATCGGCGAAGCACGTTCCGTCGAGCTTGACGCCCCAAGAGTCGGCGAACTGCCCGAGCGTCAGCTCGATCGGTTCCTCCGCCTCGAGGTGGACCGTGCCCGAGCAGTCGTGCGTGTGGAGTCCGGCGATGCGGTGCCCATCGTTGTCGATGCCGATCCCCGCGGGGACGATCTGGGGTTCGCCGTCGACGAACACGCCCACGTACGTATGCACGTGGTGACTGAGCCACTCCACCGGGTCGACGGGTACGCCGGCGGTTGCGGCGAGGTCGACCGTATCGTTTGCGACCGGCCATCGCGCATACGCGCATTCCTCGCTGAAGAACTGGTCGGGCGCCGAGAAGACCCGGCCATCCGCGGTCTTGTATGTGCCGTCCGGCTGCTGGACCGCGTCCGCGAGCTCCGGTGGTAGACCCGCGGCAGTCGAGGGCGCTGCCTGGCTGGGACTGGGCGGCGTCGAGGCAGTGGTGCCGGTCCCGCACGCGATCGAGCCCAACGCGAGGACGAGTGCGGCGCCGACGACGAGGACGCGCGACCGAAGAACCCTCATGCCACCCTCCGAAGACGAGTCGACCGCCATCCTAGCCGGCCTCAGTGCCGGGTTCGGAGCAACTCAAGCAATGCCGTCGTCGTTTGCCAGCTGCGGATCGTCATCGATCGATAGGCGGGCGTTCCGATGATCTTGCCCAGTCGGCTCTTCGTTCGTTGCGAGCTGAGACGCTGCGAGTAGATGACACCGTTCACCCGGCCAAACCTGATCGACGCCTTCTCTCGGATCGAAGACTGCGAGTGCTTCTGCAGGATCAAGGTCCATCAGGAAGATGGCATCGCTGTGATATCTGCTCGGCTGCTCACCGAAGCGCTTGGGTCGTTCTTGACGACGCCTTCGAGCTGATCGCGAGACATGACCAGCACCTTGATGAGTTCAGCATCCAGCTTGAAGGCCTTCGGTAATGCCTCCTCGATCTGCGCCTTGATGGCAGCAGGTCGCTTCGCGGATTCCAGGAACACGTTGCCGCTGGCGATATAGGTCGAGACCTTCGAATACCCCATGTCTTCCAGGAGGGTCCGCAGGTCCGCCATCGGCACCCGGTTCTTGCCGCCGACATTGATCCCTCGAAGAAGCACCAGATAGGGTTGCGTCATCTCACCTCCCTTCGAGTCGGTTTGGGGCCAGCCTAGCGAAACCGGTCGCTCGCGACGGACGTACCGGTCGGCACACGCGTGCGTTCGAGACTCCTGGGAGGCGACCGATGCGCAGTCCGATCAACTTGCGGATCGCCAGCGTGAGCGTGGGGGCGGTCCTGGCTATGGGGCTCGTCATCACGAGCACGGCGGGAGTCGATGCCAAACCACCCAAGCCCACGCCGAAGCCGACGCCGACGGCGACATCGACGCCCACGCCGCCCTCTGTCTCGGCCACGGTCGAGATCGCCCCGACCGGAACGCTGGAGCCGAGTCGCCAATACAGCAACGTGGATGTGACGGTCACGTGTCCGACAGGCTGGACGTGGGTCCGTGGCGGCCTCTACGTGCGGCAGGCAGATCCCGGGGGCGCCGGCAGCTTCAGCGCTTCGTGCACAGACTCGCCGCAGATCGTGCGCGTCAGGGTCGTGAACGGGAACAAATGGACGCTCGGCAACGCGACCGCACAGGCCTTCGTCACCATCGCGCGGAGCGGCCGTGAAACACAGGTCAGCAGCACGCGCACGATCAGCCTGCAGCCCGGCGTCACCGCGCGGATCGCGGACCAAGGCCAGCTGACGGGTACCGGAGGCGGCGGCGTGAAGATCGCGGTCGCCGCGGCCTGCCCGACCGGAGCGACGGGCCAGCCATCGTCCATCTCGGTATCCCAGGGCGGCACGGCGCAAGGCTCCGGGACCTTCACGCCGCTGTGCGATGGCACGTCGCGCACGTTCGTCGTGTCGATCGGGACGTCCACGGGACCGTTCCACACGGGGAGCGCGACGAGTGCGGCATCCGCCACGGTCGCGTGGAATGGCCAGAGCTTCGACGGGACCGATAGCCGCGGGATCACGCTGCTCGAGTCCTCGACGGGTGACACGACACCGCCGACCCCACCCAACGGCCTCAGTGCGAACGTCTTCGGAGACGGCGAGACGTGGCTGTCCTGGGGTGCGTCGACCGACAATGCCACGCCGACAGGCCTGATCGTGTACGAGGTCTTCCTGAACGGTCGATTCGACCAGGGGACCGGCGGCGGCTACACCCAGGCGATCCTCTATGCCGATCTCGGAGTCATGAACACGATCGAGGTCGTTGCCGTCGACGGCGCGGGAAACCGGTCAGCGCCAGCATCCGTGACGGTCGACTGCACCTCCGGTGGCTGCCAGTGAAGCGTCGAGCGTTGGCCAGGGAGGTTGGAGCCGCTCGCGCGACCTCCAGCAACACGGGGGAGTCGTGACCGGCGGTCAGCCGTCGGTGGCGGACGCCTCCATGCGCTCGAGCAGGGCCAGCGTCGTCGCCCAGCTGCGGATGGTCATCGACTTGTAGGCCGGCGTGCCGACGATCTTGCTGAGGCGGCTCCTGGTCCGTTGCGCGCTGAGTCGCTGTGAATAGATCACGCCGGTTCCAGGCCATACCTCGTCAACGCCGGGCCGCGGGTCGAAGACCTTCATCGCGGTCGGCGCGTCGATCCCCATCAGGAAGACCGCGTCGCTGTGGTACGTCCCCGGTCGATCGCCGAAGCCCTTGGGCCGCTTCTGGACGACGGCCCGAAGCTGGGCACGCGTCAGGACGAGGACCGCGATCAGCTCACTGTCGAGCTTGAACGTCTTGGGGAGAGCCGCTTCGAGCTCCCGCCGGATCGTTGCTGCAGATCGGTCAGAGCTCAGGATCACGTTACCGCTGGCGATGTATGTGGACACCTTCGTATGGCCGTGGCTCTCGAGGAGCTCGCGCAGGGCCGCCATCGGGACCTTGTTCCGGCCGCCGACGTTGATGCCGCGCAGGAGCACGAGGTATCTGGTCATCGTGATCGGCAGGATGCCACGGCCATCGATCCGCGGGATCAGCGCCCGAAGGCGACCTTGCCTGCCGTTGGGGTCTCATCGTTTCCCGAATCCGGGGAGCGCGGCGGCCTGTCCCATCCACAACGCAGGCCAGTGTCCACGGCGTCGATCGACGGAAGTCGCCATCATCGATCCCAAACGGAGGCTGCATGAGAGCAAAGGATGCCCGACGACACACGAATTGATCGCTGGTTGTGCGCGGTGCGCCTCGTCAAGACCCGGCCCATCGCGACCCAGCTGTGCGATGGCGGGCACGTCCGCGTGAACGGCAACCCGGCGAAGCCGTCGACGAAGGTTCGGGCCGGCGACGTGGTGCACGCGCTCATCGCCGAACGTGAGCGCATCGTCGAGGTCGTGCGACCGATCGAAACGCGCGTCGGAGCGCCAGTCGCCGCCACGTGCTACGTTGACAACAGCCCACCGCCGGTTATCCGAGAGATCGCGCCCGGCATCAAGGCGGTCCGGGGGGAGGGCCGGCCGAGCAAGCGTCTCCGCCGCGAGCTCGAGCGGATGCGGCGGGCCGGAGGCTAGGGGCCGAGCTGGCTCGCAAGCGCGCGAGTGATCAGGAAGATGGCGACGGGCAGGAGCAGCGCCGAGAGGAAGCCGCTCAGGACTTGTGGCCGCCATGGCCAGGTCGTGATGTCGGCGATCCGCTTCCGGAGATCGGTCAACCCGGCAAGGGCTTCGCTGATGACCTTCGTCGCATCGAACTGCCCCGCGTCGACCCGTCGGTACATCTCGTCGCCAAGCCGGCGTCCTGCCTCGGCAATGACGAGACGCTCACCAGACGCCCGGGGCATAGAGTCTCGACATGGCAGAGCGCTCACGCCCTCCGAAGCAGGAGTCCCAGCCGCTTCCGAGTCCCGGACGGTTCGACGCCACGATCCACCCAGGCTTCGGTCGCAAGAGCCTCCACGAGCTCGACGGGGAGCCACTGGACCGCATGCCCGATCGATATGGCCGTCTGAGGGTGCTGATCACCGCCGAGGGGATCGTCGACCTCGTCGACCGAGGCTACGAGGTCCGCATCCGTCGACATCACCCCATCCAAGGGTCCCCGCGTGAACTGATCGCCACGGATGCGTCCGTCGAGCGGTGGCTCGAGGAAACGTTTGGTGACCTTCCTCAGGAGCCGCCGACGAACGCCTCCCGCAGGACGAAGCCGCGATGACGGCGGTCTACCGGACGGCCGATCAGATTGACGCCATCATGCTGCACCTGGCGAACCACTTCCCGTTCCTGTGCGAGCGACGGGAACTGCCCCATGGAACAGAAGGGGGTCGCTCGGTCTACGCGCTCAAAATCGCATCCGGCGGCGGCTCGGGTCGGCGGGCCTTCCTCGCGGTCGGCGGGATGCATGCCCGGGAGTACATGAACCCCGACGCGATCATCGAGCTCGCCGGCGACCTCGTGCGGGCGTACCTGCTCGGCCACGGCATCACGTACAAGGGCTCGACCGGCACCCAGGGCCGCACCTGGACGGCCCAGGACGTCAGGCTGATGGTCGAGACGCTCGACATCTGGTTCATCCCGACCGCCAATCCCGATGGCCGGGATTACGCGATGGATCACGACGACATGTGGCGCATGAACCGCCACGACAACGACAACTCGCCGTGCTTCGGCGTCGACGTCAACCGAAACTTCGATATCGCATGGGCCACCACCACATCGGCGACGTCGTGCACCGTCTGTGATCCGAAATCAGGTTTACTGCGGCCCTCGCGCCTTCTCCGAGCCGGAAGCTCGCAACGTCCGGACCTTCGTGGAGACGTTCAATATCAACGTCTTCGTGGACGTGCACTCTTTTAAGGAGTGGATCATGTATCCGTGGGGCCACGCGCCCCTCCAGACCACGGACCCGGCCCAGAACTTCAAGACCCTCGCCTCCGGAAGCTGCGCCTGGTTGAACCCGCCGAAGTACAAGGAGTACATCCCGTCGGCGGATCTGCGGCGCTACCAGACGGTCGCCCAGAGGGTCGTCAACTCGGTCCGGATGGTCCGAGGACGAAACTACACGCCGAATCCCATCAACTCGATCTACCCGACGGGCGCCTCGGGGACGAGCTCCGACTACGTCTACAGCCAGCATATGCGGGACCCGGCACTCCACAAGACCTATGCCTTCGCCTTCGAGTGTGGTCAGAAAACAGGCAACGACCAGGAGGACTTCCACCCTTCGACTGAACCCCGGCTGGCCGACACCAAGAAGGACACGAAGGCGGCCATCCTGGCCCTCATCGAGCAGACGGTCTGCGCGATCGAGTTCATCGGCGTGTCGCTCTTTGACAACGTTCGAGATGTCCAGACGATCCGATCGCTGCGGGACACGACGCTCGCGACAACCGATGCCGGCCAGGGCTGGATCGAGCTCTTCGACCGCGTCCAGCGACCGGTCCTCGCCGCCGTCCTCGAGGACGAGGAGCTGCAGCGGGAGGCGGCCGAGCTCCTCGGGCGAGCAACCGAGCTGATCGATGGCGACTCCAGCAAGCTGACCGCCGACGACGTCGCCCGCGCGAAGAGCTTCGTCCGACGCGTGTCCCGGCGCATTGAGGACCCTGAAGTCAAACGCGGCCTGGCCCAGGTCCAGAAGCGGCTTGCCGCGGCCCAGGGGCGGACAGTCTCCAGGGTCGTGGCGACACTCATGCGTGAGGCGCCGACCATTCCTTCGACCAAACGGAAGCGACGCCCGGCGAAGTCCGACCGATGATCCAGCCGAATTCTACGGATTGATCCGTCAATTCGTTGCACTTGCCCGGGCAGACCTGCGCATCCCGGCTCGATCCCGAGGTGGTGAGCGAGCCGCTCCGCAGACATAACTCACCTTATCGGAAGCGAAGTGACCCACCAGTGGTCCGCAAGAAGGACGCCCTGGTCGGCCACTAGAAGCTGCACCCGCGGCAATCACCCGCGAAGGGAATTTCAATGCTCGTCCCGCTGCTTGCGGACGATCGACGCCCAGTCAGGCATCGGCCCGCCCGAGAACGCCTGCTTCCAGTGGTCCGGCATCGGCACCGAGGGCCTGGATCGTCGCAGCACTTCCGCGCGGTCGGCTTCTTCAAGAACGTGCTGCGTCCCGACCTTGCGGGCGCGCAGCTTGCCTTCTCGGATCCACCGACGGATCGTCGCGGGATTGCGGCCAGCGCGGCGAGCGGCTTCGGACACTGTCAGCATCGCTGCAAACTACAACAGAGTCCGCTCGCCGCGAGCAACACCGCGTTCCAGAAGGGGGAAGCCGTCACAACGCACAGATGTTCTAGTCTGCCCGCCTCCTACGCCAGCGCTTCCCTGTCCTGACGCTTCCCTGCGGACCCCACGCCCCTACGGCCGGCAGGCGAACGCGAAGTAGATCGGGATGTCGAGTCCGATATGCACCGCGATCGGGATCAGTAATGAGCGCGTCCGGATCGCGACGAGGCCCGCCAGCAGACCGCCGAGGCCCATCGCCAGCATCAACGGCAGGCGGAAGCCGATGACGTCCGTGCCGGAGTGCGCGAGACCGAACACGACCGCCTGCCCGACCAGCGCCGGGCCGACACCCATCACCCGACCCGACCAGCCCATCAGTGCGCCGCGGTAGATGAGCTCCTCCATCACGCCGTTCGACACCGCGAAGATCAGCGCGGGAACCAGGGCGCCGGCCAGGATCACGTACGACACGTCGCCGAAGAACGGGCGGGCGAGGTACGGCCCGACCAGCAACGCGACGGGACCGGCCACGAGGAAGCCGGCGATCGCCCAGGCGAGCCAGCGCCTGGCCGGCCAGCGCAGGTAGAGCGATCCAGGCACGGCCTTGAGGACCAGCGCCACGATCGCCAGGCTGACCAGCACGACGACCGCCTCGAGCGCCCGCCACGACGCGACCGGCGATGCCGGGTTCGCGCAGTCCCCGAGCTCAGCGGCGGCGAGGGGCGACCCGAGCGTGCCCCAGAACAGGCTCACCGCCACGGGTACGGCGCCGGCCCACGTCCAGCGGACCGGGGCGTTGCGGGACACCGCGATCGCGGTGCCCGTCGCGATGATGATCAGCGCCGCGATCCGCATCGGCGGCACCACGGAGGCCACCGACAGCAAGGCGATCGGGACGAGCGACCGCGCCAGATCGGCCGGGTCGAACGGCAGGGTCCGGGTGGAGGCCACGCTAGACGTTGCTGCCGGTGACGATCACGAGCGCCGGTCCATCCTGCGAGGCGCCGGCCAGCAACCCCGCCCACGACGCCGCAGCGGCGCCCTCCACGGTGATGCCCAGCACGTCGGTCAGCTCCGCTTGCGCCTCGTGGAGCGCCGCCTCGCTCACGGTCAGCATCGCATCGACCCGACCGGCCATCAGCTCGACCGCACGCGGGATCGCGATGCGCGAGGCGATGCCATCGGCATACGTGGCGGCCGCGTCGGTGTCGATGGGCCGCCCGGCCGCGAACGATCTCGTCATGGCGTCAGCGCCCGCAGCCTGGACGCCGACGATGCGGGTCGATGGGGACGCGTGCCGGAGCCACGACCCGACGCCGTTGATGAGCGCGCCGTTACCGACCGGCACCGAGGCGACCGCCACTGTCGGCAGCGCACCAGCGTCGATCGCGTCGGTCAGCTCGAGCGCCATGGTCGCCGCTCCTGTGGAGATGCGCGGATCGTCGCCATCGACCAGCAGCTCGGCGCCGTGCTCGTCGGCGTACGCCTCCGACGCCAGACGGGCATCGTCGAAGTCCTCCCCCGACTCGATGACGGTCGCACCGAGGGCGCGCATCCGGGCGATCTTGCCGCGATTCGCGTTGCGCGACGTGAACACGACCGCCGGCGCGCCGACCGCGCGCGCGGCGTACGCCACGCCCTGCCCGAAGTTGCCTGCCGACGCGACCACCACCGCGCGATCCGGCCCGATCCTCCCCTCCCCCGCCAGGCCATGGACTGCCACCCACGTCCCGCGACCCTTGAACGAGCGGATGGGGTTCACGGTCTCGACCTTGACGATGACGGGCACGCCGAGCCGCGCGCTCAGCCCGTCGTGGACGAACTGGGGCGATCGCGTGAATGCTGGATCGATCTCGCCGGCCGCCGCGCGGATGGTCTCGGGCGTGAGTTCGGGCGTGAAGGCTGGGGCATCCGGCATCAGCCGATGATGCCACGGGCCTCGGTCAGCACGGGAGGGAAAGGAGCAGGGTTCCCTACGCGCTCGCGCGATGGGCGGACAAAGAGAAACGCCCGAAGGAACCTGGTCCGTAGCCATCAATACCGATGCAGAACACCGGTACCGCTGCTTTCGGTCCACGCCCCTTCAGGCACGACTACCTTATCGGTTGCGAAGCGGGTCTGGGAACCCGTTTATCCACGAGTTTCGAGATTTCAGGCCCGAATGTCGCCCTATCTATCCACCGTCCGTCCACCATGGCGCGGGACGGGTGTCAAGGGGGTGCACACGAAAAGGCCCGACGAGGGCGCACACGAAAACGCCCGAAGGAACTCGATCACTAGTTGCCCCGACCAATGTAAACACCAGTCAGATCACTAGATGTTCGTGCCCCTTCGAGCAACGCGAACGATACGGTGCGCCCCATCACCGCGGCAAGGTGGTTATCCACGAGATTCATCGCAAACACATCGTTTTCGAAGGCGTTGTCCACACGCTTCCCACACTACGGCTCGAGCGGCCACGCGACGTCGTCGGTCAGCAGCGGTCGCCCGTCATCGCCGACCGTGAGGCGCCGCTCGTCGGTGCCGTCCATGTCGCGCAGGTGCCAGGCGTGACGAGCGGTGCGCTCCACGTTCCAGCGCGCCGGTCGGGGATCGAGCGCATCGTCGATCCGTAGGACGTCGAGCACCCGAGTCGCCCCGACGACGAGGGTCCCGGCCAGCCGCCGCAGCGTGATCGTCGCCGACGCCGGCGAGCCGAAGATCAGCAGCTCGTGTTCACCGCTCCAGGGGAACGCCAGGTGACGGATCCCATCCGCCCCGACCACGTTGCCGTGCAGCTCCGACTCGTCAGGCTCCGGGTGGAGCGTCAGCAATCCGGCCGTGGCGGTCATCTCGAGTCGGGTCGGTCGACCGGCGGTCGACACCTCGAGGAGCAGCGACCGGATCAGCGCACCGTCGCGAACGAGCGACTCCCGCCAGCGCGTGCCACGGGCGCCCTCGGCCTCGGACCAGACCAGCTGCTCGCCGCCGATCGTCGTCGCGCGCCCGCCACGACGGACCGGCGCCACGCCGCTGCGCGCCCCCGTCAGCCGGCCCGGCGGCGAGCGGGCGCGGCCGGGGCTGCGGCGGCGGCCGTCCCGCCGGCAGCGGCTGTCGTCACATCTGCCCCGGACCCGTTCATGGCATCGGCCCAGCGACCGGCAGCCGCTTCCAGCTCGCCGGCCAGCGACGGCGCCACGCGTCCCCGGACGTGGACATCGCGCTCGCGATACTCGATCTCGATGGTCCCGCGCTCGCGCACGCGCGCCAGCAACTCTCCGTCGGCGTACGGCAGCGCGACATCGACGTCGACCCACAGCGATGCCAGCAAGGCGGCGATCTCGGCCCGCAGCGTCTCCATGCCGTAGCCGGTGAGCGCTGACACGAGGACCGCCCCCGCGATCGACGGTGCGACAGCCGTCCCGTCCGCGGCCACCCGCTCGATCAGGTCTGCCTTGTTGTGCACCACCAACCGCGGCTTGTCCCCTGCCCCGAGCTCGTCGAGCACGGTCTGGACGGTCAGGCGGTGCTCCGCGGCGTGCGGATCGGCCGCGTCGATGACCTCGAGCAGCACGTCGGCGCGGTTGACCTCCTCGAGCGTGGCACGGAACGCATCGACCAGCTGGTGCGGCAGCTTGTGGATGAAGCCCACGGTGTCGGTCACGATGGCGGTCTGGCCATCACCGAGCTTGACCTGCCGGCTGGTCGGGTCGAGCGTCGCAAAGAGCTTGTCCTCGGCGCGGGCCACCTCCGACCCGACGAGCGTGTTCAGCAGCGTCGACTTGCCGGCGTTCGTGTAGCCGACGATGCCGACCGTCGGCCACAACCGCCGATCGCGGCCGCGGGCCGCGGTCGCGCGATGCTGGCGGACCTGTTCGACCCGCTCCTTCATCTTGGCGATCCGGGTCCGGATGACGCGGCGGTCGGTCTCGAGCTGGCTCTCACCGGGTCCACGCGATCCGATGCCACCCTGGGTCCGCGACAGGTGGGTCCACAGCCTGGTCAACCTGGGGAGCTGGTACTCGAGCTGGGCGAGCTCGACCTGGAGACGACCCTCGTGGGTCTGGGCGTGCTGCGCGAAGATGTCGAGGATCAGCCGGCTGCGGTCGATGACCTTGACGCGCAGCAGCTCCTCGAGCGCGCGCTGCTGAGCGGGCGATAGCTCGTCGTCCGCGATGAGCATGTCGAACCCGGTCTCGCGCTTGGCGGATGCCAGCTCCTCGGCCTTGCCCTTTGCCGATGTACCAATTCGGGTCGACGTGGCGGCGGTTCTGCCACTCGGCGCCCACGACGTCTGCCCCGGCCGTGACGGCCAGGTTGGCAAGCTCGGTGAGCGATTCCTGTGCGGTCCAGCCGTCCTCACCGCCGGTATCGACGGCGACGAGGAAGACCTTCTCGACCGGTGGTTCGAGATCGATAAGGTGTCGGGCCATGGGCCTGCAGGATACCGTGAGCGTTCGAGACGAGCGGTAGACGCCCCTGCAAGGGTCACCGCAGCACGATCGTGTGCGAGGAGGTGCCCAGTGACCGACCCACGCTTGCACAGCACCAAGCCGATCGACGACGAAGTCCCGTTCGAGGACGCCAAGGAGGTCGACCGCGACGAAGCGCCACAGGACGAGGACGCGTTGGTGACGCCGGCAGCCGCTGAGCGGCAGCGCGTCATGCCGGACCGCGATGTCGAGCCGTCTGCGCGTCAATCCGACGATCTCGTCGAGGACAAGGGGGAGGCCTCGTGACCGAGGAGCGCAGGGCCACCCGGGAGGCAGCCGATGACCTGCCGCTGGATGATGTGCTCGAGGTCCAGGGTGACGCGCTACCGGCCGAGCAGGACGCCGTGATCTCGCCCGACGAGATGGAGCACGCGCGTCCGGCCACCCGCACCGAATTCGACCGGGGCGAGGACTCGGTCGGCACCAGCTCGAACGATGTGACTTCCCTCGACGGTCTCGCCCTGGACGACCTGCGCGAGGGCGAGACCGACGACCCTGACGTCGCCGCGGAGGAAGGGCTTGCCTACGTCGCACCGACCGCGCCACCGCTGGCGTTCGACGACGAGGATGACGAGCTCGCTACCGAATCGGACCTGACAGCCCAGATCCGGGACGCGCTCCGCGCCGACGCGGCGACGACCGAGCTGGCCGATCGGCTGGTGATCGGGACGCGCGGCTCGACGGTCGTGATCCGAGGCGTCCTGGACGGCATCGAGGACAGCGACGCGATCGTCGAGGTCGTCGAGCGGGTCGAAGGCGTCGAGAACGTCGTCGACCAGACGGACCTGGCCCAGGCCAGTCGCTAGTCGACGATCGAGCGGACGAGCCCGAGGCTCCGCTCGAAGGGGTCGCCGGTGGTGACGTCGAGCCAGGCGATGTCGGGCTCCGATCGGAACCACGTCCGCTGGCGCTTGGCGAAGGTCACGTTCCGGGCGGCGTCGTCGGCGATGGCCCCCTCGAGCGTCCGCTGGCCATCGGCGACAGCCCACGCCTCCCGGTAGCCGATCGCGGAGAACGCCGGCAGCGACGGATCGAACCGCTCTCGGAGGGCCACGGCCTCGTCGACCAGCCCGGCGTCGAATTGGCCACGCGCCCGCTCGGTGATCCTGCGAGCGTGCTCATCGCGATCGAGGTCGAGCCCGATCCACGTCACGGGGCCGCCATAGCCTTGCGGCCGTGGTCGCGGCCCATCACCGCGCAGCTCGGCGATCTCCAGCGCCCGGATGACCCGCCGTGGATTGGCGAGATGGATCTCGGCGGCGAGCGTCGGCGCCGTCGACTGCAGCCGCGCAGTCAGCGGTTCCAGTCCCTCTGCTGCGAACTCCGCCTCGAGCCTGGCACGGACGGCGGGGTCATCCGGCAGGGCCCCGAGGTCGAGGCCGCGCGCGACGGCACGGAGATACAGCCCGGTCCCACCGACGAGGAGGGCGACGCCGTCGCGATCCGCGAGGTCGGCGAGCATGCGGGTCGCGTGCGCGACGAAATCGGACAGGGCGAAGCGCTCGTCCGGCTCGACGAGGTCGAGGCCTGCGTGCGGCACTCGCGCCCGATCGGCGGCGGTCACCTTGGCCGTCCCGATATCGAGGCCGCGGTAGACCTGCCGCGAGTCGGCCGAGATGACAGTCGCGGGCCGCCCCTCGCCGATCAGCGTCTCCGCGAGCCGGATGCCAGTTTGGTCTTGCCGGTCGCGGTGGGGCCGGCGACGACGATGAGCGGTGGACGGCTGGCCATGGCCGCATACTGCACGGCCCATGCCGTTCCCGCATGTCTTCGAGCCGCTGACGATCCGTCATCGCACGCTGAAGAGCCGGATCACGTTCGGGGCGCATACGGCGAACATGGCCGAGGACGGGTTGCCCGGCGAGCGGCACATCGGCTACTACCGCGAGCGGGCGCTCGGCGGTGCCGGGATGATCGTGGTGGAGCCGGTCCCCGTCCATCGGACGGCGGTGCTCACACGCGGCAACTTCCGGCACGACGACGATGCGGTCGTCCCGCCGTTCCGGCGGCTGATCGACGCCTGCCGCGACGCCGACCCGGACGTCGTGATGATCCAGCAGCTGTACCACGTCGGTCAGCACGGCGACGCCGACAACTCGTTCGCTCCGAACTGGTCGCCGTCCGGGCTGCCGTCGTACCACGACGCCGACGGAAGCCACGCGATGACCGAGCCCGACATCGAGGCGGTCATCGCCGGGTTCGTCGCCGCTTCCCGGCGGGCGCGCGAGGCCGGTTTCGACGGGGTCGAGCTGTTCGGGGCCTACCACGGCCTCATCGAGCAGTTCTGGACGCCGTGGTCGAATCGGCGGACCGACGCCTGGGGAGGCTCGTTCGAGGCGCGCATGCGGTTCTCGTGCACGATCCTCGAGCGGATCCGCGCGACCTGCGGGGACGACTTCATCGTCGGGTTGGCCGTGAGCGTCGACGAGCGGTCGGCGCCGACCCTGTCGATCGACGAGCTGTGCGAGGTCGTCGCCTGGCACGACGAGCGAGGACTGATCGACTACGTCACCTGTGGGACGGGCTCGTACTTCGACTTCTTCCCGATCATCCCGGTGTCGCTGTACGAGGCGAATCTCGGCGTGCCATACGCGGCGGCACTCAAGAAGGTCGTGACGCGGGCGGTCGTCCAGGCGGAGAGCCACATCGGGACGCCCGAGGCCGCCGAGGCGGTCCTCGCGGCCGGTGAGGCCGACTTGGTGAGCATCGTGCGGGGCCAGATCGCGGATCCGCACATGGTGGCGAAGGCCCGCGCCGACCGCGCCGATGAGGTCCGGCCGTGCATCTCGTGCAACCAGCTGTGCTGGGGTCGGCGGTCTCGCGACTACTGGATCTCGTGCCTCGTCAATCCGTCCGCGGGCCGCGAGTTCGAGTGGGGCGGTGACCGGTTCGAGCCGGCGTCGACGCCCCGCTCCGTCCTGGTGATCGGCGGCGGGCCGGCCGGCCTCGAAACGGCGCGCGTGGCCGCCGAACGGGGTCACATCGGTGACGCTGCTGGAACGGGCCGGCATCATCGGCGGTCAGTTCCTGCTCGCCGGTCGGCAACCGTCGCGAGGTCGCATCGGTCGGCTGCTGCGGTGGTACGCGGAGCGACTGGATGCGCTCGGTGTCGACGTCCGGCTCGGCACCGAGGCCACGGCCGACGGCATCGCCGCAGCCGGTGCCGATCTGGTCGTCCTCGCGACCGGCGTCACGTCCTCCGGGAGCCGGCTTCCAGCGTGCGCTCCCGATGGTCGACCGCCTGCCGGGTGCCGAGCGTGACGACGCGCTGTCGATCCAGGCCGTGCTCGGGGGCGCGGCGGCGTGCGCGCGGGCACGTGCTGCGTGCTCGACGACCTCAACGACTGGCGTGGTCTCGGGACGGCGTTGTTCCTCCTCGAGGAGGGTCATGACGTCACCATCGTCACGTCGGCGCCGGTCGTGGGCGGCGGGCTCTTCCACAGTGCTGCGGACGGTCCGCTCCGGGAGCGGTTCGCCTCCCTGGCCGGCGTCATGCGACCATCCACCGTCGTGCTCGACTGGGACGGCACCGGCGCGACCGTGCGGTCGACACTGAGCGGCACCGAGGAACGCATCGCGGCCGACACCCTGGTGATCGCCGAGACGCCGGTCGCGGAGACGGCCCTCGCCACAGAATTGCGCGAACGCGGCATCGCGTTCGAGGCGATCGGCGACTGCGTGGCGCCGCGCCGCGCGAGCCTCGCCTTCTACGAGGCACGCGAGCTCGCCCGTCGAGCTCTGAGGGGCGCGTACCATGGACCCGGCCATGGCGACCCGGGAACTGGACCACGCAGCGCCGACGCGACGCGGTCGTAGCGCGCGACAGGCCGCCCGGCTCGCCCGGGCGATGGAGTCGCTCCCC
Organism: uncultured Chloroflexia bacterium; assembly: GCA_963794525.1. GTDB lineage: Bacteria > Chloroflexota > Limnocylindria > Limnocylindrales > CSP1-4 > SPCO01. The sequence goes on from CAWCEC010000003.1 coordinate 185,431, forward strand.
TACCTGACCCGGACGCTCCCACCCGTCGAGGTCATCTCGACCGAGGGCCTCGAGGCGATCGAGCACAACGCCGACACCCTCCTCCAGGAAGTCGGCATCGAGATCGTCAACTACCCGGAGGCGGCCGACATCTTCCGCGCGGCCGGCGCCGACGTGCAGGGCACCCGTGTCCGGTTCGAGCGCGGCATGTGCCGACAGCTCATCCAGGCGAGCGCACCGCCGCAGCTTCACCCAGACCGCGCGGAACCCGGCCCGCAGCGTGGTCATCGGCGACCCGCACATGGTCCTCGCGCCGACCTACGGCTCCCCGTTCATCCACAACCTCGACGACGGCCGCCGCTACGCCACGATCGAGGACTTCCGCAACTTCGTGAAGCTCACCTACAGCAGCACGACGCTTCACCACGGTGGGGGCACGCTGTGCGAACCGGTCGACCTACCGGTCAACAAGCGCCATCTCGAGATGGTCTACAGCCACATCCGCTATTCGGACCGCGCGTTCATGGGCTCGGTGACCCATCCGAGCCGCGCGCAGGACTCGGTCGACATGGCGAAGATCGTGTTCGGCGCCGACACGCTCGAGCGCGAGCACGTGATCATGGGCCTGGCCAACGCCAACTCGCCGATGTCGTGGGACTTCAACATGCTGGGCTCGGCGAAGGTCTACGCCGAGAACAACCAGGTCATGCTGATCACCCCGTTCATCCTCGGCGGGGCGATGGCGCCGGTGACGGTCGCCGCGGACGCCACGCAGACGCTCGCCGAGGCCCTGGCCGGCATGGCCTTCTGTCAGATCGTGCGACCCGGGGCACCCGTGATCTTCGGCTCATTCGCGTCGTCGATGTCGATGCAGACGGGCGCGCCGACCTTCGGCACGCCCGAGCCCCAGCTCGTGCTGTTCGTGCTCGCCGCGCTGGCGCGGCGGCTCGGCGTGCCGTTCCGCAGCGGCGGCAACTTCACGGCATCCAAGCTCCCCGACTACCAGGCCGCGTACGAGAGCGCGATCAGCTTCATGGCGACGATGCAGGCCGGCGTGAACTTCAACCTCCACACCGCCGGCTGGCTCGAGGGCGGGCTCGCGGTCGGCTACGAGAAGTTCATGCTCGACGAGGACCAGGCGTCGATGGCAGAGGCGTACATCGGTGGCGTCGACCTGACCGACAACGGCCTGGCGCTCGACGCGATGCTCGCGGGTGGTCCCGGACAGCACTTCCTGGGCTCGCCGCATACGCTGGCCAACTTCGAGAACGCGTTCTGGCGCTCGGAGCTGTCGGACAACAACAGCTTCGAGCAGTGGGAGCTGAACGGGGCGCATGACGCTGCGGCACGCGCGAATGCCGCGTGGAAGCGCCGGCTGGCGGAGTACGAACAGCCGCCGCTCGACGAGGGCATACACGAGGAGCTGCTCGACTGGATCGAGCGGCGACGGGCGAGCTTCCCCGACTCGGACGTCTAGGCGCGCCGGATCCCGATCCGCCGCCCGACCTCGAGCGGCCGCGGCAGACCAGCGTGGCTTGCCGCCATCGCGCGGACCATCTCGGCCTGATCGTCTGGCATCGGCTCGACCTTGCCGCTCTCTCGGCGGACGTGGACGAACATCAACTCGGCTACGGCGAGTCGGTCCCCGGTCACGGCGTCGAGCATGTCGTGGATGACGTGGATCCGCTTCGTGTCCCAGTCGAGCACGATCGTGGCGAACGACAGTGGGGTGTCGCTCGACACCTCACGGCGATAGGTGATGTGCGCTTCGGCCGTGTAGATCGTGCAACCGCGTGCGCTCGCGGTACGCAGCGCCGAACCCGAGCTCGGCGAGCACCCCCTCCGTCGCGTCGCTGAACGCGACGAGGTAGTAGCCATCCATCAGGTGGCCGTTGTAGTCGATCCATTCCGGGCGTACGCGGGTGCCGGTCGTGATGAGGGCGGTCACGCCTGCGGTGTGCCGTCGGGGACGTGACGCTCGCGCAGGGCGAGCAGGTCGACCAGGAACTCGTCGCGCTCGCGCTCGAGCTCATTGATCGACCGACCATCGGCCTCGCGCTGGCATCCCTCGACCATCCGGTCGCGCAGCTCCGGGGTCAGCTCGGGCGCCTCGAGGCGGGTCCAGGGTTCCAGCAGAGCGGTCCCGAAATGGTCGAGCATGTGGCCCATCCCGCCCGCACCGCCAGCCAGGTGGAAGGTCAGGCACGGACCCATCAGCGCCCAGCGGAGGCCCGGGCCATAGGTGATCGACGCATCGATCTCTTCGACGGTCGCCTCGCCAGCCGCCACCATGTGGAGCGCCTCGCGCCACATCGCCTCCTGCAGCCTGTTGCCGAGGAAACCGGGAAGTTCCCGGGTCAGCTTCAGGCCGTACTTGTCGACGTGGGTGTAGAACGCGACCGTCCAGTCGACCACGTCGGGATCTGTACGCTCCCCGCCGACCACCTCCACGAGTGGGATGAGGTAGGGCGGATTGAAGGGGTGTCCGACGACGAGTCGCTCCGCGTGGACGGCGTCACGCTGCAGCATCGTCATCGAGAAGCCGGACGTGCTCGAGGCGATGATCGAAGCTGGGTCGGCGGCGCTGTCGATGTCGGCCAGGATGCGGATCTTGGTCGGGCCGTCCTCGCGCGTGCTCTCCTGGATGAACTCCGTGCCTGCGACCGCGCGTTCGAGGTCCGGCGCGAACATGAGGCGCCGCGCGTCGGCTCCCTCGCGGAGCCCGAGACGCTCCAATGTGGGCCACGCCTTTGCCACCGATCCGCGCAGACGGTCCTCGGCGCCGGGTGCCGGATCGAAGGCGACGACATCGAGGCCCATCCGCAGGAAGTGGGCCGCCCAGCCGGCGCCGATCACCCCTGTACCGATCACACCCACTCGCTGGACGGCCGTGGGATCCGGTCGTCGCATGTTCAGAATGCGACCGCGTCGCGGCCTTTGAGGCCGAGGATCTGCCTCGCCTCGTCCGGGGTTGCGATCTCCAATGACAGGGCTTCGAGGATCCCGCGGACCTTGCGAACCTGCGCTGCGTTCGATTCGGCGAGCTGACCCTTGCCGAGGTAGAGGCTGTCCTCGAGGCCGACCCGAACGTGGGCCCCCATGACCGCCGCAGCCGTGACCACGCCCATCTGGAATCGCCCGGCACCAAGGACCGACCACTCATATGCATCACCGAGCAATCTGTCTGCGGTGCGACGCATCTGGACGATGTGATCGACATCAGTGCCGATGCCACCCATCGTCCCGAAGATCGTCTGGATGAAGACCGGCGGTTTCAGCAGACCCTTGTCGAGGTAGTACGCAAGCGAGTACAGGTGCGAGGTGTCATAGGCCTCGCACTCGAACCTGGCACCCGTCTCCGGACCGACCACGGTAAGCATGTACTCGATATCCGCGTACGTACTAAGGAACGGATCGCGGCGGGTCTGCTCCAGGTACGGTTCTTCCCAGTCGAACTTCCACTTGCCCCGATACTTGTCGATCATCGTGAAGCCGCCGTAGTTCATCGACCCCATGTTGAGGGTCGCGAGCTCGGGCTTCGCGCGGAGCACGCCCTCGAGACGCTGGGCCACGGTCATGCCCGTGCCGCCACCGGACGACACGCTCAGGACCACATCCGACTGCCTCTTGATCCGCGACAGGTACTCCATGAAGACATCAGGGTCCGGCGTCGGCCGGCCATCGCGCGGGTCACGTGCGTGGAGGTGGATGATCGAGGCGCCTGCCTCGGCGGCATCGACCGACTGCGTCACGACATCATCGATCGTGTATGGGAGATGGGGTGACATCGTGGGCGTGTGACCCGAACCCGTGATCGCGCAGGTCAGGATGACCTTGCCACTTGCCATGGGCCGACGGCTCCCTAGTGCGATGTCACGGCGTGACGACGTCCTCGATCGGCGCCACCGCGATCTCCTCCACCACGAGTTCCTTGCGTTGCGCCTGGAGCCGTCGCAATTCGTCGAGCGGGATGTGGCATTTCATCAGGTGCCCTGGTTCGACCTCGGCGAGTGGTGGTTCGGTGACCTCGCACAGGCCCGGGATCACGCGTGGGCAGCGCGTATGGAAGACGCAACCACTCGGCGGGTTGGCAGGACTCGGAACCTCGCCACCGAGTCGGATGCGCGTGCGCTCCTCGCCATCGATGCTCGGCACCGCGGACAGCAGGGCCTCGGTATACGGATGATTCGGACCGCGGAAGATGGTCTCCGAGTCGCCGACTTCCTGGATGCGGCCGAGATACATCACGGCGATCCGGTCGGCCAGGTATCGAACGACCCCAAGGTCATGAGAGATCAGCAGGTAGCTGGTCTTGCTCTCCGCCTGCAACTCCGCTAGCACGTTCAGGATCGCGGCTTGCACCGAAACATCGAGCGCGCTCGTGGGCTCGTCCGCAACCACGATCCTCGGGTCGCCGGCGAACGCCCGCGCGATCGCCACGCGCTGCTTGAGGCCACCGGACAGCTGGCGCGGCTTGAGGTCGAGGTGGCGCTGGGTCAACCGCAGGCTCTCGGCCAGCTTGTCGACCCGCTGCTCCGCGGCCTTGCCGGACAGACCGGTGAGCTTGCTGACCGACCGACCGAGGATGTTGCGCACGCTCCAACCGCGGTTGAGCGCCGAATCCGGGTTCTGGAAGACCATCTGGATCTGGCGCTTGTCACCACTGGGCCGGTCGCCGGCAACAGCACCGAGATCGATGGTCAGCGAGCGAGATGTGTGCTGCCCGCGTCGGGACCCTCGATGCCAAGGATGGTCTTGGCCAGGGTCGACTTACCCGATCCGGACTCGCCGACGAGCCCAAGGGTCTCCCCATCGTGCATCGTCAGCTCCACCCCGACGAGGGCGGGTACGTCGTGACCGCCTGAGCGGAATGTCTTCGAGACGTTCTCGAGCCGCAACGAGAGGTCGCCCTGAGGCAGGACCTCCTGTCCGAGGCCCGGGGCTGGTTCCTTGATCTCACCGATCCGCTCCCAGTGGTGGCAGCGAGTCCACTGGCCTTCCCCGACGTCCACGACCGGTGGCTCGACCTCGCGGCAGAGATCGGTCGCGAGTGGACAGCGGTCGACGTACACACACGTCGGGAGCGGCGTCCCGATCTGCGGGAGTGTCCCGGGGATCGTGGCCAGCGGCCGCTGCGCCTTGGTGATCCCGTGGCGTGGCAATGCCTGGAGCAATCCGACCGAATACGGGTGCTGCGGACGCTCGAAGACGCGGGCTGCGTCGCCTTCCTCGACGATCTTGCCGGCATACATCACGCCGACTCGATCGCACATCGTCCTGATCACGCCGAGGTTGTGGGCGATCAACAGGACGGCCGCCGACGTCTCCGAGATCAGCGTCCGGACGAGATCCAGCACGCTGGCTTCGACGGTGGCGTCCAGCCCGGTCGTCGGCTCATCGAGGACAAGCAGTTGCGGGTCCTTTGCGAGGGCCATCGCGATGACGACCCGCTGCTGCATGCCGCCGGACAGCTGATGCGGGTAGCGGCCGAGGACCCGCTCAGGGTCGGCGATCTGGACGCGCTTGAGGGCCCCAAGGGCGTTCTCGCGAGCTTGCTCCGCCTCCTGTCCGAGGACCGTGAACGCCTCGATGACCTGCGGACCCACCTTGGTGGTCGGGTTGAGCGCGGCGCCGGGATCCTGGTAGACCATCGAGGCATGCTGCATCCGGAACCGGCGGAGGTCGTCGCCTGACTTCTTCGTGATGTCGTCGCCCGCGACGAGGATCCGGCCTTTGGTGATCCGTCCGTTGCGCGGGATGTAGCGAACGGCCGCGTAGGCCGTCGTCGACTTGCCGCAGCCGGACTCGCCGACCAGCCCGTACGACTCGCCCGGACGCACCTCGAACGACACGCCACGCAGGACGGGCCGCGGGATGCCCCGGACGATGTACGAAAGGTGCAGGTCCTCGACCCGCAGGGCCGGCGCGACAGATGGCGCCGGTGACGGCATCGGGGCAGGCGCACTCAGCGGGGCGGTCGTCATTCGCTCGCGACCGACTGGAGTGCGTCGGCGATGAGGTTGATCGCGACGATGCAGCTCGCGATGGCGAGGGCCGGGAAGAGCGTCGGCCACCACTTGCCCGAGATCATGTTGGTGTACTCCTCGCTGATCGAGAGGCCCCAATCGGGCGATGGCGGCTGGATCCCGACACCGAGGAACGACAGCGTGGCTACCGTGAAGATCGCGAACCCGAATCGCACCGTCAGCTCGACCACGATCGGGCCCAGGACGTTCGGGAAGATCTCGCGAGCCATGATGTACGGCCCGGACTCTCCGCGGAGCTTGGCAGCGGTCACGTAGTCCAGCTGCCGCTCCGATTGGACCGCAGCCCGGACCGTCCGCGCCACGATCGGCGTGAACAGGATGCCGACGACGAGCACGACAACGGCCGTCGACGTGCCAAGGACGACGAGCGTCAGCAGGGCGACGAGGATGACGGGCAACGACAGGAACGCCTCGACGATGCGGCTGACCAGATCGTCGACGATGCCGCGGTAGTAGCCCATGACCAGCCCGAGCAGCGAGCCGGCCGCGACGCCGAGCAGCGCGGCCAGCGGAGCGACGATCAGTACGTCACGGGCTCCGACCATCACCCGCGAAAGCACGTCCCGGCCGAGGCGGTCGGTGCCGAACAGGTGCTCCGAGCTCGGCGGCTGGTGACCTGTGTCGAAGTCGTTGAACGGATCGTACGGCGTGATCGCCTCGCCAGCGATCGCGAAGAACGTCCACATGCCAAGGATCACCAGGCCGATGACGAATCCGGGCTTGCGGAACAGGACCGCCCGGCTCTCGCGCCGTGCCTGAGCGCGCTCGGATCGGACGTCGACCGTCGGGGCGATGACGGCCATCAGTGCGTCTCCAGCCGCACGCGCGGGTTCATCCAGGCGATGATCAGGTCCGCCGCCAGCGTCGCGACCATATAGACGATCCCGATGACGATGACGCCGGCTGTGAGGAGCGGGATGTCCTTGCGCTGGGCGGCGAACAGCATCAGTCTGGCCCATCCCGTTGTAGTTGAAGATCTTCTCGACGCCGATGATGCCGCCGAACAGGTATCCGATCTGGACGCCGATCACGGCCACCGTCGGTACGAGGGCGTTGCGCAGGACGTGACGCCGCATCGTCTGCGACGTCGTCAGACCCTTCATGGTGGCCGTCCTGATGTAGTCGGACTCGAGGACTTCGATCGTGCCCGCGCGCGTCATCCGCGCGATGTAGCCGAAGTACACGATCGCCATCGCCAATGCAGGCATAAGCAGATATCGCGCGGTCTCGAGCGGGCCTGCACCTGGTGGCGGTGTGGCAAGCACGGGCAGCAAGCCGAGCTGGACGCCGACGACCACCACGAGGATGGTGCCGATGACGAACTCGGGGATCGACGAGAACGTCAGACCGGCGAGCACGATGGCCCGGTCGGACGGTCGGTCTCGTCGCCGGCCCGCGAATAGCCCGGCGAGCGATGGCGACGGGGATCGTCAGGAGGAGCGCGTAGGCGGCGAGGACGCCCGATCGCACGATCGCCTCGAGGATCAGCGGGATGACCGGCTTGTTAGATTGGAACGAGTTGCCGAAATCGAGCGTGACGAGGTTTCGCATCGCCCGGGCGTACTGCTCAGGCAGCGGATCGTTCGTACCGAGCCGCTCATTGATCGTGTCCACGGTCTCCTGTGGCGCGAACGGCCCGGCGATCGTGCGACCGATATCAGTCGGCAGGACATTCGTGATGCCGAACACGAGCGTGGCGAGCAGCCACAGCGTGATGAGCGATAGCACCAGCCTGCGCAGCAGCCAGCGAGTCATCGACTCACATGCCCCTCGTGGTATTCACCTGTTGTTCGAAACGAGGGAGGCGATGTGACGCATCGCCTCCCTCGCTGATCAGACGGTCAAGCGGTCTGGGATGCGGATGAGAAGAACATCTGGCCGAGCGCGCTCGAATAGATACCGTTGTACTTCTTCGAACTGCCGGCCAGGTAGTTATACCAGTAGGGCAACGCGACAGCGACGTCCTCGTTGAGGATCGTCTCGATCTTGGTGCATGCGGCTTTCTGGGCCTCCACCCCGATCGCCGCCTGGAACTCGCCGAACGCGGCGTCGAATTCCGACGACGCGTACTGGGACGAATTCCAGATCCCCTTCGACTTGAGAGCGGCGTTGAGATAGACGTCCGGCGTGGCGCGGTGTCCGTAATCGACGATCCCGAGCTCGGCCGCACCTGAGCAGGGCGGATCCTTCGGCTCGGGTGGGCACCACTGTGCGTTGTAGAACGTTTCGAGGTTCTCGACAGCGACCTCGAGGTTGAAGCCGGCCTCGGCAGCCTGGCTCTTGATGAGGGTTGCGAGGTCGGGGATCTCGAGCAGCTGGCCGGCATGGATGACAGCGTTGATCGTCGGCGTTCCGGCGGCAGCGAGCAGGGATTTGGCCTTTTCGACGTCTCGCGTGCGCTGCGGGACGCTCTCATCGAAGTAGGGATAGATCGGGGCGATGACATGGTCGTTGCCCAAGTCCGCACGACCCTTGAATAGCTGCTGGATCATCGCCTCGCGGTCCAAGGAAAGCGCCAGTGCTTGACGGACTTCCTTCTTCGCGAACTGCCCCGTGTCAACCCGCATCCAGATCTGGCGGTGCGTGGCTGCGCGGGTCGCGATGATGTTGGTGTTCTGATCCTCGAGCAATGCCTCGCCCGACAGGACGTCGAACTGGACGATGCAGTCCACCTGGCCGCCCTGGTAGGCGGTGACCTGTGGCCCGGTCGCATCAAAGAAAAGGAACTCGGTGGAGTCGAGCGGGGTCATGCCGCCCCACCAATTGGGGTTTCGCGAGAAAGTAGCGCCGGTCGACGGGTTGTAGCTTTCGATGACCCAGGCGCCGGTGCCGTTGGGCTTGGCGTCGAGGGTTGTCCCCGACTCGTAATCCTTGGGCGTGATCACCGACTGGGCGTTGAACACGGATACGAGGTACGGGAAGTTGCCGTTCGGGCTCAGGAGGGTGAACTCGACGGTCGTCGGGTTCGTGGCCTTCGCCGAATTCTCGTCGATGACGCCCTTGAGGCCGGCGTTGCCAGCCGCAACGAGGCGGCCCATCGTCGCCACGACATCGTCGGCCGTAAAGTCCGAGCCGTCCTGCCACTTGACGCCTTCACGCAGCGTGAAGGTCCAGACCGAGCCGTCCGCGTTGGGAACCCATTCCGTCGCGAGGCCCTTGTCGATGTCGGAGCCTTCCTTGTCAAGCGTGGCCAGGTATTCAAAGGATTGGGACACGATCCCGTAGCCGCTGAGGTCCTGCATCGCGACCGGGTCGATGCTCACCGGTCGCTGCGTGGCGACGCGGATCGTTCCGCCCAAGGCCGCGCTCCCGGCCGCGGACGGGCTTGCGCCGGGCGCCTGCGATCCCGGCGCTGTTGTCGCGCTGGGCGTGCCCGGACCGCATGCCGCGATGACCGCGGTGACGGATGACAGGGACAGGCCGATGACTGACGCGCGCTTGACGAATTGGCGGCGGGAGATCTTGCCCTGAACAAAGTGCTCGACAAGGTCGAGCTCGAGGGGCGTCGCCGATCGACGCACGGGATCAAGCCGGGAATAGTCCATGGTGCTTTGTCCTCCTCGACCATGTGACGGACCCGTGATGGTTCGCACCACCATCCAGCCGGACCGGTCCGTGCTGGGAACTCCTCCGGAAGGGGTCACGGTAACGGCGCGTTCTCGCCGGTGTCAACGGACGGCGTGTTGTTCCTGCGTGACGATCGTTCCGCGGAGGGCGTATGGGCCCGCGTGGTCGACGCGGACGGACACCTCGCGGCCCATGACCTCGCTGTCGGCGGCGAGGTGGACGAGCTTGTTGCCGCGGGTCCGGCCGGAGACCTGCGGCCCGCCGGGGCCATCGCTTGCCGCGTGGTCGTGGATTCGGGGCGGCGTCGCGCTGTCGACCAGGACCTCGACCTCGTGACCCAGCCAGGCCTCGTTGCGAGCCAGTCCGATGCCCTCCTGGAGGCCCAGGAGCTCGTTCAGCCGCCGTCGCTTCACGTCCGGCGGCACGTCGTCGGCCAGGCGCGTCGCCGGCGTCCCCGGGCGCGGCGAGTACGCCGCCGCGAACACCTGGTCGTAGCGAATGTCGCCCAGCAAGCGCAGCGTGACCTCGAACTGCGCCTCGGTCTCGCCGCAGAACCCGACGATCACATCAGTAGAGATCGTGATGCCCGGGACGGCTTCGCGGATGCGGTCGAGCCGCTCGCGGTAGTGCTCGATGGTGTACTGGCGACCCATCCGCCGCAATACGGCGTCGTCGCCGGACTGGACGGGCAGGTGGAGGTGCTCGCAGACGCTCGGGCAGTCGGCCAGCGCCGAGATCAGTCGATCCGACAGGTCCCACGGGTGCGATGTCACGAACCGGAGTCGAGGGATCGCCGGTCTACCATCCGCCGTGCGCAACGCGTCGATCGCCCGGATCAGCTCGGCGAGGTCGGGGCGACCGTGCAGGTCGAGCTTACGACCCGCCCACCGCTCGGCATCGACGTGCGCGAAGCGCGGCTCCGGCGACAGGTCGTGCCCGTAGGAGTTCACGTTCTGGCCGAGCAGCGTGACCTCGCGATAGCCGGTCGCCGCCAGGGCGCGTGCTTCATCGACGATGTCGTCGAACGGCCGGCTGCGCTCCGGGCCGCGGCTGAACGGGACGATGCAGTAGGTGCAGGTCTTGTCGCAGCCGTAGATGATCGGCAGCCAGGCGCTGATGGCTGATCCGCGAGCCACGGTCCCCTCCCCGACCGCCCGGGCACGGGTGCCGGCGAGGTGGTCGGCGACGCCCACGACGGTTCGACCGACCGTGGTGGTGGCGCCGACGGCACCGATCATCCCCTGCGCCGACGCCAGCCCGAGCCTGTCGACCAGCTCCGGCTCCTCATCCGGCCGCAGGAAGAGATCGACCGCCGGGTAGCGCCGCGCGAGCCCATCACGCTCCGCCTCGCGGACCGCACAGCCGGTCAGGACCACGCGCATCCCCGGATTGGCCGACTTGAGCCGCGCGAGGTGGCCCTGCCGGCCGATGACCTTCTGCTCGGCGCCCTCGCGGATGGCGCACGTGTTGATGACGATGAGATCGGCGGTCTCGAGCGTGGACGCCTCATCGCAGCCGACCGCCAGCAGTCGGCCGGCCATCTCCTCCGAATCGCTACGGTTCATCTGGCAGCCCAGCGTCCACAGATGGAACCGCGGCAACGCGGCGGGCTCGGGCCGGTACTCGGTCAGCCGCTCATCGGCGGGGGCCAGGGGCGATCGCGACGCGGACGGTGCCGTGGGCGGCGCCAGGACATCGAGCACCGGTAGCGAGCGCGTGGTCGATCGGGGTTCATGCACGGTCGGGCCATGGTACTGCCGGGCGGTCGGCGCGCCCGCTATCCTCGAATGCCATGGACCTGATCGCGCTCCTCGGCAACCCGGAGACGTGGGTCGCGCTGCTGACGCTCACCGTGCTGGAGATCGTCCTCGGCATCGACAACGTCATCTTCATCTCGATCCTCGTGCAGCGCCTGCCGAGTGAACAGCGGGACCAGGCGCGGCGCATCGGTCTCGGCCTGGCGATGGGGATGCGGATCCTCCTGTTGCTGACCATCTCGTGGATCATCGGGCTGACCGAGCCGATCTTCACGATCGCCGATCGCGAGTTCTCGTGGCGCGACCTGATCCTCATCGGTGGCGGGCTGTTCCTGCTCTGGAAAGCGACCAACGAGATCCACGATTTGCTCGAGGGCGAGACGGGCGGGGAGGCTCCCGCGTCAAGGGGAGCGTCGTTCGGCGGCGTCCTCGTCCAGATCGTCCTGCTCGATATCGTGTTCTCGCTCGACTCGGTCCTCACGGCGGTCGGCATGGTGGACGAGATCCTCGTAATGGTGGCGGCTGTGGTCCTCGCAGTCGGCGTCATGCTCATCGCGTCGGGGCCGTTGTCGAAGTTCGTCCACGACCACCCGTCGGTGAAGATCCTTGCACTTGCGTTCCTGCTACTGGTCGGCGTGACGCTGATCGCCGACGGCTTCGGGTTCCACATCGACAAGGCCTACATCTACGCGGCCATGGCGTTCAGCGTCTTCGTCGAAGGACTGAACCTGCGCGCCAGGCATCGCGTCCGCCCCGTCGAGCTCCGGTCGACCTACCTCAAGGACGAGGCGGATCCTGCATCCGGGGCTGCAGGGTCGTAGGCCCGTCCGCCCGCCGTCGCGAGTCGATCAAGGAGCGCCCGCCCCACCTCCGGCGGCACCCAGAGCTGGGCGTGGGTGGCTGCGTACGGGCCCAGGTCGCCGTGGTAGTCGCTGCCGCCGGTCGGGATGAGCCGGTTGGTCTCCGCCAGCGCGGCCATCGCGTCGACGGTCGACCGGTCGAACGACCGGTAATAGACCTCCAGACCGCCGAGGCCATGCTTAATGAGCTCGCGGATGACGTCCGGTCGCCCGGGTCCCTCGCGGAAGTGGGCGAGCACCGGGATGCCACCGGCGGCCAGGATCGCGGCGATCGCGCCCTCCGGCCCGAGGCCCTCGCGTCGCACATAGCCCGGCCGGCCGTGTCCGATGATCCGGCTGAACGCGTCCTCGACCGTCGTCGCGAAGCCGGCGGAGATCAGCGCCCGAGCGATGGTCGGCCGGCCGATCGCGTCATCGTCCTGCGTTGCCAGTGCCTCGACCTGGGCGTCGATGGGCATCCCGATCTCGCGGAGGAGAGCGACCGTGCGTTCGAACCGACTCCGACGGGCCGCCCGTTGCGTCGCCAGCGCGGCCTCGAACGCCTCGTCGTCGGGATCCATCCCGAATCCGAGGATGTGCAGCTCCCACTCCCAGAGACCGATGTCGCGGGTGACGAGCGCGTTGATCTCGACGCCGGGGATCAGCGTCATGCCGGGCGGGACGGCGTCGGCGATCCGGAGGTCCCGGTAGCCGGCGAGCGTGTCGTGGTCGGTCAGGGAGAGCGTCCTGACGCCGGCTGCGGCGGCGTCTCGGATCAGCTCGGCCGGGCTGAGGACGCCGTCCGATCGGGTCGAATGCGTGTGGAGGTCGACCGTCGACGGCCCGGGCGGGACAACGGCCCCCTCGAGCGCGCTCGGATCGTGGCGACGCGAACGGCGCGGCCGGGGTCGGTCGGACATCGATGGAGGGGCTACAGCTCGACCAGCTGCTGGATGCGTTCGATGGCCAGCGCGCGGCCGGTCGCCGGGTCGATGTCGATCTGTGTCGCGTTGAACACCACCGGGCCGTCCCCGACCTCGAACCGCGTGGGCAGCGCATTGATGAACCGCGGCAGCACCGTCGCCGGATCGAACCCGATCACGCTCCAGACCGGCCCCGTCATGCCCAGATCCGTCTGGTACGCCGTCCCGCCCGGCAGGATCCGCTCATCACCCGTGACGACGTGCGTATGCGTGCCCACCACCGCGCTCACGCGCCCATCGAGGTACAGCCCGAGCGCGTTCTTCTCGGACGTCAGCTCGCAATGGAAATCGACCAGCCGGATCGGCGGCAGCGGCTCGGGCGCGGACGACTCGTCGAGGAGCGTGTCCGCGTCGGTGAACGGGTTCTCGATCGGTTGCATGTAGGTCCGGCCCTGGAGATTGATGACCGCGACGTGTGAGCCGTCGAGCGCATCGAACGTCCCCCATCCGCGACCCGGCACGTCGCGGGTGCCGTAGTTGTGCGGCCGCAGCACCCGCTCCGACGACTCGAGGTAGGGGTAGATCTCCTTCTTGTCCCAGATGTGATTGCCGGACGTAATGACATCGACGCCGGCGCCGAGCAGCGCATCGGCCGTTGACGGGGTCAGACCCATGCCGCCGGCGACGTTCTCGCCGTTGGCCGTCACGAAGTCGATGCCGCGCGACTCGCGCAGCCCGGGCAGCAGCTGCTCGACCGCCTGGCGGCCCGGTTTGCCGATCATGTCGCCGATCATCAGGACGCGGCACGCGCCCGCGGGCCGCGGCGCATCCCCATTGGGCGTGTTGCCCAGACGCGTGCGCCCGACGACCGCAGAACCGTTCTCCATCGCCGGAGTCTAGCGGCGGCGGTCCGCCACCCGCCTACGGTCGGCGCTTGACCGTCCCGTTCGCGACGCCGTCGCGCAGGACCTGCTCGGCGTCGTCCGGATCGTCGCGTTCGATCGCGTCGATGACGACGCCGGCTACCGCCGGGTCTTCGTCATCCACCACGACATCGACGACGCGGTCGGCGTCAGCGAAGAAGATCTCGATGTGCCGCCCCGGTATCGATGATCGGGTCATGGTCGGACCGTAGTCCGGCGCATGTCACATCGGCGTTGCGGTCGCGACCCGTCTGGTGTCACGGACCAGAGCGCGTGATCCAGGCGGTGCACCGCCGCACCGGGCCCGGGCGACTCGATCTACTTGGCGTACTCGACGGCGCGCGTCTCGCGGATGACGGTGACCTTGATCTGGCCCGGATAGGTCAGCTGCTCCTCGATCTTCTTGACCACGTCGCGAGCCAGCCGCGTCGCGGTCAGGTCGTCGATCTCCTCGGGGCGGACCAGGATCCGCACCTCGCGGCCGGCCTGGACGGCGAACGAGCGCTCGACGCCTCCGAAGCTCTCGGCGATGGCCTGCAGGTCCTCGAGCCGCTTGACGTATGTGTCCATCGTCTCGCCACGGGCACCCGGCCGTGACGCACTGATCGCGTCGGCGACCTGGACGATCGGCGCCTCGAGACAGGCGTACTCGACCTCCTGGTGGTGGGCCGCGATGCCATTTATGACCTTGAACGGCAGGTTGTGGCGCTGGGCGATCTGGGCACCGATGGCCGCGTGCGGGCCTTCGACCTCGTGATCGACCGCCTTCCCGATGTCGTGGAGCAGCCCGCCCATCTTGGCGACCTGGACGTCGGCGCCCATCTCCGCCGCGATGACCGCCGCCAGGTGGCTGGTCTCGACGACGTGGTTCAGGACGTTCTGGCCGTAGCTGGTGCGGTACTTGAGCCGACCCAGCAGCTTGATGATCTCGGCCGGGAGCCCGGGGACGCCGGACTCATAGGCGGCCTGCTCGCCGGCTTGGCGGATGACGAGGTCGACCTCGGCGCGGGCCTTGGCGACGACCTCCTCGATGCGACCGGGGTGGATGCGACCGTCGGCGATGAGCTTCGTGATCGCGATCCGGGCGACCTCGCGACGGACCGGGTCGAAGCCGCTGAGGACGACCGTCTCGGGGGTGTCGTCGATGATCAGGTCGATGCCGGTCGCCTGCTCCAGCGCCCGGATGTTGCGACCCTCGCGGCCGATGATGCGGCCCTTCATCTCGTCAGACGGAAGGTGGACCACGCTTACGGTGTGCTCGGCCGTGTGGTCGGCAGCGACTCGCTGCATGGCGGTGAGAACGATGTCGCGAGCGCGATCCTGGGCTTCCTCACGCGCGGAGCGCTCGATGGCACGCGCCAGCTTGACCGCGTCGTGCTCCGCCTCTACCCGCACGGCTTCGAGCAGCATCGTCTTGGCCTGGTCGGCGCTGAGCCCTGATACGCGCTCGAGAGCGATGACCTGCTCCTGTGTCGCGCGGGCGAGGTCCTCCTTGGCCTTGTCGATCTCGCGCTCGCGGTCGATGAGCTTCCGATCACGCTGCTCGAGCATTTCCGCCCGCTGGTCGAGCTGTTCGTCGCGCTGCGTCAGCCGGCGCTCCTGCGACGTCAGTTCGTTGCGGCGCGCTCGAGCCTCTTCCTCCGCCTCACGCCCGAGGCGCAGCTTCTCGTCCTTGGCCTCGAGGATCAGTTCCTTCTGACGGGCTCGTGCCTCCGCCTCGATCCGGCGGGCCTCGGCTTGTGCCGCCTTCATGCCCTGTGACGCCCACATCGTCCGAACCAGGGCGCCGAGCAACAGTCCGCCGACGGCGGCCAGCAACGCCACCGCCACCACGATCGGTGTCTCCATCGGTTTCCTCCCATCCGGACCGGATCATGCGGCCGGACGCATCACGTATGCGAAGGCACGATCACGAAGGTCGAGGGGGGATCGGCGCCGCATGATGGCGGTGCCTGGTGTCGGGCCGTCACTGGGGACGGTCCGGGCCCCCTCGTGGGCCGCGATCGGGCCGATGTGTTCGTTCGGAACGCCAGTAATGCGGCGCCTGGAACGTCCGACTAGCGTAGGGCCGGGGCGCGGACGGGTCAAACATCCGGCGGAGTCGGATGCGCCGGTCGGCCCGCCTGGAACATCACGATGTTCCAATCAGCGCCTGAGCGGGGGTCGAGGCCCGCGTCCGCCGCCGAATGGAACCTTCTGGGTGTTCCAAGGGACGAAGGAAGGCAGGAATCGGGCGGGAATCGAGTGTCGTTCAGGCGCTCAGCCCGAGATTGGAACTTAGGGATGTTCCAGGCGCGATCGGGACGGCGATCGCCGCCGGTGATCGGGCCTCGTACCGCTGGACATGCGACGACGGCGCCGGAAGTCACGGCGCCGTCGTCGATGCGGCGAAGGAGCTAGTTCGTGCCCTTGCCCTGCTGCCTGGCGGCCTTGGCGGCCTCGCGGGCGGCCTTCGCGGCTTCCCGGGCTGCCTTACGCTCGGCCTTGGCGGCATCGCGTTCCGCCTTGGCGGCTTCCCGCGCCGCCTTCGCGGCCTCGTGGTCTTTCTTGGCTGCCTCGCTGACGGCGCCGCCGTGGTTGCAGTTCTTGCCGCCCATGGCATCGGACTGCGCGACGGTGGAGACCCACTTGCCGTGGCCGTTCTTCTGCTCATCGAGCGCCGGGTTCCGCTCAGGTGGAGCCACTTCCACACAGTCGGCGGCCGGCGCTGCGGCTTCCTCTTGCGTCGTGGTCTCCTCCTCGCACGTCGTCGCAGCCGCGGCATCGACCGAGGGGCCGGTCACCAGGGCCGGCGCCGGTTCGGCGACCGGATCCGGGCACGAGCCATGCGCGACCCAGCTGACATACCCGCCGTGGTTGCAGTTCTTGCCACCGATGCGGTCGCTCTGGGCGGCCTCGGACACCGAGATCGTCTCGTCACCGTCGAGGTCGACGGCCGCTTCGGCCTCAGCCGCGGCGGTCTCGTCTGGCTCGACGGTCGCCGGGTCTTCGCACGTGTCGTCGATATCGTTGCCGTTCGAGTCGACGAACGCAGCGACCATGCCGGTCGGCCCGGTCGCGGTCTGGGCCAGCTGGCCGGCCGCGAAAACAGTCAGGATGAGGGCGACCACGAGGACCCAGATCGGGGTCAACCTGGTCGATCGAAGGGAATACACCGCGTCTCTTTCTCCTTCCCCCGGAGTCAGGGACGTCGCCGGCGATCGCCGGGATCAGCACCGAATCCGAGTATCCCGGAGGCGAACGCGACCCACACCCTGACGATGGTCCGGGGCTGTGGCGCTGGCGATCGGTCTGGGGGTGTCCGATGCGGTGTCCGAGGTCACCATAGCATCGGCGCCCCGCCTCGGCCTACGTCGAGAGGCTCCGGTCCAGGTCGTCGTCCGGCTCGTCCGACTCCGTAGCCGTCACGCGCGCGGCCACATCCCGACACGTCTCCGGGTCGAACCCGTTGCGAGCCAGGAGCGCGTAGGCCCGCTCGCGTCGCCGGCGCGGATCGGCGATCCGGTCGAGCGCCCGCGCGTGCTTCTCGAGGAGGCGCTCCGCGGCGTCACGGTCTGGCGCCAGTGCCACACCCTCGCCCGACTGGCGCTCGTCGAGCACGGCATCGACGAGCGCTCGGTCGATGCCCTTCAGCCGGAGCTCGTTCTGGAGCGCGCGCTCCCCGCGCGGCCGCGCTCGATCGCGCGATTCGACCCAGGCGCGAGCGAACGCCTCGTCGTCGAGCATCCCGAGGTCGCCTAACCGCGCGATCGCGCCATCGATGAGATCGGCCCGGTAGCCGGCACTCGTCAGCCGCCGACGGACCTCGGCGACGGACCGCGACCGTGTCTCGAGAAAGCGCGCGGCCGCCTCTAGCACGACCGCCGGATCCTCGACCGCGGCGCGCCGCTCACGCCGCTCGGCGAATGTCTCGCGCCTCCTCGGCACGGCGACGCTCGCCTATTCCGCCTCCTCGATTCCCTCCACGGGTATGGGCGTCTCGGTGATCCTGCCGCGGATCTGCGACTCGATCGCCGCGGCGATGTCGGGACTGGTCTTGAGGAAGTCCTTGGACGCCTCGCGTCCCTGGCCCAGCCGCGTCTCGCCGAAGTTGAACCAGGCGCCGGTCTTGGAAACGACGTCCATCGCCACGCCGACGTCGAGCAGGCCTCCTTCCTTGGAGATCCCCTCGCCGTACATGATGTCGAACTCGGCGACCCGGAACGGCGCCGCGACCTTGTTCTTCACGACCTTGACCCGGGCCCGGTTACCGACCGACTCGGTGCCCGTCTTGATGGTCTCCACGCGACGGATGTCCAGACGGACCGAGGCGTAGAACTTCAGCGCTCGGCCGCCGGGCGTGGTCTCCGGGTTGCCGAACATGACGCCGATCTTCTCGCGCAGTTGGTTCGTGAAGACGAGCGCAGTGTTGGAGCGCGAGACGGCGCCGGTCAGCTTGCGCAACGCCTGGCTCATCAGCCGGGCCTGGATGCCGACGAACGAGTCGCCCATCTCGCCTTCGATCTCGGCGCGCGGCACGAGCGCCGCGACAGAGTCGACCACGACGCAGTCGATGCCGCCGGAGCGGATCAGGGTCTCGGTGATCTCGAGCGCCTGCTCGCCGGTGTCCGGCTGCGAAACGAGCAGCTCATCCACGTTGACGCCGCACGCGCGGGCGTAGGCAGGATCGAGGGCGTGCTCGACATCGATGAAGGCGACGACCCCGCCGCGCGCCTGGGCTTCGGCCAGCACGTGCTGGCAGACCGTGGTCTTGCCCGACGACTCAGGGCCGAAGATCTCGGTGATGCGGCCGCGTGGGATGCCTCCGACGCCAAGCGCGAGGTCGAGCGCGATCGAGCCGGTCGGGATCGAATTCGACGGCCTGCCGCTCGGCCGAGCCGAGCTTCATGATTGCCCCGCGGCCGAACTGCTTCTCGATCGCCGATAGCGCCGCATCGACGGCCTTGCCGCGTTCCGCCAGAGCGCGCTCCGCCGCGCGCTCGTCCGTCATCGCCATCCGTTCACGCTCCTCATCGATCGGTCCATCCCGTCAGCGGAGCCTTCACCGGTGGCGTCCGTCCGGCCGGTCAGGCCTCGTCCGTGTCGTCCTCGACGACTGGCTTCTCCTTGCGCGGCTTTCGGATCACCTCGACGTTCTGCGGGAGCTCCGAAAGCGGCGCGAGACTCGGTTGGGCGAGCTTGGCCTTCGGCTTCTTCTTCGCCTCTTTGCCCGGTCGATTGCGTTGGCCCATCGCGTCGCCTCCGCGTCGTCATCCAGCGTACTGACCGATCCTTCACGCCGACTGCTCGGCCGCTTCACCGCCGCTTATCCGGCCCGCGCGGGAGCGCAACTCGGACATCTCGGCTGGGAACGTACCGGCCCGGATCGAGGCTCGGATCCTGGCCATGAAGTCTAGGGTGAAGGTCAGGTTGTGACAAGTCGCGAGACGGTACGCGAGCAGCTCTTTGGCCCGGAACAGATGCGCCAGATAGGCCCGCGAGAACCCCCGGCAGAGCAGGCACGGGCAGTCCTCCTGGACCGGCCCGGGGTCGTCCAGGAACTCGCGGTTGCGCAAGTTCAGCCGGCCACCCGGCACCCACAGCTGCCCGTTCCGAGCGACGCGCGCCGGCAGCACGCTGTCGAACAGGTCGATGCCCCGATGGACCGCCTCGAGCAGGTCGGCCGGTGAGCCAAGCCCCATCAGGTAGCGCGGCCGCGGGTCGTCGGCCAGGAGCGGGATCGCGACATCGAGCGCCGCGTCGCGCTCCTCGGGCGTCTCATCGCCGGCGAGCCCACCGATGCAGATGCCGTCGAACGGCAGCCCCGCGATGAACTCGGTGGATGCGGCGCGAAGCTCGGAGTCGAGGCCGCCCTGGACGATGCCGAACATGGCCTGGTCGGGCCGCGTATGCGCCGCCAGCGACCGCTCCGCCCAGCGATGCGTGCGCGCCGTGGCGTCTGCGACGACGTCACGGGGCGAGCTCGGGTAGACGGGCTGGTCGAATGCGACCGCGACATCCGACCCCAGCGCTTCTTGGACCGCCGTCGCGTGCTCCGGTGTGAAGCGGTGCATCGAGCCATCGAGGTGCGAGCGAAAGGTCACGCCGTCCTCGTCGACCACCCGCAGGTCGCCGAGCGACACGACCTGGAACCCCCCGGAGTCGGTCAGGATCGGGCGCTCCCAGCTCATGAACCGGTGCAGGCCGCCAAGCCGGCCGATCCGCTCGTGGCCGGGTCGCAGGTAGAGGTGGTACGTGTTGGCCAGGATGATCGTGGCGCCGGTCGCCTCGATGTCGTCGGGTGACAACGCCTTGACCGCGGCGTTGGTCCCCACCGGCATGAACTGTGGCGTTTCGACCGGTCCGTGCGGCAGCGTCAGCACTCCGGTCCGTGCCCGCGTCGAGCCGTCCGATGGGGCCGGCGCGGTCACCTCGTAGCGCGTCGACGACGAGACGAACGGTCCGATCACGCCTCGTCCGTCGCGGCGGCGTCGTCCCACAGGCTCGGCATGCCAGCTTCCGCCCGTCGCGGGGGCGGGATCTCGTAGCCGAGCCCCGAGAGATGCGCCCGACCGAGGTCCGTCGCGATGCGGCCTTGGGGCGTGCGGTCGATGAACCCGAGGCGCAGCAGGAACGGTTCGTGGACGTCCTCGATGGTGTCGACCTCCTCGGACAGCACCGCCGCGAGGGCGGCGACCCCGACCGGGCCCGACCCGAACTTCTGGACGATCGCCGCAAGGAGCTTGCGATCGGACGAGTCGAGGCCTTCGTCATCGATCTCCATGCGCCGCATCGCGTCGCGTGCGGTGTCCTCGTGGACGCGCCCGTCGCCGTGCACCTGGGCGTGGTCGCGGACGCGCTTGAGCAGTCGATTCACGATGCGCGGCGTGCCACGGCCGCGCCGGGCGATCGCGCGGGTCGCCTCGGCATCGATGGGCACGGCCAGGATCTCCGCCGAGCGATCGACGATCTCCGCGAGCTCGTCCTCCGTGTAGAAGTCGAGCCGATAGGTCGCGCCGAAGCGGTCACGCAACGGGGAACTGATCCGGCCCGCACGGGTCGTCGCGCCGACGATCGTGAAGGGCTTGAGGCTCAGGCGGAGACTGCGCGCGCTCGGGCCTTTCCCGATCATCACGTCGAGCGCGAAGTCCTCCATCGCCGGGTACAGGATCTCCTCGACGGCGCGGTTGAGTCGGTGCACCTCGTCGATGAACAGGACGTCGCGTTCGTCGAGCGAGGTCAGGATCGCAGCGAGGTCGCCGGCGCGCTCGATGGCTGGGCCGGAGGTGTAGCGCACGTTCACCCCGAGCTCGCGGGCGACGATCGTGGCGAGCGTGGTCTTGCCGAGGCCTGGGGGCCCGTACAGCAGGATGTGATCGGCGGCTTCTCCCCTGCCCTTCGCAGCCTGGAGCAGCACCGACAGGTTGGCCTTGACCTCGGCCTGGCCGATGTACTCGCCCAGTGTCTTGGGCCGGAGCGATCCCTCGACGATGGGGTCGATCTCCTCGTCGTCGTCGAGCTCGGCGGACAGGATCCGAAGGCTGGTGGCGTCGTCGACCATCGCGCGCGATGGTAGCACAGCCCGCCGCGATTTCGCACGCATGTTCTAGGCGAGGCAGGCCGGCTCGAAGTCCCACCACGCGACTAGGGATTCGCGTCTACCATTCCGCCGATGCGCCTGTCCCGCCGATCCGAATACGGTCTTCGCGCGCTCGTGGACCTCATCCGCAACGACGGCTCGGGCCCGGTCGCACTGGCCGCACTGGCGCAGCGCAACAACCTGCCGGTGAAGTTCCTCGAGCAGATCATGGCCACCCTCAAGCACGGCGGGATCGTGCGCACGACGCTCGGCGCGCACGGCGGCTACGCGATCGACGCCGATCCATCGACCATCACGATCGGCCGGGTCGTGCGACTGCTGGACGGCGCGCTGGCGCCCCTTCCCTGCGTCTCGCTCCGGTTCTACGGCCGATGTTCGTGCCCTGACGAAGCCACGTGCCCGCTGCGCGATGTGATGATCGATGTGCGCGACGCCATGCTCGACATCCTCGACCGCGAGTCGATCGCCCAGATGGCCGCCCGCCAGGGCCAGTCATCGATCGACCCGCGTGGCATCCACGCGGACGCCCTCGCCGGCAAGCGTCCCTGAGCGGTTTACCGGCACGCTCCTGGGCCTCGCGGCCGGTGCGTCGACGGATTCCGATGCCATCGTAAGAATCAGGGCATCGGCGGTCAGAAGGGTCCGCGCGTCAGCGTGCCAGGCGGGTATTCGTGCGTGGCCGGGCCGCCGCGGTGGTTGATTTGGCCCCGTAATCCCCTGATTCTTCCGATCCCACAAGATTGGCGGCGTTAAGTGCAGCCCAAGCCGCGTTCAGTCCTCGAGGTCGTACGCCACGGGATGGCGTGGCTCGTAGATGGCCAGTTCGGCGCCACTCGGCAGCCGGACCGACGCCAGCAGACCCCAGCCCTGGTCGGTCAGCGGGGACATCTCCACACCGCGCGTCGCGAGGCGGTCGCTGAGGGCAACGATGTCGTCGCACATCAGGTAGAACTCGACGCTCGGGTCGCCGTCCGTCGGGTGCATCGCGATCTCGGCCGGCGGCAACTTGAAGATCAACCAACCGTCACCCGCATCGACGCCCACGAACCCCAGGACGTCGCGCACGAACACGCGATCTGCATCAGCATCGCTGCTGTACAAGATGACGTGGGCGCCGCTGAACATCACGAATCCCTAGTCCCGCAGCAGGCTGCGCAGCGCCGCCTTGACGCGCTCCTCGAGCGTGCCGCCGATCGTCGCATCTGCGAGGGCCGTGCGGGATGCCTCCCGCGCCTCGGCCAGCGAATAGCCGAGCGCTTGGAGCGCGGCGACCACCTCGGTCTCCGCCGCGCCACGCGTCCCGACGGCATCCGCTGAGACGGCCGCGACCCCGGCCGCAGCCACCTTCTCCTTGAGCTCGAAGATCACCCGCTCCGCGAGTTTCTTGCCGATGCCAGGGATCGACACGAGCACGGCCTGGTCGCCGGTCATGATCGCGAGCTGCAGATCGGCAGTCGGGCGCGACCCGACGATCGCGAGCGCGACCTTGGGCCCGACCCCCGTCACGGTCAGCAGCAGGTTGAAGAACCCGAGCTCCTCGGCAGTGCGAAAGCCGTACAGCGCCTGCTGGTCCTCCCGCACCAGGTGAAAGGTGTGCAGCTTCAGGTTGCTGCCTGCGGCCGCGGCCGTCAGCACCGACGGCGCCACGAACACCCGGTAGCCGATCCCGCCGACCTCGATCACCAGCGAATCGGCCACGATCGCGCCGACCTTCCCCTCGACTGACGCGATCACTCGACCGACCGTGCAGACCTAGCCGGCATCCCGCTTCTCGCGCGCCAATGCCTCACGGACTGCGCGCTCGTACCCGGATGCGCCCCTGGTGATCGGCGCGACGGCTGCTCGGTCCATGACCGCGGAGAGCTCGGCCGTGCCGGACGATGCGCTGTTCGCCGCCCAGACCGCGATCGCGAGCGCATCGGCGGCGTCATCGGGCTGTGGCCGCTGGGCCATCCCGAGCACGACTTGAACCATCCGCTGGACCTGCTCCTTGTCCGCGGCGCCGTAGCCGGCGATCGCCGACTTCACCTCGTTGGGAGTCGCCTCCACGACCGGCACCCCGTGCTGCGCCGCGGCCAGCAGCACCACCCCGCGCGCCTGCCCGACGCCGAATGCCGTCTGCACGTTGCGCGAGAAGAACAGCCGCTCGACTGCGACCACGGCCGGCGAGAAGGACCCCATCAGCTCGTCGACCAGCTGATGGACCGCGAGCAACCGCGCCGGCAACCCGACATCCGGGGATGTCTCCAGACAGCCGTGATGGATCTCGCGCAGGCGACCCTGGGTCGCCTCGACGATCCCGTATCCCAGCGCAGCGGTTCCCGGGTCGATCCCGAGAACGATCACCCGGCGACCTCGGCGAAGACCTCTTCGGGTATGTCGAAGTTGGCAGTCACGCGCGAGACGTCGTCGAGGTCCTCCAGCAGCTCGACCAGGCGCAGCGCCTGGCGCGCCTTCGCCGCGTCGAGCTCGACCGTCTGCTTCGCGATCATCGTCGACTCGGCCGTTTCGACCGGCACGCCCGCACCTTCGAGCGACGCGCGAACGCGCTCCAGGTCGGCGGGTGACGTGTAGATCTCGATCGCCTCGTCATCGTCAGTGTCGACGTCGTCGGCTCCGGCATCGATCGCGGTCAGGGCGACCTCGTCGGCGTCGATCCCGTTGCGCGCCACCGTGATGAGCCCGCGCGGCTCGAACTGCCACGCGACGGCCCCGGAGCCTGCCAGCTGGCCGCCGCTCTTGGTGAACATCGAGCGAACCTCGGCTGCCGTCCGGTTGCGGTTGTCCGTCTGCGCCTCGACGAGCACGGCCACGCCGCCCGGACCGTAGCCCTCGTACACGATCTCCTCGTACTGGTCGGCCTCGCCGCCGCCGGTCGCCTTGTCGATCGTGCGCTTGATGTTGTCGGCCGGCATGTTGACCGAGCGCGCCTTTTCGATCGCCAGGCGGAGTCGATAGTTGGCGTCCGGGTCGCCGCCGCCGAGTCTCGCCGCGACTGCGATCTCGCGTGCGACCTTCGTGAAGAGCGCCCCCCGCTTGGCGTCGTTCGCGCCTTTCTGGCGCTTGATGGTCGACCACTTGGAATGACCTGACATCGCGGGCCGGAGTATAGCCGACTATCATGGCCCGACCCCTGCTCCGCGGCTCCTTTCGGCACCCTCTCGCAACCTCAGGAGGAACGTCGAGCCGATGACGATGAAGAGCGTCGACCTGCCCCACCTTCGAAGCGTCGTCCTGGCCGGTCACGCCGGTGGCGGCAAGACGACGCTCGCCGAGCAGCTGCTGTTCAAGGCCGGCGCGATCCCCCGACTCGGACGGGTCGACGATGCCACGGCCCACCTCGATTTCGAGCCCGAGGAGCAGAAGCGCAAGGAGTCACTGAGCCTCGCCGTCGGCACGTTCGAGTACGACGGGACGCGCATCTCCCTGGTCGACACGCCGGGCTACCCCGACTTCGTGGCCGACATGGTCGAGGGCTTCGCCGCGGCCGATGGTGCGCTGTTCGTGGTCGATGCCTCCTCCCCCATCGAATCTGGCCTCGAGCAGGCAGTGGCCCTGGGTCGATCGACGGGACGGGCAGCCTGCTTCTTCATCAACCGGGCCGACAAGGAGAACGCCGACCCGACTGCGGCGCTCGATGCACTCCGCTCGACGTTCGGTGACAAGATCGCACCGCTCCAGATCGCGATCGGAGCGGGCGAAGGGTTCGATGGGTATGTCGACCTCGTGCATCGAAAGGCCTTCCAGTGGGACGGCAACACGGAGATCGAGATCCCGATCCCGGACGAGCTGGCCGACGAGGTCGCCAAGCGGCGCGACCAACTGCTGGCGGCCGCCGCCGAAGCCGACGACGACGTCCTCGTCAAGTATCTCGAGGGCGAGGAGGTGTCGGACCCCGAGCTCGAGGCGTGCCTGCGCAAGGGCGTCAAGGAGAGCGTGCTCGCGCCAGTCCTCGTGGGTTCGGCGGCGAAGGGCATCGGGCTCCAGGCGCTGCTCGACGCGTTCACCCGCTATCTCCCCTCCCCGGCCGACGAGGCACCGGCCAAGGCGCTCGACAAGTCCGGCGCGACCGTCGAGATCCCGGCCGACGAGAACGGGCCGCTGCTCGTACGAGTGTTCAAGACCACGGCCGACCCGTTCGTGGGCAGGCTGACGTACCTGCGGGTGCTGTCGGGCACCCTCAAGTCACAGGCCCACGTCTGGAACACGACCCGCGACGAGGACGAGCGCATCGGCCAGCTGCTCCTGCTCCACGGCAAGGAGCAGGAGCCGATCGGGGAGCTGAAGGCCGGCGAGATCGGGGCGGTGGCCAAACTGGCCGTGACCGAGACCGGGGATACCCTGGGTGCCAAGGACAAGCCGCTCCGTCTCCCGCCGCTGGAGTTCCCTGCGCCGGCGCTCGTCGTGGCCATCGAGCCCGTCTCGAAGCAGGACCTCGACAAGATGGGTCCGGCACTGGCCCGGCTGCTCGAGGAGGACCCGACCGTCCGGCTGGAGCGGACGGACACCGGCGAGCAGGTGCTCCGGACCATGGGCGAAGCCCACACCTCGGTCATCCTGGAGCGGCTCAAGCGCAAGTTCGGCGCGGCGATCGCGACGCACACGCCGAAGGTGCCGTACAAGGAGACGATCCGCGGCACCACCAAGGTCCACGGCCGGTACAAGAAGCAGACCGGCGGCCACGGGATGTTCGGCGACGTCTGGCTGGAGCTCGAGCCCAACCCGGATGGCGGCGTCGAGTTCGCCGAGAAGATCGTCGGCGGCAGCGTGCCGAAGGGTTTCTTCCCCGGCGTCGAGAAGGGCATCCGAGAAGCAGCGGCCGAGGGCGTCCTGGCGGGCTACCCGCTGTCCGACTTCAAGGCCACGCTGTACGACGGGTCGTTCCACACGGTGGACTCGAACGAGCTGTCGTTCAAGATCGCCGCCTCGATGGCCCTCAAGGACGGCGTGCAGCAGGCCAAGCCGGCGCTGCTCGAGCCGATCATGCTCGTCGAGATCCGCGTGCCCGAGGCGTACATGGGTGAGGTCAATCGCGACCTCAACGGCCGGCGCGGCCGCGTCCTGGGCATGGACAGCGACGGCGGGATGCAGATCATCACCGCGCATGTGCCCCAGGCGGAGCTGTTCTCGTACGCCACCGAGCTGCGCTCGCTCGCCCAGGGCCGCGGCTCGTTCTCGGCCACGCTCGATCATTACGAGGACGTGCCGACGCACCTCGCCGAGAAGGTGATCTCCGAGCATCGCAAAACCGTGGAGGCCGGGCACGGGGGGCACTGACCCACCCGACCCAGCGATCCGGCAGAGGGGGTGAGCCGATGCCGCCGGACGACCTGACCGCGGGGCCCGTCCCGCCTCGTCCCGGCGAGCTGCCGCCTCCCGGCGAGCCGCTGCCCCCCGGCGAGACGACACCCGGCGAACCGGCCGCGCCGACGATCGTCCAGCCATACATCCCGCCCCCACCACCGGTCAGCCGCGCCACCCGCGGCGGCAACCGACTGCGCTGGGTCGTGTTCATCATCGGCCTGGCCGGGCTCGCGCTTGGGGCGATCGCCATCCGGTCAGCCGCCCTCCTTGGCGAGCGGATCGACCCCGACCTCGTCACCACGCCTGAACTGGCGTCCATGGCGACCCTCGCCCTCCTCGCCCAGGCGGTCGTGCTCGTCCTCGCGCCGCTCGCGCTGCTCGCCGGTCGGCGCTGGTCGACCCGGATGCGAGCGTCGCTCCAGGAGCTCGGCGACCCCGGTCCGCTCCTTGCGCCGGCACGAACGACAGCCCGCGTGGCGCTGGCGCTGGCCGCGGGCGGCGTGGCGCTGATCGCGATCGGCGCAGTCGGGCTGCAGGCGCCATTCGGTCGCGATGTCGCGCGCGCGTCATGGGTCCTCACGGCAGTCGGGGCGCTGTCGCTGCCGGTCGCCGCCGGGCTGCTGGTGTGGCTGATCGGAGACATCGAACGGCGCGAGGCGATCGTCCTCAATGCCGGCGATCCCTGGCAGCCGCACCCGGGCGATCGCGACCGGCGCTGGCCGCTGGCCGCGATCGCGCTGCTGGCCGTCCTCGCAGTGATCCCGCCGGCCGCCAACATCCCCTACCTGTGGAGCGATCACGTCTGCTACGCGGCCGATCTGGAGTGTCGCTGGATCGTCGTGCAGGCCGACCAGCTCGCGAACGATCCGCGCGGCCCGACCACCGTGCTGCATTACGGGATCCGGCGGGCGACGAAGGCGTCGCTCGGCACCCTGGTCATCGCCACGGGTGGCCCGGGCGTGAGCGGCGTGAGCGCGTACGCCGAGACCGCCAGCCGCTTCGATCCAAGACTGACCGATGCCTACGACGTCGTCGTCTTCGACGCGCGCGGCGTGGGCGAGTCGAGCTACGTCGACTGCCCGGTCGCGAACTCGCGCTACCAATCCTCGCTGTGGTTCGACGTCGCCCCGGCGGTCATCGAGGACTTCGTGGACGCCTGCGTCGATGAGAGCGGGGTCGACCGCGCCCGGCTCGCGGAGTACGGCAGTGCCCAGATGGTCGAGGACGTCGAGACGATCCGGCGCGACCTCGGCGTCGAGCGCATCGCGCTGTACGGCGAGAGTTATGGCACGGTCGTGGCGCAGCGCTATGCGGTCGCGCACCCCGAGCATCTCGAGGCGCTGATCCTCGATGGCGCCATCGACATCGACCAACCGACCGATGCGTCGTGGATGGAAGCTGCCGACGGGTTCGAGGATGTCCTCGAGCGGAGCCTCCAGGAATGTGCCCGGCTGCAAGCCTGCGACTTCGCGTACCAGTCGGTGTGGGCGAACGTGATGGGCTCGCTGGACCGTGGCGGCGTCAGCGCGCGATACGCCGGCACCGATGGCGTCGTCACCGACTGGCCGCTCGTCGCTCCGCTCGTGCGCGAGACGCTCATCAACGCCATGTACGACGTGACCGCCCGGATGCTCGCCCTGCGGGCGCTCAGCGCCGCCGAGGGCGGGGATTGGGTGCCGATGGCGCGCCTCGTCTACGGCGGGTTCGACATCGATCACCCCCAAGCCGTGTCCGACTTCGCGTACTACGCCACCGGCTGCGCCGACCGGCATTCGCGCGGCCCGGAACCAGATCCCGGAGCGTTCATGCAGGCACTCAAGGGTTCCGAGCTCCCTGAGACGCGGACCGGCAGCGTGTACCTGTCCAGCGCGGCCTGCCACGCCTGGCCCGTGCCGGCGGCGGGTGCCCCACCGGACTCTCTGCCGTCGGCCGCCCCGTTCCCGGTCCTCATCCTGAGCGCCACCGCCGATCCCATCACGCCGGCCACCCACGGTCGGCGGATCGCGGATCGCTACCGCCCGTTGACCGAGACATACGTGCTGGAGACACGCGACGGCCCGCACGTCACGTTCGGGCGGGGCGAGGCCTGCCCGGACGACGCCGTCATCGACCTGTTGCTCAGCGATGTGCGGCCGTCCGAGTCGGTGACCGTCGTGTCCGGGCCAGCTCGTCGCGCCGATCCTCGAGCTCTCCGTCGACCGGGCCGATGACGACGCGCTATCGTTCCGTGCGCGCGCGCTCGACCTCGAGCTGCTCGCGCATCCGGACTATCGGAGCTGGGACGGGCTCGGCCGGCTGACCGTCGGCTGCCGGTTCGGGGGCCGCCTGGAGGTCGAGGCCGAGAGCGAGAACGAGGCCGCGACCGAGGGTGCGCCGATCGGCCCGACCGAGCGGATCACCGTCGCCGGCTGCACCGTGCTCCAAGGCGAGCCGATGACCGGCACCGGTACCTATCGCGGTGACCGACGAGGCCGAGTTCGAGGTGCGTTTCCCGGCGGGCGACTTGACCTACCGGATCGTGGGCGTGGGGCGCTACACCGACGAGGACGACACGTCCGCGTACTGGGAGGGGACCTACCAGGGTCGGGCGATCGACGGCCGGCGCTGACGATCAGGCGATCGCCAGCGCCGCGTTGTCGTCGCGTCAGGACGCTCGATAGAACAGCCAGGCGTCGCGCATGCGCTGGGTCTGGCCTTCGGTGAACTCGGTGTAGCAGGTGTCGTACGAGTAATCCATGTAGTTATGGATCGGGTCGAGGCCGGGCGCCTTGCAGGTGTCCTTCCCGATCGGGCAGCCGGCGGTCGGTGTCTTCTGCGGCGGCGTGTCATCGACGAAGTCGCCCCGCTGGTTGCAACCACCGAAGAAGGTGTGCTCCAGGTTGAGCCAGTGGCCCACTTCGTGGGTGAGGGTCTCACCGAGGTCGTAGCGACCCGCGTAGGTCGTCGAGACGCCGGGGATGGTCTCCCAGTCGAAGACGATCCCATCGAGGTAGGCCTTGGAGGTGTTGGTGACGCTGGGCAGATAGGCCCAACCGAGGTAGGCGCCACCGCTCGTCGAGTAGACGTTCAGCGTGTCGTCGCCGCCTTGCTTGAGCGACCGCTTCATGTCTGCCTCGGCACCGCCCGACGCCGACGCGAACCACGCCGCGTTGTTCGTCCGCGTGACTCCCTCCAGATCGAACTCGAAGCCGGTGTCCGCGCCGCCCTCACCGCCGCCGAAGGTGTTGTCGAGCACGGCCATCTGAGCGTTGATCTGGGTCGTGGTGAGATTGCCCGCCGCACCGTCGGTGATGACGTGGAACCACGTTGGGACGGTGACACTGAAGCCAGGTCGAGCCTTGCCCTTGGCCGACGCCGGCAGGTCGACATGGACCTGGCCGGTGTCCTTCTCGCGCAGCTTCGTGCCGCGTCCTTCGAAGGCGATCTCGGCCTGATGGGGGTCGCACAGGGCGGAACCGCCGACGAGGCTGTAGGCCGCCGCGGGCACCACCCCCAGCATGGCGATGATCGCGTAGCCGGCGATGAGCGCGATGGCGCGACGCGTGATGGACATTCGATGTCCCCCTACGCTGGAACGACGACCTCTCCACCGATCGTCTGGAGCTGGAATCTCAGCGCCACCCCGGGGTCGATGCGACACCGTTTCGTGCAGGGCGGTGCGTACACGCGCCATGGTGACGTGGTAGCGTGCTAACACGTTACTAGGCCACCGTGTTAGCGAGGTATCAGGCCGACATGGCGCAGGACTGGCGAACGCCGAACGTCGAAGCCCTCTTCGACGCGATCCTCCGACTCAATTCTTCTGACGAGGCCGCGGCCTTCTTCCGCGACCTGTGCACGCTCGGCGAGCTGCACGACATGGGCCAGCGCTGGGCCGTGGTGCGCATGCTGGACGAGGGCCTCCATTACGCCGATATCTCGCGTCTCACGGGCGCCAGCACAGCGACGATCACCCGGATCGCGTCGTGGCTCAAGCACGGCGAGGGCGGCTATCGAGCGATGCTCGCGAAGCAGCGCACTTAGCGCTCGCCCGCGCGCGGCGCCCGCGATGCACAGGCGTCACCATACGAGCGTGAGCCCGACACCAGTCACCTTCGCAACGCCCAACCAGCCCGCGTCGTACACGTGGGAAGCCACGAACGAGGAGGTCGCGGCGCGATACGGCGTCCCGATCGACGAGATCGTCCGCTTCGACCTCAACACGCCGCCGGCGCCGCCGGAGCTCGCGCAGCGCGTCATGGCGGCCGGCCAATTCCACGTTTCGCTCTCGGAGTACCCGCCGGCCGACTACCGTCGTCTCGTCGAGGCGGCGGCGGCGCGGTACGGTGTCGGCACGGACGAGATCGTCGTCGGGGCGGGTGCGGACGAGATCCTCGACGTCATCGGCAAGACCTTCCTGGCTGAAGGATCGCGTGCGATCGTCCCGACACCCACGTACGCCATGTTCCGGGTCATCACCGAGCAACGTGGCGCGACGGCCGTCCTCGTGCCGAGGCTTGGCGCCGGCGAGGGCTACGCGCTCGACCTGCCTGCCGTCCGAGCAGCCGCCCGTGAGGCGGCGCTGCTCTGGCTCTGCTCACCGAACAACCCGACCGCCCAGGCCGAGCCTGACGGCGCGATCCAGGCGTTGCTCGGCCAGATCGAGGCCGACGCGAACGCCGACGGCCGACCGGTGCCCATCGTCGTGGTCGACGAGGCCTACGCCGAGTTCGCCGGCCGGTCCCTCGATGAGCTGCGCTTCCAGCACGCCAACCTCATCACGATCCGCACGGCGAGCAAGGCCTACGCGATGGCCGGGCTCCGTGTCGGGTTCGCTATCGCCCGTCCCGAGCTCGTCGCCCGGATGAACCCGATCAGGCCGCCGGGATCCGTGTCGACCGTGTCCGTGACCGTCGTGACCGAGGC
The DNA here is from genome assembly GCA_963794525.1 of uncultured Chloroflexia bacterium. Lineage (GTDB taxonomy): Bacteria > Chloroflexota > Limnocylindria > Limnocylindrales > CSP1-4 > SPCO01. Next base: position 217,254 of record CAWCEC010000003.1, read on the forward strand.
CCTCCTGGACGATGACCTCGCCGCGAGGAATGTGGCAGCGGTGGCGGGCGAGCGGGACCGGCTGACGGAGGCGCTGTCAGAGGCCGGCTGGTCGGCGGGACCGTCGGTGACGAACTTCGTGCTCGTCGATCTGGGCTCCGTCGATCGTGCGGCAGACGCGGCGGAGGCGCTCCTCAAGCGCGGGCTCGTCCCGCGCACCTTCCCCGAGACGCACCCGCTCGCCGATCACCTGCGGCTCACGGTGCGTAGCCCAGAGCAGAATGCCCGACTGATCGCGGCAGTCCGGGCGTTCGAAGGCTGGCGGCTAGGCGTCCGGATCCAGCGCGGTGTCAGCCGTAGGCACGAAACCGCGATGAAAGAGCGTGCGCCACCCCCGCCTTCCGACACGAAGGGCCCAGTTTGCCGGCCTCCCATGCAGGATCCGTGCCGGATGCGTGCTTACGGCTGACACGACCCGGGGCGACCGGCGCTCAGCGCTGCAGCCGACCGATCTCCCGGCGGCGCTTGCCGAGTTTCACGTCCAGCCACTCCCCGGCGATCGGCTCCGGGACGAACGCCGGGTCAGTCACCCGCGAACCGTTGACCGTAACGCCCCCACCGGCGATCAGCCGGCGAGCCTCGCCACGCGACGGAACGAGCCCGGCCTCGGCCAGCAGGACGGCGACGCCCGCACCGAGCTGCGTCGCATCGAATCGGAACCCGCCCGTCGACTCGAACAGTGAACGAAGGACTGCCGGGTCCGCGACGGGCGCGCGGGAGAACAGCGCCTCGCTGTCGGTCTCGGCCTGGGCGGCAGCCGCCTCACCGTGCGTACGGGCCGTGATGTCGCGCGCCAACGCTCGCTGCGCACCCCGTCCTTCGGGCCGGGCCGCCGACTCCGCCTCGAGCGCCTCGATCCGCTCTCGCTCCAGCTCCGTGAACCACCGCAGGTACGTGCCGACATCCCGATCGTCGGTGTTGAGCCAGTACTGGTAGAACGCGAACGGCGTCGTTCGCCCCGCGTCGAGCCAGACGGACTCGCCCGTCTCGCTCTTGCCGAACTTCGTACCCGATGGCGACAGCAGCAGCTTGTACGCTAGCCCGTGCGCTGGCTGCTCGGGGATCTCCTCCCCCAGCCCGCTCGTGCGGCGGATGAGCTCGAGGCCTGCAGTGATGTTGCCCCACTGGTCCGCGCCGCCCATCTGGAGCTCGACACCCATCGTGCGGTGCAGGTGCCAGAAGTCGTACGCCTGCAGGAGCATGTAGCTGAACTCGGTGAACGACAGGCCGCGATCGAGCCTGACCTGGACGGATTCCTTGGCGAGCATGTACGGCACCGTGAAGTGCTTGCCGGTGTCCCGCAAGAAGTCGATCAGCGACAGCTCACCCAGCCAGTCGAGGTTGTTGACCATCGCGGCCCCGCCCGATCCGGGCGTGAAATCGAGGAACCGCTCGAGCTGACCGCGGATACCGGCGAGGTTCCGCTCCAACGTCGGCGCATCGAGCAGGGTGCGCTCCGCAGACCGCCCCGACGGATCGCCGATCATCCCGGTCCCGCCACCGACCACCGCGATCGGGCGCCCGCCGGCGCGTTGCAGCCGGAGCAGCCCGAAGATCGGCACCAGGTGGCCGACGTGCAGCGATTCGGCGCTCGGATCAAACCCGATGTAGCCCGAGATGGGCCGCCCGGTCGTCAGACGCGCCGCCAGACCGGGGGTCGCCGCATGGAGGATCCCCCGCCATTCGAGCTCCGCCAGCAGGTCCGTGCCGGCTCCCGCGGAGGGTGTGGCCGTCACAGGGAGGTGCGTCGCGACGTCTGGAAGCGGACGGCCACCCGTGTACGGTCGTTCACGGACCCTATGCTATCGTGCGGGCTCAGATGCAGACCACCCTCGCCAGGCGGCAGCGTCATCGACGCTCCATCAGCCGCCGGCCGACTGGGCGTGGCGGATCCGTCATCCGCCGCATCCTCATCGCCATCCCGATCATCGTCCTGCTGGTCGCGGGCCTTCTGGGCGCCGCGGGGACGCTGTTCACGGTCGCCGCGTACAACTTCTACGCGCAGGGCCTGCCCGACCCCGAGAACACCCTCAAGGGCCTCAGGTTCGAGCAGCAGACGATCGTGTACGACCGCACCGGCAAGGTGGAGCTGGCACGGCTGGGCACACTCCGGCGCGAGGTCGTCACGTTCGCCGGCATCCCCGACGAGACGCTCGATGCGACCACGGCCATCGAGGACCAGTTCTTCTGGACGAACCCCGGCTTCGACCCGTCGGCCATCATCGCCGCCGGCCTCGACACGTTGTCAGGGCGACCGCGCGGGGCCTCGACGATCACCCAGCAGCTCGTCCGCGCCCGGCTCCTCCCGCCGGAGGCCTTCGCCGACACGACCTACGAGCGCAAGATCCGCGAGATCATCCAGTCGATCCGGCTGACCGAGGCCTACCCGGGCGACAAGGGCAAGCAGGACATCATCACCGCCTACCTGAACCAGAACTTCTACGGCAACCACACGTACGGCGTGAAGGCGGCCGCGAAGGGCTATTTCGGCAAGGCGCTCGACGAGCTGACGCTGGCCGAGAACGCGATCCTGGCCGCGATCCCGCAGTCACCGACCAAGTTCGACCTCATGCGCAACGCCGAGGACGTCTGCCTCGACGATCCGCCGCCGGACCCCGAATCGGACGAGGTGTGCAAGGAGTCGAGGCTCGAGGTCCCTGCGACGAGCGAGATCGTCCAGCGGCGCAACTACATCCTCGACCTGATGAAGACGCGGAGCCCGCTGAGCGGCGACCGCCACACCCGCGACGAGTACGACGAGGCGAAGCTCGAGCCGGTGATCATCAAGCCCCAGGTCGCGGCCTCATGGCGTGCTGCGCATTACGTATGGCAGGTCCGCGAGGCGCTGACGGACATCATCTGCCCGGACACGCCGGCCGACTGCGAGCAGGTCGACACCGGCGGCTATCGCGTGACGACGACGCTCGACTGGACGATGCAGAAGTCCACCGAGAAATGGGTGTACGCCGCCGCCCGTGCCCCGAACTCGAAGGACCCACGGGCGATCCTGCGCCAGCGCAAGATCCCGAGGGGCGACTGGGGATGGATCCTCAACCTGCGCGGTCGAAACATCCACAACGCGGCCGCGGCGGTCATGGATTACCGGACCGGCGAGGTGCTCGCCTACGTCGGCAGCGCGAGCTACACCGGCAAGGGCAACAAGAAGTTCCAGCCGCAGTTCGACGTCCTGTCGGATGGCTGGCGCCAGCCGGGTTCGTCGATCAAGCCGATCGACTACGCCATCGGCATCGATGACGAAACGATCACCGCCAGCACGATGTTGATGGACGTCGTGACCGATTTCGGGCGTGGTTTCACCCCCACCCAGGCGGACAAGATGGAGCGCGGTCCGGTGCGCGTCCGCAGTGCGCTCCAGTTCTCACTCAACATCCCCGCGATCAAGGCCACGATCATGCAGGGCCTCGAGCATACGTACGAGCGCAGCCAGGACTTCGGCCTGGTCTTCCCACCCACGGCCATCCCGGTCGTGTCGATGGGCATCGGAACGCTCGAAACGCACCCGATCGACATGCTGTCCGCCTACTCGGCGATCGCCAACGGGGGCGTGCGGATGCCACGCCAGCTGATCACGAAGGTGGTCGACGAGAACGGTCGTCAGGTCTGGCCGGTCGGTAGCGGCAAGTCCGAAGGCGCCGAGGTCATCAGCCCGCAGGCGGCCTACATCATCACGGACATCCTCGCCGGCAACACCGTCCCCAAGATCAACCCGTATTGGGGCGAGTTCGCGATCTACAAGGGTGGCAAGCGCCGTCCAGCCGCCTACAAGACGGGTACGACCAACGACAACCGCGACGTGCACGCCTACGGCTACCTTGCACCGCCAGCGAGCAAGAAGGTCCCGGCGCTGGCTGTCGGCGTGTGGATGGGCAACAGCAACAACGCCCCGAACCGCGGCAGCCTGTCGCTCGACTCATCGGCGCCGCTGTGGTCGGCCATCCTCCAGGAGGTCAGCGCCAAGCAGCCGATCGCCAACTTCAAGGCACCCAGCGGCCTGCAAACGGCGACGGTCGACGCCTTCACCGGTCTCAGGCCCGGTCCGTACACGCGCAAGACGGTCAAGGAGCTGTTCATCAAGGGCACCGTCCCGCGCGAGCGCGAGACGATCCGGGTCGCGCTGCACATCGATGCGGCCTCGGGGCTGCCGTGGCGGACGGGTTGTGTCGGCCCGCGCGTGACACGCGGCTTCTTCAACCTCAACGAGGTCGAGAGCAACTTCCCGAATTGGCAGAAGGCGAACCGCAACTGGGCGGCGCGCGCGGCTCAAGGGTCCCGGTCGCCGCGGCGGCCCGGAAGGCACCCGCACGTCGTACTTCTACAACAACTCGTTCGCACCGTACGGCCGATCGTGGGGTGCACCGTTCGCGCCGACGGGGAAGTGCCCGTTCGCCCCGGTCGAGACGCCGCCACCGAGCTGCGACCCGCTCATGCCGGAGACCTGTCTGCCGCCGGACCCGTCGAAGGGCAAGCCACCGAAACCGCCCTGATCGACGGCTCGTGGCGCGGCCGTCAGAGGCTGACGACCGTGGCCCCGTCCCCACCCTCGCCGCGCTCACCGGGGCGCGCAGAGCGAACGAGCGGATGGTCTGACGCGGCGGTGCGTACGGCATCGCGCAACGCGCCGGTGCCCAGCCCGTGGATGATCGTCACCGAACCGAGCCCGGCGACGGCCGCGTCGTCGAGATAGCGATCGAGCGCGTCGAGGGCCTCTTCGACGCGGGCCCCGCGCAGGTCGAGCGACGACGCAACGCTTCGCGCCCGCTCCAGTCGCAGCGTGGCCGCGTTCGAGCCGCCCGAGCCGCCAGCGCGACCGGCAGCCGCGCCGGCCGGGGGGCCGATCGCCGGGACCAGATCGTCGACCTCGACCGTCACCCGTAGACCGCCGGCTTCGAGCGTGCCCCGCCGGCCACCCTTCTCGAGCGCGGCGATGCGGCCCTCCCAGCCGCCGGACCGGCTGCGGGCCCGGTCGCCGACCTTCCACGTGTTTGGCACTAAAGGCTCGGGCGCCGCGGCAGCCGGCTCAGGCGGCGGGAGGCGCTCGGCGATTCCCTCCGCCCGTGCCACCGCGGCATCGAGCGACGCAGCAGTGACGGTCTCGCGCTCGAGCGCGCGACGCGTGGACGCCAGCTCGGCGCGGAGGTCGGCGACGACCCGATCCGCCTCCTCGCGCGCGGTCCGAACGTGCTCGTCGCGCTCGCGCCGGGCGCGGCGGCGCTCGTCCTCGGCGGTCCGCAGGGCGTCCGCAGCTCGCACTTCCGCAGCGCGGGCCCGCTCGAGGGCCTCGCTGGTCTCGCCCTCGGTCGCACGGATCGACGCCAGGGTCGCCTCGAACGAGCGCTGGGCTTCAGTCAGGCGCGACCGGGCGTCCGCGACGATGGCCTCGGGCAAGCCGAGCCGCTCGGCGATGGCGAACGCCTGGCTGCCGCCCGGCAACCCGATGGTCAGCTTGTACGTCGGCGACAGGGTGTCGAGGTCGAACTCGACCGCGGCGTTCCGGGCCCCGGTCGTCGTGTGGGCATAGGCCTTGAGCTCGGCGTAATGGGTCGTCGCCGCCACGATCGCGCCGGCCCGGATGAAGTGATCCAGCAGCGCCTGGGCGAGCGCCGAACCTTCGGTCGGATCGGTGCCGGCGCCGAGCTCGTCGAGCAGGACCAGCGTGCCTTCCCGGGCCTCCGCGACGATCGTCGTGATCCGCCGCAGGTGGCCGGAGAACGTCGAGAGCGACTGCGCGACCGACTGCTCGTCGCCGATGTCGGCGAACACGTCGCGCCAGACAGGCAGGCGGCTGCCGGCCTCGGCCGGGATGTGCAGCCCCGCCTGGTGCATGAGGCTGAGCAGCCCGAGCGTGCGGAGCGTGACGGTCTTGCCGCCGGTGTTCGGGCCTGTCACGACGAGCGCGGTGTAGCCATCGCCGATGCGGACGTCGATCGGCACGACGCGTCCGATCAGCCCGGGGTGGCGCGCGGAGAGGAGCACGACCTCGTAGCGGTCGGCGGTCTCGGCGCGGGTGGCATCCATCTCGGCGGCGAGCGACGCCTTGGCCGCCCACAGGTCGAACCGCGCCAGTGCATCGAGCGTCTCACGCAGCGGCGTCGCACTGGCCGCGATGAGCGCCGACAGCTCGTCGAGGATGCGCGCGATCTCCTCCCGTTCGGCGACCTGCGCCTCGCGCCACGTGTTGCCGAGCTCGACCGCAACGAGCGGTTCGACGAAGAGCGTCTGGCCGCTGCCCGAAGCGTCGTGGACGATGCCCTTGACGCGCGAGCGCGCCTCGGCCTTGACCGGCACGACGTAGCGGCCGTTGCGGAGCGTCACGATCGGCTCCTGGAGGGCGTTGCCGAGCTCCGCCCCGACGAGCGCGTCCAGGCGCCGCCGCAGTCGGTCGTAGGCGACCCGGACCGCCGCCCGCAGCCCGCCCAGCCGCGGCGACGCCGTGTCGAGCAGCTCCCCGACCGGGTCGAAACTACGCGCCAGCGTGCTCCGGACAGCGGGCAGCGGGTGCAGCTCCCGGCCGAGGTCGCGCAGCAACGGCCGTCGCTCCTCGGTCAGTGACGTCGCCAGGCGGGCGGTCGCATCGAGCGTCTCGGCGATCGCCAGGAACTGCTCCGGATCGAGGCGCCCGCCGCGCACCGCGCGCTCGATCGACGGCCCGATGTCATGGGCCGCGCCGATCCCGATGCCCGGCCGATCGGAGAGCAGCGCGCGTGTCTGATCGGTCTCGTCGAGCGAGCGGGCCACGACGACCGGGTCGGCCGACGGCTCGAGCGCATCGGCCAGCCGTCGCGACGGCGGGAAGGCGGTCGCCTCCGCCAGCCGCTCCCTGACGAGCGGGAACTCCAGTAGCGCCTGCGAGCGCGCGTCCATCCGGAGCCCGCCTAGCGGGCGCGCGGCCCGGACACGGACGGGTGACCGGCGATCGTGAACCGCCACGGCCGACTGGACCATTCGGGACCGGCGTACGCGACACCGACCCTGGTGCTGGCGCGGACGAGGTCGTCCGGCAGCACGTCGGCCGGGTCGGCCGGGTCGCGCTCGAGGCGCAAGGGCGAAGTCGGGTCGCACAGGTCCGTGCCGGTCCACGTCGTGTCGACCCCGAACGCGGCCGCAACCAGACCCGGTCCGCTCGCGAGACGATGGTCCGGCGTGCGCGCCAGGCGCTCCTTCGCAGTCGCGAGACCCTCTGGCGTTCGGCCCACCCGTCTGCGGGCCTCGACCGCGAGCTTTGCGTCGCGCATCTGGTCAGTCCCGGCCAGCGGCTCCACGGCACGGACGAGCACGGCCGACGGCGCGCCCTCCTCCCCCGTCACCACGTTGAGGCAGTCGTACATCCCGTAGACAAGGTACACGTAGGCGACGCCCGCGGGGCCGGCCATGACCCGGTTGCGCCGGTTGCTCTCGAACCGCGCGTGCGAGGCGCGGTCGTCGGGGCCGCCGTAGGCCTCGACCTCGACGATCCGCCCTTCTCGTCGACCCCCAGCCTCCTCGCGGACCAGCCGAGCGCCGAGCAGCGACCGGGCGACCTCCGCGGTCGCGCCGGTCAGCGTCAGTCGATCGAGGACGCTCAGGAAGGCGAGCTCGGGTAGAGCGCCTTGATCGAGTTTGGGATGAACAGCCCGACCACGATGAAGAACGCCGGGATCAGCGTCGTTCGGAACACGGCGACGATGCCCGAGTCATTGAGCAGGCCGAACAGGTCGCGCAGGAACTGCAGCTCGTTCGGGCCTTGCCGGACACCGGTCAGCGTGTAGTAGGTGTCGAGGATGATGACGATGGCCCCCAGGATGATGGCCGCCTGCAGCAGGCCCAGCAGGCCGCCCAGGATCTCATCCGCGAAGCGCGCCCGTTCGAACAGCGGCTGTGACTTGTAGAACCCCTGGACGACGATCGCGAAGGCCAGGGCGGCGGCCACGAAGACCGTCATGAACCCGACCATCTGGCTGTATTCCGGCGATTGGTCTGTCCAGTTGGCGGCGAGGAAGTCGCCCAACGGCTCCGCGACGTTCGCCGCGAACAGGAACGAGAACAGGATCGATGCGATACCGATCAGGCGGCGGATCGTGCCCTGCGCGAAACCCAGCACGAAGAACGCCATGAAATAGAGGACAAGCAGCAGATCGACGGTCTTGACGCCGCCGAGGAATTCCCCGAGATCCACCGAACCTCCTTGGGTGACGGTGCTGCACGGGCCGTCCGACCCGGAGCCGCGCAAGGGTAGCAGCGGCTCTTCGCGCGTCGCAACAGACCCGCCGCCCGCATGGACCGGTACTTTCGGGTCAGGTCCTGAGGCGACCTCCGACGTCCGCGGCGAGCCCGGTCGTGACCGCGCCGACCGCGGTATCGACCTCCGTCTCGACCAGCGTCCGGTCATCTGCCTGGAAGGCGAGCCGGTAGGCGAGGCTCTTTTCGTCGTCTGCCAGCGGCCGGCCTCGATAGATATCGAACAGGCGGATGGAGCGCAGGAGCTGCCCGCCATGCCGCCGGATGGCGGTTTCCACGTCTGCCGCAGGCACCGCCTCGGCGACGATGACGGCCAGATCGCGATCGACGGCGGGATACCGCGGCGGGGTCGTGGCGCGCGGCACGGTCGGCTGGCCGCCGGACAGCCCGGCGACCGCGAGCTCGGCGACGAGGATGCGCTCCGTCCGCACGTCGAGCTCCTGGACCAGGGCCGGATGCAGTTCACCGACCCGCCCGGCGAGGTCCGTCCCGGCTTGGACGCGCGCGGCACGACCGGGATGCAGTCGCGGGTCATCGGTCAGGGCGGCATAGGTCGGGATCGGCAGCCCCAGGCGGCGGGCGATCAGGTCGATGACGCCCTTGGCGTCGTCGAGGTCGTAGGACCGTGGCTGGCGGTTCCAGGCCGGCAGCTCGGCGGCACCGGTCAGCGCGATCCCGAGGCGCCACCATTCGTGCGTCGAATCGCCGTCCTCGGTGGCCCCATAGCCCTTGCCGACCTCGAAGATCGCGACGTCCGGTCGTCCCTGGCGTGCGTTCGTCGAGATGACCTCCAGGAGGCTGCCGATGAGGCTCTGACGCATGACCGAGTGCTGGCTCGACAACGGGTTGGTCACGCTGACGGGACGGCCGCCGGCCTCCCCTTCCCCCGGGACGGCGGCGTCCGCGATCGGGGGGAAGCGCTCGACCATCGCCGGGGAGACCAGCGCGAACGTCGCGGCCTCCGAAAGGCCGGCACCGACCAGTGCCTCGCGAACGGTGTCGCGCAGCCGAAGCGGGGAGTGCCGGTACGACGGCATCGGCGTGTCCGGCAGGATCCCCGGGATCGTGTCGTAGCCCTCGACGCGCGCCACCTCCTCGGCGATGTCCGCCTCGATGAGGAGGTCGCGGCGCCAGGTCGGGATCGTGGCGATCAGCGTCTCGGCGGCGCCGGCCTCGACCTCGAGAGGCTGTGGGGCCGTGGCGACGAGGATGCGGGCGCCCGCCGGCGCCGGCTCGGTCGTCACGCTCACCCGCCCCAGCACGCTGGCCTGCTCCTCCGCGGTCGTGGACGTGCCCAGCAGGCGGTTCACACGAGTGGGTCGGAAGGCGACGCGGGTCGGCGCGGGCTCGACGGGGTTGGTATCGACCGCGCCGATGGCGACGTCGCCGCCCGCCCACTCGCGGACCAGCCGCGCGGTCCGGTCTGCGCCCAGCCGCGCCAGACGGTGCTCCTGTCCCTTTTCGAAGCGGAGGCTCGCCTCGGAGCGGAGGGCGTAGTGGAAGGCCGTGCGGCGGATGCTCACCGGATCGAAGATGGCCGACTCCACGACGACGTCGGTCGTGTCCTCCCCGATCGCCGAGGCCGCCCCGCCCATCACACCGGCGATGCCGATCGGGCCCCGTGGATCGGCGATCATCAGGGTGTCGGGGGTCAGCTCGCGAACGACGTGGTCGAGCGTCTCCAGGCGCTCGCCCTCACGGGCGAGGCGGACGACGATCCGTCCGTCGTGCACAGCGGCCGCGTCGAATGTGTGGATGGGCTTGCCGAGCTCGAGCATCACGTAGTTGCTCACGTCGACGACATTGCTGACGGGTCGCTGGCCGGCGGCGATCAGCCGCATCTGGACGAGGTCCGGGGATGGCTTGACGGTGACGCCGCCGACCCACCGGCCGACGAAGCGGCTGCACAGCAACGGCTCCTCGACCTCGACCGCCAAGCGCTCATCGATGCGCGGGCCGGTCTCGACCGGGTCCGTCTCTGGGAAGCGGACCGGCGCACCGGTGACCGCCGATACCTCACGGGCGAGCCCGACCATGCTGAGCGCGTCTCCCCGATTCGGCTTGACGTCGACGTCGAGGACGACATCACCGTACAGATCCGTCAGGGCGGCACCGATCGGCGCGTCCCCCGGCAGGATGAGGATCCCGTCGGCGTCGGACGTCAGGTTCAGCTCGTCCCCGGAGCACAGCATCCCGTTGCTGACGACGCCCATCTTCTCGGACCGCTCGATGCGCCGGCCGCCAGGCAGGACGGCCCCGGGCAGGGCCACCGGGACGCGTTGGCCGGCCGCGATGTTCGTCGCGCCGCAGACGATCTCGAGGGCGGTCCCATCCCCGGTCGTGACGCGGGCCAGCGAGAGGCGGTCGGCGTTCGGATGCCGTTCGACGGCCAGCAGCTCGCCGACGACGACGTTCTCCCAGTCGGAGCCCCAGCGTTCGACGCTCTTGACCTCCATGCCAAGCAGCGTGAGCCGCTCGGCCAGCTGTTCCGGGGTCAGCTGGACGTCCACGTAGTCGCGCAGCCAGGAGAGCGGCACTCTCACCGGACGTGCTCCCTCATCGGAACTGCTCCAGGAACCGCAGGTCGTTCTCGAGGAACAGGCGCAGATCGGTGACGCCGTGCTTGAGCATCTTGATCCGCTCGGGGCCCATCCCGAACGCGAACCCCTGGTAGCGCTCCGGGTCGAGGCCGCCGTACTGGAGCACGACGGGATGGACCATGCCGGCCCCGAGGATCGTCATCCAGCCGGTCCGACCACACGCTGGACAGCCGACTCCACCGCAGACGAGGCACTCGACGTCGAAGGCGACCGAGGGCTCCGTGAACGGGTAGTAGCCCGGTCGGAAGCGGGTCTTCTTGTCCGCCCCGTACATCGCCTTGGCGAACTGGTCGAGCAGGCCCTTGAGGTCGGCCATGGTCGTGCCTTCGTCGATCATCAGGCCTTCGACCTGGAAGAACTCCGTGGCGCGACTGGCGTCGATTGCCTCGTACCGGAAGCAGCGTCCGGGGAGCAGCGCCCGAATAGGCGGTGTCTCGGTCTGCATGACGCGGATCTGCCCGGGTGAGGTGTGGGTCCGCAGCAGGCGGCCCTCGACGTCGACGTAGAACGTGTCCCAGAGGTCCCGCGCCGGATGGTCCGGCGGGATGTTGAGCATCTGGAAGTTCGTCAGGTCGTCCTCGATCTCCGGGCTCTCATACACCACGAAGCCGAACTGGCCGAAGATGTCGGCGATCTCGCGCATCGCCTCGATGCTCGGGTGGAGCGTGCCGCGACGGATGGGCCGGCCGGGGGTCGTGACGTCGACTGCCTCCGTCCCCAGTCGCGTCGCCAGCTCGGAGCCGCGGAGCGCCGTCCCTCGCTCGGCCAGCGCGGCGTCGATGGCCTGCCGGACGACGTTCGCGACCGCGCCGACCTTCGGTCGATCCTCGGCGGGCAACGCGCCGATCCCCCGGAGGACCGCGGTGAGGCGGCCCTTCTTGCCGAGGATCTCGAGCTCGACGGCATCGAGCGTCGCCGCGTCCGGAGCGGCCGCGATCGACGCGAGTGCCTCAGCCTGGAGCGCCTCCAGGTCGCGGGTCAGGTCGGCGAGGTCCAAATCACTCCTTAAATCAGGAACCCCCGACCGTCCCGGATCGAGGGTTCGAGTGGCTGCGTGGGTCCGGGATCGACTACGCGGACTTTGCCACTTCGACGATGCGGCCGAACGTCGCGCTGTCACGCACCGCAAGGTCGGCCAGGATCTTGCGATCGATCTCGATGTCGGCTCGCTTGAGCCCGCTGATGAACTGGCCGTACGTCAGGCCGTTCTGGCGGGCGGCGGCGTTGATGCGGATGATCCACAGCTCGCGCATCTGGCGCTTGCGCTGCTTGCGGTCGCGGGTCGCGTAGGCGAGCGCATGCAACAGCGCCTCACGCGCCGGCTTGATCAGCTTCGAGCGGGTGCCCTTGCGGCCCTCAGCTGCCTTGAGCAGGCGCTTGTGGCGCTTGTGGGCGGCGACGCCGCGCTTGACTCGTGCCATAGCGGGTAGTGGCTCCTACAGGTACGGCAGCAGGCGCCGGACCTGCTTGGCGTGGACGGACTTCATGACGGTCTTGCCGGCATAGCGGCGCGTCCGTCGCGACGACTTGATCTCGAGGTGATGGCCGCGCCACGCCTTGACCCGGATGATCTTGCCGCTACCGGTCTTGCCGATGCGCTTCTGGGCCGTCTTGTGGCTCTTGATCTTCGGCACGCTGGCCTCACTCTCCTGCTTGGACTGGCTCGGGCTCCTGCGCGGCCGCGGCCTTTGGTTGGGCGACGGCGGCCGGCTGGGGCACGACGGTCTTCGATTCTGGCGCGGGTGGCGGCTCCGCAGTCGCATCAGGCGGAGTCACATCCGGCGCGTGCTTGCGGTCCGGGGCGTCGTGGCTCTTGGGCTTGTGCAGCGATGCCATCGTGATGTGCATCGACTTGCCCTCGAGCAACGGCGTCCGTTCCGCGACTCCATGTTCCTTGACACGCTCCACGAACCTGGCGAGCAGGTTCCGGCCGATCTCCGGGTGGGTCAGCTCCCGACCGCGGAAACGCACCGTCACCTTGATACGGTCGCCATCCTCGAGGAACTCGATCGCTCGGTGGACCTTCGTATCGAAGTCGCCCACGCCGATCTTCGGCGTGAGGCGGACCTCCTTGAAGGTGACCGAGCGCTGCTTGCGCTTGGCTTCCTTCTCTCGCTTCGTCAGTTCGTACTTGTACTGTCCGAAGTCGAGGAACCGGACCACCGGGGGCTGGGCCATCGGAGCGACCTCGACGAGGTCATATCCCCGTTCCTGCGCCATCTCGAGGGCCTGCGGCGTGGGCATGACACCCAGCTGGGCACCCTCTTCATCGACCACCCGGACCTGTGGGATCCGGATCATCTGATTGACTCGCAGGTCTCGGCTGATGGTTGGGCCCTCGTGTAGCTGCTATCGACTCGACCGGCGCGGGCAAACGGCCCCCACCGGACGAGCGGGCAGGATAGCACAGGCCCTCCGAGGGCGACAACGAAACGGGCTTCCCACCGGCCGGAATCGCCCGGTCCGGACTCGCCCCTGGAACATCACATGTTCCAATCAGCGGCTGAGCAAGGGGTGCAGCCGCGTCTGGAACATCCCCATGGTCCACTTAGCGGCCGACCTCGCCCCCCGTTCGCCGGATGGAACATCAGCACGTTCCAAAGGCACCCGCGGTGGTGCATCCTTCGCCGGTTGGAACTTCGGGATGTTCCAAGTGCAACCGGGGCTCGAGACATCCACCGACCGGGACGCCCAGATCATCCTGGCGCATCTCGGGCACGAGCCGCCGGATCTGGAGTTCCGGTACTACGCCGATTCGCTGGCGAGAGCCGACTGACCGCCACCGCCGCGATCGCTCCGCCGATCAGCCCCAACGCCAGATCACCCAGGGTGTCCGCGTACGCCGTGGCGGCCTCAGGCGAGTTCGGCACGAAGGCCACGTACTCCGCGAGCTCCCACAGCACCGCGGTGCTTGCCGCCCAGGCGAATGCCAGCGTCGCGCGGGTCCACTGCCCCCAGTCTCCGGCACGCAGCAGCAGCCCGACCGCCGCCGTGTGGAGTCCCCAGTTGACCAGGTGGTTGACGTCATCCCACCACTCGACCGCGTCGTACAGGTCGAGCGCGTTCCCGGCGACGTCGATCAGGAACGGGAGCCCAAGCAGGATGTCGGCCGCCACCGGGAAGGCGAACCCACGCGGTCGACCGAGCAACCACCAGCCGATCGGCAACATCACCAGGGCGATCGGATAGGCCACCGCTCGGCCAGTGAAGGCTTTGCCGGTGAACTGCGGCAGGTCGGGGCTGAGGACCGCCCATGCGAGCAGCACGACGGTCGCGACCTTGATCGCGACATCGACCGCGACGAGGCGCCGATCCGGCATCGGCTTGTCTACGCCACGCCCCGCGCCCGCGACTCGGCCGCTAGCCGATCAGCGAATGACTCCCAGTCCTCCGGCGCCTGCTGCTCCCCTGCCCTGGTCCGCGGCGAGGCCGTCCTCGCCTCGATCTCACGGTCGCCCAGCACCACCATGTACGGCACCTTCTGCTCCTGGGCGGTCCGGATCTTGTACTGCATCCGGTTCGACGAGGCATCGACCTCGACCCGTAACCCGCGCGATGAGAGCACCTCGGCGAGCTCCGAAGCCGCCTGGACATGGCGGTCGGCGATCGGGATGACCACGGCCTGCACGGGCGCCAACCACAACGGAAACGCCCCCGCGAAGTGCTCGATCAGGATGCCGATGAATCGCTCGAGCGAGCCGTAGATCGCCCGGTGGATCGCGATCGGCCGCTGGGGCTTGCCGTCCTCGTCGATGTAGGTCAGGTCGAACCGCTCGGGGAGCATCGTGAGGTCGATCTGGATCGTCGCCATCTGCCACTCGCGGCCGAGCGCATCATCGATGTAGATGTCGATCTTGGGCGCGTAGAACGTGCCGTCCTTGGGCTTCAGCTCGTAACTGATGTCGGCCGCCGCGAATGCCTCCCGGGTCAGCTGTTCGGCCCGCTCCCAGAGCGCCGGGTCGCCGATCGCCTTGTCCGGTTTCGTCGCGAACAGAACCGCGGCTCCAGGCCGAACCAGCCGTATGACTCGCGCACCTCGCCGAGCAGCGCGACGATCTCGTCGGTCAGCTGGTCCGGTCGGACGTACAGATGCGCATCGTCCTGGATGAACTGGCGGACGCGGGTCAGACCCGACAGCGTCCCCGACCGCTCGTTCCGATGCAGCCGCCCGAACTCACTGAGGCGCAGCGGCAGATCGCGGTACGACCGGAGCTTCGAGCGGTAGATGTAGGTCGACTCGGGGCAGTTCATCGGTTTGAGGCTGAACGTCTGGTTCTCCGACTCGACCAGGAACATGTTGTCGCGATACAGGTCCCAGTGGCCCGACTGGCGCCAGAGCTTCTCGGACACCACGATCGGCGTCGACACCTCCTGGTAGCCACGCCGTCGTCTGGAGCTCGCGCATCGCCCCTCGAGCGTCCGCCAGATCCGCTGGCCCTTGGGGTGCCAGAAGGCCGACCCCGGCGAGACATCGTGGAACGAGAACAGGTCGAGCTGGACGCCGAGCCGGCGATGGTCGCGCTTCTTCGCCTCGGCCCGGCGCCACAGGTAGGCATCGAGGTCCTCCTGCGTCGCCCAGGCCGTTCCGTAGACGCGCTGGAGCATCGGTCGCTTCTCGTCGCCGCGCCAGTAGGCGCCGGCCGTGCCGAGCAGCTTGAACGGGCCGATCTTGCCGGTGCTCGCGACATGCGGCCCGCGGCAGAGGTCGATGAACGGCCCTTGCCGGTAGAACGTGGTGGGCGGCATCGGCGTCCCGTCGCGCTTCGACGTCGCGAGCAGGTCGTCGATGATCTCGACCTTGAACGGCTGCCCACGCTCCTCGAGCGCGGCACGAGCCGCCTCCGGGGTTTCCTCGCTGAACTCGAAGGGATGGTCCGCCGCGATCGACTCGCGCATCCGCTCCTCGATCTTCGGGAGGTCGTCCGGCGTCAGCGGTCGGGGCAGGAGGAAGTCGTAGTAGAAGCCGTCCTCGATGACCGGCCCGATGCCGAGCTGCGTGCCCGGGAACAGGTCGAGCACCGCCTCGGCCAGGACGTGCGCCGCACTGTGGCGCATCGGTCCGAGCTCGCCGGCCGCGCCGTGGTCCATCAGCTCGGTGGCGCTCCCGCGCTCGGGCGCCTCGAGCTTGATCGGCTCGTCGTCGACCTCGTTCGGTTGCTGCTCTTCGTCCGTCATGTCGGCTCCCAAAGAATCGGAAAACCCCTCGCCCTTCGCCAGGACGAGAGGTCTGCTCCCGCGGTCCCACCTGCGTTCGCCGGTCGATGGCCGGCGCACTCGTGATCGCGCTAACGGGCGATTCCCGGATCGGTTCACCGATCGCTCGCGGGTGGTACCGCTCGGGTCGATCGTCGGGCTTCCAGCCTGGGCCCGGCTCTCTCGGGATCGACTGCTCGTGCGGCGCGTCCCGCTCGACGCGTCTTCAGGATGTGGTGGGCGACACTGGACTCGAACCAGTGACCTCTTGCATGTCAAGCAAGTGCTCTAACCAGCTGAGCTAGCCGCCCGACGGTTCCGGCTGCTCCGCGCCTGGCTGGACGCGACGCCTGTCGGAACCTACCGTCTGAGTCTTGCCGCCGCCTCTCCCGAAGTCCCTTAGCGCGAGGTGTTCCACGTCTCGCAGGACCACTGGAGTGACAGCGCCGCCACCCGAACGGCAGCGCGCATCGTACCGCAGGGCCGACCGAGCGACAAACAGCCGAATGGACGGTGACGACGTCCCGGGTCAGTAGCCGTACGGCTCTGCCGGCGCCGCCGGTGACTGCGCTGGCGCGGGGGCGTCCGAGCCGCCCGAGCCGCCGCCCGACGGGTTCGTGCAACCGCTCAGCGCCGCGGCGAGGACCAGTACCACGACCAGGATCGACCGTCGGACCACGCGAACCTCCTTCGCTCTCACCCGGGGATTCGACCGCCCGGCCCGGTCGGTTTCGGCTGATGATGCGCCGGTGGACGACTACGAGCTCATCGATGTCGGTGGAGGCGCCCGACTGGAACGGTTCGGTCCGCATGTGGTCGACCGGCAACATCCCGCAGCCATAGGCGAGCCAGTCACGCCCGAGCGCTGGCCCGAGGCCGACCTTCGCTTTGACCGGGATGGCGGCTGGAGCGGTCCGGGCCTGGAGCAGGCACGCTCGGGGTGGCGCGTGCGCCTGGAGGACCTGGTGTTCGAGGCGCGCCCGACCGATGCGGGACACGTCGGGCTCTTTCCCGAGCACGCAGCGATGCTCCCGTGGCTTCGCGAGCGCATGACCGCCGCGTCCGACGGACCATCTGTCCTGAACCTCTTCGGCTACACGGGACTCGTCACGCTCGCGCTGGCACGCGCCGGCGCGGCGATCGTCCACGTCGACGCCGCCCGACCGACGGTCGCCTGGGCCCGCCGGAACGCGGCGCTGAGCGGCCTCGAGGACCGACCGATCCGCTGGCTCGTCGATGACGCGCGTGCCTTCGTCGCACGCGAGATCCGGCGCGAACGGCGGTACGCCGGCGTCGTCCTCGACCCACCGACCTACGGCCACGGTACCTCGGGCAAGGCCTGGCGGCTCGAGCACGACCTTGACGCGCTTCTGGCCGGCATTCGCCGCCTGCTTCTGCCGGACGGCTTCGTACTGCTGACCGCCCACGCCGAAGGCGTCGATCCCGACGACCTCGGATATCGGTTGTCGACCGTCACCGACGAGGTCGAAGTCGGCCGACTCACCCTCACGTCGACATCGGGCGCGACGCTCGAGCTCGGCGCGTTCGCTCGCGGCGACGGCGCATCATGAGCTCGATGGCGTCCGACTCCCCTGCCCTGGCGAGCCCGTCGAACCCGCGCATCAAGTCGGTCGCCCGCCTGCGCGATCGGCGTGAACGGGAGTCGAGCGGTCTCACGCTGGTCGATGGCGCCCGCGAGGTCCGCCGTGCGCTGGATGCCGGCGTCGACGTCGTCGAAGCCTTCGTGTGCGAGCCGCTGCTCGGCGGTGAGGACGCCCGGGCGGCCCTGGATGCCCTGGATGCAAGGAAGGTCGCGGTCACGACGACCACCGAGCCGGCCTTCGCCAAGCTCGCATTCGGCGACCGCGCCGAGGGCATCATCGCCGTGATCCGCGCTCCGTCGCTCGAGCTCGCCGCCCTCAAACTCCCCGCCGATCCGCTGGTGGTGGTCGTCGAAGGCGTCGAAAAGCCGGGCAATGTCGGGGCCGTGCTGCGCAGCGCGGATGGAGCAGGGGCCGACGCCCTCATCGCCGCATCGCCGCGAACAGACCTCGCCAACCCCAATGTCATCCGGGCCAGCGCAGGGACGATCTTCTCGGTCCCGCTCGCGGCGGCGCCCTCCGACGATGTCCTTGCCTGGCTCCGCAAGCGAGGGATCCGGGTCGTCGGGGCACGCGTAGACGCCGAGCGGCTGTACACCGACGCCGACCTGACCGGCCCGCTCGCCATCGCGCTCGGCAGCGAGACCGACGGGCTGACCGCCGCCTGGCAGGCGGCTGATGTCGAGAACGTTCGACTTCCGATGCACGGCGTCGCCGATAGCCTGAACGTATCGGTCTCGGCAGCGATCCTGTTGTACGAAGCACGACGGCAACGCGACCGTCACCGACAGTCGCCAGACTGACGGCAGATGGATCAGCTCTTCGATCTCGTCGTCATCGGCGCCGGACCGGGTGGTGAGGCCGCCACGCACAAGGCCCGCGAGCTTGGGAAGACCGTCGCGATCGTCGACAGGCGTTGGTTCGGCGGCAGCTGCCCGCACATCGGCTGCCTTCCGTCGAAGGCGTTGCTGCACTCGGCCGCCGCACACAAGGCCAACTCACCCCACTACGAGTGGCCGCGTGCATCGAAGCATCGCGATTTCATGATCAACAGGCCAGCCGATGCCGCCGAGCCCGACGACACGAGCCACGTCAAGTCGCTCGAGCAGGCCGGCGCCGTGGTCTACCGCGGTGATGCGCGGATCTCCGATCGCGGCCGAGTCACGGTGAGCCACGACGGGCAGCGCCACGAGCTGCGGGGCAAGAACGTCGTCATCGCGGTCGGCTCGGAGTCACGCAGGGTCAAGATGCCGGGCATCGAAGGGATCGACGTCTGGACCAACGAACAGGCGACGCTCACCCGGGAGCTGCCACGGAGCCTGTTGATCCTCGGCGGCGGCCCGACCGGCTGCGAGCTGGCGCAGGTCTATGCGCGGTTCGGCGTCCCGGTCACGATCATGCAATCGGGTCCGCGGCTTGCACCGACTGATCACCCGCGCAACTCCGAGGTGATCAAGGCGACGCTCGAAGCGGATGGCGTGACCGTGCGGACCGGTATCCGGGCCGTGGCTGCCCGGGCCGGGGCGGGCACGGACGGTGCGCCACGTCATCGAGCTCGACGACGGCTCGACTGAGGAGGCCCACACGCTCATGGCGGCGGTCGGACGCGAGGTCCCGCTCGACGACATCGGCCT
The DNA here is from genome assembly GCA_963794525.1 of uncultured Chloroflexia bacterium. Classification (GTDB taxonomy): domain Bacteria; phylum Chloroflexota; class Limnocylindria; order Limnocylindrales; family CSP1-4; genus SPCO01. The sequence goes on from CAWCEC010000003.1 coordinate 236,556, forward strand.
CGAGCACTACGGGCTCGACACGAGCGGGCGGACGCCGCCGTACCCGCGCGACGGACGCCTGTGCATCGCCGACGGGCTGTACGCGGTCGGTGATGCGGGCGGCCCGGAGCTCCACACGCACCAGGCCCATTACCAGGGAGAGCTGGCCGCGCGGATGGCGACGGGCGAGCAGATCACGCCCGACTACCGCGCGCTGCCGCGCGCCACCTACACCGACCCCGAGGCCGCGTTCGTCGGGATCTCGCTCGAGGCAGCGAAGGAGCAGGGACTCGATGCGTTCGAGCAGGTCGCGGACTTCGCGAAGAGCAGCCGCGGCTACGCGCTCGAAGCCAAGCTGGGGCACATCACGATCGTGGTCGATCGCGGCACGCGGGAGCTGATCGGCGCGGCTATCGCCTGCCCCGATGCCTCGGCGGCGATCCACGAGTGCGTGCTCGCCATCAAGGCGCACGTCACGGTGGACGTGCTGGCGGACACCATCCACGCGTTCCCGTCGACCTCGCGGATCTTCAATGGCCTGTTCGCCGACGCCCTCAAGGAGCTCGGCGCCTAAACCTCGAAGACGACCTTGCCGTCCATCAGGACCATCTGGGGCCGAGTCGTCGAGAGCGGGCCGCCCGGGGTGACCGGCTCGTCGATCGATGCCGCCGGGATGACGACGACGTCGGCGCGTTGGCCGACCGTCAGCCGGCCTCGATCGGTCTCCCGCGCCGAGACGGGGCCGTCGATGCATTGCGCGCGCAGCGCGCGATCGAGCGTCAGCGACTGTTCCGGCGCATACGCCGGCGTGCCCGACGGCCAGCGCGCGTCCTCGCGCCGGACCGCGAGCGCCAGCCCCGGCCACGGGTCGTACGGCTCGACCGGCGCGTCGGTGCCGAACGGCATCACGGCGCCCGTGTCCGCGATCGACTTCCAGGTGTAGCCCTCGGCCTCGGCGCGTTCGCCCCACAACTTCCATGCCTGCACCGCGTCCGAGCCGAGATGGACGGGCTGGACACTGGCCGCGATCCCGGCCGCCGCAAACCGCGGGCCGTCGTCGGGATGGAGCATCTGCACGTGCTCGATGCGGGGCATCAGCGGCGACGTGGCGGCGAAGGGGGTGAGGACGTCGAGGGCGGCGCGGATGGCCGCGTCGCCGATCGCGTGGATGGTCGTCGCGATCCCGCCCGACGCGGCACGTTCGACCCGCTCGCGCAGTGCGTCGGCGTCGGTCATCCACACGCCGCGGCGGAGCTCGGGCGGGAGCGGTCGATCCGGTTCGGGCTCGATGTCCTCGAGCAGCGCCGCGGTCCGCGACCCGAGCGATCCGTCGGCGAAGCACTTCTGCCAGCCGACCATCGCGCGACCGTCGGGGTTCGAACCAAGCCGGTGCCCGCTGCGAAATCCCTGTTCGATGGCGGAGGCGACGGCGTCGTCGCGCATGCACGCGTGAACGCGGACGGGCAACCGGCCGGCATCGGACAGCCGGGCGTAGGCCGGGAAGGAGTACGACAGCTCAGGATCCGGTGCCACGCCGCCCGGGTCGTGACAGGCGACGACGCCGAGCGACACGAGATCCTTGCCGACCTCGATGATCGCGGATTCGAGCTCCTGGGCCGAGGGCGGCGGCACGTGGATGGTGATCAGCCGGGTCGCCGCCTCGTACAGCACACCTTCCGGCGTTCGATCGTCCGCGCGCCGGATGACGCCACCGGGCGGGTCGCCGGCCGGCAGGTCGGCCGCCCGGATCGCGGCGTGGCTTGCCCACAGCGCGTGGTGGTCGTGGGCCCACAGCACGGCCTTGCGACCGGGCGCGACCGACTCGAGGGCATCGGCCGTCGGCCAGCCACCCCATCGGTCCGAATCCCAGCCGTGGCCCTCCAGCCAGGCGTCGGCGGGCAGTCGAGCATGGGCCTCCCGCAGCCGGGCAAGACCTTCGTCGAGCGTCGTAGCGTCGCCGAGGTCGACGTGCCGCGACGCCAGCGCGGCCTGGGCAAGGTGCAGGTGCGCGTCGGTCAGCCCGGGGAATGCCACCTGGTCGGGCTCCAGGCGGATCCGCTCGGTGAATGGGTCGGCCCGCGTCTCCAGGAATACCTCCGAACCCGCGAAGGCGACCCGGCCGTCGCGGATCCCGATGGCCTCGACCCAGCCGAAGCCCGTAATCGCCCTCCAGCGTCGCGATGCGGCCGGTGATGAGCATGTCGAGCGGCATGGCCGGTCAGCCTACCGGGTCGGCCAGCAACGAGGCGATCTCGTCGCGCCCCAGGCCCGCCCCCAGAGCGAGTGCCAGCGCCACGCGTGCCTTGATCGCGCACAGCGCGCCGGCGGGGATCGCACCGGCACGCACCCAGGTGGCACCGCCGCCCGGGAACGCGTAGGCCGTCGAGACGGCGCCGGCCGGGCACCGGGATGCGAGGACGACCGTGACGCCACTGGCCATCGCCCGTTCCGCGGCGGCGAGCAGCCCGGCGGTGGTATTCCCGGCACCGGTCGCCGCGACCACGACCCCGGCGACACCGGTGGCGACCGCCGCATCGAGCATCGCCCCGTCCGAGCCGATGCCCGCCTGCACGAGCTCCACGCGCGCGCCATCTGCCGGGACTTCGCGCAGCGATCGCCGCGGCCCACGCGGTCGCCTCAGCACGACGCCGTCGTCCGCCACTCGCCCGAGGGAGCCGCGGTTCGGCGACTGGAACGTCGTCGAAGTCGCGTGTATGCATCTTGGTGACGTCGTCGGCGGCCTCGAGCGTGCCGCCCAGGCTGACCACCACACCGGCGTCGCGCAGCACCGGTGACGCGGCTGCCGCCACGGCCCGGCGCACGTTGGCTGGCCCGTCGTAGTCGTCCTCATGCGACGCACGCATCGCTCCGGTGACGACCACCGGCTTCAGGGACCGAACGACCAGATCCCAGGCGAACGCCGTCTCCTCGATGGTGTCCGTGCCCTGGACGACGACGACGCCGTCGATCGCCGCATCGTCGAGCGCAGCCTGGATCACGCTGCCCAGCTGCAGCAGGTCGGCCCAGCTGAAGTGACTGGCCGGCGTCAGGCCACGATCGATCGGGACGACCTCGGCGATCGACTCGAGCCCGGGCGTCCGAGCGAGGATCGCCGCCCCATCAAGCGTCGGGACGTTACCGCCCGCGACGGGGTCGAAGCCCATGCTGATCGTGCCCCCGGTGAAGACGACTGCCACCTTCGGCATCGGTCAGTCCCGGTCGGCGGGGTCGGACGGGCCCGGGGATCCCGGCGGGATCCGTCGAGCGCGGCGGCAGCAGGCTGCTGGGTGCGCCGCGTTCGGCGCGCCACATCGGTCGATCGGCGCCCAGCGCAGCGGCGATCGGGTCCTCCACATGCGGGTCCGCGGTGGCACCGGCGATCCCGAGGTTCGGGTCCCGCAGGAAGACGCTCGCGACGCCGGTGGCGAGCACGCCGATCGCCACGATCAGCATCACGGTGGCGGTCCCGATGAGGTCCGAGATCGGCCCGACGATGATGATCGGCACGAAGCTCGAGACCGACACCAGCATGAACAGGACACCGAAGACGCGGCCTCGCACGTCCTCGGGCAGGTCCTCCTGGAGCTGGGTCTGGGCGGGGATCGCCACCGCCGAGTACGCGATCCCGGCGACGAACGCGATGAACACGACGATCGCCAGCAGTGAGGTGATCGCCGACAGATCGAGCAGGCTGCCGGCCTCGTCGACCCGCTGGAGGAACTGGCTGATCGGCCCGGCGATGGACAGCAGCGCCAGCATCACGCCGAGGACGATCAAGCCGCCCTCGATGACCCGGCGACGCGGCAGGAACTGGCCGTAGGAGTTGAGGAGCAGGATGCCCATCACGATCCCGGCGCCGAGCGGCAGCACGATGATCGAGGTGTCCTTCGGCTGGAGCCCGAGCGCGGTCTGGGCGAAGTCCGGACCAAGCACGCCGAGCACGCCCACCAGCGACGCCGTGATGCCGAGATACAGCAGCGACCAGCCGATCGAGCGGTGGCCCCGGATGAACGAGAAGCCCTCGCGCAGCTGGGCGACCGTCGATGCGAAGGCATGCTGCGTCTCCAGCACGGCGCCGTCCCCGTTGGTCAGCCGTGCCGGCGGCGGCGACGGCGGGAGGGTCCAGCAGAAGACCGCCGCCAGGAAATACAGCGCGGCCACGACCAGGATCACGGCCTGCGGCCCGGCGATGTTGATCACCAGCGGCCCGAGCAGCGCGAAGCCCAGCGCGAACGCCGCGTTGAGCGTGAGCGTGAACACGCCGTTCGCCGCAAGGAGCTGATTGCGCGGCACGACCTCCGGGATCATCGCCGCCTCGGCGGGCGCGAAGAAGACCGTGACCGTCGAGACGAACAGGTTGAGCAGCAGGAGCAGCAGCAGGTGATCGCCGACCAGGAACAGACCGATGATCGCCAGCCCACGCAGCACGTTGGTCGCTATCAGGACCAGACGCCGGTCCACCCGGTCGACGTAGACGCCGGCCACCGCCGACACCAGCACGGCCGGTGCGAGGAACGACAGGATCAGCAGGCTGACCGCGGTGTTCGAGTTGTTCTCGGACACGACGACCGTCAACCCGAACAGCACCATGTTGCCGCCGATCTGGGTCGCCGCCTGCGACAACCAGAGTCGGAGGAACGATGGGTTGCGGAAGACCGTCAGCGCCCCTTCGCTGGTCGGCGTGCCGTTCGCGGCGGTGATCCCCTCGGCCCCGATGGGCCCGGGTTCGGTCACGACGGCCGGTCTGGCGCGATCCGCTCCCGCCCCGGATCGTCACCCACGACCGCGGCCGTGATCGTGGGGTCGCCGCGCTCGACGAAGCCGGCGAGGCGGCGCTCGAGCACGGCGCGCTCGATCAGGACGTGCCGATCGCACGTCCGACAGCGCAAGCCGATGTCCGCGCCCAGCCGGTCGACCAGCCAGGTGTCGCCACCACACGGGTGGCGTCGGCGGAGTCGGACGACATCCCCGAGCAGCAGATCCAGGATCGGTCGGTCCGGCACGGCGGGCAGGGTATCAGAGGCGCGGACGACCATGACTCGGGACGAGTCGGCGATCCGTGGCGGGTACACCGATCTGGTCGAGCGGCGTCACGTCGACCAGCACGTCCGGCTGGGTCGCCGATAACTGGGCGATGATGCCGCCCGGGCGGGTGAGCGATCCCGTCAGCTTGTCCGGCGCGCCGATCGCGCTGAGCGTGAACGGATCGCCCAGCGGACGCCCGCCGATCGCGATCGCGCCCGGGGCACCTACGGCGACCACGCCCGGCACCAGCCGGACCGAATCGATGGCCATCGCCTCCGCGCCGGCGTTGCGCAGCTCGTTGACCAGGTCCTCGATGCCGGATCCGTCGATCGGCCCGCGCACGACGATCGAGACGCCTGGGCCGACGGCCGGATCGATGCCGGCGTACAGCCGGACCCGTCGCAGATCGGCGCGCAGCTCATCGACCGACATGTCGCCGCGCTCGGTGTTCTGCTCGAGGACTTCGAGCTCGCGCTCGAGCGTCGCGACCTCCGCACGGAGCTGGTCGTTGCGGTCGTCGAGATTGGCTACGAGGATCGTCAGATCCTGGGATGACAGACCGGCGAACGCCGTGCTTCTCGCCTGCGTGAACAGCTGGACGACGACGAGCAGTCCGAGCAGGAACGTGACCGCAGCGATGGTGAGCTGGTTTCGTCGTCGGCGCATCGCGTCAGCTCGCGGGTTCCGGTCGCGCGTAGCGCAGCGTCACGGTCCCGGCGAACGCCGGCATGTCGACCGCCTCAGGCTCGGCGATCGAGACGCGGATGCCGAAGCCCTGTGCGCGCGTCCGCAGGAGGTCGACGAAACTCGGCGACGCGCTCAGCCGCGGGTAGAGATCCTCGGGACCGAGCGCGGTCACCTGGTACGGACCCACGAGATACGCCGCGTTGACCAGGATCGACGGCCCGACATCGATGATCGCGGTCGTCGGCGTGATGCGCTCGCCGTTGACCGCGATCGCCTCGGCGCCCGCTGCCCACAGCTCCTCGACGATCGCGCGCAGATCGCGTGCTCCGACCAGGTAATCGGCTTCGTTGACGCCGGGGGCCGGCGGGTCCGCCGAGTCCTCGAGCTGGAGCACCAAGCCGGTCCCGGTCAGCGGGATCAGCCCTGCGGCGATGCGCGCGTCCTGGAGGTCATCGTTCAGCTCGCGGACCAGTGCAGCGGAGCCTTCGTCCGCCTGCTCCGTGGCCTGGATCTGGCCACGCAGCTCGAGGATGCGCGCCTTGAGCTCTTCCTGACGCTTCTGGAGCTGCGTGGCGGTCTCGACGAGCGGTGACCGCTCCTGGGTGGTGTAGCGGACGCGCGGACCTTCAGCTGCGAGCTGGGCAGCGATCAGGAAGCCGAGCCCGAGCAGGGCCAGACCGAGGGTTACCTGCCAGCTCGGGATCGAGCGCAGCCGCCCGATCACGCCGATCGTCCGCGAGCGCGGGTCCAGATCAGCAACACGACGCCACCGCCGACGATGATCGCCAACAGCCACAACCCGATCGGACCGAGCGAGACGCCGCCCAGCGGCTCGGTCCGGCTGGCGATGGGCGGCTCCGCCGAGGCACGGGGGCGTGGCGTCGCCATGCTGCCCGGCATCGGCGAGGCGGCATCCCAGCCGTCCGGCACCGGGCCCGCGGGCGGTGGCTGCGGGCCGTATTTCACCGGCGGCTTCGCGCCGAGGTCCGCCAGCCACGCGTCGTTGAACGCGTCGACGTCCATGTCGATCGCGGCCTCGAACGCCTCGTCGTCGGTCCGACCCTCTGCGTAGGAGCGAACGAGCGAGATCATCGTGTCTTCGCCGTGGGTGCGGATCAGGAAGTCGACCGCGCTCGCGCTCTCCGAATAGGCCAGCCCGAACCGCGACGCGGACGTCGGGAATTGGCCGACCAGGCCGTCGAGCGGGATGAGCTCGCCCGCCCGCGCCGCGGCCTCGACCGCCGCGCGATCGCTCGCCTCGTAGCCGACGCTCAGGTAGACCGCGAGTCCCTCATTCAGCCACCGCGGCGGGAAGTGGTAGGGATTCTCGACGGCCGTGTCGAACACGAGATGGATGAGCTCGTGGGGGACGACGTTCTCGACCCAAGGGTCGTCGATCGAACCTGGCGAGATATGGGCGAACAAGGTTCGGATATCAGTGTTCGCCTGGCCGCCGACGTTCTCGCGAGTGCCCGGGCCGAGCGCGTCGTAGAACGCGTCGTTGTCGGCGTAGATGAAGAAGTCGACTGGATCCTCCTCCGTCACGCCGAACGTGCGCGCGGTCTCCTCCACCGCCCGCTCACCGATGGCCAGCGCCCGCTCGCCGAACGCGCGACCGCCCTCATACCAGTGCACTCGCACGACATCGCCGCTCAGAACCTGCCAATCGAACCGCTCGTCGTCGATCACGGTCCGGGCCACCGGGCCGAGCGTGGTCTCGCCATCGGCCGTGATCCGCCAGCGCACGCTGACCGGCGTGTTGGGCAGGATGTGTCCATCGACGCCGCCGAGCGTCCAGCGCAGTGTCGTCTCGCCGGCGCCGGGCGACTCCGCCTCGGCGACGAGTGGCGGCCCATCCGCGGTCGTGACGAGCACTTCGACGAGATCCGGTGCGGTTTCGAATGTCACCGGCTGTGTCGCGATGACGTCGGCGCCGAACGAGCCGTCGATCCTCGGCCGGCCGAATTCCGGGGAGGCGGCGTTGACGGCGCTCGTCGCCGGCCAGATCGCGGCGATCACCAGCGCGATGGCGGCGACGACCCGCGCCGCTCGCCGCCGGGCCGTCGCGGACATCACGGGCCGGCCCATGCCAGCCCGGCGAAGCGCAGCGAGCCCAGGCCGTTCTGGCCGGCACCCAGGAACCCGTCGCGCGACAGGGCCCAGCTCGTGCTGTAGCTCATCGGGACGACCGGCACTTCGCGCTGGACGACATCCTCGGCCCGGTCGTATGCCGCTCTGACCGCGGCGGGGTCGGTGGCGGCAGCGGCATCGGCGATGGCGGCGTCGAACTCCTGCGAGCTCCAGCGTCCGTAGTTGTTGGTCGACCCGGTGCCGAGCAGCACACCAAGGAAATCGTTTCGGCCGGGGTAGTCGGCGATCCACGACAGCGACCACATCGCCGGCGCGTCGGTGTCGAGCCGGTCGAAGTAGTCGATGAAGTCCATGTTCTCGGCGTTGACCGTGATGCCCAGCTCCTGCTCCAACTCGGCAACCACCGCCTCGTCGTAGGCGCTGCCACCGGTCACGAGCGTCACGTCCGGGAACCCCGCACCACCCGGGTAGCCGGCCTCGGCCAGCAGCGCGCGACCGGCCGCGGGGTCGTGCTTCGGGAGCACGTCCCGCTCGCTCCGTCCCGGGATCCCGGGCGGGACCATCGAGTTCGCGACGGCCGCCGGGTCGTCGACCGCCAGTCGCGCGATCCGTCGCCAGTCGACCGCCGCGCCGAACGCCTGGCGGATGCGGACGTCGTCGAACGGCGCGACCGTCGTGTCGAACCCGTAGAAGTCGGTCGCCATCGCCGGGACGCTGCGCAGCTGAGGACCGAGGTCCTCGTCGTACGCGATCCAGCTGGCGTCGAAACCGGAGACCGACGTGTAATCGAGCTCGCCATGCTCGAAGCGTTCCACGGGGCTTGCGCCGCCGAGATCAGTCAGGACCGTGACGGTGCCGAGCGCCGGCTTGCCGGCCCAGTAGTGCGGGTTCGCTTCGAGCGTCATCTCGCTTGCGCTCTCCGCGGCCAGGCGGTAGCCGCCGCTGGCCACGAATCCGTCGCCGGCCCGCAACGCGGCCGGGTCATCGATGCCCGGCGGGACGATGCCGAACGTCGACCCGGCCACGATCAACGGGAACTCCGATGATGGCCGGACGAGGTCGACGATGACGTCGCCGGCCGCGTCGTCGGCCCTGAGGCCAACGTCCTCGGCAGTCCCCTCCCCCGCCAGGTACGCGGTGGCGCCACGGACGTCGTGCAGGAGCGTGCTGAGGGGCGATGGTTCGTCGGGGTCGATGACCCGGAGCCAGCTGCGGACGACGTCGCCGGCACGCAACGGGGAGCCGTCACTGAACCGCAGATCGGGGCGCAGACGGAACACGATCCGCTGCCCATCCTCCTCCACGCGCCAGGACTCGGCCAGCGCGGGTCGGAGCTGGAGCGACTCATCGATGGCCGTGAGCGTCTCGAAGAACTGGGCGATCACCGCCGAGCTCTGCGCGTCACCGCTGGCCGCCGGATCCAGCACGGTCGGGGGGCTGATGGCGATCCGCGCGGTGCCGCTGGCAGCGCCGGTGGACGAGCCCCCACAGGCGCCGGCGATCAGGACAACGACAAAGAAGACCATCCCGCGGCGCATCGGCCGGAGTATACGGGCGGTCCCCGTTCAGCCCCTGGCGGGCTTCCGACCGTCGCGACGTACCCCGGGACGCGATGAGGCCTCGCAGGACTACACCGCCGGGGGAACGATGTCGGAACCGCGAGGCCTCTGATGGCATAACGAGGATCGGTCACGGACGTTAGGGCCTCTACGATGTCCGCATGACATTGCGGATCCGGAACACGTTGAGCCGCACGGTCGAGGCGGTCGAGCCGCTCGAGCCCGGCCGCATCCGGATGTACACCTGCGGCCCGACCGTGTACCGATTCGCGCACGTCGGGAACCTCCGGTCGAACCTCCTGGCGGACCTCATCCGGCGCGTGCTGCTGTACCACGGGCTGGACGTCTTCCACGTCAAGAACATCACCGACGTGGGCCACCTGCGCGAGGACGAGTTCGACCGCGGCGAGGATCGGATGCTGGTCCAGGCCGGGCTCGAGCACAAGACGACGGCCGAGATCGCCGACGCGTACGAGGCCGCGTTCCACGCCGACGAGGCCCTCGTCAACATCCTGCCCGCGCACGTCTTCCCGCGGGCCACCGAGCACATCCCGGAGATGGTCGAGCTGGCCGAGCAGCTCGAGGACCTGGGCCACGCCTATGCGTCGGACACCGGCAACGTGTACTACGCGGTGGGGTCGTTCGATGGGTATGGCCGGCTGTCCGGGAACTCGCTCGACGAGCTGCGCGCCGGCCATCGCGGCGAGGTCGAGCCGGACAAGCGCGATCCCGCCGACTTCGCGCTGTGGAAGGCGGCCGGCCCGCGCCGCGCGCTCAAGTGGCCGACCGCGCGCTGGGGCGACGGCTATCCCGGCTGGCACCTCGAGTGCTCGGCGATGGCCCGCCGCTACCTCGGCGACCGCTTCGACCTGCACACCGGCGGCATCGACAACATCTTCCCGCACCACGAGGACGAGATCGCCCAGTCGGCGCCGCTCGTTGGCGGCCCGCCGGCCCGCCTCTGGGTCCACGGTGAGCATCTCCTCATGGCGGGCCGCAAGATGGCCAAGTCGGCCGGCAACTTCCAGCGGGTCACAGAGCTCGCCGACGAGGGCATCGAGCCGCTGGCCTACCGCTATCTGATCCTCACGTCCCGCTATCGCCACAAGCTCGACTACTCGGATGAGTCGATCGCGGGCGCCGCCGCGGCGTACACATCGCTCCGCAGCCGACTGGCGGCGCTGGGTCCACCGCCGGACAGCGGCGAATGGGCGGCCCCACCGGTGCTGGCCGCGGGTGCTGCGGGCGATCGGCCGGAGGGAATGGCGAGCGGCGCCACCGCGTTCGGTGGCGGTGACTACGCCGTGCTGGATCGCGCGCACTCGCCCGCCGCCCCGTTGTCAGCGGCCGGCGCAGCCCTCCATGCGCGCTTCGTCGACGCACTGGACGACGACCTCGACCTGCCGGGCGCCCTCGTGACCGTCCGCGAGATGCTCCGCGCCGACCTGCCGGCCGACGAGCGCCGCTGGCTCGCGCTCGACGCCGATGCGGTGCTCGGGCTGGATCTGCATCGCGTATGGGAGACCGCCGCCACGCCCGACGTCCCCGCCGAGGTCAATGCGTTGCTGGCGGAACGAAACGCTGCACGCGCCGCCCGGGACTACGCGCGTGCCGACGTGCTTCGCGCTGAGATCGGCTCGGCCGGCTACGACGTCATCGACGCCGCAGAGGGCTCGACCCTGCGTCGACGGCGCTAAGGCCCGCCAATGATGAACCGGACGTTTCGGCCGTCCTCGCGCTTCCAGGCGATCGCCGCACGCGCAAGATCCCGCCACGCATCGTCCTCGGTCGGGCCAGACCCCTCGAGCGTCGTCCGCTCGCCGTCGAGCAGCCCTGTCGCCACGATCCGTGCAGGCGGGCCGGCTTCGACGGATTCGACCAGGATCCCGACACCGAGATGCTCGGCCAGCTGCTGGATCGCCTCAGGACCGGGCGGTGGGACCGACTCGTCGCTCACGCGGGTGTCCGTTCGGTAACGAGCAGGTCGCGGCGCGACCCGAACCGGTCGATGATCCGGTAGAAGTTTCGCTTCGATCGGCGTGCGCGCTCCTCGTCGTCGAGGCTCGACCAGCCACGGTGCTCGTGCCGGGTCACAGGGAGGTCCGCGACCCGAACAGCTCGCCGTGGGGTCTCGCCCTCACCCTGGTCGCGCAGCACGAGACTCCACCAGATGTCGAGGTTGCGATAGAACCGGAACCGCTCGTCGAGCGGCCCCCGTTCGGCGGCATCGTCCCGCCTGTGGGCCAGCAGATAACCCTCGATGGCGTCGACGTCGCCCGGCGGCGCCTCCTCGAAGGTCCGCAAGTCGGTCGACGTCAGGCCCCAGCCGCCTGCGACCGCGACGGTCGGGTCGTCGAGCGCACCCACCAGCGGCGTGATGGCGTCGCCGGTCGGCTCGACGCTCGGATCCATCAGGACGATGACGGGACCGATCGATCGCCGGATCCCGATGTTGGTCGCGGCTCCATGGCCGAGCCGGTCGGAGGTCCACACGGTCTCGACGCCGGTGAGCTCGTCGAGCGCAACCGCTTGCTCCTCGGATGGCCCGTCCGCCACCACGACGATGCTGGTCCCCGCCGGCGAGTGCTCCCGTAAGGCGGTCACGGCACGCTCCACATCAGCCGGCCAGTCCGTGGCGATCAGCACGACCGTCGCCAACCCGACTGCAGGCTCGTCCAGCCGCGACGGCACATTGCGCGACGCCCCGTAGCGTACGCGCGCGCCCTCCTCGATGTCGGGCGGCGCGGATGGCGACAGCGCGAAATCGGTCCCGCGGTCGACAATCGTCCAGCCGGCGGCCTCGATCTCGGCGCGGAGCTGGTCGGCGGTGACCCAGTCCTTGGCGACGCGTGCCGCGGCACGCTGGTGTGCGGCTGCGAGCACCTCGTCCGGGATCCGCGTCCGCGTCACGCTCGATCAGTTGCTGCGGCGGGCGAGGGCCAACCAGTACAGCAGGGTCAGGATCGCGGCGATCGCTGCGGCGAGGTAGGTCAGGGCCGCGGCTCGGAGCATGGCGTTGGCACCATCGCGATCCTGCGCCGTGGTCACGACGCCGGTCGATTCGAGCATCGCCAGTGCCTTCTGGCTCGCCTGGATCTCGACCGGCAGCGTCAGCACGGCGAACAGCACGGCAAGGCCGAACAGGAGGATGCCGATCGTCAGCAGCCCCGTGCTGCTCAGGAAGATGCCGGCGAGGATGAAGATGTAGGCGATGTTCGGTCCGAAGCTGACCGCCGGGACGAGCAGGCTGCGCAACTGCATCAGCGCGCTGCCCTCGGCCACCTGCTACGGCATGGCCCACCTCGTGCGCCGCGATCGCCATCGATGCGACCGACGGCTGCGTCGCGACCGCCTCCGACAGGGACAGCGAACGATCGCGCGGGTCGAAATGATCCGACAGGACGCCCGGCGACACCTTGATCGCGGTGATCGCCTCGCGCCCTGGGCGGTTGCCGAACGGCGCGTGGTCGCGGAGGTACTCGGCGACCTGGGCACCGGACAGCCCGGCGCCATTCTGGACGCGGCTCCAGCGGCCATAGGTGGAACGGATATAGAGCTGGGCGCCGCCGGACACGACCAGCGTGCCGACGATGACCAGGATGTAGAGCGGGTCGAAGAACACCAGTGATCTCCAGCGTGTGGGCGATGGACATCATCGTAGGACACCGTTCATGGAGCCTTGATGGAGACCACATCAAGAACATCGAACGAATCCCTCGCAAAAGGCGTCCTACTTGATATACGGATCGATCCCGCGATAAGGAGGACGCCATGCGTGCACGACGGCTCGGGGCGAGCATCGGGATCCTGGGGATCCTGCTAGCGGCTCCATCGGCGGCGGCGGCAGCCCCGCCCATCACGACCATCACGCTCGAAGTTGTGTTCGAGGTCAGTGAAACATTCACCGCGACCGGTGGTGTCGTCTGCGCCTCAGGGACCGCGGTGACGGATCCCGTGTTCGGCACGTTCGGTGGCCGGCAGAACCGCGGAGTCTTCACGTTCCACCTTGTCAAGACGCTCACCTGCGCCGACGGGAGCGGGACCTTCAAGTTGCTCGTGAACGTGTCGACCTCGCCCAATTCGCCGGGCACCGTGGGCGGGTTCGCGGCCGGCCAAGGCACCGGTGCGTATGCCGGCCTGCGTGGCGGCGGACACTTGATCGGGACTGCCTATCCGGACGGTAGCGGCGTCACCGATGTCTACACAGGACGCCTCCACATCGCGCCGTAGCGTGTGAACCTCGCTCGTCAGTCGGGTGGCTGCTCCCCTGCGGCCACCCTGCTGACGATCCAGCGGATCCCCTCCTCCCACGACTTGGCGCTCGGCTCGAGGCCGCGTCGTTCGGCTTCCGCCTCCCAGGCGTCGCACCAGCGGCTGACGGCGAATCCTGGGACGTGCATCGACAGCAGGCGGGCCTTCGTCAGCATGCGCAGCGCCGTCTCGAGACGATCGTCCTCCTCCTCGGCCATGGCGACGATGGTACGTGCCGAGGCGTGCCGGTTCAGCGCGCCTGGCGCAGTACGCTTCGCGGGTGGAGGGTGACCGATGAACGCGCTCGATGTCCTGATGTACGGCCAACGCACGGTCCGATCGACGATCGATCGATACGGGCCGGGCGACTGGGAGCTAATCGCGCTGGGCGTGTGGACCGCCAAGGATCTGCTCGGTCACCTCGGGGCGTTCGAAGTACGGTTCGCGGACCAGCTGGCCACGATCGTCGGGGCCGAGACCCAGAGCGACCTGATGTCCGCCGATCCGCGCACGTTCAACGACGACCAGGCCGCGATCCGCAAGGACTGGCCCATCGACCAGGTCCGTGCCGAGCTCCTCGACGCGCATGCGCGCGTCATGCAGCACGCGAAGGCCATCGCGCCGGAGGTCTGGCGGGAGGTCGGCACCATCCCGTGGTATGGCGCCGGGTACTCGCTCGACGACCTCGTCGTCTACCAGCAGTACGGGCATAAGCGCGAGCACGACCCGCAGCTGAGTGCCGCACTCGAGCAGTCGCCCTAGCGCGCAGCCCTAGCCACTGACGAAGAGCGCGCTGGGTCAGGAACCCCAGCGGCGCTTGGAACTTCCCGATGTTCCAACCGACGAACGACCGGCCGGATTGTGCCCGGTTACGCCCGCTCAGCCTCCGCTTGGAACTTCCCGATGTTCCATTCGACGGAGGAACGGCCGAATCGTGCCCGATTCGGCTGGCTCAGCCGCCGCTTGGAACATGTGATGTTCCACGCGTAGCCGAGCCGGCTTCGATCCGAGCGAGCGCCTCGAGGATCGCGCTGACCACCTCGGTCGTCGAGGCGGCGGGCAGGTCGAGCCGGATGGTGGCCGCTTGCGTGAGCATCGGGTTGTACTCGCCCGAGTTGCCGGCCATGGCGCGGAAGTCGGTCCGGACGAGCACGATCGACTTGTTCGTCCCGAACGCGTAGCCGACCTCCCAGCACGTGCCCGAGTCCGGGTCGGGGCCGTCCATGACCGCGACGAGTCCATCTGCCCAGTCGATCCCGCCCTTGTCGGCCGCGAAGATGCCGGCGGCGTCCTTGCCCGGCTCGTTCTCCTGCGGCAGGAACACCTCGTGCCCGGCGGCACGCAACGCGGCGGTCACCTCCGCATTCCAGACTCGCTCGGGCGTACTGAACAAGGGACCGGCGAAATACAGCTTCATGCCCCGAGTATCGGGGAGCTGCGGAACCATTTCACGGTCAGAGGAGTCGGATGGGCCGATGCTACCGTCGAGCCGTGACAACCTCGGTCGCCCAGCCAACGCCAGCCACAGCATGACCAGACGAGAGGGCGCACAGGGGCCGTCAGTGCGGGCGCTGGTCCTGCTCGCACTCAGCGCCCTCGCGTTGCTGGCGACCAGCCCGCGCCAGCCTACGCTCGAGAGCCGCGTCTTCGGCGAGGTCATGATCGATGGTGGCGAGACCGTCGAGCGTGAGCTCCGGATCCACCTCGATCCGGAAGCGGGCCAGGCGACGAGCGGCTCCATCACGCCCGCTCTCCAGGCGGCGAACGGCCTGCAGCCCGGCTACAGCCTCGATTCGACGATCGCGCTGCTCGATGACAGCGAGCCTGCGGGCGGCGATTCCTCGAGCACGAACTTCCCGATCGAGCGGTGCACCATCGGCTGCGACCTCACCTACGCGGTGGCGATCACGGCCGGCCCGAGCGTGCTACCGGGATCCGTCGTCCGGTATGAGGTCCATGTCGAGCTCCTCTATGCCGGATTTGGTCAGCCCGCGCCTGGCCTCTTACGCGTCGAGCTCGACGGCCCAGCCGGCACGCCTGTCGCACCGATCTGGGCGATCCTCGCCGGCGTGCTCGCATTGATCGGGGGGATCGCTGCCGGGCCGGCGGTCCATCGCCGCCTACCGGCCGAACGGCGGTCGTTGCCGAGTCTGGCGCTGGTCGCACTTCCGATCGGCCTGATCGTCTGGATGTTCGTCGGGGGCCTCGTGAACCTCAGCCGCTACGACGCGTTCGACGTCTTCGCGCGATCCCCGATCAACCTGCTCTTCGTAGTGGATCCGTGGTCGTTCATCCTGCTTGCGACCCTGGCCTGGGGGGTGTGGCACGGGCGCGGGCGCTCATCGACCGATGGTGGGTGGCTGCTCGGTCTGGCCACCGTGGCGATGGTCGGGCTCGGCGGGCTCTGGCTGGCATGGCGGCTGACGCTCGATCCCGTCGTCCAGCCCGTCCTGCTCGCGGCGGCCTTCGCCGTGTTCGGCGGCGCCGGCGGGATCGTTATCGGCCAGGCATGGCGAACGGATCCTCGTGCACAGCACGACCGCTGGTGGGCAGCCCTGGTGATCCTGAGCAATGGCATCCTGATCGCCGGTTTCGGGTTCCTCGCGGAGCAGTCGCTGTGGGATCCGTTCGCAAGCTCGCAGACGTCGCTCCTGGCGCTCATCCCGGCCGGGCTGCTGCTGGTGGCGCTGCGTCGCTGGCTCCGCGGACGCCCGTTCTGGCTGGCGCTGTTCGACATCCTCATCGCCGGGACCGGTGTGCTCGGGCTCTTCGTGTGGTCCTCGAATTCCATCGGCTTCACGACGACGACGTCGCGCCTGGAGATCGATGACGTCGGCGTATATGTCGCCGTCGCCGCTGCGCTGGTCGCGGCCGTCACCGCGCTCCATTCGATGCCGCGAACGCCTGACGCTAGCGCGCTCCAACCGGTAGCGCCGCCCCGATCCGTCGACGACCCAGCCACCACGTGATCGCGAGCGTCGGCAAGGCGATGAGGTCCTCGGCGTCGCCCGTAGCAAGCACGGGCACGAGGCCTGGCGGCGGAGCGCCCGTCAGCGCAGCGGCCAACGCCCGAAACGGCCACTGTGCCGCGCCAAGACCCCAGCGGTAGGCATCCGTCGCCGGTTCCCATAGCTGTACCGTGGCGAACCCTAGCGCGACCAGCGCGATCGACGTGGTCAAGACCGTCAAGGACGGGCCGCGCCATCGACCGACCGCCCATGTCCCGACCTCCCACGCTGCCTGGAGTGTGAGCGGCGCCACGATCAGGCCGGCGAGGTCCGACAGCTTGCCCGTCAGGAGCCCAGGCCATGCCGCCTTGAGCACCTGGTCGTTGACGAAGAGAAGCGCGAGCGCAACAAGGACGACCGGATGCAGGAGGCCGTCTCCTGGACGGGCCGTCGGGGCGGGGGTTGTCATCGATCGATCGGGTTGCCGGCACGCGGCGTCATCGTACGGGCCTCCGACCGGGTCGAGGATAGTCAGGAGTCCTCTACCTGACCCCGAGCTCCTCGATCGTGTAGCCCGTCGGGTACGTCGGGTGGCGACGGCGCGTGATCAGGCGCGGCGTCCGCCGCGCGGGCAGGCGACGGACGATCCTGCCCCGAAGCCGGACGGCCCCCTCCATCAGGCTCCGCACGATGGGGTGCGGTCGGGGCAGCCCGACGGCTGCCAGGAGCTGGTCGTCCATCATCGCGTGGACGAACGGCCGCCCGACGGGCCAGAGCCGCTTCGGCAGGTACCAGCTCAGCAGCAGATCGCGCGTCGCGACCGCCAGCGCCTCGTTCTCCGGCGCAAATCGGTAGTTCCTGAGCGCGAAATCGACGTAGTAGCGCTCGAACGTTTCGTACTCCTCGGGGATGTCACGGATCGCCATGCGTCTGGCGATCTCACGCCAGAAATAGAAGGAGGCCAGTTTCTCCTCGCGCAGGAGCGGTCGCCAGCCGAAGCGCTGGTTCCAGCGGATCGGCTCGAACACGAACGTCGACAGCACGTAGAGGAACTCATCGTTCGGGATCGCGTAGCGGCCATGCATCTGGTTGATCCGCCGCAGCGCAGCCTTGCCGCGCTGGCTGTCGTAACCGTGCTCCAGGATCTCGGCCAGGAGCAGGACCGTGTCGTCGTACCGCTTCTGGGTCCGCTCCGTGAACTCGCCGGTCCCCGCCAGCAACGCGGTCCCCTTCGCGACGGCGAAGGCACGAAACAGCGCCAGCTCCAACGACCGCGTCGTGTCCCAGGGAAACTCGTGCAGCGACGTCAGGAATGCGATCCGTTGATGGTCTCTCAGCGGATCGAGGCGCCGGATCTCCTGCAGCACTGCGTTGTGCGCCACGTCCACCTCCGTCGGCCTCGCCAGCATAGCGAGCCCGAACGGTCATACGAACACAGTCGTCCTCGGGATGAACTCGGCCTGCAGCGACGCAGCCTCAGCCTAGACGCGGCGGTGGAGCCATCGCCGGATGACCGGCAACCAGGCGGCGCCGACCGCCAGCTGTGCGATCAGGATCCCGATGATCACGATCAGCGGGACGCCGAGGAGCAAGCCCGGCACGACCAAGCCCTCGAGCAACGAGCCCGAGCTTCCGACGATGGGTGGCTCGAGGTCGGCCGGCCCCGACGACGACTCGATCGGGGCACCCGAGGCCCCGATCAGGATGCCGGGCACGGCCGCGCCCGACGGCGGCGGTGAAGCGCCAGGACTCGCGCCGGCGATGGCCGACGACGGGCTGGGCGACGGGGACGGCGACGGACTCGCCCCGATCGGGAGACTGGGCGTGATCGAGATCGTCGGCGTTGGCACGACCAGCGTCGGCGTCGGGACGGGCAGCGTCGGCGTCGGGACAGGCAGGCTGGGCAACGGCGGGAGCGTCGGAAGCGGCGGACGCGTGGGCGGTGTGATCGTGGGGAGCGGTCGGGGCGACGGTGTCGGCGCAGGGAGCGGCGGCAACGTCGGCAGCGGCAGACTCGGCACCGGGACCGGCAGGCTCGGCAGCGCAGCCGGCAAGGAGGGATCCGGCAGCGGTCCGATGGCCGCGACCGGTCGAGCCACAAGCAACAGTGCACCCAGGACCGCGGTGACGACGAGGACGCTGCCGCCGTGATCGACGAGCTTCCGGGGGCGCGCTCGCTGCGCGACGTGACCCCCCGGCGAACGCGTCAAGCGGCCCGGATCGTCGGCGTCCACAGGTTCGTGCCGCTGCGGTCGGAACCGGGCAGCGGCGCCTCCGCGTCGTGCTCGATGCCGTCGACGAACGTCGCGACCAGCTCAGGATCGAGCTGGCTGCCGGCAGCGGCACGGAGTTCGTCGAGTGCCTGCTGCACGGTCAGCGCCTTGCGGTACGGGCGGGTCGTCGTCATCGCGGAGAACGCGTCGCCGACGGCGAGGATGCGGGCGATCAGCGGGATGTCGTCACCCTCGAGTCGATCGAGATAGCCGTTGCCGTCCCACCGCTCGTGGTGATGGCGGACACCGGCGCGCACGAGCTCGATCTCGGGCAGGTCACGCACGATGTGATCGCCCAACGCGACGTGCTGCTTCACGATCTCGTATTCGTACGGGGTCAGTCGGCCGGGCTTGCGCAGGATGTCGTCGGGGATGCCGATCTTGCCGATGTCGTGCAGCAAACCCGCCGTCCGCAGCACGGTCCGCTCCGACTCGTCGATGCCCAGCTTCGCGGCGAGGAACAGCGCGTAGCAGGCGACGTCCTCCGAATGCCGCTTCGTGTATCGATCCTTGTGGTCGATGGCGATCACGAGGCCCTGCAGGACGTCGAAGTTCGACTGGGTCGTCTTCGGCTCAGATGTCCACGCGTCGGCGATGATCGTCTGGTTGCCGCCCCCAGCCTTGGCCTCGCCGAGCGCGATCGTGGCAGCCGACAGCAGCTCGTTGACTCCGGTCGCGTGGAACGGGAAGAACGTCACGCCCGCGCTGACCGTCAGCGGCAGACGCTCCGAGCCGTCGAACTGGAGCGAGGCGCCATCCAGAGTCGCCTGGACCCGGCGCATGGCAGCCGGCAGCTCACGAGCGACGGCCGCGGGGGCGATCGCCAGGAACTCGTCGGGCCCGAAGCGGGCAAGCCCACGCCATGGGCCCGACTCGGCCTCGAGTGCCTTCGCCACGATCACGAGGGCCTCGTCGCCAGCGGGCGAGTCGTACGTCTCGTTGAGGAGTCGGAAATTGTCGATATCGACCAGCGCGATGCCGAGCGACGCACCCTCCGCCCGCGCAGCATCGATCGCCTCCGTGAGGCGGGCTGCACCCGTGCCGTGGTTGATCAATCCGGTCAGCGGGTCTCGCCGACGAGACTCGAACAGCTCCTCCGCCTGGTCGCGCAGTCGCTGGCCGGCAGCCTTGTAGATCGTGCGCAGGAGGACCACGAGCACGATCGCCGCGGCGATCGCCACCAGTAGCAGGTCACGCCCGGCGGCCTCAGCTGCCGCGATGATCGGCCGCGCATCTCGCTGGAGCGCCACGACGAGCTGCGGCGAGCCACCGACTGCGATCGGGATCGCCTCGGAGAGGACGGCCACACCGTCGGGGTCGGTCGACATCGTGGCCGTCGCGGCGTGGCTCCTGGCGGCGTGCTGCAGCTCCGCCGCGAGCGTCGGTATGACGGGGTCACCTGCCACGATCCGGCCGTCAGCGCCCATGATCGTCGCGGCCCGGTAGCCGAACGCGTTGAGGAGGTCGTCGAGCGCACCGTCGAGTGCGACGCGTCGAGCTGGATCGGTCGTGAGCTCGAGATCGGCGGTGGTCAGGGTCGATGCGACGAACTCGCGGATCGCCGCCTGATCGCCTGCGACGGCAGTCTGGATCGCCGTAGTGCGCACATGCTCATAACCGAGCATGACGAGCGCGCCGCAACTCACGCTGGCAAGCGTGAGTGTCGCCACATACACCAGTGGCAAGAGGAGCGGCCGTCTTGTGGCCGTTCGATCGATGCGACCCATGCAGCTCCCCCCAGAGCTTCGGAATCGATGTATCCGCGAACGGGATCGAAGGGTCAATAGGACCATCGAGCGCGAAGCGAACCGAACCGGAACTTGTTCCGGCCATGCGGAGACGGGACTTCCGTACCAGGCGCGGCGAGTCAGGCCGGCGGCGTGAACGTGACGCGGATCTTCTGTTCGGTCGAGCGGTCGTCGCCGATGCGGAATACGAGGGTGTTCTCGCCCTGGTCGAGCCGGACGCCGATCGCCCAATGGCCGGTCCCATCGACCGTCGTGTGCTGGTCGAGACCGAAACTCACGTCGCGGGTGATCGAGAGCCCTGGCGGCGCGAGTCCGATGACCGTCACCTCACCCGTCGCAACGACATCGCCGTCACGCGGACTCTGGATCGTGAGACCGACGATCGGAGCGGACGGTGCGGGCGTGGCTCCCGGAGCGAGTGTGGCCGGGATACCGGAGCCACCGATGGGCGGCGACGTGGGCTGAGTGCCGCCCTCAGGACGTGTGATCAATGCGTAGGCGATCAACCCGATGGCGACCGCCAACCCAGCAAGGAGGATGGAGGAGCGAAGCGAACGTCGTGGCTCGAGCTCGGTGACGATCGGCCGACCAGCCGGTTCCAGGGACCGGGCGCCCGCGCCCCAGTCATACGGGTCCGCTCCGGGCTCGGGATCGGAACTCCCGGATGGCGGCAGAGGAGATCCTCCGGCCAGCTCGGCCACGTTGAAGCCGCATTTCGGGCAGTACGGCAGGCCCTCGACGAGCGAGGTCCCGCACCGAGGGCAGTAGCGGAAACCCTGGTCGGTCACACAGCCATCCTCAGGACGTGGTCACCTCTACCCTGACCGGTACGACGCGCTCGAGTGCCTCGCAGACCGGGCAATGCGCCACACCCCATCGCGCGATCTCGTCAAGCGTCGCCTCATCCGCCCCCTCCGCCGACAGACGGATCGCGACGCGACCGCTGAGCGGGCCGGCCGGCACCGAGTCGTCGATCCCGAGCAGGCCACGGTCATCCGACTCCGAGTCGACCGTGACTTCCAGCGTATCGAGGGCGATCCCCAGCATGGCCGCTCGCATCGCGATGAGGGTCACGACACAACTGGCTTCGGCGGCGCGCAGAAGCCACCCGGGCGATGGCGCCGTCGCAGTGCCGCCCACCGACGGAACCATGTCCGTCGTGAGCGTCGCGCCATCCGGTCCCGTGACCTGCACGACGAGGCCATCAACGAGGGACGCGGTCGCGGCGCTGTCGGTCGATCGAGCCTCGGTCGGGTTCTGCCCCAGGTAGTCGGTCGCCGCCGCGATCGCCTGCCTGATGCTTTCTGCGCCCATCGCCGCTTCCTCCCGTCCGTGGGAGGAATGGTACGCGGCCGGCTGTGGCTAGACCGCTGCGATTCGCTCCCGCAGGAACGCGACAGTGCGCTCGAACGCGAGGTCCGCCGCCTCGGCCCGATAGGCGTCGCGAGAAGGTTCGGCGAACCAGTGCCCGGTCCCGGGATAGCGGTGGATCGTGACGTCGCGACCGGCGGATCGAAGGATGCCCTCGAACTCGGCGACCCACTCGTCGGTCTCATATGGGTCGCTCTCGGCAAAATGCCCAAGGATCGGGCACCGAGGCCTCCGTCAGTGAGTCACCGGTGGTGCCGTAGTAAAGGACGGTCCCGACGACCTGGTCACGTTGCGCCGGGCTCCACACCGCCCAATGGGCGCCGAACGAGAAGCCGAGCGCCGCGAGCTTGCCGCTCGACCCGACTCGCTCCGATAGGTGATCGAGTGCCGTCAGCGAGATCACGTTGATCGCGTCCTCATCGGCTGCCTTCGCCAATCGTTCGGCGTCCTCGATGGTGGTTGCGACCTGGCCGCCGAACAGGTCGGGCGCCGCGACCGCGAACCCTTCGCCGGCCAACCGATCGGCATACGCGATGACGTCGTCGTTCAGGCCCCACCAGGGATGAAGCACGAGGACGCCGCCACCACCTGGCCGGTCATCGCCAGCCGAATAGAGTCGGATCGTCCTGTCGCCGCTCTCGATGGTCTCGAATTCGCCCATGGTGTCCCTACCCATGCGTGTCCCGCCACCGTACAGCCTTCGGCTTGTCACCAACCGTCATGTATCCGATGGAGCCAGCAATTCGCACCGTCCCCGGGACCATTAGGCCGGTGTTCACGGATCGGCTCCGGGGTTAGGTTTGAGCCGACGGGTACCCGTGACCTCAGCATCGCGGTCCCGCGGACGGGCATCGGGGGAGAAGATCGGGCTCGTCCGGCACCACTGCCGATCGGCAGGGAGGATGTCCCTCGTGAAGAGACGATCTGGCCTTGGCGTTGCCGTGGGAGTCGTGGCTTCCATGGCATTTGCCGGAGGCGCCCTTGCGGCCTTCACCGGCCTGACCAACGGGAGTTTCGAAGACAACGGCACGTACGTCGACAACGGATCCGGCTTCCAGCAACTCGATGCCCCGAACGCCAGCATCGATGGCTGGACCGTCGACGCGGGAAGCGTCGACTGGGTCGGCACGTATTGGCCCGCGCCGGACGGCGCCATGAGCATCGACATGAGCGGCGCTGATGCCGGCACGCTCAGCCAGACATTCGACACGACGATCGGCAACACGTACACCGTCGCGTTCCTACTGTCCGGCAACCCGGTCGGACCTCCATCCGTGAAGACGCTGGAGGTCAGCGCGACCGGCGGGACGGTCGGCCTGCACAGCCATGACACGACTGGGACCGATCTCACCAGCATGGTCTGGGCGCCGCAGACGTATTCGTTCCTGGCGACGAGCGCGAGCGCGACGCTGACCTTCACCAGCACGACGGCGGGCCCATTCGGACCGGCCATCGACAATGTCGTCGTCACCGAGTTCGTCCCTGGGAAGGATGACTGCAAGGACGGCGGCTGGGAGTCGATGATCGACACCGCCGGTAACAGCTTCAAGAACCAGGGGGACTGCGTCAGCTTCTTCGCCACGAAGGGCAAGAACCTGGGCGCGGTCCCGCCGGCGGCTCCGGCTGGCGCCGGCGCTGCGACGGCCGCTGACGCACCGACTTCGTCGGTCAAACAGGTGAAGAAGCAGGAGAAGGCAGCTGCCCGATCCGAGCGTGAGAGCTCGAAGGACAACGCCAAGAACCAGACCAGCCGTGGTCAGGGCTCCAAGTCCGAGAAGTCCAAGCCGCCCAAGTCCAAGTAACCCACGGACGCCTCAACGATGTCGGCCCCTTCGGACAACCGGAGGGGCCGACCGATTCTCCGAGCCACCCAGCGTCGTGGGCCGGTGTGCTGACGCACGAACCGCTCGGGGGTACGCGGCCGGCTAGCCGTCAGGAAGCAGGGGTCGGGCGCGCCTGGGGTCGTTGACGGAGGTCCGGATCACAGCCAACGACGCACCCGCCGCGTGTAGTCGTCGTACGGCGCCCCGAACCGCTCGCGCAAGAACCGCTCCTCGGGACGAATCGCGCCCCACAGGAGAAGCAGCGCCGCGGCTGGGAACAGCACAAGCCCCCAGAATGTGGGTGCCAGCAACGCCAGCCCGAGGTAGAGCGCCAGCAGGCCGACGTATAACGGGTTGCGGGAGACGCGGAACGGCCCCTCCTCGATCAGTCCACGCGTTGCCTGCCCGGCAGCAGCCCGGTCTGGTGCCGGCCGAACAACCACAATGACCAGCCGTTCCACCCGACGAAGAACAGCGTTAGCCCCCAGCCGAGCGGAACCCGCCACCCGCCGAGGTCGACCGGGTCGCCCCAGACCCGCGTGCCAAGCCAGCCGATCAGCAGAGGCGCGCCGATAGCGGCCGGCGGCCAGACCCGGAACGCAACGGTGTCCTCGGGACCGCGCACCATGCCCTCATTGTCGCTCCGCCGACGCGGACGGTAGGGCGGCCGTTCTTCGGGGGCCAACGAGGACGGGCTGCGTGGGGTGTGGCGCCCCCGGACGGATTCGAACCGCCGACGCAGGCCTTAGGACGGCCTCGCTCTATCCACTGAGCTACGGGGGCGCGGCGGACATCGTACCCCTGCCTTCCGGCCAGAGGTTTTGTGGCAAATCGCCAGGCGGTGGCGCTTAGGCGCGGAATCTGCGGCGGAAGAGCGCGGCGACCGACGGATCCGTGCACGGACGAGTCAGGTGAACACCTGATTCGGCCGATAGAACGTGCCTAAGCGTCATCTCCTTGTCGTTCTGGCAGGAAATCGTCAGCCGGCCCGGGAACCGACCGCCGCGCACCGACGTCAGTGACGGACAAGCCGCCGCGCCTCCCTGCGGCGGCTTGCAATTCCGGCCACGAAGGCGGTCGCTCGTACAATCCACGCACGATGGCCGACGCTCCCCTTCCCGACCTCATCCTGTACGGCCGTCCCGATTGCGGGCTTTGCGACGAGGCTCGCGAACTCATCCGCGCCCTGCTCGACGAGCGCAGACGGACCGGTCGACCCACCCCGGCGCTTACCGAGGTCGACATCGACACCGACCCCGCCTTGCAACGCGCCTATTTCGCGACGATCCCCGTCGTCGAGCTCGGCCATCGACGGCTCGAGCTCGCGACCAGTGCCGCCAAGGTCCGCCGGCTCCTCGCCGACGTGTTGGACGCCGAACCTGCAACGACGGCATGACGACAGGCACCGACCTCACGATCCTCGTCGCGCTCGCCGCTGGCGTCATCAGCTTCCTGTCCCCGTGCGTGCTTCCGCTCGTCCCTGCCTATCTGGGCCAGCTCAGCGCGATCGCCGTCGCCGGCGGCGGCCCACTGGAGACGGAGCGGCCCGACCGCTGGCTAGCCATGCGTCACGCTCTCGCATTCGTCGCTGGTTTCACGTCGGTGTTCACCCTGCTCGGCGTGACGGCCACCTACCTCGCCCAGGGCCTGGTCGACATCCTGCCGACGCTGCGAGTCGTCGGTGGCGCGATCCTGATCGTGCTCGGGCTGAGCCTGGCCGGCATCCTGCGCATCCCCGCGCTGGACCGGACGTGGCGGCCGCTCGACGCCGGTGCGGCGGGAAGCCTCGCGACGACGACCGGCTCTATCGCGCTCTCGACCGGCTCGCCCGACGCCCGCCCGAGCTTCAGCGACCGGCTCGGAGGTCGACTCGTCCGCTCGGACGGCGGTTGGCTGGCCTCGCTCGGCCTCGGAGCGATCTTCGCCATCGGCTGGACGCCGTGCATCGGGATCATCCTCGGTGGGATCCTGACGATGGCCGCGACATCCGGCACCGTCGCGCAAGGGACGCTGCTGCTCGTCGGCTACTGCCTCGGGCTGGGGCTGCCGTTCATCGCGATCGCCCTGGCCTACGACCGCACGCCCGGCCTCCTGAGGCCGCTGCTCCGCCACGGCCGGACGGTCTCGCTGGTCGGTGGCCTGCTCGTATCGGCGATCGGCGTGGCCATGGTCCTCGACCTGCTCCGGCTGCTGCCGCGGTACTTCCAATTCCTGACGGCGATCTGAACGGCCCGTGACGACCGAGCGACCCGCATTCACGCATCGACGTGCCCGTCACGGCCTGATCGGCCCCTTCAGCGGCCGCCAGCTCCTTGTCGGAGCGATCGCCATCCTGGTCGTCGCCGTCATCGGCGTTGCCATTACCACGCCGCTCGGCAACACCGCGCGGCCACCCGGCCTCACCAACCCACTCGCGACGCCGTTCATCCTCGGCGCCGAGCCGCCCGGCGGGCTCGAGGCCGGCGCGCCAGCGCCTGAGCTGACCATCGACCTCGATGACGGATCGACCTACCAGCTCCAGGACCTCGACGGTCGATCGGTCACGCTCGCCGCGCTCCGGGGCAAGGTCGTCTGGCTCAACTTCTTCGCGTCGTGGTGCCCGCCCTGCCAGCAGGAGACGCCGATCCTGCGGACTCTCGCCGACACCTACCGAGATCGCGGGCTCGCGGTCGTCGGTGTCAGCGTCCAGGAGACGACCGCGGCGGATGTGAGGGCGTATGCCGAACGCTATCGACTCCGCTACACGATCGGCTTCGACGGCTCCGGCCACGTGCTGCGCGAGTACCGCGTGTTCGCGCTGCCGACGCAGTTCTTCATCGATGTCGACGGTGTGATCCGTGCCAAGGTGCCGGGCCCGGTCGACGAGCAGGGCGCGAAAGCCCTGATCGAGTCGATGCTGAGCGAGGTCCCGGCCTCGTCCTAGATCGGGTCGAAGCGGAAGCGGTCGCGGTCGCGCGCCAGGCGGCCGATCGGGTGCTTGCTCTCGTGCGACAGCGCGACGAGCCAACCTTCCTCAGCGGCTTGTCCGAACAGCTCGACCTTCCGCGACACCGAGTCGAGTGGGAAGTCGTCGAAGGACGTCACCCAGCGCGGGTTGGCGGCCCACGGCCGCATGAACAGGTCGCCGAAGAAGACCAGCGTCTTCGCGTTGTCGTCTGTGCCCCGGACGACGATCGCCTGGTGACCGGTCGAGTGACCGCCGGTCGGCACGACTGACACGCCTGGCATCAGCTCCTTCTCGCCATCGACCCAGCCCTGCTCGCCCCATTTCTTGACGAGTTCCAGCTCCGGCTGGACATAGGACGCGACGACGCGCGGGTTATCCCCGAGCGCCACTTCCCACTCCGCCTGCTGCGCGACGACGGTCGCGTGATCGAACGCGCGCTCGCCGTCGGCTCGCAGCAAGCCACCTGCGTGGTCGAAGTGCAGATGGCTGAGCGCGACGATGTCGATCGTCTCGGGCAGGAAGTTGGCCGCCTCGAGCGCGGGAA
The DNA here is from genome assembly GCA_963794525.1 of uncultured Chloroflexia bacterium. Taxonomy (GTDB): domain Bacteria; phylum Chloroflexota; class Limnocylindria; order Limnocylindrales; family CSP1-4; genus SPCO01. The sequence continues at coordinate 263,802 of CAWCEC010000003.1, forward strand.
TGATCGCCGGACCCTCGTAGCCACGCATGGTCCGGGTCTTGTCGTCGAGGCGCTCGCCGATGCCGGTCTCGACCAGGACACGCCCAGCCGGCGTCTGGATCAGAAGGCAGTTGAGCGCCTGGAGCAGCCGGTTCTCGGCGTCGATCTCGTCGGTGACGAGGCGCTTCCAGAGGACCTTCGGCACCGGCCCGAACAACGCGCCGGCGTCGGATCGGAAGGTGCCGGCCTGGACGAGGGCGACCCGTGTCCCCCCACCGAGATCCGCCAGCCAGTCGACCGCCTCGTTGATCGCCACGAGCCCCCTTTACCGGTCCCCGTCGAAGTCGCGGTGGTACGCCGATGCGGTCGGCTCCTTCTGGCCCTGGTATCGCGAGCGAAGCTCGGGCGAGCCGTAGGGCCGCTCGACCGGCGACGACATCCGGAAGAATGAGATCTGCCCGATACGCATACCCGAGTAGAGCGCGATCGGGAGATTAGCGACGTTAGAGAGTTCCAGCGTGAGATTGCCTTTCCATCCCGGATCGACGTAGCCGGCGGTGGAATGGATCAGCAGTCCCAGTCGCCCGAGCGAGCTCCGTCCTTCGAGCCGGGCGACGAGGTCATTCGGCAATTCGACCCATTCGAGCGTCTGGCCGAGCACGAACTCGCCGGGATGGAGGATGAACGGCTCGTCATCCGCGACGGTGAGCAACTCCGTCAGATCGGGCTGCTCGACACGGACATCGATGTACGGATATCGGTTGTTCCGGAAGACCCGAAACGAGTGGTCCAGGTGCAGATCGACTGACGACGGCTGCAGATCCTGCGGGTCGTACGGGTCGATGCGCACGTCGCCGCCCTCGAGCGCGGCACGGATGTCGCGGTCAGAGAGGACGCTCACCTGGCGACGGCCCCGTTCCCTTTCTCGGCGTACAGGCTGTCGACCTCGCGCTTGAGGTCCTCGAGGTCCTCGAAGCTCTGATAGACGCTGGCGAACCGGATGTAGGCGATCTGGTCAAGCCCGCGCAGCTCTTCCATCGCCAGGGCGCCGACGCGAGACGACGGGACTTCGGTCATGCCGGCCGCACGCAGCTCTGCTTCGATGCGGTCAGCCGCGGCCTCTGCGGAGGCGTCGGGGACTGGCCGACGCGTCAGCGCCTTGCGCAGCCCTGTCACGAGTCGATCGCGGTCGAATTCCTGGCGGGTCCCGTCGCGCTTCACGACGACGAGTCGGGCGGCCTCGATCCGCTCATAGGTGGTGAACCGCGTCGTGCACGAGGTGCATTCGCGGCGGCGACGGATGGTCGCCGAGTCATCCAGGTCGCGCGAGTCGACGACGCGGGTATCCCGGTCACCGCATTGGGGGCAACGCATCGCTCTCCTGTGGCTCGACCACCACTACCACTTGTGGTGTGGCACGAGGATACCACTACATGGTGTGGTCAGGGGCGCGGTTGGCGGGCGGGCAGGGACCGCTTTGGCGCCCCGTCCAGCGGCGGCACCTCCATGTCCTTCGCAGCCTGGGCGTGTCGGAGGATCGCCTCGCGGGCGTGGATGAGGTTGAGGTAGCCACGCTTGATCGATGTCTGCGCCTCGACTTCCCGGCCGCGCCGCCGCACCTGGGCCAGGATCTTCGCCCCGTGGTCGACCATCCCGATGGCGCGCTCCGCTCGCTCGAGTTCCTCGACGATGGCCTCGCGGATCGGCACGGCCGCCGGCGGTCCCTTGAGCGCGCGGGCCTCGTCGGCGTAGCGAGCGACGGCGTCGGTCGCGGCCTCGATCGTCGGGCCGATCGTGTCGGCACCGAGCTGGCCGCGCCGGACGGCGTCTATCCGTCCCGTGACACCGTCGAGCGACTGGTCGATCCGCCCGGTGAGGTCGCGGACCGACGAGCGGAACCCCTCGACCTCGCGCGTGCGAGCCACGATCCGGCCGGCCCGGCGGAGCACGACCAGGACCCCGAGGGCAAGCGCGACGAAGGCGGCGACCGGCAGCAGGACGGTCAGCTCGAGGAGCGTCATCGGAAGACGCAACTACTCAGCTGTTCCGTGCCCGCAGCTCGGCGAGCAGGGCGTTGCCGACCTCGACGAGGTCGCCGATGACGATCATGTCGGCGAAGTCGGCGATGGGTGCGTCCGGATCCCGGTTCACGGCGATGATGGTCGAAGCGGTCTGCATCCCGACCTTGTGCTGGATCGCGCCGCTGATCCCCATCGCGAGATAGAGCTGCGGCTTGACGATCTTGCCGGTCTGGCCGATCTGCTGGCTATAGGGAATCCAGCCAGAATCGACCGCCGCTCGGGTAGCCCCGACGGCGCCGCCGAGAGCACCCGCAAGGTCATTGATCAACCCGAACCCCTCCGGACCACCCACGCCGCGACCACCGGCCACGATGATCCGGGCGTCGTCGATCGAAGCCGCCTTGGTGTCCGCTTCCAGCCTGTCGACGATCGGCACCGCGGGTTGCTCCAGCGAACCAGCCACCGTCGCGGCCTCGACCGTGCCCGCGGAGGCCGCCGGCTCGGCGGTGACGCTGTTGGGACGGACCGTGATGATGCCCTTGCCATCGGCCAGTGCGCTGTCGGTGATGAGCTTGCCGCCGAATACCGAGTGCGTCGCGACCGGCCCGTCCTTGGCGCCCTTGACCGCGGTCGCGTTCGCCAGGACGCCCCAGCCCGTAAGCGCCGACAGTGCGCCGGCGAGGTCGCGGCCTTCCGGTCCTGCACCGGTCATGACGATGTCGGGTTGCTGCGCCTCGATGAGCGCGGCGATCCGCTGGGCGACGATCATGCCCGCCGCGTGATCGGCGGTCGTCGGCTCGGTGACGGTCAGCACCTTCGGCACGAACTTCGCGAGCTCGTCGGCCGCGGCGCTCGGATCGGCGCCGACGACGATGCCGGTGACCTCGGCGCCGCCGGTCTCCGCTGCGATGGCGCGCGCCAGCGTCGCGACCTCCGTGCTGAGCTTGGCGAGCGTGCCGTCGGGGGCGATCTCGCCGTGTATCAGGATGCCCGCCATCAGATGATCCGCCGTTCGGCGAGGAGGGCGACCACCTGGCGGGCGGCTTCATCGGGCGCCTCCCGCACGACCTTGGTCGCCCCGCGCGGCTCCGGCGCACGCGAGTCGACGACCTTCGTCGTCGTGCCGGCCAACCCGACCGACGACGGCTCGATGCTCAGGTCGGATAGCCCGATCGTGCGGATCTCCTTCTGCCGCGCGGCCATGATCCCCTTGAGCGACGGGTAGCGCGGCTCACCCAGTGCCTGGGTGCCGGAGATCAGCGCCGGCATCGGCGCCTCAAGCACCTCATAGCCGCCCGACGTGATGCGGTTGACCCGCACCTTGCGCGCCGCCGGATCGGGCTCGATGGTCGCAGCGTATGACAGGTACGGCAGCCCGGCCAGTGCCGCCACGCCGGGTGCGACCAGCCCGGACGTCCCGTCCGAGGTATCGACCCCGGCGAACACCAGGTCGAATTCGAGCGTCTTGAGCGCCGCGGCCAGGATCCGCGTCGTCGCGACGGTGTCGGAGCCCTCGATCGCGGGGTCGGTGATCAGCACGCCGCTCGTGGCGCCCATCGCCAGTGCCTTGCGCATCGTCTCGGGCGCGTTGGCCGGGGCCATGGTCAGCAGGACGACCTCGCCCTCGCCGGCCGCCTCGATCAGCTTGAGCGCCTTCTCCAGCACGTATTCGTCGTTGCCGTTGACGACGGCCGGGCTGTTCGCCCGATCGAGCCGGCCGTCCGGCCCGAGTCGTTCCCCGCCGGACGCCGGGTCCGGGACGGGCTTCGTGAGGACGACGATGCGCACGTGCCGATCGAACCTCCGTTGGGCGCCGCCCGATCACCCCTTGCCGAGCAGGGATCGTGCGATCACGAGCCGTTGGATCTGCTGCGTTCCCTCGTAGATCTGCGTGATCTTGGCGTCACGCATCATCCGTTCGACCGGGAACTCGTCGATGTAGCCGTAGCCCCCGAGCACCTGTACCGCGTCGGTCGTGACGCGCATGGCGGTGTCACCGGCCACGAGTTTACACAGCGCCGACCACCGACTGGCGTCGGGCGCCCCGGCATCGATCTCGATGCACGCCTTGTAGAGGAGCTGTCGAGCAGCCTCGGTGCCGGCGTCCATGTCGGCCAGCATCGCGGCGATCTGCTGGAGGTCGCCGATGCGCTGGCCGAACTGCTTGCGGTCGCGCGCGTACGCCGTCGCGACCTCGAGCGCACCCTGTGCGATGCCGACGGCCTGTGCCGCGATCGCCGGCCGGCTCCGATCGAGCGTCCGCATCGCGATGCTCCAGCCGTCGCCCTCCTCGCCGAGGCGGTTCGCGCCGGGCACGCGCAGGTTCGAGAACGTCAATTCGGCCGTCGGGCTGCCGCGGATGCCCATCTTGTGCTCGAGCCGCGCGACCGCGAAGCCATCCGCGGGGACCTCGACGACGAATGCGCTGAGCCGCTGATGTCTGGGTGCATCGGGCGCAGTGACGGCGAAGACGACCACGAGATCGGCGACCGAGCCCTGGCTGATGAAGCGCTTCGAGCCATCGATGACATAGTCGTCGCCGTCGCGGCGCGCGGTCGTGCGCGCGGCCGCCGCGTCCGAGCCGGCCTCGGCCTCGGTCAGGGCGAATGCGATGAGCTGTTCGCCGATGGCGAGCTTCGGGAACCAGCGCGCCCGCTGCTCGGGCGTACCGGCGAGCGTGATCGGCAGCGAGCCGAGCTCCTGCACCGCCAGGATCAGCCCGGTCGTCGCGCACGCCCGGCTGAGTTGCTCGACCGCGAGGCAGACGGTCAGCAGCTCCCCGCCGAGGCCGCCGTGCTCGGTCGGGAACGGCAGGGCCAGGATGTCGTGGTCGGCGAGCAGGCGCCGCATGTCCTCGGGGAACTCGCCGCTCTTGTCGATCTCGGCCGCGCGGGGCGCCACACGATCGTCGGCCAACACCCTGACGGCGTCGCGGAGCATCTCCTGCTCTTCGGTGAGGCGGAAGGGCCTGTGGGCGCGGCTCTCGGTGGTCACCGACGGCATCGTACCGCGCAGTCCGGACGCGTCGGGGCGCCGATCGCGTATGCGAGACTGCGCGTCCAACTTCAGGGGGATCGATGTCGTTTGCCTGGTGGTTCGCGAGCTTCGAGCCGGACGCTCTGGCACGGTTGCTGGGCGGTGGCCACGAGCGCGAGCTCGATGCATTCGTCGACCTGGTCGGCACGGGGTCCGACGATTTCGGGCCACCGAGCGACCCGGAGGTGGCGCGGGCACTCCTCGAGTCGGGCTTCTCGTACGAGGGGTTCGATGCGCGATCCGCGCGAACGGCCGACGACATCGTCTTGGCGGCATTCTCGGATGTCGGGTTCTGGGATGTGATCGCGATGCGAGCGGAGTCGCCGGATGGTGTCGGCGCTGCAGTCATCGATGAGCTGCTCGGGCGCGGTGGCGGCGGCGCGATGTTGCCGCTCCTGCTGACCGGTCGTCGCTGCGGGGAGGAGACGGCGTCGCCGTGCGAGTACGTCGTGCTGGCGCCCGAGGAAGTCACGATCCTCGTCAAGGAAGTCCGCCGTGCGATGGCCGCCCCGGTCCAATGGTCCGCGCCGTACGTGCCCCAGGCCGTGGTCGCGAGCCTGATCGAGCCCCTGCAGAACGGCGTCCGCGACGGGCGCTGGGTCTTCGCCTCGCTGGGATAGGTCGTTCGCCGGTCTATCCGGCGAACCCGACGGCGTACTACCCTTCGCGCGGGACGTTCGCGCCGCCACGGGGGTCGGCGCCTGACGTTCGGAGGGCTCCGGTGGATCAGACGACCCAGCTCCTCGCCGTGGTCATCGCGTCCCTCATCGGGATACTCGCGGTCCTGGCGATCCTGCGACGGGAACGGCACTCGAGGGAGGAGGCGACCCGCGAGTCTCCCTTCGCGACCAGCACCGAGGGCATGAAGCGCTGCCGGTCGTGCGGCACCGGCAACCTCGTCACCGATTCGAACTGCCTGAACTGCGGCAAACGCCTACCCGGGTAGGGTCCGCGGCCGTCGCGCTACCCGGACCCAGAGCGCGACTCCCAGGCACGTTTTCGAGATGAAGCGGCTCGCAGGAGCGTCCTCGGCCCCGGTTCGCGACTCACGGTCGCGAATCTGCCCCGAAACGAAGCGACGCAGCGCCTTCGGCTCCGAAACGCGACTGACAGTCGCGCCGGCCAGGGCCGGCGTTCACCCCATGACGGAACCGACGGCTGGACGATCGAACTCAGGCCTTCGTTCGTCGCCTCAGTCACACGGTGATCAGTTCGGCGCCTGAATGCGCTCGGCGGGCCGTTCGTTCGCCGTTCGGTCGTCCACGACCGGCCCATGCCTGCCGACCCTATCGGCGCCAGCTGACGATCGCCGCGACAAGGATCTGGATGCAGATCGCCATCCACGCACCGGTGCCCACGATCTGCGCGCCGCCCCAGTCGAAATAGCCCTCGAACGGCCTCGACCATCCGGGGAATGCCAGCTCCAGAAGCAGGAACACGGTCCCGACGATCAGGAACGCTGCGATCGCGCGATCGGTTTCGAACGTGCTTCGGAGCACCGACGTCCTACGCCTTCCGGACCCGCCAGATCTCCTCGGCTGGCCAGCGGCGGGCCCACGCGGTCTCGTCCGCGTTCCGGTACGAACTGGTCGCGCCCTCCGCGGGTCGCGGCTCGATCAGGTCTTCGATCACGAAGCCGTTCGCGCGGAACAGCCGGATCCACTCGCCGTAGGGCAGGTTGAACGTCGACGCCTCGCCGTCATCCACGCGATGCATCCCGAAGTAGTCGAGGACCAGACGATCGCCTACGTGGTCCGCGTCGAGCGGCCACGCGATGGTTTCGATCGGTGTTCCATGGTTGAACGCGAACAGCCCGCCCGGCCGGAGCAGCCGCGCAGCCTCGGGGACCGTGCGATACGGATCGGCGAACGTCATCGCGCCGTGGTCGCAGAAGACGATGTCGAACGAGGCATCAGGCAGCGGCACGTTCTCGGCGCTCCCGTGGATGAGCGGGAACTCGACGCCGGCCTCCGCCATCAGCCGACGAGCGTGCTCGAGCTGGCGCTCGGATAGGTCGATGCCGACCGGCCGAGCGCCCACCTTGGCGAGCGCGATCGACCACTGCGCCGCGCCGCAGCCGAGCTCCAGGATGTCCTTGCCCGCCACGTCGCCGAGCACTCGCAACTCCGCTTCTGGGACTTGGTAGGTGCCCCATGCGAGCCCGGTGCTCGACGCGAGCTGCTCCCCGTGGCGGGCCTGGTAATCGTCGCTGTCGGCGTTCCACGATGCGCGGTTCTGCGCCTCGTGATCGGTCAGCTCGGGCAGCTCAGTATCGGTCATGACCGCTTCCGTTTCGCGACGAACGCCTCCGACTCGGTCGCCAGGGCGTGCCACTGATCGCGATCTGCGCCGGTGACGGACAGCCATTCCTTCTGGATCCGCCCGTGCCCCGGATCGAACCGCTCGCCGACGCCCTCCGCGACCAATCCCTCGACGCGAGCGGCCGGCAGCTTCACGACTAGCCGGTCCTTGACCAGCATCGCGAAGATCTTCCCGTCCGTCTTGAGCGACGTCGAGCCGAAGGCGCGTTGCGCGCCACCCTCATTCCCATAGGTCGCGGCGCCATCGGCGAGCATCGTCGCCACGAGCCCTTCCCAGTCGGTCGTGGCGTCCACGTCACACGACCGGCAGCCGCCGGTCCTCGGGGACCGACGCGATCCGGGCCGCCAGCACCTCGCTGATATCCATCGCCCGGACGGCGCTGCCGCCGTCGGCCGCGGCCAGGCCGTCGGTCATCATCACCATGCAGAACGGACACGCGGTCGCCACCGTCGATGCGCCGGTTTCGAGCACCTGGCGGGTGCGCTCCTCGTTGATGCGCGTCCCGCGCGTCTCCTCCATCCACATCCGGCCACCGCCGGCGCCGCAGCAGAACGTGTCTTTGCCGCTCTTCGGCATCTCGGTGAGCGCCACGCCGGCCGCACCAAGCACGGATCGGGGCGCCTCGATGACGTTGTTGTAGCGTGCGAGGTAGCACGAGTCGTGCACCGTCACGCTGCCCGGTCGATGGTCACCGGTCGACGACGCGGCGTCCTCGGGCAGGGTCGCGAGGCGGCCGGACGAGACGAGCTCGGCGAGGAACGTCGAGTGATGGACGACCCGGAACGCTCCGCCGAGCTGGCCATACTCGTTGGCGATCGTGTTGAAGCAGTGCGGGCAGGCCGTGACGATCGTCCGCTCGCCCATCCGGTAGCGGTTCAGGGTCTCGACCGCCGTCGACGCGAGCATCTGGAAGACGTAGTCGTTGCCCATCCGCCGCGCCGGGTCGCCGGTGCACGACTCTTCCTGCCCGAGCACGGCGAACGACACGCCGGCGGCGTGGAGACAGGTGGCCACGGCGCGAGCGACCTTCTGGTTGCGCGGATCGAACGCCGCCGCGCAGCCGACCCAATACAGCACCTCGAGATCGTCGAGGCCGCCGTCAGTGGCCAGCGACGCGACCGTCGACACCTCGAAGGGCAACGGCTTCGCCCAGTCCATCCGCTGAGATGCAGGCTGACCCCACGGGTTGCCCTGCCCTTCCATCGCGCGGAACGCCGCGGTGAGCTCCTGCGGGAAGCGCGACTCCTCGAGGACCAGGTTCCGGCGCAGCCCAACGATCTTGTCGACGTGCTCGATGAGGACCGGGCAGGCCTCGACGCAGGCGCCACAAGTGACGCAGTCCCAGACGGCGTCGAACGGGATCGCGTCGTCGACGATCGGCTTGGCCATCGCGGCCGCGGCGGGACGAGCGTCGTCGAGGCCGTAAGTCTCACGCACGATCGGCGAGTTCGGGATCAGGTTGAGCCCGTGCTCGGCCTCGACCGACATGTCGCGGATACCCATGATGAAGGTCTTGGGGTTGAGCGGTTTGCCGGTGTTCCAGGCCGGGCAGGCCTGCTGGCACCGACCGCACTCGGTGCAGGTGAAGCCGTCGAGCAGGTCCTTCCAGCCGAGGTCCTGCAGCGATTTCAGGCCGAACGTCGCGTTCTCGTCCTCGAGGTCCATCTTCGGCAGCTCGCCGCGTGGTGCGAGCTTGCGGAACCAGATGTTCGGGAAGCTGGTCGCGATGTGGAGGTGCTTGCTGAAGGGCAGGTAGATCAGAAATGCGGCGACCAGCACGATGTGCGCCCACCAGAACACGGCGAACCACGTGTCGAGCGTCTCCGGCGTGGCTGCGCCGCGCAACGGGCCGGCCAGCGCCGCGGACACGAACGCACCCGGTTGATCGCCATGGGCCGCGAACTCGAACGCTTCGGCCAGCACCTCGGTCGCCACGACCCCACCGATCATCGACAGGATGATCAGCGCGTCTCGGTTGTACGTCAGGCGCCGCGGTTTGGTGATCAGGCGCCGCACGAACGCCCAGGCGATCGATACGAGGACGATGACCGCGACGACGTTCTGCATGGCGCTGACGATCGTCCAGATGACGCCATCGAACGGGATCGACAGGACCTGCTCGATGACGCCGCCCGTGACGACGTTGGCGGTCCCGATCGTCAGGAGGACGAAACCCCAGAAGATACCCGCGTGCAGCAGCCCGGCGCGCCAGTCCTTGAACATCTTCGTCTGGATGAACGCGTACTCGATCAGGCCGACGAAGCGGCGCGGGATGTCGGAGAGCGGGCTGGGGCCCTCCGCGCGGACCGCCGTGAACACGCGCAAGTGGCGCGCCATCGCCAGCACGAACACCACGACCGCGCCCCAGAACACCGGGAAGACGACCGGGTAGAACGGAACGTCGGCGAACGGGCCGAAGAGCGTCATGCGTCGTGGTCGAAGGGCCCGGCCAGCGTCTCGAGCGCATGGTCGAGGACGGCTTCGATTGCCACCAGCGACTCGAGGGCACCCTTGGGGCTGCCGGGCAGGTTGATGACTAGCGCGTGACCGATGACCCCGACCACCCCGCGCGACAGGTCGGCATACGGCGTCGACAGCCGGCCGGTCGCCCGCATGGCTTCGGCGAGACCGGGCACGTCGTAGTCGATGGCGTCGCGCGTCGCCTGCGGCGTTACGTCTCGAGGCGTCAAGCCTGTGCCACCGGTCGTCACGATCAGGTCATGGGTCTGGGCCGAGGCGCGCAACACGTGGGTCAGTGCTTCGCGCTCATCCGGCAGCACTGCGCGCTGGACAGTGAACCCGAGCGCCTCGAGCCGCTCGCCGACGCCGATCCCCGATGTGTCCTCGCGGACGCCCTCGTTCACGCGGTCGCTGGCCGTGATGACGAGCGCGCGCTTCATCCGCTTCGGCGTCCTGCCGCGCGACCGCCGGGCTTGGCCGACCTGGTGATCCGGCCGGCAGCGCGAGCGCCCGGGCGCCGTGCCGCCGCCCCACCGGGAGCCGCGTCGCGCTCCGTGCGCACCCAATCGCCGCTCTTGCCACCCGACTTGGCGATGAGCCGAACGCCGCCGATCGTGACGCCGCGTTCGACGCCCTTGACCATGTCGTACACGGTCAGGGCTGCGATCGATACGGCCGTCATCGCCTCCATCTCGACCCCGGTCTGACCGGTCGTGGCGGCTTCGGCACGGATGCGCAGGCCGCTCGACGCTCGGTCCGGCGTGATCGTGACCTGCAGGTCGGTGAGCGGCAGCGGATGGCACAGCGGGATCAGCTCGCTGGTCCGTTTTGCGCCCATGACCCCGGCCAGCTCGGCGACCCCGAGCACGTCGCCTTTCGGGCCGCCGCCGTCGATGACCAGGCTCAATGTCTCGTCCGACATCGTGACCATCGCCTCTGCCACGGCCCGCCTCGCGGTCACTGGCTTGTTCGAGACATCGACCATGCGCGGTCGCCCGGTCCGATCGACGTGGGACAGACGCCGTCGCTCGGCGCGGGGAGTCGACGAGCGTCCGGCCTTGGGATCCATCACGGTCCGAGGATAGCGGCCCGGTCGACGGGCGGAGCGCTCGGCCGACGAGTCAGGCGCGGTCGAGCCACCAGAGCTCGACGTCAGAGCCGGCGCGCAGTGCATCGTCTGCCTCGGGGATGACGGCTAGCGCGTCGGCCGTGGCGAGCGCCGACATGACGTGGCTGCCCTGGCCGCCGGCGCCACCCGCGAGCCGCACCGGCACCCGCCCGCGCGCATCCCGTCGCGGGGTGCCACGCTCGTCGCGATCAGCGATGACGCGGATGAAGCCACGGCGACCGGCGCTCTTGGTGACATCCTCGGTCAACACGGCCCGGTCGACCGGGCGGTTGAGGTCGGCGTCGCGATAGCCGCCAAGGCGGCGCAGCGCTGGTCGAACGAAGAGTTCGAACGTCACGAACGTCGACACGGGGTTGCCGGGCAGGCCGAACAGCAGCGTCGGACGTCGGTCGGGATCCGAGCCGTCGTCGCCCGGCGCACGTGCCGTGCCGAACGCGAACGGCTTGCCAGGCTGGACCGCGACGCGCCACAGGTCGATCTCACCGAACTCCTCGAATGCCTCACGGACGACGTCGTACGGGCCGACGGAGACCCCACCCGACACGATGATGGCCTCGGCGCCGCCGAGGAGCCCGGCACACAGCCGCGCCCGGACGTCATCGAAGCGGTCCGCGGCGATACCCAGCGTGCTCGGGTAGCCGCCGGCTGCTTCGACCATCGCCAACAGCGCGGGTCCGTTCGCATCCGGGATTCCGGCCGGGCCAAGGGTGGTGCCACGGGCACGCACCTCGTCACCGGTCGCAAGGATGCTGACGTTCGGGCGGCGATGGACATACACGTTCTCGAGGCCGACGCCGGCCGCGAGACCGATGACCGCCGGTGTCAGGACGGTGCCCGCGTCGATGATCTGGGTGCCGGCCGCCAGATCGCTCCCCTGCCGCCGGATCGAGCCACCGACGTTCACGGCGGCGTGCGCGGCGATCCCGGCCGGTAGTGGGCCGGTGGCATCTCGGCCGCGCTCGCCGGCCACGGCCCCGGCCGCGTCGAGGGGTGTCGTCAGCTCCACGGGGATCACCGCGTCGGCGCCGGGTGGCACGGGGGCGCCCGTGGCGATCCGGACGGCGGTTCCGCGGCGCACCTCCGTATCGGGTGGCTGACCCGCACGGACCTCGCCGATGACCTCGAGCGTGGCTGGCTGGTCCTCCCGGGCAGCGGCGACATCCGCGGTGCGGATCGCGTACCCGTCCATCGCCGAGTTGTCCCACGGAGGGAGCGCCAGCGGGCTCGCGACGGGCGCAGCGGCGACCCGGCCAAGCGCCTCGGAGAGCCAGGCGAGCTCGGGCTCGGTCGGGCCGGCGATGGCAGCGAAGACCCGCTCCTGCGCCTCCTCGACGGTCAGCAGGCGATCCTTGTTCACGGGCGTGAGCCTTCGAGCGTCGCGGATGCGGGCACGATCTGGTCGGCCGCCGACCGCCGGCTCGCGACCACCGCCACGACGACGGCGAGCGCGATGCACACTGCACCGACCGCGATGGCGGTCTCCTGCCAGAACCGGAACGGGAACAGCTGCACCAGCCGCTCGGTCGATGGGTCGAACGTGTACGACCCGCCGGCGAAGAAGAGCTGGTGGAAGACCTCGAACAGCGCCCCGAACGCCACGAACGAGATCGCGCCGCCGATCACGAGCGCGACCGTGAGCCCGATCGCTCCGGTCCGTACGGCCCGCCACGAGTGACGCCGCTCGTCCTTGCGCCGGCGGGCTGCGACAGCGAGTGCCCCGATCGCCGCGACGAGCGCAGCTACGAAGAACCCGATGAACACGCCGCGCACATCGCGCATGTGCGCTCGCTCACGGTCGTTGAGGACCGGCGTGCCATCGACCGTGGCGTCGAACGCCGGCGGCCCGAACACGAGGTCGGCGAGCATCGAGTCGGTCGCCTGGCGGAGCTGCCGTTCGGTAAAGCCGGTCCACGCCGTCGCCTGGGCACGGCCCTGCTCGAAGGCGATCCAGATCGGGTTGAGGAAGAGCGGCAATATCACGGCGACTATCGTCAGCGCCGTGGCGAGCGCGATCCAGCCATCGCCGATCCGGGTCGAAAGGGTGCGCACGGGGGCATCGTAGCCCGGCTGCGCGCTACTCCTCCTCGAGGGTCTTTGCCTGCTCCCACCAGCCCGAGATCGTGAGGTCGTCGGGCGGTTCGCGTTTCAGCTCGGTCGCTGCGCGGGACAGGCGCACCGTGAACTCGTCAAGTGGCAGGTCGAGGATGTCGCGCAGTCCGTCGATCTCGGCCTGGATGAGCAGCTCGTGGTCGGCCGGCCCGAAGCTCGCCAGGTTCAGCATCAGGGCCTCGTCGCGCCATTCGAGGACGTCGTTGACCGTGGCGTCGACCTGGTCGGCGAGATATTGACGGCGGGTCGGCGTCTCGGACCGCTCCAGCAGGAGCCCGGTCGTGAACGTGCCTTGCCGCTCGAGCCTGTCGAGGTGGGCGGGCTCGATCCGGGTCAGCTCAGAGATCGGCGGCATGGCCGCGATGATACTGGGGCAGACGTTGCGGTGGCTGGCTCAGAATGGACTACCCGTTGCACCGCCCAGGGTCGCGTAACCGAAGAACCAGACGACGGCGATCAAGGGCAGCCCGATGACGGCGAGTGCTGTCCACGCCCACACGTTCCGGATCCCGGCCCCTCGGCCGATCATCGAGAGCCCGAGCGCCGCAAGCACGAACCCGACGGTCGCATTCAGCCCAAGTGACTTGAGGGCGTCGTTGACCGTGCCGGTCGGCGCTGCGACCAGCCCAGACCCGATCAGGAACGACAGGACCAGATAGGCCAGTGGCATGGCGACTGCGATCAACACGCCGAGTCCCAGCGTCTGGAGCGACCGTGACGTCATCGCGGTGCAGCCTAACCGACGCCCGTCGGCAGAAGCCCGCCCCACGGTCGGTAACCGAACTGTTACCATTCGCCCTCCGACCGGCACGGTCGAAACGAGGAGGAGCGGGCCGATGCGAGCCTACGAGGCGGGAACGGTCATCAACGCGACGCCGGACCGGATCTGGTCGATCCTGACCGACGCGCCCGGCTGGTCCACCTGGGAGTCTGGCGTGGACAAGGTCGACGGCCGGATCGCGCCCGGCGAGACGATCACGATCCACTCGAAGGTGGCGCCCGGCCGCGCGTTCCCGGTCAAGGTCACGACCTTCGAGTCGAGCTCGAAGCTGGTGTTCAGCGGCGGCATGCCGCTCGGCCTCTTCAAGGGCGTCCGCACCTACACCCTCGCCCGGCAAGGTGACGGCGCCACGCGGTTCCACATGCGCGAGGAGTACAGCGGCCCGCTGCTCGGGATGATGTGGCGGAGCATGCCCGACCTGCAGCCGTCGTTCGACACGTTCGTCAACGGCCTCAAGCAGCGCGCGGAATCGGCCTGACGCCTCGGCGGGAGCAGGCTCAGCGGCGAGATCGCGGGCCGCGCATGGGGCCGACCGGTTCGCCCGCCGCGGACGCGACGATCAGGGCATCCAGCCGCCGGGCCCGCGTCTCCGGCTGTTTGGCGCTCGAGATCCAGTGGGTGATCCCCTTGCGGTATGACGGCGGACGACGTTCCCAGTCGGCCCAGGCGGCCGGGTCCGCCTTGATAGCCGCCAGCTCGTCATCGGTGAGCGCGGCCACCTCCCGCTCGTACGAGTAGATCGCAGTCTTCTCGGCGGAACGCGCCTCGAAGGCGGCCAGACCGGCCTTGCGCATCCGTCCCTGCTCGGTCAGCTCGGCGACCTTCTGAACGTTGATCGCGCTCCAGATGCTGCCTTTGCGGCGCGGCGTGAATCGTTGCGCGGATCGCTCCTCGTCGAGGGAGTAGCGGACGCTATCGATCCAGCCGACGCAGAGCGCTTCGTCGACCGCTTCCGACCAGCTGATCGTCGGTCGACCGGTCGACTTCTTGTGATAGCCGAGCCACAGCTCGGCGGCGGTGTCGTGGTTGGCATCGAACCAATCGCGTAGCTGCTCGGGGCGCTCGAAGAACTGGACGTCGCGTTCGTCCGGTCGGGACGTCATCCCGCGGCCGCCTCACGAAGCAGGTCCCAGGCGCGCTCGACATGCCTCGGCTCCGTGCGCAGGTTGCCGACCGCCAGGCGGATCACGAACCGGCCATCCAGTCGGGTGTGGGACAGGAAGACCTCGCCGGTGCGGTTCACGGTGTCCATGATCGACGCGTTGCGCTCGTCGAGCTCCGCCTCGATCGCGCCCGAGCCCGGGTTCCAGCGGAAGCAGACCGTCGAGAACGGGACCGGTGCGAGGCGCTGCCAGTCGGGGGCCGCGTCGACCCAGCCGGCGAAGGTCTCGGCCATCGCGATGTGGCGCTCGATGCGCCGGCGCAGGCCGTCGAGCCCGAACCAGCGCAGCTGGATCCACAGCTTCAACGCCCGGAATCGGCGGCCGAGCTGCGGCTGATACTCGTTGTAGTCGCGGACCGGTGCATCGCGATCGAGCGTGCGGAGGTACTCCGGGACGAGGCTGAACGCCGCCCGCAGGTTGTCCATCCGCCGCGTCAGCAGCAACGACGCGTCCAGCGGGGTGAAGAGCCACTTGTGCGGGTTCACGACGATCGAGTCGGCGCGCTCCCAACCCGCGAACGGCGATCTGCGCTCCGGGATGAGCGCCACGACCCCGGCATACGCCGCGTCGACGTGCAGCCAGAGGCCCTCGCGCTCGGCGACGGCGGCGATCTGCTCCACCGGATCGACTGAGGTCGACGAGGTCGTCCCGATCGTGGCTACGACGGCGATCGGCCGTAGCCCGGCGTCGCGATCGGCGGCGATGGCTGCCTGGAGCGCGTCGGGCCGCATCGCGAAGGCGTCATCGACCGCGATCCTGACGAGCCCCTCGCGGCCGATCCCGAGCGTCATGCACGCCTTCTCGATGGAGCTGTGGGCCTCTTGCGAGGCGTACACGCGGACGGCGGGAAGGTCCGCCCGCCCGGCCAGTCCACGCGCAGCAACGTCCAGACCGGCCGCTTCCCGCGCTGCGGCGAGCGCGATCAGCGATGACGTCGACGCCGTGTCGGTCAGCAGGCCGTCGAACCCGTCGGGCAGGCCGAGACCGCGCCGCAGCCAGTCCACCACGACCTCCTCGAGCTCGGTGCCGATCGGCGAGGTCCGCCACAGCATCGGGTTCTGTCCGAGGACCGCGGTGAGCATCTCTCCAAGGATCCCGGGGCCGGACGCGGTCGTCGGGAAGTACGCCATGAACCCCGGGTGCTGCCAGTGCGTGGCGTTCGGGACGACGAGCTCCGTGTAGTCGGCAAGGATCGCGTCGATCGACTCCGGGGACTCGGGAGGCGTGCCTGGGAAGCTAGGGCGCAGCGTGCCGGGTTCGATCGGCGGGAAGACCGCTCGAGTCTCGACGGTCTCGAGGTAGTCGGCCATGAGATCGACCACAGCGTGGGCGGCCGCGCGGAATGCGGCCGGATCCATGTCGCCGAAGCGTTCGATCTCCTTGGTGTCCGGCGGTTCGCCCATCGATCGCGTCAGACGGACTCTCCGACCTCGGACAGGATCGAGCTCACCTGGGCGCCGAGGAAGATGAGGGCGACGATGCTCAGCAACGCGACGACGACCAGCACCACGACCAGCGCCAGGCAGCCGTAGGCGAGGCCGGTCCCGGCGGTGGTCGGTCGAACGACGGCCGAATTCGCGAGGCGATCGTGGAGACCCTGCTTGGTGGGGCTCGTGGCGGCGGTGATCAGCAGCACGATGTTCCAGATGAACAGCAGGCCTGTCGAAAGTAGCGCCAGCGCCGGCGTGAACCCGAAGAGGTTCAGGAAGTCGCCGAGCCCAAGCCAGCGGCGGATGGCTTGCTCCAGCGACAGCGGACGTCCATCGAAGGCATTCCCGACCTGGATGTTGAACAGGCGCTGGCCGAGGGTCGCCCGCCGGCCACCCGACCACGATGCGACGAAGTACAGACCCCCGATGACGACGGCGAGGATCGAGTACTCGGTGTTCACGAGCGTGGCGCCGAGATCGATCGGCTGCGTCGAATTGGCTTCTACCACGACGTTCCAGCCGAACGGCTCGGCGATGATCGTGGTCGCGATCCCGATCAGGAACAGGTCGATCAGATACGCGACGAATTGGGATGGCGTGTCGGAGAACACCAACCCTGGTGCGACCTCCTGCCGCGGGAGGACCGGCGGGGACCAGCCCGATGTCGGTGGTGAGGCGGGCGGCGGCGGCGTTGGTTCGGGCGGAGCCGCGGGCGGCGCCGGCGGCGGAGCGTATGGGGCGGTGTCGGCGCCGGGGTCAGCCGGCGTCGACGGTCCGGTCGGTTCGAGCGGATCGGGCGAGCCCGGTCGCTCGTCCGTCATGCGAGTTGCGGGTTCTGCTCGATGTACTCCTGGATGAACGGCATCGCCGCGGCGAGGAACACCGTGACCACCACGAAGGTCAGCAGGATCACCAGCACGCCCCATACCAGGCAGCCGACGAACGTGGCGCCATTCCCGCTCGTCACCGAGCGGATGACCAGCGAGTTCGCCCACTTGTCGTGCAGGCCCTGCCTACGGTCGTTGGTGACGGTCGTGAAGAACAGGAAGACCGTCAGACCGAACTGGATCAGGCCCTGGACCGCTTGGAGTGCGGGCAAGAGAGCAAGGAGCGCTAACGGCCAGCCGAGCGCGATCCATCGCTTCGTGGCCTGGGTGACACTCAAGGTGCCGCCGGTCCGCTCGTCGACGACGCGCATCTTCAGCCCGATCATCCCGGGCGTGGCGCGCCAACGGCTCGTCCAGAACCCGACGAAGTACAGGAACTGGATGCCGACCCCGATCAGCGTCACGAGGATGTAGTCGAGCGTGATCGGGATCGTGTACGCGTCTGCCGATAGCTGGCCGGTCGGATCCAGCTGTGCCTGCTCGAGGGACTGGCGGATGATGCCCGACCAGTCCACGACCAGGAATGCCAGGGCGGCTGGGATGATCCCCGAGATCGTGACATCGATCAGCCACGCGACGACGCGCGCTCCCACGCCCGCGATGACATAGCCCTCCTGCTGGGGCATCGCCGCAGCGGCGGTGGGCACGTCCCAGCCTCCGCCTGGGGGCGGGGGCGGCGGCACCCCGGGCGCTGCAGGTTGGCCGGGCGTCTGCCACCCGCTCTCGGGCGGGGTGGGCGTTGCGCTGATGATCGGTCCGCCGGGCGTCGGGGCAGGCGCTGTCGGAACGGCGGGCTCGTCGGCCGGTTGCGGTTCAGGCGACGGCTCCCGCGGCTCGGCGGGAGCCGGGTTGGTCGGGTCGGAGCCTTCCGGCATCGACGCATAGCCGACGCCGCCCTCCTCGGGCGGCCGCTCCGACTCGGCGTCGGGAGGCGTCCAGGCGACGGTCGGTGCGTTCTCTGGGGCGGCCTCGCCTTCGGGCTCGTCTGGCCGCTGTGGGCGATCGTCGGGCGGCTGGGTCATCGTCCTCCCCTTCCCTGCGAGGCTTCCATTCTACGGACCGTCAATACGGCCAGAGCTCCCGGATCTGCGCGCCGAAGATATCGAACGGATCCGGTCCGGGGGGAGCGAACCCAGAATTGCGGATGCTCTGGAGCAACATGAAGAGGAGAAGCAGCATCACGACCGCGAAGACGACGAGCACGATGTACAGCCAGACACACCCGATCGCCCACCGACTTGTCGGGCCGGCCGGCCGAACCAGCGCGGAGCGAGCGATGCGGTCGTGGATCCCCTGCTTCGTCGGGCTGACGATCATCGAGATACCCAGGACGAGCCACCAGACGACGCTTGCTGCGTAGGCGACGACGGCCAGGGCAAGGAACGGCAGCAGGATGACCAGGGTGACCCACCAGCCCATCGCGAACCAGCGCGCGATGGCCTGCGACATCGTCAGTGGCTGACCGTCGAAGGCGTTCCCGACCTGGATGTTGAATGCGCGTTGCCCAGGTGTCGCGCGGCGTCCGCCGGTCCAGAACCACAGGAAGTACGCCGCCTGCCCCGCCACACCGAAGATCGTGGTGCCGATGAACGTCGCCCTTGGCATCGGCTCGGGCGGGTAGGTGGACGCGTAGTCGAACAGGCCGAGGAGGGCCGGCGGAATGGAGATCAGGGCGCTGAGCAGGATGCTATCGAGCCAGTACGCGGCGAACCGCGAGTACGTGTCTGCGAAGACGAGGCCGGCAGGTAGCAGGGACGCCGCCGGTGGAGTCGGCTGTTCCTCAGCGGGCAAGGTCGATCATCCCCTCGCTCCGAACCGGTCCAGGCGATCCGTGGCGGCGAAGATCTCGCCGCCGACGTTCAGACCGCCCGGCGGCCCTGCATGCCTCGGTAGATCGCGACCACGATGACCGCCCCGATGACCGACACGACGATGCTCTCGACGTTGATGCCGGTCACATCGGCCACGCCGAGCACGTTGCCGGCCAGGAACCCGCCCACGACCGCTCCGACGATACCGAGGATGATCGTCGTGACCACCCCACCGGTTCCGCCCATGATCAAGTTCGTGATGAAGCCCGCGATGGCGCCGAGCACGATCCACGCGATGATGCCCACGAAGACCTCCTAGCGCGGGCCGGGATCCGCGGTCCTGCGACCGCGGCTTGGGGGCTCCCGGACCCGTCTGCGGTGGATGGTATACGGCGCGTCGAATGGCGATAGCAGGCTGCGCCTCGGATTCGATCGGAGATGGAACGAAACGCCTCGGGCCCCTCGCCTTTGCTGGGTGAGGTAAGGAGGCCCGTCAGATGAGAGTCGTTACCATAGTTCTCGCCATCGCCCTCGCTGGTTGCGGCGCCAGCGACGGCAGGCCGGCCAGCGGCGACGCCTTCCCAGGCGCCGCGAGTTCGCCATCTCCGCGCTCGTCGCTCGAGATTTCGAAGGTCCCGCCCGGCAGGATCGCCTATATGCGTGTCGACCCGGACAAAGTCGAGCGCTACTTCACCGTGGACTCGGATGGCACGAACGAGCATCTGCTCTTTGAGACGCAGGGCTGCGCGTGCATCCGATGGTCGGCGGACGGCTCACAGATCTGGACGGTCACCGAAACCGAAACCACTCTTGCCTATACGACTCAGGATCCGGACGGAAGCGATCGGGTCGTCCATGTGCCTGACATCCGGACCCTGAGCCTCGCCCCGGGTTTCGGCAGTGCCGATGGGCGTCGCGTGGCGTTCTTCGGGTGGGACGACACCGATCCCACGCGGTCCGGCGTGTGGACCGCCAATACCGATCTGACCGATCTGCACCAGGTGACCCAGGTTCCCGACGGCGTGTTGGGCATCGATCCGATCGGCATGTCCGCGAATGGATCGCATATCTACTTCCATGGTGACCTCGGGGAGAACCATGACAACGAGTTTCATCACGCCGGAAACGTGTACGTCATTGCGGCCGACGGCAACGGTCTCCGCCAGCTCAACCCCGAAGGCACGAAGACGGAAATCACGGGAATCGGGCTCTCGGCTGATGGTCGCCGCCTCGCTTTCACGGCATGGCGTGCCGGACACGGCGCTGATGGCAATGCGCTGTTCATAGTGGACGGCGTCGACGGGGAGGCCGCGCAGATCACCGAGTTCGGTGACAGGTGGGGCGCCTCCTGGTCCCCAGGCGGCGAGTGGATCGGCTACTCGGCGTCCGACAACGACGCCGCGGTCATCTCGCTTATCAAGCCGGATGGGACAGGTGCCACGGCGGTCACGCCGAAGGATCTGTCGGAGGACGTCACCATGCCGGCCTGGTCGCCCGACGGCTCGCACCTCCTGGTCCGGCGTGGCGACCGCCAGTCCAACGACCTCTGGATCATCGACCTCGCGGGCACGTTCGTCTTGCAGGTCACAGACCGGCCCGCAGCATATGACATCTACGCCTGGGCGCCCGCTCCAGAAGCCTGACGGGGACGCATGGTGTCGAATTGCCCGACACCACAACGCGGCGTTGAGATCGAAGACCCCGGATTCCCCATCGGAGGAGACCTCCCGGGCGCATACTCCTCGAACGCTGGCGCGTCCGGCCAGATCGGAGCGTCAAGCCGGCGAAGGAGGGGTGAGCACATGCGACGCGCCGTTATCGTCACGCTCGCAACTGTCGCGCTATCCGCCGTATTGGCAAGTCCGGTCCTTGCAGCCAAACCTGTTCTCGAGAGGTTCGACGACGCGGAGGCCTTCCTCATCGATTGCGGGGCGTTCACGCTCGACGAGACGTTGACGTTCAGCGGGATCACCAAGACCTGGTTCGATGCGAACGGCGATCCGATCAAGCAGCAAACGCACGTGGCGTTCGATGGCGTGATCAGCGGGACTGGCGGGATCCGGGTCCTGGCTGACCGCGCCACGGTCAACGAGTTTGTTTCGTTCGGAGCCGATGGTCCGACCACTAGGCAGGTCGGTGTCGTCTACAACTTCCACGTGCCGGGCCACGGCGTGATCGCCCACGACGTCGGGAGCATCACGTTCTTTCCCGACGGCTCCGTAGAGTTCCATGGACCGCATGACGTCTTCGAAAGCGGACTGGAATCGTTGATCTGCCCGTTCTTCGAGTGAACTTGGGCGCCCCTGGCAGTTAGCTCTGGCCGTCCCGCTCCATGGGATCAGCTCGCCACGCCGGCGGCAGTGAAGAACGTCGCGTGGGGGAAATGGTCGGGGCGGCCGGATTTGAACCGACGACCACCAGTCCCCCAGACTGGTGCGCTACCAGACTGCGCCACGCCCCGACGGGCTTCGCAGTCTAGCACGCGCTCCCTCGCGGACCAGCGGAACTCGGAGTTCCGAAGGGGTTGATGAACGTGCAGGGCTGGGGTGCCCAAACGACAAGAAATGTCGTGTCAGACAGGGACCTCTGCACGTTCGTGGCGGTCCTGGGAATTCCCAGTTCCGTCTACCCCAGATCCTGCAGCTCGTCCTTCGACTCGCGCGAGAGCAGGTCGATCAAGCAGCGCTGGACCGACTTCCCCTCGAACAGCGCCCGATACACCTCTCGCGCGATCGGCATCTCGACGTCATAGCGGTCCGCCAGCGCGAGCGCGGCCTCGACCGTGTAGGCGCCCTCGGCCGTGCCCGGTAGCGTGGCCTCGATCTCGGCCCACGGACGGCCGGCGGCCAGCTCCTCGCCGAGTCGATGATTGCGCGACAGCCGCGAGCCGCAGGTCGCGATCACATCGCCGATCCCGGCGAGCCCCGCGAACGTCAATCGGTTGGCACCGGCGGCGGCGCCCAGCCGGATCATCTCGGCCAGACCGCGGGTCATCAGCCCGGCCTTGCCGTTGTCCCCGAACCCGAGGCCATCGGCGGCGCCTGCGGCGATGGCCAGCACGTTCTTGAGCGCGCCACACAGCTCGACGCCCAGGATGTCGCTGTTGACGTACAGGCGGAACTCGCGTCGCCCGAGCCGGTCCGCGATGCGCTTCGCCAGCTCCAGATCGTCCGCAGCGACGACCGCCGACGCCGGCAGTCCCTTCGCGATCTCGGAGGCCAGGTTCGGGCCGGAGAGCGCCGCGATCCGCGCCAGGTCGATGCCACCGGCGTCGGCGATCACCTCGCTCATCCGCAGCAGCGATCCCTGTTCCAGGCCCTTGACGACCGACAGGACGTCCGCACTCGCCGCGACGTGCGGCGAAGCCTCGTGGACCACCGCTCGCATATGTGACGACGGGGCCGCGAAGATGACGAGATCGCTGATACCGGCCAGCGCGGTGACGTCGGCGGTGGCTGTCAGCGCCTCAGGCAAGTCGATGCCCGGCAAGCGCCGCTCGTTGCGATGCGTCGCGTTGATCTCATCCGCGACCTCGGCGCGGCGGCAGACCAACAGGACCGGTTCACGCTTGCCGACGATCGACGCCAGCGTCGTCCCCCAGGCGCCTGCCCCGACGACCGCGACTCGCGGGGCGCCGTCGGTCACCGCGATCGGCGTGATCGCGGGGCGGACGACCGTCGCCCCGGGGTGACCGTCGAGCGAGCCTTCCGGCGACGTGGCAGCTTCGCCGAGACGCGATCGCGGAACACCAGGCGGAGCGGCGTCCCATCGAACCCGAACGTCTCGCGCAGTCTGTTCTCGAGGTAGCGGCGGTACGAGAAGTGGACCGCGGCCGCATCCGACGCGAAGAACACGAACGTCGGCGGGGCGATGGCCGCCTGGGTCGCGTAGAACAGCTTCGGCCGCTTGCCGCGGACGAGCGGTGGCGGTGTCCTGTCCGTCGCCGCCATCAGCATCCGGTTCAGCTCACCGGTCGGCACACGCTTGCGCCGCTCCGCCCAGATATCGACGGCCAGCTCGAGCACCCGGCCGACTCGCTGCCCGGTCTTCGCGCTGATCGACACGACCGGCGCGAAGTCGAGGAACGGCGCGTCGCTGCGGATCCACTCGATGTACTGGTCAAAGGTCCGGTCGGTCTTGTCCTCGACGAGGTCCCATTTGTTGACGGCGACGACGAGGCCCTTCCCCTCCTCGACCGCGTATCCCGCGACGTGGGCGTCCTGCGACGTCAGGCCCTCGACGGCATCGATCACGAGCACCGCGACATCGGCGCGCGACAGCGCCGTGAGCGCGCGCATCGTCGAGTAGCGCTCGGCAGCCGCGCCAGACGCGACCTTGCCCCGCCTGCGGATGCCGGCGGTATCGATGAGCACCACCTCGCTGCGCCCCCAGGCAAGGCGGGTGTCGATCGCGTCGCGCGTCGTCCCAGGCACCTCCGAGACGATCGATCGGTCTTCGCCGAGCAATGCGTTGAGCAGGCTCGATTTGCCGACGTTCGGTCGACCGACGAAGGCGATCGCAGCGGGTGCTCTGTCCGCCTCGGCCGCGATGGCGGCGTCCCAACGGGCAGCCTCTGCATCCTCGGCCGCGTCGCTCCCGTCGTCCTCGTCGGCCTCAGGGTCGCCCACGACGAACGGCTCCAGCCGACCGGCCGCGACCTCGTCAGCCCACGCGTCGGCCTCCGCCTCGCGTGCCTTGCGCGCCCGCTCCTGCTCGCTCTCGGGTGGGAGTGCCCAGACCATCGCATCGAGGAGGTCGCCGGTGCCGCGCCCATGCGATGCCGAGATCGGATAGGTCTCGTCCCAGCCGAGCGCGTGGAACTCGGCCGCCTCGATCTCGCGCTTCTCGTTGTCGGCCTTATTGACGGCCACGATGACCGGTGCGGGGGCGCGGCGCAGCAGCTCGGCCGCCTCGAGGTCGGCAGGCGTCATACCCACCGCGGCATCGACCACGAACACGATGACATCGGCCTCCGAGATCGCGAGGCGTGCCTGCTCCTGGACGCGAAGCTCGATGGGGTCGGCGGTATCGACCTCGAGGCCGCCCGTGTCGACGATCACGAACCGGCGACCGTTCCACTCGGCGTCGCCATACAGTCGATCGCGCGTGGTCCGGGCGCGATCCTCCACGATCGCCGTGCGCGCCCCGATGACTCGGTTGAAGAGCGTGCTCTTGCCGACGTTCGGCCGGCCGACGATCGCGACGATCGGCAGCGCCCCGCCCAGGCGCGTGCCCTGCTCCGCGCCGGCGCGAGCGGCCATCCTCAGGCTGCGCCGGCCGAGGGTCGCGAGATGATCTCTGGGAGCGAGGTCGTCCGACCGGCCGGGGTCGCGGCCCGACCCAAAGCCTCATCGGCGAGCTCGTCGGCGCGAGCAGCCACGTCGGGTGTCCCGGCGAGCTCGAGGATCCGGCGCGTGACGTCGCGCAGGTCCTCGATCGGGGTCGATGTCCCACCGGTCACCCCGACGATGCGCGCACCGTCGAACACCGACGCGTCGGTCAGGTCGCGGACGCTCTCGATCTGGATGGCATGGGTCCCGGCGATCTCGCACAGCCGCGTGAGCTCCTTGGTGTTGGCGCTCGAGCGGCCGCCGACGACGACCATCAGGTCGACCTCGGCCGCAGTCTCCATCGTGTCCTGCTGACGGCGGATCGTGACGGGGCAGACAGTGTTGACGATCTTGAGCTCGTGGGCGCGCGACACCATCAGCGCGGCGAGCTTCTCGAACTTCCAGGGCGGTTGGGTCGACTGCGACAGGAGCGCCATCCGCTTCTTGCGGGGGATGGTGGCATCCCATTCCTCTTCCTCGTCGACGACGATCGCATCCGGCGCGAAGCCGAGCAGCCCGACGACCTCGGGATGCTTCGGCGTGCCGAGGATCACGATCGTGTAGCCCTCATCGACGAGCCGGGCGAGCTCCTTCTGCTCCTGGATGACCCAGGTGCAGGTGCCGTCGATGACCTCGAGGCCGCGGGCCTCGGCGCGCTCCATGACGTCCGGCCGGACGCCGTGCGCGCGGATCACGACCGCGGCGCCGTGATCGACGTCATCGAGCGTGTCGACGGTCTGGATGCCGAGCTGCTGCAGGTCGCGCACGACGCCCTCGTTGTGGACGACCTGTCCGAGGGTATGCGTGGCCTTGCCGGCGGCCGACGCCTCCTTGGCCTTGTCGATCGCCTCACGCACCCCGTAACAGAAGCCGGTCCGCTTCGCCATGCGGACCTCTTGGACGGTTCCCACGCACGGATTATCGCACGGAGGCCCGTTGAGACCCCTCGGGAGTGCCTGTCGTTAGTCTTTGGAACATGACGTGTTCCGATCTTCGGCCGAGTGCGGCCGGAACTGGCGGAATCGGCCCGTCCAGCGTCATTTGGAACACGCTGGGCGTTCCGATCGACGCCCGAGCCGCCCGAATCGGCCATAACGACCCGCTAGTCGCCCGTTCCTTCGCCGATTGGCACTTGGGGATGTTCCAAGCGCGTCTGGAGCGGCGCCGTACTGGCCACGCTGACGCTCGGGGAGCAGCTCTGCGATGCGCCGCATGATCAGGTCGGTCGCCTGGGTCTTGGCCGCGCGACGGTCCAGGGCCGCGGGCAAGACGTCGGCGAGGCGGAACGGGGAGCCGACGCGGACCGTGACACGCCCGCCGGGTCGAGGAAACTTCTGGCCCGCGCGGCCAGCGCTCGTACGACCCCGACACGCCGACGGGCACGATCGGCGCTCCGGTCCGCAACGCCAGCACCGACACCCCGTCGCGCCCCTCCCCGAGCGTGCCGTCGCGGCTGCGCGTCCCCTCCGGGAACACGAACAGGGCATGACCATCCTCGAGGATCCGAGTCGCGATCCGGAACGCCTCGACATCGGCGGCCCCGCGGTCGACCGCGTGCACGCCGCCGTTCCGCGCGATCCAGCCGATGACCGGCCAGTCGAACAACTCCCGTTTCCCCAGCCACTGGAGCCGCCGGCCGAGCTTCGGCATCAGCGACGACCCGAGCACCGGTACATCCAGGTTTGAGCTGTGGTTGGCGGCCACGATCACCGGGCCGGTCCGAGGGATCTCGTCGATGGCACCCTCGACGCGGACTCGCGTGAGCCCGGCCAGGCCCAGCCGCACGGCGCCCGCCAGGGCGGCCATCCACGGCGCGATGTCGTCGACGATCGGCGTGACCGGCCGTTCCGCTGCCGGCCGCTCCGCCGCCGGCCGTTCCACGTCATTCACGAGGATCGCGCAGGGACCAGCCGAGCCTCGGCGTCGCGGATCGCCCCGACGACCGCGTCAACGGTCTGCTCGAATGTGTTGCCGTCGGTCGTGATGATGCGAGCGTCCGGCGGCACCCGCAGCGGTGCCACAGCGCGCGTGCTGTCCAGCCGGTCGCGGCGGCGGAGCGCATCGAGGATCGCCTGGCCCTCCGAACCGTGCGGGTCGAGCCCGCGCTGCTCGGCCCGGCGCCGCGCCCGCTCCGCGACCGAGGCGTCCAGGTAGATCTTCAGATCCGCATCGGGCAGCACGATCGTGCCGATGTCGCGCCCAGCCATGACGATCCCGCGGCGTTCGGCCAGCTCGCGCTGGCGGGCGAGCAGCGCCTCGCGGACCTCAGGCACGGCCGATACCGCCGAGACGGCAGCCTCGACCGCCGGCGCCTCGACGTCTGCGGTGTGGTCGACGCCGTCGACGTGGACGCTCGCCAGTCGACCGCCGTCGTCCTCGGCGACCGTGATGTCAGCGACGAGCGCGACCAGACCCTCCGGGTCGTCGACCGACACGCCGCGGTGCTCGGCCAACCACGTGACCGCGCGATACAGCAGACCCGTGTCGAAGAAGCGGTAGCCGACCTCACGCGCCGCCGCCGCCCCGACGCTGCTCTTGCCCGACGATCCGGGCCCGTCGAGGGCGACGACCAAGCGCTCCATGGCCGGAAGGATAGCGGTCAGGTGCCCTCGGACCGGGCGATGACTGCCTCGAACACCGCCAGCAGCCCATCGGGTGGCACCACGGTCACGTCGCGTCCCTTGGTGTGGTGCGGGATCTGCTCGAGCCGGCCCTCGTGCCACCAGTAGGGCTGGTCGCTGATCGAACCCGGGCCTTCACGGAAGAGCTGGACGGCCAGGCGGTAGATGGGTTGCATCGCCGCGACGGCGCCGCCATCGACGATCGGGTGGACCAGCAGCGTGTGCCGGTTGGGCACGGCGACCAGCGCGTCCGTCGTGCCGGGCGGCAGCAACTCCGCCAGTCGGAGGATCCGCGTCGCGACGTAGAAGCTGTCGCCGTACCAGACACGCACCGACGTCCCGGGCTCGACCTCCATGTCGTCGCTCAACGGTGCCGGTTCCCGATCGACATTGGCGAGCCCCTGGGCGAACGCCGCGTCCGGGTCGACCGGCCAGGAGGCGAGGTGGTCCTCGTGCACCGACGCGGTCGAATCGGGGAAGTCGTAGACCAGCACGGCCTGGATGCCCGGCGCGATCGGACGGATCACGGTGCCAGGCACATCGACGCCGCCCATCGACGCATCGGGCATCAATCGAACCTGGAGGATCGGGCGAGCCTGCTCGTAGTCGGCGGCCAGCGCGTCGAGATCGCGGCCCTTGATCGAGAAGACGCTCGTGAAATGCGCCGCGATGATCCGCGACCACTCGTCGGGATGGCTGGCCGCGCACTGTTGCGACAGGTTCGAGAGACCGTACTCGCCTGGCTGGTCCTCGCCCTCGGCTGGGATCAGGACCACGCCATCGCCCATCTCGAACGGCGCGCCGCGCCGGCGAAGGTCGGCCTCGACGGCATCGATGAACGCTTGATGCGTTCGACCGTCATCGAACGGCGACCAGTCGGGCGGCGGTTCAGCGCCGCCGATGAGGCGTCGAAGGAAGCCCATCGTCCCTCCCCTGCTGGGTCTCTCGCGACCGACCTCCGCCCGCGCCAAGGCCGCGGATCTCGGGCGCCTTGAGCGGGCGGGTGGCACCGCTTCGCAGCCCGTCGATGCGAACCGGCCCGATGCGCACGCGGACGAGCCGCGCGACCGGCGCCCCGACCGCGCCGAACATCCGCCGCAGCTGGCGCTTCCAGCCCTGGGCGAGCGTCGCCCGATACCAGACGAGCTCCGGTGGCGGTGGCCGGAGCAGCGCCGCAAGCCGTTGCACCTCGATCGCCGTCATCGGTCGCAACCCACTGAGGGTGGCCCGCCCCTCGTCGAGGCGGATCCCTCCGCGCAGCGCATCGACCTGGTCGTGACCGAGCGGCCGCTCCAGGCCGATGGCGTACTCGCGCTCGACGCCGTGGCGCGGATGGAGCACTCGATCGGCCCACGCCCCGTCGTTGGTGAGCAGCAGCATGCCCTCGCTGTCCTGGTCGAGGCGGCCGACCGGGTAGAGCAGCGCGCCATCGGGCACGAGCGCCGTGGGGATGAGGTCGAGCACGGTCGTCTCGGCGTGCCGGTCGCGGGTGGTCGACGTGACGCCGGCCGGCTTATGCAGCAGCAGATAGGCGTGGGCAACGGCCGATCCGATGACACGGCCATCGACCGCGATGACCGACCGGTCCGGGTCGGCCTGGGTCCCGAGCGTGGCGACCCGCCCATCGACGGTCACCCGACCGGCCGCGATCATCGATTCGGCGGATCGACGGGAAGCGACGCCCGCCGCGGCGAGCACCTTCTGGAGTCGCTCCGACGGCATCAGGCCTCAGCAGGGACGTCGTCCGCGAACAGCGGCTCGGTCAGCGGTTCGCCGCCCTCCTCCGCGAGCCGTGCGGCGACGTCGACGTCGAGCGGCGGCAGCTCCGACAGGCCCGTCAGCCCGAACCGCTCGAGGAAGTCGAAGCCTGTCCCGTACAGGAACGGGCGGCCCGGGCGCATCAGCACGACCGAGCTCGACGATCAGCCGTCGGTGGAGCAACGAGCGGACGGTGTAGTCCGAGTCGACGCCCCGGATGCGCTCGATGGCCGCACGCGTGACCGGCTGGCGATAGGCCACGATCGCGAGCGTCTCGAGGCTCGCCGGCGACAGCCGGATCGCGTCGACGCCGACGTAACGGGCGACGAGCGCACCGGCTTCCGGCGCGGTGGCGAGCTCGACCCGGTCGCCGTCGACGAGCAGCCGGATCCCGCGCGCCGCAAGCGACACCTCGAGGTCGCCCAGTCGCTGGTCGACAGTCGCGTGGTCGACGCCGGCAAGGGAGGCGATCTCACGGCGGCTGAGTGGGCGTTCCGCGACGAACAGCAGCGCCTCGAGTCCGGTCTCGGTCAGCTCGAGCGGTGGCCGCGCCTCATCCGGCTCGCTGTCGACCGGCAGGCGGTCGTCGTCCGGCTCGCGGTCATCGGCCGCGTCGGATGCGAGATCCGACTCGTCGGTCACGCGAACGACTCCAGTGACTCGTCGAGGGGTGCGTCATCGGTCAGATCGCCGGTCGCCCGCGCGACGATCGGGCCCCACGGCTCGTCCTGCTCGACGACGATCTCGCGCCGCTTCATCAGCTCGAGCAACGCCAGGAACGTCACAGCGACCACGACGCGGTCGCGAACCCCGCGGAGGAGTTCCTGCAGGACGATCGCCGGCGCCTCGCGCAGGGCCGCGCGGATCAGATCCGCACGCTCTGTGAGCGTGATGGTCCGCGGCATCACCTCAGGTGGTGGCTCCGGCGGTGGCGCGATCAGCGCGAGCCCGGCGAGCGCCGCGGCGAGCCGCGCCGGATCCATCGGAGGCACGTCGGCCGGGCGGGCACCGGCGACGCCCGCGGCACGAGCTGCTCCGGGTTCCCGTCTGAACAGGCCGATACGCTCGAGCGCCCCCTCGGCCAGGCGCAGCCCGGCATCGCGATGGGCGCGGTACAGCAGCAGCCGAGCGCGGAGCGCGGCCTCCGGGTCGGGCGTGTCGTCCGCATCGGTCGCCGACGCATCGACCGCCGGTTGGCGCGGCAGCATCGCGCGGCTCTTGATGAGGATGAGCTGGGATGCCACCGCGACGAACGCGCTGACGTTGCCGAGCCGATCGGCCTCGAGACCGGCGAGGGCCTCGAGATAGGCATCCGCGAGCCCGCCGAGGGGGACGGTCAGGACGTCCAGCTGGCGACTCTCGATCAGAGACAGGAGCAGCGCGAGCGGCCCCTCGAATTCGACGAGCTGGACGCGGGTGGCGTTCTCCGGTCGATGGCCATCGCCGAACTGCACGACGGTCGTGCCGGCCATCACCGGCACGCCCGGCGACCCGCCGAGGTCGGCGACCATCAGTTGGCCTCGTCCGCGAGCTGCAGCGCGCGGCCGGCATCGGGATCCACCGGCGCGTCCTGGTGCCGGATCAGCTCCACCGTCCGTGGCGAGCAACCAGCCGCCGCGGCGAGGCTCGCGGAAGCATCGGCGTGGACGGCGAGACGCGCCAGCGGCGCCCGCCAGGGCGGGATGATCCTCGCCAGCCGCCAGACCCACGGGCCGTACGCCTGGCCGAGCGCGTACACCACGCGGGGCCATACGCCGGTCTGACCCTTGCCGGCATCGTGCAGCAGGCCGGCGATGAGCAGGTCGAGGATCGATGACCCCCTCGCGGCGGAGCGTCGCGACGACATCGAGGCCATGGCGGCGGTCGGCGACATGCATCGAATCGAAGAGCGCCAGTTGGCGGGGCGTCAACCAGTCGGCCAGTCCGGCCCGCTCATCCGGCCGAACCCCAGCACGGACGTGCGAGCGGAACTGGCGGACCTTAGATGCCCACCAGGACGTCACGGAGACCAAAGATGATGGGGACCAGGATCCGGCCGCCGATCGAGTTCCCAGGCGGGAAGAAGAAGAGCAGGAGCAGGAAGATGAAGCCGTACTGCTCGAGCATGGGGCGCCAGCGCCATGCGATCTGGGGCGGCAGGAACGCGAACAGGACCTTCGAGCCGTCCAGCGGCGGGATCGGGAACAGGTTGAACACCATGAGCACGACGTTGATGGTCACGAACAGCAGCAGGATCTCGAGCACCATGATCGGCACCTGCTGCGCGAGATTCGGATTCGCGATCAGGTAGCGCAACGGCAGCGCAGCGGCGACCGCCAGCACGAGATTCGAGATCGGACCCGCCGCGGCCACGATCGCCTCGCCGAAGCGCCCGCCCTCGAGGTTGCTCGGGTTCACGGGCGTCGGCTTCGCCCAGCCGAAGCCGAACGAGCTGGCGATGAAGGTGACCGCCAGCAGGATGCCGCCGAGCGGGTCGAAATGGGCGACTGGGTTCAGCGTCAGGCGCCCCATGAACCGAGCCGTGCTGTCCCCGAGCCGGTAGGCAGCCAGTGCGTGGGCGAACTCGTGCACCGGGAAGCCGACGAGCAGCATGATGGCCACGACGATGACGCGGGGC
The DNA here is from genome assembly GCA_963794525.1 of uncultured Chloroflexia bacterium. Classification (GTDB taxonomy): domain Bacteria; phylum Chloroflexota; class Limnocylindria; order Limnocylindrales; family CSP1-4; genus SPCO01. The sequence continues at coordinate 295,256 of CAWCEC010000003.1, forward strand.
AGGAGGTCTTCCACGACGATCCTCTACGGGGTTCCGCGTATCGTAGCGGCGCCGTCCCCGTGGGTCAGAGACGCCCCAGCAGGTCGTTCTTCTTGCGCTCGAACTCGTCCGCACTGATCGCGCCGCGATCGCGCAGGTCGGCCAGGGCGTTGAGCGTCCGGGTGACCTCCTCCTGCGTCAGCGGCTGCGCCGGCTGCGCCTGCGGCAGCGGGGTCGAGACCGTTTCGTCGGTCGGTGGATCGCCAAGCACCGGCGAGGCCGCCCGGAGCGGCGGACTGGATGCATAGCCAGACCCGGAGATGTCGCGCTCGTACTCGTGCTTGGCGTCGAGCATCGCGCGCTTGAACTCGACCGGCTGGACGAGCATCCGGAAGCGGCTGATGCCCGACTCCGATGCGGTCAGGATGTCGAGGTCGCCGAACCCGAAGATCCGCCCGAAGATCGACTGGGTCAGCACCGCGTCGTTGATCTTCTCGAGCGACGAGTCGGTCGACTTCTTGTTCAGGACGCCGGACACCTCGATGACGCGCCGGTTGGTCAGCACGTACTCGAGGTTGAGGTACTGAAGGATCGTCCAGAGGAGCACGACGAGGCCACCGACGAACAGCGCGATGGCGGCGTAGTTGAGGATGTCCTGCCACGGCTGGGTCAGGTTGCCCTTGAGGACGAGCAGCACGACCGCGATGATCACGGCCAAGGATCGTGTAGCGCGCTCCCCAGATGAACACGAACCAATGCTGCTTCTCACGGTGCACGACCCGCTCCCCGGTCGAAAGCAGTCCGTCGGCGTAGCCCATCGCTGGCGTGTCCCTCCTGCTCAGGCCCTCGGATGGGCCCGTCGATAGACGTCCCGGATCCGTTCACCGGTCAGATGTGTATACAGCTGGGTCGTGGAGATACTCGCATGCCCGAGCAACTCCTGGACGACCCGCAGGTCGGCCCCACCCTCCAGCAAGTGGGTCGCGAAGGAATGGCGGAGCGTGTGCGGACTGACCTTGCCGCTCAGGCCGGCGCGCTCGGCCGCACCTGTGACGGCGGCCCATGCCTGCTGGCGCGCGAGGCGTCGACCGCGGTCGCCGAGGAACAGCGGTCCGCCGCGCACCGGTTCGACGTGGTGGCGCGCGATGAGCTCAGCGCGAGGACCGTCCAGCCAGGCGACCAGATGGTCGATCGAGACCTCGCCGATCGGCACCAGCCGTTCCTTGTCGCCCTTGCCGATCACCCGCACGTAGGCACCGTCGAGGGAGAGATCCTCGCCGTCCAGCCCGATGGCCTCACTCACTCGGAGACCTGCCGCGTAGAGGAGCTCGAGCAGGGCACGATCGCGGACGCCGCCGGTCGAGGCCGCCTCGAGCAGCCGCTCTACCTCGCCGACATCGAGCGTGTCCGGCAGTCGACGACTCTGGCGCGGCAGGTCCAGATGTGTCGCGACATCGACCTCGATGATCCCCTCGCCGAACGCGAAGCGGTAGAAGCCCTTCAGCGCTGCGGCGCGGCGGCGGAGGCTCGTCGGGGCGAGCGAGCGCTCGCCGGTGACGCCGCGTCGAGTGCGCGCCGCGAGGTAGCGCACGGCCGCGTCCGCGGATCGATCCCAGGCGTTCCCGCCCGTACCGAGATCGCGCTCGAAGTCGCGCAGGTCGCCGCGATATGCCCGGATCGTGGCATCCGCCAGGCCGCGCTCGACGTGCAGGTACGAGAGGTAGTCGTCGATCGCGCGGTCGAGGTTCACGCCGACCGGTCGCCTCCCGCCGCGCCCACGGGTCCCGCCCGCCACGCTTCGGCTCGATCGAGCAGCTCGCGAGCCGACGCGAGCGCCGCGGCGTCGCCCGGGCCGCCGCCGAGCATCGCCGCGAGCTCGACCATGCGCCCCTCGCGATCGAGCCGCTCGACCTCGGTCACCGTCCGGCCGTCCCGCTCGCGCTTGACGATGCGGTAGTGCGCATCGGCGTGGGCCGCGATCTGCGGCAGGTGGGTCACGCACAGGACCTGATGCCTTCGGGCAAGGCCCCACAGCGAGCGCCCGACCGGGTCGGCGCTGCGCCCGCCGATCCCGGTGTCGACCTCGTCGAACACGAGCGTCGGCGTGGCATCCGCCTCGGCGAGGACCCCCTTGATGGCCAGCGCGACCCGCGACAGCTCCCCACCGGATGCGATCCGGGCCAGCGGTCGGGGCGGCTCGCCGGGGTTCGGCGCGAGCCGGTACACGACCTGGTCGATGCCGCTGGCGTCGAAGGCGACCGCGTCGCCATCGACCTCGACCGCCGGTTCGCCCGGCCCGGCCGGGCGCCGGCCGAGCGCGACCTCGAAGACGCCGGGCGGGAAACCCAGCTCCTCGAGGACCGCCGCGACGGCGCTCGTGAGGGTCTCGGCTGTATCGCGACGAGCCGTGGACAGCGCTGCGGCGGCTTCGCCGACGTGGAGCAGGAGACGTGCGTCCTCGCGTTGGCGACGGGCACGTTCCTCGTCGAGACCGCGGAGACGCTCGGCCTCGACCGCAGCGCGCTCACCGTGGGCGATGACGGCCGCCTCGTCGTCCCCGTAGCGCCGGAGGAGCCCGTGGATCACGCCCAGCCGGGCATCGAGCTCGGCGACGGCTTGTGGGTCGTGGTCGACGTCCTCGGCGAGCCGCCGCGCCTCGTCGGCGACGTCCGCGAGCTCCGCTTCCAGGCCGGCCAGGCGATCGGCGAGCGGCGCGAACCGCGGATCGAGTCGGGCGATGCCCAGCGCCTCGTGGAGTGCCTCGGCGACGGCGTCGCGGGCGCCGCTTCCGTCGCGTGTCAAGGCCTCGCGAAGCGCGGCCGCTCCCCGGGCGATCGCCTCGCCGTGCTGTGCGGCCGTCATCCGAGCACGGATCTCGTCGGCCTCGCCGGGCCGGAGCTTCGCTCGCGCGATCTCGCTCGACTCATGCTCGAGCAGGTCGAGGCGGCGGGCGACTTCGCGGGGATCGAGCGCCGCGGCGTCGAGGGCCGCGCGGTTCTCGCGCCACCGATCGACCGCGGTCGCCATCGCGACCCGGAGGTCCTCGTGCTGGCCGAATCCGTCCAGCAGATCGCGCTGCCAGCGCTCGTCCAGCAGTCGACCCTGGTCGTGCTGCCCGTGGACCTCGACGAGGGCGCCCACCTCGTCGGCGAGGCGGGCCGCGGTCACGGTCGCGTCGTCGAGCCGGGCCGTCGAGCGCCCGTTCAGCGCCACCTCGCGCACCGCGATCAGCGGCTCCGGGAGGCGATCGAACAGCGCTTCGACGCGGGCCGTTTCGGCGCCGTGGCGGACGAGCGTGGTGTCGGCGCGCGCGCCGAGCGCCAGCCCGAGCGCATCGATGAGCAGGCTCTTCCCTGCCCCGGTCTCTCCGGTGATCACGTTGAAGCCACCGTCGAACTCGAGGCGCAGGCGGTCGATCAGCGCGAGATCGGTGACCGTCAGCTCCAGGAGGCTGCCGGCCGACCCCTCCTGCGCGGTGTCGTTCACGATGGCAGCAGCTCGACCTTGTGACGGAGCAGATCCCAGAACGGCTGGGCGCCCTGCGGCTCGAGGAGACGGATCGGACGTTCCATCGCGCGGACCTCGACGACGTCGCCGACCGCGATCGGCAGATCTTCGCGGCCGTCGACCGAGACCAGGGCCTCATGGGCATCGACGACACGGCAACGAACGACCTGCTGCGGGCTCGCGACGACGGACCGGATCGCTGAGAGGTACGCCGCGATCGGCGTCACGACCAGGTTGCGGCTGATCGGGTCGAGGATCGGGCCGCCGGCCGAGAACGAGTAGCCGGTGCTCCCCGTGGGGCTCGCAACGACCAGGCCGTCGGCGATGAACGTGGCGAGGTGCGTGGCATCGATGCTGACGTCGAGGCGGCAGACCCGCGCGAGCGAGCCGCGGGCGATGACGATGTCGTTCAGTGCGAAGTGACGTTCCGCGTCGCCTTCCGTGCCGCCGGGCAGGATGCGTCCCTCGAGCCCCATGCGCTCGTCGATCGTGTACTGGCCGGCAAGGATGTGCTCCAGCACCGACTCGAGGTCCGCGGCCTCGACCTTCGACAGGAAGCCAACCTTGCCGAGGTTGACACCGAGCAGCGGGACGTCGACTTCGGCCACGGCTCGGGCGGCGCGAAGGAATGTGCCGTCGCCGCCGAGCACGACCAGCACGTCGGTATTCGGCAGCTTCTTGCGGAGTGTGTCGAGGTCGCCGCTCTGTGCCTGCCACTCCCCGATGTCGCGGCGGCGGCACCAACCGGATGCGCGCGCGGCGAGCTCCACGGTCGCCTCGATCGTCGGGTTGTAGGCGAAGCCGATCCGGCTGATCGTCACGTGCCGGTGACCTCGGCGATGCGCTTCGCGAGGTCCGCGCAGCTGGGTCCCTTCGCCAGGTGGATGAGGAACTCCTTGTTGCCTTCCGCCCCGACGATCGGCGAGGCGATCACGTCGCGGGTGCCGAGCCCGAGGGTTCTCGCGTGCGCGGTGACGCGGTCGAGGACCTCCCAGTGAATGTGCTCGTCCCGAACGACACCGTGGTCCGTGCGGCCCTTGCCGGCCTCGAACTGCGGCTTGACGAGCGCGATGATCGGGGCACCTCGGGCCAGCGTCGACTGGATCGGCCCGAGGACCTTGTCGAGCGAGATGAACGAGACGTCGATGACCGCGAGGTCCACCGGTTCAGGGAGGGACGTCGCGGTCAGCCCGCGGGCGTTCGTGCGTTCCAGGGAGGTAACGCGGTCGTCGCGACGCAGCGACTCGGCAAGCTGACCGCGACCCACGTCGAGAGCGTAGACGTGCCGCGCGCCGCGCTGCAACAGGGCGTCCGTGAAACCGCCGGTGGAGGCACCAACGTCGAGCGCCGTCTTGCCGGTCGGATCGATCCCGAAGGCGTCGAGCGCCGCTGCGAGCTTGTGGCCGCCGCGGCTGACATAGGGGTCCGGCTCTTCGACGTCGACGATGGCCCCCGGATCGATGGTGTCGCCCGGTTTGTGGTCACGCCGCGCCGCGTCGCCATCGCCAACGCGGACCTTGCCGGCCAGGATGAGTGCCTGCGCTTTTGACCGTGTCTCAGCGAGCCCCCGATCGACAAGCAGCTGGTCGAGTCGGATCTTGCTGTGCCGTTGCGTGACGGTCGGGCTCACCCGCCTATCGTGGCACAGCCCGCTGCACCGCCACTCAACAGGAACCGGCGCTCCGATTCACCGTCGGCGCGACTCTCGGTCGCGTTTTCGAGCCGTAGACCATGCCGCCGCCCTGGCGAGGGCGATTTCGTGCCTCTCAGTCGCGTTCATGCGCCCAGAGCAATTCCTAGTCGGGCTTCGGCCTGAAAACGTGCGCTGGAGTCGCGACTCGGATAAGGCGCGGGTAAGTGCTTCCGAGTTGAATGACCCGCATGGGTGTGACTGCGGCGTCGGTACGAAGGGAGACTGACCGTCGTCTGCGCCGCTCGAGGCTCCACATCGGGGAAGAGATCCGCCGATTGCGACTCGACGCCGACCTGAACCTGACCGAAGTCGCCGCGGCGGCTGGCATCCATCGATCTCATCTGGCTCGGACCGAGGCTGGGATCGTGACGCCAAGTCTGGATGTGCTCATCGCTATCGGTGTCGTGCTTGGAGCCGACCTCGGCGTGCGCTTCTTCGCGGGCGCGGGGCCGCGGCTCGTCGATCGCTTCCAAGCCCCGATGGAAGAGTGCTTCATCCCGACTCTTCATCAACGTTGGGCGGTTCGCCTCGAGGTTGGCGTCACGACCCCAGCTCGTGGCGTGGTCGACATGGTGCTGACGGACCGCTCATCACCGGCGATCGCCGCGACCGAATTCCAGTCGACCCTGCATCGCGTGGAGCAGCAGATCCGCTGGCTGGGCGAGAAAGCGGATGGTCTGGCGGCTCGACTGGCCGACGAAGGTCGCCCAACGCCGGTGCCGACGGTGTCCAGACTCCTTGTCCTTCGGTCGACTACGACTACGCGGGAGATCGCGCGACGGTATGAAGCAACGTTGATGACGGCCTATCCGGCTCGGACTGTCGATGTGCTTGCGGCCCTCACGTCGGGAGCCGCTCCATGGCCAGGCGCCGGCATCATCTGGATGCGCGTCGAAGCTGGACGAGCACTGCTCCTCGACGGAGTGCCGCGTGGCGTCCGACTTGGACGCTAGCGGCCTGGCCGCGACTGGGAGTCGCGTTTTCGAGTCCTAGCAGGCGCCACGCCCTCCTTCGGCACTCGATCGTGCGTGGCAGTCGCGAATTCACTCCAGAGCCAGCCATCTCCCAGCCTTCGGGGCGAAAATGCGACTCTGAGTCGCGCTCCGGGTCGGTCGGCCGGTGACTGGCCTAGCCCCGTTGGCGGGTGATCGTGAGGCCGACGATGCGCGAGATCACGAGCGCGACATAGAGCAGGCCCGCGACCTGTTCGATCATCACGATGGCCCGTGCCGGCGGCTGGATCGGGGCGATGTCCGATAGCCCCACGCTCGTGAGGTTCGTGAATGAAAGGAACAGGAGCTCGAACCACGTGCGTTGTGCGTCGGGCGCGACCGCGGCCGTGAACGAGCCGGGCCACACGATCTGGACAGCCATGAAGGCGTAGGCGAAGGCCCACGCCACGACGGTGAACGTGGCGCCCGTCGCCCACAGCTCGTCATGCGTGATGAAGCGGTCGACGAACATGTACCGGATGAGCGCGAAGCTCGTGTAGGCATAGAAGGCCGCGTGGAGCGCCGACGACCAGAACACGATCGCCGCGTTGGACGGGTAGATCGCCTCGAGGATCGTCAGGACAACCACAGGCCCGCCGAGCAAGACGGAGACCCACAACAGCGCGGGGGTCGCCCGCACGGCGCGCACCGCCAGGACCAGGACGACGAGCGAGAACAGCGACAACGCGGCACGTCCGACCGGCGACGCATCCATGAACGGATACAGCAGCACACCGAGTAGCTGCACCACCAGGAGCACCGCCGAGGGATGCCGCCACAGGCGCTCGGCGAACGTGCCCCGCTCGCCGTCCGCCGTCATCGATGCTTCAGGCGACGTCGGAGGTCGACCGGCCCGGTGTCACGCGCAGCGTGGTGAGTGTTTCCCGCACCTGTTCGGCGAGGCCCGGCGCATCCAGCCGCAGGACGCGACGGAGATCTGCCACGGAGCCGTGGTCCACGAAACGGTCGCCCGGGATGCCCACGATCCGCACCGCGACGTCCCGATAGGCCGCGTCCGCCAACCTGGCCTCCTCGATCAGTTCGAGCACTGCGCTCCCGAAGCCACCGGAGACCACGCTTTCCTCGAACGTCACGACCAGCTTCTTGCCGCGCGCCGCGTCCAGGATCAGCTGGCGATCGAGTGGCTTCGCGAAACGGCCGTTGATCACCCCGACCGACCAACCGTCCGACTCGAGCGCCGCTGCGGCATCCATCGCCCGCATCACGATCGGCCCGAACCCGACGAATAGCAGGTCACGACCCTCGCGCAGCGTCTCCCCCTGCCCCACCGGCAACACGACCGGATCGATCGGCGCGAGGCCGAAGCCCGGGTCGCGCGGGTAGTGCAGCGCGAACGGTCGATCCTGCGCGAGCGCCGTCCGCAGCAACGAACGCAGCTCCTGCTCGTCCTTCGGCGAGGCGACGACCAAATTCGGCAGTTGGCGCTGGGCGGCGACCGTGAACATGCCCTGGTGTGAGGTCCCGTCCTCGCCGACGAGCCCGGCACGATCTACGGCGATCAACACCGGCTGATCGTTCTGGCAGACGTCGTGCACGACCTGATCGAACGCCCGCTGCAGGAAGGTCGAGTACAACGCGACCACCGGCCGCATGCCCCCCATCGCCAGGCCGGTCGCGAGCGTCATCGCGTGCTGCTCGGCGATGCCCACGTCGAAGACACGCTCCGGGAAGACCTCTGCGAACTTCGACATCCCTGTGCCGGTCGGCATGCCGGCGGTGATCCCCACGATGCGACGATCCGACCGCGCGAGCTCGATCAGCTCGGTTGCGAGGACAGCCGTGTAGTTCGGGTTCTTCTTCGGTGCTGCCGGCTCGGGCGTCGGTGACGCCGCGTCGTCGGCCATCGATTCGGTCGGCAGGCCGGCTGGTGCCGGTGGCGACTTCACGCCGTCGTAGGCATCTGCCTCCGGTGCAAGCTGCATCGGTGGCAGCGCCGCGCCGTGGAAGCTCACCTGGTCCGCGATCGCGGGCGCGTACCCGCGGCCCTTCTGCGTACGGACGTGCACGATGATCGGGCCGGGCAGCGCCAGCGCCGCTCCGAGCGTCTCGAGGAGGGCATGGATGTCGTGCCCGGGCACGACGCCGACGTAGGTGATCCCGAGGTCCTCGAACAGCTGGCCCGGCTGGGCGAACCGCACGACCGACGCGCGCAGCCGGCGCGACAGCTCCAGCAGCGTCGGGCCGAAGATCGGGACGCGCTCGATCAGACGGTCGTAGACGCTTCTGCTCTGGCGCCACGCGCTCGACAGCTTGATCTGCGAGAGGTACTTCGAGAAGGCGCCGACGGTCGGGCTGATCGACATCTCGTTGTCGTTGACCACGATCAGCATCTGCGTCTTGCGCTGGCCGATGTCGTTGAGCGCCTCGAGCGACAGCCCGCTCATCAGCGCGGCATCGCCGACCACGACCGCGACCCGCTCCATCCCCTTGCGAAGATCGCGGGCCTCGGCCAGGCCCTCGGCGATCGATAGGCCGGTCCCGGCGTGACCGCCGTCGAACACGTCGTGTGGCGACTCCGAGCGACGCGGGAAACCGCCGACTCCATCGAGCGACCGAAGCGTCTTGAAGCGGTCGAGTCGACCGGTCAGCAGCTTGTGCGGGTACGCCTGGTGGCCTGTGTCCCACACGATCTTGTCGCGGGGCGACTCCAGCAATCGGTGCAGGGCGATCGTCAGCTCGACGACGCCGAGCGACGATCCGAGATGACCGCCGGTCTCGGCGACGGTCGCGATGATCGTCTGGCGGATCTCGGCGGCGAGTTGCGCGAGCTCGGGCTCGGTCAGGCCGCGCAGGTCGGCAGGGCTGTGCAGTTCGTGAAGGATGGTCACGCGGTCGGTGGCTCCGATGGTTTCGCTGCTGGACGGCTGCGCCCGCCCGTGTGTGATGTCGGTGCGTAGGTTACGCCGAGTCCGTCGATGGCCGGCGACGCCGGGCCAGAGTCTAACGTGTTCCTTACAGGTCGCCAGTTTTCACGATCCCTCATCAGGCCGGGGGAAGCGGCGCTCGCATCAGCCGGACTCCGACCGTGCCGCCTTGGACCGGACGGTCGAACGACAACACGACAGTAGTGGCAGATCCGACCGCATCGCACGGCTGGCGGGGAGGCTGCTCGACCTCGATGGATCGTATGTCTGCCGAAATCCGCATAATCTGAAGGTCATCGCAAATTCCGCTGTCCCACCGAGCGTAGAGGCTGTTCGGGTCCCCTTCCAGTGTCGTGACCCAAATCGAGGCGTCGATGAATGGTGCCTGCATTTGCTCGTCCCGGGTTGCCGAGCGGACGTCGACGAGTGATCCCGAGAAGTCAAGGACCCGGACCTTATGTTCGCGCTCCACGAACTCCAGCTCGAAGCGAAGCATGTGCTCGACCGGGCTTGCGAGGGCAGTCGCTGATGGTGATGCCGTGGAAGGAGCCTCGGTCGGCGTCGCACGTGATGAGGTGATCTCCGACGGCGAGCTACGTGGCGTGGCTTCGGCCGATGCCGACGGCGCGAGGATGCCAGGCGGCGTGCAACCGGCGATGAGAACCGCGAAGACGACCGCGACCGCCCGTCGCAGTTCCGCGTTGACGGTGCGTCGAGGAGGTCCCGTCACGGCAACCGCAAAGGTGGTCAGCCTTCGTCGATGACCGTTTCGGTGGTGACGTCGACCGTTTCGAGCGTGGGCCCCCTTGCCACGAGCTGGCGCATGCGCAGCTCGGCGCTCCGAAGCAGCGTCTCGCAGTGCTCGAGGAGGGCCGCGCCGCGCTCGTGGAGCGCGAGTGTCCGTTCGAGCGGCAGGTTGCCCGACTCGAGCTCGGCGATCGTCCGTTGGAGCTCCGCCAGGGCGTCGTCGAACGAGAGGTCGGCGGTGGGGCGAGCAGGCTCGTCAGGCGCCTGAGCTCCCGTGTCAGTCGGTCCCGTCACCGGGGTCCTCATCGATGCGCTCGGCAAGCCGGCCGATGCGCGGTGCGACCAGCATACCGACGACGACCCCGCCGATCGCGAACAGCCCGACGGCGACCAGGAACACGATGAGGTCCAGGCTCATCGATCGGGTGGGTTGTTGTCGACGGTGGCGGCGATCTCGCCCCGAGCCAAGCGAATGCGGAGCGGCGATCCACCTGGGGCGTCGGCGGGGTCACGCACGATCGAGCCGTCAGGCGCGCGGCGGACGATCGCGTAGCCGCGCTCCAGGGTCGCGTTCGGGCCGAGGACAGCAAGCGCTGCCGCGGATGCCTCGACGGCCGCCCGGGCGGCGGCGACCCGTGCCGCGGTGTGGCGCGGGAGTGCGGATGACGCCGCGGTCAGTCGCAGCCGTTCCCGGCTGACACGCGCCTCGACCGCGCGGGTCGCCCGGTCGAACAGGAGCCCCACCTGCTCGCGCCCAGCCGCCAGTCGTGCCGTCGGGCTCACGCGGTCGAGCGCGCGCCGCTCCACGGCCACGTCGCGCGCGGCCGTGGCGAGACGACGTTCCGTGGCGGTCGCCAGGCGGTCGGCGGCACGCCGCAACGCCCCGGCCATCTCGAGCCGATCGGGGACGACGATCTCCGCCGCGGCAGACGGCGTGGGTGCACGGACATCGGCCGCAAAATCAGCCAGCGTCACATCGACCTCGTGCCCGACCCCGCACACGACGGGCAGCGGGTGCGCGACGACCGCGCGAACCACCCGTTCGTCGTTGAACGCCCACAGATCCTCGAGCGAGCCCCCGCCCCGGGCAAGGATCGTCAACGCCGGCGCGTCGTCGGCTCGACCGGCCTCCTGCATCGCGGCGGCAAACCGAGCCGTCCGCCGCAACGCGGTCACGATGCTGGCCGGCGCTCCATCGCCCTGGACCTGTGCCGCGACAAGCACGACCGAGACGAGCGGCCAGCGCCGGGCGAGCACATGCGTGATGTCACGCCAGACGGCCCCGGACGGGCTCGTCACGACCGCGATCGTGCGCGGGCGGCTGGGCAGTGGCCGCTTCCTGGCGGTCTCGAACAGTCCCTCGGCGGCGAGCCGCGCCTTGAGCGCCTCGAACTTCAATGCGAGGTCGCCGAGTCCGGCCGGCTGGATCGAGTCGACATAGAGCTGCATCGCCCCGGTCGGCTCGTACAGGTCGACCCGCCCGTGGACCACGACCCGGAGCCCCGCCTGGGCGGCGAACGCCGACCGGACGCGGTCGTCGCGGAACCAGACGCACTGCAACTGGTTCCGCTCGTCGCGCAGCGCGAAGTAGGCGTGGCCGGCGCTCGACACCGTCACGCGGCCGATCTCGCCTTCGACCCACAGGTCGAGCAGCCGCGGATCCTGTCGGATCGCCGTCCGCACCGCGCGGGTGACGTCGCTGACCTGCAGGATCCGCAGCCCGAACGTCCCAGGAGGTGCCGCGGGCTTCGAACCAAGCGAACCCGGCCCCGGCCCGACCGCCACCGGCTCTTCGGGGTCGACCGCATCCCAGCCAGGCAGCGCCCATTCCGGTGGCTTGGGTGTTTCGGGGTCGTTCATGCGATCGCCCGCATCAGACCCGCGTCTGGTACTCCCCGGTCCGTGTATCGATGCGGATCGTGTCGCCGCTCTCGACGAAGATCGGGACCTGTACGACGAGGCCCGTCTCGGTCGTGGCGGGTTTCCGGGCACCGGTCTGCGTATCGCCGGCGAAGCCAGGCTCGGTATCGGCGACCTTCAGGTCCACGGTGACGGGCAGTTCGACGCCGATCGTCTCGCCCTGGTAGCTCGTCCGGTCGAGCGTCATCCCGTCCTTCAGGTACTGGGTGGCCTCGCCGAGCTGGTCGGCTCGCAGGACGAACTGGTCGTAGTTGTCGTTGTCCATGAAATGGAAGTCATCGGCGTCGCGGTACAGGAACTGGACCGGGCGCTGCTCGAGCTGTGCCCTCGGCCACTTCGTCCCGGCCTGGAACGAGCGGTCGATCGTCTGGCCGCGCCTGACGTTGCGCAGCGAGATGCGCACCTGGGCCGAGCCGCGACCCATCTTGATGTGGTGGTAGTCGAGGATCTGCCAGAGCTCGCCGTCGAGCTCGATGGTGACGCCCTTCCTGAGTTCGCCGGTGCTGATCATTCGTGAGTGGGCTCCTGCGCACGGGCCGCCGCGCAGGGGCCGACGGACCTCGGTTCGAACGGGATGAGGCGCCCATTCTAGCCGCTACCATGCGCTGACCATGGACCCCGTCCTCGCCGCTGCGCGCCCCTCCTTCGATGCGGCCGAGGTCATCGATATCGCCCGGCGGACGTTCGACGTCGACGCCGACGGCGCCCGCGACCTCGGCAGCGAGCGGGACCAGACGTTCCTGCTGCTCGATCGCGAGGACCACCCGCTCGCGGTCATGAAGGTGTCCAACGCCGCCGAGGATCCGGCCACCCTCGACATGGAGGCGCTCGCTGTCATCCATGCGAGCCGCGTCGACCCGACCCTGCCGCTGGCGATCCCACGGCTCATCCCGGGTGCGTCACCGAGCGCGGGCGATCCCGAGGCCCGCCGCGCGGTCCATCGCGCGCCGGATGGCGACCACCACGTGCGGATGTACTCGGTCCTGCCCGGGCGGGGCCGCGTCGAGGCGATCGAGCTCTCCGATGCGGCGCTCATCGCCTGGGGAGAGACGGCGGCGCGCGTCGGGCGGGCGTTACGTGGCTTCTTCCACCCCGCGGCGCAGCGGACGATGCTGTGGGACATCCAGCACGCCGGGCAGACGCGCGAGCTCCTGGGTGCCATCCGCGACCCGGCGCATCGCGAGCTCGTCCGACTCGTGCTCGACCGCTTCGAGACGACGGTCGTGCCGGTCTGGCCGTCGCTCCGCGCACAGGTCGTCCACACCGACCTGACGACCGACAACGCGCTCACCGACGACGACGGCTTCATCACCGGGATCGTCGACTTCGGCGACATGAGCCACAGCGCGCTGGTGACCGACCTCGCGTCGGTGCTCGACTCGCTGCTCATCGGGCGGACCGGCGACGAGCTCTTCCGGTGCGCACGACTCGTCCTGGATGGCTACCAACGCATCACGCCGCTCGAACCGCTCGAGCTGCGGTTGATGGGCGAACTCCTCGCGGCGCGGGCGGCGGTCACCATCGCCATCTCGTCGTGGCGTTCCGAGCGCGGGCTCGAAGACCCGACCTTCGCGGAGCGCTACAACGCGCCGGTCGCCCGTGCCATCGAGACGCTGCTGTCGGTCGGCTGGGACGGGGCGGCAGCACGGTTCGGTGCGGACGTCGGAGGCGAGAGCGTTGCGGAGCTGGCGCGACGGCGCGACGCAGCCCTCGGTCCGGCCATGGAATCGCTGACCTACGACGAGCCGATCCACGTCGTCAGCGCCAACGGCGTCTGGATGACGGCCGCCGACGGGCGCCGCTACCTCGATGCGTACAACAACGTGCCGTGCGTCGGGCACGGGCACCCGCGTGTCGCAGAGGCGATCGCCCGCCAGAGCCGGCAGCTGAACACGAACATGCGCTACCTCCACGAATCGGCGATCGAGCTGGCCGAGCGGCTGATCGCGACGATGCCCGCGGGCTCCGGGCTCGACACCGTGCTGTTCGTGAACTCCGGCTCGGAGGCGAACGACGTGGCCTGGCGGCTGGCGACCACGTTCACCGGCGGCCGCGGGGCGTTGTGCACGGCCTTCGCCTACCACGGCGTGACCGATGCGACGGCCGCGCTGTCGCCCGAGTCGTGGCAGGCATCGAGGCCGCCGACCCACGTCGAGACCTGGGAACCACCGGACCGCATCCGCGGGACGGATCTCGACGCCAGTGCGTTCGCGGCGGCGCTCGATCGGCTCGCTGCCCGTGGCCTGGCGCCGGCCGCCGTGATCCTCGACAGCGTCCTGACGAGCGACGGCTTCCTCGATCCCGGTCCTGCGCTCGCCGCCGAGTGGCTCGAGCGGACGCATGCGGCCGGCGGCCTGTGGATCGCCGACGAGGTCCAGGGCGGCCACGGTCGGACTGGGTCCATGTGGTCGTTCGAGCAACTGGGCATCACGCCCGATCTGGTCACGCTCGGCAAGCCGATGGGCAACGGCCACCCGGTCGGTGCCGTCGTGACCCGGCGCGAGATCGCGGCCCGGTTCGGGGACGAGACCGTTTTCTTCAGCACGTTCGGTGGCAACCCAGCGTCCGCGGCGGCGGCACTGGCCGTGCTGGAGGTGCTCGAGGACGAGCGTGTGCTGCCACGGGTGGCCCGGACCGGCGAGGCGCTTCGTGACGCGATCCGAGCCGTGACGACGAACGATCCACGCATCCGCGACGTCCGTGGGAACGGCCTCGCATCGGGGTCGAGGTCGAGGACGCCGACACGGCCCGTGCGATCAAGGAAGGACTGCGCGAGCGGGGCGTGCTGATCGGCACCTGCGGTCGCGATGGGAACGTCCTCAAGATCCGACCGCCGCTGGCGTTCACGCCGGCGGAGATCCCGATCTTCAGCGCCGCGCTGGAGTCGACCCTCGTGGCACAGGCCGGCGGCTAGTCGCGGTCCTGTGTGCGGCCTAGCCGACGCCCTCGCCGACGACCATCACCTCGCTCGGGAATTGCGTCAGGCGGTCGAGGCGACCGGCTCGCTGCATCGATCGCCACCAGGTCCTCGATGCGGACGCCCGTCCGGCCCTCGAGGTAGACGCCCGGCTCGACCGAGAACACGGTCGGGCTCGGGAGGGGCGTCTCGGGCGCGCGGGTGCTCAGCGATGGTGCCTCGTGCGTGGCCAGCCCGATACCGTGACCAAGGCTGTGGCCGAAGTGGTCACCCTGCCCTGCCGCCGCGATCACGTCCCGTGCCACGCGGTCGATCGCCTTGCCGGACGGCAGCGCGGCTCCGTCGTGGGCGGCCTCCCCCACCGCCGCCTCGAGCCGGTCGATCGCCTCGCTCTGGGCACGGGCCACGAGCTCGTAGACCTCCAGGTCCGCGGGCTGCGGCTCGCCGACGAACAGCGTCCGGGTCATGTCGCTGCGATAGCCCGCGACCTGCGCCCCGAAGTCGAACAGCAGGACGGCTCGGTCCAGCACGGGACGGTCGCCCGGCGACCCGTGCGGCAGCGCCGCCTCCGGCCCGGACAGGCAGGCGACATCGAACGCGAGCGCCTCCGCGCCGCCGGTCCGGATGAGCCATTCCAGCCGGAGGGCGAGGGTCGCCTCGGTCACGCCGGGACGCGATCTCGGGCAGCAGCGTCGCCAACGCCCGGTCCGCGACGGCGCACGCGGCAGCGACCCGTTCGAGCTCCGCCGGTTCCTTGATCGCCCGGTCCGCCTCGAGCCAGCCCTCGACGGGCACCAGCTCGACGTTCGGTGCGGCCGCCGCGAGTCGCTCCCAGGTCGCATGTGGCACGAACCCCGCCTCGACCCCGACCCGCCGCGCCCCGATCGAGCCGACGAGCTCCGGCCAGCGTGTCGGTAGCTCGCCGGAGACCTGTTCGAGGCGGGCCTCGGGCGCCTCTCGCTTCGCCTGGATCGTGTACCGCGAGTCGGCGAGGATCGCGACCTCGTCGCCGCCGACGATGAACTGCCCGGACTCCCTCGCGCTCTTCTCTTCCCCCTCGGCCAGGGTGAACCCCGTCAGGTAGCGCATGTGCTCGCGGCGCACGCCGAAATACGCGTCGATGCCGGCGTCGGCAAACCGGGCTCGGAGTCGCTCGAGCCGGGCCGGGCGGGCGGCGCGGTCGGCCTCCTCCCAGCGCGCGCGCTCCGCTGCGGTCGGCGCCGATCCGTAGTCCGTCGGCACGGGCCAGGCGCCGCGCGCCACCGTCAAGGGATGTAGCCATACTTCTGCCGGTTCGCGTTGTGCTCCTTGGCGGTCTTCGCGAAGGCGTGCTTGCCGCCACTGTCGGGGATCGCCAGGAAGTAGATGTACTTGTCCGAGGTGTCGGGATGGAGGGCGGCGTCGATGGACGGCAGCGTGGGCGTCGCGATCGGCCCTGGGATCAGTCCCGGCTGCGTATAGGTCTGGTAGCCCAGCAGTTCCTCAGGAAGGGGAACGTCGCGGAGCGGGACGTCTTCCGGCAGCTTCCAGAACACGTACTCCTGCCAGCGCTCGAAGTCGAGCGTGCCGAGCTGGACAGTGTCGTTGGCGTAGATGACCGTCGGGTCGGCGTTGAGGATCTTGTTCTTGATCCCGGGGATGCCGTCGATCCGATTCTGGTACACGCCGGCGATGAGCGGCCGCTCATCGTCGAGCTGGGCCTCGCGCTCGACGATCGAGGCGAGGGCCATGACCTGGTAGAACGACAGGCCGCGCTCGGCGGGCACCCGCATCTTCTCGTCGCCGACGGCGTCGTGGAACGCGTCGAGCATCTTCCGGATGAGCTCCTCGGGCGTCGTATCGGGCAGCACGCGGTAGTTGCCCGGCCACAGGAACCCCTGGAGCGAGGCACCCTCCGGCGCATCCGCCAACACGCGCTCGAGCCACGGATAGTCATCCAGGAGCGCGGCCGGCGGCTCCTTCGCCAGCTCGTAGAACTCGCGTTCGTCCATCTCGAGATCCAGGGTCTGCAGCTTGGCGGTGATCTGTTCGAACCGCAGGCCAGATCGCAGGTCGACCTCGATGTACGGGTTGGGCGGTGGCGCCAGCAGCGCCGACACCAGCTGGTCCGGCGTCATGTTCCGCCGCAGCACGAAGGTCCCCTGTTGCAGCGCGCCGGTGAGCTCGCGCTGGCTCGCGATGAACACGAACGCGCGATCGTCGGTCATGAGCCCGTCCTTCTCGAGCCGCATTGCGATCGTCGAGGCGGTATCGCCATCGTTCACGGTGAACTCGACCTGCTCCGGATCGGTCGAAGCGGGTTGGTCAGCGCCGTCCCAAGGTCTTCCCGGACGATGTCGGCGATGAACGGCAGCTTGAGGGCCGCAGGGCTGTCGGCCGCCCATGACAGGATCGCGTTGTTCACGAGCGGGCGCAGCGCGGTCAACGCGACGACGAGCACGAGCCCGCCGAGCAGCAGCGCGAACAGAAGGAACTTCACCAGCCCGGCAAGCCCGCTTCCACCGCCACCGCGACGTCGGCCATTGCCGCTTCCGACCCCATATCGGCGATTCGGCTCGAAGTCCTCGGGCACGTACTCGGTCGCGTACGCGTCGGGCTCGTATCGTCGGGCGTGCGGGGGTCGCTGGTCGCGCGGGCGTCCGCCGGAGCGGAGCGTCATGGCCTGCTCTCCATCCTGGGTCTGGTGGGCGTGGATCCGGTCCCGCGGCGGCTGTCGAGCTCATCTTGCAGGATGATCGCTGCCGCCTCACGGTCGACCCGCGCACGGTGTTCGTCGCGCTGTCGCCTCGATGGGGGGCCGCCCGACCGACCACGGGGCATCGGCCCCAGCCGTGATTCGGCGAGATGGCTCGTCAGCCGCTCGTCACGCAATGTGATCGCGACAGGCTCCGCGAGCCGTTCCTGCATGGCGTCGACCCAGGCGCGCGTCGACGCGGCCTGCGGGCCCTCGTGGCCGGCCGCCTCCAGCGGCAGGCCGACGACCAGCTCGTCGATCGCATGTCTGGCGATGAGCTCGGTGAGCGATGCGACGTCCGCCTCGATCGACCGGCCGCGGGGCAGCGTCACGAGCGGTCGGGCGCCGACGTCCGGGCCGTCGGCGATGGCGACCCCGATCCGGCGCTCCCCGAGGTCGATGCCCAGCAGACCTGTCACGTCGCTTCCTCCGCCATGCGGACCTCGACACGGGCATCGAGCGTCGGGATCGTGCCGACCCAATCCGGCCAGACCGCCAGCTCGGCCTGACCGTAGCCATCGAGGATGGCCTGGGCATCGGCCAGCGACTTGCCGCGGATCTCCGCTTCGATCGCGGCAGGATCGATCAGCAGCACCTGGCTGGCCGTGATGGTCGCTGGGAACGCGATGACCCCGTCCTCCACCTGGCCGAGCGATTTATCGATGACGCTCGAGCCATCCACCAGCGCGTAGCCGGTCTCGACATGCGAGGTGATGTTCGCCTCCGCGACGGCCTGGACTGCGCCCTCGTCGACGGCGAGGACGGTCCCAGTTGCCGTCGCGGTCAGCTCGAACGTCTCGACCTCATCGTGGAGGAGGGTCGCTGGATCGGTCGGGTAGGTCGGCGTCCCGAGCGCTGCCGTGTCGGAGAAGACCGTCGTACCGTCCGCGGTCAGGGCCGGATCGGCGAGCTTCTCGTCGAAGGCGGCGGTCAGGGCCTCGCCGAGCGCCTTCGTGGCAGCATCCAGGTCGGCCTGCACGATGCGGGGGAACTCTTCACGCGTGCCGCCGGATGTCTGGTCCGGGTTCGTCACGTCGATCGTCTGCGGGTCCTCGCCGCGCGGGATCACGAGGATCGTGTTCGGCTCCACGTTGCCGTCGGTGCCCGGTTTGACGGCCGTGACCCGGACATTCGCCGAGGCCGGGAACACCTGGAGGCCGACAAGCTCAGCGCGCGGCACGGTCACGGCACGGTCTGTGCGGAATCGGATCCCGGACTGCGTGCTGACGATACTTCCCCGCGGGATCGTATTGGTCGACGTGAAGTCCTTGTTCCGGAACCGCACGGTCCCCTTGGCAGTCGTTTCTTCCACGCGTTTGCCAGCCGTCGTGAACGTCTGGGTCGCTTCGACATCGAGGGTCTTGGTCTGGGCGGGGACCGTCCGCGCCTCGGGGTCCGGCTCGACCACGGCAGGGTCGGCGACGATCCGTAGCGGCACAGGCCCGATGGTTGTCTGGCGGGGCGTGATGACCGCGGTGGCGGTAGGCAGGAAGACGAACGCCCCGACACCGCCGACCACGACGGCCAGTGCCAGGACCGCGAGACCGATCGCCAGCGGCGCGCGCAGCGTGCCGGGCAGGAGCTGACGGCCGACAGGCGCGGTCAGGACGCGTGAACCCGTCACCCGGGACGGCGCCGGCGGGACGATGTCGGACGGTGTGTCGGCCACGACCCGCGCGGCGGGAACGGCGGCCGGCGCACGCGTCGCGTGCATCACGGGTACCCGCGGATCGTCGAGTGGTGGGGCGACCGGCGGCACGGGGGACATCGCCGCTGAAGCGGTGGCCACTGCCGGCAAGGCCTGCGTCGGTGGTTCCGCGGTCTCCTCCGCAGGCTCACGCGGCTTGCGGCGCGCGCGTGGCGAACGCGTCGAGGCTGTCGCGGCCGCGATCGCGGCGGGCTCGGGCGTCGACGGCTCGGACGCTGCTGGGGTGGCGGCGCCGGTCGCGGCCGATGCGTCGGCCGCGTCACCGGTCCCCTCGCCACGCTCCTCCGCGATCGACGACTCGTACTCGGCGACCGACGCGAAGATCGGCAGCCCGGCCGAGGCGGCCAGCGCGCGGGTGGCGGCATCCCCGGCGACGATCGACAGCCGCTTCCCGTTGAGCGTCGCGTCGCGGGCGAGCAGGCGGAAGTTGATCCGCGACGTGGCCACGCGCGAGCCGTTCGGCAGGACCATCGCCACGCGCGTCCCCTCGGCGCCCCGGACGCGTGCCGCGGCGGTGGTGATCTCGTCGTCGATGTCGAGGTAGAGGACGCGGACTTCCATCAGACCTTCATCGCCCGGAGTACGCGTCGCAGCGCGACGTCAAGCGGATCGGCGGTCGTCTGCAGCTCGATCGCCTGGTAGGCAAGTCCGAGTGGCGTCACGTCCTGCTGATCGACCAGCAGGTCCGTCGCGTCGACCACCGTGTCGATCTGGTCGGGCGAGAGGACGGCCACCTCAGGCGGGCGCGCGAAGGGCATCCGCTTCCAGAACGTCTCGGCCGCCAGCGCGTCCCGGATCTCCGGGAGCCGCGACCCGCCGCCGCACAGGTAGATCCGGCCGGGCAGCAGGTCACCACCCGACAATTCCTCCATCACGAGCTCGACACCGGCGGCCCACACGCGGACATCCTCGCCGATGATGTTCGAGATGTCCTCCCGGCGGTCGACGGCGACCCCGCGCGCGTAGTCGACCTTGAGCGCCTCGGCCCGCGGAAACGGCAGGTCCAGGCGGTCAGCGAGCGACTTCGTGAATGCCCGACCCCCGAGCGCGAACATGCGCGTCCCTTCGATGCCGCCCTGCCGGACGAGCGCGACATCGGTCGTCCCGCCGCCGACGTCGACGAAGAGCGCGCCGGACTGACGGATCTGCTCGGTCCCCAGCACGCGGGCCACAGCGTACGGCTCTGCCACGATCTCGAGCAGCTCCAGGTCGAGCTGTGAAGCGACGCTCTGGAGCGCACCGAGATGGACGAGCGGGGCGAACGCGTTGAAGATCCCGATCTTGACGTGACGGCCCTGGAAGCCGACCGGGTTGGTGAGGGCGTAGCCATCGATGGCCGCGCCGGTCACTGCGGCGTGAACGAGCCGCACATCGACGTGCGGCAGACCCGTCTCCCAGGTGATCGCCCGTTCGGCCTCGCCCAGCGCCTCGCGCTGGACACCGTCGATGAGCTTCTGGAGCTCTCCTTCGGTGATGGGCTGGTCGGGTCGCTTGCGCTCCTGGCTGTGGGTCGTCGTGAAGCCCTTGACCAATTCGCCCGCGATGCCGATCACGACCTGGCTCGGTCGGAACCCGGCCATCTCCTCGGCTTCCTGGAGCGCGACCGCGCAGTTATCGACGACCGCCGCGATGTCCGCGACGGTCCCCGACTGCATGTGCGAGAGCCCCTGCCGTTTCCGGCCGACCCCGCGGACGGTGCCCAAGCCCTCCTCGTCGATCTCGAAGACCAGCGCCTTGGCGAACTCGGTGCCGACGTCGAGGGCCGTACAGGCGGCGAGGCCCTCGGCTCCGTCGCGCTGCCAGATGCGGCGCCAGAAGGCCATCAGCCCCCCGCGCCGAGGCGCTCGGCGATCGAGCTGCGGACCGCCGCCTGTGCCTCGGCCAGCCCGTCCCGCCGCGTCCCGGCTCCCTGCGCCATCTGCGGTCGGCCGCCACCCTTCCCGTCGAGCGGGCCGACGGCGACCTTCACGAGATCACCCGCCGACAGGCCGCGATCCACGAGATCGTCGGACACGGTCACCCACACCTGCGGCGCCTCGGCGTCGAGGAACATCGCGATGACGCCGCTGCCGAGCGCGACGCGAACCTCCTTCGACGCGGCCTTGAGCACGTCCATCGATTCGTACGGGACGGTGGCCGCGACGAGTCGGACGCCCGGCGCGACCTCCTCTGCGCGAGCGGCGAGCTCCGCCGGCCGGGGCACGCCCCCGCCGCCTGCCCGGAGACGGCGGCGCGTCTCGCGCAACTCGTCCTGCAGCGCGGCGACGCGCTCATCGACACGGTCCACCGAGGACGCGCCGACGGTCTCGGCCACACGCTCCAGCGCGTCCAGCCGCCCGCGGATCAGCCGGTCGGCGCCGGCGCCGGTAACCGCCTCGATACGGCGCTGGCCGGACCCGATGCTCCGCTCGCCGGTGATGACGAACCCGCCGATCTGGCCGGTGGCTCGGCAATGGGTCCCACCGCACAGCTCGAAGCTGTAGTCCTCGACTCGGACCGTCCGCACGGTCTCGCCGTACTTCTCGTCGAAGAAGGCGTCGGCGCCCTGCTCGATCGCCTGCTCCATCGGCATGAAGTCGACGGTGAGCGGGCGGTCGTCGCGGATGACCGCGCGCACCTCGTCCTCGATGGCCCGCTTCTCGTCGTCGGTCAGCGCCCGGTCGAACGGGTAGTCGAACCGCAGGTAGTCGGGATGGACCAATGAGCCGGCCTGCCGGGCGCTGTTCCCGACCACGTTCCGAAGGGCGCGGTGGAGCAGATGCGTGCCCGTATGGTTGCGCATCGTGTGAGCACGGCGATCGGCATCGACCACGGCCTCGACGGTCTCACCGACCCTGAGCCGGCCGCGCAGCGTGCCGCGATGGACGATCAGCCCGCCCACCGGCCGCTGGGTGTCCTCGACGCTGAACAGCTCGCTGCCGCCGCCCGGCTCGCGGATCACGCCCTGGTCGCCGACCTGTCCGCCGCCCTCCGCGTAGAACGGCGTGCGGTCCAGCACGACCTCGGCTTCGCCGTGGCCGGTCAGCTCGTCGAACTCCATCCCGTCGCGCACGATCGCGAGGACCCGGCCCTCGGCAGTCGTCGTCTCGTAGCCCAGGAATCGGTATCGCGGACCCTGCCCTGGATCGCGCTGTACAGCGACGCCGACTCGGCATGTCTCGCGAGCTCGGCCTTCTTGCCCGATCGACTGCGCTCGCGCTGCTCGGCGAGGGCCGCCTCGAACCCGTCCCGATCAAGCCGCACGCCGTGTTCCGCGGCGAGCTCGGCGGTCAGGTCGACCGGGAAGCCGTACGTGTCGTGGAGGCGGAACGCCAGGTCGCCCGGCAGGACCGGTGCATCGGCCGGGACGTCCTCGGGGCGACGTCCGATGACACGCTCCTCGCGAGTCAGCGCCGCCAGCGCCTCCTCGAGCTGGGTCGTGCCGGCATCGAGCGTGCGCGCGAACTGCGCCTCCTCACGGGTGATCGTCCCGAGGATGGCGTCGCGCTTCTCGGCCAGATGGGGATACGCGCCGGCCATCACGTCGATCACGACGGCCGCCGTCTCGGCCATGAACGGCTCGCGCCGGCCGAGCAGCCGGCCATGGCGGACCGCCCGTCGCAGGATGCGCCGCAGGACGTAGCCTCTCCCCTCATTGCTGGGAAGGACGTCATCGCCGATGAGGAACGTGACGGCGCGCGAGTGATCGGCGATGACCTGGTAGCTGAACCGCTCCTGCTCGAATGCGTCCGGATCATGGCCCAGCAGCTCGCGCATCCGTGCGTGGATGGGCGTGAACAGGTCGGTGTCGTAATTGGTCGGGACCTGCTGTACGACGCTCGCAAGACGTTCGAGGCCCATCCCGGTATCGACGCCGGGCGCGGGCAACGGCGTCAAGGAGCGATCCGCGTGGAGCTCGAACTCCATGAACACCAGGTTCCAGATCTCGAGCCAGCGTGGGCAGGTCTCGCTGTGGTCGGGGATGCAGTGCGGTCCCTCGCTGAGGTGCGAACCCCGGTCGAAATGGATCTCGCTACACGGCCCGCACGGGCCGACATCGCCCATGCGCCACCAGTTCTTCTCGTCGCCGTTGGGGAAGTCGCCCCAGCGCACCAATCGCTCCGGCGGCAGGCCGATCTCGTCGCGCCAGACCTCGAAGGCGAGGTCATCGGTCGTGTAGGTCGTGGCAGCCAGCCTGTCGCCCGGGATGCCGAGGTCGCCCGTGAGGAAGTCCCACGCGTAGTGGATGGCATCGCGCTTGAAGTAGTCGCCGAAGCTGAAGTTGCCCAGCATCTCGAAGAGCGTGTGGTGGCGCGGCGTGCGCCCCACCTCCTCGAAGTCGTTGTGCTTGCCGGCGACCCGCAGCGCGCGCTGATAGTCGACCGCGCGGGAGTAGCTGCGCTTCTCGGCGCCGGTGAGGGCGTCCTTGAACTGGACCATCCCGCTGTTCGTGAAAAGGAGCGTCTGATCGCCGGCGGGGACGAGGCTCGCGCTCGGCACGATCGTGTGGTTACGCTCGGCGAAGAACTCGATGAAGCGCTGACGGAGCTCCGACGCAGGCCGCGACACGATCCGGGGATCCGGGGTGACGGGTGGGATCGACATCGGCCGCAATGGTACCGAACCGAAGCGGGCCGGCTATGCAATGGGACCGTGATGTCTCCGTGCGGCGCACGTGATGCGGGCGTGCCCGTCTCGGGGCCACGGTGAGCACGTCAGAACCAGCGAAGACGAGGAGAGCCAGATGGCCTTCGTCAGGAAATGTGAGAAGTGCGGCAACCTCGACACCCGCGAGTCGTGGTCGTCGCCGACCGAAGCCGCTGACAAGGGCGCGTTCCAGAACTGGACATGCCCGTCATGCGCGTGGACGGAGTTCGATCTGGTCGAGGCGTCCGAGACCGGGGCAGAGGCGCAGACGACCAGCTGAGCCCGCCGCTCCCTCACGCCCCTCTCAGAGCGTTCTCAGGTCCGGCGCCCAGCGTACGGCGCATCCGATCCCCCGAGGAGTGCGCCCGAATGAGCCTGCCAGGAACGCTGCCCGACCCGAAACCTGCCCCCGTCGACCTCGATGACGACGACCGGCTGATCGGCCGGATCCTCAGCCGGCGCGAAGTCCTCGCGCTGATCGGGGCGGGTGGCGCCGCGACGTTCCTCGCGGCATGCGCGCCGGGCGGGGCTGCGTCACCCGGCGGATCCGCGGGTGCGTCGGCCAGTGCCTCTGCAGTCGCCACGGCAGCGGCGTCTGCGGCCATCGCCACCGCATTGCCGGCGTGCGTGGTCGCCCCGGAGCTGACCGAGGGCCCGTACTACGTCGATGTCAACCTCGAGCGCTCGGACATCCGGACGAACACCAGCGACAACACGCCCGTCGAGGGCGCGACCCTCACGCTCGACTGGATCGTGTCGCAGGCCGACGGCTCGGCGTGCATGCCGATGGAGGGCGTCGTGGTCGATGTCTGGCATTGCGACGCGCTCGGCGTGTACTCGGGCGTGCAGGGGAACAGCGGCGACTTCCTGCGTGGCTTCCAGCGCACCGATGCGAATGGACGCGCCTCGTTCACCACCGTCTACCCAGGCTGGTACCAGGGTCGTGCCGTGCACATCCACTTCAAGATCCGGACCGATCCCGATGGGTCCGCCGGTTTCGAATTCACGTCGCAGCTGTTCTTCGACGACGAGTTCAGCAAGGGCGTGTTCGCGACCGGGGTCTACGCCCAGAAGGGCGCGCAGGACCAGCTCAACTCGTCCGACCAGATCTACAACCAGAGCGGCGGGGCGACCCTGCTGAGCGTGACGCAGGAGGGTGATGCCTACAAGGCGACGTTCCCGATCGCGGTGCAGTTGAGTTAGCGCCCATCATGGCCGGATTCGTTGACCGAGAGTCAACGCCGGCGTCGCAAGCGGCCGACCGGGTTACTGTCGCGAGCGCCGTCCGATGGCGCGCCACAATCGCGATCCCGCGATCACCGCGCCGAGGATCGCCCCGATCGTCAGCCCGCGCAGGAACTTCGCCGCGACGCGCTCGTCGACCATCAGGCCGGCCGCCGCGGGTTCGGGCCGAGGACCGCGATCACCGACACGATCGCGATACCGAGCCAGGCGACGATCGAGGCACCGACCAGGTTGTAGTCGCCGAGCGTCACGAGGTTGATCCCCAACCGCCCGAAGATCGCGTCACCGGCCCACGCGCCGAGGATCGCTGCCGCGACGAGGGCCGGCAGCCGGCCGCCTGCCGAGCCACGGACTGCGACCGAGACGGCGGCGTGGAAGATCCCGACCAGCACCGACAAGACCAACGAGGGTTCGATGCTCACGCGCCGGCGAGCGCGGGCTCCGGGGCGATCGGCCGACCATCCGCGGGTCGCGCGGCCGGGACCGCGATCCGCCCCCCGCCGAGCACCTCGTCGCCGTCGTAGAACACCGCCGCCTGGCCTGGGGCGGCGGCCCACACCGGCTCGTCGGTGCGGACCAGCCAGCGCCGCTCAGCGAGCGGCGCTGACCGTTGCCCCGATCGGCGCGGCCCGATGCCGGATACGGACGTCGGCCCGGAATCTGGTCGGCGGCGTAGCGGCGATGAACGACCCGCGCTCGACGGTGAACTCATGGGTCTCGAGATCCTCCCGGCGACCCAGTTGGATCGTGTTCGACAACGGGTCGATACGCGACACGTAGCGCGGCTGCCCGAGCGCCACGCCAAGCCCCTGGCGCTGGCCGACGGTGTACGCCGCGGTGCCGCTGTGATCGCCGACGCGTGAGCCGTCCGCATCGAGCAGCGGCCCCGGCTCGGGCTGCCAGCCGGCGCGCGTCCGCAGGGCGTCGCGGTAGTCGCCGCCCGGCACGAAGCAGATCTCCTGGCTTTCGGGCTTGTCGGCGGTGACGAGCTCGAGCGAGCGGGCCACGTCGCGCACTTCGGGCTTCGTGAGCTCGCCGAGCGGGAAGCGCGCGTGCTCGACCTGATCGGCACGCAATCCATACAGGAAATAGGTCTGGTCCTTGTCCGCATCGCGTGCTCGGTACAGCCGCGCGCGACCGTCATCGCCGACCAGCCGCCGTGCGTAGTGCCCGGTCGCCACGGCGTCGCACTCGTACAGGTGGCGAGCGCGGCCCAGCAAGGCCCCGAACTTCACGTACGTATTGCAGTCGACGCACGGGCTCGGCGTCCGGCCGTCCAGGTACGCGTCCAGGAACGGCTGCAGGACCCCCGCGTCGAACTCGCGCTCGAGATTCATGACGTAGAACGGGATGCCGAGCTGGCCGGCCACGCGGCGAGCGTCGTCAGCTGCGTCCAGCGAGCAGCAGCTCTTCTTGAACTCCGAGTACGTGTCGGCGACGTCGTGCAGCCGCATCCACACGCCGACGACCTCGTGGCCCTCCGCGTGCAGGATCGCCGCCGCGACCGACGAATCGACCCCGCCGGACATCGCGACCAGGATCCGGCTCAAACGCCCACTCCCTGGCCGAGCGGGTCGCGCGCAACCGATGCCGAGCCGACCTGCATCGAGGCGATGACGCGCGGCACGACCTCCGCGGCCGTCGCGACGTCCTCGTCAGTATTCGTCCGGCCGAGCGATAGCCGGAGCGCCCCGCGTGCCTCGTCGTCGGGATAACCCATCGCCGAGAGGACGTGGCTCACCTCGGTCGAGCCCGTGGTACAGGCGGATCCGACCGATGTCGCGATCCCCTCGAGGTCGAGCGACAGGCTCACCGCCGCGCCATCGGTGCCGCGCGCGATGATCGACAGCAGCCCGGGCAGCCGCTCGGTCGGATGGCCGGTCAGCTCGGTGTCGGGCACGGCCAGGGTGGCCTTGGCCAGTCGTTCGCGGGCCGCCCGAAGCCGCTTCACGGTCGCCGAGCGCTCGGCGACCGTCAGCTCGTAGGCCGTGGCCATGCCGACGGCGGCCGCGACGTTCTCGGTCCCGGCACGACGATGGCGTTCCTGCTCACCGCCATGCTGCTGGGCGAGGATGTGGGTCCCGTGACGGACGTACAGCGCGCCGATCCCCTTGGGACCCTCGAACTTGTGGCCGCTGATCGACACCAGGTCCGCCCCGAGCTGCGCCAGCTTGAGATCGACATACGGGGCCGCCTGCACCGCATCGACGTGGAGCAGCACACCCTTGCGACCACGGACCCGCTTGGCGATCTCGGCGATCGGCTGGATCGTGCCGACCTCGTTGTTGGCGAGCATGATCGAGACGAGGATCACGCGGTCCGTGAGCGCGGCCTCGAGCTCGTCCGGGTCCACCCGCCCGTAGCGGTCGACCGCCAGTTCGACGATCTCGAACCCGAACTTCTCGAGGTAGCGGAGGGTGTGCCCGACGGCGTGGTGCTCGATCGCCGATGTCACGATCCGGTGACCGCGCGCCTTGCCAGCCCACGCCGCGCCCTTCAGGGCGAGGTTGTTGGCCTCCGTCCCACCCGAGGTGAACACGACCTCGCGAGGCTCGACACCGAGGCTCGTCGCCAGTCGGTCGTGCGCGTCATCCAGGCCGACCCGGGCGGCACGGCCGAACGTGTGGGCCGACGACGGATTCCCGAAGGACTCCGTCAGGAACGGCAGCATCGCGTCCAGGACCTCCGGTCGGACCGGGGTCGTCGCTGCGTGGTCGAGATAGATCGGCATCGCTGCCGGATTGTACGTCCGGTGCGGGGAGTTCCTACGAGGCGCCCACCCGGACGAGCCGGCCGTCGATCGTCACAAGATAGAGCGTGCCGTCCTCGCCCTCTCCGAAGGACGTGATGTTCCACGGCGCGGTGCGGCGATGGAACAAGGACGATCCGCCGGCCGCCATCGTCCAGATCCGCCCGCTGCAGAAGTCGGCGAACACGTACCAGTTCTGGAGCGCCACGTCCGGGCCACGGTAGACGAAGCCTCCCGTGATCGAGCAGTTCCCATTGGCGTGCGAGTACTCGGCCACCGGCAACGTGTCGCCGGAGAGGGAGCAGCCGCTCGATGGACGGAAGCAGTGCTTGCCCTCCATGACGCTCCAGCCGTAGTTGCGGCCGCCGCGATAACCCGCCGGCTCACGGTTGATCTCCTCGTAGCGGTTCTGACCGACGTCGGCGATGAAGAACGTGCCGACCTGACGATCGAACGAGATCCGCCACGGATTCCGAAGCCCGTAGGCCCACACCTCGTCGAGGCCAGAGATCGCGCCACGGAATGGGTTCGTCGAGGGGATCGAGTAGCGGTCGTACGGGCCCGAGCCGGTCCCGTTGACGTTGATGCGCAGGATCTTGCCGAGCAGGTTCTTGGTCTTGCTCTGGCCGTTTCGGAAAGGGTCGCCGGAGCCGCCGCCGTCACCGGTACCGAGGTACAGGAACCCGTCCGGGCCGAACGCCATCGCCCCGCCGTTGTGATTGGACTGGGCACTGTGCTCGATCCATAGGAGGGTCTGGCGGGTCGAATGCAGCACCGCCGTATTGCTCGCGTTCGCGAGATAGCGGGCGACGAAGATGTCGCCGCCGACCCGGGTGTAGTACACGTACAGCCGGTGATTGGTCTCGAAATTCGGATGGAACGCAAGGCCGAGGAGCCCGCGCTCGCCGCCCGTCTCGTGATCGACGATCGATTGGATGTCCATGAACGTCGTGAGGGTGCCGCCATCCAGGGCCCTGACCACACCCCGCCGCTCGACGAGGAAGAGCCGCCCCGTCCCGTCGCCGGCGTTCGTGACCTGGGTCAGCGACTGGAGACCACTGCGCACCTGATTCAGCGTGATGTTGGGCGTGGCGCCACGCGCCGAGGTCATCGGGACGACCAGCGCGATCAACGCGGCAGCGGTGACCAGGAACGGGAGGCGTCGGCGGGCGGTTCGATGTCTCATGGGCCTCACCCTACACCGGCTCGATGGCCGAAGTCACCCCTGACGATCCGACCGGATCCTACCCGGATGGTGCGAATCCGCGGTGGAGGTAGCGGACCATCGACCCACGGATGACGGTATCCGTGGGGCAGAACAGACCCTCGCCGCAAGGCGACATCAGCCCAGCGTCGGCGACTGCATTGATGGCCGGTTCGGAGGGGATGCCGTCGTCGTCCGTGAAGTGGTCGGTTTCGCTCGCCGGCAGCTGCAGCGAGCGCGCCAGCGTCAGCGCGGCGGTCGCGCGAGTCACCACGGACCCGCCGCAGAACCGGCGCGTCCCACAGCCTCCCATGAGC
This sequence comes from uncultured Chloroflexia bacterium, assembly GCA_963794525.1. Classification (GTDB taxonomy): domain Bacteria; phylum Chloroflexota; class Limnocylindria; order Limnocylindrales; family CSP1-4; genus SPCO01. The sequence continues at coordinate 324,479 of CAWCEC010000003.1, forward strand.
CCGGCGGCGACCACACGGTTCGCGTAGGGCTCGTACCAGCGACCCTCGTCGTCATCGAAGAAGTCCATGTCAGTCGGCGGCAACGCAAGGAGTCGGGCGATGAAGAACGCCAGTTGCTCCCGCAGCGTGACGTTGTAGGTGCAATAGAGCAGCGGGTCGCAGCCGGCCTTCAGACCGGCGTCGAGGGCCCAGGCCACGTCCGGGGCGTACGTCGTGCCGCTGTAGTCGTTGACGCAGGCATCCCCGCTGCCCACCACCCGGACGGTGCTGCCGCTGATCGTCAAACGGGCGTACGAGCAGTTGTTCGTCTCCGACGTCTCAACGAACGAGCCGAACAGGTCGACGGCCGAGCGAAGCGTGTACGAACCCGACGGCAGGCCCGTGATGTCGATCCATTGGTAGGCGAAATTCCAGGGGTATCGATCACCCCAGCCGACCGAGATCCCACTCCGGGTGCTGCGCGCCGTCCGGCCACCGCAACCCGACTCTCGATACACCGCCCGACTCGGCGCCCGCGGCAGCGACAGATAGCGCGGGTTGGTGTCAAAGAAGCAGAAGCCGATCTTGCGGTCGCGCAGCGTGCCATGGGTCGACCACAGGTGGTAGCTCATCATCCGCCGGACGTGATAATGGTCGTGGCCGTCGCCGGCGTAGACCACCGTCGCGTTGGTCTGCACACGCCGGATCGTGCCGTCGGAGCGGTACACCATCTGGTCGATGTCGAATGGTGCGTTCGTGCTGGTCCTGCTGCCGCGGATCTCGAACGGACCCGCGCCGTAGTTGCGGATCTCGCTCGTGAAGCGCAGGAGCCTGCGGCCGGAACTCGTCCGCACGATGCGGATGTCGACGATCCTGGCGGAGCGCAGATCCGGACGGCGCTCGGTCGCGGCGTTGACGGGCGTCGCGGGCACGATCACGGCGACTGACGCGACGAGGCAGGCGATCACGCCGATCCGCCAGGTGGCCCGCCCGATCCCTCCCCGCCTCACCTCCCCGACCCTACACGCCCGAGGGCTCGGCGGCTATGGACGGTTCCGCGGCGCCGCGGCGGCGCCCGGCGCCGCCGTCGTCTTCCGTCCTGCCGGCTTCACGCCGGCGGTCGTGCTGCGAGAGCAGCCGCTTGCGCAGCCGGATCGATTGCGGGGTCACCTCGACGAGCTCGTCGCCCGCGATGAACTCGAGCGCCGTTTCCAGCGTTAGCGGCCGCGGCGGCGTCAGCCGCAGTGCCTCGTCGTGGGCGTGGGTGCGGATGTTGGTGAGCTTCTTCTCCTTGGTCGGGTTGACGTCCAGATCCCCCGAGCGGCTGTTCTCGCCGACGATCATCCCCTCGTAGACCTCCACGCCCGCGCCGATGAAGAGGTCCGCCCGCTCCTGCAGGTTGAAGAGCGCGTAGGCGTTGCTGGTCCCGATCCGGTCGCTGACGAGGACGCCGGTGGTCCGATGGGTCACCTCCCCTGCCCAGGGACCATAGCCTTCACCGATCTGGTGCAGCAGGGCCGTACCGCGCGTGTCGGTCAGGAGCTGACCGCGATACCCGATGAGGCCTCGCACGGGCAGCACGTACTCCATGCGGACGCGACCGTCGGCATCCGTGGTCATCTGCTCAAGGCGGCCCTTGCGGCCGGCCAGCGCACCCTGGACCTCCCCGATGTACTCGGGCGGGATATCGATCGTGACGCGCTCGTAGGGCTCCTGCGTCTCGCCGTCGACCGTTCGCAGCAGGACCTCGGGGCGCGATGCCGTCAGCTCGAAGCCTTCGCGCCGCATCTGCTCGATCAGGACGGCCAGCTGCAGCTCACCCCGGCCGCGGACCTCGTAGGCATCGCTGCCCTCCGCAGGGCTCACCTCGATCGATACGTTGCCGAGGACCTCCTTCTCGAGCCTCGCCTTGATCTGGCGGCTGGTCACATACGTGCCCTCGCGACCGGACAGCGGCGAGGTGTTGGCCCCGAACGTCATCCGGAGCGTCGGCGCATCGACATCGAGGCGAGGCAGCGGCCGCGGATCGCCGGGCTCGGTCAACGTATCGCCGATCGTCACCTCGGGCATGCCGGCGACGCTGACGATGTCGCCCGGACGGGCTTCCGCGATGTCGACCCGCTCGATCCCGCGGGCGGTCTGCAGCGTGGTGACGGTGCCGGTCACGGTGACCGTGCGGCCGGGCTCGACGGATCCCGCGGTGTCATCAGCCTCCTCGCGGACGACGCTGATGCGCTGGCCGACCTTGATCGTGCCGTTCCACACGCGGCCCACTGCCATCCGGCCGACGTACTCGTTGGCCGACAGGTTCGTGACGAGCAGCTGGAGCGGGTGGTCGGCCGTGTAGGTCGGTGGCGGCGTCACATCGACCAGCAGGTCGAGTAGCGGCCGCAGGTCCTCGCCAGGGTCATCGAGCGATGTCGTGGCCGTGCCGGCCCTGGCGTTGGTGTAGACGACAGGGAACTCGATCTGGTCGGCGTCCGCGCCCAGGTCGATGAACAGCTCGTACACGGCGTCGAGCACATCGGCCGGGCGCGCGTCGGAGCGGTCGATCTTGTTGAGGGCGACGATGACCGGCAAGTGCCGGGCCATCGCCTTCTGGAGCACGTAGCGCGTCTGCGGCAGCGGCCCTTCGGCGGCATCGACCAGCAGCAGGACCGAGTCGACCATCAGGAGCGAGCGCTCGACCTCGCCGCCGAAGTCGGCGTGACCGGGCGTATCGACGATGTTGAGCCGGATGTCGCCGTACTCGACGGTCGTCTGCTTGGCGAGGATCGTGATGCCCTTCTCGCGCTCGAGATCCATCGAGTCCAGCACGCGGTCGACCACGGCCTGGTTCGAGCGGAAGGCGCCGGTCTGGCGCAGCATCGCGTCGACGAGCGTGGTCTTGCCGTGATCCACGTGCGCGACGATGGCCACGTTGCGGACGTCGTGGCGCGTACGGGTGGGCATGGCGAGGGAGTGTCGCACATCGGCGGTCCGGGACGCTGGTGACCGGTCGTGCCCTGCTAGCATCGACCCGAAGATGACCGTGGCCGCCGTGATCCTGTCCGCGACCGCCGAGGGCGCCCTGACCGATACGCTCGGTCAACCGCGGGTCCGTCGCCTCGTCGACATCGCGTGGTCGGGCGGTGCGCTCCCGGTCGTGGTCGTGGCCCCCGACGCCGACGGCGCCGTCACCCGGGCGCTGGCCGGCAGTGAGGCGACCTACGGCTCTCCAGCACCTTCGGACGGCGGTCCGGCCGGGCAGATGCTGCGCGGCGCCGAGCTGGCGCAGGCCGAGGTGGCTGAGATCTCCGCTCTGTTGCTCTGGCCGGCACGGATGACATGGGTCGGGCCGGAGACCGTGACCTCGCTCATCGAGACGCACGGGACGGATCCGTCCACGATGCTCCAGCCTGGCTGGCAGGGAGAGGCGGGCTGGCCGGTCCTGCTCCCGATGGCAGCACTCCATCAGCTCCGCGCCGTCGGTGCCGATCTGATGCCGCCGGACGTCATCACCGCGCTCGCGTCGGTCGTCCCGACCCGCATCGTGGATGTGGGCGATCCCGGCGTGCACTACGACGCCGACACCCCGCTCGGGGAACTGCCGCCGTACGAGGGACCACCCGAGCCGCCCGGCGGACACACGCACGAGTGGGGCGACAACGTCGCCGAGCGGGGCGTGGATGAGGATGTGCCGGGCGAGGGACGTGGTCTTGCCCCGTATCCCGCAGGCTTCGGACGAGACCGCGGTCGACCCCGGCTGAGCCCGGTCGCCGCTAGACGGCGACGCGCTCCAGGATCAGCGGAGCGAAGAACGTGACGACGAGCACGCCGGTCACGAGGATCACGCGACGTCGATCGGCGTCGCACGGCGGGCGGTAGCAGATCGATGCCGTGGGGACGGCTCAGGACCAGGAGCGCCCCCATGGCTTCGAGCGGGAACAGCACCTCGCTGCGCGTGAGTGCGAGCAGCGCCCGGATCAGACCGAAGGCGATCAACACGTAGCACACCGGTGCGACGGCGTGCAGCGCCCACGCCGTCCCGACGCTCAGGCCGCGGATGAGTGCCAGCAGGACGATCAGCGTCGCCCCGACGTTGAGCCCGATGAGCGCGACGAGCGGCCACGCCGCCGCAAGCCGGTCCGTCACGACCGTGCCGCCCGCGACGACCAGGACCAGGCCGATGCCGGTCACGATCGCCAGCAACCCGAACAGGAACCTCGCCCAGCGGCGGTACTGGTCGAGCGCAGCGGGCTTGGCCGGCGGCGGCGCCTTGGACGCGGGCGACTCGGGAGCGGTCGTCATCGGGCGATGCTACTCGGCGGCCGTGAGCCGCTCGTCGGGCCTCGCCCGTATGGCGTCGCGGAGCCTCGCCAGCGGCACGGTGGCGACCGCGATCCCACCGATCACCAGCGCCACCCCGGCGAGCTGTGCGATCGACGGCCGCTCACCGAGCAGCACCATGCTCAGCCCGACCGTGATGACGGGCTGCACGAGCAGGATCAGCGAGGTGACGATGGCCGGCAGTCGCGGCAGCGAGATCGAGATGAACAGGTAGCCGAGCGACTGCGACGTCAGGCCCAGGAGCGCGAGCCAGCCGAGGCTGGCGAGCGCCGGCGTCGGATCGAGGTCGCCGATGATGACGCCGGCCGCGGCGGCCACGAGGGCGGTGCTCAACGTCGCGATCGCGACCGGCCCGGCCGGTCGTCGCGCGTCCCGGCCGCCGCGCCGGATCACCAGCAGGTAGCCCGGAGTAGCACAGGGCGGTCGCGATCCCAAGGAGCACGCCGAGGGCAGGATCGCTCCCGTACGCGCCGACGCCGACGACACCGCTGATGAGCACGACGCCGGCGAGCACGATGGGGACTGCGATCAGGATCGACCGCGACGGCCGTTCCCGAACAACAGCCACGCGACGACGCCGACGACGAGGATCTGGAGGTTTCCCAGGACGGTCGCCAACCCCGCACCGACGTATTCGATCGCGTGGTGCCAGAACGTCAGGTCTCCAGCGAAGAAGATGCCGGCGATGGCCGCCAACACGACCGCCCGCCGCGGGAGCGGGCCGTAGCGACGCCGTTCCGCCCAGGCCACGACCACCAGCAGCGGCAGCCCGAACAAGGCGCGGAAGACCGTGCCGGTCGACGGGCGTCACGTCGGCCCACAGATAGAAGATCCCCGAGAACGCGATGCACACCGCGCCGGTCAGCGCCGCCAGACGCGGCCGACGGGCGATCGCGTCGAGCGGACGGATCCCGAGACCGGTCGCGTCGCTCAGGTGCCGCGCTCCGGCGTCATGCCGTCGGCGGCTTGTCGGGGATGCCGACGAACCGCAGGCCGAGCTCGTCGTACTGCCCCGGCTCGGGCGGCGATGGCGCCTCCAGCATCGGGTCGCTCCCTGACTGGGTCTTCGGGAACGCCATCACCTCGCGGATGTTGGTCTGGCTCGCGAACAGGGCTGCCCAGCGGTCGATGCCGAGGGCGATGCCGCCGTGGGGCGGCGCGCCGAACTCGAAGGCGTCGAGGATCGCGCCGAACTTCTCGCGCATGCCCTCGACGGTCTGGCCCTGCAGCAGGAAGCTGCGTTCCAGCAGGTCGCGGCGATGGATGCGCATCGAGCCGCCGCCCAGCTCCCAGCCGTTGAGCACGAGGTCGTACTGCATCGCCCGGGCACGACCGGCCGGGTCGTCCGGGAGACGGACGCGCCGGATCGCCGGATGCCGTCTCGAGGAGCGCCTCGTCCTCGGGGACGACGCCACTGAACGGGTTGTGCGTGGCGTCCCAGCGGCCGTTCTCGACGTCCCACTTGTACATCGGGAAGCGGTAGACCCAGGCGTAGGCGAGGACCGCGGGGTCGGCGAGCCCCAGCCGCTCGCCGAGCTCGGCTCGCAGGCGCCCGAGGACCTCGGCGACGATCTCCGGTGCGTCCGCGACGATCAGGAGCAGGTCGCCCTCGGACGCGCCGGTCAGGTCGATCAGCGCGCGCTGGAGGTCATCGGACAGGAACTTCGCGACCGGCCCCGTGAGGCCCTCGCCGGTCACCGACAGGTGGACGAGTCCCTTGGCCCCGAAGCGCTTCGCGCGCTCCGTCAGCTCGTCGATCTCGCGCCGTGTCGCCTCGCCGAACCCCGGCGCGACGAACGCCTTGACCCGCCCCCCGCCGGCCAGCGCCTCGTCGAACACGCGGAACCCGAGCCCTGCCCAAGGCGCGGGCGCGAGGTCGACCAGCTCCATCGCGAACCGCACGTCCGGCTTGTCGGAGCCGTAGCGCTCGATGGCCTCGTCGTACGTGAACCGCGGGAATGGCTCCTGCGCGATGGGGCGGTCGGGCGTCGTCGCGCGCGACACGTCGATGACCATCGCCTCGATGAAGGCCATCACGGTCTCCTCGTCGACGAAGCTCATCTCGAGGTCGAGCTGCGTGAATTCCGGCTGGCGGTCACCGCGCAGGTCCTCGTCGCGGTAGCAACGGGCGATCTGGAAATAGCGGTCGACGCCGGCCACCATCAGCAGCTGCTTGAGCTGCTGCGGGCTCTGCGGGAGCGCGTAGACGCTGCCCGGCTGGAGCCGCGACGGGACGATGAAGTCGCGCGCGCCCTCCGGCGTCGACTTGATGAGCGTCGGCGTCTCGACCTCGACGAAGCCGGCCGTGTGATGCGCCTCGCGGATGGCCTGGACCAGCCGGCTCCGGAGGAGCAGTCGGTCGGCCATCGGCTGACGGCGGATGTCGAGATAGCGGTACTTCAGGCGGAGGCTCTCGTCGACCGGTTTGTCCGGTTCGTTGATGTAGAAGGGCGGCGTCTTTGCCTCGGACAGGATGTCGACCTCGGACGCGCGGAGCTCGATCTCGCCGGTCGGCATGCGCGGGTTCTCGGTGCCGGGCAGGCGTGGCGCGACCTCGCCCGCGACGCTCACCACGAACTCGCCACGCACGGTGCTCGCGACGGCGTGGGCGCCGGGCGACTCGGTCTTGTCGATCACGACCTGGGTGATCCCGTAGCGGTCGCGGACGTCGAGGAAGATCAGCTGCCCGTGGTCGCGGCGGCGATGGACCCAGCCAGCCAGGCGGGCATCACTGCCGGCATCGGACGCCCGCAGCTGACCGGCGGTGTGCGTCCGATATGGCGTGGCGAGACCGGGTGGATCCTGGGTCATGGCCGGCAAATGGTACGGGAACCGGCTCCCGAGGAGATCCGGGTCGATCCCCAGGTGGTGATCCCGCCACCCGAATTCGGGTGATGCCTACCTGATCGCGCCAGACCTACAGTCCGGCCCCGTGGCGGGTCCGAGACCGCCGGGTCGAGGAGGGTCATGGCGCCGATCATCCCGCGTTGGGAGTGGCGTACATTCGGCTCGCGGTTCGGCGTGGCCGAGGAGCGTTTCGGGGCGCTCCGACCGGACGCCGTGCAGGAGAGCGACGAGATCTACCTCCTGACGGGAACGCCGACCGGTAACGCCAAGATCCGCGATGGCCTGATGGACATCAAGCTCCTGCGCGAGTCGCAGGCTGGTCTCGAACGCTGGGAGCCTGTGATGAAGGCGGCGTTCCCGCTCGACGCGGAGGACGCCGGCCGCGTCTTTGCCGCCCTCGAGCTGCCGGCACCGCCCCTGCGCCGGCAGCGTTACGCCCCAGAGGAGTTCCTCGGCGACGTCGCCGGGCGGGACGGGCCCCTCCAGCGTGTCGACGTTCACAAGCGTCGGGTTCGCTACACGATCGACGGGTGCGTGTCCGAGGTGACCGACCTCCTGGCGGGCGACCGGGCGATCCGGACGATCGCCATCGAATCGACCGATCAGTCGGCGGTTCGCCGCGCCGTCCAGGAAATGGGGCTCAACGGCTATCTCAACGCCAACTACGCCGTGGGTCTGCGTGCGGTCCTCGATCACCGGCCGGAGCGCTACGCGGTCGTCGACGCCGGGACGAACTCGATCAAGTTCCGGATCGCCGAGCGGACGCCCGATGGCTGGCGAACGCTCACCGACAGGGCTGAGATCACTCGGCTGGGTGAGGGCCTGACGGAGGGGGGCGACATCACGCCTCCGGCAGTGACACGGACGGCGGACGCGATCGCCCGGATGGCCGACGAGGCGACGGAAGCTGGGGTCCTCGCCATCGTCGCGGTCGGGACAGCCGGCCTTCGCGCCGCGAGGAACGCGGGCACGGTGGTGGACGCCATACGGGAGCGGACGGGCGTCGATATCGAGGTCATCCCGGGCGACGAGGAGAGTCGATTGGCGTACCAGGCCGTGCGTGACGACATCGACGTCGCCCCGGGCACGGTCGTCGTCTTCGACACGGGGGGCGGCAGCAGCCAGTTCACCTTCGGCAATGGGACCGGCGTCAACGAGCGCTTCAGCGTCCCGGTCGGGGCCGTTCGGTACACGGAGGCCTTCGGCCTCGCCGATGCGGTGTCGCCGGCGACCCTCGATCAGGCCGTCGCGGCCATCGGGGCGGCCCTCGATCGGCTCGATGGCCGGGCCCGGCCCGATGTCGTCGTCGGGATCGGCGGCGCCGTGACCAACATGGCCGCCGTCAAGCACGCCCTTACGCGATACGACCCCGATGTCGTGCGCGGGACCGTGCTCGATCGCGCGGAGCTCGACCGGCAGATCGAGGCCTATCGCACGCGGGACGCAGACGACCGGCGGACGATCGTCGGTCTCCAGCCGAAGCGTGCGGACGTGATCCTGGCGGGTGCGTGCGTCGTCCGCACGGTCCTCGACAAGCTCGATGTGGAGTCCCTGACCGTCAGCGATCGCGGATTGCGCGATGGCGTCCTGATCGAGCGCTTCGGCGCGTGACCAACGAGAGGAGATCTGCAGTGACAACGGCTACGAGATCGGCCACGCCAACAGGCATCTCGGCGGACCAGCTCGCCGAGCTGCTTGCCGCCATGAAGACTTCGGACAGCGTCGAGCTGAAGCTGACTGTGCCGACGGCGGAGCACCGGGCGACGATCGCCAGCATTCCCGTGGATCCGGTCGAGGCTCAACCTCGCCAGGTATTCTTCTTCGACACCCCGGATCTGGCTCTCGATCGCGCGGGACTTGTCGTTCGGGCACGCCGCGTCCGGGGCGGGGCTGGCGACACGGTCGTCAAGCTGCGACCCGTCGTCCCCGCCGAGCTGCCTGCGCGCCTCCGGAAGTCGCCGGACTTCAAGGTCGAAGTCGATGTGCTGCCGGGCGCGATCGGTGTGTGCTCGGGATCGCTCAAGGGCAGGACCACCGGGGCCCGGATCCGCGAAGCCGTCGACGGGACGCGGCCGCTCGCCAAGCTGTTCTCCAAGGAACAACGCGCGTTCTTCGCCGAGCATGCGCCGGGCCATATCGACCTCGATGCCCTCGTCCCGCTCGGCCCGACCTTCGTGCTCAAGGACGTCTTCAACGCGAAGGAACTCGGCCGGCGCATCGTGACCGAGCTGTGGCTTTACCAGGACGGATCGCGGATCCTGGAGATCTCGACCAAGTGCGCCCCATCGGAGGCCTTCCAGGTCGCCGCTGAGGCGCGCGTCTACCTGTCGGACCACGGAGTCACGCTCAGCGGGCAGCAGGCAACGAAGACGCGGACAGCCCTCGAGTTCTTCAGCAAGCAGCTCTCCGCGTCGACCGGCAAAGCGGCGAGCGGCGGGGACGGCGTCCGGCCGACGTCGAGGCGTCCCAAGACCGGGGCGAGGCCGGCCGCCTAGACCCGGCCTTCGACCTACGTCCCGTGCCGATGCGCGGCGTGGGACCGAGCCACCTCTCGCGCCAGTTCGGCGACGGGCACCAGCTTTTGCGTACCGGCTGGCAGATCCTTGAGCTGGACCTCGCCGCTCGCCAGCTCGTCGCCGACGATCACCGCGAAATGGGCGTGGTCGCGAGCCGCGGCCTCGAGCTGTTTGCCGAGCTTGCGCTGGCCCAGTTCTGCGCGTGCGGCGACCCCGTCGGCGCGGAGCATCGTCGCGATCCGGAGTCGTGCAGCGGTCGCGCCGGGATCAGCCCCGACGACCACTGCCGTGGGGGGATTCCCGCCCGCCATCACGCCGAGGCCGCCCTCCTCGCCCAACGCCAGGATGAGCCGGTCCAGCCCGATCCCGAAGCCGATCCCCGGCGTCGGTCGACCGCCCAGCAGCTCGACCAGGCCGTCGTACCGACCACCGCCGCCGATCGCCTGCTGCTGACCCTCCCGGCCCTCGACGTAGAACTCGAACGCGGTGCGGGTGTAGTAGTCAAGGCCGCGAACGAGCCCCGGCTCCAGCCGGTAGGTCACCCCGAGCGCGTCGAGGTGTTCCCGGACGGCAGCGAAGTGGGCAGCGCAGTCATCGCACAGGCGATCCGTGATGCGCGGCGCCCCCGCATTGATCGGGGCCATCGCCGGATCGTTCGAATCGAGCAGTCGTAGCACGTTGCGCTCGAGCCGCTCCCGCTCGAGCTGCGGCAGGTCGCCGGCGCGCTCGCGGTAGTAGCGCGTCAGCTCCTCGACGTACGCCGGGCGGCAGGCCGCGTCGCCGATCGAGTTGAGCAGGACCTGGACGCCCTGCAGCCCGGCATCGGCGTAGAACCGCGCCGCTAGCTCCACGATCTCGGCGTCGATCGCCGGACCTGGGTCGCCGATGGCCTCGACGTCGAACTGCCAGAACTGGCGGTACCGGCCTGCCTGCGGGCGGTCGTACCGGAACATCGGCCCGATCTCGAAGACCTTGACCGGCTGGGGCCACGTCTGCATCCCGTGCTGCACGTAGGCGCGAACGATGCCCGCGGTCGGCTCCGGCCGGAGCGCCCAGGCTTCGGCTTCCTCGCCATGGGGGATGATCCGGAAGAGCTCCTTCTCGATGATGTCGGTCACCTCGCCGACGCCGCGCTCGAAGACCGCCACCTGCTCGAACATCGGCGTCTCGATGCGCCCGTAGCCGTAGCGTGTCGCGAGGTCGGCGGCGAGTCGCTCGAGGCGCGTCCAGAGCGGCGTCTCGTCCGGCAGGAGGTCGCGCGTACCTCGTGCGGCGCGGAATGTCGGCATCCGGCGGAGTCTACCGGTCGCCCGCCGGCGGGTCGCGATCGCCGGGCAGACGCGCGTCACTGGCGGCCAGACGGGCATCGCTGGCGGCGAGTCGAGCGGCCCGGTCAGCATGCTCGGCGTCGGTCATCGACCGTCCGCGCAGGATCGGCCCTGGACCGGCGGCCAGGAGTGCGACGTCGTCAGTCCGCGCTCGGCCGAATGCGGCACGACCCACGGCTCGACCGACCGCTTGGCGATCGCGCCGACCCCTGGCCCATCCGATGAGGAGGCCCGCGATCAGCGCGAGGACCACGCCCACCGCGAGCCGCGTCCCGTCCTCCGAGTCAAGACGGAGCACGCCGACGAGGAGGCCGGCAAGGATCGCGACAACGACGCCGCCGACCGCCACGACGGCGACCACGAACAGCATCAGCGCCGCGAGCCATCGGAACATGACTCGGAACGACAGGCCGGACTGTGCGGCGATCCCCTGCATCCAAGCGAGCAGCGCCAGCGCCGTGAGCAGGAGGAACCGGGGCACCATCGGCGGGATCGGCCAGGGCAAGCAAGGTCAACGCGCCCGCCACGGGCGTGAGGAACAACCCGACGGCCCCTATCACCTGGCGTGCCTTCGCTACGGCCGCACCGCTCTGGCCTCGAGCGAGGATCCCGACGACGACCACGATGGCTGCGCAGATCGCGACGACTCTCGCCGTCGCCGCGCTCGCGGGATCGACCGTCGCATACAGGTACGCCCACGTCCCCGACGCGACCAGGACGAGCACGGCCGCGACGACGGCGATCTTCGACAGCCTGCGGACCATCACGGCGATCCCTCGATCATGGAGATGTCGGTCATCCTCCCGACCTCTCCGCTACGTACTGGACGCTAGCCGAGGTCGCGCGTGACGCTGATGACGTCCTTGAGGTTCTCGATGCGGCTCATGACTCTCGCCAGCTGCGAGACGGAGCGCGACCTGGAGCGTGGCGGTCACGACGGCTGTATGGTCCTGGCTGACGCCCACGTTGGCGGCCACGATGTTGACCTTGTTCTCGGCCACGACCTGGGTGATGTCGTTGAGCAGCCCGGTCCGGTCGAACGCCTCGACGCGGATCGCGATCGGATAGGTCTGCGTCGGCTCCGCCTCCCATTCGACCTCGATCAGACGGCTCACCTCGCGCTCGTTCGTGACCGTCGGACACGAGCGCAGATGGACGGTGACACCCTTGCCTCGGGTGATGAAGCCGACGATCGGGTCGCCGGGGATCGGGTGGCAGCACTTGGCGAACCGGACCAGCAGGTCGCCGACGCCCTTGACGCGAACGCCGCCCGTCCGCGCGATCTGCTGGCTCGGGGCGACGGTCGGCAGCTGGGCCTGGCCGTCATCGACGACGCCGAGGCGCATGACCACGGCCTGTGGCCCGATCGCGCCGTAGCCGATGGCGGCGAAGAAGTCATCGACCGACTCGTGGTTCAGCTGCTTGGCGACCTCGGCGATCTTGTCGTTGCCGACCGCCCCGATCGTGGTCCGCGCCAGCCGCCGGAGCTCCCGCTCGAGCGCCTCGCGGCCGTGCACGATGTTCTCGTCGCGGTCCTTGCGCTTGAACCATTGGCGGATCTTCTCGCGGGCATGGGACGTCCGGACGACGTTGAGCCAGTCGCGCGACGGCCCGTGGTCGGCCTTGGTCGTCACGATCTCGACGATGTCGCCGTTCTTGAGCCGGTAGTCGAGCGGGACGAGCCGGTTGTTGATCTTCGCGCCGATCGTGCGGTGGCCCACGTCCGTGTGGATGCGGTAGGCGAAGTCGAGCGGGGTCGCGCCGGCCGGCAGGTCCTTGATGTCGCCCTTCGGGGTGAACACGAAGACCTGGTCCTGGAAGATGTCGAGCTTGATGCCCTCGACGAACTCGGTCGCGTCGGAATCCGAGACGTCGCGCTGCCAGTCCATGAGCTGGCGTAGCCAGGCGAGCTTGGCGTCGTACTCGCGATCGGACTTGGTGCCTTCCTTGTAGCGCCAGTGCGCGGCGATGCCGACCTCGGACACCTGGTGCATCTGGTGGGTCCGGATCTGGATCTCGAGCGGCTTGCCGTCGAGCGCGATGACCGCGGTGTGCAGCGACTGGTACAGGTTGTTCTTGGGGACCGCGATGTAGTCGTCGAACTGCCCGGGGATCGGCCGCCACAGGCTGTGGACGATGCCGAGCGCCGCGTAGCAGTCACGGACCTCGTCGACCAGCACGCGGATGGCGTAGACGTCGTAGATCTCGCCGAACTCCGCGCCCTTGCGCTGCATCTTCTTCCAGATGCTGAAGATGTGTTTGGGTCGCCCCTCGAGGTCGGCCTCGATGCCGGCGGCCTCCAGCTTCGGGCGCAGCTCGGCGATGGCGCGGTCGATGTACGACTCGCGGCCCTTGCGCCGCGTGTCGAGCAGGCGGGCAAGCTCGCGGAACCGCTCGGGCTCGAGCACCTTGAACGCGAGGTCCTCGAGCTCCCACTTGATCTGCCAGATCCCGAGCCGCTCGGCGAGCGGCGCGTAGATCTCCATCGTCTGGCGGGCGATGCGCGACTGCTTCTCGGACGGCAGGCCGTACAGCGTGCGCATGTTGTGCAGCCGGTCGGCGAGCTTGATGAGGACGACACGGATGTCCTCCGCCATCGCCAGCAGCATCTTGCGGATGTTCTCGGCCTGCTGCTGTTCGTGGCTGTGCGTCGAGAAGCGCGACAGCTTGGTGACACCGTCGACGAGATGGGCGACCTCGGCGCCGAACTTCTCCTCGATATCGGTCAGGCTGTACTCGGTGTCCTCGGGCACGTCGTGAAGGAGCGCCGCCTCGACGGCGACCGGATCGATCCCGAGATCCGCCACGATCTGTGCCGACGCGATCGGATGGCTGACGTACGGCTCACCGGTCGCACGCGGCTGCCCCTGGTGGGCATCGACCGCGAGGTCGAACGCCCGGTCGACCCCGCTCAGGTCGGCGGTCGGATGGTGGTCGGCGATGGATGCCTTGAGCGCCGCGCGCAGCCCTTCGAGGTCGATGTCGCCCGGTCCGCCCGGGCGGATCGCCGGCGCCCGGCGCGGTCCGCGGCGCGCAGGGGTCTTGGTCGGCTTCTTGGTGGTCCCGGCCGGAGGGGCCGGCGTCGGCTGACGGGCGGGCGCGACGGCGCGCTCCGCGCTCGTGGCCGAGGCCGCGGAGGCCGCTGCAGACGTCTTCGTGCGGGAGGCCGCCATGGCCGAGAAGGATAGCAGTGGGTCCCCGTCGATCAGGTCGCCGCTGGTGTCTCCGCCGTGTGGCCCATCGCGGCGAGCAGCTCCTCCGCCACGGCACGCTCGTTCCAGGGCCGCTCCCCGTCGGCGCCGATGATCGAGCGTTCGTGGCCCTTCCCGGCGAGCAGCACGATGTCGCCGGGTCGTGCCGCCTCGAGAGCGGCCGCGATCGCGTCCCGCCGGTCCGCGATGAGCAGGAGATCCTGCCCGCGCCGCCGCCCGGCGGCCTCCGCGCCGCGGGCGATGTCGTCGAGGATGGCGTCGCGGTCCTCGCCGCGCGGGTCCTCGTCGGTCACGACGACCAGCCGCGCGCGCTCCCCGGCGATCCGGCCCATCTGCGGACGCTTGGCCGTATCCCGCTCGCCCGCCGATCCGAACACGGCGATCAGCCCGCCACCGCGGGCCGCCGCGGCCGGTGCCAGGAGGTCCAGCACCGTCGTCAGCGACGCGGGGCTATGGGCGAAGTCGACCACCACCCCGAAGGGTTGCCCGGCGTCGACGCGTTCCATCCGTCCCGGCACGACCTCCAGGCTGGCGAGGCCCTGCCGGACGCGCTCCTGGTCCAGCCCGAGGGCGTCGCCCAGCGCGGCGATCGCCAGCGCGTTGTGGATGTTGAACCGGCCGGCGAGGCGGAGGTCGATGGTCCCCTCCCCCGACGGCCCGGTCACGGCGGCGTGGAGTCCGTCGGCGTCCTCGGTGATGCGGGTCGCCCGGACGTCGGCCGCGGGCTCGGTGCCGTAGGTGATCACGCGTGCGCCGGCGTCACGCGCGCGTCCCCACGAACAGCCCCGCAGACGGGTCGTCGAGGTTGACGATGGCGGTCGCCGGGACGGGCTGCGGCTTCGTGACGGTGCGCGCTTCACGGAGGCGGTCGAACAGCGACAGCTTGGCGTCGCGATACGCCTCCCACGAACCGTGGAGGTCGAGATGCTCGTGGGTCACGTTGGTCAGGATCGCGACGTCGTAGGCGACGCTCGCGACCCGATCGAGTGCGAGACCGTGCGACGTCGTCTCGATGACGGCGACCCGATCGCCCGCGTCGGCCATCGCTCGCAGCGTGGCCTGCAGCTCGGGTGCCTCGGGCGTGGTGGCATGGACGGCATGGTCCTCGGTGCGCCCGCCGACCCGGGTCGAGATGGTGCCGATCATCCCGGTCGGCTGCCCAGCCGCCTCCAGCGCCGCCACGGCGAGGTAGGCGGTCGTGGTCTTGCCGTCGGTGCCGGTGATGCCCACGACGGTCAGCTCGTGTGATGGGTCGCCGTACCACCAGGCGGCGGCGTCGGCGAGTGCCCGGCGCGCGCCATCGACCACGAGCTGCGGCGCGGCGACCCCGGCCACCGGCTGCTCGACGATCGCCCCCGCCGCGCCCGCCTCGATGGCCGCCGGCACGAAGTCGTGCCCATCGACGTGCTGGCCCGGTACCGCCACGAACAGCATGCCGGGTCGGACCGCCCGCGAGTCGTGGGTCACGCCGGTCACCTCGACGCTCGCCAGCTCGGCCGTGGGGACGGCCCGGCCGTCTCGACGCGTGCCGCGCAGCCGCCCCCCGGCAGCGAACCGCTCCACCAACCCTTCGAGGCGGCGACGGTCGGGCTGGCTCATCGTGCTCGCCGGTCCGTCATCGCGCCAGGACGCGGGACACCCGCGACGTGAGCCGGCCGATGGCATAGGGCAGCGGCTTCATCACGCGCTCCTGCGCTCCGGTCATCTCGATCCAGCGCGCCCCGAAGGAGCGCTTGTGCTCGTACAAGCCGGCCATCGGCGCCCCCTCGCCGGGTTCGAGGTGGTCGGGCCCGACGTCGACGCCGCCGAGGTCCATCTCCGAACAGCCCTCGCGGATCGCCAGCTGGATGGCGCGCCAGCGAAGCAGGTGCATGACCCCAGGGTGTGTCTCACGCACGCCGGGAGCATCGCCCGAGTGGACCGTGGAGAGCCGCTCGCCGTGGCGATACAGGAGCAGACCGCCGAGCGTCCCGCTGGGGTCGGCAGCGTCGCGCGCGTCGAGGTACACGAGCATCCCCGCGGCATGCGCCGCGGTCCACCAGTCGATGAACACCTGTCGTGGGCCGAACGTGAACCCCACCCGCTCGCCCGTCTGCTCGAGGAGCGTGGCGAACTCGCCGAGCGCGTCGGCCAGGGTGCGGGTCGGGGCCTGGAACAACGGGTGCGCACCCGACCAGCCGCCCGTGTCGTAACGCTCGACGACGACGTCGCGCTCGGCGCCGGCGACCCGCTGGCGGGTGCTCTTCGTGAGCCCGGCACGGACCGCGTCGTCATCGGTGTCCTGGGCGAGCTCGATGCTCACGCGATGCCGGGATGGCTGGATCTCGGGGATCGCGTGGAACCCGGCCGATCGCAGGCGGCGACCGTACGCTTGTCGCGCCGCCGGGACCTCGGCATCGGTGGCGACGACCGCGACGCCGCGGCTTGCCAGCCAGTCGCTCAGGGTCGCGACCCGGCCGGCGGCCTCCTCCGGGTCATCGTCCGGCTCGACCACGGGGCCGCGCGGGATGTAGGCGCTCGCCCCGCCGATCAGCGGGAAGGGACGGAGCAGCACCAGTGCGACACGGTCCGGGTCGACCAGCACGTACAGGGGCCGCCAGCCGAGCCGGGCGCGCTGGTCCGCCCAGGCGGTCGACTGGTAGACGTGCCCACCCGGCGTCCGGACGGTCCGCTGGTCCCAGTCGGCACGCTCGGCCCAGGTGGCCTCGCGGGGATACTCCGCGGCGGTCAATCCGCGCCCTCGCCAGCGAATGCCGACGCACCGCCGCCGCGACCGAGCCCGTGTCGCCGGCGCGCCCACCAGGTCCGCGCGGTGCCTGCGGCGCCATAGACCGCCCGACCGAGCCGATCGAGGACGAGGTCGTACGCGCCGATGTAGCGGACCTCCCGCCCACCGAACCCGGTCTTGAAGTGGGCGATCCCGCCGGTCGCCAGACCCCACAGGTCGTACGTCGTGGCGCCCCGCTCGCGCGAGGACCGGATGGCCTCCCACTTGAGCAGGTAGTTCGCGCGGTTGTCGGCGCCGGCCTGGGTCATGCCGCCGTACGGCTCGACGACGCGGGTCCCGCTGCGGACCAGGAAGAGCGTCGCGAGCGGCTCCCCGTCTGCGGTCTGGGCGAACAACAACCGCGCCCGATCGTTCGGGCGGTACGCCTCCCATACGTCGCGATAGGCGGCCTCGGTCCGGATCAGGAAGCCGGCCCGATCCGCGGTCTCGCGATAGATCCGATAGAAGTCGCCGAGCCGGTCGCCCTCGGCGTCGACCACGACGACGCCCGCCGAGCGCGCCTTGTTGACGTACTGGCGCCACTTCTTGCGCAGGTCCCCCCACAACGCTTCTTCGTCGGCCGCGAGGTCGATCACCCGCGTCGCGGCGGGCTGGATCGGCGGGGCGGGTCGCCAGCCGTTCGCGGCCAGCGCACGACGCGTGCCGCCGTCGGGGTCATGCGGGCCGTCGAGCTCGATCTCTGGGTCGATGCGGAGGTGGGAGATCCGACCCGACAGCGCGACGAGGTCGACGTGGACGGCCGCGGAGAATGCCCCGATGTCGTCGGGCGACCAGTCGCCCCCGACCGGCCCGCGCGGTGCGTAGGCGAAGCCCCATGGCAGCGGTCGCGGACGACGGACGAGCACCTGGGCGCCGACCCGGTCCGTGGCCAGGAACCGGTGGGCCGACCAGCCGTTCACGGCCTTGACCGTCGCCCACGGGCTCAGCTGGAGATAGGAGCCGGGATCGCTCGTCTCGACGAGGGCGTCCCACGCGGCCGCGTCGATCGGGGCCGTCACGACCGGGTCGGCCGGCCGATCGCGTCCACCATGATCGCGACGATAGAGCGCAGTTCCCCGATCCGCAAGGCGAGCGCGGCGGCGGCGAAGACCGCGCCGAGGACCGCGCTGACGACCACGATGACGACGGCGATGCCCGGGATGCCGGCACGCCCGAGGGTCGCCGGGTCGGGTGCCAGGGCCGGTCCGACGAGGCCATGGACGGCGACTGCCGCCAGCGCCGCCGACCGCCGAGGCGATGAGCGTCCGCAGCGCGACCCACGCGACCGTCCGCAGACCGAGCCGCCCTTCGCGCCACCGCAAGAGCACCGTCAGAGCACCGGCCTCGAGCCACGCTGCGATGGCGATGGCGAGGGCGATGCCCGGCAGACCGAGCGGCTCGACGAGCACCACCGCGAGCGTCGTGTTGACGATCACCGCCCCGACCGCCGCCAGCACGGGTGTGAGCGTGTCCTGGCGGGCGTAGAAGGCACGAGCGAGCACCGCGATCAGGGCGTGCGCCGGGAGCCCGGGCAGGAATGCGAGGAATGTGTCGGCCGTGAGCCTGATGGCGGCCGGGTCGAGGCCGCCGAACAACAGGGCTACGGTCTCGACGCGCAGGATGCCGGCGAGGACTGCGACCGGCAGCATCACGAATGCCAGGAGCCGCATGGCCCGCGTCAGCAGTCCCACGAACTCGCGCTGGTCGCCGTCCGCCGCCTCCTGCGACAAGGACGGGAACAGCACGACGCCGAGTGGCACGCCGATCACACCGATCGGGATCTGGAGCAGGGTGAAGGCGATCGTGAACGCAGTGACCGCGCCGAGCCCGACCGTCGACGCGAGCGCCGTCACGACCACGAACGTGATCTGGGTCGCCCCGAGCCCGACTGCGCGCGGGGCCATCAGCCGGAGCGCTGTTCGCGCCGCGGGGTCCCCCGTGTCGATGCGCGGGGTGTACCGGAAACCGATGGCCTCCAGTGGCCGGAGCTGGACCAGCAGATGCGCGAGCGATCCGGCCACGACGCCGATCGCCAGGCCGATCGCCCCCATCGACGGCGTGAGGATGAGCGCCCCGCCGATGATCGCGACGTTGTAGACGATCGGGGCGAAGGCCGCGGCGGCGAACCGGCCCTTCGTGTTGAGGACGCTGGTGGCAACCGACCCGAGGGCGAGGAAGATCGGGCTCAGCACCATGATCCGGGTGAGCTCGATCGTGCGCGCCATCGTCGCCGGGTCGAAGCCGCTCGTGTACAGCGGGACCAAGCGGTCGGCGAAGACCAGCACGAACACGGCCAGCACCAGCAGCGCGGCGAGCATCAGGTTGGTGACCGTGGAGACCACCCGCCACGCCCGATCCGCGCCATCTGACGCAAGGACGCCGGCCACGACCGGGATGAGCGCGGACGACAACGCCCCCGCCGCGACGAGCTGGAACAGCAGATCGGGGATGCGAAACGCGGCGAAGAAAGCGTCGAGCTGCGCCGGATCCTCGACGACGTTGGCGATCACGACCAGCCGCAGCCAGCCCAGCACACGCGAGACCAGGAAGGCCGACGACACGATCAGGCCAGCCCGCGCCAGGGTGCGTGCCGCGGTCACGCCGAGCCGGCCCTCCGGGCACGGGGATGGGCATCGCGATAGGCGGCGGCCAGCCGTCCGGGCGAGACGTGTGTGTAGACCTGGGTCGTCGCCAGGTTCTCGTGGCCCAGCAGCTCCTGCACCACGCGCAGGTCGGCGCCGCCATCGAGCAGGTGCGTCGCGAACGAGTGACGCAACGTGTGGGGCGACACGCCCAATGGCAGGCCGGCAGCGCGGCACAAGCGGTCGAGCCGGTAGCGCAACCCGCGAACCCCGAGGGGCTGTCCGGTGTGGTTGAGGAAGACCGCTGTCGGGACGGGGGCTGTCGAGGGGTTACGATCGGCCAGCAACGGTCGACCGTGCTCGAGATAGGCGGTCAACGCGGCAATCGCAGGCCGCCCCAGCAATCCGATCCGCTCCTTGCGGCCCTTGCCGATCACTCGGATCTCGCCGCGCCGCAGATCGAGCGAGCCGAGGTCGGCCGCGGCCAGCTCGCTGATACGCAGGCCTGCTGCATAGGCCGTCTCGACCAGGGCGCGGTCGCGCATCGCGAGGGCCGTCGCAAGTGCCATCCCGTCGGGTCGGGCAGCCTCGGCCGCCTCCAGCTCGCCTTCGACGACCGCTAGCAGACGGGCGACCTGGTCGACCTCGAGCACGCGCGGCAATCGGCGCGGCAGCCGGGGCGTGGCGATCGCGCCCCACGGGTCGCCGGGAGCGAGCTCCTCTCGGGCTGCCCAGCGATGGAACGAACGGATCGCCGCGAGGCGCTGCGCCACGGTCGACCGGGTAGCGGCACTCCCCAGCCTCGCCAGGTACGCACGGAGGTCGGGCCGCGTCGGTCGTCGCCAGTCCACCCCGCGCTCGGCCAGCCAGCCGAGATACGCCCCGACGGCCGTGTCGTAGGCGCGGATCGTGTGGGGAGATGCGTCACGGGCGGCGAGCGATCGCAGGAACCGCTCGAGGACCGCGTCTATCGGGGTTCGGCCCGCGCGCCGGGCGCTCGGGCGCCCGCTCACGCCTCCGAGGCCGGCTCGGTGGAACGTCTCGTGCGGGACGAGCCGCGGCCGCCGGTGCGGCCGCCGCGTGCCCGGCCGGTCCGGGCGCCACCCCGTCCGCGTGCGGGCCGCGCCAGCGCCTCGGGATCCGGCGGTCCACCCGGGTACTGCTCGCCCGGGACGATGTCCTCCGGCGCCGCCTCGCTGGTCGAGCCGCATTTCAGGCAGATGGCCGCCTCGCCCTTGCGAGCGAGCGGACCCTCGTCGGTGTCGTGCAGGCCGCCGAGCGGCTCGTTGTTGGTCGTGTAGTCGCACTTGGGGTAGTTCGAGCACCCCCAGAAGACGCTTCCCGTGCGTCGTGCGCGACGCGGCACGAGGTGCCCGTCGGTGTTCTTGGGGCACGTGACCTCGAACGGCAACGGGTCCGGCGGCGGCGGGCCCTCACGCTTGATGTAGTCGCAGTCGGGGTAGCGCGAGCAGCCGAGGAACGGTCCGAACCGGCCGCGCCGGCCGACGAGCGTCCCCTCGCCGCACTTGGGGCAGACCTCGCCGGTGCCCTCCTGGGGCGGTGGCTCCTCCCCGGGGAGCGGTCGCGTCTCCTTGTGCTCGGGGTACATCGAGCAGGCCAGGAAGCGGCCGTTGCGCCCGAGACGGATGACCATCGGATGGCCGAGCGAGCAGACCTCGTCGGTCTCCTCGGTCGTGAAATCGCTCCGACGGGTGTTCTTCCTGACCTCGTCGACGCGGTCGCGTAGCGGCGGGTAGAAGGCCTGCAGCAGCGGCACCCAGTCGCGCTCGCCGCGGGCGATCTCGTCGAGCTCCTCCTCCATCCGTGCCGTGAACTCGAGGTCGACGTAGTCGCCGAAATGCTCGACCAGCAGGTCGGTCACGATGCCGGCGACCGGTTCTGGCCGGAGCCGGCGTTCCTCGACCCGGACGTAGCCGCGGTCGACGATCGTCGAGATCGTGGCGGCGTAGGTCGACGGACGCCCGATGCCGTGCTCCTCGAGCGCCTTGATCAGGGTCGCCTCGGTGAAGCGCGGCGGGGGCTCGGTGAAATGCTGGGTCGGCGTCACCTCGCGGACGTCGGTGCGGTCGCCCTCGGCCAGCGTCGGCAACCGGCGGGCGACCTCGTCGTCCTCCGCGCCGTCGTCGTCGCGACCCTCCGTGTACACCCGCGCGAAGCCCTCGAACAGCGTTCGCGTCGACGTCGCGCGCAGCTCGTACGGGCCGTCGACCAGCTCGACCGTCGTCGTCTCGAGCTCCTTGGGCGCCATCTGCGACGCGAGGGCACGCTGCCAGATCAGCCGGTACAGCCGCAGCTCCTCGGGCTTGAGGGTGTCCTCCAGCGAGTCTGGGTGGCGCCGGAAGCTCGTCGGCCGGATCGATTCGTGGGCCTCCTGGGCGCCCTTGGCGGTGGTCTTGTGGACGCGACCCTTGGGCATCGTGAACGGCTCACCGTAGCGGTCGGCGATGACCTCGCGGGCCTCGCCCATGGCGATACCGGCCATCGCCGTCGAGTCGGTCCGCATGTAGGTGATGAGCCCGACGTGACCGTCCGGTGTATCGGCACCCTCGTACAGCCGCTGCGCGATCGACATGGTCCGCTTGGGGCTGAACGACAGCTTGCGGCTGGCCTCCTGCTGCAGCGTCGACGTCGTGAACGGCGGCGCGGGCGAGCGCTTCTGGGTCCGGACGCCGATCTTGCGCACGACGGGATGGGCATCCCGCAGCCCGGTCACGTGGCGCTCGGTGGTCGCCTCGTCCGGAAGGTCGAGCGGCTCGCCGTCGATACGCACGAGCTCGGCGGCGAACGTGTCGCCGGCTGCGGTGGCGAGGATCGCCTCGATCGTCCAGTACTCACGGGCGGTGAATGCCTCGATCTCGCGCTCGCGCTCGACGACGAGGCGGACGGCGACCGACTGGACCCGACCGGCCGACAGGCCGCCGCGGACCTTGCGCGACAGCAGCGGACTCAGCGTGTAGCCGACCAGCCGGTCGACGATCCGTCGCGTCTGCTGCGCGTCGACCAGGTTCTGGTCGATCCCGCGCGGGTTGGCGAACGCCTCGCGGATCGCCGGTTCCGTGATCTCGCTGAACGTCACCCGGCGCGTCTTCTCGGACGGCACGTGGGCGGCCTCAGCGACGTGCCAGGCGATCGCCTCGCCCTCGCGGTCGAGGTCGGTCGCGAGGTAGACGAGGTCGGAGCCCTTGGCCGCCTTGGCGATGTCGTTGACCTGCTTGCGGCGGTCTTCGTTGATGACGTACTCGGGCTCGAACTCGTGGTCGACATCGACCCCGAATTTGCCCTTGCCGGGGTTCTCCGGCAGGTCACGGACATGGCCGTAGGAAGCGAGGACGCGGTAGTCGTCGCCCAGGTAGCGCTCGATCGTCCGCGCCTTCGCCGGCGACTCGACGATCACGAGGTTCTTGGACACGGCCGGGAGTGTAGCACCGGGTCCTTCGCGGACCCTTACCACCCTGGAGGGGTGCCTTAGACCTCGCGGATGCGCCGAAGGAAGTCCTCGTCGATCTCGAGCTCGCCGTCGTCGTCGGCATTCGCCGCGTCGTTCGCTGCAGCGGCGACGGCGGCCGAGACGGCAGCCGGGACGGGCACCAGCGCTTCGAGAGCGGTGCCCGCGACCGCACTCGGTGGCACCTCGATGAACGTGATGCGGTGGTACGGGAACACGAACACGGAGGACATGTCGTCGACGAACACGGGGCGCTTGCCGTCGAGCGTGCGCAGGTTCGTCATGCGCACCGCCACATCATCGGTGTTAGGCACTTCGAGCAGGTCCGCCAGCAGCGGCTGCTCGTTGTGCAGGTGGAGGACGGCGTTCTTCAGCACGGGTCGCATCCTGCGCCCCGAACGGCCCTTCGGCAGTGGCCCGATGGTCCTCTTAGGGGTGGTAGAAGTCGACGACCAGGCGGACGCGGCCGCCGGACACCCACACGCCGATCCCGACCCGGTCGTAAGCGCGGTTCATGAGGTTCACGTAATGGCCGCCCTGCGGGCTCCATGACCGTTCGCTCTGGAAGTAGCGATGGCTGCCGAGCACGGCGCTGTACGGGTTGCCCGACCGGCAGCCGAGGTTCTCGGCCCAGCGATAGCTGGTGTAGCCGGCGCGACGCAGCCGGTCGCCCGGGTTCCCGCCGCTGAAGTGCGTGCACATGTTGTTGACGGCCAGCTTCCTGGCGTACGGGCGTGCGACCTTGGAGCTGATCCCGGCATCGAGCCGGAGCGGTGCGGCGTCGCGGCCGCCGGGGCTGCTGCAGTCGCCACCGGATGTGACGAGCCCGCCTGTCCGGGTGCAATTCATGAGGTTCAGGTAGTAGCGCTCCACGGCCGCCCAGCTGCCGCCCCCGACCGCTCCGCCACCGCCGCCGCTGCCACCGCCACCGCCGCCGCCGCTTGACGTGACCTTGCGGGTGGCGGCGGGCTTGGGTACGACCTTGAAGGTGCCCTTGGCCGCGATGCCGATCGCGACCCCCTCGGCGCTCTTCGCGGTGGCAGCGACCGTGGCTGTCGACCTTGGCGCCGTAGGGCAGGTTCGACGACGGATCGAAGACGAGGACCGTGTCGTTCTCGGCGAAGCGCACGGTCCCGGCGACGGCCTTGCCCGCCGGCCGAGACCTTGAACGCCTGCTTCGTGGAGGCGCGGTCCATCTTCTGCGTGAACCGGACGGAGATCGCAGCGTCGCGCGCCACGTCCGTCATGGCGGTGCGCGGCCGGAAGCGGACCACGGCCGGGGCCTTGACCGTGCGCACGGCGATCGTCGTCGGCGCGACCGCAGCGCCTGCGGCGTCGCGAGCGCCGTCCACGATCAGGCGATAGCGCGTGTCGGGCAGCAGCGGAGCGGCTGGCTTGAACGTGTACGTCGGCAACCCGGCGGCGTCGAGCGTACGGGTCAGGGCGCCAGGGGCGGGCGGATCGAGGCGGATCGAGGGTGCCACCGAGCCGAGATCGACCGCCTGGTCGAATGCGACCGTGAACGCCGAGTCGATGGCGACGCGCTTCTGCACCGTCGAGCTCGCCGCCAGGGCGGCCGACGTAGGGTCGCGGGTCAGGAACGCAGCGCGGACCGGCTGGGTCATCGGCCGGCCGGTCGTGGCGAGCGCTCCGGGCCCCACGCTGACCGTGTAGTACGTGGACGGCGCCCAGTGCTCGTCAGGGACGATCGACACGCTCGTGGCGTCGCCATTCCACAGGAGCGACACCCCGAGCGACGGCTGGACGGAGACGGCCGCCTCGACCGATTCGCGTTGCATGGGCGTGCTGAAGACGATCGTCGCGGGCGCGATGAGGTCGATGTTCGTGCTGACCGCCGTACGGAACGCGGCCTGCGTCGAGCGGCACGATGTCGCTGACCGGCGACGCGGTCGTCAGCGAGGGCCGGGCGAACGAGATCGCACCGAGGGCCACCACCGCGCCGAGGCCGATCGCGACGCCGCCACGCACGAGCCTGGATCGACCCAGCAGCGCCGCGGCGTACACGCCGAGCAAGACTGGGACGGCCAGGATCGCGATGAGGTACTTCCGCAATACAGGTCCCGGCTGCTGCATCCCGGGGAAGCGACGGGGATGGGGGATCCCTTGCGTGGTCGCTCACATCCGCTGGGGCGTGATGCGCCGGTCAGGGTAGCACCGGCTGTCCAGCCCGGGCAACCGCCCGGCGCTCATCGTGGGCCGCCTCGGCCCAGAACGCCGTCTGTTCGCCGAGCAGCGTACCGGCCGGTCGATAGCGTCCGTGCGCGCCGCTCGTCAGGCCACGTCGCTCCAGCAGCGTCAGGGCGGCAAGGACCGTGGCGACCGGTAGATCGGTGGTGGCAACCAGCTCATCGACCGTCGCGTGACCGTCCACGAGGCCGCGTGCGATGACGGCCTCGGTACGACCGAGGTCCTGCTGCGTGGCGCTGATGAGGGCGTCGCGATCCACGATCGGCGCGCTGCTGTAGCCGAGGTCGGCGATGAGCTGGGGCACGCCGACGACGATCTGCGTCACCTCGGCGAACTCGCGCAGGAAAGCGAGGCGAGCCGGCTGAGGTGCGGCTGTCGATCGGGCCCGGGACGAGGAAGCAGCCGCGGCCCTGCTCGAGGGCCCACGACGCGGTGATCAGCGCGCCGGACTTGGCAGGTGCCTCGACGACCACGGTCGCGTCCGTCAGCCCGCTGATGATCCGGTTCCGCCGCGGGAACGTGCCCTTCGACGGTTCGACATCCGGGGCGAGCTCGGACACGACGGCACCGCCGGCCGCGACGATCGCGTCGGCCAGGCGGATGTGCGCGGACGGGCCGAGCGTCGCGTGGCCGCCGCCGATGACGGCGACGGTCGTGCCGCCTGCGCGCAGCGTCGCCTCGTGCGCCGCGCCGTCGATGCCGAAGGCCAGGCCGGACACGACGGTCGCGTCGGCGGCCACGAGGGCCGTGGCGATCCGACCGGCGGTGGCGCGCCCAGCGCTGGTGGCCCGGCGCGTGCCGACGACCGCGACGGCGCGCGCCCGGGACAGCGTCGCCTGCGGCGCCCCGCAGGTACAGGACGTGCGGTGGCATCGCGATGGCCGCCAGCCGCGCCGGGTACGTCGGCTCCTCGACCGTGACCACGCGTACGTCGAGCGCGCGGAGCCGAGCGCACGATCCGGCCGGCATCCTGGGTCACGTCGGCGATCGCACGGGCAACGTCCTCCAGGATCGGCTGCTCGCGAAGGGCGATGTCGCCGGGTGGCGTGGCCATCAGCAGCTCGACGCCATCGGCTCGTGCGGCGGCGGCGAGGACATCGCGCGCCGAGCCGAAGCAGCTCAGCAGCGCGGCGAAGCCGATCGGCCCGAGCCCGTGGACCGACGCCAGCACGGCCCACGCATCGCGCTCGGGCGCGTAGGGATCGATGATCGACATTCGCACGTCGATGTCGCCGCGGCCGGCACGGACCGCCGAGTCCGATCACGAGGCCAGCGCCCCCGCGGCACGGACCATCGGCGAGCGGTACCAGGCCGCCTCGTCGAGGTGCACGATCTCGACCGCGGACGATCCGGCCAGGTCGGCGATCGTCCGGGCGACCCGCAGCAGCCGCTCCGTGCCGCGACCGCTCGCGAGCTCCGCGTCGGCGAGCTCGGTCACCCGGCGCGCCACGGCCTCCGACAGGCGGCACGCGCGCCGCAGCGGCCGCCCTCGCAGCCGGCCGTTGAGTACGACCACGATCGAGCAGCGCGTACGCCCGCGCCGCGGCGATCCGCCGCGCCACCGTCGCCGAGTCCTCCGGCTCGACCGTCGCCGACGAGCGCCGCCGCGGGCACGCGCGGCATCGACACCCACAGGTCGATGCGATCGCGCAGCGGTCCGGACACTCGCCGGCTGTAGCGGTCGACACTCGCCGGCCATGCACCGACAGCGGTCCTCCGGCTCCGATCCGGCGAACCCGCACGGGCACGGGTTCATCGCGGCGACCAGCTGGAACCGAGCCGGGAACGTCATCACCCGCCCGGCCCGCGCGATGACGACCCGACCCTCCTCGAGCGGCTGGCGGAGCGCCTCCAGCACGTCGCGATCGAACTCGGCCAGCTCGTCGAGGAACAGGACGCCGTGATGGGCGCGGGTGATCTCGCCGGGCGACAGCGTCGGGCCGCCACCGACCATCGCCGCGTAGGACAGCGTGTGGTGGGGCGCCCGGAACGGCGGGCGCGACGGAGCGATCGTGATCGGGCCCTCGCCGGCCGCCGAGGCGACGATCGACACCGCCAGGGCGGCCGCGTCGTCGAGCGGTGGCAGCAGGCCCGGGATCGTCCGCGCCAGGAGCGTCTTGCCGACGCCCGGCGGCCCGATCAGCAGCAGGCCGTGACCGCCGGCCAGGGCGATCTCCAGCGCCCGGCGCGCCTCGGCCTGGCCGCGGACCTCCGCCAGGTCCGGGACGCTGGCGGTCGGGACCGAGCGAGCCGGTCGTGACCCGAGCTCGGCCGGTCCCGGACGCGGCGCCCGTGATCGTGACCGCGCGGCATCGCGATCGGCGGCGCGGCGTGGGCGCCGGCCGCGCACGAGCTCGGCCGCCTCGGCCAGGCTGGCCGCGCCGAGCACCTCGATCCCATCGACGAGGCGTCGCCTCCTCGACGGCCGCGGCCGGCGACGACGACCCGCGGCACGTGGCGGGCCGCGAGCGCCGCGACCATGGGGAGGATGCCGGGACGGGACGGACCTCGCCGCCCAGCGCCGAGCTCGCCGAGCAGGGCGATCGGCCGCGGCCCGGCCCGGACCTGCTCGGACCCGAGGAGGATCCCGATCGCGATGGCCAGGTCGAGGGACGCGCCGGTCTTGCGCAGCTCGGCGGGCGCGAGGTTGACGGTGATGCGCCGCGGCGGGAAGGCGAACCCGGCGTTGCGGATGGCGCCGCGGACGCGTTCGCGCGCCTCCTGGACGGCGGTGTCGCCGAGCCCGACGATCGGTGAACCCGGGCAGCCCCGGCGCGACGTCGACCTCGACGCGGATGGGCCGGCCGTCGAGGCCGTGCAGCGTGGCGGACGGGACGACAGCCAGCATGCCGGCACCCTACCGGCGGGCACTCACCCCGGACTTACCTGGCGGTCACCCGGCGCTCATCGGGGCGCAGCGGACTGTCAGCGCGCTCCGACCGGCTGCGCCAGGGCGGCTGCCGCGACCTTGTCGACGCCGCGCGCGAACTGCAGCAGCGAGGCGCCGAGCGGCGAATCGGCCTTGGTGAACATGAACGGCGCGCCCGAGTTCAGGGCGCTGATCGCGCCGCGGTACTCGTTGACGACCTGGTGGTCGATCGTCCGCTTGCAGCGCGCCCTCGGCGTTCTTGACGTTGATGCCGGTGAACGCGTTCGAGCGGTTCAGCACGAGCTGGACCTTGTCCGGCGGGTAGCCGAGGTGGTTCATCGTCTCGAGGATCAGCCGCACGTTCTTGAGGCACGACAGGTCGGCGGTCATCACGACGAACACGATCTCGGCCGCCTCGAACACGCCGAGGTTCACGTCGTCGAGGCGCTTGTCGACGTCGACCAGGATGTAGTCGTACATCGACGTGAGCTGCTCGGCGATGAACGGCAGGTGCTCGGGACGGACCAGCTCGGCGGTCTCCGGCGACGGCGGCGCGAGCAGCAGGTCGACGCCCGAGTCGTGCTTGACGATGACGTTCCGGATGAGGTCGGCGTCGATCGACGGGGCGGTCACGATGTCGACGATGCTCTTGCGGTCGAGGCCGAGATCGAGGAACACCCGATGGTCGCCGAACTGCAGGTTGCCGTCGACGAGGCAGACCTTGCGACCGAGCTCGCGATGGAGCGCGATCGCCGCGTTGATCGCGATGGTCGTCGTCCCGACGCCGCCCTTGGCCCCGTAGAACGCGAGGATGCGGCCCATCGGTGGGCGTGCCAGCAGCGCGTCGCGCGGCGCGAAGCGGGCCAGCAGGCTCTTGATCCGGGCCAGCAGCTCCGCCGGGTGGAACGGCTTGATGAGGTAGTCGTCGGCACCGGCGCGTAGGCCGCGGACCTTCTGCTCCACCTCCCGCTCGGCGGTGAGCATGATGATCGGGACGTGGGCCGAGCCGCCCTCCTCGCTCGCGGATCTTCGGCGCGACCTGGTAGCCGTCGAGCTTGGGCAGCATGACGTCGAGCAGGATGAGATCGGGCGCCTCGGCGCCCCACAGCCGGAATCCCTCTGCGCCATCCCCGGCGATGACGACGTCATACCCCTCCTGCTTGAGCGTGTACTGCAGGAGTCGCTGGACGTTCGGGTCGTCATCGACGACGAGGATCTTGGCCGCCATCAGTCCTCCACGAGCATGGGATGCACCGGGTACCGGGCTCGCCGACGGCCACCCCGGCGCCGCGATTATAGGTCGCGGTCCCGATCGCGCAGATGCTCCTCGCGCGAACGGCGCAACGCCACCCGCAGGAAGTCCGTGACCCTGCGCTCATAGTCCTGTCCGGCGGTGGCATGTGCCGCCGCTGTGATCGGCGCCGGGGACGATCCAGTGTTCGGCATGTTCGCCGGCCAGATCGGCCAGCCGTTGGCCGTCGGCGAGCGGCACGGTCGCATCCGCGTCGCCGTGGATCAGCAGGACGGGCACGGGCTCGACAAGGCCGATGATGCGAGCGGGCTCGAGATCGCGCGGATCGGCCCCGAGCCGCCGGGCGGCGGCGTCGAACACGCGTCCCGCGATGAACCGCCGGAACGGGTAGCGCATGCCGATTCGCGACCGGGATCTCCGCTTCGGGTGGTGTCGAGTCGGCCACGACGGCGATGATCGACGGTCGCGGCGGATCGACCGCGGTGCGGGTCGGCGATGGGTCCGCGTCCGCGGCCGCGAGGCTGCCGTCGCCGAGCACCGCGACCGCGGCGAGCGCCGCCATGCCGCCCATCGACGTACCGAGCAGGGCGACGCGCGTGATGCCGCGCTCGCCGAGCCACGCGAGCGCACCCGCCACGTCCTCGACCTCGAGCATCCCGAACGTCGACGGACCCGGCGTCCGACTCGCCGTGGCCGCGGAAGTCGATGCCGAGCACGTTCGCCGTCCGGCGAAGGAACGGGCCCGTACTCGACGAGATCGGGCACGATCGACCCGAATAGCCGTGCAGCAGGAGGATCGCCTCGTGCGGGTCCGCGTCCCAGCCGTCGCCGGCGATGGCCGGCAGCCAGCGGCCCGCCAGTCGCAAGCCGTCGCGGGACCGGAAGCGGACGACCTCGCCGCCAAGCGCGTCGACGGCGGCACCGAGCGACTCCTCGTCGGGACCGACCCGCGGCGCCGCCAGGAGCCGCTCCGACGCGCGCCGCCCGACGACCCGTAGCGTCACGACGGAGAGCAGCGCGGCGCCGACAGCCCCGGCGACGACGCCGGATCACCGCGGGCCGTCCGTCGCGACCGTGCTCGCCTCGAGGGCGTCGAACACGATCCGGCTCCACGTCTCGAGGTGCTCGGCACCGGCCGCGACCTCGTCTGGAGCTCGCGAACGCGCCGGACAGCTTGTCGGTCTCACGGACCGCGACAGGGCGACCGCCGGCATCGGCCAGCACGACCACGCCGAGGTGCACGGCTCCGACATCCGTCGTGTCGTCGTTGAGCAGCGCGAACGGCACGAAGGTCGGCTCGAAGTCGGCGACGAGCTCCTCGTGCCATTCCCGGCGGAGGCCACCGGCGAGGCCGTCGTCACCGGGGTTGAGATGGCCGCCGACGCCGATCGACCAGCGGTCGTGAAGACGTGCGTCGCCGCCGGCCCGCGTCCGGCGCATCAGGAAATAGCGCTCGCCGTCGCGCAGGACGAGGTACGGGATGATCTGCTTGAACGACGGGATCACGCTCCATCGCTCGCGGAGCTCGAAGCGACCGTGCTCGGCGACGACGTCGAGGAAGGCCGTCAGGCCGGCCATCCGCAGGCCGTACCAGCCCGCCTGCGTCCGGTACGAGCGCGCGGGGCACCACCAGGACCCGCTCGCCGGTCACGGTGTCATCGACTCCAGCCGGTCGCGCGCGGCCCGCAAGCGGTCGGCGGCGGCCCGTTCGTCGGGCCCGCCCGGGCGCTCGAGCTCGGCCAGCCAGCTCTCGAGGGCCGCGATCAGGTCGCGCACCCGCGGCGGCGACCGCGGATGCGTTCGTCGCCACGATGCCGGCGCCCATCTCGAGGTCACCGCGCGCCAGCCGGGTCATGTCCCGCCAGCCGCTCGCAGCCAGCTCGGCGGCCTCCGACCGCCCGGCGCGATCAGCGGATCCACCCGCCACCGCCTCGACGATCGCCGCGGCCGCCAGCGAGCGGCAGATGGTGATCGCCGCCACCGCTTCGTCGTGGACGTCCGCGGCCATGCGCCGACGGGCGCGCGCCGGTCGCCGTCGCGAGCGCCTCCACCCGCTCGACGGCGGCAGCGTCATCGGTCGGCACGACCACCCACGGGCGATCGACGAAGAGATCAGGGCTCGAGGCGGCGTAACCGCTCGACTCGCGTCCGGCCATCGGGTGACCGCCGACGAACCGCAAGCCGAGCGATCTCGCGCGGTCGACGATCGCTGCCTTCGTGCTGGCGACGTCGGTGACGACGGCGCCCGGCGCCAGCGCGGCGCTGCCACGCGCCGGCGAGCTCGTCGAGCTGTGCGAGGCAGATCGTCGGCGGACCGGCCAGCACGACCAGGTCCGCGCCGGCGATGGCCGCCTCCGGATCCGGAGCAGCGACGTCGATCACGCCATCGCGAGTCGCGGCCGCCGGTCCCTCGCCCGACGGCGACCATGCGCTGATCGTCATGGCATCGTTGGTGCCGCCGCGACGCGCGTGCAGGGCGCGAGCGATGGATCCGCCGATCAGCCCGAAGCCCAGCAACGCAAGCCGCATGGCCGCGAGTATCGCAGCCGGCTTGGGCCGGCGCGGCGATCGACCGGCGAGGTTCGCCGCGCGGGCCGGTCAGTTGTCGCCGCGGCGCCGTCCGGTCCGGCGCTCGGCGATCCGCCGCTCCTCCACGCCGGGTGGCGGACCTGGGTCGTCCGGCGGATTCTGGCGGCGCAGGCGCTCACGCCGCTCGTTGTCGCGTCGCTCCTTGTCGAGGAACGCGCCGCAGCGCGGGCAGCGGCGCTCCTCGGCGAACAGCGATTCCAGCGGCGAGACCGTGTAGATCTGGCGTCCACACGACCAGCAAGCGAGTCGCGGCATGGTGCTTCCCCCCGCCGATCAGCCGATCGTCGGCAGCCCCGCGAGGGCGGCCTCGACCTTCTCGCGCGGATACTCGTAGTCCTCGAGCGAGCCGTCGAGGTAGCGCTCGTATGCGGCGAGGTCGAAGTGACCGTGGCCGCACAGGTTGAACAGGATGACGCGGGCTTCGCCCGCTTCCTTCGCGGCGAGTGCCTCATCGATGGCGACCCGGATCGCGTGGGTCGGCTCCGGGGCCGGCAGGATGCCCTCGGCACGGGCGAACGTCACCCCCGCCTCGAAGCTCGAGCGCTGGTGGACGCTGCGTGCCTCGATGTCGCCGTGCTCCTTGAGCAGGCTGACCAGCGGCGACATCCCGTGATAGCGCAGGCCGCCGGCATGGATCGGCTCGGGGATGAAGTCATGGCCGAGCGTGTGCATCTTGGCCACCGGCGCCATCTTGGCCGTGTCGCCGAAGTCGTAGGCGTACACGCCGCGGGTAAGGCTCGGTGCCGCCTCAGGCTCGACCGCGATGATCCGGTGGGTCGCCCCCTCGCGGAAGTTGCGGCCAAGGAACGGGAACACCAATCCGGCGAAGTTCGAGCCGCCTCCGGTGCAGCCGATGACGATGTCCGGGCGATTCGCCGGCCATCCCCATCTGCTCGATGGCCTCCTGGCCGATCACGGTCTGATGGAGCAGCACGTGGTTGAGCACCGAGCCGAGCGAGTACTTGGTGTCGTCCCGGGTGGCCGCGTCCTCGACCGCTTCGCTGATGGCGATGCCGAGCGAGCCCGGGCTGTCGGGGTGCTCCGCAAGGACGGAGCGGCCGTAGTTCGTCGTCGGCGACGGGCTCGGCACGACCTCCGCGCCGTACGTCTCCATCAGGATCCGCCGATACGGCTTCTGGTCGTAGCTGGCGCGGACCATGTAGACCTTGACCTCGAGCCCGAACAGCGCGCCGGCGAACGCCATCGCGCTGCCCCACTGGCCCGCCCCGGTCTCGGTGGCGATCCGGGCGACGCCCTGCTCCTTGTTGTAGAACGCCTGCGGGATCGCCGTGTTCGGCTTGTGGCTGCCGGCCGGGCTCACGCCCTCGTACTTGTAGTAGATGTGGGCCGGCGTATCGAGCGCGCGCTCGAGTCGGTGTGCCCGGTACAGCGGGCTGGGCCGGTACAGGCGGTACGCGTCGCGAACGGGTTCCGGGATCTCGACCTCGCGATCCTGCGATACCTCCTGGCCGATGAGGGCCATCGGGAACAGCGGCGCGAGGTCGTCGGGGCCGATCGGCTCGAAGGTCGCCGGATGCAGGTAGGGCGACGGCGCGACCGGCAGATCGGCCGCGATGTTGTACCAGGACCGCGGGATCCGGCTCTCGTCGAGGACGAACTTGGTCTGGCGTGGATCTGCAGCGACGGCCGACATCCGTGACCCTCCGGGGAGCCCGCCGCGGGGTTCGTGCGGTCGGGAGGGCGAGCCTATCGCGCGCGACGGCGAGGGCGCAACCGCTCAGGCCGAACGGCCCATGCCGTGCCCGTGGCAAGCAGCGGCAGGATCAGGATGATGCCGCCATTCGACCCCTTCGACTTGTCCTTTGGCTTGTCCTTGTCCTTGCCACACGACTTGTGCGGGTCGTTGGTCTTGGTGTGACCCGGCGGCGGGCCGTCCTTCGACGGGCAGGGCGGCCGTGCCTTGGCGTCGCCTCCTGGCTTCGCGGTCCGCACGGCGGGTTCTGGTGTCGCCCGCTGCGTCGGGCGTGGGGTCGGGCGAGCGGTCGGCTTCGGTGTCGGCTTCGGGGTCGCGGCAGACGTCGGGTGGGCTGTCGGCGCACTCGTCGGGGCGGCTGTCGGGGCGCTCGTGGGGGCCGCCGTCGGCGCCGCGGTCGGGGCGCCCGTCGGTCGAGTGGTGGGCTGCGTAGCCGGCTGCTGCGTGGGCGTCGGGGTGGAGCCCGGCCCCACGCCCGGAGGTGCCGACGCCAGGCCGACCGTCGGGGCGGCGGTCGGCGACGCGAGCGGCCCGGATGGCGATGCGATCGCCCCGGACGGCGTCGCGAGCGGGCTCGACGGCGCCACGGATGGCGGTCGGCTGGCTCGGCTGGCTGCTGCTGCCGGTGGGCCCCGTCACGGTCGGAGCGGGGCTCGGTGACGGGTTGTTCACGACGGCTACTGGCGGCTGGCCGGACGCCGCGTTCCGCTGCTGCAACCCCACTCCGCCGATCCCGAGTGCGATGGTGGCGAGGACGAGATTCAGGACACCGAGGCTCAGGATGAGTCGGGCGCGCTGAGCGGTCGTCACGTCCCTTTGGGCACTCCAGTCGACCCGGTCAAGGCGCGTCCGGGGTGCCCAGATGGTACACGGGGTCCCTCAGACCGGGCGTCGCGCCGAGGGTCCGGAGCGTGACGGGAACGTAGCGGGCGGGTCCCCCGCCGGTCAGGCTTTCGTACAACCCGACGTGCTCGACAGTGGCCTGCACGCGCCGCTCGGCCATCGCTGCAGCGAGCCGGCCGGCGACCAGCGGACCGACGGTGACACCGTCCGAGCGGGCCAGCGTGAGGTGCGCTCGGAACGGTCGGTCATCCGGCGGCCAGCCGGTTGCGACCAGGGCGGCCTCGGTCTGGGCAGCCAGCGCCGAGAGCGCGTCGACTCCAGCGCTGACCCCGATCCACAGGGTCCGCGGCCGGCGGCCGGACGGGAACGTCCCGGACCCTGAGAGCTCGATCGGGATCGGACCGGCGGCGTTCGCCGCGACCGCCTCGACCGCGGCGATGGTCGGTGCGAGGAGTGCTTCAGGCGTCGGCCCGAGGAAGCGCAGCGTGAGATGCAGACCGTCCAGCCGGACCCAACGCACGTCTCGTGCACCGTCCGGCAGCGGCATCGACCGGACGCGCTCGACGACCTCGCGGATCTCTGCCGCCGCTGGCTCCGGGAGCGCCACGCCAACGAAGAGCCGGCGCCCGGGAACACCTGCGTACGGATCGCCGCAGCGCTGCCCCTGGCGTCCCGTCACGTGGCCCCGGCCGCCGCCTCGTGCTCGCGCTGCCACATCGCGCGATCGTCGCGCAGGACCTGGAGCGCGGCGTCGCGGTCGCGCCAGCCGACGACATCGACGGCCTTGTCCTCGAGCGCCTTGTACGTCTGGAAGAAATGCTCGATCTCGACGAAGCGGTGCGGCCGGACCTGCTCGAGCCGCTCGATGTGCTGCTGGTGGGCGTCGCCGAGCGCGACGCACAACACCTTGAAGTCGAAGCCCTTCTCGTCGCGCATCTCGAGGCCACCGATGGGGCGCGCCCACACATGGCAGCCGGTGAACGTCGGCTCGTCGATGACGAGGAGGGCGTCGGTGTGATCGCCGTCGCCGGCGCGAGTGCCCTCGATGAAGCCGTAGTCGAAGTTGTAGAAGACGGCGCTGCTCAGGACGCGGTCCAGTCGGAAGACGCCGGCAGCCTCGTCGTACTCGTACTTGTTGCGCGAACCGCGCGGGATCTCGACCACGATCTCGACGACGTCGGGATACTCGCCGGGGCTGCGCATGGCCGCAGTGTACGAGCCGCCGCCGCAAGGGCGGCTCAGCCGGGGACAGCCAGTCGGAGTACCAGGCGCTCATCGAAATCCGACGCCCACACGTAGGCGCCATCGACGAGGACGTCGCCGCCACTCCGGTATGGAGCACTGATGACACGCGTCTGCGCTCCCGTCGTGCCATCGACCCTGGTCAGGAACGGATCCACCCGGCGGACCCAGACGCCGCTGTCGTCCGCCCAGATCGAGCCGCGCTCGCCGGTGCCCAGGCCCTTGACGACCAGAGCGGTCTTGAGGGTCGTCGGATCGAGACGGACCAGGTCCTGGTCGGCGGTCACCCAGACCCCGCCCGCGGACACGCTCACCCACGTCGGTTTCGTGATGGTGACCTCGGCGGTGACGGTCCCGCCGGCGGGGTCGACACGAAGCACCCGATCAGCCCGCTCGCACACGACATAGACGATGTCGGCGGCCGCGCCGAGGTCGCGGCACGCGACCGGCAGCGTGATCGGCTGCGACAACGACTCATCTGCCTCGCTGACGCCGACCAGCAGGTCGCCCTCGCCCGCCAGGACCCAGATCCGACCGGCGGCACGAACGAGCCGTCCCTGGCCACGGATCTTTCCGGCCGGGATGGTCGCGACGGGCGAGTCGATCTCCGGGTCGATGCGGACGAGGTCACTGGCGGCGCAGGTCCACATCCCATCCGTCCCAACGCCCATCCCGGCGCATTGATCCTCGCTGGTGGGATGGACGCGGATCTCGGCGGTGATCTCGCCCGTCGCCGCGTCGACGCGGCTGACCAGACCCTCGGGCCGTTTCACCCAGACGGAGCCGAAGCCAGCCGCCAGCCAGTCAGGATCGCTCGGGATCTTGACCTCGACGGCCGCGAATGCCGTGTGGGGCTCGGCCGGTGGCGGGGTCGCCGGCGCCGGCGGCGCGGCACATGCGACGACACAGCCCAGGCCGATCAGTAGGAGCCGGAGTCGGAGTCGCGGGGCGGATCTGCGCATAGTCGGCGCTCCCTGGACGTCGTGGTCGCCGACCACGCTCGCATCGATCCACGCCTGCACCAAGAGGGCCGGCACCGGTCCGCCCACCCGGGCTATCCCCGTGCTCACGCGCGCGAGGCTGTGCGAGGATGCCGTGCCATGGATCAGCGCTGGTGGCCAGTCGCTTCAGCGATGTCGATCGCCTTCATCGGCCTGACCGCGGTGGTCGGCGCGGAGAGCGGTGCCCCGATCCGCTTCACCGTCCTCGACACCCTGGGAGCCCTCGCGTTCGTCGTCGCCGGATCGATCGCATGGCAGCGCCGTCCCGACGTCCTCACTGGACCGATCCTCGTCGGCTGTGCCGTGCTCTGGTCGGTTGGCAGCTATGGGCCGACGATGCAGCCCGTCGTCACGCATCTCGGGTTCGCGTTCAGCGGCTGGTATGACGTCGCGCTGGCGCTGCTCGTCCTGGCCCTCCCGGGCCGTTGGCCCGACCTCAGGGGACGATGGATCGTGGCGATCCTCGCGGCCGCCTTCGGCGTCCGCTCGATCGGGCGGCTCCTCCTCCAGGACCCGAGCCTGTATCCCGACGCCGTCGGCATCCCTCCGAACCCCTTCGCGGTGGCACCCGATCGCGTGGCGTTCGAAACGATCGAGATCGTGGCCAGCCTGGTCATCGCGCGTCGCCTGTCTCGTGGTGGCTGGGGTCGCGGCTGGTCGACTTGTCGCTGGGAGCCGAGCGACGAGGCGCGTCCTCTGGCCGGTCCTGATCGCCGGTGTCGTGGCGATGGTCGCGGCGGCCCTCGATGCAGCCGACACAGCGGTGACGACTGCGACCGGCCAACCGCTCGTCGTCCTCCCGGAGCCGTGGTCCGAGGTGGTCGCCTGGACCAGTTTCGCGGCGAGGCTCCTGATCCCGCTCGGCTTCCTGCTCGGGACGATGCGGATGCGGATCGCCGCAGGCCCCATCGTCCCGCTTGCCGCTGAAGTCGGACGGCTGCCATCCCCGACACGGATGGAGGCCGCCCTCCAGGCCGCCCTCGGCGACCCGACGGTCCGCCTGCTGCGGCGCGACCCGACCGACCAGTCCTGGCTCGACGCCGACGGCAACCACGTGCCACTCCCCGAGGAAGGCTCAGCGCGCGCGGTCACGCGGCTCGAAAGCGGCGGCCGTCCGATCGCCGCGATCGTGCACGACCCGGTCCTTCGGGAGGATCCATCGCTGATCGGTGCCGTCACCGCTGTGTTGCGGCTGGGAGTCCAGAACGAGCGGCTGGAGGCCGAGGTCCGCGCGCAGCTCGACGCGGTCCGTGCGTCTCGGGTCCGGTTGGTGGGCGCCGCCGAGGAGGAGCGGCGACGGCTCGAACGAGACTTGCATGACGGCGCGCAGCAGCGCCTGGTCGGCGTCAGCCTCGCCCTGCAGCGAGCACGCGTCGCCGCCGACGAACCGACGATCCCGGTCGCGCTCCGCGAGGAGCTCGATCGGACGGCTACCGAGCTCCATGGCGCGATCTCCGAGTTGCGGGAGCTCGCCCGGGGCATTCATCCGGCGATCCTTGAGGATGAGGGGCTACCGGCTGCGGTGGCGTCCCTTGCGCGCCGTGCCGGCATCCCGGTCGAGCTCGAGATCGCGGTCGATGGCCGGCTGCCACGGAGTGTCGAGACCACTGCCTATTTCGCGATAGCGGAATCGCTGACGAACGTTGCGCGCTATGCCCGGGCCGATTCGGTCCAGCGTGTCGGTCGTCAGCCAGGACGAGCGGCTACGGATCGTGGTCGAGGACGACGGGATCGGTGGCGCCGACCCGACGCGCGGCACGGGCCTGCGGGGGATCGCCGACCGGATCGGCGCACTCGACGGTCGGTTCGATTTGCGCAGTCCGACGGGCGGCGGGACGCGCATCAGCGCGGAGATCCCGGTCGCGTGACCGAGGGCGACCCGATCCGCGTGGTCGTCGCCGACGATTCGGCGGTCATCCGCCAGGGCGTCGTCCGCATCCTCAGCGAAGGCGGCATGACCGTTGTAGCCGAGGCGCGCGACGCGGACGAGCTCCTCGCCGCCGTGGCCGCGGACCCACCGGACCTGGCGGTCATCGATATCCGGATGCCGCCGACGGGCAACGCCGGGCTCGGCGCCGCAGTCGCCATCCGTGATCGGCACGCTGGTCGCGTGGCGGTCCTCGTCCTGTCGCAGTTCCTCGAGCCGGAATACGCGTTGCGCCTTCTCGCCGCCGGCGCCGATGGCGTCGGCTACCTGTTGAAGGATCGGCTGGGTGAGGCGGACCAGCTGCTCGAGGCGGCGCGGCGGGTCGCGGCCGGCGGTTCGGCGATCGATCCGGCGGTCGTCGACGAGCTCGTGCGTGCCCGCCGGTCGGTCGATACGCTCGGTCGCCTCACGGATCGCGAGCGCGAGATCCTCGGCCTGATCGCGCAGGGACGGTCGAACCGATCGATCGCCGCGGCGTTATCGATCGCGCCGAAGACGGTCGAGGGTGCGATCGGGATCATCTTCGCCAAGCTCGGGCTCGAGGACGACCCGGGCGACAACCGTCGTGTGCTGGCGGTCCTCGCCTACCTGGACGGCAGTGGCGCCGGCGCGTAACCGCTCGCGGCGCCGTTCACCCCACGAACGAACGGTCGGCTGAGCCGCCGGTCTGGGACGTTCCTTCGACGGTTCGGTCACCCCACGAACGAATGGTCGGCTGAGCGGCCGGTCGGGGGCGTTCGTCGGTCGGTTCGTTCACCCCACGAACGAACGGTCGGCTGGGGACCGCCATGGCAGCGCATCCGCGGCCGGCGCGTCAGTCGTTGTAGAGGCGTTCCTCGATCAGCTTCTCCTGGACCGTTCGACCGTTGGGGTCGAAGCAGGAGAACTCGAAGTGTTTCTCGAACTCGAGGTCGACGTTGTCCTGGCCGCCGCGGTTCTTCTCGACCGAGATCACGACCCAGTCGCGGAAGCGCTGCGCCTGGTACGGGTTGAACTCGATGTTGACCTTGGCGACGATGTGGTACTTCTCGTTGAGGATCAGGATGATGTCGGCCTCGTAGTTGATCGCCGACGACCCGCGCAGGTGGAAGTTCCGCAGGCGGGACGCCTTGAGGCCCTCCTTGTCGGCCGCCACGATGGCGACCATCGGCACGTCCTCGGACAAGGCGATGTCCTTGAGGCCGTTGACGATGAAGGTGACCTTCTCCGCCTCGTTCTCGGGCTCGGGGATCTGCGGGACCTTCTGCATGTAGTCGACGAAGACGACGAGCCGGCGCTCGCCCGACAGCGCGCGATGCTGTTCGACGAGCTTGCGGATGTTGTCGATCGTGCTGGCCGTCTGCGACCCGCGCAGGAGGAACAGGTTCTGGCCGTAGCGCGCGATGCGGTCGAGTGATGGGCGCAGGCGCGGGTTGTTGGCCAGCTGCGGCGTGGCCGCGCCTTCCGCCATCCACGTCCCGAGGATCTCCTTGCGGACATCCTGGATCTTGATGGCGCCCGTCTTGTGCGGCAGGTGGGCCAGCGCCGACTCCATCGCGATGAGGCGGTTCATCAGGTACGCCTCATCGTGCTCGAAGCACAGGTAGAGGACGTTCGCCTGGCCGCCCGACGCGATGTTGCGCGCCATCTGGAGCGCCATCGTCGTCTTGCCGGTGCCCTGGGCGCCGCCGATCAGCATCAGCTCCCCGGCACGCAGCCCCGAGCCGATGGTCTTGTCGAGGGGGGTGAAGCCGAGCGGGACCGGCTGGTACTCGGCCAGATGGCCGGTCGTGACCCGCTCGTTGAGGTCGACGAGCACGTCCAGCGCGGACCTCGGCGCCATGCTCCCATTGTCGGTATCGAGCCGCCAGTTGCGCCCAGCGGGCGCCTGGGCGACGTTGGCTTCGAGATCGGTGCTCACGCGGTCGGATCCTCCCCGGAGGCCGGCGCTCTTAGCGCTCATGCGGCGAGAGTAGGGTAGCACCGGGTGAATCCCGTATCACCCATCCGTACTGCGCCCGTCCCTACTCGTAGGGGCGAGAGCCGCGATCTCATCGAACGTCGCGACGATCGCACGGATCGCCTTCTCGTAGTTGCCGAGGTCGAACCACTCGTTGGGCGCGTGGCCCTGATTGTTCGGCTGGGTAAAGCCCAGGAGCACGACCGGCAGGCCGAGGATCGTCTGGAAGCTGGCTGCGATCGGGATGGAGCCGCCGGAATGGATGTGGACCGGCGCGCGTCCGAAGACGGACTCGAGAGCCCGCGACGCCGCCATCATGGCCGGATGGTCGGTGGGCGTGGCGGTGGGCAGGCCGGTGCCGAGCAGGCTGACCGTCACCTCGACCCCGGGCGGGGCGATCTCGTCGACGAAGGCAGACAGCTTCTCGAAGATGTCGTCGGGTTCCTGGTTCGGGACCAGTCGGGTGCTTACCTTGGCGTGCGCCGTCGCGGGGATGATGGTCTTGGAGCCCTCGCCCTGGAACCCACCCCAGATGCCGTTCACGTCGAACGTCGGACGGATCGACTTGCGCTCGAGCGTCGAATAGCCCGACTCGCCGACGAGGGCCGGCACGCCGGTCTCGATGCGGTAGGCCTCCTCGTCGAAATCGAGGGAGGCCATGGCTGCGCGCTCGGCCTCGGTCGGCTCGACCACGGCGTCGTAGAAGCCAGGTATCCGGATGCGGCCGTCGGGACCCTTCAGCGCGGCGATGATCTGGGCCAGTGCGACGGCCGGGTTGTGGACCGCCCCACCGTAGCCGCCGGAATGCAGGTCGACGGCCGACAGGCGCACGTCGATCTGGGCGTACATCAGGCCACGGAGCCCGACCGTGATGGCCGGCACGTTGCCCTCGAAGAAGCTGGTGTCGCTGATCACGGCCACGTCAGCGCTGAGTCGCTGGCGGTTGGCCGTGAGCCACGGTTCCAGGTGGACGCTGGAGCTCTCTTCCTCGCCCTCGAACACGTAGCGGACGTTGACCGGGAAGCCACCGCGGAACGTAGTCAGGGCCGCCGCCGCCACCAGGTGAGCGTGGATCTGGCCCTTGTCGTCGGCCGACCCTCGCCCGATGAGGCGGTCGCCGTCGACGACGGGCTCGAATGGGGCGCTCATCCACTCGTCGAGCGGGTCGACCGGCTGCACGTCGTAGTGGCCGTACACGAGGACGGTCGGGGTGCCCTCGGCGTGGAGCCAGTCGCCGTACACGATCGGATGACCGCCGGTCTCGGAGACCTCGACGTGCTCGACGCCCGCTGCGCGCAGCTCGTCGGCCAGCCACTCGGCGGCACGGCGGACATCCGGGGCGTGCTCGGGCAGCCCAGAGATGCTCGGGATGCGCAGGAATGTCTTGAGGCGCTCGAGACGCTCGTCGCGGGTCGCGTCGAGATGCTCGTCGAGTGCGGATCGGATCGCGGTTCGGTCAGCCATGGCGGGAGTCTATCGGCGGAGGCCGACGACCGCCGATGAGCCTCGAAATCAGACGAGCGGGCCGGTGATCCGGCCCGCTCGTGTCGGGTTCAGGGTTCAGCCGCTGGTCAGGCGGGCTGCGGCTTCGGCTCGGGGATCGGCTGCCCTGGGCCCGACGACCGAGGGCACGCCGCTCTCGGTGGACTTCGGCGGCAGGTCCGTGAACAGCGTCTCGAACGCCTCGGCGTCGACGGTCTCTTCCGCCACGAGCTTCTCGGCCAGGGCCACGAGGCGATCGCGGTGGGTCGTGAGGACCTCCGTCGCCCGCTCGTAGGCCTTGTCGATGATCGCGCGGACCTCCTCGTCGATCTGTTTGGCGATCTCGTCGCTGTAATTGCGCTGCTCGCCGATCTCGCGGCCGAGGAAGACCAGCTCGTCGCGCTTCCCGAAGGACAGCGGGCCGAGCTTGTCGCTCATGCCGAACTCGGTGACCATGCGCCGCGCGAGGTCGGTCGCCTTCTCGATGTCGTTGCTGGCACCGGTCGTCGTGTCACCGAAGATCAGCCGCTCGGCGACGTTGCCGCCGAGCAGGCCGGCGATCTTATCCTCGAACTCGGTCTTCGACTGGAGATAGCGGTCCTCCTGCGGCAGCGCCATCGTGTAGCCGAGGGCCATGCCGCGGCTGATGATCGTCACCTTGCTCACGGGGTCGCACTTCGGCAGGATCCGCTGGACGACCGCGTGGCCACCCTCGTGGTAGGCGATGATCGCCTTCTCCGCGTCGGAGATGACGCGCGACTTGCGCTCCGGGCCCGCGACGATCCGCTCCAGGGCCTCCTGGAACTCGGACATGCCGATGACCTTCTTGTTGCGCCGCGCCGACAGGATCGCCGCCTCGTTGACGAGGTTTGCGAGGTCGGCGCCGGAGAAGCCGGGTGACTGGCGGGCGACGCCTTCGACGTCGACGGCCTTGTCGAGCGGCTTGCCCTTCGTGTGCACCCGGAGGATCTCGACGCGACCGCGCATGTCGGGCCGGTCGAGGATGACCTGGCGGTCGAACCGGCCCGGGCGCAGCAGCGCCGGGTCGAGGACGTCGGGCCGGTTGGTGGCAGCGACGACGATCACGTTGGTGTTCGTGTCGAAGCCATCCATCTCGACGAGGATCTGGTTGAGGGTCTGCTCGCGCTCGTCATGGCTGCCACCCAGGCCGGCGCCGCGCTGGCGGCCGACCGCGTCGATCTCGTCGACGAAGACGATGCACGGCGAGTTGCGCTTGGCCTGGTCGAACAGGTCGCGGACGCGGCTGGCGCCGACACCCACGAACATCTCGACGAACTCGGAACCGGAGATGCTGAAGAAGGGCACGCCCGCCTCACCCGCGACCGCCCGCGCCATCAGCGTCTTGCCGGTGCCGGGAGGCCCGACGAGCAGCACACCGCGTGGGATGCGCGCGCCGAGCGAATTGAACTTCTCAGGGAACTTGAGGAACTCGACGACTTCCTGGAGCTCGGTCTTGGCCTCGTCGACGCCCGCCACGTCGGCGAACGTCACGACCGTCTTGTTGCCCAGGAACATGCGCGCCCGGCTCTTGCCAAAGCTCAGGGCCTGGTTATTGGTGCCCTGCGCCTGACGCATCATGAAGAAGATG
This sequence comes from uncultured Chloroflexia bacterium, assembly GCA_963794525.1. Lineage (GTDB taxonomy): Bacteria > Chloroflexota > Limnocylindria > Limnocylindrales > CSP1-4 > SPCO01. The sequence goes on from CAWCEC010000003.1 coordinate 368,180, forward strand.
AAGCCGCCGATGATGAGGAGCGGCAGGACGGCGGTCAGCAGCAGACCAAGCCAGGACGTGTCCGGGGCCGGCGTGGCCTGGAAGATGTCCTTGTCCAGCGTCTTGTTCGCCACCTTCGCGGCTTCTTGCATGTCCGGCCAGACCTGTGTCAGGACCGTCGGGACGATGACCGTGTAGGTCTTCTCTGGCGTGTCGGTCGTGACGACGGTCAGCGTCGTGCCCTGCTGGGTGACCTTCTTGACCTCACCCTCGCTGACGTCGGCAAGGAATGCGGAATAGCCGGTGCTGTTGGTTTGTCCTGACGTGGTGATCCAGGTGAACAGCAGTGCTGCCGTGCCGACCACGAGCACGAGCATCACGATGCCGTTCCGGAAGAACTTCGGGTTCAAGAGGGAGCCTCCGGGTGAGGTGAGCGACGACCGAGCGCCGCCACGTGTCGCGAGTATACCGTCGGGGTCCGCGAGGACCCCCTGACCGAGGTCATGCCTCTGATCATCCCTACGGACGGGCGCAGGTGGCGGATGGCGACGGTAGGAAATGTCAAGAAATCGATACGACCTCGCCCGCCGCGAGGGTCGTGTGGTGTCGGGTTGGTAGCGGAGGGCGGATTCGAACCACCGACCAAGGGCTTATGAGTCCCCTGCTCTACCACTGAGCTACTCCGCCGTGGCCGGCGATTCTAGCGCCGACCGCGAAACTCGCAACACTGGGACGGTGAGGACTAGGTTCCGAGATCGATCGGGGCGATGTCGGCCAGGCAGCTCACATCCGACGGGCGGTGCGTTGGGTGCATCGATCCAGGCGTTCCGGATGAGGCGCGGACAGTCCACCTCGCCGAATGCGTTGTACGACTGGTTCGGGACGTCGTAGATGTAGGTGTTCGGCCCTCCGATCGCAGCCTTGATGTCGTCCGGCGGGGTGCTGTACGGGTCGAACCAGCCTCGCATTGCGAGCGTCGGCACGTTGACGGGCCACGCAAGCGGAGGTGCCGGTGCCTGGCCGGCGGGCCAAACCTCGCACGCAGTCAGCAATGGACTCGGGTCGAAGAGGTCGGCGTAGGCGGCGCGGCCCGCGATGTCGGCTTCCAATCGACGCGTGATCGATCGACGGGCCGAGCGTTCCGCACACGAGCGAGTACAGCGCGCCGAAGTTCACGCGGTCGCATCTCGGCAGGAGGCCGACGCAATCGCCAGGGTCGGACGCGAGCGTCGTCGCGATCGTATCGTCCGGCCCGAGCGTTCCAGCGAGGACCTTCTCGGTGGTACGGACGACATCGGCGGAGAGCGCGCCTCCGAAGCTCCCGAGCGTGTGCCGGACATAGCGGAGGTATGCCGCGCCATCGATGACGACCCGAATCGGGTGACCCAGGCGAATCGCCTCGAGGGTCCCGTCGACGTCGATCGTGAGCGGTGTCGCGTCTAGCTTCTCCGTGGCCTCGCGAATCGCCCGCGAAAGATCGGGCACGCGACTGCGACATGCCGGCTGACCCGCGCAGGCGGCCGACAGGCGCTCGATCGCGAGATCGAGCGCGGCAGGGCCGATCGAGAGGACGTCCGGCGTCGAGAGTGCCGGCGAGTCCATGATGAACGAGCGCACGACATCCGAGTGCATTCGCACGAATGTCTCCGCGACGCGCGAACCGTTGACATTCGACCCGGCATTGACCAACGGAATGTCGAGCGCCCTACGGAAGTCCTCGAGGTCGGCCACGTTGGCGGCAACGTCGTACGCAGTCAGGTCGATGCCCTGAACGAGGAGGCGATCTCGACAGGCGCTGACCGCCGCAAGGAGCACCCGGCGATGCTCCGGGTCGCGCAGTCGTAGCCCGACGAGCTCCGGGCCGGCGGCGCTCACCTCCGGACAGTCGAGGTTCGCGTCCGAGAGATTGAGGCCGCGGGGGTCGAGCTTGTATACGAAGCGATGGATTCGTTGGGCACCGGCGCTGTTGTCGTCACCCGGAGGGGTGTTGATGCCGAGCTCTTCAATGCCACCAAATCCGGGATCCACCGCGGGCTCGCCGGGCGGATCGGCTCGGCTCGCGAACAGGCGGAGCGTTCGCCCCGACGGCCGCGACCGGTCCTCGAGGACCGTCAGGTAGCCGCACTCGACGCCGCTGAGGGCGGCCTCGAGGACGTCGGCAGGACAGGTCGCCTCCTCATAGGTCGGCTGGAAGGACATTGCGCTGGCCGGCGCGGAAGGCGTCGCCGGCAGGACCGAGGCCGGCACGGACGAGGCTGTCGATGCCGGCAATGGCGAGGGTGCTTGGGGCGCGCACGCTGCCCCGGACAGCGTGACGACCAGTCCCAGCGCAAGACCGCCACGCAGCCGCCTCATGCTCACGGGACGCGCGTGAACGGCGCCGACTCGTAGAGCGCCACCTGGGCAATGAGATCAAGCGGGTCCGGAAACAGGTCCTTGAGAACGCTGATGTGGAGCTTGTCCCCTTCCCAGCGAAACCCGTAGGTGATCGGATAGGCATCGTCGGCGACGAACGTGTGGTCGTCGACGAACTCGTACGCACCCTGCCATCCAACTGTCGGCGTGCCGCCGTCCAGACTCTGGAGCAGCGTCAGCTGCCCATCCGCGAGGCGCATCGTGACGACCTCGTTCTCCGTATAACCCTCTTCAGCGACGAACGAGCGAGCGTCGGCGGGATCAAGACCGTGGGCTTCGACTGCGGCGACCATCATCTCGGCCGTGAGAGGTGGCGACACGTAGTCGCCTTCGGCAAGCGGGTCCGGCGAGGCCGCCGGTGCTGAGGGTGACGGCGCGGCCGAAGGCGGGGCTGGTGTCGGCGACGCCGTTGCAGTCAGCTGACGGCGTTGTATGGGGCGACGCCACGGACCCGCTCGACGAGCAGGCGCTCAATGAGGTGGCGACCAGGACAAGCATCGGCACGAGGACCCGGGCCAGCATTCGTTCGTTCATCGGGCTCCCTCCGGTTGTCGACGCCAACCCTTGGCGCCAGCACTCCCTCACAGCACGGAGCCGGGCCGAATGTTTACCGGGTCGTCCACGGCGTTGAGGCGAGAACCACGCGCCGCAGCGCACAGTTGTCGTCGACCGGCGTCAAGGTCAGCACCTCGCCCTCAAGGACCCAGCCGTACACGCCCACCGAGTTGCACAGCTGCTGGAAGAGGTTCGATCGGAAGCGGCCCTCTTCGATCGAGTAGGCGACCCCGGACTGTGCGGTGCTCCCCTCACGGAACGTCGCCGGTGGCGCCATCAACAAGACCCCGTCGGGCATAAGTTCCATCGTCCATTCGCCGGCAACATCGGCGAACTCCGCGCCTCCGTCGCTCGCTTCCAGGGTGGCCCGATACATCCCGGCGATGTCGGCGGTCCTCGGCGAAGGAGAGAGGAGCACGGTCGGCGACACCGATGCGCCCGGCCCCGCGTAAGGGGACGTGGACCGTAGCGCTTGCAGACCCATCGACAACAGCACGACCGCCGCGGCGGCCACGAGGAGGGAGCCAAGACCGGCGGTCGCGCGGCGTCGCGCCCGGGCCTCGACGGCGATCATGCTTCGCCCGACGTCGGGGTCGATCTTTGCCGCTTCGCGCTCCAGTGCATCGCGCAGCCGACGGTCAAGCGACATCGTCGTCCTCCCCCAGGAGCTCGGCGAGGCGTTTTCGGCCGCGGTGGAGATGAACTCGGGCCGTGGCGTCGGCGCAACCGAGGATCGAGGCGATCTCCGCGACCGGGCGATCCTCGTAGTAGTGGAGGACGATGGCGGCGCGCTGGGAGGTCGGCAGCCGGCCCACCGCTCCCGCGACGTCCAGAGGGGATTCCCGCGGAGCCTCGTCGCGAACCAGGTCGCGGCGTACGAGCCCCCAGAGCCGCTGACGGCGGATCGCTCGCATCGCCAGCCTGATGGCGACCCGCCGCACCCAGGCGTCGGGTCGCTCATAGCGCGAGACCTTCTCCCAGCCGAGATAGAGCTGGACGAACGCGTCCTGGGCGATCTCTTCGGCGCGGGCCTCTTCGCGAAGCATGAGCGTCACGGTTCTGACGACCGGGGCGAACTCACGCAAGAAGAAGGTCGTGTAGTCGAGGCTGGCCTCGGCCAGCGTCGGGGGCGCGGTCCCCTCGTCGATCGGCATGGACGCGCGCCATTGTGCGCCCACCACGGATCGCCGATCGATCGTCCCGACCGCCTGCGGAGCTGGGACCGGGAGAGCCAAACGCTGCCTCGCAGAGTCGATTCGGCGCCGAAGTGAGCGCCTCAGGTCAAGACAGCCACGAGGTGACCGGAACGTTTACATTCCCGCCTCGTTAGCGGCCGACGAGCGTGATACCCACCATCCGGTGGTAGTTCGACACGAACGAATCCCGGTTGACGACGCGGCCGCGAGCGTCGCGCACCGTCCGCGTCACGACGACGTGCTTGCCGTCGACCGGGTACTCGATCCGCTTCCGCTCGCCACGCCGGAGCGTCGAGGTGTACTGGACGGTGTCGTAGCCGCGTACGATGTTGCTGACTTGTGGTCGCGACCAGGTCACGGTCCGACCGTTCGGAGCGCTCCAGATCTCGAACCGCACCACCCCCGGCGACGCGAACGACTTGATCAGGACGGGGTGCGCCGTGTCGTTGCGGAAGCGCATGGTCTGCGTGTCCGACACCGTCGCATCGAGCCCGAGCGGGTAGCGGGAGATGTAGTACCAGTGCGGTCGGCGACTCACGATCTGGAGCCCGGCCCGCGCCGCGGCGTTGAACAGCGTGGTCGACGTGGAGCAGATGCCGCCGGCCAACGCCCGGCCTTCGACGGTGTGACCGCCGACGATCGCCGCGCCCAATCGATAGCCTGTCCGGAAGCTGACCTCGCCCAGCGCGCCCCAGAACTCGAATGTCTGGCCGGGTCGCACGACGAGGCCATCGAGCCGACGCGCTGGGACGGTGATGTTGGCCGAGAACCCGTTGCGGGCGCTGACCGGGTAGTAGGTCGTCCATGACCCGATGCGGTCCACCAGCGGTGCCCGCTCGGTGGCCTCGCCCGTCGTCAGCTCGGGCGCCACCGCCATCATCTTGACCTTGATCGGCTTCGACTTGACCGGGCCGGCGGCGCGAGCCTCGAGCGCCGCCATGATCGACTTGCCGGTCGCCTCGACATCGAGCGCTCGACCCGCGGACGACGCCACGACCCCGAAGATCTGGCCGGATCGCGTCTTGAGGTAGCGAGCCTCGCGCGGCTTGGTGAGAACCGCTTTCTGGATCCCCTTGAGGGCCGCCGGCACGTTGGCCCGATCGAGCACCGGTCCATAGCCGGCGCCCGCGCCGATGAAGCTCATCCAGCTTCGGATCCGTTTCGGCGTGATCGACCACTCGCGCTTGCCGGCGGTGATCTTCAGCGGCGATGCGACCCGCTCCGCCGTCGACAGCGCACGGGACGCGTCGGCGTCCGACGTCACCGGCTTGACCGGGATCGACTCGGCCTGGAGCGCGCTCGCGCTCGGGCTCGACGGGTCGAGCAGGATGGCGTCGATCTCCGTCTGGACGCGCTCGGTGTCGACGCTGACGCCGTCGAGCGCTCCACCGACGACGAAACCGCCCTTGCCGATGATGACCCTGGCATCGACCGGCGCACGCCGTCCCCGCGTCTCGAACCCGGTCAGCAGCGACGTCAGGAGATCGCGGTCATAGTCGAGGACGACGGGCAGCGCCCGCGGCTCGAGCAAGCCCCGGAGACCAGTGAGGGCCTCATCGAGCTTCGTGCCGTCACGGCCCAGGCCCAGTGCCCCAGCGACCATCGCGTCCTGGTCCACGGTGCGACCGACATCGGCGAACTCGATGATCATGTGCGCACGGGTGGAGCCGACGGCGATCTCGCCGGTCTCGAGTGCACCGAGCGCCTCGTCGAGCGCCGCGTGCGCCTCCGGATCGGTCATGCCGCTCACGTCGACGCCGCCAAGGACGACACCCGGCAGGATCCGACCGGCGTGGGCCTGCCCGAACGCGGCGACGCCGCCCAGCGCGAGCAGGACACCGAACAGCACGCCGATGACGAAACGCCGAGCAACGCGCCCGGGTCGCGGGATCCGCAGGACGCGAGGTTCCGTCGCGACGGGCTGAGTGGCGGCCATCCGTGAACACCCCGAACGGACGCGGGCCGATCCCGGCGTCGAGGAGCGAGCCTACGACACCGGCGTTACGGAGGGAAGGGGGTCTATGGGGCTAGGCCGACAGGTCTCAGGCGAACAGGGCGTCCGCGGCCCGTTGGAGGCTGGCGACCCCACGCAGGTCCGAGTCGTACAGCGGCACGACGGCGCGCACCTGGCCCGTGGAACGCGCTGCCCGATCTCGTCGAGGTAGCCGGCCTGCATCTCGATCCGGTTGCGCACGAAGTCCGGGCGCGGCCTCGCCCTCCTCCGGGTCGGATGACCATGTTGACGACCACGCCGCCGACCGGGATGCCGAAGTCGGTGAACCAGTCGATGAAACGGCGGATGACCGCGATCGGCAGCGCCTCGGGCAGGGTCACGAAGAAGAAGGCCGTCTTCGCCGGGTCGGTGAGCAGCTCGCGGGCGTGGCGGATCCGCTCGCGGAAGTCGACCAGGTAGAGCATCAGCGGGTCCTCTTCCTTCTTCTTCGTGAAGGACAGGGACTCGCGCAGCGACTGGGCCTCCTCGCGCGACTTGAGCATCTTCTCGACCCACAGCCCGTAGACCTTCGACATGCCGAGCAGCCGGCGGGCGTTGGCCGTCGGGGCGGTGTCGAAGACGTAGACGTCGTACTCGTCCTTGAACATCAGGTCGATCATGTTCTCGAACATGGCCGACTCCTCGAAGGCCGGGTTCATCGTCGCCGCCTCGACGAACTCGTCGGCCTTCGTCGAGATCTCGGCGAACTTCAGGAACCACTGGATCTTTTCGCGGATCTCGCGCTTCGAGCGCTCGATCGCGTCCCGCGTGTCGATCTCGTAGGCCCAGAGGTTGTCGACGCCGTTCACGGCCGTCGGCTTGCCGAACACGTCCTGGCCGAGGAGCCCCGACAGGCAGTGGACCGGGTTGGTCGAGGCGAGCAGGGTCCGCTTGCCCGCCTTCGCGCCAGGTGGACGGCGTTCATGCCGGCCATGACCGTCTTGCCCACCCCGCCCTTGCCGCCGAAGAACGATGTAGCGCAGGTCCGGGTGCTGGCGGCGAAGTAGTCGGCCATGGAGGTCGTCGACGAGGCTGGCCGCCTTGAGGTCGGTCGTCATCGTCATGTCGGTCGTTCCTCGCGCTCAGCCGTAGAGCAGGCCGGCGACGCGCTCGATCATCGGCAGGCCGGTGACGTCGCGCTCCAGCTCGGGCACGTAGCCCGAGGACCTGGCCGACCGAGCGTCTGGCGGATCTCGCTCGAGCTCGCCCTGTCTGCATCTCGATCCGGTTGCGCAGGTAGGCGGGCATCTGTTGCTCGCGCGAGCTCCTCGGGGATCACCCGGTTGACGACGTAGCCGCCGATCGGGACGTCGAACTTGCGCGAACAGCTCGGCCGCCTTCTTCGTGTCGATGAGGATCATCTGCTCCGGGATGACGACGAAGAAGAACGCCGTCTTGCTCCGGTCGGTCAGGATCCGCGAGGCGCTGTTGATGCGGTTGCGGATGTACTGGAGCTCGCCCAGGATCTCGTCCTCGTCGACCTCCTTCTGGCGCTTCATCCGCGCCGCGACCTCCTCGTACTCGCGCATCTCCTCGCGGAGCTGGGTGATCTTGCCGATCCACTCGTCATAGACCTTGGCCATCGACAGGTAGTAGAGGGCGTGGCCGAGCGGCACGAGGTCGTAGATGTAGTAGTCGTAGTCGCCCTGGTTCGACGATGTCGACGACCGAGTCGAAGATCGCCGACTCCTCCATGGCCGGCTCGGCCGAGGTCGGCCTGGATGTAGTCCTCGATCTCCTGCGGGCACCTCGTCGAGGCCGTACATGTCGAGGATCTTCTGGCGGATCTCGTCCTGGTATTCCTTGATGTGGCGGTCCGCGTCGATCTCCTGGGCCCACAGGTTGTCGACGATCTTGACCGGGCCCTTGCCGAAGATGTCCTGCTGGAAGATGTCGGACAGGCTGGCCTGCGGATCGACCGAGAAGACGAGGACCTTCTTGCCCTGCTGGGCCAGCCACCAGGCCGTCGCCGCGGAGAAGGTCGTCTTGCCGAGGCCGCCCTTGCCGCCGAACATCACGTACTGGCGCTCGGGGTGGTCGCGGAAGGTCTCAGCCAGCGACGTCGAGCCGCTCAGGCGCGGTCGGGCCTCGGGGCGGCCTGTTCGGTCGATCACGGCTAGAACATCGCGTCCGTGAGGTCCTTCTCACGGAGCATCCGCCGCTTCCACGTGGCGATCTGGGGCACGGCGTATGGCAGCAGTCGCAGCGAGTAGTACGGCGGCAGGATCGGCACGCCGAGCATGTCGCCCATCGTCGTCAGGATGAACAGGTGCTCCATGCTGGCCCGCGTGCGCATCGCGTAGCGGGTCATGTCGTGGGCGGCCATCCCGTAGGTGACCTCGCGGAGATGCCCCAGCATGCCCTTCATGCGGCCAGGCTGCCCTGCCGCCTCGTCGGGTCGTCGGTCGTCGGGCATCGGGGCCTCCTTCCGTTCGTGTGATCAGACCGCTGCGGTCAGACGCCGTGCAGGTGGAAGTCGTGCTCGTCGCTGAACTCGCGCTCCCGGAGGACCCGGCGTTTCCAGGTCGCGATGTCCGGGACGACGTACGGCAGCAACCGGAGCGAGTAGTACGGCGGCATCACCGGCACGCCGATCATGTCGCCCGACGACGGTCGAGCACGAAGACGTTCTCGAGTGCGGCCCGTGTCTCGATCGCATGGCGGGCGAACTCGAAGCCCGTCATGCCGTACGCGAACTCGCGAAACGCGCTGGAGAAGCGGGCCAGTGGCCCGCGACGCGGATCCGGAGCTCCGGGGGTCGCTCGCATCCGTCCGACCTCGTCCGTCTCGAGGCGCCATGTTCCTAGTCGGGTCAATCTAGCAGAGCGCTCCGTCCGCATGGTGCGTTGACCCGGTGCCGGGCACTCCTACCGTTCGGCGCATGCCGGCGCTGGAGGGTTCGGGCCCGTCGATCGCGATCGCGCTGCTGCTCATCGTGATGCTGTGGTTCGCGTTCGGGACCCAGCGCAACATCCGCAAGCGGCAACGAGCTGCTGACCTGGCTGCCAGGGGGCCTTCCCGCATCGGGCCGCGGACCACGCTGCGCTGGCTCGGCAGCTCGGCGGTCGAGCTCGCGATCGTCGAGCCCGCGGCGCCCTTCCGCGACGCGACGGTCGTGGTCGTGCTGGAGCCACGTGACGTCGGCGTGCTCTGGGCGTTCGCGCGGTCGCGCGGCCGCCGCGACTTCCTCATCATCCGCACGAACCTCCGGCGAGCCGCCTCGCTTCAGCGTGGACATCGGCGATCCGAGCGGCTGGACCGGTCGCCTGGACCCCGCCGGAGGAGACCGGCTCGCGACAGGGATCCTGGGACGGCGGGGTCGCGGCGCAGCTGGACAGCGCCATCGACGAGCGCCTGGTCCGCGAAGCTTGGCAGCGCTTGGCGGCCGCCAGCGGCGGCGTGTGGCGGCTCACGATCCAGCCGGTCGTCCCGCACCTGGAGGTCCACGTGCTGCCACCGGATCCTCGATCGGTCACGGCCGACCGGCTGATCGATGCTGTCGTGGACCTCGCCAGCCAGCTCGCCCGCCGCTGACTGCCCGAGAGCCCGCCGGCGGCGGGCTCTCGGAGGCTGTGAGAGGGATCAGCCGGTGGCCGGTGCGGGTTCCACCTCCGGCGCACCGCGATAGCGGTTCCAGGCACCCCAGGCGTCGTAGGCGATGAGCACGGCGGCGCCGAGCAGCAGCATCGCGACGATGATCATCGCCCAGGCCCCGAGCGACCGAGATGGTCGCCATGCCCTGGCGCGTCGCGATCGTGGTGAACAGGTTGTACGCGGTCACGACCGTTGCGGCCATCGTGGTCACGTACATGAACACCATCGGGATCCCGGCGAATGCCGGGTTCTTACCGACCGACCGAAGCCAGACCGTCACCAGCAGCAGGCTGAGCGCGGCCAGCAGCTGGTTCGATGCGCCGAACAGCTGCCACAGGTAGACCCACGTCCCGGACAGGACGAGCGCCATCGTGAGGACCATCCCGACGATCGAGGCGACGTGCTGGTTCTTGAACCCGACCCAGCGGTCGCCGAGCCACTCGCCGAGCGTCACCCGCATCACGCGGAACACCAGCTGGACGACTGTCAGCACGATGACGACGAACGCGCCGAACCCGAGCGCGACGCCGAGCGCCAGCGGGATCGTTCCGAACGAGGCGACGTGGATGAGGCGGCCGACCCCGGCAGCGAAGGCGCCGGCGCCGGCCCCGCCGGCGATCGCGACGGCGGTCAGCGACAGGAGCCCGAGCGTGTTCTCGGAGAACATCCCGCCGCCGCCGACGGGCAGCGCGTCGGTCTCGTACTCGAGCTGACGCGCCGTGCCGACCGATCCGAACAGGGCATGCCAGCCCGAGATCGCCCCGCAGGCGATCGTGACGAACAACATCGGCCAGAGCGGTTGGAACGCACCGCCCGTGCCGGTCTCGAAGCCCTTGTACGCGGCAAGCTGGAACGTGCCCGCCGAGGCTTCGGCGCCCGGCAGCGTCACGAACGGCGCCATCAACGCGCCGATCGCGCTGACGCCGATGACGATGGCGGTGATCCAGAACCCGATGTAGTTCACCGGTTGGGCGAACCGCCAGATCGCCATGTTCGCGCCGAGATAGCTGAACACCAGCAGCATCACGGCCCAGAACAGGAAGTTCGGGAGGACCTTGATCTCGTCGGTGGCGGCCATCATACGTCGCCGAATCCGGCCGGGCGCCCTCGACGGCCGCCGGGATCCGCGGGTCAGCGTAGGTCGGGTCGGTGACCCGTGTAGATCTCGCCGCCGGTGTTGATGCCACCGTTGAGCGAGTTCACGATCGCCGCTGATCGGGCCGGTGGTCCAATCCGTCGGTTGGCCGGGCGTGAACGTGGCGCCCAACGGGCCGAGGGCCATCGCCGCGAGCGTCACCGCGACCGTCAGCACCGTGACCCCGATGATGCTCATCCGCATCCGGTAGATCGCATAGCCGGCGAACAGCCCCATGAGCGCGAGCACGATGATCCCGAACGGGACGTCCGGACGCGCCGCGAGGATGGCGGCCATGATGCCGACGAACGCGCCGGCGATCAGCAGCAGGTAGAAGAAGATGAACACGAACAGGATCCGCCGCGTTCGCGGCGAGATCAGGCGGTGGGCGATCGGCGCTCAGCGAGTTCCCGTCGTTGCGGACCGCCATCATGATCGCGCTGTAGTCGCTGGCCCAGCCGATGAAGCTGACGCCGATCATCAGCCACAGGATCGCCGGGCAGCCAGCCCCACAGGTTCGCTGCCGTGATGACGCCGACGATCGGGCCGGCGGCGGCGATCGACTTGAAGTGATAGCCGTACAGGACGAACCGACTCGTCGGCATGAAGTCGGCGCCATCCATGTACATCCGTGCTGGGGTGGCCCGGTTGGCATCGGCCTGGATGACGGTCCGGTCGATCCGTCTGGCGTAGTACGTTGTAGGCGACGTAGATGACGACCACGCCGATGACGACGACCCAGAGTGAGCTCATGCGCAGCCTCCATTCGATCGCGCGGCTTCTATCGGGTCAGTGCCTGTCGGTGTCGTGAGCCTGCTCGCTCCTCCTTTCGCCCCCGCGCCCCGTCAAGCCCGGATGCGCTGTCCCGCCGGCGGCCGCGAGTCGGGCGTCGATGACTCGGATCCAGCGCTTCGAAGTCTGAGCCGCTGCGCTTCTCGCTGCCGTCGACGATCACCGCCGGATAACGCCCGACGCGATGCCGCACTGACTCGATGACGCCCTCGATGGAGGCGGCGTCGACGACCTTGACGCGGACGCGCGGGCCATATCGCTCGAGCAGACGATGGATCCAATCCGACCATGGCCTGGAAATCGCGGGCGAGGTCGTCTGGCAACGCCTCGCGCGGCCTCCGCTCGCCGCAGACGCTCGCCGATGCCCATCTCCTGGAATGCCACCTCGCAATGCTGGCAGTGAGAGAAGACGGTCGGCGCGTATGTGATGACCTCGACGGTCAGGGGGTTCATCGTCGGGCCTCGGTCCGGCGAGGATACACCTGGCATCAACCGCCGCAGCGTGTGGTCGATGCCGGATCCCTTACTGCGCGAAGGTGTCGCAGTCGTCCGGGTTGCCGCTCCGGTACCCGGCCGTGAACCACGCCACGCGCTGCTCGGCCGAGCCGTGCGTCCAGCTCTCCGGATCGATCCGTCCGGTCGTCGACTCCTGGATGCGGTCGTCGCCGACGGCCGAGGCCGCGCTCAACGCCTCGTCGATGTCTCCCTGCTCGAGATCGCTCTGGGCCGAGTTGGCCCACACGCCCGCCAGACAGTCGGCCTGCAGCTCCTGTTTGACCGACAGCAGATTTCGCTGTCCCGGATCGCGCGCGGCCTGATCCTGGACGCGCTCGGAGATGCCGAGGACGGTCTGGATATGGTGGCCGAACTCGTGCGCCACGACGTAGGCCATCGCGAAGTCACCGCCGGACGCGCCGAACCGCGACCGGAGGTCGTCGAAGAAGGCTAGATCGAGATACACCTTCTGATCTGCTGGGCAATAGAACGGGCCGGTCGCCGACGACGCTGGACCGCAATCGGATTGCGTCCCGCCCTCGAACAGCACGAGCTTGGTCTCCGGGTAGTCGCGACCCGATGCACTGAACGACTCGCCCCAGAACGCCTGGATGTCCGCGACGATCGCGGCCAGCTGTGCGTCGGTCTCGCCCTGCGGGTTCAGCGTGCCGCCGGGTTCTACCGGCGCGCCGCCACCACCCGACAGGCCACCCAGGTCCGGGATGCCGCCACCACCCAGCACGCCGCTGAAGAGCAGGAACAAGACGACGAGCACGATGATGCCGCCCAGCCCGCCACCCTTGCCGGTGGGGATCGGGATCGGGATGCCGCCACCGGAGGCGCCTCCAGGCAAGCCGAACGCGCCCCCGCCTTGGCCGCGCCGGTCCTCGATCTGATCGAGGCCGGTGTTCCGTTTCCATTTCATGGACTGGGGTCCTTTCAGTGCGCATACGTGCGGGCAGGATACGCGCGCCACCTGCTCGTGAACCTCGCCATGGACGGGCTGCGCCTTGCAGGCGCATCGTCAGCGTGCTGGGTCGAGGCCTCGAGCCTCAGTCAGGCGACTTCGTGCAGGCGGCCCGTGGAGACGTCGAACACGAGGCCGTGGACCGGTACGCGCTGCAGGAAGGGGTGGTCGCGCAGGATCGCGACCTGCGCCTGGACGTTCGCCTCGAGGTCCCCGAACCCGCCGAACGCCAGCGGAACGCCGTCGGATGGCATGCCGCTGATGGCGGCGACGCGGGCCCGAAGCACCGACTCGTCGACCCCGTGCAGGCCGCATCCGGTGTGCTCGATCAGGACGATCTCCGCGGTACCGAGGAGCTCGATGCTCACGATCAGCGAGCGGATGACGTCGTCGGTCACCAGGCCGCCTGCGTTCCTGATGATGTGGGCGTCGCCGGTCCGCAAGCCGAGGCTCTCCTCGACGTCCAGCCGCGCGTCCATGCACGCGACGATCACGAGCTTCGACAGCGGCGCGGCCGTCAACGCGGATCGATCGAACGCCTCCGTATAGCGCCTGTTCTCGGCGAGCAGGCGGGCGTACTCGGCGCTGCGGTCCGCCTCGGTCATCCGGTCGCGTCGGTCAGCTCGGCCGCGGCTGCGATCCGTACATCTCGAGGAGTTCGCCGATCGTCAGCTGCCCGTACTGCTCGTCGAGATGCTCCCGCGCGATCCGCCACATCGTCCGTAGGGGCCTCGGACCGGAGCGCTCCAGCTCGGCCAGCTGGACCGCCGCGAAGCGCTCGATCCCGGGGACGGCGCGCAGGTCCGTCGCCAGCCGCCGGGCGGCGTCGTCGACGGTCGTCTCGCGACTGATGTCGAGGGACGCGGGACGCGCCGGCCGCGCGGGTCCAGCGGCCGTATCGGTCCGTGCTGCGCTCGCCGCGGAGCTGGCGCTCGCAGCCCGGATGGCACGCTCGGCATCCTGGAGCGCGCTGTCGATCTGTTCCTGGCTCTCGAACCGTGGGGGCGGCTCGGTCGCGCCGCGGCGCGGTCGGCGTCGTCAGGTCGACAGTCGCCGGCGGCGGGCTGCCGGCGGGCGATGCGCCGCCCGCGGGTCGCGCGGACGCAGACGGCGTCGGGCGCGTCGGCTCGGACGAGGTGGCGCCGGCCTGGGCCGCGCCGGTCGCCGCACCGGTCGACCGGGAGGCTCCGCCGCCGCGCCGAGCGCCCGACGACGACCCGCCTCGACCACCGCCGCCCGACCCGGAGCTCGCTTTGCCGCCAGCACCGCTCATCGCGCCACCCATCGCCTGGCTGAGCATCGCGGGGATGTCGATGCCGGTGAGGCCCTTCACGGTCGTGCCGGCCTCGGTCACGGTCCGGGTCACGTTGCGGACGACGTCCGACGCCCCATCGTTGGAGAGGACGGTGAGGTTGTCGATGTTGGCCATCGGCTCGGCGGCGGCGCGGACGATCTCCGGCAGCTGCGAGAGCACCGTCTGGATGATGGCGGCCTCGTTGAATTGGCGATACGCCTCGGCGCGGAGCGCGAGGGCCTTCGCCTCGGCCTCGCCCTTGGACAGGACGATGCCCGCCTCGGCATTGCCCTCGAGGGTCGTTTGCTTGGCGGTGGCTTCGGCGGTGATCTCGACGACGCGGGCATGCGCCTCGCCGGCCAGCTTGACCCGCTCGGCATCGGCCTGCGCCTGGGCGATGACTGCGCCTTTCGCGCCCTCTGCGCGCCGGATCTGTGCTTCGGCCTCAGCCTCGGCGGGTCGGACAGTGGTTGCGACCAGTTCCTGCTGGGTCCGCGCCGCCTCGAGCTGGGCGAGCTCGGTCTGCTTGCGCGTGACCTCCTGGGTCGCTTCGGCCTCGGCCAATGGGCCGGCTTGCGCGGCGCGGGCGTTGGCCGCCGCGGTCTGCGTCTCGGTCTCGGCGCGGCGGAGCGAAACGTCCCGCGCGGCGTTGATCTTGATCTGTTCGGCTTCCGCCTCGCGGACGGCGGCCTCCTGGTCGGCGGCGGCCTTGGCCATGCGCGCGTCGCGTTCGCGGCGCGCCGTCTCCTGCTGGCCGATCAGCTCCATGTAGCCAGACTCGTCGCGGATCGCCTGGATCGTGAACGAGTCGATCTGCAGACCGGACGTCGCGAGGTCGCCCTTGGCCGCGTCCTGGACGGCCTGCTGGAACTTCTGGCGATCGAGGTTCAGCTCCTCGATCGTCAGTGTCCCGACGATCGAACGGAGCGAGCCTTCGAGCACGTTCTTGACGATCGAGTCGACCTGCTCCTCCTGCGCTTCGAGGAAGCGCTCGGCGGCATTGCGGATGGACTCGTCCTCGGCGCCGATCTTGAACGTCGCGACACCCTGGACCGCGACCTTGATGCCCTGCCGGCTGACGGCATCGGCGAGGTTCACATTGATCTGGCGGGCGGTCAACTTGAGCTTGCCGACCTTGTGGATCAGCGGCAGGACGATCACGCCACCGCCGCGCACGACCTTCAGGTTGCGCTGGCCGTCGGGCCCCCGATCGCGCTGACCCGACACGATGAGCGCCTCGTTGGCGCCGGCGACCTTGTAGCGGCTGCCGATGTACGAAACGATCAGGACCGCGACGATGATGATCAGGAAGATCGGGATCGACCCGCCGACGATGTCCACGATGTCAGGCACTCGGGGTCCCTCCCTCTTGCGCCGGCGCTGGGCCGGCATCTGCGATCGCTTCCACGATGAGACCCGCGCCGGCGACGCCGCGTACGCGGGCCGTGGTACCCGCGACGATGTCGGTCGACGCGGTGGCGCTGTATTCGTGGGTCTGCCCCTCGGCCTTGACGAGGACGCTGCCGTAGTGCCCGGCCGGGATGGCCACCTGCACGTAGGCATCGCGCCCGACCAGGTCGGCGGTCGAGAACGGGGCGGGCGACTCGGCTCGCTGGAGCGCGCTGAAGATCACGTACGCGATCCCGAGTCCGACGAGCCCGAAGCCGACACCCCACAGCGCGGCCTGGGCGCCGTGCACGTCGAGGACCTGGCTCGCGAAGATGCCACCGACGCCGAACATCGACACGAAGGACAGCAGCAGCGGCATGAGCGACACGCCACCGACGTCGAAGTCGAAGATCGCGCCGAGGAGGTCGTCGACAAGGACGGTGATCAGCAGGAGGCCGCCACCGATGAGCGCGCAGACCACGAAGATGAAGTCATCGACCGGGATGTCGATCATCGGGCGCCCGGGCCTCCCCACATCCGCCGCGAACGCGTCGGGATGACAGGATAGCGGGACCCATTGACCGCGTTACGCGCCCACGGCCCTCGTTCCTGTCAATTGCTCGCTACATGAGCAATGGACAGCACCGAGACCCGTCTCGGGTGGCTACGAGTGCATCGTCATGCAGCGCGCATGCTCACCGCTGCATGAGGTCGGGCCTCGGGCGCATCGTTATGCGTGGGTCGGCTCTGATCCAGGGCTCGACCCTGTCCATTGCTCGCCACACGAGCATTTGACAAGAAAACGGGCGCGAGCCGGGCGTCGGCCCGCCGCTCTCCGCCTAGCCCGACGGGCCGAACAGCACCGTGAGCCAGCGCTCGAGCGGCGAGATGCGATCGACCTCGGACCCGACCCGCACGGCCGCTGAACCCGGCGCATCGTCGGCGAGCGGCGGCGCATCCGGGGCCAGCGCGAATGGGATCTCACGCGAGGTGCCGACCCCGTAGCCGCGCGCCTGCTGCTCGACGAACCGCTGCCGGCCGATCGCCTCGAGCTCGCGCTCCATCGCCGCGACCTCGAGCCGCAGCGTCGCGTTGCCGATGCCGATGTCCTGGGCGCGCGTCGCGGCCTCCGATGCGTCGGCGACCTGACGCGCGAAGGCGACCACGATCCAGGCCGCCAGGAACGCGCCGACCAGGAGCGCCATCCGGCGCCGGGTGAGCCCGACGATCGGCAGCGCCGCGAGGTCGACCGCTCCGCCCTGGAAACGACCTGCGGGCGCGCCGTCGAGCGGCTCGTCGAGGTCGGCGTCGAGGGCGTCGGGGCCCGGCGGGCGGGACATGGCCGCGAGCGTAGCTACGGGTGCTGCCGTGTCAACCGCGATGCCGTGACAACCAACCTGTCATCCGTGCGGTTGACGCTCAGGTCTAGACTGCCTCCAATCAGAACATCTGTTCTCTAGTAGCCGGAGTCGCGTCGATGCGCACCTACGCCCCCGCCGACCCCTCGACGGTTCTCGAGCGCCTGCTGGAGGAGCCCTCGCTCGCCCGCGGCGTCGTCCACCACGAGGTCATCCCGCCGCGCGAGGCCGCGTACGCCGACATGCCGGCCTGGCTCGACCAGCGCATCGTCAGCGGCCTCGCGAGTCGCGAGATCCAGCGGCTGTACACCCACCAGCTCGAGGCGATCGATGCCGTCCACGCCGGTGAGGACGTCGTCGTGGTCACCCCGACGGCATCGGGCAAGACCCTGTGCTACGCCCTGCCGACGCTCCAGGCCATCGCGGAGGATCCCTCCGCCCGCGGGCTGTTCCTGTTCCCGACCAAGGCGCTCGGGCAGGACCAGGTAGCCGAGTTCGGCGAACTCGCCGGCGCAGCCGGCCTGTCGATCATCACCTCGACCTACGACGGCGACACGCCGGCCCCGATCCGCTCGACGGTGCGCGCCGCCGGGCAGGTCGTCGTGACCAACCCGGACATGCTCCACTCGGCGATCCTCCCCCACCACACCAAGTGGTTCCAGCTGTTCGAGCAGCTGAAGGTGATCGTGGTCGACGAGCTCCACACGTACCGGGGCGTGTTCGGCAGCCACGTGGCCAACGTCCTGCGCCGGCTTCTGCGGATCTGCGCCCACTACGGCAGCCGGCCGGTCATCGTCTGTTGCTCGGCCACCATCGGGAACCCCGCGGAGTTGGCGGCGATGCTGACGGGCCGACCCGCCCGACTGGTCGACCGGAACGGCGCACCCGCCGGCGAGCGCCACGTCCTGCTGGTCGACCCGCCCGTCATGGAGCCGGCCAGCGGCGCACGCGGCTCTTCGGCGACGCTCGCCCAACGCTGGGCGCTGCCCTTCCTGCGCGCCGGTCGCCAGACGATCGTCTTCGGCCGGTCGCGGGTGGCGGTCGAGATCCTGCTGACCGGTCTCCGCGAGGCGCTGCGCGAGAGCTACGGGCCGCGCAGCCGGGTACGCGGCTATCGCGGCGGCTACCTGCCCACCGAGCGGCGGTCGATCGAACGCGGTCTGCGCGACGGCGAGATCCTCGGCGTCGTCTCGACGAATGCGCTCGAGCTGGGCGTCGACATCGGCCGCCTGGACGTGTCGATCCTGGCCGGCTATCCGGGTTCGGTCGCGGCGACGTGGCAGCAGTTCGGTCGCGCCGGTCGACGGCAGGGAACGAGCGTCGCCGTCCTCGTCGCCTCCGGTGCGCCGGTCGACCAGTACGTCATCCACCACCCCGAGTTCATCCTCGACAACACGCCCGGAGGAGGCCCGGCTCGATCCGGACAACCTGCACGTCCTGCTCGCCCACCTGCGCGCGGCGACGTTCGAGCTGCCGTTCGAGCCGGGGGAGGTGTTCGGCCCGGCGCCGGCGGACGACCTGCTGGCGTTCCTCGCCGAGGAGGGCCATGTCCGGCAGGCCAGCGACGGGCGCTGGTACTGGTCCAGCGAGAACTTCCCGGCGTCGGAGATCTCGCTGCGGACAGCGGCACCGGAGAACGTCGTGATCATCGACACCACGCCGGATCGACCACGCGTCCTCGGCGAGGTCGACCTGTTCAGCGCCCAGGTGCTGGTCCACGAGCGGGCGATCTACATCCACGAGTCGATCCAGTACTACGTCGACCGGCTCGAGTGGCACGAGCGCAAGGCGTACGTCCACAAGATCGACGCCGACCACTACACCTACGCGAACCGGGCGGTGACGCTCAAGCCGCTCGAAGTGTTCGCCGAGGCGCCGGCGACCGGCGGGCATCGGAAGCACGGCGAGGTGATGGTCGCCAGCCTCGTCACGCTGTTCAAGAAGCTCAAGTTCGTGACGGACGAGAACGTCGGCTGGGGTCCGATCGACCTGCCCGAGCTCGAGCTCCAGACCACGGCCTACTGGCTCACCGCCGACCGTGCCCGCGACCACTGGCGGCGCGACGAGCTCGACGTGGCGCTGCTCGGCGCCGGGCGGGCCATCCAGACGATCGCGTCGGTGCTGCTGATGGTCGATCCGCGGGATCTCGGTCTCGTGACCCAGGTGCGCTCGCCGCACGCCGAGGAGCCGACCATCTACCTGTACGAGGCGGTGCCGGGCGGGATCGGGCTGTCCGAGCGGCTGTGGCAACGCCACGACGAGCTGCTGGCCGGCGCCGCGGACCTGATCGCGGCGTGCGGCTGCGACGGCGGCTGCCCGGCCTGTACTGGGCCACGTCTGGAACCGAACGTCGACGCGCGACGCCTCGCCCTGCGTCTGCTCGCGGAGCTCGGTGCCACGTCGGCCGCCACGGCCGGCGTTCCACTCGCCGCCGCGGGATGATCGACACCCTCGTCGAACCGGGCGATCGACTCGCCCGGCGCCTCGCCCGATTCCGTGCCGCCAACGCGGGGCCGGGCACGATCGACGACCCCCTGCCCTATCGCCGCAGCGCGAGCCGTGATCTCGCGCGCCGGCTGGCCGACGCGGTCGACGGCGAGGTCGTCGATGCCGGCGGTGGGGTGCATGTCCGCGTGGAGGCGCCCACGATCGACCTGCCGCTCGACCGCGATCGGCTCGCGGACCTGCCCGGCCAGCCACCGGCCGACCGGCCGCTGGTCTGCCTCGACACCGAGACGACGGGGCTTGCCACCGCGGCGGGTACGGTCGCGTTCCTGATCGGCCTCGGCTGGTGGACGGGCACGGCCTTTCGCCAGGTCCAGCTGCTGCTGCCGGACCACGCGGAGGAGGGCGTGCTCCTCGATCAGCTCAGCGTCCACATCCCGCGCGACGCGTGGCTCGTGACGTACAACGGCCGTGGCTTCGACTGGCCGCTGCTCGTGACGCGATTCCGGCTCGCGCGCCGCGCCGCGCCCGATCACGACGGCCATCTCGACCTGCTGCCGATCGTCCGTCGACTATTCCGCCATCGGATGGATGACGCTCGCCTCGGGACCGTCGAGCGCTCGCTGCTCGGCGTCGAGCGCCATGACGACGTGGACGGCTGGGAGATCCCGGGCCGCTATCTCGGGTTCCTCCGTGGCGGGCCGGCCCAGCCGCTGGCCGCGGTCGTCCGCCACAACGACGAGGATGTCCGGTCGCTCGCTCGACTCCTCGTCCACATCGAGCAGGGATTGGGCGATCCGGTCACCCGGGCGCGTGCGCCGCGCGGCGACCTGGCCGGGCTGGCGCGCGCCTTCCGGCGGGAGCGGCGGCTCGACGAGGCCGTGGACTGCCTCGATGCGGCGCTGGCCGCCGACCCGACGCCGCCGGTCCCGGTCCTGCCACCGACTGCGGCCGCGCGCCCGGCGATGGACGAGCCGTGGTGGTCGCCGCGGCGCCCGGCGGACTTCGGTGGTCGACCGGAACGTCGGGCGAGCATCGGCTGGGATCAGCGCCAGGCCTTCGGCCGGCCCTGGGACGAGGAGCGCATCGCCGTCGACCGGGCACACCTGCTCCGCCGCCTCGGGCGGGTCGACGACGCGCTCGGGGCATGGGATGCGCTGGCCTGCGGGCCGGGGCGGACGGCGGTCCTCGCGACGATCGAAGCCGCCAAGCTCCGGGAGCACCGCCTCGGCGATCCGGCCGCGGCCCTGGCGACCATCGAGCGGGGTCTGGCACTGGCCGACCGGCGGCGCGCCCGCGGCCTGCCGGAGCCGGCGCTCGAGGCCGACCTGCGCCACCGCTGGCGGCGCCTGCGCGGCCGGCTGCTGGTGCGAGGGACGCCGACGGCAGTGGCGGTCTAGCGCTCCGTCCGACCGAACGGCAGCCGCGGATCCATGTCCTGCGATGCCCACGCCTCGCGGACCCAGGCGTGCGCCGGGTCGTCACAGGCGCGCCACGCGCGCTCGCCGGGTCCCGCCATTACGTTGAGGTAGTAGAGGTCGTAACCCG
Source organism: uncultured Chloroflexia bacterium (assembly GCA_963794525.1). Classification (GTDB taxonomy): domain Bacteria; phylum Chloroflexota; class Limnocylindria; order Limnocylindrales; family CSP1-4; genus SPCO01. The sequence continues at coordinate 389,335 of CAWCEC010000003.1, forward strand.
GTGCGGCCATCGCCGGCCCGTGCCAGCCGTGCGGGATCAGCACGACGTCACCCGTCCCGACCGTGACGAGGAGGTCCACCGGGCGATCGGGCGTGCCGTACACGTGCTGGTAGGCCAGGCCGGGGCCGGCCGGCCCATCCGCGACGACGTAGTGGTAGATCTCCTCGAGCTCGGTCTCGCCCTCACGAACCTCGTCGTGCTTGTGCGGCGGATACGAACCCCAGTTGCCACCCGGGGTGAGCACCTCGACCGAGATGAGCCGGTCGGCCTCGAACCGATGCGCTGCGGCGAAGTTGCGCACCTCCCGCGAGCTCGCGCCCGCGCCACGGAGCTCCACGGCGACCTCGGACGCCGGCACGTGGCGCGCCGGGAACCGCCGATCTGCTCGCGCACTCGGGACCGAGAACCGCCCGCCGGACGCGCTCGACACCTCCACCGTCGATCCGGGCGGCGCATACACGAAGTCGGTGGGGCCGGCCCACACAGATTCCCTACCCTCCAGGCGATAGCGCTCGCCGTCGACAGCGACCTCGAAGCCGCCCTCGAGCGGCAGGACGACGACCTCGTCCGCGCCCGTGTCGAACGCGATCGTCCCACGAGGTGACAGCATCGCCGCACGCAGCCCGGTATAGCGCCAGCCGGCGGCCTCGGGCGTCAACGCTACGGACCAAGCGTCGGCTGCCAGCGAGCCCGAGGGTCTGTGGAGGCCGGTGGTGACCTCGGTCACGACCCGGACTTGACGTCGGGGTTCGGGACGAGGGCGTCCATGACCTGGTGCAGCAGGTCGTGGTACGAGCCGACGAACGCGCGCAGGGTCCGTGCACTCGGCCCGAACGTGTCGAACTCAGCGGCGGCGAGACCGTCCGGCTCGTAGGCTCGGACGAAGTCCGGGTAGTGCCGGCGCAGCTCATCCAGGATGGCCGCGTCGATCGGCTCGTCCATCCGCGGCCGGACCTCGACCGATGAGGCGTTGAAACGACGCTGCCAGCTGGCGGGCATCGTGATGACCACGTCGCCGCCGATCAGCTCCGACCAATGCAGCTGGTGGCGGATGGCCGCGCCGAGCGGACGAGCGCGCAGGCCGCGCGCCCGGAACTCGGCCACGGTCCGTTTGAAGACGGCGACACCCGACCACGGCAGTGCCGATGGGTCCGCGATGATCCCGTCCTGCTCGGTCTGGACCCGGAGCCAGTCCTCGAGCCGGCCCATCATCACGGTGATGACCGGGCCCATGTCATCCACCCGGAGGCCCTCCGCCTCACGACGTCGTAGTCCACGCTCGACCGCCTCGCCGGCGGCGACCGCCTGGGGGACGCTGAACGACACGGTGGCGTTGACGCTCACGCCGCGATAGGTCGCTTCCTCCATCACGCGGACGCCGACTGAGGTGGCCGGGAACTTGACGATGATGTTGGGCGCAAGCGACGTCGAAGTGTTCGCCCTGCGCGAGCATCCGATCGAAGGAGCGGAAGAAGGTCGGGTCGGTCTGCATCGAGAGGCGGCCCTGGCGGCCACCGGACGCCTCGAATGCCGGCAGCAACAACGGCGCCGCGCGCAGCGACATCTCCTCGACGACGGCCCATGCCAGGTCGGCCTCGGTCGCGTCCGGACGCTCCGTCGCCAGCACGCGGACGCGGTCCCGCCAGTGGTCGGGTTCGGCCTTCCACACGTCGGTGACGATGGTCGGATTCGCGGTCGCCCCGACCGCGCCATAGGAGATCGCGTACTCGAGCTCGGGCACCGAGCAGGAGTCGTTCCAGATGTCGGTCGGTGTCGTCGCGACCGTGCGGCCGAGCGGCGAATCGGCCAGCGGGAGCGCCTCGGCCGCCGCGATCGTCCCGCTCGCGCGTCCCACCTGGCAACCTCCTCCTATCGCATTGACACCCCATCGCGCCGTGGGATACCGTCCGCCCACTTGCAGGGTAATCGATTACGCGGATCGCGCAAGGAGGGGCGTTGACCGAGTCGTCCGCCCGTCGGCGGCTGTCCGGAGCGCAGATCGTCGTCGACTATCTGGTGCGCCAGGGAGTGCCGATCGTCGCCGGCATCCCGGGTCACGGGAGCTGGGCCCTGACCGATGCCCTCCTCGACCGCCAGGGCGAGATCCGGACGATCCAGGTCATGCACGAACAGTCCGCCGTCCACCTGGCGGACGGCTTCTACCGCGCGACCGGCCAGCCCATCCTCGCCTTCACGAGCATCGGACCCGGCGCGACCAACACCGTGATCGGGATGGCGACCGCGTATGTCGACTCGACGGCGGTGGCCCTCATGACCGGCTCGCCTCACACGTACATGCGCGGGACGGGGTTGCTGCAGGAGCTGGAACGCCGCCACGCCGCCGACAACCCGCGCATCTTCGAGCCGGTCGTCAAGGAGTGGTGGCAGCCGTCACGGGTCGATGAGCTGCCGTTCGTGCTGCATCGGGCGTGGAACCAGATGCGCTCCGGCCGACCGGGCCCGGTGCTGCTCGACCTGCCGATGGACGTCCTCGCGGACTCGGCCGAGGTGACGATCCCCGAACCGGACCAGCGGGAGGCCAGGGGCCGGACGCGGCCGAGTGCCGACGACACCGAGCGGGCAGCCGCGTTGCTGCGCGACGCGAAACGACCGGTCATCGTCGCCGGCGGCGGCGCGATCGGCGCCGACGCCGCCGCCGAGGTGACCGCGCTGGCCGAACGGCTGGGCGCGCCCGTCGTCACGACCTGGAATGGCAAGGGGGCGATCGACGAGACCCACGAGCTGGCGGGTCTGACCATCGGCGATACCGCATCGACGTGCGGCAACGAGCTGGCAACACGCGCCGATGTCCTGCTGTCCGTCGGCTGCCGCTTCACCGATTGGTCGGCGTCGTCGTACCGGAAGGGCGTCACCTTCGCGATCCCACCCTCGCGCCTGATCCAGATCGACATCGACCCGCGCGAGATCGGCAAGAACTATCCCGTGGAGGTCGCGTTGGTCGGTGACGCCAGGGCGGCACTTGCCGACCTGCTCGAAGCGCTGGGGCCGCCCCGCGGAGCCGACGCCCCGTCGGACGACTACCGCCAGGAGATCGCCAAGCACAAGGCTGACTGGTTTGCCCAAGTGGAGATCAAGTCCGCCTCCGACGCTAACCCGATGACGATGGCGCGAGCCGTCCGCGAGATCCAGGCGGCGACGCGCGATGACGCGATCGTGGTGACCGGCGCGGGTATGCCACAGGGCATGGTCAAGCAGCGCTGGGTGACCCGTCGCCCGCGGACACACCTGACGTCGGGCGGCTTCTCCACGATGGGGTTCGAGCTGCCGGCGGCGATCGGGGCACAACTGGCCCATCCCGAGCGCCAGGTGCTGTCGGTATCGGGCGATGGGAGCTTCCTCCAGTCGATGCAGGAGCTCCAGACCGCGGTGCTCGCGGGGACGCCGGTCTGCGCCGTCATCCTCGACAACTCCGGCTGGATCAGCATCAAGGGCGGCCAGGAGGCGTTCTTCGGCCGGCCCGCCTGGACCGACTTCCTGACACCCGATGGCTCGCTCTACTCGCCCGACTTCGCGGCGATCGGGCGGGCGTTCGGGCTCCACGCCGAGTCGGTCACTGCCCCCGATGGCGTGCGACCCGCAGTGGAACGCGCGCTCGCCTCCGGTGGCCCGTCGCTGGTCCACGTCACCGTCGACCGCGACCTGGCGACAGCCGGGCCGGACAAGACCGGCTGGTGGGACGCGCCGAGCCCCGAGTACCATCCCGACCAGCGCGCGCGCTGGGCCGAGGGGGTGGCCGAGGAGCAGCACCGATGAGCACCGTCACCCCGTCGCGGCCAGACCTGCGAGCGACGCTTCGGCGCCCTGGCGACGCGCTGCCGCGCGCCTCGATCGGGACGGTGCCCATCCTCTGGAACAACGTCGACGACGAGGAGCTCCGCCACGGCACGGACGCGGCGACGATCCTCGACGAGATGGCGCGCATCGGCTACGAGGGCACCCAGCTCGGGATCGGCTTCCCGGAAGGAGAGGCGCTTCGTGCCGATCTCCGGCACCGCGGTCTGCGGCTCGCCGAGGTGTACGTCTCGATCCCCTGCTCCGTGGATGGGCCGACGGCTGATGCGCGCGAGGTCGTATTCGAGCGACTTCGCCTCCATCGGGCCGGGGCTGGCGAGGTGCTCTGCGTAGCGCTCGACGGGTCCCCCGACCGTGATGCCCGCGCCGGGCGTGCAGGCGATCCCGGCACACCCGTCCTGACGGACGCCGGATGGGAGGCGCTGCTCGACCTGCTCCACGAGCTGGCCCGAGAGGCCCGCGGCATCGCCTTCCACCCGCACGCGGGGACCTACATCGAGACGCCTGCCGAGGTCGAGCGGCTGGTCGCCTCGACCGACGCCGATCTCGTGACGATCTGCCTCGACGTCGGGCACTACACCGTCGGCGGCGGGGACCCGGTCAAGACACTGCGAGCGCTCGGGGAGCGTGTCACCCACCTCCACCTCAAGGACGTCGACGCGGCGGTCCTGGCGAGGCTGCGGGCCGGCGAGCTGGCCGGTTTTGGCCACGCCATCCGCGAGCGCCTCTTCACGGAGCTCGGCGCCGGCGTGCTCGATCTCGATGGTGTCGTCGCCGCGCTCGTGGAGCGCGACTACGCGGGCTGGTTGATGGTCGAGCAGGACAGCAGCTGGGGGCCGCCGTCGGAGAGCGCCGCGATCGGTCGCCGGGTGCTGGCGAGCGCGCTGCACCGGCACGGCACGGGGAGCGAGGTCGCGGCATGAAGGTGGCGCTCATCGGCGCAGGGCGCATCGGCCGGCTGCATGCCCGCCTGCTGGCGGCCACCGAGGGCGTCGACGCGCTGGTCGTGGGCGACATCGACGCAGCCCGCGCCGCCGAGGTCGCGGGCTCGGTCGGGGCGACAGCCGCGCCGTCGATCGAGGCGGCGCTCGACGGTGCCGACGCGGTCGTCATCGCGGCCGCGACCACCGCCCATGCCGAGCTGATCCGCGACACGATCGGCCGACGGCTGCCGACGTTCTGCGAGAAGCCGCTGGCGGCGACCCTGGAGGACACGATCGCCGTGGCCGGCGACATCGAGCGGTCCGGGGTGCCGTTCCAGCTTGGTTTCCAGCGACGGTTCGACCCGGCCTATCGGGAGGTCCACCGGCTCGTCCACGCAGGCGAGCTCGGCACGTTGTACGCGGTCCGGCTGGCTGGGCACGATCCTGCACCGCCGCACGAGTCGTACATCCCGCAATCGGGTGGCCTCTTCCGCGACTTCTCCATCCACGACTTCGACGTCCTGCGCTGGATGACCGGCTGCGAGGTCGAGGAGGTCTACGCCGACGGAGGGGTCCGGGGCTTCCCTGTCTTCGCGAAGTACGGCGACGTCGACACCGCCATCGCGACCCTCCGCCTCGTCGATGGACCCTTCACGGTGCTCACGGTCGCGCGCCACGATCCGCTCGGTTACGACATCCGGGCCGAGGTCTTCGGCTCCAAGGACAGCGTGGCGGTCGGTCTCGGGCCCAAGACGCCGCTGCGCTCGTTGGAGCCCGGCGTGCCACCGCCGGCCGGCCCCGCGTGGAAGGACTTCCTCGAGCGGTTCGAGTCGGCCTATGCTGCCGAATTCACAGCGTTCGTCGCGGTCGCCCGCGGCGAAGCACCGTCACCCTGCACCGCCGCCGATGGCGTCGCGGCGCTCCGCGTCGCCGAAGCAGCAGATCGCTCGCTCCACGAACACCGACCCGTGCGGCTCGCGGAGATCCCCGGCTGAGGGAGGGTCCCGGCCCTTTGACGGCCGGAGAAAAGGAGGTGTCCATGGCGGCCAGCCGGCCGCGAACCGACAGCAGCGATCCCTCGGACCCGCATCGCGGGTGGGACACAGCGGGACCGCGGCAGACGCCGCGGGCACAACGGAGGAGAACGAACAGCATGAATCTACGGACCAAGGCACTCGTCGCGCTCGCGGGCGCGGCGTTGATCGTAGGAGCCTGTACGACAGGCACGCCGACCGGTTCGGCCGCGGCGGGGGGACTCGACGGCGCACTCGTCCAGCGCAGCGCGATCACGATCGAGTACGTCACCCACGGCCAGGCCCAGGACGGGTTCTGGGGCGTGGTCCGCAACGGCGTGAAGGCCGGTGCGGCCGACATGGGCGTCACGGCGAACTACAACGCCCCGGGCGCGGAAAGCGACATGCCTGGCATGGTCTCGCTGATCGATGCGGCCATCGCCAAGAAGCCGACCGGCCTAGTCGTCTCCATCCCGAACCCCGACGCGCTCGGCGAGGCCATCAAGAAGGCGGTCGCCGCTGGGATCCCGGTCGTGTCGATGAACTCAGGTTCTGACGTGTTCAGGGACCTCGGCGTCCTTGCCCACGTTGGCCAGACGGAATACGAAGCTGGCCTCGGCGCCGGCGAGCGGTTCAAGGCGGCCGGCGTCAAGAACGCTGTCTGCTTCAACCAGGAGGTCGGCAACCAGGCTCTCACCTTGCGCTGCAACGGCTTCTTCATGGGCCTTACCGGCAGCGAGGACGGAGAGGTCCTGACCGGCAACATCTCGGACCCCGCCGGCATGCAGGCGACGATCGAGGCGGCGCTCCAGTCGGACGCCACCATCGACGGGATCCTGACCCTCGGGCCGTCCGTCGCCAAGCCGGCGCTCGACGCCGTCGCGGCGTCCGGCAAGACCGTCCATCTCGCGACCTTCGACCTCAGCGCTGATGTGCTGACGGCGATCAAGGACGGGAAGATGGACTTCGCGATCGATCAGCAGCAGTTCCTGCAGGGCTATCTGCCGATCGTGATCCTCACGAACTACGCCGAGACCAAGAACCTGCCGACCGGCAACGGCCAGGGCTTGATCATGACCGGCCCAGGGTTCGTGACCCAGGCGGACGCCGAGGCCGTCATCGGACTCTCGGCGAAGGGTCTCCGCTAGACCTCGCTCCGCGCGCCGGCGTGAACCGGCGCATGGGAGGGATCGGCAGCCGCCGGTCCCTCCCGATCACCTCGGAGGGAACGATGGCGAGCACGACGACGGCGGCCCCGCGGGCACCGGGGTCTGACCGACTCCGGAACCTGTCCCTGGCCCAACGTTTCCTGGCGCGCCCTGCAGCGGGCGCGCTGATCATCGTTGTATTCGTCTTCCTGATCTTCTTTGCGATCTCGTTCTCACGCCGCGGTTTGGACGCTCCGTTTCTCAGCCTCGCTGGAACGCTCAACTACCTCGATGTCGCCGCCCAGGTGGGCATCATCGCGACCGCCGTCGCGCTGCTGATGATCGCGGGTGAGTTCGACCTGTCGATCGGCTCGATGGTCGGCTTCGCGGGGATCATCATGGGCATCAGCATCACGATCTGGAACCTCCCGGTGTGGCTGTCGATCCTGATGGCGATGGTGCTGGCGACATTCCTTGGCGCCGTCAACGGGTTCATCGTCGTCCGGACCGGGCTGCCGTCGTTCATCGTCACCCTGGCGACGCTGTTCATCATCCGTGGCGCGTCGTCGGTGCTGACGTCGACCGTCAGCCCGATCACCTACATCCCGGTCGACCCGACGCGCTTGGCGGGTGATCCCCTGGCCGCGATCTTCGGCTGGAACGCGCCGATCTCGCTGGGTGGACAGAGCGGGACGCTGCAGGTCTCGATCATCCTTTGGATCCTCATCGCGATCGTCGGCGTGTACATCCTCGGCCGGACGCGGTTCGGCAACTGGATCGCCGGCGTCGGCGGTTCCGCCGGGGCGGCGCGCAATCTCGGCGTGCCGGTCGCGCGCGTGAAGATCGCCTTGTTCGCGCTGACCGGGTTCTCGGCCGCCGTCCTTGCCGCGATCCAGACGACGCGCTTCACCTCCGCCGACATCCTGCGCGGCACGGGCTATGAGCTGGACGCGATCACGACGGCCGTCATCGGCGGTTCGCTGCTGACGGGTGGCTACGGCTCGGTCGCCGGCACCGCGCTCGGCGCCCTGGCGCTCGGCATGGCCCGCCAGGGGATCGTGTTCGCGGACATCAATGCCGACTGGTACAAGATCGCGATCGGCACGTTGCTGCTCGTCGCGGTCGTCCTCAACAGCTGGATCCGGCGCAAGTTCGCCGGTCTCACCTAGGAGGGCCGACCGATGGATGCGACCCCCATGACCGACGCGCTCATGGAGCAGACCCCGGCCGTCGCCCCGACGGACGTGGCGCCGCTGCTCGAGGCGCGCGACATCTCCAAGTACTTCGGCGCGGTCGTGGCGCTCGAAGGCGTGTCGCTGATGGTTCGAGCCGGTCAGGTAACGTGCCTGCTCGGCGACAACGGTGCCGGCAAGTCGACGCTGATCAAGACCTTGTCAGGCGTGTACCGACCGGACAAGGGGACGCTGGCTGTCGATGGCCAGCCGGTCGAGTTCAGCTCGCCCCGCGAAGCACTCGACGCCGGGATCGCGACGGTCTACCAGGACCTGTCGGTGATGCCGCTGATGACCATCACCCGCAACTTCTTCCTCGGCAACGAGCCGACGGTCGGGGTCGGCCCGTTCAAGCGGTTCGACCTGCCGAAGGCGGCCGGCATCGCCCGCGAGGAGATGAAGCGCATCGGCATCGACGTCCGCGACACCGACCAGGCGGTCGGCACGCTGTCGGGTGGCGAGCGCCAGACCCTGGCGATCGCCCGCGCCGAGTACTTCGGCGCTCGCGTGCTGATCCTCGACGAGCCGACGTCGGCGCTGGGCGTCAAGCAGTCAGCGATCGTGCTACGCCACATCATCGCCGCGCGCAACCGCGGCCTGGGCGTGATCTTCATCACCCACAACGTGTCGCATGCGCTGCCGATCGGCGACACCTTCACGATCCTGTCGCGCGGTCGGACCGGCGGTCAGTTCAGCCGTGGCGACGTCGATGCCGACCAGCTCCACAGCCAGATGGGCGGTGGGGACGAGCTCCACGAGCTGACGCGCGAGCTCGAGGCGCTGGCAACGAGCGAGCGCAGGCCGCCGGTGCCGAAGAGCCCGGCGAGCCACTGACAGACCGGCGGTTCGAGGAAGCCAGCAGCCGAGCCGGCGGCCCGATGACAGCCACGATCGCCGATGTCGCGGCAAGGGCCGGCGTCTCGACGGCGACCGTCAGCCGCGTGCTCGCCGGCGTCGGGCGGGCCCGGCCGGAGACGCAGGCTGCGGGTCCTCGACGCCGCGCGTGCGCTCGATTACCGGCCGTCGGAGGTGGCGCGTTCGCTCAAGCGCCGGTCGACCCAGACGCTCGGGCTGATCATCACCGACATCGAGAACCCGTACTTCCCGCAACTGGTGCGGTCGGTGGAGGACGCTGCCCGGGCAGCCGGCTACTCGGTCCTGCTGTGCAATGCGGCGGACGACCCCGAGCGCGAGGCGTCCTATCTCGAGTTGCTCGTCGACCGCCGCGTCGACGGGTTGATCATCGCGGCGAGCAGCCTCGGCGAACGCCACGGCGAATGGCTGTCGTCACCGCCCATCCCGGTCGTGCTCGTCAATACGGCAGCCCCGGATGTCGGGCTGCCGGCCATCACCTCTGATAACGAGCTTGGCGGCCGGCTCGCTGCGCAGCACCTGCTCGACCTCGGGCATCGACGGTTCGGCTATCTCATGCCGCCGCCCCGGAACGCCGATGCACCAGCCCGGCTTGCCGGAGTGCAGGCCGCGCTCGACGCCGCCGGTTGCCCGCCGGAGGCGCTGACCGTCACGCACGGTGAGGCGGTCGTGGCAGGCGGCGAGCGCGCGACCGATGATCTTCTCGACCGCGAGCCATCGACCAGCGCGGTCCTCGCCTACAACGACTTGATGGCGATCGGCGCGCTGCGGTCGTTCCGGCGCCGCGGGCGTCGCGTGCCGGCTGACGCGAGCGTCGTCGGGTTCGACGACGTCGCGCTGGCCGCCTACGTGGACCCCCCGCTGACCACGATCGCCCAGCGCACCGACGAGATGGGCCAGCAGGCGGTCGCGCGGCTGATCGGCGATGCCGACACCGACCAGACTCCTGCGACGTCGATCCGGCTTCCCGTCGACCTCGTGGTCCGTGAGTCGAGCGGACCGGCGCCCGGCTGAGCGCCCCGGGCCGGCGCTCTCCGGCGCTACTGGCGCGGATCCTCCACGCCGACCTGCGCTGACAGGCTGGGCACGACCGCGCGCCGCACTCGCTCGCGCGCTCGCCGGATGAGCACGGACGTCCGGTCCGGGACGCCATCGAGACCGATGTCCTCGACCGCGAGTGAGCCGGCGGCAGCGGCGAACCGAAGGGCTCGGGCGAGGGACCGCCCAGGCGATCCGGCGGCGCTCGGCCGGACGAGCACGGCGAGCAAGGCGGCGAGGAACGTGTCACCCGCACCGGTCGGGTCGATCTCGCGCTCGGTCGGGGTCGGCAGGTAGCGCAACGTCTCCACCGGGCCGTCAACGCCGGTCGTGACCAACAGACCGCCCTGGCCACCCTGCGTCACGAGTAGCTGGGCGCCCGGATGGAGGAACCGCGACAGCTCCCCGAGCGAGGTGCCACGCGCGACGTCGAGATGGCTCAGGCCGACGAGGTCGGCGCGCCGGAGGATTGCGCGTTCGGCCGGCGGGACGCGCTCGACGAGGGCGCCGGCGGCCAGCCGCCGCAGCATGCCCTGCCAGGCGACGGCGACGGTGGCGCGCGGATCGATCAGCTCCGCCCAGTCATCGGGCACCTCGTCGGCGACCGGGACCAGCGACCATGCCGCGCTGTCGCGCCACGATGCGGGCAATACCACCGGTCTGACTGGCACGCCCGCCGCGATCGCGGTCTGCTGCCGGCCGGTCGGCGTCTCGACGTTATGGAAGACAGGGCCCTCGGGCAGCGCGACCGGGAGGATGTCGACGCCGGCATCGCGCAAGGCAGTCAGCTCGTGGCCGGTCGCCGCCTCGGCGTCCAGCCCGACGATCGCCGCCGTCCGCAGGCCGAGCCTTGCAGTCGTGAGCGCCGCGTACATCACGCCGCCGCCCATCCGCCAACCGCGCGGGTCGTCCGGAGCGATGTCGCGACAGGCCGAGCCGACGTGGACGACCTCGACGCGGGGTGACGGCATGGGACCTCCCGGGGGCCGGGGCTTCGAGCGGTGCGGCGTATACTGCCGCACCCGAACCAGCATCGACGAGGTCCTGCGCGTGTTCTTCTACGAGCTCCACGAAGGCGACGACGAGGTCTATTCGGACGTGCTCGTCGTCAGCGAGTCGGAATGGGAGCCGCAGGAGTTCTACGAGCTCGTCCAGCGAATCCGTCACGACGTCCAGGACCACTACGAGCAGGACTCGCTCATCGAGGCGATCGCAGCCGTCCTGGAGCGCGACTACGGGTTCATCTTCGTCGGCGACGATCGGCTGGCTGCCGCGGTCAACGTGTCGAAGCAGGAGACCGACAACTTCCTCGCCGACCTCGAGACGGACGAGGACGACGAAGATGAGGATGACGAGGAAGAAGACGGCGAGAAGCTGAACGGCGACTTCCGAAGCATCCTCGCCGAGTTCGACCCGGATCGCGGCCGCCCGAACTAGCCGGCTGTGCCGATCAGCGGCTGAACAGGATCTCGATGACGTCGCCGTCCTTGACCTGGTAGGTCTTCCCCTCCGAGCGTAGCCGGCCGGCTTTCTTGGCCTCCGCCATCGACCCCAGCGAGATGAGGTCCTCGTACGCCACCGTCTCGGCGCGGATGAAGCCCTTGGCGAGGTCGGTATGGATGGCGCCGGCCGCGTCGACCGCCGTCGAGCCGTGGTGGATCGGCCACGCGCGCACTTCATCGGGTCCGGCGGTCAGGAATGACACGAGTCCGAGGAGCCGGTACGACAGCGCGATCACGCGGTCGAGGCTCGACTCGGTGATCCCGAGTTCCTCCATGAACACCGCGGCCTCGTCGGGTTCGAGCTCGCCGAGCTCCATCTCGATCTTCGCGGAAAGGGCATCGACCATGGCGCTCTGGTGCCGATAGGTCGACGCGATCTTGTCGACCTGCGTCCGGACCGTCGCCAGATCGCCCTCACCCACGTTGAGCAGGACGAGCACCGGTTTCTCGGTCAGGAAGCGGAAACCGCGGATCGCCTTGGACTCGTCCGGGTCGAGGCCCAGATCGCGGATCGGTGAGCCGGCCTGCAAGCCCTCGTGGATGCGCTGCAGGACGACCTCCTCGCGTTCGGCAGCCTCACGCTCGGCCTGCGTACCGTGGCGGCCCCTACCCGTCAGCCGCTCGAGTCGGCGCTCCGTCATCGCCAGGTCGGCCAGGGTGAATTCGAGATCGAGCTGCTCCAGATCGCGAGCTGGATCGACGCTACCCGCAGCGTGCGGGTGGGAAGGATCCTCGAACGCGCGGACCACGTGGAGCAAGGCATCGGAGTCGCGTAGCCGCGCGAGGTGGTCGGCCGGCAGCTCCTCCGTGCCGACACGGCCCTCGGTCGATGCAGGCGGCGCCGGCAGGTCGACGTACGTCACGTCGGCCTGCACGAGCTTCTTGGGCTTAAAGATCTCGGCGAGCCGGTCGAGCCGCTCGTCGGGGACTTTCACGACGCCCACGTTGAGCGTGACGCCCCCGTAGCCGCCGGTCTCGGCGTGCCCGCGAGTCAGCGTGTTGAAGACGGTGGTCTTGCCGCTCCCGGCAAGCCCGACGATAGCGATCTGCATCCCACTCGATCTGCGCCCGTCAGCCGCCGAGTTCGCGCAGGTTCGCGTCGGTCCGGTCGAGCAGATCGGTCACCTGCTCGGGCGTCCGCATGTACGGATCCATGCCCATCGCCATGGGATTGACCGACGTGCCGCCAGCGGACGTCTCGACCGTCACGGCGAGATGTTGGTAGAAGGTCCGGAACCGACGCAGGAAGGTCACCTCGTCCGTGGTCGAACCAGCAAGCTCCCGGGCGATGTCGATCAGCTTGGCTCGATAGTCCTCCATCCCGAACACCTCCATCACGCTCCCTTCAATACCCGGCCGCCGGGTCGACGACGTTGAGCAGCGGCTCCCCGTTCGAGAAGCGGCGCAGGTTGTCGCAGAACAGCTCGACGCTGCGGTCGAGCACGCGGCCGCTGGACCACGCCGTGTGCGGCGTGACGATGACGTTCGGCAGGTCGTAGAACGACGACATGGGCGGCAGCGGCTCGTCGCGGAACGTGTCGAGCACCGCGCCGCCCAGCGGGCCCTCGCGCAGGGCCCGGAGCAGCGCGCGCTCGTCGATCAGGCGGCCGCGCGCCACGTTGATCAGCCACGCACCCGACTTGACCTGCGCGAGTGTCTCGGCATTGATCATGTCCTCGGTCTCGGGCGTCAGGGGTGCGGCGAGCACGATGAAGTCCGACTCGGCGAGGAGCTCGGGGAGCGTCTCGGGCCCACCGACCCGATCAAGCGTGGCATCGCCACCGGACTGGTCGTCGTCGGCCGCCTCTTCCGCGTCCGGCCGGCGGCGGACCGCCACCACCCGGCAGCCGAACGCGGTCGCCAGCCCCGCGACCGCTCGACCGATCGAGCCCAGCCCGACGATGCCGACGGTGACGTCGCGCAACTCCATGCCCTCGAGCGGCTGCCACGTCCGCTCCCGCTGCAGCTCGAGCAGCTGGGGCAGTCGCCGGCTGACGGCCAGGATCATCATCAGCACGTACTCGGCGATCGGCTGGCTGAACACGCCGCGGGCGTTGGTAACGATGAGGCCGCGCTCGCGCGACGCCGGTGTGAGGGCCCGCTCGACACCCGATGTGGCCGAGTGCACCCACTTGAGGCGCGGGGCTCGCGCGAGCAACCGGTCGAACGCATCCGAGCTCAGCCAGCCACGGAGCATGACCTCGACATCGTCGACCGGCCCGTCCGCCAGACCCTCGACCGACACCGTCACCAGCTGGGCACCCGGCGCCGCCGCGCGGATGCGCTCCAGGTCGCGCGACCGGTAGCGGGCCGACAGGATCGGGCTCAGGGCGATCGCGGTCGGGGCGCCGCCGGGTCCGCTCCCCGGGCCGGCGCCCGTCATGCCGCGGTGCCGCCGACTGGGGTCGTCGAGCCGTCCAGGACCCGCGCGATCCAGCGCTCCGGCCCCTCGATCTCGCCGTCCCGCGGTAGCGTCTCCGGCCCGTCCCACAGGCGCGCCAGCGCCTCGGGCCCGCGGGCAGCGGCGATCGCGCGGACGAACGTCTCGCCCTTCTTGTACTGCTCGAGCTTGAGGTCCATGCCGGTCAGCCGGAGCATCGCCCGCTCGAACGGCGTCCGCTTGGCTCGGCGCTCGTCGAACTTCGCCCGGATCGCCTCCACGTCCGGGACAAGATCGCGCCCGAGCTCGTCCATGACGTAGTCGCTGAACCCCTCGAGCAGGCTCATGACGGCCTGCGTCTCGCGGAACAGCGCCTTCTGCTCCTCGCCCATCAGCCGCTCGATCCAATGCTCGCCGCCGCCCTCGCCACGGAGCGCCCGACCGAGCCCGCGGATCGCCTCACGGCCCATGCCGCGGACGTCGTTCCCGAACAGCGTCAGCTGTCGTTCGAGCCTCGACGCGAGGTATGGCCGCAGCCAGGGATGCGCCTCGAACTCGAATGCGTGGGTGGTCTCGTGCAGCGCGATCCACGTGCGGAACGAGCCGACCGGCACGCCCAGCGCCTTCGCCGTCTGGCGGATGTTCTCCTCGACGAACAGCAACCGGCCGGGCGCTGCTTCAGCGGACAGGAGCGCGAGGTCGTACTGGCCGAGCACGCGCTGGCCCATGAACCCGAGCAGCACGCCGAGCTGGCGGGTCGTGATCCATCGATTGGCGAGGGCCATCGCGGCGGCCGTGAACCCACCCCCGGGCGGCACGACCTGGTCGAGCAGGTCGTGCTCGAGCTTGCCGATGAGCGATGCGAACGATGCGGTGTTGGCGCGCACCCAGCCCGCCCGATCGACCACGCCCGACCGCTCGACGACCCCCGGCAGCTCGCGTCCCGAGCGCGGCGGACAGCGCCGGCACGATGCGCGCCATCGCGGCGGCGTAGTCCGGCTCGATCGCCCTGAGCTGCTCCTGGGTCAGCGCACCCGGCGCGCCGGCCAGACGACCGATCGCCAGGCGCTCGACCGTCGCCCAGTCGACGAGGCCTTCGCGAGCACGACGTTCCATGTGCCGCCCGACGACCGTAGCCGCGGCACCGAGCGCCGAACCGATGAGGATCCCTGCCTGCCACGCATGGTCGTCGCGCCAGGTCGACCCGCCGCGTCGCTTCGTCATCGGGCCAGCGCTCCAAGCTCGACGGAGCCGACCGACACGAACGCCGGCCCGAACAGGCGGCCGGCCACGTCGGCGAACCGCGCCGGATCGCCGGTCGTGAGCTGGACATGGGTCGGCGTGCCGGCGCCGTCGCCGGCCTTCAGCCGATTGACGCTCAACAGCTCGACCAGTGCGGACGCGGTCGCAGTGGCGGAATCGACGATCGCCACCGTCTCGCCGGTGAGCTCGGCGATGAGTGGACGGATGAGTGGGTAATGGGTGCAGCCCAGCAGCAGCGTGTCGATCGTCGCGCCGTCGCCGACGAGTGGCGCCAGCGCGTCGGCACCGTCGACTTCGGCAAGCGCGCCCGTCAGCTCCCCTGCCTCGACCATCGGCACGAGGGCCGGCGTGGCGTGCTCGAATACCTCGAGTGCCGGGTTCTCGTCCTTGATCGCATCGAGGTAGGCGTGCGAGCGGATAGTGGCGGGCGTGGCGATCACCCCGACACGCCGGTTGCGGGTCGCCAACGCGGCCGCGGCGGCCCCGGGCCGGATCACGCCCAGCACCGGCAGGTCGTAGCGGCGCCGGAACGCACCCAACCCGACGGCGGTCGACGTGTTGCATGCGACGACCAGCGCCTTCACGTCGCGTTCCACGAGCGCGTCGAGCGACTCGGTCGAGAAGGCGAGGACCTCGTCATCCGGGCGAACGCCGTACGGCGCACGGCCGTTGTCGCCGAGATAGAGGGTCGACTCACCCGGCAGCCTGCGGATGATCTCCCGCAGGACCGTCAGCCCACCGACGCCGGAGTCGAAGACACCGATCGGGCGCGGATCCGGCACGGCCCTCAGCCTAGCGGCGCCCGGCCGCGACGGGCATACGGGCCGCGCCAAGCAGCTCCGTCGCGACGCGCATGATGTCCTGGCTGACCGGCGCCGTGGGATTGGCCAGGATGAACGGCACGCCCTCGTTGTTCGACCGCACGACCAGCTGGCCATCGGACATCACGCGATGCTCGGGGATCCGCCCGAGCGCACGATGCATGTCGTCGGGGTCGATGCCGCCCGGGCTGTCGGCCCGGTTCACGAGGTAGCGCACCTTCGACGCGGGATAGCCGATCGAGCGGAACGTGTCGGCCATCGCGATCGTGTTGTGGATCGTGGTCGAGTCGTAGGTCACGATCTCGACGATCGTGTCGCTGGCGTCGAGGAAGCCGAGGTTGATGTCGTTGATGGTGCTCGACATGTCGATGACGATCGTGCCGTAGACCCGGCGCAGCAGCGACAGGACCTTGTCGATATCGCGGGTCGTGATCATCTCGGCCATCTCGATGCGTGGCGGCGCGAGCAGGATGTCGATACCCGAGGGATCGCGCCACAGCACGTCGGTCAGGTCCGATTCGGAGATGCGGTCGGTCGGCAGGTCCAGGATCGACGGGGCGTCGCCCGGCACCTTGAGCAGCGAGCGCAGGTCACCGAACTGGACGCTGCCATCGATGAGCACGGTGCGCTGCTCGAGCTGGGCCATCGCGACCGCGAGATTGAAGGCGATGGTGGTCTTCCCGACCCCGCCCTTGGGGGCGAAGACCGAGATGATGCGGGTCGCCCCGGTGGGCGACGACTCGGCGTGGGCCTTGCGCACGCCGGAGATCAGGTTCATCAGCTCGAAGCCCGAGAACGGCATCGACAGCACCGCGTGCACGCCCTTGGCCGGATCGACTTCGACCGGGTTCTGCGGCACCGTGAGGACGATGACCGGCACGCGGATGCCGGCGGCCTGGATCTGCTCCACGAGCTTGGGACCCTTCACCCGGCCCTGGAGCAGCGCATCGACCATGACGACGTCCGGCCGCAACTGGCCGATCTGCTCCACCGCGCGCGCGCCGTCGGTGAGGACGTCGAGCAACTTGACCGCCTGTTGGGCGTTCAGGAGGCCGCGGATGTACTGGGCGACCTGCGGCACGTCCTCGACGATCAGGAGGCGCGTCTGGTCGCTGCTCGAGCCGCTCGACATGGGGCTCGACGATACCACGGGGCCACGCACGGAGCCTGAGCGGCCCGAACGTCCCGGCGGGTCGACTCAGGGACGCTCGGCGACGAGGACGGCGCGCTCCGCGCCGGGGCCGAAGTCCCCCATGTCGTAGCCGCCGGCGAGGAGCTCGACACGCAGGCCGGCGGCCTCGGCGAACTCACACAGCTCGTCCGCAGACACGAGGCGCAGGCGGTCCTGGCGCACCCAGCGGATCGGCGACCCACCCTGGGCCGCCTCGTCGAAGATCGACGTCAACACGATCGTGCCCGTGGCCGCGTCATGGACCGCGGAGCCCGTCTTGGTGATGAGTGCGCCGGTGGTCGGATCGGGCCGGATCCACTCGAGGATCAGCCGACCGTCGTACCGGCCGAGATCGTCCGCGTCGGGCAGCCACGCGTCGACCGCGGCCAGGCCGCCGGGCGCCAGGTGGGCAGCGAGCGTGCGGAATGCCGCGCGCTGCGCATCGCGGTCGGGCAGCACCATCAGCGAGTTGAGCGCGAGAAGCCCGAAGGCGTAGCGCCCGGCGTCGGGCAGCCGGACGTCGACGAGGTCTGCCTCGTGGAGGGTCAGGCGCTCGGGCGGCACACCCGCCTCGGCAGCCCGCGCCCGCGCCCGCGCGAGCATCGCGGCATCACGGTCGACGCCTGTCACGGCATAACCCGCCCCCGCGAGCGGCACCGCGACCCTGCCGCTGCCCACCGCCAGTTCGAGGATCGGGCCGTCGGCCCGGTCGGCCAGCGCCCGGTAGAGGTCGATGTCGCCCGGATCGTCGCGCAGGTCGAGGTCGTACAGGCGGGCGAGCGCCGCGGCAGTGGCAGGATCGGGCGGTTCGATCAACCGGCTGCCGGCTCCCAACGCACGGTCCCACCGGCTGCCTTGCGCACGGCCAGCGCGCTGATCGCCTCGAGCGCCGCGCGATTTGCGGCCATCGCCGTGACCTCGGCGTGGTCATACGGCGGTGCCACCTCGACGATGTCCATCCCGGCGAGCTCGACCGCGCCGACGATCTGGCGGATCGCGCGCAGCACCTCGCGCGTCAGCATGCCGCCTGGCTCGGGGGTGCCGGTGCCCGGTGCCATGCCCGGATCGATCACGTCGATGTCGAGGCTGAGGTAGATCGAATCGGGGCCATCGAGCGCCTCGTCGATCGCCTGCGCGATGACCACTTCGGCGCCACGCTCCTCGATCTCGCGCATGAAGTGGTAGCGCAGGCCCTGCTCCTGCATCCACGCGAACGTCTCGACCGGCGGCCAGTAGCCGCGCAACCCGACCTGGACGAAGTTGCGCCCTTTGACGGCGCCCGATTCGACCAGGCGGCGCATCGGGGTGCCGTGCCCCGCCAGCACGCCCCAGTCGTCGTTGGCGGTGTCGGCGTGCGCGTCGAAATGGACGATACCGATGCTCCCCGGCCGGCGCACCTCGGCAACAGCCGACGCGGACGGCCAGGTGATCGAGTGGTCGCCGCCGAGCACGATCGGGATGGCGCCGGTCTCGGCCACCTCGCGGACCTTGCGGAAGATGAGCGCGTGGGCGCGCTCGATCCAGGCCGGGATGATGTTGGCGTCGCCGGCGTCGACGACATCGAGCACCTCGAACGGCTCCACGTCGAGCTGGAGGGAGTTGATCGAGCCCGACGTGTACTGCGCCTGGCGGATGGCACGCGGCCCGAAGCGCGCACCGGAACGGTGGCTGACGGCGTCGTCGAAGGGCGCGCCGATGATCGCGACATCGGGCTTGCGCGCCTGCAGCTCCGCCGGGTCGGTGACCCACGGCAGCTTCATGAAGCTGACGCCGCCGACATACGTCGGCAACTCGTAGTCGGGATAGACCTCGTACGGCGCGTCCCAGCCGTTCAGGACCGCGAAGTCGGGGTCGAGGGGGCGCTCGGCCACGTGAACCTCCGGAGACGGGCGGCGGCCGTTCGACATGGCCGCGTGCGGGTGGTCCGTCTCATCCGGGGCGCCGCCGGTTCGCGATCCGGCGTCCAGCGGGGCGCGCCGGGGCGATGGTACACCCCGTCCCAGCGTCAGCCGGCGTGGAACTCCGACCAGGCGGCGGCGACCAGCGCGGGGTCGAGGTAGAGCTCGACTGCGGTCTGGGCGACCAGCGTGGCGGCGAGCAACGTCGTCTCATCGGCGCGCGGCGAGACCGCCGCGTCGCGGAACGCGGTCGAGTGGCCGGCGACGCCCTCGTCGCAGATGGCCAGATCCGGGTGGATGGTCGGGCAGACCCAACTGACGTTGGCCATGTCGGTGCTGCCGGCGCCGGGGTCGTCGCCCATGTCCTCGATGCCGTAGGCAGCCATATTCGCCCGGAACCGCTCGGCGAGCGCGAGGTTGTTGCGCATCGTCGTGGCCCCGCCGAAGTAGGCCACTTCGACCGTGGTGCCTGTGGCGAGCGCGGCGGCCTCGGCCATCCGCGTGAACTGCGCCTTGATCTCTACGTAGTAGGTCGGGTCGTCACTGCGGAGCATGAACCATGCCGAGGTGCGGTCCGGGATGATGTTCGCCGCGGTGCCGCCCTCGCGGATGATCCCGTGGACCCGGGCCGTGGGCCGCAGTTGCTGGCGCCACAGGCCGACCGACGTGAACAGCTGGATCATCGCGTCGAGGGCGTTCTTGCCTTTCCAGGGATCGGACGCGGCGTGCGCCTGGAGCCCGGTGAACACGACGTCGACGTCCTCGGACGCGAGCGGGTGCGACTCGACATGGCTCCGGTCACAGGGGTGATAGAGGAGCGCCGCGTCGATGCCGGCAAAGAGCCCGTCGTCGATCATGATCTGCTTGCCGCTCCCCCGCTCCTCCGCCGGCGTGCCCAGGAAGACGATCTCACCGGGGAGCTCGTCGGCGATGGCCGCCAGGGCGATCGCCGCGCCGACGCCGGATGCGGCCATGGTGTTGTGGCCGCAGCCGTGACCGAGCCCCGGCAACGCGTCGTATTCGGCCAGGATCCCGATCCTGGGTCCCTCGCCACCACGACCGCCCTTCCGCGTGGCCCTGATCGCCGTCGCGAGGCTACCTGCCGGGTGCTCGACCTCGTAGCCGTGGGTCCGGAGCGCCTCGGCCACCCAGGCCGCCGCCTGGTGTTCCTCGAACGCCGGCTCCGGGTTGGCGTGGATGCGATGTGATAGGTCGATGATCTCGTCGCGGGCCGCTTCGACGGCGGCGGCGGCGCTTCCTTTGACGTCCGAGAATGGTTCGGCGGGGCGTACGGCGGTTCGGTCGGGCACGAGTCCTCCGGGCATTGAAATGGCTCGGACCTTCTGGGCGGGTCCGACGGCGGATGGTAGAGGCATGCGCCTGCGCGTGCTCAGCGATCCGCCGAAAGGGTCGCCTCCGCGACTGCCGCGAGCGCCAGGATGAACAGCGCGATCGGCAACTCGAGCGCGCCCTGGAGGCGCAGCACGATGAAGATCGCCACGATCAGCCCGACCCAGCCGCCACGGCGCGCGGCCCGGATCCAATCGCCGCGGTACGCGATCCGGCGATGGCGGCCGAACACCACCAACCAGGCGATCGGCGTGGCCGTCAGCCCGACTGCCAGCCCGATGAGTGCCGCCCCGATGAACCCGGCCAGCGGTTCGGCCACCGGGTCGCGAGTGGTCACGACCAGCGCGACGAGGACCCACACGATGACCGCCGCCGCGAAGACGGCCAGGTTGAGCAGCCGGTCACGTGCTTCCATGACGAGCGAGTCTAGGGCGTGGGGCCCGCCCGACACGGGCTAGCGCGTGGCCGTGGCGCTCGACGGGCAGATGTCGCGGAACGGGCACCACGAGCAGGCCATCGGATCGGGGGTCGCCTCGAACCGCCCGCCGCGGATGCCAGCCGCGGTCGTCGCGATCTGCGCCCGTGCCTTGGCGACCTTCCGAGGGTCGACGTCGACCCGTCCGACCAGCCCCGAGTCGAGGAAATGGAGAGCGACCTGGTCCGGCAGGCGCCCGGTCATGGCCTCGTACCCCATCGCGTAGATCTGGAGCTGGAGTGAGTCGCGCGCCCGCTGGCGTGCCTTGGCGGGATCGCGGACGTCGGACGATTTGTAGTCCGTGATCGTCACGTGCTCGCGACCCATGATCCCGAGCGTCGGCGTGACGACGTCGGCGGTCGGTTCGGCGGGATCGACCGCAACCTGGTCGCCGGGGCTGGGGGTGGCCGGCCGGATGTCGACGCGGTCCCACCGACCGCGGATCCGGTCGCCGTCAAGGTCGAACGCGAACTCGCGCTCGACGTAGGTCGGCACGATGGCGTCCGGCTCGAGCTGTGCGGCCCGGAACCGGCGGAGCGCCGCCCGGGCGGCCTCGAACCGTGCCTCCTCGTGCTCCCGGCTCACGAAGCCCTCGTTCGACCAGGCCGAGGTCAGGACCTCGTCCAGCTCCGCCTCGGTCATGACGTGGCCTCGCGCGTGGCGGTGGTGGAAGATCTGCACCGCCTTGTGCAGCGCGGCGCCATAGACGAGCGCGTGGTGTGGCGCCACCGGCACCCGCAGGACGTGGGCGTACTTGTAGCGCAGCGGGCACGACAGGTACGCATCCACCTGCCCGAAGCTGAGCATCAACGGCTCGTCGCCCGCCCGACGCGCGGCGACGACCGGAGCATCGACGCCGGCGAACCCCGCCAGACGCTCCTCGGGCGAGGGCGGGAGGACCCCGTGGCCGGGTGCGGTCGCGGTCGCCGGCAGGTCGAGCGCTTCCAGGACGAAGGGCGAGACCTTGCGCGCACGCGATCCGCCGTAGTCGGCGGCATGGGTGAGCACGAGCTCGTCCCGCGCCCGTGTCATCGCCACGTAGCACAGGCGCCGCTCCTCGGCGATCGCACGCTCCGGCGTGACTGGCTCGCCCCGCCCCAAACCCGCGGGAAGCGCCAGTGGCTCACCGCGACCGTTGCCCGGGAACCGCCCGGCGACGAGCCCGGGCAGGTAGACGACCGGGAACTCCAGACCCTTCGCCTTGTGGATGGTAAGCACCGCGACTGCGTCGGCGTCCGGATCGAGGTCTGCCGTCGCCGGGTCGTCACCGGCCTCGACGAGCGTCTGGAGATGCTGTGCGACGAACATCGCGCGGTCATCGGCGAGGAGCGCGGACTGCGCCCGGATGAGGTCGAAGAAGCGGGCGATGTTGCCCAGGCCCTCGTCGGCGGCGGCGGTCGCCGTGGCGGCGAGTCGAGCCAGCAGGCCGCTGTCGCGCAGGAACGCATAGATGACCTCGCCGGCCGGACGCTCGTGCGCCATGACGGCGTAGCGGTCCAGATCGCCGAGCAGACGATGCACAGCGGATCGCGTTTCCTGGGTGAGACGCAGGATGCCTGGCTGCCGCTCGAGCTCGTCCATGACCGCCCGGATGGATCGATTGCGACGGCGCGCGGAGTTGACGATCGCCGTCAGGTCATCGCCCCCGAGCCCGTACACGTCCGACGAGGCGAGCGCGTACACGTCAACGCTGGACTCCGGGTCCGCGACCGCGCGAAGGAACGCCATCAGCAGCCGGACCTCGGGGCGTGCGTACAGGCCCGACGAGCCGGAGAACCGCCACGGCACGGCGGCGACGTTGAGCGCCCGCAGGATCGCGTCTGCGTGGCCGTTTGCCCGGACGAGCACGGCGTGGTCCCTCGGGGCTGCACCCTCCGTGATCCGTCGCGCGATGTCAGCGGCGATCCAATCGGCCTCCTCGGAACCGGTGGCGAACGCCTCCAGCCGCACCGGCGCCGGGAGCGGCTTCGCGGCGCTCGGCGCGGAGCCGTTTCGACAGGCCGGTCCGCACCTCGAGGCGATCCGGGTCGTTGAACCGGATGAGCCGGTAGGAGGCGTCGAGGATCGGCGCCAGCGAGCGGTAGTTGCGCCGGAGGACGACCGTCCTGGCGCCTGGATAGCGCTCGCCGAAATCGAGGATGTTGTCGATGGCCGCGCCGCGGAACGCGTAGATCGCCTGGTCGTCGTCACCCACCACGGTCACGTTCCGGTGCGGCTCGGCGAGCAGCGTGACGAGCTCCGCCTGGGCTCGATTGGTGTCCTGGAACTCGTCGACCAGGATGTAGCGGAAGCGCGCGGCGATCGCCCGCCGCGCCGCAGGCGACGTCCGCACGAGGCGCAGGGCGAGGGCCACCTGGTCCCCGAAGTCGATGAACCCGTTCGCCGCGAGCAGCGCCTGGTAGCGCTCGAAGGCCGTCGCCAGCTCAGCCTGGTTGCGACCCTCCTCGGTGAGCGCCGCTGCCGCCGAGTCGTCGCTCGCCGACGCTTCGGCGAGCGTCTGGGCCTCCTCCGCGACGCGTGTCGCGTGCTGTTCGTACGTCGCAGGCGTGATGTCCTCGTCCTTGCATCTGCTGAACAGCGTCACCAGCGCCGAGAGGAACCTGGTGGGATCCCCCAGCGGGCGGTAGGCGTCGAGCTCGAACTCGAAGAGGTGCTCGCGCAGGAAGATGACGGCCTCTGCGCGCGACAACACGCGCACGTCAGGCGGCAGCCCGAGCTCCAGCGCGTACTCCCGGATGAGTCGATCGCCGAAGGCGTGGAAGGTCGCGATCGTCGTGTCCGTGTAGCCGTACGGCACGAGCTGGTCGACGCGCACCGCCATCTCGTCCGCGGCCTTGTCCGTGAAGGTAAGCGCCAGGATCTCGGACGGCTTCGCCCGTCGCGTGGCGATGAGCCACGCGATCCGCCGGGTGATGACCTGGGTCTTGCCGGTGCCCGCCCCCGCGACGACGAGCAGCGGCCCCTCCCCGTGCGTCACCGCGCGCAGCTGGTCCGGATCGAGCCCGCCGAGCAATCCCTCCATCCCCTGCGGGACGGGGTTCGTCACGAGCGCCGGATCCATCACCGGCACCAGGTCGCCCCACGCCGGGATCTGCTCGAGCGGCATCGGGCTGCGCCGCCGCGCGCGTACGGTCGGGCGGCTCACGCCGGTGGATCCCGGCGGAGCGGTCGGGTCGACGATGGGGGCCATGTGCAGACCATCGCCGACCGCCGTGACACCTAGGCTGTCAGGCCGTCGCCTGCTTGATCGCGGCCGTCTCCTCGTCCGACAGCGCCCCGTCCGATCGACCGCCACGCACCGACTTCGCGTAGAGCCGCGTGCCGTTCCGCGCGTGCAGGCTCGACAGGACCCAGCCGTTGCCATCGGCATCGAGCAGGGCCAGGGCGAAGCTCTGGTTGCCGCCGGTGTCCTCGAACGGGTTGAAGCGGACCAGACCGACGCGCTGGAAAGCACGCGGCGCGACCGTCTCCAACCGCCCGGTCCGGACGCCGAGCCGCTCGACCTCGCGACCCAGCTCGTAGACGCGATCCAGGTGGGCACCGAGCACGTCGCCGAAGTCGCCCTCCTCGCCCATCGTCAGCCCGCGGACCCGACCCTCCAGCCGCGCGACCCGTCGCGCGAGCCAATAGACGAGGAGGAGAAGGATCACGACGACGGCCACCAACGCCGGGACGATCAGGCCGATGTTCGAGGCCACTTGCGAGCTCAGATCGATGATCGAATCCTCCCGCTTTTGGTCGAGCGCGAGTCTAGCAGCGGGCACTTACCCGCCACGTAGCGCGGGCGCCGCGCGGCACGGTGCTATCCTCTCCCGCTGGCGGCGGACCCGTCCATCGCGCCCGCCGGCCGATCGATCCCCGTTCCTGGAGGCCCGCTCGATCCATGGCCAAGCGCGTACGCGGAAGCTCCACGCGGCCCGGTCAGCGAGCCCGCCTGCAGCGCGCGGCGACACAGCGCGAACGGGAGGACACCCCGCCTATCAAGCCCTCCACCACGCTCACGCCGGAAGAGGAAGCACGCGCCGCCGAGCTCGAGGCGCAGATCGTGGCGGCCGAGCGAGAGGCCGAGGTGGCCGCCGGCCGTGCCCGCGAGCGCAGCCGCAAGCCGGCGGAGCCCGAGACGCGCGTCCGCGCCGGGTCGATCGCCGTCAGGGCGCAGGCGGAATACGCCTACGTCAGTCGAGACATCCGGCGGCTGATCCTCATCGGTGGGTCGCTGATCGCGCTCCTGATCGGGCTGTGGGTCGTGGTCCAGGCGACGGGCGCCTCGCGGTTCTGACCGCCTAGGCGGTCCGGTGCGGCCGGTCCGCCGCGCTACCATCGAGCCATGCCAAGCACGCGACGCCCGGTCGGCGCGCGACCCGAGGCGCTCTTCAAGCCACCGCCCGAGCGCCAGCCGCTGGCCGCCCGCATGCGTCCGCGGTCGCTGGATGAGTTCGTCGGGCAGGAGCACCTCGTCGGCGAGCGCGGCCCGCTCCGGCGCAGCATCGCCCGCGGCCATCTCGCGTCGCTGCTGTTGTGGGGTCCGCCCGGTACCGGCAAGACCAGCCTTGCCCGCCTCCTGGCGGGCGAGATCGGGGCGCACTTCTCGACGATGTCGGCGGTCATGGCGGGGGTCGCGGACGTCCGTGCCACGATCGCTGAGGCGCAGGATCGGCTGTCGCTCAACGGCACCCGAACCGTGCTCTTCCTCGACGAGATCCATCGATTCAACAAGGCGCAGCAGGACGCCCTGCTGCCGCACGTCGAGGACGGCACGATCACGCTGATCGGCGCGACGACCGAGAACCCGTACTTCGAGGTCAATTCGGCGCTGTTGTCGCGGATGCGAGTGTGGCGTCTCGAGGCGCTCACCGACGAGGAGGTCGGCACGGTCGTCCGGCGCGCGCTCGACGACGCGGAGCGTGGTCTTGCCGGCGGCCTCGGTCCAGAGGGCCGTGTCGCGCTCGCGCAGGATGCGTTCGATCACCTGGTCGGTCTGGCCGGCGGTGATGCCCGAGCCGCGCTCAACGTGCTCGAGGGCGCGGTGGCGCTCGCCGAGGGCGAAGGCGTCCGCGACAAGGCCGGCAAGGTTGCGCCCCGCCTGGAGGACGTCGAGTCGGCCGCGCAGCAGCGGGTCCTCGCCTACGACCGAGCGGGCGACGGTCACTACGACACCGTCTCGGCGTTCATCAAGAGCCTGCGCGGGAACGACCCGGATGCCGCGCTGTACTGGCTGGCGTCGATGGTCGCGGCCGGCGAAGACCCGCGGTTCATCGCCAGGCGCCTGATCATCAGCGCGTCCGAGGACGTCGGCAACGCCGATCCGAGAGCCCTCCAGGTCGCGGTCGCGGCGGCCCAGGCGCTCGACCACGTCGGGCTGCCCGAGGCGCAATACGCGCTCGCCCAGGCGACGACCTACATCGCGACGGCGCCCAAGTCGAACCGCTCCGGCTCCGCGTATTGGGCGGCGGTCGGCGACGTCGAGGCGCGCGGATCGCTTGCGGTCCCCCTCCACCTCCGCCAGGCGCCCCATCGACTCATGCGCCAGCACGGCATCGGCGTCGGCTACCAGTACCCGCCCGATTTCGAGGAGGCCGACGTCGACCAGCAGTACCTGCCGGACGACCTCAAGGACCGGCGCTACTACCTGCCGATCGAGCACGGCTACGAGGCGACGATCGCCGACCGGATGAGCGCGCGGGCCGAGAAGCGGGCAACTGGTAAGCCGAAGCGGTCGACTGCCCCGAAACCCGACATCGCCAAGGGCGCGGGCACGAACCTGATGCGCACCCGCGAGTCCAACCGCAAGAAACTGGCCGAGACCGAGAAGAAGGACGCCGCGGCGGACTGACGACGATCAAGTCCAGCCGCGGAAGGCCTGGTCCTACATCCGAGAGATGGCCAGCGTGGCGAGCTGCTTCGCCTTGTCGAGCGGACCCAACCGCCCAGTCGACGACTCGATCCGGGCGTGACGCCGCTACGTCGCTGGAGCTGGACGCGCGCGGTCCGCGACCGAGCCGGACCTGGGCGACCCGGGCAGATGTCGAGCATGCGGCAGTCGATTCTCTCATGCGACGTGTTCGACGAGCCCGGAGCGGACCTACGCCGTTCGTCGGCGAAACGCCAGCCTGGGAGGACGATCTTGGTCCGGCCGCGGTCGGCGAGCCGACGCTGGACCTATGGCCGGACGTTCGACGTGGGAGTCAGTCGACGGCTGCCTCGATCGCGGACGGCCCGACCCGACGCACCGGCGCACGCCGCGAACGGCGAGTCGGCGATCGGCTGCAGCGCCTGAAGGTCCTGCGGACGAAGACCAGCGTGAAATCGAGTCGACCGAGAGCGCCCGAAACCGCTCACCCCCGACTAACGGGCCGTCGCGTCGCGCCAGGCCCGGCCGGCGCGTCACACTGGCCACGGGACGCGGCGAGCGCCGCGCTTCAGAGAGGCAGCCGTTGTCGCGATCCCCCGTCGCCTTCACGCGCACGCTCATCGACCGGATCTTCCCGCGCGGCGCGCTCATCCTGTCGTTCCTCAGCTTCGCGTATTTCCTGACCGGGATCGTCCGGAACCGGATCTTCGCGAACACGTACGGTGCAGGTCCCGAGCTGGACGCCTACAACGCCGCGTTCCGCATCCCCGAGATCGCGCTCGACGTGCTGGTCGCGGCCGGTCTGACGGCCCCCTTCGTGCCGATCTTCACGAGCCTCCGTCACGATGACGAGCGAGGCGCGAACGAGTTCGGCCGGACGGTGCTGACCGCGGCGGTGCTTGTCATGGCGGTCGCGTCGGTGGTGATCTTCCTCGCCGCGCCATGGCTGGCCACGCAGATCGGTGCCGGCTTCGACGCGCCCACCCGCGAGCTGTACATCACGCTCGTGCGGATCAACGCCCTTGCGCAGATCCTGTTCGCGGCGTCGATCTGCCTCGGCGAGATCCTCGTCGCGCACCGGCGATTCCTGTTCTACGCACTGGCGCCGATCATGTACACGGGCGGGATCATCGCCGGGACGCTCGTCGGCGCAGCATTCGATCTGGGGATCGTCGCGACGGCGTGGGGCGCGGTGGCCGGCGCCGCGCTCCATCTCGGGATCCGCGCGATCGGCATCCTGCGGACGAGCTTCCGCCCGCGACCGTCGTTCCGCATCAGGACGCCCGCGTTCAAGGAGTTCGTCCGACTGATGCTGCCGCGGATGGTCAGCCACCCGATCGAGCCAGCCATCTTCACCTTCTTCACGGCCCTCGCCTCAACCATCGCGGTCGGCGGCGTGTCAGCCATCAACTTCGCGCTCGACTATCAGGTCGTACCGGTGAGCCTGATCGGTATCGCGTTCTCGCTGGCGGTCTTCCCGACGCTTTCGGGTGCCTACGCTGATCGGGACGGGATCACGTTCCGCGCAGTCCTCACGCGAAACCTGGTGACGATCGGAGCCTTGACGACGCTTGCCGCGATCGCACTGTTCGTCGGCGCCGGCATCCTCGTCGATGTCCTGCTGGGCGGCGGCGAGTTCGGCCCGGAAGAGGTCGCGGTCACGTCTGCCATCGTGGCGGCGTTCGCGCTGTCCGTGCCGTTCGACGCGCTCGCCTATCCGCTATCCCGCGGCCTGTACGCGACGCACGACACGATCCGCCAGGTCGTCGCCTCGTTTGCCGGGTTCGGGACGGTCCTGGCGGCCTCGACCGCGCTCGCGCCGGGGCTCGGGTTGCTCTCCATCCCGCTCGGATACGCGATCGGGATGGCGGTGAAGGACGCGCTGCTGGTCGCCTTCCTCGTGCCCCGCGTCCGCCGTATCGGCCGCGCCGAAGTGGCGCCCTAGGCGGCGTCGGCGCGGGGGATCGTCGGGACGACCGTGATGTACAACCCGTCGCGATCGGGATAGCGGCCTTCGGGCCGCTTCCACGGCAGGAAGTTCTCGCTCAGCTCTTCGTAGTCGGTGAAGGTCCCTGGCGGATTCGATGCGCCCCAGATCGAGGACACGCGCGGATACCACGGGTCGAGGATGTAGGCGCCGTCGATCTTGGTGCTGCGGAAGACCGCGGGGTCACCGTTCGAGCGGTAGCCGGTCATCACCCAGGTGTGGGCCCCTCGCCACGCGAGCAGGATCGCCGGCGACTGGGTCGATTGGATCTGGACGGCGGCGTCTTGCAGCGCATGGGTCAAGCGCTCGAAGGCGCGGACCTCATAGCCGGGCGCGCCGTAGGCATCGAGCGCGAGCGCCATCGCCGCCGGGCCCCAATCGCCGTTATGACTGTCCTGCCAGGCTTCCCACTGCCTGATCTGGCCGGCGATATCGATCTGCGTGTCATCCGACGTGTCGCTCTTGCCAAGGATGGCGAGGACGGTCTGGACACCCGCCGGCGCACACCAGTCCTTGTGATACTGCGAAGCGAACACGCGGTTCGGGCGCTCGACGATGTCGACGTCCATCGGCTCGCGTACCGGGCGTGGGGTGGGGCTCGCGACGGGCTCGGCGCTCGGCGCCGCGCTGCCGGCCGGTGCGAGTGGAGAGGCGGCATCTGTCGGCTCCGGCGAGGCCTCGACCTCCGGGGGTTCGGTGACCCGAACCGTTTCGAGCGTGGCGCGATCAGGGACCGGCCCAGCCATCAGCCGCTCGACCCGCGCGACGAGCGAGATCCAGCGCTCGCCGGCGCCGAACGTGTCGGTCGCGATCGCCAGCGTCGTCAGCGACGCCCCGACGAAGGCGACCAGCACCGCGCCCACCACATAGCGTCGGAAGCGGCGGCGGGCGCGGCGGGTCGATCGATTCACGAGAGATGGGCTCCTGGGCGCGGGGCAGTCTAGTTCAAGACGCCCGGGACCGCCGCGTCGTGACAGGCTTCGACGACGCGAGCGACGCCAATCGTCCCAGTCGATCCTTCCATTCGGTCCGGTGCACCGAGACATCCGCGGCATCGGCCAGCTTCACGTGCGTGACCGTGACAACGGATCGATCGTCGCCCTTCGGGTCGAAGAAGACGTTCACGCGCGTCCCCTCGGACGGCACGTCGAACCGCGCCGAGCGGCCAATCGTCCTCGTCCCGGTGCGCATCCGCAGCCCGAGGTCGAGCCATGACGCCCGCCGCTTCGGCTCGACGAACGCACGCCATGCGTCCATCGACGGCATGTCGATCGTCTTCGAGACGCTGACCTCGAAGCCTTCCGGTCGCTCGTTCGGGGCGCGCATCCCGCGGGCACGTTCGTAGCCGACGGTCACCGACTGCGACCACCAGCCATCGACACCGTGCTCGCCGTTGACGTAGCGGGCGATCTCGGTGTGGGTATGGGACGTGGCGTCCCACGCGTCGAGGATGCGGAACCAGTCGTCCCAGCCACGGCCGGTGCCCTTGCTGATCGCCTCGTCGGAGACGGGCGGCTCGGCGACGCGGGTTGGGAGCGTCGGCAGGGCAGCGTCACGCACGACGTTGCGTCGGGCAGCGGCATAGCGCTCGCCGGTCTTCTGCATCCGGGAACGGACGGCCCGCTTGCGGGCCTTGTCGGTCGTCATCTCGTGTCTCCTGACCGGCCGTCGGCCCGGACTCACGCTCCGGAGCCACCGACCGTGGCCAGGCACGAACCGACGACCTCGAGGCGGAGCCCCTTTGCCTCCACGAGGTCGGCAGCGTGAGTGCCGGCGACGGAGGTGCGGCGCGAGGTGGCGCCGCCCGAGAGGATACGCCGGGCATCCGGGACCGTCCAGAGCCGCCACTGCCGCTGGCGGCCGCCGCCTTGTGGCACCATCGACGCGACCGCCACGCCGTCACAGGAGCACCCGTGGACCGCTTCGAGCCGAACCTCCGCATCCCAGGCCCGACCGCCCTGCCGCCCAGCGTCCGGACGGCGGGAGCGCGCCAGATGATCAACCACCGTGGGCCTGAGTTCGCGGCGATGCTCGCCCGGATCCTCGACGGGATGAAGCCGTTCTTCGGCACGACGTCGGACGTCGCGATGATCACGACCGCAGGCTCGGGCGGTCTCGAGGCCGCCATCGTCAACACGCTGTCGCCCGGCGATCGCGTCCTGGCCGTGAGCATCGGCTCGTTCGGCGACCGGTTCGCGAAGATCGCCGGCATCTACGGTGCCGACGTCACGAAGCTCGATGCCGAATGGGGCTACGCGGCGGCCGCCGACGAGGTCCGCGAGCGGCTGCGCGGGGTGCCCGGCACCAAGGCGGTCCTGCTGACCCACAACGAGACCTCCACCGGGGTCATGAACCCGATCGCCGAGCTCGCCGAGGCGATCCGCGGCGAGGCACCCGAGGCGTTGATCCTGGTCGACAGCGTGTCGGGGCTCGGCGCGGTCCCGTTCGACATGGATGGGTGGGGCGTCGACGTCGTCGTGACCGGCTCGCAGAAGGCATGGATGGCCGCACCCGGGCTGGCGATGATCGCCGCGTCTCCACGTGCCTGGGCGGCCATGGAGAGCGCGACCATGCCGCGCTTCTACCTCGACCTTCGGTCGCATCGGGATGCGGCGGCCGACGGCCAGACCCCGTTCACGCCGGCGATCGCCGTCGTCTACCAGGTCGATGAAGGTCTTCGACTGATGCAGGAAGAGGGCGCCGACGCGATCTTCGCCCGCCACGAGGCGTGTGCCGCCGCGACGCGCGCCGGGCTGGCAGCGCTCGGCTTCGAGCTGTTCGCCGACGAGCGCCACTACTCGCGGACGGTCACGGCCGCGACCGTGCCCGACGGTCTCGACTGGAAGGCCTTCAACACCGAGGTCAAGCGGCGCGGCGTCGTTCTCGCCGGTGGCCAGGGCAAGCTCACCGGCAAGATCTTCCGGGTGGGCCACCTGGGTTCCGTCACGCTCGAGGAGATCCTGGGCGCCATGAGCACGCTCGAGATCGTCTCCCTCCAGAGCGGACGGCCGGTCGAGCCCGGCGCGGCGGTGGCGGCCGCCCAGCGAGCCGCACTGGCCCACGAGGGCATCGCCAGCTTCACGGTCGCCGGGACCCGCGCGTGAGGGTCCTCGTCGCCGAGTCGGTGGCGCGGGAGGGCATCGACCTCCTCGCCGCCCGACATCAGGTCGACGAGCGTATCGACTGCACCCGCGAGGAGCTGGCGGCGATCCTGCCCGACTACGACGCGCTGATCGTCCGCAGCCAGGTCCAGGTCGACGCCGGGCTGATCACCGCGGGCAGCCGCTTGATCGTCATCGGCCGCGCGGGCGTGGGTGTCGACAACGTCGACCTCGAGGCCGCGACGCGCGCCGGCATCACGGTCGTCAACGCGCCGACGGGCAACACGATCGCGGCCGCCGAACACACGCTCGCCCTGCTGTATGGGGTCGCCCGACGGACGGCGGCGGCCGACGCGAGCGTGCGACGGGGGGAATGGGCTCGATCCGAGTTCACCGGCCTCGAGCTGCGCGGCCGGACGCTCGGCATCATCGGTCTCGGGAAGATCGGCCAGGCCATCGCCGATCGGGCACGCGCGATGGAGATGGTAGTGATCGGCGCGGACCCGTACGTCACGCCCGAGCAGGCCGCCCACCACGGCGTCGAGCTCATGGACCTGGCGGTGCTCTTGAGCCGGGCCGACGTGATCACCGTCCACGTCCCGTTGACCCGCGCGACACGCAACCTGATCGGCAAAGCGGAGATCGCCCACATGCGACCGGGGTCGATCGTCATCAACGTGGCGCGCGGCGGGATCGTCGACGAGGCGGCCGTGGCCGATGCGCTCGCGTCCGGACACCTCGCCGGCGCGGCATTTGACGTCTTCGAGACCGAGCCACCGACCGGCTCGCCGCTGCTCGCGGCGCCGAACACGCTGCTGACGCCGCATCTCGGCGCATCGACCGCGGAGGCGCAGGTCCTCGTCGCCGAGGAGGTCGCCGCGCAGGTGCTCGACGTGCTCGAGGGGCGCAGCGCGCGATATGCCGTCAACGCTCCCCTGCTGACGCCCGAGACCGCACAGGCGATCGCACCGTACCTGCCATTGGCCGAGATCCTGGGCCGGTTCTTCGCCCAGTTCTCGCGCGGCGGGGTGCGCACGCTGACGCTCGAGATCGCCGGCGACCTGGCAGAGCACGACGGCTCCCCGCTGACCGCAGCGGCGCTGCGCGGGCTGCTCGAGACCGTGACGACCGAGCGGGTCAACCTGGTCAACGCCGGTGCCTTGGCCAAGGCGCGCGGCATCACGCTCGTCGAGCGCAAGACGCGCGACGCGGGCGCATACGCGGCCCAGTTGACGCTGTCGAGCGACGCCGCCCCGGGCGGCCACGGGATCACCGTGGGCGGGACGGTCGCTGCCGGGGAGCCGCGCATCACCCGGCTCGGCGCCTACCGCCTCGACATGGAGCCTGCCGACGTGATGCTCATCACCCGCCACACCGACAAGCCCGGGATGGTCGGTCGGATCGGGGCGATGCTGGGCGAGGCCGACGTGAACATCAGCGCCATGCATCTCGCGCGGACGCGCCCGCGCGAGGACGCGTTGATGATCCTGGCGCTCGATGACGACGTGCCCGCCGCCGTCGAGGCGGCCATCCGCGATCAGGAGGCGGTCATCGACCTGTGGATCATCCGCCTCGGCGACAGGTGAGCGGGCCGCCGGGCGAATTGACGTCGCCGCTGATCCCCGACCTGCTCGATGCGACGCTCGTGCTGGTGCGGCACGGCGAATCGGAATTCATCGTCGAGGGCCGCTTCCAGGGTCAGGCGGAGACACCGTTGTCGCCGACCGGGCTGCGCCAGGCCGCACTGGTCGCCGAACGGCTGGCGCACCCGCACGATCCACCCGCGTTGCCGCTGCCGATGGGGCCACTGCGCGAAGTCGTGCACTCCCCGCTGCGGCGGGCGGCGCAGACGGCCGAGGCGATCCTGGGCCAGGTCGAGGCATCGCCACCGGCGCGACCGGAGCCCGGCTTCCTCGAGATCGGCCAGGGCGAGTGGGAGGGTCTCCACCGCGACGAGATCAGCGCGCGATACGCGGACGTCCTCGGCGCGTGGCGGCGATCGCCGACGACGACCTGGGCGCCGGGCGGCGAGTCGATCGCCCAGGTCCAGGGGCGCCTGCGTCCGGCAGTTGCCGCGATGCTGGCGCGGCTGGCCGCGGGCGGCATCCCGGGGACGCTCGACCGCTCCCAGGTGGCGGGCTATGAGGAGGGCCCGAGCCACCCATCCGTGGTCGATCGCGGTCGGGCATGACGGGGTCTTCAAGGTCATGCTATTGACGCTGTTCGATCTGCCGCTCGAGCGATTCTGGATGTGGGCGATGGACCTCGCGGCGATCACCGTGGTCGAGTTCCGGGCCGGGCGCCCGGTCCTGCGCGCCCACAACCTGACCGGGCATCTCGCGACCCTCCTCGATGAGGCGGCGCAGGAAGCCCAGGAAGCGCGGAGCCGTAGCGGGGCGCTGTAGTCCTCAGGCGGTCGTGCGCCGCTCGGCACCGTCCGTCACGGGCGCCAGGATCGCCTCGACCTCGGCATGGCCCGGCGTGTCGTTGCCGTTGGCCCGGCTCCGCCGGCATAGCTCGAGCGGCGTGAGTCCACGCTCTGGATCGCGCAGGTTCGGGTCCGCCCCGCGGTCCAGCAGACGCCGGACGCTGGCCGGGCGACCCTCGCTCGCGGCGGTCCGGAGCGGGTGTCCGCCGAAGGCCGGATCGGTGGCATCCACGGGCACTCCGGCATCGATCAGCTGGTCGATCCCGTCCAGACGCTGATGGTGTGCCGCCATGACGAGGGCGCGGACACGAGCATCGTCTGGCGTTTCGTGGTCCAGCCACCCTGTGACATCTCCGGCCGCGGCCGCCTCCTCGATGCCGTGGACCTGCGCGCCCGACGCGATGAGCACGTCGACGACCGGCGTCATGCCGAACACGGCGGCGTGCAGCAGCGCGGTTCCCCCGGGAACGCCGCCGGCGTCATCGGTCGCACGAGCCTCGAGGTCGGCACCGGCATCGATCAGGACTCGCGCGACCGCCGCGTCGCCGTAGCTTGCGGCGGTGATGAGCGGCGTTTCCGGGTCACCCGGCTGCCCGTCGACCGGGGCTCCCGCCTCGATCAGCGCCCGCGCGATGGGCGCGGTGCCATCGATATCGCGCCAGGCGCCGCTCGCCGTGTCGTAGCGCAGCATCGCGACGTACCCAGGGGCGAGGCGCCTTTGGGATGGTCGCCCCAGTGCTTCATCGTGGTCCGCGACAGAGCGGGCTCATCGGACAACATCGCCCGAAGTCGGTCGACATCGCGGGCATCGAGGATCTCGCGACGCTCGACAGCACGCTTGAGGTGCGCCCAGCTCGGGAAGCCGTACTCGCGCGCGAGCGTCAGCTGGGCACCTGCGAGCGTCGTCGGGGCGGTCACCGCCTGGATCCGCGCGACGGCGGACGGCTCACCCGCCTTGGCGCCACGGACGAGGTCCTTCGCGAGCCTTCGCAGCTGGTCAAGGTCTGGACGGGGTGGCAATGCCGGCATCGGACGACTCCTTTCGGCGGCCCGTGGTCCGCGAGCAGGCCTGAAGGAGATCGTCGGGCGGGTGCGACGTGACCGGAGGTGGACTCGGTCCTGTCCGCGGACCCGGCGGCGCCCTCCGTGCACCGTGGCCCGATGCTACCACCGACTCGCCGTGCCGCTCGTATGGCAACGCGCCCGGATCCGCGCCGGTTTTCGTCAAATGCCCACCACACGAGCGATCGGCGACGAGCAGACGACTCGACGGGCTCGGCAGGTATGGATATGCATGCGGCGGGCGTGGCCACGCACGGGAGTATCCAGTGCCGTACATGACGATGCAGCGATGAGCGCCGGGGAGCCATCGCGCCCTGACGACTGCTCGCCACACGAGGATTTGGCAGAAACCGGTCGTGGCAAGGTCGCGGCATGCGCGCGGGAACTACCGCCGCCAGCGCCTCGGTCGATTGCGGCGCCGTGCGACGAGCCGAAGCAACTGGACCCGCAGCCGTCGGTGCGCGGCACGGAGCGACGCCAGCCGATCATCTGCCAGCGAGCGAGCGCCATACGCCACCTCGACCTTGGCGCGCGCCACGGTCTCCAGCTCGGGCCGGACCATCGGCAGCTCGTCGGCGAGCGCGCCCGCGTACTCGTACACGGTCTGCGTCGGCCGCGGCCCGAATCCGAGGCGCGCCGCCAGGCGCGACACCGACCCGTACGCGTCGTCGGCCGATAGCACGCCGCGCGGCCCGCGCCGCCAGGCGACTGCCGCGATCGCCCCCACGACGACCGCCAGAAGGATCGTCATGGCGATGAACAGCCCGACCGGTGTCTGGTTGCGGTTGAGCGGCGTACCAGCGCCGCCCTGTCCATCATCGAAGTCCCGGAACGACGGGATGGCCGGCCCGCCCGCGAGCGCCGAGCCCGATGGCCGCGGCGACCCGCTGGCCACCGGCTCGCCCGACGGGATCGGCGCGAGCTCAGCCCGCTCGGGTCCGCCGGTCGGATCGAAGTCGACCCAGCCGTAGCCCGGGAAGTAGGCCTGGACCCACGCGTGGCCGTCGCTCCTACGGACCGTGCGGCCCCCGCCGATCTCGTCCGGGGCACCGGGGAGGAACCCCTCGACGTACCGTGCCGGGATGCCCAGCTCGCGTAGGAACACGGCCATCGTGGTCGCGTAGTACTGGCAGAAGCCGGCCTTGGTGACGGCGAAACATTCGGCGATCGATGCATCCACGCACGGCCGATCGCTGATGTCTGCGTCGTACTCGAACCGCGACGAGTCACGCAGCGTGTCACGGATCTCCTTGGTCAGGTCGTATGGGTTGTCCGACCCGGCGTTGGCGAGGATCTCCGCCAAGAGCTCAGCAGCCTTCGGCCCGAGCGAACCGGGCGGCAGCGTGTCCTTCCCGTACAGCGCGACGATCTCGGCCGGATAGTTCTGCCCGGCGGCGCGCAACCGCTCCTCGGTCCAACCGCCGCTCTTCTCGTCCGCATTGACCAGGGTGGCGATCGCATATGCCTCGCTCGATGGCTCGCGCTCGATACCCGACATGTAGCCGCCCTCGCCGATCA
Organism: uncultured Chloroflexia bacterium; assembly: GCA_963794525.1. GTDB lineage: Bacteria > Chloroflexota > Limnocylindria > Limnocylindrales > CSP1-4 > SPCO01. The sequence continues at coordinate 426,182 of CAWCEC010000003.1, forward strand.
CGCGCAGGTTCGACACCTGGCTCAGCGTGGTCGGCAGCCCCGGCGCGAAGATCTCTCGCCTGGCATAGGCGGGCGTCACCGTGGTAACGAGCGTCCGCCGGCCCGTTTGCGGCACAGCCTCGGCGGTCCCGGCGAGCATATCCTGGCCTGCCTCGCGCGGCACGTCGGTCCCGGGACCCCAGACCCAGCCGGAGAGTTGGAACACGTCGTAGTAGGCGGCCGCGAGGAACGGCGGGTTCTTCTCGTCCGCCGGGAACTCGACCCTGAGCTCCGGATCGTTGGACGTGTTCCAGGTGAGCCCGATGCGAGTAGTGTCCCCGAACGTCGTACCGATCGAGCGGCTCGACCGCGACGCCGGCAGGAACTTCTCGAGGAACTGGCCCCACTCGATGACGCGCGCGCCCACATCGCGTCCATGCGCCGGCCAGCGGCGCGGAGGAGGCGGCGTTGGTCAACAGCAGCGAGCCGCTGATGGCGGCGATGATGAAGACCGTCCCACCGCGCAGGTAGAGCGCCGAGATGGTCGCCGGATCACCGATCCGCCTTCGCAGCCAGTCGGCCTGCTCATCGAGCGTGTGGAACCGCACCAGCAGGAACAGGCTGGCGATCGAGAAGATCACCAGGTACGTGAGCTGGTCGCGCACCGTCAACGACATGTTCGCGATCAGGAGCAGCCCGATGACCACGACGGCATTGATCGGTCGGCGGTGGCCGAACGCGGCATAGCTCGCGAACTGCGACGACGCCCACGTCACCAGGCCGAGGACGAACAGGTGATGGCCGTACTCGATCGTCGACAGTCGGCTCGCAAGGACCAGGTCGGACCAGGCTCGCACGACGCTGTCAGTGGTGCGCTGGAACAGGACGGCCGACGATCCGCCTTCCGGCAGCAGCGTCCACCCGACGAGCAATGGCACCAACAGCCCCGCGAACGCGGCGCCGACGAGGTGCGTCTTCCAACGACCCCAGCCGACCAGCGGACCGACGAAACCGGCGGCGACGCCGCCGATCGCGGCCCAGAACAGGAAATCGGTGTACTTGTCACGACCCAGGACGAGCAGGGCGTCGTCGAGCGACCACGCCAGGGTCGCGCAGATGAGCACGACGAGACCGACAGTGAACCAACCATCCGCCCGGCGGAGCGAGCGGAGCAGCTCCTGTCCTTGCCGCGTGGCGGTCATCAGACGAGGACCTCACCGAGCGCCCGGCCTGGGACGATCGTGTGCGCCCTGAGCTCGTACTCCGCCATCGCGTGGAACAGCGCGCGCCGGCGCTTGGCAGCCAGCTCCTCTGCCACCGGGTCGCTTGGAGCCGTCCTGCCCTCGGCCTTCGCGCGAGCCTCGGCGTCGACGCGGCCGTAGGCCGTCGCGTCGGCGATGACCACGACACAACCCACGCCGCGCGTGCGCAGCGCGGCCAGCGGCCGGATCCAGGTGGGGTCCTGTGAAGCGGTGATGACGACGGCGGTCATGCCGCGCCGGAGCCGGCCTACCGAGGCGATGAGCGTCTCGACTAGCGGCGTGCTCGAGTCCGCCTCGACCGCCGCGAGCAGCTGCATCACCTTCTGGTGCTGGCGGCCGCCGCGGTCCGCAGGGAGATAGGCGGTCCGGCCGGCATTGACGGTCATGCCGACGGCCCGGTTCTCGTTCAGGGCCTTGTCAGCGATCGACGCGGCCGCGCGGATCGCGGCCTCGGTTGTCGACTCCTCGCCGCGGCCGGCCTGGATGCCGCGCTGGAGGTCGAGGATGATCCACGCGTCGGCCGTCTGCTCGAGGTCGAACTCCTTGACCTGGATGTCGCCGTGGCGGGCCGTCGACTTCCAATGGATGCGGTTCATGCTGTCGCCCGGGGCGTACGGCCGAACGGTGGTCGCGAGCGGGGTGGTCTGGAGGGTCCGCTCGGGTGACGCGTGGCTGCCCTCGAGGCTGGCCGAGGGCAGACGCCACATCGGCAGCGGCTCCAGCCGTGGATAGACGACCACGCTGATCCCCTGCCCGACCGTGGCGGCCGCCTCGAAGAAGCCGAACGGGTCGCCGGTCCGGATGTGGAGTGGCTCGATCCGGAAGTGGCCGCGCCGGGTGAGCGGTGCCCGGATGAGCCACGATCGCTCGCTGTTGCCGCCCAGGGTGATCGCCCGACCGGGCAGGCCGCCCGGCAGCGTCGTCGGGTTGTGGATCTCCAGCCACGGCTTCGGGAAGCGGCTGCTGTTGCGGAGCGTGTAGGTGACGCGCATCCGGTCGCCGACATGACCGTGGAGCTGGCTCACCGCATAGCCGGCCTCGAGGTCGGACAGGCCCATCCGGACGAGCACGTACGAGCCGCCCACGACCAGGATGCCGAGGTACAGCAGGTAGAACAGGAACGAGTAACCGGTCGAGAAGGCGGCCACGACGAGGATCGTGGCGAGGACGATGGCCTGCAGTCGTCGGAACATCGCGCCGGACCGCTCTGTCGGACCTGGTCGCCGGCGCTAGGCGCCGGGCCGCGTCCTGACGCCCGGCGCCGATGGACGGATCTCGGTCGGGCCGCCACCGGTCGGGCGGACCCCGTCGATCGGCGTGGAGTCGAGGATCTCGCGCACGACCTGGCCCGCCTGGACGTCATGGATCGACGAGCTCGTCTTGATGATCAGACGGTGGGCGAGCGCAGACTCTGCTAGCGACTTGACGTCGTCAGGGATGACGTAGTCGCGCCCGAGCAATCCGGCAAGGGCCTGGCCCGCGCGGTACAACGCGATCGAGCCACGGGGCGACGCGCCGAGATAGACGTCGGGGTGGGTCCGCGTGGCGCCGACGACCCGGACGATGTAGTCGGCCACGGTCGAGTCGACGTAGATCTCGCGGACGGCGTCCTGGAGGCCGCGCAAGGCCTCCACGCTGAGCACCTCCTCGAGCTCCTCGAGCGGGTGGGTGCGCTTCTGTTCATCGAGGATCACGATCTCCTCGATCGGCTGCGGGTAGCCCAGGCGGATGCGCAGCATGAAGCGGTCGAGCTGGGCTTCCGGAAGCGCGAACGTCCCCTCGTACTCGATGGGGTTCTGCGTCGCGATGACCAGGAACGGATCGGGCATCTGATGGGTGATGCCGTCGATCGTCGCCTGGCGCTCCTCCATGGCCTCGAGGAGGGACGACTGGGTCTTGGGCGTCGCCCGATTGATCTCGTCGGCGAGCACGACCTGGCTCATGATCGGCCCCGGGCGGAATTCGAACTCCTGGGTCTTCTGGTTGTAGATCGACAGTCCTGTCACGTCTGACGGCAACAAGTCCGGGGTGAACTGGATCCGCCGGAACGAACAACCGAGGCTGCGGGCGATGGCCTTGGCGAGGACCGTCTTGCCGGTGCCCGGCACGTCCTCGATGAGCAGGTGGCCCCGGCACAGCAGGGCGACGAGCGCCAGACGGACCTCGTGGTGTTTGCCGACGATGACGCGCTCGACGTTGGCGAGGACCTTGTCCCCGGTCTCCTGGATCTTCGACATAGCCTCTCTCAGCGGTCGGCGATGCGGGGAGGTCGCCGATGGGACGGGCACTGGGGTGGGGTGTGACGGACCGCAGGGTTCGGTCGTCAAGGCATAGTACGTCGGCTCCGTCTTTTCAGTTCCCGCGGTGCCACGCCTCGAGCGTCCTGACACCCATGGCGTCCCGGAGGCCCGAAAGCGTTCGAACTTCGTCGTCCCGTGGCCGGCGGATCAGCCGCGGAACAGCGTGAGCCCGCCGACCCACACGGTCATGAGGCAGCCGACCGCGCCCATCACCGCCAGGAAGCCCTCGCCGCCAAGCCAGGCCGCTACGGCGACGCCACCGAACAGGGCGGCCATGACCGCAGCGATGGCCGCCATGCCGACCCGCTCCAGCAGCGGCCGGGGGCGGCGTTCAGCGGTCGGCGCCTTCGGCCGGCCATCGGGCGGCTCGACCATCAGCCACTCCCGCGCAGATGCAACTCCATGAGCTCGCCCGCGATCGGTGACGCCACCTCTGCGCCGCGACCCGCCTGTTCGACGATGACAGCGATGGCGATCGTCGGCGCCTCGGCGGGGGCGAAGCCGATGAACCACGAGTGTGGCTCGCCCCGACCGCCGAGCTCGGCGGTCCCGGACTTGCCGGCCGTGGTGATGCCCGGCACCTTGGCACCCGTCGTGAACTGGCGCCCCAGATCGCCCTCGACAGCCGCGACCATCGCTCGGTTGATCGCCGCGGCCGAGCCAGCGTCGAGCACGCGGGCGAGGGTCCCCTGGCCGATCTGGCGCGTCCCGCCCTTGCCGCTCATCGCGGTCACGATGCGGGGCCGCATCAGCTCGCCGCCGTTCGCGATCGTGCTGGCGACGAGCGCCATCTGGAGAGGTGTCACGAACGTCTCGGCCTGGCCGTACGCCGCGTTCGCGAGCTCGACGTCGTCGACGAAGCCGCCCGGTGCGGTGCCCGAACCGTCCGTGACCTGCGACGCGGCCGTGGGCAGGTCGAATGGGATCGCGGCGCCGAACCCGAGCCGCCCCGCGTACTCGACCAGCTCCGTACCGCCGATCTGCAGCCCGGTCAACGCGAACCAGATGTTGCACGAGACCTCGGTGGCCTCGGTCAGGTCGAGCCTGCGGTTGCCGGTCACCCGGTGATGGCCGTCCCGGATCCGAAAGCCCTCGACCAGCAACCCGTCCAGCTCCGCGCGGGGCTGTTCCGCGTAGGTCGTCTGGGACGTGATGGCGCCCGACCCCAGCCCGGCGATCGCGGTGACGATCTTGAACACGGAACCCGGCACGTACCGGCCAAGGGTGGCGCGCGGGAGGAGCGGCTGGGCCGGGTCGGTGCGCAGCGCTTCGAAGGCGGCATCGGCGGTGGCCGGATCGGCGATCAGGGACGCCTCGTACGTCGGCGTCGATGCGAGGGCGAGCACCTCGCCGTTGCGCGGATCGAGCATCACCACGGCGCCGCGCCGGTTGCCGAGCGCATTCACGGCGGCACGCTGGAGGTCCCACGACAGCGCCAGGTGGAGATCCTTGGGATCGTAGGGGTCGGTGCCGAACTTGCGCAGCGCATCTGCCAGCGGGTCGCCGGCGAGACCTGATAGCTCCGCGTCGTACGCGAGCTCGAGCCCGGCACGGCCATAGCGGCCGGACGCGTACCCGATGACGTGGCTGATGGCGTCGCCGCTGTAGGCGCGGTACAGCTCCCCGTTCGCATCCTCCTTGTTGCGGACGAGGGAGTTGCCTTCGCGGTCGAGGATGCGGCCGCGCGGCACCGTGCGCGACGCCGCGATGACGGCAGGGTCGTAGGGCGAGCGCGTGAGGTCGGACGAGCGGACGACGGCCCAGTAGCCGCCCGCCCCGGCCAGGATGGCGAACGCGAACGCGAGGACCAGGGCGACGTGGAAGATGGTCCGCCCTAGCGGCCGGCGGCGGGACGACGTGGCGAGGACCATCAGGTCGCCCGTCGCCGGAGTCGATCGCGCCAGCGCCGCACATCGGTCGGCGGTGGTGGCGGCTCGACCCCCTTGTCGGACAACGCGAGCAGCAACCCGACGACGATGGCATTCACCAGCAGTGACGAGCCGCCGTAGCTTATGAACGGCAGCGTCACGCCGGTCAGCGGCAGCACCTTGAGGTTGCCCGCGGCGATGATGAACGCCTGGACACCGACCACCAGCGCCAGGCCCGTCGCGAGGATCGCCCGGAAGTCGTCGGCTGCGGCTGCCCCGATGCGCAGGCCGCGCTCGATCAGCACGAAGAACAGCCCGAGGATGGCGATGACGCCGACCAGCCCCAGCTCCTCCCCGAGCGCGGCGAGTGGGAAGTCGGTGTGGACCTCGGGGATCGGGAGCCGCCCGCCGACCATCGGCAACCCCTCGCCGAGCCCCGTACCGAGCAGTCCACCTCGCGCGAACGCATGCAGTGACTGGACGACCTGATAGCCGGTCCCCAGCGGGTCGACGAACGGGTCGAGCCAGATGTCTACGCGCGCGCGCACGTGGTCGAACAGGTTGGCCATGAGCGCGCTGCCGGCAAAGAACAGGATCGACCCGATGACGACCAGGCTGAGCCGCCCGGTCGCCGCGTAGACGAGTGCCAGGAAGACCGCGAAGAACAGCAACGCCGCGCCGAGATCGCGTTGGATGACCACGATGCCGAGCGCGATCGCCCACATGGCCACCATCGGTGCGAGGTATGGGAGCGGCGGCAGGCGGAGCGGTCCGAGCCTGGTGTCCTGCTCGATGAGCAACGGCCGGTTCTCCGATAGGTAGCCGGCCAGGAACACGACGAGGATGACCTTCAGGAGCTCGGACGGTTGGCCCGCGATCGGACCGATGCGCAGCGTGAGGCGCTGCCCGGCCACGTCCGAGCCGAACACGAATGTCAGCAGCAGCAACGCGATGCCGGCGGCCGCCCAGGTGTACTTGTACCGGCGCAGCCAGCTGTCCGAGCGGACCACGATGCCGAGCGTGGTCGCGATGCCGATCGCCAGGACGAGCCAGAGCAGCTGGACATCGCCCAGACCCAGCGTCGTATCGCCGAGCTCCATCGTCACGAGGTCCTGCGGCAGGCGTTGCATCAGCAGCAGCGAGATCCCGCCGAGCAGGCCGACGACCGGCAGCAGGACCTCGTCCGATCTGCGCCCGGCGAGGACCTGGGCAAGATGCGCCATGCCGAGCGCCACGAGGTAGATCGTCAGGCTCAGCGGCGCATGGAGCACGAGCCGACCGGTGAGGCCGGCGCCGAGCGACAGGCTACCCGCGACGAGCGCGATCGCCGCGATCCCCAGCAGGCCCAGCTCGGTCCAGCGCGGCCGCGGATGGATATCGCCCAGGATGCGCGGCAGCTCGACGCGTGCGGCCGGCCGGCTTGCGCCTGTCACGAAGGCCGGGCTCGCTCGAGCCGCAGCCGGACCTGGCCGATCGAGACCTCGTCGCCGAACCCGAGTGGCGCGACCGATGCGACTGCCCGCCCGTTGATGAAGGTGCCGTTGGTGCTGCCGAGGTCCTCCACGTACCAGCTCCGACCGCGATACGTCAGGACGGCATGATCGGCCGAGGCGAACGGATCCTCGACGACGATGGCGTTGTTCACGTCGCGACCGAGCGTGGTGATCACGTCGAGATCGAACGAGCGCCCGACCTCGGGATCATCGCCCGGCGACTCGATGACCACCAGCCGACCGAGCGACGCGCCGGGTTCGCGCGCGGCTGCGCGCAGGTCGCGCAACAGCGAGCGCACGACGCGCGCGAGGAAGAGGTAGAGCAGCGCCAGGAACAGCGAGCCGGACGACCCAGACGATGAGCAGCAGGCCGTCCATCAGGTGACGTCCCCGGCGACCTCGACCATGATCACGGTGTCCCCGAGCTCGATGCGGTCGCCCGCGCCGAGCACGAGCTCGCCGACCTGGACGCCGTTGACGCGGGAGCCGTTGGTGCTACCGAGATCGGCGTACACGAGCGTCCCGCGCCGCCCGACGATCCGAGCATGATGCCGCGACACTCGGCTGTCAGAGATCACGAGGTCGTTGTCGGCCGCCCGCCCGATGGTCAGGCCCGAGCCATCGAACTCGTGGACGTGCTCCTCGCCGTCGCGCTCGATGATCCGCAGTCGCGCGGCGGGTGCACTCGGCCGTGGCACCGTGAAGACCATGGTGTCGCTGTGGACGGCGACGCTGCCCTCGTCCGGTCCCCGAAACGACGCAGCGGGCTGTCGAGCGCCGGCGTCCCGTCCAGGTCGGTCGTCCAGCTCGTCGTCGCCCGCGGGACCGGACCCTCGCTGGTGGCCCGCGATCGGGTCCGCGAACCGGGCGACCACGCGGATGTCCGTACGCACCACCCCGGGGTCGGCGACCAGCGTGACCCGCGGTCGGTCCACCAGCGTGTAGCGCCGCGTCCTGGCGAAGACGAGCGCGCCGTCCGCCAGCTCCGACGCCAGCGAGGCGATCATGTCGCCGAACCCCTCGAGATCTGCCGGATTCAGGTGGACGACGAAGCGGTTGGGGACCAGCGTTCGGTCGGCGGTCGCGAGGCGCTCGGATTCCATCGCTCGCTCGATCCGCCGCTGCAGCTGGACCGGTTGCAATCGGGCGCGGAAGAGACGTGCAGAGGGACGCTCGAAGAGGCGCTCGAAGAACCGCTCGATGGCGGCGAACGGCGGCATGGTCGGTCGCAGACTAGCAGAGGGGTCCCTCCCGACCCTTCGGGCACCGCACCGGACCATCCGCGCGCTCGGTGGAGTACCCCCGGCGGAGGGGCGTGGAAGGCCCTGCGCTATACTCTCGCCCCTGTTCGGCGCCCCGCTGTCCGAACTCGTCCAGCGCACATCCCCCGGGGACTCGATGCCGGAGATCCTGACCGAATCATTCTGCGAACGCTGCGGGACGCGGTACACGTTCGAATCCGCGTCCCCGCGAGGCCCCCGGCTCAAGGGCCTCAAGGTGATGTCGCGCGGTCTCAAGAATTTCGTGCTGTCCGACGACACGTCGATGGACGAGGCGATGGCCGCGGCGCGCAACGAGACCGACCGCGAGCAGACGTCGCAGCAGCTCGACGCCTTCCACAAGACGTTCAACTTCTGCATGAGCTGTCGCCAGTACACCTGCGGCAACTGCTGGAATGAGGCCGAGGGCCGGTGCCTGTCGTGTGCGCCCGCACCTGGGCCACGAGGTCCTGCCGGCGCCGTTCGGCAACGTCGGTGCCGGTGGCGCGGTCACGCTCACCGGTCCGGAGGCGATCGGCCTCCACGACCGCAACGGGAATGGCGCCGAGGCAGCGGCCACGGCGGAGCCGATGGCATGGCCCGAGGCTGAGCACATGGCCTGGCCGGAGCCCGAGCCGATGGCCTGGCCGACCTCCGACCTCACACACGACGCGAGCGCCGCCGATGGACCGGAAACGTTCCAGGAGGTCATCGACGCGGCCGCCCGACTCGAGGCCGTCGCCGGGGCGGCTGGACTGGAGCCGGCGGTCGAGAGCGAGCCAGCCGTCGACGAGGTCGCGGCTGACGTCGATGAGGTCGCAGCTGAGGTGGCGCCGCTCGAGGCTGCGATCGAGGCCGAGCCTGAGCACCTCGAGCCGATCGCGCCGGCGGTGGAAGTCGCCCCACCCGCGCCCGCCCCACCCGTTGAAACGGCGCCGCCGGATGCGGCCGGGGACCAGCTCGACGATCTGGCCGCGGCGGCCGCCGCGAATACCAGCGACCTGCTGAATCGCTTCCGACCGGGCGACGACATCGACGAGCAGATCGCTGCATACGAGCGCGAGAAGAGCGCGGCCGCCAGTGCCGCGATGGCCGCCGCGGCTGAGGCTGCGGCCGCGGAGGCAGATGCCGCCGAGGCAGCGGCATCGCGCGCGGCGGCGGAGGCCGCGGCGGCTGAGGCCGCCGACGTCGAAGCGCGAGCGGCAGCACAGGCAGCGGAAGCCGAGGCTCGCGCCGCGGCAGATGCGGAGGCTCGAGCGGCTGCCGTGGCTGCCGAGCAGGCCATGCGTGCTGCCGCGGAAGCCGAAGCTCGGGCGGCTGCCCAGGCGGCTGAAGCCGAGGCTCGCGCGACCGCGGAGGCCCAGGCTCGCGCCGCCGCCCAGGCCGCCGCGCAGGCTGCGGCCGCCGAGGCCGCCGCACAGGCTGCGGCCGCCGAGCCACGAGACGACGTCGTGTACCAGCCGACCTGGCAGATCGTCGCCCCGGAGCCGCCCGCCGCGGATCAGCCGCTCGCGCCGCAGCAATCGCCCTTCCCGCCCGGCCCATCGGCGGCCGAGCCCATCGCGGCGAGCGCCGAGCCGGAGTGGCCGAGCCAGCCGGAGTGGCCGCGCCCGCCATCGGCCGCGGGTCTGCCGTTCCTGGGTCGACCGCCCGCTGCCAGCGGCGGCATCGAGGCCCTGTGGGCCGAATCCGCCCGCGAAGTCGACGAGCACCGGTCCCGTCGCCGGCGCCAAGCCGGCCGGTGGCGTGCAGCCGTGTGTCAGCTGCGGGCTGTCACTCTCCGCGAACGCCCGGTTCTGCCGGCGCTGCGGCACCCGGCAGGGCTGACTCCTCAGCCGCCGTGTCGGCGTCGTCACGGACACGCACCCAGGCCGCTCCCAGGAGCAGGATCTGGAACGAGAACGACAACCAGGCCAGCGCGATGAACGCCGTCGCCAGCGGACCGGCCAGCGCCGCGACCCCGACCACGCGGGGCGCGACGAACAGGAACACCTGGCCCAGAAGGTAGATCCCGGTCCCTGCCGCGATCGCGGGCACCACGGCAGCGCGGACTGACGGCGACCGCGGCGGCACGACGACGTAGATGACGAGCGACGACCCCCACCGTCACGAGGATCACGACGGGCGGCGATGTGACGACCCGGCCCAGGACCGTGAGGGCGGTGGTCGTCGTCGGGAGCAAGGCCTCGGCAGCGGCCGCCAGCGATCCGGCGACGATCAGCGCGACCACGACGCCGACCAGGCCGGCGACCCATACGAAACCGCGGGCAGTCCTGCGCAGGACGTCGCGCTCGGGGCGGTCGGTGAAGATCCGCGCGAATGCCACGTCGAGGGTCACGTAGAACTGGCTGACGGTCCAGATGAGTCCGAGCACACCGATGATCGAGGTGACCGCCGCGCCCTGGGCCATCGACATGAGCGCCTGCTCGACGAGCTCGGCCACGGGCGGCACGATCGCGCCCAACGCCTGGGCGAGCTGCTCCTGGACCGCCGGCTCGTCGACGAGCAGGCCGGCCACGCCGAGCGTCACCAGCGCGATCGGGACGACCGCGAAGAGCGTCGTGAACGCCAGGCCATTCGCGAGGAGTCCTCCCGGCGCCCGGCCATAGACGTCGAGCACCTGCCGAAACTCGGCCACCCGTGGCTCATCGAGGACCTTCTCGAGGATCTTGGCGGGATCCATCGGCCTGCGGTCAGCCCCGCCGATCCTCGAAGAGCGACGGTTGGATCGCCTCCGCGCTCACGCGGCGCGGCGCGGCGATCAGGCCGCGGATCTCTCCACGCCGGACGAACCGCCGGCCCCCGAGCTTGATGCTCTGCAGCTTGCCGTCTCGTGCCCAGCCGCCGATCGTGGACGTCGTGAAGCGGACGTTGGCGGCGGCCAGGATGGCCTGGGCCTCGGCCAGCGTGATCCAGTCGGCGCCCGACGCCATCGACTCAGTCGGGGTTGGCCGTCGACGGCGACGGCGGGTTCGACCCGGTCGGATCCGCTCTTCGGGGTCGTTGGCTTGGTCTCCTTCGTCGTGCTCCCGGCCTCGCCCGGCGACGAGTCGGACGAGCCTTCGCTTCCGTCGCCCGATGCCGACGTCGTCGAGGCCGGCTTGGCGCGGCGCTCCTTCTTGGCCCAGCCCGAGCCCTTGTAGTGGACTGCCGGTGCGCCGATCGCCTTGCGCACCGGCCCCGAGCCACACAGCGGGCAGACGGTCGGCGGATCGCCGTACAGCCCGTGGATCGTCTCGAACCGACGACCGCACGCGGCACAATCGTAATCGTAGAGGGGCATCTCGGGCGGCGGGCGCTCAGCCGCGCAGCAGGCGCATGCCGCACTTGGGGCAGTAGAACGCTCGCTCGTGCGCGGATGCGAAGCCGCAGTGGGCACACACGAGACCGCCACGACCGGCAGCAGGGACCGGCCGTTCGATCGCCGTCAGACCGACGGCGTGCTGATTGGCCAGGATGTTGGTCAGGATCCCGGCCAGCAGCTTGTTGCCGATGCGATCCGTGTCGCCGCGGACCCCGCGGCCGCCCCAGCCGACGACGGCACGGCAGATCATGTCGCCGGTCGCCTCGTCCCAGTGGGCAGCGACGCCGCCGACCACGGCGTTGTACTCGGGGTAACCGCTCGTGTCGGTCTCCCCGTCGAGCAGCGAACAGACGAAGGTGTCGAACGCGAGATCGACGGCGTCGATCGACTCGAGGACCACGAGCGCGTGGCGGGTGACCGGTGAGTGGATGTGGTGGGCGTTGAGCCACTGCATCGCCTCGGACGGATGAGCGATCGTGGGCGTCGCCTGGCTGAACTCGATCGGCAAGGGCTCGACGACCTCGATCTCGTCCTTCGCGAGCCCGGCGAGCATCGACGGCAGTTCGGCCATGGCCTGCGGGCCGGCCTTCATCCGCACGCCCTCGCTCGTCTTGCCGGCGTAGTAGAGCTTGAGCTGGAAATCCTGGGCGACGACCTCCTCGGGCATCACGATCGAGCCGGTCGGCGCGGGGGTCGCGGGCTGCGGCGCGCCGGGCTCGGGGACGTTCTTGCGCTTCAGGAAATCGAGCGGCACCGGGAGACCTCCCAGAGGCGTGCGATGGACGGGAGTCGGGTAATCCTAGCAGCGCGCAGCAGGCGCCTCAGACAGCGCGAAGGACCACCGCCTCGAGCGGTCGAAGCTGGAGCGCGCCGTCCGCACCCGGGGCGGCAGGGTCCAGATGCGACCCGCCGACGGCCTGGTAGGTGCCCTCGGCCGCAACCCGGGTGTCGCGCGGCGCGTCGGCGAAGTTGACGACGACGAGCATCCGCTCGGTGGGCGCCTCGCGATGCCACGCCAGCACATCCGGCGTCCCGGTCCGCGCCAGGCGAAGCGTGCCGGAACGCAGCGCGTCGTTCGATCGGCGCAGCGTGATGAGCCGCCGGTACGTCGACAGCACCGAGCCTGGATCGCCGCTCTGCCGCTCGACATTGCGGGTCGCGGCATCCTCGCCGAAGCGCAGCCACGGCCGGCCGGTCGTGAAGCCGTGCCCCGTACCGGCCGCCCACGGCATCGGCGAGCGGCACTGATCGCGGTTCCACCACTCGAAGTCGGGGTCGATGAGCGCGCGACGCGCCGGCGGGTCGATGATCTCGTCGACCGGGATGGCGACGTCGCGCAGGCCGATCTCCTCCCCGTAGTAGAGGAACGGGGTGCCACGGATCGTGAGGAGGACGACGGCGGCGGCTCGGGCGACGGCGTCGGTGTCGGCGATGCGGGCCGATTCGGCGAGGCGGGTCGCGTGGCGTGACTGGTCGTGGTTGGACAGCACGTTGGCCAGCCAGCGGTCGTCACCGAACATCTTCTCGCGCAACCAGATCGCGTCGCCGTACGCCTCCGCGGACCACGGAGCAGCGAGCAGCGCCCAGTCGAACACCATGTGGCGCTCGGTCGTGAGCACGACGGCCCGCTCGGCCTCGCTGGCGAACAGCTCCCCGACCGACATCCGACCTGGGGCCTCGTCGACGATCGATCGGAACCGCCCGATGAGCTCGGGGAAGTCGGGCTGATCGCGGTCGTACAGGTGCTGCTGGCGCGCCCACAGGGTGGCGCCCTCGATCTCGGGGTTCGCGAGCAGCTCGGGATGCTTGAGGAACGCGTTGAAGACGTCCAGCCGGAAGCCGTCTACGCCGCGGTCGAGCCAACCGCGGACCATATCGAATTGCGCCCGCTCGACATCGGGGTTGCGCCAGTTCAGCTCCGGCTGCTCGACGAGGAACGTGTGCATGTAGAACTGCTGCCGCTGCTCGTCCCATTCCCACGCCGACCCGCCGAACCACGACAGCCAGTTGTTCGGCGGGAGTGGGCGGCCGTCCGCGTCCCAGCCGGTCGGGTCCAGCCACAGATACCAGTCCGCGTACGGGTTATCGCGCGACGCGCGGCTGGCCTGGAACCAGGCGTGCTGGTCGCTCGTGTGGTTCATGACGAGGTCGAGGATCACCCGGACGCCGCGGCGGTGGGCCTCGTTCACCAGGCGATCGAAGTCGGCGTCGGTCCCGAATACCGGGTCGACGGACGTGTGGTCGCTGACGTCGTAGCCGACGTCGAGCCCCGGTGACGGGTAGATCGGCGACAGCCAGATCGCGTCGACACCGAGGTCGGTCAGGTAGCCGAGCTGGTCGATGATCCCGTGCAGGTCGCCGGTCCCATCGCCGTCGCTGTCGGCGAAGCTGCGTGGGTAGATCTGGTAGATGATCCCGTTGCGCCACCAGTCGTCGCCGAACGCGGCTCCGGTGACCGGGGCGGGGCGATAGCCGGCAGCCCCGGCACCGTTCGTCATGGCGGACAGCCTACGGCACGGGCCCCTCGATATACTCGGCGCTCATGACGTCCCAGCCGGGCCTCGGTGCGCCCACCGACCGCGTCCGGCTCGGGATCGTCGGGCTGGGTGCGGTGGCGCAGGCCGTCCATCTGCCCCTGATCGAGCGCCTGCCGTGATGCGTTCTCGATCGCCGCGATCGCCGACCTGTCGCCGACGCTCACCGCAGCCCTCGGCGAGCGCTATCGGGTCGGCCGCGACCGGCAGTTCGGCACGCTCGACGAGCTGGTCGGCGCAGGTGATCTCGACGGGCTGCTGATCCTCACCTCGGGCTCGCACGGGACGGCGGTCGTGACCGGCCTCGACGCCGGTCTGGCCGTCTTCGCGGAGAAGCCACTCGCCTTCACGCTCGCCGAGACCGACGCGATCGGCGCCCGACTCGGGACGGACGAGCGAGCGCGCCTCCAGGTCGGCTACATGAAGCTGTACGACCCGGCGGTGCTGCGGGCTCGCGAGGTTGCCGCGGACGGAGGCTTCGGCACGCCCCGGGCGATCGAGGTGACCGTCCTCCACCCCAGCTCGGAGTCCCAGCTGGCCCATGCCCGGTTGCTGCCACCGCCCGCGGACGTGCCGGACGGCGTGCGCTCGACCCTCGCAGCCGAGACCGAGCGGTTGCGTCGTGCGGCGTTGGGTGACGCCGCCGCCGAGGCGTTCGGACGCCTGTACAGCGACATACTGCTGGGGAGCGTGGTCCATGAGCTGGCGCTCGTCCGGGCGTTCGCCGGCGACCCCACGGCCATCGACGGCCTGACAGCGTGGCCCGCCGGTGCCTGGCCGCCGTCGGTCGAGCTGACGGGCTCGCTGCCCGCCGACGGCCGGGTCTCGATCCGCTGGCACTTCCTGCCGGACTACGCGGCCTACCGCGAGGAGGTGCGCGTGGTGTACGAGCAGGCGACGATCGAGCTGGCCTTCCCGTCGCCCTACCTGCTCCATCGGCCGACCATCCTGCGCATCACGACGAGCGACGGCGGCGGACGCCGGGACGACGTGTGGACGTCGATCGACGAGGCGTTCGAGACCGAGCTGCTCGCCTTCCATTCGCTGGTCGTCGACGGCGACCGACCGCTTGCCGGGCTCGCCGATGGACGCGCGGACATCGTGACCTGCCAGCGGGCCATCACGGCGCTGGCCGCAAGGCAGGGCGTCGAGATCGGTGGCGAGGCAGCCGCGTGACCGATCGAGCGGTCGTCCACCTCGTCCCGCACACCCACTGGGATCGTGAGTGGTACGAGCCGTTCCAGGTGTTCCGCATGCGGCTCGTCGATCTGATCGACCAGCTGCTCGAGCGGATGGACGGCGACCCGCGGCTCCGATTCACCCTGGACGGGCAGGCCGCCACCGTCGACGACTACCTCGAGGTGCGGCCGGAGGCGGAACCGGTCATCCGTCGGCTGATCGCCGAGGGTCGGCTGGCGATCGGACCGTGGCAGATCCTGCTCGACGAGTTCCTGGTGTCCGGCGAGACCATCGTGCGCAACCTCGAGCTCGGCTGGGCCCGGGCCGAGTCGCTCGGTGGCGCGATGCGGGTCGGCTACCTGCCCGACATGTTCGGGCACATCGCCCAGATGCCCCAGATCCTGCGGCGGGCCGGCATCGAGCGCGCGGTCGTATGGCGCGGCGTGCCGGCCGCGATCGACCGCCACGCGTTCACCTGGCGCGCGCCGGACGGCTCGACGGTCGAGACCGAATACCTGGTCGGTGGCTACGGCAACGGCGCCTACCTGTTCGACGTTCCGGCGCGCCTCGGGCCCAAGCTCGGCGAATACCGCCGGCTCCACGCGGGTTCGTACGGCGATCGCTCGTTGCTGGCGATGTACGGCACCGACCATGCCGTGCCCTCTCCCCAGCTGGCCGACCTCGTCGATCTAGTAAACGCGGCTGACGGCGACGTCGAGGTGCGGCTCGCGACGCTGGCCGAGTACCTCGAGCGCGACCGCGAGCGTCACCCGGGGCCGCACGGCGACATGCCGACCTGGGACGGCGAACTCCGCTCCGGCGCGCGCGCGAACATGCTCATGAACGTCGTCTCGGCGCGGGTGGACCTCAAGTCCGCCGCGGCGCGCGCCGAGCGGGCCATCGAGCGGTACGCGGAACCCCTGAGCGCGCTCCACGGCGGCGGTTGGCCGGGCCGGCTGCTGGAGCTGGCGTGGCGCCGGCTCATCGAGAACTCCGCCCACAATTCGATCTGCGGCTGCTCGCACGACGCGGTCGTCGCCCAGGTCATCGGTCGGTACGCCGAGGCCGAGCAGATCGCGTCGGGGTTGATCGGGGGTGTCCTGAAGCGGATCGCCGCGGCCGTTCCAGGCGACGGGTGGGCGGTCGTCAACCCCTCCCCGACCGATCGGTCCGACGTCGTCGAGCTCGACCTCGCCGTGCCGGCGAGCTGGTCATCGGTCGCGCTGCGGGTCGGCGATCGGACCATCGCGACCCAGGAGCTCTCGCGCGAGGGCGCAGTCGATGCGGTGTTCCGCGTGCGCGGCTCGGGGATCGGCGAGTTCTTCCGGCGCCGGCGCCACGGCCGCGAACTGCTGGGGCGGCTCATCAACGGCGCAGAGATCGACGCAAGCACGGATCCGCCACGGATGCAGATCCACGTCGACCGTGTCGCCGAGCCTGCCGAGCTCGACGCTGAGGAACTGGTAGCGACCCTCGAGACGGAAGGCGGCAAGCACCCGGACGCGGTATGGGACGTCGTGCTCGAGGTCACTAAGCGCCGGCGTGTCCTCGGATCGGTGCCTGCGCCGGCCCTTGGGTACGCATGGGCAAGCGAGGTCGAGGGCGGATCCGATTTCGAGGAGGCGATCGCGGACCCGGTCGAGGTCGACGATCGCAGCATGACCAACGGGCTGGTCGAGGTCTCCGTAGGCAACGACGGGACGTTTCGGTTGGCCGGTGGCGGGGCGGTCCTCGACGGCGTCGGTCGCGTCGTCGACGGTGGCGACGCTGGCGACAGCTACAACTACGGGCCGCCCGCTGAGGACCGCCTGGTGCAGCGCCCAGATGCCGTCGATGTCCGTCATGTCGCGGCTGGTCCAGTGCGCGGCGAGCTCGTCATCACCCGCCGGTACGGCTGGCCGCGCGATCTGACCGCCGACGCCACCGGTCGGAGCGACATCGCCGTCCCGACCGACGTCGTGACGACCCTCGAGCTGCGGGCGGCCGAGCCGTTCGTGCGCGTCCGAAATCGAGTTCGAGAACGGCTCGCGCGACCACCGCGTTCGTTGGCACCTCCCGCTGCCGGCGCCCGTCGAGTCCTCCGCGGCCGACGGCCAGTTCGCCGTCGTGGAACGTGGGCTCGCGCCGGAGGGCGGACATGGCGAAGTCCCCCTTCCGACATTCCCAGCGGTCGGCTTCGTCAGCGTCGTCGGTTGCAGCGTGCTGCTCGACCAGGTCAC
Organism: uncultured Chloroflexia bacterium; assembly: GCA_963794525.1. GTDB lineage: Bacteria > Chloroflexota > Limnocylindria > Limnocylindrales > CSP1-4 > SPCO01. The sequence goes on from CAWCEC010000003.1 coordinate 443,579, forward strand.
GGAGTACGAGGTCGTCGAGGGTCGAGAGCTCGCGCTCACGCTGCTGCGTTCGTTCGGACTGATCAGTCGTAACGCCAATCCGTATCGCGAGGACCCAGCCGGCCCGGAAGTCCCAGTGCCCGCCGCCCAGCTCCCCGGTCGGCGGACATTCGGGTTCGCCCTGCTGCCACATGACGGCGGCTGGGCGGAGGGCGGCACGGTCGCCGCGGCCGAGGCCTATCGTCACGCGTTCACGGTCATCCGGGGAACGGGGCCGACAGACGGCCGTGGCGACGACGTCCCAGGCCTCCGGCTGGAAGGGGCCGGGGTCGTGCTGAGCTCGCTCCGCCGCCGGGACGACCACCTGGAACTCCGGATCGTCGACGAATCACCCGCTCCCAGGCGTGCCACGGTGCACCTGCCTTTGGCGTCCGCCCGCGAAGCGGACCTGCTCGGCCGCCCGGGCGCCGAGCTCGCGACAGCCGACGACCGGCTCGATCTCGACCTAGGTCCATGGGAGATCCGGACGGTCCAGCTGCGTCTCGGGACGCCGGCGCCGGGCGCGGCGTCAGGTGCACCCCCGACCGGCGCCGCGTGAATGGCTTCGCAACGTTGACAGAACGTTCGGGCGGACTCTAGGCTCGTGCGCACCTTCCGACCGTTCCGCACCGTTTGGGTGGACGGCGGGAGAACCGGTCGCGACAAGGCCCGGTCGACGTCAGCAGATGCGTGACGAGACATCGGCCGGCTCGTCGACACCGGCGGAGGAGTCGCGAGTGATCGTGCTCGCACGACCAGTCGCAGGACATGTTCGAACGCCCGCCCATCGGCGGGCATACGGTTTCGCTCTGAGGAGGAGTCGATGACCAGATCCCTACAAATCCCGACGCTACTGCTGGTGGGCGCGCTCGTCGCGGCCGCATGCGGTGGCGGCGGCACCGGTTCGCCGGCTGCCCCCGCGTCGGACGGCGCTCCCGCGTCGGGCGCCAGCGGTGGCCCGGTCACCAGCGGCTCGGCAGGCACGCTCAACGTGCTGTCGCTGTGGGGTGGCAGCGAGGAGGCGGCGTTCCAGGCCGTCCTCGAGGACTTCACGGCCAAGACCGGCTGGGGCGTCAACTACGAGGCCGACCGGCAGACGTACTCCACGACCCTGCAGTCGCGGATCACCGGTGGCAATCCACCGGACATCGCGATCATCCCGGGCATCGGCTTCCTGCGCCGGTTCGCCAAGGACGGCTCGCTCAAGAAGGTCGCCGACCTCGGCGTCGACACCGCCGGTCTGAGCAGCAGTTACCCGGCCGGCTTCCTGGCCGCGGGCACCGTCGACGGTGAGCTGTACGCGGTGCCGGCCAAGTACAACAACAAGGGCACGATGTGGTATCGCCCGGACGTCTTCCAGACGGCCGGCGTCACCACCAATCCCGCGACCTGGGACGAGTTCAAGTCGACGCTGGACAAGTTCAAAGGCCAGACTCCGGGCCGATGGCGCTGGGGGCGAAGGACGACTGGAACCTGACCGACTGGTTCGAGAACATCTACATCCGCCAGGCCGGCGTCGAGGCCTACGACAAGCTGTTCAGCGCCGAGGGCGACTGGGCGGATCCGACGGTCCAGAAGGACGTCGACACGATGCTCGAGGTCATCAACGACGACTACGTCGTCGGTGGCATCGATGCGGCGGTCGGACGTGCCTGGACCGACGCGATCGCGCAGGTCTTCAAGCCGGAGCCTGAGGCCGCCACCTTCTACGAGGGCGGGTTCGTCGGTGGCATCGCCACCGGCCAGACGAACACCGCGCTCGTGATCGGTGAGACCATCGACTGGTTCCCGTTCCCCACGCTTGGCAACACGGCCGACCTGACCACGTTCGGTGGTGACGTCGTCGGCGCGTTGACCGACAGCGAGGGGGCCAAGGCGTTCATGGCCTACGTGGTCACGCCCGAGGCAAACGCGGTCTGGGCGGGCACGGGCGCCATCGTGTCGCCACACACGGGTGTCGAGACGAGCGCCTACCCGAACGAACTGGTCGTTCGAGAGGCTGAATCCCTCAAGAACGCCGACGAGATCCGGTACGACGGCGCCGACCTGCTGCCCGCCGGCATCCAGGGCGAGAGCCTTGGCCAGATGCTCCAGCGGGCGATCGGTGGCGACACGATCGACTGGGCCGACTTCCAGTCGCGCGTGAAGGCCGCCTGGGACGCCGAGTGATCCCACTCGTGTTCTAGTCGCAACGATCGGACGTGGGCGGCCTTCGGGCCGCCCACGGTCGTTTCGTTCTCAAGACGCTTCAGAGGAGGGAGCGATCGGCCATGGAGCCACTCGAACTCGTGAATGACGGGGTCGTCACTCCCGCCGGCGAGCCCAAGGCCGCACCTCCGCCGCCGCCCAAACCAGCGGGGCGGCGCTATGACATCACGACCCTGCTGTTCCTGGGGCCGCCGGCCCTGCTGATGCTGATCTTCCTCGTCTACCCGACGATCTACACGATCGCCCTGAGCTTCAACCGCGGCCGTCGCGGCGAGTTCACCGAGTGGGTCGGGATCGACCACTACACCGGGCTGCTCGCGGACAAGAGCTTCATCAACCTCGGGACGTTCCCGCCATCCGGTGCCATCTGGAACAACGTCCTGTGGGCGATCTTCTACACGAGCATCGTGATCTTCGTGGGGCTGGTCGTCGCCGTCCTGGCGTCGCGCGTCCGCTACGAGTCGATCATCAAGGCCATCGTGTTCCTGCCGATGGCGATCGCTGCGACAGCACTGGCGATCATCTGGAACTTCGTCTACGCACCGGATCCGAATATCGGCCTGCTCAACGCGATCCTCGACCCGCTCACCGAGCGCGGGATCTCGTGGCTCGGCAACCCCTCTCTCGTGAACGCATCACTCATCGGGGCAGGCATCTGGGGGTCTGTCGGGTTCGCGACGGTCATCCTGTCGGCCGCGCTCAAGAGCATCCCGACCGAGGTGCTCGAGGCGGCCCGGACCGACGGCGCCAACGAGCGACAGATCTTCTTCCGCGTGATCCTGCCGATGGTCAGCCTGCCGATCTCGGTGCTGGCCGTCACGCTGCTCGTCAACGTGATCAAGCTGTTCGACCTGATCTACGTGCTGACCAACGGTGGTCCGGGCGTGAGCAGCCGCGTCATCGCGTTCACGATGTACCAGGAATCGATCCCCGGCGGCCAGTTCGGTCGGGGGGCGGCGATCACTGTGATCATGCTGCTCCTGCTGATCCCGATCATGGCCTACAACATCCGGCGCTTCCGTAGCTCGAGGGTGGTGTGATGGACGCAGTCGCCGGGACCCGGACCGCCGAACGAGCGAGCACGACCAGCGAACGACTGGTCCGTTTCCTCAACAAGACGCCGGTCCACATCGCGCTGGGTCTGATCGCCCTGGTCTGGCTGGCTCCGACGGTCGGCCTGCTGGTGACGTCGTTCCGCCCGCGGAGCGACATCCAGGTGACCGGCTGGTGGGAGAGCTTCCTCCAGTTCCGCTACACGCTGGCCAACTACCAGGAGGTCCTGACCTCGCAGGGCATGCTCGAGGCGTTCGTCAACACGTTCCTCATCGCGGTGCCCTCCACGCTCATCCCGTTGACGCTCGCGTCGATGGCGGCCTACGCCTTCTCGTGGCTCAACTTCCCATTCCGCGACGGGCTGTTCCTACTCGTCGTTGCGCTGCTGATGGTGCCGGTGCAGGTGGCCTTCATCCCGTTGCTGAAGCTGTTCGCGCCGACCGGCCTGCTCAACAACTTCGGGGCGATCTGGCTGACGCACACGGCGTTCGCGCTGCCGTTCGGGATCTTCCTGTTACGCAACTTCTTCATCACGTTGCCACGCGACCTGATCGAGGCGGCCCGCATCGATGGGTCGTCGACGATCGGGATCTTCCGGACGATCGTGGTCCCGCTGTCGGTGCCGGCCATCGCGGCCTACGGCATCTTCCAGTTCCTGTGGGTCTGGAACGATCTGCTGATGGCCCTCGTGTTCGTCCAGCGCGGCGACTCGTGGCCGATGACCAAGGCCATCCAGAACCTGCTGAGCCAGTACGGCACCGAGTGGCACCTGCTGGCCGCCGGCGCGTTCATCCTCATGGCCGTCCCGCTGCTCGTCTTCTTCAGCCTGCAGCGGTACTTCGTCCAGGGCCTGCTCGCGGGTTCTGTGAAGTAGGGGCGCGCCGCGATCGGCGATCCGCCGACGCTTCGCGTCGCCACGTGGAACATCCGGGCCGCCATCGGCCCGGATGAACCTTCCCGCCCGCCTGGTGGCGGCACGTCTCGGCCGACCGGCTGGACCGGATCGGCGGTGTCATCCGGGCGCTCGACGCCGACGTCGCCGGCCTCCAGGAGGTCGCCTTCCTGGACGTCCATGGCGAGGTCCTCGACCAACCGGCGGCACTCGCCCGGCTGACCGGGCGCGAGGTCCGCTATGCCGCGGTCCACGCGTTCCAACTGGTCGAGCCGGACACCGGGCGGACCGTCGGCAGCGCGACCTGGGGCAACGCGATCCTGACCAGGACGCCCATGCGAGATGGGCTGGCGCTGGGGTTACCGGTCGGCGCCGACGATCAGCTCGTCGAGCCGTCCGACAGCGAGCTGCCGCTCGCCGGCGTGTCGTTCGCGGACGCCCCGTACGGGACGCGCGAGCCACGCTGTGTGGTCGGTGGTCGCCTCGAGGCCGCTGGCGCCGGCGCCAGCGTGTTCGTGACCCACCTCACGTACGTCGGCACGGCCCAGCGCTACACGCAGGCCGAGGCGGTCGCCGGCCTCGTTCGCGAGGCAGCCGGCCCGCTCGTCCTCCTTGGCGACCTCAACGCCCCGATCGAGGCTTCTGCCCTGGCCCCGCTGGCCACGTCACTCGAGGATGCGTTCGCGGCCGTCGGCGTGCCCCCCGGCGATGAGCGCCGGAGGTCGTGCGGTCCCTGGGCGATCGACCACATCCTCACCCGGGACTTCGTGGTCGAGGCCTGTCGTGTGGCCCACGAAGCCGGCGATCTGTCCGATCACCTGCCGGTCGTGGACCGACCCTCCGTCGGGACTCGCGGAGTCGATCTTCCAGCCGGGCGACCTGATCGGCGAGCTCCGCCTCGCGCGCTCGCGCCCCGTCGACCACGGTCGGCGGAGCCTTGCTGACGAACGAGACGTTGGCCAGCCGGGCACGGGCGGCCGCCAGCCAGCCCTGCGCCTCCGTCAGCTCGCGGTCGTAGCCGCGCCCGTTCGAGGTCGCTGGCGTCAGCGTCGGGTGTGGCCTCGGGTCGGTGGGCGACCGCCTCCAGCTCGCCGGCGATCACGGTGAGCACGCCATCCGTGGACGCTCGGCCTTCGCCCAGCGCCTCACGCGTCAGCCGCCGCTCCAGCGGTCGGGCTCGGGCCAGCCGCTCGATGGCGGGCCGGAGCGCTTCGAACGTCGGGCCAAGCGCCTGCGGCACGACCACCTCGGTCGGCAGCCAGGTTGCCGCCTCGACCCTCGCCTCGGCCCTCGCGTTGCGCAGGCCGCGGACAAGACTCTAGGAGCGCCCCGACGTCGCGTCTCCGCGGCGGCGTCGCGCTCGGTCGATGCGGGCCAGCGGGCGACGATCAGCAGCTCCGGATCGCTCGCCCGATGCGGGATCGAGCCCCACAGGGCCTCGGTCACGAACGGCATGACCGGATGGAGCAGCCGCAGGTACGTGTCGAGCGCCTCGACGAGGGTCCACCAGGTCGCCTCGCGGGTCGCCGCCGGCAGCGCTGTCGTCGGCGAGCCGGACCTTGGCCAGCTCGAGGCCCCAGTCGCAGAACTCGTTCCAGATCGCGTCGTACAGGACGCGCGTCACCTCGCCGAAGGCGAAGTCGGCCATGGCCGCGTCGACGGCCGCGACCGTCGCGCTGGCACGCGACAGCATCCAGCGCTCGGCCGGCCCGAGGTCGGCGCACGTCGGGCAGGCGCCGCTCCGCGTCGGCCGGGATCGATGCCGGTCGGGCGCCGACCACGAAGCGCGTCGCGTTCCACAGCTTGTTCGCGAAGTTGCGGGCGTTCTCGAGCTTGGTCCGGCCGAAGCGCTGGTCCTGCCCGGCGCGCCGTGCCGTGGATCAGCGCGAAGCGCAGCGCGTCCGCGCCGGTCTCGTCGATGACCCCGAGCGGGTCGACGACGTTGCCCTTCGTCTTCGACATCTTCTGGCCCTCGGGGTCGCGGATCAGCCCCGAGAGGTAGACCGTGTGGAACGGCTCGTGGTCCGTCAGGTGGAGGCCCAGCATCATCATCCGGGCGACCCAGAAGAAGATGATGTCGTAGCCGGTCTCCATGACCGAGGTCGGGTAGTACGTCCGGTAGTCAGGCGTGTCGTCGGGCCAGCCGAGCGTCGAGAACGGCCACAGCCCCGAGCTGAACCACGTGTCGAAGATGTCGGGGTCCTGCTGCAGCTCGCCCGCCGGGCGGCCACAGCCTCGCACGCCAGCGGGCCGCATCCGGCTCGGCCGAGACCGTGACGTGGCCGTCCGGGCAGTACCAGGCCGGGATCCGATGGCCCCACCACAGCTGGCGGCGACACGTTCCAGTCGCGGATGTTGGTGAGCCAGTGCTCCCACGTCTTCTCGAAGCGCTCGGGCAGGATGCGTGTCGCGACCGGATCGCGTCGCGTCGAGCGCCCGTGCCGCGAGCGGCTCCGTCCGGATGAACCACTGCGTCTTGAGCCGCGGCTCGAGCACGTCGTTGCTGCGCTGGCAGCGGCCGATCGACCATCTCGTGGACCCGCTCGCCGGCGAGGTCGCCGCGCTCGCGTCGAGCGCGGCGACGATCCGCCGGCGCGCCTCGTACCGATCGAGCCCGTCGAACGCGGTGCCGGTGTTCGTGATCGTCGCGTCGTCGGCGAGGACCGTGGGCATCGGCAGGCCGTGCCGGAGTGCCGGTCGCGTTGTCGTCGGCGTCGTGCGCTGGGGTGATCTTCACGGCGCCGGTGCCGAAGGCCGATCGACGACCTCGTCAGCGATGATCGGCACGTCCCGCTCGACGAACGGGATGCGCGCCCGCCGGCCCACCAGGCCCGGTAGCGCTCGTCGTCGGGATGGACGGCCACCGCGGTGTCGCCGAGGATCGTCTCGGGCCGGGTCGTGGCCACGGTGATCGTCTGCGTCGGGATCGGGCTCGCCGGTCGCCTCGTCGATCAGGTGGTAGCGGATCGACCACAGCGTCCCGGTCTCCGGCGTCGAGACGACCTCGAGGTCGCTGACGCTGGTCCGGCAGCCCGGGCACCAGTTGACGAGCGCCTCGGTGCGGTAGGCGAGGCCTCGCGGTACAGCCGCTCGAACGCGACGCGGACGGCCCTCGCGGAGCCCTCGTCCATCGTGTAGCGCAGCCGGCCCCAGTCGGCCGACGCGCCCACCCGCCGCTGCTGGGCGAGCATCACCGGCTTGGTCGAGTCGGAGAAGGCGCGCATCCGCTCGAGGTAGCGCTCGCGGCCGAGCGACTGGCGGCTCTCCCCTTCCTTGGCGAGGATGCCGTCGAGGACGAACTGGGCGGCGATGCTGGCGTGATCGAGCCCGGGCAGGAACAGCGTCGGGTGGCCGCGCATCCGGGCGTGGCGGATCATCAGGTCCTCGACCGCGGTCCGCTGGGCGTGGCCGAGGTGCAGCGAACCCGTCACGTTGGGCGGCGGCTGGATGATCGTGAACGGCGGCAGGCCCGGGTCGGCGGTCGAGCCGGCACCGTCCGGCGCGAACACGTCGGCCGCCAGCCAGCGCTCGTAGATCGGCCCCTCGACCTCGCCGGGTCGGTAGGCCTTCGGGAGCGCGGGCTGGGCGGGTCGGTCATGGATGCGTTCATCGATCTCGGAGAAACGAACGACCCGCTCGTCCAGCGGACGAACGGGTCGTGGTACCACCTGCTGGTTCGGCGCCGGGGCTCGCGCTCATCGCGCGGCGGCCTGCATCCGGCGCCCTCTCGACGCGCTATCGGGCGTCGGCCGTCACGGCTCGCGAGCGACGTTCACGCCGGTCGGTGCCGCGCGGCTCGCACCGTCCCGCGCTCGCTCGGGGCCGTCCCGACGCTACTCTTCTGCGGTCATCGCCGTGAAGGCGGCGAGTGTAGCACGGGCTTCCGGCCGCTCCGCCGGCCGTCCGGTGATCCGCCACGGCCCGCCATAGGCGACGAAGGGACCATGGTACCGCAGGACAATTGCGTGCTGGGCCGGGCCACCGCGCGGCCTAGACTCGAGCGCGTGGACCCGACCGCCCAGACGTTCCTCCAACTGGTCGTCTTCGTGCTGGCCGGATTGCTCGCCGTGCGTCATCCTCCTGTCGCTCCCGGCCTGGTCCGGCGCGGCCGCCACCCAGAGACTCGCTCGATCCTCGTCGTCGGTGTCGGCGGTGGTGGCGGCAATGCCGTGGACCGCATGGTCGACGCCGGCATCCCCGGCGTCGGCTTCGTCGTCTGCAACACCGACGCCCAGGCGCTGCGTGAGTCGCTGGCGGGAACGCGGATCCGGATCGGCGATGCGATCACGCACGGGCTCGGCTCGGGCGGCGACCCGGAGATGGGCCGCAAGGCCGCCGCCGAGGATGCCGCGAAGATCGGCCGGGCGTGGCCGGCGCCGACTCGTCTTCGTGACGGCCGGGCTCGGCGGCGGCACCGGCTCCGGGGCCGCACCGATCGTCGCCGCGAAGGCGCGCGAGAGGGTGCGTCTGACGATCGCGGTCGTGACCAAGCCGTTCGACTTCGAAGGCGTCCAGCGTCTCGAGATCGCCGACGCCGCCGCCGCGACGCTCCTGTCCGAGGTCGACGCGCTGATCACCGTCGCGAACGACCGCGTCGGCGAAGTCGTCGAAGAGGACACGATCGCCGCTCGAGGCGTTCCGGGTCGTCGACGAGTCCTGCTCCAGGCCGTCCAGGGCATCGTCGACCTGTTGACCGCCCCTGGGCTCATCAACCTCGACTTCGCCGACGTTCGTGCCGATCATGCAGAACGCCGGACCGGCGCTCATCGGGCTCGGTCGCGGGCGCGGCCAGGACCGGGCGGTCGAAGCCGCCCGAGAGGCCATCTCAGCCCGCTGCTCGACGGCCGGCATCCAGGGCGCTCGTGGGATCCTGTTCAACGTCTCCGGCCCGCCGACCTCGCAGCTGCGTGAGGTCCGCCAGGCGGCTGACGAGATCCGGGCCATGGCGGCCGATCCGCGCGCAATGTCATCTTCGGGGCGAGCGTCAGCGACGTCGCCCGAGGACGAGGTGCTGATCACACTGATCGCGACGGGGCTCGACGGCCGGGCGCGGCCGAGGCCGCGCAACCATCCGCGCTGACCGCGCACCCTGCGGCGCCAGGCGGAGCGCGATGGCCACCGCAGCCCAGCTGCCCGCCCCGCGGCCGGCCCTCGAGCCGGCGGTCGACGTCCGACATCGGCACCGACGCCGGCGCCGGCCGCATCGACCGACGACACCTCGAGCTGCCGACGTTCCTCCGCAAGCACCGCCCACCGACCAGCCGGACGGGCTGACCCGCGGCGAGTCAGGGCGCGGCAGGTGCGTGGCCGTGTCGCTGACAGCGACGGTGTCGCCCTCAGCGACGCTCCAGCGATGAACGAGCACGCGCCGATCGCCCAGGGTGCGATCCGGTGTCGGCTGGCCGTCGATCCCGCACGGCTGTGGCGATCGTGTCGCTGCCAGCGACAGTGTCGCCCGCGCGCGTCCCTAGCGACGGCCGGTCAGCGACCGCCAGCCGGAGCGATCAGGCGCTCTCGCCCCGCTCGGCGAGCCACTCCTCGTAGTTCGTCTCGTCGACGCCCTCGTCGACGTCGGTCTTCGTCAGGAGCAGCGGGAGCCGACCGTCGCGGATCGTCTCCTCGGTGATGATGCACTTGCGGACCTCGGTCCGCTCCGGGATGTCGTACATCACCTCGAGCAGCGACTCCTCGACGATCGAGCGGAGGGCCCGCGCGCCCGGTCTTGCGATCGAGCGCGACCTCGGCCGCCGCCTTCAGCGCGCCGGGCGTGAACGCCAGCTCGACCTTGTCGAGCGCGAGGAACTTCTGGAACTGGCGCGTGACGGCGTTGCTCGGCTCGGTCAGGACGCGGACCAGGTCATCGGCGGTCAGCGCCGTGAGCGTGACCATCACCGGCAGCCGCCCGATGAACTCGGGGATGAGCCCGAACTTGAGCAGGTCCTCGGGCATCAGCTTCTCGAGGATCCGGCCCTTGTCGGCCGGCGACATCGCACCGTCCGCGCCGAACCCGATGGCCCGCCGACCGACCCGCTCCTCGACGATCTTCTCGAGCCCGTCGAACGCGCCGCCGCAGATGAACAGCACGTTGGTCGTGTCGATCTGGATGAAGTCCTGGTGGGGGTGCTTCCGGCCGCCCTGCGGCGGGACGTTGGCGACGGTGCCCTCGAGGATCTTGAGCAGCGCCTGCTGCACGCCCTCGCCGGACACGTCGCGGGTGATCGACGGGTTGTCCGCCTTGCGCGCGATCTTGTCGATCTCGTCGATGTAGATGATCCCGCGCTGCGCGCGGGCGACGTCGAAGTCGGCGGCCTGGATGAGGCGCAGCAGGATGTTCTCGACGTCCTCGCCGACGTAGCCGGCCTCGGTCAGCGACGTCGCGTCGGCGATGCAGAACGGCACGTCGAGCACGCGGGCGAGGGTCTGGGCGAGCAGCGTCTTGCCGCTGCCGGTCGGGCCGACGAGCAGGACGTTCGACTTCTGGAGCTCGACGTCATCGACCTGGTGGCCGGCGTTCACCCGCTTGTAGTGGTTGTAGACCGCCACCGACAGGACCTTCTTGGCCCGTTCCTGGCTGATGACGTACTCGTCGAGCGCGTCCTTGATCTGGTGGGGGTTCGGGAGCTTCGACGACGTCTGCTTCGGACGCGGCGTCTCGAGCATCTCCTCTTCGATGATCTCCTGGCAGAGGTTGATGCATTCGTCGCAGATGTAGACGCCCTGGCCCGCGATGAGCTTGCGGACCTGTTCCTGGCTCTTGCCGCAGAAGGAACAGCGATACGGGACCTTGGGTCCCTTGCTGCCGCTGGTCGAGGTCACGTGCTGTCCTTGCTCCCTATCCGGCCGAGTCGCCCTTCGAGCGCTTCGGCTGTGGCGTCTCTTCGACTTCGCCTACTTCGACGGCCGCTTCCGCGGCCTTCTCGTCGTGGTGCTGGGCGGTCAGTGAGTCCCACTGCTCCGAGTACACCGCGTCGATGATGCCATAGTCTTTCGCGTCCTCGGGGGCCATGAAGTAGTCGCGGTTCGTGTCCTGGCGCACCTTGTCAACGGCCTGGCTCGTGTGGCGGGCAAGGATCTCGATGTTGCGGTTGACGAGGAACTCCCATTCCTTCATCTGGATGAGGGCGTCGGGCGCGTTGCCCCGGAATCCGCCGGAACCCTGGTGGATCATGATCCGGCTGTTCGGCAGCGCATAGCGCTTGCCCTTCGCCCCGGCGGCCAGCAGCACGGCCGCCATGGATGCGGCCATGCCGATGCAGATCGTGCTGACCGGCGCACGCAAGTACTGCATGGTGTCGTAGATCGCAAGCCCGGAGTTCACGACACCGCCCGGCGAGTTGATGTACAGGCTGATGTCCTTCTCGGGATCCTCCGAGTCGAGGAACAGCAGCTGCGCGATGACGAGGTTGGCGAGGTGGTCTTCGATCGCGTCGCCGAGGAAGATGATCCGCTCACGCAGCAGGCGTGAGTAGATGTCGTAGGCGCGCTCTCCTCGGCTGGAGGACTCGATGACCATGGGGACGAGCATCTGGGATCTCCTGGGTGTCCTGGGTGGTCCTGGCTAGCTGGTAGTGGGTAGCGACGACTAGCGCGCCTGGGCGGCCTTCGCCGGTTCGCTCGCTGCGGGTTCGTCGGTCGTCGCCGCGGGCTCTGTCACGGCGTCAGCGCCGGCCGGACGTTCCCCGACTGCCGATCCGGGAAGGTCCTCGAGGTGCGGCAGGGCCGGGTGGTCGGGATGGGCCACGAGCCACTCGTCGATGATGCGTTCGACGACCCGGCTGCGCCGGAGCGTGCTGCGGATGAACGAACGTCCGCGCTCCGAGTCGAAGTACGACAGCAGTCGACTATCGCCGGCATACCGTTCGCGGCCCTGGGCGACCTCTGCCTCGACATCCGCGTCGGGCACGGTCAGGCCTTCCTCGTCGGCGATCTTCGAGAGGACGAGCAGGGTCTTGGCGCGCTTCTCGGCGTTGGGGCGGAACTCGGCGTGCAGGTCGTCGGCGGTCTTCTCGACAGCCTTGAGGTACGCCTCCTCGCTGATGCCCTGTCGCGCGAGCGTGCCCTTGAACTCGTCGTGCATGACCTCGACCTCCTGGTCGATCAGTACCTCGGGCAGCTCGACGGTCGCGTTGGCGACGGCGTATTCGATGATGCGGTCGGCGAACTGGTGGCGGGCGCGGTCGATGGCATTCGCCTCCAGCCGGGTCTGGATGTCGGCCCGCAGCGCTTCTAACGACTCGAAGTCGCCCAGGCTGGTGAGGAAGTCCTCGTCGAGGTCGGGCAGGATCTTCTCGCGCAGCTCCTTGAGCTCGACGCTGAAATGCGCCTGCTGGCCGGCCATCGCCTCTTCCGGGTAGTCCTCCGGGAACGTGATGTCGAACTCGGTCGTGTCGCCGACCTTGAGGCCGATCAGGTTGGTCTCGAAGCCCGGGATGAGCCGTTCCTGGCCGAGGATCAGGGGCATGCGCTCGGACGTGCCCCCGTCGAACGGTTGGCCGTCGCGGGTGCCGACGAAGCGAGATCACCGCGTAGTCGCCGTCCGCAGCGCCGCGGTCTTCGACCGCCGCGAGCGTCGCGTTCTGGTCGCGCAGCTCCTCGACGACCTTGTCGACCCTGGCGTCGTCGATCACTTCGATGTCGGGCTTGAAGTTGAAGTTCTTGTGATCCCCGAGCGTGACCTCCGGCCGCACCGGGACGGTCGCCTTGAAGATCAGGGGCTTGCCTTCCTCGGCCTGGACGACCTCGACATCGGCGTTGGTGAGCGGGAGGAGGTCCTCCTTGATGAGCGCCTCGCGATAGGCGTCCTGCATCAGGTGCTCGACCGCTTCGTCGAGCACGACGCCGGGTCCGAGATGGCGCTCCAGCACCGGCCGCGGCGCCTTACCCGGGCGGAAGCCCGGGATCCGCGTGCGGCGGGCGAGCGCACGAACCGCGGCGTCAACGGCGCGGTCGAGGCGATCGGGCGGCAGTTCGATCTGGAGCTGGACGGTCGAGTTGGCGGCTGGGGTGCGGGTGATCTGCATCGAACGGGAAGTATAGGGCGGGGTCCCGGTTCGGTCGGCGCGGGGCGCGTCCGCCTCGTTCGTGCTGGTAGGCGAGAGAGGGGTCGAACCTCTACGCCGCTCACGCGGCACCGGCTCCTAAGGCCGGCGCGTCTGCCATTCCGCCACTCGCCCGTGCCCGGGAGTGTAGTGCAGGGCCCGATCGGCCGGCCCGGGAGGGGCCTCTCGAGTGCACATGGAACATGACATGTTCCAATCACAGCTTGAGCGGCCCAACCAACCCTCGAATCGGGCGGTCATTGTCGATTTGGAACGTGGTGATGTTCCAGACGGGGGCTGAATACGGTGTCTAGGGCCGTTCCTTCGCCGGTTGGAACATGGGGATGTTCCAGGGGCGGTCCGCGGTCAACGCCGGGATCAGATGCCGGTCGGCGACTGGTCCTCGGGATCTTGCGGGGTGGGCAAGCGGACCTGGTCGACCCGTTCCTTGGCCGCCCCGGCAGCCCGTTCGGCGCGCCCACGGGCTGCGTCAGTTGCCCGTTCCGTGGACCCACGCACCGACTCGAGCCGGGCGCCCGCCTTGGCGCGAACCTCATCGAGCCCGGTCGAATAGCCCTCGGGACTGGGTGAGAACAGGTACTCCCCTGCCCGCTTCAGCCCCCGCGCCGCCATCGGGCGCAGCATCGCCATCACGGCGACTGACAGCAGTCCCCGTCGGTCCTTCTCGGCCTTCTTCACGTACGCGGCGAAATCGCGTTCCAGTGTGCCGCGGACCTTCTCACCGTCGGCGCCCATCGATCGGAGCGTCTTCTCGATGTCCTTTGGCAGCATCCGCTTGGGCAGCGGCGCCGGCGTTCCGAAGATCGCCTTCCGTACCGCGCCGTACAACCGCTGCGGTCCCTTCAGCAAGATGAAGCCCAGCGCGGCGCCGATCCCAGCCGCCTTCGCCGGGCTCTGTCGGATGCGCGCGGGGATATCGACCGCAGCGCGGCCAGATGCTTTCAGCGTCGCGATTTGCGATTCGAGGTCGGCGCGAGCCGCTAGGACCCGGTCCCGGGCGGCATCTTGCTCTGAAGCCACGCGAGGGTCTCCTTGCTGGTCTCGATGGTCTGTTTGGGATAGAAGCGGGCCTTGAGGGCCTCGACATCGACGCCGGAACGAGCCACGTCCATCCCCATGACTGCGATCCACACGATGTAGCCCAGCGCGATCCCGATCCCGACGCCGACCTGCGGTCCGGCGTCGATCGCCGACAGCGCGCCAAGCAGGAGCCCGACCACCGCTCCACCGACCACGGCCCCCACACCGCCGCCTCGGAGGGCCCCGATCACGCCGACGAGGAGCCCGATCGCGCCGCCCACGAGGAGCCCGACGACGAGTGGACGGACCCCAGGCTCGATCCCCGGAAGCGCCGAGGCGCCGAGTGAGGCATACGCCTGGTTGGGCAGCGCCAGACCCAGGCCGACCCCGACCACCACGGCGACGATGAGCCCGAGCACGAACGCCCGGCCGATGCGCCCGCCGCTGACGCCGACTGCCGCGAGTCCGCAGGCTACCGCGATCGCCGTGAACAGCAGGAGCCCGTGGAGGACCCCCCATCCGATCGACCCGAGCAGCCACTCGCCCAGGAAGAGCGCGGTGCCGACGACCGCCAGGATGACAGCGAAGACGACGACCGCGAAGGCGATGCCAGCCAGGGCGGCAACCCTCTTGATCTCATCGCCGATGGCCTGCGCTTCCGCCTTGGCGAGATCGACGTGGGCCATCGCCAGCCGGAGCCCGGCGTCGCGCGTCGACCGGATCGAGGCGAACAGGCCCGGCGGGGGCGCGGGTGGGATCGGGCGGTCGTCCAGGGTGGTGCTCCGACTCGGGGATCGGGCGGTCACGAGCGGGACCGGGTAGGCCGGGATGATAGCAGCGCACGAATCGCAGCCATCCGACCCGGACCCGTCCGGCACCTCGCGCGACCGTTACGCTGCGGGCATGTCGACCGACATATCCGTGCGCCAGCTCCGCACCGCGGAACTCCTGAGCATCGGCTCGGAGCTGACCGTCGGCGAGACCCAGGACACCAATTCCGGCGAGCTGGCGCGGGACCTGACCCTCGCGGGGGTGAGCGTGACGCGCATCCAGGCGCTGCCCGATCGGCTCGATGTCGTCACCGACGCCCTTGCGATCGCGTTCGAGCGCGCCGACCTCGTCATCAGCACCGGCGGGCTCGGTCCGACTCCCGACGACTTGACCCGTGAGTCGATCGCGGCGGCGCTGGGCGAGACCGTGACGGTCGACCCTGACATCGAGGCCTGGCTTCGAGCGCGCTGGGAGCGGCGCGGGCTGCCGTTTCCGGAGATGAACCTCAAGCAGGCCTGGCGGATCCCGTCGTGCGAGCCGCTGCCGAACCCGAATGGCTCCGCACCGGGCTGGTTCGTCAGCCGGCCCGACGGCGGCGTCGCCGTCGCACTGCCAGGCCCACCCCGCGAGATGCGTCCGATGTGGGCGGACGAGGTCCTGCCTCGGCTCCGGACGCACGGCCTCGGCACGGACGTGGCGGTCCGCACGTTCCGGCTGACGGGGATCGGCGAGTCGGCGGTGGCCGAGCTCCTTGGTGAGGAGCTGCTCCGCCGGCCCGACCCGGAGGTCGCCACGTACGCGAGGCTCGAGGCGGTTGATGTCCGCGTGAGCGCCGCCGGCGTTGACGCCACCGGCACGACCGCCGCCGCCAGGGTCGAGGCCGCTGCGGATGTGGTCAGGGAGCGCCTCGGCGACTACGTCTGGGCAGAGGGGGCGACCACCTGGGCGGACGCGATCGGACGTCGCCTGACCGAGCTCGGGTGGCGACTCGCCATCAGGGAGATCGGCACGGGCGGCCAGGTCGCGGCGCTGTTCGGCGACGTCCCCTGGTTGTCGCTGGTCGAGGGGCGCCCGGGTGGTGGCTCGGGCGACGACGAGCTCCTGGACATGGCACGCGACGTGCAAGCGGCCGGGGACGCCGCGGTCGGGGTCGCAGTCCGCGCGCGGCCCCGCGGCAGCGAACTGGCCGTGAGCGTTGCCGTCGTGACACCGGATCAGGAGCGGCGTCAGACGAGGGCGACGTACGCCGGTGGGGCCATGGGCCGAAGCCAGGCGGCGTTGATCGCGGCCGCCGCGCTGTTCGATGCCCTTCGAGGCGGATCCTGACGACGCTCGCCTACCGGTGCGAGGCCGTCGTCAGACCTGCGACATCGATGATGACGATCCCCTCTCGCTCGAGCCGGACCAACCCATCGTCGGTGAACTGCCCGAGCAGCTTGTTCACGCTCTGGCGCGTGCAGCCGACCATGGCCGCCAGGTCGCCTTGCGTGAGGTTCGTGCGCAGCCGGATGCCACCATCCGGCAGGCGGGTGCCGCCTTCCTGCGCCAGGCGGACCAGCCGCGCGGCCAGGCGGCCGGTGATGTCCAGGAAGTGGAGTTCCTCGACATGCGTGGTCAACCGCCGCAGCTCGCCCGCGATCGATGCCAGCAGCGCGTCGCGGACTCCGGCCTCCGTCGCGATCAGCTCGCGGAACCGGTCGCGCGGGAGGACCACGGTCTCGGTCGGTCCGAGGGCCGTGGCGGACGCCGACCGCGGCGCTCCATCAAGCAGCGCCAGCTCACCGAAGACGTCGCCCGGTCGGAGCGTGGCGAGGATCGCCTCCTCGCCGGTCTCCGAGGGAAGTGAGATCTTGACCTCGCCCTGCACGATCACGAACAGCGCGTCCCCGGGATCGCCGATATGGAAGATGACCTCGCCCCGCCGGAACCGGCGCGAGCGCATGCCGGCCGCGACCCGCTCGAGCGCCTCGGGATCCAGACCCGCGAAGAACGGGATCGCGCCAAGCGCTTCGATGACCGGGCGACCGACCAGCATGCGCGCGATGGTAAACGTGTCCGACTGCCGACACACCACCCATTCGGTCGCCCCTAGCATGCGGCCATGACGTACCCGCTCGGCGAACGCCTGCGGTTGACCGTGCTCGGATGCAGCACCGCCGCCCCACACCCAGCCACCCCGACCGCCGGGTTCCTCGTCGAGTGGGACTCGACGGCGATCCTGCTCGACTGTGGGCCAGGGTGTGATCCGCAATCTGCAGCGCGTCCTCGACCCGCACGCCCTGTCGGCCATCGTGATCGGTCACATGCATGCCGACCATTACCTCGACATCGTGGGGCTGCGCTATCTCTATCCGTGGGGCGAGCGAGCACCCGATCCGCTGCCGATCTACCTGCCGCCGGGCGGCCGGCCGCGGCTCGACGCGCTCGCGACCGCGGTGAGCGAGCGCGCCGGCTTCTTCGACGCGGCGTTCGACGCGATCGAGTACGACCCCGCGCGGGAGCTGGTCGTCGGCGATCTGCGCCTGCGCTTCGTCAAGGGGCGCCATTACGTGCCGGCCTGGGGCGTGGTCATCGACGCGCCTGACGGAACACGGCTGGCCTACACCGGCGACACCGGGCCGTCCACGTCGGTCGAGGACGGTGTGCGCGGGGCGGACCTGTTGCTCGTCGAGAGCGCGCTCGGGCTGGCAGCGCACGACGATCCGGAGCGCGGCCACCTGACTCCACAGGAAGCGATCGAGTTGGCCCGCCGTGCCGATGCGCGGTCGGCGATCCTGGTGCACTACGGACCCGCCCGGAAACCGGAGATGGACGCCTTGTGCGCCGCCGCCGGACCGTGGGTCCGCACGGCGGTCGACGGTCTGACCGTGACGGTCAAGCCGCGCCCCGGTCGCGATCCGCGCACCGATGGATCCGGGCCCCGCATCGCCGCGGCGGCGCCGAAGCTCGAGGGGGCCTCGGGCTAATTCGGCCCCGGACCGCCCCTCGACAGGGCGCCGGTGGGCGCGGTGGCGGGCGCGGCGGACGCCGCGTCGCGGAGGGCCGCCAGGATCGCGACCGCCTCCGCCTCGCGCTGCCTGTCACGTGCCGCACCGTCCGGATCGGTCGACGCGGCAAGCGCAGCGGCCTGTCGCCAGTACGCCGCCGCCTCGGCGACCGCGCCCAAGGAGAGTGCGCTCTCGGCCGCCTCGCGTAACAGGGGGATCGCCCGCGGCGCGTCGCCGGCTGCGACCCGATGGGCCGCGATCTGGCCGGGCGACCGGACGCTTGGCCGGTCCTCGAGCCGGTCGGCCAGTCGCGCGTGGAGGGCCCGCCGTCGGCTGGCCAGCAGCCCGGCGTAGGCCGCGTCGTGGATCAGCGCATGAGCGAACCGCCAGTGGTCGTCATCGCCGGGGGCGATGAGCGCGCTGCCGGCAAGATGGTCGAACGTGTGTGC
Organism: uncultured Chloroflexia bacterium; assembly: GCA_963794525.1. GTDB lineage: Bacteria > Chloroflexota > Limnocylindria > Limnocylindrales > CSP1-4 > SPCO01. Next base: position 462,036 of record CAWCEC010000003.1, read on the forward strand.
TTCGACCGGACCATCCAGGAGCTCCTCCACGATCGACGGGCGGAAACTGATCCCGACCACGGAGGCGGCGCCAAGCACCTCCCTGGCGGGCGGCGGCAATGCGTCGATGCGGGCGCCGAGCACGGCTCGAAGCGTGACCGGCAGGCGCGAACCGCCGCTCCCGGTCAGTGCGACGCGGCCGTCCCGCAATTGCAGGGTGCCGTCCTCGAGAAAGGCGCGGACCGTCTCGCCGACGAAGAGCGGGTTGCCACCGGTCCGCTGATGGATGTTCCTCGCGCCATCGGCATCGACCGCAGCCCGCGCCACGAGCGTGGCGAGGCGCGCCGTATCCGGTTCGGCCAGCCCGTCGAGTTGGATCCTGGTCACGTCGTCGCTGTCCGCCCATGCCGGGACCGGCCCCGGCCTTGTCGCGGCAAGGATCAGGATGGGATGGTCCGCTGCCCGGTCCACCACGATCTCGACCAAGCCGACGCTCGACGGATCGAGCCAGTGCAGGTCGTCGATCACGATGACGCGCGGACCTGTCGTCTCCAGCAGGCGATCGACGTACCGCGCGGCGACCTCCTGCAGGGTCGCCGTCACCTCGGCGGGGTCGACGGGCGTGTCCGCCGATTCGGCTTCCCACCCCGAGAATGCTGCATCGCGGGCGATCGCGGCGATCGCCCCGCCGTAGCGCCGCGCGACATCCGCCGGCAGATCGTCCGTGAAGAGCAGGCGTCGAGTGAACGAACCGGAGTCGATAGCGTGCTCGTCGGCGATGACCTGTGCGAACAGGCGCGCCCAGCGGTACGGCTCGCCGCGCCCGTACGAGACGTTCTCCGTCCACGTCCAGGCGAACCCGGCGCTCCGGGCGCGTGCCTTGACGGCGGCGAGCAGCCGGGACTTGCCCATGCCAGCCTCGCCCTCGATGACGACCGCCGCGCCGCGGCCAGAGCGCCGGACGCGATCGAGTGCGGCCCCGATCGCCGCCACCTCGTCCCCCCGGCCCACGAGTGGACCGGGTCGCGCGGCACGGTACGGCATCCATGCACTGTCGCCGGCTTCGCCACGGAGCGCGTACAGGTCCACGGCGGTCGACTGGCCGCGGAGGACGACGGACCCGCGCGCGTCCGTCGCCAGGCGGCCGCGAGCCGCCTGGCGTGTCGCGGCGTCGAGGATGATCTCGCCGGGGCGGGCGAGTGACTGGATCCGCGCGGCCGTGGTGATCGCCTCGCCGGTCAGCCGCAGATCGCCATCCGCCGCGCTCGGGGCGGCGGCGACGACTTCGCCGGTCGCGATGCCGATCCTGACGTCCATCGACTCGCCGCCACTGCTCAGGTCCTGGAGGCCTGTCCTGATGGCGAGGGCGGCCAGCGCTGCCCGGACTGCGTCGTCGTCATGTGCACGGGGCCAGCCGAACACCGCGAACACCGCATCGCCGATGAACTTCTCGCGGGTGCCGTCGAAGCGCTCGATGGCGGCGGCCATCGTCGCGAGCGCCACGGTGACGCGGGCACGGACAACCTCCGGGTCGTGCTCGGCGAGCATGCGCACGTAGTCGACCAGGTCGGCGAACAGCGCGCTGACGATCCGCCGATCGCCGATCGTCGCGGCCGGTCCCGTCTGCCCGGCCCGCCCGGGATCGCTGGCGTCGGCAGCGTCCCGGTCAGAGAGCGGACTGCCGCACTGCGCGCAGTACCGGGCATCGTCCCCTGCCGCGGTCCCGCACGCCGGGCAGCGCATGCAGTCGGCCTCGGCCCCTCAGGAGATCGTGATGAGTGGTCTGGACTCGGCCGTCGCGGCGCGGACGCTCATGCGCGCGGCCACGGTCTGGGCGACGGTCGTGAGGGCGCGTGCCGCCGGCCCGGGCTCGCGCTGGGCGACCGCCGGCACGCCGACATCGCCGCCCTGGCGGACCGTGATGTCGAGCGGCACGCCACCGAGGTACTCGAGGCCGTGCTTGGCGGCGAAGCGCTCGCCACCGCCTCGCCCGAAGATCTCGGTCAGCTCGCCGCAGTGCGGACAGGCGAACGCCGTCATGTTCTCGACGAGGCCGAGCACGGGCACGTTCATGCGCTGGAACATCGCGAGTGCCTTGCCGACGTCGCTGAGGCTCACCTCCTGCGGCGTGGTGACGAGCACCGCACCACTGATCGGCACGGCCTGCGCCAGGGTCAGTTGGGCATCCGATGTCCCGGGCGGAAGGTCGATCACGAGGTAGTCGAGCTCGCCCCACTCGACGTCGCGCAGGAACTGCTGGATCGCGCCGCCGACCAGCGGGCCGCGCCACACGATCGGCTGGCCCTCGGGCACGAAGAACTGGATCGAGATCGTCTTGACGCCGTAGCGCTCGAGTGGCGTGATCTTGTTGTTGGAGCTCGCCTTGGGCTGCCCTTCCACGCCGAGCATCTGGGGGATGTTCGGCCCCGTGATGTCGGCATCGAGGAGTCCGACGCTGGCGCCAGCCTGGGCCAGCGCGACCGCCAGGTTGACGCTGACCGTCGACTTGCCGACGCCGCCCTTGCCCGACGCGACCGCGACGATGTTCTTGACCCCAGGCACGAGCTGCTCCGCCTGGCGCGGCTGTGCACGGCGCACCATGGCGCCCCACGTGATCTCGACGTCGGTCGCGCCCAGGTCGGCGAGGACCGTGCGAGCGTTGCCCTCGATCTCGTCCTTGAGCGGACAGGCCGGCGTCGTCAGCTCGATCGTGAACGCGATCCGGGTGTCGTCGATCGCGATCGCCTTGACCATCTCGAGTGTGACGATGTCGCGTCCGAGCTCGGGCTCCTGGACGGACCGCAGTGCATCGAGGACGGCGCCTTCGGTGATGGGTGTCATGCGACGGTGGGCCCTCGTTCTGTCACGGGAAGTGTCGGAATACATCGTACCTCGGCCGGGCCGAGGACCCGCAAGAGCGGCGGGCGTTTCACCGGGGCACGAACCAGCGAAGGAACGGGCTGGGCCGTCGTCAGCGATAGGTCGTTCACCCCGTGCACGAAACGACAAAGGACGTGGCTCTTCAAGCCGCTCGACCGACGGTTCGTTCGCCCGGCGCACGACCCGGGCCTGCTACACGCGCACGAACTTCTGGATGCCGCGGCTGCCGCGGTCGAGCCCGATCCAGGACTCGGCCGTGTCGGCGACGTAGAAGCTGCCCGCAGAGTCGACAGCGATGCCGTGCGGCGCGCAGAACAGGCCCGCCCCAGGCTCGTACAAGACGCGGCCCTTGACCATCGGGTGACGAGACGGGGCGGTCGGCAGGGCGAGGGGCACGCCACCGGTCTCGAAGTCGTCGACGGCGACCGCGTCGCCCCATCGGGCGAGGACGGTCCCATCTCGATCGAGGACCGTGACCCGGTGCGACAGCTCGGCGACGTAGAACGCACCATCCGGGCCCTTGCGGACGCTCTGCGGCAGCCGCAGACCGGTCCACTCACCGAGGAAGTCGCCGCCGAGGGTGAAGTACTGGACCCGGTTGTTGTAGCGATCGGCGGCGTAGAGCCGCTCGTCGGCCGGGTCGATGTACACGCTGTGGACGGTGTTGAACTCGCCCGGGCCGTGGCCGGCCGAGCCCCACGAGAACTTCAGCTCGCCGTCCGGGCTGAAGCAATGGATCCGGGCATTGCCGTACCCGTCGCTGACGTAGATGTCGCCGTTCGACGCCGCGGTGGCATGGGTCGGTCGATTGAAGGGCTTGCCGCTGAACGCCGGGGCGTTCTGGTGGGGACTGCCCAGCGTCAGAACGTGGCGGCCATCCCGGGTGAACTTCCGAACCGAGTGATCGCGGCTGTCGGCGGTGTACACGTAGCCATCCGACGCGACGCTCAACCCGTGCGGGAATGTGAAGTAGTGCTCCCCGCCGATCTCGCCCCAGGCATCCAGGAAATGGCCATCCCGATCGAAGATCATCACCGGCTGCGTGCCGCGACAGAACACGAACACGTTGTCGTCCGCATCGATGCCGACATCCGCGACCTCGACGAACGTCCAGCCCTTCGGACGCTTGAAGAAGCCCTCGACGACCTCGTAGCGATCGCGTCCGATGTCGTCGCTCATGTTGCCTCCACGCACCCTCCGGACCAGCGTTAACCCGGGCGGCACAGCACCGTAACGCGGCTGACCATCGTCAAGCCTTGGACAGTCGTTGTTCGTCCGCAACGGGACTATCGACGTTGAGCGGTTAGGACCATTGACAGCGGCTGGGGCGTGCCGCTGTATACGAGTAGTTGCCGAATTCTGGGGGGAATTGACATCGCCACGCGAGCCGCCGCCATCGCCGCACGGGCCACCGGCACGATCGCCGTACCGGACAGCCCCGTCACCATCCAAGCTGCCGCTGCCATCGCGCAGGAGCTGAAAGCGCTCGGGACCGAGCACTTCTTCCTGATGACCGGCCGCGACAACCGTCTATGGATCGCCCTCGAAGAGGTTGGGATCCGCCAGGTCCTCGCACGAAGCGAGGCATCCGCGGTCTACATGGCCGACGGCTACGCTCGATTGTGCGGTCGACCAACCTTCGTGTACGGCCCGTACGGCCCAGGGGCCGCGAACGTCGCCGGTGGGCTGGCCGAGCCGTTCTGGGCCGGCAGCCCGGTCGTCGCGCTCGTGTCCGCCATGCGCCGGGCCGATCGCTACCGTAAGGAATACCAGGAGCTCGACCAGCAGCCGCTGTTCGCGTCCGTCACCAAGTGGGGCGTCGAGGCATCGGTCGTCAGCCACGTCCCGCGGCTCGTGCGGGAGGCCGCACGCCACTCGCTGATCGGCGCACCGGGCCCGGTCTATCTCGGCATCCCGAACGACATCTTCGAGGAGGAGCTTCCGGGCTACCAGGGTCCTGCGCCGCTGGATCAGGCCTTCGAGCTGCCCTTCTCGCGCCCGTCGGTCAGCGCGGCCGACGCGGAAGCCGTCGTCCGAGCGCTCGCGTCGGCGCACCGCCCGATCATCCTCGCCGGTGGCGGGATCCATCAGTCGGGCGCGCACGACGTGCTGCGGCTCGTCGCCGAGCGTCTCGGTCTTCCGGTCGCGACAAGCAACTCCGGCAAGGGCAGCATCGCCGAGACCCATGACCTCGCCCTTGGCAGCGTCGGGCGCTATTCGCGCAACTACGCCAACGCCGCGCTGCGCGACGCCGATGTCATCCTCGCCGTCGGCACCTCGCTCGGTGGCATGGTCACCGACTCGTATCGGCTGATCACGCCGGGCACCCGCATCATCCACGCGTCCATCGACGCCGAGGTGATCGGGATGAACTTCCCGACCGAGATCGGACTCGTCGCCGACGCGCGGGCGTTCCTCGAGGCGGTGCTCGACGCGGCCGAGCGGCTCGAGGTCCTGCCGTCAGTCCCAGCCAGCAAGCACGTCAGGAAGCTGTCCCACGAGCGCGCCGCCTGGCGCGAGCGACGGGCCGGCCTCGCGGCCCAGGACGGGCTCGACGGCAGATCGATGCGGCCGGAGGCCGTCATGGCCGCCCTCGACGCACAACTGGCCGACGACGCGGTGCTCGTCGCAGACACGGGCTACTCGTCGGCCTGGGCCGGCGCGCTCGCCGAGATCAAGCAGGCCGGGCGCCACTTCATGCGCGCCGACGGCTCGCTCGGCTGGGCGTTCCCCGCCGCGCTCGGGGCCCAGCTCGCGGTGCCCGATCGGCAGGTCGTGTGCATCACCGGCGATGGCGGCTTCGGCTACCACATCGGCGACATCGAGACGGCCATCCGCCAGCGCCTGCCGGTCATCGTGATCATCCTCAACAACCAGACGCTTGCGTTCGAGGAGCACGTCCAGGACCTGCTCTACGGGAAGGTCGTGCCCGAGGTCAATGAGTTCGTCGACGTCAACTACGGGGCTATCGCGCGTGCATTCGGGGCCAACGGGTTCCGTGTGGCGAACGTCGAGGATTTCCGCAGTGCGCTCGCTCAGGGCCTGCGCCGCGAGGGGCCGACGATCATCGACGCGGTCATCGACCGTGACGCGATCGCCCCGGTCACCCGCTATGACCGCGTTCGCATCCGCGAGCTATGACCATCACCGCCCCGAGGAGCGACGTCCCGGCCGGACCTCCGACTGACCCGGCTGCGCCGGATATCGACACCGTCCGCGCGCTCGCCGAGCGTTGTTCCAACTGGGGACGCTGGGGACCGGACGACCAGCTCGGGACGCTGAACCACATCCAGCAGAGCGACGTCGTCGCGGCCTCGAGCCTCGTGCGGTCCGGGCGCATCTTCTCGCTCGCCATCCCGGTCGATGAGAACGGCCCGCAGACGGGCGGGTTCGGGCGCTTCAACCCGATCCACCTGATGATCCGCGACGGCAACGCCGCGGCCACCGGCACGGTCGTCCGTGACTTCTACGGGGGCCGCGACCGCTGGATCCGCGGCACCGACGATCTGCTGATCCTGCCGCTCCAATCCGGGCACCCAATGGGACGCGCTCGCCCACATCGTGTTCGACAACCACATCTACAACGGCTACGACGCGACCGACGTCGGGAGCAAGGGGGCGATCCGCAACGACATCGCCACGGCGCGCGACCGCGTCGTCGGTCGTGGCGTGCTGCTCGACATCCCGCGGAGCCGCGGCGTCCCGTGGCTCGAGCCGGGCGAGCGCATCACCGCCGCCGACCTGGAGGCGTGCGCGCGCGCCCAGGGCGTGACGGTCGGCCGCGGGGACATCGTCCTGATCCGGACCGGGCAGGTCGGCCAGTGCCGCGCGGCCGGCACGTGGGGCGCGTATGCCGGGGGCCCAGCGCCCGGGCTGGCCCTTGATGCCGCGCCCTGGATCTTCGATCACGACATCGCCGCCGTCGCGAGCGACACCTGGGGTCTCGAGGTGCTGCCCAACGAGACCGATGACGTGTTCCAGCCGCTCCACATCATCCTGATCGTCCATATGGGTCTGCTGGTCGGCGAGATCTTCGACCTCGAGGCCCTGGCCGAGGACTGCGCGACCGACGGTCGATACGAGTTCCTGTTCACGGCTCCGCCGCTGCCGATCACCGGCGGCGTCGGCTCGCCCGTGAACCCGCTGGCCATCAAGTAGCCCTACGGTCCGAGCATGACGTCGGCGGCGCCGCGACCCGTCCTGATCTTCGGCGCCCATATCGCCGCGCTCGGCGTACTTCGTGTCCTAGCCCGGCGCGGCATCCCGGCGTTCGTGGTCGACGACACCGCCAACATCATCACGAGATCGCGCTGGTATCGACCGGCTGAGCGGACGCTCCCCGAGACGTCCGATCCGGCGGTGCTTGCCGGCTACCTCGAATCGCTCGATCTGCCCGGGGCCGTCCTGATCCCCTGCAGCGACCGCTGGGCACTCGCCGTGGCCGGTCTGCCGGCGGAGCTGCGGCAGCGATTCCCGGCGAGCATCGCGCCGCACGATGCAGTCGCGTCATTCGTCGACAAGGATCGGTTCCAGGCACTGGTGGCTCGGCTCGACCTCCCACGCCCGCGCAGCATCCCGATCGCGCGGCCGGCCGACCTCGGGCTCGCGTCGGACGAGGACCTGGCCAACGGGTTCCTCAAGCCGACCGAATCGCAACGGCACAACCAGCTGTTCAAGAGCAAGGGCTCCTTCGTCCGATCGCGCGACGAGGCGAAGCGCCTGGTCGAGGAGGCCGCCGCTGCCGGCATCACGTTCCTCCTGCAGGAATGGATCCCCGGGGACATGTCCCGGACGTTCCTGATCGACGGGTTCGTCGACCGGGCCGGCGTTTTGACGGCCATGGCCGCCCGGCGTCGGGTCCGGATGGATCCGCCGCGGCTTGCGAACACCTGCTGTGACGTCACGATCCCGCTGGCGGACGTAGCGGCGTGCATGCCGGCGCTGCGCACGCTCCTCGACGCGGTGGCCTATCGCGGGATCTTCAACGTCGAATTCAAGCTCGATGTCCGCGATGGGCGGTTCAAGATCATCGAGCTCAACCCCCGCCCGTTCTGGCTGATCGGCCACATCGCCCAGGCGGGCGTGGATCTGTCGTGGATGAGCTACCTCGACGCCCAGGAGCTTCCGGTGCCGATGTCGCCGCCGTATGAGGTCGGCCGGTTCGGGATGTACGAGATCCCCGATGCGACGGCGATCGCCCGAGCGTTGCGCGCCGGGCGCCGCCCGGAGGGATCGGTCAGCGGGCCGTGGCTGCGCGGCGATCGGGCGCTGTTCTGGTGGCGCGACCCACTTCCCGCCGTTGCCGGGATCGCGGGCATCATCGGGCGGCGAGTGCGTCGCCGCGATGACGCTGATGCTGCGAACCCCGTGCTCGTGACGAGATAGCGCCACGAATCTCGCGGGCACTGCCCCGCGCAGCCACGCTTCCCGCTCCTTGACACCCTGCGCGATCCGCCCATATCCTCGGCCGCATCCCGCCCGCCAGGAGTGCGAACGAACGTGCCCGTCGAAGTCAGGCTCGTCGATCTGGTCAAGCGCTATGGCGAGACGCTGGCGGTCGACCACATCGATCTCGACGTGGAGGATGGCGAGTTCTTCAGCCTCCTCGGACCGTCGGGCTGCGGCAAGACGACGACCCTGCGGATGATCGGCGGCTTCGAGGAGCCGACGTCGGGCCGGATCGAGCTCCAGGGCGAGGACGTCACCTGGCTGCCGCCGTTCAAGCGCAACGTCAACACGGTCTTCCAGAACTACGCGCTCTTCCCGCACCTCACGATCTACGAGAACGTCGCCTTCGGCCTGCGCCGCAAGGGCGTGAAGGACAGCGAGGTGAAGGGCCGCGTGGCGGAGATGCTCGCAGCTCGTCGAGCTGCCGGGCTACGAGCGCCGCAAGCCGACCCAGATCAGCGGCGGCCAGGCGCAGCGGGTCGCACTCGCGCGGGCGCTCATCAACAAGCCCGCCGTCCTGCTGCTGGACGAGCCGCTCGGTGCGCTCGACCTCAAGCTGCGCAAGCAGATGCAGGTCGAGCTCAAGCGCATCCAGCAGGAGGTCGGCATCACGTTCATCTACGTGACGCACGACCAGGAAGAGGCGATGACGATGTCCGATCGCATCGCCGTGATGAACAGGGGACGCTACGAGCAGCTGGGCGATCCGGAGAGCCTCTACGAACGGCCGACCACCCGCTTCGTCGCGGGCTTCCTGGGCATCAGCAACCTCCTGCCCGGCGCGCGTGCAGGGCACGGATGGCCGGTACGCCAGCGTGAAGCTCGCCGACGACACGATGGTCCGCGCGCCGAGCGCGCTGGTGGATGGCAAGATGGACGTCAATATCGGGCGTGCGCCCCGAGAAGATCAGACTCCGCGAACCGGCAGAGGCTGACCCCACGCCAGCCGGGCACAACCAGCTGCGAGGCGTCGTCCGGGACGCGTCGTATCTCGGGGTCAGCACCCAGTACCAGGTCGAGGCGCGCGGAGGAGCCCGCCTGACCGTGTACGAGCAGAACGTCGAGCGCGCCACCCGCTGCCGAGCTGTGGGCGCCCGGCGAGGAAGTCCTGTTGACGTGGTCACCGGACCACAGCTTCGTCGTCACAGAACCCGCAGTCGCCGAAGCCGCCGGCGCCGCACCCGCCGCCGAGGCCACGCCGGCCGCGACGACCTGAGGAGGAGACATCGCATGACCGACACTCGTACGCCGTCGTTGGGGGACATCAGCCGCCGCCGGTTCCTGCAGGGCAGCGCCCTGGCTGGCACGGCCGCCTTCCTGGCCGCGTGCGGCACGCCACCGGCTGGCAGCGGGGGCGCCTCGGCGTCGGCTGCCGCCAGTCAGGCACCCAGCGCCGCGCGAGCGGATCCGCCGGAGCGAGCCCGGCCACCAGCGGGACCCTGCGGTTCGCGAACTGGATCGGCTATATCGACGTGACCGAGGACGAGTTCGTCATTCCCCGACGATCGAGAAGTTCCAGACCGAGTCGGGCATCACCGTCGAGTACGCGGACGGCGCGGTCGACGACAACGAGACGTTCTTCACCAGCGATCTCCAGGCGCCGCTCGAAGCCGGCCAGCCGACCGAGTGGGACATCGTGGTCGTCACCGATTGGATGGTCGCCCGGCTGGCGCGCCTTGGCTGGCTCGAGACGATCGATACCAGCGTCACGCCGAACTTCGTGGCCAACCTCGCAGAGAACTACAAGGGCCGCTCGTTCGATCCCGATACCAACCTGGCCGCGCCGTGGCAGTCGGGCATGACGGGGCTCGGCTTCGATCAGAAGAAGACAGGACCGCTCGACTCGATCGAGGTGCTGTTCACCGACCAGTTCAAGGGCCAGCTGACCTATCTCTCGCGAGATGCGCGACACCATCGGGCTGTCGGCGGTCCGGCTTGGCAGCAAGCCCGAGGAGCTGACGCAGGAGCAGTTCGATGCCGCCCTCGCCGAGGTCGACAAGGCCATCAAGGCCGGGATCGTCCGCCAGGTAACGGGCAACTCCTACGTCGAGGACATGGCCGGCGGAAGCGTGATCGTGGCGATGGCCTGGTCCGGCGACGTGCTCACGCTGCTCGTGCCCGAGCAGACGGAAGACCAGGACTTCCAGTGGGCCCTCCCGAAGGAGGGCGGGATGCTCTGGACCGACAACATGGTCATCCCGAAGGGCTCGCCCAACAAGCCGCAGGCCGAGCGCTGGATCGACTTCTACTACGAGCCCGCCAACGCGGCGACGATCGAGGCGTACGTCAACTACGTCTGCCCGGTCGCCGGCGCGCGAGGAGGCCATGCTCGAGATGGATGCCGAACTCGCGAACAACCCGCTGATCTTCCCGCCCGAGGACTATGTGGCTCGGCTCCACCAGTTCCGCGCCACCACGGCAGAAGAGGAGACCGCCTGGTCAGAGGCCTTCACGAAGGCGATGGGCCTCTAGACCTCCATGCGGCGCGCGCTCCATCTCCGGGCGATCGCGCCGTATCTGTTGCTGCTCCCGGGCCTCCTCTGGCTCGCCCTGTTCTACGTCTACCCGGCGGTCCAGATGTTCCTCACCTCGTTGTGGACGGGGAACCTCGACACCGGCTACACGCAGACCTGGAACTGGGCGATCTACCCGGAGGCCATCGGTGAGTACTGGCCGTGGCTGGCCCGATCGATCGTCTACGGCGGGTTGGCCACCGTCCTCGCGTTCGCGCTGGGGTTCCCGCTCGCCTACGCGATCGCCTTCCGAGGTGGCGCTTACAAGAACGTCCTCCTCTTCCTCGTCATCGCCCCGTTCTTCACGAGTTTCCTGCTGCGGACGATCTCCTGGAAGATCATCCTCGCCGATTCAGGGCTCGTCCTCGGGCCGCTCAAGGACATCGGCCTGGTGCCCGAGGAGTTCCGGCTGCTGGCCACGCCGGCGGCCGTCATCGCCGGCATCACCTACAACTTCCTGCCGTTCATGACCCTGCCGCTGTATGTCGCGCTCGAGAAGATCGACAAGCGGCTCATCGAGGCGGCCCAGGACCTGTACGCCGGCCCGTGGCGACCGCAGGGCACCATCGTCGGAGTGCTGATCGGTGGCGTGCTCGGGCTCGTCGTGGGGTTGGTGATGGGCTACGGGCCGTTGCCCCTGTCCATCCCGGGTGCCGTCCTCGGCGCCGTCGTTGGTACATTCCTCATCAGCCAGGCGTTCATCCGGGTGACGCTGCCCCTGGCCCTACCCGGCATCTTCGCGGGCTCCCTGCTGACATTCATCCCGGCCGTCGGTGATTTCATCAATGCCGAGCTGCTCGGTAATCCCCAGTCCCTGATGATCGGCAACGTCATCCAGGCGCGCTACCTGCAGGTGACCGATTACCCGACGGCGTCGGCTCTGTCGTTCGTGCTGATGCTGGCCATCCTGGTCGGCCTGTTCATCTACGCGCGGCTCATCGGGACCGAGGAACTGACCGGGGCGTCCGTCTGATGACGGCGACTGCGACACCGGTCGCCGTCGCCCGCCGGGCACCGGCTGCCCGGATCGGTCGGGTGATCGACCGCTGGCTGCTGCCCCTGTACGTGGTGGCCGTGACCGCGTACCTCATCCTGCCGGTCGCCGTGATGATCCTGTTCAGCTTCAACGATCCGACCGGCCGGTCGAACCTGACGTGGCGCGACTTCTCGATCGACGCCTGGCTGAACCCTCTCGGTCGGCCGGGACTGGCTGCCGCGGTGCGCAACAGCCTCGTGATCGCATCGGTGTCGACGCTCGTCGCGACCGCACTCGGGACGATGATCGGGCTGGCACTGTCGCGCTACGCCTTTCGCGGTCGCAGCGCGACCAACGTGCTGATCTTCCTGCCGATGGCGACGCCGGAGATCGTGCTTGGTGCCTCGCTGCTGACCATGTTCGTCGCCACCGTCCAGCTGCCACTGCCCGAGGGGTTGCTGTTCCCGCTGAACATCCGGACGGTCCTGATCGCCCACATCATGTTCAACATCAGCTTCGTGGTCGTCACCGTGAAGGCGCGGCTGGCCAACTTCCCGCACCACCTCGAGGAGGCCGCCATGGACCTCGGGGCCAACGAGTGGACGACGTTCTGGAAGGTGACCTTCCCGCTGATCCTGCCGGGGGTGATCGCTGCCGCGCTGCTGGCCTTCAGCCTGTCGATCGACGATTACGTCATCACGGCGTTCACGTCCGGTCAGACCGAGACGTTCCCGTTGTTCATCTATGGATCCCAGTTACGCGGCATCCCGGTCCAGGTCAACGTGATCGGCACGATGATCTTCGTCGGGGCCGTCATGCTGGTGCTGTTGACGACCCTCTGGCAGCGCCGCGTGGCGGCGCGCGACTACGGAGCCGGTGTATGACGACCGAGACCCGCACTCCCCTCCCCGACCACGCCGTCGTGCCGGCCGTCTGGAGCCGCATCACGAACCTCGACATCGACCGTGGCGAGGGCTCGTGGCTGATCACGCGCGACGGGGAGCGATACCTCGACTACTCGTCGGGGATCGGCGTGACGAACACGGGTCATGCCCACCCGCGGGTCGCGGCGGCCATCGCCGCGCAGGCCCAGAAGTTGCTCCACGGCCAGCAGAACATCCTGTACCACGAGCCCGGCCTGCGCCTGTACGACCGCCTGCCGAACCTGCTCCCTGGCGGGCCGTTCCAGGCGTTCCTGTCGAACTCCGGCGCGGAGGCGATCGAGGCGTCCGTCAAGCTGGCACGCGTCGCGACCGGTCGACCGGTGATCATCGCGTTCCGCTATGGCTACCACGGCCGGACCGCGCAGACGATGGCGCTCACGACCGCCAAGGACGTCTATCGAGGCGCCTTCGAGCCGTTGCCCGGCAGCGTCTACCACACGGCCTACCCCTATTGCTATCGAGCGCCGGGCGGTCCGCACGACCCGTCGGCCTGCACGTGCGACTGGGAGGAGCAGCTCGACCTGACGTTCCACCAGCTCATCTACCCCGACCAGGTCGCTGCAGTCATCATCGAGCCGGTGCTCGGCGAGGGTGGCTACCTCGTCCCGCCGCCCGACTTCCTGCCGCGACTGCGCGAGATCACGCGTCGGCACGGGATCCTGCTGATCGCCGACGAGGTCCAGACCGGGTTCGGACGGACCGGCCAGATGTTCGCGGTCATGCACTACGACGTGGAGCCGGACATCCTGGTCATGGCCAAGGGCATCGCGTCCGGACTGCCGCTGTCGGGCATCCTCGCGCGCCAGGAGCTCATGGCGCGCTGGAAGCCGGGCACGCACGGTGGCACATACGGCGGCAACGTCGTGTCATGCGCGGCGGCCAACGCGACCCTCGATGTGATCGAGGACGAAGGACTGGTCGACAACGCACGCGAGCGCGGCGCCCAGTTCCTCGAGGGCCTCAGGGCGCTCAAGGCGAAGTACGGCTCGATCGGCGACGCCCGGGGGCTCGGGCTGATGGTCGCGATCGAGCTCGTCATCCCGGAGAAAGGCGACGGTCGCGTCCCGGACCCCGATCTCACCAAGCGAATCCAGGCGGAGGCGCTTGCCCGCAAGCTGATCGTCCTGACGGCCGGCACGTACGTGAACGTCATCCGGATCATCCCGCCGCTCGTAACCACGGCGGATGAAGTCGATATTGCGCTGTCGATCCTGGACGAGTCGCTGGCGGCTGCCGGCGCCTGACCGGGCGCGCTGACGTGGAACTCGCGTCGGCTGGGCTGCTGGCGGTCGTGGGACTGATCCTCATCAAGGAGGCCGGCCTGCCGGTGCCGGTGCCTGGCGACCTCATCGTGATCGGTGCCGGCGTCGCTGCCGCGCGCGGCGACCTCGATCCACCGACGACGGTCGCCCTGATCGTGGTCGCGAGCGTGGTCGGTGGGATCATCCAGTACGCGCTCGTGCGCTCGGTCGCGAGACCGGCGCTGCTACGGATCCTTGGCCGGGTCACCTCGGCGGATCGCCTCGGTCGCCAGACCGAGCGGCTCCGGCGTGGCGGCGCTCGGTCGGTGGCCGCGGCACGCTCGACGCCAGGCGTGCGGATCATCGCGGTCGCTGCCAGCGCGTTGGCGGCGATCCCGCCGGCCGCGTTCGTCCTCGGCCTGGCGGTCGGGAACGCGCTGTTCATCAGCGCGCACTTCGGGCTCGGGTTCCTGCTCGGTGAGCCGATCCTGGCAGCCGTCGGTGGCGCGCTCGGCCCGCTCGCGATCGCGGGCGTGCTGCTCGCCCTGCTCGGCGGCCTCGGTTGGTACGTGATCAGCCGTCGACGTCGCAGTTCGACGGTGCAACGGTTGACCATCGGCGACTGGGCTGACGCCTGCTGCCCACCCTGCCTGACGCTCGCAGCGCTCGGGCGGACGGCCGATTAGCCGGCAACGTCAGCAGGCGGCTCGCAACCGCGCGAGGAGCTCGTCATGCAGGAAGCCGTTGCTCACCAGAAAAGTGCGCGAGTCGATCCGACGGGCGCCGTCGAGGTCCGACCACCGACCACCCGCTTCCTCGACGACGATCGCGGGCGCGGCGGCGTCCCAGGTCGACAGCTCGACCTCCACCATGCCCTCCGCCGCACCTTCCGCCACGAGGGCGTAGCCCCAGAAGTCGCCGAACCCGCGCTCCCGCCAGACGTCCTCGAGCAACGAGTCGAAGCCCGGCACCCGCCCCGACGAGCGAATGTCGCGTGCGCTCCCGTACAGCAGTTGCGCATCCTCGAGTGCCGCGACCGATGACACCCGGAGGCGCCTCGGGCCCTCTTCGCTCGCTGCCCGGACCGCCCAGGCGCCGCCGCCCCGCCACGCGTACCAGCGCTCTCCGAGCGCGGGTGCGGAGATGACGCCGGCCTGGAGCTCGCCGTCTTCCTCGACGCCGAGCAGCATCCCGAACAACGGCACGCCTCTGACGAAGTTGTGGGTCCCATCGATCGGATCGATGTACCAGCGGATCCGTGCTTCCGCCGCCTCCACCCCGTACTCCTCGCCGACGAGGCCGTGGTCGGGATAGGCGCCCGAGATGCGTTCGCGGATCATCCGTTCGATCGCCGTGTCGGCCTGCGTGACCAGCGTGCGATCGGGCTTGGTCGAGATCTCGAGGTCTCGTCGGAAGTGGCTGAGGGCGATCGCGTCCGCCTCGTCGGCGATCGCGAGCCCGAGATCGACCCATTCGCGTCGCTCGTCGATCGTGCTCATGAGCGGATCCGTGCGTTCTCCGCGTCGTACAGCGGCTCGCGGACGACCTCGAAGCCGACCCACCGGCCGAACAATTCGACTTCACCTCGCGTCCCCATCCCCCGGTCGGTCGGCAGGTAGGCATAGGCGATCGACCGCTCGACCGCGAAGCCCTGGCCTCCGCTCGTTATCCGGCCGACGAGCTCGCCGTCGACCCGGACCGGTTCGTTGCCGAGACACACGTCGAGAGGGTCGTCGAGCACGAGGCAGCGAAGGCGCTTGCGCGGGCCGGCGGCCTTCGCCGACTCGAGCGCACCAGCGGCCTGGCTCGGCTCGGTCTTGTCGAGCGCCACCGCGAACCCGAGCCCGGCCTCGAAGGGATTCTCGTCCGGGGTGATATCGCTCGACCAGACGCGATAGCCCTTCTCAAGCCGGAGCGAATCGATCGCCCGATAGCCACCGGCAACCAGGCCACGGTCCCTCCCCGCCTCCCAGAGAGTCCGCCAGAGCGTGCGTCCGTATTCGGTCGGAGCGTAGAGCTCCCAACCGAGCTCGCCGACGTACGTGACCCGCAGCGCCAGGACCGGCACCGACCCGACGCTGATCTCCTTCGCCGTCAGGTAGGGGAAACCCGCATCCGACATGTCGTCGCCGGTCAGGGGCGCGAGGATGTCGCGCGCCTGCGGGCCCCAAAACCCGAAGCACACCCGGGTCGAGGTGATGTCGCGGATCTCGACTGCCGCCCCGTCGGGCACCTGCGACCGAAGCCAGGCAGCGTCGTGGTTGCCGAAGGCGGTTCCGGTGATCAGCAGGAATCGATCATCCGCGATGCGGGTCACGGTCAGATCGGCCTGGATCCCTCCCCGCCGGTCGAGCAGCTGCGTGTAGACGATCGACCCCACAGGTCGGTCAATGTCGTTGCCGGCGACCCGCTGCAGGGACGCGCAGGCGTCGGGTCCGACGATCTCGAGCTTGGCGAACGAGGTCTCGTCGAAGATCGCTGCCGCTCGCCGGGTCGCCAGCGCCTCGGCGGCGATCGCCGGCGACCAGTGCTTCCCGGCCCAGCCACGCGGTCGGAGCGCCTCGAGCGCCTCGCGGCCGCCGTAGCGCGGGTCATCGGCGTTCGGCTCGAACCAGTTCGGGCGTTCCCAGCCGGACTTCTCACCGAAGACCGCGCCGAGGGCGGCGAGGTCGTCGTAGGTCGGCGATATGCGCAAGGGACGGCCGGCCGCGCGTTCCTCGTTCGGGTAGTGGATGTCGTAGTACGTCGCGTAGTTCTCGATCGATCGCGCGAGCGTGTACCCACGCGACCGGTAGGCCGCCCCGAAGCGTCTGATGTCCATCCTCCAGAGGTCGAGCTCGGGCTCACCCTCGACGATCCAGCTCGCCAGCTGTCGTCCGATCCCGCCCGCGCCCGCGATGCCGTGCGCGCAGAACCCGGCGGCCAGCCAGAACCCACGCACGTCGGACTCGCCCAGGATGAACTCGTTGTCCGGCGTGAAAGCCTCTGGGCCGTTGATGATCCGGCTGACGCGAGCGTCGGCCATCGCCGGGACGCGGCGGATGGCGCCCTCCATGATCGGCTCGAAGCGGGGCATGTCCGGCGCGAGCAGCTTGCCGTTGAAGTCAGGCGGAATCCCGTCCAGGCCCCAGGGAGCCGGGTCGCGCTCGTAGCCGCCCATGCACAACCCGCCGACCTCCTCGCGGAAATAGACGAGGTTGTCGGGATCGCGCAGACTGCGGCAGCTCGGCGTGGACGTCCTCGAGCGACTGCGTGAACAGGTATTGGTGCGCCATCGGGATGATCGGCACCGTGACGCCGACCATGCGACCAACCTCTGGCGCGAACATCCCAGCCGCGTTCACGACGATTTCGGTCTCGATATCGGAACGCTCGCCGCCGCGTTCGACCGTCACGCCGCGGACCCGTCCTCGCTCCACCCCGACGCCGACGACACGGGTGTGGGTCCGGATGGTCGCTCCCCGCTTGCGAGCGCCGGCGGCGAACGCCTGCGCCAGTCCCGACGGATCCAGCCAGCCGTCGGTCGGCAGCCACACGCCGCCCAGGACGCCATCGGTCGACATCAGTGGAAAGCGATCCTGGGCCTCCTGCGCGTCGATCAGCTCCATGGGCAATCCGAACGTCTTCGCCCAGCCCGCCTGCCGCTCGAGCTCCTCCATCCGCTCGTTCGACGACGCCAGGCGGATCGAGCCGACCTCGTGCCACGACGGGTCGACGCCGGTCTCGTCCTTGAGGCGCCGGTACAGGTCGGAGCCGTACATCATCATCTTGGTGAGCGTCACCGCCCCACGCAGCTGGCCGACCAGCCCGGCGCTGTGGAAGGTCGACCCGCTGGTCAGCTCGGCTCGCTCCACGAGGACGATGTCGTCCCAGCCCAGGCCGGCCAGGTGATAGGCGATGGACGTCCCGCCGACACCGCCGCCGATGATGATCGCGCGGGCGTGGTCCATCGCCGAAGCGTAGCCGTTTGTAGTGGCAGCCCGGGGGTCAGCTTGATGCCAGGACGGCTCTGTACGCGGCGGGTAGCAGGACTCGGCCGCGGCGGTCGGTGAACGACTCCAATGCCGACGTGATCGTTTCGGCGACGGTCCTCTCACCTGCGCTGCCGATCGCGAGCTGTGTCGGACCGGCTCCCATGAAGGCGCGCTCCGCGGTTGCCACGTCATCGAAAACGATCGGGCAGTCGATCTCGTCGTCGTCGCGGACTGTCAATCCGGCGGCGGCGATGACCTCCTCGAGTCGACCCGGCTCCGAGAGCGCGAACATGCCACTCTCCTTCATGCCCGAGCGTGCATCCGGGTCGAAGAGCGGGAAGATAGGCTTGTAGACGGACGTGATGCCCGATTCGGCGACGCGCGCCGGAATGATGACGGCGACCGACCCCGCGGACACCCGTCCTGCTTCCTTGAGCGCACGCACCTTGTCGTCACTGAATTGGAAGGCGCTGAAACCGGTCACAAGGTCGAACGAGTCGTTCGGCCACGGCAGCGCCTCCATGTCGGCGACTCGAAACTGTCCCTCGGGGACGCGTTCCGCCGCGATGGTGATGAGCTCGCTGGACGCGTCGATCCCGGTCACGTTCGCCCCACGATCCGCAGCCATTCGGGCGAAGCGGCCGGCGCCGCACCCGCAGTCGAGCACCCGAGTCCCGGGACCGATCCTTGTCCGGTCGATGACATGCTGGTAAACGGGCATCCCCCACCCAGCAGGGCCCTCCCAGGTCTCGGCCCACGCGCTCGCGCGAGCGCCAAAGAGCGGACCCCAGCGTGTCGCGCTTCCGCCCGAACGGTCCGACATCACCATCACCTCTCCGAGGCGTCGCTCCTTCGGAGAGACTAGAAGGCGGCCGCTCGACTCGCAACAACACGGCCCAGCGACGGTCAGGCCGGGATCTTCACTGACCCGAAGCGTCGTGGAGCGCCCGCTCGAATGCCGGGGTCGATGCGTTCGACAGGAGGCGGTCGAAGTGCTCGCTCGCATACGCGACGAAGTCGACGTCGAGGGTGCTGATGCCCTGCTGGAGCACGCCCCACATCGCCTCGCGGAAATCGGACACGACGCGCATCAGCGTCAGGCGAGCCAGCCGGTCGGGGGGTACCGAGCCGAGGTACTGACCCAGCAGGTTTGCGTCGTCGTCGGGCGTCAACTCGTGGTTGATGCTGAAGTTGCCGAGATCGAAGTAGGGGTCGCCCATCCCCGCGTACTCCCAGTCGACGATGCGGATGCGGTTCCCGTCATCGATGAAGTTCGCGTTCAACAGGTCGTTGTGACAGGGCCGCAGCTCGACCGGGTCGGCGAGGCACGCGATCTCGATCCGGCGACCGATCGCTGCGGCTAACTCGTACTCGGGCGGGATGCGCACGCCGCGCGCCATCGCCAGCGCGCGATAGGCCTCGACGATGCGGAACGGCACGAACAGGCCTGGGATCGGCGGGCCTTCGTGGATCCGCCGGATCGTCTCGGCGATGTGCGTGAGCGTGTCTCGCTCGCGGACCTCCTCGATGGGAACGGGTGAGCCCTCGATGAAGCGTCTGACGAGGTAGCCCTCGGGGCGGATGAACGCCAGCACCTCCGGGCCGACCCCGATCCCGGCAGCCGCGACGGACGCCGCGTGCTCCGACCTCGCGGCTGATGCCGAGGAGGTGCGTGTCGTTGCCGGCGAGGCGGATGACGTAGCGGTCGCGCCGACCGTGGATCGTCACCAGGAAGTTTCGGTTCGTGATGCCGCCGCTGAGTACGGTCAGCACCATGTCCTGGCCGGCGAGCTCGGGCACGCGCTGCATCGCCGCGACGAGCTGGTCGCGGAGGTCGCCGCGCAGGATCTCGCCGTCATCGACCATGGACGTCACCCAGAAAGGTAGCGGCGCGGCGATCGCTCGCCGCGCCGCATCTCCTCCTCCCGAGATTTTCTCGTTAGCCGATAGTCGCCTCGCCGGTCGCGATATCGGGCGCGATCTGGACCTCCTCCTCGTCGCGTCGCTGCGCGATCAGGTAGTAGATTAGGCCGACGATCACGACCGTACCGACCAACGCCTCGAAGACGGGGATCGCCGGCAGGCCGGACAGCACGTTCGGCGTCCCGTCGGGGTTCTTGCCGACCGCGATGAACGTGTTGATGAACGGATTCGACCACGTGTTGCGCAGGTCGTTCCCGAAGTCGCCGAATGCCTCGGGCCACGTCCACAGCCCGATGTTGATGACCATCAGGCCGCCCCACACGAGCGCGAGTACGTTGATCACGGTCCCCCAGTTGCCGAGCGTGAAGAATCCGGCCTTCTGCGGCCACCCGCGGCGCCTGGCGGCCAGCACCCCCAGGTTGCACAAGAAGTAGGCGATGTAGATCATCCCGGTCGCCGCGATGGCCAGATAGATCGAGCCGAGCGCCCCCATCACCAGCAGCGGGACGGCGGCGAGGACGCCGACGGCGATCGATGCATAGGACGGCGTCTGCAGCGTCGGGCTCACGTGGCCCCACAGGCGACCCAGCGGCAAGCGTCGATCACGACCCATCGAGAACATCAGCCGGACCGTGGCCCCCTGGATCGCCATCGTGCATACGTACACCGCGATGAAGATCACGACGAGGTACAGCTTCCCGAGTGTGAAGTCGCCGAAGAGGACGAAGGTCAGGTTCTGGGTGATCGTGTCGGCGATCGGGAACCCGAATGCCTGCCCGGTCGCCACCGCGGCACCGACGTCCTGGAACGACAGCGTCACCGCGAGCAGGAAGATGGCCCCGACGAGGCCGGATAGCCAGATCGAGGACAGGACGCCACGGGGCGCCTGCCTGCTGGCATCCACCGTCTCCTCGCCGAACGTGCCGGCCGTGTCGAACCCGTAGACGACGAACAGGGCCATGAACATGCCGACGAGGAACACCGCGAAGTAATTGCCGTTCGCGAGGGCGCTGGTGTGGGAGGTGTCGAACAGGATCGCGGGTGACTGGTGGTTCGCGAAGACCAACAGGATCAGCGCGAACAGCACCATCCCCACGATCTCGGCCCCGACACCGATGTTGTTGATCGTGGCGAGCAGCCTGACGCCGATCGTATTGATCGCCGTGGTCGTGATCAGCGCCACCACGCCGACGAACTGCCACATGTCGAGCGCGGGGATCGGCGAGGTGCTCGCCAGATCGAAGCCGACCACCGTCGAAAGGACCAGGGGCACGGTCGCGGCGACGGCAGCGACGGTCACGACGCCTGCCCAGAAGTAGATCCAGCCGGTGAACCAGCCCAGCGTCCGGTTCGACAGGCGCTTGGACCACTGGTAGATCGATCCAGCTACCGGGAAGTGGGTCGAGAGCTCCGCGAAGTTGAGGGCAACGAAGGTCTGTCCAAGGATCACGAGCGGCCAGGCCCAGAAGATCGCGGGGCCACCTACGCCGAAGGCGACGGCCTGGTTGGTGAACGTGCCGGTCGCGACGCTGATGTAGCTGAAGGCGACCGCGAAGTTCGCGAGGAACCCGAGGGTCCGCTTCAGCTCCGGCTTGATGCCCAGTGAGCGAAGGTGTGCATCGTCCTGGGCGGCGATGTCATGCGCCTGTACGGGACCCGCCACGATTCCCTCCTTACCACCGCGCTGGGGGCGCGAGACTGACCTCTCGGAGTGGACGCGAGGACGCGGAGTCGGGGTCGACGCGGTCCCTCCCGGGCCGATCCGTGCGCGCGAGGATAGCACCGGGTTGCGCCCCGTCAACGGGGCGTTCGCCCTAGGGATCGAGCCGGTTCACCGTGCCGCGACGGCCTCGCGGAGCGAGTCGGGCATCGCTCGATGGACCTCGACCGGGCGGATGTAGGCGGCGATCATCTCGCGCGACCCGTTCACGCCGAGCTCCGTGAACAGGAACGAGAACTTGCGGCGCAGGGCGGCGAGGATCTCGTCGCGCGAATCCAGGTCCCACAACTCGCGCTTGAACGGCCCGATCGCCTTCTTGCGCGTGGTGTACACGAACTGCTCGTCGGTCTGCTCGGGTTTGCGCTCGTCAGCCGCGTTCTCGAACACCCACGCCTCGACCTTCTTGCGCAGCTCCTCGGGGAAGGCCGGGTGCTCGTAGAGGGCGTTCTGGAACCCCGTCGCGAGGTGGATCTCGGCGGTCTCGACCGCCGGGAACCGGTGGAACAGCTCGTCGGGCAGGGTCGAGGCGCCGTGTTGGACCGCGCCGGCCAGACCGTATGAGCGGGCGACCTCGCCCATCTCGCGGAGGACGTCGAAGTCGAGCTTGACCTCGGCCACGCCACCACCGGGCAGTGGCACCCCACCGTGGCTCGTGCCCGTCTGGACGCTGACCTTGGAGATGCCGGTGGCTCCCGGGGCGATCGACTCCAGCTCGCGCCCGTACCCGTCGAGATAGGCGCGCAACTCCTCGACGGTCGAGTTCTTGTGACCGACCTCGCCGATCTCACCACCGACGCTGATCGTGACGCCGTCGTTCTCAAGTGACCGGATGAGCGCCGTCAATTCGGCGGCGCGAACGTAGTTCTCACGCTGCTGCTCGTCGACGGTCGCTTTCGACAGGTCGACCAGGGTGGATGAGTCGATATCGATGTTCCGGTAGCCCGCGTCGACCGCGAGGCGGCAGGCGCGCCGGATTTCCTCGGTCATGGACTCGGGATCGGCGGCGTACTTCTTTGCGTTGAACTGGTAATGGTCGCCCTGGATGAAGACGGGCTCGCGCCAGTCGGCGGCGATCGCCCCGGCGAGGACGGCGGTCGCGAAGTCGATCGGCCGCTGGTAGGTATAGGTCTGCTCGCTGCGAGCGATCTCGAGGATGACCGCGCCGACGTCGGCGCTCTGCGCCGCGTCAAACAGGGTCCGTGCCAGGTCGAACGTCTGCGCGCGGAGGTTCACGGCCGGGACCGTGAAGCCCGACACCTCGCCACGACCCCGCGCGGCGTACAGCTCCTGGATGCTCGCCGACGGAGCGCCGAGCTCCTGGCTGGCCTCCCAGACCAGCCACTGGGCGGCCACGGTGGTGGCCTCGTCGGTCGAGAAGGCCGCGGTCCAGGCGAGATCGCGGATCGTTCCGTCGCGGAAGGCCCGCTCGTCGTCGACCACGAGGCGGTCGCCGTCCAGGTGGGCCGCAGGGCGGATCGTCTCGATCAGGTTCTGCGGGCTCGTCGCGACGTGGGGCATCGGTGGGTCGTCTCCTCGTCGAATGTCTCGGAGACCATGGTAGCGGGCCGAGCGGCCGGCTCTGTCGGCGGCGTCCGTTGCACCACATGCACGAACGGTCGGCCGGGAGGTTGACGACTGCGCCTCCTCCGACGTTTCGTTCATCCGATGCAACGCCCGTCGATCGAGAGAGGTCACCGGCAGGCTCGTTCGATGGTTCGTGCACCGGGTGCAAAACGCCCGGCCCTGGATCGGGCGCCCTGCGCCCGATGGTGCCTAGAACTGCGGCTTGACCACCATCAGGAACACGATCACGGCGACGTTGATCCCGAGGATCATCCCCGCCCGCTGGACACGGGCGACGACCTCCGGCAGACCGGGCGGCGGACCCGTCGCATCTGGCGGTGGTGGCGCGGACGTCAGCTCGATGATCCTGCTGACGTCACGTTTCTGGATGGACAGCGAGTAGCCGAGGGCGATGCCGTACAGCACGATCCCCAGCAGCAGCCAGCGCGATGCCAGCAGGTCTCGCCCGCTGATGAGGATCAGCAGGACGCCGGTGATGCCCTGGAAGATCGCCAGCGGTTCGACGAGCCGATCGCCGATCCTGGCCGATACCCGCGTCGCGAAGTTCGCGTGCTGTGGCTCGGCGCCGCCCATCGCCCCGATGATCGCAAAGGCGAACGTCGGCCCGAACGCCAATATCGCTCCGAACACGTGCAGGAACAGCACCCACGGAAACAGGAAACTGAGATCCACGGCTACCTCTCCACCAGCCGACCGGAACGTCCCCGGGCGAGGATACGCCCTACGACACCCGCTTCGAGCGCCGTCCGACGAAGTCGACCAGCACGTATTCGCCGAGCCGCTCGGGCGTGGCGTAGAAGGCTCGACCGCGATTGAGCTTCGTCATGTGCGCCACGAACTCGGCGAGGGCGCGCGACCGCTCGAGCATGAACGTGTTGATCGTGATGCCTTCCTTCGTGCAACGCTGCACTTCACGCAGCGTCTCGCTGATCGTGCGCCGCGTGGGCGGGTAGCTGAACTCGACCTGGCCGCCCTCGAAATGGGCGGTCGGCTCGCCGTCGGTGATGACGACGATCTCGCGGTTGGCGGCGGCCTGCCGCGACAGGATGCGTCGCGCGAGCATCAGCCCATGCTGGAGGTTCGTGCCGTACTCGTAGCCGTGCCACGTGAGCTCGGCGAGGGCGCCCGGTCGGATCTCGCGCGCGTAGTACGCGAACCCGATGACCGACAGGTGGTCGCGCGGGTACTCGGTGCGGATCAGCGTGTCGAGCGCGACCGCGACCTTCTTGGCGGCGAGGAAGCAGCCGCGCAGCAGCATCGAGCGGCTCATGTCCACGAGCAGGACGGTCGCGGTCCTGGTCAGCTGCTCGGTCCTGAAGACCTCGAAGTCGTCGGGCCGCAGGTGGACGGCCCGATCGCCCCGCGCCATCCGGACCGCCGGCGCGTTCTCATCACGGACCAGCGCGTTCGACAACGTCCCGCGCAGGTCGAGGTGGAACGGGTCGCCGAACTCGTACTGCTTGGTGGTCTCCTCGCGCTCACCGCCTCGACCCTGGCGGTCGATCCCGTGTCCGCCGAAGGCGTCGCGCTGGAGCCGCGCGAAGAGGTCGTCGAGCACCTGCTGGCCGATCTTCCGCGTCCCGCGAGGAGTCAGCTCGAGCCGCTCCCCGTCGCGGGTAAGGTAGCCCGCCTCCTCCAGCCGGCGAGCGAGGTCGTCCAGGGCGTCGAGGTCGCGCGCGGCATCGTCACCGAGGAGCTCTCGAACCTCGTCGCGGTCGATCGAGGCGAGGTCGCCTGGCGCCTCGATGTCCATCAGCGCGTCCTCGAGCCGCTCCATCGACTGCAGCCGTCCGATCTGCGCGAGGGCGCTGTCGAGCGAGAGCGTCTCATCGCCGGTGAACCGGACCCGATCGCCGAGACCGCCGGGCAGCAGGAGGTCGAGATTCGAGGCGAGCTGCGCGAGGTCGATCAACAGGCGGTCGTCGCGTAGCAGCGCCTCCATCATCGATTCGAGCTCGGCTCGCTGCTCCGGGCTCATCGAGCGCATCAGCGACTGCATCGCGGCCATGCGCTGGGCGAGCTGGTCGATGATGTCGTCGAAGGTCTTCGCGCCCGGGAAGAACCGGCCGTGCTTCGCGAGGAACTCGCGGGCGTCAGGCTCGATGCCGCCGATCCGCTGGCGGATGAGCTCGTTGAGGTCGCGCACCATCTCGCGGTTCGCGGCGAGGTCCTCAGGCGTCGTGGAGCGGATCGCGTCACTCATCCCCTGGACGAACTGGTCGAGCACCTGTTTGCTCAGCCGTTCCACGAGCTCATCGAACCGCTGTCGGGCATCGGGCTCGAGGAAGTCGTACTCGCGCAGGTCCTGGATCCGCTCGCCCAGGTCCTTGGGGAGAGCATCGAGCCGGTCCAGCCGCCGCGCGGCCAGGTCGCGCGCGACGCGGGCAGTGTCGGCATCGGGCGCCTCGTCGGCGGGCCGCTCCAGGCGTCGTTCCACGCCCGCTCGTTCGCCCGCGACGATCTCGTCGAGCTCGCGCCGGATGTCGCCGAGCACGTCGCCGAGGTCGTAGCGCTCGCGCAGCTCCTCGCGACGCCGGGCGAGCCGCTCCATCAGGTCCTGGAGGCCGGGCAGGTCCGGCCGCGTCGGGATCGCCGCTCCGCCAGCCGCGCTCCATGAGTCGGCGGAGGGCCTCGGCGAGGTCGCCCTCGGCCATCACGTCGTCGGACAACGCCTTCAGGATCTCGTCGGCATCGAGATCCGGTAGCCGTTGCGTGCCGTCCCAACGCGAGTAGCGAGCGCGGTTGGACAGCTCGGCGAGCACGTCCGACGCGCGCGGCACGCGCCCGCTGAGGTCTCGCGGGTCCGGCGAGTAGGCGGTCATGGCGTCACCACGTCACTCCATCATCGGTGGTATACCGTGCCGCCGGTGACGCGCTCCTTGTTCAGACGGCGGGCCAGATGCAGGCCCTCGAGGAGGAACTCGACCGCGGACGCGACGACGGCGGGCTCCTCCGCCCCGTCGGTGACGTCGAACGAGCCAAGCCCCGCGACGGCGTCGTCCATCCCGGGCACCTCGCGCAGCCACGAGACGTACTCGCGCGACGGGGTCCGTTCGCCCGTCTCGACGATGAACCCTTCCTCGAACGCCTCGACGATCGGGTCGAGGTCGTCGAGCGTCACGCGGCGGTTGAACGTCGCGTAGAGCGCCTTCGTGATGAGCCGCTCGACGACGCGCTCCTCGGGTGCCTCGTCGCCGACCGACTCGAGCTCGACCTTGCCGACGGTCGATGCGACCACCGCCCCCAGGTCGCTGACGCGCGGCGCCCCGACCGACTCGCCGAGCCGGACCGCGCGCTTGAGGGCGGCCGCTTCGAGGACCTCCATGTTCGCGACCGACACGCGGACCGACACGCCCGAGCGTTGGCTGATCTCCGGGGAGCGGCGGGCGAGATGGGTGATCTCCGCGACGACCTCCTCCATGAACGGTGGGAAGACGACCGTCGGTGTCGCGACGTCGGGGTCCCCGCGGCTCGGGTCGAAGCGGACCTTCTCCTGGGCGACGATCGACAGCTCGTCGTCGAGCGAGCGCGGGTAGTGCGTCCGGACCTGCGAGCCGAGCCGATCCTTGAGCGGCGTGATGATCCGTCCGCGCGAGGTGTAGTCCTCGGGGTTCGCGCTGGCGACGACGTACAGGTCCAGCGGCAGTCGGACGGTGAACCCGCGGATCTGGACATCTCGCTCCTCGAGCACGTTGAGGAGACCGACCTGGATGCGTTCCGCGAGGTCGGGCAGCTCGTTGATCGCCACGATGCCGCGGTTTGCGCGCGGGATTAGGCCGTAGTGGAGCGTCAACTCGTCGGACAGATAGCGGCCTTCCGCCACCTTGATCGGGTCGACCTCGCCGATGAGATCGGCGATGGTGATGTCGGGCGTCGCCAGCTTCTCGGCGTAGCGGCGGTCGCGCGGAAGCCAGTCGATCGGCGTGGCATCGCCGTCCCGCTCGACGATCGCGCGCGCCGCCGGTGAGACCGGCTCGAACGGGTCGTCGTTCAGCTCCCCGCCACGGACAACAGGCAGCCACTCGTCAAGGAGGCCGATCAGGAGCCGCGCCATCCTGGTCTTGGCCTGGCCGCGCTCGCCGAGGAAGACCAGGTCGTGGCCGGCCAGGATCGCGTTCTCGATCGCGGGGACGACCGAGTCCGCGTAGCCGATGATCCCGGGCAGGACGTCGACGCCCTGCCCCAGCCGCTCGAGAAGGTTCGCCCGCAGCTCCTCCTTGACGGTCCGTGACCGCCACCCGGATGCACGCAGTTCGGCGATCGTGGCAGGTCGGGCGAGGGTCGACATGACTGGTCCTCAGTTCCTGGCGGGGATGCCGGTGGCGTCGGCGGGGATCGTCCGGAAGCCGTCGATGGCAGCGCGCAGGGCATCGACCTCGACGATGCCTGCCTCGGCGAGGCCGGCGAGGTAATCGCGGCGCCGGTCGATGTCGATCTCGAGGTCGCCGGGGCGGCGCTCGAGGCGCACGGCTAGCTCCGGCGTGATGCCCCAGCCGAAATGCTCGAACCGATCGTGCCCAGGGTCCCAGGTCGCCAGGACGGCCGGGCCGAGCCGCTGGACATGGCCGTGTTCGTCACGCGCGGTCGGACGGACGTAATGGGCTGCGACGACCCGCCTGAGCCCATCGCCGACGGGCCGCAGGATCAGCACGATGCCGAGTCTGGAGAGCTCGTCATCGCCGAGGCTCACCGGTGGTCTTCGGAGTTGGTCGAAGACACCGTCAAGGGAGTCCGCGTGGATCGTGGCGGCCATCCCGTAGCCGATCGCCACGGCGCGGATCGCGATCCTGGCCTCGGCGCCCCAGGTGTACGACGGCAGGTGGTCGGAGAACTCGGGGACCAGGAGGACGGTGTTGTCGGGCCGGATGGGCGGAGATGGTCGACCCGTGACGCGTGCCGCGATCGCCTCCGGCGAGTGCGGGCGGCGCCAGCCGAGCTCCGGCGCCTGGGGCAGCCAGTCGAAGCTTTCCATCGCGCCGGCGAGTTCGCGCGTCTGGATACCCGGCGGCAGGAACATCAGCAACGATTCGAGAAGGGTGGTCTTGCCGGCCAGTCGCGGCTCGGCTGCGACGACCAGCGGCACGCGGCCTTCGATCAGAACCCAGAGGAGCGCCGCCAGCTCCGCGTCGAGCGTGCCGGCACGGATCAGCTCGACGATCGAGCGCGGCGTCGGTGGGACGTGGCGGATGGCCCACCGGCCCCGCTCTGGCGAGGTCTCGGCCACGGGCTGAGCGTAGGGCCGGGTCGGGGGAGCGTCAAACGTCCTGGAGCCGAGGTTTGTGGCAAGAGTTGCACCCAGGGACCGTTATGGCCCATTGAGGCAAGAAGGACCTCGGTTTACGGCCTGTTCTGACCCTAACTCGTCTCCCCGTGCAAGTTCTGCCAGAAACATGACCTGGTTCGGACATAGCGGTCCTGGGGTGCAAGTTCTGCCGAGTCGAGAGGATCCTGACAACTCTCGTCTTGGATATGCCTACCATCGGACCGATGGCAGCTCCACTCGAAATCCAGCCGCTCACCCCAGGCCGTCTCCCCGATCTGGCATCCCTCTTCGAGCAGGGCGGCGATCCGAAGTGGTGTTGGTGCGCGTACTTCCGGATCCGCGGTTTCGACTTCTCGAGCGGCGGCAAGGCGCGGCATCGGCGCGTGATGGAGACCGCAGCTCGCGAGACCGCGAAGGAGAACCGCGCGCCGGGCCTGGTCGCGTACGACGGCGACGAGGCCGTCGGCTGGATCAGCATCGGCCCGCGCGAGGATTACGAGCGGCTGGCCCACTCCACCGTGCTGAAGCCCATCGACGACAAGCCGGTCTGGTCGATCGTCTGCTTCGTCGTCGGGCGTCGCTCGCGCGGCCGCGGGGTGGCCCGGACCTTGCTCAAGGCCGGCATCGACTACGCGCGCGATCATGGCGCCCGGATGCTGGAGGGCTACCCGGTCGACGTCCCGGACGGCAAGCGCATCGACTCCGGGAGCGTCTACCGCGGAACGCTGACGATGTTCGAGCGGGCCGGTTTCAAGGTCGTCGACCGCCGACCCACGCCAGGCGGTCCGCCTCGCCCGATCGTCCGCCGCGCGATCCGCCGCCGACGGCGGTGACGATGTCCGCTTGCGACGCATCGTTCAGGTGACTAGGAAAGCCCTGATTCCGGCGGATCGACCCCGATGCTTCCGTCTCAGTCGCGCCCGCGATGAACCGCAAGCAGATCGCCCGACATGGCCTACGTCTATTCGCCTGAGCGATGAATCGCAAGCGTTCGGGGGTTGCCCGAGCGGCCGCCCTACGTCAACCGTCGTAGTCGGCTCATCGACGTCTGTCCACCTTGACGCGACCTCGCCCCGGCCCGTAGACTGCCCCCCGGGCCTGGAGCGCCCACCCATCTACCACCTAGCGGAGGCGGCTCGGAATATGTCGATGACGCACCTTCTCCGACGCACGATCGCGCCTATCGGCGCCGTCGATCGCGGGAGATCTGCGCCCATCTCGAGCTAGCCGCAGGCGGCAGGACCGCCTACCGGACGAGCCACGAGCCGTGGGCCAGATCGGGCCCCCGGCTTTTTTGATGCCTTCCCTGCCCTGACCGGCGGCGGACGACAGACCAGCATCACGAGCCGCGAGGCCCACCGACGAGCGTCGGACGAGGCCCGCGGCTCATTCATTTCCCCCCACCGCCACGCACCTGGAGTCCACCGTGACCGCCATCCTGACCGATCAACTGAAGACGACGACCCGCACCGCCCCGGTCGCTTCGACGGCGACCTCGGCGGTCCCTGCCCTGCTCATCGAGGGCGTCAGCAAGTCGTTCGTCGTCGGCCGCAACCGCAAGCCGGTGGCCGCGATCAGCGACCTGTCGATCCGCCTTGAGCGCGGGGACGTGCACGGGATCCTCGGGGCGAACGGCTCGGGCAAGTCGACCCTCATCCGCCTGATCAGCGGGCTGCTCACGCTCGACAGCGGTCGAGTCGAGGTCTTCGGCCACGACATCGAACGCGAGGAGATGGCAGTCAAGCGCGTGATCAACCGGGTCAGCGTCGATGCCGCCTTCTTCAAGAAGCTCAGCCCGATGGAGAACCTGCTGTTCGCCGCCCGGCTGTACGGGCTCGACGGCGGCGCCGCCAAGCGCGACGCCATCGCGATCCTCGGCCGGCTGGGCATCGCCGAGAAGCGGGTCGGCCGTCCGGTCGAGCAGATGAGCCGAGGCATGCAGCAGAAGGTCGCGATCGCGCGAGCGCTGCTGACCAGCCCGACGCTCTTGCTGCTCGACGAGCCGACCACCGGGCTCGACCCGCGCAGCAAGCTCGACGTCCAGTCATTCATCGAGGAGATCAACCAGACCCATGACGCCACGATCGTCCTGACGACCCACGACCTCGCCGAGGCCGAACGCCTCTGTGCGCGGATCACGGTCCTCAACGACGGTCGCGTCGTCGCCGAGGACACGCCGGACGGGCTCAAGGCGATCACCGCCGAGCGCCTTGGCCGGCCGACCACCCTCGAAGACGTGTTCATGACCTACACCGGCCGCTCCCTCGACGACGACGTCGAGGAGGACGGCGAGCCGGACGAAGACGACTAGATGCCAGGAAAGGAGGTGAGAACCATGAACTTCAACCAGATCGCATTGGAGCTGGCGCGAGAGCGCCAGGAGCAGCTGATCGCGGAGATGGCGCAAGCGCGCCGGATCCAGCGCAGCCGCCCATCCATCCGCCGATCCATCGGCCGTCGCGTGATCGCGATGGGCGAGCGGATCGCGGCGGAATCGCATCTGGAGCTGGCGCGGTCCCGCTGAGGGCTGCGCCGGCTCTCCCCCCGAGGAGATCCTCTCGTGACCATCGTCGCCCATGAGCTGAAGGCCTCATACGCCTTCATCGAGCGCAACTTCTTTCTCACTCGCCGCTACTGGGGCTGGGAAGTCGCCTTCCTGGTCTATTCGGTCGCGGGCGCGCTGTCGATCTCGCTCATCGGTGCCGACCAGGGCAGCCCGACGCTGCTGCTGACGCTGATGGTGGGAGCGATCTTCTGGAACTACCTGTCGGTGGTGTTCAGCTGGATCGCCGAGACCATTTCGATCGAGCGCTGGGAAGGCACGCTGGAATACACCTTCATGGCCCCGATCCGGCGCTGGTCGCAGCTGCTGGGCTCGGTCCTGTACGCCATGGTCTACGGCTTCATCCACACGGCCGTGATCTTCGTCGCGCTGGTGCTGTTCTTCCCACAGCTCGACTTCTCGAACGCGAACCCGGTGACGGCCCTCACGTTCATGTTGCTCGGCTCGTTCAGCTTCGTCGGCATCGGCATGATCGCGGCGATCCTGCCGCTGCTGTACGTCGAGCGCGGCGCGCAGATGACGTTCGTGTTGCAGTCGTGCCTGCTGCTCGTCAGCGGGGTGTACTACTCGATCGAGATCCTGCCGGGCTGGATGCAGGTCCTGTCGCACCTGTCACCGGCGACGTACGTCCTCGACGGCGTGCGTGCGGGCTTGGTGAACGGCACACCCGTGTCCGAGCTGACGCATGACGTCTGGCCGCTGATCGTGGCTGGGATCGTGCTGATCCCGTTCGGCCTGTGGGCGTTCGGCCGCGCGGAGCGGTACGCCAAGCGGACCGGGAAGCTGAAGCGGGTCGGCTAGGTGTCGACGTCTGAACCCGTCATCGCCCGCGTCGTCGCCGTCCACAAGGAGACGTCGATCGTGCGCGGGCAGGACGGGGTGGACCGCCCGGCCATCGTGTCGGGCCGGTTCCGCTTCGACGCGCTCGCGCCGTCCGACTATCCCGCGGTCGGCGACTGGGTCAGCGTGTCGAACGGCCAGGAACCCGCGGTCATCACTGCCGTCGTCCCCCGCCGGTCTGCGTTCGTTCGCAATGCAGCGGACGCGAGCCGGCGGTCGGCCGGCAACCTGATCGACGAGCAGGTGCTCGCCGCGAACGTCGACGTCGCGTTCCTGGTCGCAGGGCTCGACAACGACTTCAACCTGCGGCGGCTCGAGCGATATCTGGCGGTGGCCTGGTCCAGCGGTGTCCGCCCGGTCATCGTCCTCAACAAGGCCGATGTCGCGGTCGATCTGGAGGACCGGCTGGTCGATGTCGCCTCGATCGCGCCGGCCGTGCCGATCGTCGTCCTGTCGGCGCTGACCGGCGGCCACGTCGCTGACCTCGCGCCCTTCCTCATGGCCGGCCAGACGGCGGTCGTGCTCGGCTCGTCGGGCGTCGGCAAGTCGACGCTCGTGAATGCGCTCCTCGGGGAGCAGCGTCAGGCCACCGCCGCCGTCCGCGCCGACGACTCGCGTGGCCGCCACACCACGACGCACCGCGAGCTGTTCGAGCTGCCGGGTGGGGCCATGCTCATCGACACGCCGGGGATCCGCGCCATCGAGGTGGCCGGCGCCGACGAGGGCATCCAGACGGCGTTCGACGACATCACAGACCTGGCATCGACCTGTCGCTTCAGCGACTGCCGGCACGAAGGTGAGCCCGGTTGCGCGGTTCGCGCCGCCGTCGCGGATGGCCGACTCAGCGAGGATCGGCTCACCAGCCACCGCAAGCTCGAGCGCGAGCTGGCGCACGCGGAGCGCAAGGGCGACCCACGCGCCCAGGCCGAGGAACGCAAGAGATGGAAGTCGATCCACAAGGCCGTGTCGAGGCAAATGCACGACAAATACCGAGAGGCGCTGTGACGGGGATCACCAGAGGCGCGTGACGACCCCGGCAGGAGGCCGTGGCATCATGGCGGAGCGCGTTGGAGGATCCGATCATGCGTTCCTACCTGATCGTGGCCAACCAGACGCTGACGAGCCGATCGCTGACCGACGCGATCAAGGCCAGACTCGCCGACGGACCGGTTCGGACCCACGTCGTCGTGCCCTTGAGCCCGGTCGGCGGCCGGCTCACCTGGGACGAACAAGCATCACGCGAGATGGCCCGGACCCGACTCGACGAGGTGCTGGCACGGCTGCGCGAGATGGGCGCCGAGGCCGATGGCGAGATCGGCGACCGCGATCCCGTGATGGCCGTACGCGATGCGCTCCGCGGTCGCGAGGTCGACGAGGTCATCGTGTCGACGCTGCCGAAAGGGCTGTCCCGATGGCTCGGTGAGGACGTCCCGAGCCGGCTGCGCGACTCGGTCCGAGTCCCCGTGACGGTGGTGACCCAGGACGAGCCGTCACCGGAGGCGAAAACCCGCTAGGCGAGTAGCCTCCCACCGTCGCGGACGAGCTCCAGCCACGGCCGCTCCTGGCCGATCGTCGTGTCGTCTCCGTGTCCGGGGAAAACCTTGACGGCGTCATCGAGCGTGAGCAGGCGATCCAGCGAATCGACCATCGCGGATTCGTCCCCGCCCGGCAGGTCCACCCGGCCCCAACCGCCGCGGAACAGGGTGTCGCCGCTGAACAGCAGCCCCTCGTCAGGATCGTATAGGCAGACCGAGCCCTCGGTGTGGCCGGGCGTGTGCAGGACGGTCAGACGCAGCGCGCCGAACCGGATCTCGACCGCCCTCGGCGAGGTCGACGGCCGGCACGGACGGCGGGATCGGAAAGGGAGCGGTCACGCTGATGGGGTCGGTCAGGCGGTCACGGTCCAGTGGGTGGACGGCGATGTCGGCCCCGGTGTGCTCGGCAACAGCGGCGTTGTCACCGATGTGGTCCCAATGACCGTGCGTCGACACGA
Source organism: uncultured Chloroflexia bacterium (assembly GCA_963794525.1). Lineage (GTDB taxonomy): Bacteria > Chloroflexota > Limnocylindria > Limnocylindrales > CSP1-4 > SPCO01. The sequence goes on from CAWCEC010000003.1 coordinate 495,877, forward strand.
TGAGCTTGAGCGTCCAGTCGCGCTCGGCGAGCTCAGCCGCGATCCAGCGCAGGCAGGGCGTCGCCGTGTCGATGGCGATCGCCTCCCGCGAGGCGGGATCGGCCAGGACATGCAGGTTGGTCGCAAGCGGTCCGATGACCCGATGCAGCCGCTCCATCTCCGAGATGGACGTCAGCCGCCGCCTTCGAGCTTCGACTTCATGCACTCGAACGTCTGGCCGATCATCTTGTCGGCCGTCCCCTCGATGAGCCGGGCACCCACGCTGGCGATCGTGCCAACGATGTTGACGTCGGCTGACCAATCCATGGTGGTGCTGCCGCTCTCGCCGTCGGCAAGGCGCATGTGTGCGGTCGCGTCCACGGCGCTGCCGGGCGCCTGGCCGTGCGCCTTGATGGTCGCAGCCTCGGGCGGCGTGGCCTCGGCGAACTCAAGGTTGACCACGAACCGGGCACTGATGAATCCGATCCCGACCTTGGCAGTCGCCTTGAAGTGCGTGTCGTCGATGACCTCGACCGACTCGACGCCGGGACCGCACTGGCCGACCTGATTCGGGTCCATGACGAACGCCCAGACGCGATCGCGCGGGGCGGCGATCTGGACGGTGCCTTCGAAACGCATCGGTGCCTCCGGTCGCGTCTGGCTTAGACGATAGCGTCGCCGCCCACGCGATGTGGGTTTGGCGCGCCGAACGTCGCAGTCGAGCCCCGCGAGCCGTCGACGTTGTCATGAGACGACTTCGTCTGGCCGGGAGTCTCGCATTGGTCCTCGCGATCGTCGCATGCGGCCCAGAGACGGCGTCACCGTCACCCGACGGTCCCGCGATCCGAGCGCCTGAGGTCGAGGCTCCCGTCGTCCTTGACGACGCGTTGATGGAGGCCATCGAGATCCGCGAGCAGTATGGCCTTCGAGCGGACGTCGCCTGGGTCCGGACGGTGGCCGAACATCCGGATGCGATCACGCATGAAACATGGGGCATCCCGCTGATGCTGGACGAACTGGCAGACGTGATGTCCCGCCGGTGGCCCAATAGCCTCATCGTCCAGCTACGACAGTACGGGCTCGGGTTCCCGGGCGAGTTCGCGACGGCGTACATCAACCAGAAGGCTTCAGGCGCGGTGGTCGAGTTCACGACGAACCTCGAGCGACATCGGGCAGCGCTGGCGACGCTCCCTCTCGACGGGCCAGTCGAGGTGCGAAAGGCCGAATGGAGCCTACGGGAATTGGGGGGCTTCCTCGCCCAGGTAAAGGCCGAAGTGGGGTGGATCGAAGGGCTCGGCGGGCGCCACGTGTGGCCAGACGTCATGGAGCTCGAGAACAAGGTCGTCGTGCGATACGAGGGGCCGGCCGGGATCGAGCAGCGGATCCTGGATCACTTCGGTGACCCGCGGTGGCTCAAGCTCGAGTGGTACGGGCCGGCCCATTGATCATGCGCTAGGCAGCGACCATCGACGCGCCGGTCTCGACGACGGTCTTGAGACCCGACACGATGAACACGACGCCACCAGTGAACTCGCCCTCGGCCTTCGATCCGGGGGTCAGGACTGACGTGACCACGAGCCGGGACGGCTCCTGGTCAGTCTCGCTGGGCTCGATCAACCAGGTCATCGTGATCGGGCCCTCGGCCTCGATGTCGGGATCCCAGCGCGCATGGAATGACATGACGACCTTGCGTCCCGGTTCTATGTCCAAGACGGAGCCATCGGCTGCGACGCGACCGTCCGGATAGGTGTATGTGATCGGGGCGCCGACCTCCCAGGTCGATGCCACGCGCGTGCCGAAGTAGTAGGTGACGGTCTCGTCGCCATCTGTGATCGCGCGCCAGATGCGGTCGGGCGATGCCTTGATGTAGACGGAATAGACGTGATCGACCGTGTCCATCGGTGCCTCCAGATGTCGCTTCAGCGCGGTCATGGGACCCACGATCGACGCGGCGAACTTGCCGGTCCAGCGATCGTGGACGAAACGGATGGGCACCGGGTCGAGGTAGTGGCGCTTCTCGCGGCCCGCGCGGCGGGTCGAGATCAGGCCGGCTCCCTCCAGGACACCGAGGTGCTTCATGACACCGAACCGGGTCATCACGGGCAACACCTCGCACAGCTCGCCGAGCGTCTGGCCATCGCGCTCGAAGAGCCGGTCGAGCAGGATCCGCCGATTGGCATCGGCGAGTGCCCGAAAGACCGGGGCCATGTCATCCATCACGGCCGCGATGTTATGTGACTGTTTGGTCACATGTCAAGCGAGCCGTACTTGACGCCTCCGTGGCGCTTGCCGGAGGCTGCGGCGATGTTGGCGTTGATGCGTCGCGTTCAGATCGGTTCCGTCGTACTGCTCACCTTAGTTGGCTGCGCGATCGCTCCTGACCCCGAGCTGCGGCATATCCCCGGGACGGAGAGCATGCCGGCGCCGGCGAGCGTCTGGCTCACCGCGGATCCGGCGTCGCCGACCCAGGAGGTCACGATCGAGATGACGTCGCCTGACTCAGATATGCGCAGGACACATACATTCGCGGCCGACGCCCCGATGCGGGGGAGCTTTCCAGTGTCACAGGGCCGATATCGACTGACCGCTCAAAGCGGAGCCTGCACCATCGATCTCGACCTGTCGCCTGAACACGAGGCTGATGTCGTCGTCAAGCTCCGCGACGATGGATGCGAGTTTGCAGTGGCTCTGCTGCATCGCTACGACAGTGGTGTCACCCATCCGGAGCCAGCGGTGCTGGTAGCCCCAGGGTCCGTGCCCTGATGTGTGACAGTGGGACCTGGACGAACCGTATCCGGCATCATCCGTTCGATGGAATCGATCCCGCCTGAGGCGCTGCTCGAGGACTTCCCTCCTCCGATGCAGTCGATCGCGAACCGCCTTCGCGAGATCGTCAAGGAGACGATGCCCGAGACCATCGAGCGCGTCCGGCCGGGCTGGCGACTGATCGGCTACGACCTGCCGGTCGGACGGAAGGCCGTGTACTTCGCCTACGTCGCCCCGGAGAACGAGCACGTCCATCTCGGGTTCGAGCACGGCTGGGCGATGCGCGACCCGCATCGGCTGCTCGCAGGCGTCGGTATCACCAAGCAGGTCCGCTGGCTGACGTTCCTCGAGGGCGACCCGGTCCCGGCCGATCTCTGCCGTGAGCTGATCATCGAAGCCGCTCGCGTCGCCACGATGACCCGCGGCGAACGGATCCTCCAGGCGATGGACGGCGACCGCCCACCGACCTAGCCGGGCGGGTAGGCGCGCTCGTTCTTCGAGGCGCGCTCCGAAATCTGCCCGATCCGCCCGGCACGAGTTTCCGGCCGCCTCGCCTCCACGACCCATTGCAGCATCGCCCGGCGCGCGCTGGGTGGGAACGCGTCCCAGTGCTCGCGCGCAGGCGGCCGATCCCCAAGTGCCGCGGCGAGGTCGTCGGGGACGATGAGGTCCTCGACGTCGTCCAGCAGGGTCCACATGCCGGACCGCTTCGCATCCTCGATCGCCGCGAGGCCTGCTGGCAGCATCAGCCCGGCGGCCGTCAGGCGTGCCACGCGCTGCTTGTTCGACCGCGCCCAGACGCTCCGCGGGCGTCGTGGCGCGAACCACTGGATCGAGCGCTCATCCGTGAGGTTCCGGCCGCTCGAGTCGATCCAGCCGACGCACAACGCCTCTTCGACCGCCTCCTCGTACGACACGCTGGTCCTCGCGGAGGCCCGTCGCCAGGAGACGAGGTAGACGCCGCGCGACGTCGGATGGTTGGCGATGAGCCAGGCCCGCCAGCCCGCTCGGTCGAACGGACCGACCATCGGCCGGCCGTCCGGCGCCACCTCGCCTGTCATTCCGCCTCTGCCCGCGGGTCCCACGTCACGACGCCGATCGGCAGCGGTTGCTGGCCGCGCAGCCCGACGCCGCCGTCCGGATCGACGACCAGGAGCTCGTCGAGCGCCGCCTTGAAGCGCGCGTCCGCCGCCCCGCCGGGCTCGATCCACAGCTGCCGGCGCAGGAATCCCTGCGATCTCGTCGCGCGAGGCGAACCGTCGGGGCTCCCGCTGGAGCATCTCGACCGCCGGCTCGTGGCCGCGAGCCTCCAACAGCTCGACGAAATCCGGCAGCGCGGGCAGCGAGACCCGGGCCTCGCCATGGACGGGCGGCCAGCACGCGTCTGCGATCGACGACGGCTGGCGTTCCATCAGGACCGCCACGCACAACCGCCGAGCGACCGACTCCATCGCTCGCACGAACGGACCGATCGACTCGATGTCGTACCCGACGTGTGCGATCAGGGCGACATCGGCCCGGAACCGCTCCAAGAGCGCGCCGTCGGTCGGCGGCCAGCGAGTCTCGACGACCTCGATGTCGGCGACACCGTGTTCGGACTGCAGCTCGAGGAGCGCGTCGAGCATGCCCGGCGACGCGTCGAGCGCGATCACGCGCCCGCCCGAGGGGGCAAGCGCCAGGGCGATCGGCAGCGCGTAGCGACCGGCGCCGGCGCCGATGTCGATCCACGTCTCGCCGGGCTCGACCAGATCAAGCAGCGCGTCCAACACCGGTTCGTCCGTGCGCCTCGGGTCGGCGCGGAAGAGCCCGGTGACCGGCGCGTAGAAGTCGCTGCCGTCGGGGACTTCGCGGAAACGATCGACCTGCTCGGCGTTCGCGACGACGCGTTGCGCCCAGGCGTTCTCGAGCAGGCCGACGAGGTCGGCCCGCGTATCGACGTCCGGGTTCCCGCCATCGACCCGGATCGCGATCTCCTCGACGAGGTCGGGGTTCGCGTCGAGCAGGGGTCCCAGGCCGCGGTCACCGGTCGTTTCGTCGACCAGACCGAACGCGGCGCGTCTGAGCAGCACCGGGTTCCGACCGGCGTCGCTGCCGTAGACCGGGACGACGATCGGCCGCGCGTCGTCCGAACGGGCGTCCAGGAGCGCCCGGATCGCCCGGGCCGGTAGCCGCGGCTGGTCGCCGAGCACGATCAGCGCCGCGTCGACACCCGGCGCGAGTGCGCCGATCCCGTGCTGCAGTGAGCTTGACAGGCCGCGGCCCGGGTCGGGATTGCGGACGCGGCGGGCACCGTGCCACTCGATGGCCCGCTCGAGATCGGCGGCGTCGCCGCCCACTACGACGACGACGTCTTCGAGGCCAGAGGCAGTCAAACGGTCCATGACGTGCTGGAGGATGGGCCGGCCTTCGAGCGGCGCCAGGAGCTTGCCCCCACCGAACCGCGAGCCGGCGCCGGCTGCAAGCACGACGGCGCCGACCCGGTCCGTCCGCGAGTCGGCGCGTCGCATCGTCCGAGCTATCCGGCCGCCTCGTCGTCCGCTGGGGTACCGCTCGCGTCGAACAGGCCGGGCGTCTTGTCCGTGCCACGGCCGCGGCGGCTGCCCGGCTCCTTCGCACCGATCCGCCGGCGGGTGAGGACCTCGACGGTCGTGTCGCCCTCGCGCGCCGGGTGCTCGACGAGCGCGATGAGCCGGCTGGCCATGAACCGGCCGGTCCGGACCGGGGTGCCGCCGCGGGTCACCTCGGTGACCTCCACGACGCCCCGCGCCGTCGTCACCTCGATCCGCCGACCCGCCCGAGTGGCGACGATCTCGAAGGTCTGCACCGCGCCGCCGGTGTCGACCACGACCTCGACCCGATCGCCCTTCATCCCTGCCTCCTAGCCGGCCGTGACCGGCGTACCCTCGAGCGCGACGCGCGTCGCTGTCTGGCCTTCCGCCGCCTTGTCGCGCATGGGCCGGCCCGAGCCGCCGTACCGCTCCGCGACGACCTCGGCGAGGATCGCGAGGGCGGTCTCGGCCGGCTGCCGCCCGCCGAGGTCGAGCCCCACGGGTCCTCGCAACTCGGCGAGAGCCGCGTCGCTCACGCCGGCGTCGCGCAAGCGCTGCCGGCGGTCCGCCTGGGTCTTGCGCGAGCCGACGGCGCCGACGTAGCGGCAGCCCCGCCGCAACGCCTCGACGATGGCCGGCTCGTCGAACTTCACGTCGTGCGTCAGCACGGCGACCGCATCGTTCGGGCCTAGCCCGATGTCGTCGGCGATCTCGTCCGGCCAACCCACGACCAGCTGGTCGACGTCGGGGAAGCGTTCGGGCGTCGCGAACGACGCCCGTCCGTCGATGACGACGGTCTCGAACCCGAGCTCTTTCGCCAGCCGGACGAGCGAGCGCGCGACCTCGACTGCCCCGACCACCACCAGCCGCGGCCGCACCGGGAATGCCTCGACGAACAGCGATCGCCCACCGAGCTCGATGGTGCGCGACTGGCCGCGTTTGAGCGCCTCGAGGGCGCTCTCGACGAGTGCACCGTCGAGTGCAGGTTCGCCGAGCGTGCCCTCCAGCCGGCCATCCTCGCTGACGACGAGCGGATCCGCGGGCGGTGCGCCCTCCCCTGGTTCGTGCGGCCCAGCGTCGGCTGGCGGCGAGTCATGGGGGAGTGGTGTGACCACCGCGGCTCCATGCCCTCCGGCGCCGAGCGACGCACGCGCTGCCTCGAGCGCCGCCGCGGGTACGGCCGGTTCGACGAGCACATCGATCGTGCCTCCGCAGGCGAGGCCCACGTCCCACGCCTGCTCGTCGCTGATGCCGTAGCGGATGACCCGCGCGTTGCCGGTCGCCCGGGCGTGCTCGATCTGCTCGGCCGCGGCACCTTCGACGCAGCCGCCGCTCACGGAACCCGCCACGCGGCCATCGGTCGCGTAGAGCAGCACCGCACCCTCCGGTCGCGGGGCCGAGCCGAACGTCCTGACCACGACCGCCCGCCCGGCGTCGGTGCCGTCGCGCTGCCAGGTCGTGAGTGTGTCAAGTAACTCCTTCATCGGATCGGCCTCGCTGTGCTCGGATCGGTCGGCGTGCCGCCGACGGTGGTCGGTGGAGTAACGCCTGCCAAGTCGGCCACGCCCGGGAGTGCCGCGTGTGCCGCCGCCTCCGCCCCCTGTCTCGTGTCCGACGAGCGCACGCCGCCGAGGATCTCGCCCAGCCGCTCGAGCGATGCGACCGTGCCGGCCGGCAGGAAGTCGTCGATGTACGGGTAGGCGGCACGCATCCCGCCGGCCAGCGGCTGGTAGCCGGGCGTGCCGGCCAGCGGGTTGAGCCAGACGAGACGATGGCAGTTGCGGCGGAGTCGCGCGGTCTCGGCGGCGACGAGGCTCGGGTCGCCGCGATCCCACCCATCGGACACCACGATCACGACCCCGCTGGATCGCAGGGAGCGGCGCGCCCATTGCTGGTTGAACGAGCGGAAGCTCTCGCCGATCCGCGTCCCACCTGCCCAGTCGTTGACGGCGTCGCTGACGCGCGACAGGGCGCGGTCACGGTCCTTGTCGCGCAGCAGCCGGGTTACCCGCGTCAGGCGCGTCCCGAACACGAACGACTCGGCACGGACCTCACTCGACGCGGAGAGCGCCTGGATGAACCGGAGGAGGAGCCGGGAGTGCCGCTCCATCGATCCCGAGATGTCGCACAGCACGACGAGCGAGCGCGGCTCTTTGACCGGCCGGCGCCAGACCCACGACATCAGCTGGCCGCCGGTCCCGAGGTTGCGCCGGAACATCGCGCGCGGCGCGAGCCGCCGGCCGTGGGAGTGCAGCTCGTAGCGCCTCGTCCGCCGCCGCTCAAGGCGCGGGACCAGTTCGTCGACCAGCCGCTCGGCGTCGCGCAGCTCGGCCGGCGTCATCCGGTCGAACTCGCGGTGCTTGAGCAGCTCGCCGCGCGAGTACGCATCCGGGGCAACGACGATCCCGTCGATCTCCTCGTCGGCGCCCTCGTCATCGTCACCGGCCGACGGGATCGGCACGCCCCATTCGTCGGGCCAATTCGACACCTGTTCGTCACCCGGCAATGGCTCGGCCTGGCCGGTCGGGTCGTCACCGTCGGCGTCCGTCCCGTCGGGGTGCTGGAGCGCCGGCGCCTGGAAGTCGCCCGACCGTCGACCACGGGCCCGCCACCAGCGATCGAACACGATGTCGTACGTCTCGCGGTCATCGCGGCGGCGGACGAACACCGTCTCGCCCGCCGCATGGACCTGCTCGCGCGACCCGATATCCACGAGCGGCAGTGCCCGGGCGAAATCCACCGCGGCCGCGAGGTCGATGTGGAGCCCAGCGCCGCGCAGCGCCCGCCCGAACCCGACCGCCTCGTGCAAGAGGCGCCGGCCGTCGACCTCCGGGCCCCACGGGGCGGTGACGATGGCTGGGTCGTCAGGTGCCTGCATGCGGTGACTCTGCCACGACCTCGCCCCGGCTGCCGAATGGCCCGGGTGCCGGCCCGTGGATCACCTCGTAACCGGAGGTATTGCGCTGGACATCGACGCTGCCGTCGACGAAGCGGATGGCCAGGGAGCCGCTCCCCAGCCGCAGGTTGTCGAGCGTGATGTCCGGCAGCCAGTCGGGCAGCGCCGGGTTCACGTACAGCTTGGATCCATCGGCATCCACGGTCGCGTGGAGGCCGCACAGGAGGGCGACGAAGCGGAAGACCGACCCGGCGGCCCAGGCCTGGGGCACATTGGCGCCGAGATACGGTACCGGGAAGCTCGCGGGGACCCGCGGCAGACCGGAGAACAGCTCCGGCAGCCGCAACGCCGCCAGGCGCTCGGCGGCATCGAAGATGCCCTTCGCGACCATCGCCGCCTCCGCGGCATAACCGTAGCGGCGGAAGCCACCGGCGATCGTCGCGTTGTCGTGCGGCCACACGGACCCGTTCTGATACGAGAACGGGTTGTAGGCCGGATGATCCGACGACAACGTGCGGACGCCCCAACCCGACCACATGTCGTCGGCCATGAGGCGGCGGACCACGCGCCCGGCCCGCTCTGGCGGCACCATGCCCGACTGCAGGAGGTAGCCGGCGTTCGAGGCGACGCTGCGGATGGGCTCCTTGCGACCGTTGAGCCCGAGGTAGTAGGTACCCTCCTCCTCCCACCAGAACTGCTCGTTGACACGCTCGTAGAGCCGCTGCGCCTGGCGCCGGAGGCGGCGCGCGTCCTTCGGTCGCTCGAGGACGTCGTACACGTCGGCCATCCGGTTCTTGGCATCGAACACGTAGCCCTGCAGCTCGCAGGTCGCGATCGGCAGCGGCGCGAGCGAGCCGTCGGCCTCACGGATCGCGTCGCCGGCGTCCTTCCAGCCCTGGTTGTAGTAACCGTGCGACGAGCGCGTCTTGTACTCCTGGAAGCCGTCGCTATCGCGATCGCCGTACCGATCGATCCAGGCGATCGCGGCCTCGGCGTTCGGCAGGTATCGGCGGAGCAGCTCCACGTCGCCGGTCCAGTGGTACAGGTACGAAAGCACGATCACGAACAGGCTCGTCGCGTCGTGCGTCCCGTAATACGGCTGGTACGGCAGGATCCCGAGCTGGGCCAGCTCGCCGTGGCGGATCTCGTGCGGGATCTTGCCCGGCTCCATGTCCCGCTCCGGATCGTCGCTGGTCGCCTGCAGCTCGGACAGGCGGCGCAGGGCGCCTTTGGCGAATTCGGGGAAGCCCGAGATCCCCTGCATCGACACGATCAGAGAATCGCGTCCGAACAGCGTGACGAACCACGGCACGCCGGCCGCCGGGATGAAGACGCCCCGTGCGAACGCCGGATCCTCGAGGCGCAACGCCTCGAGGTCGCGGACCGCCTGGTCCCACGCGCGATCGACCGTGTGGTTGGGCGTGCGGATGCTCACGTTGGGCAGGCGCGCGGCGCCGGTCGAGCGGAGCGGTGCGTCGACCGCGTTGCACGGCAGCGTGACGAGTCGCTGGCCGGGGCGCGTGACCGGGTGCCATTTCAGGCAGGTGTGCCAGACACCCTTCGGCTGGATCGTCGCCACAAACACGAGGCGCCCGTTCGCGAATTGGGGCGGCGAGCTGGCGCGCTCCACGGCGACGATGAGGTCGCGTCGGAAATCGCGGTTGACATACGTCGAGCGCAGCTCCCCACGCGACCGGAACCAGCGGCTGTTCAGCTCGCCGCGGCGGACGATCTCGTTGCGCTTCACGTCGAAGATGTCGGCGAAGTCCGAGACGACAGCGATCTCGATCGTCAGCCGCACCGGCCTGCTCGCGTAGTTGGCGATGTCGATGTCCTCGTGGACGGCGTCCGCCACGGTCCGATCGATCCGGAGCGCCAGTGACTGGCGGTCGATCGTCCCGAAAGAGTCGACCGTCGCGTCGTTGGTGAACTCGAACCGCGACGAGAACGACTGGATCGGCGCTGACGCCAGCAGGATCGGCCGGCGGCCGTTGATCCACAGGTCGTAGCCGGAGATGAACCGCGTGTCGCGGGTGAAGAAGCCGTCGGCCTCCCCCAGGACGCGGGCGTCGGGCTGGCAGACGAGGACCCGATCGTCGCGGTTGATCGTGATCGTCGACGGTCCGACCTGGACCGGGAACGTCATCGGTCTGGGGGTCTCGGCCGGGAGGACGACACGGTCACCAGCCCAGCGTACGCCAGACCATCAGCCTCGCGCGGCGACCTCGGTCAACATGCGCGCCGCCTGTTCGCCCCGGATGTGGCGGATGTCCTCCTCGTACTTGAGGACGACCCCGAGCGTCTCGTCGACGAGGTCCGGCTTGAGCTCCCGCGCGCCGAGCGACAGCAACGCCGCGGCCCAGTCCAGGGTCTCCGCGATGCCCGGGACCTTGGTCAGATCGGCCTCGCGCAGTCGGTGGACGAAGCCGACCACCTCACGCGCCAGGCGCTCGGGGGCGTCCGGCACGCGGGCGAGGACGATCTCGTATTCCTTCTGCGCCGTCGGGTAGTCGATCCAGTGGTACAGGCAACGGCGCTTCAGCGCGTCGTGGACCTCGCGCGTCCGGTTCGAGGTCAGGATCACGCGCGGTGGCCGCTCGGCGCGGATCGTGCCGATCTCGGGCACCGTCACCTGGAAGTCCGACAGGATCTCGAGGAGGTACGCCTCGAATTCCTCATCTGCCCGGTCGATCTCGTCGATCAGCAGGACCGGCGCGACGCCGTCGTCGCTCTCGAGCGCCTGGAGGAGCGGCCGGCGGATCAGGAAGTCGGATCCGAAGATGTCGTGGGCGCTGGCGTGGTCGGCCTGCCCGCGCGCTTCCAGCAGCCGGATCTCGAGCATCTGGCGCGGGTAATTCCACTCGTAGACCGCGGTGTTGACGTCGAGTCCTTCGTAGCACTGCAGACGGATCAGGCGTGCGCCGAGCGAGGCCGCCAGGACCTTCGCGAGCTCGGTCTTGCCGACGCCGGCTTCGCCTTCGAGCAAGAGCGGGCGGCCGAGCTCGAGGGCGAGGAAGACGGCCGTCGCGAGCGAGCGGTCCGTGATGTAGTCACGCGAGCGGAACTCGTCGGTCAGGGCCTCGATCGAGCGCGTGCCCGGGGGACGGTCCTCGCGGTCCTTGGGGAGCTCGCGTTCCTTCGGCGCGTCAGTCATCGCCGGAATCTACACGCCCGGGCGCATGGAGCGCCCCAGCACGCTCGGCAAGCGCGCCGATCTCGGCGAGCGTCGCGTTGACCTGTGCCTGGCGCGACCGGTGCTCGGCAGCCTCCCCCTTCGCGGCCCGCTCCAGTGCGCGCGTGCTCTCCCCGACGGTCCGGTGCAGCTCAGCGATCCGCTCGCTGAAATGGGCGCGGAGCTGTCGCTGCATCTCATCGAGCAGCGTGGTCAGCCGACCGTCCACCTGGAAACGGATCTCCTCGACGAGGTCGCCCAGGAACGTGCGCGCCTGCTGACGGCGATCCACGAGTCGACGACGGCGCTCGTCGAGGACCTCCTTGCCGCCATATACGACGGCCACGCCCAGCACCGCAGGGCCGACGATCGCGGCGCCGAGCAGGGTGCCGACCAGCCCGAGCAGTTCCACGCCGGCCTTCGCACCGGTCACCAGGCCGTAGCTGGTTCCCAACCGTGACCGCGTGCGGCCCTCGAACGTGGGATCGCCCTGCCAGAACTCGCCGATATCGAAGGCGATCGACGGTCCCGGGTCGGGCCCCACGGCGATCTCACGCTCCTGGTCGGCGAGCAAGCCGGCGATCGTCGCCTGGACGTCCCCGGCACCGGTCGTCGCACCTCGGAATGCGCCGCGCACCGCCGCGGCGATCCGATCCTGGATCCTGGCGCTCAGATCCGGCCACGTCCCGGATGGGTCGGTGCCCTCGATCTCGGCCTGTGCGTCGCGCACGATCGCCCGCATCTCGCGCTGGAAATCGAACGCGACGCGCGTGCGGACGGCAGCGAACTCATCATCGAGTCGGGTCGACCATGCGGCATCCGCGCGGCGGAGCCCTGCCAGGCGCTCCCGCGCGGCACCCAGCTGTGCGGTGATCGCATCGACGGCTTCGGGGCGTTCCAGCGCGGCGCGTTCGGCGGTGAGCGGGTCGCGCAGCTGACCCAGGACCCAGCGCAGGTCGCCGACCGCGGCAGCCGTCGTCGCCACACGGGCGCGCTCCACCACATCGCCGCGGAGCGCGTTACTGAACGCGCTGTACCCGCTCTCGTCGTCGACCTCGTCCGGCCGCATGCGCAGATACGCGCTCAGCCCGAACGGTCGCTCTGCCAGCCCGATGGCCTGGAGATGCCCGACGTCGAGGTCGATGATGCGCCGCCATTCAGGATAGATGTCGATCTTGGTCACGGCGATCAGGATCGGCGGGCCGGCGCCGCGGGCACTGGCCAGGAACTCGAGCTCTGGCCCGGACAGCTCGGCGGATGCATCGGTCACGAACACGAGTGCGTCGGCCGACGGCAGGAACGCCAGCGTGGCCGCCGCATGGCCCGCGTTGAGGCCACCCACCCCGGGCGTATCGACGATCGTCAGTCCGCCCTCGAGGAGTGGGTGCGGCAGGCGCACCTCGACCAGATCGACGTCCTGCCGCCGCTCACGGCCCGCGACCTCCTGCGCCCATGCCGGGACCTCGGCCGGGTCGATGGCTTCCACCACCGGCTCGCCGCCCTCGCGGCGATGGACCATCGCGCTTGGCGTCTCCCCGTAGCGCACGACCGTGACGGCGGCCGTCGCGAGATCGTCATCGACCGGGCAGACCGGGCGGTTGAGGAGCGCATTCACCAGCGCACTCTTGCCCTTCTTGAACTCGCCGACCACGCAGACGACCGTGTCCGTCCGCCCGGCTCGCTGCCCGATGGCGCCGAGGCGGGCCGCGAGGTCGTCGCGGTCGAGGCGCGACGCGAGCGAGCGCGCGTCGTCGACGAGCGCATCGAGCTCCTCGAGCGCTCCGGTCGCGGGTGCGGCCACGGTCCCAGCCGGCATCGACGTTCGGACTCCCTCCTCCAGGCCCGCGAGTGTAGCGCCCGGCCCACCGCCGCACGGTAGACTCGGTGGCCCTGCCATGGTTCGAGGGGAGTGATGGCCTACTCGCTCGGGATCGACCTCGGGACGACCTACTCCGCGGCCGCGATCGCGCGCGGCGATCGACTCGAGATCTTCCAGCTCGGCGAGCGCGCGGCGACGATCCCGTCGATCGTCCTGCTTCGCGCCGATGGCGAGGTCCTGACCGGCGAGGCGGCCGAGCGACGGGCGCTGGCCGAGCCGACCCGCACCGGACGCGAGTTCAAGCGGCGGCTCGGCGACCCCACGCCGATCATCCTAGGCGGGACGCCGTACGGGGCCGAGGCGCTGCTGGCACACCTGCTGCGCTCGATCGTCGGGCGCGTCACCCAGCAATCGGGCGAGCCACCGGCGGCGATCGCGGTGTGCCATCCCGCGAGCTACGGCGCCTACAAGCTCGATCTCCTGCAGCAGGCGGTCCGCCAGGCCGACATCGGGCCGGTCACGATGCTCACGGAACCAGAGGCGGCCGCGCTCGACTACGCCCGCCAGGAGCGGGTGCCGTCAGGGTCGGTCATCGCGGTCTACGACTTCGGCGGCGGGACGTTCGATGCGACGATCCTGCGCAAGACCGACGACGGGTTCGAGCTGCTCGGTCAACCCGAGGGCCTCGAGCGCCTCGGCGGCATCGACTTCGACGAGGCGCTGTTCCGGCGTGCGATGGAGCTGGTCGCCGCGCAGGGCGTCCAGGTCGACGCCAACGACCCCGCCGCGATGGCCGCCATCGCGCGCCTTCGCGACGAGTGCCGGCGCGCCAAGGAGGCGCTCTCGTCGGACACCGATGCGACGATCCCGATCTTCCTGCCAGGACTGCAGACCGAGCTGCGGCTGACGCGCGCCGAGTTCGAGGACATGATCCGGCCGCGCATCCACGAGACGATCGAGGCGCTCGCGCGGGCGACGCGCAGCGCTGGCCTCGGGTTCGGGGAGCTGGATCGGATCCTGCTGGTCGGTGGCAGCTCGCGCATCCCGCTCGTGGCCGAGATGGTCCGGGAGGCGACTGCCCGGCCGGTCGCCGTGGACGCACACCCGAAACACACGATGGCATTGGGCGCGGCGTACGTGGCGGAGCGCCAGCGGGTCGCGTCGGCGCCGACATCTGCGCCCGCCGACGCCGTCCCGGCCGCCGCGGCGGTCGCAGCAGCGGCAGGATCGGGGCTCGATCCGGCGGCGGACATCGCAGAGACCGCGACGACACCGGACAGTGTCAGCCCGCCCGTCCCGGTGGCCGCGGCACCGGTGCCGAACGAAGGTGGCGTCAGACCGCGTCGCCTGCTGCCGGTGGGCCTTGCGCTCGTCGCGGCCGCCGTCATCGCGGCAGTCGCGATCGCGTCGAACTTCCTCGGCGGCGCGTCCGGCGCGCCGTCCGCCTCCCCTGCCCCATCTGTGGCGGTCATCCCGACCGCTTCCCCGTCACTTGCGGTCACCCAGTCGCCGAGCCCGATCGTGACGCCGTCGCCGTCGCCCACCCCGATCCCGACGCCCACGCCGACTCCGGGCGGACGGCAGGCCCGGATCACCGGCATCACCATCGCCAATGGCCGATACGCGGTCGAGTACGAGGTCTTCAACTTCACGGCGAACATCGGCGATCGCCACATCCACTTCTTCTGGGACACCATCCCGCCGACGGAGGCAGGCATCCCGGCCCCCAACAAGAACTGGATCCTCTACGACAGCCCCGTCCCGTTCACTGGCTACCGGGTCAGCGATCGGCCGGCCGCCGCCAACCAGATGTGCGTCCTCGTGGCACGACACGACCATTCCGTGCAGCAGAACACCGGCAACTGCTTCGACCTCCCCACCTAGCGACGGCCCGACGCATGACCGATCTCGCGACCGAGGTCCGCGCGATCGCCACACTTGCCGGCGACGCCGCACGCGGCACGGACCAGGCCGCGGCCGTCGACACGGTCACGCGACGCCTGGACGAGCCGCTTCGGGTCGCCATCGCCGGCCGCGTCAAGGCCGGCAAGTCGACGCTCCTCAACGCCCTGGTCGGCGAGCGGCTGGCGGCCACCGACGCCGGGGAGTGCACGCGGATCGTGACGTGGTACCGGCACGGCCTGGGCTACCGCGTCACCGCCGACCTGCGACCGACCGGCCAATCGGAGCTGTCGTTCCGGCGACAGGACGGCGAGCTGCACATCGACCTCGGATCGCACGAGGTCGATGCCATCGAGCGCATCGAGGTCGGCTGGCCGTCGGCGAAGTTGGAGTCGATGACGCTGATCGACACGCCCGGGCTTGGATCCACGGATGAGCGGACATCGATGCGAACGACGGCGTCGTTGCTCGATGCCGGGATCGACAGCCCGGCTGAAGCGGATGCCGTCGTGTACCTGATGCGGCACCTCCATCACGGCGACGCGCGCTTCCTCGAGGCGTTCATGGACCACTCGATCGCACATGCCTCGCCGGTCAACGCGGTCGTGGTGCTGTCGCGTGCCGACGAGATCGGCGCCGCCCGGCCGGACGCGCTCGAGTCGGCCGAGGCGATCGCGGGGCGGTACGCGGCGGATCCCCGCGTACGCGAGCTGGCGTCCGGTGTGCTGCCGGTCGCCGGGCTGTTGGCCGAGACCGGCGCGACGCTCCGCCAGGAGCAGTTCGATTGGCTGCGCGCGCTGGCGAAGCTTGACGAGGCGGAGCGCGACCACCTGTTGACCTCGGTCGAGCGGTTCCGCGACGCCGATCGCAACCCGTTGGGCGAGGAGATTCGCGAGGACCTCCTGGCGCGCTTCGGGATGTTCGGGATCCGCCTGGCGGTTCGGCTGATCGCCGCAGGCGAGATCCGCAGCGCGACCGAGTTATCCAGTGCGCTCCTGGAACACTCCGGGATCCGAGCGTTGCAACGGGTGCTGACCCAGGCGTTCGGAGACCGGGCTGCGCTGTTGAAGGCGCGCTCCGCCCTCGTCGCGCTGCGGGTCATCGCCGCCACCCTCGGTCGGGCCGGTGTGGCCGGCTCGGCCGAGGTTTCGACCGCCATCGACCGACTCGAGGCGTCGTCCGGCGCGCTGGCGCTGCTCCGGCTGCAGCATCTCGTGCTCGCGGGACACGTGGATCTTGATGAGACGCAGCGCGCCGAGGTCGAACGGCTGTGGGGAGGCGGTGACGGAGCGGCGCGGCTCGGGCTGGAGGCGGAGGCCCCGGCGTCGGCCGTCCGCGAGGCCGCCCTGGCTGGCGTCGAGCGCTGGCGAGCCGTAGCCGGCAACCCGATGAGCGACCGCCGAACGATCGAAGCGGCCGAGATCGTGAGCCGCGCTCACGAAGAGATCTACGCGACGACCGGCTGAGTCGCGGCGACCTCAGCCTTCAGGGGCGTCCAGCTCACGGGCGTAGCGCGGGAACCTGAACCGCTGGGTCCGCGTGAGGATCCCGCCGTGGCCGAGCTTCGCCACTGTGGCCTCGGACGCCGGCTCGCCCGTCAGCAGCCGTGGTAACAAAAGGTCCACCGCCGTGGCCTTGGAATAGGCCCCACACGTCGGCAGCCCTAGGACCGCCGTGCCGCCGACGCGCGCCAGCCACAACATCGAGCCCGGGTGCGACGGGACACCCCGTCGGACCACCCGTCCGCCGAGCGCGGCGATCGCGACGAAGAACGCGTCCTCCGGGTCGGTGCTCGCCGAACCCGCCGTCAGGACCAGATCGGCGGTCTCGGCGCCGCGCGTGAACCGCGCGACCGCGGCCTCCACGGCATCCACGTCGTCCTCGACATAGACGATGTCGATGATCGTCGACCCGAGGCCCTCGACCTTGGCCCGCACCGACGCCTCGAACCGATCCTTCGCCGTCGCCCGCACCAATTCCTTGACCACCACGCCCACACGCCGTGCCACGAACGGCGCGACCGACACGACCGGCTGGCTGCCGAACCCCGCGATGCGGGCACCGGCGTCGATCACGCTCGCGTCGACCAGGTGCGGCGCGATCTTGACGCTGGCCACGAGATCGCCGCGCTCGACGATCTGGCCATCGAACACGGTGAACACCTCGAGCGGATCGAGGCGGTTGATCCGCTCCAGCTCGCCGATCCGGACCGTCACGACCCCATCGACACCGGCGACCAGGTCGAGCCGGCTCTCGTTGGGGCCGCGGACCTCGAGACCCGGCCCGGCGATCGCCTTGGCGAGGCGGAGCGCCGCTTCGTCCTCGTGGAGCTCGTTGCCGTCGGCGATCAGCACCGTGACCGGCGGCCCAGGGTCGGCCGCGGCGAGCGCGAGCAGATCGTCGGCCGACAGGCGGCGACCTTTCGGCCAGCGCTTACCGGCGACCGTCAGGTCGCGGGTGAGGATCCCGCCCGCGAGGCGGACCGGCGCGCGCCGACCAGGGATGACCCGCTCGACGCGCACCGCCAGGACGCTGCGGTCGGTGCGCTAGCGGCCGAGCGCGGCGTCGATCGCCCGGCGGGTGTAGACCACCGCCATCTTCGATCGATAGTCGCGATCGGCGTAGATGTCGCCGTTGACCGTCTGGCCGTCGGCGGCGTGGGCGGCCGCGGACGCCACCGCATCCGAGGACCCGTCGGATCCCATCAGCGCCGACTCGACGGCCTTCGCCCGGTACGCCACCTCGCCCACGCCGGTGATCGCCACCCGCGCGTGCGAGATCGAGCCGCCTGACGACGCGATGACCGCGCACACGCCGACGATCGAGTAGCCCGACGCCGGGTGGGCCATCTTCTGGTACGAGCCCTTTGCGCCGTCGGGGAGCGGCCCCCGCCGGACCGACGTGAGGATCTCGTCGGGTGCCATGTCGGTGACGAAGGCACCCTGGAAGAAGCCATCGAGCGGGACGACCCGTTCGCCGCGCTGCGAGCGCAGCACCGCGGAGTAGTCGAGGGCGAGTCCCAACGCCGGCAGATCGGACGCCGGATCGGCGTGTGCGATCGAGCCGCCGACCGTGCCCTGGTTGCGCACCTGGACGTCGCCGATGTGGTCGATGCACTGTTGCGCGAAGTCGAGCGACGTGGATTCCCGCGCTTGCGCGTAGGTCACCAGGGCTCCGACCTCGAAACCGCCGTCGCCCGTCGGCCCGCACCCGTCGCAGCTCGTCAAGCCGGCCGATGTCGACCAGCTTTGCAGGCTGGGCAAGTCGCAGCTTCATCAGCGGAAGCAGGCTCATGCCACCGGCGATGACCTTGGCGTCGCCACCAGCCAGCGCACCCAGGGCATCGTCCATCGAGGTCGCCCGCCGGTACTCGAACGCCGCCGGGATCATGCCTGGCCTCCCTTCGCGGACTGGATCGCCGCCCACACCTTCTGGTGGTGAATACGGCATGTCGAGGTGGCGGATGCCGTAGGCACCCAGCGCGTCGATGACGGCGTTCGCCACGGCCGCGGTCGAGGCGATCGTTCCCGCCTCGCCGACGCCCTTCACCCCGAGCGGGTTGACCGGCGACGGGGTGACCGTCTTCTCGAGCTCGAAATTCGGCAGTCGCGCGGCCTTCGGCAGCGCATAGTCGAGCATCGAGCCGGTCAGCAGCTGGCCGTCGTCGCTGTAGACGGCGCCCTCCCAGAGTGCCTGGCCGACGCCCTGTGCGATGCCGCCGTGGAGCTGGCCGCCCACGATCAGCGGGTTGATCTCGTTGCCGACATCGTCGACGGCGACGTAGCGGACCAGGTCCACCACGCCGGTCTCCTCGTCGATCTCGACGGTCGCGATATGCGTGCCGAACGGCCAGGTGCAGTTCGGCGTGTCGTGATAGGCCGTCTCGTCGAGATACGGCTCCATGCCGTCCGGCGCGTCGAACGCCAGATCGAGGGCGAAGGCGATCTCCTGGATCGTCTTCTTGCGGTCGGGCGATCCCTTCACTCGGTATTCAGGCCCATCGACCTCGATGTCGTCGACACTTGCCTCGAGCATGTGCGCCGCGTAGCGACGCGCCTTGTCCTTGATCTTCCCGGCCGCCTTGATCGCCGCGGTCATCCCGACCGACGACGTCCGGCTGCCGTACGAGCCGTAGCCGAACGGCGTGCCCAGGGTGTCTGAGTGCTGGACGATCACGTCCTCCATCGGTACCCCGAGCTCGTTGGCGATCACCTGGGCATACGTGGTCTCGTGGCCCTGGCCCTGGGGCTGGGTGCCGACGGTGGCCACGACCTTGCCGGTGAGGTGGACCTTGATATTGGCCGATTCCCACATCGCCGCGCCCCAGCCCTCGCCGACGGCGCCGATCCACTTGGACGGCGCGACGCCGCACACCTCGATGTAGGTGCTCAGCCCGACGCCAAGCAGCTTGCCGCGGTCGCGCGCATCGGCCTTCTGCGCCGCCAGCGCGGCGTAGTCGACCATCGCGAGCGCCTTGTCCATCGCTGGCTCGTAATCGCCCGAGTCGATCGAGATCTTCGCCCCGCCGGAGGCGGTGTGGAGGCCCGAGGGGTTTTCGTACGGGAACTGGTCGGGCGGGATGAAGTTGCGGCGGCGGACCTCGGCGCGGTCCATGCCGATCTCGGCCGCGAACAGGTCCATCGCGCGCTCGATGACGTAGGTCGCCTCGGGGCGGCCCGCTCCACGGTAGGCGTCCACGAACGTGGTGTTCGTGTAGACGCCGGTCACCTCGGCGTAGACGTTCGGGATCTTGTAGCAGCCGGCCAGGACGCGGGCGTACAGGGTGGTCGGGATGCCCGGGCCGATGGTCGATAGGCGGCCACCCAGGTTGGCGTACGTCTTGACGCGGAGGCCGGTCACCTCGCCATCGCGCTTGCCGGCGATCTCGAGATACGTGATGTGGTCGCGGCCGTGGATGGTCGATTGGTAGTTCTCGCGCCGGCCCTCGACCCATTTGACCGGGCGCCCGCCGATCGCTTTGCTCGCGAACATCGCGAGCGGCATATCGGCGTAGGTGAAGATCTTCGACCCGAACGCGCCGCCGACATCGGGGCTGATGCAGCGGATCTTGTGCTCCGGGATGCCGGTCACGAAGGCGGCGAGCAGCAGCCGCTGGATGTGCGGCGTCTGGCTCGACATCCAGACCGTGTATTCGTCGGTGCCGGGGTTGTACCACGCGATGTCGCCGCGGGTCTCCATCGCGTTGGGGATCAGCCGCTGGTTGACGATGCGTTGCTTGACGACGACCTCGGCGCCGTCGATGGCGGCGTCGGTGCCGGCCTTGTCGCCGACCGACCACTCGAACACGATGTTCTTGGGTGCGTTCTCGTGGAGCTGCGGCGCTCCTTGTTCCATCGCCTTCTCGGCATCGACCACCGCGGGCAGCGGCTCCCAGTCGACGTCGATCGACTCGAGCGCGTCGACCGCCTGCTCGGGCGTCTCGGCCACGACGGCCGCCACGCCTTCGCCCGTCCATTTCACGCCGTCGGTGGCGAGGACGCGCGGCGTGCTGATGTTGTTCGTGATGCCGGCACTGCCGCCGGCCGGCCACGCCATCGGCAACGGGTTGTACGGGATGTCCGCGCCGGTGAAGACGGCGAGCACACCCGCCATCGAGGCTGCCTTGCTCGTATCGACCGAGCGGATGTTGGCGTGGGCGTATGGGCTGCGCAGGATGGCCATGTGGGTCATCGACTGCAGCTTGATGTCGTCGAGATAGCGGCCCTTGCCGGTGATGAAGCGCGGGTCCTCGGTGCGCTTGATCGGCTGGCCGAGCGGCGTGGTCGCCGGGGCGTCGAGTACGTCGGTCATCGGTCCTCTCCCCGGGCTACGCGGTGACCGCGGCGGGGCTGGTCGCCCCCTCGCGCATGGCGACCGCCGCGGCGCGCACCGCCGCGACGATGTTGTGGTAGCCGGTGCAGCGGCAGATGTTGCCCTCGATGGCGTGCCGGATCTCGTCCTCGCTCGGGTCGGCGTTGCGAGCCAGCAGATCGGCGGCGACCATGATCATCCCGGGCGTGCAGAAGCCGCACTGAAGGCCGTGCTTCTCCCAGAAGGCGGTCTGCAGCGGATGGAGGTTCTCGCCGTCGGCCATGCCCTCGATGGTCGTGACGGTCGCGCCGTCGGCCTGGACGGCCAGCATCGTGCACGACTTCACGGCCTTGCCATCGACGTGGACGGTGCACGCGCCGCATTGGCTCGTGTCGCAGCCGACATGCGTGCCGGTCAGGTCCATGTCCTCGCGGATGGCCTGGACGAGGAGCCGTCTGGGCTCGACATCGAGCTCCCGTCGTGCTCCGTTGACGGTCAGGGAGATGTGTTCGCCCACGTGCCGGACCTCCTTCGACGACGACAGCGGCGCGGCCTTCGGGCTCGCGGCGCGGTCACGATGCATGTGTCCGCTGGAGCACTGGACCTCGCGCCGGCTTGGCTCCTCGTGCCGGTGGGAGGGACTGCGATGGTCCCACCGTCGAGGGTCGGAATCAAGTCAACGTCGCGGTTCAACGTCGCGGTCGATCTCGCCGTGAGCGGCGGCGTGCGGCGCGGTTCGGTCGCGGCGGTTCGACATGGCCGAGCGCAGCGGAGCGGATGTCGACGGCACGGGGGTCGAGGGCCTCGCGGCGATCCTCTGGCGACGCCGTCACGAGCCGCGCCGCCTCGCCGAGTCGGCGGACCTTGGTCGCCGCCGCGTCCCACGTCAGTTCGGCGAGTGAGCCGGAGGTCGCCAGACCTACGCGGTCGATGCCCCTCCCCGCGGTCGATGCCGCGTAGCGCGCAGCAAAGAGGAGATGCTCCGGGCCGTCCGCGCTGCCCTGGTGCGCGGAGAGCGCCCCGCAGATGATGCCGCGCTCGGTGGGCGTGGCCACCGCGAGGTACCAGTTGTCCGGCCCGTCGATGAGGTCGAGCGCGAGGCTGGCGTAGGCACCGGCGAGGATCGTGTCGATGCCGGCCTGGTCGGCGGCGCCCCCGGTGATCGCCAGCGTCAGGTGCACGTCCGAGCCGAGGTCTGCCGTCAGCGTCCGGTGCGCGTCGGCGAACCTGGCACGCGCGTCCGGATCGTCGCCGATCGAGATCGCCGCGGGCTCGTGGACCTCGATCCAGCGGCAGCCGGCGTCGGCCAGCGCCAGCATGTCCAGGCGGATGTCTTCGACCGGGCGTCGACCCGTCAGCGGTCCGTCGATGACCGCCTTGACGATCCCGCCCGCGCGCTCGGCGGTCGCGGCCCACGATGCGGTGCGGTCGGGAGCGTCCAGCGGCCAACCACCGTCGGTGAGGGGCTCGAGGCCATGGTCGACCTGGAGCGCGAGGCAGGCGTCGAGGATGGCCTCAGCCGCGGCGTCGCCCGGCAACGGGGGACGCGGCAAGGATCCGAGGAGCGTGGCGAACATACCGATCGATGCCCGGACGTTATGCCCGGATCGACGTCCCGTACATGAGGCCGGCGACGACGACGACCAGCACGGCGCCGATCGCGAGCAGCGGGACCGCCAGCGGGACGCGAGCCGCGCGAGCGCCGGCAGTCTTCGCCCGCGGCCAGTAGGAGGCCGTCGTCTCCACGCGCGTCGGCGGCACCACCGATCCAAGCCACAGCCCGGTGAGGAGGCCGCCGATGTGCGCGGCGTTATCGATGTTCGGGACCGCGAAGCCGAACAGGATGTTGAGCAGGATCAGCATCCCCAGCTGACCGACGAGGTACCGGCTCTGCCGATCGACCGGGCGGTGCGCGCGGTTCGCCCCGAGCAGCAGCCCGAACAGGCCGAAGATCGCGCCCGACGCACCGACCGACGGAACGTCCCCGCCGAAGGCGAAGCTCGCCACCGAGCCACCGGCGGCGCACAGCAGGTAGAAGAGCAGGAAACGGAACGACCCGTACCAGCGCTCCACGATCGGGCCGGTCAGGTACAGCGCATACATGTTGAAGCCCAGGTGCAGGAGCGACGCCCCGAAGAACCCTGACTCGGGGCTGCCGTGGAGCAGGGTCACGGTCCACAGCCGCCAGTACTCCCCGGCAGCCACGGCTGGCTTGTCGAGCTGGAACGCCTCGTAGAGGAAGAGACCCTCGCTCGAGAGGATCGCCGAGAGCGACACGATGACGGTCGCCGCGATGAGGATCGTCGTGACCGACAGGAGCTGCGCGTCGCCGCGCCCCCGCGCGAAGTAGCGCCGGGCCGCGTTCGTGTCGCCGGTCTCCTTGGTGAGCCAGCCGAGCCGGTTGGCGATCTCGGCCTTGTCAGCCGCCGGTGCCCGCCGCTCGGCCTGGCGATACGCGCTGATGGCGGCATGGAGGTCGCCGCCGCGGACATTGGCCGCGGCGACGTTGCGCCACGCCGGATACGACGACGGCGTCTCGCCGACCTGCAGGGCCGCCTTCCAGGAGGTCAGCGCCGCGTCGTCCTGGCCCAGTCGGAAGCGTGCTTCGCCGAGTCCGAGGAGTGCGGCCGCGGTTATGGCGGCGTCATCGAAGCCGATCACGCGGCTGTAATGGGCAGCGGCTTCGGGGTGCTGGCCCGCCGCCAGCAACGCGTCCCCTTTCGCCAGGAGCGCCGTCGCCTCGTCCCGGGACAGCCGGCCCGACCGCGATGGGTCCGGCGTGACGGGTGGCCGAGCGTCGTCCATCGAGCCGACGATACTAGACTTGCCCGCATGTGCGGACGGTTCACGCAGGAGCGACCTGCGTCCGAGCTGGCCGAGATCTTCGCCGCCGAGCCGCTCGCCGACGAGCTCGGTGCGCGCTACAACGTCGCCCCCACCGACGAGGCGTTCGTCGTGGTGCAGCGCGAGGATCGGCGGGCGGTGACGGCCTACCGGTGGGGCCTCGTCCCGCACTGGTCGACGGATCGCAAGTCGGCGTCGC
This sequence comes from uncultured Chloroflexia bacterium, assembly GCA_963794525.1. Taxonomy (GTDB): domain Bacteria; phylum Chloroflexota; class Limnocylindria; order Limnocylindrales; family CSP1-4; genus SPCO01. The sequence goes on from CAWCEC010000003.1 coordinate 519,814, forward strand.
GCATGTTCAACGCGCGGGCCGAGACCATCACGGCCAGTCCGGCGTTCCGCGAGGCCTTCAGAGCGGCGGCGCTGCCTGGTCCCGGTCGACTCGTTCTACGAGTGGAAGCGCGAAGGGAGCAGTTCGGCAGCCGTATCGCGTGACGCGGACCGACGGCCTGCCGCTCGCCCTGGCGGGTCTGTGGGCGGGCTGGCGCGATCCCGACGACCGAGGAGGTCCAGCGCACGTTCACGATCGTCACGACGACGCCGAATGCCGCGATGGCAGACCTGCACGACCGGATGCCGGTGGTGCTGGACGCGTCGTCATGGGACCGCTGGCTCACCGATGGGCGGACCGGGCCGCCGGTCGATCCGGGCGAGCTCCTGGCGATGCTCGAGCCGAGCGATGCCGTCCCGCTGCGGGTCTACCCGGTCAACCGCTACGTGAACGACGTCCGGCGCGACGGGCCGGAGCTGATCGAGCCGCTGACGACGGTCGCCGCGCCCCGGCCGAGGGCACGCTCGGGATCTAGGCCTCAGTCGACGAGGCCAGCCGCGATGATGACCGCGTCGACGCCCGTGCTGCGCATCACCTTGATCGTGCCGCTGCTCCGTTGATATCGAAGGTATCGGCGATGATCTGGTCGGTGATCAGCGTGCCGCCGTTGCCGTTGAGCTTCACCTGGGCGCCGGGCACATAGATGATGCCCATGACTCGCTCGACGACGAGGAGCCGTTGAGCGTCACCGGGGTCGCAAGGGTCCGATCCTGGAAGATCGCGATCGAGTTGTAGATGGCGTTCGGGTCGCTCGTCGGAACGTTGAGGGCAGGAGCTTCATCGTCGCGCCCCCGAGTTGAGGACGAACGGGCCGCCCGCCTCGGCCGGCAGCTTCGAGTTGTAGATCATCACGCCGCCGCAGCGGCCATGTGGCGCCATCGCAGGACTGTGCGCGCGGCGTCCGTCTCAACGGCCGATCGACATGATCGACCCACCGGTGTCGATATCGATCCCGCCGCCGCCGATCCAGTAGATGCCCGGCATGAGATAGGCGGTTGTGTCCGCTGTCGACCTTCAGGCCTCCTGGGTACAGGCCCGGATAAAGGACCCAGGACAGGCCGTCGTCCGCTCCAGTGGGAGCCATCACGCACCTCCGAGGATACGCCTCGGAGGGGGGTGCCGGCGATCGCCCCGGGCAATGCTCGGGAAACTCGGTCGGCGCGGTCCCGGGACCGACGAACTGCATGGCCGGCGCGAGGGCGGGCTTGTCCGGCGCCGGCAGATTACGGAGCGGATCAGGCAGCGCGAACGAATTCTCGGCGGGGGTGCAAGTCATCGGGCCGCTGACCGTTATCCTGCAGCTCGCCGACGACACGGCACGTCGCGTCGGGGGCGATGACGTCGATCGTGCTGCCACCGGTCCGGCTGAACCCGACCGGATCGCCCGCGCAGTCCGAGCCGTTCGAGTTGGACTGGATGTTCTCGTAGGCGTCGATGAAGCCTCGGCCGGAAACGGGGATCGCCTTGCAGGCGGTCGGGTTGAGCGCCAGCATCGAGAACGGGAACGTGAGGTCCTGGCCGTTCGTCGCCACGGCCATGGCACCGGTCGGCCAGTCCGACCGCCCGATGACCCCTCCGAAGATAGAGGGCCGCGTCGAGCCGACCTCGACCTCGATGAAACCCGGGAGTCCGACGTAGCGGCCGTGGATCGCCGGCATGTGGACGTTGACGTACTCGTTCGGGTCGAGATCCTCGTATCCATTGATCAGCGCGATGTTGCGAGCGGCGTTCTCCGCTTTGACGGGTCGGTGAGGACGTACCGGGCTCCTGCGAGTGCCGCGGCGTCCGCGGCGTTCTGCTCGTCGCGCCGCTGGACCAGCATGATGCCGACATCGAACGCGATCGCGGCGACCAGGAGGAGCGCGACAAGGCCACCCGCGAACAGGACCAGGATCTGACCGCGCTCGCCGAGGCGCTGACGACGCGGCTAGTTGTTGATGACAAGGCTGGACTCCGCTGTCAACGGTGATGGGAGGAAGCGGTACGAGCGGGATCAGGCTTGAGTACGTGTAACTGGCTGCCACAGTGACCGTGGCGCCGCGTGCGTTATCCCCATCCCCATGAGAGACGAGGTCGCATGCCGTGTACCACCAACATCGATCGACCGAGATTCCGCGCCGGGCATGCCGATGCTGATTGACGAACGCGGGTGACGACGTTGTTGCCCGCGGTGTCACATCCCGACGAACCAGCCGCCGGCGGGACCGCTCGGACAGCCGAGCGTGTTGGCGCCGTTCACGATGGCGTAGCGCGCACCCTCGCGCGTCGCATGACTCAGGGTCTCGTAATAGAAGATGAAGCGACCCGCTTCGATGATCCCGAACAGCAGCAGGAAGAACATAGGGGCGACCAGGGCGAACTCGACCATCGCCTGGCCGGGCCGGCGGCGACGGGGCGACTTCTGCTGTGTCATGGTCCGGGAGGCGGCGCGACGCCGATATCGGTCATCGCGAAGGTGCTGTCGCGCTCGAACGAGAGTGTCGAGGGGAAGCCGTATTGGACGCCCATGAACTCGAAATGCAGCGGTGCGAGCAGGCTGAAGTCGTAGCCAAGCGTGACGGTGACGATGCACGGCGGATCGCGAGCGGATCTTCGCAGCCGGGCGGTCGAGGCCGAACAACTTCCGCCGGTCGAGCGATCGTGCAGGTGAAGATCGGGTTGGTGCAGTCGCCGGTCGTCGGATCGGAATCGGGATCGACGTAGTCGGGCAGGTCGCTGGCAGCGACACAGGCACGACGCTGCATCTCGCGATGGTTCCGTCCTTCGGAGACCGTCCTGCCATTTGCCGGCACCGAGCGTCGTCCCGTAGTCAGCCGCTTCGCGCGCCGCGGATTCGACGCTCATCATCGTCGTGTAGATGCGAGCGAGGTCGACGATCGCCAGAAGCATGATGAGCATGAGGGGGAGCACGAGCGCGAATTCGACGACGCTTTGCCCCGAGCGTCCGCGTTTGGCCGCCACGGTCATCCTTTCCCGGAGGAGATCGGGTACGAAAGTACTGTTCAAGTACCTTCGCAAGTACCGTATGGCCGGCACCTTGCACGCGACCTTGCGTCTGGTGCACGTACGCACGCAATCAGGACGACGCCCTATGTGCTCCTAGAGGCTCGTCGAACCCGTGAGCTCGGCGTAGGCGGCCGCGGCGTCCTCCCCTCGATCGACCGCGGCTGCGTATCGGCCGAGGAGCGCGGCGACGCCCTCGGCGTCGCGCTCCGCTGACAGGGCCAGGCTCCCATCCGGCACACCCGCGACCAGATCAGTGGTGTCCTGTGACACCACGACGAGGTGCGCGCCCGCCCAGCCTGCGGCGGCCGACGCCTCCTGCAGGATCCCGCGGTCAGTCGGATGCAGGAGGACGATGACGCGGTAGTCGCTCAGGTAGCGCAACGCCAGCCCGACGTCGGCTGCGTCGAGCGCAGGGGATTCGGCGTCAGCATCGGCCGGGTTCTCGGCCACATCTGCGCCCGGATCCGGCGCATCCGCATCGTCGGGCAACACCGGTGTCCGGTGCCCTGCGTCTCGGATCGTCGCGACATGACCGACGCCGGAATTGGCCAGGGCCAGCACGACCGCGTCGCCCGGCGCATCGTCGCCCACACGCGTCACCAATTCGACGGTACTGCCCGCGGCCACGGCGGCGATCGCGACACCTGCGGTGGGACCTGCAGGCTCGACACCATCCACGCCGCGACGCCGGCCCACGACATCCCCGATGACGACGATCACGGCCACAGCCTAGCGGCCCTCACTCGTGACGGTCCGTCCTGGGTGTCAGCCGCCCGCGTCGCTCCCCTTCGTGACATCCGCCGCGGCAGGTTCGTCGGAGCCCGGCAGGTCCGGGTCCTCGGCGCCGGCGGTGGGGCCGGTCTCCTCGCTCTCGTCGGTCGGGCCGACCGCAGCGGCGGCCTCCGGCTCAGCCGCGAGCTGCGCCGCGGCCGGCTCGTCGCGATCGATCACGAGCCTGCCCAGCCCGGCCGCTTCCAGATCCGCGCCGAACGCGTCGACATCGCCGACCAGCACGATCGCAGCGCGGTCGACCGCCAGGTGTGCCTGGGCGGCCGAGGCGACGGCGTCGATATCGACTGCTTCGATCCGAGCACGGTAGTCGGTCAGCTCCTCGAGGGGCAGGTCGTGGATCGCCAGGCCAGCGAGCGCGCCCACGACTGCACCGGGGGTCTCGAACCGCAACGGGAACACACCCACGAGGAAGTCGCGCGCAGCCTCGAGCTCGGTCGCTTCGACGCGGGTGTCGCGCATGCGCTCGAGCTCGGTCAGGGTGTCGATCACCGCGGGGACCGTGACCTCGGTGTTGACGGCAGCCCGCGCCGTGAACGGACCCGCACCGCGGCGCATGTCGAAGCCGGCCCCTGCCCCGTACGTGTAGCCCTTCGCTTCCCGGAGCTGCATGTTCAGCCGCGAGTTGAACAGGCCGCCAAGGATCGCGCTCATCAGCGAGACGGCGTGATAGTCCGGCACGCGCCGCGGCAGGCCGGGATGGCCGATGCGGATCTCGGTCTGGACGCTCCCCGGCCGATGGACGACACGGACCAGCCGGCCGGTGACGGCTCCCTGATCCACTACCGTCCCCGGCGTCGCCGCCGAGGCGTGCCTCGACCAAGAGCCGAACAATCGATCCGCGATCGTGGCTACGTCCTGGCCGCCCAGGTCGCCGCCGACGACCAGCGTCGCCTGGGCCGGGTCGAGGATCCGCTCGTACGCCCGGCGCGCGACCTGATCGTCCAGGCGTTCGACCGTCTCGCGGATCCCGGCAGAAGGCCGGTGATACGGGGACGCCTGCGCATAGATCGTGCCGATGAACGTCTCGTCGGCCCGTCGTCGCGGATCAGCCTGCGCCTGGAGCAGATCGTTGAGCCGCTCGTCCCTGAGGCGCTCGACCTCACCCGTGGGGAACACCGGCCGGAGCAGGACCTCCGCAAGCAGCTCGAGGGCGGGTTCGAGCCGCGTGGTCGGCACGTCGATACCGACGCTCGTCGCGTCCCAACCGGCTTCGGCGTGGAGGGACGCGCCCAGTCGCTCGGCCGCCTCGGTGAGCTCGACCGCGTCGTAGCGCTCCGTGCCCTCGGTCAGCGCCCGCGCGGCGAGGACGGTGGCTCCCGCCTCACCCGCCGGTTCGTCGGCCGCGCCGACGGGCACGACGATCGTGGCACTCACCAGCGGGCGCCCGGGCAGGTTCGCCACCAGCACGATCAGCCCGTTGTCGAGGCGCGACCGCGTGACCGTGGGGAAGTCGTACGGTCTGGGTGTGCCGGGCGCGGGTCGCTCCGCGAGGACGACGCCATCGCGCTCGGGGCTCTCGGCGGTCATGCCGCGACCTCCTCATCGTCCGTCTCCGACGTGTCGGCGTCGAAGGCGTCGCTGTCGGCGGACGGCGTCTCAGGCAGAAACGTGAGCACGAGCCGGTTGTCCGCTCGGAAGGTCGCGGCGGCGACCTCGAGGATCGCCTCCGGCGTCACCGACAGGTAGCGCCCGAGCATCTCGTTGATGAGCGCCGGCCGGTCGAACAAGGTGGCGTACATCGACAGCCGATCGGCGCGCTCCTCGACCCGCTGCAAGGCGCCGAGCTCGTCCGCCTCGACGAGGGCGAATGCCCGTGCCAGCTCGTCGCTGCTCACCGGCTCGACAGCGAGGCGCTCTAGCTCCTCATGCAGGGCCTTCTCCACGCGATCGACCGAGATCCCCGGGCGGACCGTGGCCCAGCCGGCACACACTGAAGCGCCACCGATGAACCCGAGTGTGAAGAGCGCGACGTCCTGGGCGATTCGTTCCTGCCGGACGAGCCGGCGATGGAGGCGGCTGCCCTTGCCACCGGCCAGGATCTGCCCGGCCACGTCGAGCGCGTCCAGCCGCCGGTCTCCGTAGACGGGGGCGCGGAAGCCGACGTAGATCCGCGGCAACGGCACGCGATCTGGGACGACTTCCCGGATCTCGCGGCCGAGCGTCGGTGGCAGCGACAGGTCACCGAGCTTCGGGATCGACGGATTCGCCGGGATCGCACCGAAGAAGCGCTCGGCGCTGGCGCGCACAGCGGCCGCATCGACATCACCCACGACCGACAGGACCGCGTTGTTCGGCGCGTAATAGGTCCGGAAGAACGCCTTGACGTCGTCGAGCGAAGCGGCGTCGAGATCGGCCATCGAACCGATCGTCGGGTGGTGGTACGGGTGCTCGGGCGGGAAGAGATGCGCCTGCAGCTTCTCCTGCCACGATCCGTACGGCCGGTTGTCGTACGACCAGCGCTTCTCGTTCTTGACGACCTCGCGCTGGTTGTCGAGGTTCTCCTGGCTCAGCGCCTCGAGTAGTGTCGCCATGCGGTCCGCCTCCAGCCACAGGCCGAGGTCGAGCTGGTGGGATGGGAGCGTCTCGAAGTAGTTCGTCCGATCGAGCCAGGTCGTGCCGTTCATCGTCCCGCCGGCGGCCTGGATGAGCGCGATGTGCTCGGCCTTGGCGACATGGCGCGAGCCCTGGAACATCACATGCTCGAACAGGTGGGCGAACCCGGTCTTGCCCGGCAACTCATGCTTAGACCCGACGTCGTACCAGACGTTGATGGCCACCACTGGAGCGAGGTGGTCCTCAGCGACGATCAGGCGGAGACCGTTCTCGAGGCGCTCATCGGAGAACGTCACCGTCGGGACGGGGGTGGTCGGCACGCGTGCCTCCTGGGCGATGGTCGGAGAAGTGGGGTCGATCGTACCGCGTCGGATCGGTGGAGGCGGTCGACGGCTTTGATTGAGCGACCGCCTGGCCCCGATCCTTCTGTATGCTCCTGGCCATGCCATCACCGAGGAGAGGTCGACGAGTCGCGCTCGTCGCAGCCTTCATCAGCGGCCTGTTCCTCATGCCGGGGAGCGCACTGGCCCACGCGGAACTGGTGCGGGCCATCCCCGCCGACGGTGCCACTGTCACCGAGCCCGTGACGATCGTCAGCGGCCGCTACACAGAAGACTTGACTGCCGACAGCAGTCTGCGCATCCTCGACGGCAGCGGCACGACGATCGCGACCGGCGGTGTCGACCCGAACGACGACCGGCGGATGATCGCGCGGCCGGATCCTCCACTGACGAGTGGCACCTTCACAGTCAGATCCACCGCCGTTTCGCAGGTCGATGGCCACCCGGAGCGCGAGACCTGGACGTTCACGGTCGCGGTGCCGGCGACGCCGTCCCCGACCCCAGAGCTCAGCGGATCCGCGCCCCCGGCCTCGAGCGAACCCACGCCAAGCGCGAGCGCGCCCACGTCACCGGCCTCGACCCCGAGCCCGTCCCCGAGCGCCGGCCCGAGTGACCCGGCAACGTCGGTGGGCGACGTCGCGCTTCCGATCCTCGCTGCCCTCGCCGTCGTGCTGATCGGAGCGGGCGCGCTCCTGCGCCGCGGCCGGCGTCCAGGACCGCCGTGATGCGTCGGCGGCGTGCCATCGCCGGCGCGCTCGCCATGGGTTCGCTGACCGCGCTGGCCATCCCGGGCGCCACCGCCGCGCACGGCCTGAACCCGACCTACACGAGCCGCCTACCGCTGGCGGTCTACCTTGCCGGTGCGGCCGCCACCGTCGCCCTGTCCTTCATCTTCGTGCTCGTCCGTGACGTCCGCGCCGATCGACCCGATACGACAGATACCGGACACCTGCCCCCCACGCCTTTGCGCCTGATCTTGCGCGCCATCGGGCTCATCGGCTGGCTGTGGATCGTGGCCCAGGGCATCGAGGGCGGGGCGAGCGCCGCCGAGGTCAGCACGCTCTTCCTGTGGGTCTACGGTTGGGTGGGCGTCGCCGCCATCTCCGCGCTGATCGGTCCGGTCTGGCACTGGCTCGACCCGTTCTCGACATTGCACGACATCGGGGCCTGGATCGTCCGGCGCCTCGGGATCAAGCCCTGGCAGGTCGCCGAATACCCAGCGAGGCTCGGACGCTGGCCCGCGATCATCGGCCTCGCGGTCGTGGTCTGGCTCGAGCTCGTGCTCCTGGCCGGGCCTCAGGTGCTGTTCGTCGTGCTCGTCGGTTACACGGCCCTGACGCTGGCGATGATGGCGCAGTACGGCCGCGACACGTGGCGCTCCCATGCAGAGGTCTTCACCGTCTGGTTCCGGTTGCTCGGACGGCTCGCGCCGTACGCGCTCGTGGGCGAGACCGGCCGTATCCGACGACGGTCCTTCGCGAGCGGGCTGCTCGAACCGGGCTGGGTCATGGCCGATGTCGTGCTGATCGCCCTCGCGGTCGGGTCGATCCTGTTCGACGGCTTATCGCAGACGCAGATCTGGTTCGAGGCGTTCGGCTACCCGGGGATCGCCGTGGAGACCGTATTGCTAGCGGCATTCCTGGGGCTGATCATCGGTGCCGCCCTGGCCGTGACCCGATTCGTGGGGATCGCCGCGACCGGCGCCGGCCTGCTCCCGATCGCCATCGGTTACCTGATCGCGCACTACCTCACCTATTTGTTGATCGACGGCCAGCGCATCCTGATCGCGATCTCGGATCCGTTGCAGCGGGGCTGGGACCTGTTCGGGACGGCCTTCACCGTGCCCACTGGCGCATGGCTCCCACCCGGCCTCGTCTGGACCGTGCAATTGGCGGCCGTCGTCGGGGGGCACATGCTCGGCGCGTGGGGCGGCCACGTCGTCGCGGCACTCGAGGCGCCCAGAGAGCTCGCGGGCAGGCCGCTCACGCTGCGCCAGGTCCCGCTGGCGGTCGTGATGGTCGCCCTGACGACGCTGACGCTGTGGTCGCTCGGCCAGGCGATCGTCGTGACGCCCGAGGAGGCCGGCGCGGTTCAGGCAGTGGCGACGAGCCGCGGCTGACCCGGCTCCGGGACCCACTCCCCGAGGGGGCGAACGCTCGACAGTCGTTCCGCGACCGCAGCATCCAACGCCTCGGCCGCAGCGACTGCGGTCTCGATGGCGGTCAGGCACAGGATCCCCTCGGCGGTCGCCGCATGACGGATCTCCGCCGCGTCCCGGACCGCGCCAGAGCGCGGCGTCGGGGTGTTCACCACGAGCCGCACCTCGCCGTCGGCGAGGAGCTCGAGGATCGGCACCTCACCGATCGACTCGTCCGGCGCTTCTCCGAGCTTGGCGACCGGCCGGGCGTCATAACCGGCCGCGGCCAGCGCGCGCCGTGTGCCGGGTGTCGCGGCGAGCCGGTAGCCGGCCGTGGCCAGGCCCGCGGCGAGGCGTGGCAGGCGGTCCTTGTCGCGATCGGCGATCGACAGCAGCGCGAGGGCGCCGGCCTCACCCGGTCGGGGCGGCACGAGCGCGGCGCCAAGCAGCGCCTTGGCGAGCGCGACCCGAGGATCCTCGTGCAGCCCGATGACCTCGCCGGTCGACTGCATGCCCGGCCCGACCGACGGATCCACGCCGCGCAGCTTGGCGGTCGAGAACGCCGGCGCCTTGACGGCGACGAACGGCGGGGCCGGGAGCAGGCCGCCGCCCCAGCCCAGCACGTCGAGCGAGGCACCGAGCGCGATACGGACAGCGAGCTCGACCATCGGGACCCCGGTGACCTTGGACAGGAACGGGACCGTCCGTGAGGCGCGCGGGTTGACCTCGATCAGGTAGACACCGTCCTCGCGGACGATGAACTGCGCGTTGACCAGTCCCTTGGCGCCGAGCGCCAGCACGATCCGCTCCATCGTCGCCACGATCAGGTCCTGGTCGCCCTCGCCGACCGTTTGTGGCGGGAACATGCCGACGCTGTCGCCGGAGTGGACCCCTGCCCGCTCGACGTGCTCGAGCAGCCCCGGGATCAGGACGCGCTCACCATCGCTGATGGCGTCGACGTCGACCTCGATCCCCTCGAGGTAACGATCGATGCGAACGGGCCGGTCCGGGTCGACGATGGTCGCCAGCCCCAGCTGCCGCTCGAGATCCTCCGGCGAGTAGCAGAAGTCGATCGCCAGACCACCGAGCACGAACGACGGCCGGACGATGACCGGAAAGCCGATCCGCTCGGCGAGGGTGAGTGCCTCCTCCACGCTGTGTGCCATCCCGCCCTCGGGCTGCGGAATGCCAAGCCGATCGAGCAAGGCGGCGAAGCGGACGCGCTCCTCGGCCTGGTCGATGGCCTCAAGGTCGGAGCCAAGCAGCGCCACGCCGCCCGCCGCGAGCGGTGCGGCGAGGTTGAGCGGCGTCTGCCCGCCGAACGCCACGACCGCCGGGAGACCGCCCTCGGCATCGATGACACTGCGCACGCTCTCCGGGTCGAGCGGCTCGAAGTACAGCCGCGACGACGCGTCGAAGTCGGTGGACACGGTCTCCGGGTTCGAGTTGATCATCACTGCCTGCCAGCCGAGCTGGCGCAGCGTGTCCGCGGCCTGCACCGCACAGTAGTCGAACTCGATGCCCTGGCCGATGCGGACCGGGCCCGAGCCGATGACCAGCGCCGCTGGCCGGTCGACCGGCGGCGCCTCCGGTGCCGACCCCGCCGCGGCGTATGTCGAGTAGAAATACGGCGTCTCGGCCGCGAATTCCGCGGCACACGTATCGACCATGGCGTAGCCGGGCACGATCCCGCGGGCGAGGCGAGCCTCGCGCAGGGCGTCCGGGGTCGTGCCGGCGAGGCCGGCCAGCTCGCGGTCGCCGAACCCGGCCCGTTTGACCGTTATGAGCAGCTCCGCCGCAGCGTCGTCGGATGGATCCACGAGCCGCGTGCCGATCCCGGCTACGTCACGCTCCAGCGCCACGTTGCGGCCCATCTCCGCGAGGAACCACGCCGATATGCCTGTCGCCTCGCCGACCACGGCCTCTGGCACGCCCCGACGGAGCAGGCCGAGCAGCCGCCACAGCCGCGAGTCCGACGGCCCGAGGAACTGCTTGAGCACGATCGGGGCGGCACTGCGCTGCGCGAACCGGGTGCTCTCACACGCCTGCCCGGCGTCGTCGACCCAGCGGATCGGCTCGTCCTCGTCGGGATCGCCGGCGTACACCCCGGCCAGATACTCGAACGCCGGCGTCCACGACGGGTCCTCCGCCAGTGGGCCGACGCCGGCCTGCTCGAGACCGCGAAGCGCCTTGTTCAGCGCCGAACCGAAGGTGCGGTCGATGGCCATCACTTCGCCGGTCGCCTTCATCTGGCTGCCGAGCGTCCGGTCGGCAGTCGGGAACTTGTCGAACGGGAAGCGTGGCAGCTTGACCACGACGTAGTCGAGCGCCGGCTCGAACGCGGCGACCGTCGTGCCGGTCACGACGTTGGGGATCTCCGCCAGCCGTCGCCCGACCGCGATCTGTGCAGCGACACGGGCGATCGGGTAGCCCGTCGCCTTGCTCGCGAGCGCGGACGAGCGGGAGACACGCGGGTTGACCTCGATGACAGCGTACTCAGTCGAGTCGGGCGACAGGGCGAACTGCACGTTGCAGCCGCCCTCGACGCCGAGCGCGCGGATGATCGCCAGCGCCGCGCTGCGGAGCCGCTGGTGGACGGCGTCCGTCAGCGTCTGTACGGGCGCGACCACGATCAAATCGCCGGTATGGACACCGAGCGGATCGACGTTCTCCATGGAGCAGACGGCGATGCACGTGTCGTCGGCATCACGCATGACCTCGTACTCGATCTCCTGCCAGCCGACCAGGCAGCGCTCGACCATGACCTGATCGATCGGGCTCGCTCGGAGACCGGCGCGGATGCGTTCGCGGTACGCGGGCTCGGTCTCGACGATGCCGCCACCGGTGCCACCGAGCGTGAACGCCGGCCGCACGATCGCGGGCAGGCCGATCTCGCGCAAGGCGGTCTCGACGTCCTCGGTCGTCTCGACGATCCACGACGGCGCATACGGCTGCCCGATGCGATCGAGCAGGTCACGGAACGCCTCGCGATCCTCGGCCATACGGATGGCCTCGAGCGGCGTGCCCAGGAGCCGCACGTCGTAGCGCTCGAAGACGCCGGCTTCCGCCAGCTGGGTGGCGAGGTTGAGTGCGGTCTGACCGCCGAGGCCTGCGAGGACCCCCTCCGGTCGCTCGCGGGCGATGACCGCCTCGACCGCCTCGACCGTGAGCGGCTCGAGGTAGATGGCATCTGCCACCTGCGGGTCGGTCATGATCGTCGCCGGGTTCGAATTGACGAGGATCGTGCGAACGCCCTCGGCACGCAGGGCGCGGCACGCCTGCGTGCCGGCGTAATCGAACTCCGCGGCCTGACCGATGACGACCGGCCCGCTGCCGAGGATGAGGACCGACGCCGGTTTCGTCACGCGATCGGTCGACCCCCGACCGCGGCGACGAACCGGTCGAACACCGCCAGCGCATCGAGCGGTCCCGGGGCGCCCTCGGGGTGGTACTGCACAGTCTCGATCGGCTTCTCCGCGTGGCGCAGCCCCTCCACCGACCGGTCGTTGAGGTTCACCTGGCTGACGCGGAACCCCGATCTCGGTGGCAGCGAGTCGCCGACCACCTGGACCTCGTGGTTCTGCGCGGTCACCTGGACGAGGCCGAGCTCGACGTCCTGGACCGGGTGGTTCGCCCCGTGGTGGCCGAACCGCAGCCGTCGCGTGTCGGCGCCCGCTGCCCTGCCCACGATCTGGTGGCCGAGGCAGATCCCGAGTAGCGGCCGACCGTCGTCGATGACGGCACGCGCTAGCGCGACCTGCGACTCGAGGCGAGCCGGATCACCGGGTCCGGGCGACAGGATGACTCCATCGACGTCGGACGAAAGAACGTCGGCGGCCGCCGCCGTGTGCGGGAACACTCGCACCCGAGCGCCGCGGTGGCGCATCGCCCGGACGATGTTGGATTTCAGCCCGAGGTCGACGATGCCGATCAGCGGCCCACCCTCGTCCGCCGTGCCGAACTCGGTGACGTCCGGCGGCGACACCTGTCCCACGAAGTCCTGGTCCTCCCAGCGAGGGACGGACCGCGCCGCCTCACGTGCCACCTCGGCGTCGACGTCGCCGGGGGCCGTGACGATCCCGCGCAGGCTGCCGTTGGCGCGCAGGTGGCGCGCGAGCGCCCGGGTATCGACCCCGGCGATCGCAGGGATGTCGTCATCGCGGAGCAGCGCTGCCAGCTGGCGGGCGTCCTCCAGCACGGCCGCCGTGGCATTGGCGACCACCAGGGCCCGCAGCCACGGCTGGGTCGACTGGTCGTCCGCCTGCAGTCGTCCGTAGTTGCCGATCAGCGGGTAGGTCATGACGACGACCTGGCCGGCGTACGAAGGATCGGTGCAGACCTCCTGGTAGCCGGTCTGACTCGTGTTGACGACGAGGTCGCCGCCGGCAGACACCGGCGCCCCGAAGGCCACGCCCGGGAACACCGAGCCATCCTCCAGCGCCAGCAACGCCGGACCGAGGTCACCGATCCGAGGATCCACGACCGCGCTCGCCCGGGGCGGTGGCGGAGCGATCACCCGACGGCGGACCAGATAATAAATGACCCACCCGCCGGATCGGCGTGGTGGGCGTGGGCGTGCGCGGACATCGATGCCTCCTTCGCCGGCCTCACTGGACCGGTACGCCGGTCTCACGGGACCGGCCATCCAAGGACGGCGTCAGGGTAGCATCCCGACCCGGGCCGCGTGGGTGTCGGCGTCAGGCCGGAACTCGAGCGAAGGTCTCGAGGAGCATCGCCACGAACCTGCGCTCGTCTGCGTCGAGTGCGACGCGGACGTTGGGCTCGCGTCGGCTGCGGAAATTCGTGTCGACGACCGTCTCGCCGACCGTGAGCTCGCCCCTCGTCTCGACGTCCACATGGAGATGATGGGTGGTGATCACGGCCGGATCGACGATCGCGGCGACGGCCAGCGCGTCGTGGACCGGCGCGGCATGGGGTCGCTTCATCGGCTGGGTGGTCTCGTAGCCCTGGATGCGCCGCTCGGTGAAGGTCGCGGCGGCATCGCCGGCGGGCGTACTCAACGCCCGGAGCGCGGCGCAGTCATCGAGCGATACGAGCGCCTGATGCGTGGCGTCCAGCGGCACGAGCGTGATCTTGCGGACGCCGCTGGTGATGACGACGCGGGCGGCCTCCGGATCAGCCCAGACGTTGAATTCCGCGCGCGGCGTCACGTTCCCGTAGCGGTTCGCGCCGCCCATGATGACGAGCTCCGGGATGCGGTCCTTGAGCCGCGGCTCGCGGAGCAGCGCCGTGGCGACGTTCGAGAGCGGACCGACCGGCACCAGGATGATCTCGTCGGTCGCCGCGAGGTATGTCTCGATCAGGAACTCGACGGCATCGGTCGCCTTCTTCGTCGACGTCGACGCAGGGATATCGAGATAGCCGCCATGAACAGCATTCGAGCTCTGGATGTCGCCGCGCGCGACCGGAAAGTCGTCGCGCTCGATCGGCCGGCCGACGCCCTCGTAGACGGGCACGGGGATGCCGATGTGGTCGAAGACGCGGAGCGAGTTCTCGGTGCAGTAGTCGACCGGGACGTTGCCGTTGACAGTCGTGGCAGCGACCAGCTCGAGGTCGGGATGCAGCGCCGCGAGCATCAGCGCGACGGCGTCGTCGGTGCCGGTGTCGACGTCCAGGATGACTTTCTGGGGCATCACGACGAGTGTACGGAACAGAGAACGGCCGGGTGCCGCAGAGGCGACCCGGCCGTTGTGCGCCTGGAGCGGCGTCAGTCGCGGCGGATGTTGCCGCGGATCTCGCCTGGCGGATAGGTCACGCTGTGGACGTTGACGTAGGTCGCACCGTTGCGCATGGCTCGGAGCAGCTCGGCGAGCTCGCCCCCGGCGATGCCCTTGTCGGCCGGCCCGACGACGTCGGCCGCGTCGATGACCCCGTTCACCGTTCCGCCCCTGAGCGGACAGGCGGGCTTGTCGCCGCCGCCGCACAGGAAGGCCGAGACGCCACCGATGACATCCGGTCGCGCGAAGTGGATGTGCGCGAACAACGAATCGGATCCGAGGTCACGGAACGTCAGTCGATAGCGGATGGTCGATCCCTGCACCTCGGCGAAGAACGAACCGCGCGCGGTCGTCGAGATCGACGGGACCTCGAGGTAGCCGTTGAGCGACGCTCTGAACTCCTGGTCGGAG
The DNA here is from genome assembly GCA_963794525.1 of uncultured Chloroflexia bacterium. Lineage (GTDB taxonomy): Bacteria > Chloroflexota > Limnocylindria > Limnocylindrales > CSP1-4 > SPCO01. The sequence continues at coordinate 534,831 of CAWCEC010000003.1, forward strand.
TCGCCGACCACGACGGGCGCCGCGATGGCGAGCGCCAGCCCGGCTCCCGCGATGAGGGTAAGCAGCTTCCGCATCCGTCTCCTCCTTCCGTCTCGGGCGAGGGGTCCGAGCTCTGGAGATCGGTACGGCGATCGGCGCAGGCCGGTTCTCGACAGCAGCGACGCGGCCTTGCTACGCGGTTGGGCGGGAGCGCTGGCGCCCATGACGTGGAGACGTAACGCGCAGCCGACGGACGATAGATCCCTACTCCCGAATGTCAGAGGAGATTGGGATGGCGCGTGGGATCTTGGTCTTCCTGGTGATCCTGCTGCTGGGCGGCGGCGTGTTCTGGGCCCTGATCGGAGGCTGTGTCGCGGCGTAGTGAGGCGCGGGCGGCGATCGGTCATCCGGCGCTGACGCGTCCACTTGACGTGTGACCGAGAATTCGTTTCGAGGTCACTTGGGGGTGGTTGAGTGATGTCTGGGACGCTCAGGGATCTGACCGGCGCGCGCGGAACGTTTCTCCTGAGGCGATGCTGATGTCCCCGCTCGACCTTGGGCTCACCCTGCTGCTGGTCGTCAGCTTCGCGTTGAGCATCGTCGTGCTGGCCATCGTCGCGCTGATCCTCGAAGCGCTCGCGTTCGCGCTCGGCATGGGACGTCGGGACTGGGAATCGCGGCGGTAGAGCGGCGACCGCCGCGCCGCCAGGATCGCTGTCGATCGACACGAACGACCGCCGCTCGGTTTGCATAGGACCAGGGCGGCGGTCGAGGAGTGGCTGGGCGTCGATCGCCGACGCCTTCGACGTCGAGTCGAGCTAGACGAGGAGGATGGCTCCGATCACCGACAAGGAGGCGGCCCCGGCGATCTCGTCCAGTTTCAGGTTGGTGATGCCCTTGGAGGTCGCCTGGGCGGTCAGCGTGGCCAAGCCGAGGGCGAATGTGGCATAGCCGATGACCTTCTTGGCGAGGTCGATGGCTGCCCCGATATTCACGGCAGCTTCGTTGTAGTTGTAGACCGCCAACAAGGCGACCAGAACAACGACCACTGCGATGAGCAGGAACACTTCTTTCCGCATTCCCTACCTCCTGGACGTAGCGCGCTCGTCGCGACGGTACGCCTGTGGCGCAAGGCCACCGCGCCTGAAAGCGGTACGGCTGGTAATACGGGCCGCGAAGAGACCCCCGGCGGACAATGGAGGTTTCGGTCGAGGTGCTACCCGCTCAGTACTGACGGAGGCTACGCAGGTCGAACCGCCACGGCTCGTCGTGAGGCGCTTGACGAGGCGCGGGCAGCGATCGCCGAGGGGCTTGACGTGCGGCTGGACGCATTCGACTTGGAGAGCGGGTGAGGGGTGGCGCCCCGGTGAAGAGAGGGGCGGAGGGGGGATTCCGCCACGGCGTCCCCCGAGGCGCCACACGCAGCCTACAGCCAGTGTCGTTTCGACCGTTCGATGCAAGGCCGTCCGCAAGGTCCGTCAGGGACACTGGACGCCTCAGAGCCTCGGGTGGGGGGCCATCCTACGGATGGATCGACCCGGGGTTCTGCGATTCCGGTCGAGGAGTCGTGGGCCGTCTCTTCGCCCGGTCAGGCCGGCCAGTTGACGGATAGCCACGCAACGACGACGACGGCCATCACCGCGAACAGGACGATGGCGATTGCGGCGAGCATGACCCGATCATCCATCGGTCAGCAGATCACCTCGGCGCCTAGATGCCGAGCGGCGCCGTCCTGAACTCGATGGGTCCTATCGTCGTCGTGGTCGACCCGAGGTATGCCACTAGCGCGACGTCGTCACCGTCATCGGTCTCCCCAAGACGAGAGCCGATCATTGGGCGTCATCTCGCTGTCCGCCTTTGGGCGAGATGAGGCGGGAGACACGGACAAGCCGACGGACCCGATGCGCGACTGCGGGGCGCGGGCGTTTAGGGAGTGGGGTCGTAGGGGCGGCGGGAGGGCACTATCGGCTCGTCGATAAGCACGGCCGCGCAATCCGGCGGTGGCGTGTAGTTGGGGCGCGGTCTGCAGAGCTTGACCCACTCGCCCGCTGTCCGATGCACGGACGCTGGTGGCAGCGGTCGGTCGAGCCCGACGAAGACCGAGACCGCGAACACCGATACGAGGGCGAATGAGGCGACGGAGAAGAGAGCGCCATCGCGAACTCGACTCATTGCGACGGATCGTATCGGTTCGGTCGGCTCGAGGAAGCCGAACGTTGGTACCGGGCTGAAAGAGGGGTACGGCGTCGGGTACGCCCCGAATCAGAACGGCCCTCGGACGACATGCGGGGGCCGTTTCGTGCGTGAAATCGTGGTGAGCCCGGAAGGACTTGAACCTTCAACCCGCTGATTAAGAGTCAGCTGCTCTGCCATTGAGCTACGGGCCCACGGGCCGAGGATGATACCGCACGGACCGCGGTCACCGGTCCGACCACTCGACGTACGACGACAACGGAGTAGCCTCACCCCTGACTCGGCCGGATGCGGCACGGCGCCGCGACCGAGGGGACGGGCCTATGAAGGACATTCGCGGTTCGATCGTGGACGAGCCGGATGTCGAACGCTCCGACGCCCCGGTGATCACCAGCGAGGTAACCACGCGCGGCGTAGCCCCCGAGAGATCCGTCATCGTCTCGATCGTCGAGAAGGCGTTCGACGAGCACGCGACGCGGCTCAAGGCGTTCGCCCTCGCCGCGGTCCGCGATGACGACACCGCCGACGATCTGGTCCAGGAAACGTTCCTCCGGTTCGTCCAGGACCTACGGCGGGAGGGTGCTCCGGACAACATCGGAGGTTGGCTCCACCGCGTTTGTGCGAACCTCATCATCAGCCGCGGTCGGCGTCAGGTCGTGGCCGCACGCAAGAAGTCCTTGCTGGTCGATCGTTCCTTTGCCGCCTCTCCGGAGGACCACGCAATCCGCACGGATGACAGCGTCCGACTTCGCCATGCGCTCGCCGAGCTCCCGACCGACGCTCGCGTCGCCGTGTTGATGTCGGCGGCCGGGTACTCATCCATCGAGATCGGTGAAGCCATCGGTCGCACCGCGAACGCGACCTCCACCTACATCTGTCGAGCCCGCATCCGACTTCGGGAATTGCTCTCACCTGGCTTGGGCACACCGTCATGACCGACCACGAACGATGGCTCGTCCTCGCCTCGAGGCAGCTCAACGACGGCCTATCTCGAGACGAGGAGGCCGAGCTCGATGCACATCTCGCGACGTGTCGAAGCTGTCGCGAGCTCACGGCGGGCATGCGGCGTGACGATATCCTGCTTCGCGGCGAGCTCGGTGACGTCGCCGTGGCACCGCGAGTCCGTCAGCGGGTCCTGGACGAGGCGGCGGGCAAACGCCGAGTCGACTACCGGGTCGTGCTGGCGCTCGCCGCCACACTCCTTCTCGCGTCGATGACCGTCCTGGTGGTCGGTGGGATACCGCCATCGGTGCCGTCGCCATCGATCGCGATCGTGACGTCGCCATCGGCCGGTCCGACCGCGGCCTCCGACTCGCCTTCGATCGAGCCGTCGGATTCGCTCGTGCCCTCGCTGTCGGCGCCCCCGACGCCATCGCCAGGATCGGGGCCGTTCGTCGCCGCCCACTACACCTACGAGGAGGCGGCGCCGCGTCGCGACACGATCTTCGCGACAGACCCGGACAACCCGACCGGCGAGTGGACGCGTACACAGCCCCCCATCGGTGGGAACGTCTTCGCAGGGCCCGTGACGTGCTTCGTGATCGATGGGCCCGATGCGTGGCTGGCCGGGCCGGCGGACACGGTCCCGGACGGCAGCCACGTGGTGGCCGCCTTCATACGTCTGCACGACGGGGGACCGAACGGCAGAGGTGACCGTGCGATCTTGTGGCTGAACAATCGCGGGGAGACCTTGGCGTTGCTCGAGGGCTGGTGCCGAAGCAAGTTCACCCCGGGCGGTCCCTTCCCGCTATTGAGCGGCGATATCGTGGTCGACGACGGCAACCGATAGGCCGCCGACTACCGCGTATCCGAAGCGAACAGGTCGGCCATGCGACCGAACCACGCGTCGCCCGTGATCCGCCCGAGTTGGCGGAGCTGCGCAATGTGGACCGCGTGGTACTTCGGATTCCTGAAATGGTGCGCCAGGCAGTAGTCGCTTACCGTGCCGCGGTTGCGGAACGTCGACGCGAACGCACGGATCGTCGTGATCCCGCCGCGCAGAAGAGACAGCACATTCGCGTTCCGCGCCGCTGAGTACCGACCTCGATCCTTGGTGAGCTGGAAATAGTCATACAACCCGAACAAGGCGAACACATGGCCGTTGAAGGTGCGGTCGAGTGCCCGCGGATACTCCTCGATCCAGAGGTACCGACCAGCGGCGACCCACGAGACCCAATAGGTGGATGCCCGCCCGAGGTTTCGCAGCGAGTTGTAGGTCAGGTCTGCGAGCACACGGTATGCATCGTTGCCGGTGCGCTCCCACAGTCGAACGAAAAGTGACAATGCGAGCCCCTGCGCCATACCGGAAAACCACGGTGGCCGATTTACGATGGCTCCATCTCCGTGCATCGTGAACGTGAACCTGTACGGGAACCAGATCGCGCCTCGGGCGGAGACGGCGATCCGTTCCAGCCCGGCGGCGATTCGCTCTGCCCGGTCGAGGTAGAGCGGGTCGCCCGTACGCCGGAAGCTGTAGAGGTATTTGAGCCCAAGCCGTGCAAGGCCGACGGGATGGTATCGACGGTACCCCCCGATGATCCGCATAGGGACGCCGCGCGAATTGTGCACGGCAGTCGGCGGCCACGCCGTCGAGGGCTGTCTGTGCACGATCTCGAACCGGTGCGCAGGCGCAAGGTCTCGGATCGTGAATGAGGTCGACTGCCACGGCACGGCGACGGACGACAGCACCGGCGCCGCACTCGCCTTGCGCCCAGGTCGGGGCGCGGGATCGGATCGGGTGGTCGAACCGTTCGCCGCATCGAACGCATGCCCGCCATGGGTCTCGACGGAAGTGGACGCAGCGATGCTCGGAGTTGACCCATGGCCGAGCGACAGACCGCCGAGCGCGACCACGGTGACGAGCGCCAGTCGCGCCGTCGGGCGCCGGGAATTCCGCTTCATCTCTGGACCTCCGGGGTGCTGGGGTCATCGATGAAGGGGCTGACGTCTGATGAGCGCCGCGATTACAGACGGCGCGACCGAGGCGTTGTCGAATGACAACATCGAGCGGTCGGCGACGGCCTCGATCAGGCCCGGCAGGACGGCGGCGATCGACCGTCAGCCGCGGTAGCCCGGGTCAACGCCCGCTCAAGTCGCGGAGCTGCGGGCGCCAGGCCGCCGACCGGCGAGCTGGCGGCTACTGCAGAGTCACGCTCGACGTCAGCACCCAGTAGCCCGCCAGCCGCCCCGCCGTGACGTGGGCGTAGCGCCGTCCGCCGAACATCGCGGTCTGATCGAATGGCGCACTGCTCGTGGCGCTCAACGAGATGCGTCGCGACGTCGATCGGACGCCCGCCGAGTCGAATCGATACCCGGTCGTCGTCCCGGCGCGGAACATGGCTCGCCGCTCGGGGTAGTAGCGCGCGCTGCCGTACTGTCCCATCGCATGGACGAGCCCGGCACGCTCGGCGACCCAGTAGCCCTTGAGCGAGCCGGCGGTGATCCGGTAATAGCTGCCGCGCCCGATGATCCGCGTGTACCGGTCAGACGGCGCCGATGAGACCCTACTGAGGCCTATCCGCCGTTGGCGGACGACGCGTCCATGGCTATCGAAGACATACCCCGTCAACGTTCCGGCGGCTAGGCGCACGCGCGACGACATGCTCGTGGGGAAGTCCGCTCGATAGGCATCCGAGAAGCGCGCGAAGAGCGGGTCGGCGGTCAGCGAGTGCGTGCCGACGAGCTGCTCGGTCACGACCGCGTGGTACTTCGCATCGAGCACATCGTGCTGGAGGCAATAGGCGCTCACCCAGCTGCGTGTCCTAAAGCCGTCGGGCGATAGCGCCATGCCGTAGCGGCGCGTCGTCGTCACCGCGCCGTCGAACAGGAGCACCGTCTGCGGGTCGCCGGTCAGGGTCGCATAGTCGTACAGCCCGAAGGTCGCGTAGCTGTGGCCGTTGAAGGTGAAGTCCGAGCGCTCGTGCGGTTCGACGGGATACTCCTCGAGCCAGAGGTATCCGTTGGCGTCGATGTGGGTCACCCACGGAAGCCCGTCCTCGGGCGGATTGTTGAAGCTGGCGACCGTCTCGGCGGCGGCCGTCGACCATGCGTCGTCGTCCGTCCGCTCGAACAGGCCGACGAACAGGCTGACCCCCATGCCCTGCGCCATCGCGCTGTACCACGGCGCCTGGAGTGTCTCGCTGGTCCGGCCGTGAAGCGCGAAATCGAACGGATACGGGAAATACCAGGCATCCCGCGAGACGATCTTGGTGTCGACAAGGCGAGTCGCCTGTGCGATCGCCCGATCGAGATACCGGGTGTCGCCGGTCAGGTCGTAGCTCGACAGATTGGCTAGCCCGTAGGAAGCCTGGGCGACCGGGTGGTCAAACAGGACGGAGCCGACCTTGAACATCCGCACGCCTGCGCCGTCGTGGACACCCGAGTCGGTCAGCGGGATCGGGGCGGCCAGCGCATACGGATGCACGTCGAGCGGCACGGGTTTGTGGATGTAGCCGAGCGCGGAAAAGATCGGGAGCACCGCAGGCGCGACAGCTGTCGAGCGGGACGCGTCGGCCTGTGCGCGCAGTACAGCCCTGACATCGCGGCTCGGCGGAGCGGCCATCCCGTCCGACGGCAGGCCGGCACCGACCTCGCCGAGGAGCAGTGCATCGCCCAGCCTGGGAACATCGGAGCGCAGGAGCAGCGGGGAGCCGGTCGACCGCTCCGGCAGGAGCCGGACGCCCGCGACGGGACCGACGGCGGCTGCGGTGTTCGATGGGAGCGCGACCGTGAGCAGGATGACACCTGCCCGGATCGTCCGGCGGAGCTGCGCGTCACTCACGGGTGGCGGATGATACCGGACCATCCGGCTCCTGCCGGCGCGGGAACAGGCCGCCGGCCCGGTGGGATGCCGGGCCGGCGGGTGTGACTGACGCTCTGATACCTACTTCTTGAGCGTCACCTTCTCGACGAACACGTAATCGATGCGGGTCTCGACACCCGTGGTCTTCGGGTATGACACGGATGCCGATCCGGACCCGGGTGTCGGCCCCCCTGGCTAATTTTTCAGGCTCGCCTGGGCCGAGCCGGCGATCACGTTGAGCGTGTCGCCGTTGGGCTTGTTGACGGCTGGATCGCCGCCATCGACCAGGACACGGCCGCTGACCGTGTTGTACGCCTTGACGTTAATGGTGTCGGCGCCCTGACCGCTCGACACACCGAACCGCTCGACCGTCGCTGTGGGCGAACTCGTCCCGAGCAGTGCGTTTACGGTGATGGTGGAGATCGTGTCGATCGCGACATTGACCGTGTCGGGTGCGGTCGTGCCATTCACGGAAAGCGTGTCGGTTCCGGCGAGTGGGTCGATCGCCAATGGCGAGGCGACCGCGCTCAGGTTGAGCACCTGGGATGCCTCCGCTCGGGTCAGTCGACCGGCGGCCGGTCCCGAAGGCGAGAACACGATGTTGTCGTCGCCCGTGGTCCCGAGCACCGTCATCGTCTGCGAGTTCGCAGCGAGGTTCACGGTCGGGATGCCGAGGATCCCGACCTTCCCACTGACCCCGGCGATGCCGGGATAACCGGCGACCGTGTTCGCCCCCAAGTCGACCGTGATCGGCACGACGGCCGGCCCAGACGCCGTTCCACCGGGTAGGGTCAGGACCTGGTTGGCGATCGTCGTCTTCAAGGCACCAGAGGCCGGGCTGTTGTTGCCGGCGAGGTCTTCGAGGGTGGCCGTCACGTCGTAGACGGCATCGTCGAGCGGGCCGACGCCCACCTGGTAGGCGCCGCCTGCGGACACCAGTCCCTGTCCGCTGAGCGTGGGCCCGCTCCCATCGTTGGTGAAGAGGCGGACCAGCGCGTTCGGTTCGCCAGTCCCGAGAAAGATCGGCGACGTAACGCGTGTGACGTTGTCATCGTTGACCCCTGCCGTGTCGCTGGCGGTCTGCAGGTCAGGCGTCGACGGCGCAGCCGGTGCGAGCGTATCCAGGGTGATATGCAAGGCGCTCGAATTCGCCGCCGGTCCCCACCACGTGGGCGATCCCGCCGGTCGCCGGATCGTCCGACGGATCGACGATGAATACCCGTGCCGTGAGGGAGTTCAGGCCCTCGCTCAGAGCCGCCGGGAACGTGAAGGTGTAGACACCCGCGCTCGTCCGGTCGGCGAAGCCCTGCAGGCTTCCATCGGCGAACACGCCGACCTTCCACCCAGGCCCATCGTCGGTGAGGGTCGCGTCGGGGGTGGCTGAGAACGCCAGGCCCGCGAGCGCCGTCTCGTCGACTCGAAGCACGACGCTCGGGGTGGAGTCGTTGGTCACATTGTCCGCGTCGTTGCGCCCGCTGTCCGACGCGGCCACCAAGTCGATCGCGAACGGGATCGGGGCGGCGCGATTGACAACGGTCAGGCCATATGTCGACTGAGGCGCGAACGTGTTCGGAGCGTTCGGGTCGAATACCTCGATGTAGTACGACTGACCATCGACGACGGGGATCGTGAGGCGCTCGAAACTACTACCCGGGCGACTCGTCGTCTGTGCGCCCGTCGCCACCGTGGTTCCGAAGCGGTCCTGCGCCACCACGCGCAGGTCCGCGATCAGCTCGTTGAACTCGATCTCGATGTCGAGCTTTCCGGTGTGGAGTGCGACGACCCGGAAGAAATCGACATCTGTCGCAGTGTGGAGGGTGAGGTTGGGTTGCACATATGTGTTGTTGGCCCCGAGGAGCGCTGCGACTGCGGAGTCGATAGATTCGTTGGGCTCGAGTGGATCGGCGAACGCGCCGCGCATCGAGAACAGGTCGAACAAGGTCGTTTGCGCGCCCGCCCCATCGGCCGGGAACGGTCCGACGGGCGGCGTCGCGTTGCCGGTCCATGTCGCGTAGCCGATCCCATCGACCGAGGCGACGCCGTTGTACTCACCGATCCGCGACGTGCAGTTGTTGCCGGCCAGCGTGCCGAAGCGACACACGGTCGAGACGTCCGGGTCGAACAGGCTATCTGCGATCCGGAAGTCGCTGGTGAAGCTCGCGCCACCGTTGCGACTGGTCGTCCCGTAAAGGTCGAGCAGGAAGTTCCCGGCCCCGTTGTTGGAGTTCGCGCCTGTGTTCCGCAGGCCACGCCGGTTGTCGTACCAATGGACGGCGATGTTCCCGTCCTGGTCGATGGCGGCGGTCGGCATGATCGCGAAGCTCTGACCCGGACCGTGATCGACGCGATCCGTGGTGAAGTTCACGCCGAAATCACCGGACCGAGCGATGACCACATCTGCGTCGTCGCCGTTCGCGTGGGCGTTGTTCGGATCGTCATTGGCGACCACGTACACGTTGTCAGGACTGTTCGGGTCAGGCAGGATCCAGGGCTGGACCGAGCCCTGCAGCCACGACTGGCTCCCGGGGATCTCGTCGCCAGAACCGTCCTGGACGTTGCACGAGACGGTCGCCTGACCGGCGCCGAACGCGTTGTTCTTCTGCGGCACCGTACCGGCTGCGAGATTCGCGCCGCCGTTGCCGTCACGGATCAGCGGGATCGTCCCGGCGTTGGCCGCCCCGCACGTCGCGGTGTGGTAGCCGACGTAGACGTCGCCGTTCTGGGCGACCGCGATATGCGCCGGCCAGACGAACCCCTCGCCGTTGGCGGAGATCACCTGCGGCGCCGACCAGGCCGCACCCTGGTTGATCGAGCGAGAGAACAAGACGGAGCAGTTCGGGAAGTTGCACGGGATAGCGGGTGCCCGACTCCAGACCAGGTACAAGTTGTCCTGGAACGGGCTGGTCGGATTGGCGTCTGCGGCCAGCCACTGCTTGTCATCGCCGAGGCCATCCGCGGCGCTGACCTGGATCGGCGTATACGTCAATGTACCGTTCGTCGTCGTATCGGCGATCTGCCCGGCAAACACCGATAGCTCGCCGGCGACCGTAGACAGGTGGCTCATGAAGAGCCTTCCCTGGGAGTCATAGGCCATTGACGGGTCGCCGTTGCACGACGCGAGCGTTGTGTTCCGGATGATGGGCCACGTCTGCCCATAGTCGTTGGAGATGCGCACCTGACAGCCGCGAGCGACGGCGACCTGGGACGGATCTCGTGGATTGACGACCGCATTGTTCGGTTCGAAGCCGGTCTGGCCCGGCGCGACGTCCGTGCCGGCGACGGCACCGGAGCTTGCGATAACGGTCGCCCAGATCGCCCCCAGTGCAAACGCGACCAAGAGCCGATGCTTCATGACCCGAGCCCTCCCCGCCCGATCAGCGGCATCTGGGCCCGCCGACGGGTCATCCATGCCCGTGCGCGTGACAGACCGCACGAGACTTTCCCATGCACACTACGCGGCCGCCGTTTCCCCAGCGTTTACGCCCGACGATCGTGCGTAGACTTTCCAGGATGCAGCATGGGCTCGATCCCGCGAAGCTGGCCAGCCAGTCGACCTCTTCGGTCGACGAGTCGACGCCGGCGCTGTCAGCCGATGACCTCGGGAAGCTCGCGGCGGGTCTCGATCAGACCTGGGAGGTCCAGTCGGATCGTCTCGTCCGGTCGATCTCGTTCTCGACGTTCGGCGCCGCATTCGCCGTCGCGACCCGCATCGCGCTGCTGGCCGAGACCCAGAACCATCACCCGACGCTGGAGATCTCCTGGGGCAGACTGGTCGTGACCTGGCAGACCGATGCGATCGGTGCCCTCACCGCGAACGACCTGATCATGGCCGCCAAGGTCGACCGGCTATTGGCGCGCGGCCTCGGCATCAAGGACTGAGCCTCAGGGGCGGCCGAGGGCCTCGAGCAACCGGTCGATGAGCGGGATCTGGGTGTCCTTGATCCGCCGCCGAGCCTCGTCCGGCGCGAACCACTCGACGCGGTCGATCTCCGGGACCGTGATGTAGCGGCCAGACTTCGGCGGCCACTGGAACGGGAAGGTGTTGCTCTTCGCGGTCGCGGGGTCGAGATCACCCTCGAGCCCCCAGGCGACGACCACCTTGCCGCCCTTCTGCGTGATCTCACCGAGCTCGATCGATGCACCATCCGGCACCGGATGGCCGGTCTCCTCCTCGAACTCGCGGAGCGCGACGGCCCACGGGTCCTCGCCCTTCTCGATCTCGCCCTTGGGGATGGTCCACACGCCAGCATCTCGCGAAGCCCAGACGGGCCCGCCCGGATGCGCCAGCAGGACCTCGATGCCGCCGTTAGCCGACCGATACAGGAGGATGCCGGCGCTGCGGCGGGTCAATCAGGCCTCATCCCGAAGCGACCGCCGCAACACCAGGGCGTGGTCCCGATAGCCGAGCTCGCGGTAGAAACGCAGCGCGCCCTCGTTCGCGCTCGACATGTCGAGGATCATTCGCTCGGCACCTCGCGCCCGAGCATTCGCCTCGGCGGCGTCCATCAACAGATGACCGATCCCTCGGTCACGCCACCGCTCCAGGACGCTGATCCCCAGATCGACGGTCGGAATGGGGCGCATGATGGAGCCCGGGTCGGGCGAGCCGACGAGCGTGATGTCGACGGCGCCCACGACTTCGCCATCGACCTCCGCCACCAACATCTGGCGGTCGGGGTCGTCGAGGCGGCGCGCGAGGAAGGCCGCCATCTCATCACGATCGGGAACGCGGTACACCCCTGGATCGATCGCAGCATGGTGTCGAGCACTCGCGATGTCGAGATCGACAAGCGCCTCGAAGTCTGCTGGACGCCGGGCGCGCACGACGATCTCTGCCATCTGCCATCACTGATTATCGATCTGTGCTCGTTGGAGTCGACCGCTGAAGTCGACGTAGATCGACTTCCACTCGGTGTAGGTGTCGAGCGCGATGCTGCCGGCCTCGCGGTGGCCGTTGCCGGTCTCCTTCCAACCGCCGAACGGCAGGTGGACTTCGGCGCCGGTCGTGCCCGCGTTCACGTAGACGATGCCGGTCTCGAAGTCGCGCATCGCCCGGAACGCCGTGTTCACATCGCTCGTGAAGATGCTCGACGACAGGCCGTAGCGCGTCTGGTTGAGCGCCATCATCGCCTCGCCGTAATCGGCGACCGGGATGATCGAGAGCACCGGGCCGAAGATCTCCTCCTGGCCGATCCGATCCATCGGCTTGACGCCGGAAAAGATCGTGGGCTCGAAGAAGTGCCCGTGCTCGAGCCCGTCGCCGTCGGCGCGCTTGCCGCCGGTCACCAGCTCTCCCTCAGACCGGCCGATGTCGATGTACGACGCGACCTTGTCGACCGCCGGAGCATTCACCAGCGGGCCCACGTCGGTCGCCGGGTCGAGGCCGTCGCCGAGCCGGAGCGCCTTGGCCCGCGCTTCGAGGCGCTGGAGCAACTGCTCGACGACCGGGTTCTGGACGATCACCCGCGAGGCAGCCGTGCAGCGCTGCCCCGTCGTGCCGAACGCGCTCCACAGGATCCCGTCAGCCGCGAGATCGAGGTCGGCGTCGGCGAGGACGACGACGCCATTCTTGCCGCCGAGCTCCAGCGACAGCCGCTTGAGCCGCTGCCCTGCCCGCGTCGCGATCGATCTGCCGGTGTCCGACGAGCCAGTGAACGAGATCACGCCGATATCCGGGTTCTCGACGATCGCGTCGCCGACCTCCCCGCCGGTCCCGGTCACGAGATTTACGACACCCGGCGGGACGCCAGCCTCCGCCATCAACTCGACGAGCAGCGTCGCGCAATGGGGCGTGTCGCTCGAAGGCTTGAAGATCACCACGTTCCCGGTGACCAGCGCCGGCATGATCTTCCAGCATGGGATCGCCATCGGGAAGTTCCACGGCGTGATGATCCCGGCGAAGCCGATCGGCTGGCGGATACTCATCGCCCACTTATCGGGCAGCTCGGATGGAACGGTATCGCCGCGCATCCGGCGACCCTCGCCGGCCATCAGGAAGGCGATGTCGATGCCTTCCTGCACATCGCCCCGCGCCTCCTCGATCACCTTGCCCATCTCGCGCGTCATCGCCCGTGCGAGTCGTTCCTTGTGCTCCGCCATGAGCGCGCCGAACGCGTAAAGGACCTCGCCGCGCTTCGGGGCCGGCGTGCGCTGCCACATCGGGCGGGCCGCCCATGCGGCGCTGACCGCCATGGCCACGTCGGCCTTGGTGCCCTTCTGGAACCGCCCGATCACGTCGCGCTGGTCGGCCGGGTTGCGGCTCTCGAAGGTCTCGCCGCTGGTCGACTCGCACCACTCCCCGGCGATGAAATGACGGAAGGTCGGCGTATCGGCCGCGCGCTCCTCGGCCGGCGCGGTGGCGGTCGTATCGGTCATGTCGTCGAGTGTACGGCGGCCGTCCCGGACTCGGTCGACGGCTCGTCCACGTCGCCCTCGATCGTCACCTCGGGGAGCCAGCGCAGGAACGGTGGGAGCCACCAGTTCCACTCCCCGAGCAACCGCATCGTGGCGGGCAGCAGCAGGCTCCGGACGATCGTGGCGTCGATGAGGACCGCGGTCGCCAGCCCGAACCCGAGCTGCTTGATGATCACCAGCTCGAGCGTCAGGAACACAGCGAAGACCGTGATCATGATCGCGGCCGCACTGGTGATCGTGCCCGACGTGATGGAGATCCCACGCGCGACGGCTTCGACCGTGGAGAGGCCGTGGTCGCGCGCCTCCTTGATACGGGTGAGGATGAACACGTGGTAGTCCATCGATAGCCCGAACAGGATCGTGAAGATGAAGACCGGCACGAAGGATTCGATCGGGCCGGGTTTGAAGCCGAGCAGGTCGGCGGCGCGACCGTCCTGGAAGACCAGCACGAGCAGGCCGAATGCGGCGCCCGTCGAGAGCAGGTTGAGCAGGATCGCCTTGATCGGGATGACGATCGAACGGAAGGCGATGAGCAGCAGCACGAAAGACAACCCTAGGACGAAGGCCATGACCTGGGGCATGCCCCGAGCGTAGAAATCGACCGTGTCGAGCGTGAACGCGGCGTCGCCGGTCACGTAGGCGTCGACGTCGGGCAGCCCCGCGAATGCGACCGGCACGATGTCGCGTCGAACCTCGCGAACGAGGTCGCGGTTGCGCTCGTCGTTGCGGCCACCCGCCATGACGTACGAGACGAGGGCCACGGACCCATCCGCCGAGTAGCGTGTCTGCACGGGTTCGCCGATGCCATCGAGGGCGAGCACGCGCGACGACAGCTCCTCCATGGCCACGGCGGTCTCCGGGCGGTCCGCGTGGGTGACAACGACCTCGAGGGCCAGGGTCGAGCCCTCCGGCCACTTCTCGTCGAGCAGGTTGACCGCCTGCACGCTGTCGATCGAATCCGGGAACGACGCGAAGTCTGACTGGCCCATATGCAATCGCGAGGTCGGCAGGGCGATCGCGATGAGGACCGCCGCTGCCGCGACGAACGTGAGGATCGGGTGGCGCATCACCGCCCGGACGACGACCGCCCAGACGCCGCTGCCCTCCGGTCGTTCTCGCCCGAGCAAGGGCAGCCGAAGCCGGTCGACGCTGTCGCCCAACACGGCCAGGATCGCCGGAAGGAACGTCAGCGAGCCGATGACCGCGATCACGACCACCGCGATCGTGCCGATGGCCATCGACTGGAACAGCGGATCGTCGAGCAGGAAGAGCCCGCCGATCGACAGGATCACCGCCATCCCAGAGAAGAACACTGCTCGCCCCGCAGTCGCCGACGCCACGCGGATCGCGTCCTGCACGGGGCGACCCGCGCGACGTTCGGTGCGGAAGCGGGTGACCATGAACAGCGAGTAATCGACCGCCACGGCGAGCCCGATGAGCACGATCAGCTGGCTGGCGTACGCACTGACGGGGTCGATCGCCTGGCTGTACAGACCGAGGATCCCGAACGCGGCCAGGAGCGAGGTGATCGCCAGGACCAGCGGCACGGCCGCTGCGACGACGGCGCCGAATGCGACCAGCAGGATCAGGAAGGTCAGCGGGATCGTCAGCCGCAGCGATGAATCAAGTCCACCGTTGACCAACTCCTGGATGTCGTCGTTGGCGAGCTGGCGATCAAGCGCATGGACGCGCATGTCGTCGTGTGCGGTTTGCGCCTCCGCCAGGAAGGCACGGATCGGCACGAGCCGCGCCTCGATCGCGGCGTCATCACCGGGCACCTCAGCCGGGATCCGGACAGCCGACCGGTCGCTGGACACGAGGCCGGCCTCGGGCGGGGCCTGGCGCGGATCGATAACGTTCTCGAAGGCCGGTACGTCCACGCCGCCGACAGTGGCCGTCAGCGTGGTCATGCGCGCCAACATGGCGTCGACGGCTGTCGTGAGGTCCGGCTCGTCGATCGTGCCGGCGGGGTCGCTGACGATCAGCAGGAACTGATGCGGGGCATCCGTCGTGCCGGAGGCGTTGAAGACCTCGAACGCCTTGCGCGATTCGAAGACCTGGTCGTCACGTCGGTCGTTCGAGACCGCCTCAGCAGTGCGCGTGCCGCCCGCGGCCAGGCTCGCGGCGAATGTCCCGATCGTCAGGACGAGCCACATTGCGACGACCGGCCAGCGATGCCGCGCTGACCACACCGCGACGCGGACCGTCCACGACTGACCCCCGCGAGCCACGAGGTCAGACCCGTTCGACCGCCATTGCGACCGAGCCTCCGCCGCCGAGGCACAGCGTCGCCAACCCGTACTTGCCCTCGCGGCGGCTGAGCTCGTGAAGCAACGTGGCCATGATCCGTGCGCCGCTCGCGCCGATCGGGTGGCCAAGGGCGATCGCGCCGCCATTGACGTTGACCCGGTCCCAGTCGAACCCCAGCTCGCGACCGTCGGCCAGCGTCTGCGCCGCGAAGGCCTCGTTGATCTCGATGAGGTCGAATGCGTCGATCGGCAGCTCGATGCGATCGAGCAGGCGCTTCACGCCTTCGACTGGCGCCAGGAATAGCCATTTCGGGGCGACCTCGGCTTGGGCGTAGCCGATGATCCGGGCGAGCGGCCTAAGACCGAGGCGTTCGACCGCGCGTTCGCTGGCGACCACGGTCGCGGCGGCACCATCCGTGATGCCCGGGGCGTTGCCGGCCGTGACGGTGCCTTCAGTCGCCCCGCCGCGATCCTGGCCCTCCGGTAGATCGAAGACGGGCTTGAGCCTCGCCAGCGCCTCGACACTGGTGTCGCGCCGCGGGTTCTCGTCGGTGTCGACGACGGTCTCGCGGGCTTTGGGGTCGGTGATCGTGACCGGCGCCATCTCCGCATCGAACCGGCCGGCATCGATGGCCGCGATCGCGCGCTGGTGGCTCGCCAAGGCGAATGCGTCCTGGTCCTCGCGGCTGACACGGTCCTTGATGGCCACGCGTTCCGCGTGCGTGCCCATGTGGCAGTCCTCGATCGAGCACCACAGGCCGTCGGCGACGGTCGAGTCGATCAGCTTCGCGTCGCCGAGCCGCAGCCCGAAGCGCGCGCCCGGAAGGAGGTATGGCGCGCCGTTCATCGACTCCATGCCGCCGGCGATCACGACCTCGGCGTCGCCGGCCTTGATCTCGGCCGCGGCGAGCATGATCGTCTTCAGGCCCGAGCCGCACACGCGGTTGATCGTGGTAGCGCTCGTCGTGTCCGGGAGGCCGGCCTTGAGGGCGGCCTGGCGCGCGGGCGCCTGGCCGGAGCCGGCCTGCAGGACCTGACCCATCAGGACGTCGTCGATCTGGGCAGTCGCAGGGTCGAGACCGGCCCGCTCCACGACGGCCCGGATCGCGACGCCACCGAGCGTGGTGGCCGGCACGCCGCTGAGCGCCCCGCCGAACTTGCCGATCGGCGTGCGCGCCGCGCTCACGATGTAGGTCTGACCGTTCGGTTCGTGCATGGTTCGAGTCTACGCCGGAGGGTCGCGATAAGCCGCAGGTGAGCGGCCATCGCCATCCTCCGTCGATGGATGACCATCGGATCGGATGGTCCCTTCGATCGATCCGGGTAAAGAAGCGATGGCGCCAGGAGGACCTGGCGGCTCGAGCTAAAGTGTCGCGCTGGGTGGTGATGCGCATCGAGCAGGGCCGGCTTGCGTCCGTTCCACTCGGGAAGCTGCGGGCCGTGGCAGCGGCCCTCGATGCGCGCCTCGATGCGGTCGTCCGCTGGCACGGCGGTGACCTGCCTCGGCTGTTGAACGCGAAGCATTCGGGCATGCACGAGGCGATGGCCCGCTATTTCCGTGGCCTCGCCGGGTGGGTGGTGGAGCCCGAGGTCTCCTTCTCGATCTTCGGCGAGCGCGGAGTGATCGACATCTTGGCGTGGCACCCGACGAGCCGGATCCTGCTTGTGATCGAGCTAAAGACCGAGGTAGTCGACATCAACGAGCTCCTCGGAACACTGGATCGGAAGCGGCGGCTCGCCTGGGCGATCGCGCGCGAGCGTGGTTGGGACCCGGTCGCCGTCAGCACATGGGTCGCCATCGCAGAAAGCCGGACGAACCGACGTGTCGTCGCGACGCATGCGGCGGTCCTCCGCGCGAAGCTTCCGATCGACGGTCGCACCGTACGAGGCTGGCTGAGACGGCCGGTGTCGTCGATCGACGCGTTGAGCTTCCTGCCACATGTGCAAGGCGCGCACATTGCTGTCGATCTCGCGCCGGTTCGGCGGGTCACGAGGCAGCGAGCTCGGCGGCGAACCAGTGATTCGAGCGTGGATTGAGCCAGCCCGGACGTGTGCGCGGCGATCCGCACCTCTCGGATCCCGAGCAGCCGGCTCCAAGGTGCACGTGGTGCACCTATGACAAGGATCGTGACAAGGATCGGGCGTGGGGGCTGCCCATCGTCCGGGCAGTCGTGCGGGGCCCGCGCTAGGCTGGGGCGGAGCACCCAAAACGGAGGACGTCATGCCCGGGTCCCGCATCACCCACATCGAATTCCCCGCCGACGACATGGAGCGAGCGAAGCGCTTCTACGCTGCCGTCGCCGGCTGGGAGTTCCAGCCCATGGAAGGGTTCGCCGACTACGAGCTGTTCTCGACCGACGAGCAGAGCGGGGGCGCAATCGGTGCCCGCGGCACCAGCACCGGGAACTCGGTCCGGATCTTCATCACGGTCCCGGACCTCGATCGCGCCCGTGACGCCGCGACGTCTAACGGCGGCACGCTCGTCGAGGACATCACCGACGTCCAGGGCCAGGGCCGCTATGTCGTGGTCCGCGACCCCGAGGGTAGCGAGATCGCGCTCTGGCAGAACCCAGCCTGACGGCCGGGTTCAACCGCCCCCGGCGCGCTTGAGGACCTCGCCGGCGACGATCTCGCGGTGGATCTGGTTGGTGCCCTCGTAGATCTGCGCGCCCTTGGCGTCCCGCATCAGCCGCTCGACGCCGGTCTCGCGCGAGTAGCCACTGGCGCCGAACAGCTGGACGGCATCGGTCGCGACCCGCATCGCGACGTCCGAGGCGGTCCACTTGGCCAGCGACGACACCTCGGCCAGCGGCTCGCCGCGATCCTTGGCCGCGGCAGCTTCCCGGGTGAGTGCCCGCGCCGCCGCCACATCGCGGGCCATCTCGGCCAGCATGAACCGCAGCCCCTGCTGTTCGGACAGCGGGCCGCCGAACGCCTTGCGCTCGCCGAGATAACGCGCCGCGGCCTCCAGCCCCGACCGTGCCAATCCGACGCACGCGGCCGCGATCGAGATCCGCCCCTCGCCGAGCGCGGACAGCGCGATCCGGTAGCCGTCGCCCTCCTCGCCTAGCCGGTTCGCAACCGGTACCTCGCACGATTCGAATACGAGCTCGGTGGCGGGACACGAGCGGATGCCCATCTTTCGCTCATGCGCACCGAACCGGAAGCCCGGCATGCCCTTCTCGACGAGGAACGCGGTGATGCCCTGCGACCCCGCATCCGTGTCGATGGTCGCGAAGACCAGGTAGCGCTCGGCCTCGGGCGCGTTCGAGATCCAGATCTTGGTGCCGGTCAGCCGGTAGGCCTGCCCCTCGCCGACCCGCTCGGCCCGTGTCC
Source organism: uncultured Chloroflexia bacterium (assembly GCA_963794525.1). Taxonomy (GTDB): domain Bacteria; phylum Chloroflexota; class Limnocylindria; order Limnocylindrales; family CSP1-4; genus SPCO01. Next base: position 553,803 of record CAWCEC010000003.1, read on the forward strand.
GGATCGCCGACGCGTCCGACCCGGCACGTGGCTCGGTCAGCGCGAACGCGCCCAGCGCCTCGCCGCTCAACATCGACGGCAGCCAGCGCTCCTTCTGCTCGTCGGTGCCCCACGTGACGACGGGGTACTGCGACAGGATGTGGACGGACAGCGACACGGCCATCGCCATGTCGGCCGCACCCAGCTCCTCCATGACCAGCGTCCAGGCCAGGTACGAGAACCCGGCACCGCCCACGTCCGTCGGGAACGGCGCGGCGGTCAGGCCAAGCTCCCCCATCTTGGTGAAGAGCCGGCGGTCGTAGCGCTCAGTTTCGTCCCGCTCGATCGCGCCCGGCGCGACCTCGCGCTGCGCGAAGTCGCGGGCCGTCTGCTGGAGCAGCCGCTCCTCGTCACCGAGCGCCGGCGCCGTGGTCGAGTCGACGCTCACGACCGGTCCCTCGGGTAGCTGTAGAAGCCCTGCCCGGTCTTCTGGCCGAGATGCCCCGCATCGACGAGATCGATCAGTACGCGCGGCGGCCGCATGTGCTCCAGACCCAGCCCGTCCTCGAGCACACGCATGATCCCGAGGCACACGTCGAGCCCGATGAAATCGGCGAGCTCCAGCGGACCCATCGGGTGGTTGAGGCCGATCCGTGCACCCGCATCGATGTCCTCGGCGGTCCCGACACCCTGTTCGAGCGCTCGCATCGCCTCGGCGAGGAACGGCATCAGGATCCGGTTCACGATGAACCCCGGCCGGTCCGCCGACACGATGACCTGCTTGCCGAGCTCGCCCGACAACGCCTGGATCGCTGCCACGGTCTCGTCCGATGTGTCGCCGGACCGGATCACCTCGACCAGCGGCATCACCGGGACCGGGCTGAAGAAGTGCATCCCGACGAATCGCGGCCGCCGCTCGCTCGAGACCGCCTCGGCCAGACGCCGGATCGCGATCGACGACGTGTTCGAGGCGAAGATCGCGGCCGGCGCCGCCAGGCGATCGAGCTCCCGCCACAACCCGGACTTGACGCCGAGGTCCTCGAACACCGCTTCGATGACGAGGTCCGCATCCGAGACCCGGCCCATGTCATCTGTGACTTCGATCGACCGGAGCGCGGTGTCCCCCTCGTCCGCCGACAGTCGGCCCTTCTCGACCGCCCGTTGCAAGTTGCCGGCGATGCGCTCGCGGCCGGCCTCGGCCCGTGCCAGCTCCGGCTCGTAGAGCACGACCTGCTTACCGATCGCGGCGTGGACCTGGGCGATGCCATGACCCATCAACCCTGCGCCGGCGACGAATACGCGGGCGATCCCCGTCATGTGCGTAGCGTAGCGACGCGACTCGAGCGCGACCGCGCGGTCCACGCAAGCAGCAGCACGAACCCCAACGCCGACGCGGCCGCTCCGGCGATGAAGACGCCACCGAATCCGACCTGCTGGGCGACGATCCCGAAGATCGCCGGCGCCACGCCGAAGGACAGGTCGAGGAAGGCACTGGCCGTGCCGACCACGGAACCACGCTCCATTTCCGACACGCGCGAGACGGCGAGCGTCAGCAGACCGGGCATCAGGAACGCGACGCCGGACGCATATGCGACGGTCCCGATGAGGACCCCGATCGGACTAGGCAGCAGACCGAGGATCGCCAGACCCACCGCGCCGACGGCCAGCGCTCCGCCCGATACGCGAGCCGGCCCGACCTGGTCGGGCAATTTCGCGAAGACGAGGCGTAGCCCGATCACGAGCGCCGCATAGAGGACGAACGGCAGACCTGCTCCATCCATCCCGACACTCGCCGCGTGGAGCGGCAGGAAGGCGAGGAAACCGGCCATGCCCGCGGTGCCGGCCAGGATCAACACGCCCGGGAAGATGGCGGCCGGGTGGATGAGGCGAGAGCGCGGAGCCGGTCCGTCCGATGGACGCAGGACCGTCGGCGATGTCTCCGGGACCGCGAGCGACAGCACGGCCGCCAGCGCGGTCAAACCGAGCGAAACCAGCCAGACCGCCGAGAATCCGGCCGCGCCCAGTACGAGCTCGCCGATCGCGGGACCGATCCCTAGTCCGACGTAGAGCGACAGCGACAGGAGGTTGAGCGCCTCGCCGCGCCGCGTGTCTGGCGCGAGGTCGGCGCCGGCGGCGAACACGGCCACGAAGAAGAACGCTTCGGCGACGCCGAGCATCGCCCGGGCGATCACGAACAGCAGCAGCGAATCCACGACGAGGTGGAACGCCAGGGCACCGACTGACAGGCAGGCGCCGACCAGCAACAACGGTCGGCGCCCGAAGCGGTCGGCCGCCCAGCCCACGAACGGGCGCAGGACGAGCGCCCCGACGGCGAACGCTCCGAACGCGAAGCCCGCCCCGACCGCGTCCGAGCCGAGCGGACCGATCGCGAACGGCGTCACGACCGGCAACACGACGCTCCCCGCCACGAAAAACACGAGCGCCGTTGCCGCGAGGAGCAGGAACGACCTCGTGACGAGTGGCTCGGGCGCCTGCGGCGCGGCCGCTTGTGACTCGGGTGTGCTCATCGCGCCTCCGCGGCGATCGCGTCCAGCAGGCGGTCGGCAGCGGCATAGGGGTCCAACCGATGTTCGGCGACGTCATCGACCATCGATCCGGCGAGCGGTGCGAGCGTCTCGCCGCCGAGTCGATCGGACAGACGCTCGGCGAGCACGCCGCGGATCTGAGCGAGCGCCCTCGCCCGGCGGGCCTCGGCCGTCAGACCCTCGCGATCGGCGGCGCGTCGGCGGTCCAGCGCTGCGAGCAACTCCGGCACGCCATCGCCGGTGGACGCCGTCGTGACCAGCACCTCGGGTCGCTTCGGCTGGGGGCGGTCGGGCGACCCATCACTGCGGCCCACGGTCGGCACGAGCATCGCCCGGAGCTGGGCGGCCGTCCGCAGCGCGCCCGGCTTGTCGCCTTTGTTGACGACGACCAGATCGGCGACCTCGAGCAGTCCCGCTTTGATGGCTTGCACCTCGTCGCCCATCTCGGGCGCCTCGAGGACGACCGTCGTGTCCGCCGCCGCGGCGACCTCGACCTCGCTCTGGCCGGTGCCGACCGTCTCGATCAGCACGAGGTCGAAGCCCGATGCGTCCAACACGGCCGCCGCGGCCGTCGTCGTGGATGCCAGGCCGCCGGCATGGCCGCGCGAGGCCATCGACCGGATGAACACGTCCGGATCAGCCGCGTAGGACTGCATCCGCACGCGATCACCGAGCAACGCCCCGCCGGTGATCGGCGACGACGGGTCGACTGCCACGACCGCGACCGCCCGCCCGGCGTCGCGCACCACCCCGATGAGCGCGGCGACGAGCGTCGACTTGCCCGAGCCCGGCGGCCCAGTGATGCCGACCAGATGGGCGCGGCCTGCGAGCGGATAGAGCCGCCGAAGGGCGGCCTCGGCCAGCGGCGACCGGTTCTCGACCGCGGTGAGGAGGCGTGCCAGCGCCCGGCGATCGCCCGCCAGGGCCGACTCGGCCAGTTCGTCCGCCCCGACCGACGCCCGGGGAGTCGGGGACTCCCCCACCCTAGTCCCGGGGTCGCGCGTTCGCGCGCAGGAATTCGGCGACCGACGCGATGGTCGTCCCAGGCCCGAATACTGCCGCGACACCAGCGTCGCGCAGAGGCTGGACATCGACGTCCGGGATGATCCCGCCGACCGTGACGAGGACGTCGTCGAGGCCGGCCTCCTTGAGCAGCTTCGTGATCCGCGGCACGAGGGTCATATGCGCGCCCGACAGGATCGACAGGCCGACCACGTCGACGTCCTCCTGGAGGGCGGCCGTGGCGACCATCTCGGGCGTCTGGCGGAGGCCGGTGTAGACGACCTCGAAGCCCTCGTCGCGCAGGCCGCGCGCGAGGACCTTGGCCCCGCGATCGTGGCCGTCGAGACCCGGCTTTGCGATCAGGACCTTGATGGGCCGGTCGGGCATGGGCGGATTGTAGTCACCGCCACGACCGGCCGGCCCATCAGGGGGACGTGAGTCCGAGCGACGTCAGGCGGTCGTGCGCGCGAACGCCCGCGACGCGACCACCAGCGAGATCACGGCGAGCGTCCCCATGACCACCGATCCGACGACGATCTGCGGGTCGTCCCACAGGCCGTTGAACAAGGCCCTCGCCGCGTCCACGGCATGCGTCAACGGGTTCAAGGTCGAGAGGGTCTGCAGCCAGTCCGGCGCGAGCGCCATCGGCAGCATGATCCCGGACAGCAGGAGCAGCGGCAGGGTGACCGCTTGCGCGATCGGCGCCAGCGCATCTTCGCTCTTGGTCACGAGCGCGAGGGTGTACGACAGGAGGGAGAACGTCAGGCCCACCAGGGCGACGATGCCGAGGGTCAGAAGCGCCCCGAGCGGGTCCAGCTCCAGGCCGAATGGGATGGCTACGAGGATCAGCAGGGTCGATTGCGCGACCAGGATCGTGACGTCCCGGAGCGACCGCCCGGCCAGCATCGCGAAGCGGCTCATCGGGGTCACACGCATCCGTTCGACGACGCCGTAGCGGATCTCGGCGACCAGCCCGAAGCCGGCGAAGAATGCCGCGAAGAAGGCGGTCAGGATGAGCAGACCCGGGACGAACCAGTTGAACGCGCTGGCGGAGGCGCCGGCGGTCGAGGTCGCGCCCTCGAGGAGCGGCGCGAACAGGATCAGATAGAGGATGGGCTGGAACAGGCCCATGGCGACCCACACCGGCTGGCGCAGGGTCAGGATGAGGGAGCGGCGGTACATCAGCCACGTGTCTCGGATGAGCTTCATCGAAGGATCCCTTTCGTACTGGTCGGTGTCAGGCCGCCGCGTCGTCGCGGAGGGAGCGGCCGGTCTGGCGAAGGAAGACGTCGTCGAGGCTCGGCCGATGCAGGGCGATCGACGATGGGGCGAGGCCGGCGCCGTCGAGCACCCGCAGGAGCTGCGGCACGGCGGTCTCGCCTCGATCGACGTACAGCCGGACCTCCCCGTTTTCCTCGGTCGCCTCGCGGACGAACGGCTGCGTGCGGACAGTCTCGAGGACGCGCTCGGTGGCGCCGTCGACGGCGAGGGTGATGACGTCGCCGGCCACTTGGCGCTTGAGCTCGTCGGCGGTGCCCTCGGCCACGATCAGGCCGTGGTCGATGATCGCCAGCCGGTCGGCCAGCGCGTCCGCTTCCTCCAGGTAGTGAGTGGTCAGGAAGACCGTCGTCCCTTGTCCACGGAGCCCCCGGATCTCGTCCCACATGCCCGCCCGCGCCTGCGGGTCGAGCCCGGTCGTGGGCTCATCGAGGAACAGCACGGCCGGTCGATGCACGATGCCAAGGCCGACGTCGAGCCGGCGCTTCATCCCGCCGGAATAGGTGCCCGTCGCCCGATCCGCGGCCGACTCGAGGTCGAGCAGGGCGAGAACCTCGCTGGCGCGGGCCACTGCCTGGTTCTTGCTCATCCCATACAGGCGGCCCTGGATGACGAGCTCGCCACGGCCGGTCTCGGCCGGATCCGTCGAGCCGCCCTGCGGCACGTACCCGATGCGCTCGCGCACCCGCTGCGGGTGCCGTCGCAGATCGACACCGGCCACGGTCGCCTCGCCCGACGTGGGCGTCAGGAGCGTGGCGAGCATGCGAAGGGTCGTGGTCTTGCCGGCCCCGTTCGGGCCGAGGAACCCGAAGATCTGACCGGCGCCTACGTCGAGATCGACGCCACGGACAGCTTCCACGTCGGCGGCCTTGCCGCGTGTCTTGAAGGTTCGACGCAGGTCGTGCGTCTGGATCATCGATCCGCTGATCGATCCGGGGGTCGCCATCGCTCTCTCCTGGGCTATGCTGCCGGGGACGCCATTTGCGTCGTTCAGCATCTTCGTGCATTATCTGCACCGGGCAGATGATTGCCCAGTCAGGAGATGTTTGTCAACCATGGACCGCAACGCGATCGACTCAGTCCTGCGCTCCCTGCGCCAGGTCAACCTGCAGGGGTCCCTCTTCGGCCAGACGGTGGCCATCCGCTTCGGCCTGTCCGAGTCGGACATCGAGGCCCTCGAGGTCCTCATCGACAGCGGCGCGGCCACTGCCGGCAAGCTTTCCGACCTGATGGGGCTGACCACCGGGGCCATCACCCGCGTGATCGACCGTCTCGAGCAGGCCGGCTATGTCCGTAGGGTCCCCGACCCCACCGATCGCAGGCGCGTCATCGTCGAGATCGTCCCCGAACGGATCGCGGCGGTGGAATCGACGATGTCCCGGCTGACGTCCAAGAGCGCCTCGGAGATCGGGCACTACTCGGAGGCGGAGCTCGCCGTCATCAACGACTTCCTGAGCCGGATGGCCGCCATCGCGCACGCCGAGGCTGCGGCGCTGCGCGACACGCCGACGTCGGCGGCCGAGGGCGGGTCCGAGCACGCGGCGCCGGTCGGCGGGCTGGACCGCGCTCGGCTCCTGTTCAAGGCGGGCGCCCACGAGCTGCTGCTGCGCGGGACGTCGGACATGGCCGACCTCTATCGGGCGAAGTTCAACGGGGCCGTTCCCCAGGTCCGCCTCCGGGATGGCGTCGTGACGATCCAGTACAAGGGCGGCTGGCAGTGGGGCCGGCAGGAACGGCGCTCCGACGTCTCCCTGAACGCCGCGATCCCCTGGGACGTCGAGATCGTCGGCGGGGCGGGCAAGCTCCAGGGCAAGTTCGGATCGCTCGACCTCCGCTCCTTCGCCCTCACCGGTGGTGTGGATCAGTTCCGGCTCACGCTCGGCCAGCCGTCGGGCGATGTCCCGATCCGGTTCACGCGTGGGGCCAATAGCATCCGGATCGAACGACCGACCGGCACAGCCTTGCGGTTGAACCTGAAGGGCGGCGCGGGTCGGATCGACTTCGACCAGGAGCGCCTGAATGGCACCGCCGACACGGTCCTTGAGACGCCAGGCGCAGCGAAGGCGAAGGATCGCTACCTGGTCGAGATCGAAGGCGGCGCCGGCAAGATCACGATCGCCGAAGTCGGCTGACCGTCAGGCGCGAGGCCCCTCGCGTGCCAGGTGGTCGAGGAACTCTGCACGCGTCCGGTCGCGGGTGCGGAACAGCCCGAGCACGGACGAGGTGGTCATGATCGTGCCGGGCTTGCGGACACCGCGCATGACCGCGCACAGGTGGGTGGCTTCGATCACGACCCCGACGCCCTGGGGTGCGAGGCGGTCTTGCAGGAACTCGGCGACCTGCTGCGTCAGGCGCTCCTGGACCTGCAGCCGGCGCGCGTACATCTCGACGATGCGCGGGATCTTGGACAGGCCGATGACGCGCCCGCGCGGGATGTAGGCGACCGCCGCTGAGCCGAAGAACGGCAGGAGATGGTGCTCGCAGAGCGAGTAGAACGGGATGTCCTTGACGATGACCATCTCGCTGTAGTCGACATCGAAGATCGCGTTGTTGACCAGCCGATCGGGATCGACGTGGTAGCCGGCAGTGAGCTCGGTGTACATCCGGTGGACGCGCTCAGGCGTGCCGGTCAAGCCCTGTCGATCGGGGTCCTCGCCGATCTCCTCGAGGATCCGCCGCACCGCGTCTTCGACGCGACCGTTGTCGGTCGACGGCTCGCCTTCGTGGTCGCGACCTCGTGAGCCCGTGATGTCGTCGATGGCGACGCTCGTCTCACCGATCTCGGACTCGATCTCGTCGACGAGTCGGCGCACGTTCGGCGGGAGATCGATCGGCTTGGTCATCGTCGCGGATGGTACGCCGGGCGACGGGCCCTCGCCTCAGAAGCAGATCGGCGGCAGCGGTGGTAGCCGGATGATGCAGCTCTCTTCCGGTGTCGGCTCCGGCGTTGGCGGGGGCGGCGGTGCCTGGGTCGGAGCCGCGGTCGGGGGCGGAGTCGGTGCCGGCGTCGGTCGAGGCGTGGGGCGTGGTGTCGGCGCAGCCGTAGGTTGCGCGGTCGGTGCCGTGGTCGGGCGGGCCGTCGGTGCCGTGGTCGGGTTGGCCGTCGGAGCCTGGGTCGGGGGCGCCGCGGGTGCGGCCGTCGGCACGGTCGTGCCCGGAGTCGGTGCGGTCGGTCCGGATGGGCCGTTCGGCGTGGTCGGGCCGCCCGGGGTCGTCACCCCTGCTCCGGCCGGTCCACCACCCTGCGATCCGGGTGTCGTGGGCAGGGTCGGTGCGGCCCCACCCGCGCCAGGCGATGTGTCCGGTGAGGTAGCCGGCAGGCCGCTGGCGGACGGGCTCGTTCCGACCTGGGTTGGCGCGCCCGACGCCTGGCCCGAAACGGTGGACCCCGGCGTCCCGGACGAAAGCGGCACCGCGACGACCGGCTGGCCTGCCGGCCCCGACGGTGGCGGCACCATGGCCGAGAAAGCGCTGGCCAGGATGACCGCGATGAGCAGGCCGAAGCCGATGCCCATGGCGGTCTGGCGATAGAGCGGATCGATCCGACTGAGGCGGCTGATAGGTCTCCTCCTGACGAGGTCCGCGCAGCCCCAGACCCCGTGACCGAGGAACGAGGATACCCCGAGAGCGCCAGTCTGGAGCCGTTCCGAGAGGTTCGGTGGGGTTACGACGGGGTGTCAGCCACGCACGGATCGCGATGAGGTGGTGCGTCGACGCGCCAGATAGTCGTGCCAGAACAGCCGTGCCGCCACCGATCGCCATGGCCGCCAGACCTCGCCCATCAGGGCCAGCTCTTCGACGGACGGTCGCGTCGAGAACCCCTTGGCGTCCGCCACCGCTGTCCTCAGGGCCATGTCCCCGGAAGGCCAGACGTCCGGCCGGCCCAGCACCATCAGCAGGTAGATCGTGGACGTCCATCGACCGATACCCGGGATCGTCTCGAGCGCCTGCTGCGCGCCCTCGTCGTCCAATGCCGCCAATCCGTCGAGGTCCAGCGTGCCGTCCACCAGCGCCATGGCGATCGCCCGACAATAGCGTGCCTTCTGACGGCTGAACCCGACGGCGAGGAGCTCGGTATCGGTCAGCCGGAGGAACCGCTCCGGCGTCAGCGGATCGGTCGCGAGGACGAGGCGATCGAACGCGGCCCGCGCAGAGGCCAGCGAGACCTGCTGCTCGAGCACGATGTGCACCAGCGTCCCGAAGCCCGGTGGCCGATCCCAGAGCGGTGGCGGGCCGATCCGCGCGACGATGTCGGCAAGGTCCGGGTCGCGTGCCGCGAGGTGCGCGACCGCCGCCTCGAGGGCTGCCTGGTCGAGCGGCGGGATCAGGCGACCGTCCCTCGCTCGCCGAAGCCGGCCGACGGCCGCGGGTCGAAGGGCCGGCCCTCCGCGCCGCGCAGCCACGCCCGGGCGTTCTCTCCCAGCGACGGCCGGTGATAGCCACCCTCCTGGAGGATGACCAGCCGCCGACCGAGCGCCGCGACCCGCCGGCCGACCTCGTGGTAGACGTCGGTCGTGAGCGCGAAGTCCCCGATCGGGTCGAGACCGTACGTGTCGAAGCCGAGCGAGACGACGACGATCGACCCCGGCGCGGCGGCGATCTCGTCGATCGCCCGATCCGTCGCCTCGAGATAGTCGGCGTTCGTCGCCCCGGCCCGGAGCGGGATGTTGCGGTTCTCGCCGGCTCCGTCGCCCTCCCCTGTCTCGTCAGCACGACCGAGGAAGTACGGGTAGGCGCGTTCCGGATCGGCGTGGATCGAGACGTACCGGACGTCGCCACGCCGCCAGAAGATCTGCTGCGAGCCGTTGCCGTGGTGGTAGTCGACATCGAGGATCGCGACTCGCTCGCCGGTCTGCGCAGCGATGGCGTGCGCGACGATGGCCGCGTTGTTGAAGAAGCAGTAGCCGCCGTACATCGAGCGCGCCGCGTGGTGGCCGGGCGGCCGGCACAGGCCGTAGGCGGCGGTCGCGCCACCGAACACGAGTTCCATCGTCGTCAACGCCACGTCGACCGCCGCACGGGCGGCGTCGTACGTCCCGGCGACCAGCGGCGCCGCCGAGTCGAGCCCCCAGAAGCCGGCCCGTCCGCCGACATGCCCAGGCTCACGGGCCAGCCGCGCGAGGGCATCGGGCGACATGCCCTCGAACATCGCGATGTTGGGGTAGGTGTCGGCGGACAGGAACGCGCGCGGGATCATCTGCGCGCGGACTTCCGACCAGGCGACCTCGAGGAACCGCACGAGGCCCTCGTCGTGGACCGCGGTGATCGGCGCCTCGCCGTGCTCCGTGGGCTCGACGAACGTGAAGCCGCCATCTGCCGTCAAGGCGTCGCGGATGCGCTCCGCCCGCTCGGCAACCTCGTTGGCCGGGATCCCGATGCCCATGAACGTCTCGGTGTCGATGTCGTGAGCCAGGTGGCGCGGCGAGTAAACGACCTGCATCGAGCTCCTCTGTGGGTCACGCCGTGATCGACAGGACGGCCGCGGCGACCTCGCGGGGACGGTAGCGCATCAGGTTGTGGGCGTCGTGCGGGAAGGACGCGATCGCGATCTCGTCGCCGCCAGCCGCCATCCGGGCTGCTGAGGCCGCTGTCAGTTGGCGCGCCCGCGAGTGGGTGTCGTCGTCGGCGGCGATCAGTGCGATGACGGGTGCCGTGACCGCAGCGAGGCTCGGTGCCGGTTCGTAGTCGAACATCGCGCGGACGCTCGCCTCGGTGGCGTGCGGCCGCGCGGACGGGACGACGCGGCCGGCATGGGTCTCAACGATGGTCGCGCGGGCGGCACGATCCTGGTCGTCGTCCCATGTAGCCGGGTCGAAGCCCTTGCGATCCGCGAGGAACGCGGTGAGCGAGCGCAGCACCTCCGGTGGCTCGTCGAGCACCCGCAGGAACTCGTCCGCGTCGAGCCCGGTCGTCGTCTCGAGCGATTCCCAGCCGCCGTCGACCAGCACCACGCCCGCGCAGGCCGCGCCGAGCAACGCCGCCGCGCGGACCGCGACGATCGCGCCGAAGCCGTGTCCTGCCAGCACGACGCCCGGCGCGTCGCCCGTGAGGAATGCCGCGCCCTCTGCGACGGCGACCACGTCGCGTGCCTGGACATCGATCTCATAGGCACCGTCCTCGGTCGGGGCATCGGACAGGCCGTGGCCGCGCAGATCCATGGCCACCGTACGTCGACGACCGGCGGGACCGGAGATCCGCCGAGCGACCGGCGCCCAGATCCAGGCCGTCTGGCCCAGACCGTGGACTGCCAGGACCGCCGGCTGCCGGGGCGCATCCGGCGGGCCGCCCCAGTCGAGGAAATGGATCCGGTCGCCATCGCTGTCGACCGTGAACCCCGCCGGCTCGAGCGTCGCGTCCGGCTCCGGGACGTCGGTCGGCGGGAGCTCCATCGGCCCTAGGATACGGGCGCCATGGCCAAGCGCCGACGCGGCTCCCGGACCGGCCGCCCCCTCCGCTCCAAGCCCACCCATCATCGACGGTTCGAGGACCTGGTGGAGGAGGCGCTCGCCGCCATCCCGATGCCGTTCGCGGCCGCGCTCGACGAGGTCGCGATCGTCATCGAGGACGAGCCGACCCCCGACCAGCGGCGGGACAACGAGATGGGCACCGACGACACGCTCTACGGGCTGTACGAGGGCGTCGCCAGGACCGAATACGGCGCCGACTGGATCGCCGTACCCAACCGCATCTCCTTGTTCCGGCTGCCGCTCGAGGCGGATTTCGCCGATCCAGACGATCTCGCCGAAGAGGTCCGGCTCACCGTCATCCACGAGCTGGCCCACCACCTCGGCATCGACGACGAGCGGCTTCACACCCTCGGGGTCGACTAGGCGCGCGCTCCTGGAAGCGTGCCGGCCGCCGCGATCAGCTCGCCCAGCCGGCTGACCTCCACGTTGCCGCCCGACAGGACGACGACCACGCGCTCGCCGTCGGCGATCGCCACCCGTCCCGCGAGCACCGCCGCCAACGCCGCCGCGCCGGCTGGCTCGACGACCTGCTTGAGGCGTTCGAGCGCGAATCGCAGCCCGCCGAGGATCGTCGGGTCGTCGAGGAGGACGATCTCGTCGAGCAAGCGCCGCGTGATCGCCATCGTCCAGCGGCCCGCGAACGGCGCGCCCAGCCCGTCGGCGACCGACTGCGGCTGGATCGTCACGATCTCGCCACGCTCGATGGCGAGCGAGACCGCGTTGGAGCGCTCCGGCTCGACGCCGATGACGCGGGCGCTCGGCCGTCTCGCCTTGACCGCGGATGCGATGCCGCTGATGAGCCCGCCACCGCCGACGCCGACGACCACGACATCGACGTCGGGCACGTCCTCGACGATCTCGAGACCGACCGTGCCATTGCCGGCGATGACCGCCGGGTCGTCGAACGGATGGACGAACATCAGGCCCTCCTCGTCGCGGATCCGCTCCATCTCGGCGAACGTCTCACCGACATGTGTCCCGTGCAGGACGACTCGGGCGCCGTAGCCACGGCAGGCATCCACCTTGGAGCGCACGGCGCCCTCGGGCATGACGACGGTGACGGGGACCCCGGCCGCCGCGCCTGCCCAGGCATAGGCCTGGCCGGCGTTCCCGGCGGACAACGTGATGGCTCCGCGGGCGCGGGCATCCGGCGGAAGGGTCGCGATCCGATTGGTCATGCCCCGCGCCTTGAACGAGCCCGTCTTCTGGAGCTGCTCGGGCTTGAGATAGAGCCGGTCGTCAGCGGGGGTGACGCCGGACGCCGCACGGAGCCAGCGCGCCGCCGTCATGGAGCTCAGCATCGGGGTCCGATGGACGTAGCCGGCGAGCCGACCCGCGGCCTCTTCGATCGCCGCGAGCGGGACCTCGAACGCCTCGTCGGCCACGGGGCTGGCGGGGTCGAGCATGCGGGCGAGTATGGCACTAGGCTCCGGGCATGACGCACTACCGGGCCGGGACGCGCGCGGACACGCGGGCCTGCTTCGATATCTTCCAGATAGCGGTCGACGACCTGGGCCGCCGGACTGGCGGCGGCGCCAACGCCACCGCCGGAGACCCGAACGCGTTCGAGACTCGCCGGCCGCTGTTCGAACATCTCGCCTCGACCGCCGATGAGTGGTGGATCGCCGAGGAGGACGTCGGGGGCCGGCCGGTGGGGTACGCGCGCTCGATCCTTCGGGATGGGGTGCGCGAGCTGACCGAGTTCTTCGTCCTGCCCGACGCCCAGTCAGGCGGGGTTGGCCGCGGCCTGCTCGAGCGTGCCTTCCCTGCCGAGGGTGCCCGACACCGCGCGATCGTCGCGACGATCGATCCCCGGGCGATCGCGCGCTATCTCCGCGCCGGTCTGGATGGTCGCGTGCCGCTGGTGGGCTGGGAGGGCGTGCCACGCGACGAGCGGCTCGCCACGGACCTGGATCGCGAGCGGATCGAGCCCGACGACCCACCACTCGACGCGCTCGCCGGCATCGATCGAGTGATCCTCGGCTTCCGGCGCGACGAGGACCACCGCTGGCTCGCCGGTCAGCGTCCGGGCTGGATGTATCGGCGCGGCGGGGCACCCGTCGCCTACGGTTACCACCCGACGCGACCCGTCTGGGGCGGGCCCTACGCCGCGCTCGCGCCGGCCGACCTACCGGTCCTGATGGCCGACGGCGAGGCGGCCGCGGCGGCAGCCGGACATGCGACGGTCACGTTCGACCTTGCGCTGACCGCGCGGCCAGGGATCGATCACCTGCTCGGTCGGGGCTTCCGCGTCGACCCGTTCGTGATGCTGTTCTTCACCGACGGTCCGGTCGACGGGTTGGATCGCTACGTCCTGACGTCGCCGCCGTTCTTCGCTTGAACCGCCCTCACGAGCGTGAGCCGGCCGCCGCCGAATACTCCTGGGGATGCTCGCGGCGGTCCTTGGCCTCGGTCGCCTCGAAGGTCTGCAGGGTCTCCTCGACGCTGCGACCGTTCTCGTCCGCGGCTCGCTTGATGTCCTCGTAGGTGATGTTGGCCTCACCCATTTCGCGATGGGCATCCATGCAGCCACACGTCAGGCACATGCTGATTCCTCCGTTCGAATGTCCGGGCGTGGCGTCAGGGTGGCGCTTCATGGGTTGCAGGCGCGACACACCGAGAGCGTCGGACGTGGCCGGTGACGGGACTCCTACTTGCGTGTTTGCGCAAACACTGATATCGTCGAGGCCGTGTTGGACTACCTGCCGGTCTCGGCGGAGCTCGATCGCGAGCGGTACGCCGCGGTCGGTCGAGCCCTCGCAGACCCGAAGCGCCTGTGTGTCCTCGAGTCGCTCGCGATCGGCGAGCTCTCGGTCAGCGACCTCAGCACTCGGGTGGGCTGCCAGGTGCCCAACATGAGCCAGCACCTCGCTGTGCTCCGCCGGGCTGGTCTCGTCACCAGCCGGCGCGACGGCAACACCATCCTCTACCGCCTGGCGGACCACCGCGTCCTCGAGGCGTATCGACTCATCCAGGACATCGCCCGCTAGGGCACAAGGCCCCCGGGCACTCGCCGAGCGAGTGAGAAAGGAACACACATGGTCGAGATCAAGCACGCGACGGACGCCACGTTCGAGGAGCTCGTGCTCAAGGCGGAGCGGCCGGTCGTCGTCGACTTCTGGGCCGAATGGTGTGGGCCCTGCAAGATGGTCGCCCCGGAGATGGAGAAGCTCGCCGAGAAGTACGAGGGCGCAGTCGATGTCATCAAGGTCGACGTCGACGCCAACCCGCGGATCTCGCAGGCGTTCAACATCATGAGCATCCCCACGATCGCCTTCTTCAAGCCCGGCTCGCAGCCGCAGGGCGTGGTCGGCTTCCGACCGCTCGAGCAGCTCGAGCAGCAGTTCGGCTTGACGGAGTTCGCGGCCGCCGGGGCAGACTGATCGTCCGACCCCTGCCCTACCCGACCCCGGTCATCCGACCGGGGTCGTCTTGTGTCCGGGACCGCCGTGCGGAGGGCGCGCTAGGCGCCCGGGCCGGTCAGCCGGCGATGGCCCGACAGGAACCACGCCCCGGCACGGTCGGCCACGTGGCCGTCCACGACCCGTGGCCTGATGTCTACCCAACCCGGCCCACGCCCGGACCGAGTCACCTCTGGTGTCCGGGCCGCGGCGCCCGCCACGATCGGGTCGAGCAGGAACGATGCCTGCCCGCCATCCGATGACAACACCGCGAACGCCGTCCGGTTGACCGACCAGACGACCTCCCCGCCAAGCTCGGTCGTGACGTCCACGTCGGGCGTCGATCGGGCGGCCGCATCGAGCACGTCGCGGAGCGTCGTCACGAACGCGCCGCCGTCAGGATCGCGCGCAGGTCGTCGGCGTGCTCCCCGTAGTGCTCGATCGTCTCGTCCCGGAAGGACTTGAGGTGGACGGGGTGCTTGAGCCAGCGTGTCTCAGGCACGACCGTCAGGTAGCCACGTAGCTCGCCGGGCTGCGTCCGGAACCGCTCCCGCAGCTCGTCCATCGGGACGGCGGCCCAGGTCCGGGTGATCTCCTCGTTGACCACCTCGCCACCACGGGCGTCCCAGTCGGCATCGACACGGGCGATCGTCGGGCTCGTCTCGTTGACCGCCAGCTCCTTGGCCGCGTCGAGTGACACGCCCTGCCAGGCGAGCATGTGAGCCATCAGGTCGCGGCCGGTCCAGCCATGCGCGCCATCGACCTCGGCCGTCAGCTGCTCGTCGGTCAGCTCCGCCAGCGCTTCGTAGGCTGCCCAGGCATCGCGCTCCTCCTCGAGGAACTCCATCGCGTCGAGGTACATGGCCCGATGGTACGTCGGCCGGGCCACGGGCCGATGGTAGAGTCGGCCGCATGCAGCGGCGGGCTGACGACCAGCCCACGGTCTTCTCCGACGCGGGGGCGAGCGATCGGGCACCGTCGAGCGCCCACGCGCTCCCGAGCGGCGACGTGCCGGCGGACATCGCCCGGCGGACCGGGGTCGTCTTCGTCCATGGCATCGGGACGCAGGCGCCGGGCGAGACCTTCCTCGACTGGTCCGGCCCGATCGTCGAACTGCTGACGGACTGGCGCGCGGCCGAGGCAGCGAACACACCGCCGGCCCCGGACGCTGACCGTATCGACGACCCCGTCTGGCGCGCCGAGTTCGCTTTCAGCGCTGCCTCACCGCCCTACCTCGAGCTCGTCGTGCCCGCCCATGCCGGTCTGCCGGCGACAAGCTGGGTGCTCACCGAGGCATGGTGGGCGTCCGACCTGCGGGCGCCGAGCCTGGGTCGGACGATCGATTACGTGCGCCGGCGTATGGGGATGGTCGTCGCCGGCATCGCGGCCGGCTACCGCGACCGAGCGCCCCGGCTCCACGAACTCGCCCAGGCGACGGACGTGATCGGTGCTGGCCGGCCGCCGCTCGACTGGCGCCTCGCCGAGCAGCTGGATCTCATCCAGTCCCGCACGTTCGGGGCGCGTCCGGTCGGCTGGCTGGTCGCCGGGTTCGGCGCGATCACGTTGGCCGGCTACGACCTGCTGCGGCGCATCCCGATCCCGGTCATCCGTGACTTCGCCGTGCGACGGATGATCGACAGCTTCCTGATCGACTGGTTCGGCGACCTGCCGGTCATCCTCGACGAACCGGTGCAGGCGGCCAACGTGCGCGCCAGACTCGCCCGATCCATCCAGCGCCTGGTCGACGACGGGTGCGACGCCATCGTGCTCGTGGCCCACTCAGGCGGCGCGCTGGTCAGCTTCGAGACGCTGCTGGATCCCGCGTACCTGCATCTGCGCGTCGACAAGCTGGTGACCCTCGGCCAAGGGCTCGGCCTCGCCTGGCGGCTCGCGGCAGATCCCGATGTCCGCGAGATCACGCCCGGGCATCGACTGGTCGGTAACCTCGCGCGCGTTCGACCCGGCCTGCGCTGGGTCGACGTCTGGGCCTCGTACGATCCGGCGCCTGCCGGGCCGCTGCCGGAGCGAGGCGGGATCAGCGCCGCGGCGTCGGACGGAGCCGTCGCCAGCGCGGCGATCGCGGTCGATACGGGTGACACCGGGACACCGTGGCTCATGCAGGCCCCGGTCCGCCTGCCGGGCGAGCCGGAACCGCCTACCCCGCCCGCGACGATCGTGGTCGAGTCGCGACCGGTGACCAACGAGATGAATGTCCTGACCGATCACGGCAGCTACTGGGCGAACCCGGAGGGGTTCCTGATCCCGCTGGTGCGACACCTGGACGCGGCCCTCGGCGACGCCTCGGCGTCGCGCTTCTACCGTGATCGCACCGACCGGACGCGGCGGATCGTGTGGCGCCGCCAGCGGGTGTCGGCGCTGGCGTCCTGGGGCTGGCTGTGCTCGCTCGGGGCGATCGCCACGGGCATCGTCCTGATCGTCCTCCAGGCCAGCGGCGACCAGCGACTCTCGGGAGCCGGCCATCGGCTCGTGGCGCTGTGGGATCGGATCCCCGGTCACGAGATCGTGTCCGGTCCCGTCACCGCGGTCGGTGCCGTGATCGGCGCGATCCTCGACTGGCTGCCGCTCGGCGATCTTCCCGACTTCCTCGCGTCGCTCGGCCCGGTCGTGCTCGGCCTGGCCCTGACCATCGGCCTGTTCTACGCGCTCACCAAGATCGGGCTCGCCCGCTGGCACGACTGGGATCACCGCGAGCGACGGGCGATGCATCCCGAGATTCCGAAGCTGCCCGACCGGTCGGTGGCGGGCGCACAGGCGATGCTCCTCGTGGGTGGGCTGATCGGCCTGATCCTGGCCGTGTTCGGGGCAGCCGTTGCTGCCGGGCTGGTGATGGTCCTGGGTGCGGCCGCCGGGCTCGTCATCTGGGCCCGGCGCCCGTTCCGCTAGACCGCGACCGGTTCCCGGTACTCCCCGAACACGCCGCGCAGGACCCCGCACATCTCGCCGAGCGTGGCGTAGGCCTCGGCGCCCCGGATGAAATGGGGCATGAGGTTGGTCTCTGTGGAGCCCGGCCGAGACGCCGCGTCACGCAGACCCTGGAGCGCCGCCTCGACCGCCGACGCGTCACGCTCGCGGCGCGTCCGCTCCAGCCGGGCGAGCTGCCGCTCGAGCGAGCCCTGAGGCACGGCCAGCACGGGCACCGTCGTCTCCTCCGCCTCGTCGACGTAGGCGTTCACGCCCACGACCCGGCGCTCCCCAGCGTCGAACTCGCGCTGGTAGCGGTACGCGGCATCGGCGATCTCGCGCTGCGGGTAGCCTTCGGTGATGGCGGCGACCATCCCGCCCCGCTGGTCGATCTCGTCGAGGTAGCGCCACACCTGGCGCTCGGTCTCGTCGGTCAGCGCCTCCACGAACCACGACCCGCCCAGCGGGTCGACGGTCGCGTCGACGCCGGTCTCCTCGGCGATGATCTGCTGCTGGCGCAGCGCCAGCAGCGCAGCCTCCGCGGTCGGCACCGCGAGGGCCTCGTCATAGGCATCGGTGTGGAGCGACTGCGTCCCGCCCAGCACCCCGGCCAGGGCCTGGAGGGCGACGCGGGTGAGGTTGTTGAGCGGCTGCTGCGGCGTCAAGGAGACACCGGCCGTCTGCGTGTGGAACCGCATCCACGCCGAGCGCTCGTTCTCGGCCCTGTAGCGCTTCGTCATCAGGTCGTGCCAGATGCGCCGGCTCGCGCGGAACTTGGCGATCTCCTCGAAGAAGTCCGAATGCGAGTTGAAGAAGAACGACAGCCGCGGCGCGAAGTCATCGACACGCAACCCGCGCTCGATGGCGTGCTCGACGTACGCCATGCCGTCGGCGATCGTGAACGCGAGCTCCTGGACGGCCGTCGAGCCGGCCTCACGGATGTGATAACCGCTGATCGAGACCGTGTTCCAGCGCGGCATCTCGCGCGTGCCGAACTCGATGGTATCGGTCACCAATCGCATCGACGGCTCGGGCGGGAACAGGAACTCCTTCTGGGCGATGAACTCCTTGAGGATGTCGTTCTGGAGCGTGCCCTCGAGCCTGTCTCGCGGCACGCCGGCCTTCTCGGCCGCGACGATGTACATCGCCCAGATCGGGGCGGCCGGCGAGTTGATCGTCATCGACGTCGAGACCTTCTCGAGCGGCAGATCGGCGAGCAGGACCTCCATATCGGCCAGGCTGCTGACCCCGACGCCGCATGTCCCGAACTCCCCTTCGGCCTCGGGGTCGTCGGTGTCGTAGCCATACAGGGTCGGCATGTCGTAGGCGATCGACAGGCCCGTCTGGCCGGCCGCGAGCAGCTGACGGAACCGGTCGTTGGTGTCCTCGGCCGAACCGAACCCGGCGAACATCCGCATGGTCCACAACCGGCTCCGGTAGCCGGTCGGGTGGATACCCCTGGTGAATGGCGGCTCGCCGGGCAGCCCGATCCGTGACTCGGCGTCATCCGGCAGCGACCACGGCCCGTACAGCCTCTCGATCGGCATGTCGCTGATCGTCGAGAAGGCGGGCTTCCGCTCCGGTGCGCGGTCGAGCGCCGGCTTCAGGCGGTCGCGCTCCCAGCGCGCCGCGCGATCGGTCGGCGGTCGTGTCGGCCCGTCGCTCGGGCGTTCGCTCATGCGGCCGACTCTAGCACCGGATCGCCGGATTCAGCCGCCGCCGAAGGCCTCGATGGCGGCGTCGATCTTGGGATCCGGCAGGTCGTTGGTGATCACGACGTTGACGATGTCCGGATCCGCCGATGGCCACGTCAGCACCGTCTGTGTCCGGTTGCCGGTCGAGGTGTCGAGTCGATGCCCGGACCGACCGGCGAGCGTCGGGGTCGAGACGCGGGTCACCTGCGTTCGATCCGCAGCCATGGCGCTCGATTCATAGAACTCGGCGATCCGATCAGCGCTGAGGCCATCCGCCTGGAAGACGACGAGTGCCGCCGCCCGCTGGCCACCGAAATCCCAGGTCCCGCCGGCGAACCGCACCTCGTCGAAGCCGGCCGCAGCCAGGCTGCCGAGATTGGCCTGCGTGCAGTGCCGGCCGGAGTCCAAGCGGTCCGGCCCGCGGCCCTCGTAAGAGGTCGGGACTCGGGCTTCCAACTGCGGGTACGCGCCCGCCATCCGGCCGTCCGTCGTGCACGCGGAGGCCGGGTCGAAGGATGTCGTGGTCTCGGTCGCGCAGCCGGCGAGCGCAGCGACGGCGACCAGTGCCAGAACGATGGCGGGCAGCGCGGAGCGGCGGGGACGGAGTCGGTGGGTCACGGCGGGAAGGGTAGCCGCGAAGGCCGTCCGGTGCGCCAGCGCACCTGGTACGGCCGTCCCACGGATGGTGCGCGGGTGCGCCCGACCATCGACCGCCCGCTTTCGGGACCAGGGTGCCATTGCCGAAGGGGTGGGCGCGGGCGTACGGTTCAAACCAAGCCGACCCGCGATCGAACCGGGGACAGCACCTGGGGCGTCGGTCACGGAACGGGGAACGGACGCTCACTCGAGGAGGTTCGAGAGAGGGATCCCGGTCCTCGCTCACGAGCCGAGTAACCGGATCTTTCGGCCATCGGGCCCGTAAGGCCGTTGGGTTGGCAGGACTGATCGAAGACTGGCGCGGATCATCGCTCGATCGCCCTCCGGATCGCCGGGGGGCGATCATCGTGTCCGGCGGCTACGCCGTCCGCGTCGCCCGACTCGGCGCTGGATGGGAGCGTCGACCGACGCCCCTCGCATCGAGGTCCACCTGGACCACTCGCGCCGCGGCGACGAGCTCGGGATCCCTCGTGACCGTACTCGCGACCCAGTCGATGTACGACGGCTCGAAGGCGGCGATCTGGCCGAGCGTATGGCCGTGGAACTTGCCGAATTCGATGACGTGCTCGAGCGCCCGCTCGAGGCGCGGCGGGCGGGGACGCCGGAAGTTCCGGATCCTGCCGCGCTCCAGCGGCCCAGTCGGGGTAGACGCGCGGGGGGCCTCCTGGCCGGCCCGCTGACCGCGTAGCGGCGGTCGTGCGCGCGGTGGCTCGTGGCCGTTGGGGTACGGCCCGCCGGGTTGGCGCGGCGTCGTCTGGTTGCGCGGACGGAACGTCGATGTCGTGTCGACACGGCCGGTGACGGGGCGGGTCGGTCGCGGCGGAGGCGGGCCGCCACGTCGCTTCGTGCCAACGCCCATGTCTGCCGGCGGGCCCGCCTCAGCGGGCTCGCCCGCGAGACCGCGCGTCAGCGCCGCGTACGCGTCGTTGATCTCCGCCATGCGCCGGGTCGCGACCCGCGAGGCAGCTGGGTCATCCCCGGTCAGGTCGGGGTGGTGTGCCCGCGCGAGTCGACGCCACGCGGCTTTGATCCGGGTCGGCTCGGACCCGCGGGCCACGCCCAGCACCTCGTGGGGATCGCGTTTCGCCACGGACGAAGTGTACCGGCGCCGTTGCCCTGCCCGGACTTGACAGGTAGCCCGCCGTGCCGTCCCCTAGGGTCATGGGAACCGTGACTCGGGCCGGTGTCGCGGCCGCGATCGCGGCTGCCCAGTTCGGCCTCGCCTACCGCTTCGCCCTGGCCTATCGCGCCCGCGCGGGCTATCCGCGCCGCTTCCCGCCGACGATGTCACCTGCTGACGTCGGCCTGCCGTTCGAGTCGATCACGGTCCGTTCCGACGACCTGGACCTGCCCGCCTGGTTCATCCCGGCCCGCGACGGTGCGCCGGGACCTGGCGTCGCCCTGATCCACGGCTGGGAGTCGGCGCGTGACCGCACGCTGCCGATCGCGCTGTTCCTCAATGCCGCTGGCTACCACTGCCTGACGATCGACATCCGTGGTCATGGCGAGAACCCGGCCGAGGCGCTCCCGGTGAGCGCCGGCGAATTCGGCCTCGACGCGCTGGCGGCGTTCCGAGCGCTCATCGCGCGGCCGGAGGTGACCAGTGGCGCGATCGTCGGCCACTCGATGGGAGCCATCGGCGCGATCCTGGCGGCGGCGGCCGATCCGCGGGTCGCAGCGATCGTCGCGACGTCGTCCCCGGCCGACCCGTATCGCCTGACCCGTCAGACATTCCGCCTCGCCCGCCTGCCCATCCCCGATCCCATCGCCTACCCGCTCGCTTACCTCACCACGCGCGTGTTCCTTCGGCCCCGCGGCCACGTCGTGACCGACGTCAGCGCGACCGATGCGATCGCGCGCTACCGGGGGCCGATCCTGCTCGCTCACGGCGACGAGGACCAGGTCGTACCGTTCCAGCACCTCGCGCGCGTGGCCGCGGCGGCACGGCGCGCACGGGTCGGCGACCCCGAGGCGGAGCCCATCGAGACCCTGGTCGTGCCCGGTGGCCAGCATTCGTGGCTATACGAGGACCCCACGTACCGGGCCGAGGTGGCACGGTTCCTCGCTGTGGCGCTCGACGGTCCGCTGGCGCCCGATGCAGCCGCCGCAGCCGCAGCGGCGACGCACGCGGTGCGGATCCCGGCCGCCGAGGAGCGGCTGTCGGCGGTCGATACGATGCCGGGCGGATTCCGCACGCTCGCCCAGGTCGCCCTGCCCGGTGCCACCAGAGTCCCTGATCTGGATTCGCTGGCCACAGCCGACGAGCCGGGCCTGGGCTGAGGCCCGACCGCTGCACATGACCGATCCGGCATCCGTCTGGGATGCCATCTCATCGCGCCGCGTCGTCCGCCGCTTCGCCGACCGTCCACTCGACGACGCGCACCTCGACCGGATCGTGCGCGCCGGCCGGCGCGCCAACAGCTCGAAGAACCAGCAGCGCTGGGCGTTCATCGTGTGCCGCGATCGAGCACACCTGCGCGAGCTCGGCGGGGTCGGGCCGTGGGCGGGCCATCTCGCCGGGGCCGCGGCCGGGATCGCCCTGGTGACCCCGGATCCGGCACGGGACAAGGCGCCGTTATCGCTGCTGTTCGATATCGGGATGGCCGCTGATTCGATGATGCTTGCCGCGTGGGAGCTCGGCATCGGCAGCGTGCCGGCGACCGTCTACGACCAGGATCTCGCACGTTCGTTGCTCGGCTATCCCGATGATCACCACTGCGAGTTCATGCTGTCGTTCGGCTATCCAGCGGATCCCGCCGACCTGACCCGCCCACTCCGCGCCGGCGGCCGCCGCCCGCTCGCGGAGCTCGTCCACGAGGAGCGCTGGTAGCGCGCGGCGAGCGCGGGCATTCGAGCGGAGGTGTGAGGTCCCGGGCTACTGCCCTAGTGCCCTACTGCCAGCGGAACGTGCGCGAGGCGATCGCGAAACAGGCCACCAGCCAGCCGGCCAGCACCAGTGCGCACACCCACAGCGGCGCGAAGGCGGCCCCGCCGACCATCACCTGGCGCAGTGCGTCGGACAGGTAGGTCAACGGGATGACGCGGGCGATGCCTTGCAGGAAGGCGGGCATCTCATCGAGCGGGAAGAACGTCCCCGACAGGAACATCATCGGGAACTGCACGACGCTGGTCATCCCGTTGGCCGAATCCTCGGTCTTGGCGAACGAAGCGATGACGTACCCGAGCGCGAGGAAGGCCATCGCTCCGAGCACGACGAACAGCGCCGTGAGCAGGAACGAGCCGACGATCTCCACGTCGAAGAGCGCTACCCCGACGCCGATGATGATCACGGCCTGGACCAGCGCGATGAGCAGACGCATCAGCACGTTCGAGCCGACGAGCTGCCAGCGCCGCAATGGCGTCGCCGCCAGTCGCTTGAGGATCAGCTTCTCGCGGTCGGCGACGAGCGGGATCGCCGCGAAGATGCCGACCTGCATCACCGACAGGCCGAGCATGCTCGGGACGAAGTAGCTGATGAAGTTGAGGTTCTCGGTCTGGAGCGTCTCCGGCTGCGGGATGACGAGCGGCGGCCGGCCGCCGAGGTTTATGACCCCGAGGACGGCCTGGACGGACTGGTACACGGCCGCCGTCTGGTTCGACTGCGACGGATCCGAGTACACGAGGATCGGGGTCGGACCGCCCGACCCCTCCGTCCCGGCCGCGATCGCCTCGCCGTAGCCAGCCGGTACGACGATCACGCCGTCCAGGTTGCCTTCGCGCATCCGGGCGAGCGCGCTGTCCCTGGATTCCGGTGCGATCTCGGTCCCTTCCTGTTCAGTGAACGCGTTGCGAAGCTCCCACGCGGCCGCCGAGCCGTCGTCGTCTACCCAACCAAGCACCAACCTGCTCTGGCCGCCCTCCTGGAAGATGAACCCGAACATGAAGATGAAGATCAGGGGGAACGCGAGCGTCCAGAACAGCGCCGCCCGATCGCGAACGTAGCTCCTGATGTTCGCGACGGTGAGGGCGAGCAGCGGCCGCATCGAGCGTCAGTCCCGCAGCGCTCGGCCGGTGAGATCGAGGAAGACATCCTCGAGCGTCGCCCGCCGGATGGCCAGGTTCTGCGGCTCGAGCCCGCGGGCGTCGGCCAGATCGAGCAGGGCACCGATCGTCTTGCCCGGGTCACGGGTGTAGATCAGGACTTCGTCGCTGTCCTCCTTGACGGATGTCACCGCTGGGAGTGTCGCCAGCTCGTCCTGTATCAGGCCTTCCAGTCGGTCGAAGCGAACCGTGCGCTCCTGGTAGTGCTTCGAGATCAGCTCCTCGACCGTGCCCATCTCGAGGATCCGGCCGTGGTCCATGATCGCGAGCCGGTCGCACAGGATCTCGGCCTCCTCCATGTAGTGGGTCGTGAGCAGCACCGATCGACCCTGCGCGCGGAAGCCACGAACGATGTCCCACAGCGATCGGCGCGCAGCCGGATCAAGCCCGGTCGTCGGCTCGTCGAGGAACACGAGCTCGGGGTCGTTGACGAGCGACAGCGCGACGGCCAGGCGTTGCCGCTGCCCGCCCGACAGGACCTCGCTGCGCGCTCCGCGCCGTTCCCCGAGCTCGAGCGCGTCGATGAGCTCCTCGGTCGAGCGGGAGCGGGGATAGAAGCTGCGAAACAGGTCGATCAGCTCCGTCACGGTCAGCTTCGGATAGAGCGCCGCCGTCTGAAGGCTGACGCCGATGCGCGGCTTGAGCTGGTCCGCATGGCGTGTGACGTCCACGCCGAGGACGCTCACCTCGCCACCGTCGGGCTGGCGCAGTCCCTCGAGGATCTCGACGGTCGTGGTCTTGCCCGCGCCGTTGGGTCCGAGCAGCCCGAAGATCTCGCCCTTGGCGACCTCGAAGTCGATGCCCGCGACCGCCTCGACGTCGCCGTAACGCTTGGTCAGGCCGCGCACCCGGATGACGGGATCGGCCGCTGTCGTGACGCTCACGACGGCGGTCAGAGCTTCTTTCGGAAGTAGGCAGCGACCGATGCGTCGTAGCCCATCGACTCGTACAGCCGACGGGCATCAGGCCGGTGGTGACCGGAGGTCACCTCAACGAACGCGGCGCCCAAGTCGGTCGCGATGTGCTCGGCCTCGGTCATGAGCTGGTGACCGACCCCGCGCTCCCGGGCGCCCGCATCGACGACCAGCGCGAGCACCCGCAGGATCCGATCGTCGTGCTCGAAGCGTGGCAGCGCGTGCACGGCGATGAACCCAAGCAGGCCGCCCTCGTGCTCCGCCACGACGACCCGCGAGTGCTCGGACCCGAACCGGGTCAGCCGCTCGACGATGTCGCTGGGGCCCGCCGGGTAGCCCTCGTCGGTGAACAGCGCCGCGATGGCGTCGGCGTCCGACGCCGCGGCCGGCCGGAGCGTGACGGTGGGGTCGGTCATGGGTCGATGGTAGCGGCCGATAGCAGCAACCGGAACGGACGGCCGCTTGCGCCTCCCCCGGCCAGGCGCTCCTCCCCGAGCGGACCGACTGCGACCCCAGTGCCGGGGCGCTCTTCGTCGTCGTCCGCGACCGCCCATGTAGCGGCCCAGCCCTCGCCGAACCGTGCCAGGTACCCCGCCAGACGGCCCTCGGTGTCGGGCTCGAGGAGGACGATCCAGTCGGCGCCTGCGTCCTCGTCCTGGTTCTCGGCCTCGACACGCCGCGCTCGGCCTCGAAGGCAGCGCGCACCGAGGATCGCCGACCGCGACGCCATCTCGAAGGCGGCGCCCGGCGCGAGGCGGTCCTCGAGCTCCGCTGCGCCGCGCTCGAGCTCCACGGTCGCCCAGCCGCGCCCCATGACCCTGGTCACCCGACGAAGATCATGTCCGGCCCGGGGTCGCCGCTCATGACGAACCCGAGGCCCTCGTAGAGCCGCCGCGCCGGCTCGTTGTCGGCGTAGACACCGAGGTGGATCCACTCGCTGCCGGCGGCCGCGGCGTCGACCATGGCGCTTGCGGTCACGAACCGGCCAAGGCCGAGCCCGCGGGCCGAGTCGATCGTCCCGATCGAAGACAGGTAGGAGATCCCATCGAACGTGGCACACCGCGCGACAGCGACCGGCGCGTCGCCCCGACGCACGAGGTAATGGGTGAAGCGTGCGTCGGCCAGCGAGGTGCGGGTCTCGGCGAGCAGGCCCGGCCGCCGGTCGTCGCCGACATCGAAGGCGACCAGCAGCACCGACCCGATCGCCTCGGCGGCCTGATCGACAGCTGGTCGCGTGAGTGCGCTGAGCCGCTCGAGTGTCATGCCGGCATCCAGCGGGCGGGAGGCCAGCGCGATCCGTGCCGGCTCCACGTCCCGTGCCACGAGCAGCAACCCGTGCCCGACGTCCTCGAACCCATTCGACGCCAGCCGCGCTACCAGGTCGGCCGGCTCATCGTGCGGTGGCGAGGTCCAGGCGTGCGGCTGCCGGCCGATCGAGGCGAAGAGGACCGCGATCTCGGTCAGGCGCCGATCGAACGCCTCCGGGTCGACCGGCCAGCGGATGGCCTCGACCCGATTCCAGAACGGATCGGTCTCGGCCGGATCGTGGAGCAGCAGCGAGTCGCCGAGGTCGCGCAGGTCGCGCCCGGGGATGGCATGGACCTGCGCCTCGTGACGGAGTAGCGTGCGGACGGTCGTGGCGTCGATACGCATCGGATCCGACCTCACGAAACCGCTCGACCACATGTGTCGTACCGACCGGCGTCCCCCAGCGACGATAGACCAGACCCCAGACAGGAGGAGGTCCACATGACCCGGACGATCCTTGCCCTCGGTTCGACGATGCTGTTGATCCTGAGTGCGTGCAGCGGCGCGACGGCGTCCGCCCCGGCGACGGCGGCTCCCGCCAGCGAAGGCCCGGCCAGCGAAGCCCCCGCCAGCGAAGCCCCGGCCAGCGCACCGGCGGCGTCGGAAAGCGCAGCTGCGGGCGGGGCGGGGTGCGCGTCATCCACCGAGACCGGCACCGTGAGCGCGGGTATGGCGAACATCGCGTTCAACCCCGCGTCGATCAGCGCAAATGTCGGCGACGTCATCACATGGACGAACAACGACAGTGCGCCCCACACGGCGACCGTGCGGTCGGATCCGACCTGCACGACCGACAGCCTTGAAAGTGGTGCGACCGGAAGCATCGTCTTCAACACCGCCGGCTCGTACGAGTTCTTCTGCAAGATCCACCCGACCATGGCGGGGACCATCGAGATCAGCTAGCCCGTCCGTCAGGCGGGCCGCTCCGCAAGGAACACGGACGCCCCGGACGGCAGATCGATGGTCTGAGGGGCAGGCAGGCCGGCCTCGGCGAACCAGGACAGGAACTGGTCGCGGGTCGCGAGCGCGGTGCCCTGGAACAGCTCGTCCAGTTGCACCCCGGCGATGATCTCGCCGTGACGCGTCCGGAATTCGTCGGACGATGACGGCAGCGGCCAGTCGAGGACGACGACCCGGCCCCCAGGATGGAGTGCGTCCCAGGCCGCCTTGAGGACGGCCGGCGCATGATCGAGCTGATGGAGCGCGTACTGGAAGTACGCGAGGGCGAACTCGCCCTCGTGGCCGGGATGGGTCGCCTTGGCCTGCCTGATCTCGATCCGATCGGACAACCCTTCAGCCTCGATCGCCGCTCGCGCGCGGGCCACCGAGTCCTCCTCGAACTCCACGCCGACGAGCTCCAGGGCCGGGAAGCGTCGCGCCATCGCCATGAGCCAGCGGCCGCCGCCGGAGTGGATGTCCACAACGCGGCCGCCACGGTTCAGATCGACGACCAGCTGCGGCAGCGCGGCAAGCACCTCCTGGAAGAAGACCGCGATGTCCTGGCGGGTCAGCCGCTCGATCGCCTGGCGGTAGCGATCCGGTCGGTGCGTGATGGGCCGGCCGGTCCGGAAGAAGTCCTCCATGCCGCCCCAGTCCATCGACGCGACGACCGCGTGGACGAATTGCCCGCCCAGGAACTCAGCCCGCTGGTCGTCGAGCAGGATCTCGGCCACGTCCTCATCCATCGTGAGGCGGCCGTCCTCGAACGTCGTCAGATCGTGCGCGTCGGATGCCCATGCCCATGCCGCCACCGCGGCCGGCTGGGTGCTCGTCTCGCCCGCCAGCGCCTCCGGCGTGATGCCTGCCTCTCCTGCGGCTCGGATCTGCGCGAACAGCCCGAGATCGATGCCGAGGTAGATCAGCCACGTCCGGTGGAAGCTCCCGAGGCTCGCGATCAGGTCGTCGAAACGATCGTCGTGGCCCATGACCGCGATTGTCGCACGGGCCTACCGTCGGAAGCGGGGTGACCGGGGTACCGTGACAGCGTGCAACGGTTCGGCGGCCCCACCGGTTCTAGACCCTGATGAACGCTGACGACAGGCTGATCGCGGCCCTGGCCGACGACCTCGACCGTGCATTCGATGCGCTGGTCGTGGCTCACCAGGACCGCCTCTACACGATCGCACTGCGGATGCTCGGCGATGCCGGCGAGGCCGAGGAGGCAGCCCAGGACGCGCTGGTCCGCGCCTATCGGGCGCTGGCGTCCTACGACGGTGAGCGTATCCGTGAGCTTCGATTGCGACCGTGGCTGACCACGATCGTCCTGAATCGATGTCGCTCCGTGGGCGCCCGACGGGCGACGCGAGGACCACGCCCGGTGTCGATCGACGGTGAGGGGCCGCGCCCGCCCGAGCCGGCGATGCCCTCGGCGACGGCGCCGGCCGAGATCGCCGAGCGCCACGCCGAACGAGACCGCTGGGCGTCGCGACTCGCGGCATTGCCACCGGCCTACCGGGCGGCGGTGATCCTGCGCCACGTCGATGGACTGTCCTATCCCGAAGCCGCGGCGGCACTCGGTCGACCCGAAGGCACCGTCAAGGCCCAGGTCCACCGGGGCGTCGCCCTGTTACGAACCATGCTCGAGGCGGAGAGTCGCCGCGAGCTCCAGGAGATGACCGCATGACCACCCAGCTGGAGGCGACCGACCGCGAGGTCGCGGCCCTTACCGATCTCGCCATCGCCGCTCCGCCGACCCTCCGCCCCGGGGTGCTGGTCGAGGTGGGCCTGGCCGACCGTTATGACCGGGTCGACTCGCCGCTCGGTTCGCTCGTCGTCGCCTGGAACGGCCGCGGCGTCTCGGCGGTCGACCTGGCCGAGGACGACGGTGCGTTCGAGGCTCGCCACCTGGCGACGACTGGCCGCCCAGCGATGCCGGGCGAGCTGCCGCCACGGCTGGCTAGCGCCATCATGCGCCGGCTCGACGGCGATCGGCGGGTACGAATCCCGCTCGACCTGCGTGGGCACAGCCCGTTCGAGCAGGACGTCTGGCGCAAGGCGCTCGAGATCCCCAGGGGCGAGGTCCGCCCGTACGGTTGGGTGGCCGCCGAGATCGGCCGGCCAAAGGCGGTCCGCGCCGTGGGCACGGCGCTCGGGCACAATCCGGTGCCGCTGATCGTGCCCTGCCACCGGGTCGTCCGCACGGACGGCTCCATCGGGCAGTACTCGCTGGGCGGGCCGGCCAACAAGCGCACGATCCTGAGCGCCGAGGGTCTCGACCCCGACGCGATGGAGGCCGCGGCCCGACGTGGCGAGCGCCTCGACGGCTGCGCCTCGACGCGGATCGTGTGCTGGCCGACGTGCCGGACGGGCCGGCACATGCTCGAGAAGAACCGCCGCACGTTCCGCTCCCTGGCCGAGGCAGAGGCGGCCGGCTACCGGCCCTGCAAGGTCTGCCGTCCGGTCGCAGCCGCCGCCTGAGGCTCGCGCCGGCCTGATGACCGACCGGTCCCGCGCACGGGCTGACACCGAGCTCGCCCGGGCGTATGCTGCGCACTTGGACCAGCCGACTATGCCAACGACGCGACCGCCGCCGGAGCGCGGCGCGATCTGGATCGGTCTGGCGATCCTGTACGGGGTCTGGGGATCGACCTATCTCGCCATCGCAGTGGCGGTCGAGACGATGCCCCCGTTCCTCATGGCGGCAATGCGCTTCGGGCTCGCCGGTCTCGTCCTGCTGGGGTGGATGGCGATCCGCCGCCGCGACGAGCTTCGCCGGCCGACCCGTCGAGAGCTGATCGACACGACCCTGATCGGCGCGCTCTTGCTCGGCGGGGGCATGGGTCTGGTCGCGTGGGCCGAGCAAACGATCCCGTCCGGGATCGCGGCACTGCTGATCGCGATGATGCCCGTCTGGGTCGCCATCCTGGGCGGGCTGGCGTTCCGGGAGCGCTTGCCGAGCCTGGCAGTGGTCGGGATCGTCGTCGGCTTCATCGGCGTGGCGATCCTCGTCGGACCGACGGCGATCGGCGCTACCGGCGCGCTCGATCCCGCCGGCGTGGTCGCGATCCTCATCTCGCCGGTCGCCTGGTCGGCGGGATCGTTGTACGCCAGCCACCGCGCGGTCCTGCCTCGCCACCCGCTCGTCGCGACCGGCAGCCAGATGATCGCGGGCTCCGTCGTCCTCGGGCTGATGGCCCTCGTGACCGGCGAGCCCGCCCGGTTCGACCCCGCCATCGTTTCCGCCGAGTCCTTCGCGGCGTTCCTGTACCTGACCGTGATCGGCAGCCTCGTGGCGTTCACCACGTTCGGTTGGCTGATCCGCGTCGCGCCGCTGCCGCTGGTCGCGACCTACGCGTATGTCAACCCGGTCGTCGCGGTCGTGCTCGGCGCGATCGTCCTGCGTGAACCCATCGATCCGCGGACCATCATCGCCGGGGCGGTCATCGTCGGCGCCGTCGCGCTGATCGTCACCGCGCGCAGCCGGATGACGGCGCCCACCGCAGCGGTCGCCGAGGTCAAGACTCCGCCAGCACCGTCCGAACCACTCGTCGCGCCAACGCCATGACGGTGAGCATCGGGTTGACGCCGAGGGCCGTGGGGAACAGCGAGGCGTCGGCCACGTAGAGCCCTGTCACGACGCGGCTGCCCCGGCCGCGCGCCCGGACGCGTCCGTCCGTATCGCACGGATGGTCGCGCGCGCTGGCGCCCATCCTGACGGTGCCCATCTGATGGGCCGAGAACAGCGACCCGCGGTTGGGCGAGAAGTCCATCCGTGCGAGGCGATCCTCGAACCGCCCGAACGCCGCCGCATCCGCGCTCGGCGAACCGCGGACGGGCTCGAACCGGATCGCGGGCGTCGCCGCGACCACGATCTCGCCGGCGCCGCCGGCTCGCGCGAGGCGGGCCATGCGCACGACCGCATGCCGCAGGGTCGCCTCGCCGACCGGGTCGAGCTCGTAGTCGATGCGCAGGCGCCCAGCGCGGGTAAGCCTGACCGTGCCGCGGCCGCCGTCGCGGGTGATCGCCACGAGCGGCGCCAAGTAGCGAATCTCGCGCATCGATGCGGCGTGCGCGTCGGTGCCGTCCCAGGGCAGCGCGAGTGCCACAAGGCCTGGATGGCCCGGCGCTGATTCGATGGCATAGCTGTTCCGGCCCTGGTCGGGCTGCAGGAACTCGAGCGACCGCGCTCCTTGCATCGGCCCTAGCCACATGTCGACCGGCATCGTCATCCGCGCCGCGACGACCGGCGCCGGGTGGATGCGCAGATGTCGACCGATCGCCCGGTGACGCAGGCCCGAGGCGAGCAGGATGCCTGGCGAGCGCAGCCCGCCCGCGGCGACGACGACCTGGCGGGCACGCACGATGAGGCGGCGCGTGCGTGTCTCATCGCCGGTCCCCGGTACGAGCGCGTTCCCTTCCACGCCGACCGCCCGGCCGCGCTCGACGAGGACCTTCGTTACGCGCACCTGGGGCACGATCCGGGCACCCGCGAGGTAGGCGCGCGACAGATGCACGCGGATGCCCGACTGCTTCGACCCCCGCCGGCAACCGAACGGGCAACTGCCACAGTCATCGCAGTCGGCCGCGGCATTGCGACGGGCGGGCGCCGCTTCCCAGTTCAAGCGTTCCGCGCCGCGCAGGATCATCTCGTCCTTCGGCGGTATGCGCCGCACCGTGCCGACAGACAGCTCGTCCTCCAAGGTGGCGATGTCGTCCGACCACGCGTCGCCGTTCCCGATGTCAGCGATGCCGTGGTTGCGCTTCCAGGAGGCGCGGACCGCCTCGGGCGCCTCCATACACGTCATCCAGTTGACCAGCGTCCCACCGCCGACCCCGGAGCCGCTGAGCATCGTGATCGACGCGTCCCACGTCGCCAGCAGGCCGTGATTCAGGAATAACCGCGAGGTGGCGTCCAGCTCGTTGCGCGGCATCGATGCCTCGTCCACGAACGGACCGGCCTCGAGCACGACGACCGACCGGCCGGCCTCGGCGGCGGCCGCGGCGACGACGCCCCCACCCGCCCCGGATCCGACGACCACCACGTCCGCATCGAGCGTCATGGGCTCGTCGGCGGTGCCCTGGTCGAACTGCAGCGCGTGCGGGCGGATCGGCGTCGGATCGACGGTGATCGGTGGCCACTCCGGTT
Organism: uncultured Chloroflexia bacterium; assembly: GCA_963794525.1. Lineage (GTDB taxonomy): Bacteria > Chloroflexota > Limnocylindria > Limnocylindrales > CSP1-4 > SPCO01. The sequence goes on from CAWCEC010000003.1 coordinate 586,097, forward strand.
CGTAGCCGATGACGGCATGCCGCGGATTGCCCGCGGCGTCCGCTCCCGGATCGGCGTAGGCGAGGAACGTCATGAGCTTGCGGAGGGTGCTGAACGCCGTGCGACGCGACGCGGAACGTGCGGTCGACAGCCGCAGGAGATAGTGCTCGCGAGCAGCCGGCGACATCGATGAGAACGGCGTGGCTCGTCGACCCAGGAGCAGGTTCGCCAGGCGCGATTCCATGAGGCCGAGTAGCCGGTGGAAGCGACGGACCTGGGCCGGGTCGGCTGCGCGCTCCAGGGTCTCGGTCGTCAGGCGGGCGCGGCGGCGTGCGTCGCCGCGGACGAACGTCTCGGCCACCTCGGCGAGCGTCGATAGCTCACGCTCGGTCCAGGTCACGGGACGGGCTCCAGGCGGGCGGGTCGCGCGGGTCGATCGACCCCGCGGGCGACGCACTCCGTGGCCCGCCCGTCCGTCATACCGTCGGCTGGACCGCAGCGCGTTGCCATCCCTCGGCCGGCCATGGCTCACAGCGCAGCGGTCGATCCTCGCGATAGCCGAGCGCGTAGTCGGCCTGGATCAGGGTGTGGAGCTGGCTCGTGCCTTCGTAGATGACGGCGGCCTTCGAGTTGCGCAGGTAGCGCTCGACCGGGAACTCGTTCGAGTAGCCGTTCGCGCCGTGGACCTGGATCGCGTCGAGCGCGCTCTGGACGGAGTGCTCCGTGGCATGCCATTTGGCGAGGCTCGTCTCTCGGGTGTTCCGAAGACCCTGGTTCTTGAGCCACCCGGCGCGCCACACGAGCAGCCGGCCGATCTCGGTGCCGGCGACCATCTTGGCGATGAGCTGCTTGACCAGTTGGTGCTCGCCGATCTCCTGGCCGAACGTCTTGCGCTCGCGGGCGTACTTGACGCTGGCGTCGACACACGCTTGCGCCAGCCCGACCGCCCCCGCTGCTACGGTGTAGCGGCCCTGGTCGATGGCGCTCATCGCCACCAGGAAGCCCTCCCCTTCTTCGCCGATGCGGTGGTCCTCCGGGACGACGACGTCGTCGAGGTTGATGAGACCGGTATTCCCGGCCCGGATCCCGAGCTTGCCGTGGAGCGTCCCTGTGGTCAGGCCCTTCATGCCTCGTTCCACCAGGAACGCGGTCACGCCCTTGTGCTTCTTGCTCCGATCGACCGAGGCGAAGACGAGGAAATGGTCGGCGACGTCGGCCAGGCTGATCCAGATCTTCTGACCGTTCAGGCGGTAGGCATCGCCATCGCGGCGGGCGGTCGTCTGGAGGTTGCCGGCGTCGGTGCCCACACCGGGCTCGGTCAGCCCGAACGTGGCCAGCTTCTCGCCCTTCGCCTGGGGTACGAGCCAGCGCTGCCGCTGCTCCTCCGTGGCCCACTGGAGCAGCGCCAGCGAATTGAGACCGACATGCACGCTCTGGACGACGCGGAACGCGGTATCGGCACGCTCGAGCTCCTCGCACAGGATCGCGAAGCTGATGTAGTCCATCCCGCCGCCGCCGTACGCCTCGGGGATCGGTGCGCCGAGGAAGCCCTGCTCGCCCATGCGCTCGAAGACCTCGCGGTGGACCTCGCCCTTCTCGTCCCACTCGCGGATATGCGGCAGGATCTCGGCCTCCGCGAACGCCCGCGCCGCCGTCTGGACGAGCTTGTTTTCGTCCGTGAGGGTGAAATCGACCATGCCGTGCATCCTACGGCGCAGGCGTCCACCGAGAGCCTTTCAGTTGCAGTCGCTCGGGGCCTCGGGACCATGGCACCGCGGCGGTGCAACCCCGATAGACTCCGGCGATGGACGTCGCCGTCTCGCCCGCGCCGCACCTCACGCCGGTCCTTGGCCGGTATTTCCAGCGGCAGTGGAGCCACGGCGAGGGGCATCGACTGTTCGACACCGACGGTCGCGCCTATCTCGATTTCGCGAACGGGATCGCCGTCACCGCGCTGGGCCACGTCCATCCGCGGGTGACGGCCGCCATCCACGCCCAGGTCGACAAGCTCCTGGGACCGGTCTCCGCGCTTGGGTTCACCGAGCCGATCTCGCGGCTTGCCGACGAGCTCGCCGCCAGCTTCCCCGCGCCGCTCGACTCGGTCATGTTCCTCAACTCGGGCTCGGAGGCGATCGACGCCGCGATGAAGCTGGGTCGGCGCGTGACCGGGCGCCCCGGGATCATCGCGTTCCGGGGCGGGTTCCACGGGCGGACGTTCGGCGCGATGGCGGTGACGAGTTCCGCGATCAACTACCGGGTCGGCTACGAGCCGATGCTGCCGTCGGTCCACCTGTCGACGTTCCCCGCCGCCTATCGCGGTTTCGGCGGTGACGAGGCCGCGGCCGTCGCCGGCGCGATGGCCGACCTTCGGACGCTGACATCGACCACGATGCCGCCGTCCGCGGTGGGGTCGATCCTGATCGAGGCGGTCCAGGGTGAGGGCGGCTACAACCCCGCGCCGGCTGCGTTCCTCCGAGAACTGCGCGCGTTCTGCGATGAGCACGGGATCCTGCTCATCGCCGACGAGGTCCAGTGCGGCTACGGGCGGACCGGCCGGATGTGGGGGTTCGAGCACGCCGGGATCGTCCCCGATGTGGTCGTACTCGCGAAGGCGATCGCCAATGGACTGCCCCTCTCGGCGGTCGTGTCGTCGCGTGAGCTCCAGGAGCGTTGGGGCCGCGGCGCCCACGGGTCGACGTATGGTGGAAACCCGGTGGCGTGCGCGGCGGGCATCGCCGTGCTCGAGACGATCCGGTCGGAGGGGCTGGTCGAGAACGCCGCCGCACGCGGCGCCGAGCTGCGAGCCGGGCTCGAGCGGATCGCCGCGGAGGATGATCGGATCGGCGACATCCGCGGGCCGGGGCTGATGATCGGCGTCGAGTTCATGCGCGATCGTGCGACACGCGAGCCGGATGGGACGCTGCCGGATCGGCTCAGCGCGGCCTGCGCGGATCACGGGCTACTGGTGCTGACGTGTGGATCGCAGCACGAGGTCATGCGCTGGATCCCGCCGCTGGACGTCAACGGGGCTGAGATCAGCGAGGCGGTCGAGATCTTCGGGGAAACGTTGGCGGGGATCCCGCGGGACTAGCCCCGGCGTTCAGGCGCCGATCACCACCTCGGTCGCCTGGATGATCGGCCCGATCTGGCAGATCGACGCCATGTCTGCCTCGGCTCCCCGGACCGTGACCTCATCGCCGGCACGTGCCATCACCCGCCCATCGGGGGCGACCAGCTCCAGGGGCGATTTGCGGAGCGTCCAGCCGTCGGGGTAGAGCACCTCGTACTTGCGCCCGTCCGACGCCTGGAGGTATGAGCAACCGCCCTCGATCGCGTCAGAGCCGAGCATGCCCGTATACGTCCCGGCGGCCCCGTTCTTCGACGGCTGCTGACTGGCAAGCTCGAGGCTCGGGCTGGCGGGGCCCGCGGGCGACGGCTCTCCTGCCCCCCCGGACCCGGGGCCGCCGGAACCAGCTCCGCCGCCACCACCACATCCGTTCATCGCGACCACCCCGAACAGCATTACCAGGACGATGCTTCGACGCGCCCGGCGGGGCGCGCGACGCAGCCGATCACCATCGCCCACGTACGACACCGTTTTACAGAGCGCTCGTTGAACCGCCATCATCGTGTCCACCAAACGATCGTCGCCAGCCTACCGCGGGCGATCCCATCACGCGCCGCATCGCCCGGAAGCTCGCGCACCAGGTCAGGGAGGTGACCAGCGCCGAGGACCGAAGGATCGCGCTCTCGATCGACGACGCTCGACGATGCTCGACAACGTCGACTACGGTTTGGATCCCGGGGAGGAGAGCCGGATGCGGCAGAAGAGGTTGCTTCGAATCCTGGCGGTCGCCACCGCCATGTCGCTCGTGATGCCGCTGGTCGCGGCACCGGCGATGGCGGCCGAGACGGCGAAACCGTACGTGGTCGTCATGGCCGCGGAACCGGTCGCCGCGTACGACGGCGGTCAGCGCGGGCTCGCACCCACGAAAGCGGCGCCCGGCAGGAAAGTGGAGCGCGGCAGCCCCGCGGTCCGGGAGTACCGGGCGTTCCTCCGCGCCGAGCACGACCGATCGCTGCGTCAGGGCGGCGTCGCTGTCGCGAGGAAGCTCCATGACTACTCGTATGCCCTGAACGGGTATGCCGCGATGCTCACCCCGTCGCAGGTCGACAAGATCGCGCTGCAGAAGGGCGTCGTCCGCGTCCTCGAGGACCAGATGCGCCATGCGCATACGGACAGCAGCCCGCAATTCATGCGCCTCACGGTCGATGGCGGTCCGTACGACCGCGGGATCGATGGCGAGGACGTCGTGGTCGGCATCATCGACAGCGGCATCTGGCCCGAGCACCCGTCGTTCGCTGACAACGGGAGCTACGGACCGTCGCCGGTCGGGCCGATCCCATGCCAATTCGGGAACACGGCGCACAACCCGAACGATGCGCCGTTCACCTGCAACGACAAGCTGCTCGGCGCACGCCAGATGCTCGAGACGTACCGAGCCGTCATCGGCGCCGAGGACCACGAGTTCGACTCGGCTCGCGACGACAGCGGCCACGGCACCCACACCGCCTCGACCGCAGCGGGCAACGCCCGCGTCCGGGCCAGCATCTACGGCCTGCCGGTCGCGACGATCTCCGGGATCGCGCCACGGGCCCGGATCATCGCCTACAAGGGCCTCGGCGAGGACGGCGGCTTCACTTCCGACCTGGCCGCCGCGATCGACCAGGCCGTGGCCGACGGCGTCGATGTCATCAACTATTCGATCGGCGGCGGCGCCGGTCTCCCGTCCGCCGATGAGATCGCCTTCCTCTTCGCAGCCGACGCCGGCGTGTTCGTCGCGACGTCGGCCGGCAACTCCGGGCCGGACGAGTCGACACTCGGTAACCCGGCGACGATGCCGTGGATCACGAGCGTGGGCGCCAGCACGCAGCGTCGCTTCTACCAGGGCGTCGTGACGCTCGGCAACGGCGCGCGCTACCGGGGCGCGTCGGTGACACGGAACCTCGGCACGACACCGCTCGTGGACGCCGCCGTCGCCGGCAGCGAGCTGTGCGAGCCGGGCAAGCTCGACCCGGCGGTGGTCACCGGCAAGGTGGTCCTCTGTCTCCGCGGGGTCGTCGGGCGTGTCGAGAAGAGTCAGGCCGTGTTCGACGCCGGTGGCGTCGGCATGATCCAGTACAACACCAACGACTTCGACAACCTGTTCACCGACACCCACTGGGTCCCGTCGGTCCACATCGACAACACGCCGGGTCTCGCGATCAAGGCGTACATCGCGTCGGCCGCCAGCCCGACGGCGCGGATCAGCGTCCGCACCGATTCCCGGCGACCGCGCCGGACGACCTGGCCGAACGCACCGACGATGACGCTCTTCTCGTCGCGCGGCCCGAATGCCGTCGCGCCCGATCTCATCAAGCCGGACGTCACGGCACCCGGCCTGCAGATCCTGGCCGGCAACTCACCGTTCCCCGACCCCGGCACACCGCCCGGCGAGCTGTTCCAGGCGATCGCCGGCACGTCGATGTCGAGCCCGCACGTGGCCGGCATCTTCGCGTTGCTCAAGCAGGCCCATCCCGACTGGTCGGCAGCAGCCGCCAAATCGGCCCTGATGACGACCGCCCACCAGACCGTCCGAGACAACGATCGGAAGACCCGAGCCGACCCCTTCGATATGGGGGCGGGCCACGTCCGCCCTGGTGGGAGCTGGGGTCGGGGCTCGATCGCCCAGCCTGGCCTCGTGTACGACGCCGGGTTGTTCGAGTACGCCGCATTCACATGCGGGATGGACTGGGGCGTGTTCACGCAGTCCAGCTGCGACTTCCTCGAGAGCAGCGGTGTCCCGGGCGCAGCCGTCGACCTGAACCTGCCGTCGATCGGCATCTCGGAGGTCGCCGGCAGCCAGACCGTGACGCGCACCGTGACAAGCGTGGCCCGGAGCAACTCGCGGGTCACCTATCGGGCCAGCGTGAAGGCGCCGCCCGGCTTCAAGGTCAAGGTCTCGCCATCGACGCTGCGGCTTCGCCGCGGCCAGTCGGCCACGTTCACGGTGACCGTGACCAACATCAGCGCACCGATCGACGCGTGGCGGTTCGGCTCGCTCACGTGGAAGGCCGACGACTACAGCGTCCGCAGTCCGATCGCCGTAAAGGGAGCGCTGTTCGATGCGCCGGAAGAGGTGACCGGCACGGGCACGTCGGGCTCGCTGAGCTTCCCCGTCGAGTTCGGGTACACGGGGCCGTACACGGCCGCGGCGCACGGTCTCGTGCCGGCCACGGTCACGCACGACAACGTCCTCCAGGATCCGGACCAGACATTCGCACCGACTGACGTCGCCGCCGGCGGCGCCAACCTCCACGAGTTCACGCTGTCGGGCGCAGCGCATTTCCGCATCGCCATGCCACCCGAAGCGACCGAAGCGAATGCCGACCTCGACATCTACGTGGTCGGCCCGAACGGCGAGGAGCCGAGCAGCACGGCCGGTGGCACCGACGAGCTGATCGACATCCGGGATCCGGCCGATGGGACGTGGAAGGTCTACGTCCACGGCTGGTCAGCGCCCGGCGGCGATTCCGATTACGACATGTGGACATGGGCCGTGCCGGATGCCCCGGGCGGCACGCTTTCCGTCGCCTCAGCACCCACCTCGGCGACGAACGCCACGGTGGGGACCGTCGAGGTGGCCTGGAGCGGCATCACGGCCGGTGCGATCGGCGACTGGTACCTGGGCGCGGTGTCCCACACGGGCGCAGCCGGCCTGATGGGCCTGACCCTCGTGAACATCGATAACCGGCCCTGACGCGTCCGCGTCAGTAGACGGATCCGAGGCCCGCCGGGAACGCCGGCGGGCCTCGTCACACAAAGGAAGGAGCGCCCGGGGAGGGACCGGGCGCTCTGTTAGGCGTTGTCAGGGCTCGGCGGCCGCCCGTGGCGGTGCCGGGGAGGGACCGGTCCCTAGCGGTTCTGAGCCAGGAACTTCATCACGTCGTCGAGGCGGAAGCGGCGGTCGCCTCGCTTGCAGACGCGATAGAACGGCAGCTCGCCGCGATCGCCCAGGCGCTTCACCGTGTTCACGTGCAGGTGGAGCATCTCGGCGACTTCGGTCGCTGTGAGCATCGGTCCCAGTTCGTTCACGGCCATCGATGCCATTGGTCAGGTTGCCTCGTTCTGCGCACTTCTCGGCGGCTCCGGTCCCCTGGGGTACTCAGGGGTAGGGTCGTGACCGCTGCGTGCCAGACAGTAGGGGTGCGGGACCGGTCGCTCCAAGCCGTACTTTGGGATACCCGCCAGTACCAGCCGCCATCTGCGCGCGGCGGATGGGCGACGAGGGCCAACGCCGCCATCGGCGGTCAGCCGCCGGGCGTGCGCCTACCATCAGGCACGTGCACAGGCCGCCCTTGCTCGTGAACGAGTCGGACCCGTCTTCCCGAGCGCGCATCGTGCGGGCCGCGTCGATCGTGGTGGCCGCTGTCGTCGCGATCGCCGGTGCCACGGCGCTCGTCGCCTTCCTCGAGACGGCTGGCGGCATCGAGGACGCCTCGCCGGTCTACCTGATCGCCGTCGTCGCGCTCGGGGCAGCCTTCGGGACGTGGCCGGCTCTCGCCACGGCTGTGACGGCCTTCGTGATCTACGACCTGCTGTTCACGGCGCCACGATTCTCGTTACGGGTGGACGACCCCCGCGAGTGGCTGGATCTCCTCCTGTTCCTGTTCGTCGCCATCGCCGTCGGTCGACTCGTCGCGCTGCTTCGACAGCGCGCCGACGAGGCCGAGCAACGCACCCGCGAGGCGAGCAGCCTCTTCGCCCTGAGTCGGACGCTGGCGACCGCGACGTCGACCGAGGACGCGGCTCCCGACATCGCGCAGCGCCTGGCGAGCGACGTGGGCCTCGCTCGCGTGTGGATCACGGTCGGGCCGGCCGGCCGAGAACGCGTCGTCGCGGACACGGGCGAGAACCAGATCCCGTCATCAGCCGTGGTCTCGACACTCCAGCGGCGACCCGGTGACCAGCCGGCGGAATGGGTACGGACGCACATCCCGCGCGATGGGAAGGCCGCTGGCATCGGCGTCGCTGTCGAGCATCTCCGTGTTCGGATCGAGGCTGATGGCGACACCCTCGGTACGCTCGGTGCGACCCGCCGGCGATCCCTTGGTATGCCTTCGCGGGCGGAAGCCAGGGTCATGGCCCTCGCAGCCGATCAGATCGCCCTCTCGTTGCGGCGTGACCAGATGCGTCAAATCGCTACCGATCTCGAGGTCAGCCGCCAGTCCGAGGTCCTCAAGACCGCCCTCATCGACTCGGTGTCGCACGACTTCCGGACGCCCCTGGCGAGCATCCGGGCAACGGCCGGCGGCCTCGTCGACCCAGCCGTCGCATGGACCGAGGACGCGCGTCGAGAAGCAGCGAGCGTCATCGATGCCGAAGCGGCCCGACTCGATCACCTGGTCCGCGGCATCCTCGACCTCGGCCGGATCGACTCCGGTTCGCTCGACCCGGACCTGGAACCGCACGACTTGCGCTCGCTCGTCGAGCCAGCACTGGGTCGCCTGCGGTCTGCCTTCGGAACGCGGGAGGTCGATCTCGACCTCGACGGGGTGGATGCCCCAGTCCTGGTAGACGATGCCCTGTTCGATATCGTCCTGACCAACCTGCTGGAGAACGCCCTGCACCACACGCCTTCGCCAGCCGCCGTGCGGGTGACCGCGCGGCCGGCCTTGGACGACCGCACGGAGCTCACGGTCGAGGACGGCGGGCCCGGCGTCCCTGCGGCGGAGTTGGGGAGGCTCTTCCAGCGCTTCCATCGCGTCGCCCGACCGGGTGAAGGGGCACGACGCGGGATGGGGATCGGTCTGAGCGTGGTCAAAGGCCTGACCGAAGCGATGGGCGGTGCCGTCCGGGCCGCGCCGAGCCCGCTCGGGGGGTTGGCAGTGACGATCACGCTCCGAACCGTCGAGCCACCACCGGAACTCGAGCCGTGACCGCCTCGCGACCGACCCAGCCGACCGGACCGTGGCTCCTACTAGTCGAGGACGATGTGCCCACGCGTGAGGCCGTGACGCGCGATCTCGAGGCGCACGGCTATCGCGTCGACGGCGCCGGCGATGCGGCAGCCGCATTTCGACGGCTCGACGCCGCGAGGCCCGACCTGATCCTGCTCGATCTCGGGCTACCCGATCAGGATGGGAGCGCGGTCGTCCGCCGCGTGCGGCGCGACGGAACGACGCCGATCCTCATCCTGTCCGCGCGAACCGACGAACGCGACAAGGTCGCCACCCTCGAGGCGGGCGCCGATGACTACGTCACCAAGCCGTTCGGGATGGACGAGCTGCGTGCGCGTATCCGCGCGCTCCTCAGGCGGGCCGGCGGTCCGGCCAGTGACCAGTCGGGTCTGGTCCGTCTCGGCACGATCGAACTCGACCCAGTCGAACGCCGCGTCACCGTGGGCGGTCTACCGGTTGACCTCACGCCGCGCGAGTACGAGCTGATCAAGCTGATCGTGGCCAGCCCGGGCCGGCTCTTGACGAAAGGTCGACTGCTCCGCGCCGTGTGGGGAACGGCGTACTCGACCGAGGCGCACTACCTGCACGTCTATATCAGCCGTCTTCGCCGCAAGCTGGACACCGCGGATCCGACAGGGTCGACTAGCGCCATGATCACCGCCGAGCCCGGAGTGGGGTATCGAATCGCCGATCCGACCCAGGAAGGTTGAGCGCGAGTTGAGCACCATCATGGGTTTCGGGTGCCCGGTCTTCTTGGACCCTGACCGTACGGTCAGAGCATGGAACCAGCGGACCTCATCGTCCTGCCACGCCCGCATTCCGACCCGGAAGAGGTCGATCTCGTCCACATAGACGCAGCGATCGAGCTCGTCGCGTGCGGCGTCGCGGAGCGTGTCCGATTGGCGGGACTCGACGAGGCAGCCGACTTGGCATCGACCGCGCTGGCCCGAGCTCAGGCCGCTGACGTCGCATTCGCAGTCGATCGCCATGGGGCGACCATGACGCTCACGTTCGGGCCCCGACTGACGCCTTCGTGATCGGTGGCCGTCGACAACTGACCGGCCGGAAGGCCGGGGACCGTCGCGTGCGGGTCGAACGCCCGCACGCGCCGTTCTTCCGCTATGCGGGGCCGGGCCAGCTCGTCGCCCGCGAGGCCGCCTCGGTCCCACGCACGCCGACCGGCCGGGCCCTCGCGCGGGTGCGCGCCATCGTGTTCGGGCGGCCGCTGGCCAGTCGAGAGCCGAGATCGAGGAGCGCCTATCCAAGAAGAAGGCGCTGGCGATCTTCAGCTCCGACGCGATCTCGTCCTCGGCCTACGCGACCGAGGAGATCCTGCGGGTCCTCGTCCTGGGCGGGGCCGCGGCGATGCTCCTGTCGATCCAGGTCGCGATCGCCATCGCGCTCCTGCTCGCGGTCGTCGCCCTGTCGCTACCGGCAGATCGTGCCGGGCCTACCCGAACGGCGGCGGCGCATACGTGGTCGCCCGCGACGAACCTCCGCCGATCTTCGGGCTGGTCGCGGCCGGCGGCACTGCTGTCGACTACGTGATGACCGTCGCGGTGTCGACCGCGTCGGCTATCGCGCAGATCAAATCGGTCGTGCCGGAGGCGCCGACGGCCGCCTCCTGATCGCGATCGTGTCGATCGCCCTCATCACGGTCGCCAACCTGCGCGGGCTGCGCGAGTCCGGGAACATCTTCGCCGTCCCGACCTACCTGTTCGTCGGGCTGGCCCTGTCGATCGATCGCGATCGGCGTGTACCGGATCGTCGACCGGCACGGCGAGCCGCTCCCGCCACCGCCGACGCCGTGCCGCTCGGGCACCGAGGCCGCTCGGCGTCTCTGCTCCTGCTCAAGCCTTCGCCGGCGGGTCCGTCGCGCTGACCGGCATCGAGGCGATCGCCAACGGCGTCCCGGCGTTCAAGCCGCCGGAGGCGAAGAACGCCGCCGACGACGATGACCGACCGTGGCCATGCTGCTCGGGCATCCTGTTCGTCGGGCTCACGTTCGTCGCCATCGGCTACGGGCTCGCCGACGATCGACGGGCGGCGCCGTAGATCGTGGCAGCTGGCGGCGGCGCGGCGTTCGGTGAGGGCTCGCCCTGGCCTACCTGTTCGCAGCATCCACGGCGCTGATCCTGTTCCTGGCCGCGAACACGAGCTTCAACGCCTTCCCCCGTCTGGCCGCGATCCTGGCCGAGGACGGCTACATGCCGCGCCAGTTCGCATTCCGCGGCGACCGCCTCGCCTACTCGTGGGGCATCGTCATGCTGGCCGTCGTCGCGTTCGGCGCTGCTGTGGGCTTCGAGGGCGATACGAACGCCCTGATCCCGCTGTACTCGGTCGGCGTGTTCGTGTGCTTCACGATGAGCCAGGCGGGGATGGTCCGCCACTGGCTCCGCGAGCGCGAACCGGGCTGGCGCTGGCGCTTGCGATCAACGGCTTCGGGGCCGTCCTGACGGCGTTCGTCGCGGCCATCGTCGTCGTTCGCGAAGTCGCCGCCGGCGCTATCTCGTCGTCGATCCTCGTCCCGATGCTCGTGGGGATGATGCTGTTCATCGCGCATCAGTACCGCAGATCGCGCACGCGAGCTGGCGGTCAAGCCCGACACGGTCATTGCGACCGCCGATGCGCGAGGAACGCGTCGTCGTCCCGATCCCCGGCCTCGATCGAGCGACGGTCCAGGCCGATCAACGTCGCCCGCTCGATCGACCGACGACGTCCGCGCCGTGTTCATCTCGGACGACCCCGAGAGCGGCACGCGTTCGCGCATGACTTCGAGCGACAGGTGCCGGGCGTGCCCCTGGTCGTCGTCGAGTCGCCCTACCGGGCGCTGGCCGGTCCGCTGCTCGCGTACCTCGACGTGCTCGACCTCGCGTGGCCGCCGGACAAGCCGGCTCCGATCACGTTCGTCGTGATCCCGGAGTACGTGGCCCGCAGCTGGTGGGAGCGGCTGCTCTACAACCAATCGGCGAAGCGACTTCGCTCGATGCTGCTGGGCCGACCGCACACGGTCATCGTCAACGTGCCCTATCGCCGCGAGGACGCGGAGGCCACCTGAGCCCCGAGTGGGCCGGGGTCACCCGCCGCTGGCGATCCGCCTCGCCTTGCGGACGACCCGCACGAACTCCGTGAAGTGGCGCCACGGCTCGATGTGGCTCGGCTCGCCGGCGTAGATCGTCCGGATCGGCACCCACTCGAGGGGCAGGCCCAGCGCGACGCAGCGCGCGATCATCTCGACCTCGAACTCGAAGCCCGACTCGTCGCTCGCGAGCATCGCGCCCATGCAGCTCGCGGCCGACGAGTCGATAGCCGGACTGGTTGTCCGGGATGCTCCGGCCGAGGGCGAGCGACACGGCCGCCCCGCCGAGGACGTTCGACAGGCGGCGGACCGGGGGCATCGCCGCGAAGTCGCGCCGACCGACGATCAGCCCGGGCCGCCGGTCGCGGAAGGCCGCGAGGAACGTCGGGATCTCCGCCGGATCGTGCTGGCCGTCCGCATCGAGCGTGATGACTGCGGCGGCGCCGTCGGCGAGCGCATGACGGAACCCGGCCCGGAGCGCGGCGCCCTTGCCCGCGTTCGGGTGCTGGCGGATGACGGTCGCGCCGGCCGCCTCCGCGACGCGCGGCGGTGTCGTCGGTCGAGCCGTCGTCGACGACCACGACCGGGAGCTGCCGGCGCGCCGCCTCGACGACGGCCGCCATCCGCGGCCCCTCCTGGTACGCCGGGATCAGCGCGATGACGTGGTCGGTCGCTTCGCATCACCCGCCCAGTATCGTGGCGCCGGCCATTCTCATGACCGACTCAGGAATGCGACCGAATGCTGATGCCATCGACGCACTCCGGCTGGAGCGCGTACGGCAGCAGGAGACATCGATGACGACGAATCCGACGAGCCAGCCGGCGAGGGTGCGTCGTTCGACGGCTCCACAGGCGGACCGAGTCGCGCGCCGGATCGGCCTCGTCCTTGCCGGTGCCGCGATCCTCGTGGTGGCGGTGGTCGCGACCTCATTCGCCGCGGGCCCGACCACCTCGGGTAGCGGCGGCACGCCGTTCACGCTCGGCGCGCTCGATCCGGCGCTCGACGGGACCGATGGACCCGACCTCGGCCGCTTCGGCGCACATGGTTTCCGGGACATCACGATCACGGCGATCAGCGGCAATCGACGTGACACTGGGGACGCCCGACGGGTGGCGGCGCACGATCACGATCACGGGCTCCGTCGAGCTCACCAAGGGTGGCCAGGCCATCGCCGTGTCCGATCTCAAGGTCGGCGACCAGGTCCGCTTCCGCCAGGTCCGCAACGACGACGGCACGTACGCGGTGACCGCCGTCGCGGTGGTCGTGCCGAGCATCCGCGGCACCGCCAGCGACATCACCGCCTCCGGCTTCAAGGTCACGACACGCGACGGCTCGGTCTGGACCGTCGCCGTAGATGGCTCGACGACCTACACGTACGGGCAGGGCTCGGGCACGCTGGCGGACGTCAAGGACGGTCAGGCCGTGCGCGTCCAGGGCACGATCACCGCCGACAACCAGATGACCGCCACGAACGTCCGGGTCGCCGGCGATCGCGCGGTCGGCACGGTCACCGCCAAGACCGCCGACTCGATCACGATCCGGCGACGCGATGGCACGAGCCTGACGATCCATGTCGACGCCGACACGACGTACCGCGTCGGCGGCGTCGAGAACGCGGATCTTGGCGACGTCGCCGTCGACATGGCGATCGGGGTCGCCGGCCGAGCGCGAGCGGACGGCTCGATCGACGCCGACGCCGTGGCGGCCGGCGACCTCCGTGGCCTTGGCCGCGACGGGCTGGGTCGAGACGGCGCCAAGGGTGGCCGAGGGTTCGAGCAGCCGGGCCTGGCCCTGCCCGATCTCGGCGATCCGACCGTCGATGACGAGGTCTTCATTCCGACCGCTTGACCGACCTCCTCCCGGTCAGCGATCAGGGGCCCTCGCCGCGCGCAGGTGGCGGGGGCCCGCCGCTTATCCATCAACTCCAGTACGAAGGGCAGGCTGGCGGTTGGCCGTAGCCGTCGTAGCGTTCGGGCATGGACCTCGTCGTTTCCTTCGTGTCGGCGCTCCTCGGGCTGAGCGTCGCGTTCTTCCTGTCGATCTCGTTCTACGACCTCGCGCCGGATGGCTGGTTGCGGCTGGGTCGCCAGCGGCCTGTCACATTCGATGCCCTCGGCGGTCGCCGAGCGATGCTCCCGCGTTCGATCCAGCACACGTCGCTCGACTGAGCACGGGCGCGGCAGAGCTTGATCTGGCGTCCCCGGCAGGATTCGAACCTGCGGCCTTGCGCTTAGAAGGCGCCTGCTCTGTCCACTGAGCTACGGGGACACTGCGAGCGCCAGTCTAGACAGTCGTCCGCGCGATGCGCTGGCGGTCAGCCGCCGGAGGCGTCGCCGATCGCGTCGGTGATCTCGCGCTCCGCGACGGTCTTCGGCACCAGCCGCCGCGCCAGCTGCTCGCTCTGGGCCGACAACTCCTGCGCCCGAGGGTCCTCCGGATCCAGCGTCGCCTTCTCGTCCTCGATCGCCTTGATCTGGGCGGCATCAGCCGCGATGTCCTCTGCGGTGGCGCGCAGCTCGCCTTCGAGGTCTAAATCGGCCATCTTCGCGTCCCTGCCCCTTTATCCGGGTCAGCTCATGGACGAACCCAACGTCCGTCACGGTAGCAGTACCAGATCGTGAACGGCTCACTGGCGAGCTCGCGCAGCCGGACGACAGCATGAGGGTACCGCGCGCGCAACCGTTCCTGGAAGTCCTCGGGGGTGGTCACGCCGTCTTCCAGGGCAGCCTCTGCGAAGGCCACGAAAGCGGCGTCGTTGCGCGGGTTCAGGACCAGTGCGGTTGGCACGGCGACGGACCTCCGCATGGGCACTGATTGTCCGCTCTGGGCGGTTGCAGGCGCATACCAGACCCGCAGGCACGGCCGTCTATTCCTTGGACGGATGACGTCGCCATCGATGCGGGAGTCGCTGTCGACACGGGCCGCCATCGGTGCCCGGCTGCACCACATCATCGGCCCCGATATGCCGCTGTAATCCGCCGGGCGTTTCCGGGGGCGGTTTCGCTCGGCACCCGAAATGTACGTTCCGCTCCAGTGGCGGCGGTGCGTTATCGGTTGGGGGACGCCGCCGCCACATCACACCCGACAGGGGGCGTGAGGGCCGTGGGCGAGTGGATCAAGCGACGCGGACCGGAGCATTGGCACCTCGTCGCCGACAGTCCCGACAGGGTCGCGGCGTGCGGCACCGCCGAGGTTGACCTCGATAACGACCCGGTGTCGTGGACCGACCCCGACCGCTACCCGCCGGAGTCGGAGCGATGCATGGCGTGTGCGGCGATCTTCAGCGGCGCCGTGTCCGAACCGTCATCCCCGGCCGCGGGGACGGTCATGGCCGCGCCCCAGGCGCCCGAGGCCGCTCGTCTGTCCTCCTGAACGGCGACGGCTCGCGCAGGCTGCCGTACCATCACCGTCCGCAGTAGCGGATGGGCGACGATGCAAGCGACGGTGGGGATCGGGGCGTGGGCTCCGGCGAGCGTCGACAGGGGGTTTGCAGTGTCGGGATCCTGGTTGAGGTGGAGGGCGGCCCACCGTGGCGCCGCGACCCGCGTCGGCACGGCGTCGCTGGCGATGATCATCGCGGCGGTCGCCGCCTGCGGTCCCGGGCCCGGGACGGCGGCGCAGTCGGCCGGCCCATCGCGCTCGCCCGAAGCGGTGGCGACGACCGCCCCGCCGACTCCCAGTCCGACACCGACGCCGATCCCCGACCCGGTGCTCCTGACGGCTGGCGACATCGCGGCCTGTAGTCGCGATGGCGACGAGGCGACCGCAGCGATCCTTGCGAGCCACCCGGAGGCGACGGTCCAGACGCTCGGCGACAACGCCTACGACAATGGAACGCCCCGCCAGTTCCGCTGCTATGACGACTCATGGGGCGTCGCGCTCGATCGCACGCAACCGGCGCTCGGGGGTCATGACTACATGACGCCCAAGGCAGCCGGCTACTTCGAATACTTCGCCGCTGTCCTCGCGCCGTTCGCCCCGACCGCCACCGACCCGACGATGGGCTGGTACGCGTACGACCTCGGCGAGTGGCGCGTGATCGTGCTCAACTCGATCTGCGACGAGGTCGGCGGATGCGACGCCGCCTCGCCCCAGGTCGCCTGGCTGCGCGATGAGCTGGTGGACAACCCGACCCGCTGCGCGCTGGCGGTGATCCACAACCCGCGGTTCAGCTCGGGGCGCAAGGAGAACGAGCCCCGCGTCCAACCACTGTGGGATGCGCTCCACGCCGCCGGCACCGAGCTGGTCCTGAGCGGCGACAACCACGCCTATGAGCGGCTGGCACCGATGACACCGACCGGCGAGCTGGACGCGTCCGCCGGTATCCGCCAGTTCGTCGTCGGGACCGGCGGTCGTAGCCATTACAAGTTCTCCGAGGGTGAGATCCACCCCAATACCGAGACCGGCGACGACGACACGTTCGGGGTCCTGCAGCTGACCCTTCATGCGGACGCGTACTCCTGGGAATTCCTTCCAGTCGAGGGCAAGACCTATACCGACACCGGCCGGGAGGACTGCCACTGAGCGCCGTCAGGGCGTCGCCGAATAGGTATTCCGACGTATTCCCGTACGGACGTTCACTTTCATAGCCTCTGGACAGACCCGGCTCGCTCTTCCCCCTGGCGATCCGGGTCTGCTGATTCCGCCGACTAACACATGGGGGCGGCGATCGACCTCCAAGGGGCAAACCAAAAGCCCGCCATGGACCCCCGCTTCGCGGGGCTGGCGAGCATCACGGGTCCGAGGTGGCCCCTTCGCCGGCGATGGCCGGACGGTGGGGACGGGGCCGAACGCCGACCGGGCGCCACGGAGTCGACCGAGACCGTCTCCCTGGCGCCCGGGACTATCGCCCGGTTCCGCATTCTCCTCGGACCCGATGCTTAGGGTACGCCAGGGACGGGCGACGTTCCACCCATCGACGCAAAAGGGGCTGGGACTATCGGGGGAGGAGGCTCCGATGCCCCCGTGCTACACTCCGCGCCCCATCGCACCGGCCGGGATCGGTGCGGGTGTCAGAGGACCGTTCCGCCCATGACGGCCGGACCGACTCGCGCGCGAACGCCCACCGCCGCGCAACAGCTGGCCCTGGATCTGCCGGTATCGCTGCCGGCGATCTCGGTCGCGCCCGAATGGAAGGCTCAGCAGCGGCTGTGGGGCCATTCGTTCCATCCGATGTGCTCGTATCTCGCGAGCTTTCCGGCGGCCCTCGCTCACGCCTTCATCGCGCGCTACTCACGCCCGGGTGACGTGGTCCTCGACCCGTTCTCGGGTCGGGGCACCACCCCGCTCCAAGCGTGCGCCGAGGGCCGCATCGGCGTCGGCAACGACCTCAACCCGTTCGCCCACCTGCTGACCGCCTCGAAGGTCGAGCCCGCGACCCGCGCCGCCGCCATGACGCGCCTGACCCAGCTCCGCCTCGGCTGGAATGCCGAGGCCGCCGACTGGACAGCGCTGGCAGGGCGCGTGGCAACGGACCCGACTCGGACGCAGCGTGCCCGTGGCCGGCTCCGGTGCGGCGCGCGGCCGACTCGGGCGCGGAGACGCGTGCCCGTCGAGGTCGCCCTGGCGTTCCATCCGGAGACGCTCGGCCAGCTGCTGTTCGTCCGGACGAACCTTCGACTCGACGACCGCACCGACCGCTTCCTGGCCGCGGCGATCACCGGGATCCTCCACGGCAAGAGCGCGAGCTACCTGTCGGAGCTGATGCCGAACACATTCAGCATGGCGCCGCGCTACGTGCGCGAGTTCGCCGCGCGGACCGCGTTCGCCTCGCCGCGACGCGACGTCTTCGACGGCCTCGCCTCCAAGCTCGACCGCCTGTTCCGCCAGCCGGCGCCATCGACCGAGGGCGTGGCGCTGCTCGGCGATGCCCGCGATGTCGCTCCGCGGGTCCGTGCCGAGCTCCGGGCGCGCGGCCGCCCCGATCGGGCGCGGCTCGTGGTCACCTCGCCGCCATATCTGCGCGTCGTCAAGTACGGCTACTACAACTGGTTGCGGACGTGGTTCCTCGGCTTCGACGCGCGGACGATCGACGCGACACTCGATGACGCCCACCACCGCGAGCCGTACTTGGCATTCCTGCGCGATGTGCTCGCCGGTCTTCGCCCGGTGCTGACCGACGATGCGGTGGTCGTCCTGGTCATCGGCGATGTCGAGACGGACCGCGGTCGGCGCATCCGGGGCGGGGTCGGCCTCGCCGAGCGGGCCTGGGAGCAGGCCGCCGCGCCCGAGGGCTACCGGCTCGCGGGCGTCGCCCTCGACGACGTCGCCGCGGTCCGCAAGATGACCAAGCTGTGGGGCGACGAAGCGGGGCGGGCGACCAAGACCGACCGGATCCTCGTCCTCGGAGCCACGCGAAGCGGGCCGCCGCCGAGCGCTCGCGGCCGCCTCGCTCGACATCGACTGGACCTGGCCACCGCGCGCGTTGCGCGGGCTCTGACTCGCGGGTCGGCGCGCCGGCGCCGCTGCCCCATTCGGCCGGCGCCGACCCTAGAATGCGGCCATGCAGCAGATGTACCACCCGTCCGATCTGGCCGCCATGGACCCGCTCGTCCTGATGAAGAACCTCGACCACGTGCGGATGACCAGCCGTCGACTGTCGTACATCCTGCAGCAGCAGGTCCACCTGTACGCGCCCGAGGCCAACGAGCTCCGAGAGCAGATCGATCGCTACGTCGAGGCCGAACGCCAGATCGAGAGCGAGATGGCCAGGCGCCACATCCGGGCCTGACGCGCCTGACGCGCGCCCGAGCATGATGAAACCCCGCCGGATACCGGCGGGGTTTCGGATGATGAGTGCGGTGCCGGTTACGCCCCGGCGGGCACCGCGGCGAACCGGACGGGTCGTTCGCCTCGCTCCCTTGGGTTCGCGACCCCGTCGGCCGCGACTGGCTCGATGTCCTCGATTACCGGTTCCACGGGCGTGATCACGATGGCCATCGGTCGCTTGAGCGCCTGCTCCGCGGCGACGATCCCGGATGCCATCGTGGCGAGGGCCGGCATATCGAAGAGACCGAACCCGATGCCGTGCGCCGCAAGGTCCTCCACGCCCAGGCCGCGGAACAGGCCGCGTGCCGCGACGGCGCACATTTCGTCATAGAGCTCCGGCCAGCCCACACGTCGGCGCCGGTAGCAGAAACGGATGAAGTCTGCCGCGTCCGGGTCGGGGACTCGCGTGGCGGCATAGCGCTGTTCCATCGATGGCATACCCTCCCTTCAGCCTGGCGGGCGCCCCGGGCGGGACGCGAGCGCACGGCATACGACGGCAACACGAAACCAGGCGCGGCCTGGACGGTCGTGGCGGAAACCGTTCGCCGGACGGTGGTTCCTGGTGTCCGATCGCCTGCCTGGGTCAGCTGCGACCGGGTGTCGCGACATCGTAGGCGTCCGTGGGACGCCCCGGAAGAGGGCTTGTCCACGACTTCATCCACGAACTTTTCCACATCGGTGGATAGACGCTAGAACACGCGTGCGGAACGTGCGTGAACCGCTTCAAGCCGGCTTGCGCCGCAGCCCGAGGCCGGGTCGATCGGTCAGCCGCCAGCGCTTGTCAGACTCGAGCTCGAGCCCCTCGAATGGGTCGGCGGCGAGCAACAGGTTGCCGTCGAGATCGATCCACTCGGCGAGCGACCCGACGACCGCCGAGGCGGCGATGCCGACCGACGTCTCCTCCATGCAACCGAGGAACGTCCGGAAGCCCGACTCCCGACCCTGGGCCAGCATCCGATGCGCAGGCCCGATGCCCCCGCATTTCGCCAATTTGACGTTGATGCCGGCGACGACCCCGACGAGCGCCTCGAGATCCTCGGGCAGCACGCACGATTCGTCGGCGACGATCGGCAGGCTCGACCGCTCCTGGAGCCATGCCAGGTCGCGGTAGGCGCGCGCCGGGAACGGCTGCTCGATGAGCTCGACCCCGAGGTCGATGAGCGCCGGCAGCAGCTCCATCGCGGCTTCGCGCGTCCAGCCGGTGTTGGCATCGATGCGGATCGGACCGGCGAAGACCTCGCGCACGGCTCGCAGCGTCGCGAGATCCGCAGGCCCGCCGACCTTGATCTTGAGCGCCGGGAAGTCGGCCGCGCGTCGGGCACGCTCGGCCACGACCGCCGGCTCGTCGATGCCGATGGTGAAGTCCGTCGGCGGGATGTCGGCCGACAGTCCGAGGAGCTCGTGGACCGGCAGTCCGACCACCTTGCCGGCGAGATCGTGGAGCGCGATATCGATCGCGCAGCGCGCTGCCCCGTGGCCGCGGATCGCGGCCTCCATGGCGAGGCCCGCCGCGATGACACCCGGCGCGTCGAGATCGGGTTCGTCGATCGCCGCCAGGAGCATCGGCATGACGCTGGCCATCGTCTCCGGGGTCTCGCCGTAGAACCGGTCCGGGTAGCCCTCCCCTACCCCGACGATCCCGGGGACGCGGTCGTCGCGCAGCTCGACGACGACGGTCGTGATGCGCTGCCCCGCCCCATGCTCTGCGCGCGCGATACGAAACGGGTCACGAAGGGCGAGCTCGAGGACCTCGTGGCTGATCGTCAGACCCACGGCAGGCCGTCCACGGCATCCCGGATGGCCGGCCAGAGGCGGTCGGCCCCGAAGCGAACGGGATCATCGGCCGGCAGGCCCGTCTCCGCGGCCACCTCCTCGATCACGCGTCTGGCCTCGCCATCGTCGG
Organism: uncultured Chloroflexia bacterium; assembly: GCA_963794525.1. Classification (GTDB taxonomy): domain Bacteria; phylum Chloroflexota; class Limnocylindria; order Limnocylindrales; family CSP1-4; genus SPCO01. The sequence goes on from CAWCEC010000003.1 coordinate 606,827, forward strand.
CGTACAGCAACGTGTTCACCGCGATCGCCACGACCTTCGAGGGCGCGACCAACCCGGCGATCCGTTCGTGCAGCTCGATGAACGGTCCCAACTCGGCGATCGGGAATGAGGCCTCAGGCAGGTGGTCGAAGTCGTGCTCCTGCAACCCTGGCTTGTGCACAAGGACCATGGCGTGCGGCGTCGCACCATGGATCAGGCCCATCGTCACCGCGCTGTACGCCGGATGGTCGATCGACCCCTGCCCCTCGACGAATACCCAGTCGGCTCGGGATTCACCTTGCTCGACGAGCCACTCCACTGTGCCGTTGGTGAAGTCGCTGATCACCCGGTCGACCGCGACGCCCCAGCCCTCGATCATCATCCCGGTCTGGCCTGTCGGCACCATCACCGCCGAGGCACCGTCGCGGCGGGCCGCGGCGACCACCTCGAGCGCGACCGACATCTTGCCGATCGCGCAATCGGTGCCGACGGTCAGGATCACCCGCTTGCCCGGCTGGTGCCGCCTTCCGACGGTCGTCTCCATGCGGTCCGGTGGGCGGCGGTAGTCGATCAGCCGCGTACCGGCCTTCGCCGCCGCCGCCGCGAACTCCGGGTCGTCACCGAGGAACTGGTGAAGCCCTGAGTGGATGTCGAGACCGGCCGCGATCGCCTCGAGGATCGTCGTCCGCCAGGCCGGCGGGAGCCTGCCGCCGGTGGGCGCGATGCCGATGAGCAGGCCGTCGGGCCGGATCGGTCCGGCGAGCGCCTCGGACAGCGTGCCCACGAACGGGACATCGCGCCCCGGCAGGAATTCGCCCAGGTTGCGGCCGGCCAGCGTCGAATCGAGGATCGCGACGATCGTGTCACGGCCATAGCGGATGACGCCCATCGCGGTCTTCGCGTCGTGGACCCCGAACTGGCCCTCCGTCAGGATGACGAGGCGGCGCGGTTCGGAGGGCAGCATCCGGGCAGTCTACGGAAACGAGAACGCCCCCGGGGCGCGGTCCGGGGGCGTCGGGAAATGCCGTTGTTTCCGGCCAGTCTAGCCGGGTGCGGCAACAGGCTCAGCGACGCGATCCCTAGGCTGCGGCCGAGCGCGGCGCACGAAGCAGTCCGACGCCGAGCGTCGCCACGCTGGTCACCAGGAACAGCCCCCCGAGCGGCACCAGGAGGATGAGCGCGTTCGGCGCGGTCATGTCCGGACTCACGACCGAGAGGAAGAACCCGGCCGGCATCAGGATCGCCGCAAATGGCACGCCGTGGCGCGCCAGCCATAGCCAACGACCGGACAGCCTCGTCTCGTCGACGTATCGCAGCAGCACGAGCGCGAGGATCAGCAGGACGCCCGCGTGCGCGTGACCGGCGCGCCACAGCGACTGGCGGACCTCGTTGTCGAGATATCCGGGCGCCTGGCCCACGATCATGGACAGGAGCGTCGCACCGCCGAAGGCGACCGCCGGGATGAGGATCAAGATGATGCCGGCCAACCGGCGGGATTCGGAAGCCATCGTGAGACTCACATATGCTACTGTGTCAGGTGACAGTGGAACATTAGACGTTCCACAGTGTCATGTCAAGAGGATCATTGGATGAACGACCGACGCCCGCTCAACGCGACTGCCGCGTCCCTCCTTGGCTTCCTGCACGAAGGTCCACGGAGCGGCTACGAGCTGGCGGCGACTGCCCAGGGCGTCATCGGCAACTTCTGGACGCTGACCCAGAGCCAGGTCTATCGGGAGCTTGCCTGGATGGCCGGCGCTGGCCTCGTGACCGCCGGCGAGCGCGGCGCCCGAGATCGGCGGCCGTATGCCGTCACCGATGCGGGCCGTGCAGCGTTCGGGGCGTGGATCGATCGACCGCCGGGGCCCGAGACCATCCGCCATCCCCTGCTGCTCACCGTGAGCTTCGGCCGGTTCCTCCCACCGGATCGATTGGCGACGTTCCTCCGGCAGCACCGCGAAGCCCATGCCGAGCTGCTGCGGACCTATGAGGCCCAGCGGCGGGAGATGGAAGCGGCCGGCGCGAATGCGGACCGTTACCGACGAGCGACCCTCGAGTTCGGGATCGCCTACGAGCGCGCCGTACTCGACTGGTTCGCCACCGCTGCGCCGGCGATCACCGGATCGACGGACTAGGCCCGACGGAAGAAGGTCCGCAGGTCGTCGACGAGAACGTCGGGTCGCTCCATCGCCGCGAAGTGGCCCCCGTCGGGGAACTCCGACCAGTGCACGATGTTGGAGTTGTCGCGGTCGGCAAACGTGCGGATGGTCTTGAAGTCGTCGGCGAAGACCGCGACACCGGTGCGCGATCGATTGACCTTCGGTTCGGCTTGCGCGTGTGCCTCCTCATAGTGGTAGCGACCGGCGGTCGCCTGGGTGTTCGTGAACCAGTACAGCGACACCTGGGTGAGGATCTGGTCGCGGGTCACCAGGCTCGTGCCGTTGCCGAATGAGTTGAACAGCTCGCTCCAGGCCAGCTGCCCGACCGGTGAGTCGGCGATGCCGACGGCCACGGTCTGCGGGCGCGACGCGTTGATCTGGTTGTAGCCGCCGACCGACTGGAACCAGGTGAGGTGTTCCAGCGCGGCGAAGTCCTTCGGTCCCAGCTTCTCCATCTCGGCAGGGTCGCCGGACGGGAACGAGAACAGATGCAGCACATGGAGCCCGAGGAAGCCTGCTGGCTCCATGAGGCCGAGCTCACGGGAGATCATCGCGCCGCCGTCGCTGCCGTGAACCCCGTACGACTCGTAGCCGAGCTGGCGCATCAGCGTGTCGAACAGCCCTGCCACGCGCCGCATGGTCCAGCCGCCGCCGTTGAGCGGCATGCTGTAGCCGAAGCCCGGGATCGACGGCACCACGACCGAGAACGCGTCAGCCGCGTCGCCGCCATGCGTCACCGGGTCAGTCAGCGGGCCGATCATGTCGAGGTAATCGACGAACGAGCCCGGGTAGGTGTGCAAGAGAAGCAACGGTGTGGCCTTCGCCTCTTTCGACGGCACATGGATGAAGTGGACCGTCTGCCCGTCGATCTCGGTGCGGAAGTGAGCGAAGGCGTTCATCCGCGCTTCCTGCGCGCGCCAGTCGAAGCCGTTCCTCCAGTACTCGACCGTCTCCGTGAGGTAGCTGTTCGGGACGCCGTACCCCCAGTCGTCGCTGGGTGTCGGCTGCGGCAGCCGGGCGCGCGCGAGACGCTCGTTGAGGTCGTCGAGTTCTGCCTGGGGCACGTCGACGCGGAACGCTCGGATCTTGGTGGATGCGGTCGCCACGGCCATGGTGGTGCTCCTTCCTCCGGTATGCCTTGCCGCCTCTCAAGCGGAACGGCTCGTTCCGTTCCATTCTAGCAGAACGGAATGGTTCGTTCCAGTGATAGTGTGGCGGGCATGACCGAGTCATTCGATCCGCCCCGTTTGAGCGGCCGACGGGGGCAGGCAGCCCGAAATGACGAGCGGATCCTCGCTGCGGCGCGGGAGGTCTTCGTTGCCGACGCCGACACCCCGATCGCAGCCGTCGCCGCCAGGGCCGGCGTTGGGATCAGCGCGATCTATCGACGCTGGCACGGCAAGGAGGACCTCCTGCGCCAGCTGTGCCGCGACGGGCTGCGGCTCTACGTCGAGGAAGCCGAGTCGGCGCTCGAAGCCGATGACGACGCCTGGGAGGCGTTCGCCAAATTCATGCGCCGGATCGTCGAGGCCGACGTCCACTCGCTCACGGTCCGACTGGCCGGCGCGTTCACCCCGACGGACGACATGTTCGCCGACGGGAGACGGGCGGATGTGCTGAATGAGCGGCTCGTTGCCCGGACGAAGCAGGCCGGCGGGCTACGACCTGACTTCGTCGCCAATGACCTCCCGCTCATCCTGGAGCAGGTCACTGGGATCCGACCGGGCGTCTTCGGCGACGAGGTCAGAACTGCCGAGCTCCGTCAGCGCTACCTCGCGTTGATCCTGGACGGACTCCGAACCCGGTCCACCCAGCTCCCTGGTACCTCGCCTACGGCCGAGGAGCTAAGCCGGCGATGGATCCCGCGGCTCCGACGGTGATCCACGTCCGACGCCGGAACCGTGTGCTACGCGCTCTCGCGGCGGACCTTCCGCACGAGCCCTTCGGGCGCGTGTGCCTGGCGCTCGACTGACCCGACGCGCATCCCGGGTTCGTAGACGACGCTCCGGCCCTTGCCGGCAGCCTTCGCCACGTACATCGCCGCGTCGGCATTCGTCAGGAGCTCGTCGACCGACTCGCCGCCTTCAGGCGACACGGCAACACCGACGCTGACCCGCATGTTGATCTCCTGGCTGGCGACGGCGATCGGACTGGCGATCGCGCCCACGATCCGATCGGCGATCGCTGCAACCTCGTCGACACCTGCGGCTTCCGCGATCAAGACCGCGAACTCGTCCCCGCCGAGGCGCGCGGCCGTATCGGCGCCGCGGAGCGTCGAGCGCAGCCGCTCGGCGACCACTCGCAGCAGCGCATCGCCGACGGCGTGGCCGAGGCCGTCGTTCACGTCCTTGAAGTCATCGAGGTCGAGGAACAACACCGCGCAGCGGTCATCGGGGATGCGGACACGTCGCTGTACGGCTTGGGCTAGCCGGTCCCGGAACAGGGCCCGATTCGGCAGTCCCGTCAGCGAGTCATGAAGCGCCTGTTGGCGGAGCTGGTCAACGAGCCGGGCGTTTTCGAGCAGCATCGCCGCCATGTGAGCCATCGAGCGTGCGACCCGGAGGCGATCCGCGTCGAGGCGGGTCGGCCGCTCTGACGTGAGCTCCACGAGGCCGATGGATCGGCCATGGGCGACCAACGGGATCACGGCAAGGACGCTTCCGTCGATGGATTCGATGTAGTCCCGTTCGTTCTGTGGCAGCCCGGGGTCGGCAGTGTCGAGGACGACGACGACCTGGTCGCCGAGGGCTCGCTGGCATTCCGGGTAGTCGGCCAGGCGATACGACGCGCCGACCGGGTCGCGCCGCTCCGGCGGGTAGTAACCGAGGGTTAGCACTTCACCTGTCGCCGCATCCCAGTAGCAGACCCCACCCTGATCGACTCCTGCAGCGAGCGCGAGGTGGCGGGCCATCAGGTCGCCGGCGGTCGCAGCATCGACCGCACGGGAGAGGTCGCCGGACATCGCGACGAGGCGGTCGAATTCGGTCGAGACTCGCCGGGCACGACTGTCGAACCAGGCGGCCACACCGACGAGCCCGAGCACGGTCAGGAGGGCCAGTCCGACGCTGGCGGGATCGACGACCAGGACGAGCGCGATCAGCCCCAGACCAGCGACGGCAGCCAATGCGAAAGGCACCGTGAGCGGCAGGGCGCGGCGGGTCAGGAGCGTCGTTCGTGGGTGTCGGGTCGTCGGTTCTTGCATGCTTGGCGATCGCTCGTGCGGTCCTTAGCATCGGCAGGACCGCGCTCGTCACCAATGACCCGTTCGTACCTGCTGGGAGGCGTCCCGCCCACGCTCAGTACGCTCTGCCCGGTCGACTCCTACCAGGCTGAGCCCGGGCTACAGTGGTCGCGAATGCCTGAGGACTGACGATGACGACCACGACCCCGGAGACCACGCTCGACCCGCGCTTCAGCAGCGAGGACGCGACGCCGACCGAGTGGTCGGCGGCACGCGACCAGCTGCGCGACGCGAAGAGCTACCAGCTCACCACGATCCGTGCCGACGGGCGCCCGCACCAGACGACGATCGCCGGCATCTGGCTGGACGATGCCTTTTCGTTCTCCACCAGCAGCGGCGAGCAGAAGGCCCGCAACCTCCAAGCGGGCAACCGCCACGTCATCGTCACGGCCGGCAACTCGGGCTGGGACGGCATGGACGTGATCCTCGAGGGCGAGGCTGTCGACGTCACCGATGCGGATCGCCTCGGCCGCCTGGTCGACGCCTATCGCACGAAGTACGACGACTGGTTCCAGTTCCGCCTCGTCGACGGCCAGTTCACGGCGCCGGGCGCCACCGGTCCCGTGCTCGTATACGACGTCCGGGCCCGCAAGGCCTTCGGATTCACGAAGGGCGACACGTTCAGCCAGACCCGCTGGCGGTTCTGATCGCATCTGCAGCCGTCAGGACCACGGACCGAGAGTCAACCCACGGGACGGCGATTCGCCGAGTGACCGGCTTCGAGGCAAACCGAAGGCCCGATCCAGGACTGAGATCGGGCCGAAGAGGCGGATCTGGACCGCATACCGGATGCCCGGTGAAACGTCTCATGCGTCTCCGTCGCGTTCACGGAGTTCCACCAAGGGTCGCATGAGACACAAGACACAGGATCGATAAGGGTTCAGACAAGGGTTCAGTGCCGGCGCCGGGGAACCCGTGTATGCGCTCTCTTGACAACGCCATGTATCGTGCAACGGTGAGCGTGAATGCGCATTCACAGCCTGCCCCTTGGTGGACCATGAGGAGCTTCCCCCACGCGATGCCCCCAGGTAGTGACGACGGACGGCACCCGGCGACCACCGGGGCGGACCGGGGCGTGACGATGGACGAGGTCGCCCGCGTTGCGGGTGTCTCGCAGGCGACCGTGTCCCGGGTCGTGAACGGCAATCCACGAGTCAGCCCGGAAACCAAGGTCCTCGTCGAGCGGACGATCGAGCGACTGAAGTTCGTCCCGAACATCGCGGCGCGGACGCTGGTCACCCGCCGCAGCGACTCGATCGGCGTCCTGATCCCCGAGCCGACCTCCCGGGTCTTCGGCGATCCATTCTTCGCCCAGGTCCTGCGCGGCGTCAGCTCGGCACTCACGGCCCGGCGACTCAAGCTCGTCCTGTTCCTCCCCCAGAGCCAGGGGGAGGAGGGCGAGCTGCAGGGCTATCTCGCCGCCGGCCACGTCGACGGCGTGATCATGTACTCGCTGCACGGCAACGATCCGCTGCCCGAGCGGCTCCGTCGGCGGGGCGTCCCGGTCGTCGTCGGAGGCCGGCCGCCGTCGGGCGCCCGGGTCAGTTACGTCGACTACGACAACCGCGGCGGCGCCCAGTCGGCCACCGCGCACCTGATTGCCAGCGGCCGGCAGGTCATCGCCACGATCACCGGTCCGCCCGACATGTCCGCCGCGATCGACCGCCTCGACGGCCATCACGACGCGCTGACCGCCGCAGGTCGCGCGATCGATGCCGGCCTGGAAGCTGCCGGTGACTTCACCCAGGAGAGCGGCGCGCGCGCCATGGAGCAGCTGCTCCTCCGGCGGCCCGATCTGGATGCCGTGTTCGCCGCCAACGACGTGATGGCGACCGGTGCCCTGCAGGTCCTGGAGCGTGCCGGCCGGCGGGTTCCCGATGACGTCGCCGTCGTCGGCTTCGACGACCTGCCGCTCGCCCTGGCCAGCCGGCCGCCGCTGTCGAGCATCCGCCAATCGCTCGACGTGATGGGACAGGAGCTCGTCCACGTGCTGCTCCAGAGCATCGAGAACCGCGACTCGATCGCCCGAAAGGTGGTGCTCGAGACGCAGTTGATAGTCCGCGAGTCGAGTGGAGGGCCGCGTTCGACAGGTTGAGAGTCCCGACGGCAAACGGGTCAAGGGCCGGCCTGCGCGCCGGCTGCATTCACGCCGAAGGCTGGGGCAACGGCTCCGGTCCCAACGGCGTCCCAGGAGGAGGACAACGCATGCCAAGGCTGATCTCCCTGGTGGCCACCCTGGCCATCGTCGCCGCCGGTTGCGGCGGAACCCCAGCCAGCCCCACGGGGGCGGCGACCAATCCACCGTCGGCGCCGGCGAGCCCCGGTGCGTCGGGTCAAGGGCCGGCGTCGCTCGCCCCGACGACCCTGCGCGTCCTGGTTCACCAGAACCCGCCGTTCACCGAGTTCATGAACAAATTCAACGCGGAGTTCCAGGCCAACCACCCGGGCGTCACCGTCGACATGTCGGTCGTCGCCCCGGCCGATCTCGCAACGACGACCCAGACCCGCCTGACGGCCAACGACGTCGACGTCGTCGACATGTTCGCCTTTGACACCGCGGTCCAGCCGTTCATGAAGGAGGCGACCCCGCCGATCTGGCAGACCCTCGCCGACGCGGGCAGCCTGCTGGACCTGACCGACCAGCCGTTCGTCCAGAACTACGACCCGAGCTCGATCGCCGACGCCGGCACGTACAACGGCAAGGTTTACGAGATCAACCTCGCCCGGGTCGGTTTCAGTGGCCTCTATATCAACAAGGACCTTTTCGCCGCCAACAACGTGGCCGTGCCCACGACGTGGAGCGAGCTCGTTGCTGCCTGTCAGGCGTTCAAGGCCGCCAACGTGCCGTGCATGACCGCGGGCGGCCAGGACCTGTGGCCGATCTTCGTCACCGGGTACGGCATCATCGGCTCGTCGTTCCCGGACCAGGCGGCGTACGTCGAGGGCCTGTGGACCGGCACGATCAAGTACAACGACGCGGCCAACCTCGAGATGTGGAGGAAGCTCCAGGTCCTGGCCCAGGACATGATCGAGCCGGGTGCCAGCGGCATTGCCGCGGACGGCGCTCCGGGACGGTTCGCCACCGGCGAGGTCGCCACGCTGTCGGGCTTCACCTGGCTCGCACCCGCGATCGAGGCCGCCCAGCCGTCGTTCGAGTGGGACTTCATCACCTTCCCCGCCAGTGACAACGTCGACGACAACAAGTACGTCTTCGGCAAATACGACCAGGGGTGGACGATCAACGCCAACACCTCGAACAAGGACGCCGCACTGGCGTACCTCAGCGACTTCTCGGATCCGGCCACCTACCAGGAGTTCGTAACGGCCGTCGGGGCCATCCCGACCCAGCCGACCGCGACGCTCGACACCAAGCTCGGCCAGGCGATCGCGCCGAGCCTCGAGAACTTCCGGATCGGCTGGGAGCGATACTGGATCGCACCCAAGGGATCCGGCGAGTTCGCGTTCCCGTACGCCACGTTCCTCCAGCCGTTCGGCACGTTCGCGACCGCCGAGGAAGCAGCGAACGCCGCCCAGGCCGACCTCCAGGCCGGCCTCGACTCGCTCCAGTAACCCCCAAGCGCGGAACGGGCTCCGGGGCCGCAGCGCTCCGGAGCCCGCTCATCGGCGAGGAGACATGACGTACCTTTTCGGGCGGGGCCCGTCGAGGGCCCTGCCCTACGGCCTGCTCCTGCCGGGACTCGGTCTGTACGTGCTGCTGGCCCTGGGCCCGTCGCTGGCGACGGTCGTCTACTCCCTGACCGACACCAACGGGCTGACGCCGGAGCCGCTCAACTTCATCGGCCTCGACAACTACCACGAGTTCCTGTTCCAGGGTGCCGCGGCCGGGCAGAACGTCCAGGCCCTGATCCGGACGCTGGTCTTCTGTGTGGCGGTGACCGTCGTCCAGTTCGGACTCGGGCTGCTGGCCGCGGTCCTGCTGAACCAGGGCCTCGCCGGAACGCGCTGGTTCCGGGCGCTGTTCTTCCTGCCGGTCATCCTCGGGATCACGATCCAGGGCCTGATCTGGCGGCTATTCCTATATCCGCTCGGCGGTCCGGTCGACTCGCTGCTGGGCCTGTTCGGTGCCCAGTCGGAGCTGCTCGGCGGCCGGGATGCCTTCATCTGGGTCATCGTCGTCCAGATCTGGGCAAACATGGGCATCACGATGGTCATCTTCCTGGCCGGGCTCCAGACGATCCCTGACGAGCTCCACGAGGCGGCCAGGATCGACGGGGCAAGCAGCCAGCAGGGCTTCTGGCACGTCACGTGGCCGCTACTTACCCCGAGCGTCAGCACGAATCTGCTGCTTAACGTCATCGGCTCGCTGCAGGCCTGGCAGCTGTTCCTCGTCCTCACCGGCTACAAGCCGGGGACCCAGGTCCTCGGGTACGTGGTCTATGCCCAGGCTTTCGGCCAGACATCCGGCAGCACGACGTCGAACAGCTTCCGCCAGGGCTACGGCGCGGCCGCGTCGGTCGTGCTGTTCGTGCTCGTCTTGGTCGTCGGGCTGTCCGTGCAGTGGTACCTGCGGCGGCGAGAGGAGCGGCTACTGGGATGAACGCCCTGACGGCAGCGCGCGTCCTCCTCGACGAGCGGACCCGAGCCCGGACCCGCCAATGGCGGCGCCCCGCGAGCGGGCGGCTGCTGGCCTACGGTGTGCTGATCGTGCTGGCGATCGTCTACATCGGACCGCTGCTGATGCTCGTCAACACGGCGCTCAAGACGCAGCCGGAGTTTGCCAAGAACCCTGTGGGCCTTACGACGAGCTTCACCTTCGGCAACTTCAGCGAGGCATGGCAGAAAGCGAGCATCGCCCAGTACCTCGCCAACTCGGTCTTCTACACGACGGTGGCGACGGTCCTGTACGTGATTTCCGTACTGCCGCTATCGGTCGCGATCGCCCGTCGCCACGTCCGCGGCTGGAACGTCCTGTACATCCTGTTCGTGCTGGCGCTGTTCCTGCCGATCGCTCTGATCCCGCAGTTCCAGCTGATCCTGCACCTCCATCTCTACAACACCCAGGTCGGCTACATCCTGCTGTTCCTGGCGAACCCGATCGGGGTGCTGATCCTCGTCGCCTACATCCGCTCGATCCCGCGTGATCTCGACGAGGCGGCCGCCATCGATGGCGCCGGCTACATCCGCTACGTCTTCCGGATCGTGCTGCCGCTCGCCAAGCCTGCCATCGCCACCGTTGCGATCCTCCACGCGATCGGAATCTGGAACGACCTGATCGTGGCGACGATCTACCTCACCAACAAGGCGTCCTACCCGGTGACGCGCGGTCTGATCGTCTTCACCGGCATCTACGGCAACAACTGGCCGCTCCTCGCGGCCGCCGTGTTGATGCTCGCGGTGCCGATGGTCGTGCTCTTCGTGTTCCTCCAGCGCTACATCATCAGTGGCTTCACCGCGGGCTCGCTGCGTGGCTGACTTTCCGCCGGACTTTGCGTGGGGGGTGACAACGTCGGCTTACCAGATCGAGGGAGCCGAACGAGCTGGGGGGCGGGGCCCGTCGATCTGGGACACCTTCACCCGGCGCCCGGGCGCCGTCCACAACGGCGACACCGGCGCCGTGGCGACCGGCCACTATGATCGCTACCGCCAGGACATCGCGCTGATGCGGGATCTCGGGATCCGGGCCTACCGCTTCTCGATCGCCTGGCCCCGGATCCAGCCGACCGGCACCGGTGCGCCGCTGCCGGCCGGCCTCGACTTCTACCGACGCGTCCTCGAGGCCCTCCACGAGGCTGGTATCGAACCCATTCCGGTGCTCTACCACTGGGACCTACCGCAATCGCTGGAGGACGCGGGCGGCTGGCCCATCCGCGAGACGGCCCTCCGGTTCGCCGACTACACCGCCGTCGTGGCCCGGGCGCTAGGGCCGCTCGCGGTCCGGTGGGGAACGCTGAACGAACCCTGGTGTAGCAGCTTCCTGGGCTACTGCTCCGGGGTCCATGCTCCCGGCCGGCGCGAGCCGGCGGCCGCCATCGCGGCAGTCCATCACCTCCTGCTGGGCCACGGCCTCGGAGCCCAAGCGATCCGTGCGGAAGCCCCGACTGCGCGCATCGGCGTCGCCGTAAACCTGACCAATGCGCGGGCGGCGCCGGGGGCGGGAGGCGCCCAGCTCGACGACGGGTTGCGCCGGATCGACGGCCTCCACAACCGGCTGTTCCTCGACCCTCTCCTGCGCGGCGCCTACCCGGCGGACGTCGTCGAGGACGTCGAGGGGATCGGCCGCCTGCCGGTCCAGCCGGGCGACCTCGAGACCATAGCCGTGCCGCTCGACTGGCTCGGAGTGAATTACTACTCGGACCGCGAGTTCACCATCGCCGACGCATCGCCCTCGACGATCGCCGAGGTCTTCCCGGGTGTCACGAGGCTGCGCGACGCACCAGTCACGAACGCGACCGACAGCGGATGGCCGGTGACCCCACACGGCCTGCGCGACCTCCTCGTCCGGATTGACGCGGACTACCCGGACCTGCCGCCGATCCTGATCAGTGAGAACGGTGCCGCCTACGACGATCCGCCGGCCCCGGACGGGTCGATCGCCGACCGACGCCGGATCGGCTATCTCGAGGCCCATGTCCGGGCGGTCGGGGAGGCGATCGCGGCCGGCGTCGACATCGACGGCTACTTCGTGTGGTCGCTGCTCGACAACTTCGAGTGGGCCGAGGGATATGCCAAGCGGTTCGGCCTCGTCCATGTCGACTTCGCGTCGCTGGTCCGGACGCCGCGGGCCAGCGCGAGCTGGTATCGATCCGTGATCGCGCGGAACGGCGTGCCGGTGCGGCTCACCGGATGACACGTCTTGCTGCGTTCGCACTGTCGCTCATCCTGATTTCGTGCGGAGGTTCCTCGATGCCCACAGACCGAGCCGATAGTCAGCCCGGACCGTCGGTGGAGGCGAGCATCCCGGGTGGGTCGGTGCGCTCGTCGGCCGGGGAACCCTCGCCGTCGCAGGACCTGCAGCTGGCGTGGAGTGACGAGTTCGACGAGCCCGTGGGCTCCGCGCCGAACCCGGCCCACTGGGACTACGCGCTCGGCGACGGTACGGCGGAGGGCATCCCCGGCTGGGGCAACAACGAGCTCGAGACGTACACGGACCGGCCGGAGAATGCGGCCACGGACGGGGACGGCAACCTGGTGATCCGGGCGCTCGCCGCGGACGGGACGGAGGACTGCTGGAACGGTCCGTGCCAGTACACCTCGGCCAGGCTGCTGACGGCTGGCAAGATCAGCGTCGGATTCGGCAGGATCGAGGCCCGCATCCAGGTCCCGGAGGGGGTGGGCCTGTGGCCCGCCTTCTGGATGCTGGGCACGAACGTCGACCGGGTCGGCTGGCCGGACTCGGGCGAGATCGACATCATGGAGAACGTCGGTCGCCAGCCGAACCGGCTGTACGGGACCATCCATGGCCCCGGCTACTCCGGCTCGGCCAATTTCGGCCGGACGATCGACCTCGACGAGCCGGTGGCCGCCGCGTTCCATGTCTTCGCGATTGACTGGGCGCCCGGGCTCATAGTCTGGAGCCTCGACGGTCGCGAGTACCACCGCGCGACGCCGGCCGATGTCGCGCCCAACGACTGGCCGTTCGACCAGGAGTTCTTCCTCCTGCTCAATCTCGCGGTCGGGGGCAACCTCGGTGGTCCGGTCGCCCCGACGACGACCTTCCCGGCAGAGCTTCGGATCGACTACGTCCGGGTGTATGCCGCCAACCCATGACCGGGGAAGCGGCCCCACCCAATGGATCCTCGGATGATCTGCCAGCCCGCGTCCTCGGGCCGGCCGCCGCGAGCACGCGAGCCAGACAGCAGGCCTCCCGTAATGTCACCGCTAGGCGCTGCGTCCCGAGGCAATCTCCGCATCGGCGCCGTCGATCGGGATCTTCGTACCGCTGGGCATCACTCCCGACCGCGCCGAGGTTCTCGCCTGACGATTTCAACGCTCGAGGGCGCGCTCGTCCTCAGCCGCGCCGCCCGAAGCATCGAACCGTTAAAGACCACAGTCGAGGCGCTCATCAGCGCAATCGAAGGCGGTGGTGCCTCCCAGCCCGCCAGGCGCTAACTTCGAAGATCGGATGGTCAAACGCGATCCGCGTCGTCTGACTCTGGATCAAGCGCCCCGGCCAATAAGCCGACGTCGGTTCCATCGATCGGCATACGGATATTTATCGGGTGCGCACGCTCAAACTCCATTCAGTCGAGCGATTTCGGGCCGTTTCGCGCAGCGAGCCGTTCGGGATCCAATTCCCTGATAGCGCGCGGGTACAGCACGGGGCGCGCTGACGTGCGATTCGGTGAGTAACACCAGATACTGTGGTTTGCAGGCACTCGCACCACAAGATGTGGTGGTTTGAGGGTGGTACCGCATACCGGATTCGAACCGGTGATCTCCGCCTTGAGAGGGCGGTGTCCTAGGCCTCTAGACGAATGCGGCGCCGGCCGTCGGGTGGGGACCACCACGACGGCCGACAGGATACCAAACGATGCGGACCCGGTCGCCCGGGCCATCCTTCACTGCGGGGTCAACACGTACAACCCGTCGATCGCGACCGTGGGCCGGCCGCTGGTCCCGAGTGCCTGGATCCGGACCGTGTGCTTTCCCTCCGGCAGGTTCCGAGCGAAGACCATGTCTCTCGGACGGAACGTCGCCCGGCGGAGATCCACCGTCGCGACCGCGCGGCCGTCGATCAGCACGCGCGCCTTGCCGCGGGTCGGCCCGACGGGCCCCGCCCAGGCGATGGCCGTGCCCCGGAACTCGATCGTGGCGATCGCGCCACGGCCGTTGGTCCAGTGGGCCCGACGCCCGAGATAGCCGCTGTGCCTGACGAAGGCCCACGAGCCGGACCAGCGGATGGCACTGGACGAATCGGACAGCGCGCTCGCTCGGAAGGTGTCCGAGGCAGCCCAGGCGCCGACGGCACCCGTCCGGTCGATCGCGCGGACGCGGAACCTGAAGGTTGATCCGACGGGCACCGTGCGCCTCGATACGCTCGACGTCGCCGATGCCAGCCCGAGCCTCGTCCAGTCTCCGCCACCGATGCGAACCTGGAGCTCAAAGCGCTGCAGACCGGCCTGCGTGTCCGCGATCGCCCAATCGACGACCACCGGGACACCGGCGGTCGGCACCGACGAGGTCGCGGAGAGCTTCACCGTCGGCCGGCTGACTCTCGGTCCCTCCCTTGATTCGGGCTGGTTCGGCCTGGGTGTCGGTGCCGGTGTGGGAGCCGGCGTCGGCGCTGCCGTCGGTGCCGCGTCCGGGGTGGCTGTCGCCTCCCCTGTCGGTGTCCCGTCCGGCGCAGTGGTCGGTTGCGCCGTGGGCGCGACCGTGGCTGTCGGCGTCGGCTGCGTCGCGGGGCCGCCGGTCCCGGTCGGCGTCGGACCCGCGGTCGGAGCCACCGTCTGTCCGGGCGTCGGAGCAGGTGTCGGCGCGGCGGTCGGCGCCGGGCTCGGCCCTGGCGTCTGGGTCGGCCGCACGGTCGGCGCCGGAGTCGCCGTCCGCGTGGGTGCCGGCGTCGGCGGCGGGGTGGCCGGCACTGGGGTGCCGCCCGAGGTGGCGCCCGCAGGTCCATACAGCCAGTCCGCGAACCCGAAGTTCTTGCCGGTGCGTGCGGGCGCCGGATCGCGGTAGGACGTGCCGTATCGCTTGTCGATCAGCCATGGCTGCCATTCGTCGTCACCCGAGGCGGGCCAGCCGGCGCGCTCGTACAGGAACTTCGTGGCCCGCAGCAGGGCACGGTTCGACCACGACCACGCGTCGTAGCCCTGGACGCGCAGGAGCTCGGCCTGCAGGACAGCGCCCTGCATCCCCTCCCACGGATAGCCGGTCGATGCTGGCGGCCACTGCAGCGCGCCGCCTCGACGCAGGTCGTCCGGCAGGACGCCGTCGAGGTTGATACCGAGCCGGGAGCACGGCGGGTTGACGCCCACGGGTCGCAGCGGGTCGCACTGCCAGCTGAGCTCTCCGAACTCGAATCCTGTGTAAGCGGCCCGGTCGCCGAGGTAGCCGCGGAACACCAGCGCGGTGCGCGCAAGCTGCGCGCTGTCACCCAGGTAACCGGCGATCGCGGCACGGGCCGCGCCCGCGTGCGTGCCCCAATTGTTGGGACGGTCCTCATGGGTGCTCACCAGTGTCCGACCGTCGAGCGTCTTGGTCAGCAGCGAGCGCAACCAGGGTCGGAAGGTGTTCTGATCGAACGAGGGATCGGCGGCGCCGAGATCGACGAGATCCGCAGCGATCACGTACCCCGGGATGTTGCGCCCGAGGGCGAGGGTCCGGCCGCCGGCCTCGGTGCCGACCGCCCGCTTCAGTGCAGCGATGACGTCGGCGCGGTAGCCGGCGCCGCCGATGCGGGCGTAGACCAGGCCCTTGGCGAGCGCCGTGACGTCAGCGGCCTCGTCCTGGTTGGAGATATCCGGCGTACCGATCGAGGAGTCGGCGCGGGCCTTCAGGGCCGTCCAAGCGGCGCCGCTGGTAGGTCGCGAGAGGAGCTCGGATCGCGACATCAGGATGGTGTCGGTCGCCGCCGAGATCGGACTGAGGCGCGCGATGACGAGGATCGTGCCGAAGGCCAGGAGTACGGCCAGACCATGCACGATCAGCGTGGTGATGACCCGACGAGACGCCCACTGGGCGCCGCTCGAGAGCGACGTCATGATGCTCCTCTCTACCTGGACGCCGCTGGGGGCGGCGAACGAAGGCTGTCCGGGGCGTGCCGAAACACGACCAGGATCTGAGCAGGGAGCTGGGGGAACCCGCAGGTGAGCGCGGGCGGTTGGGGCGACGGCCGCTAGCAGTTACAAGCGGGACGGCGAGCGGTCGCCGGGGGGATTCCCTGCTGCGTTCATTGTGGCAGACGTGGCAAGAACGTGTCGGACCGATGTCTCGACATCACACGCACCTTGCAGTGGACCGGTGCGTCAGTGCACCGCCAAACGCTCACAGGCGGTGTAACTCCAGGAAGCCGCGGATGGATTCCGCCACCTGTTGATAGCTCTGCTCGCCCTGTATCAGTCCGAAATGTGAATGGGCTCCGAACGGCTCGAAGTCCGAATCGAGCCACTCCGCCAGACGCTCCGCATCGTCCAGGGACGTCGACCGATCGAGACCACCAGCGATGACCAGTCGGGGCACCTCGGCGACCACCCGGCGGTCGACCGGGATGCCCGCCAAGACCTGGCGCCGGGCCGCGCCCGACTCGTGCGGCTTCTGACCGAGCATGTGCTGGATGCGTAGAACATCAGCCAGCGTCAGGTCGCGGTCGTCGCGTAGCAGCTTCTCCGGTAGCGTCTCCCAGCCGATGACGCTGCGCCCGTAGACCTCGGGCACCTCGCGCAGCTCGTATGGGCGTACAGGCGGGCGCAGGTCGCGCGGTAGCTGTGGCGCGATGAGCACCAGCCCCGAGATCGCCACCCGCTCGGCCGCCTTGAGCGCCAGCAGCGCGCCCATGCCGTGCCCGATGGCAACGGTGGTCGGCCCCAGCCGGTCGAGGGCTGCCACGACGTCCTCGACGTACGTGTCGAACGACAGGCTCGCCGGATCGGCCGTCTGCGACCAGTAATGATTGCGCAGGTTGACGGCGTGCCCCTCCCAGCCGCGACCCGCGAAGTACCCGAGGAAACGCTCCCAGACCCACGAGCCGGCGAGCTCGCCGTGCACGAACAGCAGCGGCTTGCGGCGCGAGCGGCGCTCGGGCAGCCACGACTCGATGTAGATCCCGCGGTCGTGCAGCTCGATCTCATCCTTGCGGACCGGCCGCCCGTTGGATGGCGGGATCTGGGCGCGGGTCAGGATCGGCTCGGGGATCGGGTCGGGCATACGGCTCACCATTCGTGTGGGTTGATGACGAGGCCGGTCAGGGCCTTCGGATAGAAGTACGTCGATTTCTGGGGCATCACGTCACCCTCGCGAGCGACCGCCTCGATGGCGGCCACGGGCGGCGGTTCGAGCAGGAACGCCGCATCGATACCACTGTCTGCGTCGACGCGGGCGACCGCGTCTGTCGCCGACTTCGTGTAGTCGACCGCCCCGCCGGCGACCGCCTCCGCATCGAGGCCGGCCAGACGATCCAGGGCCACGCCGAGCAGCGTGACATCGAGCGAGCGGAGGGCGTCGCCGCCGGACGGCAGCTCGGCCTCGAAGTCGGAGCGGCGCGCCCTGAGGATGGCGCCACCTGCCCGCGTCCACAGCCCGAACCGTCCTCGTTCGCCGATGCCGCCACCGGCGTCGTCGGTTGCCGACCGCAGCTCACGGATGAGCTCCTCGGACGTCGCCACCGGCTGCATATCGAAGAGCTCGTGTGCGCGCGCGAGCAGTGCACCGCCCGCATCCTCGCCGATCCCGCGGACCAGCCGGTGGGTGGGCAGCACCGTCAGGTCCTGGCCGCTCGCCTCGAGCATGAGCGCGAGCAGGTAGTCGAACGGCGGATCCTCCTCGCACGAGCGGGTCATGCGCCGCTCGTCGCGGTAGCGCAGCGCTGTCTCGTACCGATGGTGACCGTCGGCGATCGTGATGGGGCCGGCCTCGGCCGCGGTCAGAAGGTCCCCAGCGACGATGCTGGCAGGGCCATCCCCGGCCGCCGGCAGCGCCCACAGCCTGTGCCGGACGCCGTCGTCATCGGTCACGTCGACGTCGGGCGGTCCGCCGGCCACCGCGGCCAGCCGGCCCGTCGTGCCGCCGCTCGGGTCATCGAACAGCCCGATGACCGCGCTTGTGTTCACGCCCGTCGCCCGGAGCAGCTTGTAGCGATCCTCTTTCGGCGCGTTGAGCGTGCGCTCGTGCGGCAGGACGCCGGCCTCGGGTCCGAACGACTCGAGCTTCAGTCGAGCGAAGAACCCGCGCTGCGTGCGCTCCTCGTCACCCTCCGGCAGGCGGTAGGTCTGCTCGTAGGCGTACACGGATGGGTGCGGATCCTTGCGCAGCGTCCCGTCCGACCGCCAGGTGGCGAGCGTCCTGGCTGCGCGCCGGTAGCGGTCGTCGGGCTGGTCGCCGACCTCCTCGACCGGCATATCCAACCGGACGACGTTGGCCTGATGCCGGGCGATCAGCCGCTTTCGCAGCGCGGCGTCGATGACGTCGTACGGCGGCGCGACGACGGCTCCGATGTCCCCGACGCTGGACGGCTCGAAGCGCAGGGCGCGAAAAGGTCGGAGGTTGGGCACGGATCCTTCAGGATGACGGCACGCGGCCGGCGGCTCATGGGACAGACCCATCGTACGATAGGTCCAGTCGAGACCGCGACCGCCGTGTCGGCGGCCCGACATCGTCACGAAGGGGCGCAACTTTCGCGGGGGATCAGGCGTCCATGCTGCGATCACCCACCCGACCACGAGCTTCGGAGTCCGCTTGCCTCAACGAGGGTCGAAATTGGTCTCACCCGTCACGCGGTCCCTGCGCGTCCTGGCAGCGGTCGCTCTGGTCGCCGGGCTGCTGGTCACGCCGGTCGAGGCGAACGGACGACCGATCGCGGCGGTGACCCCACCGCCAGGTCTCACGATCGAGGCCACCGTCCTCCTGGACGGCCACGCCCGCGTCGGCTCATGGATGGCGATCGACGTCCGACTCAAGAACGACGGGCCGCCCATCGTCGGCGAGCTCCGGCTGACCGGTGGCACGCAGGGCCGGACCCGCTTCGGGACCCTGATCGAGGCACCGACCCAGTCCGACAAGACGCATCGGCTCTACGTCCAGCCACCGGGCTTCGGTCGCGAGCTGGAGATCAGCCTCGTCTCCGGCGCCTCGACGATCGCGACCACCCAGGCGGCGTTCACGATCCACGACGGGACCCAGATGATCGTCGGCATCGTCGCGGAGCGGCCAGGCGACGTGATCGGCGATCTCGACCTGCTGCCCAACATGAACAACGTCAAGCCGCTGACGGTGGCCCTCGATGTCGCCGACCTGCCGACCCGTGTCGAGGCGTGGGGCGTGCTCGACCGACTGATCTGGCAGGACATGGATTCCGCGCAACTCGGCACCGATCAGATCGCCGCCCTGCGCGGCTGGGTCGCCGGTGGCGGCCGGCTGGTGATCGTCGGCGGCACTGCCGGCCCGGCCAGCCTGTCCGCCTTCCCGGATGACCTCCTGCCCTATCGTCCGACGACGACCACGGACGTCGCGCCCGCGTCGCTCGTCGCCCTGCTCGGCGAGCTCCCGAAGGATGCGACCGACCTGCCCGCACTGTCCGGCGAGCTGGGGAGTGGGCGGGCGCTGGCCACGGTCGGTGACCAGACGGTCGCGGCTGAGCTGCCGTATGGCACCGGTGCGGTGTCGATCGTCGGCTTCGACCCGACCGCGAACTGGATCACCGGCACGCGCATGGCCGAGGGCCTGTGGCGCCGGCTCATCCCGACACGTTCGGCCGGCGGCGGGGCGATGGGTGATGACAGTCAGATCGTCCAGGCAGCGAGCCAGCTGCCGACGCTCGCGCTGCCGCCCGTGACCGGGCTCATCGCCCTCCTGGGCGGCTACATCCTGCTCATCGGGCCGATCAACTACCTCGTCCTGCGCCACTTCGACAAGCGCGAATGGGCATGGGTCACGATGCCGGCACTGATCGTGGCGTTCGCGATCGGTGCCTACGGCTTCGGATCACTGCTGCGTGGCAGCGACATCATCGTCAACGAGGTCGCGATCGTCCGCGGTGCCCCCGGCGCCACCGAGGGCCTCGCACAGGCCTACCTCGGCGTCTTCTCGCCGTCGCGCGGCTCCTACCAGGTCCGCGTCCCGGGCGGGGCGCTGCTGTCCTCGCCGATCAACGGCGATTTCATGGGGAACGGCGCGACTGCGAGCCTGGATGTCCTCCAGGGCGACCCGTCACGCGTCCGCGACCTCGGCGTCGGGTTCGGCTCGTTACGGACGATCCGCGCGGAGAGCGCCGTGACCGTCCCCCTCGTCCAGGCCGATCTTCGCCTCGTGGAGGGCCGCCTCCAGGGCACCGTGACGAATGCCTCCGACGAGACGCTCAAGGCACCGGCCGTCGTGCTGGGCGGCACGGTGGCGAAGCTCGCTGACCTCGCCCCGGGCCAGAGCGCGTCGGTCGACGTCGCGCTGCAGGCGGTGCAGATGGGCCAGCCGCTCTCCGACAAGATCGTCGGGCAGGTCTTCTTCGGCGATCCACGCCAGGCCGGTGGCGAGGATGGCGCGCGGCAGTACGCACGCCATACGATCATCGACCAGCTGACGTTCGATCCCAACTGGGGCTTCACCGGCCAGCTGCCGGCCGACGGCGCGGTCGTGCTGGCGTGGTCGGACCGCGAGCTTCTGACGGTCGAGATCGAGGGTCAGCAGGCTCGCCGGACAGGCAACATCCTGTGGTTCCTGCCGGCCGACATCAAGGTCAGCGGCAAGACGACCTTCCGCCAGGACCTGCTGCGCAACACGGTCGTGTCCAGCGATGCGGCGTTCTTCAACAAGGACCCGTTCAGCATCGGCTTCGGACGCGGCTCGGCGGAGCTCGCCTATCGTCCCATCTCGTTCGACGGCACGATCGATGCCACGCAGCTGGCGATCGGCTTCAACTTCGGCGAGTTCGGGCTTCCCGGGGCCGAGCCCAAGCTGGTCGAGCCCCTACCTGCGATCCCGGCGACCTGCGGCAACCCGCCCGCCGAGGGCTGCGTCCAGCCCCCATTCGACGGTCTGCCCGAAGTCGAGCTGTACGACCTGACCACCGGGACCTGGCGGCGGCTGCCGCACCTGGCCGGTGGGTCGCGCTACGCCGTCGCGGAACCAGGCAATTATGTCGACCCGGCTACCGGCACTGTTCTCGTACGCTTCGTCAACGACTTCAGCGACGGGGTCAGCTTCATGCTCGACCTGTCGATCACGGGGAACGTCAAGTGACCGAGATCGTCCGCACCGATGGCCTCGTCAAACGCTACGACGGCACGCTCGCCGTCGCGGGCGTCGATCTGAGCGTGCAGCAGGGTGAGATCTTCGGTCTGGTCGGCCCCAACGGCGCCGGCAAGACGACGACGCTGCGCATCCTCGCGACGCTGCTGGAGCCATCGGCCGGGACCGCCGAGATCGCCGGCATGTCGGTCACGCGGAACCCGGACCAGGTGCGCCGCGTCCTCGGGTTCATGCCGGATGCGTTCGGCGTCTACGACGACATGAAGGTCTGGGAGTACCTCGATTTCTTCGCCCGCTGCTACGGCATCGCCCCCGCCGCCAGGCGTCGCGTGATCAGCGACCTGCTCGAGCTGGTCGATCTCGCCGGCAAGCGCAACGACTACGTCGCGACGCTGTCGCGCGGCATGCAGCAGCGGCTCTGCCTGGCCCATGCCCTGGTCCACGATCCGCAGGTCCTGTTGCTCGACGAGCCGGCCTCGGGCCTCGATCCACGTGCCCGGGTCGAACTGCGCGAGCTGCTCCGCGAGCTGCGCTCGATGGGCAAGACCATCCTGATCAGCAGCCACATCCTCCCCGAGCTCGAGGAGCTGTGCACCAGCGTCGCGATCGTCGATCGCGGGCAGGTGCTCGCCCAGGGCCGCGTAGCCGAGATCGAGAAGCGCCTCCGGTTCGGAGCGGTCCTGCGGGTCCGCGTCCTGCTCGAGGGCGAGGCCCTCGAAGCGGCGCGCGACCGGTTCTCGACCGACCCGGACGTGGCGTCGGCGGTGCTGCTGGACGACGGGACGATCGAACTCGGGTTCCGCGGCGACGACGCGGCGTCGGCCAGGCTGCTGGCCACGTCCGTCAGTTCTGGTATGCCGATCGTGAGCTTCGCGCGGGCCGCCAGCGACCTCGAGGAGCTGTTCCTGCAGGTCACCTCGCCCGACCGCGAGCCAGTGGCCGCGGCCTAGGAGGATCGAACGATGGCCGAGCTGACCGCACCGCCGCTCCAGCCAGAGGCCCCGCGCTTCTCCCTCTTCGCGCGGACGATCGGCGGCGTCATGGCGATCGGCGTCAAGGAGCTTCGCGGCCGCATGCGAGGGCGGCGCGCCTTCATCATCCTGACGATCTACCTGTCGCTCCTCGGCGGCTTCGCGCTCATGGTCGAGAAGATCATGGAAGCCAGCTTCAACACAGGCTTCGGTGGCACGAATGCGGCGGCGAGTCCGGCCATCGGCCAGGGCATCTTCGCGGCCCTGCTGATGCTGATGACGCTGCAAGTCGTGTTCCTGGCACCGTCGTCGACCGCGGGTGCCGTGTCGCTGGAGCGCGAGAAGCAGACGCTCGAGCTGCTGGTCACGACACCGATCAGCTCGCTTGCGATCGTCATCGGCAAGCTGCTGTCGGCGCTGATCTACGTCTTCCTGCTGATCGCCGCGTCGATCCCGCTGATGGCCGTCGTCTTCGTGTTCGGCGGCGTCGGTCCCGATGACGTGCTGCGTGGATACATCGTGCTGATCGTGACGGCGCTCGGCCTGGGCTCGTTCGGCCTGCTGTGCTCCAGCATCGTCAAGCGCACGACCGCATCGACGGCGATCACGATCTTCGGCGTCCTGGCGATCACGATCGGCACGATCTTCCTGCTGGTCTTCTGGCAGGCGATGGGCGCGTTCGACGCGCTCGGGAACCGCCGGCCGGGCCCGCTCGGGATCCGCACTCCGACCCCGCTTGCCTGGGTCAACCCATTCATCGCCCAGGCCGACGTCCTGTGCGGCACCGAAATCGACGTTCGGCGGCAGCTGGTGTGGGTTCACGAACGGCCTGGTGCCCTCGACCGATGGGGTCATCATCAATGGCGGTGAGGGAGTCCCGATGCCGGCGCCGATGCCGGCCATCCCCGAGAAGGGCTTCGCCGAGCCGGGGCTCGTCGCGGTGGACGATGCCACCATCGAGCGGCGATTTCGTGGGGAATGACGTCGTCGACCCGACGCAGCAGTTCGGCCCGCAGCGCGACACGCTCTGGACCAAGAGCGTGGCGACGTGGCTGGTGCTATCCGTGATCTTCATCCTCCTCTCCGTCCAGGCGGTCTCCCCGACACGCCGCTGGCATCTGCGACGCCCGCGGCGCACGCCGAGGTCCGTGGCATGACCTCGCTCCGCGGACGCCTTGACCCTCGACGCCGACGGCGACGACCGGACGCCCAGGCGACGGTCATCCCGCCAGACCCGCGCCAGGCGCTGTCCGGCGAACTCGACCCTTCGCTGGACACCCTGCGGGCGACGCTGGCGCCGCACCAGCGAAGGCTGTGGCTGCGTCGCATCGTCCGACGGACATGGCTCGCCCTGGCGGCGATCGCTGTGGGCGAGGCCGCGCTGTGGACGGTCGCCCGATTCTTCCCGCTCGAGGTTGCGCCGGTGATCGCGGCCGCCATCCCGATCGTCGTGCTCTTGGTGCTGCTCGGGTTCGTCATCCGTGCTCGACCGTCCCTCGGCGAGACGGCGTTGGCCGTGGACGTCGAGGGCGGCCTCGGCGATCGCGTGTCCTCCGCGATGGAGCTCGCTGTGGGATTCCCGGCGTCGGCGACACCGCCGTCCGATGAGCTCGATCTCGACGCGGCGACGGCGGCGGTCGATGAAGCTGCCGAGACCGACCGTTTCGTCCGGCGGCAGCGGCGCGACGCGTTGAAGGCGCTACGGACCGCGCCCGCGCTCTTCACGCCGCGGTTCTCCAGGACACCGGCGATGGCCGCGCTCGCCGCCGTGGTGCTCCTCGTCCCGGTGCTGGTGCTACCGAACCCACAGGACGCGGTCATCGCGCAGCAGCGTGCCGTCCGTGAGACCGCGGACCGCCAGGCCGATCGGCTCGAGGACCTCGCCCGGGACCTCGAGAGCAAGGGCCGCGACGCACAGGATCCACGGACGCGGCTCGCGGAGGAGCTCCGGGAGCTCGCCCGGCAGCTCCGCGAGAAGCCCGACGAACTCGCCGCCAACCTGCGCCAGCTCGGCGCGGTCGAGAGCGAGGTGCGCTCGCGGATCGACCCGGCCACGGAGCAACGCGCCTCATCGATGACCTCGCTCGCGCGGTCACTCTCGCGCGCGGCAACCGGCAACCCCGACGCGAACCGAGACGGCGATCCACAAAAGACCAAGGAGGACCTCGAGGAGCTCGCGGACAAGCTCGACGAGATGACCGACGCGGAACGCCGCGAGCTGGCCCGCCAGCTGGCTGAGATGCAGTCGACCGCGTCCAGCGCCGATGGCGCCGCAGCGACTGCCCTGCGTGACGCGGCTCAGAGCCTGGCCCAGGGCGACGCCGAAGGGGCGCGCTCCGCCCTCGATCGTCTTGGGGAGTCGCTGGCCGGCGCCCAAGCCAACATCAACACGAACCGGGACCTCGCCGAGGCCGCCTCGCGCCTCCAGGACGCGCGCCGCCAGCTGGCAGACGCGGGTCGCCAGGGACAGGGACAACAGGCCCAGGGACCAGGTCAGGGTCAGGGACAGGCACAAGGAAGCCCGCGGCCGAGTGGCCAAGGTCAGGGGCAAGGCCAAGGCCAAGGCCAGGGGCAGGGTCAGGGTCAGGGTCAGGGCCAAGGCCAAGGCCAGGGGCAGGGTCAGGGTCAGGGTCAGGGTCAGGGCCAAGGCCAAGGCCAGGGCCAGGGGCAAGGTCAGGGGCAGGGTCAGGGGCAAGGCCAAGGCCAGGGGCAAGGGCAAGGCCAGGGCCAGGGCGCCGTCGGTGGGGGCGGCTCGAATGCGCGCTCGCTCGGCCAAGGCAACGGCGGCAACGGCCTTCCGGCCGGCCCGACCAATCCGAACCGACCCGCCGAACTTGGCGAGGACCTGTCGTCGGTGTTCGCGCCGTTCGATCGCGTCGGCAAGCCCGGCGATCCGTCATACGTCGCGGGTACCGGCGGCGACGGGCAGACCCAGCAGGGCAACCAGGTCGGCAGCGGCACCAACAACGGCGCGCTGACGCCCTACCAGCAGGTCTACACCGACTTCTTGACCTACGCACAGACATCGCTCGACCGTGGCTATGTGCCGCTCTCGGTCAAGGACTACGTGCGCGACTACTTCAGCTCGCTCGATCCGTCCAACTAGGGCGTCGCCCGTCGACGCTGCACCGGAGGCCGCATGGAAGCGCCAACCACGCTCGATCCCACCCAGCGACTCGCTCCCGAAGCCTTCGCCGAACGCGCCGGGGCCATCGAACGCGAGGTCGGCCGCGTCATCGTCGGCCAGCGCGATCTCGTCCGCCAGACGCTGACCGGTCTGCTGGCGAACAGCCACGTCCTGCTCGAGGGCGTGCCCGGGCTCGGCAAGACCATGCTGGTCCGGACCATCGCCGACGTGATCGATTGCACCTTCAATCGTATCCAGTTCACGCCCGATCTCATGCCGGCCGACATCACCGGCACGAACATCCTGATCGAGGAGGATGGCCAGCGCGTCTTCAGGTTCCAGGCCGGCCCGATCTTCGCGAACCTCGTGCTCGCGGACGAGATCAACCGGGCGACACCCAAGACCCAGTCGAGCCTGCTCGAGGCGATGCAGGAGCACCAGGTCACGGTGGCTCGCCAGCGCTACAAGCTCGATCCGCCGTTCTTCGTCCTGGCGACGCAGAACCCGCTCGAGATGGAAGGCACGTATCCCCTCCCCGAGGCGCAGCTCGACCGCTTCATGTTCAAGGTCATGGTCCCCTTCCCGTCCGAAGACGACCTGATCTCCATCATGGACCGCACGACCGGCGCAGAGACCGCAACGGCGCAGAAGGTGTGCACCGCGGCCGAGATCGTCGAGATGCAGCGGCTCGCGCGCGCAGTGCCGATCGCTCCGCATGTGACCGCGTACGCGGTCAGCCTGCTGGCCGCGACCCACCCCGACAACGGCAGGGCGCCCGCCCTGGTCCGCGATTACGTCCGCTACGGCGGCTCACCTCGAGGCGCCCAGGCGCTGGTCACCGCGGGCAAGATCTACGCGCTCCTCGACGGCCGGTTCAACGTCTCGACCGACGACGTCCGGGCGGTCGCCCTTCCCTCGCTGCGCCACCGCATCATCCTCAACTTCGAGGGCGAGGCAGAGGGGATCACCACCAAATCGACCATCCGCGCCGTTCTCGACGCCGTCGCCGTCCCGACCGTCGAATAGCGGGGCGGTCATGACCGAGCGATCGAGCCTCGACGCCGGGGCCTCGCCGACCGCGGGCGCTCCACCGGCGGCCGTCGTGCCTGCGGCCGGCACTCGCCAGGTCTTCCTGCCGAGCGAGGTCGACCCGACCGTTTTCGACGAGGCATTCCTGCGCCAGCTCGAACGACTCCTACTGCTGATGCGCTCGCCGGTCCGCGGCGGGCTCAAGGGCGGGCGGCGGAGCGTCAAGCGCGGCCAGTCGGTCGAGTTCGCCGACTACCGCGAATACACGCTCGGCGACGACCTTCGCCAGCTCGACTGGAACGTCTACGCCCGGCTGGAGCGCCTGTTCGTGAAGTTGTTCGTCGAGGAAGAGGACGTCACCGTCACCTTGCTGGTCGATGCGTCCGCGTCGATGGCCACCGGGCACCCCTCGAAGCTCGTGTTCGCGAAGCGCGCCGCCGCGGCGCTCGGCTATATCGGCCTCGCCAGCGAGGATCGCATCGCGGTGAGCGCGCTGACCGGCCGTGTCGCCCGGCGTCGCGCGGCGCTCCGCGGATCCGGGCGCGTCTTCCGGCTCCTCGCCGACCTGTCGGCGATCGAGCCATCGGCGGGCACGACCGATCTCGTGGCGGCCGCCAGACACGCCGCGGCGCAGCTCCACGGCCGGGGGGTCATCGTCCTGCTCAGTGACCTGCTCGATCCCGGCGCCGACCGGGTGATCCGCGAGCTCGCGGCGACCGGCTCCGAGCTGATCGTGCTGCACGTGTTGTCGCCCGATGAGCTCGACCCGCCCCTGGAAGGCGACCTACGCCTGGTCGACACCGAGACCGACGAGCGGGTCGATATCACCGCCGACCTCACCACGATCGATGCCTACAAGGACCGGCTGGCGGCCTGGAAGGCGGGCTTCGCCGATCTGGCCGCTCGGCGGCGGGCCAGCTACGTCGATCTCGCGTCGGACGTCAACCTCGCCGACCTGATGTTCGCCGAGCTGCGCCGCCGCCGGGTCCTCGGCTAGGACCGCGCGATGCCGTTCACGACGCCGTTGGCGCTGCTCGGGCTGCTGTTCGTGCCAGCAGTCATCGCCATGTACCTGCTCAAGCTGCGCCGTGACGAAGCGGTCGTCCCCTCGACGTTGCTGTGGACCCGGCTCGTCGCGGACGTCGAGGCCAACGCGCCGTGGCAAAAGCTGCGCCGCAGCCTGCTGCTACTCCTC
This sequence comes from uncultured Chloroflexia bacterium, assembly GCA_963794525.1. Classification (GTDB taxonomy): domain Bacteria; phylum Chloroflexota; class Limnocylindria; order Limnocylindrales; family CSP1-4; genus SPCO01. The sequence goes on from CAWCEC010000003.1 coordinate 634,383, forward strand.
CAGCTGCTGCTGGTGATCGCCCTCGCATTGCTGGCCGCGCGGCCCTTCCTGGAGCGACCGGCGGGCCTGGCCCGCGACATCGTGCTGGTCATGGACACGTCGGCCAGCATGGCCGCGACCGACGTCGTGCCGGACCGGCTGACGGCCGCCAAGCAGGTCGCGATCGACGCGCTCAAGGACCTGCCGACCGGCGGCAAAGTCAGCGTCATCGCCGCGGATCGGAGCGCCCGGATCGTCGTCAACGAGTCGACCGATCTCGCCCGCGTCCGGCAGGCGATCGACACGATCCCGATCACACGCACCCGGGGCGACCTTGGTGACGCGCTCGAGCTTGCGTCCAAGCTGGCCGCGCGTTCGGGTGATGCCCAAGTGCTGGTCGCGACCGATGCCGCCCTGGCCACCAAGCCGACCGCCAGGGTCAACGCCCGCATCAAGGTGCTGTCGGTCGGACGCGAGCGGAAGAACCAGGCGATCGTCGCGCTGGCGGTGCGCACGTCGCCATCGGCCGTGACACGCTCGGTGTTCGTGAGCATCGCCAACCTCGATCTCGAGGTCGCCAGCCGGCGGCTCGAGCTATGGGGCGATGACCGGCTGATCGAAGTCCGTGATGTCCGCCTCGAGGCGCAGGCACACGCCGACATCATCGTCGACGACTTGCCGCGCGACGTCCGCACCGTGGAGGTGCGGCTGGTCGGAGCCGATGCCGCTGTGACGACGCAACCCGACCAGCTCGCGGTCGACGACCGGGCGTGGGCCGTCATCCCGCCCGACCGGACACGGCTGATCCTCATCGTCGGCCAGGGCGATCCGTATCTCGAGACCGCGCTCTCCTTCCTCCCGGACGTCGAGCTGTTCGGGGTGACACCGGCGGAGTACGGCCCAAGAACGGAGCGGAGCGACGGCCGACCATGGGATCTCGTGATCTTCGAGGACTACCTCCCGGCCACGCTGCCGCGGACCCCGGTCCTGGCGATCGCGCCACCGCGGACCAGCGCCCTCGGCGAGGTCGCGGGCAAGCTCACCAACCCCGGCATCGGCACCTTGGACCCGGACGAGCCTGTCCTGCGCTACGTCGACCTCTCGACGACCCACATCTCCGAAGCGGTCAAGCTGACGCCACCGAGCTGGGCGCGCACGATCGTCCCGGGACCGCGCGGCGCACCCCTCCTGTACGCCGGCAACCGCGACGGCGTCAATGCCGCCGTGCTGGCGTTCGAGCCCCGCCGGTCCGACCTGCCGCTGCAGGTCGCGTTCCCGATCCTGCTCGCGAACCTGACCGGCGAGCTGCTTGGCGCGTCGACCGCGCCGACGGAGGCAGTCGACCCGGGATCGCCGGTGGAGCTCCGGATCCCTGTCGGGGCAGTCGGGCTGACCGTCACCCGGCCCGACGGCACGTCGAGTGAGCTCGTGCCGAGCAGCACGGCCGCCGGAGCCATCACGGTCACCTACGCGGATACGGACCTGCCCGGCGTCTACACCGTCGCTCCAATCGTCGACCCGGCCGCATCCGCCGCCCCGAGCGGGACGGCGGCACCCAGCGCGAGTCCGTCGGCCTCGCCGACGAGTCGCCCGAGCGCCCCGCCCGGCGCCTCCGCGGCGCCGATCGTCGACGACCCGCTCGCGCCGGCCCGCTTCGTCGTCGACCTGTTCGACGTCGACGAATCGAATATCGCCCCGGGCTCCCCAGCGACGGTCGAGTCACTCGGCACGTCTGCCGTCGCCTCGCCCGCCCCGGGCACCGGCGGCCAGCCGGGAACGGCCACTGAGCGGCCCACCACCCGCGACGAGCTGTGGATCCCGATCGTCCTGCTGATCCTCGGGGTGCTGTGCGTCGAGTGGGCGCTCTACCACCGTGACGGGCTTGTCCGCCTGCGTCGCGCGGTGGCCGGCCGTCTCGGCCGGGGCGCGGAGACGGCGACCTGATGGGCATCAGCTTCGACGCCCCGCTCGCGCTGCTGCTGCTGATCCCGGTCCTCGCCATCACAATCGGGCTGTATCTCAGCGCCCGGCGCCGGGTCGGCGTGGGCCGCCGGCGCGTCGCGCTGGCGATCCGCACGGTGCTGCTGGTCGCGCTGGTCCTGGCGTTGGCCGGATTCCGGCTGGTGTTGCCCGTCGACCGGCTCGCTACCGTGTTCGTCGTCGACATGTCCGACTCGGTCGGCAACGCGGGCCGCGAGGACGCGCTGGCATTCCTGCGCGAGACGCTCGCCGAGATCCCCGAGGGTGACGTCGCCGGGATCGTCGCGTTCGGCAAGGACGCCCTCGTCGAGCGCCTGCCGTCCGAGCTCGCGGAGATCGACCGGCTCGCATCGACCCCGGTGCGCGGTGCGACCGACATCGGGGCCGCGCTGCGGCTGGCCAGCGCGCTGTTCCCGGATGACGCCCAAAAGCGCGTCGTGCTGCTGTCCGACGGCAACGACACGACCGGCGGCGGCCAGGCCGAGGCGGCGCTGGCCGCGTCACGCGACATCGTCATCGAGACGCGGACGATCGGGCTGGGCAGCGGCGACGAGGTCTTCGTCGAGCGCGTCACCACCCCCTCGACGGCCAACCTGGGTGAGTCCATCGAGGTCGGGGCCGACATCCGCTCGTCGGTGCGCCAGCCGGCGACCGTGCGCCTGTTCGCCAGCGGCGAGCTCGTCGCCACCGAGCGAGTGACGCTCGAGGAGGGGCTCACGCACGTCACGTTCGATGTGACGCCGACCGAAGCGCGCCTACACACGTTCCGGGTCGTCGTCGAAGCAGCTCGCGATACGTTCAGCCAGAACGACCGCGGCGACTCGATCACGATCGTGAAAGGCGAGCCGCGGACGCTCGTCCTGGCCGGCGACGAGGTCGTCGCCGATGAGCTGGTGGCTGCCTTGACGGCGCAGCGCCAGAAGGTCGACACGATCGTGCCCGAGGCCCTGCCGACCGACTTCGGCGAGTTGGCGACATACGACAGCGTCGTGCTGGTCGACGTTCCGCGGACCCGCCTGTCGGACCGTCAGCTCGCGGCGCTCCAGGTCTATGTGCGAGACATCGGCCGCGGCCTGGTGATGATCGGCGGCCCCGACTCCTACGGAGCCGGCGGCTACCAGAAGACGCCGCTCGAGGAGATCGCTGCCGGTCGACATGGGCGTGCGCGACCGTCAGAAGCAACCCGACGTCGCGCTCGTCGTCGTGATCGACCAGTCGGGATCCATGGACGCCTGCCACTGCAACACGTTCAACGGCGGTCAGGGCGGTGGTACCGGCATCGGCGGCGTGCGCAAGGTCGACATCGGCAAGGAGGCGATCCTGCGCGCCGCCGCCGCCCTGACCGAGCGCGACGAGCTGGGCGTCGTCGCATTCAACGAGCAGGCGCACTGGGTCGTGCGCACCCAGCCGCTCGGCGGTGTCGACGACCTGCAAGGCCAGATCGCGGGCATCCAGCCGCTTGGCCAGACGAACATCTTCGCGGGGCTCGAGCAGGCGGTCGAGTCGCTCGAGGGTGCGAACGCCACCCGGCGCCACATCATCCTGCTCACCGACGGCTGGTCGAGCTCCGGGCAGTACGACCAGATCATCGAGCGAATGAAGGCGGCCGGGATCACGCTCTCGACGGTCGGTGCGGGTGGCGGCTCGAACCCGTTCCTGCAGGGCCTCGCCCAGCAGGGCGGTGGCCGGTTCTACGACGCCGCGAACCCGGCGAGCATCCCCGACATCTTCCTCAAGGAGACCCAGCAAGTCTCCGGCCAGCAGATCATCGAGGAGCCGTTCTTCCCGATCCTGACCTCCTCGTCGCCGATCCTGCGCGGTCTGGATGCCCTGCCGCGCCTGCGCGGGTACAACGGCACGACGGCCAAGCCGGCCGCGCAGACCGTGCTGGTCACGGCGCGCGACGACCCGCTCCTGGCCCAGTGGCAGTACGGCCTCGGCCGGTCCGTCGCGTGGACGTCTGACTCCACCGGGCGCTGGGCCCGCGACTGGGTCGGTTGGGAGGGCTTCTCACGATTCTTCAGTCAGCTGGTGTCGTGGACCTTCCCCGGCGAGGAGACCGGCGGCATCGAGGCGGCGTTCGACCAGCGCGGCGGGCAAACGACACTCCACGTCGAGAGCGTCGACGCCGACGGCTCGCCGCGCGACTTCTTTTCGACGTCGGCGGTCTTGGTCGGTCCCGACTTCAGCTCGAGCGAGGTCGATCTGGTCCAGGTCGCACCTGGTGTCTACGAGGCGCCGCTGGGCGAGATCGAGTCGGGGGCATACGGGCTGCGCATCACCCAGACCCGACCGGGCTCGACGCCGCTCGGGCGGACGGTCGGCCTCGTGGCGCCCACAGCGGCCGAATACCGCCTGCTCGGCGCGAACGAGCCGTTCCTGGCCGCGCTGCGGACGTCCACGGGTGGCAGCGAGATCGAGACGCCGCTCGATCCGTGGCTGCACGACCTGCGCACGACCTCGCGCTCGACCGACCTGTGGCCGCTGCTCCTCGTCATCGCCCTGCTGCTGTGGCCGCTCGACATCGCGCTTCGGCGCGTGTCGGTGGGCCGACGCGAATTCGCAGCAGCGGGCGCGTGGGTGCGCGACCTCCCACGCCGTCGACGTGTGACAGCCGAGCGCACGGCGACGGGTGAGAGCCTGCTCGCGGCCCGTGCACGGGCGACGTCGGCCGAGACACGGGCTGCATTGCTACGACGGCCGGAGCCCGCATCCGCGCCTGCCGCGCCAGCACCGCCTACTGCGACTCCGGCCAAACCGCCTGCGGCGTCCTCGGAGCCCGCGCCGGGTCCTGCGCCGACGCCCGTGGTGGAGCCAGCGCCCGTGATCGAGCCAGCCCCGGCCGTGGACACCATCTCGCGACTCCGCGACGCCAAGCGTCGCGCGCGCGAGCGCTAGCCAGGGCGTCCCTTCAGCGGCGGGCGAGGCCGGCGCCCGGCGGCAGCTCCTCGATCTCCGGCATCGACGCCTCGTCGAGCGTCCCGGTCGACCACAGCGTCGCTTCGACCGCGCCGCTGCGCGTCCGTCCGGCGGCGGCCAAGCCGCGGGCGCCCACCACGCCCAGCAGCGACAACGCTGCGATGAGCGCCCACGGGAACTGCCGATAGTCGACGCCGCCGACGACCGAGAACTCGGCGACGGACGCGTTACCAGTCGCGTCCGTGGCGGTCAGCCTGAGCGTCTGCGGCCACGGAGCGAGATGCGTCTCGATCGTGAAGCGCCCGCGCTCGTCGACCGGGATGGCGCCGGCACCCTCCAAGATCACGGTCGAACCCGGCTCCGTTCGCCCGGAGAGGCGTGCGGGGAATGGCCAGACCGGACTCGTGAACGGCGTCTGGAGGTTGAAAGTCGGGCCGACCGCGTCGCGGGTGATGGTACGGACGACCGGGAGGCCCACCTCGCCCCAGTCGTTGACGGGCACGACCTGGATCGCCCAGCGGCTCGCCGGCCGCCCATCGCCGAAGCGGACGTCGTCGAGGGACAGCGACGTGTAGGAGCCATCCCGACCGGATTCGTTGCCTGGCGGCACCGGGACCCGGACGGTCGTGACGATGCCGCCTGGCGCGGCACCCGTGGTCAGGCCCTCGAGGCTGGCTGGCGCGACGTCCGGCCCCTCCTCGTCCTCGCCCAGCGGTGTGGCGAGCACGAACAACCGCGTGCCGGTGAAGCCCGGGAGCAGGGTCGTCCCGTCGCGCGCGGTGGTCTTCTCGATCGTGGCGGCGGGCCGTGGGAACTCCTGGAAATAGATCGTGTCGTTGCCGCGGACCTCCGAGATCGCGAACGGCGTCGACGGTCCGTGGCGCCACCAGCCGTCCTGTCCCGCGGCCAAGGGAGTCGGCGTGAGCGGCAAGCCCACGTCCGGATCCCAGCCGAGCCCGGCCGCGACCAGCAAGCCGCGCCGCCCCTCGATCGGCATCGCCGCGACCGGCCGCGTCGCCAGCCACGCGGCCGCCGGCCGCATCGTCTCGGTGCCGCATGGCAGGATCGCGCCGGGCAGGATCAGATCGGGGCAGCCATCGTCCACGGCATCACCCAGCCATGCGCTGGACATCCCGTGCGTGAAGACGTCCGTGTGGATGGCCCGCACGAGGAGGCTCCTGCGTCCTTCGTCAAGCGCCTGGAAATCGAGGTCGCTCCGGGCCGACCCGACGATGACGCCGTCCCGCTCGACGCGGAAGCGCTCTGCGTGGAGATCGCCATCGAACCAGGCGATCCGGGTCGCCGGCCCGCGCGCGTCCGGATCGGGGCCGGCCACGAGCGGGATGCCGGGCTCCTCGGCGATCCTGTGCAGCTCACCGGTGCCCGCGTCGACGATGCCGACACCGTCGGTCAGGGGCACCACCGCTCGGTCACGTGCCGCACCTTCCAGCCGCAACCGGATCGGCGGCACGGCGCCAGCGGCAGGACCATCGATCAGGCCCGCCACTGCTGACTGCGTGCCGTCACGGAGCCGCGTCGTCACGAGCCGGGCGTCGACCGGCCCGCAGTCGGGTGTCGCGTACACGAGCAGGTCATCGCCCGGGACGTCGTCCCATCGCCCCAGGACGCCGCCGCCAAGAGCGCCGGCCATGTCGATCGACCGGCGGACGTCGAGCGAGGCACTGTCCATCACCCGGAGCGAGGTCGTGCCGCACGAGCCACTGCTGTCGTACATCGGTCGCAGGCCGGCCACGAGCTCGGCTTCTCCGAACCCGTCGACGTCCGCAGCGCCGGCGGACTCGATGGCCCGGTCGAGGCGCGTCCGTGCGGTCTCGACGATCTCCGTCGACCCGGACCCCTCACGCAGCTCCAGGCCGACGACCGTGGCGTGGCCCGTCCCTGTGGCCGACATGGGCGCCGTCGCGACCAATGCGAACTTGCGAGGGCCCAGTGCGACCAGCCAGCGAACGGTGACGTCGTCGCGCTCCAGATCGATGTCGAGCATGGCGACCCTGTCCCACGCCTGCCGCCGTTGCAGGACGGACAACCGCGCATGGGCGGGCGCGGGGTCCGCAGCGTCGAGGACGAGGAGCGACGGCGTGACCGGCTCGCCAGCGTCGTCGAGGGGCGCCTCGAGGATGGCGAGGTCGGCCATCGGCGTCTCGAGGTGGTTCGCGGGCGGCACCATCTCGGCGGCGACGGACACGGGGGCGACAGCGGCCAGCAGGGTCAGACCGAGGACGGCACCCCGTCGGCTGGATCGTCGCACTCGATTCGCAGCGGTCACTCGCGGCCTCACTCGAACGGCCATCGTACCCCCATGCGGCGTTGTCGCCGGCCGGATGCTAGCCTGCGGCGCGTGCCATCCATGAGGGCCGTCGTCGCGGCCGCGCTCGTCGTCGCGGCGCTCGGAGGGTGCGGCACGATCTCGACGTCACCGCCCGCACCCACGCCGGCCGACTTCCAGGGCATTGCCACCGAGCTCGTGAAGCGAACCATCACGATCGGCGACATCGTGTCGGGCGACGCCGGCTGCGACGACAGGGTGCTCATCCCGACGTCGATCGGCATCGACGCGAGCGGGCTTGATCAGGCTGAGCCCGTGCGCATCCACCTGTACATCTTCCGGAACAGGGCATCGTTCGAGAAGCTGCGAGCCAGCATCGATTCGTGCGCACGCTCGTTCGTGACCGACGCGCAGACGTACGAGACGGTCGAGCAGTCGCCATACGTGCTCGCCGGCCAGGGGCCCTGGTCGCCCCGGTTCGAGGCGGCGATCCGCGAAGCGTTGGAGGTCGCGGCCGGGACCGGGGACTAAGGTCAGGGCCCCTTCCTTCCCATCGCTGATGGGACGTCCGAGCCACGGTCTGACGGGGCACCGAGCGGGATGCTCGGTCCATGCCCACCGCCCCGCGCTCGACGCGGTCCTTGCTCGCCCTCGCCCTGGTCGTCAACCTCATCGCGGCCAGCGCGCCCGCGACGGCCCTCGGCACGCAACGCCAGGCGATCGTGGCGCCCGCCCCGGCGAACGGCGCCGCGACGCCGGTGCCGGCCGACCGTGGCGAGTGGCAGTCGACGACGGCCGTGATCCGACCCGTCAGCGTCCGGACGATCTCGACCCTGCCCGGCTGGATCAGCCGTCCGAAGCCGAACACGCCGGAGCCCCGCGCGACCACCGTGTCCAAGGTCAAGCCCGCTTCGGGTTCCGGGACGGCCGTGTCGTTCAAAGGTCGCAACCACCTGTGGATCCCGGCGATCGGCATCAACAAGTCGGTCGCCTGGTACGCCTGCTCGTCCTCGTACTACCCGGGCAACCGCGTGTACCGCTGGGGCTGTGCTGGAGCCAACAACGTCTATCTCTTCGGTCATGCCCACAGCGTCTTCAAGCCACTTCACGACGCGTACGTGCGTGGCCGGCTCAAGAAGGGCATGAAGGCCCACTACGCCGGGGCGGACGGCAAGGTCCGTACCTATGCGGTGTCGTGGTGGAAGGTGACCACGCCGGACAAGGGAGCCTGGGCGTACGCCGGGCAGGACAGCGCGAGCCTGACACTGCAGACCTGCGTCGGGGCGAAGAGCCAGTACCGCTTGATCGTGCGCCTCAGACTGGTCGGATAGTCCTCGGAGCGTCCCTAGACGACCCGGAGGCCGAGGACCTTCCGGGCGATGACCAGGCGTTGGACCTGGCTGGTCCCCTCCCCGATCTCGGTCAGCTTCGCGTCGCGCATGAACCGCTCGACGGGATAGTCGGTCGTGTAGCCGTAGCCGCCGTGCACCTGGATCGCGGCGTTAGTGGCGCGGGCACTCACTTCCGACGCGAAGAGCTTGCCTTCCGCGGCGACCAGACCGTAGTCGCGGCCCTGGTCCTTGAGCCAGGCGGCCTTCCAGACGAGCGAGCGAGCGGCCTCGATCTCGGTCGCCATGTCCGCGACCATGAACGCCACGCCCTGGAACGTGCCGATCGGCCGTCCGAACTGCTCGCGCGTCTGGGCGTACGGCACGGTCGCATCGAGCGCCGCCTGGGCGAGGCCGACGGCCAGCGCTCCGATCGAGATGCGGCCGCCATCGAGGATCTTGAGGAAGGTCCGGAAACCGTCGCCCTGCGTGCCCAGCAGGTTGGCGGCCGGGATGCGCGCCCGTTCGAACCGCAGCTCGCCCGTGGCTGATGCGTGGAGGCCGAGCTTGTCCTCGAGCCGCCCGACGCTGAAACCGGGCGTATCGGCCGGCACGATGAACGCGCTGATCTCGGCCTCGCCCTTGTCGGTCGTGCCGGTCTTGGCGGTCACGACGTACGTGCCGGCGTGGCCCGCATTGGTGATGAAGCGCTTCGCACCGTCGAGCACCCACGAATCACCGTCGAGGCGGGCGGTCGTGCGCGTCCCGCCAGCGTCCGAACCCGCGCTGGGCTCGGTCAGGCCGTACGCCCCGAGGACGCGGCCGCTGGCCATCGGCACGAGGTAGCGCTGCTTCTGATCGTCCGTCCCGACCAGGTGGAGCGGGCCGCAGCCCAGGCTCGTATGGGCCGCGACGATCAGTCCGAGCGATCCCCAGATCCGACCGATCTCCTCGATCGCGATGGCATACGCGAGGGTGTCGAGGCCTGCCCCGCCTTCGTCCTCGGGGATCGGGATCCCGAGCCAGCCCAGCTCGCCGATCCGCCGGACGATATCCGTCGGAAAGCGGCGCTCGCGCTCGTGTTCCTCGACGATCGGCGCGACCTCGGTCTCCATGAACTCCCGGACCGTGTCGCGCAGCAGCACGTGCTCCGGGGAGAGGTCGAGGTCCATCGAGCCGAGCCTATCACCGCAGCATGACCACGATCCCGGTGCTAGCCTTCCCGGACGATGCCCGAGCCGCGCAGCGTTTCGGGGGCGCCCGACGCCCCGCTGACACCGAGCCTGACGGGAGAGCGTGGCCCGATCGCTGCCGTCGACGGATTGGGTGGCTCGTCGGTCCTGCGACGGAACCTCCTGCTCCGACTCCGCCACGACGGCCCGTCAGCGCCCGAGGATCTCGCCGCGGGTCTCGGCGCCAGCCGCACCGGGGTGCTGCAACAACTCCACGCGCTGGAGGCGGCCGGCCTGGTGAGCCGTCGAGCGATCCGCCACGGTGTGGGCCGGCCACGCCACGTCTACGACGTCACGGACGCGGCCCAGGACCTCTTCCCGACCAACTACGACGGCCTTGCCAATGGACTGCTTGCGGCGATCCGGGCGATCGGCGGTGACGGGCTCGTCGACGACGTCTTCGAGGAACGCCGCCAGCGGACCAGCGAGCGCGTCCGCCAGCGCCTGGCCGACCGACTGCCGGCCGGTGCCCCACTCGTCGACCGGGCCCGCGAGTTGGCGGTGATCCAGGACGAGCAGGGCTACCTCGCAGAGGCCGTGATCGGTGCCGACGGCGTGATCCGCCTCGTCGAGCGCAACTGCGCGATCCACCACGTCGCAGCCGGCAACGCCGCCGCCTGCCAGGCGGAACTCGACCTCTTCCGCGAGGTGCTCGGCGCCGACGTGCAACGCGAGACGCACATCGCGGCCGGCGATCGCTGCTGCACGTACGCCATTCGGGACTAGGAGCCACCGACATGACGGCCGAGGGAGCATCGCCCGACGGGCCTCCCGCGGACTCCTTGCGAATGATCTCCCAGGCGACTACAGGCGGCCTCAAACCGCCTATCTGCATGCGCATGAGTCGCGGCACCGATGACGAGGAAGCATCTGGCGGTCGACGACGGAAAGCCAGTCACCTCACCGATGGTTCACAAGCGGATTCGTCGCTCTCCAACCACGGAAGGGCCTGCGGAACGAGGGCCCTACGCCTCTTCGCGCTCCACGACACCGCGCGATGCGGGCTCGAGGCGCGGAGCCGGGACGTCGGACACGTTCGGCACGAACGACGCCGCGAGCGAGGTGGCGGCCGCCTGCTCCTGGTCGTCGACCGACAGGATGCCCAGTCGTCCCAGGGTCGCCATCTCGTCTCGGATGTAGGTCTTGAGCAACTCGGGGCCATCGGTGTTGATCGTGAACCGGATGGCGTTGCGGCGGAACGTGTCGAAGATCCAGCGGAATTCCTCCCAGCCAGACACCACCCGGGTGTTCAGGTTGGAGGTCGGGCAGATCTCGAGCACGATGCCGCGCTCGCGGATCATCTCCATCGCCCGCGGGTCGTACGCGGCCTTGACGCCATGCCCGATCCGATCGGGCTCGAGCAGCTCGACGACGCGGGCGATCTCATCGACCGGGCCGGCTTCGCCCGTGTGGACGGTGATGCCGAGGCCGAACTGGCGGACGCGGCGGAAGATGCGGCGGTAGTCGGCGACGCGGAAGGTCGATGACTCCGGGCCGGCGATATCGACGCCGACGACGCCTCGGTCGCGCCAGCCGATCGCCTTCTCGGCGATGATCTCATTGAGCTCGTAGGGGAACGCGCGGTCGAGACAGAAGATCAGTCCGGGCTTGACCGGGTATTCAAGCGTCGCCTTGTCCATGCCGCGCAGGGCGGCAGCGATGATGTGGTCGAGGTCCTGCTCGCCCCCGCGGTTGCGCTTCATCGGGTTGAAGCGCAGCTCCATGGTCGTGATGTTGTTCTTGCGATAAGCGCCCCCGACGACCTCGTAGACGGCCCGCTCGACGGCGATGGGCGAGCTCTGGATCAGCTCGGTCCAGTGGAACAGCTGCAGGTAGCCGTCGAAGCTCTGGGAACGCTTCGAGACCGTGATCATGTCCCGGAATTCCCAGTAGTCCTTGGTCGGCAGCTTGATGCCCTGCGCGTGGGCGATGCCCCACATGATGGCCGGGGTGACGGCGCCGCCGAGGTGACAGTGCAGCTCCGCGAGGGGGATCTTGCGGGAGAGCTGCCGGGTCACACGCGCAGGATACCGTCTACTGGCAGAGCGGCAGGTACTTGTCGCCCTGGTGGCGCTGCAGCTGGACGGTGAACCCGCCGCGTGACGTGAAGGTCGCGTGGTCCGGGTCGACGATAGTGAGTGTGCCCTCGGCCGCATTGATGGCATCGGGGTGGTCGCCATCGACCGGCCCCACCGGATCCCACCAGGAACCACCCGCATCGATGCCGCTCCACAGGCCGCAGTGGCCCAGGCTGAACGGACGCGCACCGGCGGTGACCGGCGCTTGGGAAGTCGGTCCCAGCAGCACGCCGAACGCGTCCTGCCGGTCGAGCTGGAGCTCCGCCCCGTCGCCCACGACCGTGACGTGATACGACAGCGCGCCGGCTCCGGCTTCCAGCGTGACGTCGCCCTGTGGGCGATCCGCTAGCGAGGCGGCGCAGCCCTCTCCGGCCGCACAGCCGAACGGACCGACCTGGACATAGGTCACGGCCGAGCCGTCAGGCACGATCGTGGCGACCTGTGCCACGACCCGTCGGCAGTCGTCGGCGCCGAGCCCGACGCAGGCCGTCGGGATGGACGTGAGGTCGATGCCCGCCGGTGCCGCCGACGCGGCGGGCGCCGACGCGGGAGCGGTCGACGGCGCGGCAGCGGATGGGGACGGGGCGGATCCGGCGCACGCGGCCGCAAGGAACGCGCCGGCGACGAGGCCGAGGGCGAGCACTCGCGACATGACGCCCCGACGTCGGCGTCCTCCGGTCAGTTCCACCCGGATTCGCGCGTTTGCTGGCAGAAGTTGCATGGGGAGACCGTTATGACAGCTGGACGTCCGATTTGGGCGCGAAACGACCCATAACGCGTCTTGTGGTGCAAGTTCTGCCGGATCCAGGCGGCTTTCCGGCCATAACGGTCTCCGGGTGCAACTTTTGGCACCGGGCGTTTGAAACGCAGCGCGCGCTCAGCCGGCGAGCGGTACGACCCGGCCCTCCACGTCGAGCGTGGCCTGTCGGCGACGCCGTCGCAGCTCCGCATCGGGGACCTGGTCGCGGGCGTGGTAACTCGAGCGGACCAGCGGCGCCGACTCCACGTGCTTGAAGCCGAGCGCCAGCGCAGCCGTCTTCATCTCGGCGAACTCGTCGGGATGGTAGTAGCGCTCGAGCGGCAGGTGCTGCAGTGACGGCCGGAGGTACTGGCCGATCGTCAGGATGTCGACATCGTTGTCGCGCAGCGCCGCGAATGCCTCCTGGAGTTCGTCCCGCGCCTCCCCGAGGCCGACCATCAGGCTCGACTTCGTGTGGACGGGGTAGCCGATCTCGCGCGCCATCTCCTTGGCGCGACGCAGCACATAGAGGCTGCGGTCCCAGCGGGCTCGCTTGCGGACAGGCTTCTGGAGACGACGCACCGTCTCGAGATTGTGGTTGAGGATGTCGGGGCGGGCGTCCATCACCGTCCGCAGTCGATCGTCCGAGCCGTCGAAGTCCGGTATCAAGACCTCGATGCCCATGCCCGGGCTTGTCTCGCGCATGCTGGTGATCGTCTCGGCGAAGATGCGCGCGCCGCCATCGGGCAGGTCGTCGCGGGCGACGCTGGTGACGACCACGTGCTCGAGCTGCATCGCGGCAACTGCTTCCGCGACGCGTCGTGGCTCGTCGTCATCGAACCAGGTCGGACGACCGGTCTTGACGGCACAGAAGCCGCAGGCCCGGGTGCACGTGTCGCCCAGGATCATGATCGTGGCCGTGCGCTGGTCCCAGCACTCCCCGATGTTGGGGCAGTGCGCCTCTTCGCAGACCGTGTTCAGGTCGAGTCCACGCAGCAGCCGCTTGAGAGCGTGGTAGTTGTCACCGGACGGCATCCGGGCACGGATCCAATCGGGGTGCCGGGCGAGCGGAGTGGCTGAGCCACCCATCGCGATCGTATCTGGCGCGGGCATCGGATGATGCCCACCGGTCGGTTCGAACATCGGCAGCTCGCGCACCATGGTCGGAGTGTAGGTCAGCCTGCGTCGAACGTGGCCCGCAGGCCGCTCGCGAGATCCCGTGGCCCGTAGCCGAGCTCTGTGGCGGCCTTGGCCGACGAGCCCCAGAACGTCACACCCAGCGCAGTTCGAAGGACCTCGCTGAGATCGTCCGGAAGACCCATCGCCCGAGCGAGCTGGGCCGGCGCTCGCGCTCCGAGCCGCATGAAGAAGGTCGGGATCTCAAGGCGCGGCAGCATCCGACCGCCGAGGCGCGCGGCCATCGCCATCGCGTCGCGCAGGCGCATGTTCTGACCGCCCAAGAAGTACGACTCGCCGATCCGCCCGCGATCGAGTGCCGCCACGATGCCGGCAGCGACGTCATCGACGTACACGGGCGAGATGCCGAGGTCGACCAATGCGAGGTACGGCAGCGTGCCCCGGTAGGCGCCACGCAACTGCCCGCCGATCTGCGAGTGGTCATCCGGCCCGTACGTCGTGCCCGGCAGGGCGATGACGATCCGCGCGCCCGAGCCGATGCGCTCCTGGACGGCTCGATGCGCCAGGTACTTGGTCTCGTCGTAGTAGCTCAGAAAGCCCTCGCCCAGGTCGCGCCGATAGCGCTCATCGACGATGCGGCCGTGGGTATTGCCGGCGACGTTGATCGTCGAGATCGCGATCAACCGGTCGAGGCCGGCCGTGGCAAACGCGTCGAGGACACGATGGGTGGTGCCGACGTTCGCGTCGTGCATGGCTGGTCGCTCGCTGGCCGGGATGCCGACCCGGTACATGCCGGCCATGTGGATCGCCGAGTCCGTGCCGCGCATGGCATCGACGATGGCCGCCGTCCGCGACAGATCGCCCTGCCGGATATCGACACCGAGCGCCGCGAGCCCTTCGGCCCGCCCGGGGTCGCGGACCACGGCGGTGACGCGATCACCACGACCGACCAGCCGGCGCGCGACGGCCTGCCCGATGAAGCCCGCACCGCCCGTGATGAAGACCCGCATCAGGTCCCGCGGCGTGGCCGGGCATGCCGGCCTGCCGTCGTCAGTAGATCGAGGTTTCCGGCCCGACGCTCTCGAGCCAGGACTTGATGTCGCGCAGGAGCGCGGCCCCGCCGGCCCCGTCGTTGGCGCGATGGTCGACGCCGAGGACCATGTTCATCACCGGTCGTATGGCGATGACGTCGCCGTCGGGGGTCGACTGGACGACCGGGCGCTTGGTGATCGCCTCCATCGTGACGATGCCGACTTCGGGGACGTTGAGGATGGGCATCACGAGGATGGTCCCGAGGTAGCCGGTGTTGTCGACCGTGAACGTGCCGCCCCCGAAGTCGTCGACGCGGAACTTGTTGGCACGCGCCCGGTTCGCGACATCGGTGATGGCCACGTTGAGTCCGTGGATCGAGAGCGTGTCAGCGTCACGGACGACGGGCACGAGCAGGCCGTCGTCGACCGCCACGGCGACGCCGATGTTGATACGCCGCTTCGCGACCAGGCCCGCCTCGGTCCAGTTCGCATTGAACGTGGGGTTGCGCTTGAGCGCCTCGGCCGAGGCCTTGACGACGAAAGGCACGAAGCTCAGGGAGATGCCCTCCTTCGCCTGGTAGGCCTTCTTCGCGCCCTCGCGGAGCGCCACGAGCCGGGTGACGTCGACCTCCATCTGGACGTACGCATGCGGGGCCTGGAGTGCGCGGGTCATCTGCGCCGCGATGCCCTTGCGCATCTGCGTCATCGGCACGAGGACCTCGTCGGTGCCCTCCGGGAACTCGATCGTGGCCGCGGTCGGCAGGCCGGCCCGGGGAGCCGCGCCCGGTGTAGCGAGCGTGGCCGGCTGGCCGGCGGTCTGCGCCGCCGGGGCGCTCGCGGTGGAGGCCGCCGGGGCGCTCGCGGGCGCAGCCTGGCCCATGACCGGCACTGGGGCAGCACCGCCGGTGCGGATCGATTCGACCACCGCCAGGACGTCGTCCCGCGTGATCCGGCCCCCGCCGCCGGTCCCGACGATCTGTTCGGGGCTGAGCGCGTGCTCCCGCAGGAGTCGACGGACGGCCGGCGTCATCCGCGCGTCCGGATCGCCTTTGGCCGTCGGTGGCGAGGCCGCGGTGGCCGGTGCGCTGGACGCCGTCGACGCCTTCTCGGCCGACTCGTCCGACCCTGCCGGGCCCGTCGCGACCGGCACGGGATCGGTCGCGGCGGTCTTCGGCGCCGCTTCGGCCGTCGACTCGGCAGGCTCGGCCTTGTCACCGTCTTTCTGCGCTGCCTTAGCCGTCGAAGCGTCGGCCTTCGGTGCTTCCGCCTTCGGGGCGTCAGATGTCGGTCCGGCCCCGTTGGTCGAGGCGCCCTCGTCGGCGGTCTCGATGACCGCGATCTCGGCGTTGTTCGGGACGGTCGCACCTTCCTCGGCCAGGATCTCCTTGAGGACACCCTCGTACGGCGACGGCACCTCGGCGTTGACCTTATCGGTGATGACCTCGAGCAGCGGCTCGTACTTGTCGACATGGTCGCCGGGCTGCTTGAGCCACTTGCCGATCGTCCCCTCGGCGACGCTCTCGCCGAGCTGGGGCATCGTCACCTTCGCCACGTTCGCTGCTCCTTCGCGGGTCGTCGTCTCGCGACGCGCCTAGTGTCGCACGCGCCTGTACGGTATCGCTCGATATGGACCCGGCCAGAGTCCTGCGCATCCTCGCGGTCCGCCCCGGAGAGGGCAGGCTCGTCGGCGGTGTCGCCGGGCTGTTCGCCCTGCTCGAAGGCGCGCGGGGCATCGGTGAGGTCGGCGCGGATGCCATGGTCCTCGCGCGCTTCGGACCCGAGACGTTGCCGACGACCCTGCCCTATCTCTACATCGCTCTCGGGATCGTCGGGTTCGTCGTCTCCCTCGGTTATGCGGTCGCGCTCGGTCGGCTGCCCAGGGTCCTGCTGTTCACCGGCGTGCTCGGCGCGGTGAGCGTCCTGCTGGTCGTGCAACGCGTGGGGCTCGCGATGGGAGCCACCGGCCTCGTGCCGCTGGTGTGGCTCACGGTGTTCGCGTCGGGCGCCATCAATTTCACGATCGCGTGGACCGTCAGCGGGGCAACGTTCGATGCACGCCAGGCCAAGCGCCTCTTCCCGCTCCTGACGAGTGCGGCGATCGTGGGGAGTTTCGTGGGCACGCTCGTGGCCGGTCCGGTCGCCGCGATCATCAGCGTCGAGTCCCTGGTCGTCGTCCAGGCCGTGCTCCTTGTCCTGGCGGCAGTGCTGCTTGCGCGGCTCCCCAGGCCGCGGGTGCGACCGACGCAGGCGGTCGGGCCCTCGTCGGTCGTAGGCGACCTGCGGGCCGGGTTCGACACGGTCCTGCGGTCACCGCTGATGCGGCTCGTCGCGCTCGCATACGTGCTGTTGGCCGTGCTGCTCTTCTCGGTGTCGTTCCCGTTCATGATCGCGGCCTCGCGCGAATTCCCCGACAAGGTCCAGCTCGCCACGGCCCTCGGCCTGCTCTCGACGGCCATCACCGCGACGTCGTTCGTCGTATCGCTAACCGTCGCGAACCGGTTGTATGCCCGACTCGGGGTCTCGGCCGGGGCGCTGGCACTGCCGATCGTGTACCTGGCGGGGTTCGGGGCGTGGCTTGTCCAGTTCTCGTTCGCGACCGCCGCCGCGTTCCGGTTCGGCCAGCAGGTGACGCAGCGGGGCATCTCGAACGCCGCCTGGAGCGCGTTCTACAACGTCGTCCCTGCGAACCGGCGGGCGCAGGTGCTCGCCTTCAACGATGGGGTGCCGGGTCAGCTCGGGACCGTGCTGTCCGGCGTGCTGTTGCTGGTTGCCGCGAACCTGAGCGGGATGGAACCCGTGTTCTGGCTCGGGTTGGTGACGGCAGGCATCGCGACGGTCGTCGTCCTCGGCATCCGGCGGCTCTACACAGACAGCCTGCTGACCGCGCTCCGGTCCGGGCTTGCGGAGCAGGTACTCGAGGGCGGTCCGGGGCTGCCGGCGGCGCTCGATCGTCCCGACGTCCGCCACGCGCTGTCCGTCGCTCTCGGCGACCCGAGACCCGATACGCGACGCCTCGCGGTGACGATGCTGGGACGCGCTGGAGAGCTCCGACCAGGCGAGCGAGCACGGGTCGCGCGGCTCGTCGACGATCCATCTCCCTGGGTTCGCGCCGAGGTCGCGGCAGCGCTCGCGGGCGACCCCGCCGACACCCGTCCGGGTGTCATGATCGCGTCGCTGCTGGACTCCGTGACGGAGGACGACCGAGCTGCGGGGCTCCATGCGGCGGCTCGGGTCCCCGATCGCATCCCGCCCGATGAGTTGCGGCGGTTCCTGACGGATCCATCTCCCACCGTCCGCGCCGCCGCGATCTCCGCGCTGGCGAAGCACCCGGATGGAGCGTCCGAGATCCCGTCCACGATGCTCGTGGACTCGCTCGAGGACGGATCGCACGGCGTCCGGATATCGGCTGCGACCGCCCTCGCTGGCAGGTCCGGGGTCGGACATGGCCTGATCGAAGTCCTCCGATCGGGCTCCGATCGGGCGCAGGACGCGGCGCTCGTCGCGATCGGCAGCCACGCTGCGGAGGTGCATGACGACCTGCTGTCGTGGGCCAACGGACAGATCCAGCGGGCAGAGGGCTTTCATCGGGCGCATGCATCGCTGGGTCGGCTGGAAGGCACGGCGGAAGACTGGGATTTCCTCGAGACCGTCATCACCCAGCGGGCTCGACGCGCCGAGGACCGGGCGATCGCCGTCCTCGTCGCCGTCGGGGCACCCGAGGCCGGCGGATTGATGCGGCGATCGTTGCGCTCGACCGACCAGGATGCCCGCGCCCAGGCTATCGAGGCGCTCGATTCGCTCGGCGACCGTCGATTGGGTCGGGCGTTGAGCGCCTGCCTCGAGGCGGCGTCGGACGACGCCGGCGCAGATCCGCTGACGACGCTCGATCAGCTGACGCAAGATGACGACCAGTGGATCGCACGCCTGAGCCGGACGGTCCGCGAGGCGACGAACTCCGTCGAGGATGAGCAGCACGCGATGACCGGAGCCGACCACGCGCCGACCGAGCTCGACACGATGCTCCTGTTGCGTCGTGTCCCCCTCTTCGCGCGCCTCGAGCCTGAGGACCTCCAGCGACTCGCGATGGTCGCGACGGAGCGCCTGTACCCGGATGGCACCGCGCTCATGCGCGAGGGCGACCCCGGCGACGAGCTGGTCGTCATCGCCGAGGGCGGTGTCCGCGTGGTCCAGGCCACGCCGGATGGCAAGGAACGCTTCATCCGCCGCTACCAGGCGGGCGAGCACATCGGCGAGCTCGCCGTGCTGCGCGACCGGCCGCGGGTCGCCTCGGTCATCGCGGAGGGCGACGTCCGCGGCCTGGTCCTCGGTGGGGATGGGCTGCGAGCCATCCTCCGAGAACGGCCCGAGGCCGCCATGGCGATGCTGGCGACGCTCGCCGAGCGAATCTCGAGCCAGTAGAGTCGGGCCGTGGTCGAGATCGAAGCCGGCCAGCGAGTCCTCCCGACCGGCACCGTCACGTTCCTGCGCACCGATATCGAGGGGTCGATGCGGTTGGTCCGCGAGCTCGGGGCGGCGTGGGACGGCGTGAGTGCCTCGCACATGGGGCTCATCCGGCGCGCCGTGGACGAACACGGCGGGATCTGTGTCCGCACCGAGGGCGACGCCGTGTTCGCGGTCTTCCCGGAGGCGCGCAAAGCAGTGTCCGCGGCCATCGCCGCCCAGCGCGCCTTGACGGCCCATGCGTGGCCCGACGGTACTGAGGTTCGCGTCCGCATGGGACTGCACTCCGGCGAGGCCTACCTCACCGGCGACGACTACGGCGGATTCGAGGTCAACCGGGCGGCCCGCATCGCGTCTGCCGGCCACGGCGGCCAGATCGTGCTCTCCGACCCGACTCGCGCCCTCATCGCCGATGCACTCCCCGAGGGCGTGGGCATCCGCGACCTGGGTCGGCATGCGCTCCGCGACGTGCCACGCCCCGAGCATCTGTTCCAGCTCGACGTCGCGGGCTTGCGCTCGCAGTTCCCGGCACTTCGCACGGCGACCGCGACGATCGGCGATCTGCCATCGAGGCTGACGAGCTTCATCGGGCGGGAGGAAGAGCTACGCGAGCTCACCGACCTCCTCGCCGAACGGCGCCTCGTCACGCTCACGGGGCCTGGTGGCATCGGCAAGACCAGTCTTGCCGTCGAGACCGCGCGCGGAGTGGCCGATCGGTTCCCGGATGGAGCGTGGTTCGTTCCGCTTGCCGAGGTCGAGGACCCCGCTACCGTCGGCTCGGTGATCGCCCGGACG
The DNA here is from genome assembly GCA_963794525.1 of uncultured Chloroflexia bacterium. Classification (GTDB taxonomy): domain Bacteria; phylum Chloroflexota; class Limnocylindria; order Limnocylindrales; family CSP1-4; genus SPCO01. The sequence goes on from CAWCEC010000003.1 coordinate 654,349, forward strand.
ATCGGGTTGTTCGACGGGCCGGGCCGTCCTGCTGCCGAAGGACTCGGCCCGTACCTGGCCGAACGGTCGGTCCTGCTGGTGCTGGACAACTTCGAGCGGCTGCTCGACGCGTCCGGTGTCGTCGCCCACCTTCTCGAAGCCTCTACAACGTCGCGGATCCTCGTGACCAGCCGCGCCCCACTCCGGATCGTCGGCGAGCAGGAGTACCCGGTGCAGAGCATGGGTGAGGAGTGCCCGAGGCTCTTCGCCGAGCGCGCCCGGTCGATCCGACCGGGCTGGGAGGCGGGCGCCGATGGCGCCGTCGTCGATGAGGTGTGCGCGCTGCTCGATCGTCTCCCGCTGGGTGTGGAGCTGGCAGCAGCGCGCGTCGCCCACCTGCCGCTGACGGCGATCCGTGACCGCCTTCGCGCGCAGCCTGCCGCTGCCCGGTTCTGGTCCGCGGAACGTGCCCGATCGGCAGCGGACGCTCGCGGGTGCCATCGCCTGGAGCCATGACTTGCTGCCGCCGGGGCTCCAGCGCGTCCTCCACGATCTCGCCGTCTTTGACGGCGGCTTCGAATACGAGGAAGCAGCCCAGGTCGTCGAGCCTGACGACGGGGGCGACGTGCTGGACGACCTGGCGATGCTGGTCGACCAGAGCCTGATCAAGCGCGATGCGAACGGCAGCGGGATCCGGTTCGATATGCTCGAAACCATCCGGGCGTTCGCGCTCGAGCGGTTGCGTGCTGAGGGTCGGGAAGACGCCACGCGGCGTCGCCATGCCCTCGCGTTCCTCGCCCTGGCCGAGGCTGCCGCGCCGGACATGCCCGGGCCGGACCAGCCGCGCTGGCTCGACCGCCTGACGGTCGATTACGCGAATCTGCGCGCCGCGATCCGCTGGTCGATCGATGCGGGTGAGGCGGAGCTTGCGCTCCGGTTCTTGGCGGGCATGTGGCGGTTCTGGCAGCAGGACGGACGCCTCGTCGAAGGGACGGAGGTCGCGGAGGCCGTGCTCGCGATGCCTGGCGCGGACGCCCCGACCGCGGCCCGACTCGCGGCGCTGAGCGCGGCGGGCGGGATCGCGTACTGGCACGGCCGGCGAGAGGATTCGATTCCGCCATTACCGCGAGGAGCTGGCGCTCGCTCGCCGCCTGGGCGACATCGCTTACGAGGCCGATGCCACCTGGAACCTGTCATTCGAGCGCTACATCGCCGACGATCTCGGAACAGCCATGGAGATGGTGCAGACCGCCAAACGGCTGTATCGAGCAGGTGGGTGACGAACGCGGCGCCGCCAGGGTCGAGTGGTCGATCGTCACGGTCGCCTCCGGCGATCATCCGGCGCTCGGCGGTCTCGCAACGCTCGAGGAACTGGCGGATCGATTCGAACGGCTCGGCGATACCTGGTACGCCGCCCAGAACAACATGAGCATCGCCTGGGTGCACTTCATGGCTGGCGACGTGGCGGAGGCGAGTCGCTGGTACATCCGGGCCCTCGTCGGCTCGAGCTCGCTGCGGGACGTCGCCGGCACCACGATCGCGATCCCGGTCGCTTCCCTGCTGGCGCTCGAAGCCGGCCGCCCGGAGGATGCCGCGAGGCTACAGGGAGCGTCCGACCACCTGAACGAGCTGTATGGGGTCAAGGCCCCACTGGGCTTGCGCGAGCTGCTCGGCGTGGCCGATCCGAGCGGCCGGACGATCGCGGCACTCGGCGAGGAGCGCTACCGGGAGGCGTTCGATAAGGGACGCCAGTTGACGCTCGAACAAACGGTCGCGCTCATCGTGCGCATCGTGGACGAGACGTGGGGCACAGGCGAGGCCGGCGCAGCGCCGCAGGCCTAGGACCTGACTCGCAGGCCTTCCTCGCGTCGTCGCGCGGCGCCCCAGCGCGGGTCGCCGGCCGTGGCCTCGTAGCCGCGCTTCGTGAGCGCCTCGAGCTCGGCCAGCAGCAGCTCATCGATCTTGGCGAAGTTGAAGCAGGACTTGCCCTGCATCCGCTTCTTGAGCGCGGGTGACACATCCTCGAGCAGCTTCGGCTGCACGTAGACCGGCATCAGGTAGTAGCTGACGTAGCGCTTTCCCACCCGAGCCGCCCCGAACCAGGTCGACGGGTCACGCTCCGCCTCCGGCGCCATGTCGACGCCGAACCACTGCGCCGAGTCCGCCGAGACGTACATCCTCTCGGCGTAGGGCGCCAGCATCGACTTGAAGCGCTCGAACAGTCGACCGAACTCCTCGTCGGGCACGCGACCGTCTCTCAGTACGCCGCGAGCTTGCGGATCGCCGCCTCGATCTTCTCGGGGCTGACCATGAACCAGTCCTCCAGGACGTGGTTGTACGGGACACCCGGCACATCCGGTCCGGCGATCCGGGTCACCGGCCCGTCGAGGTAGTCGAACGCCTCCTCCGCGACGAGCGCCGCGACCTCCGCGCCGTAGCCGCCGAACCGGTTGTCCTCGTACACGATCAGGCACTTGCCGGTCTTGCGGACGGATTCGAGGACCGTCTCGTTGTCGAGCGGCCGAAGCGTGCGCAGGTCGACGACCTCGACGCTGATCCCGTCTTCCGCGACCCGGTCGGCCGCCTCGAGCGCGTAGTGCGCCATCAGCCCGTAGGCGAAGACCGAGATCTGCGTGCCCGGATGCGTGATGGCGGCTTTCCCGAGGGGGACGGTGTAGTCGGTGTCGGGCACGTCGCCGCGGACCGAGCGGTACATCTTCTTGTGCTCGAAGAACAGCACGGGGTCGTCGTTGCGGATCGACGAGCGCAGCAGCCCGCGAGCGTCGTACGGGGTCGATGGCACGACGACCTTCAACCCGGGTACGTGGGTGAAGAACGCCTCGACACTCTGGGAGTGGTAGAGGGCGCCGTGCACGCCACCGCCATACGGCGCGCGGACGACCATCGGCACGCCATAGCCGTTGTTCGAGCGATAGCGCATCCGGGCCGCTTCGGACACGAGCTGGTTGAAGGCCGGGAAGATGAAGTCCGCGAACTGGATCTCGGCCACCGGACGGAGTCCGTTGACGGCAGCGCCGATCGATACGCCCGACGATCATCGACTCGGAGAGTGGAGTGTCGATGACACGGTCGTCGCCGAACTCGGCCCACAAGCCGTCGGTCGCCAGGAACACGCCGCCCTTCTTGCCGACGTCTTCGCCCAGCACGATGACCGACTCGTCGCGGCGCATCTCATCGGCGAGGGTCTCGCGGATGGAGTCGATGAAGGTCCGCGCTGGCATCAGTCGACGTCCTCGACGAACACGTACCGCATCGCCGTCGCTGCGTCTGGATCGGGCTGCGACTCGGCGTACTCGGTGGCCTCATCGACGATGCCTTTGATCTCGGCGGTCAGCTGCTCCTCGATCTCGTCGGTCAACACGTCCGCGTCGCGAAGCCGGGCTCGGAAGACCGGCAACGGGTCGCGCTTGCGCTCCTCGGCCAGCTCCTCCTCCGAGCGGTACTTGGTCTGCTGGTCGTCCGATGAGTGAGCGGTCAAGCGCGTGACCTTGGCCTCGATCAGGGTGGGTCCCTCGCCGGCGCGGGCACGATCCACGGCGTCGCGCGCTGCCGCGTAGCAGGCCAGCACATCGTTGCCGTCGACGACCACGCCCGGGATGCCATAGCCCGAAGCCCGGTCGGCGACGTTCGGCACGGATACCTGGCGAGCTGCCGGGACGCTGATCGCGTAGCCGTTGTTCTCGACCACGAAGATGAACGGCAGCTTGTGGATGGCCGCGAAGTTGAGGCCTTCGTGGACGTCGCCCTGGTTGCTGCTCCCCTCGCCCATGGTCGTCATCGCGACCTGGCCGGTGCCGCGGATCTTGGCCGCCAGGGCGATCCCGACCGCGTGGAGGAGCTGCGTCGCGACCGGCGACGACACGGACACGAGATTGTGCTCGCGCGAGCCGTAATGACCGGGCATCTGGCGCCCACCCGAGGACGGGTCGTTGGCCGTCGCGTACTGCGCGGTCAGGATGTCGCGCGGGCTCATCCCGAAGGTCAGGCACGTGGCGATCGACCGGTAGAACGGCGCGATCCAGTCGTGGCCCTTCTGGAGCGGCCAGGTGATGCCGACCTGCGCGCCCTCGTGGCCCTGGCCGGAGATCACGAAGGGGATACGACCCGCACGGTTGAGGATCCACATCCGCTCGTCGAGCGCGCGAGAAAGCGCGACGAGTCGGTACATCGCGACGAGGTCGTCGTCCTTGAGCCCGACGCTGGCAGCGAGGCTCGTGTCGCTTCCCTTCGTCACGGCCATCGGACGATCAGAAGTTGATGGAGCGTCCGTCGACCGCCATCGCCGCCTCGCCGATGACCTCCGACAACGTCGGGTGGGCGTGGGTCGCCCCGCCGATCTCCCACTGCCGTCGCGTCGAGCTCGAACGCGAGCGATGCCTCGGCGATCAGGTCGGTCGCATGCGGGCCGATGATGTGGACGCCGAGCGTGTCCTGGTTCTCCGTGTTCGAGATCACCTTGGCGAAGCCCTCGTACTCCCCGCCGATGATCGCCTTCGCGATGGCCTGGAACGGGACCTTGCCGACCTTGTAGGGCGTGCCGGCGGCCTTGACCTGCTCCTCGGTCAGCCCGATCGACGCGATCTCGGGCCGGCTGTAGGTCGCCCGCGGCTGCGCGGTGTAGTCCATCTCGTGGACATCGGACTCGCCGGCGATCACGTGCGCCGCGATGATGCCCTCGTGCGCCGCGACATGGGCGAGCCACAGCCCGCCGATCGCGTCGCCGATCGCGTACACGTGCGGCTCCTTGGTCCGCATCCGCCCGTTCACCTTGATCACGCCCTTGTCGGTCTCGACCTTCGTCGTCTCGAGCCCGATGTCCTCGATATTGGCGGCCCGACCGGTGGCGACGAGCAGCATCTCGGCCCGGAGCTCGGCCTGGTCCTTGCCTTCGGGCCCCACGTCCAGGCAGATGCCGTCCTTCTCGGTCGGAGACCGACTTCGGGTCGAAGCGGGCGTTGGTCATGACCTCGATCCCGCGCTTCTCGAACGAGCGCTGGAGCGTCTTGCCGACCTCGAGGTCCTCGAGCGGCACGATCTGGGGCAGGTACTCGAGGAGCGTCACCTTGACGCCGACGTCGGCGAACATGCTCGCGAACTCGACGCCGACCGCACCCGCTCCGACGATGACGATGTCCTTGGGCAGCGTCGTCATCGCCAGGACGTCGTCGCTGGTCACGATCCGCGTGCCGTCGGGCTCCAGCCCCGGCAGCGACTTGACGCGGGACCCGGTCGCCAGGATCACGTCGGTCGCCTGGAGGACCCGCTCACCGCCCTTGCCGGGCGTCCCGTCCTCGGCCGGCTGGCTGATACGCACCTTGTTCGGCCCGTCGAGGCGGCCTCGGCCGTCGACCCAGGTGACCTTGTTCTTGGTCACGAGCGACTTGAGCCCGGTCCACATCCGTTTGACGACCGCGTCCTTGCGGGCGGCGAAGGCCGCGTAGTCGATGGCCGGCTCCCCGGGAAGCGTCAGGCCGAAGTCCTTGGCGTGGCGCACCTTGTCCGCGAACGCCGCCGATTCGAGCAGCGCCTTGGTCGGGATACAGCCACGATGCAGGCACGTCCCGCCGATCTTGTCCTCGTCGACGAGCGCGACCTTGAGCCCCAGCTGGGCTGCCCGGAAGGCGGCGGTATACCCGCCGGTGCCGGCGCCGAGCACGACGAGATCGAAGTCGTTGGACGAGCCGACTGCCATCGACGAGAGAGTACGCGCGCTGTCGCGAGGGGCGCAAACGGAGCGGCGCCGGGGCGGCGCCGACTTTGTGGCGCGGCGGAGCACCAAACGCGCGGGTTCGATGTTCCAGCCCCATGCCGGCCTCGTATATTCGAGCCACTTTCGCGCGCAGCATGCGGAGAGGTGCTTGGTCGGGCCGGCGGAGGCGGTCGACGAAGCAGGGAGGAGTTTGGTCCCGCCCGATGAGCGGACCGCCACCCACGCCGACTCCGTGCCCCTGAGCGGATGACGCGCCCGCTCGGCAACCCCCATTCGCGCACTGTCCTCCAGGATGCGCAGTTCCGACCCAGCTGGAGGAACCATGTCTGCACGCCCGCACCGGCGTCATGTCCTGGCCAGCATCCTCGGCCTCACCGCGTTGCTCGCGTCGGTCCTACCGACGGCCGCGGTCGAGCCGAGAGACCTGACCGCGACGCCGCTCTCCCCATCGGGGCGCGTCACCGGCTTCAAGTCGGCTTCCGCAGATCTCGCCAAGTCAGACCCGGCGCTCGTCCGCCGGAACGATGCCGCCCTGGTCAACGTCGTCATCAAGCTCGACTACGACGCCGTGGCGTCGTACGCCGGCGGCCGCGCCGGCCTGGACGCGACCAGCCCTCGCGTCACCGGCAAGAAGCTCACCGGCAAGTCGCGCGCCGAAGTCCGCTACGCGACCTTCATCAAGGCAGCAGGAAGCCGCCGCGATCAAGGCGATCAAGGCCACGGTCCCGGCCGCGAAGATCGGCCAGTCGCTCCGCGTGGTCTATGGCGGCATCGCGGCGACCGTACCCGCCAACGCGGTCAAGGACATCGTCAAGGTCGACGGCGTCGTCGCGGTCCAGGCGGACGCGCTGCGCCAGCTGCTGACCGACGCTTCGTCCGACTTCATCAACGCGACCGCGCTGCAGAACGCGCTCGGCGGCCGGCCGAATGCCGGCGCCGGGACGATCTACGGCAACCTCGATTCTGGCGTCTGGCCGGAGCATCCGTCCTTCGCCGACCAGGGCAACCTCGGCGCACCGCCGCCAGGCCGACGGCACGCCGCGGACCTGCAACTTCGGCGACAACCCACTCACGCCTGCGACCGATCCGTTCGCCTGCAACAACAAGCTGATCGGCGGACGGCCGTTCCTCGCCACCTACCTGTCGAACCCGACCCGCGCCGCGGCCGAGCCCTATCCACACCGCCCGCGACTCGAACGGCCACGGCTCGCCACACGGCGTCGACCTCCGCGGGCAACGTGCTCGCCTCTGCGCCGGTCTTCGGCGTGGAGCGAGGGCCGATCAACGGCATCGCCCCCGGTGCCTGGGTGTCGGTCTACAAGGTCTGCGGCATCCAGGGCTGCTTCGACTCCGACGCGGCCGCCGCGATCCAGCAGGCGATCCTCGACGGCGTCAACGTCATCAACTTCTCGATCTCGGGCGGCACCGATCCGTTCACCGACCCGGTCGAGCTCGCGTTCCTCGACGCGTATGCCGCGGGCGTCTTCGTGTCGGCATCGGCCGGCAACGACGGCCCCGGCGCGGCGACGGCCAACCACCTCTCGCCGTGGGTCCTGACGGTCGCGGCGTCCACCCAGACCCGCGAGTTCGCCTCGACCCTGACGCTGACCGGTGGCACCACCGGCACGCTGGTCGCTCGAAGGCGCATCGATCACTGCCGGCGTCAGCAGCCCGCTGCCGGTGGTGCTGTCGTCGGCCGCCGCCGTACAGCAACAACCTGTGCCAGGCACCGGCCGCGCCAGGCACGTTCACCGGCAAGATCGTCGCCTGCCAGCGCGGCGTCAACGCCCGCGTCGAAAAGGGCTTCAACGTCCTCCAGGGCGGCGCGGCGGGGATGATCCTGTACAACCCGACGCTCGCCGACGTCGAGACCGACAACCACTGGCTGCCGACCGTCCACCTCGCCGACGGCACGGACTTCAAGGCGTTCATGCTCGCGAACGCGAGCGTGACCGGGTCATTCACCGCCGGCACCAAGCAGAACGGGCAGGGCGACGTCATGGCCGCCTTCTCGTCGCGCGGCCCGGCCGGGGTCGTGATCAAGCCGGACGTCACAGCCCCAGGGGTCCAGATCCTGGCCGGGCATGACCCCGACCCGGAGTCGATCCTCGAGGGTCCTCCGGGCGAATACTTCCAGGCGATCGCCGGGACGTCGATGTCGTCGCCGCATGTCGCCGGGGCGGCGCTCCTCCTCAAGGACGCGCACCCGACGTGGACGCCCGGCCAGATCAAGTCCGCCCTGATGACGACGGCCATCACGGACGTCGTCAAGGAGGACCTGACGACGCCGGCCGATCCGTTCGACTTCGGTGCGGGCCGGATCACGGTCACAGACGCCTCCGCAGCACCGTTGACGTTCGACGAGACCGCGGTCCGGATGGCCGCGCTCGGCGCCGACGCGCTGACGGCCATCCACCTCAACATCCCGTCGATCAACGCCCCGGTCATGCCGGGCCAGATCACCACGACGCGAACGGCGAAGAACACGACCGGGTCGAAGATCGAGGTCGATGCCTCGGCGACGGCGCCGGCCGGTTCATCGATCGCGATCACGCCCAAGAAGGTCAAGCTGGACCCGGGTCAGTCGGCGACCTTCACGATCACCATCACCTCGGATGCGCCGGTCGACGAGCAGCAATTCGGAGAGATCCGGCTGGCCGTCAAGAAGGGCGCGACCCTGCACCTGCCGGTCGCCTTCGTGCACACGCAGGGCATCGTGACCCTGAGCCAGTCTTGCCTGCCGGCGTCGATCGCCGTCGGTGCGACGTCGACCTGCAGTGTCGTCGCGACCAACCAGAGCTTCGACGCGCAGACCGTGTCGCTCAAGTCGAGCGTCGGTCCGCGCCTGAAGATCCTGAGCGCCTCCGGCGCGACCCTGGCGAACAAGGTCGTGACCTTGAACGACGTCGAGCTCGCCGGCGCTCAGGTCGGGGTTCCCGACGTCGCCCCCGGCAGTCTGGCCGGCTATCTCCCGCTCGACGCGTTCGGCATCGCGCCTGTGCCGATCGGCGACGAGGAGATCATCAACTTCAACGTCCCGCCGTACGTCTACGGCGGCGTCACGTACAACGTGCTCGGGGTCGACTCGAACGGCTACGTCCTCGCCGGCGGTGGCACGTCCGAGGACAACAATTGCTGCAACATCCCGACGGGACCGGATCCCGCGGCGCCGAACAACATGCTCGCGCCGTTCTGGTCCGACCTCGACGGCACCGGCGCACAGGGCATCTTCGCCGCGACACTGACCGACGGCGTCGATACCTGGCTCGTCATCGAGTACCGGGTCAACGTCTTCGGTACGACCAGCAACCGCACGTTCCAGGTGTGGATCGGCGTCAACGGCGTCGAGGACATCACCTATGCGTATGACCCGGCCAACCTGCCCGGAGACCCGGGCGGCCAGGACTTCCTGGTCGGTGCCGAGAACGATCTCGGCCAGGGCGACATGACCGCCACCCTCCCGACGGAGGACCTGCGCGTCACGTCGAGCGCGCCGACGCCGGGCGAGAGTGCGACCTACTCGTTCGTGGTCAGGGGCGAATCGACCGGTGCGGGCGTGGTGACCACCACCATGACCGCCACGGGCGTGCCCGGCACGACGATCGAGAAGGACACGATCACCGTGACCCCATGATCGACTGACCTCGCGATCCCGTCGCGAAGTCCGACCGGCCGGTCCGCATCGCGGGCCGGCCGGTCGTCGTTGCTGCCCTCATCCCGGCTCGAGCGCCGATGCTATGCTCGGCCCCCTCGAGCCATCGAAGAGGAGCATCGATGGGTCCCGACATCCTGCGCGCGGTCGGCCTCATGCTCATCGCCTATCTGGCGGGCTCGATCCCAGTCGGGTCGATCGTCGCCGTGCGCGTCGGTGGCCCGGACCTGCGGTCCGTCGGATCGGGCCGGACCGGCGGCACCAACGCGTTACGGGCGCTCGGGCGCAAGTGGGCGGCCCTCGTCGTCGTCGGCGATCTCCTGAAGGGGGCGCTGCCGGTGCTGCTCGCCCGGGTCGTGACGGGCGATCCGCTCGTCGAGGTGCTGTGCGGCGGAGCGGCGGTCGCCGGGGCCATCTGGAGCGTCTTCGCCGGGTTCCGCTCGGGTCGTGGCGTGGGGACGGGCGTCGGCACGATGCTCGTGATCCAGCCGCTGGCGGTCGTGCTGGCGACTCCGGTCTTCGTGGTCGCGATCCTGCTCACACGGTACGTGTCGCTGGGATCGTTGCTCGGTTCGGCGGCGATGGTGCCGGTGATGCTGCTCGTGTTGTTGCTCGTTCCTGGAACACCCCTGCCGTACGTGATCTATACGGCCGTCGGAGCGGCCTTCATCTGGCTCGCCCACGCAGACAACATCGAGCGGCTGTTGCACGGCACCGAGCGCAAGTTCGACCTGGGGATGCTGGCGGGGAAGCGCTCGAGCGGCGGCTGACGGCGTCCACGAGCCCGCGTTGCCCGGCAGGCCGTAGCGCCCGAGAATCGATCGACCCGGGTCGGCTGACGACCCGGGTCGGGGATCACGCTGGTTCGGCGGGCCGTTGGTCGGCCCGCGCCGAGAGGACTGGGACTAGGCGCCGCGCATGCTCCGGAAGCAATCGCTGCAATAAACGGGCTTGCCGCTCGTCGGACGGAATGGGACCTGGGCCTCGCGGCCGCAGTTCGAGCAGGTCGCTGCGAACATCTCGCGCGGGCCGCGGTCGCGGTATCCACCACCGCCACCACCGTACCCGCCGCCGCCACCACCGCCACCGGCGGAGTAGCCGCCGCCGGCGCCGTAGCTGCCGTACGAGCTGCCGCCACCCTCGGAGTTCCGGGCGGCCTTGCGGCTGGCCCGGCACGAGGCACAGCGGCGCGGCTCGGTGAAGCCACGCTGCGCATAAAAGTCCTGCTCGGATGCCGTGAACACGAATTCCTGTCCACAGTCCGCGCAGGTGAGGTTCTTATCGCTGTACAAGGAACAGACTCCTCTCGGTAGCCGGCGCGATCCCATCGGGTTTTCTCGCGTCAGCCGTGAGAGGAGTCCGAGTTGCGTCGAGCTACGTTTCTGGCCACGGACGCTCCCGTGGCATTTGCCTGCGGGATGGTACCGCGCACGAGTCGTGCTTGTACAGCCCTGACTTTCGACTAGAACGGCGCGACCGCGAACAGGTGGCTGAACTGCTTGCACCAGATGATCGCGCTGCGGAATCGAGTCGGGTCGGTGCCGGCCGGCAGGTCGTAGCCGAATGAGCCATCGGTCGCCTTCAGCAAGCCGACTTCGAAGGCATCGTCCGTGTAGTCGTCCGCCGCCGGCGAGAGGTAGACGTAGAGATCCGGACCGTTGCGCACGCTGAAGTCCTCGAGCCGGAGGTGGTAGCGGCCGGGCTCGACCTCGATGATGGTTGCGGTCCCCCGCCCGAAGTGGAACTCGTCGGTACCCTCGAACTCGCCGCTCGCCACGGTGACCGGCGCGAACGGTGTCGGCTCGGGCGTCGGTGACGCGGTCGGGGCCGATGTCGGAGGCGCCGTCGGTGCCGCCGAGGCGACCGACGGCGCCGGAGTGGTAGCGAACGGTGCTGCGGTGGGGCCCGCCTCGACGAGCGACGTCCTGATCCAGATCGGCGACGCGAGGTACCAGGTCATTGGCGCCCCGACGGCGAGGGCGACCGCAAGCGCGATGGCCGATCGGCCGGGATGCCGGCGGGCGGCCGCGAACCAGCCGCGGCGCCACGCGATGGCCACGATGACGACGGCGCCCACGGCAGTGGCCAGCGCGATCGGCAGGCGGTAGTCGTACAGCGCGTTGAAGAAGACTCGTCCGAAGTCGTCCAGGGCGTCCATAGCGACAGACCGTGACCGGTCTCGATGACGCGCGGATGACGGGTTCGGGGCGCGCGCGTCAGTCGCGCGGCGGCACCCCGTATTCCCTGGCCGCGCTTGCCAGGTAGTCGTCCCGTTCCCGCTCGCAGCGCGCCTCGCTCCAGCCGAGCTCGGCCGCCATGATCGCGGCGACGCGCGGCGCGATCGCGGCGCGTCCCTCGCCGAGCTCCGGGCTTAGCCGGAGGCGCCGGGACATGACGTCATCGACCGACAGCGCCAGTTCGTTGTGGACGGCCCATGCGACTTCGGCCTCCAGGAAGGGCCGGCCCGGAACGAGGGGCCGCACGAGATCGAGCTCCGCGCCGAGCGCGGCGACGGCTGGCGCCTCGGTGCCGTGGCGGGCGACGAGACGGTCGGCCGCCTCCGCGTGCGCGGCGTTGACATCGGGGATCGCTGCGAGCTCGGTCGCGATCCGGTCGAGCTCCGGTCGGTCGGCCGCCCCGATGAGTCGAAGATCGGCGGTCCCGCTCGGCCCCGCAAGTGCCGCCATGCGGCCCAGCACAACATCGATGACGTCGCGCGCCATGAGCCGGTAGGTCGTGTACTTGCCGCCGGCGATGCGGACGACTCCGTTCGCCTCGACCGTGACGCGATGCTCACGGGACGCCTTGACCGTCGACCCGCCCGAGGGCGCGATGAGGGGCCGCAGCCCGGCGAACGTGCCGACGACTTCGTCCCTCCGCAGGTCGACGTCGAGCGTCCCGTTCACGGTCGCCAGCAGCTGGTCGACCTCGTCGCCGCTGGCCGACGGTCGATCCGGGGAACCGTCGTAGGGCGCGTCGGTGGTGCCGATCAGCCAGTGGTCGGGCCACGGGATCAGGAAGATGACCCTGCCCGGGACACGGATGGTCAGGCCGGCCGAGATCGGGACCCGTTCCCGTGGGACTACCAGGTGAGCGCCGCGGCTGGGCAGCACCCGCATCGATGGGCCAGCGAATGGGTGGTCAGGGTCGGCGGCCCACACGCCGGTCGCATCGACCACCGCGCGTGTCCGCACCTCGAGATAGACGTCCGCGATCCGGTCCCGGACGCGGAGGGCACGGATCTCCCCGCCGGGACCGGTAGCGACGCCGGTCGCTCGGATTCGCGTCGCGGCCACGGTCGCGGGATGCGTCGCGAGCGCGGTGCGCAGGACGGCCAGCGTGTATCGGGCGTCGTCCTCCATGCCGTCGTTGTAGAAGAGCCCACCGCGGAGGCCGTCGGCTCGAAGCGACGGCGCGATCTCGAGCGTCTCGGCTCTGTCCAGGCGTCGATGCCAGCCGCCGTCATGGCGCGCGCCAAGGACGTCGTACAGCGTCAGACCGGCGTCATAGAACGCCTTGTGGACGAACGGCAGCCCGTAGATCGGGAAGAGCTGCGGCTGGAGCGAGACTAGATGCGGCGCGTTGCGCAGGAGGCGTCGCCGCTCGGCGAGCGACTCGCGCACGAGCGGGATATGGAGCTGCTCCAGGTAGCGAAGGCCACCGTGGATGAGGCGGGACGATCGCGACGATGTCCCGACCGCGATGTCGTCCTGTTCGACGAGCGCGGCAGTCATGCCGCGCGATGCGGCATCGAGCAGGGCGCCGGTCCCGACGATCCCACCGCCGACGATGACCACGTCCCAGTGCGTATCGGTCAGCCGGGCGAGGTCCGCCGCCCGACGCTGGAGCGGGGCCGACCCGGAGGCCGGCGTCGAGGCCGGACCGGTCACCGCTCGTCGTCGAGCGGTCGGCCGTGGGCGATCCGCCAGAGCAGCCAGCCGGTGCCGATGATCAGCACGCCGATCAGGACCGGGCCGTAGAAGATTGCTCGTTGGATCTCGACTGGTAGCAGTCCGGTGACGATAGCCGCGCCGATCACGACGGCCACGACCGCGACAGCGACGAGCGCGACCTGCGGCCAGCCGGGCTCACGTCGTGGCGCGGATGGCTCAGCCACTGTCGGCTTGCGGCGGGATCCCGATCGGCGCGACGAGGACCTTGCCGGCATGGGCGGCACCGCGGCGCGTGGCGAGGCCGGTCTTGGGCCGGTGGAACGTGACGGTCAGGTCCGCCCGGACGGCCGGGTCGGACGGCTCGCCGCTTGAGAGGTCGACGGCGGTGGGCGTGTCCACGGCCACGACCGGGATGCCGGCACGTTGCGCCCGCTCGATGATCTCGACGGCGGTCCGGATCGGCTCACGCAACGGACCACGCACGCCGGAGCCGAGCAGCGCATCGACGATGACCGCTGCCTTCTCGATCCCCTGCCCGAACAGCGCGACGTCGCGCGCGACAGGGGCGTGGACCTTGACGATGGCGGGATCGCGCGCGATGCGGTCCCAGTTGCGCGACGAAGCGGGGTTGGTCGGCCGGGCCTCGGCGGCGACGACCGCGACCACCACTCGTCCGCCGTTGAGTGCCAGGCGACGGGCCGCGACGTACCCATCGCCGCCGTTGTTGCCCGGGCCGCACAGGATGACGATGGGACCCTTGCCCCACCGCTCGGTGTCGACGGCCAGCGCTCGAACGGCCGCGGCGACCGCCGTGCCCGCCTGCTCCATCAGCCGGTCCTCGCTGACGCCGAGGGCTTGCGCGCGCCTGTCGGCTCCGCGCATCGCCTCGGCGCCGATCGGCGACAGGGCGGCACGATCCGCCCAGCGCTGGCGTAGGCCACGAAGGTCGAGATCGAACAGCTCGGGGTCGTCTGTGGGGAGGCGCGAGCCGGCAGTCGAGCTCGTCACCGAACCTGTTGACATGGCTCACCAAGCGTAGCCGACGGCGGTCGTCGAGGGGCCGACCGAGGCTCGACGGGACCTCAGACTGACTGCGCTCGCCCCGACCAAGCGTTTGGCGACGAGTCAGCACGATCGAGCGCTCAGACCGACACGGATCAGCGGTTTCGGCACGCGGGCACGCACGTTCGAGGCGGATCGCTCATTGCTGGCGAGCAGCGCTCAGAAGGTGGGCAACCTGGCGCCGATCCCACCTGGCGGATGCGCGGTCGCGATCTCGACCAGGCCCTCCGTGGCCATCGCGGTCGCCGCCGCCATGACCTTGGTCAGATCGTGGCTTCCGATGGGCGCGTCGAAGTCGACCCAAGCGTCGCCGGGCGCTGCCCGGAGACGATCGAGGATGCGGCCGCGTAGCCATCGCGTGGTGGAAGGGAACGGTGGCTTGGGCCGCTGCCTCGCCGGCGCAGGGCTCGCCGCTGTGTACGTGCACCACGGCCTCGCAGGACAGCCGTCGCACTTCGGGTCACGAGCTCGACAGATCGTGGCACCAAGATCCATAAGGGCGTGCGTCCAGGTCCCGGGATCGGTCGAGGCGGCGGTCCCGTCGGCGAGCGCTTGGATGTCGGTGCGCTGACATCGCATCCCTTCCGCCGGCGAGGCGGCCAAGCACGCGGCCGACGTTGACATCGACAGCGCCGACCGGTCGTCCGAAGGCAATCGCGGCGACCGCTCGCGCCGTGTACGGGCCGACGCCCGGCAGCGCCTCGAGCTCCTCGATCGAGTCGGGGACTCGACCACCGTGCTTCTCGACGATCAAGCCGGCGGCTCGCCACAGCGCGAGCGCGCGCCGGTTGTAACCGAGTCCCTGCCACTGGCGGAGTACGTCTGCGGGGGTCGCGGTGGCCAGCGACTCGACCGTCGGGAAGCGCGCCATGAAGCGCTCCCAATGCTCGGCAGCGCGGCTCGCCTGGGTCTGCTGGGCCATCGCCTCGGACACCAGGACCGCATACGGATCGGTGGTCCGTCGGAACGCCAATGATCGACCGTTGGTCGCGTACCACGCCAGGATCGCGTCACGTGCGGGCGGCGGGATGGATGGTGCGGGAGCCACGACCAGCAGGATAGCCGCGGTGCAGGTCCGGTTGACCGCGCGATGAGCCGCGCCGCGTACGATTGGCGCACACCACTGGAGGATCCGCCGATGGCCGTCGAGACGCGCCGTTTCACTGGCTTTCGCCCGGAGGCGGTCGACTTCCTGGCCGACCTCGCCCAGAACAACGAGCGTTCCTGGTTCCAGGCTCGCAAGGCCGAGTACGAGCGGTTGTTGAAGGACCCGATGGAGGACTTCGTCGCGGCGCTCGCCGACGAATTCGAGAAGCAACGGCTGCCGCTCGAGGCCGACCCGAAGCGCTCGATCTTCCGGATCTACCGGGACACCCGCTTCGCGAAGGACAAGTCGCCCTACAAGACCAACGTCGGCGCCAGCTTTCCGTGGGTCGAGCGTATGGACTCCGATGCCGCCATGTCGCACACCGAGCACCGCAACGGCGCCTACTTCCACCTGCAGCCCGGCAACAACTTCGCGGGCGGCGGGATGTGGCACGCGGAGAAGCCGCGTGCTCGATGCATTCCGGCAGACGATCCTGGACGACGAGCGGCGAGTCCGAAAGGCGTTGGAGGACCCGGGCTTCGTCGCCGAGTTCGGCCCGGTCGATAGCCACGACCAGCTCAAGCGCGTCCCGCCCGGCTACCCGGCCGACCACCCCATGGCCGACCTGTTCCGCTACAAGGACATCACGTTCGGACGGAGGTTGTCCGACGACGAGGTGTACTCGCCCGAGCTGCCCCGGGATCCTTGCCAAGGCCTACGCGGCCGCGACACCGGTGTTCCGCTTCCTGTCCTCGCTCCCAGGCTGACCGGCGGGGGATGCGGTTCGGCGCGGCCTTCTGGATCCAGCGAACCGGTTGGCCGGATCTTCGGGATGCGTGCCTCGCCGTCGAAGCGGCGGGCTGGGACTCGCTCTGGCTTGACGATCACCTGCTGTCGGACGAGGCCGACTGGGCCGACCCGAAGCTCGAGGGCTGGGCGGCGCTCGCGGCGGTCGCGTCCCTGACAGAGCGGGTCCGGCTGGGCCTGCTCGTGTCGTCGACGACGTTTCGCAACCCGGGCCTGATCGCGAAGCTCGCGACGACGCTGGACCACGCGTCGGGCGGCCGGACCGTGCTCGGCCTCGGTGGCGGCTGGTTCGAACGGGAGCACGACGCCTTCGGGATCGACTTCGGCGCGGGGTTCGGCGAGCGCCTGGATCGGTTGGACGAGGCCACGATGCTGGTGCGCCGGCTGGTCGATGGCGAGCGCGTGACGCACACGGGCACGTTCTATGCCATGAACGACGCGCTCTGCGAGCCTCGACCGGTCCAGGCACGACTCCCGATCCTCATCGGCGGATCGGGTCCGACGAAGACGCTGCGGACCACGGCCAAATACGCCGACCTCTGGAACGGCTACGGCGACCCGGAGCGGATCGCAGAGACATCCGACGTCCTGCGCACGCGCTGCGAGGAGGTCGGGCGTCCGTTCGAGTCGATCGAGCGGACAGTCACGGTCCACGCAGTCATCCGCGATACCGCAGACCTGGCGATCGAGGCCTGGACGCCGATGGCCGAGCGGCACGGGCTGGTCGATCGTGTCGCCGCCGACGGGACGGGTCGAGGCCTGACGGTCGGCGGCTCGCCCGACGAGGTCGCCGCCTACCTCGACGGCTATCGACGCATCGGCGTCGGTGAGGTGATCTTCGTGTTCCGCCATCCGTTCGACGTCGAGACGATCGAGCGGGTCGGCGAGGTCCGGGCGGCACTCCCGGGCTAGGTCGTCGGGCGCTCTTCCCGGAGGTCCTGCCCCAGAGCTCCGCGGCCAGCAGCTCCGCCACGACCGAGCCCACGATCGCCCGTTCGAAGGGACCGGCGCCGGCGGGCATCGGCAAGTCGATCGTCTGCGCGGCGCCCTCGACGGTGTCACCGACGACGATCGTCTTCCCTCCCCTGCGGTCGATCGTGGCGACGACCTCCTCGTCCGCCTCCGCTCCCGAGAACAGCAGCGCGCGATGACCCGGGAACGCCAGGTACACCGCCGTATGGACCCAGTCGCCGGTGTCGTGCGCGACCGCCGGCAGGCGAGGCGCCTCCCGCAGCATCAGGGCGGCCTGGTGGACGAGCGCCCCGTCCGCGGCATCGCCGATGACGTCGATGGCGGAGGCACCGTCGAGCAGGTCGGCCGCAGCAGGAATCCAGGTGCCGCTCCCGTCCAACACGTCCTGGAGCGCCTTGACGGTCGGCCGCAGGCTGGCCGCAGTGCCGCCGACGCTGCCCCAGTGGCCGACGAGCATCGCCAGGACGGCGACGGTGGCCCGGAATGTCCGGGTGGCGATCCCGGCCGACTCCCGCCCCGCCAGGAGCGGCAGGACATGGTCGGCCGATGCCGCGAGCGGCGAGTCTGGGTCATTCGTGACCGCGACGACCCGGCTGATGTCGAGATGCCGGCGCGCCGCCGCGACGACCTCACGCGTCCGGCCCGACGCGGAGATCGCCACGAGCATCAGGTCCTCGTCGGGTTGTGTCGGGACGCCGGTCGAAGCGTATTCGGCCCATGCCGGGAGGTCCGCGCGCCGCGCCTGGGCCGCGGCCGTCAGCGCCGCATACCGTGAGCTGCCGAGGCCGGTGAACACGACGCGGGCCGGTCGTCCACCGATGGCCGCGAGTGGACCGCCGTGCGCGGCGTAGGCGTCCAGCAATCCGGCGAGGGCCGCGAGGTCCCGCCTCGATATCGGCGAGCAGCGCGGCGACCCGGTCCTCGCTCATCGCTCCTCCTCGAACAGCGCCCGCATGCCCTCGGTGGGTGCGTAGAGCCACGACGGCAGATACGTCGCCGCGTACGCGAACTCGTACAGCTCCTTGTCGACCTCGAAGGCGTGCAGCAGATCCGGGTCCATGTCGAGCCACACGCGCCGCTCGTCCAGCCCCGCGCGATACGCCTCGAGGAACCGCTCGCGGGATCGCCGTATCCACGCGTCGATGTCCAGCCCCGGCCGATCGAGCGGTCCGCCGTTGCGCGCCTCGGCCCTCCGCCGCGCGCTCCGCGCCGACGTGGTCGAGCGACCGCAGCATCGAGGCGACATCGCGCAACGCCGGTCGATGTGCCCGGCGCGCATCGGGCGAGCTCAGCGGCTCGCCCTCGAAGTCGATGACTCGAAAGCCGTCTGGCGCGATGAGCACCTGCCCGAGGTGGTAGTCCCCATGCGCCCTGATGACCTCGGGCGCCGTCGGGAGGGCATCGATGACCGTGATCGCCTCGGCGATCCGTGGCGCGAGATCGCGGACGACGTGACCGGCGTCGCCGGACGCCACGTCGAGGGCGCGTGGCGAGATGCTCGTGTGCCGCCGTCGCCCAGCCACGCACATCGTCCCGGGTCGCTTGGCGTGGGGCCAACTCCGGGAGACCGTGGCCATCCGTGACCGCCGCGTGAAGCCCGGCGGTCAGCGTGCCGAGGTCCGCGGCGATCTCCGTCGCGTGCTCGACGTTGACATCGCCCGGCGCGAGCAGCCAGCCCGTCACCGCCTCGGCGATCGACTCGAATGCGTCCGCACCGTCCGCGATGAACTCCTGGAGCATCGCGACCGTCGTCGCGCCACCGCGTTGCGTGATGACCTCCGCGAAACCCGCCAGACGCGGCACGGCCGGGAAGCCGGCTTCCTCACTGAGGAAGGCGGTCATCTCGAGGTCCGGGTTCAGCCCCGGCTGCAGCCGGCGATACGCCTTGAGCAGGAGGTGTTCGCCGAGGACGACTGAGGTATTCGACTGGTCCGCGCCGAGATCCCGTTCCGTGCCAGGGCCATCCGGCGCCAGCTCCTCGAGCGCCGCCGCAGGTCGGCAGACGAGCACGGCGGTGGGTGACGCCGCCGGATCTTCCCCGCGCGAGAGGGCCGCGATCGTCCGGCCCTGGGCGATCGCGGCGGCAAGCGCTCGCCACGCACCCTCGCCGGGTCCGGCCTCACGAAGCGGCTGCCCGGTCAGTTGCAGGCTGTAGATCTGCCGGCTCCTGTCGTCCAACGTGAGCTCGACGAGCGCCAGGACGTACGGCCCGGACGCATCGAGCACGAAGGCTTCGTCGAGCTCGACGTTGCGGACCGTCCGGCCCTTGGCACCGAACCAGCGGGCAGCGGCGATGGCGACGAGGTCGATTCCCTCGACGGCGGCCTCGACCGCGGTGCGAGTCGGAGCGGCGACCTCAGGTCCCCGTGTTGATCATCACGTGCTTGACGAACGTGTAGTCCTCGAGCGCGTACTTCGAGCCGTCCTTGCCGTAGCCGGACTGCTTCACGCCGCCGTGCGGTGTCTCCGACGTCAGCGTGAAGTGCTCGTTGATCCAGACGTGGCCGAAGTCGAGCGCCTTGGCGACGCGCATGGCCTTGCCGATGTCGCTCGTGAAGATCGACGACGCAAGCCCGTACGGCGTGTCGTTCGCCCACTGGATCGCGGTGTCCTCGTCGCTGAACCGCTGGACCGTGACGACCGGGCCGAAGACCTCGTCCTGGATGATCTCGGACTTCTGGTCCGGGCCGGCGATGATGGTCGGCTCGTAGTAGGAGCCCGGTCGGTCCGGGCGGTTGCCGCCGACCACGATCTCGGCGCTGCCCCGCGCACGGTCGACCATGCCGGCGACCTTGTCGGCCTGCGCTTTGGCGATCAGCGAGCCCATCTCGATGTCGTCGCCCTCGGCCGGGTCGCCCCACTTGATCGTGCGGACCTGGTCGGACAGCGCCGAGATGAAGCCCTCGTACACCTTCGGACCGGCGATGACGCGAGTGGCCGCCGTGCAGTCCTGACCGGAGTTCCAGTAGCCGGCGGCGCGCAGCGTCTCGGCGGCGAGGTCGATGTCGGCGTCGTCGAAGATGATGATCGGCGCCTTGCCACCCAGCTCGAGGTGGAGCCGCTTGACGGTGTCGGCCGCGATCTTGGCGACCCGCTTGCCGGTGGCCGTGTCGCCGGTGATCGAGACCATCCGGACCTTCGGGTGGCCGACCAGCGCGTCACCGATGTCGTTGCCCGAACCGGACAGCACGTTCACGACGCCCGGCGGCAGGATCTCGCCGAGGATCTCGGCGAACGCGAGCGCGCTGAGCGGCGTCCGGGCCGACGGCTTGAGCACGACCGTGTTGCCGGTCGCCAGTGCCGGGCCCAGCTTCCAGCTCGCCATGTAGAGCGGGTAGTTCCACGGCGCGATCGAGGCGACGACGCCGATCGGGTCGCGCCGGATGATCGAGGTGTGGCCGGCCATGAACTCGTTCGCGGCGAGGCCGTCCATGACGCGCGCCGCGCCCGGCGAAGAAGCGGAAGAGGTCGACGCTCGTGTGCATCTCGTCGATCGCGGCACCGACCGGCTTGCCGGCATTCGCGCTCTCGAGCCGACCGAGCTCGTCGGCCTTGGCCTCGAGGGCGTCGGCGATCTTGAGCAGCAGGAGCGAGCGGTCCTGGGGCGTGGTCTGCTTCCAGGTCTCGAACGCCTTCTCGGCGGCGTTCACCGCGCGATCGACATCCTCCTGGGAGCTCGCCGGGACGTTCGCGATGACCTGGTCGTTGGCCGGGTTGATGACCTCGGCGGTCTTGCCCGTCGGCCGCATCGACGAAGTCGCCGCCGATGAACTGCTGGTAGGTCTTGGCTCGTTCGAGCGTCTCGGTCACGGAACGCCTCCTCGGGACGTGACGGGGTCGAGTCGGAAAGTGTCGTCATCCTAGTCCCGAGCCGGAAGTCCGTCCCGCAGCGTGGGCGTCGGTAGTTCAGGCCGGGCGTAGCACCATCAGGGCGACGATGGCGACCAGGAGGACGAGCTCGATCAAGCGGAGGAGCGGGCCCGTGGCTCGGTCAACAGGGTCACGACGCGACCATCGTCGCCGGCGTCGAGCGCCTCGCGGACGGCCATCGACCGGCGTCGCCACAGACCCGCCCCGATGAAGATGAGCGTCGCATTGATGATCACAGCCAGGACGATCCAACGCTGGGTGAGGTCGTAGCCGTTGGCGAGCGCGAGTGGCAGTCCAGACAGGGCGACGATCGTGCCGCCGAGGATCTGGAAGCGAAAGTCGAACTTGTCGCCCAGCCCGAGGATCACGCGGCGCTTGGTCGGGTCCGACTCGCCGGCGGCGAGCGCGCTCAGAGTCTTGGTGCTCACATACCCCGTGACATACATAAGCGCCGATCCGACGTGGATCAGTGCCAGGATCGGCCGGATGATCTCCATCGGCCGCATCGTAGTCGTCGGCTGTCGTCGCCGATCCCGGCGAACCTGGTAGAAGTTGCGCCCCGGGACCGTTATGTCAGGTCGTCGACCCCGAACTGGCCGAATCCGAGGCTAATGCGTCTCCGGGTGCAACTCTTGCCAGGATGCGCGGCGAACCGCGGCATGGCGTTCTCCCCACGCAACTTCTGCCGCGGCATCCGCCACGACAAGAGGCCCCGCCGATGAAGGAGGTGCGCTTGTCGCGGCTATCGGGAGGGTCGGGCGAAGGTCAGTCCTTCTTGCGACCACCGCGCGGGCCGCGCTTGGTGGAGGCCGCCCGCAATGAGCGCACAGGCTTGGCGATGTTCGAGTCCTCATCGACGTCGATGCCGTGGCGCTTGGCGGCGCTCAGGATCTTCTTGCGAGCCCGCTCCTTGGCGGCCTTGACTCTCGAACTCGGTCTGGTTGAACCGGGCGATCGCGTTCCGCACGTGCGATTCGTCGTTGATCGGGAGGTGCTCACCGCCCTCCTTGTCGACGTACGCGAACTGGTTCGAGCGGAGCTTCTCGCGATCCCGGGTGTCGAGGGTGGCCATGATCAGCGACCCATCCCGGTCGGCGCATCGTGGTCATGGGTGTGCGCCGTGCCCGTGTGGTCCTTGTGCTCGTCGTCCTGGCTTCGCTTCTCGTGAGCGTGGACGAGCGTCGCGTGGTTGTGGTCGTGCTCGTGATAGTGGGTCCGGTGCTCGAACTCACCGAGCGGCCCACCAGTGTGATGGTGCGTGACGTGATAGTGGTCGTGCGTGTGCACGACCCCTGGGTGCGTGTGCTCGTGTTCGACGTCACCCGTCACCCGCTGCATCGTCGCCTGGGTCATGGTCGTACCTCCCGGTACTGGGGACTGTCAGGGCATCACACTCACACGTGCGACGTCACCTGCGGTCCGAACGGCACTCGACAACGCCTTGCAGGGCCCTTGCGTTGCCGTATACGTCACTCGGTGACGGCTGCACCGGTCGAGGCGACTCGTTCGATAAGGTCGGCGGCACGCTCCGTGCCCGACGTCGACTTGATGCGCGCAGACATCGCCGCGAGACGGTCGGCGAGCGCCCGATCCCGCAGCAGGCGATCGATCGCCGACGTGAGCTCGCGAGGCTTGAACCCGTATGTCGACAGCCGCTTGCCGAATCCGGTCTCATCGACCCGCTGCGCGTTGTCGACCTGGTCCCAGAACAGCGGCAGCACGATCATCGGCTTGCCGTGATGGAACGCCTCGGTGACGGTGTTGTTGCCGCCGTGGGTGATGACCAGGTCGACCATCGGCAGGATCGCCGGCTGCGGCAGGAACCCCTCGCCTGTCTGGTTGTCGTGGAGCTTGATCTGATCGGCCAGCGGTCCTTTCGAGACGATGACCCGATGCTTGGTCTTCGCCAGCACATCGACCAGCCGCTGCATCAGCTCGACGTCCGCCGAGCCGAGCGACCCCAGGGAGAGGTAGATCAACGCCCCGTCCCGCTCGGCCAGCCCCGGTGGCAGCTCCCATGACGACTCGGGCGCGCGCACCGTCGAGTCGAGGCGGTGCCAGGTCGGGCCGAGTGGGTTCGCGCGCTCGTAATCGGCCTCTGCCGGATAGGAGTACAGGTTGAGGTACGGCGATTCGGCGATGAACTCCGGGCCGAGGCGGCCATAGGTCAGCCCCGTCTCGCCGTGCTCGCGACAGAACGCGTCGAAGTCCATCCACATGTCGGCGTGCGTGCGCCGGACCTCGTCGAGGAACGCCGGCCAAGCGCTCTGGTCGTCGACCGGGTAGCCGCTGCTGAACGGCGCGATCTGCGGATCCTTCATCTCCATGGGGTTGCACGACACGATGCGAACCCACGGCCGGCCCGACGCGGTGATCGCCGGGAACGCGACCACGTTGTCCTCGACGATCACGTCGGGCAACAGCTCGTCGAAGATCTCGGCCAGCCGCGGGTTGACGTACTTCGAGCCATCGATCAACGCCTGCCACGTCGGCCCGATGAACTCGCCGAGCTGCTCGAGCGTCGACTTGCGGAAGACCGGCGCCGTGTCACGGATGAAGTCGATCCAGAACTGACCGGGGACCTCGGGCTCCGCCGGTGGCGGGCCGAGTCGCATCAGCCGTTCCTCGAACCCCTTCGCCTCGAGCGTGCCCGCGAACGACTCCTCGACGATGAACACGACGCGGTGGCCGCGCGACCGCAGCACCTGCCCGATCCCTACGCAGTTGTTGGTCGGGCCGTACGCCCCTTCCGGGAAGAAGACGATCGTGCGCGCGTCGGTCACCGGCTGCCCCTCCATGTGGTTCGCGCGAATCTACCGTCCCAGCAGGAGGGCGAGCGCGAGGGTCGCGACGGCCGCGGCAGCGACCGCCCCGTCGAGCCAGGTCCAACGCAACTCGCGGAAGTGGGTCCGCGGGCCTGCCCCGAACGCCCGGGCGTCCATCGACACGGCCATCCGATCCGCGTGGCGGATGGCGAGCACCAGCAGCCCTACGAACAGGCGCGGATGCCACGACCCGCGTAGCCCGCGGATGCGGCGTGCCTGGCGCAGGGCGGTCAGGTCCTCGGCGAACCTCGGGATCGACTGGTACGCCGCCAGCGCACCGTAGGCGAAGCGGGCCGGCACCCGCGCCTGCTGGACGAGCGAGTCGGCGAGCCGGGTCGGGTCCGTCGTCAAGGCGAAGACCGCCCCGACGCATGCGATGGCGGCCACCCGCAGCCCGAGCGAGATGCCGTTCACGACGGCTTCGTTGGCGATCCGGACCGGGCCGATGACGGCGAACGTGGTCGTCGTCGGGTCGCCGTTCGCTACGGAGAAGACGGCGTTGGACAGGCCGATGGCCAGGGCGGCGAGCCAGACGGGTGCCAGCGTGCGGCCCAGCTCCAGCGGCGGGATCGCGCCGAGCACGAGACCCGCCACGAGCGCCGCCGCGGCGAGCACGACCGGCGGCAGCGGATGGAGCGTCAGCGCGAGACCGACCAGCCAGACGAGGGCGACCGCCAGCTTCACGACCGGGCTCGTCCGGCCGAGCGGGCTGTCGAGCTGCGCATCGGCGATATCGAGCCGTCCGCCGATCACGCCACGGCCTCATCGCGCACGATCCAACCGTCGTCGATCTCGATCACGCGATGGGCGACATCGCGGACGAACCGCTCGTCGTGGGTCGCGGCGAGCAGGCACGCGCCCGCATCGAGGTGCTCGCGCAGGATGCCCAGGAGGCCCTCGTATCCGGACCGGTCCTGGCCGAACGTGGGCTCGTCGAGGACCAGCAGCTCGGGGCGGCGGATCAGGATGCAGGCGAGCGACAGCCGCCGCTGTTCACCGCCGGACAGCCGATAGGGGCTGCGCGGCCCGAACCGATCCAGCGGCAGGCCGAGGCGTCGCATGAGGTCGTCGACCCGGGCAAGCTCCTCGTGGGTGAGTCCGAGCCGCACCTCCTGATCGACCGTTTGGGCGAGGAACTGTCGCTCCGGCTCCTGGAAGACATAGCCGGCATGACGGGCGAGCGTGTGCGCCGGCATCCGCGATGGATCGCCGCCGGCCAGGTCGATCGACCCGTGATCCGGGCGATGCAGCCCGACGAGCAATCGACCGAGCGTCGACTTGCCGCTGCCATTCGGTCCGACGAGCGCGATCCGCTCGCCCGCCGCGGCGCCGAGGGTCACGTCGCGGACGACCGGCTCGCCTCGCTCATAGCCGAACCGCACGCCCGTGGCCTTGAGCAGCAACGGACCTCGGGGCGCCTCACCCTCGATCCGGACGGTCGACTGCTCGCCCGGTAGCCAGATGCCGGCGACCCGCATGCGGTCGCGCGAGCGCCTGAGCACGTCGCGCGGAGGACCTTGGTCGATCGGGCTGCCGTCGGCGTCGAGTGCCAGTACCACGTCGGCCAGCGGCCACGCCTGGTCGACCCGGTGCTCGACGAGCACGATCGTCGCCGCTCGCTCGTCGCGTAGCTTGCTGAGGGTCGCCATGAACGTGGCCGTCCCGTCCGGGTCGAGGTTGGCCGTCGGCTCGTCGAGGATCAGCAACCGGGGCCGCGGAGCGAGCGCACCGGCAAGGGCGAGGCGTTGCTGCTGGCCACCCGACAGGCGCCGCGAGCGCCCCCGCTCCATGCCGGCCAGCCCGACCGCAACGAGGACCTGCGGGATGCGCGCGCGCATGGCGCGCACCGGCCAGGCACGATTCTCCAGGCCGAATGCCACGTCGTCCTCGACGCGCTCCATCACGAGCTGCGAGCTCGGGTCCTGCAGCACGAGTCCGACGCCCTCGCCGACGCCGATCGGCCCGAGCTCCCGGACATCCTTGCCGTCGAGCTCCAGCGTGCCCGTCATCTCGGCCGGGATCTGCGCCGGGATCAAGCCGGCGATCGCCAGGGCGAGCGTGCTCTTGCCCGATCCCGACGGGCCTACGACGAGGAGCAGCGAGCCCGGTTCGAGCTCGAGATCGACCCGGGCGAGCGCCGGGCCATGGGCGCCCGGGTAGGTGACGCCCAGCCCCCGAGTCCGGAGCGCGACCGCCGTCAGTCGGGGAACCCTTCCAGCACGCCGGCCTGCTTCATGGCGCGGTGGAGAGCGACCGAGCCGCCCGCGACGATCACCACGGCCGAGATGCCCATGAACACGCCCCGCACGACCTGGATCAGCGGATCGCGATCGGCGTAGTAGAGGACCCAGTCATGGATCCACGCCGCGGCGGCGCTGGCGACCGCCGCCGTGGCCAGCACTGGGAACGTCCAG
The DNA here is from genome assembly GCA_963794525.1 of uncultured Chloroflexia bacterium. Classification (GTDB taxonomy): domain Bacteria; phylum Chloroflexota; class Limnocylindria; order Limnocylindrales; family CSP1-4; genus SPCO01. The sequence goes on from CAWCEC010000003.1 coordinate 680,641, forward strand.
GCGCGGTACAGGGTGAACGCGAAGACGAGCTCCGCTGCCGCGCCCTGGACGAAACCGGACAGCAGCGTGTCGACACCCCAGGCGCTGCCCAGCAAGGCCGAGATCCCGGCTGCCACCATCTCGGTGAAGAGCGCAGCGCCTGGCTTGCGGATGATCAGCGGGCCCAGGACGGCCGGCACCAGCCACACGGCGTAGAACAGGTCACGGAACGGGAACGCGAGCTCACCGATGACCTGCAGCGGCCCGTACCAGACCAGCCCCCAGACCCAGAAGACGACGCCGAACGCGACCCCGATCACCGCGGCGACGACGATGTCCCGGGTCCGCCAGTGCGTCTCCGGGTAGGCCGCGGGCGTCGATGCGTCGATGGTGCTGGTCATTGTCCGAACCTCCTCGGTCGATCCCCACAAGAAGCGCCGTCACCGGTCTCCGGGACGGCGTCGTGGGTTCGATGCTGGCCTGCTTCCTTCGCCGGTACGAGCCGGATCAGGTTCGGCGGGTCTGTGGCGTTTCGCCACACTCTCAGCGCGCGAGGCGCTCCCCGGAGGCGGTGTTCGGTTGTCCGCCCAGCGTAGCACGCGACCGGAGCCACTCGACGACCTCGTCCAGCACAGCCGGGCCCTCCGGCTCGTTGTGCAGCTCGTGACGAAGGCCCGGGTAGGTCCGCCGCTCGACGCCCGGAGCGCCTTCGAACACCTCGCTCGATCGCGGCGGGACCAGCTCGTCGTCGAGACCGTGGAGCACGAGGGTCGGGCCACCGATCGCGCGAGCCGCGTCCCGGACGCGTGCCTGTTCAGCGAGCGCCTCGGCGGCGAACCGTGCCGTGCTGGTCCGTCCGTTGAGCGGGTCGGCCTTGGCCCGGCGCCCCACCTCCGGGTCGCGCGACAGCGTCTCGGCTGGCACGCCGTTCGGCACGGACAGCGTCGGCAGGATGCGAGCCACCATCGGCGCCAGCCGCTTCTTCCAGCCGGCCAGCGTCGAGTCGAGACCCGGTGCGGTCAGGACGGTCAGGTCGGGGCGCGGCCGATCAGAGAGCAGGTAACCCGCCGCGATGAGACCACCCATCGAATGCGCATACAGGATCACCGGGCGACCACCGGCCGTTGCGCGTAGCGCGGCGAGGCGCTCCTGGAGGTCGTCGTGGTAGCGGCTCCAGCGATCGATGTCGCCACGGCGCCCGCCGCTGCCGCCGTTGCCGCGGTGGTCGTAGGCGTATGTGTCGATGCCGGTGGCGGCGAAGTGGTCGCCGACGTGCTCGTAGCGCCCGCATTGCTCACCCAGGCCGTGGACGATCAGCATGGCCGCCCACGGATCCGCCGCCGGCCAGTGGCGGGTGAGCAGGTCGACGCCGTCGGCGGTGACGGCGCGGCCGATGACGGAGGGCATCGTCCCGCTAGGATGCATCACGCATGGGTGCGTCTGGCGGCTGGGTCGAGATCGGCGACAAGGTCTTCGTTCGTCGCTACGCGTTCTACGACCAGAACATCGGTGTCGTGCTGGGACGCGCCGAAGCGCTGGTCATCGATACCCGGTCGACGTACGCCCAGGCACGTGAGATCCAGGCCGACCTGCGCGAGCTGACCGATTTGCCGGTCGGTGTGGTGGTCGACACCCACGGCCACTTCGACCACGTCTTCGGCAACGGCATCTTCCGGCCGGCGACGATCTGGGGCCACGAGCGCTGCGTCACGTTCATGGTCCGCACCGGCGAGGCCCGCAAACGCACGATCGCCGTCGAGGAGCCCCTGCTCGCCGACGACCTGGCCGAGATCGTCATCGACCCGCCGGACCGGGTGTTCGCGACCCACGCCCGGATCGAGGTCGGCGGGCGCGAGGTGATGCTGCGCTACCTGGGTCGCGGTCACACGGACCACGACATCGTGGTCGAGGTCCCGGGCACCGACGTCGTGTTCGCGGGCGATCTGGTCGAGAACGGCAACGTGCCCTTCTTCGGTGACGCCTATCCGCTCGAGTGGCCGGCGACCGCCGCCGCCCTCGCGGTCCGCGTCAGGGAGGATGGCGGGATCGTCGTGCCCGGTCATGGCGACCACGACAGTCGTGCGCTGGCCGATGCGAACGCGGCGTCGTTGGCCGCATTGGCCGAGCTGGCCGGACGCATCGGCTCGGGCGAGCTGACGCTCGAGGAAGCGATCGCGGAGCATCCCTTCGGGGAGCATCCGCCAGAGGATGCAAGGCGAGGCTTCGAGCGCGCACTGATGCAGATCCGGGGCGAGCTCGACATCGTCGGGAGCGGCGCTTGAGCGAGGTCCTCTGGAACGTCCGCCTCTACGACCCGGCGACAGACGAGGCGACGGACGGCCGCGTCATCACGATCGAGGACGACACGATCACGGCTGTCGGTGCGGTCGAAGGGAGTCCGCCGGAGGGTGCTCGCGACCTCCGCGGGGCGACCGCGCTGCCCGGCCTGATCGACGCCCACGCGCATGTCCTGTCGGATACGTCGCGGAGCCCCGGCTTCGGCCCCGCGCCGGCGCGCCACGGTGACCCGCCCCGGCCGGCCGCCCTCGGCCACTACATCCTGGCCGCGGCCGCAGACCGGATCCTGCGCTCGGGGTTCACGACGGTCCGCGATGTCGGCGGATACGACGACGAGGCCACCGTCCTCAAGTTCGCGATCGAGTCGCGCGTCGTGCCCGGTCCGCGCGTGTACACCTGCGGACGGATCATCTCGGCGACCGCGCCCGGTGGCGACCTGTTCGGCTCGATGTATCGCGAGGCCGATGGACCCTGGGAGATGCGCAAGGCCGTGCGCGAGCAGCTCAAGCGGGGCGCCGAGTTCATCAAGTTCATGGCGACCGGTGCACGGTCGGTCGTGCTCGAGGACCCCGAGCCGCCGCAGATGACGCTCGAGGAGATGAAGGCGATCGTCGACGAGGCCCATCGCATGGGTCGGCGCGTGGCCGCGCACGCCGAGGGGCTCGAAGGTACCCGCTGGGCGCTGGAGGCCGGCGCCGACACGATCGAGCACGGGCTGGCCCTCCACCGCGAGCCGCGGCTGCTCGATGACATGGCGGATCGAGGCGTGGTCCTCGTCCCGACGTTATCGACCTTCCACGACCTGGCCGAGCGGTTCGTCGACGACTTCGCGTCGGTCCTGGTCGAGCAGGCCAAGCGCCAGCTCGAGGAGGCGATGCGGACGGTCGATACCGCCCGGCGAGCGGGAGTGACGATGGCCCTCGGTTACGACAGCGGGCCGCCCGGCACGTCGGCCCAGGAGCTGCAGCGACTCATCGACGCCGGGCTGTCGACGGCAGAGGCGCTTCGGGCCGCCACGCTGGGTGGGGCGGCCGCGCTCGGTCGCGAGGACCTGGGCCGGATCGGTGTCGGCTGCCGGGCCGACGTGGTCGTGGTCGACGGTCGGCCCGACGAAGACCCGGGCCTGCTGATGCGCCCCGAGGCGATCCGCCTCGTCGTCGGGCGGGGTGTCGCGATCGGCTGACGGTCGTCAGTCAGGGCCCGCTGGAACATCACGTGTTCCAACCGGCGAACGAGTGGGCTCAGATGCGGCAGTCCTTCGCCCTTTGGAACATACGGAGGTTCCAACTAGCGGCCGAACTGCTCAAATCTGCCGATTCCCGACCGCTCAGCCCCAGGTTGGAACATGTCATGTTCCAAATACGGCTGGGGCGACGCGCGGGTCAGTCGTCGAGGACGAAGGTCACCAGCATGTTGACTCGGTAGGCCACGATCCGGCCGTCGTCGATGTCGACCTGCTGTTCCTTGATCCAGGCCGACTTGACGTTGCGCAGCGTCTGGTTGGCGCGATCGATGCCCTCGTTGATCGCGGCCTCGAAGCTCTCGATTCGAGCGAGAGCTGATCTCCGTCACACGTGCGACCGACATGGTCCTGTCCTCCTTTGTGGTGGGATCGACACCTTACCCCGGGCCGACCCGGACGACCCAGCGGCCGCGTGCGGTCCCGGCGAGGATGCCATCCAGCGCCTCGTCGAGCGTGTCGAGTGTCACCTCGGTCACCCCCTCCCCCAAAGAGCGCGGCCGGAGATCGGTCGCCAGCCGCGACCAGATCGCGCGCCGCCGGTCGATCGGCATCTGCGCGGAATCCATCCCGAGCAACGCCACGCCGCGCAGGATGAACGGGAATACCGTCGTCTCGAGCTTGGGGCCACTGGCATTGCCGCTCGAGGCGACCGCCGCCCCGGTTCGAAGCGTTCGCAGCACGTAGGGCAACGTCGCGGTCCCTACCGGATCGACGGCCCCGGCCCAGCGCTCCGATTCGAGCGGCTTGCCCTCGGCAGTGACCTCGTCCCGGGTCAGGATGCCGGTGGCCCCCAGCCCGCGCAGCCGATCCGCCTCGTCGGCCTTGCCGGTCGCCGCCCATACCTCGTGGCCTCGCTGGGCGAGGAGCGCGACGGCCGTGCTGCCGACCCCGCCACTCGCCCCGGTAACAAGCACCGGACCGTCGCCGGGCCGTAGGCCGTGCTCCTCCAACGCGACGACCGACATCGCGGCTGTGAACCCGGCCGTCCCGATCATCATCGCCTCACGCGGCGACAGACCACCCTCGAGCGGCACGATCCAGCCGGCCGGGACGCGCTGGTACTCGGCGTAGCCGCCGTGCCGCGACACTCCGAGGTCGTAGCCGTGGGCGAGCACCGGCGCCCCTACCGCGATGTCCGGGTTCGCGCTGCCGACCACTTCTCCGGCAAGGTCGATGCCGGGGATCAGCGGGTCGATCCGGGCGACCTTGCCATCGATGCGGGTCGCCAGGCCGTCCTTGAAGTTGACGCTCGACCAGCCGACGCGGACCTCGACCTCGCCCGGTGGCAGGTCTGTCGCCGCGAAGTCGCGGACGCCGCGGTCGATGCGCGGCGTGCCGTCATCGTCGACGCGCTTCGCGACATAGGCCCGGAACGACGCGGGGATCGACATCCCCGAAGACTAGCCCGCGGAGCCCCGCCGGCGCGCCGAGATCGCGAACACCGGCACTACCGCTGGAACTTCTCCTGGTAGCGCTTGCGGAACAGGTCGATGTCGCGATGGATCGCGCGCCACTCGGCCGACCCCTCCGGGATCTCCGACAACCGCCGCTCCGCAGCCCGCCACTCGGCCAGGACCTGGCCCGCCGTGTACACGACCGGCGCCGTATCGAGTGGCGCATCCATGGGCTCCATCACGGCAAGGAACCGACCGTCCTCGAGCGGCGTGATGCCGAACTTCACCCGGACCTGCGAGCCGTCGAGGCGCTTGAGCGTCGCCTGCCCACCGATATCGGGCTGACCCTCCGCCTCCCACTCCTTCCGGAACGCAGCCTCGCCGACCGGGTCGGGAGGATCAGGCGACAGCGCCCCCGGTGGCAGGCCCTTGAGCACATCGAGCGTGACACCGAGCATCTCGAGGGCGGCCGCATTCGCGTCGGCGGTGGTGCCATCGGCGTTGAGGATCACGGTGGGGAGCGTCAAGGACGATCTCTCATGCCGTCCAGAATCAGTCGGTCGGCTCCGCTGTCGGCGTGGGTGTGGGTGTGGGTGCGGCGGTCGGCGTCGGTGTGGGCGTGGCCGTCGGTGTTGGCGTCGGGGTCGGCGTGGGGGCGGCTGCGTTCTGCTCCCGCCACAGGTACTCCCGGAGCGTCAGCCCCGAGGCGCGGATCGCGGCCGCCCGCGACCGCCCGACGTAGCGGTAGTGCCACGGCTCGTACTGGTAACACGTGACGGTCGTCTTGCCCTTCGGGTACGTCATGATGAAGCCGTATTTCCAGGCATTGGCCTTCAGCCAGGCACCCGCCTTCGTCGTGGCCCAGTCCGTGTAGTTCCACGGGGCGGACCCGCCATACCCGCGGAAGTCGACGGTCGTGCCCAGCTGATGCTCGCTGTGGCCGGCGCGGGCGCTCTCCTTGAGCGCCCTCGCGTAGCCGTGGACCCGCACCCAGTAGGCGAACGTGGACCGCTGGGTCGTGTAGCTCCGGTACGCCGACTGGACCACCAGCCGGGCGCCGGCAGCCCGGGCTGCAGCCGCCATCGACTTGAGGCTGGGGATCACGAAACTGCGCACCGAGTAGCCCCCATTGAGCCCGGCGCCGGAGGTCGATCGGAGATCGCCCGGCACGTAGGAGCTGGACAGCCGGTACGTGGTGTCCAGCAGCGAGCGGTGCCAGTGGATGTAGCCGCGGTACTTGGTCAGCACGTCGGCGACCTTGCACGTCGGGAGCGCCGGCGCAGCCGAAACGGTCGCGGCAAGGCCGGTGAGGAGGGTGGCGACGAGGAGCAGGGCGACCAGACGTGGCCGGCGGTCCGGCGTTCGCACCATGGGCATAGGGTGCCAGCCCCGGCGGTCCCATGCCACTCCCCCGAACGTACCGACGCTGGAGCACCGGCGGTGCGAGGACGCTACGGGGTCGGTGTGGGCTCGAGCGTCGGCTCCGGGACTCGCTGTCGGCTCGGCGGTGGGCGCCGGGGTCGCGCTGGCGGTCGGCTTGGCCGTCGGCTTCGGCGTCGGCTGCGCGGTGGGCCTGGCGGTCGGTCGCGGCGTCGCGGCCGGGCGGCAGCCACCGATCCCGGACGATGTGGGCGCCCCACCCTGGTGCTTGCCCACGGCATAGCGCTCGTGCGGCAGCTTGCCGGTATCCGGGAAGAGCGCGTTCGAGAGCTTGTCGATGCGCTTGAGGTCGGGGATCTGGATCGAGCCGCGCTTGTCGAAGCCCGATCGCACCAACGGCGATGAGATCACCGATCGATACGTGTCTTCGCGCGTGATCTTCGCCATCGCGTCGGCGAGGTCCGGCAGACTCTTACGCGGCACGTTGGTCGTGATCGTCTTCGACAGTGCTCGCATGAGCCCGACCGGATCGTTGATGAACCCACCGTGGACGATCCGGTCGCGGATCCCCGACAGCACTTCCTGCTGGCGCGCGGCGCGCGTGAAGTCGCTCTCGCCGGCCGGCTTGCGGACGCGTGCGTAGGCGAGTGCCTGCTGCCCGTTGAGGTGATGGCGGCCCTTGGTGATCGAGAAGCCACGCGTGAAGCCGTACTCGTCGTAGGAAGGGTCGCAGAACGACCGCGCGACATAGACATTGATGCCGCCCAGCTCGTTGATGACGTTGACGAAGCCCTGGAGGTTCACCGCTGCGTGGTACGGGATGTCGAGCCCGAGCAACTGCCCCAGGGCGCCGCGCAGGACATCGAAGCCGGTCCCGTCCGAACCCGGGAACTGCCTGGGGTGGTGCCGCGCATACGACACGAGCCCGTTGATCTTGCCGCTGAACTTGCGACCGTCGGGCAGCGGCACGTCGACCATGTCGCGTGGGATCGACACCATCGAGACGGTCTCAGCCACGGGGTCGAGCGAGGCCACGATCATCGTGTCGGTGAGGTACGTCCTCCGCCCGACGCCGGCATCCACGCCGATCAACAGGACGTTGACGCGCGGCACGGCGGGGGTCGGCGAGGGTGACGCGCTGGCGGAGGCGCTCGCGCTGGGCGACGCCGGGATGAGGAAGCTCGGGTCGGGTTCAGGCGTGCCGATCGGCCCCGCCACGGCGGTCGGCGATGGCTCGGTGAAGATCTCGTCGGCGGCCTCCCGGGCGACCTCCGTCGCGAAACCGGCATACGCCTGCGGAGCGATCACGGCGACCATCAGCAAGGCTGCGATCGGGATGGCGTCACGCCGCGCGGGCCGCGTGAGTCGCGGATCCCACAGGCTCGAGCCGACGGCGAGCAGCCGCCAGACGAGCAACGCGGCCTGGAGCGCGAGGAGCCCCCACAGCACGGCCGGGTCGAACAGCGTGGCTGCCAGCCGCGGCAGGCTGGTCGTTGCGAGGATGCCGACGAGCAAGCCGATGAGCACGAGGATGGGCAACGCGAACATCGCAGCACGCCGGCGGCGCCCCGCGGCCAGGTGCCCGAGGCCAGGGAAGATGGCGTCCAGGACGGCCGGTGTGAACCGGCCGCGAGCGCGCGGCTCCCGGAGCTGGTGGTGCGGCGGCTGCGACGGTCGGCGGTGATCCCCCCGGAGCGGCCTGGCCTGGTGGCGGCCTCTCCTCACCGGCCCGCCACGGCCGGTCCCCTCGTTCGACACGGCCCGGAGGGTACCAGACGGGTTGCATGCCGCTCATCGGTAGCCGGGTGGCCACCACGACGGCGTGGCAGCCGACGATGGCGTAGCGTTACCGCGTGAGCCGGGAAGTCGAGGACCTGAACCGGCGCCTGCTGCGCGCCCGCGACGCCATGGATCGCGCCTACGCCGAGCCGCTCGACGTCCCCGCCGTAGCCGCGGTGGCGCACGTCTCGGAAGCCCACTTCATCCGTACCTTCCGCGCCGTGTTCGGCGAGACGCCCCACCGCTACCTGCAGCGGCGGCGCGTGGAACGCTCGATGTTCCTGCTGCGCGAGACCGACCGCAGCGTCACCGACATCTGTCTGGACGTCGGCTTCAACAGCCTGGGGACCTTCAGCCGCACCTTCCGCGAGATCGTCGGAGAGGCGCCATCACGATACCGCTTGGGACACGGCCCCGTGGTCGCGCCCAACTGCGTCCAGATGGCAGCCATGCGGCCGCGCCTCGCGGCGGGCGTCCCAGCGCGCAGCGTGGAGCTGCGATCGAGCAGTTTCGGAGAAGCGGCCGCAGCAACGGCACCCTAGGGTGAGGGTCGCCCACCGTGACACCCTACAGGAGAACGAACGCGATGACCGACACACAGAAGACGACCAAGCGCAGCGCTAAGCGGACCGACACGACCAAGGTTTGGACGAAAGAGGAACGGGCCGCCATCCAGGAGCGCGCCAAAGAGTTGAAGAAGGCCGGCAAGAAGGCGGACGCGGAGAGCGACGTGCTCGCGAAGATCGCCGAGATGCCCGAAGCGGATCGGGTCATGGCCGAGCGGTTCCATGCGATCGTCAAGCTCGCCGCTCCAGACCTCACGCCGAGGACCTGGTACGGGATGCCTGCGTACGCCAGGGACGGCAAGCTCATCTGTTTCTTCCAGGCCGCGGACAAGTTCAAGGCGCGCTACGCCACGTTCGGCTTCGAAGAAGCGGCAAACCTCGATGACGGCAACATGTGGCCGACGAGCTTTGCGCTGAAGAAGCTCACTGCCGCCGATGAGGCACGCATCGTCGAGCTCGTGAAGCAGGCAGTGAGCTGACGACACCTCGGCTGATCACAGCAGTTTCGGAGAAGCCACCGCCGGCACAGGTCTGTACGGTGAGGGCTATCCGCCACGGTCAAGGAGGAGACAGCACGACATGATCAGCAAACTGAGCGTCGCGAGCATCTATGTGCTTGACAAGGACGAGGCGCTCGACTTCTACGTCAACAAGCTCGGGCTCGAGAAGGGCAACGACGTCCGCCAGGGTGACTATCGCTGGCTGACGATCCGCGTCCCCGGCGAGCAAGGAACCGAGGTGTCGCTTGAGCAGCCAGGCCCGCCGCTGCACGACGAATCCACCGCCGAGCAACTACGCGAGCTCATCACCAAGGGAGCGCTTGGCGGTCTCGTCTTCATAACCGACGACGCGCGCGGCCTGTTTCAGACCCTCAAGTCGCGCGGCGTCACCGACTTCACTCAAGAGCCCACCGAGCACTTCTACGGCGTCGACATGGGACTCCGCGACCCGTTCGGCAATGCCATCCGGATCCTCCAGCAGGGAAAGATCGCCCAGGAAGTAACAGCCTGACCGATCTGGGCTGATCGCCCGGCTCATCGCCCGATGGCGGTGGCCGTCGAGTCGAGTGCGTCGCGCTCCGCCGCGTGGATCTCCGCGAGGCGACTCGAGAGGTCGGCGAAGAGCGCCGCCACGCGGTCGGCGTCGAGCGGGAACGAGTTCGCGTAGCCGTCGCGCGCCGCCCACACCCGCTCCGCGGCGGCCTGCGCCCGGGCCCGACCGGCCTCGCCCAGGGCGACGGCCTCGTGCAGCGCCTCGTCGGACTCGACCGCCTCGGTCGCGCCGTCGAGGTCCGGCGGGACGACGGCGTCCGCGAAATCCTCCCAGAGGTCGGCCGCGGTTCGCCAGCGCGCCGCGGCGTCTGCGAGCGCCGGCCGATCGAGCGCGGCCGCCGCTTCGTCGAGACCCGCCGCCTGGAGCTCACGGAGGTGCCCGCCGGTCGCGCCGACTTCGCCGTCGACGGCCTCGACCGCGGACAGCAGCGTCCCGAATAGCCCCACGCGGTCGGCGAACACGCGCGGCCAGGCCTTGGCGTTTCGAGTGTCGACGAGCAGCCGGCTCCATTTCCGCCACGCGGGAATGCCGAACGAATCGGAGGACGACCGGAGATGCGCCACCTGGTCCTCGATGCCGGCCCGGAACGCGTCCCGCAGCCGGTCGGCAGGGATCGCCCCGGGTTCCGCGACGATCCGGAGGAGGCGGTGCTTGTACGAGCCGATCCGGGCTCTGGCGGCCGCCATGGTCTCGGCGGAGACCTCCAGCGGCGCCACGCCGCGGTCGTCGAACCGGTAGCCGCCGGAGGCCGTGCGGCCGGTGACGACCACCGGATAGCCCCAGTAGCCGGACATCGCCTCGGGCAGTCCCCACGTCCCGATCGACTGTTGGTCGACGGTCACGATCGTGGGCTCACCCGCCTCGACCAAGGCGTCGAGCCGCTCGCGTGCAGCGCGGACCCCAGCCGTCTCGTGGGTCTCTGCCTCCAGCCCCAGCCGCTCGATGGCGCCGTCGAACGCGACGGCAGGGTATTGCCAGCGGTTCTTGAAGCCCAGCGTCAGCACGATGTGCCGGTGCTGCTTCCACTCCCAGAGGATGTAGCCCGCCCCCAGCCCGCCACCGATCGTCAGCAGGGCGGCTTCGGACAGCGGCTGGCCGGTCAGGCCGGAGGTCATGCCACCGGCCGCCAGCACGTTGGCGAGGGACGCAGTCTCGGGATGGACCCCGCCGCGATAGGCGTAGCCGGACGGAGCCGGATGCGGCGTCGCGTGGTGTGTCGGGTCCGGGTTCGCCTCGAGGACGCGGCGGGCTGCCGCGTAGCGCTCACCGGTTCTCGCCATGCGCTCGCGGACGAGGCGCTTGAAGCCCTTCTGCCTGGTCATCGTCGTGCTCCGCTACGGCGCGCGACACGCCCGCCCACGCCGTCGTGCCGTCGCCGGTCGGAGGTCGACCAGGTCGTCCCGAGGATCTGAGGGTCCCCTTTACCTCCGCTAGGCCGGGCGGCGTGGGCGTCCGGTCTGGAGGTCTGGCGCGGGAGGCGCCGCCGTCGAGTCTAGCGACTTGCGGGCCCCGGCGCGAGGGGTCGCTGCGAGCGGCGCTCTCGCAGGGCGCGGCAGCCCTACCGCACCCGCGACGAACGTTTGCTGAGCGGGTCAGTTCACGGCGAACTCACGTCACGTGCTGGTCGGCCCAAAGCGTTGCGAGCCAGCTCGCGGCAGTCAGCGAGCGTAACCGCAGCCAGGGCGTCCCGGACATCGGCGACCGCAGAGGCAGACATCGAGAGGCTCGTGATGCCGAGCCCGACGAGGACCGGAGCCAACGCCGGCGACGCCGCGGCCTCGCCGCACACGCCCACGGATTTTCCGGCCGAGTGGCCAGCCTCGGCCGTCATGCGGATGAGGTCGAGCAGGGCGGGTTGCCACGGGTCGAGGAGATCGGCCAGGTCGCCGGCCATGCGGTCCGTCGCCAGCGTGTACTGGGCAAGGTCGTTCGTCCCGATGCTCAGGAAGTCGGCGTGCTCGAGGAGGTCGGCCGCTCGCAGCGCCGCCGCCGGGATCTCGACCATCACGCCGGCGACCGGCAGGCCATGCTCGTGCGCAAGGTCGACGAATCCCTTCGCCTCGGCCGCCGTGGCCACCATCGGCGCCATCACCCAGACGACCGCGCCTGTCGCCCGCTGCGCGAGCGACAGGGCCGTGAGCTGATCCGCGAGGATCTCCGGTGAGCGGCGGGACGTGCGCAGGCCGCGCACGCCGAGCGCCGGATTCTCCTCGTGCTCCTGGTTGAGGAACGGCAAGCGGCTTGTCGGCGCCTGCGTCGAGCGTCCGGACCACGATCTTGTGGCCGTCCATCGCGCCGAGCACGCCGGTGTACAGCGCCACCTGCTCGTCGATCGAGGGGGCGTCCTGCCGGTCGAGATAGAGGAACTCGGTGCGGAAGAGCCCGACTCCCTCGGCATCGACCTTGGCCACCGACGCCGCCCCCGCGACGTCGCCGATGTTGAGGAGCAGCGCGACCGGGTGGCCGTCGGCTGTCCGCCCCGGCCCGCGACTGGCGGCGCGTGCCGCACGACGCTCTCGCTCGCGACGGTTCGTGTCCGCCGCCTCATCAGGCGCGATCCCGAGCCGGATCCGGCCCGCGCCACCGTCGACCTCGACGAGCTCGCCCTCGCGCAGGGACGCGGCCCCTGGGCAGGCCACGATGGCCGGGATGCCCGAGGCTGCGGGCCAGGATCGCGGTGTGGCTCGTCGGTCCGCCTCTCACCGTGACGAGGGCCAGCACGCGCTCCGGGGTCAGCGTCACGGTGTCGGCCGGTGCCAGGTCGTCCGCGACGAGCACGAACGGCGCGTCGCGCTCGGGCACGCCGGGCATCGCCTGCCCGAGCAGCCGCGCGACCGTCCGGTCGCGAACGTCGTCGAGGTCCCCGACGCGCTCGGCCATGTACCCGCCGAGGTCGAGCAGCAACGCGCGGAACGCATCGATGGCGCGGTCGACGGCCCACGCCGCCAGGTTCGCCCTTGGCGATCGCGGACCGGATGGACTCCTCGAGCGACGGGTCACGGGCGATCATCGCGGTCGCCTCGAGCACCTCCGCGGCGCCCGGGATCGACGCTGGCTGCGGCCCGCCGTTCGAGGTCCTCGGCGGTCGCTCCGAGGGCGGCGACCGCAGCAGTCGATCTCCGCCTCGGCGTCCGTAACATCGGGGCGGTCGTCGGGCAGTCGCGGCCGCGGCCCCATGAGCGCGACGGGCCCCGCCGCCTGGCCCGGACACACGCCGATCCCTTGCAGCGGCGAGGTCGGCGCAGGCGACGCGAGGGCGGCGGCGGCAGACGGGTCTGCGGTCATGCCATCGGTCTCAGGCCGGATCGTCGTGGTCCTCGGCGACCACGATCGCGACGGCTTCGAGGGCCTCGTCCGCACCGTCGCCGTCCGCCTCGAGGATGACGGTGTCGCCATTCTTCGCCCCAAGCGCGAGGACCCGCAGGATGCTCCGGGCGTCGACTGGCGGACCGTCGCCCTTGCGGATGGTGATCTTGACCGGCTGCTCCGTCGCGGCCTTCACGAAGAGGGCCGCCGGCCGGGCATGGAGACCGATCCGGGAGCCGACGATGACCTCGCGTTGCGCCATGGCGTGTCCCTCCTTCGGCCGGCGACCGGCCGGCCCGCCCCTCAGGGTTCGATCGTGACCTTGATGCCTTCGCCCCGCGACACGATGTCGATCGCGTCGAGCACGCGTTCGAGCGGCAACCGATGGGTGATCAGGTCCTTGACCGGCACCTCGCCGCTGGCGATCAGCGCCAGTGCCTGCTTGTTGTGATCGGGGCTCGAGCCGTTGGCGCCGACGATCGTCAGTTCGCGGTAATGGACGAGGTTCGAGTCAAGGGTGATCGTCGGCTTGTCCTTCGGCAGGCCGCCGAAGAACGACAGCCGGCCACGCCGCGCGACCATGCGCAGCGCGTCCTCCTGCGCCTTGCCCGGAGGCGGCGGCAGTGATCGCGACGTCGACGCCACGGCCGCTCGTCAGCTCGAGCACGGCCTGGATCGCATCGGTCTCGCGCCGCAGATCGCGGCGTCCGGCGCGACGACCGCCGCCGACATGTCGAGGCGCTGGCGGTTCAGTTCGACGAGGAACACCCGGGCCGCGCCGCGCGCGCGCGCCAGCCGCACGTGGAGGCAGCCGATGGGTCCGGCCCCGATGACCACGACGTCGTCCCCGGCCCCGACCCGGGCCAGCTCCTGGGCGTTGATCGCGCAGGCGAACGGCTCGGCGACCGACGCCTCGTCGAAGCCCGACGCCATCGGGGATCACGGTTGAGGCCGTCGACCCGGAGGACCTCGTGCGGGACGATGAGGTACTCGGCGAAGCCGCCCGTCGTACTGGTAGCCGATCGACGTCTGGTTCGGGCAGATCGTCATCCAGCCACGCAGGCAGTCCGGGCATGTCCCATCGGGCACCGCCGCGATGACCTGGACGCGATCGCCGACGGCCCATGGCGTGCCGTCCGACGGTGGTCCGACATCGGCGCCGATCTCGACGATCTCGCCGGCGATCTCGTGGCCCATGATCCGGGGCGGATCGATGTTCTGGTGGCCCGAGCTTGATAGATCTTGACGTCCGTGCCGCACGTCGAGCAGTTGCGGACCCGGATCTTGATCTCGGACGCGCCGGGTGAGGGTTCCGGCGCGTCCTCGATCCGGATGTCGCCCGGGGCGTAGAACCGGGCGACCTTCATGGGTGGCGTCCTCGGCGGCTCGGCCGCCGGGGTTCAGGAGGGCCAGGACCGTCTCGACGTCGGTCGCGATCACGAAGCGCGGCCGCGCTGTCGCTCATCGACGAGGATCTCGGCAAGCGCCGACAGCACGCCCACGTGCTCGTCGCCGCTCGCCGCGATCGGGATGCACAGATAGACGGTCTCGCCGTCCCAGTCGACGCCGTCCGGGTACTGGAGAAAGCCGAGCGCCGTCCGGCGGACGAGCGAGCGAGCGGCGTCGGTCCCGTGGGGGATGGCGACGCCCTCGCCCATGTAGGTCGAGATCTGGCCTTCGCGCTCCAGGATGGCCGCGGCGTAGCCCTCATCCACGGCGCCGAGCTCCTCCAGGAGCGCCCCCGACTGGCGCAGCGCATCCCACTTGTCGTCGGCGTGCTGCGCCAGTCGGACGGCCTCTCGGACGAGGACCTCGCGGCAGGGGGCGGCGTGCTGGACTCAGCCGGCAAGGACACCTCCGTCCCGGATGGCCGCCTCGACCTTCTCGAAGGCCGGGTCGCCCATGAAGATCTGGAACGGGACGACGACCGCGCCCGGGGCCATCCCCTGCGCTCGCTGCGGCGAGGCTCGCATGGCGTGACAACCACCTGGGTGTCGGCCGGGATCGAGTTGACGGGCAGGTGCTCGACCGCCACGTCGTACTTCTTCAGCCGCTGGCGCATCTGGCTGGCGACCATGACGCTGCTGCCCATCCCCGCGTCGCAGGCGATGACCACGGTGCGGATGTCCCGGCCGTTGACCTCCGGCATGCCGATCACGCTCCCGTCGGAGCCGCTGACGGCGTCCTGCGAGCGATGCCTCGGCGACCGGCTGCTCCGCGCGGCCGAAGCCGAGCAGCAACGAGGCGACGCCGAACGACACGACCGAGGCTACCGCGATGGCGAGCAGGACACCGAGGTGGCCGCCGACGGGGGTCACGGCCATGTAGGCGAAGATGCTGCCCGGTGAGGGGGTGGCGACGAGCCCGGACCCGGTCAGGACCGCCGTGGCGACACCGGAGGCGCCGCCGGCGATGGCCGCCAGGATCAGCCGCGGGTTCGCCAGCACGTACGGGAAGTAGATCTCGTGGATGCCGCCGAAGAAGTGGATGATGATCGCCCCCGGAGCCGTCGGTCGCAGGCGCAGCGCGGACCGAAGAACCAGGTGGCCAGCAGGATCCCGAGGCCCGGGCCCGGGTTCGTCTCGATCATGAACAGGATCGACTTGCCAGTCTCGACCGCCTGGGCGACGCCGAGCGGGCCGAGGACGCCGTGATTGATCGCATTGTTGAGGAAGAGCACCTTGGCAGGCTCGACGATGATCGACACGAGCGGCAGCAGGCCTGCCGCAACCAGGGCGTCGACGCCGCTGCCGGCGGCTTTGGCGAGGGCTTCGACGATCGGCCCGATCGCCAGGAGGCCGAGGATCGCCATGACGACCCCCAGGATGCCCGCGCTGAAGTTGTCGACGAGCATTTCGAACCCGGCGCGGGTCCGCTGCTGCAGGGCACCGTCGATGAGCCGGAGGAAGTAGGCCGCGAGCGGGCCGATGATCATCGCTCCGAGGAACATCGGGACGTCCGTTCCGACCACGACGCCCATCGTCGCCACGGCGCCGACGACCGCGCCGCGTTGGCCGTGGACCAGGCGTCCGCCGGTGTAGCCGATCAGGACCGGCAGAAGCGTGGAGATCATGGGCCCGACGAGCGCGGCAAGCTGCTCATTGGGCACCCAGCCGGTCGGGATGAACAGGGCGGTGATCAGGCCCCACGCGATGAACGCGGCGATGTTGGGCATGATCATGCCCGCCAGGAAGCCACCGACCCGCTGGATCCTGGCTTGCAATCCAGGCCCCTCGCGATGCTTGAGATCAGCCGTCGTTGCTGTCATGTCACTCCTCTCCCTTCCCTTCGAGTCGTTCGCCTCCCCGCTCGAAATCCCCCGAACCGTGATCTGGCCGTCAGGGCGGCATCGCGAGCAGGTCCCGGCGCGTCGTCTCGTGGCGCTCGAGCCGGACCGCCGCGAGATCGATGTCATCCGGCGATGGCATGCCGGAGCCCGGCTGGAGCACCGCAGCCGCACCCCAGGCGAGGCCCTGGGTCAACGCCGTGGCACCGATGCCGCCAGCCGGCCAGGAAGCCCGCCAGCATCGCGTCCCCGGCGCCGACCGAGCTGAGCGGTGAGACGACGGGGGTCTGGCCGTGGATCGCGCCGTCATCGTCGACGAGCACGGCGCCATCGGCGCCGAGGCTGGCGAGCACGGCACCGGCCCCACGGTCGCGCAGCCGGCAGGCCGCCTCGACGACGTCGGCGATGGTCGTCAATCGCATGCCGGTCACCTCGGCAAGCTCGTCGCGATTGGGTTTGACGAGTGTCGGACCGGCCGCCAGGACCGCCTCGAGGGCCGGACCGCTGGTGTCGATCGCGACGCGCGTCCCGGAGTCGGAGAGCGACCGGACGAGGTCCGCATAGACCTCGGCCGGGCGTCCCGGGCGGCAGGCTGCCGCTGGCGACGAGCCAGTCGGCCGACTCGACCGCCGGCCGGACCGCGTCGAATACGGCGTTGAGCTCGTCGGTGCTCAGCTCGGCGCCCGGCTCGTTGAACTTGGTCGTCGTCCCGTCGGGTTCGACGATGGTGATGTTGGAGCGGATCGCACCGCGGATCCTCGACCGGCACGATCTCGATGCCGGTGTCGCGCAGCAGTGTGACGAGGTGCTCGCCCTCTGCGCCGCCCAGGGTGACGACGGCTCGCGTCGGGAGGCCGTGGCTCGCGAGCGCTCGCGACACGTTGATGCCCTTGCCGCCGGGATCGACCTGCCCGCCCACGGCCCTCATGACCTCGCCGCGGGCGAGGGTCTCGACCTCGACCGTCCGGTCGACGCTCGGGTTGAGGGTGAGGGTCACGATCATGCCAGCAGGACCCGCGGGACCCTGCGCCCGGAGCTCGTCGGCCACCTGGGCGTCGAGCCCGGAGTCGGTGATCAGCGTGTCGATCTCGTCGAGGGCGGCGAACCGCGACAGATGGTCCTGGCCGACTTTGGTGTGGTCGGCGAGGACGACAGAGCGCCGAGCGGCCCGGATCATGGCCCGCTTGACCGCGGATTCGGTCGTATCGGGGGTGGTCAGACCGCGCTCCGGGCTGATGCCGTTCGTGCCGATGAACGCGACGTCGACATAGCTGTCGGCCAGGGTCTGGATAGCCCAGGCGTCGACCGCGGCCTGCGTCCGGCCACGAACCCGGCCTCCGACCATGAGGACGGTGATGTTCGGCCGGACCGAAAGCGACATCGCGATGGGCAGCGCGTTGGTCAGGACCACCAGCTCGCGGTCGGTCGGTAGTAGGCGTCGGCGAGCCGGGCGGTCGTCGTGCCCGCGTCGAGCAGGATCGTCCCCTCGTCCGGAAGCTCGGCAAGGGCCAGCCGCGCGATCCGTTCCTTCTCGGCGGTGAGGACGCTGTCCCGTGCCGCGAGGGCGGGCTCGAAACCGAGTCGCTCGATCGGGATGGCGCCACCGTGGACGCGGCGAAGGAGAGCGTGGCGCTCGAGCGTCGTCAGGTCCCGTCGGATCGTCTCGGTCGTGACCCCGAGTTCCCCTGCCAGGGCTGCCGACCTCGACGCGGCCGCCGGCTCGCGCGCGCTCGACGATCCAGCGCTGACGCTCCTCCGCGTACATGTTGGGTAGCTCCTGTTTCATCTGTGTTTGGCTTTATATTCCTGTGTTTAGTTGGTGTCAATAGGCACCGCGCTTCAGGCTGACGGTTGAAGCGGCGCGTCCAGCGGCGTCCGCGCAAAGGGCGGCCGGACCCCACGCCGCCGCACTGCGGTAGACTCGGGATCCGCCCGAGTGGGCAACAGACTCATCCCGTTTTCGGGATGGGCATCTGACTCACAACGGGATGGGTAACTGATTGATCCCGGAGCGTAGGCCGGACGAAGTTCGGGCTCCGTTCAAGGCACTGGCGAGTGGCCAAGCGGTAAGGCGCCTGACTCTGGATCAGGAGATCGAAGGTTCGAATCCTTCCTCGCCAGCCAACCTTCTCTGAACACGAAACGGCCCCCGGATGCGACTCCGAGGGCCGTCTTAATTCGGGCTGGACCACCCGGCGACCACTTTTCAGGCGCCAGCGGCCCTCTTTCACGGGTCGTCAGCTCAGTAGGTCCGCCCAGACACCGACCGACTCGAACTCGAGGGGAACGTCGATGAGGATGAGTTCGGCTGTGACATCCGTGGCCAACCCCAGCTCGATCTCGCCGGTGACCTTCGCGGCGTCGCCAGTGCTCAGCGACTGACCGTCGAGCGACAGCCGCCCGTCGATCACGTACAGGTAGCCGCCGCGCCCCGGACCAAAGCTGTGCTCGAGCTTCCCGCGCTGGGTGAGGTGCGAAACCAGCGCTCGCGCGTCCTGCGCGAGGTCCAGCCCGTCGGTGCCGGCCGGGCCCATGATCTGGAGCCAGCGATCGATGCGCTCCTCCAGCCCGTACTGCCGCTGCTGTACGCGCGTCTCGAGGCCGCGAACGCTCGGCAGGATCCAGAACTGGATGAAGCGCATCGCCTCGTCCGGGGAGCCGTTCTTCTCGGAGTGCAGGTCACCACAATTCGAGAACGTCATGACCTGGGCCGCGCCCGGCTCGAGCTGTCCATTGTTGCCCAGCGAATCGGCATGGAGGAACTTGCCCTCGACGACGTAGGTGAGCGACTCGATGTCCTGGTGCGGGTGGAGCGGCCATTCGGCCCCGGCCACGATCCGGTCGTCGTTGAAGACGCGGAGCGCACCGACACCCATCTGCTCGGGATCGCGGTAGCGGTCGAAGCTGAAGTGCCACCGGGCATCGAACCAGCCGCCCTCCTCGTGCCAGATCGTGTCCGCCTCGCGGATGGTGATGGTCGCCGTCGAAGCGCGCATGTCGATCGACCCTACCCTTCGTCCTCAGATACCTTCGGGAACCATGGGCCCGATCGCCCGATCCGGCCAGTGGCCTCGGCGATCCTTGATCAGCTGCTGGAGCTTCAGGAACCCGAAGATCAGACCCTCCGGCCGCGGCGGGCAGCCCGGGATGTAGATGTCGACCGGCATGATCCGGTCGATGCCCTCGATGGTCGAGTAGCTCCGCTTGTAGCGACCGCCGGAGCAGGTGCAGTCACCCAGGGCGATGCACCACTTGGGCTCCGGCATCTGGTCCCATAACCTGATGAGCGGCCCGGCCATCTTGGTCGTGCACGTGCCGGCCACGATGAGCACATCGGCCTGGCGCGGGCTGGCCCGGAACGGGAACCAGCCGAAGCGGTCCATGTCGTGCTTGCTGGTCGCCGCCGAGATCATCTCGATGGCGCAGCACGCGAGCCCCGACAGCAAGGGCCACAGGCTGTTCATCCGGATCAGGTCGAGCACGACGTCCGCTTTCGTCGGGATGATCTCGAGGGCACCCGACCACCGCGCGTCGTCGCGTCGACCGAGGCCGCTCGCCTCGAACTCGGCCAGGTGGGTGATGTCGCTCGGTCGACCGCCTTCGTAGGCTGCCGGATCGATCGCCTGCCAGAGCGTGTTCGGCACCACGATCGGATCCGCAGCGGCGTCGCGGCTCGATGGGTCAATCGCGAATCTTGCGGTCCATGACTGGCGCTCCGACCCCGTGTCAGCCGAAGGTGAAGCAGTAGGCCTCGGCGCCGGCGCCGAGGAATTCGATCTCGAGGAGGCGCTCGCGGATCGACCCAGACTGGCGGAGCAGCTGATGGAGACGCTGCTCGGTCAGCGTGCCGTTGCCCGCCTCGTCGACGTCGAACCCATGGCTGTCGCCTGGAGCCGCCCCGTCGAGGAGGACCCGGAACGGCACCTTCGACCCACGCGTTGCCGGCCCCATGACGAGGTTGACATCGCGGGCCTGGAACTGGAACCCGATCCGGGCCCCAATCTCGTTCGACACAGCGGCATGCTGCGCGAGCGTCCAGGACCCGGACGGCGCCCACTCGTTGAGGAACAGCCGGTCGGGCTTCGGGTAGGTGTGCGGCACGTTGAACCGGGCGGAGTCCGGCGATGCGAAGGCGGCGCTCCGGCCGTAGGCGACGTACGTCTCGGGGGTTCGCAGGGTCCCCCAGTCGGCGGCGACCTCGAAGCCCTTGGGCTCAACGGAGACGAGTTCCGGATCGACGCCTTCCGCGCCGGCCTCGAGCAGGAGCTGCTGGACGACCATCTCGGTCATCTCGTACTCGCCCTCGCCGAAGTGGTGCCAACGGATGCGACCCTCGGCGTCCGCGATGTAGATCGCCGGCCAGAAGTGATTCGCGAACGCCTCCCAGACGCCGTAGTTGCTGTCGACCGCGATGGGGTAGTCGACGCCGAAGGCCCGCAACCGCGCGACGACGTTGTCGATGTTCTGCTCGAACCCGAACTCCGGGGTATGGGCGCCGATCACGGTCAGCCCGACGTCGCGGTACTTCGCCATCCCACGCCTTGACGTACGGCGCGGTGCGGAGCCAGTTGATGCACGTGTACGTCAAGAAATCGACGAGGACGACCCGTCCGCGGAGGCCCTCGGGAGTCAGCGGCTCCGAGTTGAGCCAGCCGGTTGCACCCTCGAACGACGGAAGGTGGCCCTCGACCGGCAGGACATCCGCATCGCCGGCGAGGCGGTGGGCGATCGACCGGAGGAGACCGGGGCGGCTGGCCGGTGCGGCCTTCGCCGCGCCGCCCGAGCCGTCGACATGGTTTCGCTCATCCAACATAGACGGGCCCTCCCGATCGTTTCTTGATGGGAATAGTGACGCCCGTGGAACCCACTGGTCGATGCATGGGTTCCCCGGTCAAAATCGGTCGACTTGAACCACGGCCTCAGCAAACGCGCGTGGGGCTTCCTGCGGCGGGTTGTGGCCGACACCGCCGGTGAGGACGTGGTGGGCAACGCGCCGTCGGAGGTGAGGCCGCGGAGCGGATTGGCCGGCGCCGTTACCGGGACGCCCTTGGCCTGGAGGCGCTCGATGACCCCCGGTCCAGCCCGAGCCGTCGGCGAAGGCGCCGTGCACCAGCACGACCGCCGGCTGACCCGGTATCTCCTTGACTTGACTCATGACGCCCTCCTTCCGAGCCGTCGGCGGGCGGCGGACGGATCGCCCGCCGCCCGCCCCCGGTCCGCGCGTTTGCGGTCAGCGCACCGAGCGGAACGAGTCGCGCAGCTCCTCGGAGAAGACCTGCGGCTCTTCCCACGCGGCGAAGTGGCCGCCCTTCGGTGCGTCGTTGAAATACGTGAGGTTCGGATAGACCTTCTCGGCCCATCCGCGCGGGGCCTGGAAGAGCTCCTGCGGGAAGACCGTGAACCCGGTCGGCACCTTGATGTCCGGCGGCTTCTGACCCGAGGCGAGGGCCGCCTTGATGTTCTGGAAGTTCTCCCAGTAGAGCCGCGCCGCCGACGTCGACGTGTTGGTCAGCCAGTAGAGCGTGATGTTGTCGAGGACGTGGTCTCGGCTGAGGCCTCCGGTGGGCTGGCCATCGAGGAACGCCTTCGAGATCTTCGCGTAGCTGTCGGCGTCGTGGTCGAGCATCCAGGCAGCCATGGCGAGTGGATCCATCGAGCCATAGCCGATCGTCTGCGGCTTGGTGTTCATCTCGGCGATGTACCCGGCCCAGAAGGTTCGCTCGATCCCGGCGAGCGCCTCCTGCTCCTTCTCGGCTCGCGAGGCGATGACGCCAACCACGGCGCGCTTGACGAGCCCCATCGCGAACTGGTCACCGAAGAGCGCCGCGCCGACCTCGGTCGGGAACGCGCTGAGGAAGTTGAGGTGGATCCCGATGAGCCCGGCGGGCGCCTGGCGCGCCATCGCGTCGGTCACTGTCGCGCCCTGATCGCCGCCTTGGGCGACGTAGCGCGTGTACCCGAGTCGGCTCATCAGCTCGCTCCAGGCCAGCGCGATCCGGTTGCCGCTCCAGCCCAGCTCGGTCGGCTGGTCCGAGAACCCATAGCCGGGCAGCGACGGGATTACGACGTCGAACGCATCGGCCTCGGTCCCGCCATACGCGGTCGGGTCCGTGAGGGGGCCGATGACGTCAAGCATCTCCATGACCGAGCCCGGCCAGCCATGGGTGATGATCAGCGGCAGCGCGTTCTCGTGGCGTGACTTGACGTGGATGAAGTGGATGTCCAGGCCGTCGATCTTGGTCTTGTACTGCGGCAGCGCGTTGAGCTTCGCCTCGACCTTGCGCCAGTCGTAGTCGGTGGCCCAGTAGCGGGCGACCGCCTGGAGCGTCGCCAGCTGCACGCCCTGCGACGCGTCAGCCACGAGCTCCTTGGTCGGCAATCGGGCGGCGTTGAGCCTCGCGCGGAGATCGTCGAGTTCCTCTTGAGGGATGTCGATGTGGAA
>CAWCEC010000004.1:0-664374 GCA_963794525.1 uncultured Chloroflexia bacterium
CCGTCCTGGAAGATCCAGACGAGTGCGCCGAAGCTCGCGGTGATCGACAACGCGTTCATCAGGAGCGCTTTCGCGGGCAGGATCACCGACCGGAGGAGTGCGAAGAGCACCAGGTACGTCGTCACGATGATGAAGACCGCCGTGCGCGGGAAGTCGTCGGCGACCCCGTCGACCACGTCCGCGACATCCGCCGCGCCACCGCCGACCAGGATCGATGTGCCCGCCGGTGCTGCCAGCGGCCCGTCCGCCGCGCGCAGGTCGCGCACGAGGTCGCGGCCCTGGTCGCGGTTCGGGCCGAACGGCGTCGTGATCGTGAAGGCTGTCAGGTCATCCTTCGTCGTCATCGATAGGACCGTCGCCAGGAAGCGGTCACGTGGCCCGTTCGGGTCGCCGTACAGGAGCTGGTACTGCGCGAGCGTCATCCGCGGATCGACGTCGACCAGGCTGTCGAGTCGGCTCACGCGCGGGTCGCCTCCGATCCGCCGGGAGTAGTCGAACAGGCGCGCGAGGTTGTCGGTGGATGACGCTGGGCCGTCGGTCCGGATCGCGACGACGATCGGCGCGAACTCGCCCTCGCCGAAGGCCTCGCGCAGGCGATCGAACGCGGCCCGCGACGGCACGTCCGGCGGCAGGATGCTGGCGTCCGGCGCGTTGAACCGGACGTGGAGGAACGGGTAACCGAGCAGGAGCAGGACGGCGAGCGTCGGGATGAGGACGGCCAGCGGGCGGCGCATGACCCGGCGAGCGAGGCGCGCCCAGGGTCCCTCCGCGGCGGGTCTCGGGCTGACCCGCCGGATGGCGAGCCGGTCCAGGTGCTGGCCGAACAGCGCGAGCAGGGCGGGCAGCAGGGTGAGCGCGGCGAGGACCGCCAGCCCCACGACGATCGCGCCGGCGATGCCGACCGAGCGCAGGATCATGAACTCGAAGAGGACGAGACCCAGCAGCCCAAGCAGGACCGTGAGTCCGCTGAAGAAGACGGCCCGCCCCGCCGTCGCCACCGTGAGCCGGACCGCCTCGTGGATCCGGTTCGCCGCGTCGGCCGGACGTTTCGCGAGTTCCTCGCGGAAGCGACTCGTGAGCAGCAGCGAGTAGTCGACGCCGAGCCCGAGCCCGAGCAACGTCGCCAGGTTGAGGACGAAGATGCTCATCGGTGTGACCGACGCGACCAGGTAGATCGCACCGAGCGCCACGAGGACGCTCGTGCCGCCCACGACGAGCGGGACACCAGCGGCGATCACCGAGCCGAAGACGACCAAGAGGGCGAGTGCCGCGAGGGGCAACGAGATGACCTCGCTGCGCTGCAGGTCGCGCTCGCTGACGGCCTGGACGTCACCGTAGAACGCCGGGCCACCCGCGAGCTCGACCGTCAGACCCGGCGCCTCGTGGAGCCGCTCCCGAAGGATCGGCAGCGCGTCCGGCGAGTCGTCGGCGGGCAAGTCGAGCTGGACGATGTCGTAGGCCGTGTGGCCGTCCGCCGACACCTGCCGCGGCTGGAGCAGGTGGGAGATGACGCCGGCGACGTGTGGCGCGCTTGGGATGTCGCGCATGGCCGCGGCGGCCGCAGCTTCGAACGCCGGCGTGCCCGCGGTCAGCGTGTCGCTGTGGAAGGCGACGACCAGCGCCGACGGCGGCAGGTCGAGCTCCTGCTCGAGGAGGGCCTTGGCCCTGGCCGATTCCAGGTCGTCGCGGATGAACCCGCCGGCGCGGAGCGCGTCAGGGACGAGCGGCGCGAGCGGCAGCGCGACCGCGATCAGGACGGCCCAGGCGACACGACGAAGCCGTGCCCGGCGCACGACGAATCGGCCCAGTCGGTCGAAGGGAGTCATGTCCGGTCATCGTATGCGGGGCACCTGAATTCGTGGCGGTGCCGAGCTGCGCGGGCCCGCCCTCCGCCGGACCGACCTTCTGCTAGCATCGCGCCACGATGCAGCTGTTCCTCGTGGCCTTCCAGCAGCCCATCCCGTTCGGCATCAGCATCGCCGTCACGACGTTGATGATCGTGGTCATGTTGAAGGCCGCGATCTCGAGCGAAGGTGGATCGCGCTGGGTGCGGCGGGTGACGAACACGAACGCGAAGTTCCTGTTCACCCTCCTGTTCATCGTGTGGGCGGTCGGGTTCGGCGTCGGCCTTCAGCTCGTGCCTCATGTCGGCGCGAGCACGCCGTATGGCGGTCTCGGATTGATCGCGTTGTTCAGTGGCTTCTTCATCATGATGGGGCTGCTCTGGGCCGTGATCGGGGAGTAGCCCCGGAGGTCTCCCGCGCGGAGGCCGCGCTCTTCATCCTCGTCGCCTTCCTCGCGGCTGCGCTCGCCTTCCTCGTCGAGCCGCTGGTCGCGCGGCTCCTCCTCCCGACCTACGGCGGCACGAGCGCGGTCTGGACGACAGCACTGGTGTTCTTCCAGTCGGTCCTGCTCGCTGGGTATGCGTGGGCCCACCTGACGCTGACGAGCCTGGGGCTGCATCGCCATGCCTGGCTCCAGATGGGGCTGGTCGGCGTCACCGCTCTGCTCGTCGTCGTCGCGCCGATCGCGCTCCCGCCGTTCGCGCGACCGCCGGACGGGTCATTCACCGCCGCCTGGCTGGTCGTCGTGATGGTGGCGATGGTCGGGTTGCCGTTCTTCGTCCTGTCGAGTGCGAGCCCGACCACCCAGCGCTGGTTCGCGGCCCTACCCGGGGGAGCCCAGCCCTATCGCCTATTCGCGGCCTCGAACGCCGGCAGCCTCATCGGACTGGTCGCCTACCCCACGCTGGTCGAACCCAATCTCGACCTGTCGGACCAGGCACGCTGGTGGTCGGTCGGATTCGCCCTGTTCGCGGCGGCGACCGTGGCTGCCGCACTCAGCGTCCGACGAAAGGGTCGACCGCTCACCGCGGCGATTCGTGACCTCGAGGCACCACCGACGTCCATGCGGCGCCTCTGGTGGATCGCCCTGGCGGCCGTTCCGGCTGCGCTGCTGATCGGCGTGACCACGGAGATCTCGACCGATATCGCGGCCGTGCCCTTTCTATGGATCGGGCCGCTCGTGGTCTACCTGGCCACGCTCATCCTCGCGTACGTCCGGGCCGAGCCGGTCGGGATGCGGGTCGGGGCCGCCCTGTTGGTGCCATTCGCGGTCGTGGTCGCGCTTCGGCGGCTGGACGTCATCGAGCTCGCCATCGGCGACTCGATCGCGCTGTTGCTGCTGACGCTCGCGGCGGCTGGCCTGGCATTGCACGGCCGGCTCGCGGCTGACCGGCCCGGCCCGGATCACCTGACGGCCTACTCGCTGCACGTGGCCCTGGGTGGCGCGTTGGGTGGCATCGTCGCCGGCGTCCTCGCCCCACTGATCTTCCGCGTCCCGGTCGAGGGTCTCATCGTGCTGGCTGTCGCGGTGCTGCTTGCGTCGCAGGGACGCTGGCTGCGTCGAGCCAGCATCCCGACGCTGCTCGCGATCGGCGTGGCGGTCGCGGCCAATGCCGTCGGGGCGCCCGACCTGATCCGCCTCGATCGAACCTTCTATGGCGCCTATCGCGTCGATGCGCCCCGCCCCGGACATCATGTTCTGACGTCGGGAACCACGATCCATGGCCGCCAGACGTTCGAGGGCGCGTTCGCGGGGGAGCCACTGAGCTATTACCACCGCGGAGGGCCACTCGGCGAGGTGATCGAGTCGCTCCAGGCCGAGCGACCGTCGTTGCGGATCGGCGCGGTCGGACTCGGCGCCGGCGCGATCGCCGCCTACGGACGACCGCGGGATTCGTACCGGTTCTTCGAGATCGACCCGACGGTCGTCTCGATCGCCCGGGATCCGGGCAGTTTCACGTTCCTCGCCGACTCGCCGGCATCGATCGAGGTCGACGTCGATGACGGGCGTCTCGGGCTCGAGTCGACGGGCGCGGACGCGTTCGACCTGCTCGTCCTCGACGCGTTCTCGTCGGACGCCGTCCCGGTCCACTTGCTGACCGTCGAGTCGTTCGCGACAGCGATGCGGACGGTCGCGCCGCGCGGGGTGATCGCCGTCCACGTCTCGAACCGCTTCCTCGACCTCGAGCCGGTCGTCGCCGCCGCGGCGCGTGACCTCGGCTTCGTCTCGATCATCGGGAGCGACACGCCGCCGGCCGAGCTGGAAGGCCTTGCCGACCCGTCGCAGTGGGTCATCGTCGGCCGCTCGTTCGCCGATCTGGCCGGGCTAGCCGAAGGCGATCGCTGGCGGACAGCTCATGCGGACGGCCGTCGCGCCTGGACGGATCGGTACAGCGATCTCCTGGGTGCGCTACGAGACTGATTCCAGGTCAGCTCCAGAACTCGTCGCCAGCGTACGCGTCGCCGGGGTGGAACCACGACTCGGTGACCTTGCCGCCCTGCACATGGAAGACCTGCGCCCCGCTGTCATTCAGGGTCTTCCCCTCACGCTCCCCGGTCACCTTGACCAGGGCGACGACGTGCTCGTCGTTCGCCAGCACGTCGTGGATGTCGACGCGAAAAGTCCCCCCGGCCCGCTCCGCGAGCTGCGCGAAGAACCCGAGGACCTCGTCTTTGCCCTTGTAGTCCCCCGTTATCGGGCTGCGTCCACCGACGTGCCATACGATGTCGTCGGCGAAGAGCTCCCCCAGCGTCGCCACGTCTCCGGTCCCGAACGCGGCGTAGCCGCGACGGATGAGATCCTCGTTCGGATGCGCCATGTCTGCGCTCCTCCCTGATTCGGACTGCGACGGACAGTTCATCTTGCTGCCGGAGGAGAGCTTTGGCAATGCTCGACGGGCTCTGCGTGGGACCATCGGGCGCTGGACCCGCGTCACCCGCCGGCGCTATCATCCGGCGACTTGCAGACTGCATAGACTTTATGCGTCGCAGCCGGAGGTCCGAACCGCTTGGACGCCCACGAGATCAAGTCGGCCGTCGCGCACCAGGATGCCGCCCGGGTCGCCGCCGAGGCGCCATTCGTCAACCTGGCCGACCCGGCACGCGCGCTCGGTCCCAACGGCGAGCCGGCCGTCAGCCGCCGCGCACCGATCTACGAGGACGTCCCCGACGAGAAGTGGAACGACTGGCGCTGGCAGCTGTCGAACCGGGTCAACGAGCTCGCTGAGATCGAGCAGATCCTCGAGCTGACCGACGAGGAGCGCGAAGGGCTGTCGGCGACCGACAAGTTCCGGGTCGATATCACGCCCTACTTCATCAGCCTGATCGACCCCAAGGATCCCGACGATCCGATCCGCCGCCAGGTCATCCCGACCGGCCGCGAGCACGAGGCCTTCACCGCGATGATGGAGGACTCGCTCGCCGAGGACCGCCATTCGCCGGTGCCCGGGCTCGTCCATCGCTACCCGGACCGGGTGCTGATGCTGGTCACGACCCAGTGCGCGTCGTACTGCCGGTACTGCACGCGGTCGCGGATCGTCGGCGACGCGACGCAGAACTTCAACCGCAAGGACCACGAGGCGCAGCTCGACTACCTGCGCCGGACGCCGCAGGTCCGCGACGTCCTGATCTCAGGCGGCGACGGCCTGACGCTGGCGCCGAAGCTGTTCGAGTCGATCCTGCGCGGCCTCCGTGAGATCCCGCACATCGAGATCATCCGGATCGGCTCGCGGGTGCCGGTCTTCCTGCCGCAGCGGATCGACGACGAGCTGTGCGAGATGCTCGAGAAGTACCACCCGCTGTGGATCAACCTCCACTTCAACCACCCGAACGAGATCACCCCTGAGGTCTCGCGCGCGGTCGACAAGCTGTCGAAGGCGGGGCTGCCGGTCGGCAACCAGAGCGTGCTGCTTGGCGGGGGTCAACGACTGCGTGCACATCCAGCGAGCACTCGTCCACCAGCTCGTCGCGAACCGGATCCGGCCCTACTACCTCTATCAGTGCGACCTGGTCGAGGGCTCGGGGCACTTCCGGACACCGGTCGGCAAGGGCCTCGAGATCATGGAGGGACTGCGCGGGCATACGTCCGGCTACGCGGTACCGACCTTCGTGATCGACGCGCCCGGCGGTGGCGGCAAGATCCCGGTCATGCCGAACTACCTGATCTCGTATTCCGACCACAAGGTCGTGCTGCGCAACTACGAGGGCTACATCACCACGTACGAGGAGCCCGAGACGTACCAGAAGCACGACGTCGCGTCGTGCCGGTACTGCCAGCACGAGCGCCCCGAGCCCGGTCAGTCCGGGCGTGCTCGGCCTGCTCGAGGGCGAGCGGATGTGGATCGAGCCGAAGGGCTTCGATGAGGTCCACTCGCGCGGCAACACCGAGGCGCATCGCCTCCAGGATCCGTCGAAGTGGGTGCCGTTCGGCGTCGGCGCGATCGAGGGCAAGGCGGGCGCGCCGCTCAAGGTGCTCGAGTCGGGCAACGGGGAGGCCGCGACGGACTACGGCCCCGGCGAGGAGCCCCGCCCGCGCGAGGGCGAGCCGACCGGGTCGGCCCACGGGGAGCTGCTCTAGACCGCGTCAGTCGGTGTGGAAGATCTCCTCGAGGTCTTCCACCAGGTCCCCGGCTCGCGGTCGGGGCGCGGCTCCTGCATGGGGTCGGTCTGCGCCCACCAGCGTTGGGTCTCAGGATCGGCGGCCATCGCCGCCATGTCGGCCTCGAAGTCGTCGCCGGTGTATTCGAAGTAGGCGAACAGGTCCGTCCCGTCGCGGAAGATCGTGTAGTTGCGGATGTTCGAGCGCCGGATCTGCTCCAGGACGCCCGGCCACGGATCCGCGTGGAGCCGCTCGTAGTCGTCGATCCGCTCGGGGCGGACATCGATCCGCTGGCCGAAGCGCCGCACGGTCACCGCACGGCGCCGGCAGCTCCCGCCGCGACGCCGGCGGCCGCGACCTCGGCCTCGATGGCCCGCCACTCGTCGCCATCCGGGAACCGATACCGCGTCAGCGACTCCGGCCGCATCTCGGCGCTGTAGCCCGGTCGCGTCGGCAGGACGTACCGTGCGTCGCGGATCTCGACGGGATCGAGGAAGTGCTCGTGGAGGTGGTCGACGTACTCGATCATCCGGCCATCGAGCGAGCCGCTGATCGCGATGTAGTCGATGGCGGCCAGGTGCTGCACCAGCTCGCACAGTCCGACACCACCGGCGTGGGGACAGACCGGCACGCCGAACTCGGCGGCCATCAAGAGCACCGCGATGACCTCGTTCACCCCGCCCAGGCGGGCCGCGTCGATCTGGCAGACCGCGATCGCGTCGGCCTGCAACAGCTGCTTGAACATGACCCGGTTGTGGACGTGCTCGCCGGTCGCCACCCGGATCGGCGCCACAGCACGGGCGATCGTGGCGTGGCCGAGGATGTCGTCCGGGCTCGTGGGCTCCTCGATCCAGTACGGGTCGAACTCCGCCAGCTCCGCCATCCACGCGATCGCCTGGTCGACGTCCCAGCGCTGGTTGGCGTCGACCGCCATCATCGCGTCGGGGCCGATCTCCTCGCGGACGATCCGCGCGCGCCGGCGGTCATCCGCGAGATCCGCCCCGACCTTCAGCTTGAACCGCGTCCAGCCCTCGGCGAGCGCCGTCCGGCAGAGCGCGCGGATCTTGTCGTCGTCATAGCCGAGCCAGCCGACCGACGTCGTATACGCGGGGTAGCCCTCCCGCCGCAGCTCGGCCTCGCGTTGCGCACGGCTGGGGGCGAGCGTCCGCAGTCGTTCGAGAGCGCGCTCCGGCGGGAGGGCGTCGGAGATGTAGCGGAAGTCGACGAGCGCCACGATCTCTTCGGGCGTCATGTCGGCGACCAGTTTCCAGAGCGGTTTGCCGGCGGTCTTCGCGAACAGGTCCCACACGGCGTTCACGACCGCTGCCGTCGCGAGGTGCATCACGCCCTTCTCCGGGCCGATCCAGCGCAGCTGGCTGTCGCCGACCAGCTGTCGCCACAGGGCGCCCATGTCGGCGAACAGCTCGTCGGTCGAGCGGCCGAGCACCAGCGGCCGAAGCGCACCCACGGCGGCAACGACGATGTCCGTGCCTCGCGGCCGATCGTGAACGTGAACCCGTGCCCCTCGAGGCCGTCCGCAGCGTCCGTGCGAAGGATCACGTAGGCCGCCGAGTAATCCGGATCCGGGTTCATGGCGTCGGAGCCATCGAGGCTGCGCGAGGTGGGGAAGCGGACGTCGACGACGTCCATGGCGGTGATCCTTGGCACGTCTCAGCCCTTCAATGCGCCGATGAGGATGCCGCGCGTGATGTACCGCTCGAGGGCGATCGCCATCACGACCACGGGGGTGATCATGATGATGATCAAGACGGACATCGCCCACCACTGCGGGCCGCGTGTCGCGTTCTGGGCGGCGACCTGGAGGGGCATCGTCTGCGCGTTGGCGCTGGTCAGGACGAGGGCGATGAGGAACTCGTTCCACGCGAAGATCAGGACGATCAGGAACGTCGCGACAAGACCCGGGACCGAGATGGGCAGGACGATCGACCGCACGATCTGGTAGACCGATGCGCCGTCGACGGCGGCCGATTCCTCGAGCTCGCGCGGCAACGACATGAAGTACTCGCGCATGAGCCAGACGACGATCGGCAGGTTGGCCGCGACATAGGTGATGACCAGCGCGGCCAGGCTGTCCAGCAGCCCGACCTGCTGGAAGAGCACGTAGAGTGGGATCGCGATGGCGATCGGCGGCAGGATCCGCTGCGAGATCAGCCAGAAGGCGATGTCGCTGTTGGCCAGGGTACGCCGGAATCGGCGCCCGATGGTCTGGGCCAGCAGCACGAAGATCGCAACGGCCGCCGCGATCGCGATCGGCACGGGCGCGCCGATCGCCGCGCTGACGAACGCGAAGGCGATGCAGCCGATGCCGACACCGATCAGCCCGAGCTTGGGCCGGTACGCGAAGCGGACCAGCGCATACGCCGTGAACGACCCCATGATCAGCGCGATGAGCGAGCTGGTCAGACCGACGATCACGGTGTTGACGTACGGTCGCAGTGTGTCATTGCCCAGCTCGACGAGGATGTACCGCCACGCGTCCAGGGTCGGCTGGAAGTCGACGAAGGGGATGTAGAAGGGGCCACGGTCGACGTCGTACGGGGTCTTGAACGAGGTCACTACCAGCCAGTAGATGGGCAGCAGCACCACGAGCGCCCAGGCGCACAGTAGGAGGAACGCGACGACCTTCTGCGCGACGGACAAGTCGGCTGCGGATCGTCGCCGGAAGGGATTGCTCATACCGTCTCCGTGACCCGTCGCCGGACCATGCTGACGTACACGGTCGCCACCACCGTCACCAAGAGCAGCAGGAGATACGCGACAGCCGCCGACCGGCCGAGGTTGAGCGTGTTCCAGTCGATGTACGCCTGGAGCGTCATCGACTGGGTGGCCGTCCCGGGGCCACCGCCGAGCAGGATGTTCGGCATGTCGATGATCTTGAAGCCCTCGATCAGCCGGATGAGGATGATCGTGGTCGTCACCGGCAGGAGGGCAGGGAAGGTGATGTGGCGAAAGCTCTGCCAGCGGCTGGCGCCGTCCGCGACGGCCGCCTCGCGGACCTCCTGGTCGAGACTCTCGAGGGCGGCGAGCAGGACGATGAACACGAACGGCGTCCACTGCCAGGTGTCCCCGATGATCACCGCCGCGCGGGCCAGCCAGGGATCCGTCACCCACGTGAAGTCGCGCAGGCCGAGCGCCACCCAGATCGGTTCCAGCGGGCCCTTGGACGTGTCGGTCAGCATCAGGAACATGTAGCCGACCCCCACCGGCGTGATGGTCAGCGGGATCAGGAACACGATGCGGAAGAAGCGCCGGCCCGGGACGTGCTGCACGGCGAGCAGCGCCAGCCCCAGTCCCAGAATGTACTGCAGGGAGATCCCGACGAAGACGAAGATCAAGCGTCACGATCAACGACCCGGGGCGCCCGCCCTCGCTCGCCAACGCCTGGACGAGCAGCCAGACGAAGCCGACCAGGACGATGCCGCCGAGGAGCCGGAGCACGAGCCCGAACGGGCCGACCTCGCCGCTCCGGGCCGACCGCACCCAGGCGTAGCTGGTCAGGACGATCGCCGCGATGAGGATCGCCCAACCCACGGGCGACGGCGTCTTGAGCACGCCCAGGAAGTGGCTCCGCTCGAGACCGAACAGGAGCTGCTGGTAGTTCGTGAAGCCGACGAACTTGAGGTCGACCCCGCCCTGGTGGAAGGCGAGCCTGGAGAGCGACAGTGCGAGCGAGGCGACCAGCGGGAACAGGGACAGGAACAGGATGAAGAGGACCGTCGGCCAGATGAACAGCCAGCGGGCCGTGGAGTCGGAACGCCACGCGCCGAGCGAGGTCATCGCTCGGCGCAGTTGGCGGGTCTGGGGGGCCTGATCGTCGACGGTCAGACGCTCCGGTTCGGTGGAGACTGAGCTACCGCTGGACGCCAAGGCTGGCGACATACGCGGCGAGCTGGGCTTCCCTCCCGGCCTCGTCGCTGATCGCGTTCCAGCCGTCGGCGATGGCTTGCCCCGTGGCGGCTGCGTCGAGCTCTCCGGCGAGGTATTGCGACACCGCCGTATCGAGCACGTCCTGCTGGTAGCGCTTGGTCAGCGGGATCCGCATGTCGAGGACCATGTTCGTGTTCTCGAGGCTGGCCTTGATGGCGCCGAGGTAGTTCTCGGCGGCAGCCTGGCTGAGGCCGGCGTCGACCCACGGCTGGATGTTCGAGAAGTGTGACGTCCGATACGGGTTGTAGCCGGTCTTGCCCAGTGTGACATCCTCGCCCGATTGGGCCGGGGCGCTCATGTACGACAGGAAGTCGTAGGCCGCGTCCTGGTGCTCCTTGGGGGAGGCCGCGTTGACAGCGCCCGACCAGCCCCCGAACGAGGCGAACGGGGCGTAGTTGACGCCGTCGACGGCATTGGGGCAGGTCGTGGCGTCGCACGGCACGAGATTGCCGCTCGCGCGATCGAGCACTTCCTTCCAGCCAGGCGTGATCGTCGCGCCGGTCTTGTCCTGGGCATAGGTGCCAGGGGTCAGGGTCCCGATGTCGCCCCAGTCCATCGACAGGGCGCACCGACCGGTCGTGAACAGGCCGCGCGTGCCGCCGACATCCATGTTCAGCTCATCGGGCGGACCGACGGTCGCCGTCTTGGAATACATGTCGAGGGCCTTGGCCATGGCTGCGTTCGATGCGAACAGCGGGTTCAGGTTGGCGGTGTCGAAGAAGGCCCCTTCGTTGGTGCCCTTGCCCTGCAGCAGACCGGCGGCGATCGAGATGATCCACCAGTAGCTCTGGGCGCCCTTCTTCTTGGCGATACACGAGCCGTAGTCCGGCTCGCCGTCCTCGTTGAGGTCCTGGCCGTGATACTTCTGGGCGATCGTCATGTAGTCGTCCCACGTGGCCGGCGCCTTGAGCCCGTCCTTCTCCAGCAGGTCGGATCGGTAATAGACCATGTGGAAGTCGCCATCGAGCGGGATCGTGTAGACCTTGCCGTTGTAGGTCGCATTGAAGTCGCGGAAGAACGGACCGATGTCCTGCCAGTCCAGCTGGCTGTCGGCGGTCACCCGGTCCGTGATGTCGAGCAGGTAGCCCGGACCCACGAAGTCGCCCAGCCACTGCGGGTTGAAGACGTACCCGTCGAAGGAGTTCGTCCCGGTCGACGCGTCAAGGAGCGCCTTGTCGTAGATCGTCTGGAAACCGACCGCGACCACGTTGACGTGGCCACCGGTCAGCTGCTCCCAGTCGGGGGCGCGGCGCTGGAGGGGCTCGGCGACCTGTGGACCGTTGAAGGTCAGGATGTTGACGCTGATGCCCGCGAACTTGGTGCCCGGCGAGCCGGCAGGCGTGGCTTCCGCCGACGCAGCCGGTGACGTCTCGGCCGACGCTGCGGGTGCCGATGGAGACGGACTGGTCGGAGTAGCCGGACTACAGGCCGTCATGACGAGAATCGGGATGATCGCTGCCGCGACCATGCGGTACCGCGACACGGCGTGAGGCCCTCCTCTTGACATCCTCCGCCTATCGTCCAGCATACTGAACGGACGGCGGTATGCTGGCCAGTATGCCGACATCGCCGCCAAAGTCAAGATACCGCACGCGGTTCAGCAGGCTGGCCGCGGGTGAGGGGAGACGACGATGACGGACGCCGCGCGGGCGGTCGATGACACGATGATCGAAAGCGAGTCGCTGGCGCCGGCGGTCACCCGGGCCGGGGCCATCCTGGACCTGCTGGCCGAGGACGCCGGCCACGCGGCCGGGCCGAGTGAGCTGGCTCGGCGGCTCGGGCTCCCGAAGTCGTCCATCGCCAACATCTGCAACGCGCTGGCGGAGATGGGCCTGGTTCGCCGTGTCGGGACCGGGTTCGCCCTCGGTCGCAAACTCGCGGAGCTGGGAGGTGCCTACCTCGCGTCGGTCGACCTCGTCCAGGAGTTCTATGAGGCGGCTCACCTCCTGCCCGTCGGCTCCGAGGAGACCGTCCAGCTGGCGGTCCTCGACGGCCTCGAGATGACCTACCTCGCCCGCCATGACGGTCGCCAGCCGGTCCGGCTGACATCGCAGATCGGGCGCCGCCTCCCGGCGACGGTCACCGCGACGGGCAAGGCGGCGCTGGCGTCGCTGCCCGACGATGACCTGGACGCTCGACTGGCCGGCGCGGCCCGCGCTGCCGACCCTGACCGCGAACTCGATCGGGACCGTGGAGGCGCTCCGCACCGATCTGCGCGCGGTCCGCGAGCGGGGCTACTCGATGGACGACGAGGAGACGGTCGAAGGCGTGGTGTGTTTCGGCGTGATGATCCCGGGACGGCGTCCCGGCGAGGGACCCTATGCCGCGAGCATCACCCTGCTGAAGGCGCGCGCGACGGAGGAGCGCATCCCGCTCCTCATCGACGACCTTCACCGATTGGTCGACCACCTGTCCGACCCACTGCGCGCCGGCCGGACCCCGCGGCCGACGGGCAGGGCTTCAGAAGCCGTAGACCGTACGCGCGTTCTGCCCGAACACGGCCGCGCGCTCCGTCTCGCTCAGGCCTGCGGTCAAACGGCGAGCCGTGGCCAGGACCGTGGCGTACGGCGCGGCCAGCAGGCACACCGGCCAGTCCGAGCCGAAGATCAGGCGCTCCGGGCCGAGCTGGCTCAGGGCGTGGTCGACGAACGGGGCGAGATCGTCCGGGGACCATCGTTCCCAGTCCGCCTCCGTGACGAGACCGCTGAGCTTCCAGGAGGCGTTGGCGAAGCCACCGAACGACGCGACCAGCCCCGCCCACGGCTCGAGCGCGCCGTCGCGGATCGGCGGCTTGGCGAGGTGGTCGACGACGAATCGGGCATCAGGCATCGAGGCGACGATCTCGCGTGCGGCCGGCAGCTCGCGAGACCTGACGAGGAGGTCGTAGACGAGGCCGGCGTCGGCGACCGCCCGGATGCCGCGGCGCACGTCCTCGCGGAGCAGCCAGGCCGGGTCCGGCTCATCGTGGACCTGGTGCCTGATGCCGACGAGACGATGGCCGCCCGGGCCATCGCGGAGCGCGGTGATGACGTCGCCGACCGCGGGATCCGTGAGGTCGACCCAACCGACGACGCCCCGGATGAACGGGACCGCGGCGGCCGTCGCGAGGAACTCGCGCGTCTCGTCGAGACTCGAGCGGGTCTGGACGAGGACGGTCGCATCCACACCGGCGGATCCGAGCAGCGGAGCCAGATCGTCCGGTCCGAACGGACGCCGGATCGGGGCTAGCTCGTCGGTCAGCCACGGGTAGTCGGCGCGGTCGGGGTCCCAGAAGTGGTGGTGCGCGTCGACGATCACGGCGCACCTCCGGCCTGTTCGGTGGGGACGGGCGCCCCAGGCGCCAACAGGCCCTCGGCCCGCAGGTCGGCCCAGAGCGCCGCCGGGATGTGGCGTGCCATGGCGGCGGGGTACTCCTCGAGATGGTCGATGCGGCGGACACCGGCGATCAACGAGGTGACCGCTGGATGGGCGAGTGGGAACTGGATCGCCGCGGCCCGAAGCGGGACGCCATGCCGTTTGCATACCGCGGCGATCCGCAGCGCCCGATCGACGACCTCGCGTGGCGCGGGCCGGTAGTCGAACCGGCTGTCAGGCCGCGGGTCGGCGAGTACCCCGCTGTTCATCACGCCGCCGAGCAGGATGCCGATCCCGCGCTCGACGCAGACGGGTAGCAGATCGGACAGGGCGGTCTGGTCCAGGAGGGTGTACCGGTTGGCGAGCAGGAAGACATCGAAATCGCCCTCCCGGGCGAAGCGCGCCAGCATCGCCGACTGGTTCATGCCTGCCCCGACGGCGCGGATCGTCCCCTCGTCCCGCATCCGGGCGAGCGCCGGCCAGGCCTCGCCGATGGCCTGTTCCCAATGCTCATCGGGATCATGGATCAGGGCGATGTCGACGCGGTCCAGACGGAGGCGATCGAGGCTCTCCTCGATCGACCGGCGCACGCCGTCGGCGGAGTAGTCGAAGACGAGCCGTACCGCGTCGGGGCGGGCGTAGAACGCGTCATCGCGGCCCTCCAGGGATTGGGTGTCGATGTCGGCGCCGGCCGGGATCGCATCCGCGAAGCGGACGAGCCGGCCGACCTTCGTCGAGAGGACGTACTCATCGCGGGGGCGGCCCGCGAGGGCCTGACCCACTCGCCGCTCTGCCGCGCCGTAGCCGTACAGCGGAGCGACATCGAACATCCGGATCCCGAGCTCCCAGGCCCGGTCGACCGTCGCGATGGCGTCAGCGTCCGAGACCGCCTCGAACAAGCCGCCGATGGACGCGGCTCCCAGGCCGAGTCGGGTCGGCGATAACCCTGTGCTTCCCAGCCGTGATCGCGCTGTCGGCTCGAAGGGCATCCGTGTCCTCCCGCTTGTTGACGTCGCGCCCGAGCCTATCGTAGTGTTCAGTCCTCGGTCCATCGGACAGAATACTGAACAACTGGAGTCCGAGTGCGCCTGATCTCGTGCCGAACCGACACCGGTGAGACGTGCCGGTTCGCCAGCGTCCGGGCCGTGGCGTGAGCGAGGAGCGGTTCCTCGTCACAGGCGCGCTGGGCTGTATCGGCGCGTGGACCGTCCGCGAGCTCGTCCGCGAGGGGGTCCCGGTGGTCGGGTTCGATATCGGTCGGGACCGTCGGCGGCTCGCCCTGGTCCTGGGCCCGGAGGAGTTGGCCGGTGTCCCGATGGTCAGCGGCGACATCACCGAACTCGCATCGCTCGAGCAGGCGATCGCCGACCACGACATCACCAACGTGATCCACCTGGCGGCGCTGCAGATCCCGTTCTGTCGGGCCGATCCGCCGCTCGGGGCGCGGGTCAACGTCGTCGGCACCGTCAACGTCTTCGAGGCCGTCCGCCGCCGGGTCGACGGCGGCCACGCGATGGCGCCGGTCGTGTACACCGGCTCGATCGGGATGTTCTCGGCATCGGACGTCGATGCCGCGAGTGGCCAGCTCCGCGAGGACGCCGAGCCGCATCCCGGCAATCACTACGGTGTGTACAAGCTGGCCAATGAGGGCAATGCCCGGATCTACTGGGCCGACTCCGGTGTCCCGAGCGTCGGGCTGCGGCCGATGACGGTCTACGGGGCCGGGCGGGATCAGGGCATGACGAGTACCCCGACGGTCGCGATCGCCGCGGCCGTCCTTGGAACGCCGTTCCGCATCACGTTCGGCGGCAGCACGCTCTTCCAGTACGCGCAGGACGTCGCCAGGACGCTCATCCTCGCGAGTCGCGCGGCACCGGCCGGCGCGCGGGTGTTCAACCTCGGCGGGAGTCCGGTCTCGATCGAGGCGTGGATCGAGGCGATCGAGGACGCGGTGCCGGGAGCGCGTCGGCTCCTGACGTCCGAGTCGACGCCGCTGCCGTTTCCCGCAGACATCCAGCACGACAGCCTCGCGGAGCTCGGCGACGTCCCTGTGACGCCATACCGGGACGCGATCGAGGCCACCGCCCGGATCTTCCAGGACCTCGCCGCCGAGGGACGGCTGGTCGGCAGCGAGCACGGGCTCCCGTCGGCCGGCGGACCGGCCGGTGGCGCGGGGGCAGCGTCGACCCCGGGTCCCCCAGCCGCCTCCGTGGGACCGCACTAGCGCCCATCATCTGTCTGTGCCCGTCTACGCCGATCCCATCGACGGCCTCGCCGTCCCGGCCGACCTCCTCCAGGCCTGGACGGCGAGGCTTGTCGAGACACTCGGGTCGTGGCCGACATCGCCGCCGACGCGTTCAACTGGACGCGACCTGAGTCGAGCACGCGTTCCGGCGGGTAGCATCCGCTGATGCGGCGCGCGTTCTTCTACGGCTGGGTCGTCGTCGCCGTCACGGCGATCGTCGTCCTGATCACGGCCGGCGTGCGCTCGGCGCCCGGTGCGTTCCTGCTGACGATGACCGAGGAGCCGGGCTGGTCGACTGCGTCGGTGTCGTTCGCGGCGGCGGCGGGTCTCATCGTCTTCGGCTTCGCCGGGCCGGTCAGCGGCTGGCTGATGGGTCGGATCGGCGTCAAGAACGTCGTCCTGCTCAGCCTGGCGGTGACTGGCGCTTCGCTGCTCGCGACGAGCCTCGTCCGCGAGATCTGGCAGCTGACCGTGCTGTTCGGACTCGTGTCAGGCCTCGGGACCGGCCTCGTCGCCAGCGTGCTCGGGCCGACCGTCGCGACCCGCTGGTTCGTCAAGGACCGCGGCCTCGTCGTCGGCCTCTTCGGGGCGAGCAACAGCGCCGGACAGCTGATCTTCTTCCCGCTGCTGACCGCCATGTCGGTCGCCGCCGGTTGGCGGGTCGGGGCGATCGTGCTCGGCGTCATCTCGCTCGCGCTCGTCGTGCCGGTCCTCATCTGGCTCCGCAACGACCCCGCGGACGTCGGCGCCCGTCCGCGCGGCGCCACCGAGGGCGCCATCTCCCATGTCAGGCCGCCCGATCGTGGCGTCATGCGCCGCGCGGTCCGGACATCCGACTTCTGGTTTCTGGCCGGCACGTTCTTCATCTGTGGCGCGACGTCCAACGGCCTAGTCGGGCAGCACTTCATCCCGCATGCCGTCGACCATGGCTTCACCGCCGTGGCTGCGTCCGGGGCGCTTGCCGTCATGGGCGTGTTCAACTTCATCGGCACGATCGGCAGCGGCTTTCTGACGGACCGGCTCGACCCGCGCAAGCTGCTGCTCGTCTACTACGGCTTCCGCGGCGTCAGCCTGCTGTTCCTGCCGTTCGTCCACGACACGATGTCGATCGCGGCGTTCGCGGTCCTGTTCGGGCTCGACTACATCGCCACGGTCCCGCCGACGGTCGCGCTGGTCGCCGACCGGTTCGGGCAACACAACGTGGGCGT
The DNA here is from genome assembly GCA_963794525.1 of uncultured Chloroflexia bacterium. Taxonomy (GTDB): domain Bacteria; phylum Chloroflexota; class Limnocylindria; order Limnocylindrales; family CSP1-4; genus SPCO01. The sequence continues at coordinate 17,197 of CAWCEC010000004.1, forward strand.
CGTGTACGGCTGGGTGTTCGCCTCGCACATGGTCGGTGCGGCAGTCGCGGCGTGGGTCGCGGGCATCGTCCGCGAGAACGTCGGCGACTACGCGGCGGCGTTCGTGGCGGCCGGCTGGATCGCGATCGTCGCCGGCTTCGCCGCGCTGGCGATCCGTCGGAAGGGCCCGGACACGGACGTCCCGGTCGTCGCGGCGCCGGCATGAGCGTCGGTCGTCCGGGAGCGCCATGCGAGTCCTGATCGTCGGCCCTACCGGTAGGGTCGGAAGCCTCGCAGTCGCGCGAGCGGTCGCCGCCGGTCACGAGGTTGTCGCGCTGGTAAGGGATCGTGCCCGCATCGACCCACAGAAGCGGCTGACCTTGGTCGTCGGCGATTTGCGAGATGCGGCGCGGGTCGGCGAGGCCATCGCGGGCGTCGACGCGGTCATCGCCGCAGTCGGCCCGAGGTCGAACACACGGGAGGATGAGGAAGCGCTTGCACTCGGGATGGGGAACATCGTATCCGCGATGGAGGCGGCCGGGGTGCGAAGGCTGGTGGCCTTGTCGGGCGCGGGGGTCGACGTTCCCGAAGACCGGAAGCCCGCGGTCGATCGGATCATCTCGCGCGTCGTCCGTCGTTTTGCGCGTCATGTGGTCGGAGCGAAGCAGCGCGAGTATCAGATCTTCAGCACCTCCGGCCTGGAGTGGACCGCGCTCCGGCCGCCATTGGTGACGGACGGCGCACCGCGCGGCTATCGACTCGACCTAGAGCTGCGACCGGGCGCCCGCGTCACGCGCGCCGACGTCGCACAGGCGCTCATCGACCAGCTCGCAGACACGAGCTTCATGCGCGCGGCCCCGTTCGTCCTGCCGCCCGCCAAGCCAGAGCAAGAAGAAGCGCGGACCGACCGGTCAGACGATCGGCGCGATCATCGTCGGGTTCGACCAACAGATCTTCCGAACGCTTCCCCCCGCGCAGGAGCTCGTCGTGAAGTCGAAGCCGGTGCGCGGGCTGTCGGGTCAGGCGCCGGGGCTCGAGGTGGTGTTCCCGGGAGACCTCCCTGACGTCGATGGACCCGGGGAGGCGCGCGAACCCGAGCAGTGAGCGCGGGCCGCGGTCACCAGACCTGCGGCACGTATCGCTGACTGGTTCGTGGTGGCCTGACGTAACCGTCGTCCGATTGGCGCGGCGGAAGGACGAGTCGTTGGTCCGGCAGGTCCTCATACGGCACGCGGCTCAGCAGGTGCGTGAGGCAGTTGAGGTGAGCACGCCGCTTGTCGTCGGATTCGACGACCCACCAGGGCGAGTCCTCGGTGTCGGTATAGCGGAACATCTCGTCCTTCGCTCTCGAGAACTCGACCCATCGTGAGCGCGCCTCGAGATCCATCGGGCTGAGCTTCCAGCTCTTGGCGGGGTCGTTGATCCGCGCCTGGAACCGACGCTCCTGCTCGGCGTCGCTGACGGAGAACCAGTATTTGATGAGGATCGTCCCTGAGCGGATCAGCATCCGTTCGAACTCAGGGCAGGCCCGCATGAACTCCGCGACCTCCTCGGGCGTAGCGAACCCCATGACACGCTCGACTCCCGCGCGGTTGTACCAGCTCCGGTCGAAGAGGACGATCTCGCCAGCGGACGGGAGCTGCTGGACGTATCGCTGGAAATACCACTGACCCTTCTCGTGCTCGGTCGGAGCCGCGAGCGCGACGACGCGGCAGATCCGTGGGTTGACGCCGTCCATGATCCGCTTGATCACACCACCCTTGCCGGCGGCGTCGCGCCCCTCGAACAGGACGACGACTCGAAGGCCTTTTGCCTTGACCCAGTCCTCCATCTTCACGAGCTCGAGTTGGAGGCGAGCAAGCTCCGCCTCGTAGACCTTCTTCTTCAACTTGGTCTCGGCATCGCCGGTTTCCACCGACGTGTCGTCCGGATCGAGTGTCGCCGCCGTGGTTTCTGCTGGATCGGTGTCGGGCATCTGTGGCTCCCGCGCGAAGGCTGTGCGGCGATTGTGCGTCCGGACGAGCGCGCGACGTGCGTGAGCGCACGGCGAACGAGTTTTCGGTCGCGTTACAAGTTCGGCCGTGAGGGGGCGGGGCTCGCGCTGTAGCGCGCGTAATAGTCGGTCTCGAGCTCCGACTCGTCGTCGGTCGGCGGGAACCGGTCGGGCAGGAACTGGCGCAGCATCGGCGGCGCCTGCCCGGTCACCAGGTGCTCCGCCAGCAGCTCGGTGAGGTATGGCGCGAGGAGCATGCCGCGGCCGCTCCAGCCCAGCGCCTGCCACCAGCCATCGAGCTGGGCGGTCGGGCCGACGATCGGCAGATGGTCTGGCGTGATGTCGTACATGCCGCCCCATTGGCGGATGACCGCCACGTCACGGAGCGCCGGTGCCTTCCGTGTCATGAGCTCGGCCGTCCGCCGCAGGAACGCCCACGACGAGCGCTGGTTCACGCCTGCCGGCTCCTCCGGATCGACTGCGCCCATCACGATCTCGCCGCGAAGCGTCTGGTTGAACCAGCCCTCGCTCGGCCGGTAGAAGGTGACGGCGGCCTCGATCGACCGACGAAGCGGCGCCGTCACCAGCACCTCGCGCCGGTGTGGTCGGTTGGGCATCCGGACGCCGGCCATCGCGTTCAGCTCGCCCGACCAGCCGCCGGCCGCGTTGAGCACGACCGGGGTCTCGATGCGGCCCTGATCGGTCACGACCGCGCGGACTCGCCCGCCCTCCCGCTCGACACCTGTGACCGTCACGCCCGGATGGATCGCGACGCCACGTCCGGCCAGGTGGTCGAGATGCGCCCACACGACCGCGTCGTGGTGGACGATCGCGTCGTCGCTGAGGACCGCACCGGCGACCGGCTCGCCGCCCTCGAACACGGGCAGATGCCGCAGCGTGTCGGCTGTCGACAGGAGCGCCGACTTGATGCCCAGCCGCGCATGCATCGCGACGATGTCGCGCATCCGGTCGACCTCGTCCTGCTCGTACAGGATCCACGCATAGCCGAGCCGGTAGAACAGGACGTTGGAGCGAAGCTCGCCGCCCATCCGCTCGTACTTGTCCTGGCAGGCGATCGCGACCCGGCAGAGCTCCTCGGTGAGCTGCATCCGCCGGATCCGCGCCACGTTCCGCCCGGTCGCCCCGGCACCGGCGTAGTCGCGCTCCAGGACGACGATGTCCCGCACGCCGCGGGCAACTAGCTCTCGCGCCGCGCCCAGCCCGCCGATACCCGCGCCGACGATGACCACGTCGGCGGTTGCCGGGAGGGTCATGGCTCGTCGGTCGCGACGAGGTCGCCGAGACGGACCGGACGCAATGGCGGCCGCGCCGTCGGCAGGCCCGTCCGCTCGGCGCCTGCCCCGATCGCGGCGCCGGCGAAGGCCTGCAGGCAGTACTTGCCCTGGCACGGGCCGGTCAGCGCGCCGGTGCGCCGCTTGATCGAGCTCCGGGTCGTCGTAGCCGGCGGCGACCTGGGCATGGATCTCGTCGGCGTGGACGTCCTCGCAGAAACAGACGAGTGTCCGACCCTTGGGCTGGGAGACGGCTGCCCCGCGCCCGGCTGCTGACCCGACGACCGACAGCGACGGCACGGTCGTCCGCCCCTCGGCGTCCACGATCGGGGTAAGGACGCCATCGCGCCGCTCGACGCCAGCCCCGCTCGCGAGGACCAGATCGAGGTTCGGTGTCCGGTCGGCGAAGACGACGAGGTCGACCGACTCGCGCCGCGCGCGCCCATCGACAACGACCACGGCGCCGGTGACGCGACGTCCGCCGAGCACGCGCCGAAGCGCCGTGGTCGGCACCTGTCGGATCGGTGGCGCGCCCGCGTCGGCCAGTGCTGCCGCGACCGGCGCCAGCTCGTCGGCGTCGCCGACCAGCAACGGTCGCTCACCCGGCAGGACGCGGTCACGCGTCACCAGTCGATGGACGAGCCGCGCGCCCATCACGCCGGGCCGGTCCGCGCCGCGGACGGACGGCACACGCTCGTACGACCCGGTGGCCGCGACGACGTGCGCGGCTCGGATCGACCACAGCGTCTCGTCGTCGATCGCCGTGACCACGCCGTCGTACCAGCCGACCACCGTCGCGCCATCCAGTAGCTGGCCTCCGGCGGCCGGCAAGCGCGCCCGCCCCGGAACGGCCTCCGCCAGCGCGACGCTCGATCCAGCTGCGACCGCCCGTTCAGCCGCTGCCACCCCGGACCGCCCACCGCCGACGACCAGGACGTCGACATCGAGCTCGCGCGTCACCCGCGATCGGGGCGCCGATGCACGACCGACCGGCAATCGACCGCGCCCGCCGAACCCGCGGAGCACGTCGAGATAGCGCTTCCGGAACAGTCGCGGCCGGAGGAATCGATGGTGGTAGAAGGTCGGCGGGATCAGCCGCGAACCGACGTCCAGCCAGCCGAACACGTCGCGCTCGACGCCAGGCCAGGCGTGCTCGCTCCGCGCCTCGAGCCCATCGCGGACCGGGACCTGGCAGGACCGGACGCTCGGCCGCCCGTCGACCTCGCACTCGCACCAGCCACATTGCCCGGTGTCGCACATCAGGCCGCGTGGCCGGTGGAAGCGGAAGCTGCGCGACAGGATGCGTCGATCGGCGGCGAGCAACGCGACCGCGACCGGCTCGCCCTCGTACCCCTCGAGCGACGCGCCGTCGAAGGTGAAGCGGACCCGGCGCCGTGGGGGGTTCGGCGCCGAGTCCGTCTGGGAAGGCAGGCGACGTGCCGCCACGTCAGCGGATGTGGAAGGTCGGGCTGCTGTCGATGCAGACGCGCTTCGACTCGAGGTACTCGTCCAGCCCTTCCATGCCGAGCTCGCGGCCGATGCCGCTGCCCTTGACGCCACCGAACGGGCTCTCGGCCAGGCGGACGTAGTGGGTGTTCACCCAGACATCGCCGACGCGCAGGCGCCGAGCCAGCCTGATCGCGCGGTCGAGATCGGTCGTCCAGACGCCGCTGCCGAGACCGAGTGGGTTGTCGTTGGCGATGCTGAGGGCCTCCTCCTCGTCGTCGAAGGACAGCACGGAGAGCACCGGCCCGAAGATCTCCTCGCGCGCGATCGACATCTCGGGGCGGACGTCGTCGAAGATCGTCGGCGCCATGTAGTAGCCGTTCGACCACTCCCCGCCCAGCCGCTCCCCGCCGAGGATCAGACGGGCCTGCTCCTTCCGGCCACGCTCCACGTAGCCGAGCACCCGGTCGAGCTGGCGAGCCGAGACCATCGGACCGAGCTGGGTGGCCTCGTCGAGCGGCGAGCCGACCTTCAATCCGCGGGCGCGCTCGATGAGTCCGTCGAGGAACGTGTCGTGGATCGACCGGTGCAGGAGCAGCCGCGATCCGGCGGTGCACGACTGCCCGGCATACAGGAAGATCCCGACCGCGACGGCGTCCATCGCCTTCTCGAGGTTGGCATCCGGGAACACGAGAACCGGCGCCTTGCCGCCGCCCTCGATCGCGATGCGTTTGAAGTTGCGAGCCCCGAGCTCCATGAGCCGCCGGCCGACCTCACTGCTGCCGGTGAAGCTGATCTTGTCCACCCGCGGGTCCGCTGCCAGCGCCTCGCCGATCACCTCGCCCTGGCCGACGACGCCGTTGGCGACACCGGGCGGCAGCGCGTCGATGCGGTCGAGCAACTCGAAGATCGCCATCGACGACGCGGGTGCGTCGCTGGCCGGCTTGAGCACGAAGGTGCAGCCCGTCGCGATCGCCGCGCCGATCTTGCGCAGCGGCAGGTCGACCGGGTCGTTCCAGGGCGTGATGAGCCCGCAGACCCCGACCGGCTCCTTGAGGACGAGGTTGAGCAGGTGGCCGGGCGCCGAGCTCGTGACCTCGCCACGGATGAGCCTCGCCGCCCCGGCATAGAACAGGATCCGGTCGATGGCGGGCTCGATCTCGCGTTCGCGGACGTAGCGGATGGGCTTGCCCATCTCGCGCGCGACGAGCTCGGCCAGTCGCGGGCCCTCCTCGCGCAGCAGCCGTGCGAGCTCGTAGAGGATCGCCGATCGCGCCTTGCCGGCCGTGGTCGACCAGTCGGTCTCGTCGAAGGCCCGGCGGGCGGCCTGGATCGCCGCCGATACGTCGTCGAGCGTGGACGCGGTCGCGGTCGCCACGAGCTCGCCGGTCGCCGGGTCACGGCTCTCGAACGTCGTGCCGCTGCTGGGGACCCAGCCGCCGTCGATGTAGTTGAGGACATCGCGCACGCCGGTCTCGGTCTCGATCATGGCAGCGCCCCGATCGCGTCGATCACCACCTGGACTGCCCCATGAGCCTGCTCCTCCTCGATCGTCAGCGGCGGGCTGATCTTGACGACGTTCTCGAAGCGGCCGGCGACAGCCACCACCACGCCGTGTTCGAAGGCCGCCCGGCGAACTGCCGCGCACGCATCCGGGTCGGGCGCGCGTGTTTCGCGATCGCGGACCAGCTCGATACCGATGAACAGGCCGAGGCCACGGATGTCGCCGACACGAGGATGGTCGCCGAGGGCGGCGGCGAGCTGGTCGCGGAGCGCCTTGCCCAGGTTCGCCGAGCGCTCCCAGAGCCGATCACGGCGCATCACCGCGATCGCCGCGCGACCCGCGGCGAGGTTGACGGCGTTGCCCATGAAGGTCGACGTATGCGTCCCGGCCTGCCAATGCTCCATCGCATTCGCCCGGCCCACGACCGCCGACAGCGCGAGCCCGCCGCCGATGCCCTTGCCGACGGTCATGAGGTCCGGCACCACGCCCGAGTGCTCGCTCGCCCACAGCCGGCCCGTCCGCCCGAAGCCGGACTGGATCTCGTCGAAGATCAACGGCACGTGGTGCTCGTCGGCCAGCGCGCGGAGCCCCTGCAGGAAGCCATCCGGCGGGATGACGATGCCGCCGTTTCCCTGGACCGGCTCGATGATGATGGCTGCCAGTGGCCCGACTCCGGAGCCCGGATCCTCCAGCGCGGTCCGAACCAGCGCCAGTGAGCCTTCGCAAGCGAGCGCCGGACCGCCGAGCTCCGCCGGCCACCGATACGTGTCGGGGTAGGGCAGGAAGTGCGCTTCCGCATCCCGCCCGACGCGCGTGCGGAACGCGGGCTTGCCGTTCACGCCGACCACACCCCCGGCTCGCCCGAAGTAGCCGCCTGAGAACGCCAGGACCTCGCGGCGGTCGGTCATCGTGCGCGCCAGCTTCAGGGCCGTATCGTTGGCGTCCGCCCCGCTGATCCCCAGCAACACGCGGTCCAGGCCGGGCGGCGCGATGGCGATCAGATCCTCCTCGAAGCCGACCCGCTGCTCGCTGACCGCAGCCGACGAGACGTGGCTGGCGACGCCGATCTGCGCGGCCACGGCAGCGGTCACGTCCGGATTGCTGTGCCCGATGGTCGCCGCCGCGAAGCTCGCGGCGAGGTCGGTGAAGGCATTCCCGTCGGGGTCGATGAGCGTGGCCCCGGACGCGCGGTCGACGACCAGCGGGTCACCGACAGACGTGCGCAGCCCGGCTCCCTCCACGACGCGCATCCGCTCGAGGATCGCTCGTGCCTTCGGTCCGGGATACGGCGGGCGCGTCATGGCTCGTCGTAGACGTGGCGCCCGTCGACCACGACGGGCCTGCCATCGAACTCGATCGTGGGCGCCATCACCAGGCCGTCGAGGTGGACCTCGCACTCGACCAGACCGCCGTACTCGTTCGCCGAGTCGCCGAGCGCGACGTGGACCGTGCCGAACGCCTTCTTCGCCTCGGTGATCTCGTCGGCGATGCGCGCCGCGGGGTTCAGCCCGATCCCGATCTCCGCGATGTTGTCCGCGTCGCGCACGGTGGCGACGATGTCGCGCAGCCGCTCGGCCGAGGCGCCGCCGTGGATGGCGTGGTCGCGCGGCCGTCGCGCACCTCGATACTGACGGGTGCCTCCAGCGCGCCCAGGTCCGATGCGACCCGTTCCCAGACGACGACGCCCTCGGCAGTGCCCTCGATCGGGGGAAGCGACACCTCGCCGCCGGGCAGTGCCGACACCTCGCCCGGGTTCCGGCAGATGCCGGTCAGCCAGGCCATCGGCTCGCGCCCCGCCACCGTCGCCCGCAGGTCCGTGCCGGCTGGGGACGTGACGTGGACCTCGCGGGTTCGCCGCCACAGCGCCGCCAGCCGTTCCGCCCGCTCCCGGATCGCGAAGAAGTCGGCCGTCATCGCCCCGTTCGCCCAGGCATCGGCTCGATACGGCGCGTTGAAGTCGCCGCGAGCACCCGCGCGCTGCGCGGCCGCCTTGGCCGACGTGTGATACAGGGACGTGCTGGCCGCGCACAGGACGACGTCCGCCGCGGCCATCTCGGCAGCCGCGAAATCGCGGTGGCTCCGCGCCGCTCCGTGGCAGCGGCTCGAACCGGACGACGACCGGCTCACCGCCGACCTCGCGGGTCGCGGCGGCGAGGGCGTCGGCGATCTCGCCGCTGGTCCGGGTGTCGACGACGATGGCGAACCGCTCGCCCGGCTGGACGCCCAGGTAGTCGACGACGACGCGTCGGGCGGTCGACTCGACGGTGTGGGTCTGGACGGTCACGCCTCGACCTCCGGGTGGTCGACGTCGACGAGCTTCCAGCGACGCCACACGTCGGCGGCCTCCGCCGGGTCGTGCTGCTCGTGGCGCTGGTACTGGCCGGCCCGGCTGATGGCGTACTTGCCGGCTTGATGCAGGTCGGCCAGCGTCTCGGCCGCCTTCAGCGCCAGGAGATTGGGATTGAGGATCGGCAGCTCGCGATGACGCCCGGTGGTCATGATCTCGCGCTCGAGGCAGCCGGCGATGATCGTGCAGCCGAGGATGATCACCTCCGACCCGTCCTCGTCGAGCGCCTTGAGGGAGCGAGCGGCGGCGTCGTCGGCGACCGCTGACGGGTCCCGGATCATGTCCGTGATGTACCAGTCGATGGCGCGGACACCGCGGCAGTTCGCCGCTCCGTGGAGCCGGACCAGGTCCTCCAGCCACGGAACGGCCTTGCGATGGTCGGTGATGACCGTGAACCGATGGCCGAAGTACGAGGCATGGTTCATCGCGGCCTCGAGCGGCCCGACGACCGGGATGTCGACGAGCTCACGGGCGACCTTGACGCCCGGGTCGTAGCAGCACCCGACCACGACCGCGTCGTAGCCGTCCGATTCAAGCTGGCGAACCGCGCGGAAGATGGCCAGCTCCATCAGGTGCTTGGGGTAGTAGTAGTCGATGTTCTCGGGCACGCCGTCGAGGTGGATGACGTCGACGTCCGTGCCGGACCCGGCGTACGGCACGAGCGTGTCCTCGATGATCTGGTCGAAGGCGGCCGTCCCGAACGGGTTGATGAAGGCGATGCGACGGGTCGTCTCGTTGGTCATCGTCACCACACGCTCGTGTCGACCGGGTCGGTCAGGCCCGCGCGGTCGGCCCGGAAGGGGGTCATGTCCATGATGGGCTCGTCACCGCATACGAGGCTCGCGATGAGGCGTCCGGTCGTCGGGCCGGCGCCGTTGCCGAAGACGTGGCCGACGGCCACGTACACATCGTCGAAGCCGGGCAACGCGTCGATGATCGGCAAGTTGTCGGTCGTGAACGGCAGGACGCCGGCCCACGCTCTCTGGAACCGTGCCGATCGGAATGCCGGGATGATCGCCGGCAGGCTCTCGGCCACCAACGCGACGCCGGCGAGGTCGGGTTCCCAGACGAACCCCGGATAATCCATCGCGCAGCCCAGCAGGTACGACCCGTCCTCGCGCTGGCAGACCGCCTCGAGCAGCGCCTTGCCATGGCGCACCTCCGCCTCATTCGCCCAGTGCTCGTGGCGGAAGGAGGGGAGCTCGCGAAAGATGCTGTACTGCTTGACGGCCGCGGAGCCATACAGCACGGGACCGAGCTGGCGGGGCATCGGTGTGGTCTGCACGATCTGCAGGCGCATGGCATGGATCGGGACGTCGGCGCCGATCGGCCGCAGCAGCTCTGCCGTCCACGCTCCGGCCGCGATGACGACCCGACCGGGGGTGAATGTCGCGGAGTCCGTGACGACCCGAACGATGCGTGAGCCCTCGCGCTCCAGGGCGCGGACCGGCGTGTGCTCCAGGATCTGCGCACCGGCGCGGGCAGCGGCCTTGGCGAAGGCGCGCACGTAGCGCGTGGATTCCATCTGGGCATCGAGCGGGCAAAAGGACGCGCCGATGACGGTCTCCGGGAGGATCGGCGCGAGCGACCGCGCCTCATCGCCGTCGATCAACCGGATGTCGACGCCGTCCGCCTGGCGCCGCTCGACGAACTCGCGCAGCGTGGTCAGCTGCTCCTCGGTGTGGACGTACACGAGGCCGCCATCCGTGCGCAGCCCGAAGTCGTCATCGAGGATGCCCTGGAGCTCTTCAAGCTCGCCCCGGAGGTGCATGACCAGCTCGAGCTCAGCGCCGGGCCGTCGCGTGTGGATCCAGATGTAGCCGAGGTTCCGCCCGGTCGCGCCATAGGCCAGCTCGTTCGCCTCGAGCAGCGTGACCGACACCCCGCTGCGCGCGAGATGGTATGCAGAGGCGCTACCGACGATGCCCCCGCCGATCACGAGGACGTCGGGAGACGTGGTCAACTCGGCCCTCCTGGTACGGGGCCTCGACGCTACCAGTCCATGACGTACGGGCCTATGTGGGAGAACCACAAAAGAGCGGTGCTCTGATTGTGTTCGACGCCCGTATGATGTGACGTCTCATGGTGGCGGAACGACGGCGTCGAGCCCAGGTAGAGCGTCTCCAGGCGACCGCCGTGCGGGTCACCGAGTCGCTCGACCTCGACACGGTCCTCACCGCGATCGTCGAGGACGCCCGCAGCCTGCTCGGCGCCGACAGTGGCGACATGCTCCTGTGGGATCGCGAGCGCGACCGGCTGCGCGTCGTCACGGTGTCGAAGATGCCGGCGGACCTGCTCGGATTCGAGATGGACTTCGGCGAGGGCATCTCGACCCAGGCGATCCTCGAGCGGCGCACGCTGTGGGTCGACGAGTACGGCGCCTATCCGCATCGGGCTCGTGGGCTGGAGCGCTATGCGTTCGGATCCGTGATCTGTGCGCCGCTGATCTTCCGAGGCGACGCGATCGGGGCGCTGAACCTGCACGCGACGCAGGGTGGCCAGCGGTTCGGATCGGACGATGCCGAACTACTCGCCGCGTTCGCCGCGCATGCCGCGATCGCCATCGACCACGCGCGGCGTTACGAGAACGAGGTCCGCCTCGGTCGGGTGCTGACGGAGACGAACGCCGAGCTGAGCCGGTCGCTCGCCGTCCAGCAGCGACTCGCTGAGCAGGTGCTGCTCGATGCAGGCGCGGCGGGCATCGCCGAGGTCCTCGCCACCGACCTGGGCCGACGCGTCGTGATCCAGGACCACATCCGGCGCGTCATCGCCGGCGCCTCACCGGATGGCGGTGAGGACTGGCGGCAGCTCGTCGGTGCTTCCTCCGATCCCGAGCCCATCACGGTCCCGGTCCGCATCGGCCGCGAGGTCGTCGGGCACCTGCTGCTCTCGGCCGAGCGCGACCTCGGCCCGATCGACCGAGCGCTCGTGGACATCGCCGCGACCGGGGCCGCGCTGGAGTTCGCCAAGATCCGTGCGACGGTCGAGGTGGAGGAGCGCCTGCGCGGCGAGGCGATCGCCGACCTCCTCGCGGGCACCTATGACAGCGAAGCCGCGATGGCGGCGCGCGCCGCGCGCCTGGGGCACGACCTCGGGCAGCCGCACGACCTGTTCGTCGTGGACGTCGACGTCGAGCGTTCCGACGAGCTCGACCGGCGGTTGGTGGGCCTGGCCCGCGAGCACCTCGCGCCGCGATCGCCGCGCAGCCTCGCGGTGATGCACGGCGGGTCGCTCGTCGTCCTCGCGAGGAGGCCGTCTCGCGGCCGCCAGGACAGCGAGTCGCTCGCCGGGGAGTTGCGTGGCGTCCTGGAGGATGTCGCAGGGGCGGGCACGGTGACGATCGCGATCGGCGTGACGTGTGACCGCCCCGACGCCTACGCTCCGGCGTTCGCGGCCGCGCGCCGGGCGCTCGACCTGATGCTCAAGCTGGGCCGGCGGGGAGCGGTGATCGGGCCACGCCAGCTGGGACCATACGGCCTGCTCCTGCAGGCGTCGTCGACGGATGAGCTCGAGGCGTTCGCGCGCGCGACGCTCGGCCCGCTGATCGAGCACGACCGCGGTCAAGGCGCCGAGCTCATGCGGACCCTGCGCATCTTCCTGGAGGAGGATCGGGTCCAGCGGCGGACGGCGGCGAGGCTGTTCGTCCATGTGAACACCGTGGCCTACCGGATCGGCCGCATCGAGCAGCTCATCGGCCGGCCGCTCGACGACCCGACCGCGGTCTTCGACCTGACACTCGCGCTGCGGATCCTGGACGTCCTCGACGCGGCGTAGGGAACGTCCCCGGCCCGAGCGTGCCCGTTCATCACGCGAGCGTCGCTGGGAGCGACATGTCGCCGTTAGCGACACGATCCGCACAGGCGTGCACGATCGATCGTCCAGACGACGTCCACCTGCATCCTGGGCGTTTGGCGCGTGCTCATTCATCCCGCGAGCGTCGCTGGGAGCGACATGTCGCTGTGAGCGACCTCGTCGGGCTCCCGAGGGGAACCAGCCAGGGTCAGGGCGTCGCGGCGACCTGCTCGTTCCCGACGACCTCGAGCGCCTTGGCCAATTGCGCGTCGTCGATCGAGTCGACGGCCGCGGCCGTCAGCGTGGCGATGTCATCCGGGCCGAGCGGCGGGACGCCATCGGGCATCGCGACAGGCACATCAGGGGCGATGCCCTCGTGCCAGATGCGGCGGCCGGTCGGCGTCAGCCATTCGACGGTCCCGACGCGAAGCGCCGAGCCGTCGGACAGGTCGAACTCACCGAGGACCGTCCCGGTGCCGAACGTCGTCTCGCCGACGACCCTGGCGCGTGCGTGGTCCTGCAGCGCGCCGGCCACGATCTCGGCCGAGCTCGCGGTGTTCGCGTCGACCACCACGACCAGCGGCAGGTCGATGGCCACGCCGTCGGGCGAGACGGGATGCTCGGTACGCTCGTCGGCGGCGTTGCGCTCGATGTACACGAGGCCGGACGACAGGAACTGGCTGGCCACCCCGACTGCCTCGTTGACATAGCCGCCCGGGTTGCCGCGCATGTCCAGGACCAGCCGCGTGGCGCCATCGGCGCGTGCCGCCTTCAGCGCCTCGACCATGTCGTCCGCGGCGCCGTTGGAGAACTGGTCGAGACGGATGAGCGCGGTCTTCGAGCCCGGCACCATCGTCCACGACACCGGATGGATGGGCACGTCCGCTCTGACCATCGAGACCGTGCGCTCGGCTGCCCCGGAGCCCGGACGGATCGTCACCTCGACGGTCGTGCCGGCCTCGCCGCGGACCCAGCCCGCCACCTCGTCGATCGATACGCCCTCGGTCGAGCGGCCATCGACCTCGACGATGACGTCGCCAGGCACGAGCCCCGCAGCCTCCGCCGGGCCGCCCTCGAAGACCCCGATGATCTTCGGCTGCCCCGCGTCATCGGGCTCGATCCGCACCCCGATGCCGACGTACGAGCCGGACAGCGAATCGTTGCGCTCCTTGCGCTCCTCGGGCGTCATGAAATCGGTGTGGCCGGTGTCGCCGACGGCCTCGGTGAGGCCCTCGATGGCGCCGTAGATGAGCGCCCGATCATCGAGCGTGTCGCGGCCGACGAACTGCTGATGGAGCGTGTCCCATGCCTCGCGGATGAGCCCGAACTCGGTGGGCTTCAGGGACGAACCAGGGTTCGGGGTCGTTCCGTCTGGGGCGCCCAGCGGCGACACGAGACGACCGACCCCGATCCCGGCTGTGAACGTCACGACCAACGCGAGCAGGACGACCGCGCCGATGGCCGCCGTACGGCCACCGCGACCAGCCGCCGTCGGCGTCGGAGCCTGGGAGGGACCCGGCGTGAGGGAGGTCACGTCGGGCGGCTCGTGGCCCGTGGTCGGCTGGGTCGGGGTCCGGTCGGTGTCCATCGGTGGCATCGCGCTCGTTCGGTCGGGACGCTCGGTCGCGCGGAAGCCGCGCGAACGGCGCCGGATGGCTGTCCGGCAGGGCAAGGATGCCCCAGATCGGTTGCGGACAGCATCTGGGACCGGTGAAGGTTCGTTCGCGATGCGCTAGACTCGGCCAATCCCTAGTGACTTACTCGGAGATGGGCCCGCCGTGACCGACGCACCCACAGCGACCATCGGGCTGGGCCCGATGCGGCCGGCGCCCGCGGGCATGCCCGATGCGGGGATCGCGCCACCCACCGTCGGTGAGACCGGCGACCCATTCACGTCGCTGCGGGTGATCGACCTCCTCGCCCGCCTGGAGCGCGGCCGTCCGATCCGCCTCGCGGACGTCGTCGATCGCTTGAACGCGTCCTACCTCGATTGGCTGTTCCCGTTGCCGGTCGTGACCGATGTCGTGCTGCAGCTCCAGGCCAACTGGATGGCCGACTATCGGAACAGCTCGGGCATCGTCGTGGCGGATGGCTCGTGGGGGCCCACCGTGACGATCGAGGACTCCAGCCGCGTCGACCCGTGGATCGTCCGCCAGGCGCAGCGAGCAGCCGCCGACTGTACCGAGCGGCTCGCCGAGTTCAGCCGCCGGGACCGACCGTCCTCCGCCGACTGATCGTCGACCGCCGCGCACACCCTCCATCGCCGCCACACCCGTCCCACACGTATTGATCGGAGATCTCTCGTCATGACCCAGCCAACATCCGCCCTCGTCGACGCCGACTGGGCGCAGTCCCACCTCGACGATCCGGCCGTTCGGTTCGTCGAAGTCGACGTCGATACGACCGCCTACGAACAGAGCCATCTCCCGGGCGCCGTCGCCTGGAACTGGACGAGCCAGTTGTCCGATGGCGTCCGTCGCGACATCGCATCGCGCGAGGACTTCGGGCGGTTGCTGTCCGAGTCGGGCGTCGCGCCCGACACCACGATCGTGCTGTATGGCGACAACAACAACTGGTTCGCCGCATGGGCGTACTGGCAGCTGAAGCTGTACGGCCACCGCGACGTGCGCATCCTCGACGGCGGTCGCAAGTACTGGCTCGACCAGGGCCTGCCGCTGACGATCGACGTGCCGTCGTATCCGGCGACCGGCTACGACCTGCCCGAGGCCGACTTCTCGCTCCGCGCCTACCGCGACGACATCCTGCCGCGGCTGGGTGACTCGGAGCTGGCGCTCGTCGACGTCCGCTCACCGGCGGAGTTCAACGGCGAGATCATCGCGCCACCAGGGATGAGCGAAACGGCGCAGCGGGCGGGCCATATCCCGGGTGCTGCGTCGATCCCGTGGGCGCAGACGGTCCGCGAGGACGGCACGTTCAAGGACCGCGACGAGCTGGCCGCGCTGTACGAGGCCAAGGGCGTGACGCCGGACAAGGACGTCATCGCGTATTGCCGGATCGGGGAGCGGTCGAGCCACTCGTGGTTCGTGCTCCACGAGCTGCTCGGGTATGAGCGCGTCCGCAACTACGACGGCTCGTGGACCGAATACGGCAGCCTGATCGGCGTGCCGATCGAGAAGCCGGTCGCGGTGGGGGTGGGCGACTAGAGCATCCCCGGGCTCGGGAAGACCCGCGCGGAATCGACCAGGTCGCGGTCGGTGGCGCAGAACGTGTCGCTGCCGTCGAACCGAACGCCGTGCTCGAATAGCGGCGCGACCGCTGGATGCGGTCCCGGGATGGCGGCGCCGAGACGTTCGCCTCGCGACGCGGCGCGGAGGATGCCGAACGCCGCGCGGACCGGGTCGACATCGGGTGCGAACGACGCGTGGTCGAGCCAGCGGCCGGGTGCCGCGAGCTCGCGTCGCGCCCAGCCGATCGCCCCGATCGCACCATCGAGGACGACCGCGAACCCCGCGGCGTCGGGCAGTCGGGCGTAGAACGCGAAGTCCGCCGTCCGGTCGATCCCGGTCCATCCCAGCACGAGGCGGGATGCCTCGGCGACGTCGACCGGCAGGCCCTGGACACCGGCGTCATGCGACCCGAGTCCCCCGGCATCGACCTCCACGTAGAGCAGCGGCCACCACGGTCGCATCCCGCTCCGGATGTAGGCGGCCAGCGCACGCCGGTCGCTCGATGAGAACGTCATCCGCTCGCGGGCGTCGCCGAACGCTTCGGCCAGCATCGCCCGACCGAGACCACGCGATTGCCGCGCTGGGTCGACGTACAGGTCGCTCAGGAACCTCCGGTCGGGTGCGCCGACCTCGATCGTGGCGGCGACCCCGGCCACGACACCATCGAGCTCGCCGACGACGACCCGAGTTTGTGGTCGGGTGAGCAGGTGATCGACGTACGGTGGTCGCGGCACGCCGGGCCAGCTGACCGGTTCGTCATTCGCCTCGAAGATGGCGGTGATCGCAGGGACGTCCGCGTCGATGGCGGGCCTGACGATCACCGCCCGCCCGCCCGCATCACCTCCACGAGCCGGTCGTGTGGGATGGCATAGGCGGTGATCCTGTCCCGGCCGACGACCGTGGTCGCCGCCACGAGCGCGTTGACGATGGCCTCCTCGGTCGCCTCGATGACCGCGTCGAACAGCAGATCGATGACGATGTCGCCGACCGCCCGGACCTCGTAGGTCCGGAGACCGATCGGGTCCTCATCGTCGACCCCCGTCGGGATCCGATTGCCCGTAGCGAACGCGATGAACAGGTCGCCGCTCGTATGACCACCGGTCCCACCGACCCGCGCGATGCCGAGTCCCGCTCGCTGCGCGAGGCGCTCGCACTGGTTCGGCAGCAGCGGGGCGTCTGTCGCGATGATCACGACGATCGAGCCCGACCCGGGTGGCGGCAACGACCGCCTGGTGTCGTACGGACTAGGGACCTCGCTCAAGGGGATCGCCTCGCCCACGCGGACGCCGTCGATCCGCAACCAGTCGCGTTTCCCGTAGTTCGACTGGACGAGCACGCCGACCGTGAAGCCGCCCGCCTCCTCGCGAAGGACGCGCGACGCCGTCCCGATCCCGCCCTTGAACTCATGGCAGACGCTGCCAGTCCCGCCACCGACCGAACCCTCGTCGACCGGGCCACCGCGGGCCGCTGCGAGGGCCTGGTGGAGGTGCTCGCCCTTCACGTGGAAGCCGTTCATGTCGTTGAGGAGCCCGTCGAACGTCTCGCTCACGACCGGCAGCGACCAGCTCGCGTCATCCCCATCGATCGACGCGGCCACCAGGGCGTCCCGCACGACGCCGACACTGTGGGTGTTGGTGATCGCGATCGGCGTCGACAGCGCGCCCGACTCGCGGACCCATTCGGCGCCCGTCATCTCGCCGTTGCCGTTGAGGCTGTGGAACCCGGCGAACACCGGCTCGCGCAGGCCTTCGGCACCCCGCGGACAGACGACCGTGACGCCGGTCCGGACCGGTCCCTGACCGACGACCAGCGGGCCGTCGCCGCGGATCAGCGTCGTATGGCCGACCGTCACGCCGGCGACGTCGGTGATCGCGTTGTGGGGGCCGGGCGACCCGAGGCCGAACCTGATCCCGAGGTCACGTGCTCGCATCCGAGGAGGGTAGCGGCCGGGCGTCGCGCCGTGAGTCAGGGTTGCGACAGGCCCCTTCCTTGCCGGCGGCCCGTCCGCTGGACCCGCCGTATCATCGCCCGCGTGATCCCGGTCGGTCCCAACCAGTCTGCTTCGTCGCTGTCGCCCGTTCGGCTTCGGCGGCTGCCTGACCGCGTCGCGAGCCTCCGCCCGATCGATGTGGCCGAGGCCTTCCGCGACCTGCCCGGCCTGGCCCTGCTCGAGAGCGCCCGGCCCGGCCGGAACGCGCGCTGGACCTACCTGACCGCGGATCCGGTGGCCGTGCTCGATGCGCCGGCGGCGGGACCCGACCCGTTCGCAGTCGCACGGCGTCTGCTCACGCGCCTTGATCCCACGCTGATCGTCCCGGCCGACGCCCCGCCATTCCTCGGTGGCCTGGTCGGGTTTCCTCGGGTACGACATGGGGCACGCATTGGAACGTCTGCCCACGATCGCCATCGACGATCAGGGGCTCCCGCCGATGCGGCTCGGGCTCCACGACTGGGTCGTCGCCTGGGACCGACGGACGGGACACGCCTGGCTGGCCGGTCGGGCCCTGGATGGCGATGCGCGACGCCTCGCACGGCGGCTCGACGACGTGCATGCCCGACTGACGACCCCGCCAGCGCCGCGCCGCGGCGTCGACCCGGGCCACCGAGCCTGACGGTCCGTACCTGTTCCGGTCCAGCCTCACGCGCCGGGCCTACGAGGCGGGCGTCGAGACGGTCCGGCAGCACATCGCACGTGGCGACATCTACCAGGCGAACCTGACCCGCCGCCTGGAGACGCCGTTCGACGGCGATCCATGGGGGCCGTACCGCCGCCTGCGCACCGGCGACCCGTCGCTGTTCTCCGCCTATCTCGACCTGGGCGCGTCACCCGAGACGGGCCGTCCGCGGGCCTTGCTGTCGGCCTCGCCCGAGCCGTTCCTGTCGGTCGATGCCGAGGGCCTCGTGGCCAGCGACCCGATCAAGGGCACGCGGCCTCGCGGTCGGGATCGCGCCGAGGATCGGGCACTCGCCTGCGAGCTCCTGACCAGTGCCAAGGACCGGGCCGAGAACGTGATGATCGTGGACGTGCTGCGCAACGACCTGGGTCGCGTGTGCCGGCCGGGCAGCGTCCGCGTCCCGCGCCTGTGCCGGCTGGAGCGCACGGCGGCGGTCCAGCACCTCGTCTCGACCGTCACGGGCCGCCTGTCGCCGGGCCGCGACGCGTTCGACCTGCTCGCGGCCAGCTTCCCCGGCGGGTCGATCACCGGGGCGCCCAAGATCCGGGCGATGGAGATCCTCGAGCAGCTCGAACCGGTCCGGCGCGGGCCGTACACGGGGGCGCTCGGCTGGATCGGTCCGGACGGGGCGATGCAGACCAGCATCCTCATCCGGACGTTCGTGGCGGACGGTCGGCGGCTGACCCTCCACGTCGGTGGTGGCATCACGTGGGGCAGCGACCCCGCCGCCGAATGGGAGGAGACCGTCGCCAAGGCGCGCGGGCCGCTCGGGGCGATCGGCGGCGAGGAGGTGGCGTGACGTCGTCACCCGACGGGCGACCCGCCCATGTCTGGGTCGACGGCGAGGTCCTGCCGGCTGACGCTCGGCACCTGTCGGTCTTCGACCGCGGGTTCCAGCTGGGTGACGGCGTGTTCGAGACCCTGCGTGCGCGTGCCGGCCACACGACCGAGCTCGACGCGCACCTCGCCCGATTGCATCGCTCCGCAGACGGTCTCGATATCGAGCTCCCGGCCGATGTCGACGAGCTGCTGGCACGCGGCATCACGGCCTTGCTCGCCGCGGAAGGGCTCGATGGGCCGAGCGGCGATGCCTCCATCCGCATCACGGTCTCACGCGGCCCGTTTCGTGCCCGGGGCGTGCTCCCGCCAAGCGACGGCGCGAGCGCGACGATCGCGATCCAGGCCTGGCCGGTCGTCTCGGCTCCGGTCGACCACCTCGAGCGCGGGCTGCACCTCATCGCCTCGTCCGTCCGACGCGATCCGCGCAACCCGCTGGCCACCCTCAAGACCACGTCCCGTGCCGAGTACGTCTACGCCCGGCTCGAGGCGCGCCGGGCGGGCGCCGATGATGCCCTCTTCCTGACGATCGACGATCACCTGTCGGAGGGGACGTCCGCCAACATCTTCCTCGTCCGCTCGTCGACCGCGGGGGTGCAGGAGCTCGCGACGCCGTCGCTCGATTGCGCGATCCTGCCGGGAACGACGCGCTCGTGGCTGCTCGATTGGGCGGCGCGGGTGGGCCTTCGTCCGGTCGAGGCCCGGCTGCGGCGTGACGATCTCGCCGCGGCCGACGAGGCGTTCCTGTCGTCGAGCGTGGCCGGCATCCTGCCCGTGACCGCCTTCGAAGGCGCCCCGATCGGCGATGGGACGCCAGGTCCCTGGACGCTCCGCGCACGAGCCGACCGCGAGACGATGATCCGCGAGGGCGAGGAGGCACACGCGTGACGCGCGACGAGTTGATCGCCCGCACGCGACAGCTGATCGACGAGGGCGAGCGGCTCGTCGCGCAACCGTCACTCGGCTCGATGCAGCTCTGGCTCCAGCTGTCCGACGACCTGCTGGCGACCGCCTGGGGCAGCATGGACCGCTACCACCTGGCGTGGCTGATGGTCGGCAAGCCCAAGGGCATCGTGCGTGGCCGGGAGATGACCGCGGCCGAGGAGGCCGCCTACGTGACCGAAGTCGCGACGCAGAAGACGGCGGCGCTGCGGATGAGCCTGGATGCGGTCGAGCGACAGGGGATGCCGTTCGTCGGCGAATCCGGTGGGCTGGGTCACGGGTCGCCCGCCGAGACGGCGGTCGCCGATCGGGCGCCCGATCGCGGCGGGCTGCCGCCCGACCCGACACTCGCCGACAGGCTCGCAGAGGCGCGCCGCCGGGCCGACGCGCATCGAGACCACGGGGAGCGGCGCGCCCCGCGCCCGGATCGGATGCAGCGCTGACCGGGACGCCCCTGCTGGGTCGAGACAGCCGAAGCGCCCGACCGAGTCGGGCGCTTCGGGACCCTCCTCCGGGAACAGGTCACACCGGGTCGGCTCCTCGCGGCGCAGGGCTGAGCACGGGGGCCTGCGTGTCCTTCACCTTCGGCTGGCGGCCGGCCAGCCAGGTCATCGCGAAGCCAGCGGCAGCCCCGGCGAGGACCGCGAGGCTGATCACGGCCAGGAGCGGTAGCCCGCCACCCGACCCTTCGAGGGCCTCGAGGCGAGCGGCCAGCGCATCGCGGTCGGCGGTCACGTCCTTGAGCTCCGCACCGAGGAAGTCCAACCGGGCCCCGTAGCCGGCGTCCTGGCGGTCGAGCCGCTCGACGTCCGTGGCGATGCGCTCGTTCATGGTGTTCGTCACGTCGATCTTCGCCTGGTCGATCGCGGTCAGGACGGTCGACGGATCGAAGGGCGGCGTCGCGCCGCTCGCGGTCAGCACGGTCAGGCGCATCGGGACATGCTGGCTCTCGAGATCCTGCAGCGTGACCTGCCAGCTCCAGTAGCCGGCGTCCGGCAACGTGGCCGTCGCCACGAAGTGACCGTCCGGCCGATCGTTCTTGGCGACCACGTCGAACGACTCGCCGGTGCTCGAATTCGTGAAGTGGACCGTGGCGGTCTCCCACGAGGCGGGCGTCACGCCGTGCTGGAGGACCTTGAAGCCGATCTCGATCGGCGTGCCCTCGCTCGGCGTCCTGGTCTGGCCATCGGCCACGATCTCGGCCCAGCCGCCGGCCAGCACCGGGACGGCGAGGACGAGGAGCATGGCGGTCGCGGCGATCACGGCGGCGGTCCGGCGGATCATCAGTCGACTCCTTCGTGTGGCAGGTCGGCAGGGGGACCCTTGTCGACATCTACACCGGTCGGCGGCCAGCGGTTCCCGGCGTTCACAGATCGCGGACGAACACCACCCGATCGTCGCCATCGCCGTCGTAGTCGGCGTAGGCCGGTGTCCCGTACAGGTTCTGCGTGCCGGGCCCGTCGTCGACCCGGAAGCCGATCGCCTGGTGGAACGCCACGCTCTGCCGGTTGCCCGGCCACGTGATCGCGCTGACACGCCGAACGCCGCGCGCCGCGAGATCGTCGAAGACCCGTTCGTACAGCGCTCGACCGATACCGCCGCGGCGGCGGTTCGGGTCGGCGGCGATCATGTGCACGTACCCCGTGGTCGGGTCGTCCTGACTGATGAACGCGACGACGAATCCCTCCAGGCGGCCGTCTGCGGCTTCCGCGATCCAGGACGTGCCGGCGAAATGCTGGAACCACAGGCGGGGCAGCAGCGCGCGCATCCGACGACCGCCCCACCACTCGTCCACCAGCCCGACGATCCGGGCGTGGTCCTCCTCGGTCGGGTGGCGGAAGGTCAGATCGTGTGCGTGGGTCATCGCGTCAGCGCGCCTGCCACCAGGCCACGACGGCCGCGACGGCCAGTTGGAGCGCCACGAGGACGCCGAACGTCTCGGCGAGGTAGTCGATCGGCCCGAGCGTGCCGCCCTCCTGTCGCGCGACCAGCCACAGGCCGACCTGGCCAAGGGCGACGCCGAGCACCGCAAGGGTCGGCGCGAGCCAACGACGCCGGGTAGGCTCGACGTCCGGGCCAAGCACCGTGGCGATGGCCCAACCGAGGGCGCCGGCGATCACCACGAGACCCGCCGTGATGGCCAGCAGGCCGCCCGCGAGGGTGATCGCGACGGCACCACCGATCGCGAGCAGCGCGGCGAGCACGACGCGGCGCGACGGGTCTGCCTCGTCCTGTGCGTCCATCTCCGGCGGCGCCGCAACAGCCGCCGGCCCGTATCGCTCGGACGGCGGCCGGGCCAGCCGTCGTTCGCCCGGTGCGTCGCTCGGCCGTCGGTCGTCCATAGGGCCATCGTAGCCGCGACACGGATGGCGACGGGTTCGAGCGGACGCTAGACTCCGGACCGTGAGCCACCCGAGCCTCGGCCTGCCACCGATCGACCTGACCGCAGGATCGCCCGCCGCCGCGCGCCGGATCCAGGATGCAGCCGGTACCCTCGCCGCGCGAGCGTTGGCGGACGCGCTCGATCGCGACCCCACGCTGCGCGATCGGAACGATGAGACCGGGCTCCGCCAACGCCTGCGGGACGCGGAGCTCCTGGCCGAACGGGTGGCCCTGGCCGTCGGAGCGGGGGATCCAAGGCCGGCCCGCGAATACGCCTACTGGACGTCGTCCATGTACCGCCGCAAGCGAGTCCCGCTCGACGACCTCATCAACCTGTGCGAGGGCCTGCGGGCCGCACTGCCCGCGGTCCTGCTGCCCGACGAGCTGCCGGTGGCGGGCCAGGCGATCGACGAGGCCATCGCCCAGTACCGCTGGCATCGCCGCCTGGCCGGTGACGCGCGCAAGCGCAACGCATTCCTGCAGTTCATCTACAAGGGCGGCTGACGCCAATGACGATCAAGTGGGTCCAGCAGGATCCCCTCGTCATGAACGGCGAGCCGTTCTGCTACGGCTCCCGACTCACGGTCCGCCAGCTGCTCGAGCTACGGGCGAACGGCTACGACCTGCCCCGCATCCTGACCGACCATCCCGAGCTGCGGACGGTGGGCGTCGCGGCCGCGTTCACGTACGCGAGCACGCATCGCGAGCGCTACGCCGACTTCTTCGAGGCGGACGGCTCGCTCATGGGACCGGGCTACAGCGAGGACGAGGCGGCCGAACTGCCCTCCCAGTACCGCCTGCCTGGGATCGTGGTCAAGACGGGCTAGCGGCCCCGTTCGGAGTCGGTGCTACGCTGTTCGCAGCATGACCGACACCACGACCACCGACGAGACCACCAGCGCGACCGCGACGGAGGCTCCGGCCTTCGATCCGGAGCGCCGCGCCACCGAGCTCGCGATCCTCGATGCGCTCCGCGCCGTCGTCGATCCCGAGATCGGGATGAACGTCGTCGAGCTGGCGCTGATCAAGCAGATCCTGCTCGGCCCCGACTCGACCGAGATCAAGATGATCCTGACGACGCCGTTCTGCCCCTACGCCGGGTCGATGATCGCGCAGGTCAAGGAGCAGGTCGAGTCCGTCGTGGAGCATGAGGTCAAGGTCACCCTGCTGGCTGAGCGCTGGGATCCGCGCGACGCCGGCCTCATGTGGTAGGCGGCCTTCCGTTCCCTTCGACACCTTCGCTACGTCCAACCCATCGTTCCTGCATGAGGAGCATCGAGCCGCATGAGTGATCCGCGGTACCCCAACCCGACCATCCCTTCACCGTCGCCCGCAGGCGGGCCGCTGGCCACGCCGGCAGACGCCGCTACCCGCACGATCCCCGACGCCCGCACGCAGCAGGCGCTCCTGACCCAGGCGTTCCTGTGGATGTTCGTCGGGCTGGCCGTCACGGCCGGTGTGTCGTTCGTCGTCCAGAGCAACACCCGGCTGCTCGAGTTCGCCGCCAGCAACTGGCTCGATCCTCGTGATCGGGCAGCTGGGCCTGGCGCTCGGCATCCAGTTCCTGATCCGGCGCATCAACGCGTCGTTGGCCCTCGGCCTGTTCTTCGTGTATGCCGCGACCCTCGGTCTGACGATCGGGTTGATCGTGTCGTTCTACACGGTGGGCTCGGTCGCGACCGCGTTCGTGTCGGCATCCGCGATGTTCGGCGCGGCGGCCATCTACGGCCACGTCACGAAGCGCTCGCTCGCCGGTCTCGGCGGCCTGCTGTTCATGGGCGTCATCGGCCTGCTGGTCGCGAGCGTCATCAACATCTTCCTGCTCAACGACACGGTGTCCTGGATCATCTCGATCATCGGCGTCGTGATCTTCACGGCGCTGACCGCGTACGACGTGCAGCGCATCCAGAATGGCGACCTGGCGGTCTATACCGGGTCGACGGAGAAGGCGGCCGTGCTGGGCGCCCTCCACCTCTACCTCGACTTCGTCAACCTGTTCCTGTTCCTGCTGCGCCTGCTCGGCAGCCGCGACTGACGACAAGCGGACGCCGATCGCGTGACCCGGGCGGCATGACCGACGTGCCGCCCGAACCGCTCGACGAGGGCGCGCCGTCCGATCACGTGCGCGAGGCCGGCACCGACCCGCCAGAGCAGCCCGCGACGGGGGCCGATCGGCGCGCGTTCCTGCGCCAGCTGTCGGGCGATGCGGTCTGGACGGCCGGTCGATTGGCCGGCGCCTCCGCAGTCATCCGGCGCTCGTTGCTTGCCGTCGGCGACACGGCGGCCCGGAGCCTGGAGGAGCCAGCAGTCCTGCCGCCGCCGCAGACGACGCCGGCGGGGACGGCTCCCGACGACCCAGCCACCGAGATCGCGAGCCCGCCCGCAGCCCGGAGCCCCGCCGCGCCCTTGACGCCGGCGCAACACGCATTCCTGGAAACGGCCACGACCGCCGCGCTCGCGGTCAACGACCCGGCCGGCCCGCCCCACCTGACGACCTCGACGTATCGCTGGGACGGGGAGACCATCCACCTGCCGGGCCAGCAATTCACGGCGCGCGTCAGTCATATCGACCGCGATCCGCGGGTGAGCGTGCTGATCGAGGATCCGGCGACCGATACCTTGGTCGCGATGACCGGGGTCGCGTCCCTGGTCTACGGAGATCGGGTCGAGGCGATGATGCTGGCGATCCTCGGGAAGTACCTGTCCCCGGACGCGGCCATCGAGCAGTGGCGCGATCTTCAGGCAACTGGGGACCGGATCGTCATCGAGGTCCGCCCGACCCGTTTCGTGTGGCGCACCGCCTGAGCGAGCGTTAGCCCGGGCGTCCGCGCCGATCCTCAGGCGACGATGCGCTCGCCGGTCTCCCGCGCGAAGAGGTGTACGCCCGAGGATCGCAGCTCGGCCGTCACCGGCTGTCCCATCTGGATCGGCAGGTCGGGCGAGACTCGTGCGACGATCGTCGCCTCGCCGACGTCGAGCTCGACGAAGGTGTCCGATCCGATCGGCTCCGTCAGGCCGACGGTGGTCGGCAGCGTCGCCCCTCCGCCTGATGCGCCGTTGGTGTGGACGATCACATCCTCCGCACGCACGCCAAGGAAGACCTCCGGCCACGAGCCCCCCTCGAGCCCGAGCTTGCTCCTCGGTCCCAGCTCGATCCTCGTACCCGCTCCGACGAAGGTGACGCCGTCGGCGTGGTCTTCCAGGGCTCCCGGTAGCAGGCTCATCCTGGGTTTGCCGACGAACTCGGCGACGTACATGCTGCGCGGCTTTCCGTAGATCTGCGCCTGGGTCCCCGACTGGACGATCTTCCCCTCGCGCATGACACAGATCATGTCGGACAGCGTCATCGCCTCCTCCTGATCGTGCGTGACGAAGACACTCGTCGTTCCGAGGGCCAGGTGGAGATGCTTCACTTCCGTGCGCATCCGCGCCCGCAGGGCGGCATCGAGGTTGCTGAACGGTTCGTCGAGCAGGAACACCAGCGGCTGCTTGACCAGGGCACGACCCAGGGCCACGCGCTGCTGCTGCCCGCCGGAGAGCTCCGCCGGCTTGCGGTGCAGGAGATGACCGATGTCGAGCATCTCGGCCACCGCCGTCACACGTTCTGCGATCTCCGCCTGTGGCCGCCGAGCGAGCTTCAGGGAGAAGCCGATGTTCTCGAACGTAGTCATGTTCGGGTAGAGCGCATAACTCTGGAACACCATCGCCATCCGGCGTTCGTTGGGCGGCATCCTGGTCACATCCCGGTCGCCCAGCAGGACCTGCCCCGCATCGGGCCGATCGAGACCGGCGATCAGGTTCAGGGTCGTGCTCTTCCCGCACCCGGACGGGCCGAGCAGCGTGACGAATGCCCCATCCGGGACCTCGAGGCTGAGGTCGTCGACGGCGCGAACCTGTCCGTAGCGGCGCTCGAGGTTCCGTAGGCTGAGCGAGGCGACGGCCATTGACCCCTCCGCGGGCGAGCGGGACCGCCAGGGTCACGCCGTAGATTGTCGACAATCTACCGGCGCCGCGCGTGGAGCGTCAAGGCGGGAAACGGCGGATCGCGGGCCCCCTCGTGACTTGTCGGAGGCCCATCGAAACGCTATGGTGCGCTGGCAATCTGAGCCAGATTGTCGACAGTATCCAACGCGGTGGACGCGTCTCACGCCGGGGAGGCCATGCGTTCAGCGGTCGCGCAACGGATCGGACATCGACGCCTCCAGGTGGCCATCGGAGCGACGGTCGTCGTGATCGCCGTGGCCGTCGGCCTGATCGCTGCGGCCTGGTCCTGCCCGGGCCGGCACGGGCTGAGGCGCGCGCTGTGCCGCAACGTCGCCCAGGATCGCGGCCTGGCGTTTCGGGGCGCGTATGGGACGACGCCATTCGCCACCGATCCCATGGCCGCGATGATGCTTCGCAACATGGGCAACGGCGCCGCTGTGGCCGATGTCTTCGGGGATGGCCGCCTGAGCGTCCTCCTGCTCGGGCAACTCGGCCACCCCGATCGACTCTTCCGCAACGAGGTCGCCGACACCGGCGAACCGCGGTTCGTGGACGTGACCGATGCGGCCGGGCTGGCGAACACCGGCGGCAGCCGCGCGGCGGCCTTCGCCGATCTCGACAACGACGGCTCGCCCGATCTGGTCGTGATGCGGGACTGGGACGGGGCCGAGCTGGGCAGTCCGCTCGACGATCTACCGGAACGCCGGCGATGGCACGTTCGCGGACGTCACGGAGGGTTCCGGGTTCGCTCCGGTCGGGTATCTCGTCGGCGGACTGTCACTGGCCGACTACGACCGGGACGGCCTGCTCGACATCTACGTGACCTACTGGACGATGGAGCTGGGCGGCGACCCGGCACGCGAACAGATGGCGATCAAGGGTCGGTTCCCCGGTCAGAACCGGCTGTACAAGAACCTCGGGGGCTTCCGTTTCGAGGACGTCACCGACGAGGTCCATCTCGGTCAGATCACGGCCGACACCTTCAGCTCGGTCTTCGCCGACTTCACGGGCGACGGCTGGGCTGACCTGTACGTCGCGGTCGACCATCGCGAGGACGTCTTCTTCGAGAACACGGGCGGGTCGTTCCGCCAGGCGTCCGAGGAGTACGGCGTGGGGCACGTCGGCAATGACATGGGGATCGCCGTCGCGGATCTCGGCAGCAACGGGACGCTCGACCTGTATGTCACCAACATCACCGACCCGAACGATCAGTTCGGCACGGGGTCGGGCAACACGCTGCTCGTCGGCGAGCCAGCGGCCGACGGATCGGTCACGTACTCGGACGAGGCGGCCGCGATGGCGTGTCGAGGACTCCGGCTGGGGCTGGGGGACCGCGTTCACCGACATGAACCTCGACGGACGGCTCGATCTCTACGCCGTCCAGGGCATGCAGGAGTTCATCGCCCAGCAGAGCCCGAGCTGCGCAACCAGCGCGCCCGGCTGTTCCTCGGCGAGTCCGACGGCGCGTTCGAGCAGGCGACCGACACCGGCTGCGACATCCCCGGCGACCAGCGGAGCGTGGTCCCGTTCGACTACGACCGAGACGGGGCGCCGGACCTGCTGGTCACCCAGATGGCGTACTCGACCGTGCTGCTCGAGAACGGGACGAGCGATCGGCACTGGCTGACCGTCGACCTCAGCCGCGCCGGTGCCCAGGCGGCCGGCGCACGCGTGACCGTCAACGCCGGCGGGGAACCCTCGACCCAGGTCGCGCTGTTCGGCGGCAGCTACCTCGCCGGCATGCCGATGGAGCTGTACTTCGGGCTCGGCGGCGCGTCGACCGCCGAGGACGTCACGGTGACATGGGCCGACGCGCACGACATCCGAGCTCGGTCCCGTCCCGGCCGACCAGGTGATCCGCGTCACGCCCGAGGGCATCGGACCGATGATCGCGACGCGACAGCGCAGGATCCGGGTCGGGCTGATCGTCGCTCGTCGGCGTCGCTGATCGCGCTCCTCGCGGCCAACCTCGTCGTCCGAATGGCCCGGGCCGAGGCGCCCGCCCACTGGCGGCCGTTCCTGCTGGCCACGCCGAGCGACGCCCGGTCGGGCCCGACCGTGGCCATCGGATCGGCCGAGGATCGAGCGGAGCTCGACGAGCTCGTCGCCCGCCAGGCAGGTCGACGCGCCTCGCGGATCAGATCGAGTACTGGACGGCCGGTCCCACTCCGATCCGCTGGAATGAGATCCTCCTGAGCGCCGTCCGCAAGGCCAAGACCAACCCGGTGCGGGTCTCGCGGACGCTGGCGCTCCTCAACGCGGCGATGTACGACGCGATCATCGCGGCCTGCGACGCCAAGCTCGCCCACCGGCGGGCGTCGCCGGCCGAGCGCGATGGGCGGATCAAGGCGCTCGCGCCACCCGACGACCTGTCGAGCCATGCCTCGGTCGACGCCGCGATCGCCGCGGCGCCGCAGTGGCCGTCCTGACGCACGCATCTACCCGGACCGCAGCGAGACCTTCGAACGCATCGCAGACGAGCTCCTCGAGGTGCGGCTCGCCGGTCGGGCGCCCACACCGGAGTCGGACATCGACGGCCGGCGTCCGAGATCGGCGAGGCCGTCGGCGCCGCTGGCGGTCGCAGCGGGCGAACGCCGACGGCGCCACCGCGTTCTGGCAGGGTGCGATCCCCGAAGGGCCGGGCAACTGGAAACCGGCCAAGCCGTTCCGCAACGACCAGCCGCACGGAGCCGCTGGCGGGGACGTGGCGGCCCTGGCTGATGGGCAGCGGGTCGGACCTGCGGCCCGGACCGCCGCCGGCATTCGAATCCCCCGAATGGCAGGCCGAGGCGGACGAAGTGGTGCGGGTGAACGCCGAGCTCACGGACGACCAGATCCGGATCGCGCGGTTCTGGGCCGACGGGGGCGGTACGGACACGCCACCCGGGCACTGGATGCGGATCGCGATCGCGCTGGCAGACAGGGACGACCTGTCGACGCCGGCGACCGGCGCGCGTGCTTGCCCACCTCGCGATCGCCCAGGCCGACGCTTTCATCGCTTGCTGGGATGCGAAGTTCACCTACTGGTCCGGGCGCCCGATCGGACTCATCCCCGGATTCGCGTCGACCATCATCACCCCTAACTTCCCGTCGTACATCTCGGGCCACTCGACGCTGTCGGGGGCGAGCTCCGTGGTGCTGGCGGCATTCTTCCCGGCCGACGCCGACACGCTGACCGCCCAGGCCGAGGAGGCGGCCGTCTCGCGCCTCTACGGCGGGATCCACTGGCGCAGCGACAACGAGGTCGGGCTCGAGGTGGGGCGCGCCATCGGCGCGTTGGCCGTGGCCCGTGCGCAGCGCGATGGGGGCACGCGGTGACACGGCCGCCTGACTCGTGCAGCGCCAATCGAGCGGAACTGCAATCCGAACCAGAGATTATGTTGACAGTCGATTGTAGACAACGCGATGATGGCCACAGCGGGAAGACCGGCGCGGTCGCAGTGGAGGCATGGCTGGCATGGCGGTAGCCGGGGCAGGCGCTCAGCCGTGGCGCGGGCCGCGTCTCGCGCCGGCTCGACCGCCTCAGTGAGCGGCGGTTCGCGCTTCTCGTCTCCGTGCCCGGCCTGATCCTGGTCGGGCTGATCGTGCTCCCGCCGACCCTCGCCGTGTTCGGCCTCAGCCTCTTCCGGATCGAGCTCCAGAAGGACGACCTCACGCCCGTTCATCGGGCTGCACAACTTCCTCGACCGGCTGCCGGCGGACAAGGAGGTCATCGCCGCGATCCCGCGGACGCTGTTCTTCGCGGCGGCGTCGACCGCGGTCACGCTGCCCCTCGCGCTGGTCACGGCGCTCGTCCTCAACCGCGCGTTCCGCGGCGTTTCGATCTTCTTCATGGCGGTGCTGATGCCGTGGGCGGTCGCGTCGATCGTGGCCGGGATCTTCTGGCGGTTCATCTTCGACACGAACCACGGGATCGTGAACGGCATCCTGATCGGGCTCGGCTTGATCGACGAGCCGATCAACTGGCTGCAGAACACCGCGCAGTCGGTCGTGATCGCGATCGTCGCGCAGGCGTGGCGATCGGTCCCGCTGCTGGCGTGCTGCTGCTGGCCGCGCTCAGGACGATCCCCGACGCGCTCTACCGGGCGGCGAAGATGGACGGCGCGACGGCCTGGGAGACGTTCCGCTTCGTCACGCTGCCGGCGATCAAGACCACGCTGATCGTCGTCGGCGTCCTCCAGGTGATCATCGGCCTGCAGGTGTTCGACCTGCTGTACAGCCTGACGAGCGGCGGGCCCGGTCGCGACACGTACATGCTCCGATCGCGATCTACACCATCACGTTCGAACAGTCAGCCTCGGGCTACGCGTCGGCCGTCACCGTGCTCCTGTTCGTGATCATCGTCGCTGTGCAGCCTGCTGCTCCTGATCATGCGCCTGCGCCGCCGGCCGGCATTCGTGCCGACGCTCGAGGAGGAGACCGCCGAGGCGGCCGCGCTCGGCTCGAACGTCGCTGCGGCTCAGCCCGCAGCTTGCCCGCGCTCGTTCGACCGACCACCGGTCGGCCGACGCGGAGGTCGCCGCAGGCGGGTGATCCGCCTGCCCGAGCCGGTCACGCCGGATCGCCTTCGGCGTCGGCATCGCGGTGCTGCTGTTCTTCTTCGTCGCGCCCGATCGTCTGGATGGTGATCGCCAGCCTGCAGCCGTCAGGCGCTCGACGCAACAGCCGCCGGCGCTCACCCTCGATCTGTGGCTCGACGGCTACCAGATCATCGCCGGCGACCCGCGCTGGCTCGGCTCGCTGGCCGTGAGCCTCCAGACCGCGCTGCTGACCGATGGTCTTCGTGATCGTGATCGCGGCGCCGGCGGCCTACGCGCTGGCGCGCTTCGACCTCCCGGGAAGCGACGACCCTCGCGCTCCTGATCTTCCTGCAGATGGTCCCGGCCATCGTCATGGCGATCCCGGTGCTGCGGATCTTCCAGATCCTCGGGCTGAAGGACACGGTCGCGGCGCTGGTGATCGTCAACGTCGCCTTCTGGCTGCCGCTGATCGTCTGGCTGCTGCGCAACTTCTTCGCCGACGTGCCGGTCGCGCTCGAGCGCGCCGCCCGGATCGACGGCTGCTCGCGCCTCGGGACGCTGTTCCGGGTCACGATCCCGGCCGCCCGGCCGGGCATCGCCGCCGCCGCGATCCTGATCCTGATCGGGACCTGGAACGAGTTCCTGTTCGCGGTGATCCTCGGGCAACCGAGACGCCGTCACGATCACGCGACTCATCACCGGCATCCAGAACTTCCCCGGCGCGCTGAACCAGCCGCCGCCACCCAACCTGCTCGCGGCGGGCGCGATGGTCGCCGTGATCCCGTGCCTCGTCCTTGTCCTGCTGTTCCACCGCCGGATCATCTCCGGCCTATCAGGAGGGTTTGTGAAGGGATGACGGAGACCCGCGGGTCAGGGTGGGGGAACACCCATAGCAACGGAACGAGGAGGATGGAATGACCGAGCAACAGTCCAAGATCACGGCGATGCTCAGCGGGGCGGTGAGCCGGCGCGAGGTCCTGAAGGGTGGCCTCGTCGCGAGCAGCGCTGCCTTCCTTGCCGCCTGCGGCGCGACCCAGACCAGCTCAGCCCCGGCCAGCGCGCCGGCCAGTGTGGCCCCAGGCAGCGATGCCCCAAGCGAATCACCGAGCGCGTCGGCCGTCAGCTACGCCGGGGTCACCCTGCAGGCCCATACCGGTGGCTATTCGATCCCCGCGTACGAGCTCGGGCTCGACGCCTGGAAGGCCGAGACCGGCGG
Source organism: uncultured Chloroflexia bacterium (assembly GCA_963794525.1). Classification (GTDB taxonomy): domain Bacteria; phylum Chloroflexota; class Limnocylindria; order Limnocylindrales; family CSP1-4; genus SPCO01. The sequence continues at coordinate 49,294 of CAWCEC010000004.1, forward strand.
CGACGCGGTCTTCACCAACATCCCGTTCGACGAGAAGCCGGTCAAGATCGCCGGCATGATCGCAACGCAGGACTCCTCGTGGGATCTGCAGTACACGTACGACAACTTCATGCAGCGTTTCGGCACGCGGCTGCTGATCCCGCTCGAGGCGAACTACACGGGAGATGTGAGCGACTTCATCCAGGCTGCCATTCCCGGGTTCACGACGCAGAGCGACCAGGTCCTGCGCGGGCTTCCGATCCACTACAGCGCGTGGTTGTGGACCTGGAACCCGGAGTTGTGGACGAAGGTCGGCGAGGATGGCGACAACCCGCCCGACTCGTACGAAGCGCTCTTCGCCCTCACGCCGAAGTTCGTCGAGGCGGACATCATCCCGTGCGCCCAGCCGTGGCTGGGGGCCGGTGGGACGTTCGCCAAGCTGTACTGGACACACATCTACAACTCGACCGGGCACCCGATGTTCAGCGAGGATCGAACGCAGGTGATGTTCGATGGGCCCGAGGGCCTGTCGGCGTTCCAGACGATCGAGGCCGGGATCAAGAGCGGCTGGTGGGATGCCCGGTACCTGAACATCACCAACGAACACGAGGCCTACGTCGAGTTCGCCAAGGGCAACATGGCGACGGTCATGCACAGCGAGTCGGTGATCGAGCCCACGGAGAAGGAGCTGGTCGCCGCCGGCAAGTTGAATACCCGCCAGTTCCCGGGCATCGAGTCCGGGAAGACCGGATCGGCACAGGGTGCGGACGGCCTCGGGGTGAGCAAGTGGACCACGCAGCTCGAGGCCGCGTGGAGCTACTTCAACCGCGTGTTCAGCCCCGACATCGCGCTCCAGATCAGCCTGCACGAGCCGGAGCTGTATCCGCCGACCCGCACGTCGGTGCTCGAAAATCCCGAGGTCATCGCCGCCCAGCCGCTCATCCCCGCCCACGCCGCACAGGCCAAGGGCGTCACCAACCTGTGGTCGACGCCGTACGACTACGCGCCGATCTTCGACGACGTGGTCAACAAGATCATCAAGGGCGAGTTCTCCGCCCAGCAGGCGCACGACCAGGCCGTCACGGCCACTCGTGACCTGATCATCACCTACCTCAGCACCTAGCAGGTCGCCGGCCGGTCCCCGGCCTGACCACACGGTCCGCACAGGACGAGGCACCGCCTCGTCCTGTGCCCATGTTCGGGGAGACCCATGTTCGCCTGCGTCGCTGCCGACTATCCGCGTGACCCCAGGACCGGCGAACCGGACGTGCTCGGCGACGCTGATCGGCGGCTGGCACGCGGCGAGATCAACGAGGCGGAGCATCGGCGCGTCGCGCGAGCGTTCGCCGATGTCGTCATCGCGGAACAGGAGATCGCCGGCCTGGCCATCGTCTCCGACGGGGACGTCGTCCACGACGACCGGTTGCAGACCCTGGTCGCCGGTCTTGACGGGCTGCGCACCGGCCGGACGGTACAGCTGCCCGATGGCGCCACGGCCCTGGCGCCGCGGTTCGATCGCCCACCGGTGTGGCGGGCGCCGATCCTGCTCGATGACTGGCAGGCGGCGGTCGCCGCGACCGATCTGCCGGTGAAGCAGACGCTGGTCGGGCCGTACACGATCGCCGGCCTGGCCGAGCCCGGCGGGGCGCCACGCGGCCCGCTCGCCCTCGGCCTTGCCGAGGCGATGAATGCGGAGCTTCGGTCACTGGCGAACGCGGGCTGTCCGATCATCCAGGTCGACGAGGGTGCGCTCACGACGATCGGGGACGACGTCGACGAGTGGGCGCTCTATGCCGCCACGCAGGAACGCCTCACGGCCGGCCTCGACGATCACCACCTGAGCCTCGGGCTGTACCACGGAGCCATCGACCCGGCCGGCTACGGGATCGTGTTCGAGGGTCCATACCGCAGCTTCCTGATCGACGCACTGGCCGGCCCCGAGGCATGGCGCTTCGTGTTCGCGGCACCACCGGAGCGAGGGATCATCGTCGGAGCACTCGATGCCGCTCGGAGTACGCGCGACCACCCGGAGCTGATGGTCTGGGCGATGGCCTGGGCGGCCCACGGCGGCCGTACGGGCGATCGGATCGGGGTCGCCGCCAATGGCAGCCTTCGCTCGATCGGCCGGCATGCCACGCGGCGCAAGATCGAGGAGATGGGCGAGGCGGTGCGGATCGCGTCCATGGGCCCACTCCAGGAAGTCGCCGAGGCGCTCGATCCGAACCCGCTCGAGAGCCGCCTGACGCCGCTTCGCGACCTCGCCGAGGCAGTCCAGGCCGCCCGGGCTCCTGCCTGACGGACGCTTTCGGTCAGGGCGCCTGCCGAGCAGTCGGGTTGACGATGTTCCGCGGCCGCTCACCGGACAGGAACCGGAGGGCCTCCTCGGCCGCCTGCAACGCGAGATCGCGCCGGGCTTCGAGCGAATACCACGCCAGGTGTGGCGTCAGCAGCACGTTCGGTCGGCGGAGGAGCGGGCGCGACAGGTCCGGGCTCGGCTCGTCCTCCAGCACGTCCAGGCCGACCGCGCCGACGCGGCCATCCTCCAGCGCGGCGTCGAGCGCGGCCAGGTCGACGAGGCCGCCACGACTGGTGTTGACCAGCACGAAGCCGGGCCGCACGCCCGCGAGGCGTTCCGCGTCGACCAGGTGATGTGTCTCCGGGGTCAGCGGACAATGCAGTGACACCGCATCGCTGGTGGCGAACAGGTCGTCGAGCTCGACCGGCTCCACACCCGCGCTGCGCAGGATGTCGTCCGGGACGAGCGGGTCGTGGGCGACCACGTCGAAGCCGAAGCCCTGGGCACGACGAGCCACGGATCGTCCGATCCGCCCGAAGCCGACGACGCCGAGCCGCCGGCCCCGCGCGCGTCGAACGGGCGGGACGAGGTCGGCGTTGACCCACGTTCCGGCGTGCCAGACGGCCTCCAACTCGGTCAGGCGCCGCCACGCCGCGAGCAGCAGGAGCGTGGCGTGGTCGGCGACCTCGTCCACGCAGTAGTCGGGCACGTTCGCCACCCAGATCCCCGCGGCCGTGGCGGCCTCGACGTCGATCACGTCGTAGCCGATCCCCGCCCGGACGAGGAGCCCTGTCCCTCGCAGGCCGGCGATCTCCTGGGCGCGGAACGACAGGAGCCCGATGATCGCCGCCGGGGCGCCCGCGACGGCCGCCGCCGCTTCGGCCGATGTCGCGCCCGCATCGACCACCGCGACATCGACACCGCGCCCCCGAAGCAGCTCGATGCCGGGTCGGAGCAGCTCGGCCGAATCCGTTACGACGACCCGTTGCTCGATGCCGGCCGGCATCCCATCCTCCAGCCACAGGTTCGTGTCGGCCACGTGGACGACATCGTAGATTGTCGACAATGTACACTCAGCGGGTGGGCGCCGGCGAGGCGACGCCATCGGTCAGCCCCCTTGCACGAGGCCCAGCGATGAGCGATGCGGCGGTCGGCTACGGCATCCTCGGCTCCGGCAACATGGCCCGTGTCTACGCCGACGCGCTTGGCCACGCAGGTGGCGGACGGGCGTCTCGTCGCGATCGCTCTCGGTTCGCGGTCAAGCGCCCTGGCGGGCGAATTCGGGGTAGCTGTCGAGGATTCGGCGGACGCGCTGGCCGGGCGTGCCGACGTCGACGTCGTGGTCATCGCGACGCCCCACTCGACCCACCTGGCGCTGGCGCTGGCGGCCGCGGCGGCGGGCAAACACGTCTATCTCGAGAAGCCGATGGCACTCGACGTGGCCGAATGTGACCTGATCATCGAAGCCTGCCGGGCCGCCGGAGTCCAGCTGACCGTGGCGAAGCAGACCCGGTACATGGAGATGTCGATGCAGGCGAAGCGCTACATCGACGAGGGGCGCATCGGCCAGATCCTGTTCCTTCGCCCGATGAGCGTCACGCCCGGGAGCGGGTTCGCGAACGTCCCCCAGAGCTGGCCGTCCGATCCCGGCGAGGGCGACGCCTTCCTCGACTGGGGTGCGCACGCGTGCGATGCGATCCGCTGGTTCACCGGGGCCGACCCGGTGCGCGTCTATGCGGACTACGACAACTTCACCGGGCTGGCGCTCGAGAGCCCGACGGCGATGGTCCAGGTCCGCCTCTCGAACAGGGCGATCGCCCAGATCCTGCTGTGCTACGAGATCGGACCATCCGGGTTCGGCACCCGGCGCAACAACCAGTACCAGATCGTCGGCACGGAAGGCTCGATCTTCTGGGACCTCGACCGCGTCGAGCTGTGGACCGGCGAGCGCGAGGAGACGGTCTGGGAATTGCCGAGCTGGACCCTGCCGGACTTCAAGCCACGCGACCCACGGCGCATCGGCAACACCGCTCGTCAGCTGGCGGAATTCACGGCGGCGCTCAAGACCGGGACGGCGCCGCAGGTGACCGGCACGGACGGCAGGGCGGCGATCGAGATGACCCAGGCAGCGAAGCTGTCGGCCCACACCGGTCGGGCGGTGGATCTTCCGCTCGCCGGCTGATCCGCTCACCCACCCTGGACACGGCCTCGGTCCGCCCCCGGAGCGATCCACGATGAAGATCAGCGATGTGCGAACGATGCTCCTGCGAGGGCCCGACCCCCACGGCGTCGGCGGCGTCGAGCGCAGCTGGGACGTGCTGCTGGTCCGGATCGACACGGATGCGGGCGTGTACGGCCTCGGCGAGGCCGGCAACATGTTCGGCGTCCGAGAGGCGATCGACTACGCGCGCGAATGGTTGGTCGGTCGCGATCCCCTGACGATCCGACCGTTCGTCAGAGCCATGCTGTCGGGCGGCCTGCCGCCGTTCCAGCCGCAGATGAGCCCGACGGCGACCGTCGATGGCCCGGCCGTCTGGGCGACCAGCGGCGTGGAGATGGCGCTGTGCGACCTGGCCGGGAAGGTGCTCGGCACGCCCGTGTACAACCTTCTGGGCGGCGCATTCCGGGACCGGATCCGTGTCTATCTCGACCGCAGCGGCGTCGGCGACCCGAGCGACCTCGGCGCATGGCGCGCCCTCGCGGAGCGGGTGATCGCCGACGGATTCCACGACTTCAAGTTCGACGCGGAGTGGATCGCCCCCGAGGCAAACCGCGATCCCTGGAACCGCCAGCTGCGCAACGACCAGATCCGGCTGACCTACGAGCGACTGGCCGTCGTCCGCGAGGTGGCCGGTCCCGACGCCGAGATCGCGCTCGATGGGCACATGAGCTTCGACGTGGAGACCGCCATCCGCCTCGCGAAGGCGTTGCAGCCGCTCGGGCTCAAGTGGTTCGAGGACCCGGTCCCGATCCTCAACTTCGATGCCCAAAAGCGGGTTCGCGATGAGAGCCCGATCCCGATCTGCGCCGGCGAGATGCTCGTGCCCGACCAGTTCCGCGAGATGATCGATCGGCACGCGGTGGACATCGTGCATCCGGACCTGCTCTTCGTGGGCGGCCTGCACGAGGGCAAGAAGGTGGCCGACTACGCCGACCTGAACGGGATCCCCCTCGCCATCCACAACAACGGCTCGGCGATGAACACCGTCGCCGAAGCGCATCTTGCTGCCGCGTGCCCCAACTTCATCGGGCTCGAATACCACTTCTGGGACGCGAGATGGATCGCCGATGTCGTGCGCCGGGAGGGCGTCACCCTCTTCGACGACGCCGGCAGCGTGCCGCTGACCGATGCTCCGGGATTCGGCGTCGAGATCGACGAGGCCGTCGCAAAGCGCTACCTCGCTCCTGGCGAATCACTGTTCTAGCGTTGGTCGGGTCCCCGCCGCGCGGGCCGCTCCGGGCTTTCTTGACGCGGGCGTCCGGGTGACCGTAGATTGTCGACAATATGCGAGGACGTCGCCTCGCGCGCGCATCGAGCCCGAGCCCGGCTGGCTGAAGACCTTGCCGCGGGCGGCCGCCCGAATCCGTCACGAGAGGTCCGCCGCCAGATGCCAGACATCGCGCTTCGGCTTGACGGCATCTCTCGCCATTTCGGCAAGGTTCGGGCGGTGGACGACCTCTCGATCGCGATCCCGTCCGGGGCCTTCGTGACGCTCCTTGGGCCGTCCGGCTGTGGCAAGAGCACGACCCTGAACCTGATCGCCGGCCTCGACCGGCTCGATGCGGGACGGATCCTTCTCGGCGACCAGGACATCACCGACACGCCCCCGAACGAGCGACGGATGGCGATGGTCTTCCAGAACTACGCCCTCTACCCACACCTGTCCGCCTACGACAACATCGCCTTCGGATTGAAGCTCCAGCACCGCCCCAAAGCCGAGATCCGGGCGCGTGTCGCCGCCGTCGCCGCCGCGCTCGACATCACGCACCTGCTCAAGCGGATGCCGGGCCAGATGTCGGGAGGCCAGCAGCAGCGCGTCGCCCTGGGACGGGCGCTGGTCAAGGAGCCGCTGGTGTTCCTGCTGGACGAGCCGTTCAGCAATCTGGATGCCGGGCTGCGGAGCCGGATGCGGACCGAGGTCAAGCACCTCCACCTCAAGCTGGGCACGACGAGCATCTTCGTGACCCACGACCAGGAGGAGGCGATGACGCTGTCCGATCTGATCGCCGTCATGCGCGACGGCAAGGTCGTCCAGCTCGGATCGACGCGCGACATCTACCGCACGCCCCGCGACCTGTACGTCGCGACGTTCGTCGGCAAGCCCAAGATGAGCCTGGTCGACGGCGCGATCGAACGATCGAACGGCGACGTGACGTTCGTCTCGCCGGATCTGCGCATCGGCCTGGGGTCCTCGTCGGCGCTCGGGCTGCACGATGGCGATTGGCAGAACGTCGCCCTCGGCATCAGGGCCGAAGATGTCAGCCTCAGGTCGAATGGGACCGAAGACGCCCCGGTGGGAACGTTCGGGGCCTCCGTCCAGCTCCTGGAGCCGATCGGATCCGACACGTTCGTCGAGCTCGCCAGCGGCGACGCGACCGTCATAGCGAGGGTCGCGCCGGACGTCCGGCTGGAGATCGGCCAGACGGTCCAGGCGTCCATGACACCGGGACGCGTCCACCTCTTCGATCGTGAGGGTGGGCAGCGGATCATCCATTGAGCCCAGCGGAGCGATCGCCAGCGCCCGACGTGGCGGGATCGCCGGAGCTGGATGGTCGCGTCGCGATCGTGACCGGCGGGGCGGGGGGCATCGGCCGGGCGATCGCCACCGCGCTGTCGGCCGACGGCGCGACGGTCGTCGTGGCCGATCGTGACGAACCCGGAGCCCGCGCCGTGGCGGACGGCATCCCCGGGGCTGAGGCGCACGTCGTCGACCTGACCGACACGTCGGCGTGCCGCGCCATGGTCGCGGAGGTGGTCGGACGCCACGCTCGCCTCGACATCCTGGTCAACGGTGCCGGCTTCCAGCACATCGCGCCCGTGGTCGACTTCCCGGCGGAGCGCTGGGATTCGATCCTGGGGACGATGCTCACGGCGCCGTTCGTGCTCATCCAGGCCGCGCTACCGGCGATGATCGAACGAGGCTGGGGCCGGATCGTCAACATCGGTTCGATCCATTCGGTCGTGGCGTCGCCGAACAAGGTCGCATACGTCGCGGCCAAGCACGGGCTCCTCGGCTTGACCAGGGCGGTCGCCCTCGAGGTTGGGGCCCATGGCATCACCTGCAACGCGGTGTGTCCGGCATACGTCCGGACACCGCTGGTCGAGGCCCAGATCGCCGATCAGGCGCGGGCGACCGGCGTCGCGGAACGCGAGGTGATCGACCGGATCATGCTCGCGGACGCCGCCATCCCACGCCTCCTCGAAGCGAGCGAGGTGGCTGCCTACGTCCGCTTCCTCTGCTCCGACGCGGCCGCCGGCATCACCGGATCCGCCCAGCTGATCGATGGTGGTTGGACTGCGCACTGAGGCGGGGGCGGGGGAGCGCAGATCGGCTCGCCTGCCCGTGCTGCCGTGATCCCGTCACCCGAACGGCAGGACGAGTTCCTCAGGACCATGCCGAATGTCGTCGTTGCGACCGTCCGTCGCGATGGGTTGCCACAGGTCACGCCGAATTGGTACCTGTGGACCGGCGACGGAGGTCTGGATCAGCACATCGGTCGGGACCGCGAAGATCCGCAACCTCCGCCGGGATCCGCGGATCGTCCTGTGCATCGACGATCCGGCAAGCGGTGACTATGTCCAGATCGTCGGGACCGCCACCATCATCGAGGGGCCCGCCGTTCGCGAGCCGACGATCGAACTGATCCGCAAGTATCGCGCCGAGCCCGAGGTGGTGCCCCATTGGGAACGCATCAGCTCCGAGGCGGAGTGCGTGATCATCGCGGTCCGGCCGGAGCGCTTCCAGTGGCACGATCGCTGACGGCAGCGCTCGTCGCGACGGGTTCCACGCGGACCTCGGCGAAGGCGGCGTGCGCCGAGCTCACCGATCGGCCGAGCTTGGGTACCCAGACATCGTCGTCGAACGGAACGCCCGGTACTGCGACCCCGTCGAGCGTGAGGGTCGCCGTTCGCGCGCCGACGAACATCGCCCAGATGTCCTCGGTCGGGCTGAACCGGCCACCCTGACCGTCGACCCAGAACGGGTCGCCCGGATCGTCCCAGCGCGCATGGATCTCGCCGAGGTCCGAGTGGATCCGAAAGCCGAAGCCGTTCGGGTCGTAGGGTTCCCGCTCGAACCGCGCGAGCTGCGGCGGACCGGCCCGCACCATCCGCTCGTCGCCCATCGCACGGAGCCGCTCCTGCTGACGCAGCCCGAGTTCCAGGTCGTCCGTCAGCGTCGCGGCCCGTTGGCCTACCGGCGGCGCGTCGATCTCGAGGAGGGCCACGTGGCCCGCCCCCAACGACCGCGAGTAGGCGATCGCGTAGAGGCTCAGGAACGCGGTCGCGTGCCCGTCGTCATCGCGCAGCGTGATCACCAGGTGATCCCAGCAATGGATCACCGCGCCGGGATGGATGATCGCGGTCACCGGTCGTCCGGCGCAGCGCCATCGGTCTCCTGGAGCGCGGCCCAGATGCGCGGTCCCGTCATCGGCAGCGCCCGCATGCGGGGCCCACCGGCGGCCGCGATCGCGGATGCGACGGCGGCCGGGGCCGGGATGACCGGCGCCTCGCCGATCCCCTTCGCGCCGAACGGCCCGTCGGGTGCGGGGACCTCGACGATCAGCGTCTCGATCGCGGGGATGTGCTGTGCGCGAGGGACGGCATAGTCGAGCAGCGACCCCGTCAGGAGCTGGCCCTCGCCGTCGTGGACCATGCCTTCGTACAGCGCCCAGCCGATCCCCTGGGCCGCACCGCCGCGCATCTGGCCCTCGACGAGCGCGGGGTTGAGCGCCCGACCGACATCCTGGGAGACCACGTACCCGAGCAGCTCGACGTCGCCGGTCTGCCGGTCGAGGCGGACGTGCGCAAGGTGCGCCGAGGTGGACGGCGCCAGGCTCTTGTGGGCCGTGGATGCATGGCCCTCGATCGGCGGGTGGCCGCTGCCGAAGTCGTGCAGCTCGGTCGCGAGGTCCTCCACGCTCACTCCCCGGTCGGGCGAGCCGGTGGGCAGGACGATGCCGTCCTCGATCACGAGGTCGGCAGGATCGATCTCCATCTTCAGCGCCGCGTATTCGAGCAGCTGCCGGCGGGCATCGGCGGCGGCCTCGCGGATCGCCCGCCCGGCCGAGTACGTGACGACGCTGCCGCCGCTCATCGGCGACTGCGGGGCGCCGTCGGTGTCGAGGCTGACCACGTCCACCGCGTCGATCGTCACGCCGAAGGTCTCCGCCGCGATGGCCATGAAGCCCGAGGTGGTGCCGCTCATGTCCACGACGCCGGTCATGATCGTGAGCGTTCCGTCGGCGTTGAGGCGGCACAGCGCCGCGGCCGGTTCCTTGCCACCGGGCCACACGCCAAGCGCTACGCCTAGTCCCTCGTCGGAGGGAAGCGCGGCGCGGTCGCGCCACAGCGAGTGGGCCGCCACGGCTTCCAGTACCTCGCGATGGCCGAGCAGCGGCCAGGGTTCGCCGTCCACCATGCGATCGACCTCGCCGGCGAGGTTCCGCAGGCGGAACTCGATGGGGTCGATGCCGAGCCTCGCCGCCAGCTCGTCCAGCAGCAATTCGATGGCGAAGGCGGCCTGCGGGCCGCCCGGTCCGCGGTACGAGCCGGTCCCGAAGCGGTTCGTCTGCACCCCGTACGCGCGCACGTCGAACGCCGGCCAGCGGTACGGCCCGGCGACCAGGACAGCCGCGATGCCCTCGATGGACCATTCGGTGTACGCGCCGGCATCGAATGCGAGACGAGCATCGAGCCCGGTCAACGCCCCGTCCGCCCCAGCGCCGATCCGCAGCGTGATGGTCGACCCAGGCGCGGGATTGGTGATCGCCATGTCCTCGCGGCGGCTCAGCTCGAGCCGGACAGGACGGCCCAGCGCGAGGGCCGCACCCGCGACGAGTGGGTCGACGACGAGGACCTTCGACCCGAAGGATCCACCCAGCGGCGTCGCCTTGACGCGGACCTTCGACATCGGCCGGCCGTAGATGCGGGCGAGTTGCTTGCGGACGTAGAAGATGCCCTGGGTCGCCGTGACCACGGTCAGTGTTCCGTCCGGCTCGGTCCAGGCGGTCGCGGCGTGCGGTTCGATGTACGCCTGGTAGACCCAGCTGGTCGTGAATGTCGCCTCGACGGTCGCCGCCGAATCGGCCAGGGCGGCAGCGGCGTCGCCCTCGACATAGCGTTGCCGATTGAACACGTTCGCCGAGAGCGCCTCTTCGTCGAGATCGGCGCCCCCGCCGCCGACGGCGGCGTGCGCCGCCTTGGCGGATCCGCCTTCGGCCTCGTCGTCAGGGATGAGCGGCACGAGCCGGGCGAGGGGACTGTCGACCTCCATCGCCGCAGCGACATCGCCGACGACCGGCAGGGGTTCGACCTCGACCGTCACGAGCTCCACCGCGCTCGCCGCGGCGCCCGCCGATTCGGCGATGACCAGGGCGACCGGCTGCCCGGCGAACAGCGCTTCGTCACGGGCCAGTGGCTCGAACATCCGCATGTTGTCCGCCCCGACGATCGGCAGGTCTGCCGCGGTCAGGACGGCCACGACGCCCGGCACCTCGAGGGCAGCCGACGCGTCGATCGCGCGGATGCGCGCATGGGCGTAGAGGGAGGGAACGATCCGGGCGTGCAACAGCCCGGGCACCGGGACGTCCGCCGCAAAGCGCGTGGCCCCGCGCACCTTCTCGCCCGAATCGGGCCTGGGCGCGCGAGGCGCCAACGCCACCCGCCGTCGGCGGTCCGACCGTCATGCCGTCCTCCTCGTCCCGCTGGCGGTAGCGCCGACGTTCGCTGGATTGTCGACAATCGACAGTCGCGCGGTCAAGCCCGCGCGCGTCGGGTACGCTGCCGGTCGATGACCGCTCCGAGCCGCCGCCGGATCGAGACCGGGCCCGATGCCGACACCGGCTTCACGATCGTGGAGGTCGCCGGCCGGCGGAGCGGTCCGACGGTCTCGGTGGTCGGCGGCGTCCATGGCGACGAGTTCGAGGGCGTCATGGCCTGCCTGCGGCTTGCCGACGAGCTCGCCGACGACGACGTGCGGGGCCGGGTCCGGCTGGTCCCGGTGGCGCACGAGTCCGCGCATGTCGCGTCCACCCGATCCTCGCCGATCGACGGGCTGAACCTCGCACGGACCTTTCCGGGCGATCCGAGCGGGCGGCCGACGGAGCGGCTGGCGGACGCCCTCCGACGGCACGTCATCGACGGGTCGGACGCCTTCGTCGATCTGCACAGCGCCGGGACGGCCTACGCGATGCCGCTGCTGGTCGGCTGGACGGACGACGGCTGCGCCACCTGCACCGCGGGCGCGCGCATCGCCGAGGCGTTCGCGGCTCCCGTCCTGTGGCGGCACCCGGGCGCGGTCCCGCCGGGCCGGACCCTCTCGGTCGCGCACGCAGCCGGGATCCCGTCGATCTACGCCGAGGCGGCCGGCGGCGGCACGGTGACGGCTGCCCACGTGACCGCCTACGTCGCCGGGGTCCGGCGCGTCCTCGCCTCGCTGGGCATGCTCACGAACGTGGACGATCCACCGGCCGAGCCGCCGATCCGTCTCGTCGGCGAGGGCAACCTCGACGTGCCGGCGATGATCGCGCCGTTCGACGGCGTCTGCGAGACCTACGTCGGGCCGCTGGACGCGGTGACGCCCGGGCAGGTCGTCGCGGCGGTGACGGACCCGTCGAGCGGTGTCCGTGAGGAGGTGCAGTCGCCCTCGGCCGGCGTGGTCGTGCTCGCCCGGCGCGGAGCACGGGTCGCCCGCTCGGAGAATCTGGTGGTGCTGGCGGAGGCCGATGGGCCCGGTCCTTGACTACAGACACACTGCACGAACGCGCTGATTCTATAGCATCATGGTAGTCGACCCCGTCCCGTCCGCCGAGGAGCCGTCCCGATGATCGCCGTGCGCGAGACCGGCCTCGTCTATCGCAATCCGCGCCCCGAGCTGCGCTCGCGCCATACGTGGCATCCGACCGTCGTGCGCTTCGATGACGGCGAGCTGCTCGTGACCTTCGACATCGCAGAAGCCGACGTCGCGCTCGACTACCGGACCTACGCGACGAACTCCCTGGACCACGGGGCCACCTGGTCGGCACCCGTGCGCGTGCTGGGCGATCCGCCGGGCCGTCCGACCACACACTCGGTCCGCACGAATCGGGTCGCCGATGGATCGGTGCTGGCGATGGGCGCATTGATGTATCGGGACGACCCGGAGAAGAGCGTGGTCAACGTCCCGACCCTGGGCTACACCGAGATGGACCTCATCACCGTCCGTAGCCGGGACCGCGGACGGACCTGGGACAAGCCGGAGCGCGTCGATCCGCCGCTCGTCGGTCCCGCGTTCGAGGTCTGCCACTCGGTCGTGTCACTGCGCGATGGCCGTCTGGTCTGGCCGACCTCCACCTGGATGGGCTGGGACGGGGACGCGCCGAACGGGATGAACGGGCTGCTCCTCGTGTCGGAGGACGGAGGTCGGACATGGCCGACCTACATCCCCGATTTCGACCGCTGGGCGGAGCACATCCTCCACTGGGAGCAGTCGTTCCTCGAGCTTCGAGACGGGCGCTGGCTGGCGGTCGCCTGGGCCGTGGATCTGGAGACGAACCGGACCCTGCCGACACCGTACGCCGTGGGGCATGACGGCCGCTCGTTCGACGTCCACGGAACGACCGGCTTCCTCGCCCAGACGACCAAGCTGGTCGAGCTTCCGGACGGGCGGATCCTGGCCGTCTACCGGCGCCACGATGAACCCGGCTTGTGGGCGACCGTGGCGCGCCTCGACGGCGACACGTGGGTCAACCTCGAGACGGTCGCCCTGTGGCGCGGTCAGGCGTCGGGGATGTCCGGTGCGAGCGATCCCGGAGCGGAGCTGGCGCAGCTGAAGTTCGGCTTCCCGCAGATGATCCTGGAGCCGGACGGCGCCGTCTTCCTCGTGTTCTGGTGCGAGGAGGATTGCATCAAGAACGTGCGCTGGATGCGCCTCGCCGTCTGAGCCGTCTGGGCGTGCGCGCTGGTCCGCGCCTCAGTCCTGCCGGGCCGCACCGGTCGACGTTCCGGCCGGTCCGGGAGCATCGCCGCGATCGGCTCCGATGATCTCCGCGAGCTCTCCACCGCGGGCCTCCAGCCACGCATACAGGATGTTGATGTCCGTGCCGATGCAGAAGTCGCGCACGCCCAGATCCATGTAGTAGCGCGCGTCGGCCGGATCGGTGATCTCGGCGCGGGCCGGGATACCCGCCTCGAGGCAGCGCGCCAGGACGTCTCGCTCCACCGCGCGGACGTCGTCGTCGTACCAGCCACGGGGACGGCCGATGCTCATCGCGTAGTCGGCCGGACCCCACTGGATCATGTCGATCCCGGGCACGGCCAGGATCTCGTCGAGGTTCTCGACGGCGACTTGCTTCTCGATCATCAGGACGACGACGATCTCCTTGAGCGCCCGGATGTAGTCGGCGGACGCGGCCTCGCCCCAGTAGGCGTGCCGTCGATCGGCCGCACCGTACGTGCCCTGCCCGTGCGGCGTGTCGGGCCGGACCGCCCGGACGCATTCACGGGCATCGTCCGCGCTGCGGATATCCGCGAACAGCACGGCCTGGAAGCCGGCCCCGATGGCCCGCTGGGCGAGCCAGGTCCGCGGCTGCTGGTCGAGCTTGATCATCGCGCCGAGACCGACCAGCTCGGCGGCGCGGCAGAAGTTGTCGAGGGCGTGCAGGTCGTACGGCGCGTACTCGCCGGAGAACTCGACGTAGTCGAAGCGCCGGGTGTGGCCGACCATCTCGACCATCGACGGCCAGGTCGAGTGGAGATGCGTGCCGATCGAGGGTCGCCCTTCCGCGATCAGCTGGCGGAGCCGGTTCGGGCGCATCGCGTTACGTGTCCAGCGGCAGGCGCACGGTCTGCCCGCTCGCAGCCGATCGTTCTGCGGCTTCCAGCATGGACGTCGTCAGCGCGCCCTGGCGACCACTGACCGCCGGGTCGCGGCCCTCGGCGATCGCCTCGATCAGGTCACGCAGCTGCGCGGCGTAGGCCTGGAGGCGGACGGGATCGTCGGGATCGAGCGGATCGAACGCGGGCTGCTCGAAGATCGTCGACCAGCCGGACCCGGGTGTCCCCAGGCGGACGGTGCCGTAGGAGTCCAGTTCGATGATCCCATCCGAACCCGTGATCAGGAGCTGCATCGCCGAGCCGAGGCTCGGTTCCGGCAGCTCGTACGTCAGCCAGATCTGGACCATCACCCCGTCCCCGAGGGTGTAGTGCGCCATCGAGCTCTGGTCTGCCGGGGGAACGTCCGTGTAGGTCGCGAACTGGGCGAACGCAAGCGTCGCCTCCGACCCCGTCAACCAGCGGACGATGTCGCATGCATGCGCGCCCCAGTCCATGTACGGCGACACCTGCGCGCGGTCTGAGACCCAGGCGTCGGCGGGGATGTCCCAGCCCGCATTCGGACCGAACACCCGGACCATCCGGATCCGTCCGATCCGCCCGGCGTCGATGGCCGCGCGCGCAGCCATCGGCGCGCCGCGGAAGCGATGCTGCGAGACCACGCCAAGGCGAACGCCGGCGGCGTCGGCCGCCGCGACCATCGCGTCTGCATCCGCCCGTGTGCCCGTCATCGGCTTCTCCACGAGCACGTGTTTGGCCCCCCGTGCGGCGGCCTCCACCAGCGGCCGATGGCTTGGGACCGGCGTCGCGATCACGACGGCATCGATGTCGTCGCGCGTGAACAGCACGTCGGGCGTCGTGGCCTCGACGTCGTGCTGAGCGGCCAGGCCTGCGGCGCCGCGACCGCCGGCCACGGCGACGAGACGGGCCTCGGGCACGTGGCGAGCGATCACGCGCGCCCAGGTCTGGCCCATGAACCCGGAGCCGACGACACCGAATCGGACGGGGTTCACCACGGTCAGCTCCGCGCCGCCACGACCGGCGTCGTCAGGGTGCCCAGCTCGCCGATCGTCCCGTGCATCACGTCACCGGCATTGAGGTAGACACCGGCGGCATCGCCGGTGCCGTCGAGCGTGCCACCGGCGATGACGTCGCCGGGCTCGAGCGTCATGAAGCGCGAGGCGAACGCGATGATCTCCTCGGGGCTGAAGATCATGTCCGCGGTCGAGCCGTGCTGCCAGACCTTGTCGTTGACCTTGAGCGTCATCTCGAGCTCGTTGGGGTCGGGGCGCACGGAATCGGTCGTCGTGATCCACGGACCCCATGCGGCGAAGCCGTCGCCCCACTTGCCGTTCAACCAGTCGAAGAAGTCGTCGAAGCCCGATGGCTCTCGTCCGGGCACGCCCCACTGCATGCGGCGAGCCGAGATGTCGTTGATGACCGAGTAGCCGCCGATGTGCCGTCGCGCGCTGGCGACCGGGATGTCCCGGCCGCTCGTGCCGATGACGATGGCCAGCTCGAGCTCCCAGTCGAGCGCATCCGAGACGGTGGGCAGCGCCACGGCCTCGCCGGGTCCGATGATCGCCGACGACGGCTTGATGAAGAGCTTGGGCACGATCTTCGTCTTGTCGACGCGCGTCCCGCCACCCTCCTCGATGTGCGCCTGGAAATTGCCCGCGACTGCGAGCAGCTTGCCCGGACGGCGGATCGGAGCGAGCAGCTCCACCGAATCGAGCGGCGTTCCCGCGTCGCCGCGGCCCTCGACCTCGCGCGCGGCGTCGAGGGCAGCCGGCCCGGCCGCGAACAGTTCGAGCACGTCGCCGGCCGGCACCCGCCCGGCCGAGGCGTCCTGGAGGTCGACGATCCGTTCGTCGCCGTTGGTGCCGAGGACGACGGCGGAGCGTGGCCCGCCATCGGGACCGCGATAACTGGCAAGGCGCATGACGGGTACTCCTATCTGAGCTGCGGCGACTAGGTGGTCGATGCGGAACGGGCGCGGGCGAACTCGGCCAGCTGGACCTTGACGTTGCCGCGGGCCTGCGATTCGAGGATCGCCTGGGTGATGGCGACGGTCGCCCGCGCGCTTTCCGGTGGGCTGGCCGGATCACGGCCTTCGTCCATCGCCGTGAGAAGGTCGAGGACGGCGGCCTGCATCCCGGCCACCGTCCAGCGCGGCGTGACTCGCTGGATGGTCGTAACGCCGGGCTTCGTCCGGATGTCCTCATGGCGGACGGAGTGCAGGCGGATGCCCTCGAGGTCGACCACGAGGCGCGCGGCCGGACCGGTCAGGCTCACGCTGGTGTCCAGACCGACGGTGTCCTTCATCCCGGTCAGATAGGCCCGAACGCCGTTCTCGTAGGCGATGTAGTAGTTCGCGCCGGGCTCGGTCGCGGGGTCATTGCCTCCATCGCCGGCATACGCCGTACCGTACGCCTCGAAGCCACGCTCGAGCTCCGCCCAGACCCAGACCGGTTCCGAATCGGCCAGGAAGTTGATCAGGTCGATGGCATGCGTGTGGTTCCGGAACAGCATCGATCGCGGGCCGCCCATCTGGACGACGATCTGCGAGAGCGGCCCCAGTTCCCCCGCCTGCACCAGGCGTCGCGCCTCGACGAACTCCGGGTACCAGCGGCGCGTGTAGTTGACGTTCATCGTGACGCCCGCTCCGCGGACCGCATCGATGATCGCATCCGCCTCGGCCAGGGTCGTGGCCAGCGGCTTCTCACAGAAGATCCCGCGGACTCCGGCCTCGACTGCTGCCTGGACGACCTCGGCATGCAGATGGTCGGGCGTCACGACGGCGGCGAGCTCAGGCCGCTCCGTCGCGAACATCTCCCGGTGGTCCTCGTACACCCGGAGGTTCGGCCAGCGGACCGACCAGCGGTCGCGGAACACGGTCCGGGCTGGCTCGGAGATGTCACATCCGGCGACGATCTCGAGATCGGGGATGGCCGCGATCGCCGAGGCGTGGCTATACGGGATCGCCGTCCCGAGGGTCGGGTCCGACGCCTCACCGGCCAGGTCCGCCGAGATCCAGCTGAGTCCGACGAGGGCGATCCGTCGCGTCATCGATCGCGCGCGGGCCGAGTCAAATCGTCGCCTCCAACGTTTGCGTCGCCGTGGATCCGGGCTCATCGAGCGCCGCCAGACGGCCAGCTTCGTTGACCCGCTGTCGCGTACAGGTTTAGTATGACAGCGAGTCGACAGTGTGATTTCACGGGACGAGCACGGTCACGTCGAATCCCTGCAGCCCATCGACCAGCGCCCTCACGGAACGGAGCCATGGCCACCCTATCCACAGTGCGGGTCAGGCGTCATCGACTCCTCGTCGGCGGGCAGTGGTCGGATGCAGCCAGCGGCGAGCCCTTCCCGGCCGATGCAGCCGGGGGGACGACATGACCAACACGACGGATGTCACGGTCGAGGCTGGCGGCGGCGCGACGGACGGCGAGCGGGGCCGTGGCGACGAGACGCTGGGCGAGGGCATCCGCCGGGAACGGCTCCGCCGAGGGCTGACGCTCGCCCAGCTCGCGACGAAGGTCAACCTGACCGTGAGCGCCCTGAGCCAGATCGAGCGCGGGGCCTCGGACCCATCGATCAGCTCACTCCGCCGCATCGGTCAGGCCTTCGACATCCCGATGTTCCAGTTCCTCGTCGGTACCGTCCAGCGCGAGATCGTCGTGCGGCGAGATCGTCGGACGAAGATGACGTTCGCGGACCGTGCGCTGGAGTACGAGCTGGTCTCAGCGGACACGTCGGGCGAGTTCGAGGTTCTGTCCGTCACCATCGCCAGTGGCGCGTCCACCGGCGCTTCCGCCAAGAGCCACGCCAGCGAGGAATGCGCACTCGTCCTGCGTGGCGACGTCATCGCAGAGGTCGAGGGACAGCTCTATGAGCTCGGCACCGGTGACAGCATCAAGATCCACCGCGAGCTCCTGCACCGCTTCATCAATCAGTCGGATGCGGAAGCGGAGATGCTGATCATCATCAGCCCGCCGACCTTCTGAGCCGCCCCGTGGCGATGGCTGAGCGCGGCCTGGATCGAGCGTGGGTGCGCCAAGCACTCAGTGGCCCGATGACCAGCGTCCACCCGGTGTTCCTTGAGGACGGCGACCTCGATGCCTCCGGACTGGGACGATCCATCGACCACGCCATCGCTGCCGGGAGCGGCACGATGCTCCTGACATACGGCGATAGCCTGCATTCGATCCTGTCCGATCGCGAGGTAGGTGAGCTCCTGCGGCTAGTGGTCCGGGCAACCGCCGGTCGGGCGATGGTCGTGGCGGCCGATCGTCAATGGCCGACGTCGATCGAGCGAGCCTTCGCACGCGAGGCTCGGGATGCCGGCGCGGACGTCCTGATGGTCCTGCCACCTGTTTGGGGTCGATCGGTCACCGTGGACTCGCTGGTCCGCCACTACAGGGCCGTGGCGGAGGAGATTCCCGCGATGATCGTAACGGCCGCCTACGCGGGGATCGAGGCGATCGGTCTCGAAACGCTCAGCATCCTGGTCGAGACGGAGCCACGGATCGTGGCCCTCAAAGACGACCTGTGCGGCGAGTTCGGGCGGCGGGTCGGTCGGCTCTGTCATCCGGCCTGGGCCATCATCTCCGGCGGCCAGAAACAGAACCATCTGGACATGCACGCCTATGGATGCGACGGCTACATGTCCACGTTCCTGCACTTCAACCCGCCGATCGCCCACCGATACTGGGAACTGGTCGTCGCCGGCGATCTCGCCATGGCCGCCCGGCTGATCGATCGGTACGAGCGGCCCTACATGGATCGCATCTTGGCCATGCCTGGTGGCTTCGACGCCGGCTTCCACGCGACGCTCGAGGTGGCCGGGCTCGCCGGCCGTTGGCGGCGAGCCCCGTACCACAGCCTGACCGACGTCGAGTACGAAGCGTTTGTCGGTTTTCTGCACGATCAGGGGATGCTGCAGGCACCGAGGCTCTAGCCTGCGAACAGCGTGGCTGTAGTATGGAGTCATGAACGAAGCCACACTGCAACGCGACCTCGCCATGACACGCAGTGCGGGAGCGCCCGAGGCCACGACGCTCGGGGGCGATTGGGCCCACATCGACACGCCGGCGCTCCTCGTAGATCTCGATCGGCTCGAGGCCAACATCAAGGCGATGGCCGACCAGGCTCGGCGAGTCGGCCTCGATCTGCGTCCGCATTTCAAGACGCACAAGTCGACCGCGATCGCCAGGCGACAGCTTGCCGCCGGTGCAGTCGGGATCACCGTCGCGAAGCTGGATGAAGCGGAAACGCTGATCGCCGCGGGGATCCAGGTCCCGATCCTGGTGGCATTCCAGATCGTGGCAGCGCCCAAGCTGGATCGAGCCATTCGCCTGGCGGTGGATCGACCGTTGACGCTGGCGGTGGACGGCGCCGACGGAGCCGCGCTGCTGGCCGGGGCTTCGGAGGCCGCGGGGACAACGCTCGACGTCTGGATCGAGATCGACAGCGGCCTGCGACGCTGCGGGGTCCTCCCGGGCGACGCTCCCGCCCTGGCGAGACGGATCGCGGAACTCGACAGCCTACGGTTGATCGGGATGTTCACCCACGCCGGCCAGTCATACGGAGCACGCGATGCGCAAGAGGTCGAGGCCATCGCCGCCGTCGAGACGAGCGCGGTCGTCGACGCGGCCGTGGCGACCCGTGCCCTGGGCATCCCGATCGAGACCGTCAGCGCCGGGTCCACGCCGACCGCCCGGTTCCTGGATAGCTCCTCGGGGCTGACCGAGATGCGGCCGGGCACCTACGTGTTCTATGACGAACTCCAGGTCACCCTTGGCACGGTGGACGGCGATCGTTGCGCCGTATCGGTCGCCGCGACGGTCGTGAGCAGGCCGGCCAGGGATCGCGCGGTCATCGACGCCGGGTCGAAGACGTTCGGGCTCGACCGGGGGGCCCACTCGAGCAGCCCGCTGAAGGACTTCGGTCGAGTGGTCGACGCGGATGGAGCGCTGGTCCGCCTGTCCGAGGAGCACGGCGTTCTCGAGATCCCGACCAGCTCCTCGGTCTCGGTCGGCGACCGGATCCGGATAGTGCCGAACCACGTGTGCTCGGTCTCGAACCTGGCTCGGAAGTTCTACGGGCTGCGCGGCCGGGTGGTGGAAGAGATCATCGAGATCGAAGCCTCGGGTGGGGTGCACTGACTTTCCGGCGGATGACCTCGCCGCGTCCGACGTCCACCGGACGTCCTCGTTCGATCGCAAACCCACCGCCGAGCAAGACCGCTTCGATGCCGCTGGGTGGTGCCGTGGGCGTCGCGTAGGTCGATCCATCCGCGACCGTCTCCGGATCGAACACGACGAGGTCCGCTATGTGACCCGGAGCGATCCGGCCGCGGTCCGTCAAACCGAGGATGTCCGCGGGCAATCCCGTCATCCGGTGAACCGCGGTCGCGAGATCGAGACGGTGGCGCTCCCGAACGTATCGCCCGAGGATGCGGACGAAGGCCCCGTACGCGCGCGGATGGACCCGTGCGCTGGCCGACGTGACGCCCAGCTGGTCCGAGCCGATCGCCGTCGCTGGATCGTCCAGGATCGCATCGACATCGGCCTCCCCCATGAGGGTGAGGATCATCGTCGTCGCTCCGTGGTCAGCCACGATCGTGTCGAAGACGACCGACAGCGGGTCCCGGCCCGTACGAGCTGCTGCCTCGGCCAAGGACAAGCCTTCGAGATCGGCCAACGATCGATCGGCCACTGCCGCGATCTGGATCGATGCAGGCCCGCCGCTCGACTCGTAGTAGTTGGGCCAGCCGGGCAGTCCGACTGCGATGTCGCCGACGATGCGTGCCCGCGTATGAGGCGATTCGAGTCGGCTGACGAGCGCGTCGGTGCCACCGTCATGCGCCCAGGGCGGCAACAACTGGGTCAACAGGGTGCTGCCCGCGGTGTACGGATAGGCATCCTGAGTGACGCGCAGACCGCCAGCACGAGCCTCGCCGAGGACCGCCAGGGCCTCCGCCGCGCGCCCGTGGTTCGATCGACCGGCTGCCTTGAGGTGGGACACGTGCGCGCGGACGCCGAGCTGACGGCCGATTCCCACGGCCTCGGCCAGGGCGTCGGTCAACCCGTCCGTCTCGTCGCGTATGTGGCTGGCATAGATCGCGTCCGTTGACTGCAGCGCCGTCCCGACCCGGACGATCTCGTCCGTGGGCGCATACGAACCGGGTGGATAGACCAGCCCCGAGCTCATGCCCCAGGCGCCGGCGGCGAGCGCGTCGGCCAGCAGACCCCGCATCTCGGTCAGTTCCCCTTCGGTTGCTACGCGGTCGTCCGCCCCGACGACGGCCAGCCGAAGCATGCCGTGGCCTACCAGTGGGATGCAGTTGACGGCCGGTCGAGCCCGGCCGAGGGAAACGAGGAACTCGTCGAACGACCTCCAACGCCAGTCGAGCTGCGGTCCCAGGCCATGGCAGGCTGCCAGCTGATCCGACGCCCGGCGGGGATCTGCCGAGACCGGAGCGGGCGAATAGCCGCAGTTCCCGACGACTTCGGTCGTCACACCCTGGCCCAGCGAATTGAGCGCGTCTGGATAGGCAACCAGCGTGAAATCGGCATGGGAGTGCATGTCGATGAAGCCCGGCGCCACTGCGAGACCGTCGGCGTCGAGGACTCGGGCGGCCGATTCGGACGCTCGACGGCCGATGGCCACGATCCTTGAGCCCTCGATCGCCACGTCGGCGCGGA
Organism: uncultured Chloroflexia bacterium; assembly: GCA_963794525.1. Taxonomy (GTDB): domain Bacteria; phylum Chloroflexota; class Limnocylindria; order Limnocylindrales; family CSP1-4; genus SPCO01. Next base: position 71,309 of record CAWCEC010000004.1, read on the forward strand.
CGCCGGGCGCACCGCTTCCGTCGAAGACGAGACCGCCCCGGATGAGGAGCGTCGTCGGGGCCTGGGCTACACGGTCATTCACCCAGAAAGAGGTCTCCGGTCGTCCACAGATGGTGCACAGATAGGTTGATGTTGCAGTCTGAATGCAATACTATCCCCCGACCGCGCGCGGCACCTGTCTCTCGTCGGCACAGGAGGAGGCATCGAATGGCCGAGCCCAAGCGACCCCCGATCTCGGATTCGAGCGACAGCTTCCGAGGACCCGCACTCAGCCGGAGATCCGTCCTCAAGGCGGGGGTACTTGCCGGGACGAGCGCCACGCTCGCGGCGTGCACGCCGGTCCAGCCTCCCGCGTCGGCAGCACCAAGCGGCACGCTCGCGCCAGCTACCGCGGCTCCATCGGCGGTGGCAGCCCGGGGCGGGACGATCCGGATGGGCGCCTTCGAAGGCGGCCTGACCGATGGGTTCCTGCCCTGGAAGTCGTTCGGCCAGGAGTTCGCCTGGAACTGGTGCGCCCAGTCGCTGGTGTCGATCGCGGCCGACGGGTCGGTCCTGTACGACCTCGCCACCGGGTTACGAGGTCAGCGACGATGGCACGACGTACACCTTCAAGCTCGTCGAGGGCGCGACCTGGCACGACGGGCAGCCCGTCACCGCCGCGGACGTCGCGTTCACCTACAACACGGGCCTCAAGGCCGGCGCCGGGTCGAACATCGGCGGGCCGGCTCGCGCCGATCAAGGGTTCCGCAGGCGGTCGTCGACGACGAGACCAAGGACGCCGAGGGCATCCGGGTCATCGACGATCTCACGATCGCGTTCGACCTGGACGAACCGAACGCCCAGATCGTCCCGAACGTGTTCGGCATCATCCGCATCGCGCCGAAGCACCCGTTCGAGGGCAAGGCGCTGGCGGACTATGCCAGCCAGCCCGATCTCGCAGGAGCTGTTCATCGGCTCCGGTCCCTACAAGATGACCGAGTTCAAGGCCAAGGAGTTCGTGAACTTCGAGCCCCATCCCGGGTACAAGAACGGCACCGGGCTACAGCGGCCCGCCGGCCGCCGACGCGGTCTCGATCCGGATCTACGCCGACGATGCCGCCCAGATCCTCTCGACCCAGTCCGGCGAGGTCGACTTCAACTACGTCCGCCGCCCGAGCGGCGACAAGCTCAAGACGCTGCAGGCGATCGACGGGCATGACCGCCCAGCAGTCGCTGGTCGGCTTCAACATCTTCTTCTCGGTCAACCTGCTCAACCCCAGCACGCCCCTGCTCAAGGACAAGCGCGTCCGCCAGGCGCTGGTCTGGGCGCTCGACCGGCGACACGCTCGTGGACGACGTGCTCGGCGGCGTGTTCAAGGTCCCAGAGGTCGTCAACCACTGGATCCAGAAATGGGCAGTAGCGCGACGGCCTCGAGACCTACCACCCGCAGGACGTCGACAAGGCGAAGGCGCTGCTGGCCGAGGCCGGCTGGGACTCCGAGCGTGGTCCTTGACGTCCGGCACTACCCGCCGACCCTGGATCCGGACGTCCCGGTCATCCAGGCGATGTGGGAGGACGTCGGGCGTCAAGATCAAGCTGACGCCGCTCCCGGACGACACCTTCATCGCCGACTTCTACGAGGACAAGGACCAAGCCGACGCCCGAGGATGACGGCCCCGACTACGACATCGCGTTCGTGTACGGGTTCGGCACGCTCGACGGGTCGCCCTGGGGCTCCGACGAGACGCTCGGCTCGACGCGCGTCTATCCCAACGGCTTCAACTCGATGCGCTTCGCGAACGCGGAGTGGGACACCGAGTTCGCGGCGGCGCTCCTGGAGACGACGCCAGGACGCCCAGGCCCCCCACTTCCAGCGCTGCAGCGAGATCTTCAACGACGAGCTGCCGTACATGCCGATCTACCAGCGCGTCGACTACGCGGTCGTGAACGACAAGCTCAAGGGGCCGGAGAAGGCGCCGATCACCCATCCGGCCGCCGGCGGCGTCCACTACTGGGAGTGGTACGTCGAGGCCTGAGCCGGACTATCGAGCCGCAGCGTCAGCAGGACGACCGCGACCGCGACCGGTCGCGGTCGTACCCTGAACTGCCATGCTGGCGCTTCATCGTCCGCCGGCTCCTGATCGCGGTCCCGATCCTGCTCGGTGTGTCGATCGTGACGTTCACGTTCGCGAACCTCGCGCCGGGCGATCCGGTCTCGGCGCTCGTCCGCCCGGGCAGCGACATCAAGCCGCAGGACATCGAGAAGCTCAGGGAGGCGCTCGGGCTCAACCAGCCCGTGCCACGAGCGCTATGTCGCGTGGCTGGGCCAGATCGTCCAGGGCAACCTCGGCGTGGAGATCGTCGGCGGTCGTCCATCGCCAAGGCCCTGGCGAAGCGGATCCCGAACACCATCAAGCTGATGGGCACGGCGCTGGCCATCAGCGTCGTCCTGGGCGTGCTGCTCGGGGTCGTCTCGGCGTTCCGCCAACACTCGAAACTCGACAACGGCGATGACCGTGGTCGTGATCTCCGGCATCTCGCTGCCGCCGTACCTGCTGGCGATCCTCGCGATCTACGTCTTCGCGGTCGCTGCCCGTTCCAGCTCTTCGGCATCAAGCTCTTCCCGGCCGGCGGGTCTGGGACCCGGTCAGCACGCTGCCGCCCATCGTCGACGAGCTCTGGCACCTGATCCTGCCGGCGCTGGTGCTGGCGTTCGCCGGGACCGCCACGTTCCTGCGCTACACGCGGGCGAGCGTGCTCGAGGTCATGCGCCAGGACCACGTGACGACGGCGCGGTCCAAGGGACTGCGCGAACGCGTCGGTGCGGTCCGCCACATCCTGCGCAACGCGCTGCTGCCGGTGGTGACGGTCCTCGGGCTGAGCCTCCCGTCGCTGATCGTGGGCGCGATCTTCGTGGAGACGCTGTTCTCGTGGCCGGGCGTCGGGCAGTACGCGATCGAGGCGACGCGCGAGCACGACTACGCCGCGATCATGGCCGTCGCGCCTGCTGACGTCGGTCACGATCATCCTCGCCAACCTGATCACCGACATCGCCTACGCCTACGTCGATCCGCGGATCCGCGTACGAGGTGACGACGCCCGTCGCGGCCGACGCCGTCCCGGCGACCCGGTCGCCGGCCGGACGGCCTCGATCGGGCGTCCGGTCTGGCAGCCGAGCGTCGAGGTCGCGATCCGCCACGCCGTATCGCCGCGCCAGCTCGCCTGGCGACGGTTCCGTCGCAACCGGCTGGCGATGCTCGCGCTGGCGTGATCCTGGTCACGCTGGCCGTGATCGCCGATCCTCGCGCCCGCTCATCGCGCCATACGACCCGACCAAGGTCGACCCAAGGCGTTCGGCAAACCGCCGAGTCTCGCAGCACCTGCTGGGCACCGACCGGTCCGGCCGGGACGTCCTGTCGCGCCTGATGCACGGCGCCCGCGTGTCGCTGTCGGTCGGGCGTCGTGGCCGTGTCGATCTACCTGCTGATCGGCATCACGCTCGGCTCGCTGGCCGGGTACCGGCGCGGCATGACCGACGCGATCATCGGCCGGGTCACCGACACGGTCATGTCGTTCCCGGGCCTGATCATCATCCTCGCCATCGTCCCGATCGTGGGACGCAGCCCGTTCAACATCATGCTGGTGATCGGGCTGCTCAACTGGCCGGCGGTCACGCGCCTCGTCCGGGGCGAGTTCCTGTCCCTGCGCGAGCGCGAGTTCACGCTCGCGGCGCGAGGCATCGGCGCGCGCGACCGGCGGATCATCCTCCGCCACATCCTGCCCAACGTCGCGGGGCCGCTCGTGGTCCTGGCCAGCTTCGGCATGGCCGAGGCGATGATCACCGAGGCCGGCCTCTCGGTCCTGGGCCTGGGCATCCAGCCACCGGACGCGAGCTGGGGCGGCGACCTGCAGGCGGCGACCGACGTCGGGGTCGCTGACTCAGAAGCCGTGGTTGTGGATGGCGCCCGGCGCGGCCATCGCGATCGCGGTCCTGGCGATCAACTTCATCGGCGACGGACTGCGCGACGCCCTGGACCCGCGCGCCAACGTGACGCGTCGGCGCTGGCGCTGAGCCGCCGATGGCCGCTGCTGTCGCGTCCAGCGACCTCGTCGTTCGCTTCCGCACCGCAGGAGGCGACCGTCTACGCCGTCAACGGCGTCAGCTTCGAGATGCGAGCCGGCGAGACGCTCGGGCTGGTCGGCGAGTCGGGCTGCGGCAAGAGCGTCACGAGCCTCGCGATCACCCGGCTGCTGCCGACGCCGGCCGGCCGGATCGAGGGCGGCGATGTCGTGGCTCGAGCGGGCGGTCGCTGCTGACCCTGTCCGAAGCGCGAGATGCGCCGCGTCCGCGGCACGGAGATCGCGATGGTGTTCCAGGACCCGCTCACCAGCCTCAACCCGGTGCTCACGATCGGCAGCCAGATGACCGAGGGGATCGTCGCTCACGAGGACGTGACGAGGGACGAGGCGCGAGCGCGGGCGATCGACCTGCTCGGGATGGTCGGGATCGCCGACGGCGAGGACCGCCTGCGCGCGTACCCGCACCAGCTCAGCGGCGGGATGCGGCAGCGCGTCATGATCGCGATGGCACTTGTCGCTGCGGCCCAAGCTGCTGATCGCCGACGAGCCCACGACCGCGCTCGACGTGACGATCCAGGCGCAGGTCATCGACCTGATCAAGGACCTGACCAGGCAGAGCGGGACCGCCGCGCTGCGTCATCACCCACGACCTGGGGGTCGTCGCCGACATGACCCAGCGAACGTGCGTGATGTACGCCGGGCTTCTCGTCGAGACGGCGACCACCCCGGACCTGTTCGCACAGCCGCGCCATCCCTACACGATCGGCCTGCTCAACTCGGTCGTCGCGCATCGATCTCAAGAGCCGGCGATCTCCGTCCGATCGAGGGCGCGCCGCCCGACGCAGACCCAGCCACCGCGGGCTGCCCGTTCGCGCCCCGATGCGCATGGCGTCTGCCGGTCTGCTGGGACGCACAATCCGCCGCTGCTCACCGGCGCCGATCGGAGCCGGCCGGCGGTCACGACCGGTCCGGACGTGACGCCACCTGGTCGCCTGCCACAACCCGGCGAACGCCGACGAGGTCGCTGCGGGCCGGCCGCTTGGCGCCGGGTTTCGTGGCCGCCCCGAACCCTGCGCGGTCGCCGTGAGCGCCGGATGAGCGCGATCGTCCGGCGCCGGCCGCGGGACCCGCATCGCGGCTGCACCGCCTGTGCCCTCTACACGGACCGACGAGGCGACCGTGCCGCTGGTCGAGGTACGCGACCTCCGCGTCCATTCCCGGCGGGCGGAGCGGATCGGCTGGCGCGCGAGCCGCGACATCATCCAGGCAGTCGACGGCGTCAGACCTCACGATCGAGCGCGGCGAGACCCTCGGGCCTCGTCGGCGAGTCGGGATCGGGCAAGACGACCACCGGGCGGGCGATCGTTCGCCTGCTCGACCCGACCGCGGTTCGATCCGGTTCGACGGACAGGAGATCGCGACGCTTCGCGGCGAGCCGCTGCGCCGGCTTCGCCAGCGCTTCCAGATGATCTTCCAGGACCCGTACTCGAGCCTGAACCCGCGGATGACGGTCCGGTCGATCGTCGAGGAGCCGCTCGACATCCATGCGCATCGGCATCGCGGCAGGAGCGGCACGGCGCGAGTCGCCGAGCTGCTGGAGCTCGTGGGTCTTTCGCCACGTGCCGCGGAGCGCTTTCCCGCACGAGTTCAGCGGTGGCCAGCGACAGCGGATCGGGATCGCCGGGCGCTCGCGCTCAACCCGGACCTGATCGTCGCCGACGAGCCCATCAGCGCGCTCGACGTCTCGATCCGCGCGCAGATCCTGGCCCTCCTGGAACGGCTCCAGGCGGAGCTCGCATCTGACCTATCTCGTCGTGGCCCACGACCTCGCCATCGTCCGCCGGATCAGCGACCGAGTTGCGGTGATGTACCTCGGCCGGATCGTGAGAGCTGGCGCCGACCGCGAGCTGTACGGCAGCCCCGCTGCACCCGTACACCGTCGCGCTGCTCTCGGCGGTGCCGATCCCGGACCCGCAGGTCCAGATGCATCGGCGGCGGATCATCCTCGTCGGCGAGATCCCGAGTCCCGCCAACCCGCCGCCGGGCTGCCACTTCCACACGCGCTGCTGGCTGTACCAGCGGCTGGACGAGCCCGAGGTGTGCCGGACGGAGCGTCCGCCGCTCGCAGGCGACCGCCACCGGACACGAGGTTGCGTGCCACTTCGTCGATCGGATCGAAGGAAGCGCAGAGCAGCGCCAGGCCGCCGGACGCGTGACAGCGACCGCCGAGCCTGGCGGCGACGCCAGGACATGACCACCCATCACACTCCGGAGGCGTCCATGAAGATCGGCCTGCTACTGCCGCAGGGCTACTTCAACGAGTTCGAGGGCTGGACGCCGACGGCCGCCTGGGAGCGCGTCCTCGAGGTCGCCCGGCTCGGCGAACGCCTCGGGTTCGACTCGCTCTGGACCGGCGAACACGTCCTGGCCAAGTGGGATCCCGAGGGCTTCGCGTTCGATTGCGTCACGCTCCACACCGCGGTCGCGGCCGCCGTGCCGCGCGTCGACATCGGCTTCGGCGTCATCAACTCGACGTTCCGCAATCCGGCCATGACGGCCAAGATGGCGTCGACCCTGGACACGATCAGCGGCGGCCGCGCTGATCCTCGGGCTCGGCGCCGGGTTCAAGGAGAGCGAGGCGAGTCGCGTTCGGCCAGCCGTACCCGCCGCTCAAGGAGCGGATGGCGATCCTGTCCGAGCACTTCGAGATCATCAGCCGGATGACCCGGCGCGACGAACCGCCGTTCACGTTCGACGGTGAGCACGCTCGCGTCGAGGACGTCGTCAACGCGCCCCGCACCGGCGGCGGCGACCACGTCCGGCTGGCTATCGGCGGCCACGGGCGGAACGTCACGTTCCGGCTGGCGGCGCGCTACTGCGACGAGGTCAACATCGACGTCCCGCCCGACGAGATGGCCGAGGCGATCGCGGTCGTCCGGGAACGCTGCGAGGAGATCGGGCGCGATCCGGCCACGCCTGATGATCGTGGGCGGCACCAACCCGGCCTGGCCCTATCCGGGCCTGCAGGCCATCGGCAAGCCAGCGGATGATGCGCCAGGAGGACGTCCCGGCGATCATGTCCGCCGACTTCAGCGACGCTGACCACACGCGCCGAGGAGTTCGCGCGCTGGGTCGAGCTGGGCCTCGACCGGATCATCTGCGGCGTGCCCGGGCTGGTCGACACCGACGAGGGCCTGTACGAGCTGATCGACGACGTGCGCGCCGCCGGGATCGAGTTCGCCGCCCGCGAGCGGCGAGCGCGTAGCGAGCGATGCAGGTCGGACTGGTCCTGCCGCAGGGCTACTTCAACGAGTTCGAGGGCTGGGAGCCGGGCCGCGCCTGGGACCGGATCGTCGAGCTCGCCACGACGGCCGAGCGACTCGGCTTCGAGTCGATCTGGACCGGCGAGCACGTCCTCTCGAAGTGGCCGGGCGAGTCGATCGCGTTCGACTGCTGGACGCTGTCGGCGGGTCTCGCGCCGCTGTCCCGCGGGTCGGGATCGGGCTTGATCGTCCTCAACTCGACGTTCCACAACCCCGCGATGACGGCCAAGGCCGCCGCCACGCTGGACACGATCGCCGGCGGTCGGCTGACGCTCGGCCTGGGCGCCGGCTTCAAGGAGAACGAGGCGAGCGCGTTCGGCTTCCCCTACCCGCCGCTGCGCGAGCGGATGGAGATCCTGTCCGAGCACTTCGAGATCATCTGGCGGATGACCCGCCAGGACGAACCGCGGTTCACGTTCGACGGTGCCGCACGCGCGCGTCGAGGACGTCGCCAACAGCCCACGGTCGGCGCGGCAGCCCGGGATCAAGCTGCTGATCGGCGGCCACGGCAAGAACGTCACGTTCCGGCTCGCCGCGCGCTACTGCGACGAGCTGAACATCAACATGTTCCCCGACGAGGTCCCGCGCGCTCCTCGAGGTCTTCCGCGAGCGGTGCGCGGAGATCGGGCGGGATCCGGCGACCGTCGAGCTCAACTGCGGGACGAACCAGATCATGCGCTACAAGGGCCTCCGGGTGACCGGCGGCCAGCGGTTCGCCGAACCGCACGAGCTCGCCTACCAGGACCCGGCCAAGGTCGCCGCGGTCGGCACCCGTGCCGAGGAGCTGGCCCAGTGGCGTGAGCTCGGCTTCGACCGGCTGGTTGCGGGCATCCCCGGCCTGCACAACACCGACGAAGGTCTGTACGAGTTCATCGAGGACTGCCGAACCGCCGGCATCGACTTCTTCGATCGACCGGCGGGAGGCGCGGCATGACCGTCGCGCGTCGGCGTCGTCGGCTCGGGCTTCATGGGCCGGACCTGGTCGGAGGTCGCCGCGAACCACGCCGACGGGACGCGGCTCGTGGCGGTCGCCGGCGGTCGCCGGGCAGCGGCGCTCGGCCGCGGACTACGGCGTGCCGCTCGAGGCGTCGCCCGAGGCGCTCATCGCGCGGCACGGACGTCGATCTCGTCGTCCTGGCCTCGCCGCCGGCCGTCCACCGCGACCAGGCCGTCGCTGCGGCGGCGGCCGGCAAGCACGTCCTCGTCGAGAAGCCGATGGCCCAGGACGCCGCCGAATGCGCGGCGATGGTCGAGGCCTGCCGGGCGGCCGGGGTCCGCCTGTCGGTCGTGTCGCAGCATCGCTTCCGGGACACGCCGGCGGCGGCGCACCGGCTCATCGCCGACGGCGCGATCGGCGAGGTCCGGATGATCCGGCTGACCGGCGCCGAGGTCGGCTGGTGGGACCTCAAGGCACGCGGCGACGAGTGGAAGCTCGACCCCGGCGCAGCAGACGGCGTGGGCGTCCTGGTCGGCGCACGGCTGCGACCTGATCCGCTGGTTCAGCGGCAGCGAGCCCGTGCGTGCCTACGCCCGGATCACGAACTTCTCCGGCGACCCGCCCGAGGGTCGGCCAGAGCGCGATGGCCCAGTACGAGATGGCGTCGGGCGCGCTCGTCCAGGTCTGGATGACCTACGAGATGCCGAAGCCCGGGCTGCGCCTCGACCTGGGAGTTCGTCATCGTCGGCTCGGACGGGATCATCCGGCTCGACCCGTACGGCCAGCTGCTGCTCGGCCGCGGCGACGGCTGGGAGGTGGTCGCCGAGATGCCGGCCTTCGATCCGCTGGATGCCAACGATCCGATCCGGCTCCGGGCGTACGCACGGCAGCTCGAGGACCTCGTGGCCGCCGCCCGTGATGGGCGCGATCCGCTCGTGAGCGGCGATGAGGGCCGACGGACGACGGCCATGCTGACGGCCGCGGAGGACGCTTCCCGGACGGGGGCCGCCGTGGCCCTCGACGGCAGCTGACCATGCCGCTCAAGGTCGGCGCCCAGGTCCTGACCTACGGCGCGTCCTGGCCGGACGCGCTCGCGACGGCGCGGCTGGTCGACACGCTCGGCTACGACTACCTGTTCGGCCACGACCACCTCTATTCCACCGGCGGCGATCCGTACCAGCCGTTCTTCGAGGGCTGGACGACGCTCGCCGGATGGGCCATGGCGACGGAGCGCGTGCGGCTCGGCTTGCTCGTCGGCGCGAATACGTTCCGCAACCCGGGCGTGGTGGCCAAGATGGCGGTCACGATCGACCACATCAGCAACGGCCGGTCGATCCTCGGCCTGGGCGCCGGCAACGTCGAGTTCGAGAACCGGGCCCACGGCATCGATCCGGGGCGCACGCTGGGTGAACGGATCGACTGGTTCGAGGAGTCGCTCGCGATCATCAGCGACCTGCTTGCCGGCCGGGCGGTGACCCACCGGAGCGAGAAGTACCAGTTCGACGAAGTCAGGCATGCCCCGCTCCCGGTCCAGTCGCACGTGCCGATCGTCATCGGCGCCGAGGGCGAGACGTCGCGGGCTGCGCCTCGCGGCCCGACATGCGGACATCTGGCAGTGGTTCGCCGGGACCGATCAGGTCGAGCTGTTCCGGCACAAGGACCAGGTGCTTCGCGAGCACTGCCGGGCCGAGGGGCGGGACGAGACTCGGATCGAGCGGATGATCGGATGCAAGTTCATCCTGCGGTCATCCCCGGAGGAGGCAGCGCGCGTCGCCGACGAGCTCATCGCCGTCCACAAGTGGCCGGCGTCGATCCGCGAGGTGGTCTGGGCGTCCACGCCGCAGCAGGTCGCCGACTGGCTCACCCCGTTCGTCGAGGCTGGGGCCGGATCGTTCTGCCCACAGATCGGCTGGCCCTACGACCGCGAGACCATCGAGCGCTTGATCGGCGAGGTGAAACCCATCGTCGATGCGCGCACCGGCTGAGGCGTCGGACATGCGGAGCGTCTCGCTCGATCGGCTCGGGTTGCCGGCCTTCGCCTACGGCCCATTTCGGATCTTCTTCGCGTCCAGCCTGTTCGCGAACATCGGGATCTTCCTGTTCATGGCAGCGTTCGGCTGGTTCATCCAGACCGAGACCGGCTCGGCCGCGATGGTCGGCCTGGGCTCGGCGATCATGGGATTGCCCTGGCTGTTGTTGATGCTGCATGCCGGGATGCTGACCGACCGGCTCGGCCCCCGACGGCTGATCGCCGGATCCTTCCTCGGTGGCGGCCTGGTGATGGCGCTCGTCGCGTTCGTCGCGCTGTTGCCGGAGCCGTCGATCCCGATCGTGCTCGCCAGTGCGTTCCTGATGGGCATCCTGATGACGCTCGGAGCCCCCGGGTCGATCTCGATCGTGGGCGACCTCGTGCCGCCGGCTGCGGTCTCGAGCGCGGTCGGCCTCAATTTCCTGCTGATCAACGGTGCGCGGATCGCCGGCGGGCTGGGCGCCGGATGGCTCCTCGCCGACGGTCGTGAACCCGGCTGGACCATCCTCATCGGAGCGATCATGTTCGCCGCTCCGGGTGTGTTCATCTGGCGGCTGCATACCCGGGCCCCAGTCCCGACCAAACGACTTCCCGGCGGGGCCGCGCTGATCCGCCCGATCGTCGAGGCCGGCCGCCACGCGCTCCGCAATCCCACGCTGGGCACGATCCTGCTGCTGTCGGCCGGTCCCGGCCTGATCGGGCTGCCCTACAACTTCCTCCTGCCCGTGGCCGCCGTGGAGCTCGGCATCGGTGCCGAGGGGCTCGGCCTCCTGCTGGTCGCCGTCGGTACGGGCGGCCTGCTGGCCGGGCTCGCGGCCGAGCACGCGCAGCGCCGGCTCGGCCACGGTCGGTCGATCCTCCTCGGTCTCGCGAGCGCGGCAGGCGGTCTCATCGTGTTCGGGCTCGGACCCCCGCTGCCGGTGTCGATCCTCTCGGTCGCGTTCGTCGGCGGAGGCTTCGTCGTCTACGCATCGGCCAGCCTGACCCTCGTCCAGGCGCTCGCGCCGCCGTCGCTCCGCGGACGCCTGACGTCGGTGTTCTCGCTGCTGTACTGGGGCCTGATGCCGGTCGGGGGACTCCTCGGTGGGCTGTCGGCCCAGGCGTTCACGGCGCGAACGACGATGCTCGCCGCTGGACTGGGACTGGTCCTGCTTGGAGTCGTTGCCATGATCCGCCGACCGCAGGTGCTTACGCTGGCCGTCTCCCGCGATGGGCTCCGGATGCACGGCGATCTCGCCGGCACCGGTCTCGCAGAGCCATGGCTCGGTGTCCACCTGGCTCCACCACCCGACGCCGATGTGGGCGTGGACCAGCGGGCGGCTGCGCGCCGATGATGTGGCTATGACTGATCAGCCGAACCTGTGGGATGCGCCGGCGGTCGAACCGCTCCACTTCATCGCCGACAGCCGCTGGGGTCAGGACGGGCTTCCGCCTGGTGCCTGGTTCGGTCGCGTCTCGGCGGTCGTCGCGGCACCGGACGGCAGGATCGTCGCGTTCCAACGGGGACCGGCCATCGATCCGGTGGTCCTGTTCGACCCGGATGGCCACTCGACGTCGAGCTGGGACGCGAACATCGGTCTCGCCCACGGGATGCGGATCGATCGAGCGGGTCACCTGTGGCTGACCGATGCGGGCCGCCACCGCGTGCTCAAGACGACGATCGACGGCGACGTCCTGCTCGAGATCGGGACGCCCGACGTGAGCGGCACCGATGAGCGGTCGTTCAACGCGCCGACCGACCTGGCGTTCGGGCACGACGGCTCGATCTACGTGTCCGACGGTTACGGCAACTCGCGGGTCGTCCACTTGGACCCCGATGGTGGCTACATCGGGGCGTGGGGGCGACGCGGTTCCGCGCCCGGCGAGTTCGACACGCCCCATTCGATCGCGGTCGTGGCCGACGGCCGGGTGCTTGTCAGCGACCGGCACAACCACCGCATCCAGATCTTCGACGCTGACGGGAACTACCAGACCGAATGGCGCCACCTCGGCGCGACCCAGTGCCTGACCTACGGGCCGGGCGGCGACCTGTGGGCGATGACCCATCGGTCGATCGACGAGATCCTGAGCTTCGACTCGATCGCGGGGCGGCTCGTGAGGCTGGATCCCGTGACTGGAGCGATCACCGGCTGGTTGCCGACGCCCGGTCACATGATGCACGCCACCGCGGGTGGCGACCTGTGGGTCGCGAGCCTGTCGGGGACCGTGATCAGGTTCCGTCCGGGCTGGCGGGCGCAGGGTCCGGACGGCGTCCAGGAACGGTTCTAGCGGACGACCGATGGCCAGTGCGGAGTTCGACCTGCCGGCCCAGCACCTGACGCTGCCGGTTGCGCCGACCACCACCTTCCCCGAGGTCGGCGAGACCGAGGATGCGGTGGTCGCCCAGGTCGAGACCCGCCTCCGCGACAACCGGTTCCCGCCGGACCGGAACTTCGCCATCACCTACTCCGGGACGCCGCAGGCGATCAGCCGGCGTGTCGAGTCGCTGGCGCAGGGCACGTTCTTCGTCGAGTGGGCCGACGAGACCGAGACCGGCACGCTCGGGTTCGAGCGCGAGGCGGTCCGGATGATGGGCGCCCTGCTCGGCGCGCCCGAAGCAGCCGGCGTGATCACGACGGGTGGCACGGAATCGAATATCGCAGCGCTCCGGCTGATGCGGAACCGGGCGCAGCGGTCGGCGCCCGAGGTCATCGCGCCGGTGACGATGCATTTTTCGTTCCGTCTCGGGGCCGAGCTGCTCGGGATCCGGCTGGTCGAGATCGACGTCGGCGACGACTTCCGCCCGCGGATCGACGACGTGGCGCGGGCCATCACTCCGAACACGGTGGGGCTGGTCGCGTCCGCACCGGCCGGCAGTTTCGGGGTCATGGATCCCATCGAAGCGATCGCCGACCTTGCCGAACGGAAGGGGTTGCCGCTCCACGTGGACGCGGCGTTCGGCGGCTTCATCCTGCCGTTCATGCGCGACCTCGGCCACGAGGTGCCGCCGTTCGACTTCGCCCTGCCGGGCGTCACGACGATGATGACCGACGGCCATAAGCTCGGGCTGCTGCCGGTCGCCACGGGCTTCTTCCTGTCGCGCGACGCGCAGCTGTTCGAGACGATCCCGACGGAGCGGACGCTGATCCATACGACGTCGTCGACCAAGCCCGGCAGCCGCGCGGCCGCGGCCTGGGCCACGTTCCGGCACCTTGGTCGGGTCGGCTACGTCGCATCCACGGCACACGTGCTGGGCCTGCGGGACCGGATCGTCGCGGGCGTGACGGCCATCCCGGGCATGGCGCTGATGGCGCCGCCGTTCATCACGGTCGTCGGTTTCACCTCGGAGACCATCGACCTGCGCCAGGTCCACGAGCAGCTGGCAAGCGACGGCTGGGGGCAGAGCTACGGCGAGCTGCGCGGACGGTCGTTCATCCGGTTGTCCATCCACCCGTCGCGGACGATCGAGGCGGCGAACGGGTTCATTCGCGCGTTCGAGGGGGCGGCGCAGGACGCTCGCCGGCCCTGACGTGCTGCGGTTGCTCGGGTACACGAACCGGCTGAGCGTCGCGCCCGGCGAGACCATCGACTTCCTGGTCAGCTGCGAGGGACCCGACTATGAGGCTCGCCTCGTCCGGTTGATCCACGGCGACGAGAACCCGGACGGGCCTGGCTTCAAGCAGGTCCTCGTGCCATCCGCCATCGACGGTCGGTACCCGGGCCGACACCAGGCGATCAGGAGCGGCTCCTACGTCGAGATCCCATTGCCGGCTGGGAGCAGCGGAGCGTCGCTGGCCTTCTCGGTGTACCTGATGCCGACGAACCCGGGTGCCGGCGTGCAGGTCATCGCCAGCATCGGCGACCCCGTTGGCGCGATGGGTTGGGGCCTCATCCTGGCGGAGGACGGCGCCGTCGAGCTCGTCGTCGGGTCGACCCGGATCTCAACGGGCGCTCCCGTCCATCGCTGGACCTGGTACCGGATCGAATGCACGGTCGAAGGCGGTCGCGGCACCGTGCGCCAGACCCCGCTCCGCAGCCTGCCCAACGACCTGTCCGCCGGCGAAGGATCCGGTGAGATGGCGCTGCCGCCCCTCGATGGGCCGCTGATCCTCGGCGCGATGCGGACCGCGGACGGCATGGCCGCATGCCTCGACGGCAAGCTCGACGAACCGGTCCTGGCGGGCGTCGGCGCCTGGGACTTCGCTGCGGACATGTCGAGCGATCGGATCACCGACCGGTCGCCGACTGGGCGCCACGGATGGACGGTCAACACGCCGACCCGTGCGGTCACCGGTCATCGATTCGATGCGAGCGTCGCCGACTTCCACCTCGCGCCCGAGCAATGGTCGGCGATCCATCTCCACCGGGACGATCTCGACGACGCCGGCTGGGACGTGGGGTTCTCCCTGACCATCCCCGACGACCTGCCGAGCGGGGTCTACGCCGCCTGGCTTCGGTCCGCTGACGACGAGGACCATCTCCCGTTCACGGTGCGCCCGCCACGAGGGACCGCGCGATCACGGATCGCCGTCCTGATGTCGACGTTGACCTACACCGTCTACGCCAACTACACCGACCTGGGACCCGGTGCATGGCAGGAAGGCGCGACGAACACCTGGACGTCGGGCGCACCACACGCCGACCCGACCCTGTTCCGGGATGCCTACCGGTACATCGACGAGAACGCGCTATACGGGACCTACGACCTGCACCTGGACGGCTCCGGCGTGGTGTACGGCTCGTTCCTCCGACCGATCCTCAACATGCGCCCGAAGTTCCGGTACCGGGTGTGGGCGGCGCCACCCCGCTTCCCGGCAGACCTCTACCTCGTCGACTGGCTCGATCACGAAGGCATCGAGGTCGACTTCATCACCGACCACGATCTCCAGGTCGAGGGCGCCGAACTGCTCGATCCGTACGCCGTCGTGGTCTCGAGCTCGCATCACGAGTACTGGAGCCGCCAGATGCTCGACGCGCTCGAGGGCTACCTGGGTGCCGGCGGCCGGTTCATGCTGCTGGGCGGCAACAGCCTGTTCGGCGTCGCCTCGTTCGATCCGGATCCTGCGAAGCCGCACCGGGTCGAGGTGCGGCGCTGGGGTGCGCCGTGGCCGTTCGAGGTGGCGCCCGCCGAACGCGTCCACTCGACGACCGGTGAGCTCGGCGGCACGTGGCGGAACCGCGGGCGCCCGCCGAACGGGATCGTCGCGGTCGGAACCAGCGCCGCCGGGTTCGACCGGGCGGTCCCGTACAAACGGATGCCCGACTCGCACGATCCGCGCGTGCGGTTCGTCTTCGAGGGGATCGGCGACGACCAACTGATCGGCGACCAGCCCAACCTCCAGACTCGATGGGGCGCTGCCGGCTACGAGGTCGACCGGTTCGATCATGAGCTCGGGACGCCGGCGGCGGCCCTCCTACTGGCGTCATCGGTCGGCTTCAGCGACGGCTACCGGCCGATGCTCGACGAAGTCCTGTGGTTCATGCCGGGTCGGGACGGCAAGCGGACGGACGATCCCCAGCTCGACGGCGAGCCGCACCGGTTCGTGCGTTCGGACATGGCGTACCTCGAGTACCCGAACGGCGGCGCGGTGTTCTCGGTCGGCTCGATCGCGTGGCGCGGTGGGATCGCCTACAACGGGTACGACAACACGGTGGCGCGGGTGACAGGAAACGTATTGCGCCGGTTCGCCGAACGTCCGCGAGGTGCGTCGCCGAGCGATCCGGCGTGACCATGCGGATCGAGGTCGAGGGCCACGCCACGGTCTGGGAAGCGTCGCCTGACGATCCGGCGGGCCATGCCTGCGAGCCGCGGATCCTCCGCCGATCGACCGGCGACATCCTGCTCGCCCATCGCGTCGGCACGCGGCGCGAGAGCAACGACGGCCGGCCACATCTCCTGGAGAGCACCGATGGTGGGCACCGCTGGGCCACGCTCGGTCGTCCCCTCGACGGGCTCGCTGACCATGGCTGGGACCTGCGCGGCGCCGCGCTCGCCGAGCTGCCCTCGGGCGACCTGCTGACCGTGGTCGTCGCGCTCGACAAGTCCCTCGACCGGCCGACCTACAACCCGGAGACCGAAGGACTGGTCCCGGTCGCGAACCACATTGCGGTGTCCGCCGACGGGGGTCGAAGCTGGCGGCAGCTCGCCGATCTCGCGGGTGGCCCGGTGCCCCAGACCGCGTCGCAGGGCTTGCTCGTCCTGCCGGATGGCGACGTCCTGTGCACGTTCGAGACGTTCAAGGAGTACGACGAGCCCGGGACCTGGCGATACCTCGGCGGGCTGCTGCGCTCGACGGACGGCGGAAGGACCTGGGGCGACAGCGCGATCTCGGCGTCATCGGATCCGGATGGGGACCCGCACGACACCATGTGGTGGGATCCGCGGATCGGCCGCCTGGCGTCGGGCGAGCTCGTCCAGTTCATGTACGCCTTCCGGCATCGGTCGCGAACGGAAGGTCCGGTGCACGTGGCATGGAGCCATGACGACGGGCGGACGTGGTCGGCGCCGCTGTCAACGGGTCTGCCGGGCCAGGCGAGCTATCCGGTCCCGCTCGAGGACGGACGGCTCGTCCTCCTGCAACAGCGCCGTGGCGACGAGCAGTCGATCGTCGCCCTGGCGAGCGACGACGACGGCCGGACGTTCGACGCGGGTTCGGAAACGGTGGTGTACCGGCACGAGGCGACGTCGGCGCCCGGTGCCGACGGGTCCCTGAGCGCCGTCGACTACCTCATGTCGATGGACCGGTTCACCTTCGGCCACCCCTGCGGCGTGGCCACCGGCCCCGACGAGGTCCTGGCCATCTGGTACGCGGGTGGGGGCACGCGAACCGCCATCCGGAGCGCCCGCCTGCGCATCAGGTAGCGCGCGCGACGGCGTGGTCAGTGGCTGGCGCGATCAGTGGCCCGCGCGGCCACCCGAGATGTCGAAGACCGCACCGGTGGAGAACGACGCCTCGTCCGAGGCGAGCCAGGCGACCATCGCCGCGACCTCCTCGGGGCGCCCAAGCCGGCCGATGGGGTGGCGACGGCGAACCTCGTCGATCTCGTCCTCGGGCAGGTGGGACCAGTTCCGGGTCATGATCGATCCGGGCGTGATCGCATTGACGAGGATCCCTCGAGGTGCGACCTCGAACGCGAGCGCCTTCGTCAGGCCGATCACGCCGGCCTTTGCCGCCGCATAGGCGACCGGGTTGTGTTTGCCTTCCTTGCCGGCGATCGACGAGATGTTGACGATCCGGCCGTAGCCGCGCTCCAGCATCATCGGCAGGACCGCCCGACAGCCGTGGAAGACGCCGGTCAGGTCGACGTCGATCGTGCGCTGCCAGGTCTCGAGCGGCATCTCCCAGGTCGGGATCAACTCCTCGCCGATCCCGGCGTTGTTGACCAGGATGTCGATCCGGCCCGCCCACACCGAGACCGCTTCCACCATGGCCTCGACCGATGGGTAGGAGGTCACATCCACGGCCACCGCGAGCGCGACATCACCGGACGGGTCGAGCCGGCGGGCGAGCGCTTCGGCGTCATCGAGGGCGAGGTCCGTGACGACGACCCGCAGCCCATCGCGCACGAGTCGCTCGCACATGGCCGTCCCCAGGGCGCCGGCGGCACCCGTGACGATCGCCACGCGCCTGTCCTCCCCCTGATCCCGCTCCTGCATCCCGCGGAGTGTAAGTCACACTGGACAGGAGGCGCCCAGTTGCAGTGCTATCCTACCGCTCGCCCATGATCGACCTGCGGTCCGACACCGTGACGCTGCCATCGCCCGAGATGCGGCGCGCGATGGCGAACGCGGAACTGGGCGACGACGTGTTCGGCGACGACCCGACGGTGCGCGCACTCGAGGAACGCGCCGCCGAGCTGCTCGGCACCGAGGCCGGCCTCCTCGTGACCAGCGGGACCATGGGCAACCTGGTCGGGCTGATGGCCCACGTGCCGCGTGGCGGCGAGATCATCGGGCCCGCCGAGATCCACACCTTCTCGAGCGAGGCGGCCGGACATGCCGTCGTGGTCGGCGCGTCGGTCCGCGGCATCCCACCCGCCGATGACGGCACGATCGACCCGGCGGCGATCCGCTCGGCCGTCCGTGACCCGACGGACGTCCACGAGCCCATCACCGCGCTGATCACGCTCGAGAACACCCATTCGTTGTCGATGGGCCAGCCGCTCACCCCCGCCTACACCAAGACGATCGCGTCGGTCGCGCGCGAGATCGGCGTGCCGCTGTTCATCGACGGGGCGCGCCTGTTCAACGCGGCGGTCGCGCTCGGGGTGCCGGGGCGCGACCTGGTGCCGCCGGGAGCGTCCGCGACGTTCTGCCTGTCCAAGAGCCTGGCCTGCCCCGTGGGCTCGCTGGTGGTCGGCGACGCCGGAGTCATCGCGAGGGCGCGTCGCGCCCGCAAGCTCGTGGGCGGCGGTATGCGCCAGGCCGGGGTCATCGCGGCGGCCGGTCTGGTCGCCCTCCGGGACGGACCCGCCGGGATGATCGAGCGGCTCGCCGATGATCACGCCAACGCCCGCCGGCTCGCGGATGCCCTGGCATCCATGCCGGGCGTCACCCGCCTCGACCCGACCAGGGTCAGGACGAACTTCGTGCTCTTCGGCCTCGGCGCCCAGTCGTGGCCTGACGACACGGTGGCGCGAGCAGCCGTCCTCCGACAACGGGCCGAGTTCCTGGCCGCGCTCGCCGACCGCGGGGTCCGGATGATCGAGTACCCGAAGGGCATGGTCCGGGCGATGCCGCACTACGGCGTCGAGTCAGGCGACATCGAGCGCGCCATCACCGCGACCCGCGCCACGCTCGCCGACGTGGGCCTGTCGAGCGCCGTTCCCGCCTGATCGCGAGGGCGGGGCTGCCGTGACCCTAGTCGTACCGCCATTGCAGGCGGGTGGGGGTCACGACGATCAGGACGCGATCCTCCTTGATCTCCTCCCAGTGTCGCTGTGACGCCTCTTCCGTCGGCTCGTACTTGCGGATGAGGTCGAGCGTCGTGTCCTTGACGTCGCCTTCGATCACCTCGGCGGTGCCGAAGACCTGGACGTAGTTCTCCCGTCGCTTGCCCGCGTCGATGCACAGCGTGATCCGCGGGTCGCGCTTGAGGTTGCGGACCTTGACGGTCCAGTCGAGCGTGCTGATCCAGAACCGCTCGCCGTCCCACCAGTACCAGTTGGGCGTCAGCTGGGGCGTGCCGTCGGGCTGGATGGTGGCCACGATCGCGTGGACCTGGGTCCGGAGGAACGCTTCCTTCTCCGGAGTCAGCTCGGCGTCCGTCACGCTCCACCGCCGAGGTCGAGGGCCAGGATCGCGGCCTCCACGATGTGGCCGGCATCGATCCCGCTCGATGCGTACAGGTCGGGGATGGCGCCGGATTGTCCGAACGTGTCGACCCCGAGCGGCACCACGGGAGCCCCGAATACGCCACCGACGAAGCTGAGGGCGTGCGAGGACGCGTCGGCGACGGTGACGATCGGCGCCCGGCGTTCGTCAGGCGGGATCAACGTCGCGAGATGGCCGACGTCGTCCGGCCGGCCGGTCCGCAGCGCCTGGAGCCGCCCGCCATGCTGCCCGGCGGCAAGCCGCTCGGCCGAGGTCACCACGATCAGGTTGGCGGCGATCTCCTCCCGATGCAGGATCCGGACGGCCTCGATCGCCTCCGGCACGATCGAGCCCGCCGCGACGACCTCGACGGTGGGGCTGCCGGCCGGCAGATCCGCGGAGGCCGCCTCGAGGAGCCGGTAGCCACCCGCGAGGACCGCGTCACGCCAGCCGTCGAGGCCCAGCCGCTCCTCGATCGGCGCGGCCAGCGCCTGGTCGATGGGGCGCGTGCCGAGCCGCAGGTAGGTGGCGAACCCATCGTGTGGATCGAGACATCCCCGGATGCCCTCGAGGATCGTCCAGACGACCTCCCGGGCGAACACGGGCTCATAGCCACGCAGCCCGGGCAGCTCGATCCCGAGGGACGGCGTCACCGTGGACTGGTGGGCGCCTCCCTCCGGCGCGAGGGTCACGCCCGAGGGCGTCCCGACCAGGATGAACCGGGACCGGACGTAGAGCGCGTAGATCAGCGCATCCAGGCCGCGGGCGATGAACGGGTCGTAGACCGAGCCGATGGGCACGAGCCGTTCGCCGAACAGCTCGCCGGTCAGGCCGAACTGGCTCAGCCACATGAACAGGTTCATCTCGCTGATGCCGAGCTCGATGTGGCGTCCGGTGGGACCCAGGGTCCAATCGAGCGGGCGCTTCTCCTCGGCGAGGTCGGGGCCCGTGTCCGGTGCGAACACCCCGGCACGATTGATCCAGCCTCCAAGGTTCGTGGAGACGGCCACGTCCGGTGCCGCGGTGACCAGCCGTGGACCCGTCTCGGCGTCCCGGGCGAGAGCCGCCAGGGTGTCCCCGAACGTCTGCTGCGTACTCGTTCGGGCCGGGATCCGCACATCGGGCGCGGCCAGGACGGGCATGACCGATGGTGCGATGTCGCGCGACGGGTCGTCGTATCCGAGCTCCTGCCGGCGCCGCTGCGCCAGCCGTCCTTCGGGCGAGCCCTCGGCGGAATCCCGCCCACGGGTCGGTCGGGTCGGCCCCGAGCGGCTCGCTCAACGCATCGATCTGTTCCGCGCGGAGGAGGGCGGAATGGTTGACGCTGTCGCCGGCGAAGGGCAGCCGCCAGCCCTTGATGGTGTACGCGAACAGCACCGTGGGCCTGCCTCGCTCGCGATCGGCCGCACGCAGCGCTCGATCGAGCACGTCCAGGTCGTGACCGCCCAGGTCGGCGAGCAGCCCCGGGAGCTCGGGATCGGGCACGTCCGCGACCACACGCGCCAGGGCGTCCCGTCGCGATGGCGCCGCTCCGTCCACCAGGCGGGTCCGCGCCTCGTCGCCGGGCCGCCTGATCAGCACCTGGTATTCCTCGTTCGGCATGTCGTCGATCCGCTCGCGAAGCGCGTCGCCATCGGGCCGTGCGAAGTGCGCCTCCAGCCGGCGTCCGTACTTGGCCTCGATCGCATGCCAGCCCGCCGCCGCGAACATCGCCTCCACCCGACGGATGCGGATCCCCGGAACGACCCGATCGAGACTCTGGCGATTCAGGTCGACGATCATCGTCACGTTCCCGAGCTCGCCCAGGCCCTCCTCGAGGATCGCCTCCCAGACGTTGCCTTCGTCAAGCTCCGCATCGCCGACCAGGGCCACGAACCGCCGATCGGGCTGGCTCGCGACGCTCTCGCCGAAATGCGACCGCAGGTAGCGATCGGCCAGGGCGGCGAACATCGGGGCGACCGCCCCGAGGCCCACGGAGCCCGTGGAGAAGTCGACCGGATCGGGATCCTTGGTCCGCGACGGATACGACTGCAGGCCGCCGAAGTCACGCAGCCGAAGGAGCATCGACGGGTCCAGGTTGCCGAGCAGGTACTGGATCGCGTGGTAGGCCGGCGACGCGTGCGGCTTCACCGCGACCAGGTCGCCGGCTCGCAGCCAGCGGAAGTAGAGCGCGGTCAGGATCGACACGACCGATGCGCTCGACGCCTGGTGCCCGCCGACCTTGATCCCATCGCGGTTCGGGCGGACGTTGTTGGCCTCGTGGATCATCCGGATCGCCAGCCACAACACGCGGCGCGCGATCGCGTCCAGGGCCGGATCGTCGGTCCCACTGGCGGGCGATCGTGTCGGCATGTCGGCGACGGCCACTGGCTGGGTCACTCCCTCTGCGCGACGTGGAGGGTCGTCGCATCGTTCGTCCGGTAATTCGGGACGACAGTCCCGATATCCTGATACCATACTGTGCCATGACCGGCATCGCGGGGTCAACGGCGGACGGACGGCGGGGCGACGCTGCCAGGGGACCGATGGCTCGCTGGGTGCGCGTGCTCGAAGCGTTCGCCGAGCAGGGCGAATGGGGCGTCCGCGATCTCGCCCGGTCGAGCGGGATCCCGCGCAGCGCCACCCATCGGATCCTCCACGACATGGCCGGCCTCGGCCTGCTGGCCAACACGGACGAACCCGGTCGCTTCCGGGTCGGACCGGACCTGGCGCGGATCGGCAGTGGTGTGGCGGCCCACCTCGAGGTGCAGCGCGTCGCCCGGCCGATCCTCGAGGCGACCGCGGCGGCCATCGGCGAGACGATCGTGCTCGCCGTGTACGACCCGCAGCGTCGCCGATTCTCGGCCGTCGATGCCGTCGAGACCGACCACCCGATCCGCTACCTGTGGGAGTCGCTCCGGGACTGGAGCGAGCTCCATCTCGGCTCGTCGGGCAAGGGGATCCTGGCGTTCCTGCCGTCCGAGGAGCGGGACGCGATCATCGATCGCCTGCCCGATCCGATCCCCGGCCGGCGCCCGATCTCCAAGGCTCGCCTGCGCCGTGAGCTCGATGCGGCCCGACGGCGTGGGTACGTGGTGAGCCACGGCGAGCGCTACGACGGCGCCGTCGGCATCTCCGCGCCGATCCGCGACGCTCGCGGCCGGATCGTCGGCGACCTCATCGCGACCTGGCCGGACAACCGGACCAGCGCTGCCAAGGAGCGCCGCGCCGGGTCGACCGTCCGCGAGGCGGCCGACGAGCTCTCGCGTCGGCTTGGTTGGGACGACGGGCGCAGCGCGGCGCAGCCGCGCCCGCGGCCGTGAGCCGCCCCATCAGGCTGGGGATCGTCGGCGCGGGGAAGATCGTCCGAGCAGAACACGTGCCGAGGTTCCGGGCGATCGACGGCGTGGAGCTCGCGCTCGTCGCCAATCGCACGGCGGCGTCCTCGCAGCAGGCTGCCGCCGAGTTGGGCATCGAGCGCTGGGTCGACGACTGGCGCGCGCTGGTCGACGACGACGGGATCGATGCCGTCCTGGTCGGTGCCTGGCCCTACCTGCACGCCCCGGTCACGATCGCCGCGCTCGAAGCCGGCAAACACGTCCTCACGGAGGCGCGCATGGCCGCCACCGCCGACGAGGCGCTGACCATGCTCCGGGTGTCGCGGGCCCACCCGGACCTGGTCGCCATGGTCGTCCCGGCGTCGTTCTCCCTGTGGGCGGACGCCACCATCAGGCGGCTGCTGGCCGACGGCGCCATCGGGCGCGTTCGCCATCTGCGCCTGACATGGCAGTCGAGCGGGCCCGACGAGGCGGGCGAAGCGTGGCGCTGGCAACGCCGCTACAGCGGTGAGAACGTCATGTCGTTGGGGATCGTGTACGAGGCGATCGCCCGCTGGCTCGGTCAGGCGACGTCGGTGACGGCCGTGACCTCCTACCCGGCGCCCACCGGCGACGTCGCGATCGACGTTCCCGACCACGTGCTCGCGATCCTGGAGTTCCCCGACGACGTCACGGCCTCGATCGAGATGTCCGCTCGAACGCAGCCGCCCGCCTCGAACACCGCGACGATCTTCGGGTCGGAGGGCACGATCGAGATCGACTTCGGGGCCCAGCGGATCCGTCGCGCCCCTGCCGACGGCGAGTGGGCAGACGTCGAGGTCCGCGACGAGGACCGGGCGGGCTGGACCGCCGAGATCGACTTCGTGGCATCGATCCGCGATGGACGCCCGGTGACGTTGACCGACTTCGCCACCGGCGCGCACTACATGGCCGTCGTCGAGGCGATCGATCGGTCTGCCGCCAAGGGCGGTCGTGAGCCGGTCCGGGCGATCGAAGCGTGACGACGGTGCTCGACTTCTCGCGGTCCACGATGACGTTCCGGATCGACATCGACAAGATCCCGCCGCGGACGCTCAGCCACCGGCCGCCCTACCCGATGAACAACGCCCGGGTCGTGCTCGACTGCCGCTGCCGGATCACGGAGCGGACGAGCGGCCGCACCCACACGATCGTGCTCGGGGCGAGCTGCAAGACGGAACGCGTCGGCGCCGACGCGGACCTGTGGCTGGTGCCGAACGGCGACTTCATCCCGATCTTCTCCGACGACGAGTTCATGCACATCAAGACGTTCGCGCGGGCGGGCATGGTCTCGCAGCTCGAGTCGCCGGGCTGCGGCGAACAACCCGACCGACTTCGGGTCCCGATCGAGGGGACCTTCGAGCGGGTCCACCTCGACCTCGTCGAGCGCGAGGGCGAACGGCTGGAGGGTGCCACGGCGATCGTCGAGGCGGTGCTGGCCAACGACCGCCTGATCGGGATCCATCGCTTCGAGTCGGACCGCTACCGCGTCGAGATCGAATACCCGGTCAAGACCATCAATGCCAACGAGCGCGAGTGGGTCTACCAGACCGATACCGGTCCGATCCTCTTCCCGGATCTCGACTGCGATCCGGCCGAGCTCCTGTCGCGGCTGGAGCTCGCCTTCACGGCCGCCAACGATCCGAGCTGGGCGGAATTCATCGTCCGCGTTCCGACGCGGATCGCCGACGACGTGGACGTCTACCACTACTCGAAGGCCGTCCGCCTGGACGACATCGTCAACGAGTTCTACCGGATCAGCGAGGACGGTCCGGTCACCTCTCGTCGCGTCGAGTTGCCGGCCCGCGCATCGGGCGCAGCAGGAGGATCCGCATGAAGATCACCGGCATCGAGTCCCGGGTCATCGGCTACGACATCGCCGAGGCATGGGGCGAAGGCGTCATGCCGGAGGCCATCACCTCGACCTGGTACGAGTACTCGTTCGACACGTTCCAGACCGACGAGGGCGTCGTCGGCTACACGATGCAGAACGCCAACCTGCGCGATGGCGCCGCCGTCGTCCACGTGCTCCACGACCTGTATGCGCCGCAGGTCATCGGCGAGGACCCGCTCCAAAGCGAGGCGCTGTGGACCAAGCTGCGGCGGCTGAATCGTCACGCCTACAACCTGTCGGACTCGATCGCCGGGGCCATCGATGTCGCGGTCTGGGACATCCGGGGCAAGGTGGCGGGCCTGCCGATCGCCACGATGCTGGGGCTGGCGCGCGAGAGGATCCCGGCCTACGCCACGGCCCGCAACGTCGAGCCCAGCCCGGAAGACGTCTTCAAGGAGGCGCAGGAGCGCAAGGCCCAGGGCTACCACGCGTTCAAGATCCAGTTCTGGGACGGCCTCGATCGCGACGTCCCGCGTTTCCGGGCGGCGCGCGAGGCGGTCGGCGACGACTACCCGCTGATGCAGGATGCGGCCGGCATGTACAGCTACACCCAGGCGATCGAGGCCGGCAGGGTCCTCGGCGATCTCGGCTACACCTGGTTCGAGGAGCCGATCCCCGACCGCAACCTGTTCCAGCTCAAGCGCTTGACCGACCAGCTCGCGGTGCCGATCCTCGCCGGCGAGACGTCACGCGTCCACGAGCTCGCCGAAGGCATGCGGATGGGCGCGTTCGACATCGCCCGCGGCGACGTGCTGATGAAGGAGGGCATCACCGGTCTGCGCAAGGCGGTCGGGATGGCCGAACTCCTGGGCTTCGACCTCGAGGTCCACGGCATCAACCAGCCGTTGCTGGATGTCGCGAACCTCCACGTGGCGCTGTCGATGCCGAACTGCCGCTGGTCCGAGACGTTCCACCCGATCTACTACCGGGGCCTCAAGGGCGGCCCGCTCGACATCGATGCGGAAGGGTACAAGCACCTGCCACCCGGTCCGGGCCTCGGCGTCGAGCTCGACTGGGACTGGATCGACGACAACACGCAGGAGGTCGTGCGCACCCCGGCGGCCTAGCGGGATCGCGCGAGCTACAGGCGGATGACGGCGTCTTCCTGCCATGACCGCAGGGCACCGGTCGCCATGGCCACGGCGATCAGGCCGTCCTCGCCGGTGATGGCCGGCGGCCGGGCGTCCCGAACGGCCTCGACGAGGTCGCGGACCTGATCGGCGAACCCGCGGCGGAAGTAGGGCGCATGCTCGTCCCAGGTCGTGTTGGCGTCGGTGAACCGTTCGTCGCGATAGACCGCTTCGCGGGTGTCGCCACGGAGGAGGTCGACGCCACCGTAGGCGTGGACATCGACGACCGCCTCGGACCCGATGACGGTGTAGTGGGCGCGTTCGGTTGCCGCGGTGCCCGGGATCTCGTACGACATGAAGAGGTCGGCCAGTACGCCACCCGGGAAACTGGAACGTCGCCATCCCGGTCAGATCGGGCATGTCCGTCCGGCGCGACGCGAAGCGCGCCACGACGAGCTCCGGCTCGCGCCCGGCATACCAGCGCACGATGTCGCAGCCGTGGCTGCCCCAGTCGAGCCACGCTCCGCCCTCGCGTGGATCGAGCGGCCAGCCGGTATTGGGGTAGCCGGGGAACAAGCGGTGGACGTGGATCGCGATGGGTTCGCCGGCCTTGCCCTCGGCGACGAGGTCGTGGCCCACCCGGACTGCTTCGAGCCAGCGCGAGATCTTGGCGAGGCTGAGGTAGACACCCGCAGCAGCGCAGGCGTCGATCATCTGCTGGCATTCCTCGACGGTCAGGCCCATCGGCTTCTCGAGGATGATGTGTTTGCCTGCGGCGGCCGCCGCGAGGACGTTGGGGAGGTGCGCCGTGTGCGGTGTCGCGATCACGACGGCGTCGATATCCTGGCGAGCCAGCAAGGCCTCGATCGACGGCTCCGTCTCCGCGCCGAATTCGGCTGCCAGCGCCGGTGCGCGCGTGCCGCTCGTCACGGCCGCAAGCCGGGCGGCGCCGGGTTCTTGCTCGGTGATCGCGACGGCGTGGATATGGGCCATTTGACCGGCCCCGATCATCCCGAAGCTGACCGTCATGGAAGACCCTCACGCTTGGCGCCAATTGTCGACAATATACCGCTCGGGCGGCGAGCGGATGCGCGTGGCAGCATGTCTTGCAGGCTCCAACGTGGAGGATGACGCCGATGGGCGTGACCGGCGGACCAGGCGATCCGGTCGACGTGCTCGTTTGCGGCGCCGGCATGGCCGGGTTGTGCGCGGCAGCCAGCGCGGTCCAGGCCGGAGTCCGTCCGCTCGTGATCGAGAAGGGCCAGGCGCCCGGCGGATCGATGCGGATGTCCGGCGGCACGATCTGGACGGCCCCGAGCATGCCCGTCATGGAGACCTGGGTCCCCGCGGGAGACCGTGAGCGCCAGCGGCGGCTCGTGGATTGCATCGAACCAGGGCTGGTGTGGCTGGAATCGCTAGGCGTCGTGCGGAAGATGCCGATCGCGAGCGATCGACAAGTGGGAGCCGAAGTCGAACCCGGCGACCTGACCGATCGCCTCGTCGCTGCGATCACCTCGTGGGGTGGGCGGCTCGTCACGGATACGGCGCTCGAGGCCATCGAACGTGGCGACGGCGCGACGGACCCGTTCACGGTGACCGTTGCCGACGCCGGCGGAGGTCGCCGCACGATTCGGGCCCGTTCGGTCGTCCTCGCCACGGGCGGCTTCGGTGGTGGGCCCGACCTCCTGACCCGGTACGTCAGCCCCTTCGCCGACTCGATGCTCCTTCGTGCGAACCCGAACAGCGCCGGGGACGGATTGCTGGCGGCCATTGGGGCCGGAGCGCGGACCTCGCCGTCGATGTCGACCTTCTACGGCCACACGATGCCGGGCCTTCCGGCGGACGTGCCACCGGACCGATGGGTTTCGGTCACGCAGTACTACACGCAGGACGCGATCCTCGTGAACGCACGTGGCGAGCGGTTCTTCGACGAGAGCCGATCCATGGCGGACGAAACCGCGCCGTTCGAGATCGTCCGCCAGCCGGGCGGCAAGGCATGGCTGGTGATGGATCGAAGGATCCACGACGACGAGCCGCTCGCGGGTCGGTCGCCGTGCCCGGGCTCGCGAGGCCTACGCGAACGCCGTCGCGGCCGGCGCCCCGAACGTGACCGCCGACACGCTCGACGGGCTCGCGGACGGGCTGGCGGCGCTTGGTGTCGAGCGGTCCGGATTCCTGGCCACGATCCAAGCGTTCGGACGGGCGGCGGCCGCTGGGACCGCCGCGCAACTCCCCGTCCCCCGCCGACGAGCGGCATTCGGTCTGGTCGAGCCACCGTTCCGGGCGCTGGGCGTCCGCCCCGGGATCACCTTCACGCTCGGAGGCATCGATGTCGACAGCGACCTGCGCGTGCTCGACGACGACGGTCGACCGATCCCGGGCTTGTACGCAGCCGGCGCCGATGCGGGGGGGACGTACGACGGTGGGTACATGGGTGGGCTCGTGCTGGGCCTGGTCCAGGGACGGGCGGTCGGACGGGCGCTGGCCGGCCTGGCCGGACCGTAGGAGGAGGCGTGCATGAACGAGCCAGGTGAGCCGCGGGTCTTCCACTTGGCCGATGTGCTGATCGGGGCCAACGATCCGACCTCGCGCTCTGCGCGGATCGTGACTCCCGAAACGACGGGTTCTGAGCGGCTCTACGCCGGAATGTTCTGGAGCGAGCCCGGATCACGCGGCGGCTGGTCGTTCCGGGGCGACGACCCCGACGAGGGCCGGACGCTCGATGGCATCCCGCACCTCGGCTCCCACGATGAAGTCTATCTCTGCCTCCGCGGCAGGGTCAGGGTCACGTGGGAGGGTGGCGCGTTCGAATTCGGCGCAACCGACGTCGTCTACTTCGCGGCCGGCCATACCTATCGGACCGAGGTCGTCGGCGACGAGGCGGTCCAGGTGTTCTATGTGATGGGCCCGGCGCCACGATGGATGACCACGCTCGAGACGTAGGCCGTCAACGCCGATCGCGCGGCCTGACCTTGCCCTCGGCGCTCGCTAGACGGTGGCGGACCCCTCCGCGGCGGCCGCGCCGCGGGCGAGTGCAAGCTCGGTGCGACCGCCCTCCGTGATCAGTCCGAGCTCGTTGGCGACCGTCACCATCAGGAAGCCTTGCTCGAGATAGCGCCGCGCGGTGCGCCCGTCACCGGTATGGATCCCGGGCGCCACGCCGTGGCGACGGCAGGCAGTCAGGACGGCAGCGATCGCGTCCGCGTGCGTCGTCGCCTCCGCCGGTGTCCAGTCTTCCGACCAGGCCGACATCCCGAGACCGAGACCGAGATCGCCGGGTCCGATGTAGACCGCATCGACGCCCGGCGTCGCGGCGATCGCGTCGACGTTCCGGAGGCCCTCGGCGGTCTCGACCATGACCACGCAGGCGGCCTCGTCGAGCCCCTCGAGTCGCCTGGACGCCCGTGCCAGTGGTCCGCGCAGCGCTCCCACGGAACGCCCGCCACGTGGCGGGTAGTGGCACGCCGCGGCCGCGCGCGATGCTTCGTCCGGATTCCCGACCATCGGCACGACGATCGCGACGGCTCCGACATCGAGGGCCTTGCCGATCTGCGCGAAATCGTTGGCCGGGACGCGGGTCGTGGGCGCCGCGCCGCGCAGCTCGATCGCACGGAACACGCCCGCCAGGCTCGTGCCGCCCGCCATGCCGTGTTGCTGGTCGACACAGATCTCGTCGAACCCGCACGAGGCCAGGTACTCGCCGATCTGCGGGTCGGCGGTCGTGAGCCAGCCACCGAGACTTGGTCTGCCCGAATGCCACAGCTCGAGCAGCGGGTTGACCGAGGCCATGGGCGTCCTCCGGTGGCTGCCGTCCGGGGACGGCGACGGTGGGTGCGTCGATGTAGATTGTCTACAATCGGTGATGATACGCGGAGGCGACCGCCGTTTCCCCCTTGGATGCATTCCCCGCCCTGCGAGTGGCGTCGTACCGGCGGCTGCTGGTCGCGCTGACGATCTGCCAGCTCGGCCTCCACGCCTTCGAGACCGCCCTCTTCTGGACGGCCCTCGAGCGCACGGGGTCCGCCCTGCTCGTCGGTCTGTTGCTGGCCAGCCTGGTCGTGCCCGTCCTCGTGCTGACCGTGCCGGTCGGCCTGCTGGTGGATCGATTCGGTCCGCGCCGGCTGCTCCTCCCGGCGGCGTGCGTGGCGGCGGGCGGCTTGGGGCTCGCCACCGTCGTCCTGGCCTCGACCGACCTCGGGTTCGGATCGGCGCTGCTGCTCGCGCTGGCGGAGGGTGCCTTCTTCGCGTGCTGGGCCATCCCCGCGCAGGTGCTCGGCAGTCGCATCGTCGATCGCGACCAGATGCCCAGCGCCATCGGCCTGTCCGCCCTGCCGTCAGGCATCGGCTCGTCGTTCGGCGGCCTGCTGCGGCGGGTTGGTCCTGCAGGCCGCTGGTCTGGTGCCCGTCTTCGCGCTTGCGACCGGCTGCCTCGCGGTCACGGCGATCATCATCGTCGGGCTGCCCAACCTGCCCGGGTTCGGACCGGGCGCCGGGCGGACGCTGATCGTGGGTCAGCTCAGCGATGCCTTCACGTGGGCACGGCTGACACCGATCGCGCTCGCCGTCATCGCGCTGGGCGCCGCAGCCGGCTTCTTCCTGATGAGCCGATTCGGGCTCGTGCCGGTGCTGGTCCGCGATGGGCTCCAGGCGGGACCGGCTGCCCTGGGGCTGATGACGATGGCCGGCGGCATCGGGTCGATCGCTGGGGACGGTCGTGACGGATGCCACGGGCCGGCGGCTTCGCCGCGGACGTGTGCTGCTCGGGGCGCTCGGTGTGTCGGGACTGAGCCTCGCACTGCTCGGGATCGCGCCGCATCTCACGGTCGCCCTGGCGTTCGGTGGGCTCGTCACGATGGCGATGATCATCTACAACGTCACCTCGATGACCCTCCTCCAGGTGCTCGCGCCGCCGCGCATGCGCGGGCGGATCCTCGCCATCTACGATCTCGTGCGTCTCGGGGTCGTCCCGCTCGGCAGTCTCGCCGCGGGGTTGCTCGTGCCGATCGTGGGCGTGGCGGGCGTCTTCGTCGCGTTCGGCGGGTTCGTGCTGGTCGCCGTCGCCGTGGCTACCGTCGCCTGCCGGCCGCTGGTCGCCCTCGACCTGGAGGACGCGATCGCGCGGTCCGGGAGGCTGATCGGCGACTCGCCGACCGGCTAGGGCGGCGCGTCCCGGCCGACCGACTCGAACCGACGCAGCAGCGCATCCTCGCGAAATCCGATCCGCGCGTAGACGGATCGACCCATGACCGACGCGGTCAGGCTCGCTCGCTGGTATCCCGCTTGCCGCGCGATGGCGAGCACCGCGAGCGTGGCCGTGGTGCCGTGCCCGGCGCCCCTCGCCTCGGGCACGGTCCCGACGTTGGTCACGAACCCGCTGTCGCCGCCGGGGAACAGCGATGCGCAGGCGACGGCCGCATCGCCATCACGGACCAGCACGTGCCACCACGGGGGAGGCGTCTCGCCCAGCGCCCCGCGATAGAGCTCCGTCCACGCGTCGATCCCTCTGGCATCTGACCAGCCGTAGGACCGCGCCATCACCCCGAGCCATTCATCGAGCGCGTCGTCGCCCACCTCATCGACCGCCCCGGCCGGTGACGGGAGCCCGGGCAGATCGATGACCATCCCGTACTCGGGCTCCGCCTCCGACAGGCCCCATGACAGGAGGCGCGCCGGGAGATCGGCGGGCTCGCTGGACTCGCCCATCCACCACGTCACCGGCACGCGACCGCCGTCGGACGCCGCGGCGTGTGCCGCCTCCAGCCTCGCGTCGATCGCCGCGGGATCGCCCCGGACCCTGATCCGATGGACGTGGTTGAGGCTCGCCGAGTGGCCGACCCGAGGCCAGCCAGGCGATCTCGTCGTCCTCGTGCAACCGCGCTCCCGGGAGGCGTCCGAGCAGCGAGAACGCGCTGCTGAGGGCGCGCTCGGACGCCGTCACGCGACGCGGACGCCGGCCCCGTCGATGGTTCGCGTCTCGACGGCATGGCGGCGCAGGTAGTCCTCGTCGATGTCGACGCCGAGGCCCGGGCCGTCGGGGACGTCGACCCAGCCCTTGTCGACGTGCAAGGGTGTCGCCAGCAGACCCGGCACGATGCGGGTTGTCGTCGACGCCGTACTCCAGGTACAGGAGATCGGACGCCGGCGAGCGGTTGGGATCGGGCAGGCTGGCCAGGACCTGCAGTCCCGCGGCGATGCCGATGGCGTTGTTCGACGTGTGCGGCATCGCCGCGATCGAGTGGACTGCCGCGAGGTCTGCGATCCAGAGGGTCTCCGTGACGCCGCCGCAGATCACCGGCTCGGGCTGGACGATGTCGACGCCGCCACTTCCAAGGAGGGCGATCGCCTCGCTCCTGGACTGCAGGATCTCGCCACCCGCGAGCGCGATGTCCAGGGCCGCCGCGAGACGCGGGTACCCGGCATATCCCTCGCGCTGGTGGACTGGTTCCTCGAACCAGATGAACCCCAGCCCGTTGAGGATGTTGCCCATCTCGATGGCCCGCGGGAACGTGTAGCCGGCATTGCCGTCGGCCATCAGATGGAAGTCGTCGGGGACGCTGGCACGCACCTCTCTCGAGGAGCTTCGCCTCGTGGGCGACCGGATACCGCCCGACCCGGAACTTCATCGCCGTGAAGCCGGCCTCCCGGATGCGCTCGACTTCCGCGGGCCACGTGTCGGCCGGGTCCTTGCCTTCGATGTAGCCACCGGAGGCCGCGTAGGCGCGTACGCTCGACCGCTGCGGACCGCCGAACGACGCGGAGATCGAGATCGCCGAGCTGCCGTGCCCGGAGGTCCTCGAGCGCGATCATCACCGCGGAGACCGCGTACGGGTGCTCGGCCGACCAGCGGACGTCGCGGATGTGGGCGCGCAACGGCTGCGCCGACTTGCCGATCAGTACCGGGGCCGTCGCCTCCACGATCGCGGGGATGCCCGGCACCGCGTACGTCTCGCCCCAGCCTGCGCGACCGTCGGCATCGGTGATCTTGACCAGCACGTAGGCGTGCGTGCTCGACAGGGCGATCGACGGGCCGGTCCGCGGATCAAGCGTGTGGCTGACCAGGAAGGTCTCGACCTGGCGGATGACCCGGCCTTCATCGGTTCCTGACGGCATGGTTTCAGTACCCTCGTTCTGGATCGACGCGATTGAGGAGCGGATCCCCGGCCACGAACCGGCGAAGGTTCTCCGCGACCAGGCTGGGCAGCTCGCGCGGTCGACGCCCCAGACACGTGCGGGGTGATGACGACGTTGGGCATGCGCCAGAGCGGGCTGGTCGGTGGGCAGCGGCTCCTCCCCGAAGACGTCGAGGACGGCGCCACCGATGCGGCCCGCAGCAAGGACCTCGGCGAGGGCATCCTCGTCGACGACCGGTCCACGCCCGGTGCTGATCGAGCCAGGCATGACCGGGCAAGGCGCCGAGGACCTCGCGGCTGACGACGCCCCGGCTGGCCGCCGTGAGCGGCAGGGTGATCGAGACGAAGTCGGCTTCGGCGACCACCTCGCGGAGCGCTTCGATGCCGGCGATCCGTTCGGGGATCGAGCCGTCCGGATCGCCGGTGCCCGGATGCCGGAACCCATCGTCCGCGTGGATGGTCGGGTTGGCCTTGACGGCGATGACTCGCATGCCGTGAGCTGCGGCCAGCCTGGCGATCTCCCGCCCGATCCCGCCGTAGCCGACGATGACGAGGGTCTTGCCGCGGACCGTGTCGCCGAGCAGATCGTCCTCACGTCCCTCCGGCCATCGTCCGGTCAGCTGCTGCTCGCGGCGCTGGTCTACCTTCTCGGCCACGCGGAGGATCGCGGCGATCGTGTACTGGGCGATCGATGTGGCGTACGCGCCGCGGGCGTTGGTCAGAGCGATCTCCGACGGCCACGAGGTATCCTCGTCCAGCAGGTGCTCCACGCCGGCAGACAGCACCTGGAGCCAGCGAAGGCTGGGCGTCCTCGTTCGATCGCTTGGCAGCCGGCGCCCGATAACGCCGTCGAGATCGGTCGCGGCGACCTCGTCGATTGCGGCCTGGTCCGTGCCGTCCGCGATCCTGCAGATGCAGGTGCGGCGAGATCGCCTCGAACGCGGCGATCGCCTCCGGTTCGAACGCGAAGGCGATCCCGACCGTCACGTCGGCACCGGGAAGGCTGGTCACGCGTACTCGATCGCGCCCGGCCGGTACGGGTGCGCCTCGACGAAGGCCGGATCGAGCGTGATCCCGAGGCCGGGTGCGCTCGGCCGTTCGACGAACCCATCCACCAGGCGGATCGGCTCACTGAGCAGCTGCTGGCGGATGTTGTCGGGTGCCAGGGCGTACTCGACGAACCGGGCGTTCGGGCTCGCGAACGCGACATGGAGGTTGGCCATGAAGCCCGGACCGACCGCTGCGCCGGTGTGCACGATCAGCCCGACGTGGCGCGCCTCGGCGAACCGGGCGATGTCACGGGTGACGGCGACGCCGCCGACATGGGTGGCGTCGGGCTGGACGTAGTCGAACGCCCCGGCATCGATGAAGCGGCTGAACTCGTCGATCCCGGTCAGGCACTCGCCGCCCGCGATCGGCACCCGGGTCGCGGCACGGAGCTCCGCGTAGCCGGCCGGGTCGTCGTAGCGAAGCGGCTCCTCCATGAACAGGAGGTCGAACGGCTCCAGTGCCTTCGCCAGGTCCAGTGCGGTCCGTCGCGACCACGGCTCGCGCACCTGGACCGCATGACAGTCCGTGGCGAGCTCGACGTCCGGCCCGAGTGCCTCGCGCAGCGCCCCGAACTTGTCCCGCTCGTCCGCGACCCGGATGGCCGTGCCGGCGCCGTACCACGTGCCATACGGCGGGTCGCCGGGCGCGGTCGTGAAGCCACCCGGTCGGCCCTCGAACCCGGTTCCGATCTTCAGCCCGCGGAAGCCGAGCGAGCTGTAGCGGCGCGCCTGGTCGACCGTGCGTTCGAGCGGCCAGGCACCGGTACCGCCCGACGCATAGAGCGGCAGCCGATCATGGGCGGGGCCGCCCAACAGCTCGTGGACCGGCCGACCGGCGACCTTGCCCGCGACGTCCCACAGCGCCATCTCGACGCCGGACAAGACCGACAGGCCGAGGCCGACCCGGCCCCACCAGAGCGACCGCTGGTAGAGCTCGCGAGCGCAGGTCTCCGGCTGCCGGGGATCGAGCCCGAGAGTGATGAGCAAGCCGCCGTAGTAGTCGACGAGCGGCGGCACGGTGTCCGCGCAGAAGTAGCCCATGATCGTCTCGCCGACACCGACTACGCCGTCATCGGTCTCGACGACGACGAGTGCCGCGGTCCGCTCGAACAGCTCGCCCGGCTGCCAGAAGGGATCGCCCGTCCAGGGCACCGTGACGAGGGCGGTCCGGACGGCCGTGACCCGCACGCGACGGCTCAGCCGGCCGCGTCGACGACGAGGTCGCCGGGAACGGCGTCGACGCTCGGCAGGCCGCACAGGCCGGCGTCATCGGCGAGCTCGGCGCGCAATCCATCGAGGACTCGCGCGACGCCTTCTGCCCCACCCACGGCCAGGCCCCACATCGCGGGCCGCCCGATCATCACCGCCCGAGCGCCGAGGGCAAGGGCCACGAGGATGTCGCTGCCACTGCGGACGCCGCCGTCGAGGTAGACCTCTGCCCCCGCAGCACCCGCGACGACGTCGGGAAGCGCGTCGAGGGTCGAGAGCGAACGCTCGAGCTGGCGGCCGCCATGGTTCGACACGATCACGCCCGCGGCGCCCGCGTCCACCGCGCGAGCGGCATCGGCGCGCGTCATCACGCCCTTGGGGACGATCGGCAGGCTCGTCACGGATCGCAGCCAGGACAGGTACTCCCAGGTGTTCGACGCAACGAGGCCGGGTGACGTCTCGAAGTGCGCGAACCGGGCGCCGCCCGGCAGGCGGAAACCCAGCCGTGGCGAGGTGTGGTTCACGCCGATCGGCGTGTTGACGAGGGGAACGATCGCGCGGCAGCCGGCGGCCTCCGCGCGAGCGACGACCGCGGCAAGCGCATCGCGATCGTCCCAGTTGTAGAGCTGGAACCAGAGCGGCAAGCCGGGCGCCGCAGCCGCGATCTCCTCGACGCTCGTCGTCGCGTTGACGGCGACCACGAGGAGACTTCCGGCTTGCGCGGTGCCGGTAGCCATCGCGAGCTCGCCGTCCGGGTGGACGGCACGCTGCAAGCCCATCGGCCCGACCATGACCGGGGCGGCGATCGGGGCACCGAGCACGGTCGTTGCCGTCCGCACATCGGACACGTCGACGAGGACACTCGGGCGGAGGCGTCGCCGTCGGAACGCGGCCTCGTTGTCGCCGTCGAAGCCCACCCCCGATCCCGATCGGATCCATTCGAAGGTCGGTGTGTCGAGCAGGTGGCGAGCGACGTCCTGGTAGATCCGCGGATCGAGACGCGCGACGAGCGAGTCGCTCATCAGCGGTTGGGTGAGAATGGCATCCGAACCCTCGTTCGCCCGATGGACGGGCGGGTTCCTGACAATGTAGATTGTCGACAATCTAATGTTCGGGCTCGGGACGAGTCAAGCCGATCGGCCCGCGCCCGACGGAGGTGCGCCGTGGGGGTCGTGAACCTGTTGCCCGTCGAGCGGCGCGTCCTCCGACACGAGGTCCTCGCGGGACTGCGCAACGGGATCCTCGCGGGCGACATCACGCCCGGCACCCGCCTCCTGGAGGTTCCACTCGCCAACGAGCTGGGCGTCAGCCGGGGACCCGTTCGCGAGGCGCTCCGCCAGCTCGAGCAGGAGGGGCTGGTCGAGTTCTATCCGCATCGAGGGGCCGTCGTCGTCGGCGTCGCCGAGGTCGAGGTCGAGACGATCTACGGGATCCGCGCTCTGCTGGAGGGGCGGGCATTCGCGCGGGCCTGCCGCGTGGTGACCGATGACGACCTGGACGCGCTCGCGGAAACGGTCGAGCGGATGGTCGCCGCCAGCGAAGCTGGCGACGTCGCCGCCGTCACCGAGTACGACCTGCAGTTCCACGGACGGGTCGTCGAGATCTCGGGCTTCCAGTACCTGCGCCGCCTGTGGGCGAGCATCGATGGCGTCGTCCGCGCGCGGACGGCCGCGAGCGCGTCGCGACCGGAGCTGGCCGATCCGATCGAGGCGCGGGACTGGTTGATCGGACCATCGATCGAACACCGCGAGCTCGTCGACGCGCTTCGAAGCCGGCGACCCGCGCTCGCGTCGCGCGCCGCGACGGTCCACGTGACACAAGGGCTGGACCGCCTACGGGCCGACACCCGTCGGTGATCGAGCGGGCGGAGGTCCTCGTCCTCAGTCACCGGCTGTCCCGCACACGCCTGTTCTCGACGGGATCGAATGTCACTCGCGATTCGGTCGTCGTCCGCCTCGCGGACGGCGACGGGCGGATCGGGTGGGGTGAGACCTATCTCGTTCCAGGGGCAGTGGACGCCTGTCGCGCGATGGCCGGCGAGCTCGGCGGTCGCGACCCCGACTCGGCCGCGAGCGAGCTGACCTCGCGTCGGTCGGTGCATCGATGGGCGCTCGGGGCAGTATCGATGGCGCTCGACGACCTGCGTGCGCGCCGGCGGGGCGTGGCGGTCTCCGACCTGTATGGGACCCGCGTGCGCGCTCGGGTCCGGCCATATGCCTCGAGCCGCGGCTACGTCGACGGCATGGACCCGGCCGACGCTTGGGGCGAGGAGGCCGCCGCCGTGAGCGGCGACGGTTTCCGGGCGATGAAGCTGCGGATCGGGCGGTTCGACCTCGCGGGCGAGCTCGACGCGATCGAACGGGTCGTGACCGGATCGCCGCCGATGACCTGGATGGCCGACGGTAACGGTGCGTATTCGCTCGACGAGAGCCGCCGGGTTGGCGCCGCCCTGGAGGCGCTCGACTTCCGCTGGCTCGAGGAGCCCCTGCCGACCTCAGACTACGCGGCGTACGCGCCGCTCGCGCGCGAGCTCCGGATCCCGCTTGCCGGTGGGGAGATCCTCGAATCGGCCGAGGCCGCGACCCCGTTCCTGGCCGGTGGCTCGTTCGACCTCGTGCAGCCCGATGTCTCCATCTGCGGCGGGATCGCCGGGGTGCTCGAGATCGCCCGTGCTGCTGCTGCGGCGGGGACGGTCACGGTGCCCCATGCGTGCAGCGGCGCGATCGCGATGGCCGCCACGCTCCAGGTCCTGGCCGTCCTCGAGGTACCACAGGACGCGCCGCCTTGGGCCGAGCCGCTGCTCGAGTTCGACGTGGGTGAGAACCCGATCCGGACGGACCTCTCCACGACGCCGCTCACGCCGGTCGATGGCTGGATCGAGATCCCTGGCGGGCCGGGATTGGGCATCGAGGTCGACGAAGCGGCCGTTCGCCGGCTGTCGATCGCCGCCTGACGTCGCTGCCCGGCATGTCGATCCAGCCGGAGGCAGCGTCGCTGGATGCGAACTTCGCCGAGCTCCTCGCGTGGTACGCCGCATGGCCGGGAGGCGAGATCCGGCGCGACCGCGACCTCCTCCTGACATCGGCAGGGGTGCCGTTCCGCGCCATCAACGCCGCGTCACTGGCCGATCTCGCGCCGGACGCGGCAGCGGACCGCATCGCCGACGGGGTGGCCTGGCTGGCCGCCCGGACCGACCGCTGGCGCTGGCTCGTGGGACCGACGTCGCGACCGCCGGACCTCGAGGCGTTGCTTCGGGCCGCCGGGATTGTCCTCCTCAGCGACAACCCGGGCATGGCGCTGGACCTTCGGGCCTGGGAACCTGGGGCGCCGGGGCCTGCCGGGCTGCGAATCGAGCTCGTGGTAGACGAGGGCGGGCTCGCTCGCTGGCGGGACGTCCAGCAACGCGGTCTCGGACTCGATGACGAGGCGACCGACGCCTGGTGGGTCGCCCATCGCCGTCCCGGGTTCGATCCTGCGCATCCCCTGCAGAACTGGGTCGCGAGTCTCGAGGGCGGGCCGGTCGCGGCGGCCGCCCTGTTCGTGGGTGCGGGCGTTGCCGGGATCTACAACGTGTGCACCGTGCCCGAAGCCAGGGGTCGCGGGATCGGACGTGCGGTCACGGGCGCGGCGCTCGACGGGGCCGTGTCGCGCGGTCTCAGCCTGGCGATCCTAGGCGCGTCGGAGATGGGCTTCCCCGTCTATCGGCGGATGGGCTTTCGCGAGGTGTCGAGACTGCGCTCGTACGCGCCGCCACCGCCCGCAACGCCGGCGGTGTAGCCCCTTCCACTGCCTCGCTATGCGTGCGAGCGGAACTCCCCTGCACCAGCGGGTCGGACTGCGAACGCCATCGTGGGCGTGTTCCAGGTCACCCCGATCCGACCGGAGCGTTCGAGCGTGATGAGGCCGCCCCGACCGTTCACGCGGGCGAGGGCAGCGAGCGCTCGTTCGGCCGCCACCTGCGGGTCGAGACCCTCACCCATCAGGTCCGCGGCCCGTTTGGCCAGCACGACCGGGATGATCCGTTCGCCGTGCCCCGAGGTCGTGACAGCCCCCGACTCGTTGTCGGCATACAGGCCCGCCCCGATGAACGGCGAGTCCCCCACGCGACCGGGCGGTTTGAATGGCATCCCGCCGGTCGACGTGCCCGCGGCGAGGTTCCCGGTGTGGTCGAGGGCGACGGCGCCGACCGTATCGCGGCCGAACATCGACTTCACCCAGTCCGGATCCGGGTGGGCGCGGCGCTCCTCCCAGGCAAGGCGCTCGGCCTCGGAGACCATGTCGGCTGGGTCGCACGTCTCGACGCCGGCTCGCTCGGCGAACCGCCGCGCGCCGGCCCCGGTGAACACGGCGAACGGGCTCTCGAGGACGCGTCGGGCGAGCGTGATCGGGTTCGGCACGCCCACGTACCGACGTGACCGACCCGACGTCGAGCTTCGCGCCGTCCATGATCCCGGCGTCGACCTCGATGACCCCCTCCTCCGTGAGCGCCGAACCGCGGCCGGCGCCGAAGATGCCCGAGTTCTCGAGCGTCGCGGACGGCCGCCTCGACGGCATCGAGGGCGCTGCCGCCGCCGTCCAACGCACGCCATCCGTCGCTCGCTGCGGCCAGGCAACCGTCACGGAAGCGAGCCCGCTGGTCGGGCGGGATATCGAACGCGCCGCCGTGGACGGCGATCGCAGCGAACCCTGTCATCGCGTCTCCGGCGTGGCGTCCAGCAGGTCGCCGATGGTGCCGGCGGCCTTGAGGCCGT
Source organism: uncultured Chloroflexia bacterium (assembly GCA_963794525.1). Classification (GTDB taxonomy): domain Bacteria; phylum Chloroflexota; class Limnocylindria; order Limnocylindrales; family CSP1-4; genus SPCO01. The sequence continues at coordinate 111,388 of CAWCEC010000004.1, forward strand.
GACCTGTCAGTGCCACGACGACGATACCGTCGCCCGGTCCGAGCCGGGCCAGACCGGCGAACGCCGCGGCCGAGGTCGGTTCGGCGAACAGCCCCTGTCCGAGGAGGCCACGGAGGGCGTCACGGATCTCCGTATCGGTCACTTCGACGATGTCGCCGCCGGTCTGTCGGATGGCCCTGAGGATCTGCCGCGAGCGAGGCGGTTTCGCGATGCGGATGCCCTCGGCGATCGTCGGGCCCGGTTCCACCGCTCTCGCGTCGTCCAGCCCTTCTCGAAACGCAACGGCGAGGGGGGCGCAGGCACTGCTCTGGACGCCGACGAGCCGCGGGATCCGCTCGATCAAGCCGGCATCCCGGAGCCGACCGAAGCCGAGGTGGGCGCCGAGCAGCAGCGTGCCCCCGCCGAGCGGTGCCACCAGCGTGTCCGGCGCTTTTCCTCCGAGCCCCTCGAAGACCTCATAGGCGAACGTCGCGGTGCCCGCGAGGAAGGCCGCCCCCCAGAGATGTGAGGCGTACACGACGTCGGGTCCGGACACCTCGACGGTGGCCCGCGCCGCCTCCCCGGCTGCCGACCGCGGCCCCGGCACGGTGGTGATCGTGGCGCCATGTGCGCGAGCCTGGGCCAGCTTGGCCGGCGACGCGTCGGCCGGGACGAACAGGTGAGCGTGCAGGCCGGCCCGCGCCGCGTAGGCGGCGAATGACGCTGCGGCATTGCCCGACGAATCGACGACGATCCCGCGGATGCCCCCGGCGCGCAGCCACGACAGGGTCACGGCGGTGCCACGGTCCTTGAACGACCCGGTGGGCAGCCCGCCCTCGAGCTTCGCCACCACGCGGCCTTGCACTCCGGTCACGTCGACGAGCGCCGTGCGCGGCTCGCCGAGGGTGACCGGGTCCAGCTCGGGCAGCCAGCCGCGATATCGCCACAGGCCCTCGGCCGTGCCGGTCGCGAAGGTCGCTGCCTCGGCCGCAGGCAGGTCGATCTCGAGCGGTGAGCCGCACGCCTGGCAGCGCCACGGCCGACCTGACGCTTCGAGGCCACACGACCCGCACCGCACGTCGGCCACCACGCTCGTCAGGCGTCGAGCGGAAGCGCCACCGCCGCGCCACTCGCCGCCGAGCGGTCGGCCGCCTCGACCATCTCGACGGCCGCGCGCCCGTCGCGTCCGGTGACGACCGGCGGACGACCCTCGCGGATGGCTCCCGCGAAGTCCTCGACCTGTGCGGCGAACCCCTTGAGCCGGTTCGGATCGAGGTAATCGCCCAGGAAGTCGAACGTCGCCTGCTCGGCCACGACTCGCCAGTCCGAGCCGGACCCGAGCCGGACCTGGCCGTAGTGATCGGCTTCGATGATGCCGGCCGATCCGATGATGCGCGTCCAGTCGTTGGGCGCGAGGCCGGGCTCCGGTGTCTCGTAGGTCATGAGCATCTGCACCATGACGCCGTTCGCCATCCGGTACTGGACCATCGCGGACATGTCCACGGGCGGCGGTTGCCCATACGTCCGGTAGTCGGCGAACGCCAGCACGGCCTCCGAGCCGGTGAGCCAGCGGACGGCGTCCGTCTCGTGCACGCCCCAATCGAGGAACTGCGACCCCTCGGCCGGATCGAACGCCCACGCCTTCTTGGGGATGATGACCCGCCCGGTGGCCTCGTCCACGATGTCCTCGAGCAGGAACGAGGTCCACGTGCCCTGCATCTGGATCATCCGGATGTCCCCGATCGCGCCGTCGTCCACGAGGCCCTTCATGGCCAGCGGCGCATCCCGGAAGCGGGTGACGAAGTTGACCGTGAGGACCACGCCCGCGTCGGCGCAGGCATCGATGATCGCGTCGCAGGCTGCCACCGACACCGCCATGGGCTTCTCGATATAGACGTGTTTCCCCGCCGCGGCCGCGGCCAGTGCCTGGGGCAGGTGGGCCCGGTGCGGCGACGTGATGACGACCGCCTCGATCTCGGGGCGCCCGAGGAGGTCGTCGAGCGACGCATCGGCGGCGACACCGAATTCGTCTGCGACGGCATGCGCACGGCGGCCTCCCCAGATCGACACGAGCTCGGCCTTGGGAACATGCCGGGTCAGGCACGCGGCGTAGGTACGCCCCATGTAACCGGAGCCGATCACGCCAATGCCGACCGGACGCATCAGGGCGTGTCGTCCGTCGCAGCGGCTGCCGACAGGTCGACTCCCCGAACGAGTTCATCGACCTTGCCCCCGAGCCGGACGGGGTCGCCGGGCAGATCCTCGGGCGGTGGCAGCCGACGGAACGGGACGGCGAACACCGCATCGAATGCCTCGGCATGACGCGACGGCCAGCCGATATCGAGGGCGTAGCGCAGGCCCTGGCCGACTTCCCACTCGACCAGATCGCGCGGCCATTCGTCCTCGAGGCCACGCGTCATGACCGCGGCCAGCTCCACCTTCCTCGCGACGACATCGGTCGGCAGGTCGATCCAGACGTTCGGCCGGAACTCGAGCGTGGTCGACGCGATCGGAAAGCGCAGGACCCGGCTTCGAGTCGCGAACGTGCCGGCAAGATCGACGGCGTCGAGCAGGACGCGCCCGGTGGTCGTGTGGTCTGCCGTCCAGTCCCCGCTCGCCGGGGGCCCGAAGACGTACGTGGGCCGACGCACCCGTAGGATCTCGGCCAGCGCCTCCTTCACCCGCTGAGCATGATCCGAGATCCGGTGGTACGGCGCGTCGAGGAACTCGATCGACGCACCGAACGCGGCGGCGACATCCCGTGCGGCCGATTGCTGGATCGAGGACACGGCCACGATGTGGATGTCGTCGTCGGCGTGTGTCAGGAGCGTGCCGCCGAGGCCGTAGATGAAGTCATCGGTGTGCGGCGTGACGACCAGGATGTCCACTGCTTGCCTCCGCGTGTCGTGCCGGGTCGGAACCGTCAGGCGCCGTCGGGCTCGAGCCAGTCGCGGTACCCCTCGAGGAGATACGTGCGACAGGCGCGATAGTCGTCGTCGGTGAAGCCCTGGTACGGGGACAGGAGTCGCAGCGGGAAGTCGGGCAGCATCCCGAGCTTGACCAGCATCTTGTCGTAGGCCCCGTCCATGTGGGGACCGGGCGCAGGCTGGGCCCACAACCCCGTGCTCATCGCCTGGAAGTCGTGTTGCAGGCGCATCAGCTCGCCGACGTCGCGGGTCCGTCCCGCCTCGAACAGCGCGAGGGTCATGTGCGGCGAGAGCTCAGCGTACGACGCCAGCAGCGAACACTCCCCGAACATCGAGCCGTGCGGGAAATTGCCCTCGCCCATGAAATGCTGGAGCTCGCCCGACTGGCTGATGAGCTCCTCCGCCGCGGCGATCCCCCCGCCGGTCGTCTTGGTCGCCACGAGGTTGGGGACCTCCGCGATGATCCGCGCGTAGTCCCGACCCGTCAGGACCCGCTTCGTCCGCGGCAGGTTGTAGTTGAGGAAACGCGACTCTGGGAAGCGACCGCAGGTATCGGCGAAGAAGCGCAGCAGCTCGTCGTCGTTGACCGGTCCCCACGACGGCAGGGAGATCTGGAACATCCGGAACCCGACGTCGTGGGCGTACTCGATGCGTTCCACGATCTGGGCGGTCGAGAGCCCGATCACGCCGACCATCGCGCTCGCGTCCGGGACGCGGGTCTCCTCGTAGAAGACTTCGACGACGCGACGGAACCGACGGGTGTCGACGGCGTATCCCTCGCCACCGGTCCCGAACACGTACACGTGCCGGAAGCCGGCCGCGAAGACCTGCCGGACCTCTTCGCGGAAGAGCTCCTCGACGAGCTCGAACCGCTCGTCCCACGGCGAGGGGCAGGCGACCAGGATCGCCTGCGGATAGCGCGCCATCAGCCGGACGCCGGGATCCGTCCGGCATCCTCGAGCAGCCCGAGAACGTAGCCGGCCGCGAGTCGATGCAGGTCCTGGGCCGCCTCGCGTGAGGAGGCCGCGACGTGCGGGGTGAGGATGACGTTGGGCAGACCGATCAACGGGTCCGGCTGGGTCGGCGGCTCGCTCGCCCGAACGTCGAGGGCGGCGACCGCGACGCGTCCATCGCGCAGGGCGTCGGCCAGCGCGAGCTCGTCGATGTGACCGCCGCGCGCGACGTTGACGAGGATCAGGCCCCACCGGCTGCGCTCGAGCGCAGCGCGAGAGATCAGGGGTGGCGCACCCGGCGACAGCGCGGCGCAGATCACGATCGCATCCGACCGGGCGAGCAGCTCGTCGAAGTCGGCCAGCTCGAGCTCGTCGTCGCCCGTCGCGTCGATGAACGGGTCGTATGCGATCGTCCGAAATCCGAACCCGCGCGCCTTCCGAGCGACCAGCCGTCCGGTCCGTCCGGCGCCGGCGATCCCCAGGGTCTGGCCGCGCAAGCGATGGATCCCGGCGATCTGCGTCCGATCGCGCAACGGCCATTCCCCGAGCGCCGTGGCAGTGGCGATCGGCAGGAGGCGGCGCTGCGCCGCCAGTAGCAGGGTCAGCGCATGATCGGTGACCTCATCCGTGCAGTAATCCGGCACGTTCCGCACGGGGATGCGGGCCGCGCCAGCGGCAGTGCTGTCCACCTTGTCCATGCCGATGCTGTAGCAGAGGATCCCGGCACACCGCTCCAGGCTGGCGATGCGATCGGCGTCGAGCCGTCGGACACCGGTGACGATGACGGCATCGGCGCCGCGGATCGCTGCGTCCGCGGCCGCATCGTCCGCCGGGACGGCCAGGTCCACACCGCGGTCCGCCAGGACGCCGGCCTCCGCGTCGAACGACCAATCGCCCGGGATCGGATCGAAGACCACGACGCTCGGACGGCCGCCATGACCGGTTCCCGTCGACGGCGTCGCAGTCGCGGTCAACCTGCCACCGTCACGATGCCGCGACCCGGGACGGCGAGGCTGGCGCTCGAGGGACGCCGTACATCGCCAGGTCACGCAGGACGTCCTCGGCCGCCTGGAGCATGCGGGCGACGTCCTCATCCGTGTGGGCGGCCATGAGGTGGTTGCGCTTGAGATTGAGCGGAAGCATCAGGAACCCGCGCTCGGTCATGCCCCGATGGAACGCGACATACAGGTCCGCGTCGCTGGTCAATGCGTCATCGAACGAGCGGACCTCACCTTCCGTGAAATAGCACACGAAGACCGAGCCGAAGCTCGTCGGCTGGGCGACCAGTCCGACTCGGTCGACGATGCCCTGGAGCTCCGTCTCGATCATCTGCCCGAGCCGAAAGAGGCGGCGGTGGATGGCTCGGTCGTCGGCCTCGAGGATCTCGATCGTCGCAAGTGCAGCGGCGAGCGACATGGGATGCCCGTTGTAGGTCCCGCCGAACATCACGCTGCCCTCGGGCCGCGTGTTGAACCGCTCCATCAGGTCGGCCCGGCCGCACAGGACGGCCAGGGGATAGCCATTGGCGATCGCCTTGGCGAACGTGGTGAGGTCGGGTTTCACGCCACAGATCGCCTGGTAGCCACCCAGGTCGTGTCGAAAGCCGGTGACCACCTCGTCGAAGATCAGGACCGTGCCAGCCTCGGTAGTGGTGCGCCGCAGGGCGGCCATGAAGTCGTCGGTCGGGACGACGCAGCCGATCGTGTGGATGACCGGCTCGAGGATGACGGCGGCGATCTCGTGGCCGCGCTCTCGCATCAACGATCTCGAGGGCGTCGACGTCGTTGAACGGGAGGACGATCAGCCATTCGAGGGCCTGGGGCAGGATCCCGGCCGAGATGGGGTCGATGGTCCCGACGCGGTCCGGCCGGCTGATCACGTTGGCGCCGATGTAGTCGTGCCAGCCGTGGTAACAGCCCTGGAACTTCACCATGAATCGGCGACCGGTCGCAGCCCGCGACACGCGGATCGCGTGGTAGGTGGCCTCGGAACCGCTGTTCGAGTAGAGCACCCGCTCCGCTGAGGGGACGTGCTCGCGGATCTTCTCGGCGAGCTGGATCTCCAGCTCGTTGGATCCCGCGCCGACGACGTCGAGCTCGGCCGCGGTCTCCATGGCGCGCTCCCGGACTCGGTCGTCGGCGTGGCCCAGGATGATCGGGCCGAACCCGGCATGGAAATCGACGTACTCGCGACCGTCGGCATCCCACATCCGACCGCCTCGCGCGCGCGTGAACACCAACGGTGGGTCGAGGAACCGGAGGCTCGATGACACGCCGCCGGGGATCAGCCCCTGGGCGCGGGCCGCGAGCGCCGCCGAACGCCCGTTGGCGGATGTCACGTATGGACGCTCGTACGGCCTCGATTGTACATTGTCGACAATCTACGTGTGGATGCTCGCGTCCGTCAAGGTCGGATACCGGAATCCAGCGGGTTTGACACGCCGAAAGTCGGCTCGTAGGTTTGTCGACAATCTACATAACGTCGGACGGGCGATGGAGGCACAGCGATGGCGATCGTCGAGCGTACCGGGACAGTCTCCCATTTCATCGCCGGATCGAGATCAGCCCTCCGCGTCAGGACGGACGTTCGCCTCCATCGATCCATCGACCGGCGAAGAGATCGCCCAGGTGGCCTTCGGCGAGGCCGAGGACGTCGATCGAGCCGTGGCCGCCGGCCGCGCCGCCTTCGAATCCGGGGCGTGGTCGAAGGCGTCGCCGGGCCATCGAGCGACCGTCCTCCGACGCCTGGCCGACCTCATCCGCGACAACGCGGATCGCATCGGTGCGATCGAATCGCGCGATACCGGCAAGCCGCGTCGCGCAGGCGACCGGCGAGGTCATCCTGGGCGCGGACTTCGTGACCTATTTCGCCGGGCACGCCGAGCTTCCGAACGGGCGTACTCACCCGGCCGACGCCGGCTATTTCGTGTATTCCGTGCGCGAGCCCTATGGCGTGGTCGGGGCGATCAGCCCGTGGAACTACCCGTTCCTGCTCGCGTGCTGGAAGACGGCGCCGGCGCTGGCGAGCGGCAACTCGGTCGTCATCAAGATGGCCGAGCAGACGCCGCTGTCGACGCTCGAGCTCGGGCGGCTCACGGTCGAGGCGGGCATGCCCGACGGCGTGTTCAACGTGGTCCACGGCGACGGCCCGACGACCGGGGCGGCCCTCGTCGCGCACCCGGACGTGCCCAAGCTGACCTTCACGGGATCCACCGCGACCGGGCAGGCGATCCTGCGGTCGGCCGCCGACCACATCAAGAGCGTCCACCTCGAGCTCGGCGGCAAGACACCCAACATCGTCTTCAGCGACGCCGACATGGAGCAGGCGATCTCGGGCTCGCTGTTCACGGCCTTCTACAACACCGGGCAGATCTGCACGAGCGGTTCGCGGCTGCTGGTGCAGCGCAAGGACGCCGACCGGGTCATCGACGGCTTCGTCGAGCGGGCACGCAACATCAAGGTGGGTGACCCGGGCGACGCGTCCACGCAGCTCGGCCCGCTGATCAGCGAAGAGCAGTACGAGCGCGTCACCGGGTACATCGAGGAGGGCCGTCGTGGCGGCGCGCGCGTGGCTCTCGGTGGCGGTCGGCCACAGGTCCCCGTCGCAGGCGGGTACTACGTCGAGCCGACCATCTTCGTGGACGTCACGCCGGACATGCGCATCGCCAAGGAGGAGATCTTCGGGCCGGTCCTCTCTGTGCTCACGTTCGACGACGAGGACGAGGCCATCCGCATCGCCAACGACGTCATGTACGGCCTGGCGGCGACGGTCTGGACCACCGATCTCGGCCGCGCGTTCCGGGTCGCGGAGCGGATCGATGCCGGGATCATCTGGACCAACTGCCCGCACTACCTGCCGGTCAACGTCCCCTACGAGGGCCACAAGATGTCGGGCCTGGGCGAGGACCTCGGCGTCGAGGCGCTCAACACCTTCACGCATCTCAAGACCCACTGCGTGAATTTCGGCGGCGCAAAGATGGAATGGGCCTGATCGCCGCGGATCCGCTGGCCCGGATCCGGGAGGAGTTCCGGCCGGGCGAGGGCATCACCTACCTCGACACGGCGACGTACGGGCTGCCGCCCCGGGCGACGGTCGAGGCGCTCGAAGGCGCGCTCCGCGCCTGGCAGGCCGGCACTGCCGACTGGCAGCGTGACTGGGACGAACCGAGCGATCAGGCGCCGCGCGACTTCGCGTCGCTGATCGGCGCGCCGCCCGACACGATCGCCACGATCCCTGCGGCGTCGGTGGGCACGGGGCTGGTGGCCGGGTTGCTTGGGCCCGGTGACGAGGTCGTGACGCCCGCCGATGAGTTCACCTCGACCCTGTTCCCACTGCTCGTCGCCAAGGAGCGCGGGGCTGACATCCGGGAGGTCGCGTTCGACGACGTGGCCGCCTCGATCGGTCCGTCCACGCGGATGGTCGCGTTGAGCCTCGTCCAGATGCAGACCGGGCGCGTCGCCGACATGGCGGCCATCCTCGACGCAGCCGAACGTCACGGCGCCCGCGTGCTGGTCGACGGCACGCAGGGGATCCCGTTCGTGCCGCTCGACGGCATGATCGAACGGATCGACTATCTGGTCTGCTCGGCCTATAAACACCTCCTCTCGCCGCGCGGCACGGGCTACCTGTACGTGCGCCGCGACCGGTGGGACGAGCTCCAGCCGGCCAACGCCAACTGGCGGGCGGCCGACCAGCCGTACGCCAGGTATTTCGGCGGGCCGCTGACGCTCGCCCCGGATGCCCGCCGCTTCGATGTCTCGCGCGGCTGGTTGCCGTGGGTCGGCGCGACGACGTCGCTCCGGCTCCTGGCCGATTGGCGGACGACCGGTGCGTTCGATGCCGTCCGACGTCTCGCGGAGGGGCTCGCGGCGCGCCTCGAGGTGCCATGGTTCGGCAGCTCGCTCGTGTGTGCGCCGCTGGCCGATGGCGAGGCCGCCCGGAGCGCGCTGGCCGCCGCCGGGATCCGCGCGTCCGTCCGTGGCACGGCGATCCGCTTCGCGGTCCACGTCTACACGACCGAGGCGGACCTGGATCGAGCGGCGGAAGCGATCGCTCCCTTCAGGGAGGGCTGAATGGGGAGATGACCCCGACATCGCGGACGAGCCGGCCGGGCTGAGCGGCTCTCATCACACACCCGGACAGGTCAAAGGAGGCGGCACATGCGCAAGGACCTCGGACGAGAACAGGGTTGGCGTTCGTTCGCCCTGGTCGCAGTGACGGCCGTCGCGGTGACGGCCTGTACCGGTGGCGGCGCCACGACGGCACCAACGACCGTGCCGGCATCCGCTCCAGCGGCGTCGGCGGACGCCTCGGCGGGCACCGAAACGCTCTCCGGCAAGCTCCGGGTCGACTTCCTCGCGTACGACGCGAAGATGCAGCCCTGGGTCGACCAGATGAAGACCGAGTTCAACGCGTTGCATCCGGATGTCGAGCTGACGCTGGAGATCCCGAACCTTGATCAGTATCGCAATTCGCTGACGACGCAGGCCCAGGGCGAGAACCCACCCGACGTCGCGCAGATCGCCACGTCCTGGATGCCGGCTCTGGCCGACGGCGGCGTGCTGGACGACTGGGAGGCGGCGGGCTACAGCACGGACCTGCTGGGCCAGATGGAGCCGGCGCTCCGTGACGGAGCGAAGTACCAGGACACATTGTTCGGGCTGTCGTACGGCGCGTCCGCTCGGGCCGTCTTCTACAACACGGATGCGTTCACGACCGCGGGAATCACGGAACCGCCAGCCACGTGGGACACCTTCCTCGCGGCCATGCGCACGCTCAAGACGTCCGGTGCCGCGAAGGTGCCCTTCTTCTACGAAGGCAAGGGCCAGGAGGCGATGGCGGCCTGGTTCCCGTATGTGTACTTCGCCTACGGCGGCGAGTTGACGGATGCGAGTGGCAAGCTCGCGATCGACCAGGCCGCCTGCGTGAGCGGCCTCACGGTCTGGGACACGATGAACAAGGAAGGGCTCTTCGAGGAGAACGTCACGGCCGCCGACTTCACGGCGCAGAGCAAGGCGATGTCGAGCGGTGATGCCGCCACGACCATCAGCGGTCCGTGGGGCGCCGCCTGGTTCGCTCCCGACCAATCGACCGAGAAGTATTCGACCTTCCCGATCCCGGCGGGCACCACGCAGGCGACGGTCGGCGTGACCGATGTGTACGTGCTCTTCAAGGACAGCCAGAACAAGGACGCGGCCATCGCCTTCACTGAGTTCCTCATGGACCCGGACCGGAATCTCCAATTCGTGAAGGACCGCGGCTTCCTGCCCATCTACTCGTCGCAGTTCTCGCTACCCGACTTCCAGGAGGGCCCGCTCAAGGCATTCACCGACGCGCTCGCAGGTGCCAAGTTCATCCCGTTGAACGCGGCGTGGACGCAGTTCGACAAGATCGGAACGGACGCGATCACCGCGATGTTCCTGGACAAGAGCGGGCCGGACAAGGCGTGCCAGGCGATGGTCGACGGGCTCGCAGGCATCCAGCAGTAGGAGCCCCTGCACCGGCCGAGGACGTCGATGGCCAGCGCACGGACCACCACGCCGCTCGTCACTGGATCGCGCGCCCCTGCGTCGACGTCCCCGGTCGCAGGGTCGCGCCGGCGGCGAAGGCGCCGTTTCGATAGCGCGTACCTGTTCCTGCTTCCGGCAGCCGTGCTGCTGCTGTTCGTCTTCGGCTACCCGACGGTCCAATCCGTCCTGCTGTCCGTCCAGCGCAACAAGGGCATTCGCGACCCCGGGCAGTTCATCGGGCTCGACAACTTCGTCGAGTTGTGGAACAAACCCGTGTTCTGGCAGGTCACCTGGCAGACCTTCGTGTGGACGGTCGGAGTCGTGGCCATCACGACCGTGCTCGCCTACACCCTGGCCCTGATCCTCAACCAGCGGTTCCGGGGCAAGGCCATCTTTCGAACGATCGTCATCCTGCCGGCGGCGACGTCGCTCGCGGTCTCGGCGATGGTCTGGAAATTCGCATTCGACCCGAACGGCCTCGTGAACCACACGCTTTCGGGCTTCGGGGGGACGGACGATGGCATCCCATGGCTCGCCGACAACCCGCAGGCGATGGCCGCGATCATCTTCGTCGGGATCCTCGTGTCGGTGCCGCTGACCGGCGTGATGATCGCCGCCGCGATGCGCAGCATCCCGCGTGACCTGTACGAGGCCGCCGGGATCGATGGAGCGAGCCGCCTCGCTCAGATGTTCCGGATCACGCTCCCGCTGACGCGCACGATGCTCCTCATCACCGTGCTGGCGAACTTCGTCGTGGCGTTCAACTCGTTCCCCATCATCTTCGTGATGACGAACGGGGGACCGATCAACCGGACCGACATCCTTGCCACGTACTTGTACCAGCAGGGCTTCCAGATCCTGAATTTCGGGCTCGCATCGGCGCTCGCCGTCGTCGTCCTCGCGATCCTGCTCGTCCTGAGCCTGGCATACGTGCACCTGCTGATCCATCGGACGAAGGTCGGCTGATGGCCGTTCGAGCGCAGGTCGCCGCCGCCCCACCGCACGCTGCGCGGGCAGCGGCGACCCACCGCCGCGATCCGAACGCGCGGTCGCGCTGGATGAGCACGGGGCTGTGGATCGGCATCGGCCTGTTCACGATCCTGTCGGCGTTCCCGTACCTGATCATGATCACGACAATGGTGAAGTCCGGCGCGGAGATGGCGCAGCCGACGCACTGGATCCCGCAGAACATCGATCTGTCCGCGATCTACGCCGCCCTGACCAGCGATGCCACGTGGACCTATATCAAGAACAGCTCGATCATCGCTGTCGGCCAGACGCTCATCGTCATGCTCGCGGGCGTCCCTGCCGCCTACGCCCTCGCTCGCCTCGAGTTCCGCGGTCGCAAGCCCTTCCTGGATCTCATCCTCATCACGCAGATGTTCTCGCCGGTCGTCCTCCTCATCCCGTTGTTCCGCCTGTACAACGAGCTGGGGATGCTGGGGACGCTCCAGGGCGTGATCATCGCCGGATCGGCGTTCACGCTGCCATTCTCGATCTGGCTGCTGACCGGCTTCTTCCGCGCCATCCCCGTCGAGCTCGAGGAAGCGGCTCGGATCGACGGTTACAACCGGATCGGGGTCCTCCTGCGGATCATCCTGCCCCTCTCGATACCCGGCCTGGTGGCGACCGCGATGTACGCCTTCATCATCGGCTGGAACGAATTCGTCTTCGCGGTGACCTTCCTTCCGGGCACGCCGGAGAACCAGCCGGTCACGGTCGGTGTGTTCATGAACATCGGGAAATGGGACATCGACTGGCAGCGCCTGATGTTCATGGCACTGCTCGGCACGGCGCCAGTCCTGGTGATCTTCGCCGCGATCCAGAAGCAGCTCGACCGCGGCTTCGCGTCGATCGCGTCGGGCCGCTGACCGGCGCCCGGATCGCATCAAGGAGTCCGATGGCGTCGGTCACCCTCCACCAGGTTCGGAAGGTCTTTCCCAACGGCTTCGAAGCGATCAGCGGCCTCGACCTCGAGATCGCCGACGGCGAGTTCATGGTCCTCGTCGGACCGTCCGGATGCGGCAAGTCCACGCTGCTGCGGATGATCGCCGGGCTCGAGCCGGTCACGGACGGGACGATCCTCATCGGCGATCGGGATGTCACCGATGAGCCGCCCGCGGCACGCGACATCGCGATGGTGTTCCAGAGCTACGCGCTCTACCCACATATGCTGGTCCGCGAGAACCTGGCGTTCGGGTTGCGACGCCGACAAACGCCCGGCCAGCTGATCCGCGAGAAAGTCGGCGGCGTGGCCCGCGTGCTCGGGCTCGGCGATCTCCTCGAACGTCGACCAGGCCAGCTGTCCGGTGGTCAGCGCCAGCGGGTGGCGATCGGACGAGCGATGGTCCGGGAGCCGGTCGTCTACCTGATGGACGAGCCCCTGTCGAACCTGGACGCGAAGCTCCGTGTGTCGATGCGTGCCGAGCTTGCGCGTCTCCATGATCGGCTCGGGGTGACCACGATCTACGTCACCCACGACCAGACGGAGGCCATGACCCTCGGCGACCGGGTCTGCGTCATGCTCGATGGGCAGATCGTGCAGGTCGACACCCCGACGCGGCTGTTCACGGACCCGGCCGACACCTTCGTCGCCGGCACGATCGGCTCACCCGCGATGAACCTCGCGATCGCCACCATCGAGGACGGGGCCGTCCGGTTCGGCGCGCACCGGATCGAGCTGACCGGCCACCAGCGAGACCGCGTCGGTGGTCGCGCTCGAGTCGTCATCGGGCTGCGACCGAGCGATTTCCGGCTGCGATCGAGTGACTTCGCGCTCGACGAGGGCGTCCCGGTCGCGAGCGTCGCCCGGATGCCCATCGAGGCCGAAGTCGTGGAGCAGCTCGGAGCCGAGCAGATGATCGTCTTCCCGATCGCGGTGTCGAGGTACGTCGCGCCGGGCACGGCAGGTCAGCCGGCCGACGGAGCGGCGCCGCCGGAGGGCGCGGACGACGAGACGTTGCTCGCCGAGCCGGAGACGACGCGGTTCACCGCGCGACTCGACATGCGCAGCACGATCCGTCGCGATCAGCGCGTCGACGTCTACTTCGACGCCGAGCGGCTGTACCTGTTCGACTCGGAAACGGGCCTGGCGCTCGAGGACGTGGCGAGCGCGCCCGACCTGACGGCCGTGCCGGCCGGTACTCCGGCCAGCAGCCCCGCCTGACGCACCTCCGCCACGATGCGCGTGCTTATCACGGGCGGGTCGGGGTTCGTCGGGCGGCGCGTCGTCCGGACGCTCGCGCCCGACCACGAGGTATTCACCGCGCAGCGACGCGTCCTGTCCCCGAGCCAGCACGGCGTCCACGATCTCGAGCTGGACCTGGCCGAACTGACGCCGGAGACGCTCGCCCGGTCGACGGGCGGCAGGCTCGATGCGGTCGTTCACCTGGCCGCTCGCCTCGACAACCCGTTCGGTGTCGATCACACACTCGCGGAGCTGGCGTCCTCCAACGTCGTCGCGACGCTCCGGCTGCTCGAGGCGTCTGCGGCGCTTGGGATCCGGCGGTTCGTCCACGGCTCGACCGGCGGCGTCAGCAGGAATCCGCCCGCCGGTGGGCGGATGCACGAGGAGGATCCGGCGGGTCCGGTGAACCCGTATGGCCTGACCAAACATCTCGCCGAGCAGGCCGTCAGCGCGTATCGCTGGCCGTTCGAGACGGTCAGCCTTCGCTACTTCGTGCCGTACGGTCGCGACGGATCGAACCCGCTGTTCCAGCACGTGATCGCGGCGATCGAGCATGGCGAGGCCATCGTCGTCGGCGCCAGCGGCGGCCACGAGCTGAATCCGATCCACATCGACGACGCGGTCGATGCGACCGTCCGCGCGATCGATGCTCCGGGCCTCCCTCCCGTCCTCAACATCGCGGGTCCGGATGTCGTATCGATCGCCGAGCTGACCCGGCTCCTGGCGGCCGCCCTCGATCGTCCTGTCATCCTCCGGGAGGGCCCGGGATCAGACGAGAGCTGGGTGGCGGACATCGAGCAGATGTCGCGGCATCTCGGCCGCCCCAGGGTCGGGATCGCGGATGGGATCCGTCGGGAGTGGGGTCGCCCGGGTTGACGCCGTCCCGGCCACCGTGCCGCGGCCGGTAGGCGCAAGGGCCCCTATTCCGTGATGAGCACCGCGCGGACGGGTGAGGCGCAAGCGCCGGTGAGCGCCAGGGGCGTTGCCACGAGTTTCGGCTTCCGAGCGCCGCTGACCTTGTCCAGGTTCACCACGGGCGCCAGCAGCAGGATGTCGGTACTGAAGAAGCGCTCGAAGAAGCCCTGGGGATCGCGCGGAGAATCCGCGCGAGGCGTGTCCGCGCCCATGATCGATGGCCCCTGGTCCATGATCCAGAACCACAGATCACGGGAGACGTAGGGCGGCCGGTCGAGGAAACGCTCCGGCTCCCGCCAGGCCGTGTCCCAGCCCGTGTGGATCAGGACCGCATCGCCGGCCTCGATCGTCAAGCCATCCTGGTCGAGCGCTCGACGCGCCTCGTCGAGCGTCACCTTCTCGCCCTCGTCCTTGGGCGTGTGGATGACGACCGTCGGCACCATCCACACGCGTTCCAGGGGAACCTGCTCGATCGTCTCGCGACCGGCGACGGCGTGCGCTGCTGTCTCGAGGTACGTCCCCGTCTGCGAGGCCATGGAGAGGTAGTCCATGAACAGGCTGCCCCGGTACGGCTCGGGCATGTCGATCTGGTGGATGTCGACCCCTCCGACCGGCAGGTCCAGGTACGGCGCGCCGTAATACCACATGCCCGAATAGATCGGCCCTGAGATGTCGATCAGACCCATTGCTGACTCCTCCGCTGATGGGCAGTCACGCCGAACGGTGCGGCGGCCTGTTCACGGCCCGAAATGGGGCCGCACATCGTCAAGGAACAGCTCGATGTCGGCCGTTCCGGGGAACCCCGGGAACACGAGCTGGACGTGCTGGAACCCCAGCTCGATCAGGGCCTCGAGGTGGTCGACCATCGCCGCTGGGTCGCCGGCGAACGCGACGACGTCGCCCTCCAGTCGCGACCCCGCGGCGCGCCGGGCGGCCGCCCCGTCGGTATCGAGGAACGCCACGAAGGTGATGGTCCGCACGATGGACGCCGGGTCGCGTCCGACCGTGGCGCAATGCTCCTCCAGCGCCGCGACCTTCCTCCGAAGCACCTCCATCGGGCGCGACATGGCGTTCCACCAGTCGGCGTGTTCGGCGACCGCCCGCAACGTCAGCCTCTCCCCGTCACCGCCGATCATGATCGGCGGCGTCGGTCGTGGCACCGGCGCGGCCAGGGCGTCCTCCAGGCGATAGTGCTGGCCGTCGTAGGACACCGGACCCCCCGTCCAGAGCGCCCGGATGACCTCGATCCCCTCGACCATCTGCTCGATCCGGGTCCGGATCGGCGGGAACTCGTAGCCGTACGCGCGGTACTCGTCTTCGGCCCAGCCCGCGCCATAGCCGAGGATGAACCGCCCGTTGGTGAGGTGCTGCAGCGACGCCGCCATCTTGGCCAGGAGCGGCGGGTGGCGATACGAGTTGGCCATGACGATCGTGCCCAGCTGCGGATCGGGGAAGCGGGCGGCGATCCAGGTCAGGAGGGTCCAGCATTCGAGGCGGAACCGGTCCTCGGTCATGAAATGGTCCGAGACCCAGATCGATTCGAACGCCGGCGCGGCAAGCGACAGCACCCGGTCGAGGTCCGCTGTGAACGTCGCCGGATCGACCCGTTCGATCAGGCGGTCGCCCGTCGGCGGGTTGTAGCCGAACGCCAGCCGCGGCCGCTCCATCCGGCTACCCGGCCCCGAGCGGATGCTGCGCCACGACCGCTTCGACGATATTCGCGCCGAGCCCCGGGCGGTCCGGAACGATCAACTCGCCGTCGACGATCTCGAGCTTCTGGTCGATGAGGTCCCACTTCCAGGGAACGTCGTCCATGTCGATCTCCAGGATCTCGAGGTTCGGCATGGCGGCGCACAGGTGGGCGTTGATCAGCGTGGCCAGCGGACTCATGTAGTTGTGCGGCGAGAACATCGTGTCGTAGTGCGCGGCAAGCTCGCAGATGCGCCGCGCCTCCGAGAGCCCGTTGGCCAGCGTCTCGATCATGACCACGTCCGTGACGTGTCGCTCCAGGAACGGGCGGAACTGCTCGCGCCGGATGAGGGCCTCGCCGTGGCAGATCCTGGTGCGGGTCTGCCGCCGGGCCGACAGGAGGGCGTCGGGATCGAAACCCTCGGCCTCGAGCCAGTACAGGTCGAACGGTTCCAGTGCCCGGGCCAGCCGGACGATGCCACCCATCCGGTACTCCTGGCCCACGTCGAACAGGATGCCCATCGACGGGCCGACCCGATCGCGCAGCGCGCCCACGAACGTCACGGCCGCCTCGATCCGCGCGTGGTCGATCGCACCATCGAGCGTCGGTGGGAGGCCCGACGCGAGACCCGGCACCAGGAGGTTCGTCTTGAGCGCCCGGAACCCGGCACGCTCCACGTCGTCCACGAGCGCGATCCACGCCTCGAGGCTTCGCGCCGGCTCGACCCCGAGCGCCTCCGGGTCGATGGCGCGGTAGGACGCGAAGTGCGACCAGTACAACGGGATCCGGTCGCGATACAGCCCGCCGAGCAACTCGTACACGGGCACGCCGAGCCATTTGCCCTTGATGTCGTGGAGCGCGATGTCGAGCGCGCCGATGACCTTCATCCGCTCCGGGACGCCGGCCCGGCCCGAGTCCCACAGGCGCCGTGCGATCAGCTCGATCCGGCGCGGGTCCTGGCCGATGAGCTCCCGCCCGATCAACCGGATGGCCTCGGCAAGGGACGGCGAGGCATGCCAGTCGTAGCCCTCTCCCCAGCCGACGATCCCCTCGTCGGTCGTCACCTTGACGAACAGGAAGTCGCGACCGCCGATGCCGCTGTCGCAGGTGATCGGCTCGACCGCCACGATCTTCACGGCAGACGGTCCGCCCGGAGTGGATGCGCCCGAACGACCTCCTCGACGATGTCGGCACCCCAGCCGGGTCGATCCGGGACGACCAGCTGCCCGTCCTCGATCTCGAGCGGATGGGTCAGCAGGTCGCCCTTCCAGGGCACGTCGTCGAGGTCGATCTCGAGGATCTCCACGTTGGGCAGCGCGGCGCACAGCTGCGCGTTGATCAGCGTGCCCAGGGGGCTCATCCAGTTGTGCGGCGAGACCATCGTGTCGTACAGCTCGGCCATCTCGGCGATGCGCCGGCTCTCCGACAGGCCGTTGGCCAGCGTCTCGATCATCACGACGTCCGTCACGTGGCGCTGGAAGAACGGCCGGAACTGCTCCCGCCGGATCAGGCTCTCGCCGTGGCACAGGCGGGTGGTCGTCTGTTCCCGCGCCGCGAGCAGCGCGTCGGGATCGAAGCTCTCGACCTCCAGCCAGTAGAGGTCGAACGGTTCGAGGGCGCGAGCGAGCTGGACGATGCCGGCCATCCGGTAGTCGAACTGGACGTCGACCGCGATCCCGATCGACGGCCCGACCACGTCCCGGAGCGTGCCGATCCAGGCGACGGCCTCGTCGACGGTCCGTCGATCGATCACCCCATCGCGGTAGGTCGGCAGGGTCGGTGGCCCCCCGTCGACACCTTCCTGGATCAGGTTGGTCTTGAGCACCTTGAAGCCGCGAGCGACCACCTCGCGGGCGCCGGCTGCCCACGACTCGTAGGTGGAGGTCGGCGTCGCTGCCGACCACCTCGGGCCAGATGGCCCGGTAGGTCGCGAAATGGGACCAGTAGAGCGGGATCCGGTCGCGGAACCGGCCACCGATCAGCTCGTAGACCGGCACGCCCAGCCATTTCGCCTTGATGTCCCAGCAGGCGAGGTCGATCGCGGCGAGCACCTTCATCCGCTCCGGGACGCCGGGCCGACCGCCGTACCAGATGCGTTCGTTGAGGGACTCGATGCGACGCGGATCCTGGCCGACGAGGCCCCGGCCCATCACCTCGAGGGCCGTCGCCAGGGACGCCGACGTGTGCCAGTCGTAGGTCTCCGCCCAGCCCGTGACGCCCTCGTCCGTCGAGACCTTGACGAACCCGAACTCGCGCAGGCCGCCGTCGCAGACGAACGCCTCGACCGACGTGATCTTCACCGCCGGATGGCTCCGCCGAGGCCGTCCAGGTCATTCGCGGACAGCGTGCTCCTCCGTTGACAGGGCCTCGAGTTGTCTACAATATACCGGTAGGCGTCGTCGATCGGTCGGGGGCGCCGTGGCTCCTCTTTTGGGCCGCCGGGTATTTCCCCTATGCCCGGTCGATGCGCGGGACTGGCAGACTCCTCCGCCGTCCCGCGCATCACACGCCCAGGACCAGCGCTGCCGTACGGGAGACATCTCGATGAGCGTCGGGTTCGGGCTCCTGGGGTCCGGGTTCATGGCCCACACGTACGCCGAGTCGCTCGCCAAACACGTCCCCAACGCCCACCTCGCGGCGGTCGCCCTTGGGATCCCGAGCGCCGGGGCTGGTCGAGGAGTACGACGTGGCCCTCGAGCCCACGGCCGAGGCGCTGCTGGCGCGCGATGACGTCCAGGCCGTCATCATCGCCACCCCGCACTCGACCCACGTGTCACTCGCCATCGAGGCGGCGGCCGCCGGGCGCCACGTCTACCTCGAGAAGCCGATGGCCGTCACCCTCGCCGAATGCGACCGCATGATCGAGGCCTGTCGCGCCGGCCGGCGTCCTCCTCACCGTGAACCACGTCACCCGCTATCGCCGGTCGCCACGGACGGCCAAGGGCCTCGTCGACGAGGGCGCGATCGGGGACCTGCGGATGGTCCGCGTGCTGAGCTCGGTGATCGGCTATCTCCCGGACGACCACGGGTGGGCCAAGAACCCCGAGGAAGGCGGCGCGTGGCTCGACATGGGCGTCCACATGTTCGATGCGCTGCGCTGGTTCACCGATTCCGAGGTCGACGTGATCTTCGCCAGCATCCGCGATTTCGGCGGCCTCGAGCATCAGCGCCGCACGGGACTGGCCGAGACCGTGATGCGCAACGGCGTCCTCACCCAGCTGCTCGTGAGCATGGAGATGCCGGCGCCCGGGCTCGGCTCACAGAGCCAGTGGACGCTGGTCGGGAGCGACGGGATCATCGAGTCGGATTCGTACGGCAAGGTGCGCCTGGGACGGGGCGATACCTGGGAGCTGGTCTACGAGATGCCCCCGTTCGCGCTGAACGCGGACGTCTACAGCCCGGTCCGGCTCGAGGCGTTCGCCGCCCAGGTCGAAGGGTTCGCCGCGGCGATCGAGGCCGGCGGCGCACCCGGCATGGCCGGCGAGGACGGCCGCGCCGCGGTGGAGCTCGTCGAGGCGGCCGCCCGTTCGTCGTCGAGCGGGCAGGCCGTGCGCCTCCCGCTCGCTCCCGCCTGACGCGGGTTCGGAGCGTCCACACCGTTGCGCATCGTCGACCGCTCGGTCCTCAGCGCGGCTGTACCGGGAACCTCCCGGGCCGCCGCGACCTTCCCGACATTCACCGTCCTGGCGGACGGCAGCCTGCTCGCGACCTACAGCATCGGATCGACCAAGGACAGCGACGACCTGACGGTCGAGCTTCGGCGGTCGATCGACGGCGGGGCGACGTGGGACGAGCCGCGCGCCCCGTTCGAGACGACCCTGGACGGGCCGGCGCGGCTCGCTCAAGTTCGCCCCGATCACGAGGCTCGATGGCGATCGGCTGATCATCGTGGCGTTGTGGATCGATCGCGAGGCGTTCCCGGGTCAGCCGCTCTTCAACCCCGAGACCGAGGGGTGCCTGCCGATGGCGATCCTCGTCGCCGACTCGGCCGACGCCGGGGAGACCTGGTCATCGTGGCGACGGGTGGCGATGCCGGCCGACGTCGGTCCGCCGAGCCTGACCAACGCGATCGTCCGCTTCCCGAGCGGCCGTCTCCTGCTGAGCGTCGAGACCAACAAGGAGTACCTCGACACCTCACGCTGGTTCCAGCGTGTCGTCCACCTCTGGTCGGATGACGACGGCGTCACGTGGTCGGCGCCGACGACGGTCGTGGCCGACCCGACCGGTCGGATCGGGACCTGGGACCAACGAGGGGCCGTGGCGGCCGATGGGCGCCTCGTCAGCTTCGCCTGGATCTACGACTTCGAGGCGGTCGCCTACCTGGACATCCAGCGGCGGATCAGCGCCGACGAGGGCCGTTCCTTCGGGGAGCCGGTCGACCTCGGCTTCGCCGACCAGCCTGGCCACCCGGCCATCCTGCCGGACGGCCGCGTCGTGCTCGCCTGGGTCGATCGGTTCGGCTCAGGCTCGATCCGGGCTCGCCTCGCAGCCTCGACCGAGGCACCGTTCGAGCCGGACACCGAGATCGTCCTGTTCGATGCCGCCGCCGATGCGACGAGCGCCGCCCGGACCGGGTCGTCGGCGACCGCCACGACAGGCGATGCGCTGGAGCAGATGCAGACCTGGTCGTACGGTCTGTGTTACGCCGACGCATTACCGGATGGCGACGTCGGGGTCGTGCACTATGCCCCGGGAACCGCCGGCGGGATCGAGATCCGCTGGATCCGCCTGGCGGTCGATGGCTGACGGCATGAGGGAGCGATGACCGACGAGGCGGACCCGCTGGCAAACGCGACGCTCGCCGAGATGGAGACGTTCGCGGCCGCGCTGCTCCCCACCTACGCGCTCGACTACTACGCCTCGGGCGCGCGTGACGAGCAGACGTTCCGGGGCAATCTCGCGGCGTGGGGCCGCTGGTGGCTGGTCCCGCGGATGCTCAACGACGTGTCGGCGGTGTCGCTCGCGACGACCGTGCTCGGCCAGCCGATCGCGCTGCCGATCCTGGTCGCGCCGATGGCGTCGCAGCGGCTCGCCCATCCCGACGGCGAGCTTGCCACGGCCCGCGCGGCGGCAGGGGCGGGCACGATCATGGTGGTGTCCACGAGCACGATGGTGCCGATCGAGGAGATCGGGGCGGTGCCGGATGTGGCCTTCTGGTTCCAGCTCTACCCGTTCCCGGACTTCGAGGAGACGCTCGCCATGATCGAGCGGGCCGTCGCAGCCGGGGCGAAGGCGATCTGCCTGACGGTCGACGTGGCCAGCCATATCGATCCGAAGCGGCGGCCGCGAGGCGGCCTGGTCGCGCCGGCCTGGGTGGAGTACCCGATGCATCCACCCAAGGCCGCGGACACGCTTGCCGCGCTGGACTGGCCCTATCTCGAGCGTTTGCGCGCGCGCGTCAGCGTTCCGATCGTCCTCAAGGGGATCCTGCATCCCGACGATGCCCGGGCGGCCGCCGATGTGGGTGTCCCCGCCATCGTCGTGAGCAACCATGGCGGGCGCACCCTCGATGGGGCCGTCACGACCGCGGAGATCCTGCCCGAGATCGCCGATGCGGTGGGCGACCGGGTGGAGCTGCTCGTCGACGGCGGCATCCGGCGGGGCGTCGACGTGATCCGTGCGCTCGCACTCGGTGCCCGCGCCGTGCTGGTGGGCCGCCCGTTCCTGTGGGGGCTGGCCATCGCGGGAGAAGCCGGCCAGCGGCGCGTCTTCCGGACCCTGCGCGATGAG
The DNA here is from genome assembly GCA_963794525.1 of uncultured Chloroflexia bacterium. Taxonomy (GTDB): domain Bacteria; phylum Chloroflexota; class Limnocylindria; order Limnocylindrales; family CSP1-4; genus SPCO01. Next base: position 133,278 of record CAWCEC010000004.1, read on the forward strand.
TTGGAGCAGGACGCCAGGCACTGCGGCATCGCCGATATCACCGCCGTGCCCCGAGACCTCGTCCGGATCAGTCGCCTCGGCATCTGACGTGCGAATCACGGATATCCGGCTCGACAGCCTGTCGATCGGCCCGACCCTGGTCCAGGTCGTCACCGACGAGGGCGTCGTCGGCCTGTCCGAGCTCGGCTGGCACGACCCCGCGATCTTCCGCGGCCACCTGGAGCGTGTCATCAAGCCGCAACTCATCGGCGCGGACCCGCTGGCGCCGGGCCGCATCCGCGAGCGCCTGGTCAATGGCACGCGCGAGCTCCCGTACCCGACCACCAGTGCCTTCGCCGGCGTGATCGACATCTGCCTGTGGGACCTCATGGGCAAGCGCGCCGGTCTGCCGCTCTACGCCCTGCTGGGCGGCGCCGCCCGGACCGACATCCCGCTGTACTGGAGCGTCGGCGCCGGCTTCGCCAAGACGGTCGAGGGGATGGTCGCCGACGTGCTGCGCGGGCGGAGCCAGGGGTTCGAGGCGTTCAAGATCCGGATGGACTGGGGTCCGCTCCAGCGCGACGTGGACCCGGCCAAGGACATCGAGATGGCTCGTCGGTGCCGGGAGGCGCTCGGCCCGGACGTCTGGATCGGCTTCGACGCCAACCGCGGCTATTCGGTCGGGACGGCGATCCGCGTCGGGCGCCAGCTGGAGGCGCTCGGGTTCGCACATTTCGAGGAACCGCTCCCGGAGCATGACCTGGCCGGCCTGCGCGAGGTCTGCCGCGCCCTGGACATCCCGGTCTCGACCGGCGAGCAGCTCCATGACCGCTGGGGATTCCGGGATCTCCTCGCCGCGGCGGACCCGGACATCCTCCAGCCGGACATCGTCGACGCGGGCGGGATCAGCGAGGTGATGCGCATCTTCGAGCTCGCCGCGAGCCACGCCAAGCCGGTCATGCCGCACAGCCCGGCGGCCGGGATCCTCGCGACCGCCAGCCTGCACGCCTATGCGACCGTGGCGTCGACGCAGGCGCCGCACGAGTACTCCGTCGAGTACGGCCCGCCGCCCGAACGGATCGCCGAGCTGTTCGAGGAGCCCATCGAGCCGCAGGCCGGTCGGATCCGGCTGCCCGACCGGCCGGGCCTGGGCCTGGTGCTCGATGAAGCCGGCGGTCGCGCGGCTTCGCGTCGACGCCTAGCCGAGCGTCGCGGCGCGGCGATCTCAGGCGAGCAGGACGCGACCGGGGCGGACCTCGTCCGGCTGCCGGCCGTCGACGACGACGCGTCGACCGGCCACCATCACGTGCTGGACACCGACGGGCGGGAGGGTCGGCTCGCGGAACGTCGCGCCATCAGTGATGGTCGCGGGATCGAAGACGACGAGGTCCGCGATCGCCCCCTCGACGATCCGCCCGCGATCGACCAGTCGCGCGCGGTCGGCCGGCGCCGACGTCGACATCCGGATCGCCCGTTCGAGGGTCAGCAGGCCGTGGGCTCGCACGTACGACCCCAGCAGGCGCGGGTAGCACCCGAACGATCGCGGGTGGGGCCGGCCGGCGCTCGACGGTCCGTCCGGGTCCATCGCCAGGCCGTCCGAGCCGATCGACGTGAGCGGGTGGGTCAGGACCGCCCGCAGGTCGTCCTCGGATCGACCGTACGCCACCATCTGGATCCGGTTGTCGCTTCGAGCGATGAGGTCGAGGGCCGCCTCGCCGGGATCCATCGACCATCGTGCGGCGACGGCCTCCACGGTCAAGCCGAGCGTCTCTTCGAGATCCGGCTCGGTCGATGCCACCTCGATCTCGTCCCAACCGAAGAACAGGCTGTCGCGCCAATCGGCGTGGATCCTGGCGCGTTCGGTCGGGCTGGCCAGCCGCGCGACGATGGCGGACGGACCGCCTGCCTGCGCCCACTCGGGCAGCAGCTGGGACAGGTTGGCGCTTCCGGCGATGTACGGATAGATGTCGATGCCGACGTCGACACCGTCGTCGTGGGCACGTTCGATCCGTTCGAGCGCGCGGGGAACGGCGCCCCAGTTGCGCCGGCCGGCGACGGCGAGGTGCGAGATCTGCAGCCGGCAGGCACTCAGTCGCGCGATCGTGAGTGCCTCGTCCACCGCATCGAGCAGGTGGTCGCTGTAGTTGCGCATGTGGATCGCGAACAGACGGTCATGCCGTGCGACGGCGCGGCCGATGGCGACGAGCTCATCCCGGTCGGCGGACATCGCCGGCGGGTACATGAGCCCGGTGGACACGCCGATCGCCCCCGCATCCAGGCAGTCGTCGATGGCCGCGACCAGCGCCGAGCGCTCGCCGGCATCGAGCGGGCGCGCGGCTTCTCCTGCCACCGAGATCCGGAGTGGCAGGTGGCCGATGAGTGGCGCCGTGTTCAGCGCAAGGCCCTCCCGCTCCAGCGCCGCGGCGTAACCGCCGAGGTCGGTCCAGTGCCACCGCACGCCGGGGTCGGGATCGATCGTCGCGTTCGCGGCCCGGATCTCGGACGCGGCCATGGCCGGGAGCGGCACGGCGCCCATCCCGCAGTTGCCGTTGACCTCGGTGGTCACGCCCTGGGCGACCTTGCTTCGAGCGCGCCCGTCGCTGAGGAGTGTCAGGTCCGAATGGCTATGGAGGTCGACCCATCCCGGCGCCACGACCAGGCCGGTCGCATCCACCCGTTCGAGACCGTCCGTCCCTGCCTCGGCCAGGTCGCCGATCGCGTCGATCCGGCCGGCACGGACGGTCACGTCGGCACGCCGACCGGCGGAGCCGGTCCCATCGATCACGGTCCCGCCGACGATCACGAGGTCCGCATCGGCGCCGCCGGTCACCATCCGAAGAGCCCGGCCGCGTTCGTCCAGAAGACGCGATCCATCGCCGCGGCCGGGATGCCGGCATCGCGGTACGTCCCGAGCACGAATGCCGGCTCCAGCAGCGGTGCGTCGCTTCCCCACAGCAGCCGCTCCGGCCCGGCGATCGCGACGGCCTCGCGGACCGTCGGGAGGTGCGCGAAGCTGCTGGAGAGTTCCAGGTAGACGTTGTCGTGCGCGGCGACGAGGCGAGCGCCTTCGACGCTCGGGGTGCCGAGCCCACCGTGCGCGATCACGATCGGCAGCCGTGGATGCCGTCGAGCGATGTCCCCGAGCGCGACGTCCCAGCCGTCGCCCATGTTGTGGATCTTGACCGGGCGGCCGAATCGGGCGAGCAGGTCGAACAGCTCGGTCATGGCTCGCGAGGCGGTGGGCGTCCCGGTCCATTCGCCGTGGACCTTGACGCCCAGGACGCCCGGTGCGTCCAGGTAGCGGCGCAGCTGGTCCGCGGTCGTCTCGAGGTCGGTGGGATCGGCGACGACGTACCCGTAGAGCCCGTCGCTGCCGTGAGCGGCTGCGGCGCGCGCGGCTTGCTCGTTGCCGCGCTCGGGATCTCCGAAGATGCGCGAGCGCGGCGGACGCCACGGCCCGCTGCGTCGGCGCGACGCGCAGTCCGTCGAGCAACCGGTCGTCGGCAACCTGCGGGACGTCGAAGTCGAGCGGCCCGAAGTGGCTGTGCACGTCGCAGGCACGGGCCGGGCCATCCGGCTCGGTCAGGTCGATCGGACCGTCCGGAAGCCCGAACAAACGGATCGCGTTGTGTCCGAGGATCGCGCGCTTGGCATCGGCCGGGATCGCCGCCGCGAGGACGGCGCCGATCGGCGACGCGGCGGCCCGGCGGGGGCTGCCGGTCCCGAGCAGGACGCGTTCGGCTCCGATCGTCCGCACGGCGGTCTCGATCGCTCGGAAGTGGGCCAGCCCGCTGGTCTCGAGATGGAGATGCGGATAGCGGACGGCCGCCGCCAGGTCGTCGACGATGTGGCTGTAGTGGGCGCCCAGGAGCACCACCGGGATCCCGAGATCGGCGGTCGCCGCCCCGATCACGCTGGCCGCGCCGGGACGGTCCACCGGGATCAGGAGTGGCAGCCCGGCAAGGCCGATCGCCCGCAGGACGTCGCCGACCGCATCGGACGGCGGCCCATCACCGGCCCAGCCCTCGAGGCGATAGCCGACCGCCCCTGATCGCTTCGCCTCGTCGACCCGCTGCGGACCTGCCCCGCTCTGCCGTGTCCCGATGACGGCGATCGCCCGGAGCCCGTTGGCGGGCTCTGCCGCCGCCTCCAGCGCCAGCCGGTTGCCGGTCGGCCCGTGGGCCCAGGTGGCGAGGAGCGATGACGCCAGCGACAGCCGGATGCCGTGGGCAAGGCGCTCCGAGACGAGGGATCCGAGTGCGGCCCCGGCCGTTCCGGCGGTGCCGTGGTCCGGCCCGAATACCGCGTGGACGTCGATGAAGCCGCGCGTTGATCCGCTGCTGGGGTCGGCCACCTAGCGGAACCGGCCGCGACCGATGACCGGCCACCGTTCGACGACCCGCTCACCGTCGACCGCGACGAGCTCGTCATGCATGTTCACCGCGCCGCACGCGTGGTTGGGGATGATCCGAACGCGCTCACCGATCCGCCAGCCTGGATCCGGCGCTCCGGCCGGCAGCTCGATGACCCCGTGCTCCTCGGTCGCGCGAACGATCGCGAGGTCGGGCCGGGTCAGCGGCCGGCCCCACGTCCCCCAGCCGTAATCCTCGCCGGCCAGCGCCTTGATCCCGGCATCGAGCACGTAGCGGTCCGCCCGCGCGTGGCTGACGACGGTCGCCATGACCGTCAGCGCGCAGTCGTCGAGCGTCGCCGGGCCAAGACTGACCTGCTTGAGGTCCTGGAACGCGTACACACCGGCCCGCAGCTCGGTCACTCCCGGGACCTTCACCGCGTGGCGCGCGGTCGGCGTGCTGCCGACGGTCACGACGTCCGCACGGAGCCCGCGGTCGCGCATGGAACGGGCGATGGCGATCGCATCCTCGCCCTCCCGCCGACCGATGGCCGCCTGGCGCTCGGGGTCCGTGGTGCCATACGCGTTCCCGTAGTTCATGACGCCGACGAGCTCGAGGCCCGGCAGGTCGGCGACGCGCTCCGCCAGCTCGACCGCCGCGTCGGGTGACGCGGTTCCAGACCGGCCTGCCCCGCCATCCAGGCTGACGACGACGTCGGCGCGGCGGCCGCGCTCGGCGAGGAAGGCCGATGCGGCCGCCGCTGCGTCGAACGTGTCCACCTCGAAACGGACCTGTGCACGGTCCATCAAACGGACCAGGCGCTGGAGCTTCGCGTCGCCGACCAGCGGGTAGGCGACGAACAGGTCGTCGAAGCCTGCATCGGCCATCGCCTCGGCCTCGCCGAGCTTGGCCACGGTCAGACCGACCGCCCCGTGCGCCACCTGTCGTTCGGCGACCTCGCGCGTCTTGTGCGTCTTGGCATGCGGTCGATGCACGACGCCGGCGTCCCGGGCGACGGCGGCCATCGCCGCCAGGTTCGCTTCGAGCCGCGCGACATCGACGAGGGCGACCGGGGTATCGAGATCGCCGAGATAGCGGCCGGTGGCGGACTGCCGTGCGGCCGACGCCCCCTGGGTCACGTCGCGACCCGCTCGAGGTAGTACGCGGAGCCGAGGGCGAAGCCGGCGGCGATCCGGCTCAGCTCCGTGACGGCGAGCTCCTCATGGTCACTGTGGTTGGTGATGGGATCGGGCCCATAGCCGACGGCCGGGATCCCGGCTTCGCGCACGAAGTGCACCGCGTTGGTGGCCACCCGCGCCCGCACGAGGCGAAGCTCGCGTTCGAACAGGTCTCGATGGGCGTCGACCATGGCGCCCACGATCGGCTCCCGGGGGTCGACCGCGAAGCTCTCCGCGATCGGGACCGCGCGCAGGTCGATGTTCGCGCCGGTCTGCCGGCGGATGCCGTCGACGAGCGACTCCAGCTCCGCGGCGACCTCGGCCAGGTCGGACGAGCCGTCATGGCGTCGCGTTCCGGCCAGCTCGGCACGCACGGGCAACCGGTTCGGATAGTCACCCGAGGCGAATTGCCCGATGAACAGCGAGGGCTTCGGGGATGGTGCCGGATCGGCCGCCAGTCGGTCGCGCAGGCCGGCCAGGGCGTCATGGAGCTGTCGACCGACCTCGACGGGATCGATCGTGCCGGGCTCGGCCACGGTCTCGTGGACGGCCATCCCGGCACGCTCCACCTCGATCTCCCAGAAGGTCAGACCCAGGCCGGCGATCGGCAGCTCGACCCCGCCGCCGAGCTCACCGGTGATCACGGCATCGCCATGGATGCCCCTGGCGATCAACGCGTGGAGTGGTTCGTTCCCACCGCTCTCGTGCTTCCCGTGGAGGGTGATGAGGACCCGCCCCGCGGCCGGCTGATCAACGGAGCGAAGCAGGCGGATGGCCGCGACCATCGCGGCATCGGGGCCCTTCATGTCGGCGGCACCGCGGCCGACGAGGCGGTCGCCGAGCCGCTCGGGGGGCGTGTGCTCGACGTCGATCGCGTCGAGGTGGCCGTGCCACTGGATGGTCGGACCGTCCGTCGGCGCCGAGCTCGGCGATCACGCTCGGGCTGTCGGGGTACTCGCGATCCAGTCGGACGCGGGCCCCCGCGTCGGACAGCTCGGCGGCCATCCGATCGGCGATGACGGCCTCGTGTCCGGGTGGGCTCCAGATCTGCAGCAGGTCAAGGGTCAGACTCGGCGATCGGCTCAGGATCGATGGTTCGACAGGCGTCGCGCAGGTCGGCCAGGCTCAAGCGCGACCCCTGTCGCTCGGCCCTCTCGCCCCATCGCGCTTGCGTCGTGGGGCGCCGAGACCGGCCAGCATCGTCGGGACCTCGAGGACGTGTTGGCGCGCCAGCGTGGCGGCATAGTCCGGGTCTCCGTCGCGAAGGGCGTCCACGAGCACCGTGTGGGAGCCGGCGGCATTCTTGAGGAAGTACCTGGCGGTCGACCCGGGACGGTCGAGGGCCTGGTACGAGCGCACCCTGACCAGCCCATCGAGGCCCGACCAGATGTGGCGCAGCAGCGTCATGCCGGACCACTCCACGATCAGGCCGTGGAATCGCAGGTCGATACTCCGCGATCGCCCCCACCTCCTGGCTCCTGATCGCCCCCCGCATCTCCTCGATAAGTGCCTCGAGCCGTGCCAGCTCCGGCTCGCCGATCACGTCGACGGCGGCCGCGGTCGCCCGTCCCTCGATCACCGCGCGGAGCTCGTAGATCGCATCGATCTCGGCTTCGGGCAGCCCGACCACGACGGCCCCCCGGTGCGGGAAGATCTCGACCAGCCCCTCCTGCTCGAGATGGCGGATCGCCTCCCGGACGGGTGCGCGGCTGACGCCCATCCGCTCGGCGATGTCGGCCTCGAGGAGGCGTGATCCCGCCGTGATCTCATTGGCGAGGATCGCGCTGCGCAGGGCGCTCAGGACCTCCTGGCGGAGCACACGAGGCTGGATCCGCTGGAGATTGAGCCCGGCCCCGGGCTGGCCCGGTTCCGTCACCGAGCTGTCGTCGCGAGGGGGTTCATCGCGCCGTCCCGTCGTCATCGAGCCCGCCCGCCCGCGGCCGCCGGGATCGGCATCGCCTGCGGGCCGACCGGCGTCCCCGCCTGGAGCACGAGGCCCGGCGAGCGCAACGCGGAGATGGACGCCAGCGGGTCCGCATCGACGACCAGCAGGTCGGCGATGTGGCCCACTTCGAGGAGTCCGACGTCGGACAGCCCGAAGAGTCGTGCCGTGACGGTGGTCGCCGATGCGAGTGCTGCCTGCGGGTCCATGCCGTGTGCAACGTACAGCTCGAGCTCGCCGACCATGTCGCCCACGGGAACCAGCGGGGCACCTCCGTCGTTGCCCGCCGCGATGCGGACGCCGGCCTTGATGGCGGCCTGCAGGAAGACGACCAGGCTGTCGTGGAGGGCCTCGCACTGCTCGACCACGAAGTCGGGGATCCCCGCAGCGACCCCATGGTCGATGATCCGCCGGTCCGACAGGATCGTGGGGACGAGCGCCGTGCCGCGCTCCAGCATCAGGTCGATCGCATCCTGGTCGCCGCCGTGGCCGTGCTCCACCGAGTCGACCCCCGCGCGGACGGCATTGAGGATGCCGATCCGGCTTTCGGCGTGTGCGGCGACGGGCACGCCGCGTTTGTGGGCTTCCTCGACGGCCGCAGCCATCTCGTCCACGGTCAGCTGCGGCTGGCCGGCCTGCCGTCCGCCGGTCATCATGCCGCCCGTCGCCATCAGCTTGATCGACCCGGCACCGGCCCGCAGGTTCTCTCGGGTCGCCCGTCGCACGGCGTCGGGGCCGTCCGCCTCGAGACCGATCCACCAGCCGTGGCCGCCGGTCATCGTCACGACTCGACCGCTCGGGATCACCCGTGGGCCCGGGATCTCACCGGCGTCGACGAGTCTCGCGAGCTCGATGTCGATCCCGTCCGGGCCGCCGACGTCGCGGATCGTCGTCACGCCCGAGCGGAGCGTCGCGTCGAGGCGAGCGGCGGTGCGGATGACGGTCTCGCTCCGGTTCTCGGACGCGCAGGGCCGCCTCGGGGTCGGGCCCGCCGTCAAGGCAGACGTGCGCGTGGGCGTTCATCAGACCAGGCACGACCCACCGGCCCGTCGATCTCGATGACCTCCGCTCCGGGCGCCTCGAGGTCGCGACCGATCGTGTCGATGCGCCCGTTCCGGATCAGCAGGTCGGTCGCTTCCGGTCGCGCGCCGCGGGCATCGACCAGGTGACCGCCGCGAAGCAGCAGCCCGCCGTGCCGCTCGTGATCGCGCGGCCCGCGCAGCCCGTCGCCGAGGTCCGTCCCGTTCGATCCGCCGCCGATCACGGCCGGATGCGCGCCCAGCGCGCACTCCGGGCGTCACCGCTGCCACCGTAGAACGTGACGAGCACCTGCCCGTCGGCCAGCAGGGCGCCGCGGGCATGCCCGAACTGCCATGCCCCCATGTCGTTCCAGAACTCGCCCTGCGCTCGCGGACCGCCCGCACCCGGTTCCGTGCCGGCGTCGCTTGCCCAGACGACCACCTCGTCGGCCGGATCCCAGGTCCGCCCGAAGTCGTGGCTCAGGGCGGCGCGGATGCCGGGTGGGTCGGCCCGGTGCGAGTAGACCGCCAGGAGCCGGTCACCACCCAGCGCGATGGGCTGGCAATGCTGGCCGGCCAGACCGGTGCCGACGGGCGACGTCCAGGTGCGACCATCGGCCGTCCCCCACGCGACATGGATGTCGACGTCCTGACCGGCCGCCGGATCGTGGGTCCAGAACATGTTGACCAGTCGGCCATCCGTCGGGTGCGTGTCCAGGCGCTGGTCCCAGTAGAACAGGGCATCGTCCGGATGGTGGGCGACGAGGACGTCCGTCTGCCATGTCGCACCCTCGTCGGTCGACAGGCGCAGCCAGGCGGCCGGCTTCCCGGGCGCCGGATCGTCGCGCTCCTTCCAGTGCTCGAACGGCTGGGCGAGCGTCCCATCCGACAGGCGCAGCAGCGGGCCCGTGGTCGACGCCCCGGGATGCGGACCGAGGTCGATGCGTCGACGCTGCGGCCAGCTCCGGCCGCCGTCGGTCGAGACCAGGTGGTATGCCCGCATCCCCAGGAGCCCTTGCGTCTCGGGGTGGACCCACGGCTGCGTCGGGTCGGTCCGGTCCGTCCAGAGCACCGACGCGGTGAGCTCGCCGGGCGTCAGCTCGGCGATGTACCAGCCCCGGGTCTCACCGGGCCAGTCCTCCCACACCCGCTCGGACAGGCCCAGGAACCGAAGCTCCCACGTGTCACCCGCGTCGACCGACGCGAAGATGGCGGTCTGGCCGTCGGGACCCTCGCGATCGGTCCCGAGGCGGCACGTGACCAGCACCGAATCGTCCGCCAGCCGGATGGCGGACGTCGCCGATGCCGAACGCAAGTTGATCGGGGCCGTCTGGGCGTCCCAGATCACGCCGGAGGCCAGGACGTCCATCAGGTCCTCACTCGATCCGCGTTCGCGCTACGTGTCGAATGTATACGATATCCCGGCCAGCGGACGTCATCCCATGTCGCCGCGCACCGCCATCGGAGACGCCCGTGACCGTCGAACGCGCGCCGGCCAGATCCCCCGCCGTGGGGATGACCAAGGCGGAGCTCGACACCCCGGTCATGCTGCTCGACCTCGACCGGTTCGAGGCCAATGCCCGTCGGCTGGCGGACGCCATCAGGGCCGGCGGCAAGGACTGGCGGCCACATTCGAAGGGCCACAAGTCGCCCTGGATCGCCCGCCGCCAGATGGAGCTCGGGGCGATCGGCGTGACCTGCGCCAAGGTGTCGGAAGCGGAGGTCATGGTCGACGGCGGCGTGCCATCGGTCCTGATCGCGAACGAGCTCGTGACGCCCGGGCAAGGTGGAGCGGGCGGCGCGACTGCTGGCGCGGGCCGAGGTGATGATCGGCGCCGACGATCCATTCCACGTGCGCCTGGCATCGGACGTGGCCTCCCAGCTCGGCGTCGAGATCCCGATGGTCGTCGACGTGAACGTGGGGATGGACCGGACGGGCGTCGCTCCCGGCCGGCCGGCGCTCGAGCTGGCGCGCGCCATCGACGGCGCGCCCGGCCTGCGGTTCGCGGGGATCATGGGCTACGAGGGCCACGTCCTGACGGCCTGGCCCGATGAGGAGAAGCGAGCCGCAACGGCGGCGGCGGGCGCCGGGCTGATCGAGTCACGACAGCTGATCGAGGCCGACGGGATCGAGGTTCCCATCGTCAGCGGCGGCGGCTCGGGCAACTACATGTTCGCCGCGTCGCTCGACGGCCTGACCGAGCTGCAGGCGGGTGGGGCGTGCCTCATGGATGCGTTCTACGGCAAGCTGTGCCACCTCGAGGAGCTCGGCTTCGAGTACGCGCTGACCATCCTGACGACGGTTACGAGCCGACCGACGACCGAGCGCGTCATCACCGACGCCGGGTTCAAGACGCTGTCCGCGCGCGAGGAAGGGCAGCCCATCCTGCTGGACCGGCCGGGCGTCGAGCTGCAATACCTGTCGGCCGAGCATGGGCTCTGGATCCGCGGCGCCGACAGCCCCGACATCCGGATCGGCGATCAGCTCGAGATCATCCCTGACTACCACGACACCACGACGTTCCGTCACGACGCCTTCGTGGGCATCCGGGGCGACGTGGTCGAGGAGGTGATCCCGCTCCTGGCCCGCGGAAAGCTGGCCTGAGCGCGATGGATCTGGATCTCCTCATCCGGGGCGGGACCGTCGTCGATGGGACCGGATCACCCGGCGTGACGGCCGACGTCGGTGTCCGCGGCGACCGGATCGTCGCGGTCGGGCAGCTCGGGGACGCGCGGGCCGCCCATGTCGTCGACGCCACGGACCGCATCGTGGCTCCCGGGTTCATCGACGTCCACGTCCACTCGGAGACGGCGCTCCGCGGCAACGGCGACATCTGGGGCTCGGTGCTGCAGGGCGTGACGACGCACCTGACGGCCCCCGACGGCTTCGGCTGGGCGCCGCTGCCCCAGGACGCTGCGGCCGAGCTCTGGCGCTCGACGGCATTCGCCTATGGCCAGGCGGACCTCGCGCCCGACTGGCCGACGATCGAGCGCTACCTCGACTCCTTCGCGGATCTCCCGGTCAACGTCGTTCCGATGGTGCCCCACCAGGCCGTGCGTTTCGCCGTGCTGGGCTGGGACCCTCGCCCGGCCGATCCGGGCGAGCTGGATCGGATGTCCGAGCTCACCAGGGACTGGATGGAGGCCGGCGCGGTCGGGCTCAATACCGGGCTCGACTACCAGCCGGCCGCCAGCAGCGACACCCGCGAGCTCGTCGAGCTCGCCCGCGTCGTCGCGGAGTACGGCGGGATCTATGCGGCGCATATCCGCTATACCGGGGTCGGGCGAGCCGGCAGCGTATCGCGAGTCGATCCAGATCGGTCGCGAGGCCGGCATCCCCATCCGCGTGTCGCACGAAACGGTCGATGACGAGACCGAACCGGTGCTCGACGAGGCCCAGCGGGCCGGCGTCGACTTCGGGATCGACTGGTACGCCTATCCCGCCGGGTCGAGCCACCTCCTCGTCTGGCTGCCGCCCGAGGACCAGGTCGGTGGCTACGACGCGGTCATCGAACGGGTCCGCGACCCGGCCCAGCGCCGGCGGATCGCGGACTTCCTCGGGGAACGCCTGCGCGAGACCAACGACGGCGGCGGCCACGAATACTTCTCGGATACGCATAGCGGCCGCCACATCGGCCGGTCGATCGCCGAGGTCGCCGCCGAGCGCGGCACGACGCTCGGCGAAACCGCCGTCGACCTGATCGTCGAGGAATCGCCGGAGGCCCTGCTCGTCTTCCGCCGGCCGCTCACCGAGGCGGCCTTCGAGGCGCTCGCCCGGCGGACCCTGACCCGCCCCGAGTTCATGGTGTCCAGCGACGGCATCTACCACGGAGCCCGCCCGCACCCGCGCGGCTACGGGACCTTCGCCCGGATCCTCGGGCGGTACGTCCGCGAGCTCGGCGTGCTCCGCCTCGAGGACGCGGTCCACCGGATGAGCGGCCTGCCCGCCGAGCGGTTCGCGATCCGCGATCGCGGCCGGATCGCGGAGGGCCTGGCGGCCGATCTCGTGGTCTTCGACCCGGCGACGGTGGGCGACCGGGCGACGTGGGAGGAGCCTCGCCTGCACGCGGTCGGGATCGACGCGGTCGTCGTGAACGGCCAGGTCGTCGCAGCGGGCGGTCGACCGACGGGACGGCTGCCGGGGCGCGTGGTGCCTCGCACCGGCGCTGGCTGAGGAGGCGCCGCGTGACCTTGACACCCCGCAAATCACTGTACATTGTCGACAACCGCGAGCACGACAGCGTCCTGGCACACGCCTGGACCGGTCGATCGCAGCACCGTCCGACGTCACTCTGGCGACCACTCTCAGGCGAGGAGTCATGACCCCAGCAGCCGCCGACCATGCCGCGACGGCCACGTTCGACGCGCCGACGATCGTGCGCGACGGTCCTCGTACAGGCCCGCCCCTGCTCGCGGTGAAGGATCTCCACGTCGAGTTCACGGGACGTGGTCGGGTCGTGCATGCGGTGCGCGGACTGTCCTACGAGATCGCCGCCGGCGAGACGATCGGTCTGGTCGGTGAGTCGGGTTCGGGCAAGAGCGTCAGCGCCCTGTCACTGCTCGGATTGCTGCCCAAACGGTCCGGACGCGTCACGGCGGGAAGCGCGCTCTTCGAGGGCCGCGAGATCCTCCACCTCCCGGACGAGAAGCTGCGCAAGCTCCGCGGCGCGCGGATCGCGATGATCTTCCAGGACCCCCTGTCCAGCCTCAATCCGGTCCTCACGATCGGACGCCAGATCACGGAGTCGGTCGAGACCCACCGGGGCGTCAGTCACAAGCAGGCGCGCAAGCGGGCGACCGAGCTGCTCGAACTGGTCGGCATCCCGGGAGCCGCACAACGGCTCGACGACTACCCCCATCAGTTCAGCGGTGGGATGCGCCAGCGAGCCATGATCGCGATCGCGTTGAGCTGCGAGCCGAGCCTGCTGATCGCGGACGAGCCGACGACGGCTCTCGACGTGACGATCCAGGCCCAGATCCTCGAGCTGCTGCGACGTCTGCGCAGCGAGCTGCAGATGGCGGTGCTCCTGATCACCCACGACCTGGGTGTCGTCGCCGGATTCGCCGACCGGCTCGCGGTGATGTACGCGGGCCGGCTCGTGGAGCTCGGGCCGACCGAGACGATCCTGGCCGACCCGGCGCATCCCTACACGGTCGGCCTGCTCCGCTCGCTGCCGAGGCTCGACCGTCCACGCCAGGAGGCGCTCACGCCGATCGAGGGCTCCCCGCCCGACCTGGCATCGGAGTTGCGAGGCTGCCCGTTCGCGCCACGCTGTGCCTGGCGCCTGGACGTGTGCCGGACCGTAGACCCGCCGCTCGTCCAGGTCGTCGGGGAGCGGGCCGGGGAAGCGGCCGCGCGGGACCACCTGGTCGCCTGCCACAACCAGCCCACCCGCGCGGAGGCGGTCGCCGGGATCCCGCTGGACGCTGGCGTGACCGACCACGCTCCTGCGCGACGAGGACGAGGCATGACCGTGACTGCGCCGCCGACCCAGGCGACCACGTCGACGGCCGGCTCGACGCCGGGGACCGAGCCTGAGGGCCCGCTCCTCACGGTGAACGACCTGCGCGTCTACTTCCCGATCACCGGCGGCGTCCTTCGCCGCCGCACCGGCTGGGTCAAGGCCGTGGATGGCGTGGACTTCCATATCGACCGCGGCGAGACGCTCGGGCTCGTCGGGGAATCGGGATCGGGCAAGACGACGATCGGGCGCACGATCGTGCGGATCACCGAGCCCGTCAGTGGATCGATCCGACTCGGCGGCCAGGACCTGCTCGCGCTGAAGGGCGAGGAGCTGCGCCGGCGGCGGCGCAAGTTCCAGATGGTCTTCCAGGATCCGTACTCCAGCCTGGATCCGCGCCAGACGGTCGGCGAGATCCTGGCCGAGCCGCTGCGCGTCCATCGACTGGCCGCGGGCAAGGCCCGGACCGCCCGCGTCGCGGAGCTGCTCACCCTGGTCGGTCTCGACCCGGCGTTCGTCGAGCGTTACCCGCACGAGTTCAGTGGCGGCCAGCGCCAGCGGATCGGGATCGCCCGGGCGCTCGCGGTGGAGCCGGAGCTCATCGTCTGCGACGAGCCGATCAGCGCCCTCGACGTGTCGATCCAGGCACAGGTCATCAACCTGCTCGAGCGACTCCAGGGTGACCTCGGGTCTGACCTACCTGTTCATCGCCCACGACCTCGCCGTCGTCCGCCACATCGCCGATCGCGTGGCCGTCATGTACCTCGGCAAGATCGTCGAGATCGCCCCGGCGCCGACGCTCTACAGGAGCCGCTCCATCCGTACACCGTGGCGCTGCTGTCGGCGGTGCCGGTGCCCGACGCTCGCACGGAGCGTGCGCGCCGGCGGATCATCCTGAAGGGCGACATCCCGAGCCCGGCCGAATCCGCCGACCGGCTGCCGATTCCACACGCGTTGCTGGCTCCGCGAGCGCCTGGGCAACCCGGAGATCTGCGAGACGACCGACCCGCCGCTCGCGCCGACCGCGGAGACCGGGCCCGACCAGTCGGTGGCCTGCCACTTCGTCGCCGAGATGCGCGCCCAGCGCCCGACGGACGTCATCCCGGCCGTCGAGGCCGTCGTCTCGGTCTCCAGCAGCGACCTCGCCGACCTGACCGCGGCCACTGCCGATCTAGCGGCCAGTGCCGATCTGGCCGGCCCGCCGCCTGACGCTACTTCGGGGTGATCGCGATCGTCCAGACGCAGTCGGGGTTGGCCGCCACGGCCAGGTAGTACTGCCCCCCGGCCAGGTCGCGCATCTGGTAGATCGGGTCGACGATCAGCCCGAGCTTGGTGTCACTGCCGTCGAACAACGTCACGAAGGGGATCACCTGGTTCGAGGGACAGGTGGAAACGATCATCTCGGCATTGCCGGGCGGCGAGGTCGAACTTATCGGTCGTCCCGGTGCCGGTGCCGACGATCTGGACCGTCGTCCCGTTAACCGTGACGATCGACGTGCCTGGCGGCGGACCCCCGGACGCGCCGGCCGACGGCGGGGCGGTGCCGGCGCCCGGAGGCGGACCCGTCGGCTCGCAGCCGGCGATCAGCAGGAACGCAAGGACCACGGCCCCGAACTCCAGGGCCCGACGCGATCCTTTCTGATCACGCTCCTTGGCCGACGCCAGGACCATCTGGATCACCCACGCTTCATCGTCTTCGGATCAATCGCGTCGCGCAGCCCGTCACCGATGAAATTCACGCCCAGCACCGTGGCCGTGATGGCGACCGCCGCAGGCATCCACTGCCACCACAACTGATTGAGGACGACCGGGCTGACGGCCTCGGTGATGAGATTACCCCAGCTCGCCTCCGGCGGACGGACGCCCAACCCGAGGAAGCTCAAGGCTGGATTCCAGCAGCACCGCGGTCGCCACTCCGAACGTCGCCACGACGGTGAGCGGGCCGAGGATGTTCGGCAGCATGTGGCGGACAAGGATCGAGCGGTCAGGGACGCCGATCACGCGGGCGGCGGTGATGAACTCCGACTCTCGCAGGACCAGCAGCTGGCCGCGCACGAGGCGGCACGTGACCGGCCAGCCGAGCAGGGCGATGACGACGATGACGGAGCCGATGCTCGGCCCGACGACCGAGACGAAGACGATGATCAGGAGCAGCGGCGGGATAGCCAGGATCGTGTCGGTGAAGCGCATGATCGCCTGATCCAGCGGGCCGCCGTAGAAGCCGGCCAGCATCCCGAGCAGGGTGCCGATGATGAGGTACAGGCTCACGGCGCCGAAACCGACGATCGTGGACGTCCGGCCGCCGTACAGCAGCCGCGCCCAGATGTCCCGGCCGGCGACGTCCGTGCCGAGTACGTGCGTCGGGCTGGGCGGCTGGCGCGCCCCGGTCGAGAAATCGATCCAGTTGGGCGCCCACGGCGTCAGGAGCGGGGCAAGGACGGCCAGCAGCACGATCGCGGCGACCATGAACACGCCCACGATCGCCAGCCGATGACGCAGGAAACGCCGGACCGCCGCCCGGGTGGGCGAGACGTGCTCGATGATCCCGTACGACCCCGCGGTGGCCCATGGCTCGCTTGGCGCGAGCGCGTCCGGTTCAAGTCCTGCGGACATACCGGACCCTCGGGTCGGCCATCGCGTAGCCGATGTCGGCGACGATATTGGCGACCAGCACGGCAGCGCCGGTGATCAGGATGATGCCCATCATCAGCGAGGGATCGCGGGCCCCTGCAGCCTTGACCGCGAGCTGGCCGATCCCGCCCCAGGCGAAGATCTGCTCGGTGATCACCGCTCCAGCGACGGCTTCGGGCGCCAGCCACGCGATGATCGTGATGATCGGGATCAGCCCGTTGCGCAATGCGTGGCGGATGATCACCACGTTGTTGGCCAGGCCCTTCGCGCGCGCCGTGGTGACGTATTCGCTGGAGAGGACATCGAGCATGCTCGCCCGCGTGTAGCGGACCAGCGGGGCCGCATTCACGATGGCCAGCACGCATGCCGGCAGGATCAGGTGGTGCACCGCGTCCGGGATGTCCGTCCGGCCGACGGTGTGGATCTCGCTCGTCGGTAGGATCCGCAGGTTCACGGCGAACACGTACACCCCGATCAGGCCGAGCACGAAGACCGGCGTCGAGGCGAAGAAGATGGCCAGGGCGTTGAGCGTGTAGTCCGCCTTGGAGTACTGGTGGACGGCCGTGATACACCCCGATGGGGATGCCGATGAGGATGGCGAGCGTCAGCGCCGTGATCATGAGGTAGAGGGTCTGCGGCAGGCGCGAGGAGATCTCGTGGACGATCGTCCGCTTCGACGTGATCGAATAGCCGAGGTCGCCCTGCAAGGCATTCCCCAACCAGCGGACGTACTGGTTGGGGAAGATCGGTTGGTCGAACCCGAGACGCCGGCGCTCGGCCTCGAGGATCTCGGGGTTCTCGGCAAGTCCCGCCAGGACCTCGGGGTTGATCGAAGTGAGCAGGGGGTCGCCCGGCGAGAGCTTGAGCGCGATGAACCCGATGAGCGTGATGCCGAGCAGGACAGGGATCGAGATGAGCAGGCGACGAAGGATGTAGGCGCCCACCAGGCCTCCCTATGCGGTTAACAAAGGCAACTGGCAGGCGCCCACATCACGCGATCGCGATCACGCGCGAGTTACGGGGTGTAGGTCCAGTCGAGGATCTTCTGGAACGATTCTCGCTCGTTGGGATAGATGGTGAAGCCGCCACCCAGCTTGTCCGAGTAGACGTGGAGGTAGTTGGGCTGCCAGAGGTAGATCTCCGGCAGGTTCTCGTTGAGGTCGAGTGCGAGCTGATGCAGGATCGCGTCCTGCGCGTCTCCCGTGGCGGCCGCAGCCGCCTCGAACTGGTCGGTGTAGATGCATTGGTCACCGGCCATCTTGAGCTGGAGTTTGCCGAGGCCGGCGCAGTCGTAGTAGATCGAGGACTGGTACCAGCCAACGCCCTCGCTGCCGCCGAAGCTCAGGAATGCCTCGAAGTCGTCGGTCTTCTGGATCAGGTCCGTGTACGGAGCGGTCGGCAGGGCGGTGAGCTCTACCTTCATGCCGATGGCCTCGAGCGACTGCTGCAGCGCCGGGGCGGTGATGGTGAAGTTCGGGTCCTCGGCGAGCAGCGCGAGCCGGAACGTCTTGTTGATATCCCAGCTCGATTCCTCGAGCAGCTGCTTGGCCTTTTCCTGGTCGAATTCGTACTTGTTGATGTCGTCGTAGACCTTGAACCCAGGCGGGATCGTGTAGTTGAGCGTGGCCAGACCGCCCAGCACGGTCTCGATGATCTGTGGCCGGTTGATCGCGTAGGCGGCCGCCTGGCGGAGCGCCTTGTCGGTGTTCTGGTTGTGGAAGTTGATGTTGAAGATGCCCACGCCCGGCACGTTGAGCTGCTTGAGCCCCGGGACATCCGCGAGTCCGGGGCCTTCGGCGGGCGGGACGCGGATCGTCAGGTCGAGCTCACCGGCGGCCAGCTGCGCGACGGATACGTTCGACTCCTGGATCTTGTAGACGATCTGGTCGACCGGGCCGTCCTTGCCCTTCCAGTAGTTCTCCTTGGCCTTGAAGTTCGCGCCAGCGGCTGAGATGGAGGTCTCGAAGTCGTACGGACCCGAACCGATCGTCACCCCGGCGGTGCCCAGGCAGAACTCGCAGGTCTCTGCCTCGGCAGCCGTCAGGCCGTCGAGGATGTGCTTGGGCTGGATGTAGTAGACCGCGCCGGCGATGCGGCGCAGGAACGTCGAGTCCGGGCTGGCGAGCGTGATCTCGACGGTGTTGGCATCGATCTTCTTGATGCCTTCGGGGATGGTCGTCGTCCCGGCCGCTTCCGCGCCACCCTTCACGTTGAACCACATTTCGGTCGGGATCCCGTTCTTCCACGCCGTCGGGTTCTGGGCGGCCCAGGCGATCGTCCACTCGACGTCGTCGGCCGTCACCGGCTTGCCGTCGCTCCAGACGGCGGCCGGGTTCAGCTTGAACGTGTAGACCGTCGCGTCGTCCGACACCGTCCACTCGGTGGCGAGGTCCGGAAGGATGGTCACCTCGTCGCTGTCGACGTCGACCAGGGTGCTGAATACGATGTCCGCCATCAGCTCCTGGTTGCCGGTTCCGAGGTTGACCGGATGGATGCTGGGCAGGAAGTCCGAGATCCGCGAGACACGCAGGACGGTCGGCGCAGCGGCGACCGATGGTGCCGCGCTGGCCGACGCAGACGGCGCGGCGCTTGGTGCCGAAGCCGAGGGTGCCGCGGCCTGACAGGCCGCCAGCACCACCGCGAACGCAGCCGCGATCGCGGGTAGGCGAGTACGCATCTGTGATCCTCCTCTGGCCCGCCCGGCAGGGCTAAGCGATGTGCAGCATCGTCCAACCTAACTGTGCCCCATGTCAACTGATTGCAGTGAGGATGAAAATCCGGTAGAAGTCGAGCGTGCCGTCGCGAGCCTTCCAAGGCGTCATCCGCCGCTGCCTGGCAGGCCGGGAATGACCCCGTGCGCGCTACCCGGCGGAAGCTGGCGTGGGCGCCCGGCGCGGCGGCGTCGGCTGGATCGGGACCCCGGCACGCAGCACCAGGCGGGGCCGGCGCAACGCCGCGATATCACGGTCCGGCTGCCCCTCGACGACCAGGACGTCAGCCGCCAGACTTGGCGCGAGCGAGCCTGTCTCGGATTCGATGCCGAGGTGGCGGGCGGCACGCGCAGTGGCCATCCGGATGGCGTCCGCCGCTGCGACGCCGATGTCGACATACGCCTCGAGCTCGAACAACAGCTCCTCGCCGAAGTCGGTCAGGTTGATGCCGACGTCCGTGCCCGGGACGACCGTGACCCCGGCATCCATGAGCCGCCTCGCGTTGGCGCGATAGTCGGCACGGACCATCGCGCCGGGGTTCGGCTGGAGCGTCATGATGTCGATGCCGGACTCGAGCTCGGCCCGGGTACCGGCGGACATCGTCGGGACCGCGCGCGTGCCCCGCTCGGCCATGCCGCGCGCGACGTCCTCATCGAACGTCCAGGTCCAGTCGGGTCCGAGCATGGTGCAGTGCTGGATGGAATCGATACCGGCCTCGGACGCGTTGCGGATCCCGGGGACGCCGTGGGCGTGCGACGTGATCCGCTTCCCGAACCGGTGGGTCTCGTCCGCGGCGGCGGCCAGCTCCTCCACCGAGTAGGCGGCGAACCGCGAGTCGGTCCCCTGCGTCAGGCCCCCGCCGGTGGCCATGATCTTGATCCCGTCGGCACCTTCCTCGTCGAGCAGCGTGCGGACCGCCGCTCGGACCCCGTCGACGCCGTCAGCCTCTCCCCCGAAGAAATGGCAGTGGCCGCGGGTCTGGGTAACGGCGCGCCCGCTGACCATCAGCCGCGGACCGACCACCAGCCCGCGGGCGATCGCGTCCCGGATCCGATAGGAGGTCAACCCGCGCGCCCCGCAGTCGTACGCGGTCGTCACGCCCGCGCGAACCATCCGCTCGGCCGCGGCCGACCCTCGAACGACCAGGTCGTCGTCCGACTCGGACCCCATCGTGGTGAGCGGATCGATCGTCGGCGGCAGGGTCACATGGACATGGGAATCGATGAGCCCCGGCAGCGCCGTGGCCGTCGGAAAGGCGAGCGACAGGACGTCCTCGGGAGCGGCGACCGTCGCGTCGGAGCCGACCGCCGCGATCCGGCCGTCGATGACCAGGATCGCCGCATCGGCCGATGCCTCGGCGGCGATCCCGTCGATCAGGTGGCCGACTCGAAGCCGGATCGCCGTTCGGTGGCTCACCTGGATCGTCATACGCTGCCTCCTGCCCTTGGACTGTCTGCTCCCGACCGCGCGGATTATGCGCACCCAGGCCGGCGGGCATGAGGGTCCTCCCTGCGGCCGACGACGTCAGGCTCCTGCGCGGCCTTCGGATCCCGATGCGCGACGGTGTCGTGCTCGCGGCAGACCTCTACCTGCCGGACCCGGACGGGACGCGGGATGCGAGCCTCCCCGACGTCCCCATGCCCGTCGTGATGGACTACATCCCGTACCGCAAGGACGAGGTGGATCCCGCCGCGATGCCGCACTACCTCGACCTGCCCCGCCACGGCTATGCGGTGGCACGAGTCGATATCCGGGGAACGGGCGGCTCGGAGGGTCACGCGATCGACGAGTACGTCGAGCAGGAGCAGCTCGACGGCTACGACGCCGTCGAATGGCTCGCGGCACAGCCATGGTGCGACGGCCATGTCAACCTCATGGGCATCTCCTACGGCGGCTTCACCGCCCTCCAGGTCGCGACGCTCCAGCCACCGCACCTGACGTCGATCATCCCGGTCGACTTCACCGACGACCGCTACACCGACGACTGCCACTACCGCGGTGGCCTGCTGCGGATGTACTACGACCTGGCGTGGTACGGCTCGCGGATGATCGCGTGGAATGCGATGCCGCCCGATCCGGCCGCGGGCGGGCCTGCCGCCGATCGGGTCTGGCGGCAGCACATCGAGGAGAACGAGCCGTACTACCTGGCCTGGCTCCGTCACCAGGTGGACGGGCCGTACTGGCGCCAGGGCTCCGTCGCCGGCACGGCAGATCGGATCCGCTGTCCGGCGTTCCTGATCGGCGGCTGGCGGGACGGCTACCCCAACCCGCCCATCCGCCTGTACGAGCGGCTCGGCGGACCGAAGAAGCTGCTCATCGGTCCCTGGGATCACCGCTACCCGAACGTCGCGATCCCGGGTCCGCGGATCGATCACCTCCGCGAGGTCGTCCGCTGGCTCGATCACTGGTGTCGCGGCATCGACGATGGCGTAATGACGGAGCCGCCCATCGTCGTCTACATGCAGGAGGCCGGGTCGTCCGACCCGGGCCGGCTGGACACCCCGGGACGGTGGCGAGCAGAACGGTCCTGGCCACCCGCCGATCGGCGGGAGCAGGTCCTCTTCCTGGCCGGACGAGGTTCCCTCGTCGCTGATGACGAGCGCGCCACGGCGGGATCGGCGCCGGCCGACGGATCGGATCCGTCCGATCACCTCATCTACGACCCGACGGTCGGAACGACCGGCGGCCTGTGGTCCGGCGGTGTGCCGTTCGGGCTGCCCGGCGACCAGCGTCCGGACGAGGCGCTCTCGCTGGTCTACACGTCCTCGCCGCTGCCTGCGGACCTGTCGATCCTGGGGCGACCGCGAGCCGTGCTGCATCTGACCACCACCGCTGGGGTGATCGGCGTCGCGGCCAGCCTCGCCGACGTCGCTGCCGACGGCTCGTCCACCCTGGTCGCCAAGGGCATGCTCAACGTGACCCGCCGTGACTCGCTGGCCGATCCGCAGCCGCTCGTCCCGGGCGAACCGGTCGAACTCACGGTCGACATCGACACGACCGGCTGGCGGTTCCGGGCCGGCCATCGGATCCGCCTGGCGATCGCGACCGCCGATTGGCCGAACGTGTGGCCGACACCGGAGTCCGGCACGCTCGACCTGATGTTCGGAGCGGGCCAACCGTCGCGCCTGATCCTGCCTGTGGTTCCCGACTCCTGTCCCGACGACCCACCGGCCTACCTGCCGTCGCCGATCGCGGCTCGTCCGGCTGCCTCGACGACGCCGACGCCCACCTGGGAGGTCACCCGGGACGTTCTGACCGGCCGCGCTCGCGCGTCGATCCGGGTCGAAACGGCGCACCAGACGCCTGACGGGACGACGATCGAGCGTGACTTCGGCTGCGTCTGCGAGGTCGACCCGGCGGACCCGGCGCGGGCCACGGGGCATGGCTGGCATGGATGCCGCAGCACGCACGACGGGCGCACGACGGCGGCTCGGGCCGACGTGGTCGTCGCGTCCACGGCCGGCGCGTTCGATGTCACGATCGATCTCAAGGTGACCGTCGATGGCGTCAGCCAGGCGACCCGCCGCTGGGTCGAATCGATTCCCCGCCGACTGCTCTGACACGGAGGAGACCGACCGATGCCCGCACCGACTCCCGACCTTCGGCCGGACGCGCCGCTGGAGCTCGTTTCCGCCCGAACGTTGTTCGACGATCGACCGATCGGCCGGCGGTCGGCCGCCAGCGTCGTTCGACTCGAGTCCAGCGGGCGACTCCTGTTGTGCTTCTCGGAGATCGCCGGGCGGGCGCTGCGCAATCAGGCAGCGCTGATGATCAGCCAGTCCGACGATGACGGCGGATCGTGGTCGGAGCCCGTCCCCGTGTTCGCCTATCCGGGTTGGTTCTGCATGTCGATGGGCGGGCTCGCGCGGGTCACCGACGACAACGTCAAGCTGTTCGTCGGCCGGATCCTCATCGACCTCTCCGTCGGAGGAACCGAACCGATGACCGGCTGGTGGGTCGCCTCCAGCACGACCCGCGACGGGGGTGAGAGCTGGTCGGAGCCGTCACCCGAGATCCGGCTGTTCCCGCATTGGACCGAGCTGTACGGGGCGAGCAACCCGCATCCCCTGTCGGACGGCCGGCTCCTGTGGGCCGTCATGGGAACCCTGGGCCGGGACGTCGGCTGGCACGCCGGGGTCAGCGTCAGCGACCCCGCCGGCGATCACCTGGCGCCGCCCACGATCATCGCCCAGGCCGATGGCCTCGACTACAGCGACATCGACGTGACACGGCTCGACGACGGCCGGTTCCTGGCGGTCATCCGCGAGCATCGGACGCGCCAGAGCGTCTGGTCGACATCGTCTGACGAAGGTGCCACCTGGTCGCCGATCAGGCCGACGCCGTTCAAGGGCTCGAACATCAAGCTCTTCCGATTGCGCTCGGGCGCCGTCGCCTGTGCCTATCGTGACGAGGACCCGGACCGCCGCGGCGTGAGCCTCAGCCTGACCGAGACGGGCGGCGAGACGTGGACATCGCTGGGGCAGCTGTACGCCGCCGGGCCGGAGGCGGAACACGAGCCCGGGAGCGTGTGTGGCTATCCCGATCTGGTGACCTGGGGGACGGCGAGATCGGTGCCGTCCTGCACAGCTACCCGACGGCCGATGGGATCCAGCTCCACTGGCTGCGGCTGCGGGACCGCTCCTGACGGGGGTCAGATCGGTACCGCGCAGTCCACCTCCCGATCGGCGTCGAGGTAGGGACGGAGCGGAACGTCGATCTCGGCGGCGCGATGGACGGTGCCGCCGACGACGGTCAGGACAGGCACCAGCCGGGTCGGCACGACGCGCGGGACACCCATCGAGTCGGCGAGCTCGATCGGGCTGTGCTCGATCCGCAGCACGCTGACGTCGCCAGGGCTGCCAGGGCGGAGGGAGCCCAGATCGGACCGGCCCACGATGGACGCGGGCCGGGCGGTGCTGGCGGCGACCACCTCAGCGAGCGACAGCCCGAGCGCGAGGTACCGCGACATCGTGGTCGGCAGGTCGACCACCGGCCGCTCGACCGAATAGCGGTGGAGATCCGTGCTGATGGCGTCGGGTCCGAACCCCTCGGCCAACGCCTGCTCGGCCGTCCGCCACGAGAAGCTGCCACAGCCATGACCGACGTCGAAGTGGATGCCCCGCCGTCGCGCGACGTGCGCCTCGGGCAGGAGCCGGCCATCGTCGCCAAGGATGCCCGGGCCCGACGCGGTGAACGCGTGCGTGACGACATCGCCGGGGCGCAGGCGGGTCAACGCGTCGCGGACGTCCGCGCCTTCGGCGATGTGCGCCATCAGGGGCGTGCCGGCCAGCTCGGCAGCCTCGAGGGCCGCGTCCAGGGCAACGCCGGTGTTCGGGCCGCACGCTCCGCTGCCCAGGCGGACCTTGACCCCGACTGTGACATCGCGATTGTCGGCCAGGACCGCTGCGGTCTCGCGAGGGCGCGCGAGGCGGATGTCCTCGAGCTCGCCGACGAGGGTCGTGACCAGCCCCGCCGCCGCCACGTGCAGGTATGCCAGGACCCGGACGGGTGCCGGGTCGATGGTCTGCTTGCGGAACGCGGCGAAGTTGGTGAACCCAGCGGTCCCGGCATCGACGGCGGTGGTGACCCCGCCGCGCAGGTTCGCCCGGATGTCGAGGCCGTACGGGCTGCCCTCGTACCAGTGCCCGTGGAGGTCGATCAGCCCGGGGAGGACCAGCAGCCCGCTGACGTCCTCGATCCGCGCCCCGGGACGGTCCGGCGCACTCCCTTGCGGGACGACGGACGCGACCCGGCCGGCCTCGATCGTCACGTCGAAGGTGCCGTCGATGTTCTCCGACGGGTCGATGACGCGACCGCCTCGCAGCGTCAGGACGTCCATCGGATCCTCCTGTGGGCTCCTGGGGGCGGGGCCCAGCACCCGGCCCGCCCGCTGCCGGTACGATCGGGTCCGCGGCCACCCGAGGCCGACCATCGTAACCACGCGCGAGGGGCCGCATGAGCATCTACGCCAGTCTCGGCGTTCGGACCGTCGTGAACGCGCGCGGCAACGCCACGCTCGCCGGCGGCACCCTGATGCATGCCGAGGTCGTCGAGGCGATGGCCCAGGCAGCTCGATCGTTCGTGCGGATCGGGGACCTCCAGGAGGCCGCCAGCCGGCAGATCGCGGAGCTCACCGGTGCGGAAGCCGGCTACGTCACGACCGGCGCCGCCGCGGCGCTCACGCTCGGGGCCGCGGCGATGCTCGCCCGGCTCGATCCGGACCGCATGGACCGGCTGCCCGACACCGGCGAGGGGCTGTCGGAGATCGTCGTGCACCGGGCCCATCGGAACCCGTACGACCACCTCGTCCGCGCAGCCGGCGCGCGGCTCGTCGAATTCGGCGACGACGACGGGACGACAGGGGAGGCGATGACCGGCACGATCGGACCGGCCACGGCAGGTGCCTTCTTCCACGGCCAGGCAGAGGCCGCCGGGCTGCCGCTCGCCGACGTCGTCGGGATCGCCCACGCGCACGGCCTGCCCGTCCTCGTGGATGCGTCCATGAGCCTGCCGCCCCGTTCGAACCTGCGGCGGTACATCGACGCCGGCGTGGACCTCGTCGCCTTCAGCGGCGGGAAGACCATCGGCGGGCCGCAGGCGTCGGGCTTCCTCGCCGGTCGGCGCGAGCTGTTGCTCTCTGTCGGCCTGCAACAGCAGGACATGGACGTCCTGCCCGTCACGTGGGCGCGACGCTCGCTCCTGGAATCCGGCGCGCTGGCGAGGCCCCCCACGCACGGCATCGGCCGATCGATGAAGACCGGCAAGGAGGAGATCGTCGGCCTCCTGGTCGCCCTGCGTCACTACGCCGCCCGCGATGAATCCGAGGAGCGACGACGCTGGGAGGCCCTGACCAGCCGTCTGGCCGAGCTGTTGTCCGGGGTGCCCGGTCTCTCGGCCTGGACCGAGCCGGCGCAGGCCGACGGGCGCCCGGTGCCGATGACCGGGCTACGCGTGGATCCGGATGTCTACGGACGGACCGCCGTCGAGCTCGTGACAGCGTTCGAGGCACAGGATCCGATCATCATGCTGGCCGACCACGAGGCCGAGGCCGGGATCCTTCGACTCGATCCCGAGAACCTCGACGAGGACGCCGTCGCCGCCATCGTCGAGGCATTCGAGCGGTGCGGTCGCCAGACCTGGAGCGGGAGCGTTCAGACCAGCACCTGACCCGCGCGAACGATAGGCCGGCCGGCCTGTATCACGTCGCGCACCCGGCGCAGGGCGGCGAGATCCTCGACCGGGTCACCGTCGACGGCGACGAGATCGGCAGCCAGGCCGGGCTGGATGCGCCCGACCGTGTCGCCCAGCCCGAGCGCCTCGGCCGCGTCACTCGTGATCGTGGCGACCGCCTGCCACGGTTCGAAACCCAGGAGCCGACCATAGACCTGGGCGCTGCAGGCCACCGAGTCGAAGGTCACGATCGGCATCCCCATGCCCATGCCGCCGATGAAGCGGACACCCCGCGCCGGCCATGTCGCGCATGAACCCGAGGCGCGGTTCGAGCTCGCTCGGGCACGTCCGGTAGCGCCCAGTGCTCGAACTCGGGTTTCTCGGGCAGGCCTGCCTCGTGGTGCTCGTCGTGCAACTGCACCTCGCCGATCGTGGGATCGACCCAGATCCCGCGCTGGGCGATCCGGTCGGCGAGCGCGGGGTCGTAGTCGTAGGCGACGTCCTTGACGGGATATTCGGTCCACCACACGCCGCCATGGATGATCGTGTCGACGCCCGGCCTCGACGCAGAGCCGGTTGCTGGCGGCCGTCAGCGAATGGGCCAGGACCGGCAACCCCAGCCGATGCGCCTCGGTGACGGCGGCGACGCATCGTCTCCAGGCCGTACTGCTGCGAGCGCGGGTTCGACGTCGGCGTGTAGCCGCCACCCGACGCGATGACCTTGACGCACGTCGACGCCGAGGCTTGCGTCGCTCGCGGACGCGTCGCACGACCTCTTCGGTGCGTGTCCGCCTCGGCGCCGAGGAACCAGTAGTGGCCGGCGGTGGTCGTGATCGGGGCGCCGGCGACCAGCAGGCGCGGCCCGACCGCGATGCCGTCGCGGATCGCCGAGCGGATCGCGAGCGCGACCTCGTCGCGGCTGCCGGTGTCCCGAGCGGTCGTCGCGCCGGAGACCAGCAGGCGGCGCATGTTGGCGGTCGCGCGGATGAGCATCCGTTCGACAGGTTCCGGCCGGGCGATCTCCCGGTAGTCGAGCGGCGACGGGAAAGTGCATGTGGACGTGGGTCTCGACGAACCCCGGCAGCAGCGAGGCGTCGCCGAGGTCGTGGACATCGTGGGTCGAGCGGTCGCGTCGGACGGGAGCTCTGCCCGACCGACGACCGCCTCGATCCGGTCGTCCGACGACGAGGACGGCGGCATCGGGCAGCCACCCATCGAGGGCGCCGCGCGCGACCCGGGCCGCGAGGAACAGCCGTCTGGTTGCCACGATCGTCCGATGTCGACGTCGCCCGCCGGAGGCGGTCGATGAGTAGCGGTCCCAAGAGCGCGACAGGAGGAGCGGCGATGACGAAGCCGAAGGTCCTGATCACCGGTGCGAGCGGCCTGATCGGGGGCCTGGTCCTCCGTGGCCTCGGCGATCGCTACGACTTCAGCGGCCTGAGCCGGCATCCGGTCGAGGGCATCCCGTACACACCGCGTCGGTCACCGACCTCGAGGCGGTCCGTCGCGCCGTCGACGGGATGGACATGGTCCTCCACCTCGCGGGCGAGACGAAGAACGACGACAACTGGGACGACCATTTCCAGGTCACGGCCGGTGGCACGATCAACGTGCTCCGCGCCGCGGCGGAGGCCGGCGTCAAGCGGGTCGTGTTCATGAGCACCGGCAGCACGATGTGCGGCTGGGAATGGGACGACAGCCTGCCGTACGGCCGGCTCGCGCGAGGCGACCGGGACCTGCCCGCCTGGGACCTGCTGGACTACGAGACGCCGCCGCGACCCGACAGCCCATACGGGGTCGCCAAGCTGTTCGGCGAGGCCGCCGCCCGGTGGTTCTCGGATCAAACGCCGATGAGCGTGCTGGTGATCCGGCTCGGTGCCGTGCTCGCCTCGAACCAGCCGGAGCTGATCCGCCATTTCCCGGGCTTCCTGGCGCAGGAGGACGCGGTCCAGATGATCGACCGCTGCCTGTCGGCTCCGTCGACGGTCCGGTTCGGCATCTTCGATGCGATCTCGGAGAACAGCCTCCGCTGGCGCGACACCAGCCCGGCGAAGGAAGTCCTGGGCTGGCGGCCGACCGGCTCCTCGGACCGGTTCGATCCGTCCGAGCTGACTCGCTGGCGATTCGCGCGGTTGCAGCCACGGTGTAACTTACGGCCGGTGTTACCATCTCGCTTGCGAGGCCGCGGCGCAGCCTGCCGCTGCGGTCGATCGCACGAGCAACCTTGGAGGAGGGCGGCCCGTGGCCATTCGAAGTCCATCGCGCCCGCGTATCGGCATCCTGCTCGTCACCGTCATCCTGCTGCCGCTTCTCGCGGCGTGCGGCGGTGCGACCACCTCATCGGCGCCGCCCGCGGCAAGGCGCCGGCGGCCAGCGCCCCGGCCAGTGCGAGCGCGCCTGCGGCGAGCGAGCCCGCGGCCAGTGGCGGCATCATGACCGCGGCCTGGATCGGCCCGTGCTGTCTCGACGTCGACACCAACAACCCGCTGTCCGCCGGTGGCGACGCCCACTGGTGGAACAAGATCTACGGCCGCCTGGTGACCTATTCGGTCGCCGACGGCGCGTATGACGAGCTCATCCCCGAGCTGGCCGAATCCTGGAGCACCAGTGAGGACGGCCTGACCTGGACGATCAAGCTGCGGGACGGCGTGCTGTGGCATGACGGCGAGCCGTTCACCGCCGAGGACGTCGCATACTCCATCGAGGCCTGTGTCAATCCCAAGGGCGGCGGGTGCTCGAATGCCGGCACTCTGGCGCCGGTCGCCGGCGTTCCGGAGTACCAGGCCGGCACCGCCGACACGATCTCGGGCATCAAGGTCGTCGATCCCCTCACGATCGAGATCACGACCTCGGCCCCGAATCGGCCAACCTGATCTCCGGGTTCGCCGAGACCTGGATGGTGCCGAAGCATTCGCTCGGCGAAGTCCCGATCGAGCAGCACAAGGACAGCGATTGGTGGACCACCAAGGCGATCGGCACCGGCCCGTTCAAGTGGAAGACCTATACCCCCGGGCAGTCGATCGAGCTCGAGCGCTTTGACGACTACTGGCGTGGTGCCCCGAAGCTCGACGGGATCATCCGACGCCAGTTCAAGGACCCGGCGACGGCCCTCCTGGCCTTCGAGGCCGGCGAGATCGACTTCACCTACGTCACGGGCGACGAGGTCGCGCGGATGCGTGAGAGTCCGATCGGGACGGTCTTCGAGGGTCCCTCCGGCGTCGACAACGAGATCTCCTTCAACCAGGCGAAACATCCGGAGTTCGCCAGCAAGGACGTACGGCAGGCGATGCTCATGGCGGTCGACCGCCAGTCGATCATCGACAACATCTATGGCGGCTCGGCGCAGCTCGTGCCGTGCCTGTACGGCCTTCCGAACCTGACCGGCGACGTCCAGCCACAGCCGTACGATGCGGCGGCCGCGAAGGCCCTGCTCGACGGCGCCGGCGTCACCATGAAGGCGGAGTACATCTTCGACACGTACTACAACGACCCGCTGTCCGCGAACGTCATGACGGCGATCCAGCAGAACTGGGAGGACAACCTCGGCATCAACGTCAAGCTGCAGCCGATGGATCCTGCCGCCTGGACGACCCGCTACTACGACAACGGCGAATTCGACATCGCCTTCGCCGGCGCGGCCAACGGCCCCACCGGTCAGCGTGCCTTCACGTATTTCCACTCGTCGGCGCTGTATCCGAACGGTGGTAACGGGTTCAAGGGGTTCCACTACGACATCCCGGCCCTCGACGCGGCGCTCGAAGCGGCTGACGGGCCGAGTTCGACAAGGACGAGCAGAACGCCCTCTACGCAGAGGCGTGCCAGATCATGCACGACGAGCTTCCGTGGCTGTTCATGTGGCAGACCGTCCGGTACCACATCGTCAGCAACAAGCTCCACAACGTGATCCTCATCCCCGCGGCCGGCGGCGGCTCGTACTACGATGCCGTCGAAACCTGGACCAAGGATCCCGCGTAACCGTCACGCGGTCCGGATACGCCAGGGGGCGGAGGCCTAGCCTCCGCCCCCTTCCCTTGCCACCCCCGTGCCGAGGACCATGGGCACCTTCATCGTCCGTCGCCTCCTGATCAGCATCCCGGTCTTCTTCGGGATCACCGTGCTGGTGTTCGTGTTCGTCGCGATCGCCCCGGGCGATGCGGCGTCCGCATTGATCCGGCCGGACCAGGCGGCGGACCCAGCAGATCCGCCAGGCGATCATCGAGCGGTACGGGTCTGGATCAACCGATCCCGATCCGGTACGTCCGATGGTTGATCCGCGACCCTCCAGGGCGAGTTCGGCTATACATCGTCGGTGAGTGGCAGGCCATCGCACCGCTCATCGGCCGATCGTTCGTGGCGTCCGTGTTGCTGGTCGGTACGGGCCTCATCGGCGGCATCCTGGTGGGCGTCCCGCTGGGTGTCCTGTCAGCCGTCCGGCAGTACTCGAAGCTCGATTTCAGCCTTGACTGGGATCACCTTCCTGGGCATCTCGATGCCGTCGTTCCTGCTGGGCATCGGTGGACTGTGGCTGGTCGGCCTCCAGCTCGGTCTGGTCCCGATCGCAGGGATGGTGACGCCGGGCCAACCGTTCGACCTGATCGATTTCCTGCGGCATCTCGTGCTGCCGGCGACCATCCTCGGCTTCGCCTTCGCGGCGCAGTTCATGCGCTACACGCGGGCCTCGATGCTGGAGGTGATCAACGCCGACTACGTCACCACCGCGCGGGCCAAGGGCCTGCCGCCGCGAACCGTGATCGCGCGGCACGCGTTCCGAAATGCCATGATCCCGGTGATCACGCTGATCGGGCTCTACATCCCGGAGATGATCGGTGGGGCGATCGTCCTCGAGCAGGTCTTCAGCTGGCCGGGCCTGGGCCAGCTGGCGGTCGACAGCGTCGATCTCGCGCGACTTCAACGTGATCATGGGGATCACGATCGTGCTGTCGGTCTTCGTGCTCGTCGCGAACCTGGTGAGCGACGTCGCGTATGCCTTCGCCGATCCACGGATCCGGCTCTCCTGACGTGACCGAGCTCGAGATCGAGCGACGGGACGCCGAGGCAGATCGTTGCCGCGCGCGCCGAGTCTCCGTCGCGTCGGGCGATCCGGCGGTTCCTCCGACATCGCCTGGCGTTGCTCGGGCTGGCCACGATCATCGTGATCGTGCTGCTCGCCATCCTCGGCGACAGCGACGCGGCGTACCGGCAGAACCTCAAGCTCGGGTTCACCAACGCCCCGCCCGGCAACGGGTTCCTGCTGGGCACGGATGCGCTGGGTCGCGACGTCCTGGCGCGGACTCTGGTCGGCGGCCGGATCTCCCTGCTCGTCGCCCTCGTGTCGGTCGCGATCGCGACGTTGATCGGCACGGCCGTCGGCGTCTTCTCCGGCTACCTGGGCGGCAAGGTCGACATGGTCCTGATGCGGTTCGTGGACATCGTGCTCAGCTTCCCGCAGATCGTGATCCTGCTGCTCCTGGCGGCGCTGGTCGGGACCCGGGCTGGTCACGCTCGTCGTGATCATCGGGGCTGTCACCTGGTCACGTGGCGCACGGATCGTCCGGGGCCAGGTCCTCAGCCCTGCGTGAATCGACGTTCATCGAGGCGGCCCGGGTCATCGGCGTATCGGACGGCCAGATGATCCGGACGCACATCCTGCCCAACATCATCGCGCCGCTCGTGGTGTTCGCGACGTTCACCGTCGCGACCGTCGTGATCTTCGAAGCGAGCCTGTCGTACCTGGGTCTGGGCGTGCAGCCTCCGACGCCGAGCTGGGGGAACATGCTCAACCTGGCGCGATCCGTGACGGTGCTCGAGCGGTACACCGTGGCAGTGGATCCCGCCGGCCACGTTCATCGTCCTGATGGTGCTGGCCGTCAATTTCGTCGGCGACGGGCTGCGCGACGCATTCGACCAGCGCGCCATCCACCACGAGCGCTAGCCGCTGCGAATAGCCGCCCGATGGCGCCCGATCCGGGCGTTGCTCGCTGCGCGCGCTCGCTCACGCACCGCAGGGTGCGCTCGCTCCCGTACTCGCTCGCGCCTTCGGCTCGAACGCCCTCGGGCGGCTCAGACCGGCCAATGGCGTCCGATCCGGGCGTTGCTCGCTGCGCGCGCTCGCTCACGCAGGAGCCCTCGGACCGATGGCTCGCATCGCGTCGCCTCGGGCCTCGGGGCGATGTGCGCTCGCTCCCGTGCTCGCTCGCGCCTTCGGCTCGAACACCCTCGGGCGACTAAGACTGAGTGATGACCCGCACGCGCGAGCCCGTTCGGGCCGATTCGTAGGCGGCGTCGATGACCTCGAGGGCGCGCACGAGTGCCTCGCCGTCCGCCTGTGTCTCGCGGCCGTCTCGGATGGCATCGAGGAGGTCACGGACGGCAGCCCGACCGCTGGCGCCGTAGCCCGGGCGCCGGGCGACACGTCGAACGTCGTGCGCTCTTCTGCAACGTGACCGTCGGCGCCGGCGTGAGGACAACGAGCTCCTCGTCGAGGCCGAGCTCGATGGACGCGTCGAGACCGCGCAGCGCGAGGCGGCTGCGGTACCCGCGACCCGGCAGTGCGTAGGCATGATGCGAGCGTGCCGACGGCGCCACCAGCGAACCGCAGCGCGACCGAGATGACGTCCTCCACCGCCAGGCCGGGCGCACCGACACTCCCGGTCATCGCGCTCACCTCGGCGATCGGCTCGCCGCTCAGCCACAGGAGGCTGTCGACGTCATGGACGCCGAGCCAGCTGAGGATGCCGCCACCGCTCGCCTCGGGATCGAAGAGCGGGT
Organism: uncultured Chloroflexia bacterium; assembly: GCA_963794525.1. Lineage (GTDB taxonomy): Bacteria > Chloroflexota > Limnocylindria > Limnocylindrales > CSP1-4 > SPCO01. The sequence goes on from CAWCEC010000004.1 coordinate 166,490, forward strand.
TGGCCGGGTCGCGCACCCGCACCGACGACGCCGCGAAGATCGCCTCCGCCGACACCAGCCGCCCGAGCGCGCCGGCCGACGATCAGCTCGTGGGCGCGGCGGGCTGCGGGCGAGTAGCGCCGGGTGAGCCCGACGACGGCGCGGACTCCCGCCACTCGCGCAACCTCGAACGCATGCCGCGCTTCGGGGGCGGTCTTCGCCGCCGGCTTGTCGACGAGGAGATGGATCCCGGCCGCGGCGAGCTGCTCGATGGCCGACGGTGCGCTCGGCGTTCGGAAGGGTGACGAGGGCGATGTCGAGGTCGTGGCCGACGGATCAGCGTCGTCCAGCCGGTCCTCGACCGGTGTCGCCCGGTAGCGCTCGCCCAGACCGGACCGCAACGATGGATCGTGGTGCGTCGGCGCCAGCGTCCTGGCTCGGTCGGGGTCCGGGTCGTAGAGGGCCACGATCTCCAACTCGTCGGAGAACCCTTCGAGGGTCTCGACCCAGCCGGTCACGTGGTAATGGGCCAGCCCGACCACACCGACACGGAGCCGCCGACCGTCGTCGCCCGCAGCGGGATCCATCGATCGCGCGATCAGCTGCCAGTCCCCGGCCGGTATCCGAGCGTCGTCCGGATCGTGGCCAGGATGGACGGCATCGCCTGGCGCACGGCGTCGGCGTCGATGTCGGCGGCGAGATCCGGGTGGCCCGCTTCGGCCAGCATCGCCGGGATGTCGGCGATGCGGGCCTCGATCCAGGCCGCCGGGTCGGCGACGATGGTCGGGTCCAGGACCCGCTCGCACGGGACCAATCCATCGAAGGTCGGGTGGTAGTGCGAGGCATCGAATGCGCGGCTGCTGCCGACCGTCGTGAACAGATCCGCCCGCCAGATCGGCTCCTCGATCGACCAGAACACGGCGTCCCGACGCGGAACGGGTGGTGGGACCGGCGGTCGCTGCTCCCGTACGCGACGCAGCTGCACCCGGCAACCGGTCTCCCGGGTGCCATCTGCCTGGGTTTCCTCCCAGTATTCGGTCGTGGCCGCGATCGGCCCGAGGATCACCGCGGCTTCGCAACCGTCCGACTCCGCTCGCTTCGCCCGTCGCGTGTGACTCGCACGCAGATTGTCGACAATCTACGATATGGCGGTCGCCCGATGTCGCACGGAGTCCCCCATGAGCAACGGACCGGTCGTGGTGATCCCAGCCGCCATCGACGTGATGGACTGGAGCTACGACGTCGAGCGTTCGATCCTGGAGCCGCTCGGCATCCAGCTGATCGTGGCCGCCTCCCCGGACGAGGCTCGCGCGGTCATGCCCGACGCGGACGTCATCTTCACGTCGACGCCGATCAGCGCTGACGACATCGCGACGCTGCGCGACTGTGCCGGCATCGTCTGCTACAGCGTCGGGATGGACTACGTCGATGCCAAGGCGGCGGCGGAGCGCGGGATCCCGGTCTGGAACTGCCCCACCTCCAACAACGAGGAGGTGTCCGACCACGCCGTGCTGCTGATCCTCGCCGCACAGCGTCGCCTGCTCCCCTTCGCGATGGCCGCACGAGACGGCAAGTGGGACATCTACCAGTGGCCCGAGCTCGGCGAGATCCACCGGCTGGCCAGCCGAACGGTCGGGATCATCGGTCTCGGGCGGATCGGCCACCTGGTGGCCCGCAAGCTGCACGGTTTCCGGCTGACGGTCATCGCCTACGACCCCTACATCGCGGGCACGGCGGACCCCGAGGTCGAGCTCGTCTCCCTCGACGAGCTCTGTGCGCGGGCCGACATCGTCGTCTCCTGTGCGGCCCTGACCGACACGTCGAGGGGTCTGATCGATGCGACGACGATCGCCAAGATGCGGCCGGGCGTCATCGTCGTCAACGTGTCGCGTGGCGGGGTCGTTGTCGAGGATGCCCTGGCGGATGCCCTCGAATTCGGGCCACGTCGCGTACGCCGCGCTCGACGTGCGAAGTCCCGAACCCCCCGACCCGGAGCGAGATCGCATCACACGCCTGCCGAACGTCCTCCTGACGCAGCACATCGCGGCCAGCTCGGTCGAGTCCGTCGCAGGGCTGCACGTCGAAGCCGCCAACCAGATCGTCACGCTGCTTCGCCAGGCCGGCCGGCTCCCGGCAGCCTGACGTCGACCGAGCTCGCGTAGGCACCGCGATGGCGCGCTACCCGAGCACCGTCATGGTCAGCGTCGTCTGCCCGTGGGACGACGCGGAGCGCCTGGACGAGGCGATCTTCCGCCGCGCGATCCGTCATGCGCTCGCATCCGGCTTCCGCCACATCTACGTCTTCGGGACGGCCGGGGAAGGGTATGCCGTGGACTCGACCCGGTTCCGCGCCGTCATCGACGTCCTCGGTGACGAGACCGCCGGTACGGATGCCCACCCGATGGTCGGGGTCATCGGCCTCTCGACGGCGAACGTGGTCGAACGGGTCGCCGTCGCCCACGGACTCGGTTTCCGCGCGTTCCAGATCTCCCTCCCGAGTTGGTCGACGCTGTCGGATGGCGAGGTCGTCGACTACGTCGAGGCGGTGTGTGGCGCCTTCCCGGATTCAGCCTTCATGCACTACAACACGCTCAAGTCGGGCCGGCTCGTCGACGGTCAACTGTATCGGGAGCTCGTGCAGCGGGTGCCGAACCTGGTCGCCACCAAGACGATGACCGGCGATCTCGGGGTCGTCGCGCGGGTCGTCCGCGACGCGCCGGAGCTGATGCACTTCCTGACCGAGCAGTCGATCGCCTACGGCGCGCTGTTCGGGGAGGTGGCCCTCCTCGGCACCTACGGGGCGCTTGCTCCCACGCAGTCCTGGGCGCTCCTCGAGGCGGCGCAGAACGGGCGGCACGCGCAGGCGGCGGAGATCGGAGCCTGGTTCGAGCGGCTCGGCCATGTCGTCTTCGATCCGCTGATGGTCGATCGGCGCGTCGACGGCGCGTACGACAAGGCGATCGAGAAGCTCGCCCCCGGCTTCGGCGACTTCCCGCTTCGGATGTTGTCGCCGTACCGGACGATCTCGAACGCGGAATTCGAGGGCGCGGTCGGGCGGCTCCACGACGCGTTCCCGGAGCTGGTTGCCGGCCCGCCGTGATCTTCGATTCGCACGTTTACTGCTTCGTCTCGCCGGACGCGGCGGCCGGCCACGCGACCGCCGCGGACCACCTTCGCGAGGTCCAGGTCTTCCACGCGCTGCACCACCAACCGGCCTGGCGGACCCGCGACCGGGCTCTGTCCGACGCCGGCAGCCTGCTGGATCCGACGCCGGCGGAGCCGCTCCGAACGGCGCAGGGGATGGGGTTCCGGGTCGACCGAGTCCACCATCGGCTGACGTGGACCATCGACGGCGAGGACCACACCAAGCAGATCTATCCGCCGAACCTGCACGACGTCGCGTTCGGGCCGGGCAGCTGCATCGGCGAGATGGACTATGCGGGCGTCGATGCTGCCCTCATGCACGTGGACCGGGCCCTGGGTCTGGACGTCGCCTATCTGGCCGATTGCGTGCGGCGCTACCCCGGTCGGTTGTACTCGATGGCGCCCGTCGACGAGGCAGCGATCACGCGTGATGCCGACCGCGTCATCCGGGATCTGGACGACGCCATCCGGATCCACGGGCTGCATGCCATCAAGTTCATCCCCGAATATGCCTATCGCGCCGGCGCGGGACCGTGGGACGACGGCCCCTTCCGACCCTTCTGGCAGGCCGCCGTCGGGCTGGGCGTCCCGATCTTCTTCACGCTCGGCGCCGCCCCGGGCGACCCGGACGAGCGCGACGGGTTCCTGGCCGAGCTGACCGTCCTCAAGCGCTGGATGGAGCGATATCCCGACGCGACCGCCAGCGTGACCCACGGCTTCCCGTATCGCGCGTTCCTCGACGGCGACCGGATCATCCTCCCAGACGAGATCTGGGAGCCGTGGCAGAACCCGCGCCTCCACCTCGAGGTCAGCTTTCCCGTCCGCCTCGGCGACCGGTTCGACTATCCGTATCGGGAAGTCTGGCCGGTGCTGGAGTCGATGCTTCGTCACGTCGGTTCGACGCACCTTCTGTGGGGCACCGACATGCCCTTCCAGAACCGGTTCTGCACGTACCGGCAATCGCGTCGCTGGATCGAGACCTGTGGCCTGCTCGACGGGCAGGAGCTCGCCGACGTGATGGGTCACACGGTCGCTCGGCTGCTGGCGGTCGATCCGGGCAGGACGGAAGTTCAGGCGGCGTCATGACGAACGCCGGCTGGTCGACGGTCCTGGAGCTGGCGCCGGACCGGACGGTGGTGGCCGGCTCGAAGGCCGCCCTGGTCGAGGCGATCGGGCGCGGTGCCGACCTGCGGATCTACACCGAGTTCCTGTACGAGGAGCACATCCTCCCCGGTGGCGGCGAGCCGATCTGGGACGGTCCGATCCGCGAGGTCATCGACTTCCGCGAGACCATCCTCGTCGCCGACGCGTACGTCGCCGCGATCACGACGCTGCGCCAACCGCTGGAGCCGCCCCACGGCTTCAACGGCCCGGATCCCAAGATGTCGTTCTTCCTCTACACGATGGATGGCGAGCAGGCGCTCGCCAACCTCGTGCTCGGCGAGGCTCCTGCGCCGGCCGCGCCGCCGGGCCGGCGCGATGGTCGAGCCGACTCCCGCGGAAATGCCGAAGATGAGCGAGCAGGAGTTCTTCGACGTCGGGACGACCGGACCGTCACGGAACTTCGTGTACGACATGGAGACCTACCGGTACATCGTGCGGGACGACTGGGAGGAGGTCCTCGCCCACGACGCCGATGGCCGGGTGATGGCCGGCTCGTTCGCCGCCCTGGAGGAGGCCCAGATCGGCGGCCGGGAGGTCAAGGTCGCGATCCGCGATCTGGGCGCCGACCTCACGCCGGCGGGAGTCGAACCGGTGCCCCACGAGGTGTTCAGTCTCGTCGGGTCCGGCTTCCTCCACGTCCGCGCCGGTCTGTACGTCTCGCTCACGCATCCCCTCGTACGCATCGCGCTCACGATCCCCGTTCGCTACCGATCCGGGAACTGGGACGTCGCGTGGGTCTTCCTGCGCACGGACGGGCAGGCGCGCATCCGGCGGATCGACCCATACACGCGGCAGTGGCGTGACGGCGCCGGCCGGTTCGCCTGTCGCTGGTTCGTTCGGTAAGGACCCCGGGGTGGGGTCGGCGTCCTCGCGCCTCAGGCTACTGGCGCGTCGACCACGCCGGGGACGCCGCAGTCGAGGAGCATCTGCCGGGCCTTCTCGCGGAACAGCGGCCGGACGTCCCGCGTGGGTGGCCGGGACCGACTCGAATCGAGCCCGACGAGCTCCATGCACAGTTTGTCGAGATAGCCGTCGCCGCTGGTGAACGCCTCCATCTCCGACCAGAGTTCCATGAACGGCATGGCGACGCGCGCCATCTCCCGCTGGACCTCCGCGTACTCGCCGCGCTCCAGCATCTGCCACAGCTGCACCGCCCACTGCGGCCAGTAGTTGCCCTGGTGGATCTCGATCGAGCGCGCGCCCAGGATGTGGCTGGTGACGTAGCGCATCTGGTTGTCGATGATCGCGAAGCGGTCCGCGAAACGACTGACGACCTGCTCGAAGGCCATGGCGCCGGTGTCCGGCGTGGACCACTTGAGACTCACGACGGTGGGGATCTCGGCCAGCCGCTCGACCATCGCCCCGGACAACCCCAGGCTCGTCCAGAACGTGTTGTAGACGATCAGCCCGACACCGGCGGCATCGGCCGCGGCCACGATGTGCTCTTCGAAGTCGCCCTCGGTATGCCCGAAATAGAACGGCGGCGACACCTGGAGGTAGTCGGCCCCGGCACGCTCGGCCGCCTTGGCCAGCGCGACCAGTTCCCGCGTGCTCGTCGTCTGGCCACCCATCGCGATCGGCACGCGCCCCGCGGCCTCGTCGACGACCGCCTCGACGACGGCGACCCGTTCGTCGAACGCCAGCGTCGAGAAGTCACCCGCAGCGCCCCCGGCGAGCAGGACCGCGTTGCCGGTGACCAGCCCGCCATCGATGAGGAACCGGACGTGGCGGCGGATGGCCGCCAGGTCGACCTCGAGATCGGGGTCCCGGAACATCGTCGGGATCGTGACGTAGCAACCCTGCAGGCGACTTCGGCGCATCGCCGGATCCACGGTGGCGGTCTCCCCTCACTGGACGCGGCCAGCGTAGCGGCTGACAGGATCGCCGATCTGGTGCCCGTGCACGATCGCCGGTTCGGCGCTCGCTAGACTCGTCGGCGTGACCGTCAGCGGCGCCGACCTGGACGAGCTCCTCGATTCGCCCGCCTTCGTCGACGACCCCTACCCGGTCTTCCGCCGCCTTCGCGCCGAATCGCCCGTCCACTGGGTCCCGAGCTGGGGCTGCTGGCTGCTGACCCGGGCGGACGACATCGAGCAGACGATCCGCGATACGCGCCGCTTCTCGAGCGCCGATCGCGTGACCCGGGTCATCGAGCGGACGGCGGGATGGGACTCCGGCGCGTACCGCGCTCTTCACGAGAACTTCGCGGTCGGCATGGCCCAGACCGACCCACCAGATCACACCCGGGTTCGGGGCCTGGTCAGCGCCGCCTTCACGCCCCGTCGGATCGAGGGACTGCGGGCGCGGATCGGCGAGCTGGTCGACGGCTACCTCGATCCGCACCTGTCGACCGGCCGGATCGAGCTGGTCGCCGCCCTGGCCCATCCGCTTCCCGCGGTCGTGATCGCCGAGATGGCCGGTTTCCCGGTGGCGGATCGGGCCCGCTTCCGCGATTGGACCTACCGCATCAACGCGTTCTTCTTCCGATCCGGGACGGCCGACCCCGAGGCTGCGGCCGATGCCGATGCCGCCGTCGTCGAGGCCCGAGCGTGGATCCACCACCTCCTCGAGACGCGCCGACGCCACCCGTCCGACGACCTCCTGAGCGCCCTGGTCGCCGCCGAGGTGGAAGGCGGACGGCTGTCGGAGGCCGAGCTGCTGAGCACGGCCATCACGCTGTTCCTCGGCGGGCACGACACGACCACCCAGCTGATCGCCCTGGGGATGAGTGCGCTGGTACGCCAACAGGACCAGCTCGACCTGCTGCGCTCGCATCCGGAGCTCGTCCCCCGAGCCGTCGAGGAGATGCTGCGCTTCGACGCCCCGTTCCAGATGAACCTGCGATTCGTGACCGAGGACGTCGAGCTCGGCGGCCGGACGCTGCGGGCAGGCGACCTGGTGCGTCAGGCGCTCGGGTCGGCCAACCGCGACCCGGCCAGGTTCGACGATCCCGACGAGTTCAGGATCGAACGGCCGCCGGCCCGCCATCTGAGTTTCGGCCTCGGCCATCATTTCTGCCCTGGTGCTCCGCTCGCCCGTCTCCAGGCCCAGATCGTGCTGGAGACGATGGTCCGGCGGATGCCCGGCCTACGTCTCGATCCGGAGCACGGCGATCCGCCGGACGTTCGTCCCGATATCACGAGCCGCGGGCTGCGGACCTTGCATCTGGCGTTCGACCCGGGCTAGGCAGTGCTCGACCGGTCGATCAGGCGGGTTCGAGCAGGTCCTGTTCCTGGGCGATGAGCAGTCGTGCCGTCTGCTCGATGTGATCGCTCAAGGCCGCCGACGTGCCCTCGGCGTCGCCCGCCTCGACGCGCTCCAGGATGGCCCGGTGTTCGCCCACGATCGCCTCGAGGCTGCGGGCTCGGCCCGCGGTGGTCACGCCGCGGACCAGCACCATGTCGCGCAGGGTGTCGACGTATTCGGCGAGGCGGCGATTGCCCGACGCCATCATCAGCGCGCGGTGGAATTGCCGGTCGTGGACCCACAGCCTGGCGACATCGCCCGCCTCGGCGGCCCGCTCCATGGAGGCCAGGTGGCCCCGAAGCCCCTTGACCTCGACCGGCAGCATCCGACCGGCGGCGCGGCGGGCGGCCGGTACCTCCAACAACAACCGGATCTCGAAGATCTCCTCGAGATCGTGGATCGACGTTCCGAGGATACGGACACCGCGGTTGCGCTCGAACCGGACCATCCCCCGGGTGGCGAGGTCGATCAGGGCCTCGCGTACCGGAGTCCTCGAGACCTCGAGGCGTTCGGCGAGCTCGGCGACGGAGTAGAGGCCGCCAGACACCAGCTCGCCGCCGATGATCGACGCGCGGATCGCCTCGAGCACTTCCTGCGTCCGCGATGGGCGAATGCCGATCGGCGCGAGTCCGGGTTCGGGTCGGTCGTTGGAGCCCAGTCGATCCCCCTTGCCACGCGGCGCGGAATCGCTTGACACTGCCATGTTGCATGTAGCATGTTACTCGCTCCGATTACCCCCGCAAGAGGCGTGGATGCCCACTGTCACAGCGACCGTGGCCGGCCCCCCGGAAACGGTCTTCACGTGGGGAGCGCCGCCCCTCGTGTTCGGCCGCGGGGCGTTCGACGAGATCGGTCATCACGCCGCCGCCCTCGGGCTCCGTCGCGTTGCGATCGTGACCGATCGGAGCCTGGCGGCGTTGGGCATCCTCGACCGGGCGACTCAGCTGCTCTCGGGCGCCGGCGTCACGTCGTCGGCCTACAGCGAGGTCCACATCGAGCCGACCGACGAATCGCTGGCGGAGGCCGGCACGTGGGCACGCTCGGCGCGGCCCGATGGCTATGTCGCGGTCGGCGGCGGCTCGGTGATCGACACGGCCAAGGCCATGGACCTCATGGCGACCAATGACGGCGACCTGCACGACTACCTCAACGCGCCGATCGGTGCCGGACGCGCCCCGACACGCCCCCTGGACCCCTTGATCGCCGTCCCGACGACGGCCGGGACCGGGGCCGAGAGCACACCCGTCTGCATCGTCGGCATCCATGACCTGCGAGTGAAGACCGGGATCAGCCACCCTGCGCTGCGTCCGAGACTTGCGATCGTCGACCCGCTGCTGAGCGCGACGATGCCCCGGGGCGTGACGGTCGCGAGCGGCATGGATGTCCTGTGCCACGCGCTCGAGTCGTATACGGCACGCCCCTACGGCGCACGGCCGGCAGGCCAGGATCCGGCGTCCCGGCCGGCCTACAACGGCGCGAACCCGGTGAGCGACATCTGGGCCGCCGAGGCGCTCAGACTGCTGGGGCGCTGGTTCCGCCAGGTCGTCGCAGACCAGGACGATCTCGACGCCCGTGAAGGGATGATGCTGGCAGCGACGTTCGCCGGCATCGGCTTCGGCAACGCGGGCGTGCATATCCCGCATGCGTGCGCGTACCCGATCGCCGGGCTCGTGCGCGATTACCTCCCGGCCGACTATCCGAGCGCAGAGCCACTCGTGCCCCACGGGCTCGCCGTCGTGGCGACGGCTCCGGCTGCCTTCCGCTTCACCTATCCGTCCGACCCGGGGAGGCATGAGGAAGCCGCGAGGCTCCTCGCCGGCGACGCACACCTCGCCGGCAGCGACGCCCTGCCCGGTGCCATCGATGCACTCTGCCGGGATGTGGGCGTTCCCGGCGGCCTGGCCGCATATGGATACGGCGAGCCCGATATCGAGGCCATCGTCGAGGGAGCATTCGCCCAGCAACGCCTGCTGGCGGTCAGCCCTCGCCCGGTGACCCGCGACGATCTCGCCACGATCGTCGGCCGATCCATCTGACCGCAGGGGCCCATGAGGCCGAAGATGTACGAGGAGGAGGACCGTTTGCATAGAGCGCCGGATCGATCCGAGACGACCCGACAACGACACTCAGAGAAGGAGGACTGATGCGAGTGCGCCTACCAGCGATCGGGATGACGATCGCCCTGCTCGCCGCTGCCTGCGGCGGAGCAAGCGTTCCGACTAGCGCCCCGCCGGCGAGCGGCTCGGCGGCGCCGTCCGCTGAGGCGTCGGCGAGCGCGCCGGCTGAATCGGTACTGCGGGTCGCCCGCCTGGCCGATCACTACAACTTCTGGCACCCGGTCCAGTTCCAGACTGGCAACCAGTTCCAGTGGTGGAGTGCTGTATTCAACACGCTCGTCGAGGCGGAGGCCGACTCGAAGACCGTCATCGGCGATCTGGCCGCAACATTCGACGTCTCCCCGGACGCCACCAAGTACACGTTCCATCTGGCCGAGAACGTCACGTGGCACGACGGCGAGCCGTTCACGGCCGACGACGTCATGTTCACGGTCAACTGGACGGTGCAGAACTACGACGCCTTCCTGGGTTTCCTGCCGGCGTGGAACCAGATCCAGGGCGCCGAGGCCGTGCTGGGCACGACCGATACCCCCGCGGGCCTCAAGAAGATCGACGATTCGACAGTCGAGATGACGCTTGCGGCACCGAACGCGCGGTTCCTCTACAGCATCACCGACATGGCCAACGTGATCCTGCCGGAGCACATCCTCAAGGACGTCACCAAGGCCGACGTCGAAACCATCGACTTCACGGTCGGTACGCCTGGCACCACGATCGGTACCGGGCCGTACAAGCTCACCAAGTTCACCGCCGACCAGTCGGTCGAGCTCGAGGCCTACCCCGAGTACTTCAAGGGCGCGCCAAAGATCGGCAGCGTCATCTTCAAGCTCTTCGCCGACCCGGCGCTGGCGGTCGCCCAGCTCGAGTCCGGCGACCTCGACCTGGCGTTCCGCGTGTCGCCCGGTGAGTTCGATCGGCTGTCCGCGATCGACACGCTCAATGTCATCTCCGCCGACAACCCCGGGATCATCCGGATCGTGTTCAAGACGGAGGCCGCTCCGTGGAGCGACAAGCGCGTCCGCCAGGCCTTCTACACGGCCATCAACCGGAAGGCGATCGTGGACGACTTCTACAAGGGTCGGGCCAAGGTGTTGATCAACCCGCCCGGCTTCACCGAATACGACGATCTCAACCGGTACGACTACAACGTCGACACGGCCAAGCAGCTGCTCGCCGATGGCGGCTACAACGGAGAGACCTTCAAGCTCCTGTACAACCAGACCTTCCCTGACGCGCAGGCGATCATGCCGCTCATCCAGAGCGACCTGCAGGCCGCCGGCGTGACGGTCGAGCTGCTTCCGACGGACAACGAGACGTATCTCGCGAAATACAACGATCGGACCCAGTGGGACGGCTTCATCGCCGTCGGCGGCAGCGAAGGCCTGTCGCCCGACCGGTCGGCCCAGTACTTCAAGGTCGACGATCCGAATTTCGAATCGGCCTACCGCAATCCAAGGATCTTCGAGCTCTGGGCACAGGGTCGCTCGACCGCCGATGCGGCGGCCCAGGACGAGATCTACCATGAGCTGGCCAAGATCCTCAACGAGGACGTTCCGCAGGCGAACCTCTATTCGCCGAACCTGGTGATGGTGGCGTCGAAGGGCCTGGGTGGCGGCTTCGACATCCACCTGAACGAGCGCGAGACGTTCATGGACGTGGAGGCGTGGACGCTGGAGTAGCGCACCTGCCTTCCGATCGGATCACCAGCGGCGCCCGCCGGAACCCGGCGGGCGCCGCCATCTAGCCTGGGGTGTCGTGGGCGCCTACTTCCTCCGGCGTGTGCTCATCGCCATCCCGGTCCTGATCGGGATCACGATCGCCGCGTTCTTCGTCCTGTCCGCGGCACCAGGGGATCCCGTCCTCGCGCGACTCGACCCGGAGGTGCTCTCCCGCCTGACGCCGGAAGACATCGAGGCCCGTCGTCGCGAGCTCGGCCTCGACCAGCCGGTCCCCATCCGCTACGCGCGGTGGCTCGGCGACGTCCTGCAGGGCAACCTCGGGTATTCGATCGTCAGTGGACGGCCGATCGCGGTCGAGGTCGCCAATCGTTTCGGTCCGTCCCTGACCCTGATGCTCGCCGCGGCCATCATCGCCCTGCTCGTCGGCATCCCGTTCGGCGTCGCCTCCGCGGTCAACCAATACGGCCGCCTCGACTACACCCTGTCCGGCTTCACGATCTTCTTGATCAGCACGCCCCCCTTCCTGCTCGGTCTCGTGGCGCTGTACGTGTTCGGTGTGACACTCAAGGTCCTGCCCGTCGGGGAGCTGTTCACGTTCGGCAAGGAGCACGACCTGGTCGACCGGGCCGCGCACATCGTCATGCCGGCGATGATCCTCGGCCTTGCCAACGCCGCTCTGCTGATGCGCTACACGCGCGCGAGCATGCTGGACGTCCTGAGCAGCGACTACATCACGACCGCCCGCGCAAAGGGGCTGTCGGGCAGGATCGTCATGATCCGCCATGCCCTCCGGAATGCGTTGATCCCGATCATCACGATCCTCGCGCTCATCCTGCCTGAGCTGATCGCGGGGCCGTGATCACCGAGACGGTGTTCAACTGGCCGGGCCTCGGTCAGCTCGCCGTCCGGGCCGCCAGAGACCGTGACCCCGCGTTGATGATGGGCGTCGTGCTGATCGTGGGGGTGTTCACCCTCGTCGCCAGCATCCTCGCCGACTTCGCCTACTCCGCCGTCGACCCACGGATCCGATATGTCCGTCCCCGCTGAGCTCCTGGCGCCCCTCGATCCGCAGCAGGTCGTTGCCGGCGACCATGAGAGCCTGGTCCGGCAGTCCGCTGCGACGGTTCCTGCGCCACCGGCTGGCGATCGTCGGACTCGTGATCCTCGTCGCGATCGTCGCGATCGCTGTGTTCCTGCCGTTCATCGTCCCGCTCGACCCGCTCGCGACCGATTACGGCGCGATCCGCCAGCCGCCTGGCGAGGGCCATCCCCTTGGTGCCGACCTGTCCGGACGCGACATCCTCGCGCGGGTCGTCCATGGGACGAGGATCTCGCTCGTGGTCGGGTTCGGTGCGGTCGCCCTGTACATGCTGGTCGGTGCCACGCTCGGGATGGTGGCCGGGTTCAGCGGAGGGATCCGCGACCAGATCATCATGCGGTTCACCGACACGCTCCTGGCCATCCCGCTGATCCTGATGTGCATCGTGTTCATCTCGATCGTCGGGCCCGGTCTCACCTCGGTGATCGCGGTCATCGGCCTGCTGGGCTGGCCGCATACCACCCGGCTCGTCCGCGGTCAGCTGCTCTCGTTGCGCGAGGCGGAGTTCGTCACCGCCAGCCGGGTCGTGGGCACGAGCGACCGTGAGATCGCGGTGCGCCATCTCCTGCCGAACATCCTTGGTCCACTGACCGTCGTCGCGACGTTCGGTGTCGCCCAGGCGATCCTGCTGGAGGCGTCCCTGTCCTTCCTCGGGCTGGGTGTGCGACCGCCCGTCCCGAGCCTCGGCGAGATGATCAACGCGGCCACCGCGCCCTCCACCCTGCAGGACCTGCCGTGGGTCTGGTTGCCACCTGGGATCGTGATCGCGTTGCTGGTCCTCGCCGTGAACTTCATCGGCGACGGGGTCCGCGACGCCCTCGATCCGAAGTCGACGAGGCGCGGTTGACCGGACGGCTGTCGACGCCGTGTCCAAGGAGGAATCGATGCTGTACGCCTACATCTCGGGCCCGATCGTGATCACTGCCGGCCACTGGATCCAGCGTGGCGTCGACACCGAATCGGGCGCACGGGTCGAGATCCGGCGCGTCGAATACGAGGACATCCCTGGTGCCCCGGCCGGCGTGGCCGGCCTGCGCTTCCTGCCGGTCGGCTCCGGGATCTGGCGGGCGGACCTGTTCCGCGATCAGCATGGGGACGTCATCTACCACTACCACCCGCAGTTCGAGAAGGGTGACGTCGGCGAGCGCTTCCTCGACGAACAGCTCACCGCGGACCCGGTCGGGTTCGTGCTCGATCGCCTGCGGGACCTGCGGACGGTCCTCGTCGGCAGTGGCGCCGGCGACATCGCCGATCAGGTCGACTACGCGGAGATCGAGCGTGCTCTGCCCGCGATCCGGGAGGCCATCGAAGCGTCGTTCGAACCGGGGGACGCCGGCTAGGTGTAGCGTGCCCGCCCGCTCTCCGACGTGAGCTGACCACTGCGCACAAGCTCCGCCACTTCGCGGAGATCGGCGAGGTATCCGTCGACGTAGGGCTCGTGCCCGGGTGACTGCATGTACCGAAGCGCCGGCACGGGGTGGCTGTCGGCGAACACGATCCAGCCGCGGGCCTCCATGCCCTTCCCGATGGCATAGATGTCGAGCGTGTCCGAGGTGACCGCGAAGACCGACATGTGGGGCTGGCCCATGACCCGCAGGCCGTCGATGGCCTCGATCCCGTCCCACCATCGGCGGAGGTACTTCATCGTCCGATCGGCGCGATCCATGTAGCCCTGCTCGCCGAGATAGGTCATGACCGCCCACGCGGCGGCGATCGAGCCGCCGGGGCGTGTCCCGGTCATGGACGGCGTCACGTACCAGTCGTCGGGGCGAGCGGGGCCTCCGAACCGGAACGGCTGGTTGTCGAAGATCTCGCGGTTGCGCGACATGATCACGGACGCGCCCTTCGCGGTGTACCCGAACTTGTGCAGATCGGCCGAGATCGTGGTCACGCCGGGGACGCGGAAGTCGAACTTCGGCACCGGATAGCCGAGCTTCTCGGCGAACGGCAGGAAGAACCCACCGATGCAGCTGTCGACATGGAAGCCGATATCCCGTTCCGCGGCGAGCGGGGCGAGCTCCTCGATCGGGTCGACCATGCCGAGGGTCAGGCTGGGCGCCGATGCCACCAGCAGGACCGTGTTGGGGCCGATCGCCGCGCGGTAGGCCTCCTGGTCGATCTGTTGGTCGGGCCCGAACCCGACGGGGATGACCCGCAGCCCGAAGTAGTGGGCGCCCTTCGTGAACGCCGGGTGCGCCGACTCCGGGACCACCATCTCGGGGGCGCTGATCTCGGGATGGAGCCGCCGCGCTCGATCGCGAGCGGACTTGACGCCCATCAGGATCGATTCGGAGCCGCCGGACGTGATGCTGCCGACCGCATCGGGGCCGTGGAACAGCCCCGCGGCGTAGTCGATCACCTCGCGCTCGAAACGAGCGAGGCTCGGGAACAGGTCGGGCAGCAGCCCGTTCGTCGAGAAGAACCGCAGGTAGGCCTCCTTGGCCACCTCGAGGACATCCTCGCCGGCAGGGTAGTTCGTCCCCACCGCCATGCGCCGCAGCCAGTCCGCGTCATCTGTCGCTGCCGCTTCCATCTCCGCCCGCAGCGCGTCCCGGTCGGTGCCTTCGTGTGGGAGGCGCACTCGCTCGTCGGTCGCGCTTGTCACAACTACCCTCCTGGACGGATCGCGGATCGCGGATCGCGGATCTCGGGCGGGCCCGATTGTCGACAATCTACGCTATCCCACGGCGTGATCACGTCGCGAGATCAGGCATCGACCTCCCGGAAGACCTCGGCCAGCGCGACCAGCGCTGACGACAGCGGCCGGTCCAACCACGGTCGCCACACGTCGTTGGGGAATGGCGTGCCGTCGATCGATCGACCGTTCACGCTGGCCGACCACGCGCCTGCCTCCATGAGCACGGTCGAGCTGTCCCACGGTGGATCGGCCCCGACCCGGCCGGTCGCGACGATGGGCTTTCCCAACTCGCGCCAGGCGATCTCGACCCGCAGCCCGCCGGCGACGATCTCCCCCTCCAGGGCACCGTCCCGGATGGGTGTCCGCTCGAAGGTCGCCGCTATCGCGCTGGCGTCGGGCTCGGCGAGCGGCCACGATCGCGGACTGAGGCGCCCGCGACGGGCCCGATCGAGGTCCGGCGCATCGGTGAGGATGGCTTCACCGCCCAGAGCGGCCGGTGCTCGCATGAAGGCAAGGTTCCCGCCGGGCGTATCGGCCGAGTAGGCCACGCTGTACCAGCTCAGGACGAAGGTCGGGTCGTCGCCCGAGCCGGGCTCCCGGAGCGCGAGGACGAGGTGGTCCGCGACGAGCGCAAGCCGCCCCGGGAGGACCTTCGCGATGCCCACGTCGACAATCTACAGGCCGGTGTCTCCCGGCAGCGAGAGGGCGAGCTCCTGCGAGGTGATGAACTCCAGGAGGGCGGGCGTCCCGTTCTCGGTCGCCGCGACGGCGCGCCGGATCGCGGGGACGATCTCGCCGGGCGCCGTGACCCGCTCGCCGTAGCCGCCCAGGGCTCGGGCGATCGCGGCGCAATCGCCCCCGATGTCCGTGCTCCGATAGCGCTCGGTGGCGATGGGCATGATCGGCAGCTCGATCGCCATCGAGAAGTTGTTCAGCACCACGGTGAGGATCGGGATCCGCTCGCGCACCGCGGTCTCGAAGTCGAGCCCGGTGAAGCCGAAGGCCGCGTCACCCATCACGTTGATGCACAGCCGGTCCGGGTGGGCGAGCTTGGCGCCCATCGCCAGCCCCAGGCCGTACCCGAGCTGGGTGGTCTTGCCCCAGCCGATGTACGACAGCGGTTCCGTGGCCGGCCAGAACGGCGAGAGCTGGTCGCGAGGGCTGCCGGCGTCATGAGTGATGATCGTGCGAGCGATATCCACCGTCGCCGCGAGATCCGAGATGACCCGGTAGGGCGTCAACGGGACCTCGTCCGAGCGGAGCTTGGACGTCCACTCGGATCGCCACGCATCGTTGAGGCTCGCGATGCGCGACGCGATCGTCGTCGCGCGCTCCGTGCGTGGCGTCGGCGATCGTTCGGTGGCGCACTCGATCAGGGCGTCGAGCACGAGCGCCGCGTCGCCGACGATCGCGATCTCGGCGGGCACACCCTGATCGAGATCGCCGGCGTCAGCCGTGGCGTGGATGTAGCGCTTGCCGGCCGGCCAGCCGATCCCGTACCCGGTCGGGGTAAAGCTGCAGCCGATGCCAAGCACGACATCCGCCTCGGCCACGAACGTATCGAGCGCACGAGACACCGTCCGACCGCCAGATCCGAGCGACAACGGATGGGTTTCCGGGAAGGCGCTCTTGCCCTGGAGGCTCGTCGTCACCGGGACGCCGAGCAGCTCGGCGAGGGCACGCAAGCCATCCCAGGCCTGGGCGTAGTGGACGCCCTGGCCCGCGTAGATGACCGGTCGATCGGCCGCCATGAGCAGGTCGACCGCCGATTTCGATCGCCATCGGATCGGGTGCCGATCGGGCTCGGACCGCCGGTCGATAGCCGTCCGGTGGCTCGACCTCGTCGTCGTACGCGTCCCAAGGGATCTCCACGAGGACCGGTCGAGGCCGGCCGTTGCGCACCTGCGCGAAGGCTCGACGCATGGTGTCGGGGAGGGCCCGCGAGACCCGGAGCTCGTCGGCCCATTTCGTGATCGGGCGATACGCCTCGACGGCCCGGAAGTTCTGGGCGATGCCCATGTCCCGTCGGTCGTGACCGGCCGGCAGGAGGAGGATCGGGACGGAGTCGGCGTACGCCTGGGCCACGCCACCGAACGAGTTCTCGGCCCCTGGCCCCGACTGCATCGTGAACACGCCGATGCGCTGGCCCGATGTGACCCGGCTCATGGCGTCGGCCATGTGGATGCCGGTGCGCTCCTGGCGAACGATGATCGGCCGGATGCCGACCGCGGCTGCGGCCTCGATCAACGGGTTGACCGGGTACCCGATCAGCAACTCGACGCCCTCATGGGCCAGGATGCGGGCGAGGGCGTCGGCGACCCTCAACGATACGGGACAGCAGGGCCTGCGGCTGGAGCGGCCGGAGCGGCCGTCTGCGCCACCGTCACGTCTGCCTCCATGCACCGTCGACCAGCCCGGCACCCGCGGATTGTCGACAATCTACGCCATCCGGCCGCACGCTCACCATGGCTGCTGAACTCGACAAGGCACGACATGCACGTCCTCAGGGATCTCCCACGCCCGATCAAGGAGATCGAGAATCTCTGGATCCCGCTCGCCGACGGTGAGCGGATGGCCGCTCGCGTGTTCCTTCCACGCGACGCGATGACCGAGCCGGTCCCCGCCATCGTCGAATACAACCCTTATCGCAAGCGCGATCTCACCGCCGTCAACAACGAGCCGTTCCATGGGTATCTCGCAGGCCACGGCTTTGCCGGCGTTCGACTGGAGATCCGCGGCTCCGGTGAATCTGACGGCATCCTTCGCGATGAGTACCTGGCCCAGGAACTCGCGGATGGGGTGGAGGCCATCGCGTGGCTCGCCCGCCAGCCGTGGTGCAGCGGGAAGGTCGGGCTGATCGGCAACTCGTGGTCCGGATTCAACGCCCTCCAGATCGCCGCCCTCCGGCCGCCCGAGCTGGGCGCGATCGTCACGTCGTGCTCCACCGACGACCGCTACGCCGACGACATGCACTACATGGGCGGCTGCCTGCTCACCGACACGCTGGACTGGGGAGCGATGTTCCAGGCCCTCCTGGCCCTGCCGCCCGACCCCGCCCTCGTCGGCGAGCGATGGCGCGACATGTGGCGAGGGCGCATGGCCGAGGTGTCGGTACCCATCGGATCGTGGCTTCGGCACCAGCGGCGTGACGAATTCTGGCGCCACGGGTCCGTCATCGAAGACTACTCGGCGATCGAGGTCCCGGTCCTGGCCGTCGGCGGCTGGCTCGATGGATACTCGAACGCCATCCCACGGCTGCTCGGGGGCCTGGGCGTTCCCCGCCGGGCGGTCATCGGGCCGTGGGCGCACGCGTACCCGCACCTGGCGGTGCCGGGACCCGGCTACGACTTCCTGGCCGACGTCGTCCGCTGGTTCGACCACTGGCTCAAGGGTGTCGACCGCGGAGCGATGGAAGGCCCGATGCTCCGGGCCTGGATGGCCGAGGCCCTTCCGGCTCGCCCGTTCTACTCGACCGCACCCGGCCGCTGGATCGGCGAGGACGAGTGGCCATCGCCACGGATCGAGCGACGACACTGGTTCCTCCGAGCCGGCCGGCTCGCTGACGCGCCCGGGGATGCCGTGGTTGCCTGGGCGTCGCCCCGGGTCACCGGCCTGGCGGGCGGCGAGTGGTGCCCGTACGGCACCGGCGGGCGCGGGCCGGAGTTTCCCGGCGACCAGCGCGAGGACGACGGCCGGTCGCTGACATGGGACTCCCCTCCGCTCGACGGTCGGCTCGAGATCCTCGGGGCTCCGGTCGTGACGCTCGCCCTCTCGGTCGATCGACCATCCGCCTTCGTCGCGGTCCGGCTGTGCGATGTCGCGCCCGACGGGGCATCGACGAGGGTGACGTTCGGTGTGCTGAACCTCACCCACCGCGATGGTCACGCGGCGCCCCGCCCGATGGTGCCCGGTGAGCCGACGACGATCCGGGTGCAACTCAACGACGTGGCGTACGCGTTCCTGCCGGGCCACCATGTGCGTCTCGCGCTGTCGACGGACTACTGGCCCATGGTCTGGCCATCGCCGGAGGCAGTCACCGTGACCGTGCAGGAAGGGCCGTCGACACTGGAGCTGCCGGTGCGACCTCCACGGCCGGAAGATGCGGCGCTTGCGGACCTGGGCGAGCCCACGTGGGGGCCGCCGGCGCCCGTCACGGAGTTACGTGCCGGCGCCTGGAGCCGCGAGGTGCGCCACGACGCGGGAAGCGGCGAATCGTCGGTCACCAACAGCGTCGCTGGACCGCTCAGTCACCTCGACCGTACCGGCCGGGCGATCGCGCTCTCGGGCTTCGACCGATCGACCATCGGGGCCGACGATCCGACGTCGGCACGTGCGGAGAGCCGGCGCGAGTTCGAGATCGTGCGCGATGGCGTCACGATCCGGGTCACGGCCGAGCTCGATCTGACGTGCACGACCCAAACCTTCGGACTGGTGGTCAGGATGGCCGCGCACGAGGACGACGAGTCGATCTGGGCGCGAGAGTGGGAGGTCGACATCCCACGCGACCACCTGTGATGGAGCTCGCCGCCCACGAGACGGTCAGAGCGACCGCCCCGTCCGGGCTCCCGTAGACCGACCGTCGATCACGGCCCATGTCCCGTTGACCATGACGCGGTCGATCCCCGACGGCCGCGCCGCCGGGTCTGCTTCGGTCGCCCGGTTGCCGATCGTCGCGGGATCGAAGACGACCAGGTCCGCTGCGAGTCCCGCTGCCAGGCGTCCGCGGTCGTCCAGCCCGAGCCGTCGGGCCGGCTCGGCGGTGATCTTGCGGACGGCCTCTTCGATGGTCAGGACGCCACGGTCGCGGACATACGACCCGAGCACCCGCGGGAACGTCCCGAAGCTCTTGGGCATGAGTCCGTAGGCGCGGTGCTTCTCGGGGTGGTTGGCGAACCCGTCACCGATCGGCACGCACAGCGGACTCGCGATGAGTCGGTCGAGGTGGCCCTGGTCCTTGATCGTCGGCGCGATCCAGAACTGGCCGTCCTCGAGCACGAGGTCGAGGGCGGTCTCGATCGGTGGCCGGCCCCGTTCTCGGGCGATCTCGCCGATCGACCGACCGGCGAGGCTCGCGTTCTCGGGGCGATTGACCTTGCAGATGACCTGATCGTCCCAATCCGCCATCCAGAAGTCGGCGTCGGGTCCGGTCAGGAACGCGACGAGCCGGGCACGCGATGCCGGATCGCGGATGGCCGCATCGGTGGCCGCGCTTCCGCCGTCGCGCGCCCAGCCCGGGAGGGACTGGACCAACGCCCCGCCGCCGCGGTTGAAGATCGTCAGGTCGAACGTCACCTCGACGCCGCGACCGCGAGCATCGTCCAGCATCGCCAGCAAGGCGTCGGCTTCCTCGAGCGGCTGGTTCGCGCGCGGGTACATGTGCGAGATGTTGAGGATGACGCCGGCGCGCTCGGCGGTGTCGAGCGCCTCCCGCACCGAGCCGCGGACGTCGAGGTCGCCGTAGCGCATGTGGGTGTGATAGGTGAGGCCGCGCTCGGCCGCGACGCCGGCCAGGGCCGCGAGCTCGTCGACCGTCGCGAACAGGCCGGGTGCATAGGACAGGCCGGTCGTGAACCCTCGAGCGCCCTGGTCGATGGCCTCCCGGACGAGAGACCGCATCCGTTCGAGCTCGGCGGGCGTGGGCGGCCGGTTCGCGCCACCGATCACGAACCGCCGCAACGTGTTGTGACCGACGAACGTCGTGACGTTCGTCGCCGGCCGTGCGTCGGCGACGGCCTCGCGATAGCCGCCGATCGTGGTCCAGGTCCAGTCGACGCCGGGGAAGGCGAAGACCGGCTCCTCGTCGATCATGCCCGCGAGGCTGTCCGACGAGAGCGGCCCGGCCGAGAAGCCGCACAGGCCGACCGCCTGGGTGGTGATCCCCTGCTCGATCGCGCTGAGGCACCCCGGATCACTGAGCAGGGAGACGTCCGAGTGGGTGTGGAGGTCGATGAACCCCGGCGCGACCGCCCGCCCGCCGACGTCGATCTCCTCGCGTGCCAGCCCGGCCGGCACGGACGCACCGACGGAGACGATCCGGTCGCCGACGATCCCGATGTCGCCCCGGACCGAGGGCCCGCCCGTCCCGTCGTACAGCTGCGCGTTGCGAAGGACGACGTCGATCACAGCAGTGCGTCTGCGCCGGACGTGACGTACCGATCCCACTGCCCCCATGGGGCCGAGGTGAGCACCAGGGTCACCGCATCGCCATAACGCCAGCCGCGAGCAAGCAATCGCCCGATCGCGTCACGCGCGACGCCCGGGATCCGGAGCCGCGCTGAGGTCGCGCCGAGACGCGCCGCGACGGCCACCGAGGCGTCGACTGCGGGCGCGAGATCGACCGGATCGACGACGGCGATCGGCCCGATGGCGCCGTCGGACTGCACGTAGGCATACCCTGCCGTTCGCCCGTCACGCACGACGGTGTACGCGTGCAGGGTGGAGACCGATGCCCAGAAGGCGTGGTCCTCCGGCCGTGCCGCGTCGAGCGTCGCGCGGTCGATAGCGTCGAGCGCACCAGCGTCGGGCACGCCTTCGCGAAGCATGTCGGTGGCGCCAGGCGTGGCCGGACCGGCAAGCTCCATCAGGGCGAGCTGCGGGAACATCCCGAAGCGGCCGTACAGGCCGTTGGAAACCGGGTTCCGGGCGTCGGCGCCGACGGTCAGCAGGCTGCCGGGTGCCGCGGCCGCGAGCGCCCGCCGGACGATCTCGGCACCGACGCCCGCGCGACTGGTAGGCCGGCCGAACGTGGAGCGCGGCGAGGTACCAGACGTGCTCGCGCTGGACGGCGATGCCGAACCCGACGAGGCCCCCGTCGACCTCGGCGACCCAGAAGCCGTCCGGATCGTGTCGGAGCGCACTCGCGCGAAAGGCCATGAAGCGCTCGGGTGGTTCGCTGGGTCTGCGCACCGCCGTCCAGCCGCGCGTCCGCGCGAGATCGTCCGCCGCCTCGAGGAAGACGTCGTAGGTCGGTCGCGCGTCGTCGGGCGTGGCACGGCGGATCGTGATGCCGGTGAGCATCCCGGGCGAGGGTGCGTCGGTCACCGCGCTAGCATCTGCGAGCGGACACATGCACCGCGGACAGCGAGGAGGTGGGCGTGGTCGAGCGGCGATTCGATGGGCGAGTGGCGATCGTGACCGGGGCGGGGCAGGGGATCGGACGGGCGGTCGCGGAACGTCTCGCGGCTGATGGCGCCGCCGTGGCCGTCGCCGACCTGAACGCCGAGACCGCCGACGAGGTCGTGCGTTCGATCGCGTCGAGCGGCGGTCGCGCCATCGCCGTCAGGACGGATGTCACGGACCCTGCCGACGCCGAGCGCCTGGCGGCCGACGCCGTGGCGCAGCTCGGACGGATCGACATCCTGGTCAACAACGCCGGGATCCTGCGGTCGACCCGTGCCGCCGACGTGACGCCCGAGGAATGGCACCTGGTGGTGGACGCCAATCTGACCGGCTCGTTCCTGTGCGCCCGCGCGGCCTACCCGGCGCTGCGAGCGTCCGGCCACGGCCGCATCGTCAACGTCGCGTCGATGGCCGGCCGGGCGACGAGCACCCTCGGCGGCGTCCATTACACGACCGCCAAGGCGGGCGTGCTCGGGTTGACCCGCCACCTTGCCCGCGAGTGGGCGCGCGACGGCATCACCGTCAACGCGATCTCGCCGGGGATCGTGGACACGCCCATGGTCCGAGGCTCCACGGACACCGAACGGATGAGCCAGGTGCTCGCGTCCATCCCACTGGGCCGGCTGGCCGAACCGGCCGAGATCGCCGCATTGATCGCGTTCCTCGCCTCGGATGACGCCGCATACATCACCGGCACCAACGTCGACATCCACGGTGGCGAGCTGATCATCGCCTGACCGCGGGGGACGGCGCCGCTACCCCCACGGCTGGCCGAGGGGACCGGTCAGGATCACGACGGATGGGCCTGGCTCGGCCGTCGCTCGCGCCATCGCCGCGGGCAGCTCGAACACGGACTCGACGCGTTCGGCTCGGGCGCCGAACGACCGCGCGAATGCGAGCAGGTCGGGATTGACGAGATCCGTGGCATAGGCCCGCCCGTGCCGGAGGATCTGGTAGTCGGCGATGGAGCCGAAGGCCGCGTCGTCGTGGATGAGGACCGTGACATCGAGCTGGTGCGCGACGGCCGTCGCCAGCTCCATGGCGGTGAACAGGAAGCCGCCGTCTCCGCACGATGCGACGACACGCCGACCCGGCGCGGCGACGGCCGCCCCGTTGGCCGCTCCAAGGGCGAACCCGAGCGTCGCGGAACCCCACGGGAACATCGATCCATCCGGCTCGTACACCGGCCAGCAGTAGCCGGTCCAGGAGTTGAGCCGCGCCGCGTCGTGGGTCAGGATCGCCTCGCGCGGCAGGGCGGCACGAGCAGCGGCGAAGGCGTCGCGGACGGCGCGCTGCTCCCCCGAGACGCCGTCAAACGAACGATCGCGAGTGACTCGTGCCCGATCGCTTCCTCGACCCACATCGACGGATGTCGCTCGACGACCCAGCTCCGCGAGCAGGCCCTCCAGCGCCAGGCGCGCATCGCCGCACACCGCCGCTTCGACCGGGTACGAGCGACCGAGCGCCGCGGGATCGACGTCGATCTGGACAAGGTTCGGGAGCGGCAGCGTCCAGCGTGCGGTCTGCACGTCGTCGAGGCGGCAGCCGACGACAAGCACGGCGTCCGCCTCTGCCAGCAGGGCGCGACATTCATCGCGCCCGGGATTGAGCACGCCGGCCCACAACGGGTCATCGGCGGGGATCGCGCCCGCGCCGGTGATCGCTGTCATGACCGGAGCGTCGAGCCGAGTCGCCAGACGGCGGAGCTCTGCCGCGGCTCCGGCGCGTTGCACCCCGGCGCCGGGCACGATCACGACCCGCTCAGCAGCCGACAGGATGCGCGCCGCCGTGACGACGTCGTCCGGATCCGGGGCGAGCGGGTCGGGGAATGCCGTCCGCGGCGGGTCGCCGTCGGCGCTGGCCGTCAACAGGTCGGTCGGTAGCTCCACGTAGGCGGGCTGACGGCGGCCGGTCATCGCGCACCGGAGGGCCTCGCCGACTGCCGCGGGGATCGACGCCGCGGTCCTCGGACGCCCGACGAACGAGGTGACCGCCTCGAAGGAGCGACCCTGGTCCGGCGTCTCGTGCAGGACGCCACGACCCAGTCCATCGAGGGTCGCGTCGATCTGCCCGGCCAGGACCACGACCGGCGACGAATCCGACCAGGCCTCGGCGACGGCGGCCAGCGTGTTGAACGTTCCTGGCCCGGTCGTCGTCGAGCACACGCCCGGTTGACCGGTGACGCGGGCGTATCCGTCCGCCGCGAACGCGGCGCCCTGCTCGTGGCGGGTCAGGATGTGCCGGATGGACGGAGCGGCGGCCAGCGCGTCATACAGGCCGAGGGTGTGGATCCCGGGGATGCCGAACACCGTTCGGACCTGAGACGTCTCGAGGACCTCGACGATCGCGTCGCCGACCCGTCGTGCCACCGCCACCTCGCCCGTATCGGCCATGACACCGAGTGTCCATGGCGCAGGGATTGTAGGCGAGGATCGCGCGTCGTTGTCGACAATCTACAATGTCGGGCGTGCCAGCGACCCGTCCGTG
Organism: uncultured Chloroflexia bacterium; assembly: GCA_963794525.1. GTDB lineage: Bacteria > Chloroflexota > Limnocylindria > Limnocylindrales > CSP1-4 > SPCO01. The sequence goes on from CAWCEC010000004.1 coordinate 191,162, forward strand.
GTTCAGTCGTCTGAACCGCCCGCGAGGGCTGCCCGCGGTGCTCGACCGGCGGAAGAACGGGGTCCGGTCGCAGTCGACGACGGAGCTCCGCAACTACCAGATGATGCGTGGCGATTCGGTCGCCATGGGCATCATCAACTCGGTGGTCCCGTTCCTCCCCGTGTTCATCGTCCGGCTGGGTGGATCGGAGTTCGAGGTCAGCCTGCTGACCGCCATACCCGCGGTCAGCGGGTTCCTCCTCGCGATCCCGCTCGGTCAATTCCTCCAGGGCAAGCCACGGATCGTGCCCTGGTACAGCGGTTCGCGGCTGCTCGCGCACCTGTCATACGCGGTGGCGGCGGTGGTCGTACTCCTCGCACCTCGCCAGATGGTCGTGCCGGCGTTGCTGGTCGTCTGGGCGATCGCCGCGATCCCCTCGACCCTCGGCATGGTCGCCTTTCCGATCGTCATGGATGGCGCCGCCGGCCCGCGTGGCCGCTACGAGATCATGGGGCGGCGCTGGGCGATCATGGGGCTGACGACCGCGATCACGGTAGCGATCATCGGCCAGCTGCTGGATCGCCTGCCATTTCCCGCGAACTACCAGATCGTCTTCGTCGGATTCACCGTGGCAGGCCTCGTCAGCTTCCGCTTCTCCAGCCAATTCCGCGTACCCGCGCACGCGGCCCGACCGCTCGCGTCCGCCGGTCGACGGCTGGATCGATTGCGCGAGATCGTGCGAACGGTCCGTTCGGAGCCGGCGTTCCTGCGCTACAGCGCGCGTCAATTGGTGTACGTGGTCGGCACACGCTTCGCCCTGCCGCTCATCCCGCTCTACTACGTCCGTGAGGTCGGCGCCCCGGATGCCTGGATCGGGATCATCGCTACCGGTCAGGCGCTGGCGCTGCTCGTCGGCTACCAACTGTGGCGGAAGGTGTCGGTCAAGCGCGGTGGCACGCTGGTCCTGCTGGTCACGCTGTTCGTCAACGCCCTCTATCCCGCCGCGCTGTCGCTGGTGGACCAGCTCATCCTCGTCGCCGCGCTCACGGCCCTGGCCGCGGTCTTCAGCGCCGGCGTCGACCTTGCCCTGTTCGACGAGCTGATGAAGCGCATCCCGCGGCCATACGGGGTCACGTTCACCTCCATCGACACGGCGCTCGTCAACGGGGCCAGCATCCTGGCGCCGCTTCTGGGTGCCGCCATCGCCATCGCGCTCGGACTTGCTGTGGCATTGCAGCTGGCGTCCGTGATCGGCCTGCTGGGCGTGATCCTGTTCGCCAGCGACAGTCGGACCAGCCGGATGGCGGAAGCACGACGCGACGAGGTCGCCGCGCCTGCCTGATCGGGCCGGTCAGGCCACCGGGAGCGGGATGAGGCGGCCGGCGTGCATGACCATCCGCGGGCGGGCCAGCCGGCTGAGATCGCTGAGCGGATCGCCGTCGACCAGGATCATGTCGGCGATCTTGCCCGGCTCCACGATCCCTACCTCGTCATCGATCCCGAGGAGGCGGGCTGCCGTGGACGTGGCAGCCTGGATCGCCCCCATGGCGGAGGCCCCGTGGTCGTGGAGGAGGACGACCTCTCGCCAGAGCATCTCGGGCAGGACACCGCGCACGCCGGTATCGGTGCCGGTCGCCACCTCGACCCCGAGTCGGATGGCCGTTTCGCATGACCGGCGATGCAGCCGTTCGATCTCGTTCTGGCGTTCGCGTTGTGCGGGCGTCAGGCCCTCGAGGTCCCGCCAGACGTCAGTCACGGTGAGCGTCGGCACGAGGGTCGTGCCGGTCTCGACGAGCGTGGCGAGGGCCGCCTCATCGGCGAGGAACGCATGTTCCACGCTCGCGACGCCCGCCCGCGCGGATCGTCGGACCGATTCGCTGTTCTGGGCATGGCTGAGGACCCGTCGTCGGAGCCTGGTCGCCTCGTTCACGACGGCCGCCAGCTCGGCGCCGCTCACTTCCTCCACGCCGGCCACCGACGACGTGAGCATGGCCGCCTCGCTCGAGACGATCTTGATCACGTCCGCGCCATCTCGGACGTTGGCGCGGACCGCGCGAACGAACTCGAGCTCGCCGTCGGCTTCGCGGCCGAAGAGGTGCCCGTGCCCGCCGGTGATCGTCAGGGCGGGCCCGGCGGCCAGCAGGCGCGGTCCCACGACCTGGCCGGCGGCGATCGCCGCGCTCAGGACCACGTCGAGATTCGCGGGCGACCCGCCGCTCCGCGCCGTCGTCACGCCCGCCTCGAGGGCCCGCCGGGCCATGCCGGCGGCACGCAGGACGAGTCGTTCGATCGGCTCGTGGCGGTAGAGCAGGAACCCGTCCTCGACGGTCGGGTCGATGGTGTAGTGGGCGTGGCAATCGATCAGGCCAGGCAGCAGCGTACCGCCCGACGCGTCGATGACCGTCGCGCCGGCAAGCGGGGCAGCGGATCCGGGCGCGGCGACGGCGGCGATCCGATCGCCCTCCACGACCACGTCCACGTCGACCCGCACCGGGCCTCCGGTGCCATCGATCAGTCGGGCGCCACGGAAGACGATGGGAGCGGTTCCGCCGGGCGAGGAGCGCGCGAGCACGACCAGGCTTCCTCCAGCGGGGAAGGGCGCCGCGATCCGGGGCGCGATCGACAATCTACGGTGGTGACGCTCCCCGTCGCAACCGGCGCGACCCTAGACGACCCGGCGCAGCGTCCTCGTGCGGGTGCGTCGAGCCGTCGCTCGAGGCGCGGCCGCTGCGGTCGCCTTCCCAAGCGAGCCGAGCAGTACGGCCGTCTGCTCGGCGGGCACGGGGCGACTGAACAGGTAGCCCTGCCCGAGGTCGCAGCCGAGCTCGCGCAGGCGATCGGCCTGCTCGTCGGTCTCGATGCCCTCGGCCACCACGCCGATCCCGAGGCCGTGCGCCAGTGCGATGACCGCGTCGACGATCGAGCGGTCGGCGGTCTCCTCGATACCGGCCACGAAGGTGCGATCGATCTTGATCGTGTCGAGCGGCAGATGTTTCAGGTAGGACAGCGACGAATAGCCCGTCCCGAAGTCGTCGAGCACCAGCCGCACGCCCAGGCCGCGGAGGTCGCGCAGCGCTCGGATCCCTGCCTCGGATTGGTCCATCAGGACGCTCTCGGTGATCTCGAGCTCGAGCGCGTCGGCCTCGAGGCCGGTATGCGCCAGGGTCTGGCGGACATCCTCGACCAGGTCGGTCTGGGTGAACTGGCGCGCCGACAGGTTGACCGACACGAACAACGGTGGCGTCCCCTTGCCAGTACGCGTGGCGTTCCAGACGGCCGCCTGGCGGCACGCCGCGTCAAGCACCCAGCGCCCGAGCGGCACGATCAGGCCGGTCTCTTCGGCCATCGGGATGAACGCGAGGGGCGGCACGAGCCCGCGCGTGGGGTGCTGCCAGCGGACGAGGGCTTCGAACCCGACCACGACACCGCTCACGAGCGAGACGATCGGCTGGTAGTGGACGCGCAGCTCGTCGCGATCGAGCGCGCGGCGGAGGTCGTTCTCGAGGTCCAGTCGCTCGAGCGACTGGTCGCTCATGGATGGCTCGAACAGGAAGTGGCGCTGGCCGGCGTTGCCCTTGGCGCGGACCATGGCGATCTCGGCTTCGCGCAGGAGATCGTCCGGGCTGCCCCGACCAGGGGCCGCCAGTGCGATCCCGATCGATGCGGTGAGGAACCAGTCGCGACCGTTGAGCGGGAACGGCTCGCGTAGCTCCTGCGCGATGCGCTCGGCGATCCGGTGCGCCTCGGCTGCGTCGGCGACGGGGTCGAGCACGAGTGCGAACTCGTCGCCACCGAAGCGCGCCACGGTGTCGCCCGGGCGGAGGCTGTTGACGAGGCGCTGTCCGACCGCCATCAGCAGCCGGTCGCCGGCGACGTGCCCCAGCGTCTCGTTCACGACCTTGAAGCGGTCGAGATCGAGCAGGATCACCCCGATCGAGCCGTCCGCGTCGGTGCCGTGCCCTGCCAGCGAGTGGGCGATGCGGTCGGCCAGCAGCTCACGGTTGGGCAGGCCGGTCGTGGGGTCGTACAACGCGCCGCGTTGGGCGACGTCGACGAGCCTGGCGTTCTCGAGCCCGATGGCCGCAAGCCGCGCGAAGCTCGAGAGCGTCTCGAGGTCGCGCTCCGACCATGTCCGGGCCGTCGTGCCAGCAGCAAGGCCCAGCACGCCGATGACCCGGCCGGCCGACTTGAGCGGCGCGGCGATCGTGGCCCCCAGCTGCCAGCCCGCCGCGACGGTCACCGAGCGCCCGGGCCAGGCGTCGTAGTCGGCCACCGCGAACGGCTGGCCGGTGCGGACGACCTCGCCGCCGACGCCCTCGTCGAGGGCGATGGACCCCTCCTCCTGACCGGCGAACATCCCGAGCCCGACCCGCAGGACGAGCCGGTTCGCGTCCGACTCCACGAGATCGACCCAGCCATGCGGCGTCCCAAGGACCGACGATGCCCGGTCGAGGATGGTCGAGAGCATGGCGTTGGGATCACTCCGGTCCAGGAGGGCCAGCGCGGTTTCGTCGAGCGCGCGCACATAGGGGTCGGCGAGCGTCGGTTCGGGCTGCAGGCGGCTGTCGCCCTTGACGAGGTACAGCGCCCGATCGGCCACGGCGACCAGCTCGTCCTTGGTGCGGCCGTCCTCCGGATAGCAGGCCACGCCGGCGCTGATCGTCACGCTGGGGCGCGGGTCATTGTCCGTCGTTCCCTCGACGCTCGTGCGATCGCGCACGGCTCGACGGATCCGCTCGGCGACCTCGTGCGCGACGACCCGATCGGCGCCGGGCAGGATCGCAGCGAACTCGTCGCCGCCGTAGCGGTAGATCCGATCCGTATCGCGGGTGGCACGCGTCATCGCGGCTGCGATCTCGACCAGCAAGCCGTCACCGGCGGGATGGCCGAGCGTGTCGTTGAAGCGCTTGAAGGCGTCCAGGTCGAGCATGAGCACGGCGAACGGGCGCCCACCCTCCACGGCCGCGCCCAGCTCCCGCTGGAACGCGCCATGGTTGCGCAGCCCGGTCAGCGCGTCCTGCTCGGCCCGGACGCGGACCTCGCGGTGGGTCTGCGCGTTCTGCATCGCGATCGACGCCTGGCCTGCGAACAGCTTGGTCAGCTCGTACTCGTTGGTCGTGAAGTGCGCGTCCGACTCGCCGAGCCGGCCGATGTTGAGCGTACCGATGGTCTCGCCCCTGACCAGCAAGGGGACGACCATGATCGACTCAGGCTCGAACGGGGTGTTCGGGACCTGCACGGACCGGGCGTCGAGGTGGGCATCGTTCGCCAGGACCGCCTCCCTGTGATCGATGACCCAGCCGGTGATCCCCGGCCCGAGCGGGCTCTCGTCGGCCAGGATCTCGTCTGCGAACCGGTCGCGCGCGATGACCGCGCGACGCACGCCGGCCGCGCGGTCGACCTGGTAGATCGTCAGCGAGTCGTATGGCACGATCGCACGCAACGAGTCGGCGATGAGCTCCAGCACGCCGGCCGGGTCGAGCGTCCCGAGCAGTCGCTCGTTGACCTCGAGGAGCCGGCGCTGCCCTTCGAGCTGGAGCTCCATCTCGGCTTGCTGGCGGCGCAGTCGATCCAGGTTCTCGGCGTTGATCACGGCCTGGACCGCCGCCGCGGCGAAGATGGTCAGCGTCACCTCGTCGTCGGCGTCGAAGCGATCGATACCCATCGCCGACACCACGATCACGCCCCGCACGAGCTCGTCCTGGACCATCGGCACCAGCAGCATCGACTCCGGCCGTCGATCGCCGAGGATCACGCTGCGTGGGTCGCGCGTGGCATCCCGCAGTCGGAGCGGACGCCCGTTGGCCGCGACCCAGCCTGTCAATCCCTGGCCGATCGGCATCCGGAGGGTCTCCATGTCCGGCTGGGTGGTGCCCAGGAACGTGCCCTCGAAGGCGATCGGCTCGCACATGCCGGTCGGATGGTCGACGTGGTACACCCGGATCGTGTCGTGCTCGATGAGGCGCTTCGCCTCCTCGACGATGGCTGCCGCGATGGATGCCCGGTCGTGCAGGCCGCTCAGCCGACCGGCCAGTTCCGCGATCGACGACAGGCGGTCGGCCAGCCCACGACGGGAGTCGGCCAGCCTGGCGGTGCCGATCGCCGTCGCCATGTGGTCGCCGAAGGCGCGGGCGAGCGCGCGCTCGGCGGGCGTCCACCCGTAGGCCTCGCGGTGATAGAGGACGAGCAGCCCCAGTGCGTCGCCGCCGTAGACGAGCGGCACGAAGCACACGGAACCGACACCGATCGCCTTGTACACCTCGCGCAGCGCGGGCGTGGTCGAACGCATGTCGCGATCGAGCACGCGCACGCGGCGCCTGCGTATGGCGTCCATGCCGGCCGTGCGGGCGTCCTTGGGCAGGGAGTTGACCGCGTCGATGATCACCGGCGGCAGGCCGCGCTGGACGGCCAGTTCGAGCGGATGCTCCGCGGTCGGGTCGTAGGTCCACAGTGCCGCCCGATCGACACCGAACAGCACGAACGCCTCGTCGATGATGTCGTCGAACAGACCGGTCAGATCGCGCCGCCCGCTGACCTTTGCCGCGATCCGGCCGAGCGCGTCGGCCCGCGTCGGATCGGTCGTCTCCGCGCGGCGTGCCGCCGCGGTCGGACGCCGCGACGCCGCTCGCCGTTTCTCGGGCGCGGGTCGGTGCTCGGCGCTGGACATGGGTGTGGGGCGCGACCTCCCTGGGGCGAGCAGAGCCCGGCCGTCCGCACCTCGGACCGCACTGGGACGGTACGGTCTGGTGCCGTGCAGAGCGATAGCCCATCGGTACGGGGTGCGGCGACACCTCGGCGGTGCATGCCCGCGTTGATGGCTGCGCGCGCTCGCTCACGCACATCAGAGTGCGCTCGCTCGCGTGCTCACCATCGCCTTGGCCTGCGCCGCCATGGCGTCGCCGCGGGATCTAGCCGGGTAGAAGGTCTCCGACCGAGTCGATGATCGTGTCGGCCGCTTGGAGATCCTCGTCCGTCCCGACGCCGCTTCGGACCCCGATCACGCGCCCGGCACCCGCCGCGCGCGCCATGTCGAGGTCCGCCGGCGTGTCGCCGACCACCGCGACCCGCGAGGGTTCCGTCAGGAACGCGTGGCACACCGCGAACACCGGGTCGGGCGCGGGCTTCACCTCGAACCCGTCGTCCCCGCAGACCATCGCCCCGACCAGCTGGCGGACCCCCAGTGAACGGAGCGCGGCCTCGGTCGCCGCACGATCGTCGGTCGTGACGACGGCGATCCGCCGCCCGTCGGCCCGCAGCCCCTCGAACACTGTCACGAGGTCCGCCAGCGGTACCGCGGACGCGGTCGGATCCGGGACGAACCAGGCTGTCTCGGTCGCGCGTCGCGCGGCGGCGATGCTCGGGCACCAGCGGCGCAGTACGCGGGCGACGGTCTCCTCGATACCCGCCATCGTCGCCGTCGCCAGCGCACCGCCGGGTGCGACCCGGCCACTGCTCGGGTCGAAGCCGATCGTCGCGAACACGTCGAGCGACACCGGTCGGCGGATCGTGGCGTCCAGGCGATCACCCAGCTCGCGCGCCCAGCCGCCCCACATCGCATGGAAGTCGATGAGCGTGCCGTCCTTGTCGAAGATGACGGCATCGATGCCCGCCAGGTCGACGGCCGTCACCCGCGCAGCCGCCGCATCTCCGGATCGAACAGCGGGTCCGTGGCGACCGTTGCCGGGACGGCCTCGCCGAAATAGCGGATCGTCACGGGCTGCCCGGGTCGGGCGACGTCCGACGGCAGCCACGCCAACGCGATGGGGGCGTCGACCTCGGGCGAGTAGCCGTAGCCGGCGCTGGTCACGTAGCCGGCGGGGCGGCCGTCGACGTGGACGGGCTCCTTGCCCATCATGACGGCGGCCTTGTCGGCGATGACCAGTGGGACGAGCCGCCGCTCGACAGACTCGGCGCTGCGACCGACGAGCGCGTCACGGCCGACGAACTCGCCCTTGTCCATGCGAACGGCGAACCCGAGACCGGCCTCGAACGGGTCATGCTCACTGGTCATGTCGACGCCCGACAGGCGGTAGCCCTTCTCGAGTCGCAACGACCCGAACGCACTCCGCCCGGCGGCGATGATCCCGTGCTCCTGCCCGGCTGCCCACAGCGTGTCCCACAGCTTCAGGCCCATGTCAGCGGTCGTGTACAGCTCCCAGCCGAGCTCGCCGACGTACGACACGCGGAGCGCGGTGACCGGCACGCTCCCCACCCACAGCTCGCGGGCCTGGAAATAACGGAACGCGTCGTTGGACACGTCCGCATCGGTGACGGATGCGAGGACGTCGCGTGCGCGCGGACCCCACAGCCCGATGCAGCAGGTCCCGCTCGTGATGTCGCGGACGCTGACGCTGCCGTCGCTCCGGGCGCGACGCTCCAACTCGTCGAGATCCAGCGGGCCGTTGGCGCCGACCTGGAAACGATCCGGGCCGAGGCGGGCGACGGTCAGGTCGCTCCGGATCCCGCCGCGAGCGTCGAGCAGGAGGCTGTACACCACGGTCCCCAACGGACGGTCGACCCGGTTCGTCGTCAGGTGGTCGAGGAAAGCGGCGGCACCCGATCCCTCGACCGCGATCCGCTTGAGCGGCGTCACGTCGAACATCGCGACGCCATCGCGCGTCGCTCGCGCCTCGGCGCCGGCGATCGGATGCCAGTAGCGCGCGGCCCACGCGTTGCGGCGATGGATCTCGCCGCCGTAGCGGCCCAGCAGTCGCTCGTTGACGCCGAACCAGTGCGGCCGCTCCCAGCCCCCACCCTCGAGGAAGTACGCCCCGAGCTCCTGCTCGCGCTCGTAGAACGGCGACGTCCGCAGTGGCCGCGGCTCCTCCATCGGCTGGAGGGGGTGGACGATGTCGTACACCTCGACGTAGTTCTGGATGCCCCGGTCGTGGACGAACGACGGCGACAGCTGGTGCGCCTCGAACCTGTTGAGGTCGCAGTCATGGAGGTCGAAGGTCGAGCCGCCGTCGACCAGCCATTCGGCCATCGCCCGCCCGACGCCAAGCGCATGGGTCACCCAGACCGCCTCGGCCAGCCAGAATCCGGCCACGTCGCGTGACTCACCCATCAGTGGGAAGCCGTCCGGCGTGAACGAGAAGATGCCGTTGATCGCATGATCGATGCGCGCGTCCGGCGCGCGCAGCGCCGGGACGAGCTCCTCGGCCCACGACCACGTCTCGGCGAACGTGTCGGGCGTGAAGTCCAGCACCGACGGCATCACCGGCGCGTCGCGCGGGTGGAGGAGATCGGAGGCGTCGACCGGCAGTGGCACGTGCCCGTAGCCGCCGACAGCCAGGCGGTCCGGGTATTCGCGGAAGTACATGTCGCGGTCCTGGACGCGGATGTTCGGGTGGATCGCCTCACGCTCCGGTGGGATCCCGAAGGCCACCACGTCGGGCAAAACCGTCGTCCAGCTGAGCTGATGGGCAAGCGGCTGGAGCGCCACGGTCATCCCGACCATCGCGCCGATGCGCGGGCCCCAGATGCCGGCGGCACAGACCACGATGTCAGCCGGGACCTCGCCGCGCTCCGTGAGGACGCCGCGCACCCGCCCGTCATCCGTCCGGATGCCGGTCACGGTGTGATCACCCAGGAACCGGGCGCCACCCTCGATCGCGCGACGCGCCTGCGCCTCGGACACGCGTACCCCATCGGTCAGGCCGTCGGACGGCACGTGGTACGCACCGACGATCCGGTCGCGATCGACCAGCGGCCACAGTCGCACGGTCTCCTCGGGGTCGATCACCCGGCCGTCGAGACCCCACGACTCCGCGAAGTCGCGCCGGCGGTGGAGCTCGGCCAGCCGCTCCGGCGTGAGTGCAAGCTCCAGGCTGCCGACGGGGTTCCAACACCAGCGCCCGTCCAGGTCGAGGGAGGCCGCCTTCTCGACGCTGTAGCGGGCGAAGCCCGTCATCGTCTTCGACGCATTGGTCTGGAAGATGATGCCGGGCGCATGCGAGGTCGAGCCGCCTGTCTTGAAGAGGCCGCCCTGCTCGACGACCGTGACGTCCGACCAGCCGCGCAGGACCAGCTCATCGGCCAGCGAGCAGCCGACGATGCCGGCTCCGATGATCACGACCCGTGGTGTTCGCATCGTGCCGGTCAGGATACGGGCGTTCGATCGGGCATCGCGCTCCGCGATGCCCGTCGGAACGATGGAATCGACCACCTATACTCCGTCGCACGCTGCTCCCCCGGGAGCGAGCGCGGCCAGGAGGAGGGTGATGGCCAGCGAGCCCGGCGTCACCGGCGAAACGACGACCCTCGCGGATCCGCTGGAGGAATCGCTCCGGCTCGTCGAGGTCGCCGATTCGCGCGGATTGACCCTTCGACTGATGGGCGGTATGGCCATCCGCGCCCACGCGCCACGCTGGCCGGCGCGGACCCGACGCACCGAAGTTGACCTGGACTTCGCGACGACCTCGCGGGATCGCTCGGCCGTCTACAAGCTGCTCGAGTCGGAGGGCTACACACCCGATCGCCAGCAGAACGCGCTGTTCGGCCAGAAGCAGGCGTATTTCGTCGACGTGCCGCGCAAGCGACCGGTCGATGTGCTCGTCGACGCGCTCGAGATGTGCCACCGCGTCGAGTTCGGACCGCGGCTGGACAAGTCGAAGCCGACCCTGCCGCTGGCCGAGTTGCTGCTGTCCAAACTCCAGGTCGTCAAGATCAACCGCAAGGACGTCCTCGACGCGCTGATCCTGCTGGCGGAGCACCCGCTCGCCCAGGACGATGGTGTCGACGCCCTGCACGGGCCGGGCGCGATCAACGTCCCGCGCATCCTCGATGTCACCTCGAACGACTGGGGCTGGTGGCGGACGGTCAGCGGGAACCTCGAGAAGCTCGACCAGTTCCTGACGACCGAGCTCAAGCCCGACGATCTCGACCTCGGGACCGGTGAGCCCGTGAAGTTCGATCCGGCGGCGCAGGTCGCCGCGCTGCGCGCAGCCATCGATGGCGCACCGAAGTCGACCCGCTGGCGGCTGCGAGCGCGCGTCGGTGAACGCGTCACGTGGTACGCGGAGCCCGAGGAGATGGAGCACCGAGCGCTATGAGGATCTTCTTCGCAACCGACGTCCACGGCTCCGAGGTGTGCTGGCGGAAGTTCCTGAACGCCGGCGCCTTCCACAAGGCCGACGTCCTGATCATGGGCGGCGACATGACCGGCAAGGCGATGGTCCCGATCGTCCATCGAAACGGGGGCTGGGAGGTCACGCTCCAGGAACAGCTCCACCAGCTGGCGACCGAGGACGAGCTCCTGGCGATGGAGAAGCGGATCTCCGACCGCGGCTACTACCCGGTCCGCCTCGAGCCTGACGAGCTGGAGGCGTGGCAAGCCGACCAGTCGCTGGTCGATGCCCGCTTCAAGGACGAGATGCTGCGCAACGTCGAGCGCTGGATGGCCCTCGCCGACGAGCGCCTCGAGGGGAAGGGCATCCGCTGCATCGTGTCGCCTGCCAATGACGACATGTTCGAGATCGACCCGATCATCGCCGCCGCTCGGCTCGTCGAGCTGGGCGAGGCCAACACGATCGCCCTGGACGGCATCTCGCTCGTCTCGACCGGCTGGGCCAACCCGACACCGTGGAAGACGTTCCGCGAGCTTCCGGAAGACGAGCTGCGGGCTCGGATCGATGGTCTTGTCGCCGAGGTCCCCGACCCTCGGCGCTCCATCTTCAATTTCCATGCTCCGCCCTACGGCTCGAACCTCGATTCGGCGCCCAAGCTCGATGCCGACCTCAAATACGTCGCGGGCGGACAGGCGCTGGTCCCTGTCGGGTCGCACGCGGTCCGGGACGCGATCAGCGCGTACGGGCCGATGCTGTCGCTCCACGGCCACATCCACGAGGGACGGGGCGCCGTGAAGATCGGCCGCACCCTCGCCGTCAACCCCGGCAGCACCTACGAGGATGGGGTGCTCCAGGCCGCGATCGTCGACCTCGACGTCAAGAAAGGCGAGGTGAAGCGCTATCTGCTGATCAACGGCTGACAGGACCGGTGGGGGAGGGAATCAGGAGGGAACAGGAGGGACACATGGCAACTGGCACTGCGTCCCCGTCGCTCTTCCTCAGGAATGCGACGGGACTCGTCAAGGGCTGGTCCGCGTTCGACGCGTTCACCTACTCGTTCATGTCGGTCAACCTCGTCACGCTGGGCATGTTCTACAGCCTGGCCGTGTTCGCGTACGTGCCGACGGCATCGCCCGTGCTGTCGATCCTCATCGCCGCGATCGCAGTCACGTTCCTGGCGGTGGCATATGCGGCACTGATCGCCGTCATGCCGCGTGCCGGCGGCGACTACGTGTGGCAGACGCGGGTGCTCGACGGGCTGCCCGGCATCATCACCGGCGCGATCACCGGTGGGGTCGCGTCCTACCTGGTCGCGCAGGCCGTCGGCCTAGACTCGACGATCGCGCTCGTCGCCGGGGTGATCGGCCTCGTCGCGGGCGGCTTCATCGGAAGGATGCGTGGCGGCATCGGGTTCGTGCTCGCCGCCACCGGCTGGTGGTTCATCCTCGCGATGTGGGCGCCGATCTACGGCGCCATCCTCAAGCTCGAGTTCTTCCAGCCGCTGGCAGCGCTCCTGGGTTCGACTGCCGGCGTCGACTTCTTCGGCTCCGACACTGGCACGCTGGTCGTGTCGCTCATCGTCATCGGCCTGACGTCGTGGCTGGTCGCCCTCGGGATGGCGGGCTACGCGCGGATCCAGCGCGTCTGCCTGTATCTCGGGCTGATCGGCTTCGCGATCATGGCGATCCTGATGCTGGTCTCATCGCAGGACCAGTTCCGGGCCGCGTTCGACACGGCGAACATGCGGATGTTCGGGGTAGCAGGTGCGTACGACAAGACCATCGCCGACGCCGCCACGAATGACGCCTTCACCGGTTCACTCGAACCGCTCGCGATGGGCACCGACCTGACTGCGACGCTGGGCGCCGCCGTCGTGATGCTGCCCTTCATGCTGTTCTGGATCCTGTACCCGAACTGGGGCTCGACGCTCTACGGCGAGGTCCGCGGCTCGGGCGATTTCCGCAAGGTCCTCAACGGGATGCTGGGCGGGATCTGGGTCACCGCGATCCTGGCGATCGTGTTCGTATTGCTGGCAGCCAAGACGTTCGGCTGGCTGTTCTTCAACGCCACCAACGCGAACTTCATCAATTGGTTCTATGGCTACACCACGACCGATCCGACCGTCCCGATCTGGAGCTATCCACCGCTCCTCGCCTCGTACCTGATCGACGTCCCGATCTTCCAGATCGCGATGGTCGTGCTGTTCGCGGCGTGGTTCCTCGGCTGGTCCGGGACGTTGTTCCTGTCGTCGACGCGGATGATCTTCGCGGCGGCGTTCGACCGCATCCTTCCGGAGCGGGCAGCGCAGGTGTCCGAGGGCCGCGGCGTCCCCGTGACGGCCCTGCTGTTCATCATGATCCCGGCCATCGTCGTGAGCGTGATCTACTCGTTCTCGGCGGACTTCCGGGCGCTGACATTGGACGCCACGCTCGTGATCGCCGTCACGTTCCTCGGGAGCACCGTCGCCGCCACGATCCTGCCGTGGTGGAAACCGCAGCTCTTCGACAACTCGCCGATCGCGCGGCTGAAGATCCCGATCACGGTGGCCAGCCTGATCATCTCGGTGATCCTGGCCTACACGATCTACTTGTGGCTGACCGATGCGCTCTATGGCATCGGTGTCGGCAACGCCAACTCGATCATCTTCCTGGGCGTGCTCTACGGGCTCGCCGCGATCGTGTATGTCGCCGCGCGGGTGTACCGCCGGTCGCAGGGCGTCGACCTAGACGCGATCCACGCGGAGATCCCCGCGGAGTAGCTCGAAAACCAAGCCGAGGGTGTCACCCACAGTGACATGTCAGCGTGGGTGACGCTTTCGGCACATCCGTGCGCGATCGATCGCCCAGACGACAGGTTTCTGCGTCCTGGGCGATCGGTCGTGCGGGTTCATGGCGATCGTGTCACTGGGACTGACATGTCAGCCTGAGTGACCGGTGCCCTGGCCCTCGGCCCGCCGCGGGACAGGTATCCTCGTACGCTCGTCACCGTCAGGACGTAGGAGGAGGTCGGCATGGGCGCGCTCCCGGCGCGAGCGGACGTCGTCGTCATCGGCGCGGGCATCGTCGGCAACAGCATGGCCTACCACCTGGCCGAGCAGGGCTGGCGGGACATCGTGCTAGTCGACAAGGGACCCCTGCCCAGTCCGGGCGGATCCACCGGCCATGCCTCGAACTTCATCTTCCTGACCGACCACTCGAAAGAGATGACGGCGTTCACCGTCGACAGCGCCCGCCAGTACCGCGAGCTGGATGTGTACGACGAGACCGGCGGCATCGAGGTCGCTCGGACACCTGAACGGATGGAGGAGCTCACGCGACGCCAGGCGTCGTCGACCTCGTGGGGGATCGAGGGGTCCCGGTTGCTGACCCCTGCCGAGGTCAAGGAGATGGTCCCGTTCATCGACGAGTCGGTGATCCTCGGTGGGTGGTACACGCCGGGCGTCGGCATCGTCGACTCGCTCCAGGCCGGGACCCTGATGCGCGACAAGGCCCAGAAGATGGGCGCGTTGACGGTCGCGGCGGGCGTCGAGGTCACCGGCATCGACGTGGTCGACGGGCAGGTCCGCGGCGTGCGCACGGACCAGGGTGACATCGCCGCCGATACGGTCGTCATCGCGTGCGGCGTGTGGAGCCCGCGGATCGCCCGGATGGCCGGGGCGTCGATCCCGTTGACGCCGGCGGTCCACCAGATGATCGACATCGGCCCGGTGCCCCAGTTCGAGCACACGACCAAGGAGGTCGGCTTCCCGATCGTCCGCGACATGGACACCAACATGTACGAGCGCCAGCACGGCACCGGCTTCGAGGTCGGCTCGTACGCCCACCGGCCGATCCTGATGGACGCCGACGACATCCCGTCGATCGAGGCCTCGGCCCTGTCGCCGACGATGTTGCCGTTCACCCAGGAGGACTTCGACCCGCAGCTCGAGGATGCGCTCGAGCTGTTCCCCGAGATCGTCGGCGACGAATCCGTTGGCGTGAAGCTGGCGATCAACGGCCTGCTCGCATTGACGCCCGACGGCAACCCGATCATCGGCGAGACCCCCGAGGTGAAGGGCCTCTGGTCCGCGGCCGCGATCTGGATCAAGGAAGCGCCAGGGATCGCCAAGGCGATCGCCGAGTGGATGACCACAGGCGAACCGGAGATCGACCCGCACGGATCGGACATCGCCCGCTTCTATGACCATCACAAGACCGCGCAACACATCGCGGCGCGGGCCAGCGAGGGGTTCAACAAGACCTACGGCATCGTCCACCCGATGGAGCAGTGGGCGTCGAACCGGCCCATCCGGCTGTCGCCGGCCTACGACCGACATGTCGAGCTGGGAGCCGAGTTCTTCGAGGCGGCGGGCTGGGAACGGCCGTACTGGTACGGCACGAACGAGGGGCTTCTCGGCGAGTACGGCGATCGGGTGATGCCGCGTGAGGCCGAATGGGAATTGCGCTGGTGGTCGCCGATCATCAACGCGGAACACCTCGCGATGCGCGATCGGGCCGGTCTCGTCGACCTGTCGGCGTTCGCGATCTTCGACATCAGCGGGCCCGGGGCGCTCGCCGCGCTGGAACGGCTCTGCGTCAATCGCGTCGACGTGGCGCCGGGCCGGACGGTCTACACGCCGCTGCTCAACTCGGCGGGCGGCATCCTGGCCGACCTGACCGTGATGCGCCTGGCCCATGACCGCTTCCGGGTCGTGACGGGCGGCGGCATGGGGATGCGCGACCGCAAGATCTTCCAGGACGCGATGCCAGCCGACGGTACCGCGCACCTGCACGACGTGACCAACGCGTTCACGACGTTCGGGCTGTGGGGCCCGCGGGCACGCGACATCCTCGGCGTGGCCGCCGACGGCGGCGCGGACATCAGCCACAAGGGCTTCCCGTTCCTGACGTCCAAGACCGTCGAGATCGACGGCGTCCGGACACTCGCGTCACGCATCAGCTACGTCGGCGAGCTGGGTTGGGAGATCTACGTCCCGATCGAGCAGGGGTTACGTGTCTGGGACGCGCTGTGGCGGGCCGGCCAACCGCACGGGCTCGTGCCGGTCGGGATCGGCACGTACGCCGTGACCTCGCGGCTGGAGAAGGGCTACCGGGCGCATGGCGCCGAGCTCGAGCTCGATTTCGATCTCGTCGAGGCCGGCATGGCGCGACCGACGGTGAAGGACGACGACTTCGTCGGGCGCGAGGCCTATCTGCGGAAGCGCGACGAATCGCCCGTGGCGATCCTGTGCACGTTGACCGTCGAGGACCACACTTCGAAGAAGGGCGTCAAGCGCTTCATGCTCGGCCGCGAGCCGATCCTGGCGGAGGACGGCAGCCCGCTGGTCGATGCGAAGGGCCGCCGCTCGTACGTGACGAGCGCGGGATCCGGCCCGTCGGTCGGGAAACATCTGCTGATGTCGTATCTGCCACCGGAGCAGGCGGTCGAGGGCACCAAGCTCCTCGTGGAGTACTTCGGCGAGCGCTATCCCGTGACCGTGGCCGTCGCAGGCAGCACGCCGCTGTTCGACGCCGAGAACGACCGGATCCGGAGCTGATCGAGGGCCGATGCGCATCCTCGTCCTGGTCAAGCGCGTTCCCGCGACCGGCGGACGGATCGTCCTGACCGAGGATGGCCGAGCGATCGACACGCGCTTCCTCGGGTTCGTCGTCAGCCCCCACGAGGAATGCGCTGAGGAGGAGGCCGTCCGCCTGATCGAGGCGAACGGCGGCGAGTCGGTCGTCCTGACGCTCGGCGCGCCGGAGGCCGCCGACCAACTGCGCGATGCGATGGCGATCGGCATCGACCGCGCGGTCCTGCTCGAGACCGACGGGTCGGACTGGGATCCATTCGCGACCGCGGCGGCGATCACCGACGCGGTCCGTGGTCTGGAGGCGGCCCATGGGCCGTTCGACCTCATCCTCGTCGGCAACGAGTCGGCCGATTCGGGCGGGTACCAGGTGGGCATCCGGCTGGCCGTCGACCTCGATCGACCGATCGCCACGGGGATCAAGGCGCTCGACATCAGCGATGGCGTCGCGACTGCTCGTCGCCAGGTCGCGGGTGGTGCCGACGTGTTCGAGCTCCCGCTGCCGGCGGTCGTCGGCGTCCGCGAGGGCATCAACCTGCCCCGCTACCCGTCCGTGCCGGGGCGGTTGCGGGCGAAGAAGAAGGACATCGAGCGCATCGTCCCGGAGCGTCGTCCGGGCGGCCCGACCCTCGAGCGCCTCCAGCTGCCGGTCGAGAAGGAGCAGCACGTCGAGATCCTCGGGACCGGTCCGGAGGCGGCGCCCCGGGTGGTGGCGCTGCTGCGCGAGCTGGGCGTCCTGTGAGCGGCGTCCTCGTCCTGGTCGAGCTGGCCGGCGACGCGCCCGACCGGCTGAGCGCCGAGGCGCTGGGTGTCGCGCGCGGTGTGGCGGATGCGCTCAGGGGCGCGGTCCACGCGGTGGTCGTCGCCGGGTCGGGCGACGCCGACGCCGCTGCGTCCGCCGCGCCCGCCCTCGGGTCGTACGGCGTGACAACGGTGCACCTCGCATCGAGCGACCGGCTCGAGGCCTACGCGCCGGCCGCCTGGGCCGCGGCAGTCGAGGGTGTCGTATCCAGCGGCTCGTACGATGCGGTCCTCGCCTCGGCTGGCGAGCGGGCGACGGAGATCCTGGCCCATGTCGCCGCCCGCATGGGCATACCCATGGCGGCCAACGTCATCTCGATCGAGCCGGGTGAGCGCTGGCGGCTCACCCGACAGCGCTGGGCAGGGAGCCTGCTCGAAGAGGCATGGCTCGACGGGACGCCTCGGCTGTTCACCGTTGCCGCCCATGCCGTCCCGGCGATGGAGCCGTCCGCCTCGTCGGCACCCGCGGAGGTGGTCCGCGTCGAGCCGGCGATCAGCGATGCCGACCTGCGCGCGCGCGTGGTCGGCCACGACGTCGCCGGTGGCGCCGGCGTCTCCCTGTCCGACGCCAAGGTCGTGGTCGGTGGGGGGCGTGGCATGGGCAGCGCTGACGCCTTCGCGATGCTCGACGAGCTGGCCGCTGAACTCGGCGCGGCTGTCGGCGTCTCCCGCGTCGCGACGAGCCTCGGCTGGCGGCCGCACGCCCAGCAGATCGGCCAGACCGGCACGCGGATCGCCCCGGATCTCTACATCGCGTGCGGGATCAGCGGCGCGATCCAGCATATCGTGGGCGCCAAGGCGGCCAAGCGGATCCTGGTGATCAACTCCGACCAGGACGCCCCGATCTTCCGGCGGGCGAGCTACGCGGTCGTGGGTGACGTCCACGCCGTGGTCCCGGCTATCACGGCCGAGATCCGCCGGGCCCGTAGCGGAGGTTGAGCGACCGGTCGGCGCTACACTCCCCTCCAACGCGGACAGGACCCGCGCCGAGAGGAAGGTGACCTGATGGGCTTCATCCGTGGCGTCATCGCCGGAGTCGCCGTCGCCGCTGGGGCGGCGGCCTGGTACATGTCGCGGGCGGGGTCGCGCTTCAGGGATCGCTACCGTGTCGATCGCAAGCTCGGCCGACTCGGCGACGAGATCGAGGAACGGACGCGCGACGTCCGCTCCAAGGTGACCGCCCAGGTCAATGAGGCACGATCGTCGGCGACCGGCACGGCCGCCGAGGGCGGCGATGTGCTGGACGAAGCCCGGGCGGCAGCAGCCGAAGAGGCCGCCGAGCTGGCCGCGGACGTCGAAGCGAAAGCCGCCAAGGTGAAACGGGCCGCGAAGTCGGCCGCATCCGAGTAGCAGGAGAAGCTGTGGCAAGACGGAAAGTCACGTACCCACCGCCCAAGACCGCCAACCGACCCGCGCCGCCCACTGGGCTGCCTGATGACGCGCCATATGTGCGGCCGACAGTCGCCAACATCGACGTCACGGCGGGTAAGGGCCGCGCCGGACTGACCGTCGGGGGACGCGTCCGGATCACCGGCACCGGCCTGTACACCGGTGAGACCGCCGTCATCGAGCGGCTTGCCAATGGGGTCATCCCGTCGGCGGTCGTCAGGACCGAAGCCGGCAAGACACGCCAGGTCCGCACGATCGACCTGGAACCGGTGGGTCCGGCGGCGAAGGGCGAGTAGGCCCGCGGCGCGGCCGCGATAGACGGCCGACCACCGATCTCGGCTCCCCGGGCACAAGCGGCTGCGGCTTCCGCGCCTCGGGTCGATGCCGTCGCTTCTGAGGCGGCCGCGAGATCCGGCCCGCGACTCCCAGGCACGTTTTCGGCTCCAAGACGCGACTGCGCCGCGTTTCGGACCCGATTCGCGTTTCTGATGCACGGATGCCCATCGAGGATGGCTCAGCTTCGCGCTTCCGGCAGAAAACGCGACTCCGAGGCGCAGTCGTGGACGAGCCCCGCCCGCGCCGCGCTGCCTACCCCTCCCGCAGCCCGGCCGCGATGCGGGCCGCACCCGTCACCAGCAGCTGCGCCAGGGCGGCGTCGCGCCCCGCCGGTGGGAATCGGTACGACGGTCCGTGGATGTGGACGGCGGCGATGACCTCGCCCGACGCATCGGCGATCGGCGCCGCGACCGACGCGATCCCGTCGTCGAACTCCTCGATCGCCCAGGCATAGCCTCGCCTGCGCACGTCTCGTAGGCGCTCGCGGACCGCATCCGGATCCGACAGGGTCTGGGGCGTAAATCGCTCGAGCGTTGGTTGCGCCAGGTAGCGCTCGATCGCCGCCGGTGTCCGGAACGCCAGCAGCACCTGCCCCGACGAAACGGCATGGAGCGGCGCCCTGGCGCCGGTCCAGTCACGTACGACGACCGGGTTCGGCGTGTCGACCTGGTCGATGTAGTGGATGAGGTCCCCATCGGGCACGCCGAGACCGGCGGCTTCACCGGACGCCGCTGCGAGATCCGTGAGGACCGGCCGGCCGACCGCGGCCAGCGAGCGGATCAACGAGAACCCGCCAGCCAGCATCACGAGCCGCGGTCCCAGCCGGTACGCCGTCTCGCCGGGGACCTGCTCGACCGCGCCCTCGCCGACGAGGGTCGCGAGCAACCGAGCCGCCGTCGACTTCGGGAGGGCGGCCCGTTCCGCGACCTCGGTCACGCCGAGCGGGCCCTCATCGAGGGCGTCGAGCACGGCGAAGGCGCGTCTGATGGACTGGACGCTGGACATCGGTACCTTCGTGTTCTAGATTTCGCAGTCTGGCTGGTTCCATCATACGGTACGGTTCCACGATGTGGAACCCCAGACCAGCGTTCGGAGCGAACCCGATGACCGACGACTATCAGGACATCGACCTCAACAGCCTGTCCGACGACGAGCTCGTCGAGCAGATGCACAACGACCTCTATGACGGCATGAAGGACGAGATCGTCGAGGGGACCAAGATCCTGCTCGACCGCGGCTTCTCAGCCACGAAGGTCCTCGACGACGCACTCGTCGCCGGCATGAAGATCGTCGGCATCGACTTCCGGGACGGCATCCTCTTCGTGCCCGAGGTCCTGCTGGCCGCCAACGCGATGAAGGCCGGCATGGCGATCCTGCGCCCGTTGCTCGCCGAGACCGGCGCCGAACCGGTCGGCAAGGTCGTGATCGGCACGGTCAAGGGCGACATCCACGACATCGGCAAGAACCTCGTCGGCATGATGCTGGAGGGTGCCGGTTTCGAGGTGATCGACCTCGGCATCAACACCGATGCCGACAAGTTCATCAATGCCCTCACCGAGCACAAGCCGGACATCCTGGGGATGTCGGCCCTGCTCACGACGACGATGCCGTACATGAAGGTCGTCATCCAGACCCTCAAGGACCGCGAGATCCGGGACGACTACATCGTGCTGGTCGGCGGGGCGCCGCTCAACGAGGAGTTCGGGATGGCCGTTGGCGCGGACGCCTACTGTCGCGACGCGGGCGTCGCCGCCGAGACGGCCCGCCGCATGATCGACGAGCGACGTGCCAGGGCCCGTGAAAGCGTCCCCGCGTAGACATCGGGCCGATGGCGTCGCCTCGCCACGGGTCCTCGTGGTCGGCTGTGGCGCCCTCGCGCGGGAGCTGGTCGCGCTGACCAGAGACCTGCCCAACGTCGACATCACGTGCCTGCCGGCCACGCTCCATAACCGACCGGGTGGCATCCCGGCCGCGGTCCGAGATCGCATCCGCCGCCGCCGCGCCGGCTATGACCGCGTGTTCGTCGCCTATGCCGACTGTGGCACCGGCGGCCTGCTCGACCCGGTCATCGCCGAGGAGGGCGTCGAGCGTCTCGCGGGCGCGCATTGCTACGAGTTCTACGCTACGAGCCCGGAGTTCGCCCGGCTGGTCGAGGACGAGCCGGCCACCTTCTTCCTGACCGACTTCCTCGCCCGCAACTTCGATCGGCTGGTGATCAAGGGTCTGGGTCTCGACCGCCACCCGGAGCTGCGCGACGCGTATTTCGGCAACTACAGGCGCCTCGTCTACCTCGCCCAGACCGACGATCCGACGCTCGCTACGGCAGCCCGACGCGCCGCACGCCGGCTCGGGCTCCGCTTCGAGCAGCGCCACACCGGCTACGGCCAGCTCGCGACGACGATCGGCGCGGTCGCCGCGGGCCGACCCGCACCGACCGTCACGTCCGTCATCGACCTGGGAGGACGCTGAGCCGTGGGCACCATGACCGTCATCTGGTGGCGCGACATCCCGGCCCAGGTGACCGGCCGCGAGGGTCGGCGGCAGAGCAAGATCGTGCTCCATCCGCGCTTCCAGGTCGCGATCGACAAGGCCGCCAGCCGCGCCGGCAAGCGGGCCTACAACGCCTACATCGAAGAGTGGCGCCGGACCCAGAAGCGCTGCGGTGACGACATCGACCAGGAGGTGGCGGCCGAGGCCGAGCGCCTCGAGGCCGACTACGACAAGCATCGACTGGCGATGCTCATCCAGTCCGGCGGGGTCGATGGCGGGGAGCCGTTGCCGCCTGCGCACGACGAGACCCAGGGGAAGCCGGACGCATGACGCGCACGGTCGTCAGCTCCGCTACGCGCGAGGTCGTCCTCGGCGACGACCAGCCGTTCGTGATCATCGGTGAGCGCATCAACCCGACCGGTCGCAAGATCCTCATGGAGGAGATGAAGGCCGGCGACTTCTCGCGCGTCGAGCGCGACACGATCGCCCAGGTCGAGGCGGGTGCCCACATGCTGGACGTCAATGCCGGCATCCCGCTGGCCGACGAGCCGGCGATCCTGGCCCAGACGATCAAGCTCGTCCAATCGCTGACGGACCTTCCGCTGTCGATCGACTCGTCCATCGTCGAGGCGCTGGAAGCCGGGCTTGCCGTCTACCAGGGCAAACCGCTGCTCAACAGCGTCACGGGTGAAGAGGAGCGGCTGGAGCGGGTGCTGCCGCTGGTCAAGAAGTACGGCTGCGCGGTCGTCGCGATCAGCAACGACGAGACGGGCATCAGCATGGACCCGGACGTCCGCTTCGCCGTCGCCAAGCGCATCGTCGAGCGGGCCGCCGACCACGGCATCCCGCGCGAGGACATCGTGGTCGATCCGCTGCTGATGCCCATCGGGGCGCTTGCCGGCGCTGGCCGCCAGGTGTTCCACATCCTCGGGCGGTTGCGCGACGAGCTGAAGGTCAACTCGACGTGCGGCGCCTCGAACGTCAGCTTCGGGTTGCCGAACCGCGAGGGCATCAACGGCGCGTTCCTGAGCATGGCCATCGCGTCGGGGCTCACGTCGGCGATCACCAACCCGGTCGCCGAGGGCGTGCGCCACGCCGTCATGGCCAGCGACGTGCTGATGGGCAACGACCAGGACGCCGCCCGCTGGATCCGCCGGTTCCGCGTCGCGCCGCCCGCCGGCGAGGCCGGGGGCCGCCGCGTCAACCGCCGTCGCGGTGGCGCCCCGAATGGCGCCGGCCAGGCGCTCTCGGCGGACGTGCCCGGCGTCGACGTCCCGGGGCTCGACGTCCCGGCCTCGCGCTGACGGCGGGCCGATGGCCCCGACACCTGCCACGACGGACCCGCAGATCATCTTCACGCCGTCGGGTCGGCGCGGCCGGGTCCCGGTCGGCACCACGATCCTCGATGCCGCGCGCTCGCTCGGCGTCGACATCGACGCCGTCTGCGGTAGCCGTGGGATCTGCGGTCGGTGCACGGTGACCCCCGCATTTGGGACGTTCGCGAAGCACGGCATCACATCGGCGCCGGAGCACATCGCGGAGCCGGGCCAGCTCGAGACGGCGTACCGCGAGGAACAGGGCCTCCCCGACGACCGGCGGTTGTCCTGCACGGCCACGTTGCTCGGCGACGCCGTCATCGACGTCCCGCCCGAGAGCCAGGTCCACCGCCAGGTCGTTCGCAAGGACCTCGCCGCACGGGCCTTCGAGATGGATCCGGTCGTGCGGCTCTACACGGTCGATGTCACGGCACCCGACCTGGCCACGCCGACCGGCGACCTCGGCCGGCTGTTCGCGGCGCTCGAGGCGGAGCAAGGGTTGACGGATCTGCACGCCGACCTGTCGGTCATCCGCGTCCTCCAGTCGACGCTGGAAGCGGGCGCGTACCGCGTCACCGTGGCCGTCCATGGCGGAGGCGATGTCATCGCGGTCTGGCCCGGCTTCCACGACCGCGCGTTCGGCGTCGCCATCGATGTCGGGTCGACGACGATCGCCGGGCACCTGGTCGACCTCGTGAGCGGCGACGTCCTCGCGAGTGCTGGCGTGATGAACCCGCAGATCCGGTTCGGCGAGGACCTGATGAGCCGCGTGTCGTACGTGATGATGCATGAGGGCGGCGATGTCGAGCTGACGACGGCGGTCCGAAAGGCGCTCGACGGGTTACTCGCCGCGCTCGCCAACAAGACCGATATCAAGCGGCTCGAGATCCTCGAGCTCGCGATCGTCGGGAACCCGATCATGCACCACCTGCTCCTTGGCATCGATCCGACGCCGCTCGGTTCGGCGCCATTCGCGCTGGCGACCGACACCGCCGTTTCGACGACCGCCGCCGAGCTCGGCGTGTACGCCCATCCGGGGGCGCGGGTCTACGTGTTGCCGTGCATCGCCGGTCACGTCGGTGCGGATACGGCCGGGGTGATCCTGGCCGAGGAGCCGCACAAGGCCGAAGTGATGACGCTGGTCGTCGACGTCGGCACGAACGCCGAGATCGTCCTCGGCAACCGCGACCGGCTGCTGGCCGCTAGCAGCCCGACCGGCCCGGCGTTCGAGGGTGCCCAGATCAGCTCGGGGCAGCGTGCCGCGCCCGGCGCGATCGAGCGCGTGCGGATCGACCGCGCGACGCTGGAGCCGCGGTTCCGGGTGATCGGTGTCGATGCCTGGTCCGATACGCCGGACTTTGTGGAAGCCCTGGCTGCCGCCGGCACCGGCGTGACCGGCATCTGCGGCTCGGGGATCATCGAGGTGATCGCGGAGCTGTTCCTCGCCGGCGTCATCAGCGCGGACGGCGTGATCGACGGCGGTCTCGCCGACCGGACGGCGCGGGTCATCCCGGACGGCCGCACGTACAGCTACGTCCTGCACGAACCCGACGAGGGCGGCCCGCGGATCGTCATCACCCAGAACGACGTCCGCGCGATCCAGCTCGCGAAGGCCGCGCTGTACGCGGGTGCGCGGCTCCTGATGGACCAGCTCGCGATCAACACCGTCGACGAGGTCCGCCTGGCTGGCGCGTTCGGCAGCCAGATCGACCCGTTGCACGCGATGGTCCTGGGGCTGGTGCCGGATTGCGACCTCGAGCGGGTGCGCGCTGCCGGCAACGCCGCGGGCACCGGCGCGTTGATCGCGCTGCTGTCCGGGGCCGCCCGGCGCGAGATCGAAGGTGTCGTCCGCCGGGTCGAGAAGATCGAGACGGCGGTCGAGCCCCGCTTCCAGGAGCACTTCGTCGAGGCGATGGCGATCCCGCACCGCACCGCCCCGAGCCCGAACCTCGAGCAGGTCGTCGATCTGCCGCCCCGCCCGGCCACCGCCGGCCGGGCGACCGACGGACGAACGGGGACCCGCCGACGCCGACGGGCCGTGGTCCGCAGCGGACCCGGAGCCGAGCGATGACCGAGCGAGCCCCTGGCCGCCGCAGCGGCGGTAGCGAGGCGCGGCGTGCCGCGCGCCTCCATGCCCATCACGAGCGGACGCCGTTCCTGACCCGCACCCTCGCGCCATTCGAGGTCCTCGACGAGGAGGGCCTCTCGCTCATCGAGCAGAACGCCGACACGATCCTCGAAGAGGTCGGGATCATCTTCCGTGGTGACCCCGAGGCGCTCACGTTGCTGCGCGACGGCGGTGCGGACGTCGACGGCGAACTCGTGCGGTTCCCGCGGGGCATGTGCCGACGGATCGTGCAGGCGACCGCGCCCCGGCAGTTCACCCAGTACGCCCGGAACGAGGCCAACAACGTCGAGATCGGCGGGATGCACACGGTGTTCGCGCCGAATTACGGCTCGCCGTTCGTCCGGGATCTCGATCGCGGCCGGCGCTACGGCACGATCGAGGACTTCCGCAACCTCGTGAAGCTCACCTACCTGTCGCCGCACCTCCACCACAGTGGCGGGACCGTCTGCGAGCCGGTCGATATCCCGGTCAACAAGCGCCACCTCGACATGGTCTACGCGCACATGCGCTACTCGGACAAACCGTTCATGGGCTCGGTGACGGCGCCGGAGCGCGCTCGCGACACGGTCGAGATGGCGCGGATCCTGTTCGGGGCCGACTACCTCGAGGACCACCCGGTCATCCTGTCGCTGATCAACGCGAACTCGCCTCTGGTCTGGGACGCCACGATGCTCGGATCGGCGAGAGCCTACGCCGAGGCGAACCAGGCGACGCTCCTGACGCCATTCATCCTGGCCGGCGCGATGGCGCCGGTCACCGCTGCGGGCGTCGCCGCGCAAACGCTGGCCGAGGCGCTCGCCGGCATGGCGTTCGTCCAACTCGTGCGACCCGGTGCCCCGGTCGTGCTCGGCAGCTTCGCGAGCTCGATGTCGATGCAGTCCGGCGCGCCGACGTTCGGCACACCGGAGCCCGCCCTGGTCCTGTACGTCATGGGGTCGCTCGCGCGCAGGCTGGGTGTCCCGTTCCGATCCGGTGGCTCGCTGTGCGCTTCGAAGATCCCCGACGCGCAGGCCGCCTACGAGAGCGCCGCGACGCTCCAGCCGACCGTCCTGGGCGGCGTCAACTTCGTCCTCCACGCCGCGGGCTGGCTCGAGGGCGGGCTGAGCGTCGGCTACGAGAAGTTCATCCTCGACGCCGACCAGTGCGGGATGATGGCCGTCTTCGTGAAGGGCGTCGACCTCTCGGAGAACGGCCAGGCGCTGGATGCGATCCGCGGCAACGGGCCCGGTCAGCACTTCCTCGGCACGGCCCACACCCTGGCCAACTTCGAGACCGCGTTCTACCGCTCCGAGGTCGCCGACAACAATTCCTTCGAGCAGTGGAGCGAGGACGGCGGGTTGGACGCGGCCCAGCGGGCCAATGCGATCTGGAAGCGGATGCTCGCGGAGTACGAGGAACCGCCGCTCGACCAGGCGATCGACGAGGCACTGCTGGAGTTCATGATCCGCCGCAAGGCGTCGATGCCCGACTCCGAGGTCTGAGCGGTGCTCTTCCGCCGCCACGCCCGGCTGACGCCAGCCTCGCGCACCGCGCTGGCCGATCTTCTGGGTTCGCCGACGTTCGAGCTCATCCCGCTCAAGAACGCGATGGACCAGGCCGCCTATCTCCCGGCCGGGGCGACTGTGTCGGTCACTGCCTCGCCTACCAAGGGGCTCGAGGCGACGGTGGACCTCGCGGCGCGGTTGCGCCTTGCCGGATTCACCGTCGTCCCCCACCTGTCGGCGCGCATGGTCCGCGATCGAGCGCACCTCACCGCGCTGGTGGCGGCCCTCGATAACGCCGGAATCGATCGGGCATTCATCGTCGGCGGCGATGAGAAGGAGCCGGGCGCGTATGTCGACGGCCTGGCGCTGCTGCGCGAGCTGGCCGAGATCGGCCATCCGTTCCGGCACGTCGGCATTCCTGCTTACCCTCAGGGCCACGCGTTCATCGCGGACGGTCCGCTGCTTGCGGCGTTGCACGCCAAGGCCGAGTTCGCCCAGTACATGACTACACAGCTCTGTTTCGACCCCTCGGCCATCTCGTCCTGGATCGCGGCACGTCGGGCGGAGGGCCTGACCCTGCCGGTCCATATCGGGGTCCCGGGTGTGGCGGAGCCACAGAAGCTCCTCGCTCTCGCGGCGCGGATCGGGGTGGCCGATACCCATCGGTTCCTCGCCAAGAACGTCCGATTCGTCGCGCGGCTCGTGCGGTCAGGTGGGTTCTACCGGCCTGACGCCCTTCTGGAGGGGATCGCCCCGACCATCGCCGATGCCGATGCGAAGGTCAGCGGTTTCCACCTCTATCTGTTCAACGCAGTGGAAGTGACCGAGCGCTGGCGAGTCGCCAAGCTCGAGACGCTGGCACGCGGATCGACGAGCGACGCCACGTCGCGGGGGTCGCTTCTCGACGCCCTCGCGGGCTTCCCCGATCGGCTCGCGGCCGCCGCCAGGGCGGCGACCGCCGACGCTGTCCCACCCGGCGAATGGACGCCGGAGCAGGTCGTCCGGCATCTGGTTGCGGTCGAGCTCGATGTCCATCAGGGTCGACTCCGCGACCTCGAGACCGACGCCGAACCGCAGTGGACGTGGGCCGAACCCGGACCGTGGCCGGGCGAACCGGAGTTCGACCTCGAGGGGGTGGTCGCCAGGTTCGGCGAGGAGCGGGCGGCCACCGTCGGGGCGCTCCGGGCGCTCGACGAGGACGGCTGGGCGCGAGCCGGTCGGCACGCCACGTTCGGCCGGCTGGACGTGGCCGGGCTCGTCCGGACTGCAGTCGACCATGACGAGGAGCACC
The DNA here is from genome assembly GCA_963794525.1 of uncultured Chloroflexia bacterium. GTDB lineage: Bacteria > Chloroflexota > Limnocylindria > Limnocylindrales > CSP1-4 > SPCO01. Next base: position 219,014 of record CAWCEC010000004.1, read on the forward strand.
TCCGTGGTCTGGGTCGCGACTAGGACCATCGCGTCCGCTTTGTAACTCGACCCACGCGACGGGCGCGTGGCAGTATGCCGTCAGGCGTCGGGAAGACCGCACGCCATCGAGCTGGAGGGACCCTGATGGCGTCCGACCCCAACGCGCCCCGCTCACGACGAGCACTCCTGACCGCAGCGGCCGGTGGTGCGGCGGCTATGGCGGCCTCGGCGGCGATGCCGCTGACAGCTGTCGCCGCGGATCCGAACGACGTCGTCAAGAACGTCGACAATCCCACGACCGCCGAAACGTCGATCACCCAAGCGACCGCTGGCTTCATCGCCTTCAAGGCGAGCACGACGAATCCCGATCGTGCCGGCCTCGTCGGTTCGACTGGCGACGAAACCGACAGCTTCGAGGACAACACAACGTTCACCGGCGTCTACGGCTGGAGCCAGGCCGACGCCACGAACGGCGCGGGCTCCGGCGTCTGGGGTGACAGCCCCGACACCGGCGTCGTCGGGACGGGCTCGGTCGGCGTGCTCGGGCTCGGCGGTGTCGGCGTGTGGGGCGACGGCAGTGGTGCGCCCGGCGTCATCGGCGACACCGACACCTCGACGATCGCTGGCGTGCTCGCCCGGGGCGTAAGCGCGACGGGGCTCGCCCTATCGGTCATCGGCAAAGCGAAGTTCAGCCGGTCCGGCAGGACGACGATCGGCGCTGGCCGCTCCACGCTTACCGTGTCGCTGAACGGCGTCACGTCGGGCAGCAAGGTCTTCGCCGTGTTGCACTCCAACCGATCCGGCCGCTATGTCCGTGCCGTCGTGCCGACGACCAACAGGTTCACCGTCTATCTCAACACTACGGTCACCTCGGCGTCGTTCGTCGCCTGGTTCGTGCTCGACTGATGGCCGCGTACGATCGCGCCCGATTGGCACAGCTCCGCGCGGCATTCGGCCGGCCAGGCATCAGCACTGCGGTGGCGCGGGCGCTGACCCGCGCCGAACGCGCGCCGGGTGGCAGTCGTCGACGAACGCTTGCCTTGAGCGGCAGTCGACTGGCGGACCTCGTGTCCGGCAAGCGACCGCCTCTGGTTCGCCGACGAGACTCCTAGGCAGACCCTGGCGAGCCGCAGCGGTCCCCGCCGCGGCTCGCGTCCCCTCAACGCGATCGCCGCTCCGCCGACAGCGCGCTTGCGACTCCGCGAGGACTCGGGCATCATCGCGCCCACAACCGAAGAAGTGCTTTATCCAGAGTGGCGGAGGGACCGGCCCGTCGATGCCACGACAACCTACCGGCGCGAGGTCGGCAAGGTGCCAAATCCGGGCAGGTCCTCCTGCGAGATAAGGGACACTCCCCTTCGGAGCTCCCTCGAAGCGACCAGGTCGTCCGGGTCCACGGGCCGTGTCCCGCCGCTGCGCCGCGCAACCCGGAGCTGCCTGTGTCGAACCGCACCCTGTCGCCGCCGCTGAGCGAGGCGCGCACGTCCGAGCCGGACGCCGCCGCGCCGTTCACGCGCGCGAGCCGGCATGCCCGGCTCGCCGGTCTGCTCGCGGAACGCATCCTCGTCCTCGATGGCGCGATGGGCACGATGCTCCAGGCGTACGGGTTCGATGAGGCCGGCTACCGGGGCGATCGCTTCCGCGAGCATCCCCGCGACCTGCGAGGCGACAACGATCTCCTGACGCTGACGCAGCCCGACGCGGTCCGGGCCGTGCACGCCGCCTATCTGGACGCGGGCGCGGACATCGTCTCGACCAATACCTTCACCTCCACGCGGATCGCCCAGGCCGATTACGGGCTCGACGACGCCGTCGTCCGCGACCTCAACGTCACGGCCGCCCGTCTGGCGCGCGCCGCCGCCGACGCCGCCGAAGCCCGCGACCCCGGTCGGCCGCGGTTCGTCGCGGGTGCCCTCGGCCCCACCAACCGGACCGCGTCGATCAGCCCGGACGTGGGCGACCCGGCGGCCCGGGCGGTCAGCTGGGTCGAGTTGCAGGACGCGTACCACGACGCGGCGGCCGGTCTGGTCGAGGGCGGCGCCGACATCCTGCTGATCGAGACGATCTTCGACACGCTCAACGCGAAGGCCGCGATCTTCGGCGTGGAGACCCTGTTCGACGAACTCGGCGAGCGGCTGCCGGTCATCGTGTCCGGGACGATCGTCGACGCGTCCGGACGGACGCTGTCCGGCCAGACGGTCGAGGCGTTCTGGCACAGCATCCGCCACGCCGACCCGCTCGTCGTCGGGCTCAACTGCGCACTCGGGCCAAAACAGCTGCGCGAGCACCTCGACGTGCTGGCACGCGTCGCCGACCGCCCGGTGTCGGCCTATCCGAACGCCGGCCTGCCGAACGAGCTCGGTGGCTACGACGAGACGCCGGAGGCGATGGCCGACGCGCTGGGCGAGTGGGCCAGCCACGGGCTGCTCAATATCGCCGGCGGCTGTTGCGGGACGACGCCCGAACACATCGAGGCGATCGCGGCCGCGGTCGCCGGCGCCACCCCGCGCCAGATCGTGCGGCCTCCGGCGAAGACCCACCTGTCCGGGCTCGAGCCCGTCGTGATCCCGCCGCCCGGCGACACGTTCGTCAACGTCGGCGAGCGGACCAACGTGACCGGCTCGCGCAAGTTCGCGAGGCTGATGGCCGAAGGCGGAGAGGACGAGGCGATCGAGATCGCGCGCGAGCAGGTCGCCAATGGCGCCCAGCTCATCGACGTGAACATGGACGAGGCGATGCTCGACGGCGTCGCGGCGATGACCCGCTTCCTCCGCCGCGTGGCCGCCGAGCCCGACATCGCGACGGTGCCCGTCATGGTCGACAGCTCGAAATGGTCGGTCATCGAGGCCGGACTCCAGCAGCTCCAGGGCAAGGGCGTCGTGAACTCGATCTCACTGAAGGAAGGCGAGGCAGAGTTCCTGCGCCAGGCGCGCCTGTGCAAGCGCTACGGCGCGGCGGTCGTCGTCATGGCGTTCGACGAGCAGGGCCAGGCAGACTCGGTCGAGCGCCGGGTCAGCGTCCTCAAGCGTGCCTACAAGCTGCTGACCGAGGTCGTCGGTTTCGCGCCCGAGGACATCATCCTCGACGCCAACATCTTCGCCATCGCGACCGGCATCGAGGAGCACAACGCCTACGCCGTGCAGTTCATCGAGGCCGTGCAGCGACTCAAGGCCGAGTTGCCGGGCACGCGCACGTCGGGCGGCGTGTCGAACGTGTCCTTCGCGTTCCGCGGCAACGACCGCGTGCGCGAGGCGATCCACTCTGTCTTCCTGTATCACGCCAAGCAGGCCGGGCTGGACATGGCCATCGTCAACGCCGGTGTCCTGCCGGTCTATGACGACATCGAATCGGACCTTCGCGAGCGCGTCGAGGACGTCGTGCTGAACCGTCGCGCCGACGCGACGGAGCGCCTCCTCGAGATCGCGCGGCAGTACGAAGGCAGCGCCGGCATGGACCGGCCGGCCGAGGACCTCGCGTGGCGCGAGCGCCCGGTCGGGGAGCGGCTGACCCACGCGCTGGTCGAGGGCATCGATGCGTGGATCGTCGAGGACACCGAGGAGGCTCGCCAGGCGGCCAGCCGTCCACTCGAGGTCATCGAGGGCCCGCTCATGGATGGGATGAACGTCGTCGGCGACCTATTCGGGTCGGGGCGGATGTTCCTGCCCCAGGTCGTCAAGAGCGCCCGGGTCATGAAGAAGGCTGTCGCGCACCTCGTGCCGTATCTCGAGGCGGAGCGCGAGGGGACCGGCGTTCGCAAGGCCGGCACGATCGTTACTGCCACGGTCAAGGGCGATGTCCACGACATCGGCAAGAACATCGTCGGGGTCGTCCTCGGCTGCAACGACTACGAGGTCATCGACCTCGGCGTGATGGTCCCGGCCACACGGATCCTGGAGACCGCCGCCGAGCATGACGCGGACCTGATCGGGTTGTCGGGGCTGATCACGCCATCACTCGACGAGATGGTCCACGTCGCGTCCGAGATGGAACGGCTCGGCATGACGACGCCGCTGCTGATCGGTGGGGCGACCACCTCGCGCATGCATACGGCCGTGAAGATCGCGCCAGCGTACTCGGGGCCGGTCGTTCACGTACTCGACGCGTCACGGGCGGTCGGCGTCGCCGGCTCCCTCGTCGACAGCAACCGACGGCCGGCCTACGCGGCCGGCGTCCGCGACGAGTACGAGGCCATCCGCCTCGATCGTGCCGGCCGCCAGGCGAAGGAGCGCTACCTCACGATCGCCGAGGCTCGGGCGAACCGGGTCCCGATCGACTGGTCGATGGTCACGCCACCGGCGCCGACGTTCCTCGGCGTCCGGACGTTCGACGACTACCCGCTCGCCGAGCTCGTCGAGCGGATCGACTGGACGCCGTTCTTCGCGACGTGGGAGCTGCGCGGTGCGTACCCCGCCATCCTCGACGATCCCAAGGTCGGCGCGGCGGCGCGCGACCTCTACGACGATGCGCGCCGGCTGCTGGACCGGATCGTCTCAGAGACGCGGCTGCGTGCGAGCGGCGTGGTCGGGTTCTGGCCGGCCAACGCCGATGTCGACGACATCGCGGTGTGGCGCGACGACCGGCGCGACGACCGGCTGGCCACGTTCCGGACGCTGCGTCAGCAGATGGCCAAGACCGACGCTCGACCGAATGTCGCGCTGGCCGATTTCGTCGCCCCCATCGATAGCGGGCTCGCCGACCACATCGGCGCGTTCGCGGTCACGGCTGGCCACGGTCTGGAGGGTCCGGACGGGCTGGTCGCCGAGTTCACGGCCGCCCATGACGACTACTCCGCGATCCTCGCGAAGGCACTGGCCGACCGCCTGGCCGAGGCATTCGCCGAGCGCCTCCACGAGCGCGTCCGGCGCGAGCTGTGGGGCTATGCGGTGGACGAGGAGCTGTCAAACACCGACCTCATCGCGGAGCGCTACCAGGGCATCCGTCCCGCGCCCGGCTATCCGGCCTGCCCCGATCACACCGAGAAGCGGACGTTGTTCGAGCTCCTCGATGCCGAGGCACGCGCCGGTATGGAGCTGACCGAGTCGTACGCGATGCTGCCCGGGGCCTCGGTGTCCGGCTACTACCTGTGGAACCCGGCGAGCCACTACTTCGGCGTCGGCCGGATCGACCGCGACCAGCTCGAGGACTACGCCGCTCGCAAGGGCATCCCCGCTACCGAGGCGGAACGGTGGCTCGCGCCGAACCTGCGGGAGCCGGCATGACGATCGGCGACGCGCGCGCCCGCTTCCGCGAGCGGCTGACAAGTGGCCCGCTCCTGGCCGACGGCGCCATGGGCACGCTGCTGTTCAGCCGTGGCATCCCGCAGCGGGCGGTCCTCGACGACCTGGTCGCCACTCGGCCCGACCTGATCGGCTCGATCCATCGCGAGTACCTCGACGTCGGGGCGGACATCATCGAGACGGCGACCTTCGGGGCGAACCGCGTCCGCCTCGCGCCGCACGGCCTCGCCGAGCGTGCCGGGAAGCTGGCCCGCCGTGGTGCCCAGCTCGCCCGTGAGGCCCGTGACGTGGCCGGCCGTGACGTGCTCGTGGCCGGCTCGATCGGGCCGCTCGGTCCACCGACACGCGAGATCGTGCACCTCTCCGAGGACGCTGTTCGCGCCGCGTTCCGCGAGACCATCGAGGGGCTGCTCGAGGGCGGCGTCGATGTGTTCTGGTTCGAGACGTTCGGTCACATCGACCACCTCGCGATCGCGGTCGAGGAGGCGCGTGCGGCTGCCGCCGACCTGCCGGTCGTGGCGCTGTTGACCTTCGGCGAGGATGCCGCCCTGCCGGACGGGACGAGCCCCGGCGCTGCGGCGGAAGCGCTGGCCCGCCGGATCGATGTCGATGTCATCGGCGTCAACTGCGGCGCGGGGCCGGTCGGCTGCCTCGAGGCGCTCGCGGCCATGACCGATGACGCCGGTGCGATCCCCCACGCCATCCTCCCGAACGCGGGCCTGCCGCAACGGATCGAGGGACAGTTCGTCTACGCCGCCGGTCCCGACTATCTCGGTCGGATGGTGGGCGACATGCTCGACGCCGGTGCGGCCATCGTCGGCGGCTGTTGCGGGACGACGCCGGACCACATCGCGGCGATGCGCGTGGCGATCGACGCGCGGGTCGGAACTGTCCGAGTGGAGGTGGCACCGGCGCCCGCCCCCGCGTCCGCCCCGGCTGCCACCACGACCATCCGCGCCGAGGTCGCCGCGGCGACCGACACGACCGCACCGCCGTCGCGGCTGGCCCGCGCCCTCGCCGACGGCCGGTACGTGATCTCGGTCGAGATCGACCCGCCGCGCTCCGTTCGCATCGAGCGCACGATCGAGGCGGCGCGCATGCTCCAGGACGCCGGCGTCGACATCGTCAACGTCAGCGACTCGGCCATGGCGCGGGTGCGGATGGGGGCCCTCGCCGTGGCGTTCGGGATCCAGCACGACCTCGATATCGAGTGCGTCGTGCACTTCACGACGCGCGACCGGAACCTGATGGCGATCGAGTCGGAGCTGCTCGGCGCCCACGCGCTCGGCGTGCGCGACATCCTGGCGCTCACCGGGGACCCGCCGCGGATCGGCGATCTGCCCGGGGCGACCGGCGTGTGGGACGTCGACTCGATCGGCCTGGTCGAGATCCTGACCCGCCTCAACCGCGGCGAGGATGCCGCCGGTTCGCCGATCGGCCAGCCGGCCTCGTTCACGATCGCCTGTGCCCTCGACCCGACGGCCGCCGACGCGGCCACCGAATGGGATCGCCTGGAACGCAAGATCGCCGCGGGCGCGCAACTGATCATGACCCAGCCGCTCTACTCGGAGGCCCAGGTCGAGGCCATGTTCCGCGAGGCGTGTCGGCGCTTCGGGCCGGCCGACTTCCCCATCCCGGTCCTGCTCGGGGTACTGCCGCTGCAGTCGTCCCGACACGCCGAGTTCCTCCACCACGAGGTGCCCGGCATCACGATCCCGGACGCGACGCGCGACGCGCTGCGGGAGGCCGGTGAGCGTGGCGCGGAGGTCGGGCTGCGGATCACCGAGGAGCTCCTGGCGGTCGTCGGCGACCGGGTCGCCGGCACCTACATCATGCCGTCGTTCGGACGCTACGAGCAGGCCGCCGAGCTCGTCCGCCGGCTGCGTGCCATGCCCGCCGCTCGCGTTGACGCCCCGGCGCTCCGGCCCTAGACTCGATATCCGACGAAATCACTCGGATATGCGAGGAAGCGACCCCTGACCGCGCCGCCCGGCACACCATCCGTCCCCGTCCAGCGCCCCGCCTACCACGGCTCGGGCGCGGTCTCCTTTTCGACGAAGGGTGAGTACGGCGTCCGCCTGATGGTCCAGCTGGCCCGCCACTACGGCCAGGGGCCGGCGAGCCTGGCCGGTATCGCGGCGGAGGAGGATCTCCCGCGGGCCTATCTCGAGCAGCTCGTCGTGAGCCTCCGCGAAGCGGGCCTAGTCGTGAGCACGCGAGGTGCCCACGGCGGCTACGAGCTGACCCGCCCGCCCGCGACCATCGCGATGGGCGAGGTCCTGCGTGCCCTCGAAGGCCCGATCGCACCGATGTTCTGCGCCAGCGACGACCCGGAGCACGCCACGACCTGCGACCGCTCGTCGCGTTGCACCGTCAACATCCTGTGGGTGCGCGTCCGTGACGCGATCACCTCGACCCTCAATTCGATGACCCTCGCCGACCTCGCGCCACCGCGCGTCGTCGCCATCGACGACCCGGAAGGAGCCCTGATCACCTCGTGACCGACCAGTCGACCGCCACCGACCAGCACCTCGTCATCCGCGGCCTGCGCGTCGCTCCCCTCGGAAAGCCGGAACAGGAGATCCTGCAGGGGATCGACCTGACCGTCGGCAAGGGCGAGGTCCACGCGATCATGGGCCCCAACGGCTCCGGCAAGACGACGCTCGCGTACGCGCTGATGGGGCATCCCGCCTACGTCGTGACCGGAGGCCAGGTCGTCTGGAAGGGCCGCGACATCCTGAAGCTGTCACCCGACAAGCGGGCGCGGCTCGGGTTGTTCCTGGCATTCCAGTACCCGACCGCCATCCCCGGGCTGTCGGTCGCGTCGTTCATCCGGAGCGCGCTCAACGCCAAGCTCCAGGGCATCGACAAGAGCGACGACATCGACCCGACCGATCCGGTCAAGGGCGGCGTCTCGATGCGCGACTTCCGCACCAAGATGCGCGAGAAGATGGCCCTCCTGCGCATGGACGAAGGCTTCGCCTCGCGCTACGTCAACGAGGGCTTCTCGGGCGGCGAGAAGAAGCGGCTCGAGATGCTGCAGATGGCGGTCATCGAACCCGAGATGGCGATCCTCGACGAAACCGACTCGGGGCTCGACATCGACGCGCTGCGGATCGTCGCCGAGGGTGTCAACGCGATGCTCAACCCTGAGCTCGGCGTGCTGCTGATCACGCACTACCAGCGCCTGCTCAATCACATCAAGCCGGACGTCGTCCACGTGCTCGCCCAGGGCCGCATCGTGAAGAGCGGCGGCCGGGAGCTGGCGCTCCAGCTCGAGGACGAGGGCTACGGCCCGATCCTCCGCGAGGCCGGCCTCGAGACGACCGTGCCGGACGATGCTCTCAAGGTGCCCAAGGGCCCCGAGCTCGATGCCGAGCTCGACCGCGAGCCCGTGGAGGCCGCCCGCTAGCCGGGCGCCACCATGGCCATCGAGGCGTCCGACCGACCAGCCCTCGACCCCGTCGCGCTGCGGCGCGACTTCCCGATCCTCGGTCAGGAGATCAACGGGCATCCGCTGACCTACCTCGACTCGGCGTCGAGCAGCCAGAAGCCGAGCGTCGTCATCGATGCCGTGTCCGACTACTACCGCGAGTACAACGCCAACGTCCACCGCGGCATCTACACGATCGGCGAGAAGGCGACGGCCGCGTACGAGCGCGCGCGTGCGACGGTCGGGCGGTTCATCAATGCGCCCGATAGCCACGAGATCGTGTTCACTCGCAACGCGACCGAGGCGATCAACCTCGTCGCGTACTCGTGGGGTCGCCGCAACATCGCGCGCGGCGACGCGATCGTCCTGACCGAGATGGAGCATCACGCCAACCTCGTGCCGTGGCAGCTCCTCGTCCAGGAGCAGGACGGCGATCTCGAGTTCATCCCGATCACCGACGACGGTGAGCTGCGGCTCGACGTCTTCGAGGTGCTGCTGCGGTTGCGTCCGAAGCTGGTCGCGTTCACCCAGGTGTCGAACACGCTCGGGACGATCAATCCGGTGCGCGAGATGGTCGACATGGCGCATGCGGCCGGCGCGCTCGTGCTGGTCGATGGGGCGCAGGCGGTGCCGCACGTGCCGGTCGACGTCCAGGCGCTCGACTGCGACTTCTACGCGTTCAGCGGCCACAAGATGCTCGCCCCGATGGGTTCGGGAGCGCTGTGGGCGCGGCGCGAGCTGCTCGAATCGATGCCGCCATTCCTCGCCGGTGGCGAGATGATCCGCGAGGTCCACCTCCGGCGTAGCGAGTTCAACGACATCCCCTGGAAGTTCGAGGCGGGGACGCCGGCCGTGGGCGACGCGATCGGGCTGGGTGTCGCAGCCGAGTACCTGATGGGCATCGGCATGGAGGCCGTCCGCGAGCACGAGCGGGAGCTGGTGCGGTACGCGCTGGAGGTGCTGCCCCGCGAGGTGCCGCAGATCGAGCTGTACGGCCCGTTGGATCCCGACCGGCGCGGTGGCGTCGTGCCGTTCAACCTGCCGGGCATCCACCCGCACGATGTCGCCCAGGTGCTGGACCGCTACGGCATCGCGATCCGTGCCGGTCACCACTGCACGATGCCGCTGCACGAGCGGATGGATCTCGCGGCCACGGCCCGCGCCAGTTTCAGTGTCTACACCACGACCGACGACATCGACAAACTGGCCGCGGGCCTTCGCGAGGTGGCGCGGATCTTCGATCGCTAGCCGACTCGCCGGGCTAGTGGATGCGCACGCCCTGGCGGCTAAGTTCGGCCTGGATCTGGCCCACCTCGAGGCGATCGAACGGCTGATCGAGCCGTAGCGACACCGCGGCGGCCACGCCCGCGCCCTGGCCGCTGACCGTGCAGCACATCATGTTGCGCACCGACGCGTGCGAGATCTTGTCGCCGCCGATCGAGCGCCCGGCCACGATCAGGTTGCCGACTCCCTTCGGCACGAGCGAGCGGTACGGGACCTGGAAGTAGCGCCCCGTCGTCGGCAGGATCAGCACCCCGTAGCCATCGATGAACTCGGGGAAGATGCCGATCGCGTCGTCGAACCGGCCTTGCTCGCGGACGTCGGCGGCGGTCAAGTCGTAGAGCAATTCGATCTTGCGCGTATCGCGAATACCGATGGTCATCCCGAAGTTACGCAGCGTCGCGTCCTCGCAGCCGGGCATGAAGGCGCGCAGTGCGTCGATCGCCTGCATCGCCTGCGCCCGTCCCTCGATCTCACCGCGGGTGAGGTCGTCGGCACTCGTGCCGTCGATCCCGGCGAGGTGGATCAGGTTGAGGTACGTGAGGTCGCCCTGGTCGCTGATCGTGCCCCACGTGCCGGCGAGCGTGATGAGGTTCTTGGGGATGAGGCCTGCCGCGACCGCCTGCTTGAACGGCTTGCGCAGGAACGGCGAGAAGAGCTCGTCCTCCTTGCCGGTCGTCTCGATGTCCCACTCGGCGTTGCCCGCCCAATCGCGATAGGTCTGCGGATCGGCCTTCACGGCGTCGAGGAATCGTCCCTTGTTCACGCCGGTCATCGAGAACATCACCGACGCGGCGAGCATCTCCTCGGGCGGCGTCGTGTGGAACGGGGCACCGGCGCGAGCCGCGACGTCGGCGTCACCTGTGGCGTCGACCACGCGCTTCGCGAGGACGGCCTCGCGCCCCGACTTGCTCTCTGTGATGACGCCGCGGACCGCACCGTCCTCGACGATGGGTGCGACTGCCAGACGGTGGAGCATCGGCGTGATGCCGGCCTCGGCGACAAGGACGTCGGCCACGTACTTGAACCGCTCGCCGTTGATGCCCATCGACAGCGACTGGCTCTCCGGGCTCGCCGCGCCCATCGCAGCGGCCCGCTCCTCCAGCTCGCGCCCGATGCCATCGCCCTCGACCGTCCCCTCGTGGCGGTACCAGCCGATGCTCTCGACGCCGACCTGGGTCATGTTCCCGCCGAAACAGCCGTACCGGTCGAGCAGCGTCGTGCGCGCGCCGGCCCGCGCCGACGCCAGCGCTGCCGAGAGACCGCCGGGACCGCTGCCGACGACGAGGACGTCGGTCTCGTGGACGGCGTCGACCTCGCGGGCCGGCTCCAGGATCCGGGTCACGACGCCTCGGGGACGGGCTCGGTAGCGGCGGCCGCCGCCGCCGAGTCGGGGGCAGCGGGCACCGCGAATACCGGCGACGGCGCGAACGTGACCGCGACGACCGTGCCCGGCGTCAGCCCGCCGGCCTCCTCGACGTCCGTCTGGACACCGACGAGCTCGCCGGTCGGGAGCTCCACCTGGACTCGGCTGACCGAGCCGAGGAAGCTCACCGCGAGGACCCTCGCGGATCCGGTCGCGTCGGGGGCGAGGCGGATGGCCTCCGGCCGGACGAGCGCGATCACTGGTCCCGCGCTGGTGGAACCCTCGAGGAGCGGTACCCGCTGGCCGATGAGGTCGACGGCACCATCGCGGGCGACACCGCGGATCCGGTTCGTGAGCCCGACGAACTCGGCGACGAACGCGGTCCGCGGGCGGTCGTAGAGCTCGGACGGCGGCGCGATCTGCTCCAGGTGTCCGGCCGACATCACGCCCACGCGGTCGCCGAGGGCGAGTGCCTCCTCCTGGTCGTGGGTCACGAACAACGTGGTCGTGCCGACCGCGATCTGGATGCGCCGGATCTCCTCGCGGAGCTGGCGGCGGACCTTCGCATCGAGCGCCGAGAGCGGCTCGTCAAGGAGCAGCACCTTGGGGCTGATCGCGAGTGCCCGCGCCAGCGCGATCCGTTGCTGCTGGCCGCCGGACAGCTGGTACGGATAGCGCCCGCCCTGGGCGAGCAGGCCGACGAGCTCGAGCATCTCGTCCGCTCGCCGTCGCCGCTTCGGGCCGTCCATCCCGCGCAGCCGCAGGCCGTACGCGACATTGTCCCGGGCGGTCATATTCGGGAACAGGCTGTACGCCTGGAACACCATCCCCATGTCGCGGCGGTTGGCCGGCACGTGCGTGATGTCCTTGCCATCGACGAGGATCCGGCCGCTGTCCGACTCGTCGAGACCGGCCAGGGCGCGCAGCGCGGTCGTCTTGCCGCAGCCCGACGGGCCGAGGAGGGCGACCAGCTCGCCCGGTGCGAGTTCCAGGGTGAGACCGTCGAGCGCGCGGACCGCTCCATAGGCACGATGGAGCCCTAGAAGCTGGACGGCGACGCCCGCCCGGGTGCCGGCCGCGGGCGCGGCGGGTGCGGTGGTCACGGTGCAAGCACCTCCGTGAGGGGTTCTTCAGCGGCGCGCCGTCGCTCCGAGCCGACGACGGCGATCCCGAGGACGAGCACGAACGCGAACAGCAGCGCGGCCAGGGATACCGCCACGGCGACGAAGGAGTCCCGCTTGCCGAGCAGGTTGATCACCACCTGGAGCGTGTCGTAGTTGAGCAGCGACGAGATCGTGAACTCGCCCAGCACCAGCGCGACGGAGATCACCGCGGCGGACAGGATCGCGCCGCGCAGGTTGGGCGCGATGATCTGGAAGATCACCCGTGGCCAGCTCGCCCCGAGGCTCCGCGCGGCCTCGGCGAGGGTCGGGACGTCGATCGACTTCATGCCCGCATCGATCGCCCGGTGCGCGTACGGCAGCACGAGGATGAGGTCGATGAATGCCAGGGTCAGTGGGTTGCCGCGCGTGGCGCGGCTCAGGATCGAGTAGATCGGCACGATCCCAACGACCAGCACCACGGCGGGGATCGCCAGTGGCAGCAGGCACAGGAACTCGACGGGTCGCTTCAACTTGGGGAGGCGGATATACGTCCACGCCATCGTCGGCACGAGCAGGAGGACCATCCCGACCGCGGTGAGCGCGGCGATCGCGATCGTCACGATGATCGCCTCGACGAGGTTCGGGTCGTCGGCGATCGCGATCCATGCATCGAGTGAGCGCGCCCCGAAGTCGCCCCGTGTCGAGAACTCGGCCATGGCGACGAGCGGCAGCAGCAGATACCCGCCGACCAGGACGAGCAGCGCCCAGCGGGCGACGGTATGCCCGAGCGGCTTGCGTCTCACCGCAGCCACCGGCCGGCTCGGCGCTGGACCAACGCGTACAACCCCATCACGACGACGACGACGACGATCATGCCGAGGGCGAGCGCCTTGCCGATGTTCTCCTGTCCCAGCGCGACCTCGCTCGTCAGCGCCTCACGGATCTGGAGCGGCACGATCGGGCTGCCCTGGCTCACCAGGGCCGCGGCGGTCGCGTAGGCCGAGAACGCATTCGCGAACAGGAGCAGGACGGCGCCGAGCATGCTCGGGGCGAGGATCGGACCGCCGACGTGCCGCCAGAACGATCCGCTCGAGCCGCCCAGGCTGGCCGACGCGTCGTACCACTCCTGGCGCAGCCCGTCGAGCGCGGGCAGGAAGACGATGACCATCAGCGGGATCTGGAAGTAGGTGTAGACGAGCGTCAGCCCGGTCATCCCATAGAGCCACGTGCTGTCTTCGGTGAGGTCGATGCCGACCGCGTCGCGGAGCGCCATCGTCACCAACCCGTTGAAGCCGAAGGCTGCCAGGAATGCGAAGGCGAGCATCACGCCGCCGAACTGCGCCAGCACGCCCGATGCGGCGATCACGAACTGGCGGAGGGCCCCCCCGGGTCCGCCACTCGCGACAGCCCAGGCGAGCAGTCCACCGAGCACGGCGCCCAGCAGCGCCGTCACCAGCGACAGCTGGATCGAGCGGCCGAATGCCTGGAGGAACCGAGGCTCGGTGAGCACGGTCCGGAGGTTGTCGTGCGTGAGGCCGCCGCCCTCGGTCTGGAAGGCGCCCGACACGACGATGAGCGTGGGCAGCAGCAGGAACAGCGTGACGTAGCCGAAGAAGGGGAGCATCGGGAGATAGACGGTCACCCGGCGGGCGCGCTCGGAGCCGGCCCCGCCCGTGGCGAGGCCGGCTCCCTCTCGATGTCCCGATGCGACGTCGGTCGTCATCGTCGGATCTGATCCGAGGCGATCCCCGGGGTGGCTATGGCAGCTCGATGGCCCAGTTGGCGGTGAGATAGTCGGCCGCCTTGGTCACCTGCTCCTGGGTCAGCACGGTCGGGGTCCCCTCGGCCTGGGCAAGCTTGCCCAGTGCGTCCTGGTCGATCGTGCCATCGGCGACCATCTTCTCCTGGAGGACCGGCCGAGCGAAGCCCTTCAGCCACTCGTTCTGAGCCTCCGGCGTGTACAGGAACTCCTGCCACAGGCGGGCGGCCGCGGGATGCGGCGCGTCCTTGTTGATCGCCTGCAGGTAGTACGCCGCGACCGGGGCTGCGTCGGACGGGACCGACAGCTGCCAGTCGATGCCCTGGCCGGTCAGCTCGCCCGTGAGCGCCGCGTTGTTGTACTCCCAGTCGATCACGCACGGCGTCTGGCCCGACGTGATCGTCGCCGGGGTGGGGTCGACCGGGAGCAGGTTGCCGGCCGTATTGAGCTGGTTGAAGAACTCGACGCCGGGCGCGATGTCGTCAGCCGACCCGCCGTTGGCGAGCGACGCCATCACCACGCCATGCATGCCGGCCGCCGCGGTCTTGGGATTGCCGTTGAGCGCGATCATGCCCTTGTACTCGGGCTTCAGCATGTCCGCCACGGTGGCCGGCGCGGCGACCTTGTTGGCATCGCAGCCGATCGACATGAAGCCGGCGTAGTCGCTGACCCACAGCCCGGTGGATTCCTTGAGGTTGGCCGGGATGTCCGCCCACGACGCCACCTGGTACGGCGCGAAGACATCGAGGTTCGCGAGGGCGACATTGGCCCCGAGATCGAACACGTCGGGCGCCTTGTCGGTGCCGGCGTTGTTCTTGGCGGCGTCGATCTCCTCCTGGCTGTTGGCGTCGGGCTGCTGCTCGTCCACCGTGAGCCCGTACTTGGCCTTGAACGCCGCGATGACGCCCTTGTAGTTCGCCCACTCTGGGGGAAGGGCGATGACGTTGAGCTTGCCTTCGGCCTTGGCGGCCGCGACGAGTGCCTCCATCCCACCGAGGGCGGCGGCGTTGGTCGCCGTCTTGGCGGCGCCGGACCCGCCGGATCCGCCACTACACGCGGCGACGACGACGGCGATGGCGGCCACTACGACGATGGCGCCTGATCTCATCCTGGACATGTCGTGACTCCTCATACAGCGTTCCGCATCCGCCCGATGCCAGTCGTCTGCACCACGACGCTGTGACCCCGGTCGGGACCTCCACATGCGCATGACGGGCCGCGGGCACGGCTCCAAGCGGACTGGGCGTCATGTCGCCTGCTCGCTAGGTCGTTGACTCGTCAGCGAGCGCTCGCAACGTAGCAGCGCGCCGTTGCCTCCGCAAGGTCGGCGCGCCAGGGGATACAGGTTGTTAACGCCGGGTTGTCAACGACCGGGTGTCAAGGACCGCCAGGTGTCGAGCGCCCATTGCCAGTCGGCGGGATCGTCGAACTCGATCCGGATCGCTGCGCCCGATCCGGTGACGGCCGAATAGCCCTCGAGGATGCCTATTTCAACGCCGGACGACGCATCGGTCATGAGCCGGGCACGTCCCAGGACACCGCCCAGGTTGTGGGCGATCGCATCGGGCCCGAGATCGACCGCGAACTGTTCGATGAAGGCCTGCGCGGTCATCGGGGAACGGTCGGCATTGCCGGTCGCGGTCGCGGCCAGCGTGATGCTCCGCCCGCCACCGCTGCCCCACCACTCCTCGGCGCTGCGCCGCTCGGCGTATTCGCCGGGCACTTCGAGCGACCAGCCCTCGTGGTTGATCCGGACCGGCTGGCGACGGTAGCCGATCGGCGGCACGGGCTCCGGCTCCTTGGAGGCGTTGGCCGCGGCCTGGCGGGCCATCGGGTCATCGACCCCGCGGAGCGCCGTCAGCTCGGTCCACGCATGCCAGGGGTAGGGGAGGTCGGGCTCGATCGGGTACGCCCGCGAGAGCAGTCGATGGACCTCGTCGAACAGATCGGCCTCGCCTTCCATCGCCGGCGTCCGCCAGCGGACCTCGAGCCACATCAGCACGAGGGCGCGGTTCATCAGGTACCGGGCATCGGTTGCGTCCGCCCACCACGGGGTGATGTCCAATGCGACGCGCGGATCGGCGATGGCGGCCTCGAGCCACGCGTTGTCGCGCGGCCCCAGGACGGTCACGAGGGCCTGATCGGTCGCGAACCGGACGCCCGGCGGCATCCCGAGGGGCACGCCGCGCTCTCCGCGGCCGACCTTCACGCGCGCTCGCGACAGCCGCGGTCCGAGCCAACCGAGGTAGAGGCGCTCGACGTCGCTGCGGTCGGCGAACGCGGTCGCGCCATCGCCATCGGTCCAGTCGATCCCGATCTCGGTCCCGAGGCGCTCGAGGATCCGACCCACGAAGCGGTGGTAGCCGGGGCCGACGACCCCGGTGTCGCCGGACGCGGTCACGCGACCGGTGTCCGAGGCGGTCAGGAAGAGCGGCGACGTGGCCGGATGGAGGTCGACCGCGAGCGCGGTCTCGCCGGACGGCAGGGTCCGCTGGTGGGTCGAGCGCACCGCGTCGGCGTATTCGCCCGTCAGCCAGACCGCGGCATCGGCGAGCAGGCGATCACCGGCGGGCAGGCGTGGGATCAGGCCACGTTTCTGCGCCATGCCGCCGAGCGCCACACCGAGAGCGTCCGAGATGTTCGTGGTCACCGAACCCCGACGATATCCCCGAAAACCCGCCACGAGGCCCGCCGGTTGGTACCAGCGGGGGCGGCAAACGGTCCGTTGCGGGGACGCACCTCGGCGTAGCCTCGCGTCTCGGCGGGAGGGCTTGTGCGCCAAGATCCTTCGAAATCGAAGAGTCCCGCGCGCCTTGCGTGGCTCGCTCTTCACGAACCTTCGAAATCGTAGGAATCGAATGGGGTCGGGTCTCCCGGCACCGGCGGCGTCGAGCCCCGTGGACCCCAATCCCGACCCCGCTGGTCGGGATTGGAGCTTCGCGCTACACTCGATGCTCCGATGGACGACCTGTACCGCGACTACATCCTCGAGCACTACCGCCAGCCCCATAACTTCGGGGTGATCGAGGATGCCGACGCGAGCTTCGAGGGATCCAACCCGCTGTGCGGCGACCGGATCACGCTGATGCTCGGCGTCAAGGACGGCATCGTGGACCGTGTCGGGTTCACCGGTCGCGGCTGCGCCATCAGCCAGGCGAGCGCGAGCCTGCTGACCGACGAGATCAAGGGCAAGCCGCTCAAGGACGTCGCATCGTTCCGTGCCGACGACCTGCTCGACCTGCTCGGCATCGAGATCGGCCCCGCGCGGTTGAAGTGCGCGATGCTGAGCCACGAGAGCCTCCAGCACGTGCTCGAGGACCTCGGCGCCGCCGCTCCGCAGACGAAAGCCACGGAAGGCGCGCAGGCATGATACGGATCGAGCGCCGCTGCAGGTGTCGCCCGCCGGCTTGAGCCGGCACGCGTCGCGACCCGCAAGGGCCCCAACCACCATCCACCCGCCCTGGCCGCCATGAGCAGCCAGCCCGTCGACCCACCGGAGCGAACCCTACCGATGCCGAAATCCTACGCCGACCTCCTGCGTGAGGCCCGCGCCCAGATCCGCGAGGTCACCCCGCAGGAGGTGGAAGCCCTCCCCGCCGACGCGGCCACTCTCGTCGACGTCCGTGAGGCGTCTGAGTGGGAGCAGGGCCACCTGCCCGGCGCGCACCACGTTTCCAAGAGCTACATCGAGCAGCAGATCGAGGCCGCCGCGCCCGACCGCGACGCGCCAGTGATCCTCTACTGCGCGGGCGGCATCCGCTCGCTGTTCGCGGCCCAGACCCTCGCCGACATGGGCTACTCCGACGTCGCAAGCATGTCCGGGGGCTTCCAGGCCTGGAAGGGCGCCGGCTTCGACTTCGAGACGCCGGTCGTGCTGAACGCCGAGCAGAAGCAGCGCTACAGCCGCCACCTGCTGATCCCCGAAGTCGGCTCGTCGGGCCAGAAGCGCCTGCTCGAGTCGAAGGCGCTGCTCATCGGTGCCGGCGGGCTCGGCAGCCCGGCCGCGCTGTATCTCGCCGCCGCGGGCGTCGGCACGATCGGTCTCGTCGACTTCGACGTCGTCGACCTCAGCAACCTGCAGCGCCAGATCGTCCACACGACCGACCGGATCGGCGAGCGCAAGGTCGAATCCGCGCGGATCTCCATCAACGCCCTCAACCCGGACGTCGATGTCGTCCAGCACGAGGAGATGCTGACGGCCGCGAACGTCGAGCGGCTGATCGACGGTTACGACGTCATCGTCGACGGCACCGACACGTTCGAGACCCGCTACGTCCTCAACGACGCCGCCGTCGCGGCCGGCATCCCGGTCGTGCACGCAAGCGTGTTCCGGTTCGAGGGGCAGCTCACCACGTTCATCCCGTACGAGGGGCCGTGCTATCGCTGCCTGTATCCGACACCGCCGCCGCCTGAGTTGGCTCCGGGCTGCTCGGTCGCCGGGGTCCTCGGCGTGGTGCCCGGCATCCTCGGACTGCTCCAGACCAACGAAGCGCTGAAGATCCTGCTCGGCATCGGCAATACGCTGGCCGGCCGGCTGGTGCTGTTCGATGCACTCGAGACCGAGTTCACCGAGCTCCAGCTCCGGCGTGACCCGCAGTGCCCGGTCTGCTCGGACGCCGCCGTCGAAGCCCGCAAGGCCGGGCGGCCGCTCGCGACCGCCAATCTCGGCGCGGACGCGCCGTTCCTCATGACCACGACCGGCTTGGCCGGCTCGGTGTCGCCCGAGGCGCGCGGGTGAGCACGGTCTACATCCCGGCCGTGCTCCGGCCGAACGTGGGCGGCGTGAAGTCAGTCGAGATCGAGGGCGACTCCATCCGATCGGTCGTCGGCGGTCTCATCGAGCGGCACCCGTCGCTCGGCGGCCAGCTGCTGACCGACGAGGGCGACCTCAACCGGTTCGTCAACGTGTACGTCAATGGCCAGGACGTCCGTTACCTGGCCGGCCTCGACACCCCGGTCGCCGGGACCGACGAGGTCCGTCTGCTGCCGGCGATGGCCGGCGGCTGACGCATGGCCGTCCCGTGGCGGATCGGCGAGGCCGATCACGACCACACGCACGCCCACGAGGACCTGGCGCCGCACGGCGGCCGCTACGCGGACATCCTCGACGCGATCGGCCACACGCCGCTCGTCGAGATCCCGCGGATGAGCCCGAACCCCGCGGTCCGCATCTTCGCCAAGCTGGAGATGCTCAACCCGACGGGCTCCGTCAAGGATCGCGCTGCGAAGTACCTGATCGAGGACCTGGAGGCTCGCGGCCTCCTGCACGAGGATTCGATCATCCTCGAACCGACGTCCGGTAACACCGGTATCGCGCTCGCGATGATCGGACGGCGCAAGGGCTATCGCGTGGCGCTGGTCATGCCCGACAACGTCACCAACGAACGTCGGCAGATGGCGGCGCTGTACGGCGCCGAGGTTATCGACTCGCCGGGCGCCCTCGGGTCGAACGGCGCGATCGCGCTGGCCAAGCACCTCGTCAACAAGGACGAGCGGTTCGTGATGCCATACCAGTACGGCAACCCGGCCAATCCGCAGGCTCATTACGAGACGACCGGCCCGGAGATCCTGGCCGACTGCCCGGAGATCGACACGTTCGTCGCCGGGCTCGGCACCGGTGGGACGCTCATGGGTGTATCGCGCTACCTGCGCGAGCACAAGCCGGGTGTGCGCATCGTGGCCGCGGAGCCGATGCCCGGCGAGAAGGTCCAGGGGCTGCGATCGCTCGATGACGGGTTCATCCCGGAGATCCTCGACGCGGACATGCTCGATGCGAAGTACCTGGTCTCGAACTTGGACGCGCTGACCGCGCTCCGCGAGCTCGTCTTCCGCGAGGGCATCTTCGGCGGACCGTCGTGCGGGGCCGTGCTGGTGGCTGCCGCCCGCGAGGCGACACGGATGCGTGCGGGCACGATCGTCGCGCTGCTGCCAGACGGCGGCTGGAAGTACCTCTCGGCGGGCACGTTCACGACCGATTTCGACGAGATGCAGGACGCCCTCGAAGGCGGCGTCAACTGGTGGTAGCCGCGAGTCGGCCGAGCGTCCCTAGCCTGGACCCAAAGCGTGTCGTGGCCGATGGCTATGACGCGATCGCCGAGCGCTATTTCGAGTGGAGCGACGCCTCGCCCTCGCCGACGCGACTCGCCTGGCTCGAACGGGCGATGCGTCGGATCCCGCAAGGAAGCGACGTGCTGGATCTCGGCTGCGGGGCCGGGATCCCGATGACGCGGGCGCTCGCGGCGGGTCGGCGCGTGACGGGCGTCGACCTGTCGGCCCGGCAGATCGAGCTCGCGCGGCGCAACGTTCCCGAAGCGACGTTCATCCACGCGGACATGACCACCCTACGGCTGCCACCGGACAGCCTCGATGCCGTCGTCGCGTTCTACTCGCTCACACACCTGCCACAGGCCGAATCTCCGGTCGTCCTGGCGTCGATCTTCCGCTGGCTCCGACCAGGTGGCGTATTCCTTGGTTCGATGGGAGCCTATGAGGCGCCGGACGAGATCGAGGCCGATTGGCTCGGCATCCCGATGTTCTTCGGTCACCCGGGCGCGAAGCGAAACCGCGCCATGGTGCGACGCACCGGCTTCGTCCTCGAGACGGCCGTCGTCGAGGTGGAACCAGAGGATCGCCACGACGCGCTCTTCCTTTGGGTGGTCGCCCACAAGCCGGGCAGCGATTCGTCCGATCGACCAAGGGCCGATCGATGACCAGCGCGACACATCCCGGACCGGCGACGGCACAGCTGCCGGCAACGATGACCCAGACATTGATCGACCACGCCCGAGCGGAGAACCCGAACGAGGCCTGCGGTCTCATCGTCGGCGACCGACCCGCGGCGAACGGCGGTCGCGCCCTCCGGTTCATTCCGACCCGGAATGTCGCCGCCTCGCCGTATCGATACGAGATCCATCCCGACGACCTGTACCGGCTGACCGTCGAAACCGATGACGCGGACGAGGCCTTCTGGGGCATCGTCCATTCCCACACCCACACGCCGGCAGTGCCGTCACCGACCGACATCGGGCTCGCGTTCTACCCGGACGCCCTGTACATGCTCGTGTCGCTCAGCGCGGACGAGGCGGACCAGGCGACCGGCATGCCCAGCATCCGGGCATGGCGGATCGTCGACGGCCACGTCCACGAGGTCGCGATCGACGTCATCGAGGGATGACGGCGGCGGACCGGCCGCGTCTAGGGGCGATGATCGCGGTCGCGCTGGGCGTCCTGGCGATCGTTGGCGCGACCGTCGTCGGCTGGAACGACGCCTGGCTCGAAGCCGTCGTAGCGCCGCCACCGATCGTCCGCGCAGCCCTCGTCGGCGGCGCCGTCGCGCTGGGCGCCCTGCTGCTGGCACGCTCGGTCGGGCGGATGGCGGAGGCCGGCACCCAGGACGTGCAGGGCCTCATCCGGGCCGTCCGCCTCGCGTTCCTGGCGGTGGCCGCATTCGCCGCTGCGGCCGGCTGGGCGCTCGGGCATCCGCTCCCGCTGATCGTTGCCGCGGTCATCGCCGGCATCGACGTCATCGAGACGTCGTTCCTCTTACTCGTGGTCGGTCGGGGTCGCTAGGTCGGCGTTCCCGCTCGGTCAGCGGCAAGCGAGCCGACGCGCTCGATGAGGCGGTCGAGGAAGGTCTCGGCATCCGCGGTCATTGCCACGTCGAGGTTGGGGGGCCGACCCTTGAGGTGCCGCCGGTCGGCGACGGTCATGCCGGTCGTCAGCTCACCGCTCGTCTCGACATCGACGTAGAGCGCCTCGGTCGTCACCAGGCCGCGATCGAGCGTCGCCGCGACGGCGAGAGGATCGTGGATGAAGGCGCCGTAGAAGCCGTCGTACCGCTGGTGGAACTCGAAATAGAAGCGGAGCGCGTCGGCGAGGAAGCGGATCACCGGGTTCGACGCGGCCGACCGTTCCCCGCCGAGTGGATCGTCCTGGTCGGCGAGCGCAAGTGACTCGTCCGGCGTGCTGTCGGCTCGCCGTGCAAGCCGGACGACATGCTCCGGCAAGATCCGCGCCTGCTCGGTCGCGTCGAGCCCCAGCGCCAGCGGGCGTGGGATCGTCGGATCGGCCTGGATCGCGTCCGCCCACGCGCGGAACACGATCCGTGCCGCCTCGGGATCGCAGTGCAGGTTCCACTCGGTCGTCGGTGTCGTGTTGCCCGGCACGCCGAAGGCGCCGCCCATCAGCACGAAACCCCGGAGCAGTCGGGGGAGGGCCGGTTCCTGCTCGAGAGCCGCCGCGAGGTTGGTCAGCGGGCCGAGGGTGACCAGCGTGACCTCGCCCGCGAACCTGCGGGCCTCCTCGATGATCACGTCGACACCGTGACGGTCGCTGGCCGAGCGGGTCGGCGGCGGGAGCTGGGCATGCCCGATGCCGTACGGGCCGTGCGTTTCGGGGGTCGTCTCGAGCGGGCGCACGAGCGGCACCTCCCGCCCGATCGCGACCTCGACGTCCGTTCGTCCAACAAGCTCGAGCACGGCGAGCGTGTTCGTCGCCACCTGTGCTGCCTCGACGTTGCCGGACACGCACGTCACCGCGACGAGATTCGCCTCGGGTGAGGCGACGGCGTAGAGCAAGGCGAGGCTGTCGTCGATCCCGGTGTCGACGTCGAGGATGACGGGGACGGGCTGGGTCACCCGTCGATGCTAGCCGAGCGGATGCCCTCGAGCCGCCAGACCGGGCGGGCGTCCCCACCGGCCCGGCGGCCACGCAGGCGCCTCGCCCAGGTCGAGCCCGACGCCGTGAGTTCCGTTGCCGACGCCGGCCGGAACGCGGTCAACCGGAGCCCGGCCGCCGCCCACGCCTGACCGATGGCCGACTCGGCCATCTTGTCGAGGCACGCCATCCCCGGGACACCATCCGACGGGACGACCGACGCGAGCACCTCGAGCCGGCCTCCTGGGGCCAGGAGCGATACGACCCCGCACAGCGAGGCGACATCCAGACCGACCACGCCGCGAAGCAGCGAGCCCCACGGGAACTGCACGGTGACAAGGTCGGCGCGGCGCACGAGCGGCGAGGCCGGCAGGGTCTCGACGCCGGCGGCGAAGAACAGTGCGTTGACAGGACCGCGTCGATCGGCGCGCCGGGATGCGTCGGCCATCGCGGAGGCCGCTGCGTCGATACCGATCACAAGCGCAGCTGGTTCCGCCGCCGCGCGCTTCAGGACGGCCCGGCCGTCGCCGGTGCCGATATCCACGACCACCCGGTCCGACCGGGCGATCAGGCTGGTGACTTATCCGACGTCCACCTCGAAGGCGCGCCGGCCGATGACCTGTCGCACGACGGCACTCTACACTCCCCCGGTGAACCCGCCGATCGGACCCTACGTCCGACTGCCCGCCACAGTCGAACCGTGGGACCCCAGGACGATCGAGGTCGCAGCGGCCGTCACGGAGCTGATCCACGAGCGTCGCCCCGACCTGACGATCGAGCACATCGGCAGCACGGCCGTTCCAGGGCTGCCGGGCAAGGGCATCGTGGATCTTGCGATCGCTACTTCGCCGACCGATGTTCCGCTCGTCGCGGCGATGCTGCGCGAGATCGGGTTCGGGCCGCAGCCGGGACCGGATCCGTGGCCGCCCAGCCGGCCGATGCTGGTCGGTTCGCTGGTCCGTGCCGGCACGACGTTTCGCATCCACTGCCACGTCCTGCCCGACCGTGAGGAACTGACCCGCGACCTCGCCTTCCGCGACGCGTTACTCGCGGACCCGGCCCTGGTCGAGGGATATGCGACGCTGAAGACCGGGATCGTGGCGGGTGGCCCGCTCGACACGACGCCCGAGTATACCTACCGCAAGCAGGCATGGATCGCCGATGTCCACCGGCGGCTGGGCGTCGAACGCAAGCCGATCGTCCCGCCGGCCACGATCGGAATCCTCGGCGGGGGCCAGCTCGGACGCATGTTGGCGTCGGCCGCGCGGGCGATGGGCTATCGGATCGCCGTCCTCGACCCGGACCCGGACTGTCCCGCCGCGTCGTTCGCCGATCAGATGGTCGTCGCTGGCTACGACGACGTCGGCGGCGCCACCCGCCTTGCCGAGCTGAGCGACGTCGTCACGTACGAGTTGGAGCATGTCGCGGGCGAGGTGGTCGACACGATCGACGCGTTCCGACCGGTCCGGCCGGGACGGCTGCCGTTGCACGTCACCCAGGATCGCCTCGCCGAGCGGCGGTTCCTCGAGACCGCCGGGGCCACCGTCGCGCCGTGGCGGGAGGTCCGCTCGACGGAGGACCTGGAGGCCGCCGCAGACGAGCTCGGGCTGCCGTTGCGTCTCAAGGTGGCGACCGGCGGCTACGACGGGCGCGGACAGCTGCGGCTGACGGATCGCGCCGAGCTGCCGGGCGCGCTCGAGCGCCTCGGGCGCCCGGCCGACGAGGTGCTCCTGGCAGAGGCCGAGCTCGCGTTCCAGAGCGAGCTGTCGATCGTCGTGGCGCGCAGCGCCGTCGGCGGCATCTCGACCTACCCGCTCGCGTGCAACCGCCACGACGACGGCATCCTCGTGGAGAGCGTGGCGCCGGCGACGGTGGACCGCGAGATCGCGCAACGTGCCGTCACCGTCGGGGAGCGGCTGGCGGTGACGATCGGCGTGACCGGCACGCTGACGGCGGAGCTGTTCCTGATGCCTGACGGCCGCATCGTCGTGAACGAGCTCGCGCCGCGCGTCCACAACAGCGGGCACTGGACGATCGAGGGTGCGGCCACGTCCCAGTTCGAGCAGCACATCCGAGCGGTATGCGGGCTCGACCTCGGCTCGACCGAGGCACTGGCCAGCACGGCCGTCGTCAACATCCTGGGCACCGGCGAGCCGCGTCCGGCCCGGCTCGAGCCGATCGGCCTTGCCCATGCCATGGCGGATCCCGACGTCCACCTCCATCTCTACGATAAGCAGCTAGTGTTCGAACGCCGCAAGATGGGGCACGTGACGGCCATGGGCGCGACGACCGACGACGCGCTGGCGCGGGCACGCGCCGCCGCCGACCTGCTGCGCTGGCTGGACGACGAGCCGACGTGAGCGACGCGGAGCGGCCACTCGTCGGCGTGGTCGGCGGCAGCCGCTCGGACTTCCCGGTGCTCGAGGACGCCGTGGCAGTCCTCGAGGAGCTCGGGGTCCGCGCCGAGCTCAAGGTCGTGTCCGCCCACCGCACGCCCGATCACCTGTTCCGGTATGCCGAGGCTGCCGTCGGCCCGTGGGATCCGCGTGATCATCGCTGGTGCCGGCGGCGCGGCGCACCTGCCCGGGATGCTGGCGGCCAAGACGACGCTGCCGGTGATCGGCGTACCGATCCCGACCCAGCACCTGGGCGGCCTGGACTCGCTGCTGTCGATCGTGCAGATGCCGCGGGGGATCCCGGTCGCGACCGTCGCGATCGGCAATGCGACGAACGCCGGGCTGCTGGCGGCGTCGATCCTCGCGATCAGCGACGAGGGGCTCGCCGCACGTCTCGCCGACTGGCGAGCACGACAGACCGCCCAGGTGATGGACGATCCGTCGAACGCCGCCGGTTGATCTCGCGGGCTGATCGAGGCTCGACCAGGCTGCCCGTCAGTTCGTGACGACGGCTCCCGCCCCGAAGGGCGCGGCCGCCCGGTGCTCGGCCAGGTGCAGGCCGATATCGAGCACGGTCTTGACCGCGACAAGGATCGCGACGGCCGCCACCGGAGCGCCCGTGAACATGACCGCGATCGCACCGAAGATGATCGTGAGGTGGAGGGCGATCAGCCGGCGATAGGGCGCGAACATCTGCCCGGCCGGCGTGACGCGCCGGTACTCACCCCCGCGCAGGAAGTTCCACCAGTACGACAGGCCGTGGCTGACGGCGAGCGCGATCGCGGCGAACGACACGGCGCCCGGATCGACGTCCAGGCCCGGCCCGTCGCCCAGCCCGAAGCTCATGAACGCGGGCAGTGTCAGCACGAAGATGCCGTGGACGAACCAGAACATCCCGTAGTGCATCACGAAGAAGGGGATGAGCCCGAACTTCGAGAGCGTGGTCGCCCGCTGGCCGTTGACCATGAAGGTCGGGCTGGACTGCGCCTCGGTGCCATCGGCCCGGGCCATCTTCAGGACGTTGAAGACCCCGACGATCCCGTTCTCCAGCCAGTAGATGACGAGGATGTTCCAGACGCTCCAGCCGAGGAACAGCACCCCGATGAGCGGGATCGCGTTGGCGACGATCAGCGCGAGGACGGCGCCGTACGACGAGCCGACCCGGTACCAGGCGAGGATCCGTTCCACGCCCGGATGCTACGTCACGCGTCGCCGGGGGTTCGCTCCTGCTTGGCGGTGGTCACCTTGAGCGTCTGCTCGTCCGCCCCGCGGATCACCACCAGGTCGTATGGGAGCTCCAGGCTGGCGAGCGCGTCCTGCAGGTCGTCGGCGTCGCGGATCTCGCGACCGCCGGCCGACACGATCAGGTCGCCGACCTCGACGCCGGCCGCTGCCGCCGCGCTCCCGTCCTCGACGCCGCGGACGAGGATGCCGTCACGCTCGGGCAGGCCGACCGAGCGGCGCAACCGGCGCGCGACGTGGTTCGGGGCGATCGCGACGCCGAGCCGCGGTCGCTCCACGGACTCGCCCCGACCGAGCGCATCGACGCGCGACCGGAGCGCCGCATCGGCGGGCAGCGCCAGGTAGAACCCCTCGCCGATGCGGTTCGTGTTGAGCCCGATCAGGCGACCCTCCCCGTCGGTGAGCGCGCCCCCCGACGAGCCCGGCGCGAGCGGGGCGGTGTGCTCGATGCTCCCGGCGATCCGCCGGCCACCCGGGCCGCGGAACGAACGAGCGACGGACGAGACGAAGCCGAGCGTCACGCGGCTGCCACCGCCATACGTCGCGGCCGCGCCGAAGACGGCATCGCCGATGCTCGCCCCGCTGTCATCGCTCCAACCGACCGCGGTCGCCCCGGCCGTATCGACCGCGATGACCGCGAGATCGCCGTCCGGGTCGACGCCGCGGACCTCACCGCGGGTCGACCGCCCATCCGCGAACGTGACGGTGACCTCGCGGCCTCGAAGGTTGTGGGCGTTGGTCAGGACCTGGCCGTCGGCGGTGACGACACCCGATCCCCGGCCGTCGCGCCCGATGCCGACGATCGATGGGCCGACCTTGTCGGCGACGGCGGCGATGGCGGTTCCGATCTCGTCGATGGTGCTCATGGTGCGAAGCAGCTCCTGCGCAAGGTGAGTGACTAGTGACTTGCAACTTACTACTGACACGCCCCGTTGACAAGCCCTGGGACCGACTACCATCGGGCGTGCGATGACCGACCTCCCTGCCACCGAGCGCCGCCGCCTGCCGCTCGAGGCGGCGCTCGACCGCGTCGGCGACCGCTGGAGCCTGCTGCTGGTGGAGGCCCTGCTCGACGGATCGCGCCGCTTCGGCGACTTGGGGGAAGCCTTGCCGGGGATCGCGCCGAACATCCTGACCGATCGGCTTCGGCGCCTGGAGCGCGCCGGCATCCTGCGCTCGACGCCCTACCAGGATCGGCCCACTCGGTACGCCTACGAGCTCACCGCCGATGGCCGGGCGTTGGCGTCGGCCCTCCGTCTGCTCGCAGATTGGGGCGCGCGCCGCTCGAACGACGTCGAGCCGCTCCGCCACGGCGTCTGCGGCACGGCGCTCGAGGCGCGCTACTTCTGCCCGACCTGTGCCTCGATCGTCGACCCGTCCGATGCCCACGAGGAGCGGATCCTCTAGGTCGCCGGCATCCCCGACTACACTCGACCGGTGACCGACGACGAACGCTTCGAGCCCGGCATGCCGGTGCTCGACCGCCAGGCGGTGCGGCCGACGACGCTGCCGCCCGAGCCTGCAGGGTGTGCCGCCGCGGTCCGTCCCGGAGGTCGCCCCGACCCCGCTGCAGAAGCACTTCATCATCCTGTCCGTGCCCGTGTTGATCGCCGGCGCGATCGCGATCACCGCGCTGAACCTCGGGGCGCGGTTGGGCGACCCGCTGATCAAGCTGTGCGTGCTCATCGCTGCGCCGCTGCTCGTCATCACGACGATGGACGCGATCGTCCGGATCTGGCGCTCGGCATGGGCGTGGATGCCGGTCGATCGCGGGAAGGCCTGGTTCCGCTTCGCGTGGGTCGTGGTCAGCCTCGTCGGCCTCGCTGCGCTGGTCGGGGCCGGCGTGGTCGTCCTCCTCGCCTAGCTGGTGGACGCGTTCGACCAGGGTCCGGACGGCCGCTCGACCGACCTCGCGTCCGGTGGCGGCGTGCCCCGCTGGATCGCCGAGAGCCTCAACTTCTGCTCGAACTGCGGCAGCGCACTGCACCTCGGCGCGATCGACGGCGAGGATCGCGACCGGCTGTCGTGCCAGGCGTGCGGTCACATCGCCTACGTCAACCCGCGGCTGGTCGTCACGACCCTACCGATCACCGAGGACGGCCGCATCGTCCTCCTTCGGCGCGGCATCGAGCCTGGGCGCGGCGCGTGGGCCCAGCCGGGCGGCTTCCTCGAGGTCGACGAGACCGTCCATCAGGCGGCGATCCGCGAGACGCTCGAGGAGACGGGCCTGCTGATCGAGCCCGGCGAGATCATCGGGTTGTACACGCGACTCGAGGCGGCGGTCGTCACGATCGCGTTCGAGTCCCGCGTGGTCGGCGGGACGGCGACCAAGACACGTGAGGCCCTGGAGGTAGCGACCTTCGACGCCGGCCGATATCCCGTGGCCGGAGCTCGCCTTCCGGACGACGATGTGGATGCTGCGCGACTGGCTCGACCGCCGCCGCCCCGACCTCAGCTACCCCGCGGTCGAACGCGGCTTCTGAACCTCAGGGTCGCACGACCACCTCACGCGTGATCCCGACTTCGGTCACTCTCGGATCTCGCCGAGCTGGAACCGTCGGCGCAGCGCGTCGATCGGGATGCCATCGGGGCCGAGCGCGGTCGCGGTCACCCACATCACGCCGGCCGGTCTCGAGGTCGTCGCTTCGAAGCGGGCCTCGAACGGGAACATCTCGCCAGGATCCGGTGCGGTCCGGTCGATCCATCGAGAGGCCAGGAGCTTGCCGCCTCTGGACTCGAGCGTGACCCGGATGCGCGCCACCCCAGTCCCTGCCTGCCCGCGGACGATGACCTCGGGCGTGGTCACGACCTCGTCGCGGCGGGCCGGCTGGTCGAGTCGCAGCGACCGCGCGCGGGCGGGCGCGGACGCGGCGATCGACGCCGTGGGGCGGTCGTGGTCGCTCGCCGTCCGCTCCTCCACGTTGCCGGCCCCCATGACGGCCAGCCCGACCACCGCACCCAGACCGACGACCCAGGCCGCCAGCACCACGGTCCGCGGCCTCGACCACCGCCTCCCGGCGGCTCGACTCGACCCGTGTACTCGATCTCAGCTGATGTCGATGAAGACGTTCTTGGTCTCCGTGTAGAGGTCGAGTGCGGACATCCCGAGCTCACGGCCGATGCCCGACATCTTGTAGCCGCCGAACGGCGCCTCGGTGTGGACCGAGCTGTTCGAGTTGATGCTGATCACGCCGGCCTGGAGCGCCTTGGCCGCGCGCATCGCCTTGCCGATGTCGCGGCTCCAGATCGATCCGGACAGCCCGTACGGCGTCGCGTTGGCGAGCTTGAGCGCCTCCTCCTCCGTGTCGAACGGGATGACGGACACCACCGGTCCGAAGATCTCCTCGCGCGCGATGCGCATGTCGTTGTCGACGCCGTCGAATACCGTCGGTAGGAGATACGCCCCATCGGCCAGGGCCGGATCCTCCGGCGCCGCTCCGCCGACCACGAGCGTGGCGCCCTCGCCGAGCCCGATCTCGATGTAGTCCTTGACCTTGTCGCGCTGCTTCGTGCTGACGAGCGGCCCGACCTCCGTCGCGTCGTCGGCCGGATCGCCGACCTTGACGTTCCGGGTCGCCTCGGCGAACAGCTCGACGACCCGCTCGTGCGCCGAGCGCTCGACGAGGATCCGGCTCCGGGCACAGCAGTCCTGGCCGGCGTTGTCGAACACGCTGTACGGCGATTCCTTCGCGAACTTCTCGAGATCCGCGTCGGCGAACACGATGTTCGGGCTCTTGCCACCGAGCTCGAGCGAGATCTTCTTCACGTTGGCCGAGGCGAGCCGCATGATCTCCTGGCCGGTCGTGGTCTCGCCGGTGAACGCGACCTTGCCGATGCCCGGGTGCGCCGCGATCGAGGCACCGACCGTGCCGCCCGGCCCGGTGACGACGTTGAGGACCCCGGCGGGGATGCCCGCCTCCAGTGCGAGCTCGCCGAGGCGGATCGCGGTGAGCGGCGTGTAGGACGCGGGCTTCAGGATCGCGGCGTTCCCTGCTGCGAGCGCCGGCGCCACCTTCCAGGCGGCCATCAGGAGCGGGAAGTTCCACGGGACGATCAGCCCCACCACGCCGATCGGCTCGCGCAGCGTCAGGTCGATGCCTGGCTTCGAGACCGGGATGGTCTGGCCGTAGATCTTGTTCGCCGCGCCCGCGTAGTAGTCGAAGACGAGACTGGCACCGATGACCTCGCCACGTGCCGAGGTGATGGGCTTGCCGCCATTGCGACTCTCCAGCCAGGCGAGCTCATCGCTGTTCTTCTTGATCAGGTCGGCGAGCTTCGCGAGGGTCCGGCCGCGCTTGCCGGCGGCCCAACCCGCCCAGCCCTTGCGCTCCTCGAACGCCTTCTGCGCCGCCTCCACGGCCCGATCAACGTCGGCGCGTCCACCGAGTGGTGCGGTCGCGATCGTCTTGCCGGTGGCCGGGTTGACGATCTCGAAGGTCTGGCCGTCGGCCGCCTCGACGGGCTCGCCGCCGATGACCATGCGGGTCGTTGTCGGTGCGTCGGCGCTGGCCGGCGCCTGGGATTCGGTCGTCATCGCGCTGCCTCAGGATGCGTGCCGGAAGGGCGGTGGTGAGGACGTCGATGATACGCCCGGTGTCCGCTCAGGCGGCTGGCGGGCGCTTCCCGGGCGGCAGGTCATCCCAGGTCGACTTGGCGTCGGCCATGCCCTCGACGGCCACGATCGCCGCGCCGACGATGCCCGCATCGTTGCGCAGCTCGGCTGGCACGACCGGCGTCCGAGCGGTCAGCCGCGGCACGTACTTGTCCGCGCTCTTGCTGACCCCGCCGCCGACGATGAACAGCGTCGGCCACATGAGGTCCTCGATCCGCTGGAGATGCTCGTCGAGGTCCTGGGCCCAGGCCTTCCACGACAGCCCGCGCCGCGTGCGCGCCGCCGCGGCGGATCGGCGCTCCGCCGGCCGGCCGCGGATCTCCATCTGGCCGAATTCGGTGTTGGGCACGAGCGTGCCGTCGACGAACACCCCGGATCCGACCCCGGTGCCGAGCGTCAGGAAGATGACGGTCCCCGGTTTCCCCGCACCGACGCCGAAGCGCATCTCGGCGATGCCCGCCGCGTCGGCATCGTTCACGATGTCGACCCGCCGCTTGAGCGACTTCGACAGCTTGTCGGCGATCGGGTAGTCCACCCAGGCCGGGTCGATATTGGCGGCGGTCTTGAGCCGGCCGCCGATCGCCACACCCGGCAGCCCGACGCCTACCGGCGCGTCATCCGGGATGGGCGTCGCCTTGGCGAGGCGGCGCACCAGCCGGCCGATCGAGGCACTCACGCTATCCGGGGTGGATGGGACCGGCGTCGGAACGCGCAGGCGCTCCGAGCACAGCTCACCAGTGCCCACGTCGACGATCGCGGCCTTGATGCCGCTGCCGCCGACATCGACCCCGAATGCAAGCCGGCCATCGGGTTTCGCAGGCGCTGTCTTCTGGTCGGTCATGTCGGCCCCCTCAGAAGTAGTTGACCGTGATGCCGCCATCGACCACGAGCGACGCGCCGTTGGTCCAGCGCGACTCGTCGGACGCGAGGTAGACCGCCATGTGCACGATCTCCTCGGGCTTCCCGAAGCGCCCGCTGGGGTTTCGCGCGAGCCGGATCGACTTGGCTTCCTCGTCCTTGACCAGCCAGTCCATCAGCAGCGGTGTCTCCACGGGGCCCGGGCAGATCGCGTTCGTCCTGATGCCCTTCGGGGCGAACTGCACGGCGAGGCTGCGGGTCAGGCTCAGCACCGCACCCTTGGAGGCGGTGTAGGCGTCCTGCGGTACGGAGCAGCCGACGAGGGCGACGAAGCTTGCGATGTTGATGATCGATCCGCCGCCCGAGCGCTCCATCGCCGGGATCGCGTACTTGCAGCCCAGGAAGACACCGCGCACGTTGACGGCCATCACCTGGTCCCAGACCTCGACCGAGGTATCGGTCACGGAATGGTCGGCCTCGGGCATGACGCCGGCGTTGTTGTACAGGACGTCGAGCCGTCCGTAGGTCGTCACGGCGTGATCGACCATCGCCTTCGCGTCGGCCTCGTCGGACACGTCGACGCGGACGAACGTCGCCTGGCCACCATCCGCCGTGATCAGGTCGACCGTTTCCTGGCCGGCGGCTTCGCCGTATTCCGCGACGACCACCTTCGCCCCGTGGCCGGCGAAGATCCGGGCCGCCACCCGGCCCATCCCACCACCCGCCCCGGTGATGATCGTGACCTTGTCCGCGAGTCGCATCGGTGGCTCACCCTCCCTGCCTCGCCGCGTGGCGCGATGTGGGCCGACATCGTACTCGTGGCCCCAGTGCGCTGAGGTACGCTCGGCGCATGGGCACGCCCGCCGAGATGATGGACGCGGTTGCCGCTGGCGACACCGATCGGGTGGCGGCGCTCATCGCGGACGATCCCTCGCTTGCGACGGCCCGTGGCGCAGACGGCGTCTCCGCTCTGCTCCTCGCCCGCTACCGCTTCGACCGGCCGACGATGGACGCGCTACTGGCGGCGGACCCCGATCTCGACGTCTTCGAGGCGGCGGCACTTGGGCGGATCGACCGCCTTCGTGAGCGCCTTGCCGAGGATCCCGACGCCGTGACTGCCATCTCGCCCGACGGTTTCACAGCCCTCCATCTCGCGGCGTTCTTCGGTAAGGCCGAGGTCACCCGGATCCTGCTCGAGGCTGGCGCGCACGTCGAAACCTATACGACCAACGACTTCGCGAACCAGCCCCTCCACGCCGCGGCCGCCGGACGGCACATCGAAGTCTGCCGGCTGCTGCTCGCGGCCGGTGCCGATGTCGACGCGACGCAGCATGGCGGCTTCACACCGCTCCACGAGGCGGCCCAGGCCGGCGACGCCGAGCTCGTCGAGCTATTCCTGTCGGCGGGCGCCGACCCGACGGTGGTCGTCGATGAAGGCGGTGCGCCGGCCGATCTGGCCGAGGCGGCCGGCCACCACGATGTCGCGACGAGGCTGCGCGAGGTCGCGGACGCCTACTCCCGCTAGAGGGTCGGACCGGGACCCTTGGCGGGAACCGATAGGACGTTGGTACTACCCGCCTCCGATGGCGGCGCGGCCAGAATTGTGGAGGCCAGGGGAAGGGCGAGCCTCAGGGGGACGAGCGGTCCGCGAGCAGGGCGCTGCGCACCGCCGCGAACTCCGTCTCGACCGCTCGCACCCGCTCCGCCAGATCCGGGATCGCGCCCGTCCGCCCATCCGACTCGATGGAGCGCGACAGGTCGGCCAGCACGGTCGCCCCGACATTCAGGCTGTTCGACTTGAGCGAGTGCGCGGGTCGCACCGCGGCGTCCGCATCACCCGTCTGCGCTGCCGCGCGCAACGCCTCGAGCTGGGTCGCGGCGTCCTCGATGAACGTGTCGACGAGCTCGTCGACGAACGACACGTCGTCGCCGGTGATCTCGAGCAGCCGGGCCATCGCCGCCGGGTCGAGCGTCACGTCGCCGCCTCCACGCCGGCCAGGCCGCTGATCGCATAGGTCGGGACGGGCCGGCTGAACCCCTTGAGCGTCCGGTCGCCGACCGACTCGCCGCGCACTGCTTGCTCGGCCTGCCCGAATGTGCGTTGGGTGACGAGGATCTCGCCGGGTGCCGCCTCGCCGCTCAGGCGCGACGCCAGGATGATCGCGCTCCCGATCGCGCCGTAGTCGTAGCGGCCCTCGAAGCCGATCCGGCCCAGCGTGGCGTAGCCCGTCGCGATCCCGATGCCGATCTCCAGGACGTGGCCGCGTCGCCGCCAATCGGTCGAAAGCTGCGCGAAGCGGTCGCGCATCGCGACCGCCATGCCGATCGCTCGCGCCGCGTGGTCGGGCTGCTCGACAGGATCGTTGAAGAACGTCATGAAACCGTCGCCCGCGAAATGTTCGAGTGTGCCCTCGTGCTCGACGATCAACTCGCCCATGGCCGCGTGGTAGGCCCGCAGGAACCCGAGCACCTCCTCCGGTTCGGCCGTCTCGGAGAACGTCGTGAAGTTGCGCAAGTCGCAGAACATCGCGGTGATCTCGCGCCGGTGGCCGGCGAGCATCGCCTCGCCGTCCGCACTCGATACCAACGCTGCGACCTGCGGCGACAGGAAGCGCGACAGCTGGCTGCGCTGGCGGTCGATGGTGGCGAGCAGCTCGCGCTCGTTGTCGCGCATGCGCTTCTGGGCGAGCGACGCGTCGATCCGCGCGCGCAGGATCTCCGGATCGACGGTCTTGGGCAGGTAATCCGCCGCGCCCATCCGGATGCAGCGAACGACGCTAGCAAGCTCGTCCACGCCCGAGATCACGATCACCGGCAGGTCCCGCAGTGTGTCGTCGGACTTCAGCGCGGCGAGGGTCTCGTGGCCGTCCATCTCCGGCATGACGATGTCGAGCAGGACCAGGTCGATCGGATCCGCCATGGGATCACGCAGTCGATCCAGCGCCTCGCGCCCGTCGCCAGCCTCCGCGGTGGTGTGACCGATCCCCTCGAGCAGCCGCACCAGCAGCCGCCGGTTGAACGGCGTGTCGTCGACGACGAGGATCCGGGCGCCGCTCACGAGGCTGCTCCTGTGGCCGCCAAGGTCGCCTGGAGCGCCTCTGGCGCGATCGGCTTCGCGATGTAATCGTCCATGCCCGCCTCGAGACACGCCTCGCGATCGCCGTCCATCGCGTTCGCGGTCATCGCCACGATCCGCGGCCCCTCGCCCCCGGGCCATCGACGCCGGATCCGGCGTGTGGCCTCCAGCCCATCGAGCTCGGGCATCTGGATGTCCATCAGCACGACGTCGTAGGCGGCACCCTCAAGCGCCTCGATGACCTCATTGCCGTTCTCGACGACGTCGGCGCGATAGCCCATCCGTTCGAGCAGGCGCAGCGCGAGTTTCTGGTTGACGGGGTTGTCCTCGGCGAGAAGGATGCGCAGCGGATGCCGAGCGCCTAGGCCACGGTCGACGCCCGGTCTGCTTGCACGGACCGGGACGGTCGCGGCATCGCCGGCGAGGACCGTCGTGATCGTGTCGTAGAGGGCCGACGGCTTGACCGGTTTCACCAGGAACGCCGCGATCGCGTCGCTCGGGCGCTCATGTAGGCCGAGCGACGAGAGGACGATCACGGCCGTGCCAGCGCCAGCCTCGGAGGCTCGCAAGGCGGTCGCCAGGGCGATGCCATCGAGCTCGGGCATGTGCAGGTCGACGATCGCGAGGTCGAACCGTTCGCCCGCCACGACCCAACCGAGTGCTTCGCGGGGCGAGCCGCTTTGGCGCGTCGTCATGCCCCAGCGCTCGATGAGCGTCTGCAGGATCCGCCGAATTCGTCTCGTTGTCGTCGACGACGAGGACACGCCGGCCGGTCAGATCCACGAGACGCACGGGTGTGCTGGCGATGTGATCGACCGCCACAGCCGCCTGGATCGTGAGCTCGAAAGTGCTGCCACGGCCGGCGACGCCGTCGCTCGTCGCGATCAGTGATCCGTCCATCAGCTCCGCCAGCCGACGGCTGATCGCCAGCCCGAGGCCCGTCCCGCCATACCGTCTCGAGATCGACGCATCGGCCTGGCTGAACGATTGGAAGAGCCGGCTCATCCGATCGGCGGGGATCCCGATACCGGTGTCCCGCACACGCACGGTGATCGCCCAACGACCGTCAGCCGCGTCCTCGTCCCGCCTTACCGGCGGCGTCCCCGTGACGCTCAGCTCGACCTCGCCCCGCTCGGTGAACTTGATCGCGTTGGAGAGGAGGTTGATGACGATCTGGCGCAGCCGACCTTGATCGCCCACGATCGTCCTCGGTAGCTCCTCGTCGATCGCGTAGACCAGCTCGAGATGCTTCGCGGCCGCGGCTGGCGCGAGGACGTCGACCGCGCCCTCGATGGACGCGCGCAGATCGAAGGGCTCCTGATCGAGCTCGACCCGGCCGGCCTCGATCTTCGAGAAATCCAGGATGTCGTTGATGATCGTCAGCAGCGCGTCGCCCGATGTCCGGATCGTCTCGGCATAGTCGCGCTGCTCATCGTCGAGCGGCGTGTCGAGCATCAGGCCGCTCATGCCGATGATCGCGTTCATCGGCGTCCGGATCTCGTGGCTCATCGCGGCGAGGAACGTGCTCTTGGCCCGGTCCGCGTCCTGCGCTGCATCGCGCGCTTCCTGGGCCTCGCCGTAGAGGCGTGCGTTGTCGATCGCGATGGCCGCATGCTGCGAGAGCCCGACGAGCAGGTCGAGCTCGCTCTTCGTATACGGCTCGCTCGGGATGGGGCGCCAGACGGCCATCCCGCCGATGACCTCGTCGTGCGCGATGAGCGGGGCGACCATCAGCCGATCGTTCTCGTCTGGGTCGGTGCCGGGGATGATCTTCGTCCGGGGATCGGCGAGCACGTCGTTGACCATCTCGGCCCGGCGTGCCTCGAGGACGCTGCCGATGATCCCGTCCCCAAGGCCGATCGTGTACGCCAGCAGTTGATCGGCGATCGCGCCGCGCCCGACGATCGCGCGGAACGACCGTCCATCGGGCTGCGCGAGATAGACCGCACTCGATCCCGCGACGAGAAGGTTCATCGCGTGCTCCGCGATGCTGTCCAGGACCGTCGTCGGGTCGAGCGTCGCCGAGAGCTCTCGGCCGACGTCGGCCAGTGCAGCCATCTCCTCGGCTCGTCGATGGGTCTCGTCGTACAGGCGCGCGTTCTGGATCGCGACGCCGACGTTGGCGGCGATCGTGCCGAGCAGTCGGACGTCATCATCGCCGAAGCGCCCTCGTTGATGGGTGCTCTGGACGCTGATGACTCCGATCGCCTCATCGCCGACAAGGATCGGGACGCCCAGCCAGGAGAGGGCCGGCGTTCCGACCCCGTGCGCCGTCATCTCGTCGAACTGGGAAGCCTTGTTCAAAAGCAACGGTTCGCGCGACATCAGGATCCGTGAGGTCAACCCCTGGCCCAATGGCAGTGGTGGTTGCGGCTCGCGCGACCCGTGCTCGAAGTAGTACGGGAACTGGATGGCGCCGGCGGCCTCGTCGAGCAGCGCCACGAAGACGATGTCGGCAGCGAACGTCTGCCGCATCTGCTCGCCGACCATCTCGAGCAGGGCGGCAGGGTCGAGTTGCGCGGCGATCGCTTGACCCACCTGGTTCACGGTGTCGAGCTCGGCGACGCGGCGGCGGGTCTCGTGGATCAGGCGGGCATTCTCGAGCGCGACGCTCAGACTGGCTGCAAGCGTGGAGAGCAGGCGGACGTCGCCATCGGAGAACGCGTTCTCGCGGTCCAGGTTCTGAAGCGAGATGACGCCGCGGGCCTCGTCCCCGACGACCAGGGGTGCAAAGACGATCGATTTGGCTGGCTCACCTTGCAGGACCGCCATCGTCTGACCCATCTCCTCGACCCGCCGGCTGGCATCTTCGTTGAAGACGAGTGGCTCCCTGGTCTGGAGGACATGAGCACGCGGCCCTTCGATCGCCATCGGCTCGTCGGGAAAGCGGGCGCCACGCTCGATCGTGTACGGGAAATGGATCTCGCCGGCCTCGCGATCGACGATACCGATGTCGACCACCTGGGCGTCGAAGATCTCCTGGATCTTGCCGCCGACGATGTCGTACATCGCCTGCATGTCGAGCCGTTCGGCCAGCCCGCGCTGGACCTCGTTGATGATCGCCAGCTCGGCTGCCCGCTCATCGGTCTCCGTGAGGAGCCGCTTCGTCTCGCCGAACAGACGAGCGTTCTCGAGCGCAACACTGAGACTGCTGGCGAGCGTGCTCAGCAAGCGGACGTCGTCGTCGGAGAACGCGTTCGTGCGGTCGAGGTTCTGCAGCGAGATGCTGCCTCGGACGTCCCCGCCCGCCATCAGTGGTACCCGCACGATCGAGAGTGGGGGCTCGCCTTGGATGACCGGGATCTCTCCCCGTTCTTCCTCCCACGCAGGGACGTCGTTGATGACTAGGGGCGCCCGGGATCTCGATGAAGTCCCGTGTCCGCGTGCTGATCTCGTTTGGTTCGTCCGGAAACCGGACTCCGCGCTCGATCGTGTACGGGTAGCGGACGACGCCGGCGTCGAAATCGTAGATGCCGATATCGACGACCTGCGCGTCGAAGATCTCCTGGATCTTGTCGCCGACGAGGTCGTACATCGCCTGCATATCGAGCTGCGCCGCGAGGCCCTGCTGGACGCCGTTGATGATCGCCAGCTCGGCGGCCCGCTCGTCGGTCTCGGCCAGGAGTCGCTTTGTCTCATCGAACAGGCGAGCGTTCTCGAGCGCCACGCCCATGCTGGAGGCGAGCGTGCTCAGCAGTCGCTCATCAGCGTCGTCGTAGGCGCTCGGCGTCGCGCTCTCGAGCGCGATGACCCCGAGCACCCGGTCGCCGGCCAGGATCGGTACGCCCAGCCATGTCTCCGTGGCGGATCCGAACTGGATCGCCCCGCGCTGCTCCGCCTCTTCCGAGGTGCGAAGGAGCAGCGGCTTGCGTGTACGGATGACCTCGGACGTCAGGCCCGGGCCTAGGGCGAACGGTTCAGTGTGATGGCGCTCGTCGTCCTCGACCTCCCACGGGAACGAGACCATGTTGCTTGAGCTGTCGTACAACGCGATATACGACGAGCGGGCCTCGAACAACGTCCTGATCCGTTCGCCAACGAGCTCGATGATCGCGGTGAAGTCGAGTTGCTTGGCGAACGCGGCGCCGATCTCGTTGATGACCGCGAGCTCGGCGGCGCGTTGATCGGTCTCGGCGAGGAGGCGCTTCGTCTCGCTGAAGAGCCGGGCGTTCTCGAGTGCCACCCCCATGCTCGACGCGAGGGTGGTCAGAAGTCGCTCGTCGCCCTCGCTGAACGCGTACGGCTCGATACTCTCGAGACCCACGACGCCGATGACGCGTTCGCCGGCCATGATCGGCACCCCGAGCCATGACTGTGTATCGCTGCCGCCGACCTGGATGGCGCCAGCGCTCTCCTGCTCTTCGAGATTCGACAACCGCAGCGACCTGCCCGTTCGGATGACTGTCGAAGTAATTCCCGGGCCGAACGGCATGACACCGCGATCGAACGGCTCACCTTCGTCGAGGTCGTAGGGGAAGGTAAGCGTCTGGCTGTCCGGGTGGTACAGGGCGATGAACATCCCGCGCGCCGAGAAGATCGAACGCACCCGATCCCCGACGAGCTCGATGATCGCCTCGAAATCGAGCTGCTTCGCGAGCGCCTCGCCGATCTCGTTGATGAGCGCGAGCTCGGCGTTCCGCTCGCGCGTCTCCTCGATCGCCCGAGCGCGGCTGAGGGCCGACCCGACGTGCTGCGCGACGAACGTCAGCAGCGCCTTGTCGGCCTCGGAGTACCGTTCGTGCGCCTCGTACGTCTGCACCGCCAGCAGGCCGATCGTGCGGCCATCCGCGTGGAGCGGCACACCCAGCCACATCCCGGCGCGGACGGTTCCGACCTGCTCGATCTCGCCTCGGCCGATCAGGTCGTGGAACGTGTCGCCATCGATCAGGATCGGCTCGTCGCGCCTGATCGCATAGGCTGTAACGCCTCGTGCCTGGCCTTCACCGAAGGGGTACCACGCCTTGGGATCGGGGAGGTCGGTGTCGACCTCATCCACGTAATACGGGTAGCTGATTCGCTGCCGTTCGCCGTCGTACAGGGCGATGTAGATGTTCCGGGCGGGGATCAGCTCGCCGACGATGCCGTGGATCGTGTGCGTAGAACGCGTGCAGGTCCTGCGCGGCGCTGGCCGCTTCGCGCGATCCGGTAGAGGGCGTCCTGGACGCGCTCGGCTCGCTCGACCGGCGGTGGCGAGGACGGGGCGCGCTCGGTCCTGGTCACGAGTTGGTGACGGTCAGCCTCTCTCGAGGTAGCGCTCGCGGTCCCATGGATGGACCACCGAGTCGTACGTATCCTGCTCCACCCGAGCGGCATTCAGGTAGTGGTCGACGACATCCTGCCCGAAGATCTCGACTGCTGCCTCCGATCGTTCGAGCTCGCGAGATCGCCTCGTAGAGTGCGCGCGGCATCCGCGGATGGCCCTTGGCGAGATAGCCGTTGCCCTTGAACTCGTCCTCGAGCTTGAGGCCTTTGCTCGATGCCGTACAGGCCGGCCCCGACCATCGCCGCGTAGGTGAGGTACGCGTTCATATCGCCGCCCGGGAAGCGGTTCTCGACGTGGAGTGACGGCCCGTGGCCGACGAGCCGAAAGCCGGTCGTCCGGTTATCGCGACCCCACACCACATTGACCGGCGCCCACGACAGCGAGGCGTAGCGCTTGTACGAGTTGATGAACGGCGCGACGAACACGGCGAGCTCGCGCGACAGCGCCATCATCCCCGCCATGAACTGCTGGCCGACCTTCGACAGCCCGTACGGCCCAGCCTTCTCGCGGCCGGTGGCATGCATCAGCGGCACGTCCTTGGCGCCGTCCCAGACGCTCATGTGCAGGTGCCCCGACGACCCGGTCCAGCGGTGGTCGGGCTTGGCCATGAACGTGATGCCCCAGCCGTTGAGGTAGGCGATCTCCTTCGCGCCGTGCTTGAAGACGACACTCCGATCGGCCGACTCGAGCACGTGGTCGTAACCGGATGTTGACCTCGTGCTGGCCGTTGGCCGCCTCGCCCTTGCTGAACTCGATCGGCACGTTGGCGGCGCTCATCTGCGTCCGTAGCAGGTGGTGGAGCGGCTCCGCCTTCGTCGCCTGGAGGAGGTGGTAGTCCTCGTTGTAGTAGCCGAACGTGTGGGGCACCGGCCAGCCGCGTTCGGCGAGCGATTCCCACGAATCCTTGAGGACGTAGAACTCGAACTCGGAGCCGGCCTTGATCGCGAACCCCGCGTCGGCGGCAGCTGCGACCTGCCGCTTGAGGATCGTCCGCGGTGAGACCGGGATCTCCCGGCCGGTCTCCTCGTCGATCGTGTCGCTCAGGACGAGCGCCGTGCCCGGCAGCCACGGCGGGAACGCGGAGCTGGTCCCAGATCGGCTCGGCGATCCAGTCGCCGTAGCCGGTCTCCCAGTTCATCAGCCGATAGCCCTCGGGCGTGTTCATCTCCATGTCGGTGCCCAGCAGGTACGTGCAGAAATGGGCGCCGTGCGAGATCACCCCGTCGAGGAAGGCCTGGCCATGGACGCGCTTGCCCATGAGCCTGCCCTGCATGTCGGTGAAGGCGACGACGATGGTGTCGATCCGACCGTCGCGGACCATCGTCCTCGAGCTCGGCGAGACGAGGGTGCTTGGTGGCGTGGCCGCGATCGTCGTCGTGGTCGCTCATGCTGGCTCCTTGTCCTGCGCGGTGACGGTTCGGGGGCCGACCGGCGGAACCGGACGGCCCCCGACTGACTCGGTCGAATGGTGAGGAAGGTCAGGCCGGCTGGACCTCCTCGGCGGCATGCTCGAACTCGCGCTCGATCTCGGTCAGCTCGGCGGCGTCGCCCATGGCTCGCGGGCCCTTGAAGCTGCGGCGTGCCCAGCCGAAGTAGTAGACGAGCAGGAACAGGACGACGGCAACCATGAACGGGAACGAGATGTTGCCCGAGGTGGGGAAGCTGAAGAGGACCATCAGGATGACGATCCAGGCGACAGCCACCCAGGCGACCGGCTTGGACCAGCGGCCGAGGCTCCAGACCCGTTCCTTGAGCCAGTCCTGGGTCGTGATGCCGAGGTAGATGACGACGCCGTAGGCGGCGTACAGGAAGATCGTGCTGATCGCCGTGACGATGATGACCGCAACGCCGCGGCCCACGAAGAAGGCCGCGACCGAGAACAGCCAGGCGATCACGACGATCGCAGTCGAGGGAATTGGCCGGCGTCCGGTAGCGGTGCGAAACCTTCTTGAGCCAGCCGGACCCCGGAACCCCGTCGTCGCGACTGAACGCGAACAGCATCCGTCCGGCGGACGCGATGGCCGAGAGGCCGCAGAACCCCATGGCGATCGCGATGCCGGCCGACAGCACGCCGCCGACCGTCGAGCCGAGGTTGAAGATGAGGATGTCGATGACCGCCGCGCCGTCGCCGAAGTAGTACTGGCTCGCGAGGCCGAGGGGATCGGGCAACGGGTTGGGGAATAGCGTCGACAGGTTCGGCAGGTGCGTCGAGAGCGCGAACAGGAAGATGATAGCCGACGACCGCACTCACGGCGACGGACAGGAAGATGCCCCACGCGCTCGCGACCCGGGCGCCGACCGTCTCCTCTGCGACGTGGGCGGAGGCGTCGTAGCCGGTGTAGGTCCAGTTCGCCTGGAGCAGCGAGAAGAAGAAGGCCAGGATCACCGGGTAGGTGATCGCGGCGCCGTATTGGAGGTTCACGAACCCGAGGTTGTTGTTCCAACTTCCCGCCGCGTCCTGCGGCTGGATCGCGAACAGCGTCAGTCCGGATTCGTCGGGCTTGCCGGCCAGGAAAACCAGTACGACGACCGCCGCGACGATCGCGATGTGCCACCACACGCTGACCTGGTTGAGCAGGGCGACGAGGTTGATGCCGGCGATGTTGATGGCCAGTTGGATGAGCATGAGGATGCCCATCGTCAGCAGCGACCCGACGAGGATCGGCTGATCGGCCGAGCCGATGAGGACGGTCGTGTTGCCGTAATCGATGCCGACATTGGACAGGAGCGGCGTGACGATGGTGGCGTTGATGAACAGCGCCGCCGCGAAGTTGATGCCGGCGACGATCGCGAACTGGCCGATCAGGTTGAGCCAGGCGGTCCACCAGCCCCAGTTCTTGTTCTTCATCCGGCTGGCCCAGTAGTACAGGCCGCCGGCCGTCGGGTACGCCGACGCGATCTCGGCCATCGACGCCGCGATCGCCAGCACGAAGATCGTGATCAGTGGCCAACCGATGAGCACGGCCGCGGTGCCCGCCCAGGCCAGGCCGTAGTCGTACAGGATGACCGCGCCGGTCAGGATGCTGATGATGCTGAAGCTGATCGCGAAGTTGCTGAATCCGCCCATCGAGCGGAAGAGCTCCTGCGCGTAGCCGAGCTTGTGCAGGTCGGCGACGTCCTGGCGGATGACGTCGTCGCGTGACGTAGCCTGAGTCATCGATACCTCCCTCACGGAAGGGCGGAGCGCCGACCTGGGGCGGCGGCGGATCGCCCGGGTGATCGTCCCTGGGGTCCGGGACCGATCGTGCGCCGGCTGCGACCGATGACGGTGCGCCGCACGCTGGATGCGGGGATGTCGCGGGATGACGCGGAGACAGCGTTGGGAAACGGCACGGGAACGGCGCCGCACAGCTGGCTGCACACGGCGCGGGATGGTCGGGTGCGCCTCCTTTCCGAGCGTGCTGAGGGTTCCTGCCGGTGCTCCCTCCTGCCCGAAGCTCGGACCTCGGCGCCGACTATACGCGCCGGATGGAACGGGAGGAAGAGTGGTCGCGC
The DNA here is from genome assembly GCA_963794525.1 of uncultured Chloroflexia bacterium. Classification (GTDB taxonomy): domain Bacteria; phylum Chloroflexota; class Limnocylindria; order Limnocylindrales; family CSP1-4; genus SPCO01. Next base: position 262,771 of record CAWCEC010000004.1, read on the forward strand.
CTGCGGGACCCGGCTGTGGCCCGGGTCAGAAGAGCATCGTCGTCCCGGTCGGGAAGACGAAGTCGAAGGCGGATGGCGGCAGCGATGCGTCGGGCTCCAGCTCGGTGACGACGGCATCGCGGGTGATCGAGTCCCCGATGGTCTCGGTCAATCGAAGGATGAGCCCGGTCGCCCGGTCGACGGTGATCTCGAACCGGTGGTCCGGCCGGTCGCCCGGAAGCTCGATGGTCCGCGGATGGTCGGAGCGGAGCATGATCGCGGCACGTCCCAGTACCTGGCCGACCCCGGTGATCGTGCACGGGCCGGTCGCCAGGACGTTCTGGCAGAACCCAGCGGGGTGGACGAACGTGTCCGGCAGGGTCTCCATGGGCAGCGGCGTGACGGGCTCGTAGATCCTGGCCATGCCGGGCAAGTCCGGATCATCGAGGCCGCGCGGACGGTTGCGGATGGGTCGTTGCGTGCCGAGCTTGTGCGCGGCGGCGTACGTCCGGACGATGTCGCCGTCCGAGATCCAGATCTCGTAGTGCCCGCCGACGAGCTGGTCCGGTCGGCTGGTCGTCACCTTCGCGTGGCCTGGATGGCGGAGCATGACGTCGACCTGGGTGACGTCCTCGCCATGCGTCGTCACGGCGCGCTCCAGGATGCGCAGCCGGAGCGTCGCGAACCGCAGCTCGGCGTCACGCATGAAGTCGAACAGCTGGGCGACGCTCGGTCGCTCCGCGCCCAGCGCCGCGACGTCGGGCAGGCGACGGCCGTCGTTCGCAACGGCGACGGCGGCGCGGTCCCACAGGCGTGTGTCGGTCATCGGGCCGGATTGTACCGGTAGACGATCGCGTCGCGGAGCTTGACAGGGAGGCGTATCCGGCCTATATATCGCGTAACGATATATCGCGACATGGTATAGCGAGCACATCCATGCCTGATCCCGACGCCGACCTCGGACGCTTCGCCGAGCCCTCCCTGTACATCCTCGTGTCGCTGAGCGACGGCCCGAAGCACGGCTACGCGATCATGACCGACGTCGAGGCGATCAGCGGATCGCCCATGGGACCCGGCACGCTCTACGGCGCGCTGGCTCGGCTCGAGCGACGCGGCCTGATCGAACCGCTGGAGGCAGTCGACCGGCGGCGGCCCTACCGGCTGACCGGCCTCGGGGAAGCGACGGTCCGCGGCCAGCTCGAACGGCTGCGCGCATTGTCTCGGACGGGCCTGGGGCGGTTGCGCGGGTCGTCGTCGTGAGCGACCTCACGACCCCCATCCGGCCGCTCTCCGGACCGGCGCTCGCGGCGAGCCGCGACGCCGTCGTCCATGGCTTCTCACGACGGGCGTTGCTCAGGCGCGCGCTCGGAACGGCCGTCGGACTCTGGGCGATCGAGGCTGTCGCGGGCACCGTCGGTTTCGCGTGGTCCGCTGGTCGCGCCGCCAGCGGTGTCGTCCGCATCGGGACGTTCCCGGAGTTCCTGGCGCTCTATGCGTCGCTGCCCGTCGGTGAGGGTTTCCCGGCGTACGTGGCGGCCGCCAAGGCGTTCATCGTGACCATCGACCCCGCTCGCGGTGGCTGGTTCCCCGGCGAGGACTCGACTGGCAACGGTGAGGCGCTCAACGTCCGAGCACTGTCACAGATCTGCCCCCACCTGGGCTGCCGTCCGAACCCATGCCTCGAGGACTTCTGGCTGCGCTGTCCGTGCCATCAGTCGCGCTACGATCGCCTCGGGATCAAGATCCAGGGCGAGCGGTACGGCCCGGCCGAGCGTGGCATGGACCGCTTCGCGGTCCGTGTCGACACTGACGGCGTCTTGTTCGTCGATACCTCCAAGGTCATCTTCGGTCCGCTACCGATCCCGCTCGGCCACCCGGGGGTGATCCCGCCGCTGGTCGAGAACGGGTGCGTCTGAACGATCGATCGCGACGCGTCAGCGGGACAGCTTGGCTGCGGTTGTATCCGCGCGCCTGGCGGGAACGCTACGGGGACGAGATGGCGGCCGTCCTCGAGGCCCGACCGCTGGGCTGGCGGACGCGGCTCGACCTCGTGCTCGGCGCCCTGGACGCCCACGTACATCCCGCAGCTCCACCGCGGCTGCCAGGCGTCGCCGCCCTCGTCGCCGGCGTGGCATGGATCGTCGCCGGCCTGGCAGCGCTGATCCAACCGCTGCCGCCGGACTGGCCGGGCTACCTCGTCGAGACGTTGCCGGTCGGGCTGGTCGGCGCCATGAGCGGCCTGGTCGTGGTGTTGGCCGTCGGCCGCCGGTCAGGGTTCGCCGGGCCCCGTGGCACCACGCTCGCCGTGGCCCTCGCGGTCGTCGGTCATGTCGCGTGGATCGTGGCGCTCGTGGTCGCGCTCGTGGGCGGGCCATACGGCGCGATCACCGGCGCCGCCCAGTCGGTCGCGGCCGTCGGCATCGTCCTGGTCGGGCTGGTTCGCGCCCGCGCGGGCGATCATCCGATCGCGGAGGCCATCCTGATCGCCGGGGCGGCGATGCTGATCCCGTCGCCGGCCGCGTGGCCGGTCGCGGGCGCGGCGTGGATCGCGCTCGCCATCATCGGTCTGCGCCCGACGACTCCGCTGCGGATGGCGTGACCCTCAGCCGCCGGCGGGGCCGCCGCTAAGCCCCGGCGCCGTCATCGACTCGGGGTCGAGCAGCCGGTCGACCTCGTCGGCGGGCATGCCGCGCTCCAATGCCAGCTCGCGGATCGTCCGACCGCTCCTGAACGCTTCCTTTGCCAGGGCAGCGGCCTCGTCGTAGCCGATCACCGGCGCCAGTGCCGTTGCGAGCATCAGGCCCTGCTCGACGAGGTGCGGCCCGCGGTCGGTCGCGACCAGGCCGTCGACCGTGCGGTCCGCGAAGTTGGCCGCCGCGGCGGCAAGCAGCTCGATCGACTCGAGGAGCGAGACCGCCGTCACCGGAAGCATGACGTTGAGCTCGAGGAGCGAGCCGGTCTGCGCGAACGCCACGGTCGCATCGTTGCCCACGACCCGGGCGACAACCATCGTCAGGCTCTCGATGATCACCGGGTTCACCTTGCCCGGCATGATCGACGACCCGGGCTGCGTCTCGGGGAGTGCCAGCTCGCCGATCCCGGCGCGCGGACCCATGCCCATCAGCCGGACGTCGGACGCGATCTTCCACAGGCCCAGCGCGGTCGTGCGGATCGCGCCGTGGGCGGCGATCGGGACGTCGAGGGTGGCCTGGGCGTGGAAGTGGTTCGGCGCCTCGCGAACCGGCAGGGCGAGAAGCTCGGTCAGCCGGGCACAGGTACGCGCCGCGAATTCGGGGTGGGCGTTGATCCCGGTCCCCACCGCCGTCCCGCCGAGAGGGATGGTCAGCAACTCGTCGCGGGCCGCCTGGATCCGCCGGATCGCGGCCTCGACCTGCCCGGCGAAGCCCTCGAACTCCTGGCCGAGCCGGATCGGCGTCGCGTCCTGCAGGTGGGTCCGCCCGGTCTTGACGACCGGCCAGAATGCTTCGGCCTTACCCGCGAGCGCCTGCTGGAGGCCGACGAGCGCCGGGATGAGGGCCTCCTCGATCGCCAGCGCCGCGCTGAGTTGGAGCGCGCTCGGGATGACGTCGTTGGAGCTCTGGCATCGGTTGACGTCGTCGTTCGGGTGGACGCGACGACCGTCGCCCAGCCGGCTGGAGGCCAGGCGGGCGATGACCTCGTTCATGTTGGTGTTGGTCGAGGTACCCGACCCGGTCTGGTAGATGTCGATCGGGAACTGCCCGTCGTGCTGCCCGACGGCGACGTCGACGGCCGCGGCGGCGATGGCCGCGGCGACATCGGGCGCAAGGAGGCCGAGCTCGCCGTTCGTCTCCGCCGCTGCCTGCTTGATCAGGGCGAGCGCCCGGATGAACCGACGCGGGAACCGCTGGCCGGAGATCGGGAAGTTGAGGACGGCCCGCTGGGTCGAGGCGCCGTAGAGGGCGTCGGCCGGGACCGCCATCTCGCCCATGGAATCGCGCTCCATCCGCGTGTCCTGCCCGTCGTCCGTCATACGTCGATCGTACCTTCCGTGATCCGTCGGCGGCCGGCGCACGTAGCGCTGGTGGAAGACGCGTCGGCGGAAGCCGCTGGCGTCGTACAGGGCTTCGGCGGGCGCCTCCGCCGCGTCCGAATAGACCTGGACGATCCGGGCGCCGGCCTCGAAGAAGCGCCGAAGCCCGTACGTGACGAGCGCGCGGGACAGCCCGCGCCTCTGGTGGTCCGGGTGAGTGCCGACCGGCTCGAATTCTGCGACGCCCCCGATCGGGTCCAGCCAACCGAGCGCGTACGCGGCGAGGCTCCCGTCGGGCGCCTCGACCACGAGATCATCGTCCAGGCGGTAGTGCGGCAGCGTGCGCAACCGTTCGTACTTCTCGACGTTGAGCCGCGAGGTGGGAAAGGCGGAACGGTGGAGCTCGACGCGGGCCGGGAATTCGTCCGGACCGCGCAGGCCGCGTATCCGAAAGCCGGGAGGCAGCGGTGCCTGTGCCGGCGGCCCATCGCTCGCCGTCCGCTGCCATTGGGACAGGCGGCGTCCCTCCGCCTGGAAGCCGAGATCGGCGAGGACCCCGATCGAGGCCGTGTCGTCCTCGGCGGCGAAGGCCGCCACCTCATCGTCGCCGATCTCGTCGAGGATGGTCGCGAGTAACGACCGGTAGACGACGATGTCTGTCGGGGCGTCCCCGGTCCACACGTGGGTTTCGATCTCGGGCGGCTCGTGCCACGACCAGGCCACGGTTCGGCCTCCGTCGGACCACAGCCTGAGGTGGTCTCCCAGCGTGTCCGGGAAGCTCAGCGCGTACCACCATTCGATGGCTGCCGGCGATTCGGCGACATCCGGGGCACCCGACCGCCACGCGGCCGACATCAGGTCCGTCGCCGTCCGGAGGTCATCGATGGATGCGGCCGGACGCTGGGTCAGCATCGAGCCCGAGGATACAGACCTGTAGCATCGGCGCCGATGCCGACGATCGAGGCCAACGGGCGGGCGACCGCGTACGAGGTCGAAGGCGCCGGACCGCCATTGGTGCTCCTCCACGGCGCGACCGGGAGCGGCGGCGACCACTTCGCGCCGCTCCGGCCGGTCCTCGCGCGCGGGTTTCCGGTGCTACATGCCGGATGCGCGCGGCCATGGCGGCACCGCGTGGGATCCATCCGAGGACTGGACGACGGCCGACCTGGTGGCCGACCTCGACGGGTTCGTCGACGCGGTCGGGCTCACCACGTTCCATCTGCTCGGCTATTCGATGGGCGGGATGACCGCGCTCCACTACGCGGCTCGGTTCATCGACCGGATCCGGACGCTCGTCGCGATCAGCATCGGGACCGAACGGGAGCCGCGGCTCGCGGTGGGTCGTGCGTTGATGGACCCCGATCGCATCGTCAGCGATGACCCGGGCTGGGCCGCGCGGCTGGCTGCCCGCCACGACCCGGTCCACGGGACGGGCAGCTGGCGACTGCTGCTGGACGCGATCGTCGCGGACATCGCCGCCCAGCCGTTGCTGACGGCCCGTGAGCTGCGCGCGATCGATGCCCCGACCCTGGTCGTCGCGGGAGACCGAGACCCGTTCGTGCCGATCGCGCAGGCTTCGGCGCTCGCTCGGCAGGTCCAGGACGGCCGGCTGCTCATCCTGCCCGACGTCGGTCATGATCCGCTCGTCGAACCACTGTCTGTGCTGGAGGCAGCCCTGCACGCCTTCTACCGATCGACCGAGTCCCTCGCGCGCGACCGCGCCCGCGAGGCACCCACCACGGAGGTTCCGACATGACCACGTTGCTCGCGCTGTACCGTCGCCCCGAGGGCGGCGAGCCAGCCGTCGCCGAGTTCGAGCGGCGCTATTCCGCCGAGCACCTTCCGCTGGTCGCCGAAACGCCCGGACTCCGTTCGATGGACGTCCGCCGCGTGAGCGGTGCCCTGGGCGGCGAGACGGATCTCGTGCTGGTCACGACGATGCAGTTCGACGATCGCGCCGCGATGGACGCCGGGCTCACGTCGGACGCGATGCGGGCCGGCGGCAGGAACCTGCGCGAGATCGCCCCGGGCCTGTCGACGCTGCTGGTGCTCGAAGACGCAGACGACCTGTGGCCACCTGCAGGCTAACCGCGGCCGGCCCTTCCCGGGTCATGGATACTTTCCGGACCAGCCGCGAGGAGCCTGCGTGACCGACGCCATGCCGACGACCCGCTTCATCCGCGTCGATGCCCTTGTCGACGGGCACGACGCCGTGGCGCTCGTCACCATCGACCGGCCCGAGGCGCGCAACGCCCTGAGCTTCGCGCTGCTGGCGGAGCTCGCGGATGCGCTCGAGGAGCTGGACCGCGACGGCCGCACGCGCGTGGCGATCCTGACGGGAGCTGGCGATCGTGCGTTCGCAGCGGGCGCCGACATCGTCGAGCTGGCCGATCAGACGCCGGAGCGTCTCCGATCGGAGCGGCCGTTCGACACGTGGGACCGGCTCTGGGCGATCGGCATCCCGCTGATCGCGGCGGTCCGCGGTTTCGCCCTCGGCGGTGGCTGCGAACTGGCGATGACGTGCGATCTGATCGTCGCGGGGGACGACGCCCAGTTCGGCCAGCCGGAGATCCGGATCGGCGTCATGCCGGGCGCGGGCGGGACGCAACGCCTGACGCGCGCGATCGGGGTCGCCCGCGCCATGGAGCTGGTCCTGACCGGGCGCACTATGCCCGCCGAGGAGGCGCACGCGGCCGGTCTCGTGACGAGCGTCGTCCCGGCCGGCGACGTGCTCGACGCGGCGCTCGAACTGGCCGATCGGATCGCCGCCATGCCGCCGCTCGCCGTCCGTGCCGCCAAACGCTCCGTGCTGGCGGCGGCGGAACTGCCGCTGAGCGCCGGCCTGCGCGCCGAGCGGGAGGCATTCTTCGACCTGTTCGCCACCGAGGACCAACGCGAAGGCATGCGCGCGTTCCAGGAGAAGCGGCCCCCGACCTGGAGCGGCCGATGACCCACACCAGACGATCGATGGAGGAGCACGATGGAGCGTGACCCGTATGAGGGCGGTCGGGACGTCGGGCGTGAGATCGCCCGCGACCTCTCCGACGAGCCACCCCCAGCGATCCGCGACACAGCCCCGGACATCCTCTCGCCGATCGACGAATTGTCGCCGGTCAGCGGTCACACGCCACCGCCTGAGACCAGGGCATCGGCGGTCGACTCCCCGGAACACGACTGGGGGGTCGCACGTGCGCTCGTCCGGCCTGCGTTCCGGCCGATCGGCACGAGCGGGCTACCGATCGAGACCATCGACCGGGAATTGCTGTCCCAGCACGCCATGCAGAGCCATCCCCAGCCGCTCATCGACATGGGGCCGGCCGGGTTGCCGGTCGTCTACGCGCTCGCGGCCGGCGGCTTCGACATCCTGATCAACGCCGACCACCTCCTGTCGTGGGGCATCGAGCCGACCGAGCTCCAGGATGCGGCGATGGCCAACCTGGCGGGCTGGGCGGCCAGCGCCCCGTGGAGCGACGAGGTCGACGGGGATCGACGCGTCATCAGCTCGGACACCGGGGATGGCTACGACGCGGTCCGCATCCTGCTGCCCGACGCGATCCAGCACCTGCAACGCGAGCTGGGTGCCGAGGGCCGGGTCCTCGTCGGCATCCCGGAGCGGCATCTGCTCGTCGCCGCGACACTGCGGCCCGACGACGCGGGGTTCGCAGCCATGTTCAGCGAGTTCGTCATCGAGCAGTCGGGCGGTGCCGACGAGCCGGTCGACCGTCGCTTGTTCGAGCTCGTGGACGGTCGGCTGGTCGAGTTCTCGTAGGTGGTCGAGGCGGTCGCATGACCGACGGCCTGCGCGTCGAGGTCGACGGGCCGGTCGCGACGCTCACCCTCGATCGACCGTCGGCGCTAAACGCGCTCACCGTCCCGGTCAAGGTCGCCCTGCGCGAGGCACTCGAGTCGATCGCCGGCGACAGGTCGGTTCGGACGGTGATCCTCACCGGCGCTGGTCGCGCCTTCTGCGCCGGCCAGGACCTCGCCGAACGCGAGGAGCCCGACGCGGCGCCGCTCGACGTCGAGCTTCGCGAACGCTACAACCCGATCATCCGTGCGTTGCGGTCGATGGGCCAGCCGGTGATCGCGGCGGTCAATGGGGTCGCGGCTGGGGCGGGCGCATCGATGGCGTTCGCCTGCGATCTCCGCATCGCGTCGGAGGAGGCGAGATTCTTGCTGGCGTTCGGTCGGATCGGGCTCGTGCCCGACAGCGGCGTGACGTGGTTCCTTCCGCGGCTGGTAGGGCCGGCGAAGGCCGCGGAGCTGGCGCTTGTCGGCGACCCGGTCGATGCCGCGGAGGCGCTCCGCCTCGGCCTCGTCTCGAAGGTCGTGCCGGGCGACCAGCTCATGACGGAGGCGCGCGCATTGGCCGATCGACTTGCTGAAGGCGCCCCGCTGGCGCTATCGCTCACCAAGGGAGCCCTCGAGCGCTCGCTGACGATCGATCTCGACGAAGCGTTGGACGGAGAGGCGAAGCTGCAGGGCATCGCCGGCGCCTCGGCCGACCACGCGGAAGGACTCGCCGCGTTCCGCGAGAAGCGCCCACCACGGTTCAGCGGTCGTTAGCTCGGCGCGGGCCGACCGTCAGGCTAGGATCGCCGTATGCCGGTCGCCGTGACCAGGATCGGGATCCTGCGGGAGAAGCCGCTCCACGCCTCGTTGAAACGCTGGTACGCCCGAGCAGGTGACCGGGTCGAGGTCGCTGTCGATGGATACGTCATCGACCTGGTGCGTGACGAGCTGCTCATCGAGATCCAGACGCGCGGGTTCTCCGGGATGCGGCCGAAGGTCACCGCCCTGCTTGCGCGCGGCCACCGTGTTCGCATCATCCACCCGATCGCAATCGATCGGTGGATCGTGAACGTCGACATCGACGGCGCCGTCCTCGCACGCCGTCGATCGCCAAAACACGGCACCGTGTTCGACCTCGTCGGCGAGCTCGTCAGCTTCCCCGAGCTCCTTGCGGATCCCCAGTTCGAGATCGAGGTGCTCCTGACTCGCGAGGAGGAGTACCGCCGCCACGACCCGGGACGGTGCTGGCGCCGCAAGGGTTGGACGGTGGTCGAACGCCGGCTCGTGGATGTCGTCGATCGCGTCCATCTCACGTCCATCGAGGATCTGGACTGCCTCGTGCCGGATGGCCTACCCGATCCGTTCACGACTGCCGACCTTGCGCAGCGGCTTGGGCGGCCGCGTCGGACGGCACAGCAGCTCGCCTACTGCCTTCGCAAGGTCGGTCTGGTGGAGGCGCTGGGCAGACGTGGGCACGCGGCCACGTACCGGATGGCTTCCCGTCCACCTTTCGTGCTTGCCCCGGACGCCACGCCTGACGACACGGGCCTGGAGGCGTAGGCTGACGGCATGACCGACCCGCTCGCGCTCGATCCGGTCCTGTCGCCGTCCGAACGATCGATCGGCGGCGCGCCCGTGCGGGCCCATGACGAGGCGTACGACGCCTGGTTCGAGCGGTTCGAGGCGCACGTCATGAACGGCGGCAAGGTCGAGGCGGTCGACGCGATGCCCGACGAGTACCGCACCGCCGTCCTGCGCTTCGTCGAGATGCATGCCAACTCGGAGCTCATGGGCGTGCTCCCCGAGCGCGAATGGCTGATGCGGGCACCGACCCTCCGCCGGAAGTTGGCGTTGACCGCCAAGGTCCAGGACGAGGTCGGCCATGCTCAGCTGCTCTACCGGGTCGCCGAGGATCTCGGCAAGCCACGCGAGGCGATGTTCGACGATCTGCTCGCCGGCAAGACGAAGTTCCACAACGTCTTCCACTACCCGACCGTCGGTTGGGCGGATGTCGGGATGATCGCCTGGCTCGTCGATGCGGCGGCGATCGTCGCCCAGCAGGCGCTTCGCGACTCGAGCTACGCGCCGTACGCACGGACGATGCGCAAGATCTGCTGGGAGGAATCGGTCCACATCATGCACGGGCGCGACGTGGTGGTGACGATGGTGACCGGCACGCCTGCGCAGCGGGCCGCCATCCAGGATGCGCTCGACCGGTGGTGGGGCCCGCTCATGCAGATGCACGGCCCGCGAAGCCCGCGCGAGAAGGACATGGACCTCCGCTGGCGAATCAAGGCCAAGACGTCCGAGGAGCTGCGCCAGGAGTTCCTCACGATCTACGTGCCACGGATCCGCGAGCTCGGCCTCGTGATCCCCGATCCGGAGTTGCGCTTCGACGAGGACGCCGGCGAGTGGCGCTATACCGAGCCCGACTGGAACGAGCTGCGCACGGTCGTGACCAACCACGGGCCGATGTCCGAGGCGCGCCTCGAGTTCCGCCGACTCGCTCGCGAGGAGACGAGGTGGGTACGCGAGGCGATCCTGGGCGTGCCCGCCGCGGCATGACGGACGGGTCGGGAGGCGACGGCCCCGAGCTGGAAACTTGGGAAGTCTTCCGGCAGGAGAAGGAAGGCGACCCGATGCGCCACGGCGGCAGCGTCATGGCCCCCGATGCCGAGCTCGCCACCCACTACGCGCGCGAGATGTACGGGCGGCGGCAGGAAAGCGTCCGCCTGTGGGTCGTCCGTCGCGCCGACATCGTCGACCTCGAGGACCCGGATCTGCTGCAGCCTCCGCTCGACCGATCGTTCAAGAAGCCGGGCGGCTACGTGATGCGTGACAAGCTCGCGGCCGCTCGCGAGGCGGCCGGGCAGGAGAAGCCCAAGGCACGCGCGAAGTGAGCAGCACGGCTGCCCCGCCCGTCGCCGGTCTCGACGAGCTGCTGTTGTCGATGGCCGACGACGAGTTCGTCATCGGCTTCAGCGACTCCGAGTGGACCGGCATCGCGCCGCTCCTCGAAGAGGACGTCGCGATGAGCTCGCTGTCCCAGGACGAGCTCGGGCACGCGGCCGCCTTGTACGGCCTGCTGGCAGAGGTCCTCGGCTCCGACGCCGACAGCCTCGCCTACGACCGCGACCCGGCCGATTACCGGCACGCCCGCCTGCTCGATCACGGCAGGGGCGACTGGGCGATGACGATCGCCCGGCGCTACCTCTACGAGACGGCGGACGCCGTCCGGCTCGAGGCGCTCGACGGCGGTACGTGGGCGCCATTGGCCGACCTCGTGTCAAAGATCCGCCGCGAGGAGCGCTATCACGCGATGCACATCACGTCGTGGCTGGAGCGCCTGGCCGCCGCCCACGGCGAGCCCCGCGACCGCCTCGTCGCGGCGCTCGAGACGCTCGCGCCAGACGCGGCGACGGTGTTCACGCCGCTCGCCGCCGAGGCGGCCCTGGTCGATGGCGGGGTCCTCGCCCGGCCGATGGCCGACCTCGAGCGAGCGTGGCGAGCTGGCCTCGAGCCGGTGTTCCGCCGGCTCGACCTGCCGCTGCCGCCCCCGGCGGTGGATCCCGAGCACGGCCGAACCAACCACGGCGACGCATTCCGCTGGCTATGGGGCGAGTTCACGGCCGTCCGCTACGCCGACCCGGGTGCGACGTGGTGATCGCCGTCGATCCGAGCGAGGCGGACGTCCGCGCGGAGCTCGCCCAGGTGCCGGATCCGGAGATCCCGGTCCTGTCGGTGGTCGATCTGGGCATCGTCCATCGCGTGGCGGTCGGACCCGACCGGATCGACGTCGCGATCCTGCCCACCTTCGTCGGTTGCCCGGCACTCGACGTGATCCGCGCCTCGATCGCCGACCGGCTCGGCGAGCGATTCGGCCGGCAGGTGCACGTCGAGACGACGTTCGAGGTTCCCTGGACATCCGAACGGATCTCGCCGGCCGGTCGAGACGCCCTTCGCCGTGCTGGGATCGCGCCGCCCAGCGTCCTGGATGACGTCCGCTGTCCGTACTGCGCCTCTGTAAACGTGGTGATGGACAGCGCGTTCGGCCCGACCCAGTGCCGGTCACTGTTCTACTGCCGCGGTTGCCGCCAGCCCTTCGAGGCGCTGAAGTCGGTGTGACGATCGTCGGGATCGTCGGCGCCGGGGTGATGGGCACGGGCATCGCCCAGGTCGCGCTCGAAGCCGGCTGGGAGGTCGTCCTTCACGACGTCGACGCGGACGCGATCGAACGAGCGCGAGACCGGGTTCGGGACGGACTCGCACGACGGGCCGCCAAGCTCGATCTTGATGCCGACTCGATCGAGGCATGGGTCGACGGGCGGATCACCGGACTCCGGCACGCCCACGTCCTCGACGGCCTTGCGACCGAGGCCAGCCTCATCATCGAAGCCGCGCTCGAGGATCTCGACCTCAAGCGGACCATCTTTCGCGCACTCGACGCCGAAGCGCCGCCGGAGGTGATCCTGGCGTCAAATACGAGCGCGCTATCGATCTCCGAGATCGCGGAGGCCGCGTCGGGGCATCCCGAGCGCGTCCTCGGACTGCACTTCTTCAACCCGGTCCCGATGATGGCGCTGGTCGAGATGATCCCTGGCGCATCGACCGCGCCCGAGACGACCGAGCGAGCCACCGACATCGTCCGCGCGTGGGGCAAGACCCCGGTCATCAGCGCCGATCGCCCTGGGTTCATCGTCAATCGTGTCAACCGGCCGTACACGATCGAGGCGCTGCGGATGGTCGAGGACGGTGTCGCGGACGTGGCAGCGATCGACGAAGCGATGCGGCGAGCCGGCTTCCCAGTGGGTCCGTTCGAGCTCATGGACCTGTCCGGCCTCGATATCAATCTGGCGGCGGCTCGGGGCGTGTGGGAGGGACTCGGCCGTCCCGAACGGCTGCGGCCTTCGCCGATCCAGGAGCGGCTGGTCGCCGCGGAGCGGCTCGGGCGGAAGACGGGCCGAGGGTTCTACGCCTACGAGGACGGTCGTCGCGGGGCGGTCGACCCGGAGTTCGCCGACGGACCTGCGCGTCCGCTGAGCCACGACCGGATCCGGCTGCGCATCGAGGAGGCCATCGCCGACGAGGCTCGGCTGGCGATCGATGACGGGGTGGCCTCACGCGACGATCTCGTCACGGCGCTCCGGTTGGGCGCGGGGCACCCGGACCGTTTCCTCGGGTCGCTCTGAGGAGCTCGTCACGGATCAGGGTCGCCGCGGACCGGCTACGATCGAACGCATGACCCGAGATGCGCAGCGGCCCGTTCGCGAGGCCTGGATCGTCGAGGCCGTCAGGACGCCGATCGGTCGCTACGGCGGTGCGCTCGCGGGCGTCCGACCGGACGACCTGGCTGCCCTGGTGCTGCGGGCGGTCGTGGACCGCGCGGGGCTCGATCCGGCGCTCGTCGAGGACGTGATCCTCGGCTGCGCGAATCAGGCCGGTGAGGACAACCGCAACGTCGCCCGGATGGCCGCGCTCCTTGCCGGTTTCCCGGTCGAGGTCGGCGGTCAGACCGTCAATCGACTGTGCGGCTCCGGCCTCCAGGCGATCAACTCGGCGGCTCATGCGATCGCCGTCGGCGATGGGGACGTGTTCATCGGCGGCGGTGTCGAATCGATGACCCGCGCGCCATACGTCATGGCCAAAGCGGATCGCAGCTGGGACCGCGGGCCACGAGAGGTCCACGACACGACGCTCGGCTGGCGGTTCGTCAACCCGGTGCTCTCCGAGATGCACTACCCCTATTCGATGGGCGAGACCGCAGAGAACGTCGCGGAGCGGTGGGGCGTGAGTCGCGAGCGCCAGGACGCGTTCGCGCTGGAGAGTCAGCAGCGGGCCGTCGCGGCGATCGACGGCGGGCGCTTCGACGACCAGATCGTTCCGGTCGAGGTGACGAGTGGCAAGGGCGAGCGGACCGTGGTGTCGCGCGACGAACATCCGCGCGCCGACACGTCGGCCGAGGCGCTGGGCAGGCTGAAGCCCGCCTTCCGCGCCGAGGGCGGATCGGTGACGGCCGGGAACAGCTCGGGCATCAACGACGGGGCCTCGGCGGTGCTGTTGGTCGAGGCGGAGCGGGCGCGCGCGCTCGGGCTGCGACCGCTGGCGCGCGTTGTGTCCACGGCGGTCGCCGGCGTCGATCCGGCGGTGATGGGCATCGGCCCGATCCCCGCCACGCGCAAGGCGCTCGAGCGTGCCGGCCTCGGTGTCGAGGACCTCGATCTCGTGGAGTTGAACGAGGCGTTCGCCTCGCAATCGCTCGTGTGCATCGACGAGCTCGGGCTGGATCCAGCCAGGGTCAACGTGAACGGCGGCGCGATCGCACTCGGGCACCCACTCGGGATGAGCGGCGGCCGACTGATCACGATGCTCACCCACGAGCTCCGCCGTACCGGCGGGCGGTACGGCCTCGCCACGATGTGCATCGGCGTGGGGCAGGGGATCGCCACGGTCGTCGAGCGCATCGACGCGTAATCGCGCGCGCGGCATGCCGTAGGACCATCGGATTTCGGCGCCACGCTTGTCGAAACCGGTTGTGCTGCGTACGATGAGCGCACACACGCCACGCACGAATCCCTCCGAAGGAGGACGACCGGTCCCATGATCGAACAGCAGCCGACGGTCACCGAGCCGATCCCGCCGGGCACGGTCGTGTCCCTCTCTGACGCCGCGGTCGCCAAGCTCAGCGAGCTGACGAAGGAAGAGACCAACCCTGACATCGGGCTGCGCGTGTACGTCTACTCCGGCGGGTGCTCCGGTTTCCGCTACGGGATGATGCTCGAAGACGCCCCGACCCCAGAGGACAATGTCCTCGATGTCAGCGGGATCAAGGTCTATGTCGACGGCCAGAGCATCTCGCTCCTTCAGGGCTCGCAGATCGACTACGTCGACACGCTGATGGGCGCCGGGTTCACGGTCAACAACCCCAATGCGGTCGCGGCCTGTGGCTGCGGCTCCAGCTTCCGCACGGCGGATGACGCAGGCACCGCGAGGTCGTGCGCGCACTGACGACGACCCGACCATCCGAGCGAAGCCGCCGGCAGCGCCGGCGGCTTCTTGATTCCAGCGCCGCTCTTCGCGATGCGCGTCCCATCGCCGCTCAGTACGGTCGGGTCATGGGCACCAGTACGCGCTCGGGACACTCTCGGTCCGACTGATGCGCATCGACCGTCTGCCCCACCCGCGTTTCCGCAAGCCGACCGTACGCTGCCCGGCCCTCGGGCAAGAACCGGGCTAGACTCGGGCGGCGATGGAGATCCCGCTCTTCCCGCTACACCAGGTCCTCTGCCCAGGGATCGTCCTGCCCCTCCATATCTTCGAGGACCGCTATCGCGCGATGACCCGCCACTGCCTGGACACGGGTGAGCCGTTCGGGGTCGTGCTGATCCGTGACGGGACCGAGGTGGGCACCAAGGGCGTGGCAACGCTCGCGGGCGTAGGCGCCTTTGCCGAGATCCGCGAGGCCGGCCGGTATCCCGATGGCCGGTACGATCTGCTGGCCGCCGCCACCGGCCAATTCGCGATCGACTCGGTCGACGCCCAGCGCGAGCCGTACCTGCTCGCCGAAGTCACCCCGCTCGACGACGAGATCGGGGACGAGGACCGTGCCGAGCGGCTGGCCGCCGGGGCGATCCACCGGTTCGTCCGCTACCTCGATCTGATGCGCGCCCGTGACGGTAAATCGTCCGAGGTGCTCGATATCCGGGTCGAGATCGAGGCCGGCGAGCCGGATCCGAACGCCGACCCGATGGCCGTCGCCGAACCCGAGGTCACGCCCGAGGTCGAGCCACCGACTCGCCGCGACCTCGACATCCCGGATGACCCGACCGTGCTGTCCTACCTGCTGTCGGGCATCGTCCAGGTGGAGCTCCCACGACGACAGGCCCTGCTCGAGGCGGGCACGACGGTCGAGCGTCTCGAGGGTCTGATCGGATTGCTGGAACGGGAGCTGCTGCTGCTCGGCCGGCGGCTCCGATACTTCTCGCCCGATCCGGCGACCATCGGCGGCACCCGCCGGAGCTGAGCCGCCGCGGCGCTACTCGCTGAAGCGCTCTTCCTTCCACGGATCGGCGTCGTTGTTGTAGCCGTAGCGCTCCCAGAAGCCGAGCTGGTCGTGGTCGAGGAACTCGAGGCCGCGGATCCACTTCGAGCTCTTCCAGAAGTAGCGCTTCGGGACGACCAGCCGCAGCGGGTAGCCATGCTCCGGCTCGAGTGGCTCGCCGCCGTACGTGTCGGCGAGGATGACGTCGTCGTCATCGAGCACCTCGAGCGGCAGGTTCGCGGTGTAGCCCTGTTCGGCATGGCTCACGACATGGGTCGCGGTCGGCCGGACCTGCGCGAGCTCCAGGACGGTCTGGATGGCGACGCCTTCCCAGTCCGTGTCGAGCTTCGACCAGCGGGTCACGCAGTGGACGTCCGTATGGATCGTCTTGCGGGGCAGCTCCTTGAACTGCTGCCAGGTGAGCGTGAACGGCGCATCGACCTCGCCCCAGACCTTGAAGTCCCACGTCGCGAGGTCGGTGTGCGGCACCGAACCGTAGTGGAGCACCGGGAACTTCTCGGTCTTGTACTGGCCCGGCGGGATGCGCTCGGCGATGGCGGGATCGACGGCGGTGTTGCCGAAGAGGCGTTCGAACATGGGCGTGAAGGATCCTTGCTGGAGCTTGGGTGCGTGGCTAATGGTCGCACACCGCTCGTGACGATCCCGTGACCCGGCTCGCCCCGCCGCAGTCCGACCCGGTACGCTTCGCGCCGTGGTCCAGCCACCCGACCCGCGCATCGTCATCGTCATGCCCGCGTACAACGCCGCGCTCACCCTGGAGCGCACGTACGCGGACATCCCGCATGAGCTGATCGACCGGATCATCCTCGTCGACGACGTGTCGCACGACGAGACGGTCGACGTCGCGCGCCAGCTCGGGCTCGATGTGATCATCCACGCCCAGAACCGCGGCTATGGCGGGAACCAGAAGACGTGCTACGACGCGGCGCTCGAGGCGGGCGCCGACATCGTCGTCATGCTCCACCCCGACTACCAATACGACGCGACGCGGATCCCGGGACTGGTCGAGCCGATCGCCCGCGACCAGCGCGACCTCATGCTCGGCAGTCGGTTCCTGGGCGACCCGCTGGCCGGCGGCATGCCCACGTGGAAATACGTCAGCAATCGCTTCCTGACGACCGTCGAGAACATCGCCTTCGGCCTGCGGCTGTCCGAGTATCACACCGGGCTGCGGGCGTACAGTCGGCGGCTGCTCGAGACGATCCCGTACCACGCCAATAGCAACGATTTCGTGTTCGATCAGGAGTTGATCGCGCAGGTCGTGGCGGCCGGCATGCGCGAGCGGATCGGCGAGATCGCGGTGCCGACGCGCTACTTCGAGGAGGCGAGCTCGGTCGGGTTCCAGCGGAGCGTGGTCTACGGCCTGTCGACCCTGCGCGTGGTCGCTCGCTACATCCTCCACCGACTCCGGCTGCGGCCATCGAAGAAGCTGACCGCTCGCCGCCCGTGAGACGTCGCTTGTGAGCCGCGGGTGAGCCGACGCTCGGCGATCCGCGCGATCCTCGGCATCGGGATCAGCGTCGTGGCGGTGGCCCTCCTCCTTCGCTCGGTCGATGTCGGGGCGGCGCTCGCCGTCCTCAGCCGGGCAGATCTCGGGATGGTCGCGCTGATGGTCGGAACGGTGCTGCTGGACGTCGCAGCCCGGGGTGCGCGGTGGCGGGCCCTGCTCGCGCCGATCCGGCTGATCGCCTATCGGCGCGTGCTCGGCTATACGTACCTCGGCTATCTCGCCAACAACGTCCTGCCGGCGCGTCTCGGCGAGCTCGTGCGTAGTCATGCCCTCGGGGAAGGCGAAGGGGTGAGCCGCACGACCGTCCTCGGCACGGTCGTCGTCGAGCGCATCGTCGACACCGTCATCGTCGTCGCGTTGGCCGCCATCGCCGTCGTGCTCCTGGACGTGGGCGGCGTCGCGTCGACAGCAGTCGCCCTCGGCGCCGCGTTCGTCGGTGTGTTGCTCATCGGCCTGGTGGTCGCGGTGGTGAGCCACCGCCTGCCAGGCGCCGATCGAATGACCGCGATGGTCGAGCGCTTCCCGCTCGTCCTCGAACTTGGCCGGCGCCTGCGGGAGGGCCTCGCGGTAGTCAGCCGGCCCGCGACCCTCGCGGCCGCGCTCGGCTACAGCGCCCTGGCCTGGATCTTCTCCATCCTGACGTTCGTGGTCGGCGGGCGAGCGATCGGCGTCGAGCTGTCGCTCCTCGAGGGTGCGCTCCTATCGAGCGGCGTCGCGCTCGCCACGATCGTCCCGTCCGGCCCGGGCTACCTCGGCACGTTCGAGCTGACCGCGGTCGGGATCGCCACGCAGTTCGGTGTGGGCGCCAACGAGGCGTTCGCCATGGCGCTGCTCGTCCACGCGATGATCCTGCTCGTCACGTCGGTGGGTGGCGCGTTCGCCGCGCTGCGCCTGGGCGTCGGGCTCTCGACCGGCTCGACCGGCTCGACCGGCTCGACGGCCGACCGCGCGCGAGGGATCGGAGGCAGGGGCGGCCTCGGGCTAGGCAGCCTGCTCGGTGACGGGGTCGTCGCTGATCGGCGCGTCGTACGGCGCGAACGACAGGGGACCGCCGGCACGCCCGGTCACGCGGAGGAACTCGAGCGTGTAGCGCTCGTACATCTCGTCGAGCAGCGTGATCGCCTCGAGGTGGTGGGGACGGCCGGATGCCGCACGTGCCTCGGTGCGCGATGTCCAGAGGCAGAACGACAGGCACGTCCCGTCGCTTGCCACGGGGCCCTTGAAGTAGTGGACGAACCCGGGCGCCTCAGCAGCCTCGAGGTGCGCGCGCTCGTCGTACTCGGCAAGCCGGAGCTCGTCCGTGTCGGGTCGGCGCACCGACCGGAACGCGACCAGGTACCACTCGCCGTTGCCAAGGTGCCGCCCGACTTCGGTCCAGTCGAACGCGTCCGCGATCGGCAGCGACGCGTACGCGTCGGACACCGGTCCAAGGGCGGCGAATGCGTCCATGACCGCCGGAGCATCCGCCTTCATGGCGACTATTGTCAAATCGTGGAAAGTCCCGATACCACATCGCGATAGTACCGGACCGGCGCCTCAGTCCGGTGTGAGCGAACGCTCCAGCTGGCCGGTCGCCCGCCGAAGGGCACGACGAGCCCGGTTCTGCCAGCCCCGACTCGCACGTTCCGCTGGTGCCGCGACACCCAGCGCGGCGACGATGCCGTCGTCACGGAGCACCGGCGCGGCCAGCGTGGTGGCGCCCGGGAACGTCAGCCCGTCGTCCTGTGCGAACCCCGCGGCGACGATCCGCGGCAGGGCTCGGCGGATGGCGACCGCGTCCGCGACCTCCGCGAGGGCCGCATCAGCGACCTCGGTGGGGGCATATGCCAGCAGCACGAGCGCGATCGCGCCGACGTGCAGCGCGCCGGTCTGCCCCGGTTCCAGGACCACGCGGAGCGACTTCGGCGACGGCTGCTGGGCGAGGCTCATCGCCCCGATGCCGATGCGCCTGCTGATGAATGTCGTCTCCCCGGTCGACTCGGTCAGCTCGGCCAGGATCGGTTCCGCGGCGCGGATGAGCTCCTCGGCCGTCACGATCGGCCCGGCCCCGATGACATGCAGCCGCGGCCCGAGCCGGTACCCGCCCTCCTGGCGCTCGATGAACCCGAACTCGGTGAGGGTGCGGAGATAGCGGTAGATCGTCGAGAGCGGCGTCTCGAGGAGCGTGCTCAGCTCGTCGGCCCGGATCTCGCCGCGGTCCACGATGGTCAGAAAGACACGCAGCCCGCGCGCGAACGAGGTGTCTTCACCGGCTTCCTCCGGCGGGCGGTCGAGGGCCGTGGTCACAGGCGACTCCGGGTTCTGGGGGAGAGGTCAGGGTACCGCAGCAGGTCGAAGACGCGGATGGGCGAGCCGGTCGGCGATACTGGGGCCGTGAGGATCACCGCGATCCGGCTGCTGCGTCTCGTCGTCCCACTCGACCCGCCCTTCCCGGCGGCCTGGGACCCCGTCCCCCGCACGACCTTCCCCGTGACGATCGTCCGTATCGAGACCGACGAGGGTGTCGTCGGCATCGGGTCGGGTGACACCATGGACGGGTTCGAGGCGTACGAGCACCTGTTCGTCGGGCGGGACCCGCTCGATATCCCGCATCACGTCCGCGTCCTCGAGACCATCGACTTCCACGCCGGCCGGTACTGGCCGCTCGAGGCGGCCCTGTGGGACATCGCAGGGCAGGTCGCCGGCGTGCCGGTCGCCTCGCTGTTCGGTGGTGCGAGCGAGGGCATCCCCGCCTACGCGTCGTGCGGCATGCTGCTCCCGGCCGACGAGCGCGCCGAATCCGCGCTGCGCCTCCGCGAGGAGGGGTTCCGCGCCCTGAAGATCCGCGTCGATCCGCGTCGACTCGAGGAGGGGCTGGCGGCGGTCCACGCCACCCGCCTGGCGGTCGACGATTCGATGGACATCATGGTCGACCTCAATCAGGGCTGGCGGATGCCGGGCGATACGACGCCATCGATCGATGTCGACACGGCGCGCGACATCGGGCTCCGGCTCGCCGAGGACGGCGTGTTGTGGATGGAGGAGCCGCTGGACGGCACCGACCTCAAGGGGCTCGCCTCGCTCCGAGCCGCAGGGCTCGGCATCCGCATCGCAGGCGGCGAGATGACACGGACCCAGCACGAGACGTTGTGGGCGCTCGAGGCGGACGCGTTCGATGTCTATCAGCCCGACGTTGCGCTCGCCGGCGGGATGCTCCGGAACCGGACGGTGGCCGAGCTCGCTCTGGCGCGCGGTCGCTGGTTCACCCCGCACACGTGGACGAACGGTCTGGGCCTGCTCGCCAACCTGCACGTCGCGGCCGGTGTCGGCGGCGGGCCATACCTCGAGTTCCCGTACGATCCGCCCGGCTGGACGCCGGAGCGGCGCGATGCCTTCCTCGCGGCACCGATCCGCCCGGATCCCGACGGCGTGCTGCGCGTCCCGGATGCGCCGGGGCTCGGCGCGATGCTCGACGAGGTCTCGATCCGCAGGTTCGCCGCATGACGACGGCCGATTCCGACTCCGCCGCGGGCCAGGGGCTCCAGCGGCGCCGTGCGGGTGGACGGGCCGCACACGAGCGCAGCCGGCTCCCACCGCAACGACCGTGGTCGCAGCCGCGGATGCTCTACCGCCCGACGGAAGTGCTGTCGGCCGACGAGATCGAGTCGATCCACCAAGCATCGTTGCGGGTGTTGTCCGAGCTGGGCATGGACTTTCTGGACGCGTGACGCGCGCGAGGCGTTGCGCGCAGCGGGCGCCGAGACGTCGCCGGATACGCAGCGAGTCAAATTCGACCCGGACATGGTCACCGAGGCCATCAAGACGGCGCCGTCGTCGTTCACGCTCCATTCCTGGAACCCGGACCACGACCTGCAGATCGGTGGCGACTGGATGGCGTTCGGGACGGTCGGGAGCCCGCCGAACGTGTCGGACCTCGACCGCGGACGGCGGATCGGCAATCGCGAGGACTACCAGAACCTGCTGCGGCTCGGCCAGGCGCTCAACACGGTCCATTTCCTGGCGGGGTATCCGGTCGAGCCCGTGGATCTGCATCCCGGTGTCCGCCACCTGCACGCGACCCACGACGCCCTGACGCTGATGGACAAGGCGATCCACTGCTATTCGCTGGGACGGCAGCGGAACCTCGATGTGCTCGAGATGGTGCGGATCGCGTGCGGGATCGAGGACGCTCGACTCGATGAACAGCCGTCGGTGTTCACGGTGGTGAATTCCAGCTCTCCGCTCCGGCTCGACGCGCCGATGCTCCAGGGCATCATGGCCTTCGCCGAGCGCAACCAGGTCGTCTGCATCACGCCGTTCACGCTGGCGGGTGCGATGGCCCCGGTGACGCTCGCAGGGGCGCTGGCCGAGCAGAACGCCGAGGCGCTCGCCGGGATGGTCCTGACCCAGGTGGTCCGACCCGGCTCGCCGGTGATCTACGGCGGGTTCACCTCGAACGTCGACATGCAGTCGGGCGCCCCGGCGTTCGGGACGCCCGAGTACATGCGCACCGCGATGATCGGCGGCCAGCTCGCGCGCCGATACGGGGTGCCCGTATCGATCGTCGAACGTCGAACGCCGCCAACGCGCTCGACGCGCAGGCGGCCTACGAGTCGGTGTTCTCGCTGTGGGGCGCGATCATGGGCGGCGTCAATCTGCTCATGCACGGCGCCGGCTGGATGGAGGGCGGCCTCCACGCGAGCTACGAGAAGATGGTGCTCGACGCGGAGCTGCTGGGCATGGTCGAGTCGTTCCTGGAGCCGGTCGTGGTGGACGACGCGTCGCTCGCTTTCGAGGCGATGCTGGATGTCGGGCCTGGCGGCCACTTCTTCGGGACCGAGCACACGCAGAGCCGCTACCGAACGGCGTTCCACAAGCCGATGCTGAGCGACTGGCGGAACTTCGAGACGTGGGAGGAGGCCGGCTCACCTGAGGTGCCCGGCAAGGCCAATCGCATCTGGAAGGAGCTGCTCGCGGCCTACGAGCCGCCGCCGATGGACCCGGCGATCCGCGAGGAGCTCGATGCGTTCGTAGATCGCCGGGTCGCCGAGGGCGGCGTCCCGACCGACTATTGACCCCGGAACAGGGCGCCGTATGATCGGCCGATGGCGGCGCCACGTGCCTTGACAGTGGTCATCGCACTTGCCCTCGCGGCGTGCTCGAACACGCCGACCCTCTCGCCTTCGCCAGTCCCGGCCCCGACCGCCGAACCGACGCCCACGGCGCTCCCCACGCCGTCGAGCACGCCAGTCCCCTCGCCGCTCACGAGCCCCTCCGCAGTCGTGGACCCGGCGACCGCGCTCCAGATCGCGCCGCCGTACGAGCTTGAACGACCGAGCGCCTCGGATCTTGACCAACTGTCCGGGAACATCCGGGGCCTCTCGTCCGATCTCGCGAAGAGCGCCGGTGCGGGGTACGCGCCGAACGACTTCCCGATGGGCTTCCGCTTCATCCGCGACGCCGACAGGTCCGTCGGGGTCATCGTCCTCCTCGGGATGCCAGCCGAGGTGGCCGAGCAGCCCGGCCTGCTCGAGTCGGTCGCCGCTGCTGTGGCGGCCGAGGTAAACGCGGTCCTCTCGTACGAGATGATCCGAGGCGTCAAGGTCGGCGTCGTGCGCGGACCGATCGCGAACACGCTCGCCATCCTCCACGGCCACCTCGTCATGGCGCAGTCGGGCCAGCCGGCGGTCGATCCGAAGGACCTCATGACCGCCGTCATTGCGGCGAATGAAGCCGGGTTCGCCGCTCCCACGCCCGAGCCGTCGTAGCAGACGAGCCGCCGGCCCATTGCCACGGCGGGGGTGACTCGACCAGCGGCTCGCCGCCGCATGCCGTACCGTCGTCGTCCCGCTATCAGTTGACGGGCGGGTGAGATTTGAGAGGGCTCGAAGGAATCGCGTGAAGCAACACACCCAGGTCGTCGTCATCGGGGGAGGCGTCGTCGGCGCGAGCGTCCTGTACCACCTCACGAAGGCGGGCTGGACCGACGTCATGCTGCTCGAGCGGCGCGAGCTGACCGCCGGCTCGACGTGGCACGCCGCCGGCGGGATGCACACGCTCAACGGCGACCCGAATGTCGCGCGGCTGCAGCAGTACACGATCCAGCTGTACGAGGAGATCGAGCGGCAGTCCGGGCAGGACTGCTCGATCCATCTGCCCGGTGGGCTGATGCTCGCCGACACCGAGGTCCGCATGGATTTCCTGCGGATGGCCGTAGCGCGTGGCCGCTATCTCGGCATGGACCTCGAGCGCATCTCGGCCAAGGAAGCGGCCGACATGTTCCCGCTCATGGATCCGCAGTACTTCGTGGGAGCGCTGTACGACCCGGTCGAGGGTCACGTCGACCCGACAGGCGTCACGCGCGCGTACGTGAAATGCGCCCAGCAGCTCGGCGCCGAGGTCCATCAGCGCATGCCGGTGGTCGGATTGGAACAGCGCCAGGACGGGACGTGGGACGTTCGCCTCGAGAACGGCGAATCGATCCACACCGAGCACGTCGTCAACGCCGGTGGGCTGTGGGCGCGCGAGGTCGGCCGGATGGTCGGGCTCGAGCTGCCGGTCCTCGCGATGGAGCACCACTACCTGATCACCGAGGACATGCCGGAGGTCGCCGCACAGGTCGCGAAGACCGGCCACGAGATGCCGATGGCGCTCGACTTCGCCGGCGAGATCTACATCCGCCAGGAGGGCGGCGCGATGCTGATGGGCACGTACGAGCAGGCGTGCGTGCCGTGGTCGCCGCGCGAGACGCCATGGGACTTCGGCTCACAGTTGCTCAAGCCGCAGCTGGACCGGATCACGCCCGAGCTGTCCGTCGCGTTCAAGCACTACCCACCGATGCACACGACCGGCATCCGCCGCGTCGTCAACGGGCCGTTCACGTTCTCGCCCGACGGCAACCCGCTGGTCGGCCCGATCCGTGGATTGCGCGGCTACTGGGTCGCGTGCGGCGTGATGGCCGGCTTGTCGCAGGGAGGCGGTGTGGGGCTCGCGCTAGCGACGTGGATGACGGCCGGCGACGACGGCGACTCCGGCATGGATATCTGGGCGATGGACGTCGCCCGCTACGGCGACTACGCGACCCTCGGCTACACCAACGCCAAGGTCCAGGAGAACTACCGGCGCCGGTTCCGGATCACGTTCCCGAACGAGGAGCTGCCGGCGGCGCGACCGCTGCTGACGACACCGATCTACGACCGACTCACGGACGCCAACGCGGTGTGGGGCGCGATCTTCGGCCTCGAGCACGCGCTGTGGTTCCAGAAGGCCGGACTCGAGCCGAAGGAGGACGTCACCTTCCGCCGCTCGAACGCCTGGGAGTGTGTGGCTGAGGAGGTCAACGCCGTGCGCGAGCACGTCGGCATGACCGAGATCTCGAACTACGCCAAGTACCGGGTCACCGGACCTGGCGCGGAGGCGTGGCTGTCGTCGCTGCTGACCCAGCGGATGCCGGCACCCGGGCGGATCACCCTGACCGCGATGCTCAACGACGCCGGCCGCATCGTCGGCGAGTTCACGGTCGGGCGTCCGTCCGTGGCGGACGAGTTCTACTTGTTCGGCTCGCTGCCTGCCGAGGTCCATCACGCACGCTGGTTCCGCCACCACCTGCCCGCGGACGGGTCGGTCCGGTTCGAGGTGCTGGGGCTTGGCCTCGTCGGGTTGTCCGTGACGGGTCCGCGCGCGCGCGACCTCCTGGGCGAAGTCGCTCCGGATCTCGACCTGTCGACCGAGGCATTCCCGTTCATGACGTTCCGCCGGGTCGATCTCGGCATGATCGCGGCGCACGTCGCCCGACTGAACTACTCCGGCGACCTCGGCTTCGAGCTGTGGGTCGCGCCGGAGCACCAGCGCGCGCTCTACGACCGGATCACGGAAGCCGGTAAGCCGCATGGGCTGCGGCTGTTCGGGATGCGCGCCCTGATGTCACTTCGCCTGGAAAAGAGCTACGGGACGTGGTTCCGCGAGTACCGCCCGATCTACACGCCCGCTGAAGGCGGCATCACCCGCTACCTCAAGCTCGACCACGACTTCATCGGCCGGGCCGCGCACGAACAGGAGCTCGCCGACGGTGGCCCG
The DNA here is from genome assembly GCA_963794525.1 of uncultured Chloroflexia bacterium. Classification (GTDB taxonomy): domain Bacteria; phylum Chloroflexota; class Limnocylindria; order Limnocylindrales; family CSP1-4; genus SPCO01. The sequence goes on from CAWCEC010000004.1 coordinate 288,178, forward strand.
AAGCGCCGGCTCGTGACGTTCGTGGTCGATCCTGACCCGGACGACCCGGCTGACGTCATCGGCGACGAGCCGGTGTGGCACGACGGGGCTGTCGTCGGGTGGGTGACGTCGGGCGGCTACGGTCATCACGTCAAGGAGTCGATCGCCTTGGGCTACGTCCCGACCGAGCTCGCGAGCCCCGATGGCCCCGGCGGCGATGGATTCGAGATCGAGATCATCGGGCGACGCCGGCCTGCCCGCCTTCAGCCGGAGCCGCTGTTCGATCCGGCGGGCGCCCGGATGCGCCAATGATGCGCCAGTGACCGATCGACCCCAGGGAGCGGGTCCGGTCGATGCCGGGCGCATCGTCGTCGATGGGCGCCCGGTCGCGTTCGCCGACGGCGACTCCGTGGCGGTCGCGATCCTGCGGACCGGCGTCACCCCGGCCGGCGGCGGCACGCTCTGCCTGACCGGAGACTGCGGGAATTGCCTCGCCCAGGTCGATGGCGTCGCCTACGTGCGGACGTGCCAGGAGCAGGCGCGGCCGGGGCTATCGGTCGTGCGCCATCCACCGAACGGCCTGCCACCGCTGCCGGCGATCAGTGGCCCGGACCTCGGCGCCTCCCTGGCAGGCCCGGACATCGAGGTGCTGCGGGCAGACGTCGATGTGGCTGTCATCGGCGGCGGCGACAGTGGCCGAGAAGCCGCCGCGACCGCCGAGCGCGCCGGGAAGCGGGTCCTCGTGCTCGACGCCGGCGAAGGCGACGAGGTGGTCGGCGTGTACCCCGGCCCGATGCTCGTCGTCCGCACGCCGACCCTGATGCTCCACGTCCACGCGGAGGAGGTCGTGGTCGCGACCGGCGCCGCAGAGCTTCACCCGGTCGTGCCCGGGACGCAGCTCGAGGGCGTGATCACGCCGCGCGCCGCGCAGCGACTCCACGCGGCCGGCGTCGAGCTCGGGGCTGCGGTGGCGATCGGGACGCCACCGCCCGGCGTGCCGTGCATCCCGGTGGCGGGTCAGCTCATCCGGCTCGAAGGTGATGAGCGCGGTCGCGTGCGAGCCGTCGTGACCGCCGACGACTGGATCGGCGCTGAGACGACGACGCCGTGCGACACGGTCATCGTCGGGCTGGGGACCGCGCCGCGCGACGTCCTGGCGCGGATGGCCGGCGAGGTGCCGCTGAGTGTCGTCGGGACTGCCGCGCAGCCGGCGACATTGCCACCCGCGCCGACGGCCGGCATCGTCTGCGCCTGCTCCGGCACGACCGTCGCCGACCTGCAGACCGCCTGGGACCGCGGCTTCCAGGAGCTGGAGCTGCTCAAGCGGGCCAGCCTGGCCTGTCTCGGGACGTGCCAGGGGGCCGCCTGCCTGCCCCATGTCCGTGCCTGGATCGCAGCCCGGACCGGCCAGGTGCCGCCGCCCTTCACGGCTCGACCCGCGTCCCGTCAGATCACCCTCGCCGAAGCCGCCGCGGACACCCAGGTCGACGCCTTTCGCCGGACGCCGCTGCACGACGAACATCTCGCCCTCGGCGGCCGGCTCGACCGGTTCGGTGGCTGGTGGCGGCCGTGGCACTACGGCGACGCGGTCGCCGAGTACTGGACCGTCCGCGAGGGCGTGTCGATCGGCGATGTGAGCACGCTCGGCAAGGTCGTCGTGTCCGGGCCGGACGTCGTCGAGTTCCTCGAACGGCTGTATCCGTGCCACGTGGCGGACATCAAGCCCGGTCGCTCGCGCTACGCGCTGCTGCTCAACGAGCGGGGCCACATCATGGACGACGGGATGATCCTGCGGGAGTCGGAGACCCGCTTCGTCCTCACGTTCACGTCGGGTGGCGCCGCCAACGCCGAGATGTGGATCCGTGACTGGGTCGACGTCTGGGGCCTGCGCGTCCATGTGATGGACCGGACGATGTCGCTCGCCGCGATCAACGTCACGGGGCCGCTCGCCGGTCAGCTCCTCCAGCGCGCTGGCCTGGCTGAGCCGCCCAGCTTCCTCGGACACGTCCATGCGGAGGTCGCCGGCGTGCCCTGCCACGTCATGCGCCTGTCGTTCACCGGCGAGGCGTCCTGGGAGCTGCATCACCCGGTCGATCGGGCGGTGGAGCTGTGGCGCGCCCTCATGGACGAGGGCTCCGACCTGGGCATCCGGCCGCACGGGCTGAAGGCGCTCTTCGGGTTGCGGCTGGAGAAGGGCCACGTGATCGTGGGGATGGACACCGAGCTGGACACCACACCGCGCCGGGTCGGTATGCCGTGGGCCGTGCGCATGGATAAGCCCGCGTTCATCGGCCGCGCCGCGCTCGAGCGAACCGCGAAGCAGCCCGATCACCGGCGGCTCCGTGGCTTCACGATGGACGGAAAGGCGCCGGTCGAAGGCGCGCCGATCTTCGACGGCGACGACATCGTCGGGCACGTGACGGGCAGCTGGGCATCGCCGATCCTCGAGAAGGCCGTGATGCTCGGCTGGCTCAAGCGCCTGCCATTCCCCGATCGGGTCCGGATCGACGGCCGCGAGGCCGTCGTGACACCGACTCCCTTCTACGACCCGGAGGGCCACCGTGCACGTGCTTAGGGCGCCCGGCGTCCGCGTCGTGGCGTCGCCCGAGACCATCGACCGGGCGACATGGGAGGACAACGGCCCCGGCCCCGACGAGTTCGAGCCGCTGATCCTGCGCTTCGCGCCGGACGAGGCCTTCGCGGTCGGCGCAACCGGCGTGCAGATCGCCGATCCCGACGCGATCGTGGAGCCCGAGACCGGCTACCTCGCGCTGATGCTCCCGGTGGATGAGTTCGTCGACTTCGTCCTGCCGCGTATCGAATGGCCGGCACCGAACACGCGGCCGGCCTTCACCCAGGGGTCGATCGCCGGCGTGCCCGCCAAGCTCTACATCGATGCGACCGGCGCCGCCACGGTGTTCGTCCTCGCCGCGTATCTGGACGACCTCCTACGCCGCCTCCAGGTGCCCGCGTGAGGATCGGCGTCGCGGCCGGCTACGTCGCGACCCTGCCGACGCTGCGCTGGGACGAGCCGAACGACGCCTACGACGTCGTCATCGTCGGTGGCGGCGGGCATGGGCTGTCGACCGCCTACTACCTGGCGACGCGCCACGGCATCACCAACGTCGCGGTCCTCGAAGCCAACTACATCGCGTCGGGTAACACCGGCCGCAATACGACCATCATCCGCGCCAATTACGGGCTGCCCGAGGCGATCCGCTTCTATCAGCACTCGCTCGAGATGTACCGCGAGCCTCGAGGACGAGGTCGGCGCCGACATCCTCCACCAGACCAAGGGCATCTTCTGGCTGGCCCACACGGAGATGGCGCTGCGCACGGAGCGCGCCCGAGCCCAGATGAACACGGCCGCCGGCGCGAAGACCGTGATGGTCACCCCGGCCGAGATCAAGGAGCTGGTCCCGCAGATCGACCTGACCGGGGGTCGCCGCTACCCGGTGCTCGGCGCGTCGCACCACCTCGAGGCGCGCCACCGCTCGCCATGACCGTGTCGCCTGGGCGTACGCCGCGGGAGCTGCCCGGCGTGGCGTGCACGTCATCCAGCACACCCCGGTGACCGGACTCCTGCGCGACGGCGATCGCGTGGTCGGGGTCGAGACGGCCCGTGGCCCCATCGCGGCGGGCGTCGTCCTGTCGGCCGTCGGTGGGCGGGTGACGGCCATGGCTGCCCATGCCGGCCTGCGTCTGCCGGTGCGGACGCATCCACTGCACGCATTCGTGACCAACGACTACCAGCAGGGCTTCGGGCCGATCGTCGCGAGCACCGAGTTGATGTGCTACGTGTCGCAGACGGAGCGCGGGCAGATGCTCATCGGCGCGGAGTTCGACGCGCAGCCGTCGTACTCACGCCAATCGTCGTTCGCCGCGTTGCGCGGCTACGCCTACAAGATCACCCGGATCCTGCCGTTCCTGCGCGACCTGCGGATCCTGCGGACGTGGGCCGGGATCTGCGACATCTCGGTCGATTTCTCGCCGATCATGGGCGAGACCGGCGTGCCCGGCTTCCTCGTCACGACCGGCTGGGGCACGTGGGGCTTCAAGGCCATCCCCGCGGGCGGCGAGGCGATGGCGGAGCTGATCGCCACGGGACGGACGCCCGAGCTGATCGCGCCCTTCGGCCTCGACCGCTTCCGGCGTGACCATGCGATGGCCGACCAGGGCTCGGCGGGGACGCGCTGATGCTGTGGATCGATTGCCCCCGTTGCGGGCGCCGGCCGATCGAGGAGTTCACGTTCGGGGGCGAACGCCGCGACGTCCCCGATTCGATCACCGACCCAGACGAGCGGGACTTCGACGAGGTATGGGTGTTCGAGAATCCGGACGGTGAGACGACCGAGCGCTGGTTCCATGCCAACGGCTGCCGGCGTTGGCTGACCGCGCGCCGCGACACGAATCTCGATCGGGTGCTCGAGATCCGACCGTGACCGGGCTCGCGGACCGCCAGATCGAGATGGTCCTGCGTAACCGGGTGCTGTTCGGCGTGGGTGCCCTTCGCCGTCTCCCCGAGCTCATCGCCGATGCCGGTGGCCGGCGGGCCTTCGTGGTGACTGACCCCGGCGTCGTCGTGGCCGGCATCGCGGCCGATACGGTCGACGTCCTGTCGGAAGCCCTGATCCCCTCGACGCTCTTCAGCCAGGTCGAGCCGAACCCGTCGGGCGCCACGGTCGAGGCGGGCGCCTCCATCCTCCGGACGCTGGGTCTCGATGGGACGGTGATCGTGGCAGTCGGCGGCGGCTCGGCGATGGACGCCGCCAAGGCCATCGCGCTGTGCGCGGCGAACGAGCTGCCGGTCTGGGAGCTCGACTACGACGGCCCGTCGCTCGCTCCGGGACGCCCGATCGTGGCGGTCCCGACGACGGCGGGAACCGGGTCGGAGGCGCATCCGTTCGCCGTAATCACGCACGAGGAGATCGGCCGCAAGGACTACATCGGCCATCCCGTCGCTGCTGGCGTTCGCCACGATCCTGGACCCGGCGTTGACGGTCGACTTGCCGGCCGCGGTGACCGCCGCGACCGGGGTCGATGCGCTGACCCATTCGCTCGAATCGCTGCTGTCGCGGAACAGCAACCCGTTCGCCGAGTCGATGGCGTTGGGCGTGATCCGGACGGTCCACGAGTGGTTGCCGCGGGCCGTGGCCGATGGCTCGGATCTCGAAGCGCGATCGCAGATGCTGATGGCGGCCCACCTGGCCGGGGTAGGGCAGGCCAGCGGAACCGGCGTCGGCCTCGTCCACGCCCTCGGCCACGCGCTGGGGACGCGCGGCAAGCTCCCGCACGGGACGGCGCTCGCGGTGGTCCTGCCGGAGGTGCTCGGGTTCTACGCCGCAGCAGAGGGGTTGCGGGACCGGGAGCTGGCACTCGTCGGCGTCGCGCTGCGGGCGGCCAGCCCGACCGAGCAGCCGGCGACCGCCGCGGGGGCCGCGATCGGCGAGCTCCGCCGGTTCCTTGCGAGCCTCGGCCAGCGCCCCACGCTCCAATCGCTGGGCTTCGACGACGACGCGCTCGATGTCGTCGCGCAGGACGCCATCGACGACGCCGCGATCAGGAACTCCCCGAGGCTCCCGTCGCTCCAGGAGGCGCGCACGCTACTCGCCACCGTGCTCGGCTGATCGGCGGAGTCGATCTCCGGCGACCGTTAGCGGAACAAGTTCCGTTCTGCAAAACCGATATCGGTCCTGGTGTTGGCCGTGCCTACCATCGGCGGACGTCGAGGGGTGACCGGATCAGGCCTCAAGCTGGACGGGAGCGCGCGACCCTGCGACGAGCCGCGATCATGCTGCTCGCCGCCGCCTTGGCGTGCCTTGCATCGCTGTCGCCCCAACCTGCCGCCGCGGCCACGCGGACCTGGACCGGCCTCGGGCTGACGACCAACTGGAACGAGGCTGCCAACTGGTCCGGCCTGGCTGTGCCGGGCGCCGCCGATGTCGCGTCGTTCGACGCGACGAGCAGCAAGAACGCGACCCTCAACATCGCGGTGAACGTCGGGGGCATATCGGTCGACGCCGCGTACGGCGGCACCATCACCCAGGCGGCCGGCATCGCCGTCACGATCGGGGCGAGCGGCTGGGCACAGGCGGGCGGAGCGTTCATCGGCGGTGGAGCCGCGTTCACCGTGAACGGCCCCTTCGCGCTGACGGGTGGGAGCTACACGGCCACGACCGGGACGCTGTCGATCTCCGGGAACGTCACCAACGCCGGAGGCACGTTCAGTCACAACGCCGGGACCGTGGCGCTGACCGGTGGCGCCGCGACGATCGATGTGCTCGCGGCCGAGGCGTTCAACAACCTGCGTTTCACTGCGGGTGCCAAGACCATCGCCGCGTGGCGACGACCCTGACCGTGGGCGGGGCGTTGACGCTGACCGCGGGCAGCCTCAACACGGGCACCGTGGCCGCCCAGGGCCCGATCAGCCAGGCGTCGACGTACGGCGGCGGGACGGGCACCCTGCTGATCAACGGGACCGCCGCCCAGACGTTCACCGGCGCGGCGACGGCCGCCGCCGGCAACCTGCCCCGGGTGGTCATCGACAAGGCGTCGGGCACGCTCAGCCTGGTCGGCACGCTGCGCTCCGCCAACGGCTGGACGTACACCGCCGGGACGGTCGACCCGGGCACCTCGACGGTCGTCTTCGCGGGCGGCACGGTCAGCGGCAGCCACACCCTCAACGCCGTCGACTTCCGCGCCACGACCACGATCGCGGCGGGCACGACCCTGACCGTGGGCGGGGCGTTGACGCTGACCGCGGGCAGCCTCAACACGGGCACCGTGGCCGCCCAGGGCCCGATCAGCCAGGCGTCGACGTACGGCGGCGGGACGGGCACCCTGCTGATCAACGGGACCGCCGCCCAGACGTTCACCGGCGCGGCGACGGCCGCCGCCGGCAACCTGCCCCGGGTGGTCATCGACAAGGCGTCGGGCACGCTCAGCCTGGTCGGCACGCTGCGCTCCGCCAACGGCTGGACGTACACCGCCGGGACGGTCGACCCGGGCACCTCGACGGTCGTCTTCGCGGGCGGCACGGTCAGCGGCAGCCACACCCTCAACGCCGTCGACTTCCGCGCCACGACCACGATCGCGGCGGGCACGACCCTGACCGTGGGCGGGGCGTTCACGCTGACCGCGGGCAGCCTCAACACGGGCACCGTGGCCGCCCAGGGCCCGATCAGCCAGGCCTCGACGTTCGGCGGCGGGACGGGCACGCTGCTGATCAACGGCACCGCCGCCCAGACGTTCACCGGCGCGGCGACGGCGGCCGCCGGCAACCTGCCCGGGTGGTCATCGACAAGGCGTCGGGCACGCTCAGCCTGGCCGGCACGATGCGGACCGCCAACGGCTGGACGTACACCGCCGGGACGGTCGACCCGGGCACCTCGACGGTCGTCTTCGCGGGCGGCACGGTCACCGGCAGCCACACCCTCAACGCCGTCGTACTTCCGCGCCACGACCACGATCGCGGCGGGCACGACCCTGACCGTGGGCGGGGCGTTGACGCTGACCGCGGGCAGCCTCAACACGGGCACCGTGGCCGCCCAGGGCCCGATCAGCCAGGCGTCGACGTACGGCGGCGGGACGGGCACCCTGCTGATCAACGGGACCGCCGCCCAGACGTTCACCGGCGCGGCGACGGCCGCCGCCGGCAACCTGCCCCGGGTGGTCATCGACAAGGCGTCGGGCACGCTCAGCCTGGTCGGCACGCTGCGCTCCGCCAACGGCTGGACGTACACCGCCGGGACGGTCGACCCGGGCACCTCGACGGTCGTCTTCGCGGGCGGCACGGTGCAGCTCCACCGGTATGACCTTCTATGACGTCACGGTCAACGGCGGGACGACGACCCTCGGGACGGCGATGGTGGTCGACCACGACCTCCTGATCACCGCCGGGACGCTCACCACGTCAGCGACGGGACATGCCCTCGACGTCGCGGGGAACCTGACGGTCAACGGGACCCTGCGTGGCAACGGGAGCGTGATCACCGTCGAGGGAAACGTGGTCGGCGCGGGCACGTTCGTCCCCGGGACGAGCACCGTGATCCTGGACGGGACGGCCGGCCAGACCCTCGGCGGACCCGCCGCCCTGACGTTCTACAACCTCGTGGTGGCGGATCCCGCCGGCGTGGCGATGGGGGCCAACGTCGCTGTGACCAACGTCCTCACGCTCACAGCAGGCCAGCTGGTCGTCGGGGCGCACAGGCTGACGATCAGTAACGCACTGGCTGGCACGACCACCAACCTGTCGGCCGACGGGACGTCATCGATCAGCGTGACTGGCACTGGCGTCGGGATCGTCGCTTCCGACGAGCGTCACGCAGTTGTCGGGCCTGACCGTTGCCAACCCGAATGGACTCGCCCTCCAGGGCGATCTCACCGTCCTGGGCACCCTGACCCTGACCAGTGGCCCCGTGAACGCCGGCAGCTTCACCCTGACGATCGGTCCCTCAGGCACCGTGCTTCGAACGGCGGGCCGGGTGGTCGGCTGGCTGGAGAAGCACGTGCCGGCAGGCGTCGGGATCTCGGTCGCGTACGAGATCGGGGATGCCACTCGCTACGCGCCTGTCACGATCACGTTCGGGACGGTCTCCGGCCCCGGCCTGATCCGAGCGAGGACGACGCCTGGAGACCACCCTGATGTGGCGAATTCCGGCATCGCGCCCGCTGCCAGCGTGAATCGCTACTGGACCGTCGAGAACGATTCGGTCGTGTTCGACATCGTCGACGCCGTCTTCACTTTCGTGCCAGCGGACGTCGATCCCGGTGCCGACCCGACGACGTTCATCGTGGCCAAGCTCGACGGCGCGACGTGGACGCTGCCGTCGGTCGGGACGCGGACCGCCACCTCGACGCAAGCCCTCGGGATGACCTCATTCGGCGAATTCGTCGTGGGCGAGCCCACGGCCGACCTCACGGTCAGCGTCAGCGACGGGATCGCCAGTGTCGTGGCCGGCGACGGGTCGACCCATACCTACGTCGTGACGGTCGACAACGGCGGTCCATCCGACGCCACGTCGGTCGTCCTCGACGTCGACTGGCCGGCGGGCTTCAGCCAGGGTGCCATCAGCCCATCCCAGGGCAGCTGCGCCCCGGTCGGGTCGGGACCCGACGTGTCGTGCGATCTCGGCACGATCGTCGCCGGGATGAGCGTCACGGTCAGCCTCGACTACACGGTCGGCGCGACGATCGCGGGTGGCCCCCAGACGATCACGGTCACCGTCACCAGCGCGACGAGCGACCCGGAACCCGCCGACAACGTCGCCACCGACACGACGGTGGTGATCGAGCAGGCCGATCTGGCCGTGACGAAGGATGACGGCGAGACGGCCGTCGTCGCCGGGGCCTTCTCGGGCAGCTACGCCATCACCATCACGAACGACGGGCCTTCCGACTCGGACGGCATCGTCCTCGACGACACGATCCCGGCGCCACTGATCGCTGGCCCGCCGAGCGCGGATCTCGGGGCCGATTGCTCGGGCTCAGTCGGCAACGCGATCCGGTGCACATTGCCCGCCAGTCTTGCGGTCGGTGCGACGTGGACGATCGACGTGCCCTATCGCGTGCCGGCCGGCACGCCCCCCCAGACGATCACGAACACCGCCGTCGCGACGAGCGACGAGCACCCGGCAGGGGTCAGCGCCAGCGACCAGACCGACGTGACGACATCGGCCGACCTCACGGTCAGCGTCAGCGACGGGATCGCCAGTGTCGTGGCCGGCGACGGGTCGACCCATACCTACGTCGTGACGGTCGACAACGGCGGTCCATCCGACGCCACGTCGGTCGTCCTCGACGTCGACTGGCCGGCGGGCTTCAGCCAGGGTGCCATCAGCCCATCCCAGGGCAGCTGCGCCCCGGTCGGGTCGGGACCCGACGTGTCGTGCGATCTCGGCACGATCGTCGCCGGGATGAGCGTCACGGTCAGCCTCGACTACACGGTCGGTGCGACGATCGCGGGTGGCCCCCAGACGATCACGGTCACCGTCACCAGCGCGACGAGCGACCCAGTGGCCGCCGACAACGTCGCCACCGATACGACGCTGGTGATCTCCTCTGGGGGATCTGACCTATCGCCGCCGGAGACCGCGACCGAACGCCTGTCCGGACTGGCCGAGAACTCGATGACCCCCGCGACCATCGGTGGCGTCGCGATCGTGGTACTTGGCGCGGCCTGGGTCGTCCTCCGCCGGCGTCGCGTCGCCTGACGCCTCAGTCGTCGCGTCGAGAGACCACCGATGCGCTGACGGTGATCGGCGGGCCTTCGCGTATGGCTCGCGGGATCTCGGCGACGCGCTCCACCTCGGCGATGAGCTCACGGATCCTGTCCTCTGACGCCGCCGATCGAACGACCAGGTCGACCGAGATCGGCGTCGAACCCGAGCCGCGCGCCGGGAAGTCGCCATCGACGGTGATCTCGACCCCATCGAGCTCGATGCCCATCGTCGCCGCCTCGCGATAGAGGTCGTTCGACCAACAGGCGGCGATCGACAGGTACAGGAGCTGGCCGCCGTTGAACCCCAGCCCGCCACCGCCGGCGGCCGACGGGCGATCGGTCACCAGCGTGAATGGCCCCGCTTCTCCGAGCGCCGTCGGACCGTCGCCGACCGTGCGGAGCCGGACGCGATACGCGTCGGACACGATCTCCTCCCGCTAGCCGCGATCGATGAGTGGCTTCACCTCGTCGATGAACCGCTCGAGCGTCTCGACATCATATGGCGCGGGCTGCTCCGAGATGACCGTGCGGAAGCCGAGGTCGACGTACGGTCGAAGCTTGTCGGCGATCTGCTCCGGCGTCCCGTTCCAGAACGTGACGTCGTCCTCGACGTCGGACATCGGCGTCCGGTTGTGCTCCATCGCCGCCTTCCAGACCCGCTCCGCCTCGGCCTCGCTGTCGCGGATCGTGAACTTGACCCCGAGCGTGAACTCGATGTCATCGATGTTCCGCCCGACGTCGTCGCAGTGGCGCTTGAGGACCTCGACCTTGTGCGCCATGACATCGAGCGGCCCCATCGCGTTCCACATGTCGGCGTATCTCGCGACCGTCCGCAGCGTCTTCTTCTCGCCGCTCCCGCCGATCATGATCGGCAGCTTCGGCTGGATCGGAGGCGGCTGCTGGCGAAGGTCGTCGAAGGCGTAGTGGCCGCCCGGCGGCGAGGTGACTGACCCGCCATCGAGCACGGTCCGCATCGCCGCGACCGCCTCGTCCATCCAGTCGAGCCGTTGCCCGAAGCCCGACCCGAAGTCGATGCCGTGCGCCTTGTGCTCGAGCTCGACCCACGCCCCGCCGATGCCGAGGATGGCTCGGCCGTCGCTGATGTGGTCGAGCGTCGTCGCGATCTTGGCGGTCAGCCCCGGGTTGCGGAGCGTGTTGGCGCCGACCAGCAGGCCGAGCCGCGTCCGTTCGGTCGCGGTCGCCCACGCCGGAGAGCGCCGCCCAGCCCTCGAAGATCGGCTGGTACGGGTCACCGAAGATCGAGTAGAGGTGGTCCCAGGTCCACAGGTGGTCGTACCCGAGCCGGTCGACCCGCTTCGCCGCGTCCAGCATCTCGGGCCAGCCGGCGCCCTGGCTCCACAGCGCGATGCCGGTCTTGAGTTCGGTCACCGGAGAGTCTCCGATTGCAGTGTGGGGACGGCTCAGTCTAGGGCGGACGAAGTCGGCGGGCGCCGGGCACTAGACTCGGCTGATGGGGCGATCCGTTTCGTGGTCCTAGCCGCGATCCTCGTCGTCCTGGGATGCGCGGGGATCGATCCCCGACCGAGAGGATCCGTCGTCATCTACGGCCGGAACGACGCGCCGGGGACCGCCTGGTTCGGTCTCGCGCTGGCTGACCCGATGCAGAGTGTCGGGTTCGGACCTGACATCGGCGTGGCATGCCTCGGTGGCCCGGCCGGCACGGAGATCGTCTCGTTCGACGGCAACCCCGGACAAGGCAGTCAGCCTCGACAGTCGCTGGGACGGGTGCCGGGCGGTGCCGAACCGGCGGTCATCTGGGTCGAGGTCGCCGCCGACAGCACCCTGACGAGTGGGGTCGGGGTCCCGCCATGGTGGTCTGGCGATCCGGGTGCCTGTTGACGGACCGCGGCGGCCCGCCATCGACGAAGCGGCTGGCGCTATCGGCGACCATCCATTGCCTGACCGGTTGCGCGATCGGCGAGGTCCTCGGGCTCGTGATCGCGAGCCAGCTCGGCTGGGACGATCTCCCCTCCATCGCGTTGGCAGTAGTGCTCGCCTTCGTGTTCGGCTATGCGCTGACGCTTCGCCCGCTCCTCGCGTCGGGCGTGGCAGTCGGCACGGCGCTGGGTCTCGCGTTCGCTGCCGACACCCTGTCGATCACGGTCATGGAGATCGTCGACAACGCCATCATCCTGGCCATCCCGGGGGCGATGGATGCGGGCATCGCGGACCCACTCTTCTGGGGCAGCCTCGCGCTCGCGCTAGGGGTCGCCGGCGTGGTCGCGTTCCCGGTGAATCACTGGCTCATCGGGCGCGGCCGTGGTCACGCCGTGCTCCACGAGCACCACCACTAGCCCCGGAACAGTCGTACCAATGCGCGGAGGACCAGCGAGATCGAGATCCCGGTCGCCAGGATCACGAGCGGGTTGAGGTAGGGCGACGAGAGCGGCACGTAGGTCGCTCCGTCCGGATGCACCTCGACATAGCCCATCGGATCGGTCATGGCCCCGCCACCGGCGCCGCTGCCGCTGCCCATCGTTTCGCCGTCGGTCGACTCGGACCGCAACGGACCCGTTCCGGAGCCACCGCCGTAGCCCCACCGGATGCGGGCGACGGGGATGATCGTCACGTCACCGCGCGCTACCGGCTCGCCAAAGACCGCTCGGACGGTCGCGCGTGCACCGATGCGCTCACCCAGACGATCGAGGATCCTGTCGATCGGCTCGGCGGCCGCGCTGCGTGCGATGTCCTTGGCATCATCGATCGTCGTAACCATGGCGGCCATCCTCCTGCGGTCCTCCATGGTGCACCTCGACGCGAAACCGCGTCGTCTGCGTCGGGACTAGGCCTGATCCAGCTCCCGGTCGATGGCGCGCAGGATGAACCGGGCAGCCTCCGCGCTCTTGCCGCCGAGCTTCTCGCCCTCGTCCTGCTCGAGCGCTCGCATCAGGTCGGCCAGGTACAGGTCGAGCGACGGCGTCCGCTCCAGCGAGTCGTCGGCGAAGGCCGCCTCCAGCCGGGCGACCGCGGCGCGCGCGTTGTCGACGGTGTGGCCCTTCGCCACGATCAGGTCGCGGACATCCCGCGGGCCGCGTCCGCACCGGCACCGGTGCTGCTCACGAGAAGCGGCGGACCGTGCGCCGGATCAGATCGGTCGATGCCCGTCGAGCGGACGCGCCGACGACCTCACCGCGCTCGGCCTCCTCGGCCAGGCCCTCGCGCTCCGTCCGCTCCTCGCGTTCCTCCGCGCGGAGCCGCCGCCAATCCGACTCGAGCACGCTCATCGCCAGCTCGTCCCACCAGCGGCCATCGCGGAAGATCGATTCGCGCGCGCGTCCCTCGATCACGAACCCACAGCGCTGGTACGTCCGGATGGCGCGCTCGTTGAACTCGAACACGAACAGCGCGATCCGGTGGAGGCCCAGTGGCCCGAACGCGTGGTCCAGCATGAGCCGCGTCGCCTCGGTCCCGAAGCCATGGCCCCATGCGTCCTTCTCGCCGATCGTGATGTGGTACAGCGCCGAGCCGTTGTCGCCATCGAGCTGGCTGAACGCGCACGTCCCGACCAGCCGATCCGAGCCGCGCTCGTGGATCGCCATCGCCAGGGCGTCGGGTCCGACCACGCGCGCCGTGAAGAAGCGCTCGATCTCCTCGGCCCGCATCGGGGCCTCCTGGTAGCGGGCCAGGCGGGCGATCTCGGGATCCGAGTACCAACGTCGGAACGCTTCGAGGTTCCCCGGACCGTGGCGGCGCAGTACGACGCGCGATCCCGTCAGCACCTCCGGGAACGACTTTCCCATTTTCGGCGCCATGGGCCGGAACCGTATACCATCGCCGCCATGCGCCGCTGGAGCGAGCTGGCCGAGCGCGTGGCGGCGACGACTCGGACATCCGAGAAGACCGCCCTCCTGGCCGACTACCTGCGCAGCCTGACCCCCGAGGAGCTGCCGATCGCGGCCGTCTTCCTGACCGGGCGGCCGTTCCCGGAGGCCGACCAGCGCACGACCGGCCTGGGCTGGTCGGCGATCATCGCCGCGGTCGGTGCCCTGACCGGGGCGACCCGAGAGGACCTGGCCGCCGCGTACGACCGCCATTCCGACCTCAGCCTGGCGGTCGAGGACGTCCTGACGATCGCCGGCCACGCGCCGCCGCCCGACGACAGCCCGACGCTCCCCGAGGTGGCCGCCACGTTCGCGGCGATCGAGCAGGCATCGGGCGCGGCGGCCAAGGCCCAGCTCCTCCACGGACTCCTCGCCCGGGCCGACCCGCTCGACCGCCAAGGCCATCGTCAAGGTGCTCGGCGGCGAGCTCCGCATCGGGCTGCGCGAGGGCCTGGTCGAGGCCGCCATCGCGAAGGCCTTCGATCGACCGCTCGAGGACGTCAAGTGGGCCGGGATGCTGGCGGGCGACATGGGCCGCCTGGCCGAGCTCGCCCGCGACGACCGAGCTCGGCGAGGCCGAGCTCGCGCTCTTCCACCCGCTCAAGTTCATGCTCGCCTCGCCGGCCGAGGACGCCGCCGAGATCATCCGTCGCCTCGGCGCCGAGGTCTGGGTCGAGGACAAGTACGACGGCATCCGCGCCCAGCTCCACAAGCGCGGGTCGGACGTCCGGCTGTACAGGCGCGACCTGCACGACGTCAGCAGCCAGTTCCCCGAGGTCGTCGATGCGGCCCGAGACGCTGCGCTGGGACGGCGTGGTCGACGGCGAGATCCTCGGCTTCAAGGACGGCCTCGTCCTGCCGTTCATCAGCCTCCAGGCGCGGCTCGGTCGCAAGACGCCCGTCGGCGCAGATCCAGGCGGACATCCCGGTCGTCTACGTCGCGTTCGACGTCCTCGCGCTCGGCGCCGGGGACGATCCCGACGGCGACGCCACCGTCGAGCCGTTGCTGCGCGAGCCGCTCCGGAAGCGCCGCGAACTGCTCGACGCGATCGACCTGCCGCTGGTCGACGATGGCGGCCGGTTCACGCGATCGCATCTCGGCGGTCGCCCACGACGAGGATGAGCTCGAGGCCGCCTTCGCCGACGCCCGCGCCCGGCGCAACGAGGGTCTGATGGTCAAGGACCCGACAGCGGCTACTCGCCCGGCCGTCGTGGACTCGGCTGGCTGAAGATGAAGAAGGCGCTCGCGACGATCGACTGCGTCGTCGTCGGCGTCGAGGTCGGGCATGGCAAGCGCCACGGCGTGCTGTCCGACTACACGTTCGCCGTCCGCGACGAGGAGACCGGCAAGCTCGTCAACATCGGCAAGGCGTACAGCGGCCTGACCGATGCCGAGATCGCCGAGATGACGGCGTGGTTCGAGGCCCACACCATCGCCCGCTTCGGCCGCTATCGCCAGGTCGAGCCGACGGTCGTCGTCGAGATCGCCTTCGACGTCATCGTCCGCAGCAGGCGCCACGCGTCCGGCTTCAGCCTTCGCTTCCCGCGGATCCACGCCCTGCGACCGGACAAGACGGTCGATGACATCGACACGGTCGCCACCGTGACCGCGCTGTACGAGGGACTCCAGCACGGGTCGGAGCTGCTGGTGACGGCGGGCGCCCGGACGGTGCCACCCGAGCCGGTCTGACTCCACGACCGCGACGACCGCCGCGTATCCTGTGGCGATGTTCGATCCGCTGGGCATGCCGCCACAGCCCGTCCGCTCACGCTCTACACGGACTCGTTCGTGATCCGCGGCTCGCTGATGACGCGCCAGCGCCGCGTCACCGACATGCTGAACCTCGCCGACGAGCGCTTCCTCGTCCTGGCCGACGTCGCCACGGACGAGTTCGGCACGCGCGGCGAGTCGATCCGCGCCGAGTTCGCGCAGGTCAACCTCGCGTCGGTCCTGTTCGCGGTCGTCAACGAGCCCGTCGAGCCCGCGCCCGAGCTGCGGACCCCGAAGATGCCCGAGGAGGCGCTCATCTCCGTCCCGCCGTTCAAGGTCACCGGGTTCATCCACCTGATGCCGGAGCGGAGCCTGCGCGACGCGCTGTCCGAGCTGACCGGCCACTTCCTGCCCGGTGACCGCGGCGACGTACTGGTCGGACGTGCTCGGCGAGGCCCGCGCCACGGCCGAGCTGCTGGCCGTCAACCACGAACGAGCGCAGATCCTCGCGCCGCACCACGAGGCCGATCCGTGGGCCGGCCTCGACAGCGGCACGCTCCCGCGTCGAGCCGCCGCCCGAACCGACCGGCTGGTAGGCACCGGCTAGCGGTCGACCGGCAGGTCCAGCCGGTTGCCCCACTCGGCCCAGCCGCCGTCGTAGACGGCGACGTCCTCGTGGCCGAGCAGGCTCAGCACGAACGCGAGCTTGGCGGCCGCCACCCCGGATCCGTCGTAGGCGACCATCCGGCTGCCGCGGCTGACGTTCGCCGCATGGAGCCGGTCGCGCAGCTCGCCGCCGTCCGCGCAGCCGCTGGCAGCCCGCCTTGTGCATCGACCCGACGGGCACGTTGATCGCGCCCGGGATGTGGCCGAGCCGCCGGGTGTTGCCCTCGAAGCCGCGGTACTCGGCGGGCGCCCGGGCGTCGAGCAGCGTGACGCCGGGTGCGCCCAGCAGCGCCACGGACGTCGGAGGTCGTCAGGTGCGACCGGTTCGGGCCGCGTGGCGTGAACGGCGTCAGCGGCTCCGGCGGCCGCTCGCCGGCGCCCCGCTCGATCGGCCGGCCTTCGGCCT
This sequence comes from uncultured Chloroflexia bacterium, assembly GCA_963794525.1. Lineage (GTDB taxonomy): Bacteria > Chloroflexota > Limnocylindria > Limnocylindrales > CSP1-4 > SPCO01. The sequence continues at coordinate 305,001 of CAWCEC010000004.1, forward strand.
CCCAGGCCGGGAACCCGCCGTCGAGGATGCGCACGTGCTCGGCGCCGTAGGTCCGGAAGCGTCCACCACACGCGCGCGGCGTACAGGCCCTGCGTGTCGTCGTAGACCACGATCGTGGTCTCGTCACCGATGCCGGCGCGGGCCGCGGTGGCCGCCACGCGGCCCGGCGATGCGACCCGGATGGCGTCCCCCGTCTGGTCCATGTCGACCAGGTCCGACCGCCAGTCGACGGAGACGGCGCCCGGGATGTGCCCAGCGCGATGGACGTCCGCGCCGGTCCCGTCGGGACGCCAGCGGGCATCGAGGAGACGGACGCCGGGACGGCCAAGGTGCTCGGCGAGCCACTCGGTCGTGGCCAGGATCTCGGGTCGGGCCAGGCCGGACATCGTCGGTATGATACGGGCCGTGGCCGCCCCCGAACCCCCTGACGACGGCCGGCTCGCCACGGTCCGGGCGGCCCTCCCCGCGCTCGAGCGCGGGGATCTACCTGAATACCGGCTCGGTCGGGCCGATGCCCGCCGAGGCCGCCGCGGCGATGGCCGAGATGGCCGACTACGAGCTGCGGACCGGTCGCGCCCATCCGGACTACTTCGAGGAGGCGCTCCAGCGCATGGCCGAGGCTCGCGCCGGGGTCGCGGCGGTCCTGACCGCGGACGTCGCCGACATCGCGCTGACCCATTCGGCGACCGACGCGATGAGCATCGGCGTCTGGTCGATCGATTGGCGGCCGGGCGATCGAGCGGTCACGACCAGCCTCGAGCATCCGGGCGGGGTCGGCGACCTCTACAACCTGCGGGCTCGAACGGGCATCGACATCGACTTCGTCGACGTCGCCGCCTGAGCGACGACGAAGCCGACCGTCCTGGCCGCGTTCGATGCGGCCATCGACGAGCGGACGCGGGTCGTCGCGATCTCCCACGTGCTGTGGGCATCGGGCAGCCGTCATGCCGGTGGCCCGGATCGCCGAGATCGCCCATGCGCGCGGCGCGATCCTGGTCGTCGACGGCGCGCAGGCCGTCGGCGCGCATCCCGGTCGATCTCGCGGCGACCGGCGCGGACGTCTACGCCATGCCCGCCCAGAAATGGCTGCTCGGTCCGGAGGGCATGGGCGCGGTCGCGATCGCACCGGGCGTCCGCGATCGGCTGGCGCCGGCGTTCGGCGGCCACTTCTCGTTCGAGACGGTCGACTCGACCGGGACGGCCGCTTGGTGGCCCGACGCTCGTCGCTTCGAGTGGTCGAACTTCCACCGCCCGTCGATCGTCGGGATGGCCCGCTCGATCGGCTGGCTGAGCATGTTCGTCGGACTCGACTGGATCTACGAGCGCGGGACGGCGACTGGCCCGTGATGCCGCCGGGCGACTCGCCGCCATCGACGGCGTCGAGGTCCTGACACCGCCCGACCGGATGGCGACGCTCGTGACGTTCCGCATCGGCGGCTGGACGCCGGATGCGGCGCTGCGACGAGCTGCGGCGCGCGGGTCTTCGCGGTCGCCCGGACCGTGCCGCTCATCGACGCGCTGCGCATCAGCGTCGGCTTCTTCACATCCGAGGAGGAGTTGGACACGGTTCATCGGCTGCGTCGAGCTGCTCGCCGCGCATACGCCGGAGACCGTCCCGCCGCGACGGACCCTGACGATCCTCAGCGGTGGCTGACGGCCGGCACCGGTCCGGCGCCGCTCGGGGCCGAGGTCCGCTGGCGCCAGTTCCGCAACGCTCCGCGCCCGGTCGTCCGGGCCGTCCTATCGAGCCTCGTCGTCGCGATCGTCCTGGCCGTCGCCTATCTCGTCTACGACGTCGCGATCGGCCCGCGGCGTCCGTCCTGCCCGGTGGCGACCTGCGCCTGCTGGCGCTCGTGGCGTACGCCGCGATCGTGCTGCTCGCCGGCGCGGTCGTCACCTACCTGGTCGTGCCCGCAGCCGACCGGCTCGGGCACGGTCCGCCGGCGCAGCGGCTGGAGCGCCGCGCTGGGATTCTTCGCGGCGGTGCCGATCGCCTGGCTGGTGATGGTCGTCGTGCTCCAGGTCGTCAAGCCGTTGCTCGGCTGAGGCATGTCGCGTACGTGCAACACGAAAGCCCGTCCAGTGAGGCGGTTCATCTAGCCCATCCGTACCATTCCCGCTACCCTGCCCGAGACATCATCATCCTCGCGTCTCCTGGGGGACCAGGGAGGCATCGGAGCATCCCTTCGAGGTTTCGCGTGTCCATCGACGAGCAGCACGTCGCACTTCCCAAGCTCTACGGGGCCCCGGCCTACGCACGCCCGCCGTCAACGGCAGCGATCGCGGACCGCCCATTCGATCCTGACGACCTGCCGATCGAGGCGTTCCAGACGGAAGAGGATCGCGCCTTCGCGGCGACCCTTTCCGCCCGAGCGTGGGCGCCCGGCGGCGGCACGATCGATGGTCGCGGCGATGGCCGGCGCGCGAATCGTGCGCGCGACCTGGTCGGCCGCCAGCTGAACCTCCGCTCGATCGCGGGCAAGCTGCTCGGCAACGACTGACGCGGCGCCCGAGCCCGACTCACCGGATCTCGCCTCGGGTGTAGCATCGCCGCGGGGGAGTAGCTCAATCGGTCAGAGCGGCGGGCTTATATCCCGCTGGTTCCAGGTTCGAGTCCTGGCTCCCCTACCACTCCCCACGCGAGCGCTCGGTCAGCCGGCGGCCTCGCGGACCATCTCGGCGACTCGCTCACGACGCGCCTCGGTCAGGCTGCGCTGCGGCGCCAGCGCATCGATCCAGGGTGCCAGTTGGTCCGGAGTCAGAACTGCGCATTCGGTCGTCCGTGTGACCGTCGGAGCCGGCCCGACCACCGCCGCATACACCTTGACGATGAAGTCCGCGTCGTCATGCCCGAGCCAGCGGCGGACGCGCTCGGCATCCCGCGCCGCGCGGTCGAGCGGGTTCTCGATCGAGATCCACCCGCGGCGCGTCCGCAGCTCCCAGCGGCCCTCGCGGACCCGCGTGACAGCGGCAGGTGGCAGGTCGCGGATGACCGCGGCGCCGAACGGGCCGATGACCAGATCGGAGACCGGGCGGCCGTCGGGCATCGCGAGCCCGCTCGCGACGATGACATCGTCGGTGACGCCGTCGAGGGCCCGCAGCACGGTCGTCTTGCGCGGGATCCGCCCTCGTACGGTCGTCAGGATCCGGACGAGGCGATTCGTGCCGAAGAGGACGAACCCGGCCGGCGCCACGAGGGCGATGCCCCACAGCGTGACCCCGGTGAGGATCTGGCCGACGTCGAGTCGCCCGGTGGGCATCGCCGAGCGGAGCGCCGGGGTGGCTAGGGCGACATACGCGAGGACGATGCCGATGACGATGAGCACGGTCCCGAGGATGGTGCCCCCGACCAGCGGCGCGAGCGACGGCCGTCGGCCAGCGTGGGACGGCGAGATGACCTCCATGCGCCCATCCTCCCGAGCGAAGGCGGCAGCGTCGATGGGCGAAGGGGGGTAAGCACCACGGCCGGTTGGACCACGGCGCATACCGGACCGCACCAGACCCGACAGCGGTAGGCGTGGCTCGGTGCTGCGCCGCACCGCGCCTCTCGGCGACCGCGCACCGGACCCCCGTACCATTGCTCGCCCCTCGCGCGAACCGCATCCTCGCGCTCAGGATGCATCGCCCTGACCGTCACCCCGGAACCCCATTCTTGGTGCGCGCGACAGGTCGATGGCAGGCACGGATCGGCGCGTCGATCGTCGCGGTCCTGCTCTTGCTGTCGGCCGTGGCCCCCGCTTGGGCGGGCTCGGGTCCGACCCGGTTGTCGGATCCGTCGGTCTCGCCTCGCTCCGGCCGGACGACCACGACGATCGAGGTGACTGTCGCCTATCGCAACCGGGAAGGATCGCCGGCCGACTGGGTTCGCGTTACCGTGGCCGGCGCCGCACGAGCCATGACCCGGGTGAGCGGCACGGATTGGAAGCGCGGCGTGACATTCCGCTGGGCGGGCAAGCTGCCGCTCGGATCGCACAGCGTCTCGATCGAGGCGCTGAGCCGCGACCGCTTCTCGGACTCGATCGGGGCGGGCAGCGTCACGATCTCGCCACCGCCTACCCCTGCGCCGACGCCGCGGCCCACGCCACGACCGACACCACGGCCCACGGCTCGCCCGACGCCCCGTCCGACGCCGGATCCGACGCCGGCCCCACGTGCCGCGACGCCGGCACCGACCGACGACGCCACGCTCGCTGCGACGCCCACACCGACCGTCGGCGCCGCCGCGTCGAGCAGCCCCGACGCCTCCTCGTCGCCGAGCTCGTCGCCGTCGCCGAGCCCGTCAGCGAGCCCGGCGCCGAGCGACGACACGGTCGCCGTCGTGCCCGGGATCGCCTCCACACCGCCGGGACCCCTCGCGCCGAGCGGCCAGTCGGTCGGCGGCGGCGGGGACAACGGTCCGCTTGCGGCATTGGCGGCCGGGATGGAGCTGCTGACCGGCGGTCAGCCGCGGCATCCCTCTTGGCCTCGTCGCGACCCTGGTGACGACGTCGGGGATCGTCGGCGCGACCCTCGCCTTCGGCTTCTTCGGCAAGCGCCGGCGCGACGGCGACCCACCCGCTCCGGACGATGTGCTCGCGCATGCCGCATCGAGCCCGATGGCGGTGGCCGCAGCGTCCCCCTACGCCGCCGAGCTGGCGAACGACCGGTCCGCTGGCGTCAGCGTCGTGAACGTCCCGCATCCGCTCGATGGCGAGCTCGCGATGCCGCGATGGCGCCGGCCGTCGCTCCTCGAGGCGCGCAGGGCCGATCCCATCCGTGACGCCATCGAGGCGCCACGGCTGACCTTCGATCACGGTCTCGTGGGCCCGATCGACGGGCGCGAACGGCGCCTGATCCGCTACAGCCTGGTGCGGCTCCTCGACATCCCCGACGAGCTGCGTGGCACCGAGCTCGCGTTCCTCGACCAGGGCGACGAAGTCCAGCTCCTCGAGAAGCGCGGCGCCTACTGGCTCGTCCTGTGCCCCGACGGGCGTCAGGGCTGGATCCACAAGATGACGCTCGGCGACGTCCTGGGGGAGCCGCCTGTCCAGAGCACGCCGACCGCGACGATGCCGATCGCCGCCGACACCTGGACGATGGGCGATGACGTCGACGGCGACGTCCTGGCCGCCTACCTCGAGAGTCGCCGCCGCGCCTGACCAGCTGTCCCCGAAGCGGCAGCGCTGCCGGCACCGGTCTCGCGCCGGAGGACCAGGATGTGCTGGTGGGCGATGTTCGGAACGAACGCCCGCGGATAGCCGTACGGCCGCAGCCGCGTCCCCGCCTGATGCCAGATGAGGTCTCCCTTGGGCACGAGGCCGGCACCGTCGGCACGTGCCGCGAGGTCCGCCCCCACGAACTGGTAGCGGCCGCCCTGGTACGCGTCGCGGACGATGACGACCGCATAGCGGCCCGGGCGGATGACCCGTGCGATCTCGACGAAGATGCGACCCATCGAATCGAGGAAGGCCCCGTAGTCGGGCGCGTTGGCCAGGTCGGCCGCGGCGTCGCTGACCATCGCGTAGTCGGTCCGCCGGTTCGCGTGGGTCTCGGCCAGCTTGCCGCCAGCCATCGTGAGCGGCAGTTGGATGTTGTACGGCGGATCGGTCGCGACCAGGTCGACCGACGCATCGGGCAGGGTCGGCAGGATCTCGAGCGCATCGCCCGTCCGCATCTCCAGCCCCGTGGGATCGAAGGTGCGTGATACGCCAGGATCGGACGTCCCGAGGTCGGCGATGGCCGGACCGCGACCGTCTCGCTCGGCTGCCAGACCTTCGACGACGTCCTCGTACACGGCCACCCAGCGCGGATCGAGCTCGATGCCGATCGCCCGGCGGGGGCCCCTGGCGATGGCTGCCCCGAGGAGCGTCCCGCCGACGCCCGCGAAGGGATCGAGCACCAGCTCGCCGCTCCGCGTGAAGAACTCGATCAGCCGTGCCATCAGCCGTGGCGGCTTGTTGGCGCCATGCGCCTTGCGCGCAGCGTGGCCGAGCTCCGACGGATAGGCGGTCGTCAACACCGACTTCGTGAAGTACAGCCACTCCTCGCCGGACAGCTCGTTGAGCGTGTTGTCGGGATGCGGGGCCGGCCGTGCGTCGGTCACGACGTGCAGGGTAGCCGACGCCCTCGTCCTGCAGTCCGAGCTCTGCGGTGACGAGGCGCAACGACGTGGATGAGCGGGCCTGATCGTCGTATACGATGGCGGTCGATGGCCGCCACCTACACGAGCGCACGGTTCGTCGGCCGAGAGGACGCATTCGCGAAGCTCGCGACCGTGCTCCGCTCTGCGTCGGGCGGTGCGGCCGGGACGCTCCTGATCGACGGCACTGCCGGGGTGGGTTCGAGCCGCTTCATCGACGAGGCCATCCGTCGCGTGTCAGGCCTCCAGGAGCCGATGGCCGTCCTGCGTGGGGGCGCCTTCGGGCCCGGGACGGACGCTCCGTACCAGCCCGTCGTCCGGGCGCTCCGTCCGGTCCTCGCGGGGCTGTCCGACGACGAGCTGGCCAGGGTGCTCGGCACCGCCACCGACGAGCTGGTGCGGCTGATGCCGGAGCTCGCCGAACGGGTCGAGCCGCCGGGCGGCGGCGGCCGCCGGGTCCTCACCGCCGTGCCGGAGCGCCGTCAGGCGCGGCTACTCGAGGGCGTCCTCGGCGTGGTCGGCCGGCTCGGGGAGCGGCAGCCTGTCCTCCTCATCATGGAGGACCTCCACCGTGCCGATGCCGGGACGCGGGCGCTGGTGACGTTCCTCGCGCGCATCGCCAGGTCGCATCGGCTCGCGGTGGTCGCCACCTATCAGGGCGATGCGATCCGGCGCGAAGACCCATGGTCGGACGACCTCGCCAGCCTGGACGCGGCGCCTCGGCCACCGGCACGGCTTGCCCTGGCACCACTCGGCCGCGACGACCTCGCGCGGCTGATCGAAGCGATCGAGCAGACCCGGCCATCAGCGAGCGTGCTCGTGGTCGTCGCCGAACGGTCCGGCGGCCGGCCGCTCGTGGCCGAGGAGCTGCTCGCCGCCCGCCGGGAATTGCCGGCGGTCTCGCTGACATCGTCGTTCCAGGACCTGGTCCTGGCACGGATCGCCGCGCGCTCGACCGAGGCACGGCGGGTCCTGCGGCTCCTGGCCCCCGCGGGACGGCCGCTCCAGCGCGTCGATCTGGCGGCGATAGCCGAAGCGTTCGAAGCCGATCTGGCGAGCGGCCCGCCGCGGTCGTCGCACGGACCCAGGCGTGGCGACGGCGTCCTCGACGCCGACCTGACGCATGGGCTCGACGAGGCGATCGAGTACGGGTTCGTCCGCGAGGACGAGGCGGGCCTTTCGCTCCGCCACGAGCTGGTCGGGCGGGCGATCGAGGCCGACCTCCTGCCCTCGATGCGGGTCCGGCATCACGCGGCCGTCGCGCGCGCCCTCGAAGGCCAGCCATTCGTAACGAAGCACCACTTCCGCCTGGCACTCGACCCCGTCGCGGTCCGCCACGCCGCGATCGCCGCGGCGGATGCCGCGGCCGCCGTCGACGCACCGCTCGACGAGCTGAGCGCGCTCGAGCTGGCGATCGCTGCCGGTAGCGCGACGGGAGTCACGTCGCGACACGGTGGACGGCGGCGCAGCGACCCGCCCGTCCTGCCACCGGCCGAGCTGAACGCACGCGCGGCCGAGGCGGCTTTCGCAGCCGGGCGACCGGTGCGGGCGGCCGCGTACCTCGATGCGACCATCGCGACCGCGGACGCACGTCGCGACCGGACGCGCCTGGGACTCATGCACGACCGGTTGGCGCAGTTCCGGCGCATCGCAGGCGACGCCGAAGGCTCGCTCACCGCTCGTCGACGGGCGGTGGATCTCGTCCCCACGACGCCGTCGCCGGCGCGGGCCGCTGTCGTCGCGGGCCTCGCCCAGCTGCTGATGCTGGAGGGCACGTTCTCGGAAGCCGAGCGCCTTGCGCGCGATGCGATCCGGATCGCCCGAGCGTGCGATCCTCCGTCGCGTCGCTGGGAGCTCCACGCGACCACGACCCTCGGGGTCTCGCTCGGCTGGCGCGCCGACCCCGATGCGGCCCTGGCGATGCTGACCGAGGCTCGGGCGATGGCCGACGAGCTCGGCGACCTCGATGAGCTGTTCCGCGTCCACGCCAACCTCACGACGGTGCTGGAGCTGGCGGGCCGGCACGAGGAGGCGGTCGAGGTCGCGGTGGACGGCATCGCGGCGGCCAAGGCCGCCGGTCTCGAGGCGGTCTACGGCAACGTGCTGCGCGGCAACGCCGCGGACTCGCTGTTCCTGCTCGGGCGCTGGGAGGAGGCCCGGGCGATGAGCATGACGGCGCTCGAGTGGCTGCCGGCTGGCATCAACTTCCTCAATGCCCTCGTGTCGCTGGCCACCGTCGAGATCGAGCTGACCGCCGGTGAGTCGGCCGGCCGGCTGCTCGGTCAGACCCTGCTCGAGCTCGAAGCGGTCCGTGACGCGCAACAGGCGGTGCCGCTCCATCTCGCCTCGGCGTCGTTCGCGCTGTGGCGAGGGGATCTCGCCGATGCCCGACGGGCGGCCGAGCGCGGCTGGTCGCTGGTGCGCGAGACCGAGGACTGGATCCTTGCCGCGCGTACGGCCGCGGCGGTCATCGAAGTCGAAGCCGCGGCAGCCAGCGAATCGCGCGAGGGGCGCGACCTGGCGGGCCTGGCAGCCGCGCGTGAACGGGCGCGCGAAGTCATCCGCGCCGCGGAAGCGATCGTGAAGCGCCACGGGGTCGCCCCGACGCTCGGGTCGCGCCGTCTCGCGGACGCCTGGCTGGCGACGGCGCGTGCCCACCGGCGTCGCGTGGACGGCCGCGATGATCCGGCGGCTTGGACCGCAGTCGGCGATGCCTGGACCGCGCTGCACATCCCCTACGAGACGGCTCGCGCGCGCTGGCGCGAGGCGGAGTCGACCCTCGCGTCCGGGGCCGGCCGGGCCGGTCGCGCCGACGCGCGGGTGCCGCTGCACGAGGCCGTCGACACGGCGCTGCAGCTTGGTGCGCTGCCGCTGCTCCGCGAGTTGCGGGAACTGGCCGGCCGGGCGCTCATCCCGGTGCCGTCCGAGGTCGATACCGCGCTCGCCGGGCCGGACGACCGACCACGCGAACTGGTCGGCGTGATCGCACCCGCACAGGTGGCCGCCGCAGTGGCATCGACCGGCTCGGACGGATCAGACCTGAGCGACGCATTCCAGCTCGGCGGACCGAGTGAGCCGCCGCGCCGAGACACGTTCGGCCTCAGTGGGCGCGAGCGCGAGGTCCTGGTCCAGATCGCGCGCGGCCGGACCAATCGCGAGATCGGCGAGCGGTTGTTCATCAGCCAGAAGACCGTGGGGGTCCACGTCGGCAACATCCTGGCCAAGCTCGGCGTGTCCGGCCGGGTCGAGGCCGCGGCCGTCGCGATCCGGCTCGGGCTCACCGAGAAGGGCTGAGCCGCGCCGATCAGGTTCCGAACAAAGAGCGAGACCCGGGGGGAGGTCCCCGGGTCTCGAATGAGGACGATCGTCGGCCAGCAATGTCCGACGAGCGAATAGCGAGGTCAGTGGTCGCGCGCTGGCGACCGTCAGGCTGCCTCAGGCGGCTGGGTTCACCAGCGGCGAGCGGCGACCAGAGCGAGAGCGATGGCGAGGATCGGGCCGAGGGTCACTGCGAGGTGCCAGGCTCGATCGAAAAGGCGATGCTTCATGGTGTTGGGCTGGGACTCCCGGTCTTCCCTGCGGTGCGCTGCTCGCACCCGGATGGGGAAGAGGAGGCTAGTCCCGCGATGGTCCCGGGACAATCCGGACGATGGTACTGGTGGGGTACTGGCCCACAGGTACCGGTCCGACCGAGCCGACCTCGACGCGGTAGCATCCACGCGAACACCCGAGCGCGGCCCCCGCGCCCATCCGTGAGGTTTCCCGAACAGCGATGCGAACCCTTCGAACCCTGTCCATCATCCTGGGCACCGTGGCGCTCGTCGCAGCCTGCACGGCCGCCAAGCCCGGTTGGACCTACGCCCCGGCCCCGTCGCCGACGCCGCTCCCCAGCGCATCTGCGAGCGGTTCGGTCGAGCCCAGCGCGTCGGCCAGTGCCGCGCCGAGCGCGTCGGCGTCGGCGAGCGCATCGGCATCTGCCGGTTCGGGCACGGTCGTCGAGATCTCCGCGAGCTCGAGCAGCGCGTTCGATCAGACCTCCGCGACTGCTCCGGCCGACCAGGCCTTCGTGATCCACTTCGCGAACACGGAGAGCGGCATCCCCCACAACGTCGACGTCCAGGACGCGGGCGGCGCGAGCCTCGCTCTCGGCGACATCATCACGGGCCCCGCTGAGGCGGACTACAACGTGCCGGCCCTGGCCGCCGGCGAGTACAAGTTCGTGTGCTCGGTCCATCCGAACATGACCGGGACGTTGACCGCCGAGTGACGCCGGCCGGCGAGCAGCTCTGCTATACCGACGCGTACGCCCGGTCGACCGAGAGTCGTGTCCGGCACGTCGAGGTCGGTGAGGCGACCCTGGTGGTGCTCGACCGCACCGTCTTCTACCCCGGCGGCGGTGGCCAGCCCTCGGATCGGGGTGCGCTGCTGCGTGCCGCCGACGACCGGACGTGGCTGGTACGTGGCGCACGCAAGGCCGGCGGTGAGATCGTCCATGAGCTGGAGCCGGCCGGTGGCGACCCGCCGGCCGTCGGCGATGTGGTCGAGGTCGATCTCGACTGGGCGCGCCGCTTTGCCCTGATGCGCACCCACACCGCGCTGCACGCCCTGTGCGGCGTCGTCTGGCGCGACCACGGCGCCCTGGTGACCGGTGGGAACATGGAGCCCGGCGCGGGTCGGATGGACTTCGAGTTCGAGTCGATGTCGGGCGACCTCGTGGGGTCGATCGAGTCCGCCGTGAATGCCGAGCTGGCCACCTCGCGCGATGTCCGCGTCAATGTGCTGCCTCGTGCCGAGGCGTTCGCGATCCCCGACCTGATCCGGACCAAGATCAACCTGCTGCCCGAGGGGATCGAGGAGATCAGGACCATCGAGATCGTAGGACTCGACCTCCAGGCAGATGGCGGCACCCATGTCGCCAACACCCGCGAGGTCGGGCAGATCCGGGTGACCGGCTATGAGTCCAAGGGCCGCAGCAACAAGCGGATCCGGATCGAGCTCGTCGACCCCATCCCAGATGTCTGACGGGCCGCTCGACGGCCGGGTCGCGCTCGTCACCGGCGCTGCATCCGGGATCGGCCGGTCGACGGCGCTCCGGCTCGCCGCCGACGGTGCCGCCGTCGGGTGCCTCGATCGAGCGCTCGATGGGCTTCGGGCGGTCGTCGCGGCGATCGAAACCGCCGGGGGTCGGGCCGGCAGCCTCTCGGTGGATGTCACCGACGGCGCGAGCGTCGCTGCCGCCGTGGCCGGGCTCGTGAAGGAGCTCGGGCCAGTTTCGATCCTGGTCAACAACGCGGGTATCCCGGGCGCAGGGCGCTTCCTCGATGTGTCGTATGAGGACTGGCGGCGGGTGCTCGACGTGCATGTCGATGGTGCGTTCCACGTGACCAAGGCGGTGCTGCCCGGGATGGTCGAGGCCGGTTGGGGTCGCGTCGTGAACATCGCATCGGAGGCAGTCTGGCTCGGCAACCAGAGCGTCCAGTACGTGACGGCCAAGGCCGCCCTCGTCGGGTTCACGCGGGCACTCGGCTACCAGGTCGGTCCCGCTGGTGTGCGCGTCAACGCCGTCGCCCCTGGGCCGGTCGATACGCCGATGTTCCGCGACAACGACACTGCCGCGATCGAGGCGGAGCTCCGCAGCGTGCGGATCGGACGCGTGCTCGAGCCGGACGAGATCGCGGCGACCGTCGCGTTCCTGGCCGGACCCGGTGGCGATGCCTACGTCGGTCAGGTGCTGTCGCCGAACGGCGGCACCGTCTTCCCCGGCTGAAGCGGGCGCGACGTGGATCAGGAGACCCCTGCCACCCGCGCCATCGCTGCCGCCGGGATCGCCCACCGGGTGGTCCGGACCGAACGTGCCGGGAGCGCCGAGGACGCGGCCCGGCTACAGGGCATCCCCACCGGTGCGCTCCTGCGGACGATCGTGGTCCGGCGTGGCGACGGCGACTACCTGTTCGTGCTCGTACCCGCCGGACGCCGGTTCGACTGGCCGAAGCTGCGCGGCCATCTCGGCGTGCGGCGGATGACGCTGCCCGACGCCGATGAAGCGCGGGCGGTCACCGGCTACGAGCGCTACACGATCACGCCATTCGGATCGGATCGGACGTTGCCGGTACTGATCGATGCGTCGGTCATGGACGAGCCGGTCGTGTCCGTTGGCGGCGGTGCGTTCGGCGTGAACGTGCATCTGACGCCATCTGCGCTCGTGGACGGACTGGGTGCCGAGGTGGCAGACGTCTCGATCCCGGAGGCGTAGGCGCGGGCCGGAGCGGGGCTCGGGCCCTACGCGGATGCTCGGGCCCCACTGACCGCGCGTAGACTTCGGTCCCATGCCGATCGATCTCGCGGCAGACGCGGGCTACGCCATCCGCCTGCTCGTGGCGGCCATCCTCGGCGCGCTCATCGGCCTCGAGCGCGAGATCCACGAACATCCGGCAGGGATGCGGACGCACCTGCTGGTGTCGCTCGGGTCGGCAGGGTTCACGGTGCTGTCGATCGTGGCGTTTCCAGCGCCGGGCGCGGATCCCGCCCGGATCGCGGCACAGATCGTGTCTGGCATCGGCTTCCTGGGTGCCGGCGCGATCCTCAAGGAAGGCGCCACGATCCGCGGTCTGACGACGGCGGCGAGCCTGTGGGCGGTCGCCGCGGTCGGGATGGCCGCCGGCGCCGGTTCCTGGATCGTCGCGGTGACCCTCACCGCGATCGCGATCATCTCGCTGTGGCCACTCCGCCTCGTGACGGAGCGGATCGGCCGTGACCGCCACCACGTGCGGTTGCGTTTGTGGGCTGCCGATGCCGCCGTCATCAGCCGGCTCGTCTCGGTGATCGAGCAGGAGCACGGGGAGATCGCGCATCTGGCCACGAAGGGGACCGGTGGCCGTCGCCTTGAGATCGAGCTCGAGGTCACAACGATCGACATCCAGAGCGGGGCGGCGATGACGGCCGCGGTCGGCGGCGTCGAAGGGATTGAGCTCACCGATACGCGCGCGGTCGGCGACTGAACGCGATCTCGACTGGCGACGGCGTGGACCGTATGGCACGATCGGGCGGATGAAGCGACCCCGTCTGCCGCGGAGGATCCCGCGGTCGCTTCCCTTGTTCGATGCACCGCTGCTCCGGCGGGTGCTGTGGCACGCGAACCGCATGCGCAGCCAGCTCGATCGACGATTCTTCCTGTCGCTCGCCCAGGGCATCATCGGGTTCGTCTTCGTGGCGGCGCTGCTCATCACGCTGTTCGAGAAGTCCTGGACCTTCGAGTCGATCTTCGACTCGTTCAATTGGGGGGTCGCTACGGTCCTCGGCCAAGGCGACTCGAGCTATGTCACCTCGCCGGCGGGCCGGCTCATCAGCTGGTTCCTGATCCTGTTCGGGGTCGCCATGCTAGGCATGATCACGGGCGCCCTCGTCGCGATGGTCATCGATTTCCTTTTGAAGGAGGGCCAGGGTTTGGGTGCTTCCGGGTACAAGGACCACATCATCGTCTGCGGTTGGAACACCACCGCCCGTGATCTCATCGCCGAACTGCGCGGCGATGACTACCAGTCGAAGGTCGTCGTCCTCGCCGACATCGAGAAGAACCCGGCGGGTGACGGCGTGTATTTCGTGCGCGGTGAGCCGACCAACGATGACGACCTCAAGCGAGCTGGCATCGAGGAGGCGTCGGCGGCGCTGATCTTCCCGCGCGATTCCTCGGACGACGCGGACATGCATTCGATCCTGACGATCCTGGCGATCGAGCATGCCGCGCCCGGGGTTCGGACCGTGGCGGAAGTGAACAACCCCAAGCACGAGGCGCATTTCCGGCGCGCCGACGTCGACGAGCTACTCGTCACCTCGAAGATCGCGTCACATCTGCTGGCGCGATCGGCGCTGTACCCGGGCCTGACCGGGATCGTCACCGACATCGTGTCGGGCGGCGATGGCTCCGAGCTGTACCGGATCGGGCTGCCCGATGACTACATCGGGCTGTCGATCGACGCGGTCGCGGCGCGGCTCCGGACCGAGCACCGGGCGACGCTGCTCTCCGTGAACCGGGGCGGGCACGCCTTCGTCAATCCAGGCGCGGACTTCGTGCTGGAGCGCGACGACGATGCGGTCGTGGTGGCCGAATCGCTCGGGTCGCTGGCGCCGCTCGAGATCTCGGACACGTCGGTCGCGCCTCGGACCGCCGCGGTGGTGCCGTCGGCGTAGCGCCTCGGCGCGGCCCGTTCCCGGGTTTCAAGCCAAATGCTCGCCACACGGGCGATCGGCAGCGATCTCGGGTCCCGCGCAAGCTCGGCCATGCATAGCTATACGCGAGACGATGCCGCGACGATGCCGCCATGCGTGAATCCATGCAGCTGGGTGCATAGCGATGCAACGGGGAGGCGCCCGCACCATGCCGACCCTGCCCATTGCTCGCCACACGAGCATTTGGCAAGAACTGGGGACTGGCGCCATTCGGTCGAACCGGCCTCGTAGCCGGACCCCGCGGAGCCCGCCGCCGCCTGCGCGACCGCGACTACAGCGCCTTGACCGCGGCCGTCAGCGCCGCCAACCCCTCTTTCGCGTCCGCGAACAGCATCCCGGTCTTGTCGTTCGTGTAGAGCTCGTTGTCGATGCCCGCATAGCCGCGGCCCATCGAGCGCTTGATCACCACGATCGACCTGGCCTTGTCCACGTCGAGGATCGGCATGCCCGACACCGGTGACCCAGGCCGACGGGCTGCCGGATTCGTCACGTCATTCGCCCCGATCACGAGTGCCACGTCGGCCCGCTCGAACTCGGGGTTGATGTCGTCCATCTCCTTGAGCTGGGGGTAGGGACGTTCGCCTCGGCGAGCAGCACGTTCATGTGACCCGGCATCCGACCGGCGACGGGATGGATCGCGTACTTCACGTCGACCCCGCGCTCCTCGAGCAGGTCGGCCAGCTCGCGGACGGCGTGCTGTGCCTGGGCGACGGCCAACCCGTAGCCCGGCACGACGATCACGTGCTGGGCGTACGCGAGCTGGATCGCGACGTCGTCGGCGCTGATCGAGCGCACCGAGCCACCCGCCTCGGCGCCCGCGACCCCGGCGGCGTCGTCGCCACCACCGAACCCGCCGAGCATGATGTTCACGACGGAGCGGTTCATCGCGTCGGCCATGAGCTTGGTCAGGATCGCGCCCGACGCACCGACCAGCGCGCCCGCGATGATCAGCACAGGGTTGTCGATCACGAAGCCGGCCATGGCGACGGCCGTACCGGTGAACGAGTTGAGCAGGCTGATGACGACCGGCATGTCGGCGCCGCCGATCGGTAGCGTCATCGTCACGCCGAAGATCAAGGCGGCGGCGAGGATCACCAGGATCAAGGCCAGGCTCGGCGAGCCGTTGATGAACAGGATCGCCGAAGCCACCACCGTGACCGCGGCCAGCGCCAGCGTCACCAGGCGGCCGCCCGGGATCATGATCGGCTTGCCCGGGATCAGGCCCTGGAGCTTGCCGGACGCGATCAGCGAGCCCGTGAACGTGATCGAGCCGATGATGATGTCGAGCACGATGAAGACGTGCTCGTCGAGGCGGACGCGGCCACCCCCGAGCAGCCCGAGATAGTCATCGATCGCGATGAGCGCCGCCGCGCCGCCGCCGACCGCGTTGAACAGCGACACCAGCTGCGGCATCGCGGTCATCTTCACGACGCGGGCCGTGTACAGCCCCAGGCCGCCGCCGATGATGATGCCGCCGATGATGAGCGCCCAGCTGGACGCTCGGATGCCGAAGCTCTCAGGCGCCAGCAGCTGACGACCGAGGATGAGGATCGCTGTGGCCGCGATGGCCAGCGTCATCCCGCCGGCCGACAGCAGGTTGCCGTTCCGTGCCGTTGCCGGTGAGTTCATCCGCGCCAGGCCGATGACGAACGCAACGGCGCCCGCCAGCCAGGCGATCCGGACGAGGATCTCGATGAGCTGCAGGGTCGTCACGGTCAGGACCCGGCCTCTGGCGCGGGCTCATCGGCCGGCTTTGGCGCCGTCGGCCGCTTCTTGAACATCTGGAGCATCCGGTCGGTGACGACATACCCGCCGACCACGTTCATCGTCGCGAACGCGACCGCGATCAGCGACAGTGCCTGGCTGACGCCACCGCGCGCCTCGGCCGCGATCAGCATCGCGCCGACCAGCACGATCCCGTGGATCGAGTTCGCGCCCGACATCAGCGGTGTATGGAGCGTCGCCGGCACCTTGCTGATGACGGCGAAGCCGACGAGGATCGCGAGCGTGAAGATCGTGAGCGCCGTGATCAGGACGTCGATCTGTTCGGGGGTCATGCCTGGCCTCCGGGCTGGAGCAGCTTCTTGACAGCGTCGGCGACGACCTCGCCGTCCTTGGTGATGACGGTCGACTTGGTGACTTCGTCCTCGAAGTCGAGATGGAGCGCGCCGTCCTTGACCATCCCGAGCAGCAGCGCCGAGATGTTGCGGGCGTAGAAGGCCGACGCGCCCGCGGGCATCGACGCGGGCAGGTTGTCGGGGGCGATGATCGTGACGCCGTTCGGCGTCGTGACCGTCTCGCCGACCTTCGACAGCTCGCAGTTGCCACCCAGCGCGCTGGCCGCCATGTCGACGATGACCGAGCCCGGGCTTCATCTTCTCGACCGCGTCGGCGGTGACGAGGACGGGCGGCTTGCGGCCCGGTACCTGGGCGGTCGTGATCACCACGTCCATCCCGCCGATCACCTCGTTGAGCTCCGCCTGCTGGGACGCCCGCTCCTCGGCGGTCAGTTCGCGGGCATAGCCACCGGCACCGGTCGCGTCGATCGTCGTCTTGAGCTTCACGAACTGGGCGCCGAGGCTCTCGGCCTGTTCGCGCGTCTCGGGTCGGACGTCGTACGCCCTGACCACCGCCCCGAGACGCTTGGCCGTGCCGATCGCCTGCAGGCCGGCGACGCCGATGCCCAGGATCAGCACGTTCGCGGGCTTGGCAGTGCCCGCCGCTGTCGTGAGGAGCGGGAAGTAGCGGCCGTACGCGTTGGCCGCGATCAGGACGGCCTTGTAGCCGCCCACGTTCGCCTGGCTGCTCGAACGCATCCATCGACTGCGCGCGCGACAGCGTGCGCGGGATGGCATCCAGGCTGATCGCTGTGACGCCGCTGCCGGCCAGATCCTTGGCCAGCCCGGGATCGATGAGTGGGGCGAGGAACCCGACGACCGCCTGACCCTTGCGCAGTCGACCGACCTCGTCGGCGCCGGGCTTGGCGACGCGCAGGACGACGTCAGACTGCTTGTAGAGCTCGTCGGTCGGGACGATCGTCGCGCCGGCGTCGGCGAACGCGCTGTCTGGGATGGCCGATCCGGCACCTGCACCGGCTTCGACGAGGATCTCGAGCCCGGCCGCCTGCAGCTTGCCGAGCGCTTCGGGTACCAGGGCGACGCGCCGCTCTCCGGGCGCGGTCTCCTTGGCGACACCGACCTTCATGGGCACCACCTGTTCGAGATGACGGGACCGCGGACGTGGGGGAGCCGCGGGGGACGCATGGGGTCGCGGCGAAGTCTACCGCGTGGACTCAGCAGCCTGCGACGGCGTGGACGTTGCGAGTCGGTGTCGGGTGTCACGACGAGGGCCTGGCATCTCCTACTCGATCGCGGGTACGATCTGCGCATCAGGTGACCAGTCGTCGAGTCCCCCGGTGGTCAGAGCTTCGGCCATACCTGCGCACGGGCCCGATCCACCGCTCGCCTGTCGACCGTCGCCTCGCCGCCGCGGCGACCGATCCGGGACCTTCGCGAGGTCGCGCGGCGGCACGTGCCGCGCGCCGTGTTCGACTACGTCGACGGTGCGGCCGAGACCGAGACCAGCCTCCGTCGGTCGCGGGAAGCGTACGAGCGGGTGGAGTTCATCCCGAGCGTCCTCCGGGACGTCTCGGAGGTCGACACCTCGACGACGATCCTCGGCCGCCGGACGGCGCTGCCCTTGGTCTTCGCGCCTACCGGATTCACGCGTCTCATGCACCACGATGGCGAACCGGCGGTCGCCCGGGTCGCCGGACGGTTGGGGGTCCCGTATGCCCTCTCGACGCTCGGCACCACATCGCCGGAAGCGGTCGCGGCCGCCGCACCCGATACAGACCGCTGGTTCCAGCTCTACCTCTGGCACGATCGAGATGCGGGGATCGACCTCGTTCGGCGCGCTCAGGCATCCGGCTTCACGGCACTCGTGCTCACCGTCGATACGCCGGTCGCCGGCGCCAGGCTCCGCGACGTCCACAACGGGTTCACGATCCCGCCGACGTTATCGGCCCGGACCGTCCTGGACATCGCCCGCCACCCCGGCTGGTGGTTCAACCTGCTGACGACCGAACCGCTCCGGTTCGCTGTCTTCACCGAGACCCAAGGCACGGTCGCCGACCTCATCAACCGGGTGTTCGACCCGACGATCACCGTCGCGGACCTCGGCTGGCTGCGGGACACCTGGAACGGGCCGCTGGTCGTCAAAGGCATCCAGACCGTGGACGACGCGCGGGCTGTCATCGATGCCGGCGCCGATGCGATCGTCGTGTCGAACCATGGAGGCCGTCAGCTCGATCGCGCACCGACGCCGCTCGAGCAGCTGCCGGGGATCGTGGCCGCGGTCGGTGACAGGTCAGAGGTCTACGTCGATGGCGGCATCCTCAGCGGAGCGGACATCGTCGCCGCCGTGGCTATGGGCGCGCGCGCCTGCCTGGTCGGACGCGCCTACCTGTACGGCCTGATGGCGGGCGGGGAGCGCGGGGTGCAGCGCGCCGGCGACCTGCTCCGGACTGAGATCGTCCGCACGATGCAGCTCCTCGGGGTCCGTTCGGTTGCTGATCTGTCATCCGACCGGGTCCGCCTCCGAGACGGTTGACCCGGGGCTCAGAGTCGCGAGCGGATCTCCCACAGGTCCGGGAACGCCGGGCGGAACAGGGTGCCGCGGAGGTACTCCACGCCGCTCGATCCTCCCGTCCCGCGCTTCGTGCCGATCGTCCGCTCGACCATCTTGACGTGGCGATAGCGCCACTCCTGGATGCCCTCGTCGAGGTCGACGAGTCGTTCCGCGACCAGTCCGGCATCGGCGTCGTCGCGGTAGGCCGCGATCAGCACCTCCTGGACCCGCTCGTCCGGGACCGTCGACTCCGCCGGGACCGCGTGGCCACGTTCGGCGAGGTAGCCCAGGAACGAGTCCCACACGGTCGTCGCCGACTGCGCCTCCTCGATCGTCCGTCGCGCCGCCGATCCCTCGGGCTGCGCCTCCAGGGCAGCAGGATCGCGGGTGCCCAGCATCGCCTCGATCGCGCGGAAGCCCGCGGACTGGAAACCGGACGCCGAATTCGAGCCGGTCTCGGAAGGACAGGAACTGGAGAGGCGTCATCGTCTCGAGCACATCGACCTGCGCCACCAAGGTCTTGAGGATCTTCAGCACCCGGTTCAGCAGATGCAGGGCCCGGTCGGTGTCACCCTCCTCCATGGCCAGCTGCACGCCCTGCAGCTCGTGGCGCAGCGACTTGAACCACAGCTCATAGACCTGGTGGACGATGATGAACAGCAACTCGTCGTGCTCGGCGCCGTCCGGGCCACCCGACCGCTCGACCTGGAGCGACAGCAACTCCGGCACCTTGAGATACGAGGCATAGGTCACCGCTCGTCGCGTCACGACCCGATGGTACGACCGAGCCTCAGTCGCGCGAGCGGATCCGCATGATCAGGACGGCTGCCTCCTCGTCCCCGATGACCTCGCCCTCGTGGGGCACCGACCCGTCCCAGCGCAGGTAGTCACCCGGCCCGAGCTCCACCGTATGTTCGCCCTGTGTCATCCGGAACCGACCGCGAAGGATGATGTGATGCTCGTCGCCGGCGTGAGCGTGAAGCCCGACTCGACCGCCCGGCCGGGCGACCGCCTCGATGATCGTCACGTCACGCGACGCGCGGCCGTCGACATGCTCCGCCCGACCCAGCGCCCCCTCCACGACCGGTCGATCCGCGGCGCGGACCACGGTCGGCGGCGGCACGTCGCCCATCAGGAACCAGGCAGGCGGGACGTCGAGCGCATCGGCGATGGACCCGAGCACCGCGAGCGACGGAGAGGCCTTGTCGTTCTCGATCTGGGAGAGGTAGCCGACGGTGAGCCCGCTCCGGCCTGCGACCCCGGCCAGCGTCAGGCCACGCTCCGTACGCCAGCGCCGGATCTGCGAGCCCACCGCGAGGCGCGGCTTGCGCTCTTCCGCCGCGCGGCTATCGGACGCCATGCTAGTTTGCCCTCATCAAAACCATATTGACATCAGTATAGCATCGGCGTATGGTTGCTCCAGCAACGAACGCGGGCAGCCAGCCCGCAGCACGGAGGATCATGCGATGAAGGTCGCGATCATCGGAGCCGGCAACGTCGGCACAGCACTCGCCACGTCGATCGCCCGCGCGGGGCACGACGTGATCATCACCTCGCGCGATCCGGAGGATGCCGCGACCGCGGCGGCCGGGTCCGGCGCACGCGTCGCCCAGACGAACGCCGCGGCCGCCGCCGAAGCCGACGTCATCATCCCGGCCGTCTCATTCGCAGACGTCCGCGAGGTCGCGGAAGAGATCGCGGAGCCGGCGGCCGGCAAGCCCGTGGTCGACGTCACCAACCGCATCGGCGTTCGGCGCGGAACGGGCCGGAGATCGATACCACCTCGTCCAACGCGGAGGCTCTCGCCGAGCTGCTACCCAGGAGCCCGGTCGTCAAGGCATTCAACACGCTCTTCGCCACCCATCAGGTCGACCCCGTCGCCGAGGGCGTCCAGCTCGACGGGTACGTCGCGGGCGACGATGCCTCGGCCAAGGCCAAGGTCCTCGAGCTCGTACGCTCGATCGGCCTGCGCCCGATCGACGTCGGTCCGCTCGTCCGAGCGCGCCAGCTCGAGGGGCTTGCATTCCTGAACATGGCGCTCAACATCGTCAACGACGGCTCGTGGCAGTCCGGCTGGAAGCTCGTCGGTGCACCCGCGACCAACCCCAAGGGAGCGTCCTCGTGAGCATCCCCGTCGCGCGCCTGAACCACGCGGTCCTGTACGTTCGGGACGCGACGAAGTCCGCCGAGTTCTACGGTCGCGTCTTCGGGTTCGAGGTCGTCGAGAGCGCGTTCGGTGGGCGCGCGGTGTTCATGCGCTCTGCCAGCGGTGAGAACCACCACGATCTCGGTCTCTTCTCGGTGGGGCCGGATGCGCCTCGCCCGCCGCGTGGGTCGGTCGGGCTCTACCACCTGGCGTGGGAAGTGCCGACGATCGACGACCTCGCCGCCGCGGCCGAGACGCTATCCGCGGAGCGAGCCCTCGGGGGCGCCTCCGACCACGGCGTCAGCAAGTCGCTCTACGGCGCCGACCCTGACGGCAACGAGTTCGAGATCATGTGGCGCGTTCCGCGCGAGGCGTGGGGCGAGTACGAGAACAAGGGCGCGGTCATGCCGCTCGACCTCGACGCCGAGCTCAAGCGCTGGGGCGCCGCCGGCGCCGCTCGCGCCTGAGCGGCACGTAGCGAGTCACCGTGCGGCGGCGAGGATCACGAGGCTGAGGATGTAGACGTGGGCGATCGCTCCCCACAGGATCGATCGCGTGCGCCATGCCAGCCAGCCATACGCGAGCCCGCCGCCGAGCGTCGAGAGCAGCTCGAGGGCGGGCTTGCCGACGTGGCCGAACGCGAACGGCATGACCGCGATGAGGACGCCGATCGGGCCGATCGCTCCTGACGAGCGTGAACATCAGGAATCCGCGGAACAGGAACTCTGCGGCGATCAGTTCGAGGGCGTTCGTGAGGACCACGTCGGCCGGCGGCCCGGCGCTGACGGCGTAGAAGGCACGGACGTCCGGCAGTCCGGCGAACCACAGCACGATCGGGGTCATGACGAGGCAGCCGACGAGCGCCAGGGCCGCGCCGGCCCGACCGTCGCCGAACGTCCAGCCGTATCGCGCTGGGTGGTCGCGGAACGCCAGCAACACCACGAGCAGCGGCACGACGCCGAACAGGACGAGGCGTTCCAGCGCCATTGCGCGGACGCCGTCCGGGGCTCGGCCCAGCTGCGCCGCCGCCTCGGGCACCAGGACGCGCGACAGGTCGATCAACAGCACGATGGTCGCGACGGCGACGGCGACCGAGGCGCGCACCGGGAGCTCCAGGCCGACCACATGCACGGTCCGACGGTCGGCGTCGGTGATCCGATCGGCTGGGGGCGAGATGAACCAGCTCCACGCCCGCTCCAGGACCGTCGGCCACATCCGCAGAGGGTATCCATGCGGAGACCTGTCATCCCCGCGCCTGTGTTTGCAATCCACCTGTAGCATCGGAGCCGGGTAGGCCGGGTACGCTCCCGATCATGATCGTCCGCCTCGTGACGGCGACGGTGAGGACGGACCGTGCCGGATCATTCAATGCGCTGATGCGCGCGCAGTTGCCGATCCTCCGTGAGCACCCGGGGCTCGTGTACGTGAAGCTGGCCCGCCGCGTGCAGGGCGACATCGAGGAGGTGCTGCTGTACGAGGAGTGGCGCGATACGGCGTCGTTGTACGGGTGGACCGGTCCCGAGCCGGCGCGCCCGAGGCTCGTACCCGGCGCAGAGGACCTCCTGACGGGCATCTCGGTCGCGCACTACGAAGCGCTCGACATCGAACCGCCGATCGACTAGAGGAGGGAGTCAGGGCCCCGGCGCTCGACCGATCCCCCAGTGAAAGGGAGCGACACGGGACCCGTATCGGGGACAGTGGCCGTCGCGGTGCGTCGGGACAACGACCCGTAAGTACCAGCCAACGGGAGTACCCTGACCACGATCCGGCCTCTAGGGAGGGACGCGCATGACGGAGGAGGACCTCACCGACGAGATGGCGGTACTGCGTGCGACCTCGGACCAGCTGATGCTGGCGGTCGCCGAGGTCGACGCCCGCGAGCGGCGCAAGCGGGGCATGAAGCCGGGTGAGCAGGCGTTCCTGGAGCTCGCTCGCGCCGTGCGCATCGCCGCCGAGGTGGCCCTCGAGCTGGCGCGCCAGGAGGAGCGGACGGCGCTCGAGATCGAGCGCGAGTCGCGGGGCGCGCTCCTTCCACCGATCGAGCACATGACGCCTGCCAAGGAGCTCGCGCACATCCTCGACGAATGGCGAGTGGTGGAGAAGCGCCTCGTGGGCGCCGAGGCCGGTTCGCCGGAGGCCGAGGAGCTCATGACGGAGTTCGAGCGGCTGCGCGATGCCTACGCGCAGGCACTCAAAGCGCGGCGGCAGCCCCCTGGTCGACCGACCTAGCGAGAGACCTCGTTGCCGACGTGACTGAACGGCCCGGGGACAGGCGTCCACGCCCGCTCCCAGCCATCGGGCCGCCTGACCTGTCGCAACCGCGATGAGAGGTCACCGTCTTGCTCCAGGAGCTCGATGAAGAGCTTCGCCAGATCCGGGTCGAACTGGGTCCCTGCGTGACGTTCGATCTCGCGCAATGCCCAGTCGACCGGACGAGCCGCCTGGTACGGGCGGCCGTGCGTGATCGCGTCGAACGCATCGGCCAGCCGGACGATGCGCGCCTCGAAGGGGATGGCGTCGCCCGCCAGAGCATCGGGGTAGCCGGATCCATCGAAGTTCTCGTGGTGTGAGCGCGCGATGCGCCGGGCGACCTCGAAGCCGGCGCCCCGGGCGAGGATCTCGGCACCCCACACGGGATGCAGTCGCATCACATCCCATTCGGCACGGTCCAGCGGACCGGGCTTGAGCAGGATCCGATCCGGGACATGGAGCTTGCCGATATCGTGGAGCATGGCCGACCAGCCGATGCTGGTCGCGGTCTCCGGCTCGAGCCCGGCCGCGAGCGCCAGCTCGGTGGAGATGGCCTGGACGCGGACGACGTGGTCGCCCGTGTCGGTGTCCTTGGCCTCGGCGCCGCGCGCAAGCGCGACCATACCGTCGCGCTGCCGGTCGACCACTTCGATCGCGACCGACCGCAGATCCGCGAGGTTGTTGCGGACCCGGTCGAACAGCTCGCCGGTGATGGCGCCGGCGACGAGCAGGATCGCGGCGCGGAACAGCGATGCGTCGAGGTCCTCGTGACCACCGATCAGGCCGAGGGCAGGTGGGATGGGACCCAGGAGCAGGCCGACGTAGATCGCGCCGAGGATGCCGCCGCGCAGGCCGAAGATGAACGCACTGAGCAGGACCGGCAGGTAGCCAAGGTGGTTGAGGGGGTTCGGCGTCCCGCCGGTCAGGCGGACGAGCAGCAGCAGCGCGATCCCGCTGAGGCCGACGACGGCGACGCCGAGCAGCCGGATCGACCGGAGTCTTGGGACATCGATGGCCACGAGATCCGGCAGGGCCAACGAGCGGCGATCAGGCGACATCGTCGACGTCGGGTAGGCCATGGGTCCTCACACACGCGCGGGCTAGCAGCGTAGCCGCCGGCGCGCATCGCGAGGGTCGGGCGATGGTCCTTCGGAGGTCGAGTACTTGGGGCCTAGGGGTCAGGGGCCTGGACGCTCCTCCGCGTCCACCAGCACGGTCCCGCCGAGCTCGGCCACCGCTAGCCGGACGGCCCCGATGACGTCCTCCTCGAACCTTCCGGCAAGCACCATGCCGGGACCCTTGTCACCACCCGTATGGCCCAGCGGCGCGATCCGGATGCTGGAACTCGCGCGGAAACGCCGGTCGAGCGCTTCGAGCGCGTGGACCGCAGATTCCTCGGTGAGGAACGAGGCCGCGAAGATGCGCATGTTGGATCTGCCGACTACGGTCGGAAGCAGTCTGCGTCTGTGGTCGACGCCCGAGACAAGGGCCGGTACCCGATCGGCCCCGTTGCAGGTGAGCGACAGATCACTCGGGAGCCGGATCCGTGCGTGGGTACCGGGAGCGCCGGGCGTGTACGCTGCATGGACACAAGCCCTGCTGCCCGTTCGCTGCCTTGGAGCGAGATCGTTTCCAGCCGCGTGTGTCATGACTTGCGGTGCCGGCCTGAGGCCGGCCCAGGGAGCAGCCATGTCACCCCGCGTGCAACTCGTGTTCTATCCCGATGGGGACGGCGCCTTCGCGTCCCATACGACGGTCGGCCTCCGGATCGACCTGCCGTCGGAGTATTCAGCCGACGAAGTGATCACGGCGGTACAGGACCACTTGCGCGAGCAATATCCGCTTGCCGCGATTCGCTCGATCCCCGACACGGACGGAGGCGACTTCGAAGCGATCTGGCACGTCTACCGCGATGGACTGCCGGCAGCCCGGGAGGCCGAGCCAGCGTAAGAAGGGGCGTGGCTCGGGATGCTGGCCCGCCCGGAGGGATTCGAACCCCCGACCTACTGATCCGAAGTCAGTCGCTCTGATCCACTGAGCTACGGGCGGACGTCGCCGGATGATACCGCGTCGTTCCGGGCTTGACCTCCGCCCGACCATGGGCACGAGGAGGACCGTCGATGCCGCGACAGCCCGAAGTCGATGCCTGGTTGGAGCGCTACGACAACCCGATGAAGGCTGTCGTGCAGCGCCTGCGCGAGATCGTCCTCGACGCCGACCCACGAGTCGACGAATGCATCAAGTGGCAGGCGCCGACCTTTACCTACAAGGGCAACATCGCGAGCTTCTTCCCGAAGAGCAAGCAGCACGCGAGCCTGATGTTCCACCAGGGCGCGAGCATCCCCGGCACGATCCCGCGCCTCGAGGGTGGCGGCGACACCGGTCGGTTCCTGAAGGTCGCGGACCTCGAGGACGCCGAGGCGGTTCGCCCGGAGCTCGAGTCGATCGTCCGCGCCTGGTGCGACTGGCGAGACGGCTGAGTGCATCGCGGCGCGCCATACTTCGGGCCACGAGGTCAGCGGTCCGGAGGAGGCAGCCGTGGCGATCCGTATCCGCAAGTGGGTGACGTTCCGCGAGGAGATCCTGTTCGATGGCGAGCGTGAGCTCGAACGTCCCCTGCGCCGGGTCGCCGTCGCGGTCGTCTGCACGAACCCGTACGCCGGCCGCTGGTCGGATGACCTGGCCGAGCTCATCGACTTCGGCGAGTACCTCGGCGACGAGCTGACCCGCCGCTGCCAGGAGGCCCTCGAGCGAGCCGGTCGAGGCCTACGGCAAGGGCGGGATCGTCGGCGAGCACGGCGAGCTCGAGCACGTCGCCGCCGTCCTGCACCCGAAGTTCGGTGCCCCGACGCGCGATCGGGTCGGCGGGGTGTCGATCCTGCCCGTCCGTCAAGAAGCGCGGCGCGATGGGCGCCACGCTCGACATCCCGGTCCACCACATCAAGGCGATGCTCGTCCGCTCGCATTTCGACGCCGTCGACGATCTCGGTCCCCGATGCGCCCGGGCGCCGACGAGCTGCTGCTCGCGCTGGCCGTGACCAACGCGGGCCGGCCGCACGCGCGCATCGGCGGGCTCGCGGCAGCCGATGCGGTCGGCGAGGACGGCCTCCGCTGAGGCGCCGATCGTGCGCACGCTGATCACCGGCATCGGCCAGATCGTCTCGGGCGACATCGACGCTCCGCTGCTCGACGGCGACTCGATCGCCATCGTCGACGGTCGGATCGAGGCCGTCGGGCGGGGCCTCGGCGATGGCGATGCCGACACCGTCATCGATGCGCACGGCACGACCGTCGATGCCCGGGCTGATCGATTCGCACGCGCACCCGACCGTCGGCGACTTCACGCCCGCGCCAGCGGACGATCGACTTCATCGAGTCGTCGCTCCACGGCGGCGTCACGACGATGATCTCGGCCGGCGAGCCGCACGTCCCCGGCCGGCCGAAGGACGTCGTGGGGCTGAAGGCGCTGGCGATCGCGATCGCGCGCGCCTACGCCACCTTCCGGCCGGGCGGCGTGAAGGTGCGCGCCGGGGCGCCGATCCTCGAGCAAGGGCTGGTCGAGGCCGACTTCGCCGAGATGGCCGCCGGCGGCGTCAGGCTGATCGGCGAGATCGGGCTCGGATCGGTCAAGACAGGCGCCGATGCGGCGCCGATGGTCGCGTGGGCCCGCGCCCACGGGATGGTCTCGACGTTCCACACCGGCGGCCCGTCGCTGCCGGGGTCGCGGCGCCATCGGCGCGGACGCCGTCCTCGAGGCGGCCCCCGACATCGCAGGTCACATCAACGGCGGCACGACGTCGCTGTCTGAAGCAGACATCGATCGGCTGGTCGCCGCCGACAGCGGCATCGCGCTCGAGCTGGTCCACTGCGGGAACGGCCGGACGGCGCTGTATGCGCTGGATCGCGCCACGGTCGCGGGCGCGCTGGGCCGGGTGATCCTCGGCAACGACGCGCCGTCCGGGACGGGGGTCGTGCCGCTCGGCATCCTGCGCCTGATGGCCCACCTGGCGTCGCTCGGGGACGTGCCGCCGGAGACCGTCGTCGCGTTCGCGACGGGCAACACGGCCCGCGTCCACGGCCTCGACACGGGCACGATCGCGCCTGGCAGGGCCGCCGACCTGTGCATCGTCGATGCGCCGGTCGGATCGGTCGGGTCGACCGCCCTCGAAGCGCTGGCGAACGGCGACATCCCCGGCGTCTCGATGGTGCTCGTCGATGGCGTGCCGCTCATCGGGCGGAGCCGCAACACCGCGCCGGCGATGCGGATGG
This sequence comes from uncultured Chloroflexia bacterium, assembly GCA_963794525.1. Taxonomy (GTDB): domain Bacteria; phylum Chloroflexota; class Limnocylindria; order Limnocylindrales; family CSP1-4; genus SPCO01. Next base: position 332,639 of record CAWCEC010000004.1, read on the forward strand.
CGGAGGTCGTCAAGGGCGCCCGCGGTCGGCGCCGGCGGGCACTGATGCGCTTCGGCCTACGGCTGCCGAGCTTCGCGCTCGGGTCGGAGACGGCGAGCCTGCCCGACATGGGCGCCTACCTGCGGCGGGCGGAGGACCTCGGGTTCGAGAGCGCGATGCTCATCGATCACCTGCTCGTGGCGCCGCCGGCGTACCGGACGACGTGGCTCGAACCGGTGTCGCTCCTGTCGGCGCTCGCCGGAGTGACCCGGACGATGCGCCTGGGGACCCTGGTGCTGGTCCTGCCGTTCCGCGACCCGGTCGCCTTCGCCAAGGAGTGGGCGACGCTCGACGTGCTCTCCGGCGGCCGGTCGATCCTGGGCGTCGGGGTCGGCTGGCACCCGGGCGAGTTCGAGGCGCTGCGCATCCCGCTCCGTGAGCGCGGCCGGCGGATGAACGAGATGCTCGAAGTCGATCACCGCGCTGTGGGCCGGCGACGACGTGTCGTACGAGGGCGACTTCTATCGGTTCGAGCATCTGACGATCGAGCCGAAGCCGGTCGCAGCGCCCGCATCCGCCCATCTGGATCGGCGGTGGGACCCAGCCGTCGGAGAAGATCTACGGCCAGCAGGTCGACACGATCCGGCCGGTGCTCCGGCGGATCGCCAAGTACGCATCGACCTGGGTGCCGCACTCGTCGGCCACGGCCGAGATGGTCGCCGGCGACTGGGCGATCATCCGCGAGGAGATGGCCGGCTTCGGGCGCGATCCGGACGAGATGACCAAGGTCTACTCGAACTTCATCCACGTCCTCGGCCCGGGCGAGTCGCCCGAGCGTGCCGCCCCGAAGTTCCGCGTCTTCTCGGGCATGGACCTCGACTACTGGCAGGAGTTCTACCTGCTCGGCGAGGCCGAGGCGCTGGCCGAGCGGATCCGCGGGCAAGATCGACGCGCTCGGCGGCGTCGAGCACGTGATCCTCAACCCACTCGACTGGGACATCGGGACGCTCGAGCGCCTCGCGTCGGACGTGCTGCCCCGGCTGCGCGACTGAGTCCGTCGATGGCCGACTACCTGCGACCGACGAGCCTCGACGAGGCGCTCGGCGGCGCTCGCGGAGCGGCCGTGGACGATGTTCGCCGGCGGGACCGACGTCTACCCGGCAAACGTCGGCCGGCCGATCAGCGACGACATCCTCGACGTCAGCGCGTTGCCCGAGCTGCGTGCGATCTCCGTCGCCGACGGCGTCGTCCGCATCCCGGCGCTCGCGACGTGGACTGACATCGTCAGGACCGACCTGCCGCCGGCCTTCGACGGATTGAAGGCGGCCGCCCGGTCGATCGGTGGGGTCCAGATCCAGAACCGCGGGACGTTGGCCGGCAACCTGTGCAATGCGTCGCCGGCTGCCGACGGGCTGCCGAACCTGATGGCGCTCGACGCGCGGGTCGAGTTGGCGTCGGCCGGTGGGCGCCGTGAGGTGCCGGTCGGCGAGTTCGTGGTCGGGAATCGGCGGACCGTCAGGCGAGCCGACGAGCTGGTGACGGCGATCCTCGTGCCGGCGCCGTCGGCGTCCGCGCGATCGACGTTCCTCAAGCTGGGCTCGCGCGCGTACCTCGTGATCTCGATCGTCAGCGTTGCGGCGGTGATCGACGTCGAGGGGGATCGCGTCGTCTCCGCGCGGATCGTGGTCGGCGCCTGTTCCGAGGTGCCGATGCGCATGGAGGCGGCCGAGGCTCGTCTGGTCGGGCGAGGTCGCCGCCGACAGGGCTGGCTGGACGGATCCAGCCCGACGACCTCGTCGGTCCTGTCGCCGATCGACGACGTGCGCGGCACCGCTGCGTACCGACGCGAGGCCGCGCTGACCCTCGTCCGGCGAGCCGTGTCGGAGCTCCTCTCGTGACGCATGCTCCGCGTCAACGGGCGCGAGGTCACGGTCGACGCGCCGCCGATCCGGCGCCTGAGCGAGGTGCTCCGCGACGACCTCGGGTTGACCGGCACCAAGGTCGGTTGCGACGCCGGCGACTGCGGCGCGTGCACCGTTCGACTCGATGGCGAGCCGGTATGTGCCTGTCTCGTCCCGCTGGGGCAGGTCGACGGGCGCGACGTCGCGACGGTCGAGGGCCTGGCCCGGAACGGTGAGCTGGCACCGGTCCAGGCCGCGTTCGTCCGCCACGGTGGCGCCCAATGCGGCATCTGCACGCCCGGGATGCTGATGGCGGCCGATGCGTTGCTCGATCGTCAGCCCCACCCGACCGAGACAGACGTCATGGATGCGCTCGGCGGAGTGCTCTGCCGTTGCACGGGCTACCGAAAGATCGTCGAGGCGGTGCACGTCGACCGATGGCGCCGAGCGCGCCGCCGCCTGCTCCGCGGCTCGGCGGTCGGGGCCCGCGTGGGGCGGGTCGATGGCGTCGAACAGGTCACCGGCGCCAGCGCGTTCGGCGCCGACCGCGCGCCCGGTCGACGTCCTGCACCTCCGGGCGATCCGCTCGCCGCACGCCCACGCGCGGTTCACGGTCGGCGACTTGGGACCGCTGTATGCCGCGCATCCGGGGCTCGAACGCGTCCTGCTCGCCGCGGACGTCCCGGGTCAGAACCGCTACGGGATCTATGCCACGGGCAAGGACCAGCCGGCCCTCGCCGACGGCTACGTCCGCTATCGCGGCGAGCCGGTCGCGGCACTGGTCGGCGATGCGCGGACCGTTGCGGCGATCGCGGACGACGAGTTGCCGATCGCGTGGACGCCGCTCGACCCGCTGCTCGACACGGCCGACGCCGTCGCCTCCGGCGCGCCGCAGCTCCACGATCCGTCGAGCGGCAACGTCCTGACCGCCGGTCGGGTCGCGCGCGGCGAAGTCGACGCCGCGCTGGCGGGGTCGGCGATCACCGCGACCGGGACGTTCCGGACGAGCCACGTCGAGCATGCCTACATCGAGCCCGAGGCGGGCTACGCCGAGCGTCATGGCGATCGGATCACGGTCGTCGCGTCGACCCAGACGCCGTACATGGACCGCGACGAGGTCGCGCTGGTGCTCGGCATCGACCCCGCGCAGGTGCGCATCGTGCCGACCGCGTGCGGCGGCGGGTTCGGCGGCAAGCTCGACATGGCCGTCCAGCCGCTCGTCGCGGTGGCCGCCTGGGTCCTGGATCGGCCCGTCCGCTGCGTCTTCACCCGGCCGGAATCGATGCGCTCGACGACCAAGCGCCACCCGGCCGTCATGACCGCCGCGCTCGGTGCCGACGCCGACGGCATGTTGACCGCCATCGACTTCCAGGGCGACTTCGACACAGGGGCGTACGCGTCGTGGGGCCCGACCGTCGCCAACCGCGTGCCGGTCCATGCCTCCGGCCCGTACGTCGTCCCGGCCGTCCGCGCGACGACCCGTGCGATCTACACGAACGGGCCGATCGGCGGCGCATTCCGCGGTTTCGGGGTGCCGCAGGCCGCGGTCGTCCACGAAGCGCTGCTCGACGACATCGCCGACGGACTGGGCATCGATCGACTCGAGATCCGGCTGGCCAACGCGCTCCGTGCCGGGTTCGACCACGGCCACGGGGCAGGTGCTCGAAGCGAGCGCGGGCCTGGTGCCGTGCCTCGAGGCGCTTCGACCTCGATGGCGGGAGGCGCTCGACGACGCCGATGCCCACAACCACGCGCGCGGCGTCCGTCGGCAGCCCGATCCGGCGCGGCGTGGGGATCGGGGCCATGTGGTACGGCATCGGCAACACCTCGGTGCCCAATCCGTCGACCATCCGGATCGGCGTCCGACGCGACGGCCGCTACGTGCTGTTCAGCGGCGCGCAGGACATCGGTCAGGGCTCGTCGACGGTCCTGACGCAGATCGCCGCGGATACGCTCGACGTCGAGATCGGCGCGATCGACCTCGTCAGCGGCGACACCGACCGGACGGCCGATGCGGGCAAGACATCGGCGTCGCGCCAGACGTTCGTGTCCGGCAACGCGACGCGTGCGGCTGCCGCCGACCTCCTACGTCGCGTCGAGCTGGCCGGCCCCGACCTCGGCGCATTGCCGGAGGATGGCGACGGCTGCATCCTGGTCGGGGAGGGGAGCTACGACCCACGGACGACGATGCTCGACGCCGGACGGCCAGGGCGTCCCGTACGAGACATATGGCTTCGGGGCGCAGATCGCGGTGGTCGACGTCGACCTCGAGCTGGGAACGACGCTCGTCCGCCGGATCGTCGCGGCGCACGACGTCGGCCGGGCGATCAACCCCATGCTGGTCGAGGGCCAGATCCACGGCGGGATCGCGCAAGGTCTGGGTTTCGCGCTGATGGAGGAGTACCGCGCGGGCCGGACCGACAACCTGCACGACTACCTCATCCCGACGATCGGTGACATCCCGCCGATCGAGACGTTCCTGATCGAGGACGAGGAGCCGGCCGGGCCGTTCGGCGCGAAGGGGGTCGGCGAACCGGCGCTCATCCCGACCGCGCCGGCGATCCTCGGCGCGATCCGCCACGCGACCGGCGCCCGGATCGACGACGTGCCGGCAACGCCGGACCGAGTCCTCGCCGCCATCCGGAGAGCGGCGAACGGTCGTTAGGCGGCGATCCCGGCCACGCCGAGCAACTGCGGCAGGATCGTCCCGACCAGGTAGCCGGCGATGCCGGCGATCGCGGCCAGCGTGAGCACCTCGAGGCCGGACGAGAGAGCCGAGCGGTGGGTCCACCGGCTCTTCACGACGCCGATCCCGAACAGCACCAGGCCGGTCGCGATGACCGCACTTGGAATGGCCATACCGACGGGCAGGATCAGGAACGGGACGACCGGCACCAGCGCCCCGAGTCCGAACGCGCCGCCCATGAAGAGCGCACCGCTGGACCACGCTGCCACCGCGCTCATCGACCTGGATGCCGAGCTCACGGGTCACCATCGTGCGCAGCAGCACCTCGGGGTTTCTCGCCATGAGGCCGGCGATCCGCGCCGCTTCGGCATCGTCCAGTCCTTCCTCGGTCAGCATGTACGCGACCTCGGCCTCGGCCTCGCCGGGCCGCTCCTCGACCTCGTGTCGCTCATCGTGGATCTGGGCGTCGTGGATCTCGCGCTGGCTCTTGCTGCCGATGTACTCCCCGGCGGCCATCGAGAACACGCCTGCGAGGGCGCTGGCGATGCCCGCCACGACCACCGGAAAGGCCTGGCCGGTCGCACCGGCGACCGTTGCGACCACCGCAAGGGTCGACACCAGCCCGTCCTGGGCGCCGAACACGATCTCGCGGATCTCGCCAAGGAGCGAGCTGGCCCGCCGTTCCTCGGCAAGGTGCCGGGCGATCCACCCCCGGTCGTAGGCGGATGCCGGCGCATCCATCGGCGGTCGCGTCATCTCGGCCATGTCGCGTACCAGAGTCGCATACCATGGGCGACCCATGCCCGGGTCCCGTCACTCCGGCCGCGCGCCGGGTCCCCTCGCCAACCTCCCACGCCCGCTGGACGAACGCGACGGCAGTCGTCGCCGTCGGCGTATCCGGCGTGCCGCCAGCCTTGTCGTGGTGGTCGGGGTAACCGCAGGTTTCGCGGCCGCGTTGGCGAACGTTCCCTTAGGCACCACGGGCGAGGTGCAGGGCGCGGTGGCGTCACCGGAATCGGTCGTCGCCATCGCAACGGTCCCTCCGTCGCCGCCCGTCGTGCGAGCGACGCCTCGCCCGACGCCGGTCGAGGTCCTCGCCCCGACACCCGCACCACCGCAGATGCTCGAGGGCTATCGCTCACCGCTCCCGCGCGGTCGGCTGACGCTGCCGTTCGGGCCATCGCCGTGGGGGTCGCGATTGGTCGAGGGTGAGGCATTCCACGACGGCATCGACCTTGCGACGTTCTGTGGCGATCGCGTCGTCGCGGCCCATGACGGAACGGTGCTCGCCGCCGGCCGGCGGTTCGACAGCGCAATGGGCTGGGTCGGCGACCTCACGCCGTATATCGACCGCCTTGAACGCAAGCACCTGTGGCAGACCCTGCCGATCACGGTCGTCATCGATGACGGCAACGGCTATCGCAGCGTCTACGCCCACTTCAGCAAGGTGGCCGTGAAGAAGGGTCAGGCCGTCAAGGCCGGTCAGCTACTGGGCTACGAGGGCGCGACAGGCCGGGCGTCGGGCTGCCACCTCCACTACGGGCTGTTCAGCCCGCTCGAGACGGCGACGTTCACGATCGAACCTGCTGTCGTCAAGCGGATGAAGGTGCCCGCTGCCCAGATCGCCCGGATCGACCCGCTGCTCGTGCTCCCGCAGCACGCCGAGAAGCCGAAGAAGAGCGCGAGTCCCACCCCACCTGGGTAGCACGGGGAGAGAGGGCTGGTTTAGCCCGAGGTAAGGGGTGCGTGCTTGACTCCTCCTCGTGCCGAACCCGCTACGGATGACCTTCGCAGAGCTCTGCCGAGATACCCGCACGTTGCTCGACATCACGCAGGGGGAGCTGGCCGAGGCAGCCGGGGTCTCGCGCTCGATGATCGCGGGGATCGAGACGGCTCGTGTGAACCCGACGCTCGACATCATCATGCGCGTCGGCGATGCGCTCGGCCTGGATCTGCAGCTCGTCGGACAGCGGCCAAACGTGATCGACCCGCGCCGATCGAGCGTTGTGCACGGCCGATGCTCGGCCTACACGGGACGGCGCCTTGGAGGACAGGGCTGGTCGATCCTTCGAGAGGTCGAAGTCATCCACGGACGTTCGCATGGGTGGATCGACATCCTGGCCTTCCATCCTGGCAGTGGCACGCTGGTCATCGTCGAGATCAAGACGCGGCTGGACGATCTGGGCACGATCGAACGGCAGCTGGGTTGGTACGAACGAGCGGCCCGGGAAGTCTCGGTGCGGGCTGGGTGGCGGCCGGTCATCGTCCTGAGCTGGCTCCTCCTGCTCAATAGTGAGGAGGTCGAGGTCGCGATTCGTCGAGAGCGTGAGCTGATCCGCGCGGGGTTCCCGCAGCGCGCAGGCCAGATGCGTGCGGTGCTCGACGGCGAACGCCCCTCAGCGAGCGAGCGTGGCCTCGCGCTCATCGACCCGTCGAGTCGGCGAGCTGCGTGGCTGATACCGACGCGCCTCGATGGCCGACGGAGCCCGGCCCCGTATCGCGACTACGCGGATGCCGCCCGGAGGATGGCGATCTGATGCGGCTATGAGGCGGTCCCGCTGTCACCTCTGGTGACATGTCATGCGCGGTGACAGATCCCAGACGAGTGAGCATCTCCCGAACGCTCAGGCTGCAGATGGGTGTCGCGCGGGCCATCGGCCGAGCGAGCCTGTGCGAATGGAGTCACCCAGCGTGACATGTCACTGTGGGTGACACGCGGGGGCGCTTGCGCCTACGAGCGACGTCGATAGCGCCGGCCGACCAACCAGTAGGCGGGGATGGACGCCAGCGCCGCAGAGAGCGACATCGAGCGGCCGTCCCGGCCTTCCAGTGCCAGTAGACGGTCCGTGGCGGTGGCGTCGGCCGGCCGGGCGTCGACCACCGCGAGGTCGATCGCCACCCGTCCCGGCTCAGCAGTGCCGAGCGTCGCGACTGCGTCAGGCGGAGGGTCCCCGCCCTCGTACTCGATGCGGATCTCCGCCTCGGACCGCCACGTCGGCTGGCGGAGCAGGATCGCCCGCCACGCTTCGGCGAGCTGCTGCAGAGCGCGGCCGTCCCCCGCCTCGGGCGCCGGATCACCCGGCGCGACGACATCGAGCCCGCGCGCCCAGCGGGCGGCCTGGTGGAGCAGCGCGTACTCGTCGAGATCGGCATATGCAGCAAGACGGTCGGCCGGCGAGCCGTCACCGAAGATCGCTCGGATCGACGGCCCGAAGACCTCGGCAAGATCGAGGTCGATCGCGCGCACGGTCCGGTGGAAGTACACCTGCTGGTACATGAACCGGCGCGAGCTCAGGAACATCTCGAGCGCGCCGAGCCCCGGCTCGAACAGGGTCAGGCCCTCGGACCCGATGAACGCATAGCGCCGTAGCCGCTCGACATCCACCGGCCCCGCGGTCACACCGGTCAGGTACGCGTCGCGACGGACGTAGTCGAGGTTGTCGACCGTGAAGACGCCCGACAGCAGTGGCGCGAGCCAGCGCACCCACATCGGCATGGCCGGGTCGCTGAGCGCCGGCTTGGCGATCAGGAACGCGACCCAGGCCGGATCGATCGCCTCGTCATCGCGCAGGGCATCGCGGTCGGCGACGGCGCCCGGGGCCCGACGCAGGCCGCGGAGCAGCGGCCCCAGCTCCTCGATGATCCGGCCGCTCAGGTCCTCATGGGTGAGGCGCTTGGCGTCGGGCCGGCGCGGATCGGCCGGAGCGTCGAACGCGGACAGCACCTGGTCATCGAAGAAATGCGCGAACGGCCCGTGCCCCACGTCGTGGAGCAGGCCGGCCATCCGCATGGTCTCGGTGACCAGGCCCTCCGACGGGATCGCTGACTCTCCGGCGCCGGCCAACGTCGACCGAAGGCTGGGATAGAGCGACCGTGCCCACAGTCCGGCCTCATGCATCACCCCGAGCCCATGCGTGAATCGAGAGTGCTCGGCGGTCGGGAAGACCCACCGAGCACTCTGGAGCTGGCTGATCCGGCGGAGACGCTGGAGCCACGCCGTGTCGAGGAGGTCCTCCTCCGCGACGTCTTCGTCCGGTAATCCGGCGGCCGCCGTTTCCGCAGACGTCAGCCGCTTCGTGAGTTCGATATACCCGTGGATCGGGTCACTGATGAGGTTGACGGCGGCAAACGGGTGCCGCCTCATGGATCGGGCGTTATGGGATCCAGAGACGCTTCTCGGCGCTCCATGGGCCCACATTGCCACGTCGATCGGTGGCCCGCACGCGGATCGCGTAGCTCCGTCCGTGCAATCTGTCCGGAAGCGAAAGCGAGGTCCCTGACCAGTCGTTCCGGATCTGGACCCAGTTCCCGTAGTTGATCCGGTATTGGACGTCGTAGTTCCGCAGCCCGGCGGTATGGGTCTGGAGCTTCGGGTCGTAGCCGCTCCACGTCCAGCGCAGGTCGTCGCCGGACCGAGTCCCGGCTGTCATGCGCCCGATGGGGCGCGTGTAGTCGACCGTCTCGGCGAACACCGCCGCCCCGAACGTCTTGTGGTTCGACGAGCGATACGCCAGACCGACGCCGATGTAGTTGAAGCGATCACTCAGGATCAGCGCCCGGTGCGACGGACTGTTCATCCACATGTTGTAGATCGCCCGCGCCGAGCTGGACGGCCAGCTCGCGGTCGACCAACCGACGTCCTCGCCGTACCGGTACCAGCTCACGCCGGCGGCGTTCAGCTGCGACGCGAGATTGCCGCCGATCGTGTGGCTCATCGTGTTCGTCGCCGCCATGCGGCCTGCGCGATAGCCCGGAGATCCCGACCAGATCGGCGTGGGCTCTGAGCGGGACGAGGCCGCGGGACGAGCGGGCGCTGTTGATCCAGCCGATGAGGCTGAGCTCCGTCGAGGAGGAGGTTGCGGCATTCGCTGTCGGAGCGAAGACCGTGATCGCGAGTGTCGCGATCAGGGCGGCACGCGTGGCGATAGCCAGCCGCCGCCGGGCGGGGGAGGTGTGCATGGCACGTCCTTTACGTGTGGGGGGCACGTTGGTTCGTGATCTGGCTACCCTACCGCAGGCGCTCCAGGCTTGCCCGGCGCGTCGTACCGCTCGGCCGCACGACGGTGCGTCGAGGCAACGTCAAATCGCAGTTCGTCGGGCGCGAGGACCTCCACGTCGTCGCCCCAGGACAGGATCCAGAGCCGGATCTCGATGGTTCCGGCGACCGTCGCCCGCCACGTCAACGACCCATCCGCCCCGACCTCGACGCGCTGCGTCGGATGCCACGTCGCCTCCTGGACGCGGGTCGCGACCGATGGGCCGAAGCGGAGGACGACCTCGGTCGCCGGCTGGTCGGCGATGATGTCCCAGGCGCGCCGGAGGGCGCCTTCGATGCCATCGCCCTCTGGCAGCTCGAAGGTCCGTGGCGTGAGCGCCACGTCCCGGATCCGCTCGATCTTGAAGGTCCGCAGCGCGTCTCTGGTCTCGTCCCAGCCGATCAGATAGAGGGCGTGGGTCTGGAGCGACGGCTCGATGAGGTACGGGCGGACGACCGCGCGACGGGCGGCCGCCTCCGGCGCGTACCGCGCGGGCTCGTACTCGAGGTTGACGACCCGCCGCTCCGCCCACGCCCGCGTCAGCCGGTGGACGCGCTCACTGAATGCCGCGTCGCGCGGATGCTGGGCCAGGACGTCGAGGGTCCGCTCGACGTGCTCCGCCAACGGCTTCGGCAGGACCTCCTCGAGCTTCTCGAAGGCGGCGGCCAGGTCCGGGTCGTACTTGTCCGCGTAGCGGACCATCAGGCGCGCCGACAGCACCACGGCCATCGCCTCGTCGAGGGTCAGCTTGAGCGGCGGCAGGAACTCCTCGCCGACGACGCCCCACAGCCCGTCCTCCGACCAGACCGCCACGCCGACTTCCGTCTCGAGGGCGCGCAGGTCGCGGTAGACGGTCCGCGTCGCGACGCCCGTCCGCTTCGCGATCTCGGCCGGTCGGATGCCGTCGGGGTGGCCGCGCAGCACCGCGACGACGCGCAGCATCCGGGCGAGCCGATCGCGCTTGCCGAACGGGCGCTCCTCGTCGTCGTACGTCATGGTGCCGGCGCCTGGACGGCGATCCTGCGTCCACGCTCGGTGGCCGTCAGCAGCATCTCGATCCGGCCCTGGATGGCCTCGTCGGCGAGACCGCCGCCTTCGCCGTTGACCGACCCGGCGACCTGACCCAGCGAACCATCGAGGAAGACCCAATAGTCGAGCTGGCCGCGCCACCGGCCGAGGTCGTCGTCGCCGATCAGCCAGGCGACCGGGGGGAAGCTCGCCCGGAACGTCCGGCCGTCGACCGACACGCGACAGCGTCGGGCGGGCGCACGCTCGATGACCTCGATGCCGTAGTCCTCCGCGGTCGCCCGGGCACCGCTGGTGAGGGCGACACGGACCGCCTGGAGGTCGAGTGTCGAGTCCTCGACGCTGGTGAGCTCCGTCCGAGCCCATCCCGCCTCCGGCGTCCGGATCCATGCCACGTCGCCGTGCCGGGCGCGCCCGTATTGACCAAGGCGTCGAGTGGTCGCGACGTAGGCCAGCCAGCGGAAGTCGGAGCCCGCGCGGATACCGGTGAGCTCGACCGTGCCGGTCTGGCGGCCATCGATCGACCCGACGAAGCGGGCGGTCAGGCGCGACGTCAGGCCCGCGACGAGCCGACCATCGCATTCCGGCGGCTCGATGCCAGGCCCGAGATCGGTCGGCCCGAAGCGCGAGCTCCCGGACGGCCGGTCGAGCACGCGCAGGCTGAGCTCGTTCGCGATCGCCGCGCCGCCGAAGGCCGTGCCCGCGACGAGGGTGGCTGCCGTCGCGATGGCCAGCCCGAGGCGCAGCCGCTGCCGGCGACGGGCCGCGCCACCCATCAGCCGCCGCGCCTGCCCGAAGCCGGTGAACAGGCTCGTGCCGATGAGCGCGAGCAGCCACGGGTAGGCGGCCTCGAGCGACGGCAGGAGCGTCTGCGACCCGTACGCCTGGAGCTGGTTCAGGACGCCGCCGATGGACGGCAAGAGGACCAGCAGGCTGGCCAGGCCGAGCGCGACGATCAGCGCGTGGGTCGACCTCGCGACGGGCCAGTGGCGGCCAGACCACGCCGGCGATCGCGATGCCGATGGGCAGCAACATCGTGATGCCGACGACGACGTCGAACGGGCCACCGGGTCGGTACGCGATCAGCACCAGCGCGGCTGCCATCCCCCACGCCGCGACCAGGCCGAGGGCGATGAGCCGCAGACCCAATCGACGGACACGCATCCGCCGAGTCTAGCGATGGCCGTTCGGCCGTCGTCTCGGCCCGGAGTCGCGAGAGGCCGGTCCTCGCCGGAAGTACCGGTCGGCATAGGACTGATGGGTCGTCGCGACTGGTGACAGCTGGGACCAGCATGCCGGTACCGCACCGGACCTTCCGGAGCGGATCGAGGGGAACCGAAGGGCCAGATGGGACATGGACGGGCCGGCGCAGCGAGGTTCACGGGGACGCGGGCGATCGCCTCGCCACGCTTCGTCGGCACGGTTGGTCGCGGCCGCGTCCACGGTCGGAACTGGCTCCGCGGCAACGACAGCGCGGCCCTCCCCGGCCCCGACGCCAGCTCCGGACGAGACGGCCGGGCTGGAGACCCGCTCGACCTATCGGCTCCTGGTGAGCAGGGGCCTCACGCCTGACGAAGCAGCGACCCTGACCGCCTTCATGTGCGGCATCCCCATCGCCGACGTGCGCTGGTCGATCCGCCAGGTCAACCAACTGCTGTTCCTCACAAGCCATGGTTCGCACCGGACGCTTCGGCGCCTCGGACGGAGGCGCAGCCCGACCGCACTGATCCGAATACATCCCGATCGCGAGGGTGAGACCCTCCTCCCGCCCGAGCGATCGACCAACGCCGAAGCGGCGCCGTACCTCCTCCCGGCGCCGCTTCGGCGCGTCTGGCACGGCGGCCTTGGTACCATCCGCCGATGCGTCCCGGTCATCACCTTCCTCACCGACTTCGGACCGTCCGCGCCGGCCGTCTGTCGCGGCGTGATGTTCCGGATCTGCCCGGACGCCAACATCATCGACATCACCCACCAGGTGCCGCGCTACTCGATCCGCGAGCGGCGCCGGGTCGCTGGTGTTCGCCCTGCCGCACATGCCGGTCGGCATCCACGTCGCGGTCGTCGACCCGGGCGTCGGCACGGAGCGGCTGGCGGTCGGCCTCGGGTCGGCACGCGGCGACGTGCTGATCGGGCCGGACAACGGGCTGCTCATCGGCGGCCGCCGGAGGCGCTCGGCGGCATCGTCGAGGCGCGGTCGCTCGAGAACCGGGACCTCATGCTCGCCGGTCATCTCGTCCAGCTTCCACGGCCGCGACATCTTCGCGCCGATGGCCGCGCCACCTCGCGGCCGGCGTGCCCTTCGAGTCGGTCGGGCCGACCGGTCGACGTCGAGCGAGCTCGTCCGGCTGCCCGAGCATCCGGCCGACGGTCGCGCGACGGGCGTGCTCGAGACCTCGATCGTCCACGTCCTGATCTTCGGCAACGTCACGCTTCGCCGGCGACGCCCGCCGACCTCGAGGCGGCGCATCGGACCGCTCGAGCCGGGCGCCCGCTGGTCATCGAGTTCCCGGCGCACGACGGCGCCACGGCCGTCGAGGAGCGGACGGTCTGGGAGCGGACCTTCGGGCGCGTGCCCGTCGGGTCGTCGCTGCTGATGGCGGACTCGGAGGGCCACCTGTCGCTGGCCGACAACCAGGGCGACGCGGCGCGACCGCCTCGGCCTCGCCCTGGACCGGCCGGCCCGGATCCGCGCCGGCCTGACGCACCCGACGCCCGAGGCGTGACCGAGACCGCTCGGCGCCGCTCGTCGAGGTCGAGGGCCTGACGTTCCGCTACCGGCGCGCGACCGAGCCGGCCATCCGCGACATCTCGCTGACGTCGACGTCGGGCGAGGTCGTGCTCGTCGCCGGCCCGTCGGGCTGCGGCAAGAGCACGCTCATCCGGGCGATCAACGGACTCATCCCGCACGCCTACCCGGGCGAGCTCGAGCGGCGTCGTCAGGGTCGACGGCCGGCCGACCACCGAGCTGAAGCTGCGCGACATCGCGCTGACCGTCGGCACCGTGCTCCAGGACCCGGCCAAGCAGATCGTCGGCGCGACGGTCGAGTCCGAGCTCGCGTTCGGGCCCGAGAACCTGGGCATGCCACGCGAGGAGATCCGCGGCTCGATCTGCGCGAGGTCGCCGCCCAGGCCGGGATCGAGCCACTGCTCGGCCGCGAGACCAGCGCGCTGTCCGGCGGCGAGCGACAGCTCCTGGCCGTCGCCGGGATCCTGATGATGCGGCCCCGGCTCTACGTCGTGGACGAGCCGCTGGCGAACCTGGATCCAGCGACCGCCGAGCGACTGCTGGCGCATCCTTCGGGACCTGGCCGACGCGGGCGACGCCGTGCATCATCGTCGAGCACCGCGTCGAGGAGGCGCTGGACCTGCGGCCGGATCGGGTCCTCTATCTCGAGGAAGGGACGACCCGCTACCTCGGCCCCGTCGAGGGCTTCCTCGCGCATCGCCGATCCCGGAGCCGTCAAGCTGCCGTTCGACGTCGTCCTGCAGCGCGCGCCGCGACGGACAGGCTCGAGACCGCCGAGGCCGCCGGTCGCGATCGGCGTCGCACGGTGCCGCGCCAGAGGCCGACGGGACGCCGCCTCGGCTCGAGTTCCGCGGCGTCGACGCGTCGATCGGCGACACCGGATCCTGCACGGCGTCGACGCTCGCCTCGGCCGGGCGGAGATCGTGGCCGATCCTCGGGCCGAACGGCTCCGGCAAGACCACGCGTTCCGGACGGCGATGCGCCTGCTGCGCCGTCACGGCCGGGACGATCCTCGTCGACGGCAGCGATGCCGCCGAGCGGACCACGGCCCAGCTCGCGACGATCTTCGGCTACGTCTTCCAGAGCCCGAGCCAGATGCTGTTCGCCCGGACGGTCCGCGAGGAGCTGCTGTTCGGCCCCACGAACCTGGGCCGCGATCCGGCGACGTTCGATGCCCTGATCGACGGACGTCCTCACGCGGACCGCGCTCGATCGACCTCGAGGACATCCTCGAGCGACCGCCGCTGGCGCTGTCATTCGGCCAGCAGAAGCGGCTCGCGCTGGCGATCGCCCTCGCCCTGCGGCCCGTCGACGCTGATCCTCGACGAGCCGTCCGCAGGCCAGGATCACCGCACCGCCGAGGCGTTCATGCGCGAGGTCGCTGGCGATCCCCGGGCTCGAGAGCATGTACTTCGTCACGCACGACGTGGACCTTGCATTGACGCACGCGGACCGTATCCTGCTGTTCAGGGACGGTCGGATCGTCGCCGACGGACCCCCGACTAGAGGTCATCGCGGACACGGATCGCTGGCGGGCGTGCAATCTGCGGACGACGTCGCTGATGGCGGCGAACGCCCGGTGGGGGGATCGGGAGCAGGGCTTCCTCGATGCCGAGACACTGGCGCGCCGGGTCGTCGCCCGCGAACCGGCAGCGAGCAAGGTGGGCGTGGAAGGAGGAACTGCGTCGAGGTTCCGAGACGTGATCGAGTGAGGGAACGGTAGCGGGACAGGTTCTAGGAGGGATTCCACATGTCGACCGCGACCATGTCGCGAGACGACCTCTGGGAGGTGACATCGCGGACGATCGTCTATGCCGCCATCGGCGCCGCGCTGTACGGCATCCTGCTCGTGGCCCAGGTGCCGATCCCCGGCACGCACCGTGTCCGTGCGGCCCGCATTCGCGCTGGTGCCGTTCTTCGGCTACGCGTTCGGCCCGATCGTCGGGTTCTTCACCGGCCTCGTCGGCAACGGGATCGGCGACCAGCTCTCCGGCTGGGGCGCGCTGACGTCCTGGAACTGGAGCATCGCCAACGGCCTCGTCGGCCTCGATCGCCGGCCTGGCGCCGATGTACCTGGCCACGCTGGACCAACGGATCGCTGCGCGACCGGGCGATCGGCGGCGCCGTCGCCGGCGTCGATCGCGGTCGATCATCGGCTTCCTGTTCGTCGTTCACCGACCTCATCATCCAGGCCGGCGAGGTACCGTGGGCGGTCGCTGACGTCCTTCTACATCCCGGTCGTCGTCGCCGACATCATCGCGACCGTCATCCTGGTGCCGATCCTCGTGTACGCCTGGGAGCCGGTGAAGGCCCAGCTGGGCCGCTAGCGCTCCCCGCGCCGCGGGGCCGTCATGAACATCGCCCCGCGGTATCTGGGACGGGGGTCGTGGCTCGCGCGCCGCGACCCCCGTGTCCTCATCCTCGTCGTCGTCCTCTATCATCTTCACGGTCCTGCAGGTCTGGGACATCCGCTACCTGCTGATCCTGCTGCTGCTGTCGGTCCTCTACTACCGGACGGCGAGCATCCCGTGGCGGTACATCCGGCGGAACTGGTCGGTCGCGTTCGTCTTCATCGGCGTCACTCGTGCTGGTCAACATGCTGTTCGCCGGCGGGACGACCGCGGACGTGCCGATCGAGAAGCCCACGTCATCTTCCGCTGCCGATCCTCGGCACGCCGCTGTCCGCCGAATCGATCAGCCTGGCCGTGACGCTGTTCGTCGCGCTACCTGTCGATGGCGACGATCGGGTTCCCGGTGGCATTCGCCATCGCGCCGTCTGATTTCGGCGTCGCCTTCCGGCGACTCGGGGTCCCCGAGAAGTTCGCCTTCGGCATCGACCTGACGTTCCGGTTCCTGCCGTCGCTGGCGGCCGACTTCCAGACGACGATCGATGCGCAGCGCATCCGCGGGCTTCGACTATTCCGCGGGCGCGAAAGGGTTTCTCGACCCGCGTGCGGCGGTCGAGGCCCGTCATCGTCCCGACCGTGGTGAACGCGATCGCCGGCGCCGAGGACACGATCGACGCCATGGACCTGCGGGCGTTCGGGACGGGCCGGCGGACGTGGTTGCGTGAGCTGCGGTTCGATCGGACCGACCGCCTCGTCCTGCTCGCGTTCGCCGCGCTCCTGCTCGTCTTCACCGTGCTCGGGTTCGCGGGCATCACCTCGGAGCCGTACGTGTTCCCGTTCCTGCTCGACCTCGCCGGGGCCTGACGTCAGGTCGGCGACGGCTCGGGCAGGTCGTCGGGATCCAGCTCGACATCCGGGATCAGCAGCAGGTTCCAGCCCGCCTTGATCGAGTCGGGCGCGTACTGCGGCGAATCAGGGTCGAGTGACGGGTAGGTCGTCCGGTTCCAGAAGGCGATGCTGCGGGCGGTCGTGCGGAACAGCCGCGCGATCGACGTCAGCGTGTCGCCCGGGCGGACCGTATAGACGAGGAAGGTCGGCAGCGGCGTGGGCGTCGGGCGGACGAACGACGGCCGCGACGATGGCCCGCTCAGCGAGGCGACTGGTGTGGCGACCGCCGACGCGGTGGGCTGATCCGTGCGGCGCGTCGACGCGGCCGGCGGTGGGATGCAGGCCACGACGTTGCCGGCGATGGCGATGGCGATGGCGATGGCGAGGGCGGCTGCGCGCGCGAGGTGGCTTCGCATGGCGCGAATGGTGCCCGCGTCAGGCCTAGCTGGCTGCCTCGACCTCCGAGTCGACCGGCGTCGGCGCCTGCGGCCGGAACTCGGCAGCAAGCGCGAGACCCTCGGCAGCGGTCGCGACCCGGTCACGTCCGCCGCGCTTGGCCACGAAGCACGCCCGGTCCGCGGCCAGCAGCACGTCCGCGGACGTGGCGCCGTCGGCCGGGAAGGTCGCCACTCCGATCGATGCTGTGACCGGCCCACCAAGCCCGCGCACCGCGGCACCGGCACGCTCCGCGACCTGGCGGGCACCCGTCGCGTCGGTGCCGGGCAGGAGGAACGCGAACTCGTCGCCGCCGTAGCGGAACACGAGATCCGAATCGCGCCCGGAGCGCGTGAGCGCCTTGGCGATCCGCCGCAGCTCCTCGTCGCCGGCCAGGTGGCCCATCCGGTTGTTCACGAGCCGGAAGTCGTCGAGGTCGAGCATGATCAGCCCGAACGGGGTGCCGTCGCGGACCGCGCGACCGAGCTGGTCCTCGAACGTCGCGTGATTCAGCAGACCGGTCAGGCCGTCGGTCTGGGCACGGATCTCGATCGCGCGATAGACCTCCGCGTTCTGCAGCGCGATGGACACCTGCGCCGCGAACAGCTTGACCAGGTCGAACTCGTCCGGCGCGAACGGGTTGGCCACGCCCAGGCGCTCCATCGTGAGGACGCCGATGGCGCCCGACCGCCCACGCAGCGGCACGACGATGAGGCTGCCGTCCATCGACGAGTCGTCGTCGAGCGAGCGGAAGTGATTGACGCGCGGATCGTTGCGCTCGTCCTCGATGTAGACGGGCTCGTTGTGCTCGACCACCCAGGTCGCGACCCCGGTCTCGCCGCTCTCCCACGGCTCCATGTACGACGCGGCGTGGATACCGCGGGCGGTCAACGGCGTGAGCAGCCCGCTCGCCGGATCGACGACCTCGATCGCGATGTTGTCGTAGGCGATCAACCCGCCCAAGCGGTCGGTGATGCCTTCGAGGACGTCCCGCCCGTCGAGCGTCGTCAGGATCGACTCGGTGATCTGGAGCAATGCCCGCTGGCTGGCCAGCTGCTGCTCGAGCGCCGTCGACTGCTGGCGTAGTCGCTCCGTGGCATCGGCATTGGCCATGGCCTGGGCCGCGAAGCTCGCATAGATCACGAGCAGGCGGAGGTCGTCGTCGCTGAACTGGTGGAGCCCGAGCTTCGCGAGGACGAGCACGCCGAGCACGTCGTCTTCGAACAGCATCGGCGCGAGCAGCATCGACTCATCGAGGTCGTCCTCGGTATCCGGGATCGTGCTGGCTCGCGGGTCGCTACTCGAGTCCGGCAGGTACTGGGCGATGCGATGCTCCGCCACCCAGCCGGTGATGCCCTCGCCCATCGCGACCTTGAGCTGGTCGGGCGTTTCGTCGATGTATTGGCCGACCTGTCCGGCGAGGGCGACGGGAACCAGCTGGTCGTCCACGCGCCGGTAGACGCGGACGTTGTGGTAGTCGATCAGCTGGCGCAGCTCGGTGCCGATGGCCATGCCGATGTCACGCACGTTGGACAGGTGGTTCAGGCGGGCACCAAGCTGCTGGATCGACTGAAGCTGGGCCGTCCAGGTCGCCATCTGCTCGAAGTTCTGCGCGGTGCGGATGGCCATACTCGCTTGGGTCGCGAGCGCGGCGATCGTCTCGAGCTCATCGGCCGTCCACGCGCGCGGCTGATCGTGATAGACGTTGAGCAGCCCGAGCGCCTGATCGCCGTCCAGCAGCGGCGCCGTGCAGATCGTGTCGTAGCCCTCCTGGACGACGGCCGCACGCACGTCCGCACCGCGCGGGTCATCGCGGTAGTGGCTCGCGAACAACGGACGGCGCGCGGCGATGGCGGCCGCCGGCAGGGAGCGCTCCGGCACATCCCTTACCGCATTGACGTAGGCGGCTGATAGTCCGCGACTCACCTCCGCCACGGTCTGCCCGTCGGGTCGGTGAACATACACAGCGGCGCGGTCACCCTCGAAGAGGACCATGGCGTGGTCGACCAGGCCGGCGAGGATGCGGTCGAGGTCGAGCCCGCTGCCGATGTCCCCTGCCACGCGACGCAGTGCCTCGGCGCGGTGGAGGAGGTGGGCGACCTCCTCCTCGCGCCGGACGACGCCGACGATCGCACCGATGGCGTCGGCGAGGACCGTGACCAGGTCGCGATCGGCGGGACCGAAGCGGTCGCCGGGGGACGCGACGATCAGGAGACATCCCCAAGGTCCGTCGCGACCCGGGATGGCCGCCGCGAGCTCCTCCCGATCGCCGGGTAGGAGCGTGGCCGTCACACGATCATTGTCCTCGCCTTCCACAGCGAGCGAACCGGGCGGGACGTCCGGTCCTCGAGCGGTGCGACGGTCGGCGAGGTCGAGTGCCCGGCCCAGGATACCGAACGATCGCGGCACATCCAGCAGACGTGGCATGGCGACGCCGGGTGGTACGGCCACGGCAGCCGGGGTAAGCCGGTCGTCCCTGCGCTCCCAGATGACCACCATCGCGCGGTCGCCGGCGTCGCGGACGAGATCGGCGACCCGATCGAGGTCCTCGTCCAGCGTCGTCTGGCCGAATGGCTCGCGGGCGATCGAGTCGAGGAGTGCGAGGTCGCGCCGATGCCGGTCGGTGTCGGTCGTGTCGAGGAGCGGCGCGAGATCGATCCGGCTCTGATCCTCGCGCCCGTCTGGGTGGCGGCGCGCGCCGGCCGCCGCGCGTCCGGTGTCATGGGCACCCTGTTCGGCGGCTGCGAGGAACCGCTGCAGGTCGCCGAGCCGATACCGCCGGTCGCCGCGCGGGTTGATCCGGTAGAAGCGCAGCCGTCCCGCGTCGCTCCACGCACGGACGGTGTTCGGGTGCACGCCGAGCAGACGCGCGGCCTTGGTGACGGTCAAGGTCGCGTCGGTCGGGCGAGGCGGCAGGTGCGGGCTCATGACCCGGATGGAGGAACTGTGAAGTGCACGGGAGCCGAGGCTACCAATCTCACAGTTCTTGCCAATAGGCCGAAGGTCCCGGCGAGTCGCGGCCCGCGAGACCCGCACGATCAGGCTCGCCGACCCCCGGTCATGCGGACGTAGATCGCGGTCGCCAGCGCTGCCCCGAGGCCGATCGCGAGGACCAGCACGATCGCCGTGAGCGGGTCGCCGACCAGCCCCGGCCCCTCGCCGCTGCTGCGCGGGTCGCCCCCGATCACCGCGCTCGGAGAAGGTGTGGCGGCGGCCGCCGTGCCGGTGATGGCGCCAAGGAGCGCCCACGCCAGCCCGATCGTCAGGGCGATCAACCCGATCGCGAGCGCGATCGCGGCGACCAGCGGACGCCGGGGTGCGTCGCCTGCCAGCACGCGCATGGCCTCGTCTCGCTCGAGGGTCGTGACGATGAGCGGACGGCCCAGGCCGGCGGTCATGCGGATCTCGCCTGTCGCAGCATCAATGGTCGGGACGCCGGCCACCGTGGCGTGCTCCACCGACGAGAGCTGCTCGATGCGCAGGCGGAGCGGCGTGGTCGGCGCCGTGTCCGGCGGGACCCGGTCCAGTGCATCGGCGGCGGTCCCCACCGACTCGCGTGGGACGACGATCAGGCCGGCGTCGAGGACGTCATGGTCGATCGCGATGGCGTCCAGCCCCTCACGGACCTCGAAGGCGACGGACTGGCGGTGCTCGTCGACCGTCGTCCAGCCGCTTCCGTCCGCCAGCTGGAAGCGGACTCGTCGGAGGACGAGCGGCCGGTGGGCGTCGTCCTCGAAGTCCTCTTCGGCATCGATCCGTCCTTGCACTGCCACGAACCGTTTCGGGCCGGTGGCCAGCGCGCGAGCATGGGCGACTGGCACGATCGGTGCGACCGCCAGCAGGCGCCCGACGCGATAGTTGTCACCAAAGGAGCGCAGGATCGCGACCCCGATGGCGAGCGCGACGAGGCCGACGGCGATCGGGATCAGGGGGGTCACGGCGGCGACTATAGCCGCTGTCGTCGCGCGAGCCCGCCGGGCAGCGCGCCGCCGGGCGCCGGACATGGAAGGGCCCGAAGGAACCTCCACGACACGTGGGCGTTGATGCGATCGCCGCCGTTAGTATCGTTCGGCCCCTCCGGGCTGCTTACACGCTACGGGCGCGGCTGCGCCACGGTCAACTGCGGTCATCCACGAATGTGGGCGAATCCAGCCGGGTTATCCACCGTCCGTCCACAACCACGAAATCAGTTGGCCGACCGTCCCGTCACCGGATCCAGCGCGTTGACTTGGCCGTCGAACCCGGTCAGCACCAGCCGACCGCCGACCAGTTCGGCCGCGGTGACCACGTCGGAGTGCGCGACGCGCCAGCCGACCGTCCCGTCCGGCTCGAGTGCGAAGGTCTCGATCTCGGCCTGGACCAGGACGTGCCCCAGCCGCGGCGAACCGAGGAGCGCCACGATCGGTGTGGCCGATCGATGCAGCCAGCGGAGCTCGCCGGTCGCGGTGTCGAGGCCGTACGTGTGGAACCCATACGACACGATCAACAGCCCGGCCGTGTCCCAGTAGGTCGCCCGCGGCTCGTCGAAGATGGTCGACGCGAAGCGCGCCGTCCAGGAACCACGCGGCCCGTCGAGACGCAGCTCCGCGCGACAGAGCGCATCTGGGTCGGCGCTGATCTGCGGCCCGAAGTCCGACAGCGCGCCGCCCGCCTCACTCAGCGCGAAGATCGCAGTAGCTTGCCCACTCCCGCCCCAACGCCACCGGGCCCGCAACCCACCGGGGTAGGTGATCGTGGCGTTGCGTGGCTCGGGCGCCACCTGGCTCGAACCGGTCGCGCCGCTCACGCCCCCGTCGAAGCGAGCCGGCCGGACGCCTCACCGTCGCCGTCACCCTCGGAATCGGCGGTCGTGTCCACCTCGAGGTCGGCCGCGCGGCGCTCCTCCGAGATCGGCGCGACCGTGGCGTTCGCCAGCGTGCGCAGTGTGGCGGGCGGCACCTCGAACACGGCCGTCGGCAGTCCCGCCGCCGCCCAGACCGTCTTGTATCGCCCAAGGTCCGGATCCATGACGACGCGCACCGGCCGGTCGAACCCGATCGGCGGGATGCCGCCGATGACGAACCCGGTCAGCTCGTGCGCCTCGCGCGCGGTCGCGCGGCGTATTTCCGGTTCTCCGGTCACGGCAGCCAGCCGCGCGACATCGACGCGGTTCTGCCCGGACACCAGGCACACGATCGGCTGCGGGCCTTCCTCGGTCGGTGCCAGGAAGACCAGCGACTTCACGATCTGGCCGAGCTCCCCACCGACCGCCAGCGCCGCCTCCTGGGCCGTGTGGGTGGACTCGTCGAAGGCGACGATGTCGAGGTCGATCCCCTTCCGCGTCGCAGCGGCGAGGACGCGTCGAACGGACGGATGGTCGGAGGGGTCGGGCACGGCCGGAGTCTAGCATCGGGTCAGCGGGCGCCCGTTAGCATCCGTGCCATGGAGTCGACCGCCCAGGCCGTCATCCTCGCCGACGGCGAGGTCGGTTCGCGCGCGGCCATCGACCGCGCCTGGCCGGGTTGGCTTGGTGAGGATGTGCTCGTCATCGCCGCCGACGGCGGCGCCCGGCATGCCGAGGTGCTGGGTCTCCGCATCGACCGCTGGGTCGGCGACGGCGATTCCCTGGGCGAGGCCGGGATCAGCGCCCTCGAGGCCGCCGGCATCCCGGTCGATCGCTCGCCGTTCGACAAGGACAAATCCGACACCGAGCTGGCGGTGCTGGCGGCCCTCGGGCGCGGACCTGCGGCGATCGTTATCCTCGGCGCGCTCGGCGGGCCGCGCCTGGACCACGCGCTCGCCAACCTGGCACTCCTCGCGATGCCCGAGCTGCGGGGCATCGATGTCCGGCTGCTGGCTGCCGACGCCCGCGTGCGCCTGCTCACGGCGCCCGCTGGTGGCGGGTCGCCCGCCACACTCACCATCAGCGGTCGCGCCGGCGACCTGGTGTCGCTGTTCCCGATCGGCGGCGACGCGACCGGCGTCACGACGACAGGTCTGGCATACCCACTCGCCGGCGAGCCGCTCCTCGTGGGGCGCTCGCGCGGACTGTCGAACCGGCGCACGATCGACACGGCGACGGTGACCCTGGAGACGGGCCGCCTCCTCGTCGTCGAGACCCCTGCTACGCTCACGCGATGAGCATGCCGAACGTCGGCGACCAGGCCCCGCCGATCGCCCTCCCCGACGAGGCGGGCACCGTCCATGACCTGGCCGACCAGCACGGCCGCTGGACGATCCTGTACTTCTATCCGAAGGACGACACGCCCGGTTGCACCGTCGAGGCGTGCGAGTTCCGCGATGCCAACGCCACCATCACCGAGCGCGGCGCGGACGTGTGGGGGATCAGTCCGCAGGGCGCGGCGAGCAAGCGACACTTCCGCGAGAAGTTCGGTCTGCCGTTCACGCTCCTCGTCGACGAGCAGCACGAGGTCGCGGAGGCCTACGGCTCGTGGGTCGAGAAGCAGAACTACGGTCGCACCTACATGGGCACGGCCCGGCGGACGTTCCTCGTCGACCCGGACGGTCGCATCGCCCGAGTGTGGCCGAAGGTCAAGCCGGAGGGCCATGCCACGGAGGTCATGGCTGCGCTCGACGAGCTCCAGGCGGTCGCCAGGTGACGGTCGGTTGACGGGCCGCCCAAGACACGAAAAGAGACTTCGCTCGTGGGGGGAGACGAGCGAAGTCTCGGCCTCAAGCGTACGCGCCCCTCGAACGGCCCGCAAGACGATTTCCGCGGACGCATGACGATCGACGCGGACGCGCCGCAGGACCACGATCGGCGGCCGGCTCGGTTCATGGTCATCGCCGGTCATCCAGACGATGCCGACTTCGGGCCGGCCGGCACTGCCGCCCGCTGGATCGATGCTGGCTCGGTCGGCTGGCTGGTCTGCTGCACGTCCGGTGACCAGGGCGGCGAGGACCCTGACGCCGACCCCCTCGAGCTCGCGGCGGTCCGCGAATCGGAGCAGCGGGCGGCCGCGGCGGTCATCGGCTACACGGGCGTGAGCTTCCTCCACCAGCCCGACGGTGCGCTCGCCAATGATCTGCCACTGCGCGAGCTGCTCGTTCGGGAGATCCGCACGTTCAAGCCCGACGCCGTCCTCGCCACGGATCCGGAGACCCTGTTCTATCGCAGTGGGGGCGTGAACCACACCGATCATCGAGCCGCCGGCATGGCGGCGGTCGACGCGGTCTATCCGGCGGCACGGAACCCGATGGCCTTCCCGGCGCTGGCCCGGAATGGGCTGGCTGCCCACGAGGTCAGCCGCATCTACCTGTTCTGGTCGGAGCGGCCGGATGCGTGGATCGACGTGACGGCGACGATCGACCGGAAGCTCGCCGCCCTCGCCGAGCACCGCAGCCAGATCCGGGACATGGATGCCCTCTCGACACGGATCCGGGAATGGGCCGCTGACGAGGGTCGGGCGATCGGTGTGATGGCCGCGGAAGGCCTCCGCATGATCGTGATCGACGACGACGAGGACGAAGGCGAGTCGGCCTAGGCCTCAGCGCTCGTCGAGCAGCACCGGCCGGATCCGGCCCCAGGCGTTCCAGATCTCGGCCAGCGCGTCGGCCCGCCGCCCCAGCATCGTCACGAGCTCGCCGAGCGTCAGGCCACCGGCGCGGCTGGCAAGGTGCTCGGCGGCCGCGACTTCGACGTCCTCATACAGCGTGGCCATCTCGGCCTCGCTCGGCCAGTGGCGCATGCGCATCGGGTCGAGACCGGCGTAGCCGAGCGCCAGCGACAGGTCGCGCTGCGACGGCCGTCGATCGTCGACCCAGCCGCCCAACCCATCGAAGCGGTAGCCGAGCGACGACAGCGCCGCCGTGATCTCGCGCCCCTGCGCTCGATTGAACGGACCCCAGAATGTGTGATCGGTCGGGAACTCCAGGGCAGACGCCGTGATCGCGTCCGCCAGGATCGCATCGACGAAGTCGGCCATCGCGAGCTGCCAGCGGCGACGCTCGCTCGGATCGTCACCGGCTAGGGCATCCACCACCTCCTGCATCGCGGACCGGTCGCCGCGCAGCAGGCGCACGATGCGCGGCGAGGCGCCTGCCCGGAGGGCCGCCACCAGTGTGTCCGAGCCGGTGTCGTCGCCATCCACGTCGCGGCTGCCACCACCACCAGCATCGTCCCGTGCCGTCGGGGCGGGGCTGGGTGTGCCGGCCGTCGCCTGCTCCTCGCAGTCGGCGAGGGTCTGGCGTGCCGCCACGCACGCCGCTTCCGCGGTCTCGGCCGCGACGCGCGCGCCCTCCGCCTCGAGCGCCGTGCGCTCCAGGCGGACCGCCATCGCCGGCGAGGCGGCTCGGGCGCGCTGGAGCGCTGCGCTCGCGTCGCCGGTCTGGGCGTTGATCCGGTTGATCTCGTGCAGCCATTCACGCGCGGCGCCTTCGATGTCATCCGCGCTTCGCACTCCCGCGCGAGCGGCTCGGAAACGCGCCTGCGCCTGGTCCTTCGCCTCGCGCACACCACGGGCATCGGCGGCGGCCGCCGCCGCGACCATCGCCTGCTCGTGATCGTCATAGGCCCGCTGGGCCGCCCGATGCACCTCCTCGGCCTCGGTCGCCTGGACTCGTGCACGACCGGCCAGCTCGCAGCGCTCATCTGCCAGGCGGCGTGCATCGCCGCACGGCCCGCTCGGCGCATCGCCAGGCGCGGTCGGGGCCGCCGGTGCTGGACTGGTCGCAGCCGACGGTCCGCCGGTCTTCGTTCGACCACGGGAGGTCGACGGACCCGCCGGGCCCGTCGCCGCGACATCGACCTCGGCCGTCGCCTCGGCCGCGACCTCGAGCTGCGGCTCGACCTTGACCGCCGTCGCGACCGGCGACCCGATGGCCTGCATCGCGGCCTCTGCACTGGCGGCGGCACTCGCCCGGAGCGCAGACAGCATCGGGTCGATGCCGCTCGATATCGGCAGCGCCTGTGCTGCCACCGCCCGGCGAGGGCCCGGCAACAAGGGCCCGTTCGAGGCCGCTGCCGGCTCGGTCAGTCGGAAGGCTGGCTCGGCGAGGGTCCCGGGACGTGGTGGAAGAACAGGTGTTCGACCATCGGACGATGACACGCTGTCCATCGATAGCCCGAGGCGGTCGGCCGGGCCGCCGTGGGCCGGCTCGGTCATGACGGGCGAATCGGTGAAGGCGTCATTGGCGAGCGTGGCGGCCCGTCGGCGCGGGATGGCGTCCGGGGCGACCGTCAGCCGCACTTCACGAGCGGGCGGCCGCGCCCTGATGGATTTCGAGGAGTGCGGCACCTGCGGCGACGCCGAGGATCAAGCCCAAGGCCAGGAAAACGAATTCGCTCCCGGTCACGCTGTCCGCAACTCCATCCGATCGCACTCCTCACCGAGCGCGGGCGGTGCCCCCCAGGAAAGCCAGCGTAGTCTGCGAACACGGGTCAGCGTCAACCTGTCACGCGTGCGCGCGAGCGGACCGCGACTCCCCGGTGCTTTGCAGCGCTCACGAGGCCGATGGTAGATTCGACCCGTCGGCGAACGGCCGATCATCACGTTGCGCCCCGAGCCCGACCACCCCACGGAAAGGCACGCCCCGCTTGGCCATCGACCCAGCCCAGGAATTCCTCGTCCAGCCCGTCGACGCCTCCTGGTTGCAGTGCAACATCGAATGTCAGGAAGCCTGTCCGGTCGGGACGAATTGCCGGGGCTACCTGAACCTCGCCGCCGAGGGCCGCTTCGAAGAGGGCTACATCCTGTCCCGCGAACCGAACCCGGTCGCGGCGATGTGCTCGTACGTGTGCTCGGCGCCATGCGAGCGGGCCTGCCGGCGCGGTGACATCGATCGCCCGCTCGCCATCCGCGCGATGAAGCGCTTCCTCGTGGAATGGCACGAGGCGTCGGGCATCCCCGACGTCATGCCGCAGATCACGCCGCGCGCCGAGCGCGTCGCGATCGTCGGTGCCGGCCCAGCCGGGATGTCGGTCGCGCGCGAGCTCGCGATGAAGGGCTTCCAGTGCACGGTGTTCGACAGCCTCCCGTACGGCGGTGGCACGATGCTCATCGGCGTGCCGGCCTTCCGCCTCCCGCGCGAGGCGATCGAGATGGATGTCCGCCTCATCGAGCGGCTGGGCGTGACGTTCATCTACGACACGACGATCGGCAAGGACATCACGTTCGAGCAGCTCCAGCAGGACTACGACGCGATCGCCATCACGGCCGGCGCCATGGACGCCGTCGCACTCGATGTCCCTGGCGCGGATCTCGACGGCGTCGACTACGGCGTCGACTTCATGAAGCGGGCCAACCTCGGCGAGCCGCTCGTGGTCAGCAACGACGTCGTCGTCATCGGCGGTGGCTACACCGCCATGGACTGCTCGCGGACCAGCCTGCGGCACGGCGCCGAGAACGTGACGATCGCCTACCGCCGGACCCGGTCGGAGCTCGTCGTCGACGAGGAGGAGCTCGGCGAGACCGAGCGCGAGGGCGTCCGGATGGAGTTCCTCGCCAGCCCGATCGAGGTGCTCGGCGAGGACGGCAAGGTCACCGGCGTCAAGTTCATCCGCAACCGCCTGGGCGAGCCCGATGCGTCCGGCCGTCGCTCGCCGATCCCCATCGAAGGCTCGGAGTTCATCGGTCGCCGCCCAGACCGTGATCCCGGCCGTGTCACAAGCGGCCGACCTGACGTTCCTCCCTGTCGAGGCGAAGTTCGAGATCAACCGCGGCCGGGTCAAGGTCGACCCCGCGACCTACGCCACCAACGTCCGCGGCGTGTTCGCCTGCGGGGACTTCGTGACCGGTCCGACGACCCTCATCGAAGCCGCCGGCCACGGCAAGAAGGCGGCCTATGCGATCGACCGCTACCTGGCCGGCCGGACCGACGTCTCCGTCGCGGCCAACGTGAAGGTCACGAGCTCATGGCGCCACGACATGCCCGAGTTCTACGACGTGCTGCCCCGCCAGCACATCCCGATGGTGCCGCTCCAGGCGCGCATGCCATCGACCGACCCCATCGTCAACTTCAACACCCCGGTCGAGATGGGCTACGACGCGAACGGCGCGGTCGCCGAATCGACGCGCTGCCTCATGTGCAACTACAACATCTGGTTCGACCCGTTCCGCTGCGTCCTGTGCGGTGCGTGCGCGGATGTCTGCCCCGAGGGCGTCATCCACATGGTCGACATCAACACGATGAAGTCGGAGGGGCTCCTGCCCGAGCTGGAGGAGGCCTACGGCTGGGAGAACGGCGGCGCGATGATCCTCGACGAGGAGCGCTGCATCCGCTGCGCACTGTGCGTCAAGCGTTGCCCGTTCGACGCCATTACGATGGAGCGGTTCGAGTTGCAGGAGATCTCGACTGACGGGCGGCTCTACAAGGAGTCGTACCGGGACGCGCAACTGGCCGGCACCCCCGGCGTCGCAGGAGGAGCCCGGTGAGTTTCCTGGAACGGGTCGACCAGACGATCCGGCGCAGCCCGGTCTGGCGGTCCCTCTTCCGGCAGCCCTACCCGCGGGACGAACGATCGCGCGCGTACGCGGTCATGAACAACGTCTTCCTGCACATCCACCCGGTGCGCGTCCGCCAGCACGCGGTGAAGTTCGCGTACACGTTCTGCCTGGGTGGTCTGTCGTTCTTCCTGTTCCTCGTCCTGACCGTGACCGGCGTGTACCTGATGTTCTTCTACGTCCCGTCGGCCACGCTGGCGTACACCAACATCCTCGAGATCCAGAGCGAGGTCACGTTCGGCCTGCTGACCCGGAACGTCCATCGGTGGGGCGCCCACCTGATGGTGTTCTTCGTGTTCCTGCACATGATGCGGGTCTTCTAC
Organism: uncultured Chloroflexia bacterium; assembly: GCA_963794525.1. Classification (GTDB taxonomy): domain Bacteria; phylum Chloroflexota; class Limnocylindria; order Limnocylindrales; family CSP1-4; genus SPCO01. Next base: position 361,448 of record CAWCEC010000004.1, read on the forward strand.
CACGGGGCGTACAAGCCGCCGCGCGAGTTCAACTGGGTCGTGGGCGTGGTCCTGCTGTTCCTGACCATCATGCTCAGCTTCACCGGCTACCTGCTGCCGTGGGACCAGATCGCGTTCTGGGCGATCACCATCGGCACGAACATGGGTGGCTACGTCCCGATCTTCAACACACCGGTCAACCGCATCCTCCTCGGCGGCGTCGAGGTCGGCCAGAACACGCTGATCCGCTTCTACGTCGGACACGTCGTGTTCCTGCCGCTCATCGCGGCCATCTTCCTGACGGTGCACTTCTGGCGCATCCGGAAAGACGGCGGCATCTCGGGGCCGCTGTGACATGACCGACACCAAAGATCCGGCTGAGACGACCCGGCGCGAGGTGCTGCCTGTCGACCCGGCGCGGCGGACCGAGATCGACAAGCAGCGGGTGCCGATGTCGGCGCGGCCGTACCGCCTGCTGGCGCTGGTCAAGCAGGACGCCGTCGTCCGCGTCCAGAAGGAGCCCGACGACACGGTCATGACCTGGCCGCACCTGCTGTCGATCGAGTTCCTGGCCGCCGGCGTGATGTCGATCTTCCTGTTGCTGATGGGGCTGTTCATCAACGCGCCCCTCGAGGAGCTGGCGAACGGGAATGTCACGCCCGCAGTCGCCAAAGCGCCGTGGTACTTCCTTGGATTGCAGGAGCTGCTCGCCTACCTGCACCCGGTGGTCGCCGGCGTCCTCGCCCCGACCTTCGTGCTCGTCGGCGCGGCGCTGATCCCCTACGTGGATCGCGGCGACATCCTCGTGACCCGGCCGACCCAGCGAAAGACGGCGGTGGTCCTGTTCACGCTGTTCTGCATCCTGGGCCTGGTCCTGACCTTCGTCGGGATCTTCTTCCGCGGCCCCGGCTACACCTTCATCATCCCGTACGTGACCGCGCCCGGCATGTACTTCTCCCTGTAGAGGCCGATGAGCAACTATCAAGTCGAACCCATCGACAAGCCCGCCGCCCTCACCAGCGAGGCGCTCAAGTCGCTGCGCAAAGAGCAGGTCCAGGGCATGTCCCGCCGCCGGCTGATGCGCGTGGCGCTCGGCGCGGGCGTCGCGCTGGGCACGCTGGAAGCGCTCGCCGGAACGGTCGCGTTCGCCTGGCCGGCGCTTCGCTCCGGGTTCGGCGGCGTGCTGCGCATCGGCACGCTCGACGAGATCAAGACCGCGAACAGCACGCTCCCGATCGCGGAAGGATTCCCGGCCTACTACGCCGAAGCCCGCGCGTTCGTCATTCTCAAGGACCCCGCCCAGCAGCGGTTCGCCGCGGGCGAGGACACGACCGGCGACGGCACGGCCCTCAACGTCCGGGCGCTGTACCAGCGCTGCCCGCACCTGGGCTGCAAGCCCAACCCATGCCTCAAGAACTTCTGGATGGAGTGTCCCTGCCACGGGTCGCGGTACGACCGGCTGGGGATCAAGGCGGACGGCGCCCAGTACGGCCCGGCACCGCGCGGCATGGATCGCTTCTCGATCTCGGTCGATGGCGAGGGCGTGCTGTCCATCGACACCGGCAAGATCACCCTGGGACCACTCCCCGTCGCGCTCGGCCAGCCCGGCATCATCCCGCCACGCACACCGACCGGCTGCATCTGAGCCGCATGCCGTGACCGTTCCCTCCCCGGATCGAGGAGCCCGATGACCGACACGCCCGGACGCGAGCCCGGACGCGATCCCGACGAGCGCCCCGAACAGCGACTGCCGGCCGTCCGACCGCCGGATGAGGTCGCCCCGGTCGAGCGCTTCACCTCGCCGCCGGCGATCCGCAGGCTCGAGTTCTCCCCGGAACGCGCCGCCCAGGTCGTCCGCCAGTCGGCCAACGCGCGGTGGGTCGGGTTCCTGGCACTCGTCATCATCATCCTGTTCATCTCGCTGTACTGGTTCTACGAGCTGGGTGCTCCGCTCGGTCTGACGCAGGCGCGCCTGGAGATGGAGATCGACGCCCAGCAGGTGACGAAGGTGGAGCGCGGCTATCTCGTCTATGAGGCCAACTGCGCCCGCTGCCACGGACCTGATGGGGAGGGAGGCGAAGGGCCCATCCTCAACCGCCAGGACAAGCTGTTCAGTCACCTCAACGAGGCCTACATCCGGAACGTGCTGACCGTCGGCGGTCGATTCGTCTGCGGCAACCCAGCATCGAAGATGCCGGTCTGGTCGGACCAGGGCAATCCCCCCGGGCCGCTGAACTACCGCCAGATCGAGGAACTGATCGCGTTCCTGCTGGCGACCAATGAACGCGAATACATCGTCCGCGACGAGCACCTGCTCGACCCCAAGAAGGATCCCATCACGGGCGAGGTCCTGATGTTCACCGGGTGGCGCGATCCGAACTACCTGCCCGAGCCGGGAGCCACGCCGTACCCGGACTGTTGGACGAATGAGTTCGGAGGCGGCGGTGGGGCGAGCCCGTCGCCGGCTGGGTCGGTCGATCCCAACGCCGAGGTTGTCGAGATCTCAGCCAGCTCGAGCACGGCGTTCGACCAGAGCGCGGTGCAGGGTCCCGCCGACCAAGCGTTCGTGATCCACTTCGCCAACAACGAGAGCGGCATCCTGCACAACGTCGAGATCAAGGACGCCGGCGGGGCGAGCGTGTTCAAGGGCGACATCATCACCGGGCCCGCCGAGGCGGACTACTCGGTGCCCGCGCTCGCCGCCGGGGACTATCCGTTCAACTGCACGGTCCACCCGAACATGACCGGCACCCTGACGGCCGAATGAGCGCGACAGGCTCCACGCGGCCTGCCCTCGGGCCGGGGATGATCGTGCCCAAGAAGCGGGCCCTGTTCGGCTTGCTCGATGGAGACGGCTGGACGTGGGCGAGCATCAAGGCCTTCGTCTGGCTGATCATCATCCTCCTGCTGCTCGGCTACATCCCCGATCGGGCCTATTACCTGACGGTCAACCGGACGGTCGACCTGGGGTTGCTCGTCTGGTCGCCGATCAACTTCTGCTCGTCCGAGAACGAGTCGCTGCCATGCCCGGCGCCGCGCGGCGCCGTGGTCCCGTGGCACGCCTCGCCTTCGCCGCAGCTCGACCTGCCGGCGCCGAGGACGGACGGCACGGCCATCCAGCTTGGCACGAAGATCCTGTACATCGGCGGGTCTGACGGCACCGCCGCACAGTCGACCGTGTTCGTCGCCGAGCTGGCCGGGATCGGCAACTTCGACAGCTGGAAGGAGGGCCCGGCCCTGCCCGAGCCGCGGAGAGACGCGAGCGTCGTGTCGGTCTCAGGCACGATCTACGTGATCGGCGGCTTCGATGCCGAAGGTGCTCCAACCACGACCGTGTTCTCGATGACGCCAGATCCGCAGACCGGTGAGTTCGCTGCGTGGGAGCCCGTCGACGAACTGGAACTACCGGAACCCAGGGCCATGGCCGCGGGCCTGGCCGCAGCCGAAGGGTTGTTGCTGATCGGCGGCGAGGGCCCCGACGGTCCGGTGACGACGACGTACAAGAGCCCGCTCAGCGAACAGGGTGCCCTCGGTGCGTGGGTGCCGGAGGCGGCGCTCCAGCGCCCGCAGGCCGATGCGCTCGGTGCCATCGTCGGTGACTTCGTCTACGTCTACGGTGGCCACGACGATGCCGGGCCGGTGGGCGCCGTCCAGGTCGGGACGGTCGGGCTCGAGGCCGCCGAGGGCCTGCCCGAGAACCCCGGCCAGGGCAAAGTCGTGAAGTGGGACATCGCCAACCAGTGGAACCTGCCGGCTGCTCGCGACGACGCCGCGGGATGGACGGCGAACGGGACCCTCTACCTGGTCGGCGGTGCCGATACCGAGGGTCCCAAGACCGAGTTGTACTGGTCGATCCCCAACAACGACGGCACGATCCCAGAGTGGAAGCATCTGCCGCAGAGCGACCTGCCCGCTGGGCTGACCGGCGGCAGCGCCTTCGTGACCGGCCCAAACGCGGTGATCGTCGGCGGTGAGACGGCCGATGGCGCTGTCCCGTCGAGCTATCGGTCGAACGTCTCGCCGCAGAGCCCGTTCTTCCAATTGGGCCCGTTCGGGGCGACGGTACCGGGCCTCAAGATCGATGGCGAGATCGGCCAGCAGCTGGGCTACGCGAATGCGGCCGGCGTCGCCACGGTGAACTTCGTCATCCTGATCATCATCGGCTGGGCGTACGCCCACAAACCGCAGGCCCGTGCCTGGGTAACGCGGGTGGTCCGCCGAGGCCGTCGCTAACCCGGGAGATCGCCCTCGCCTGGCTCGGGCGTGCCGCGGCGGACCGGGAGCCCGCCACGCTCCCAGGCGTCCATCCCGCCGGTCACGTTGAAGACGTCGGCTCGACCGGAGCGGATCAGGAACCCAGCCACTGCGGACGATCGTCCACCGAGGTGGCACACGATCATCAGCGGCCGGTCCTGCGGCAGTTCCCCGGCCCGTGCCGCGAACGTGGACATCGGCACGTGGACGGCACCCGGCGCCCGCACCTCGACGAATTCGTGATCCTCGCGGACGTCGATCAGCAACGGACCATCGGGGTCCTCGCGCAGCCGTCGCTCCGCCTCCGCCACATCGACCGACGGGATCGGCCCACCGGCGTTCATCGCTTCCTCCAGGTGATGGCGAGCGGCGAGGTCAGGTCGCCGTCGCCGGCGAGGCGCGCATCGATGGCCGCCAGGAGCTCCGTGACATCCACCTCCACGCCCGTGATCGAGCCGTCCACGCCGGAGGCGAGTCGATCGCGAGCGCCCTCCAGGTTCCGGCGTACCCCCGCGGGATTGCCGCGCACAGCGTGGACGTCGGCGGCGGCCACCTTGATGAGGCCCTGGATCAGCGCGCGCTCCGCCAGGTCGGCAGTGCCCATCCAGGCAGGCTCCATCAGCTCGTGGGCCTCGAAGAAATCACCCGCCCGGTACGCCTCGAGCCCCGCCGTCACGGCGGCGATGCGCTCGGCGGGCGGGAGCGGCCGGTAGGCCTTCGCTCGACCGTCCGCGCCGACCACGACCTGGCGGATGGCGTCGGCCTCGGCCATCACGTCAGCTCGATGAGCGGCCGGCGCGACCCGAAGCCGGTGTCGAGCTCGTGCCAGAACACGACGTCCTGTTCGCCGAGCTCCCAGCACAGCCAGACCTGGCGTCCGCCGGCAAGGGCAGGGAAGTCGATCAGGCCGCGCTCGATGTCGCGGAGCGTGATGCCGAGACCGTCGATGCGCGCGACCGCGGCCGCCATCTGGTCGACGATGCCCTGCATCCGCAGCCGGATGACCTGCGCCTCGTCCTCATCGATCTCGGAGCCGCCACCGCTCGACGCGGACGCATGGGCCGCGAGCGTCCGGTCGCGTAGCCGGATCAACTCCGCGCGCTGGTCGGCCAGTGTGGCCAGCAGCGGCCCGACCTCGACCAGGGCCTCGTTGGCGGCGTCGATATCGAAGAACTTGGTCATCGGGAGCGATTCTAGCCCGCCTCGTCCGGGAGGGCGCTTGCGGCCATGGGCGGTCGCGTACCATCGGGCCTCAGGAGGAGCAGCGGCGTGGATCTGGGTCTCGATGGAGCGCGCGCCTTGGTCGCCGGCGGATCGAGCGGCCTGGGGCTGGCGATCGGCACCGCCCTGGCCGGGGAAGGGGCACGCGTCGCACTGGTCGCCCGTCCGTCGGACCGCCTGGATGCGGCGGTCAACCGCCTCCCGGGGTCGATCGCCGCCCCGGCCGACCTCAGCGCCGCGGACGGTCCGGCGTCCGCCATCGAGGGGGCGGTCGGCGCGTTCGGCGGCCTCGATCTGCTGCTCGTCAACTCGGGTGGGCCGAGACCCGGCGCGTTCGGCGAGCTCGACGACGCCGGCTGGCAGAACGCCATCGACAGCACGCTGCACAGCGCGCTTCGCCTCATCCGGGCCGCTTTACCCCACCTGCGCGAGAGCGATCGAGCGTCGATCCTGGTCATCCTGTCGTCGTCGGCACGGGAGCCGATCTCCGGCCTGACCGCCTCGAACACGCTCCGACCTGGTCTGGTCGGCCTGATCAAGTCGCTCACCGCTGAGATCGCGCCGGTCCGCATCAACGGTCTCGCGCCGGGCCGCTTCACGACACCGCGGAGCGTCGAGGTCGAGAAGGCCACCGCGGAGCGAACGGGTCAAACGACCGACGAAGTTCGAGCCGGGCTCATCGCCCGGATCCCGCTCGGGCGACTGGGCGATCCAGCCGAGCTCGGTCGCCTCGGGGCATTCCTGCTGTCCCCCGCGGCGTCGTACGTGACCGGGGCGATCGTCCCGGTCGACGGCGGCATGGTCCGGAGCCTGCCCTGATGCGTCGGCTGTTCCTGTGGGCGGCGCGCAACGGCTGGCTCAAGACCCGACTGCCCCGCTTCCGATTCATGAAGCGCGCCGTCCGGCGGTTCATGCCGGGCGAAACCTTGGATGCCGCCCTGGATGCCGCGGCACCGCTCGAGGCCGCCGGTATCGGGACGATGTACACGCGGCTGGGCGAGAACCTGACGAGCCTCGACGAGGCCGACGAGGTGGCCGACCACTACATCGGCGTGTTCGACGCGATCGTCGCCCGCGGCTACCGCGGCGAGGTGTCGGTCAAGCCGACGCAGCTCGGGCTCGACCTGGACGAGGAGCGGACGCTCGTCCACCTGACGCGGCTGGCCGAGAAGGCGGCGGAGACGGGCTCGTACCTGTGGATCGACATGGAGGGCAGCGACTACGTCGAGTCGACCATCCGGCTGTACGAGCGAGTCCGCGCCGATCAGCCAAAGACAGGTATCTGCCTCCAGGCCTACCTCAAGCGGACGCCGTCCGATGTCGAGCGGCTTCGGTCGCTCGATCCCGCGATCCGGCTGGTCAAGGGCGCCTACGACGAGTCCGAGACGATCGCCTACCGCGACAAGCGGCAGGTCGATGCCAGCTACCTGTCGCTCGCGGTCGACATCCTCAAGACCGGCCGGGGGCACCAGATCCGCCTCGGGCTCGGTACCCACGACGTCCGGCTGATCGAACAGATCGCCGAGCAGGTCGATCCGGCTGGCGTTCCAAGGGACGGGTTCGAGGTCGAGATGCTGTACGGGATCCGCTCCCGGGAGCAATATCGACTGGCCAAGGCGGGCTATCGGGTCCAGACGCTCATCGCGTACGGTGAGCACTGGTATCCGTGGTACATGCGCCGCCTGGCTGAACGACCCGCCAACGTCGCGTTCGCGATCCGCTCGCTCTTGCCGTAACCAGGAGGTTACCGATGTCCGTCTCGTCGATCCGGGGCGTCGCGGCCCGGATGAGCTCCATCGGGACCGAGGGGGCGTTCGCGGTCAGCGCTCGCGCGCGGGCGCTCGAGGCGCAGGGCCGGCCGATGATCCACCTCCAGATCGGCGAACCCGATTTCGATACGCCGGCGCACGTCCGCGAGGCCGCCAAGAAGGCGCTCGACGACGGTGCCACGCATTACGCGCCGTTCCCCGGCATCCCGGAGCTGCGCAAGGCGATCGCCGCCGATGTCACGCGGCGCAAGGGGTTCGAGGCCGATCCGTCGCAGGTCTTCGTCACCGTCGGTGGCAAGGGCGTGATGCTGTACGCGATCCTCGGCCTGGTCGACCCGGGTGACGAGGTGATCGTGCCCGACCCGGGCTATCCGATCTACGAGTCGCTCACGCGGTTCGTCGGCGCCAAGCCTGTGCCGATCCCGATCCGGATGGAGCACGAATTCCGGCTCGACGTCGAGGAACTGGCGAGCCTGATCACGCCGCGGACGCGGCTGCTGATCATCAACTCGCCTGCCAACCCGACCGGCGGCGTGCTCACACGTTCGGATCTGCAGCGGATCGCGGAGCTCGCCCAGGAACACGACCTGTGGGTCATGACCGACGAGATCTACGGCCGGATCCTGTACGACGGGGAGGAGCACGTGTCGATCGCGTCGCTCCCCGGGATGCTGGAACGGACCATCGTGCTCGACGGCTTCTCGAAGACGTTCGCAATGACCGGCTGGCGGCTCGGCTACGCGGTCGTGCCCGAGTCGCTCATCGAGACGTATTCCGAGCTCGTCATCAATACGATCTCGTGCGCGCCGACGTTCGCCCAGGTCGGCGCCGTCCAGGCGCTCGTCGGGCCGCAGGACGATGTGGACGCGATGGTCGTGGAGTTCAAGGCTCGGCGCGATCTGGTCGTCAACGGACTCAACGAGATCGAGGGGATCCGCTGTGCGACGCCACTCGGCGCGTTCTATGCATTCCCCGACATCTCCGGAACGGGATTGACCGGGGCGGAGTTCGCGGAACGGCTGCTCGTCGATCACGACGTGTGCGTGCTCGCCGGGACCGCGTTCGGCGGCGTCGGCACGGATCACATCCGCATCTCCTACGCCAACTCGCGCGAGAACTTGTCCGAAGCGCTCGGTCGGATCGGCCGCTTCGTCGCCGGCCTCGGTCGTGCCTGAGGGCGCCGGCCGCCCCAAGGCATTCGTCGCGCGCCGCCTCCCCGAGGAGGGGTTGCAGCTCGTCCGCGAGGCATGCGACATGGACCTCTGGGAGGACGAGCTGCCGCCGCCACGGGACGAGCTGCTGCGGCGGATCGCCGGGGTCGATGGCGTGCTGACGCTGCTCACCGACAAGGTCGACGACGAGTTCCTCGACGCCGCGGGCCCGCAACTGAAGGTCGTGAGCAACTACGCGGTCGGGTTCGACAACATCGATGTCGCCGCGTGCGCGCGGCGAGGGATCCCGGTCGGCAATACGCCAGGCGTCCTGACCGACACGACCGCCGACCTTGCCTGGGCGTTGTTGATGGCCGCGGCGCGCCGGCTGCCCGAGGGCGACCGATACGTACGGGCCGGGTCGTGGAAGACGTGGGGTCCGCTGCTGCTGCTCGGGCCGGACGTGCATGGCGCGACGATCGGGATCGTGGGGTTCGGGCGGATCGGGCAGGCCGTGGCGCGGCGGGCGCAGGGGTTCGGGATGGAGATCCTGTATCACGACCTCGAGCCGCTGCCGCCGGCGGTGACGGATCCGCTCGGGGCGACGTATCTGCCCCTGGAGGAGCTGTTGCCGCGCAGCGACTTCGTGACCTTGCACGTCAACCTGTCCCCGGTGACCCGCCACCTGATCAACGCCGAGACGCTGGCCCAGATGAAACGAACGGCGGTGTTGGTGAACACGTCGCGCGGCCCGGTGGTGGATCAGGCCGCGTTGGCGACGGCGCTGCGCGACGGAGTGATCTGGGCGGCCGGGCTGGACGTCACGGACCCTGAGCCGATCCCGATGGACGACCCGCTGGTCGGGCTCGACAACTGCCTGATCGTGCCCCACATCGCGTCGGCGTCGCGGACGACCCGCGGCAAGATGGCCGCGATGGCCGCCGCGAACCTCGTCGCCGGCGTTCGCGGCGAGCGCCTCCCGACCGAGGTGCCGCCGCCCGAGTGAGTGTCGGGACGGCAGGTCCTCATGGGCGTGAAATCGAGGAGCGGCAAGACGCCGTAGGGCACGGTGATTGCCCAGGAACTCGGCTTCGAGCTGATCGAGGGCGACGATTACCATCCGCCCGCGAACGTGGAGAAGACTTGGCTGCCGCATCTCGCAGACCGACGAACATCGGCGGCCCTGGCTTAGAAGAGCATCGTCGAGGTGCTCGCGACCGGCACGCGCGAGGCCACGGCACGGACCTCGCCTGCTCGGAACTGCGACGAGCGGATAGGGACGTCCTGCGGTCTGCAGTCCGCGCCGACGAGACGTTCGTAATCCTGCTCGAGGCCGATCGCTGCCACGCTCCGATCCCGCATCATCTTGCTTGCTAGCGCCCTCGTCACCGGACTTGGTCCCGCTGAGCGCAGCCCTGGTATGGCGCCGTCGGTGGGGCCTTCCGGCACTGACCCGCCCCTAACTGCCCAGCCGACCAAGAGTCCGTCGGATGTCGTCGATGTCGTCGTCGTCGACGATCCCGAGACGGCGGTCAAGTCCCGACTCAACGCGGAGGGTGCCTGCTACGCGATGACTATTCACGACTACCTCGTCGACCGCGGGGAAGAATGGGATCGGCAGATTCGCGAGGCAGGACTGACAGAGGGCTGGCTGGTAGAGGACGGTTTGTGGGTGGGCGAAGATCTCATCGAGGTCGTCAGTGCTTTCGGGGGAACGTGGGGCGCTGTTTCGACCGAACCGCCCGCCCGCGGACTTCGTGAGATGTGGATCGAGACCGAACGCAACGGCCGACCCATGGCACAGCAACTCATCCCGTGGAGGACGCCCAAGGGTCGAACGGTCTGGCACAGGTGGAACACCGTGACGAACGTCCCTTGTGCATCGTCGAGTCCGTGACATACACCAGGATCTGCAAGCACATCATCGTCATGGGCGTCTCGGGCAGCGGCAAGACGACGGTCGGGCAGGCCCTTGCCGAGGAACTCGCCGTCGAGATGATCGAGGGCGACGACTATCACCCGCCCGAGAACGTCGCGAAGATGGCAGCCGGTGAGCCGCTGACCGACGAGGATCGCGGGCCCTGGCTGCAGACACTGGCCGAGCTGCTCACAGACAGGCATGCTCGGCGCCGAGGCACGGTCCTCGCTTGCTCCGCGCTCCGACGCGCTTACCGGGACGTTTTGCGCTCAGCCGTACCCGCCGACGAGACATTCATCATCCAGCTCGAGGCGGACACGGAAACGCTCCGTGCCCGGATGAAGTCCCGACGCGGCCACTACATGCCACCCGCCCTGCTGGAGTCGCAACTCGCGACGCTCGAGCCGCTCCATCCTGACGAGCCAGGCGTGACCCTCGACGCGACTCGGCCACCGGAGAACCTGGTCAGCGAGGCGGTAGCGGCCGTCCGATCGATGCCGAACTGAACGTGATACGTTCCCTCGCGGGCCGGTAGCTCAGCGGCAGAGCAGGGGACTTTTAATCCCTGTGTCGTGGGTTCGAATCCCACCCGGCTCGCCAGGTGCGCTCGCTACCGCGGGCGTGCCCGCCGAGCGCCTGCAACGGGTCGCATGGTCGGCCGGCGTGCCAGGAAGTCCGGGTCGTCGCCGATCGCCGCCTCGAGCATGACCAGCGTCTCCTGCCGGTCGATGGGGCCACTCGCGTCCGGCCAGCTCGCGACGATCGCAGACGCCCAACGGGCCCAGTCGGCACGGAGGCGGGCCCACCGGTCGAGGAACACCCAGTACAGCAGGTTCACATGGATCCGCTCGGGGAACGCACCGGTCCCATCCAGGTAGTCGCGGGCGATGGCGCGCCACGGCTCATCGGATGCCTCCGCTTCCTCGGCGAATTCCTCGAGTCGTTGCTGAAGGACATCCGGTGGGGCGTAGTTCCCGAACAGCACCTTGAGTGCCGCCTCTGAATTCAAGAACGGTCGGTGAGGCCGGCGTCGCGAGCCACTCCTCCAGTGCTCGTCGGCCTGCCCGCGTGATCGCGTATTCCGTCCGCCGCCGCTTCCCGACATCGACCCGTGTCGCGGTCGCCAGTCCGGCCTCCACCAGCCGCTGCGGCTCACGGTAGAGGTGGCTCTCCGCCCTGGGCCACACGGCGAGCAGCGCGCGTCGCATGAGCTTGGTCAGCTCGTATGTGGACCACGGCTGGATGGCGAGCAGCCCGAGGATGGCATACGAGGTCGGCGTCAATTTCGGCGAACCCATTGACAATGTACTCCAATGTGGAGTATCAAGGAAATACTCCAGTCCGGAGTATACAGGAGGCGAGACGATGCAGGCCATGGCGCCCACCCAGGCAGTGATCCGACCGGCGACCGCCGCGGACGTCGATGCTCTTCGCGCTGTCATCGCACGGGCCAACGAGTCGTTCCGTGGCCTCGTCGCGGACAGCCTGTTCGCGTCCTACCTGGCCAGTGCCATGGACGTCGAGCGCCGCCTCGAGGAGGGGGAGGTCCTCGCCGCCGAGCTCGATGGTGAAACCATCGGCACCATCACGTTCTACCGCGACGCCGGTGCCGAGGGCATGCCGATGCGGTTCCCGGATGGGACGGCAGGGATCCGGGCCACCGCCGTGGACCCGGTGGCCAGGGGCCGGGGCATCGGTCGGGCGATGGTGGACGCGTGCATCGATCGCGCCGCGGACGCGGGCGCCAGCGGCGTGGGCCTGCATACGGCCACGTTCATGGTCGCTGCGGTGACGATCTACGAGCGATGCGGCTTCGTGCGGGCGCCGCAGTACGACTTCGAGTGGTCGCAGTTCTTCCGGGCCGGTGGGGGCGATGTCGAGCTGGCGATCGCATATCTTCGCGCCGCGCTATGAGCGCGAAGATCCGGGCGACGTTGGCGCGCTGGTTCGCGGAGCTCGCCCGACGATCAGCCGATCCGATCGGGACGACGAGGGGGCGCGTCTGCCATAAGGCGGTTCGGCCCTTGACGGGTCGCTGGTGCGTGGACGCATCATGGCGGTCCGCAGCTCGCTCAAGGGGCGCCCCCCATGCGCATCCGGCCCGCACTCCTGTTCTGGGGCCTGTTCTTCATCCTCCTCGGTGGCCTGCCACTCCTCGTGCGCGCGGGCGCGCTCGACCCGAACGCACTGACCGACGCGTGGCGCCTGTGGCCGCTGCTGCTCGTCGCCCTCGGGCTCTCGATGATCCTCGGTCGAACGAGAGCGGGCCTGCTCGGAACGGCCATCGCGGCGATCGTGATCGGTGTCGCGGCCGGCGGCGCTCTCGCGTCCGGCACGACGTGGATCGGTAACGTGGGTGGCTGCGGCGTGCCCGACTCCGGCGACGCCCGGCGCTTCGAGGACACCGGAACGTTCGACCAGCCGGTCAGCGCCACCTTCGACCTCGACTGCGGGACGATCGACCTGTCGATCGCACCCGGGAACGAGTGGCGCGTCCAGGCCGACTACCAGGGCGATGAGCCGACCCTCGAGCTATCGAACGATGAGCTCGGCCTGCGGTCACCCGGCGGATTTCGGGCTGCGGCGGCAGCAGTGGACGGTCACGCTTCCCGCTGAGACCACCAGGTCGATCGAGCTATCGACCAACGCGGGCAGTAGCGACATCCGACTCGGCGGCGCCGACCTGACCGAGTTCAAGCTTGACCTGAATGCCGGCGATGTGCGCGTCGACGCGACCGGCGCTCGCATCGAACGGCTGGACCTCTCCACGAACGCCGGGCGGATCCGGCTCAGCGTCGATCAGGACGTCGCGGGCTCGTTGTCGGCGAACGCCGGCTCGATCGAGCTCTGCGCTCCGCAGGACGCGACGCTCCGGCTGCGGCTCGAAGAGCAGCTGACGTTCGTGCACAACCTCGATGACCGCGGCCTTGCCCAAAGCGGCGACATCTGGACCCGGGAGGGCGCCGTCGGGGCGCCCGTCGTCGACCTGGCGGTCGAGGGCAACGCCGCCAACTTCACGCTCGACCCTGAAGGAGGCTGCTGATGGACTACCGACTGTATCGGTCGCGTCGCGACCGGATGCTCGCCGGTGTCGCCGGCGGACTGGCCGAGATGTGGGGCGCCGACCCATCGCTGGTGCGGATCATCTGGGCGTTGCTCGTCATCTTCACGGGTGGCATCGCGCTGCTCGTGTACATCGTCATGGCGATCGTCATCCCGGAGGACGAGCTCTACCCAGCCCAGCCGCCTGCCCCCACGGCGGGCCATCCGACGCGGTCCACCCTGGCGGGCGAGACCGCCAGCTCGCTGCCACTGGCCGAGACGGGCGACACCGTCCAAGCCGGCGTGTCCGCGGAGCAGGCACGGGCGGAGGCGATCGCAGCACGCCGCGCCGCCCGCGCCGAGCGCGGTGGCGGGGTGTCCCCGGGCCTGCTCTTCGGCGGCTTCCTGGTCCTGCTCGGCGTGTTCTTCCTGGTCCGCGAATACTTGCCGCAGATCGATTTCGACTGGTTCTGGCCGCTGATCCTCGTCCTGCTCGGACTCCTGTTGGTCATGTCAGCGATGGGCCGCGGGCCACGGTCCGGCGGATCGCAATGAACCCACGGCGGCGCGGGCCGCTGATCGCCGGGACGTGGCTGATCGGTCTCGGCGTCGTGTTCCTCGTTCGCCAGTCGATGGCCCTGTCGTGGGGCGAGGCATGGCCGCTGTTCGTGACCCTGGTCGGCGTCGCTTCCTTCGTGTCGACGCTCCTCGACTGGCGGCCGGGCGTATCGGGCCTCTGGTCGTTCACGTGGCCGGTCGTCTGGACGATCGTCGGCGTCCTGCTCCTGCTCAGTACGACCGGCCAGCTGGGCACGGGGCCGGGCGAGCTCATCGAGCAGGGCTGGCCGTGGCTGCTCGTCGCACTCGGTGTCTGGTTCCTGATCGGCGCGGTGTTCCCGGGCGGGTCGAAGCCCCAGGAACAGCTGGTCGTGCCCTTGCGCGCTGCCGGCAGCGGATCCGTCAAGATCAAGTTCGGCGCTGGCAACCTCACGACCCGTCCTGCGGCGCTCGGAGCCCTCGTCGACGGGGAGTTCCGCGGCGGCGTGGTCCATCGCGAGCTCAGCCCAGGCATAGTCGAGCTTGAGCAGGACACGACGTGGGGTATGCCCTGGCTGAACCAGGAGACGTCGTGGACGCTGGGGCTGACGCGCGAAGTGCCGCTCGACATGAAGATCGAGACCGGCGCCAGTCGAGCGCAGCTCGACATGCGCGACCTGAAGCTGCGGCGGCTCGAGATCAAGACCGGTGCCAGTGAGACGAACGTGATCCTGCCGCAGGCTGCCGGAGCCACCGACGTCCGCGCCGAGGCCGGCGCCGCGAGTCTCACGTTCATCATCCCGAACGGGGTCGCGGCGCGGATCAGATCGAAGATGGCGCTCGGCAGCAACCAGATCGACGAGACGCGCTACCCCAGGATGGGCGACGGCTTCCAATCGACCGACTACGCGACAGCCGCGAACCGGGTCGATCTCGACATCCAGGGTGGCGTCGGGTCGGTGCGCGTGCGCGGGGAGGGCTGACCCACACCGCGCGCCCGGCCATCGGCCGCGACAGCGGACTGCCACAATCCCGATCGATGGACGTCACCGTCGACCATCCGGCGACCGTCACCGCCGAGACCCCAGCGACCAGCACGGCGTCGACGACGACGCTGCGCATGGACTGGATCCTCACGATCCTGTCCGTCTGGCTGATCGGTGGGTTCTACGTCGACCTGTGGGCGCACGCCCACGGGCAGGTCGACGACACGTTCTTCACGCCCTGGCACGCGCTGCTCTATGCGGCCGCCGCCTCGTTCGGTGTCGTGCTCGGCGCCGCCGCGATCGCCGGTCGACCTCGAGGCGTGCCCCTTCGCGACACGTTGGCGCCGCCGTACCGGATCGCCTTCCTCGGCTTCTTGCTGTTCGGGATCGCGGGGGTGCTCGATCTGGCCTGGCACGCGATGTTCGGCTTCGAGGTCGACGTGGAATCGCTCTTGAGCCCGAGCCATCTGCTGCTGGCGACCGCCGGGATGCTGATGGTCGGTGCGCCGATCAGGTCGGCCGGCGCACGGCTGCTTGCGGGCGCACCTCGGACGTGGCGGACGGCCGGCCCCGTCGTGATCGCGCTCGCGATGGCGGTCGCGATCCTCGTCGCGTTCACCCAGTACGCCCATCCCATCGTCGACACCTGGGCGGAGGCGACACCGGCGGATGAGCCGCGCATCACGGCGCAGCTCTACGCGATGGCGGCCGATGGCACCGGCCAGCGACGGTTGACGGTCGTGCCCGGCCGGGCCCTCGGGGCTCGCTGGTCGCCAGATGGGAGCCAGCTCGTCTACTCATATCAACCCCTGGAGGACGGCGCCGACGCGGACAACCCAGTGCAGATCCACGTCATGAACGCCGATGGCACCGGCGACCGCGTGCTGGCCACGGACAATCCCGCGAGCGACCCTGCCTGGTCGCCCGACGGGCAACAGATCGCCTTCGCGCAAAGCATCGACGAGGTCTACGACCTCTACGTCATGAACGCCGATGGCACGGGCGTGGAGCGCTTGACCGACGACGCGTTCTCCGATTGGGGCGCGACCTGGGCGCCGGACGGCGAGACACTGCTGTTCAACTCGGATCGTGACGGGACCTACCACATCCATCGACTCGATCTCGCGACGAAGGAGATCACGGCGGTCACGACGGGCGAGTCGAATGACTACGACCCGGCGATCGCGCCCGATGGCAGTCGACTCGCGTTCACCTCCGATCGACGCGGCGGTTCGAACTTCGACATCTGGCTCCTGCCGGTCGGTGGTGGCGAGCCGACGCGCCTGACGGTCGGTGAGGACGTCGGCGACAGCTACATGGCGACGTGGTCGCCGGACAGCTCGACCATCGCCTTCACGTCGAACCGGACCGGCGACTTCGAGGTGTACTCGATGCCCGCCGCCGGCGGTGAGGCGACGAACCTCAGCCAGAACCCTGGCGCCAGCGATGGCTGGGCTCGACCTGAGTGGTCGCCGGACGGGTCGACGATCGTCTACCCGTCAGAGGGGAACACGCCGTTCTGGCGCGAGGACTTCATCCGCCAGGGCTTCGGGGCGGCCGGGGTCCTGATCGGTGCGACCGTGCTGGCCGGCGCGTTCGTGTACCTGCGTCGGCGCTTTGGTCGGCTGCCGATCGGCTCTTACGCTGTCGTGGTCGGTGTGCCGCTCGCGATGGCGACCGTGATGAGTGACGAGTACCGGTTGCTGCCGGGGATCGCACTGGCGGCGTTGGTTACGGAGGTCCTCGTCTGGCGCTGGCCGGCGGGCGTCAGCCGTGTCGGCGATGCGATCGTGGCGTTCCTCGTCCCGGCCGTCGTCTTCGCCCTGTACTTCGCGACGATCGGCATGACGGACGGCCTCGGCTGGACGGTCCACCTCTGGCTCGGCGCGATCGTCACGGCCGGCATCATCGGGCTGTTCCTAGACGAGCTGGCCCGAGCTGGGCCTCGATCATCGACGGCGTCACCCGCCGCGTAGCGTCAGCTGCGTTCGAAGGCGACCCGGATACCGAGTGCGACGAGGACAGTCCCGCTTACCCAGCGGATGAAGCGGCGCGAGCCGGAACGGCCGAGTGCGTCGCCGATGGCTGCGAGCATCGCTAAATCACGAGCGACGTCGCGTATCCCGCGGCGCGCCCGTGCCGGAATACGTTGCGTGCCACGAGTGCCATATCGGGGCCCGGGATGACCACGACGGCGATCGCGACGCCGATGAAGGGCAGGAGCTGGTCGGTCACTGGGTCGCAACGTTACGGCGATGACCGGCCATCGTCGTTCCCGAACCGCGACGTTGTCGGTCCCGCCAGGGGGCCGACCGTGACCCTGACCTCCCCGTAGCGTTGGCTCCACACCCGTTCGGATCGGGTGTCCGGATGCTGCCGGGAGGAATGGATGAACACTGGCGATACCGCGTGGCTGCTCATGTCCACGGCACTCGTGATGATCATGCTGCCGGGGCTCGCGCTGTTCTACGGCGGGCTCGTTCGGCGCAAGAACGTCCTGTCGACGATCATGCACAGCTTCTTCGGGCTCGCCCTCGTGAGCGTCGTCTGGGTGATCGTCGGGTTCACCCTCGCCTTCGGGCCTGACGTCGGCGGCCTCGGGCTGATCGGTGGGCTCGACTTCGCGCTCTTCAACGGCGTCGGCATCGAGCCGTCCACGATCTACGCCACGACCGTGCCGTTCGTGCTGTTCGCCGCATTCCAGATGATGTTCGCGGCGATCACCCCAGCCCTCATCACCGGTGCGTTCGCCGAGCGCAAGCGCTTCGGCGCGTTCGTGCTGTTCACGATCCTGTGGTCGATCCTCGTGTACTCGCCGCTGGCCCATTGGGTGTGGTCGGCGGATGGCTGGCTGTTCAAGCTCGGCGCGCTCGACTTCGCGGGCGGGACCGTCGTCCACGTCAGCTCCGGCGTTTCGGCGCTGGTCGTCGCGCTGCTGATCGGCCGACGCGCCGTCAATGGCGAGCCGATGGAGCCGCACGACGTACCGATGACCGTGCTCGGCGCGGGCCTGCTGTGGTTCGGCTGGTTCGGGTTCAACGCCGGGTCCGCGGTCGCGGCCAACGGGCTCGCCGCGAACGCATTCATGGTCACCAACACGGCCGCCGCGGCCGCCACGATCACGTGGGTCCTTGCGAGCTACCTGCACAAGGGCAAGGTCAGCGTCATCGGTGCCGCCTGCGGTGCTGTCGCCGGTCTCGTGGCGATCACGCCGGCATCCGGCTTCGTCGGCGTCGGTGGCGCGCTCGTCATCGGGCTCGTGGTCGGCGGTCTGTGCTACAGCGCCACCCTGCTGCGGTCGCGCCTGAAGATCGATGACGCGCTCGACGTATTCGCGGTCCACGGCGTCGGGGGCATGTTCGGCGCTGTTGCGACGGGCGTGTTCGCCACGGCCGCCATCCAGAAGGCGTACACGGGCCTGCTCGAGGGCAACGGCCAACAGCTCGTCAACCAGCTCATCGCCGTCGGCGCGACCGTCGCGTATGCCGTCGTCTCGACATTCGTGATCGTCAAGGTCGTCGATGTGGTGCTCGGGATCCGCGTCTCGCCAAGCGACGAGGAGATGGGCATCGACCTCGCCACGCACGGCGAGGTGGCGTACCAGACCTAGCCCACCGGGGCGAACGGCCGGCCGGGACGGCTCCTCCCGGCCCCGGTCCGGCCGAACGCTCCTGTCCCATCCAGCGTCACCCGTCCACGCGGCCTCCGTCCCAGCCGGGCGGCGGCCGCTCCACATCCTCGGGAGCCGCCAGCGCGATATGGACGCCACCGACCAGCGCGATCGACGAGACGACCGGGCCCCGCTGTACGACCCGCGGTTCGAGCACGACGCGTGCGGGGTCGGGTTCGTGGCGGATGCCGGCGGTCGATCTGGTTCGCGGGTGCTGCCGCTGGCGCTGGCCGGGCTGGGGGCACTGGCCCACCGGGGGGCGTTCGCAGCGGACGGTGAGTCGAGCGACGGGGCTGGAGTCTCGTTGCCCGTTGTCCCGGTCCTTGCTGTCGTTGATCGCTGGGCCGCAAGCGGTCGAGCAGCCCGGTGTCGTGATGGTGTTCCTGCCGCGAGGTCGGGATGCGGGACGCTTGGCCCGACGCCTGGTGGAGCGCGTCTTCGCGGAAGCGGGCATGCCGGTGTTGCGTTGGCGCGCGTGCCGTTCGAGCCGGGGGCGCTGGGCTCGGCTGCGGCTTCGTCGCGGCCGACCGCGGCGCAGGCGATCGTGGCGCGGCCCGCCGGCGCGTCGGATGCGGCGTTCGAGCGGCGGTTGGTCGTGGCTCGGCGTCGACTCGAGAACGCGGCGCGGGAGGCGCGCGGCGCGGTTGCGGAGATGTCCGTGCCGTCGGCATCGGCTCAGTCGGTCGTCTACAAGGGCCTGGTGGCGGGCACCCGACTCGCCGACCTGTATCCAGATCTCCGGGCGCCGCTTGACGTGCCCTACGCGGTGTTCCACCAGCGGTACGCAACGAACACGACGCCGGTCTGGCGGCTCGCCCAGCCGTTCCGCTCGATCGCCCACAACGGCGAGATCAACACGGTCCGGGGCAACCGCGAGCAGGTCCGTGGTCGGGCGCGCGACCGCGGCTCCCGCGCTGATCGCCGACGAGCTGCTCGACGCCGGCCCGCTGCTGTCGCCCGACGGCTCCGATTCGCTGTCGCTCGACGAGGGGTTGGAACTGCTGACGACGACGGGCTGGGATCTGGCGCCGGCGCTGCTGGCCGCCATCCCCGAGGCGGTCGGGTTGCGCCGGGCGCCGCATCCGCACGTCGCGACGCTGCGCCGGCGGAGCGGCCGGGATGTTGGCCCCGTGGGACGGGCCGGCGGCGATCGTCTTCGCGGACGGTCGACGGGTCGGCGCGCTGGTCGATCGGAACGGGCTGCGTCCGGCGGCCTTCGCGGTCACCACGGATCGACTGGTCGCGGTCGCATCCGAGGCGGGGGCCGTGCCGTTCGCTCCGGCCGAGACCGTACGACGTGGTCGGCTCGGGCCGGGCGAGATGCTGCTGGTTGAGCCGGGCCGGCGGGCGATCCTCGAGGACACCGACGCCAAGGCGCGCGTCCTGCGCCACCTGCCGATCCACGACGCGCCGCGGCCGCTCCACGAGGACTTAGCGGAGGTGGCGGCTGTCGCGATCGAGGCGCGACCGGCGCTTGACCACGCGACTGCGCTATCTCGCCGGGCTCGACGCCGAGAAGGCGCGGCTCGACATCAAGACGATGGCCCTCGAGGCGCCACGAGCCGTTGTGGAGCATGGGCGACGACACGCCGACCGCGGGTCGAGGGCGACTCGATCGGCCGGTCGCCGACCACCTGCGCCAGGCGTTCGCGCAGGTCACGAACCCGGCGATCGACCCGGAGCGCGAGCGGGTCGTGATGGACCTGCGGGTCGAGCTCGGTCGACGGCCGGCACTGCTGGGTGGGCCGCCGCGCGGGCCGCGCACGCTGCGGCTCGAGCGCCCGATCGTCGCGGACCTCAGTGGGCTTGTCCGCGCGCTCACGCGACGCGGCCGGCGGATTCGCGATGTCGGACGCGACGTGGCCGGCCGCGGAGGGCGCCGATGGGCTCGGCCTGGCCCTCGACAGGCTTGCGGGCGATGCGCTGGCCGCCGCGGAAGCCGGCGTCGAGGTCCTGGTCATCAGCGATGCGGCGTTGTCGATCGACCGACTTGCCGGTGCCGTCGATCCTGGCGGCGGGGGCAGTCCACACCGCGTTGACACGGGCCGGACTGCGCGGCCGGACCGACCTCGTCGTCGATGCCGCCGACGTGCTCGACGTCCATGCGATGGCGATGACGCTCGCAGTCGGCGCGACCGCCGTCCATCCGCGGCTCGCGCTCGAGCTGGCCGCCGAGCTCGCCGGGTCGCGTGGCGCCGAGGACGCTGACGCGCGCGGGAGCGATCGAGAACCTGGTCGAGGCGTTCGCGGCCGGCCTGCGCAAGACGCTGGCGCGGATGGGCATCAGCTCGATCGCGAGCTACATCGGCGGATCGCTGATCGACACGGTCGACCTCGCGCCGGACGTCATCGAGCGCTGCTTCCCGAGCGCCGCTGCGTGGCCCGGGCGGACGACGTTCGTCGACCTTGGCGCGCGTGTCGTCCGGCGACGCGGCGCTGCGCTCGCACTGCCCGAGCCGCCAGCCTGGGCGGGAAGCGCGATTGCCGGATCCGGGGTTCGCGCGGTTCCGCGGCGACGGGGAGGCGCACCTGTTCGCGCCACGGATCGCGAGCGAGATCCAGGTGCTGTCGGGGGCGACGCCGACCGGCGAGGACGTCTCGCATCGACGTCCTCGCTCGACCCGATATCGCGTCGGCGCTGGCGTCGGTCGGCATGCAACCCCCGCCACCCGCGCGACGAGCTGCGCGTGCGACGACTTGCGGATGCCGTTCGCCTTGGACGAGGTCGAGGACGCGCGGTCGATCGCCCGGCGGTTCGTCGTCTCGGCGATGAGCGTCGGGGCGCTGTCGCCCGAGGCCCACCAGGCGCTGACGATCGGCATCCAGCGCGCCGGTGGGCGCCGCGAACACCGGCGAGGGCGGCGAGGATCCGGCCTGGTACGCGCCGGGCGTCGGACGGCCGACGACGCGACGCCCGGATCAAGCAGGTCGCGTCGGCGCGGTTCGGGGTGACCGCGACATATCTCGCGCGCGCCGACCAGCTCGAGATCAAGATCGCCCAGGGTTCGAAGCCGGGCGAGGGCGGCCAGCTGCCCGGTCGCAAGGCGACCGCCTACATCGCCGCGCTGCGGCGCGGCCAGGCCGGGCAGAGCTACATCAGCCCGCCGCCGCACCACGACATCTACTCGATCGAGGACCTCGCCCAGCTCATCGCCGACCTGCGGGCGATCAACCCGGGCGCCCGGATCGGCGTCAAGCTCGTCGCGTCGCGCGGCGTCGGGACGATCGCCGCAGGTGTGGCCAAGGCCGGCGCGACCTACATCCACCTGTCCGGCCACGCCGGCGGGACCGGCGCCTCGCCGCTGTCGTCGATCAAGCACGTCGGCGCGCCGTGGGAGTTCGGGCTGGCCGAGGTGCACCAGGTCCTGTTGCGGAACGACCTGCGCGATCGCGTCGCGCTGCGCACCGACGGTGGCCTGCAGACCGGTCGGGACCTGCTGATCGCCGCGCTGCTCGGCGCCGAGGAGTTCGCGTTCGGGACGTCGGCGCTGGTCGCGATCGGCTGCGACATGGCCCGCCAGTGCCACCTCGACACGTGTCCGACCGGGCATCGCCACCCAGCGCGAGGACCTGCGGGCGAAGTTCCGCGGCACGCCCGAGATGGTCGAGACGTTCTTCCTGGCGATCGCCGAGGACCTGCGCCGCGAGCTGGCCGCGGTCGGTGCGCGGTCGGTCGGCGAGGTGGTCGGGGAGAGCCGGCGCGCTGCTGCGGCCGGTCCGCGGCGGCCCGGTCCGAGCTCGCACCGGTCGTCGGCGGCTGCGTCGTGGTCCGCGGACGCGGCGCGGCGCGCGGACCCGGGGCTGCCCGCTCGCGACCATCCGTCACGCGCCGGCGTCGCCGCTCGAGGTGCGGGTCGCCGCCGCGTTCCGCGACCAGGGCCCCGTCACCGCGTCGGGCTTGCGGCTGTCGACGGCCGACCGGTCGTTCGGCGCTGGGCTGACCGGGGCCGATCGAGCGCGGGGAGCTGCGCGGCCCGGTCCGGCTCGAGCTTCGCGGCGCGGCGGGCCAGTCGTTCGGCGCGTTCGCGTCGGGGTCGATCGACCTGACGCTCGTCGGCCAGGCCAACGACTACGTCGGCAAGGGGCTGTCCGGCGGTCGGATCGTCGTCCGGCCCGAGCCCGACCTGCCGGTCGCGGCGGCGGGCGAGGCGATCGCCGGCAACACCGTGCTGTACGGCGCGACGGCGGTCGGTTGCACCTCGTCGGGCGGGCCGGGATGCGCTTCGCGGTTCGCAACAGCGGCGCGTCGGCGGTGGTCGAGGGCATCGGCGCGCACGGCTGCGAGTACATGACGGGCGGCGTCGTGGTCGTGCTCGGCCCGGTCGGGGCGAACTTCGGCGCCGGGATGACCGGCGGGCGGGCGTACCTGTACGACCCGAGTGGTCGCCACGTGGCAGCGCTTGCACACGGACAGCGTCTCGGCCGTGCGGCTGTCAGAGGTGCTGCGCGAGCGGCCGATGGTCCGGAGCGCTTCGACGAGCTGTTCGGCCTGCTGCAGGACCACGCGGCGGTCGGGCTCCGAGCTGGCGGGACGACTGGTGGTGTCCGAGCAGCTGGCCGCCGACACGTGGCTGGTGGAGCCGGTGGCACCGGTCGTTCCCGCCACGGCCGAACCGGCGAGCGAGCCGGCTTCCGAGGCTGCGATCCCCGCCGCTCGTGAGCAATTGGAACATCCCGAAGTTCCAATCAGCGAAGGAGAGGCCGGAGATGTGGCTCTCAGCCGCCGGATGGAACCTCCAGGTGTTCCAACCGGCGAAGGACGCGCTAATCCGGGCTCAAATCGCCTTCTCAGCCTCCGGTTGGAACATGGGGATGTTCCAAACGTGAACGTGCTAGTCGCGCTGCTGATCGGGAAGACTGCGGGCTAGGAACGCTCGGGCCGGGTGGTGGCACCCGAGATTCCACGCGCGACCGGCCGAACGGTCGCGGACGTGCGGAGGCCCGGCGATCCGCCGCCAGCGGACCACCGGGCCGAGGAATGCGCGGAGCGGTTACGCGCCCGGTTCGCCGAGCGCGCGCCGAACGCCGGACGTCGGAGATGCGGCCCCTGCCGGCATCTCGTGCCGCATCGGCACTTCCTTGAGCAACACCACGAGCGCCGCCGCGATCAGCGACGCCCCGATCCCGATCACGAACGTGTTCGCGGTCGCGATCGAGAACGCCTGGTGGATCGCATCGACGATCGCCGGGATGAACGGCTCGACCTGGGCGCGGAACGCCTCCGGAACCTGGGCGAGGATCGCCGCACCGAGGTCGCCGACGCCGCCGAGCGGTGTCGGGCCGAACGCCGCCGCCGGCCAGGGCGGCGACTCAGCTCCGGCGGGACATCCGCCGCGGCCAGCTGGCGCGGTGCTTCCTCGACCAGCGTCGTCCCGAAGATCGTGCCGGTGATGGCCAGGCCGACCGTGCCGCCGACCTGCTGGAAGAACGTCAGGTTGCTGGTCGCCGTCCCGAGCCGCTCGATCGGCACGCGTTCTGGACGATCGAGCGTGAAGACCGCGAACGTCGGGCCGACGCCGAGACCGGTCGACGAACATCCACAGCCACAGCGAGCGGGATCGGCGTGTCGGCGCGCAGGTTGGTCAGCAGGAACAGGCCGACGGCCATCGTCACCAGCGCCCCGACCAGCAGCAGTCGATAGCGACCGGTCCGGGCCACGATCTGGCCCGACGGCGGTGGCGCTCACGATCAGGCCGCCGAGCAGCGGCAGGATCTGGTAGCCCGGACTCCGTCGCCGACGAGCCGTTCACGACCTGGAACCAGCGCGGCAGGAACACCACGGTCGCGAAGAACCCGAACGACGGCGAGGAAGAACGCCGACGACCGAGATCGTGAACGAGCGGATGCGGAACAGGCTGAGCGGGACGATCGGCTCGCGGACCCGCGACTCGACGAACAGGAACCCGAGCGCGATCACCGCGCCGAGCGCGATCAGCCCACCGACCGACGGATCGGTCCAGTCGGCCGACTGCTTGTTGGTCAGGCCGACGAGGATCGGCACCAGGGCCGCGGTGAACAGCCCCGCGCCGAGGTAGTCGATCGACGGCTTGTCACTGCCGAGGTGGTACGAGGGCAGGTTGCGCCAGACGACCGCGAACACGATCGCGCCGATCGGCAGGTTGAGGAAGAACACGCACGGCCAGCCGATCGATGTCGGTGAGCAGGCCGCCGATCGCCGGGCCGATCAGGACCGACAGACCGAACACGGCGCCGAACAGTCCCTGGTACTTGCCGCGCTCGGACGGCGCGAACAGGTCGCCGATGACCGCCAGCGCGATCGGGAACAGCGCGCCGGCGCCGAGGCCCTGGATCCCGCGCGCACCGATGAGCTGCCACATCTCCTGCGACAGGCCCGCCAACAGCGAACCGACCATGAAGATGCCGATGCCGAACAGGAAGATCGGCCGGCGCCCGAACAGGTCGGACAGCTTGCCGTAGAGCGGGCCGCTGATGGTCGAGGTCAGCAGGTAGGCGGTGAATGCCCAGGTGTAGAGCTCGTTGCCGCCGAGGTCGGTGATGATGCGCGGCAGGGCGGTGCCGACCACGGTCTGGTCGAGCGCGGCGAGGAACACGCCGATCATCACCATGAAGAGCACGCGCATCCGAACGGGATGCGGCACCTCGATGGGCGGGCGATCGACGAAGGCTGGCGGGGCCTGGGTGGACGACGTCATCGGACCTCCTTGCGTCTCTGCTTGGTCGACCTGTAACGTACCAAGTGATTAGGAAGATTTCGTTCCTAATACGTTGTTAACGTTGGTTACGAGATGGATTCCTCGGCCCGTCTGCTGCGGTTGCTCTCGCTCCTCCAGACACCACGTGACTGGAGTGGGACCGAGCTCGCTGACCGCCTCGAGGTGAGCACGCGGACCGTCCGCAACGACATCGAGCGCCTGCGCGCCCTCGGCTATCCGGTGCATGGCACCCGCGGCGCCGTCGGCGGCTATCGACTCGAAGCGGGTGCCGTCCTGCCGCCGCTCCTGCTCGACGACGACGAGGCGATCGCGGTCGCGGTCGGCCTGCCAATCGGCGGCCGGTGGCGCGATCGGCGGTATCGAGGAGACGTCACTCCGGGCGCTCGCCAAGCTCGAGCAGGTGCTGCCGAAGCGCCTCCGGCGGCGGGTCAACGCCCTGCAGGCGTTCACCGCGCTCGTGCCGCGCGACGAGCGCGAGCCGACGGTCGACCCGAAGGTGCTCACGCTCGCTCGCCGGGGCGTGCCGAGACCGCGAGCTGCTTCGGTTCGCGTACCAGGATCGCGAGGGCGCGGCAACACGCCGCGAGGCCGAGCCCTATCACCTCGTCAACTGGGGTCGGCGCTGGTATCTGCTCGCATGGGACGTCGACCGCGCCGACTGGCGCACGTTCCGCGTGGACCGGCTTGTCCCGCGACTGCCGCTCGGACGACGGTTCACGCCGCGACCGCTGCCCGACGAGGACGTCGCCGCCTACGTCGCGCGCGGGGTCGCGTCGGCCTGGCGGTTCCGTGCCCGGATCGTCGTCCACGCGCCGGCGGAGGTCGTGGCCGAGCGGATCGGTCGTGGGGTGGGCACGGTCGAGGCGATCGACGACCGGACGTGCATCCTCGAAGCCGGCGCGAACAGCGTCGAGACGATGGCGGTCTATCTCGGGATGCTCGACGCCGACTTCAGCGTGACCGAACCGCCGGAGCTGGTCGCGCATGTCCGCCGGCTGGCCACTCGCTACGGGGCATCGACCGCGGCGTAGGCGGACTCGAACCTAGCGGCGGACCGCCGCCAGGGCGCGCTCGGCCTGCGCGATGTGGAATCGGTCGTGGCCGGCCGCGAGTCGCACGATCAAGCCGTAGCTCTCCGGTCCACGTTCGCGATGGATGCCAACGCGTTCGCGATCGCCGACCGGTCGCTGGCTCCAGAGTCGAAGGTTGGCGCTCCGCAGCGCGTCGAACAGCGCGATGAGATCGCCGGGATCGTCATCGCGGTGGCGCAGGCCGATCGACCCACAGGTCCTGGTCGTAGCCCACGATGTCGGGCTGCTCCTCGGACACGATCCAGCGGACGCGGGCGGCCGTCGTCAGCTCCGAGTCGACCAGGTGGCCGATGCATTCGAGGACCGACCATTCGCGCGGTTCGGGCCGCGTCCGGAGGTCAGCGCCGGCCTCGCCGACCAGCTCGCGGAGTCGGGCGACAGTCGCCGCCTGGACGACGGCCGGATCGTCATCGCCGAGCAGATCCAGCAGCTGGCGGCGGTAGGCCTCCGGGCTCAGGACAGGGTCGATCACGGTGTCGGTCATGGCGTCATGGTGCCGCATCGGTGGCCCTGGTCGAAAGGTCCAGTCGGCGCGCGGTCGAAAGGGCCGGACTGCACGCAACCAACCTGCAACCGAGTCGCCCCCGGACCGCCGCCGAAGCGGGCGGCCTGCGTGCCCTACGCTGCGAGCCATGATGGGGAAACGTCTCCCTGGAACGACCGTGGGCGGCTCCGCCACCCCGAAGAGCGACGAGGTGATCGCGATGCTCCACCGGTCCGAACCCGATTACGAACACCCGCTGGCAGTCCGCGACGGCGCCGGCGCACCCGTCACCTGTGCGTCGTGCGGCTGTCGCCTGTCCCAGACCGGTGAGGCCTGGTTCCACTTCAACCCGATCGGCGGGCGCGACGCCCGCGGTTGTCGGGTGGTGTGCGCCGATGCTGCGCACGACGCCACCGGCCGCGCGGTGTCGATCGCCGTCTAGCCCCTCGCCGGCGGCTCAGCGCGCCGGCGCCTCGTCCACGACGATCCGATAGCCCACGCCCCGGACCGCGACGACATGCGGGCCGCCGGCGGCGTCGACCTTCGCCCGCAGTCGGGCCAGGTGCGGCTTGAGCCAGAGCAGGTCCGGGTCGTTCTCGGCCGGCCAGCCGGCGCGCGCCAGCTGCAGGTGCGGGACGATGTCGCCGCGCGCCCGGACGAGCGCTTCGAGCAGGCGGAATTCGGTCGGCGTCAGCGCGAGCGAGGCGTCACCGACGCGGGCCTCATGGCGACCCGGCTCCAGCACCAGCGGTCCAGCCTCCAGCGGCCCGGCCGGGGCGCCGGAACCCGCCGCGGACCGGTCGACCCGACGCATGATCGCCGCGATCCGTGCCAGCAGCTCGGCCTTGCCGAACGGCTTGGTCAGGTAGTCGTCCGCCCCGATCCCGAGCGCCCGAACCTTGGCGGCCTCGCCGCTCTCGCCCGAGACCACGAGGATCGGCGCCTGGCCGACCGCGCGCATCTGGCCCGCGACGGAGAACCCGTCCGGACCGGGCATCGCGAGGTCGAGCAGGACCAGGTCGGGATGCTCCTCGCGGAACCGCTTGACGGCGGTCAGGCCGTCGTACGCCGTGATGACCTGGTGTCCCTCGGTGCCGACGAGCGCGGTGATCGCGCCGACCATGGCCGGGTCGTCGTCGACGACCAGGATGCCGGAGCGGGCGGCTGCTCATCGTCGTCATCCTATCGGTCAGATCGCCACGGCGGCCGGAACGGCGACGACGAACCGGGCACCGTGCGGACGAGCCGGTTCGCACCAGAGATGGGCGCCCATCGACTCGCCGAGGCGCTTGGCGGCATACAGCCCGATGCCCGAGCCGCGCGCCGTGTGGGTGTCGCGCCGCGCATACGGCTCGAAGATGCGCTCGCGCCACTCGTCGGGGATGCCGGGTCCCTCGTCGCTGACCCCGAGATGGACGATGCCCTCGACCAGGCTCCAGTCGATCCGGATGGTCGTCTCGGACGGCGCGTACTTCACCGCGTTCTCGACGAGGTGCTCGACGATCTGGCGGAGGCGCGACGGATCGGCGAGGCCGTGGAGGCGGGCCGGGCCTTCGGACGCGACGTGATGGCGGCCGAGCAGCGGCGTCAGCGACTGCGAGCACCTCGGCGACGAGCGCCTCGACGTCGACCGGCTCGACGCGCGGCCGCGTCCTCCGGCACGACCCGGACCGACGCCAGGATCGAGTCGACGAGGCGGTCCAGTCGCTCGATCTGCTCGAGCGTCGCGTCGTGCCACGCGGCCCGCGTCTCGCGGCGCTCGATGTCGCGCGACTGGCGCCCCTCGAGCTTCGGCTCTTCGGCCAGCAGGTCCGTGTAGGCGCGGACGACCGCCAGCGGCGTGCGCAGCTCGTGGGTGACGAGGGCGATGAGCTCGCTGCGTGCCTCGTCGATCGCCTTGAGCGCCTCGACCCGGGCCTCGGCCTCGCTCTGCTGGCGACCCTTCTCGACGATGCCGGCGAGCAGGTCGGCGACCGCGCTGAGCTGGGCGACGTCGGAGGGCTGAACACCCGCGGCTGCTCGGTCTGGACGTTGAGGACGCCGACGGTCTGGTCGTGCCAGCGTCAGCGGGACGCTGAGCATCGACGTCACGAAGCGGCGCTGGTCGATGCCGCGGACCCACAGGAAGCGCGGATCGGCCTTGACGTCCGGGATGACCAGCGGTCGCTGGCTGCGCCGCGACCGAGCCGGTCACGCCCTCGCCGAACGGCACCCGCGCTCGGCCGATCTGGAACCGGTCGAGGCCGTTGGTGGCGGCGAGCGTCAGGTACGCTCCATCGCGGTCGAGCAGGTAGAGCGAGGAGACATCCGCATGGAGCGCGTCGCGCGTCCCGTCGACGACCGTCTCCAGCAGCTCGTCCCACGTGCGCGCGGTCGTCGCCAGGCGCGCGACATGGTGGATGAACCGCAGCTGGTCGAGCTGGCCGCTCTCGCCGCGCGCAGCGGGAGCGCGCGGCCGTCGTTGTCGCTTCGGCGGGTCCGTGCACGCTCGCTCGTCGCTGTGCCACGTCAACCACCTTACAAGGGTAGGAATGGTCGGCGCCGGAGAAAGGTTGCGGTGCGGTCATCGCTCGGTTGCGGTACCGACCGCGGCTCATGGCTCCGATGACCGCGACGTCGAAGGCGCCGCCGTTCCGCCCGTGCGGCAGAGCCGGCCGGGATCGGCTCGGCGCGCGCCCGCGACCCGCTCGCGCTCGAGGTTCGGCTGCTCGGCGCGCTGCTCGGGCAGGTCGATCACGGAGCAGGCGGGCGAAGCGATCTTCGACCTCGTCGAGCGCCTGCGGCTGGCCGCGATCGCGTTCCGCCAGGACGAGCGAGCCGGCGGTCCGGGAGCGGCTCGAGGCCGAGCTCGACGCGCTCGAGCTGGAGGACGCCGAGGCGGTCATCACCGCCTTCTCGCTGTACTTCCAGCTCGTGAACCTCGCCGAGGCGCGGGCGCGCGTCCGGGCACTCCGTCGCCGCGAGCGCGCCGCCCGCGACGGCCTGCTCGACGACTCGGTGGCGGAGGCGGTCGCCCGACTGCGGCGGGCCGGCCGGCGCGAGGCCGACCTCGATGCGATCTTCGGTCGGCTGCGCATCACGCCGGTCCTCACCGCGCACCCGACCGAGGCGCGGCGACGGACGATGCTGGTCGCCCTCCGCCGCTGCGCGGTGCTCCTCGAGCGGCTGGACGACCCTCGGCTGACGCCATCCGAGGATCGCGAGGTGCGTCGCCGGCTGCGCGAGGAGATCACGCTCCTGTGGCGGACCACCGACCTCCGCGCCGATCGCGCCCGAACCCGCTCGACGAGGTCCGGACGGCGATGGCGATCTTCGACGCGACGCTGTTCACGCTCGTGCCGCGGCTCGTACCGGACGCGTCGATGCGGTCGCTGGACGCGCCGACGGCCGGGCGCCGGGACCGGCGACCGGCCGCCGCGCGTCGCCGGCCGTTCCTGCGCTTGGGGATCTGGATCGGCGGCGACCGCGACGGCAACCCGGGCGTCACCGCCGACATGACCGAGCGAACGCTGCGGATCCAGGCCGACCACGTCCTGCACGGGTACGAGGCGGTCGCGATGCGGCTCATGCAGACGGTGTCGTCGGCCACGACGCCGCACGAGCGCGTGGCGGCCGCGCCGCTCGCCACGCGACTCGCGCGCGACGCCGAGGAGCTGCCCGAGACCGATCGGCAGCTCCGCCGGCGCTTCCCCGACGAGCCGTACCGCCAGCGGTTCGGGTTCATCGCCGAGCGACTGCGTCGCACGCGGGCTGCGCTGACCGGCGAAGCCGGCGCCCGCACCGGCGCACTACGAGGCCGCCGCCGACCTCGACGCGGAGCTCGAGCGAGATCGCAGGACGCGCTCGTCGCGCGATGGGCTCGGCGCGGGTCGCGTGGGGCGAGCTCGCCGAGCTGCGCTGGCAGCTCGGGACGTTCGGGTTCCACCTGGCGTCGCTCGAGATCCGCCAGCACGCCGACGGTGCATCGGGCGGCGCTCGCCGCGCTCGACGCGGGACGCGCCGGGCGACCGAGGTCGCGCCCGGCGTGACGCTCGGCGAGGTGCTGGCCACGTTCCGCTCGATCGCTGACGGCACAGGTGCGCTTCGGCGAGGCGGCCTGCCACCGCGTGATCGTGTCGTTCACGCCTCGCCGCACGGACGTCACGGACGTGCTCGCCCTGGCCGGCTCGGCGCAGCGGCGAGCCGGACCCGGCGATCGACGTCGTCCCGCTGTTCGAGTCGTCCGATGCCCTCGCCGTCGGCCGGCGACATCCTCGACGCGCTCCTCGCGCGATCCCGCCTATCGCGCGCCACCTCAGCGAGCGCGGGCGATCGCCAGGAGGTGATGCTCGGCTACTCGGATTCGAACAAGGAGTCCGGGCTTCCTCGCCGCGGCCTGGATGCTCCACCAGGCGCAGGCGGCGCTGGTCGAGGTCGCGCGCCGCGCACGGCGTCGAGCTGACCCTGTTCCACGGTCGCGGCGGCGCCATCGGGCGCGGCGGCGGGCCGGCGAACCGGGCGATCGTCGGGCGGCGCGCCCGGGTCGGTCGATGGTCGGCTCAAGCTGACCGAGCAGGGCGAGGTCATCGCGGCCAACTACGGCGATCCGGCCATCGCCCGGCGACACCTCGAGCAGCTGACGGGTGCCGTCCTCATCGCCTCGACGCCCGAGCACGACGCGGCTGCCGCGGCGGCTGCCGAGGCGGCGGCGCCCTCATGACCGAGCTGGCCGGTACGGCCCGCCGTGCCTATCGGGCCCTCGTCCACGACGACCCGGGGTTCGCGGCGTTCTTCCGTGCGATCACGCCGATCGCCGAGCTGTCGGACCTGCGCCTCGGTTCGCGGCCGGCGGCGCGCGGACGCGCCGGCGCAGCCCGCGGCGACGCGCCATCGATCGATTCGCTGCGGGCGATCCCGTGGACGTTCGCGTGGTCGCAGTCCCGCATCAACCTGCCCGGCTGGTACGGCCTCGGCGCGGCGCTCGAGGCGTACGCGGCGGCGCATGGCGATGCGGGCGCTGCGCGAGATCGCCCGGCTCTACGGGCGCTGGCCGTTCCTCGCGTCGGTCGCTCGACAACGCCGAGATGATCCTGGCCAAGGCGGACATGGGCGTCGGCTCGACGGTACGCCTCGCTCGCGCTCGGTGACGACGACCAGCGGCGATGGGCGACGATCGAGGCCGAGTACCACCGGACCGTGGCGCTGGCTCCTGCGCGTCACCGGGCGCGACCGTCTGCTCGACGGCGCACCGGTGCTGCAGCGCTCGATCGGGCTCCGGAACCCGTACGTCGACGCGCTGTCGGAGGTTCAGGTCCGGCTGCTGCGTCGGCTCCGGGCGCTCCCGCCTGACGACGATCCGGAGCGCGGCCGATGCACCTGCGCCTGGTCCAGCTCTCCGGTCAACGGCGTGGCGGCCGGGCTGCAGAACACCGGCTGAGTAACGACGGACAGCGGCCGTCAGCGGCGTGGCTCCAGCGCGAGGCGTCCCGACGCAGCGCGGCCGCCAAGCGGTCGATAGTCGCCTGCTTCGTTATAGCGATGAGCGGACAGGCGCAGCAGCACGAGCCGCGGCCGGTCGCCGGGTCGCGGCGCGCGCCTCGAACCGGCCAGCCGCGACAGGAACCTCGACTCGATCGTCATCGAATAGCGCCTCGTGGAGCGCGGCCGCGTCATCGTCGGTGGTGAGTCCGGGCAGCGGCAGCGCCGCCATCGAGCCGATCATCGAGTCGGGCGCGGGCGGCGTCGACGCCGAGCGCCGTGCGCGACCCGGTCGCCGTGCGGCGATCGCGAGGGCGTGGTTCGCGCGCCATGATCTCCGGCCAGCCGCCCGGGCTCCTGGCGCGCCACCCAGTCGATCGCGGCCGGCAGCGCCAGCGCCGCCGTCGGGTCCGGCGGTCCCGGTCCAGTCGAACTCGAGGCGGAACCGCGGCGCGGCCGCTGCGCGGATCGTTGGCGCCGTGCGACACGATCAGCGGGTGGACCCGCTCGCGCCGATCCGCGCCGGACCCAGAGGAACGCGGAGCCCTTCGGGCCGCACAGCCACTTGTGGCCGTTCCCGGTCAGTACGCGGCGCCGAGCCATCGAGGTCGAGCGGGACGATGCCCGGCGCATGGGCCCCATCGACGAGCGTGTCGATGCCCCGCGCCTCGAGTCGGCCTTGACGATGCGATCGATCGGCAGGACGAGCGCCGGTCGGGCTCGTCACGTGGCTGATGACGGCGAGGCGTGTCCGCGGCGTGACGCCCGACGATCACCGCGGCGACAGCGTCCTCGGGATCGCCGATCGGAAAGGGGACCGCGGCGATGACCACGCGGGCTCCGTCGCGTCGCGCCGCCGCCTGCATGGTCGTCAGCGCCGCGTTGTATTCGTGATCGGTCGTCAGGAGCTCGTCGCCGGGGTGAAGCGGAGCGAGCCGAGTACCGCATTCACGCCCGGTCGTGGCGTTCGGCGACGAAGGCGAGGCCGTCCGGATCCGCGCCGAGGAAACCGCCCACGGCCGCTCGCGCTTCGGCCAGATGGCCCTCGAGCTGGCGTTGGAGGAACCGGTCACCGGCTCGCGCTCGAGTCGGTCGCGCCAATCGCGCTGGACGGCGAGAACGGCGTCCGGGCACGCGCCGAACGACCCGTGATTCAGGAAGGCGATCGACGGATCGAGTCGCCAGCCGAGGTCGGCCCGCACGTCAGTCTCGCTCTGGCGGCAGTGGCGGCGGATCGGGTGGCGTGACGTTCTTGATCGGTGGCCGCGACGGCTGCCGGCGCAGGACCCGGCCCAGGACGTCCGGCCCGGCGATGAACGGCGCGACCCAGGCAAGCAGGAGCAGCGGGATCACGATCCGTGTCGCGCCGGGGCGGATGGCGACCAGCATCGCCAGTCCCCACAGCGAGAGGGCGTAGAGGCCGACGGACCCGCTCGACAACCCGGCCGCGCGCAACCGGCGGGCGGGGATCAGCACGAGCAGCCCGAGCCCCAGCGCGAGCGCGAGGAGCCAGGGCGGCGCGATCATCCGGTCAGCGGCTCAGGTTCCGGTATCGGCGGATCCCAAGCGGCGCGAAGACCACGATGAAGACGACTACCCAGACCAGCGTGACGAGGATGGGGTTCTGCGAAGGGAAGCTGTCCGTGGCGTACGGGTTCGGGTTGCCCCACAGCTGACGCAGCGAGCCGGTCAGCGTGCTCGTCGGATTCCATTCGGCGATCGGTTGGAGCCAATCAGGCAGCGTCTGCGGCGGCACGAACACGTTCGACAGGAACGTGATCGGGAACAGCACCGTGAAGATGGCCTGCTGTGCCACTTCCACCGACGGGACCATGAGCCCCAGCCAGATGCCGAGCCACGACATGGCGAACGCGAACAGCAGCAGCAGCGCGATCCCGGCCAGCAGCTCGGGGAGGCCCGTGTGCACGCTCCAGCCCACGAACAGGCCGGACAGCATCAGGACGATCAGGATGCCGAGGTTGTAGATGACGTCGGAGAACGATCGTCCGGTCAGGACGGCCGAGCGTGCCATCGGCAAGGATCGGAAGCGGTCGATGATGCCTTTGCCGATGTCGTCCGCGATGCCGATCGCGGTGATGCCAGCGGCGAAGACGATGTTCTGGGCGAAGATCCCCGGCATCAGGAAGTCGTTGTAATTGCCGCCTCCCGGGATGGGGATCGCACCGCCAAAGACGACGGCGAACAGCAGCACGAACATGATCGACTGGAGCACCGCGAAGATCGCCAGCTCCGGGATCCGAGGGATCCGCTTCAGGTTGCGCCACATGATGATGAGCCCGTCGCGTGCCGCCGAGGCGAGCGTGCCACTCGCGGCTGCAGGTCGCGCCGCCGAGGTTGCCGTCATGCCGCCTCCTCCTCCGTAGGCGCCTCGAGCGCGGCGTGGCCGGTCAGGCTGAGGAAGACGTCGTCGAGGGTGGGCCGTCGGAGCCCGATGTCGTCGATCGCGATCCCGGTCTCGTCGAACTCACGGATGACGGTAGCGAGCCGCGTCGCACCGCCGTCCGACGGCACGGTGACGCGCCGGGTGTGCTGGTCCACCGCCGCCTCCCCGATCCCGATCCCGCCGAGGATCCGGCGCGCGTCGTCGATCCTCGTCCGATCGTGGATGACGACCTCGATGCGCTCACCACCGACCTGCGCTTTCAGCTCGTCGGCAGTGCCGCGGGCGATGATCTTGCCGTGGTCGACCACGGCGATCGTGTCGGCCAACTCGTCCGCCTCCTCGAGGTACTGGGTCGTCAGCAACAGCGTGGAGCCCTCTCGAACGAGCGATCGGATGACATCCCACATGCCGAGCCGGCTCCGCGGATCGAGCCCGGTCGTCGGCTCGTCCATGAACAGCAGCTTCGGCCGGCCGATGAGCGCGCTGCCAAGGTCGAGCCGGCGACGCATGCCGCCCGAGTAGGTCTTGACGACCCGATCGGCGGCATCGGTGAGCTCGAACTGGGCAAGCAGCTCCGTGGCACGCGTCCGCGCGACGTCTCCTGGAAGTTGATACAGCATCCCGAACATCTGCAGGTTCTCACGGCCGGTCAGGTTCTCATCGACTGCCGCGTACTGGCCCGACAGGCCGATCAGCGTGCGGATCTGCTGGGCTTCGCTGACCACGTCGTAGCCGGCGACCGTGGCATGGCCGGCGTCCGGCTTGAGGAGCGTCGCCAGGATCCGGACCGTCGGTGGTCTTGCCGGCCCCGTTCGGGCCGAGCAGGCCGAGGACCGTGCCTTCGGCGACTGACAGGTCGACGCCATCGAGGGCGCGGACCTCGTGCTTGCGGGTCTTGTAGATCTTGACCAGCCCTTCGGCTGTGATGACGTCCATGCGGCGGCACACCTGGGGTAGGGATTTCGAGGGGAAGGGGCAGTATAGGCCCCGTTTGTTAGCGGGAAGTTGGCGGTCCCGATCGTGCTGGTCGTGGCCGTCCTGACCTCCGCATCGGGAGCGGTGCGGGGTCGGCGCGCCGCTACGCTGGCTCTCCATGATCCACCGTTTCCGGGCCTGGCTCGACCGCTGGGGCCTGATCCTGCCACTGCTCATCGCCGAGTTCATCGTCTGGCTCGGCTTCGGCGGACTGCTGCCGGTCCTCCCGATCTACTTCGCGGAGCAGGGCATCGACCTCGCCACGCTCGGCCTGGTGATCGCGGCGTGGCCGGCAGCGCGCCTGATCAGCGAACCGGTGTTCGGCTGGCTGGCCGATCGAACGGCGCGGGTGCCATTGATGGTCATCGGGCTGGTGGCGACTGGTGTGTTCGGAGCATTGCCGCTGGTCTGGACCGGCGCAGTCCCGTTCCTGCTCCTGCGCGCCGGCGCCGGCCTGGGAGCGGCGATCTACGACCCGGCCGCGCGCGGCTTCCTGACCGACGCGACGCCACCCGATCGCCGCGGCGAGGCGTTCGGGCTATACGGCGCGGCACAGATGGGCGGGTTGCTGCTCGGTCCGTCGATCGGGGCGCTCGGCGCCGATCGGTTCGGCGGCATCGCGTTCGTGTTCGTGTTCAGCGCGATCGCCGCGATCATCGCCGCGGTCGCCATCGCCCTCCGCGTGCGTGAGGAGGGGCCGGCCCACAAGGCTGACGCCTCCCCGTCGTCGGACCGCACGACGCTCCCGCCCGATTCGCCGTATGTCGAAGGCCGAGCGGCGGCGGCGCTCGCCGCCGACCGGGGGACTGTCGACACCGGGCGCGCCAAGCGGTTGCTCAACCGCGGATTGCTCGCCGCCATCGTGCTCAATGTCGGCGGCTACTACGGCGGTGGCACGTACGAGGTGATCTGGAGCCTGTTCCTCCAGGGTCTCGGGGCAGACCTGGCGCTGATCGGCCTGACGTTCGCGATGTTCGGCCTGCCGGTGCTGGTCCTCTCGCCGTTCGCGGGTCGCCTGGTCGACAAGCGCGGGTCGTTCGGCTTCATCGTCCTCGGGATGGTGCTGCCGGCGATCACCGGCATCCTCTACACCCTGATGCGTGATCCCGAGCTCGCGGTCCCTCTGATCCTCATCGAGGCGACCGGGTTCGCGTTCCTCAACCCGGCGCTGTACGCCGTCGTCGCGGCGAGCTCGCCGGTCGGTCGGTCGTCGACCGCCCAGGGTCTCTTCGGGGCGGCCGGGACCCTCGGGTTCATCATCGCGTCGGTGACGACCGGGATCCTCGGCGGAACGGAGCATCCTCCTCCCCTTCTATGCCTTCAGCGCGGTGATGACCGTGGCGCTGATCCTGGCCATCGCGATCGGCGGACCGACGCTGCGCGGTCGCCCCGCCGAGCCGGTCCAGGCGGCCGCTCCTGCGACCTGATGCGGGTCGTCGTCCTCGGTGGTGCCGCGTGGAATCGGATGATCCACGTCGAGCAGTTGCCGGATGGGCGCGGCGCGACCATCCATCCGCGCTGGCACCACGAGGCGATCGGCGGGGCTGGGGCCGGCAAGGCGATGAACCTCGCCCGGCTGGGAGTCGACGTCATCCTGTACGCCGGCATCGGCGATGACGAGCCGGGTCGCCAGGTCAAGACCGGCCTGGAGGCGGTGGGTGTCGACCTTCGCGCCACGCTCGACCCGAACGGCACGGCGCAGCACGTCAACCTGATGGACCCGATCGGTGGCCGGATCTCGGTCATGTTGGCCAACGGCTCCCCGGACCTGCCGTTCGACGAGACAGCGGTGGCCAATTCGATGGCCGGCGCCGACGTCGTGGTGGCGGATCTCGCACCCTGGACTCCGCGCGCCCTGCCGCTCGCCCGCGCTTCCGGCCGGCCGATCTGGACCGACCTGCACGACCACGACGGTGCGAAGCGATGGCACGCTCCGTTCGTCGATGCCGCCGATGTCGTGTTCGTCAGCGATGATCGTCTGGCATCGCCGGCCGCCTTCCTCGAGTCG
Organism: uncultured Chloroflexia bacterium; assembly: GCA_963794525.1. Classification (GTDB taxonomy): domain Bacteria; phylum Chloroflexota; class Limnocylindria; order Limnocylindrales; family CSP1-4; genus SPCO01. The sequence continues at coordinate 399,089 of CAWCEC010000004.1, forward strand.
CTGATCGACCAGGGCAAGCGGCTCGCCGTCTGCACCATGGCAGCCAACGGCGCGGTCGCGCTCGACGCGGATCGCATGTCCTACGCGGTCCCCGCCGTGCCCGACGTCGAGATCGTCGACGCCAACGGTGCCGGCGATGCGTTCTTCGCCGGTGTGCTGTTCGGCGACCTCAGCGCGGTGCCCCTCGAGCGAGCGCTGCGCTTCGGCTCGGTCGCGGGCGGGCTTGCCGTGACCTCGCCGGACCTAGCCTCGCCGGACCTCACACCGGAACGGCTGCGAACCGAGGCCATTTGACCGATTCGGGGGCCGTCCCTATCATTGGCGGTCGCGGGGTGGAGCAGCGGCAGCTCGTCGGGCTCATAACCCGAAGGTCAAGGGTTCGAATCCCTTCCCCGCAACCAATACGCCTTCATCCTGAACCCCGGGTCCCGACCAACCCGGGGTTCAACCTTTTCGTGACGCGGTCGGCTATGGCGCTCGCCGCTGGATGAAGACGAGGTCCTCACCGCCGATATCGAGCTTCCGCGCTGCGCCGGTCTCGACATCGACCTGCCAATCGCTGTTGTCGTTCCAGAGATGGACCATGACGGTCCGCCCGTCGGGCGCGAGCGTCACTCGAAGGTTCCCGACCTGGTCCGTCGTCGTGGTGACCTCGACGTCACGCGACCGGGCGCCCGGAACGGGATGTGCGATCGACACGTAGTCCGTGCCCTGATCGTGACGCGTGAACACGAGCCGCTGCCCGTCGGGCAGCCATTGGACGTCCATCTCCTCATCGGACGCATCGTTGAACTCGAAGGTCTGCTGTGCTGTGACGCCGCCGACGCCGTCGATCTCCGCCACGTGTATACGGAAGCCGTTCCCGTTCCCGTTGCCGGGTGTCGGGACGAGACGGTGGAAGGCGATCCGGTCGCCGGTCGGTGACCAGGCAGGCGCGAGGACCTCGTACGGCGCCTCCATCAGATCGCGTGTGACCGGGACCTGAGCCACACCGCTACCATCGGCGTTCGCCAGGAACAGCGCCCAGTTGCCATCGACGAGGCCGCGGAATGACAGCTGCTTTCCGTCGGGTGGTCGCCACGCCGGGACGATTGGCGGGCATCCCCAGGTCGAGCGTTCGCGCGCCACTTCCATCCGTCTTCAGGATCGAGATCGATGGAAGGCCGTTGACCTCATGGGCAACGACGATCGAGGACTCATCCGGGGACCACGCGATGCCGTCGACGTTGAGATAGGGTCCGCCAAGGTGGACTTCGGCCGTGCCATCGATCGTTGCGGCATAGAAGTCCAGCAAGTCACCGACCGGACGCACGATCGAGACGTGCGTGCCCAAGGGGGACAGGCTCTCGGCCAGCTCGGTGTCGGCCGTGGCGATCAGCGGCCGACCCGCCCCGTCGATCGTGTCGCGGACAAGGATGTCTCCGCCTTTCGAGTAGACGAAGACGCCGTTCGCGGCGGGGCCGAACGGCTCGGGCAGCCGCGGCGCGGAGCCGACGTAGACCGCCAGCATCGCGGCCAGCAGGACGGCGAGCAGGGCAAGGACGCCCAGCTGGCGCCAGGGGAGGACCGGCGCCCACGCCGGTCGCGTCGTGATATCCACAGGAAGCCACCTTTCGATGGAGGCCCAGGCGGGTCGCTGGCGCGTGGCCGCGGTCCGCCCGAGGATGTCGGTGAGGTAGTCGGGCGTGGACGGCGCAGCAAGGTCGCTCAGCGCCGCCGGCAATCGCCGTTCGAAGGTGTCGATCGGGGTCATGCCAGCCGCCCTTCTGGCACCACTGTGTCGGTCGGCGCGTCACCATCGACCGTCGTGCGGAGCAGGCCGATCGATCGGTGCAGCCGGGACTTGGCGGTGCCGAGCGGGATCCCGAGCGCGGACGCGACGTCTGGCAGCGGCATCCCGAGGTAGTAGTGCAGGACGACGATCGCGCGCCAGCTAGGCTCGAGGGACCGAAGCCCGCGATCGAGCAGGTCGCGATCCACGACCCCGGCCGTGAAGTCGGCCGTGGCCGGCGTGAACATCGGCGTCAGCTCGACCTCGACCGCTCGGCGTCGTCGGCGACGCAGGATGTCGAGGCAGGCATTTACGAGGAGTCGGTGGAGCCACGCGTCGAACCGCTCGACGTCGCGCAACGTCGGCAGGTCGCGCCAGCTCCGGACCAGCGCCTCCTGGACGGCGTCTCGCGCGAGCTCGCTGTCCCGGAGGATAAGGCGGGCGGCCGCGTCCAGCCGCGCGACGGCCGCGCCGGCAAGCACCGCGAAGGCGTCATGATCGCCTCCCCGCGCTCGCTCGACGAGTCCTCGCTGGTCCACGGTCGCCTCAGGACGTCGGCACGACCGAGGTGGCCGTGCTCGACATCCTATGGCGCCGTCGTCGGTCGAATCGTTCCGGGCGTTGGCGTTGCAGCAGTGTCAGGGAGCGACGCGCTGCCAGGTCGGTTGGCCGTTGTCTCCGGGCCATGGCGTGACGGCGGCCTCGCCAGTGAGCGGATCGACCGACAGACGCTGGGCGGCTCGACCCGTCGCGTCGAAGTACACCCCGAAGATCGACCCGTCGTCGGGTGCCCAGACCCACCGGGCGCAGAGGTCACCGAGGGCTGTGCTTCTCACGCTCGGACACTGGATCTCGACCCCGGGATCAGTCCCGTCGGCCGGGATCACGGCGGCGCGATGGTCCGATCCGTCTGGCGCGAACGCCCTCGTGACGACCAGGCGTGTCCCATCGTTCGACCAAACTGCCTCGCCATCGGAGGACGTGCCCGGATGTTGTCCGACACGGGCGTCGCCCGTCCCGTCGGCCGAAATGACATGTGTGCGCCAGACGTCCTTGGCATCCATCGATCCGTACAGGATGCGAGAGCCATCCGGCGACCATGAGCCTGTCCCGACCCCGCCACCGGTTGTCGGCTCGACGATCGTTCGGATCACGGACGACACCGTGTCGACCACGTACAGTCCCGTCGCCCCGTCATCCGGGCGATGGCCGACGAAGAGGATCTCGGCCCCGATCGGTGGTCGGAACGACGCGCCCTCGGCGCTCATCCCGACGTCGATCGTCCGCAACGAACCCGAGCCATCGCTTGGAATGAGGACCATCGTGAACTCGTTGTCGATCAGCGCCGTCGCGAGGATCTGCCGCCCATCGGGCGAAAAGCTCCACGCGTCGTGGTACGGACCGAATTCATCGAGCGGCTCCGGGGTGACCTGGATCATGTTGGTGCCGTCGACATCGGCGACGAACAGGAGCGCGTTGCGCGCCTCGCCCATTCGGGCGAACGCAAATCGCGTTCCATCCCTTGAGAAGATCGGCCGAGCATCGAACGTGGGTCCCGTGACCAGGGCCGTCGTCTGACCGCTCACGGGGTCCAGCGAGTAGATGTCGCCTTCGGCGTCGTACACGACCACGCCGTTGGCAGCCTGCCCGTACGGCGCAGGCAGTCGTGGGCGCGAGCCGACGTAGACGGCAACCATCACCGTAAGGAGGACCACGAGCAGCGCGAGGACGCCGAGCCGACGCCAGGGCACGGGGAAGATCTGGGCTTGTGCGGTCACGAGTTCCACCGGGAGCCACCTTTCCAGAAACGCCCAGGCCGGACGTTGCCGGCGGGCTGAGGCGCGCTCGATGGCGGCCTCGAGGTACTCAGGGATCTGCGCGTCGGCGAGCTCGTCGAGGAGCGCGGGAAGTGTGCGTTCGACGCGCGTGGATCGATCCATCGTCATGAGATCGGCCCTCCCGCGGCGGTCGCGGACGTGACCTCATCGATGGCCATCGAGGACCGCAGGACCCCGAGCGATCGATGAAGTCGAGATTTCGCCGTGCCACTCGGGATGCCCAGCATCCGGGCGACCCGCGGCAATGGCAGGTCGAGATAGAAGTGCAGGACCACGACGGCCCGCGCCTCCGGCTCGAGCCGAGCCAGGGCGCGGTCGAGGAGGTCGCGGTCAGCGACATCCCCGGCGTGATCGAGCACTTCGGTGAAATGGATCGGGGTGAGCTCGACCTCGACGACGCGGCGCCGGCGCTTGCGGACGAGGTCGATGCATGCGTGCGCCACCAGGCTGTGCAGCCAGTGGTCGAACGTCGCGGGATCGCGCAGCCCCGGCAGGCTGCGCCACGCCCGGATCAGCGTGTCCTGGACGGCGTCCTGGGCAAGCTCCGGGTCGCGGAGGATGAGGCGTGCCGTGGCATCCAGGCGCGCGCCGGACGCGCGGACGAGCTCGGCGAAGGCCTGCCGGTCGCCTCGCCGCGCTCGATCCACGAGTCCGAGCTGGTCCACTTTCGCCTCTCGGCTTGCGGCACGATCCTGGCGGTCGTGCTCGCTAGCCTACGGCGCTGGCGTGGGCCGGAATGGTTCCCCCTTGGGTCCAGGCCGATCGATGCGGGACTACGGCGCGCGACGCTGCATCGCTGGGTAGCCGGTCGCCGTCCACGGGGCTGGCCTGATCCTGCCTGTGGTCGGATCCACCAGGAATTGCGGCATCGGCCGGTTGGCAGCGTCGGGCCGCGATCCCAGGATCACCGAGTCGTCGGGTGCCCAGACCACGTCGGCAGTGCAATCGGCGGGGGGCGCACTAGCCGGACATTCCATCTCGACGCCGACGTTGGATCGATCGATCGGCACGATCGCCGAACGCGCGATCTCGCCATTGGTGGTCAGGTAGAACCGGGTGATGATCAGCCGCGTACCGTCGTTCGACCATGTGGTTCCCACATCGGCGATGCTGTCCGGATGCGCGTCGACCAGGACGTCGCCCGTACCGTCCGCTGCCACGACATGCGTTCGCGTCGTGATCACCGAAGAGTTCGTGTCGTGGGTCGCGTACGCGATGTGGGTCCCGTCCGGCGACCAGGAGGCACCATGGATGTCTGCGCCCGCTGAACCGCCGATGATCATGCGGACAGTGCCACTCGCGACGTTCAGCGCATAGAGGTCGCGATACCCGGCACCCGGATGCGGGCCGATGAACATGATCTCGGACCCATCGGGCCGGTACATCGGTGGCATGTCATCCGCTGTCGCACCGACGTCGAAGGTCTCCGCTCGACCTGACCCGTCACTCGCCACGACCAAGATCCGTAATCCTGCACTGCCGCTGACGTACGCCACGATCGAGCGGCCGTCGGGCGAGAAGCTCCAGTCACTGAGTCCGACCTGCGGCTCGGGAGTGACCTGGACCAGCCCTCGACCAGCCTCGTCTGCGACGAAGAGTAGACCCGGCCCGATACCGCCGTTCACCTTGCGCTCGAAGACGAACCGGGTGCCGTCCAGCGACCAGGTCGGTCGTGCGTCGGTCTCCGGGCCGATGACCACGGACGCTGCCTTGCCCGTTACCGGGTCGGCCGTGTAGATATCGCCGTCCTGGACAAAGGCGATCGATCCGTTCGCTGCCGGGCCGAATGGCGCTGCCGGCACACGTCGCTCAGAGCCGGCGTAGAACGCGAGGGTCGCGGCGAGGAGCGCCGCCAGGAGTGCGACGACACCGACGATCCGCCATGGGACGCGCGGGGCGCCAGGCAGAGCCTTGGTCGCGAGGTCCATCGGAAGCCACCTTTCAAGGAAGGTCCAGGCGGGTCGCTGCCGCACGCGGGCGACCTGCTGGACGAGGTCATCTCGGTAGTCGGGCGTCCCGGCCAGGTACAGGTCGGCGAGGAGCGCCGGGAGATCCTGTTCGAGCCGTCGAGGCGAGGTCATGTCAGCCCTCCTGCGACGGTGGCTGGGATGCGTTCGGGTTCGGGTTCAGCAGTGACGGTCGTGCGCATCGCGGCGAGCGCGTAGTGCAGGCGTGACTTCGCCGTACCGACGGGGATACCCAGGGACGCCGCCACGTCTTGCAGCGGCATCCCCAGGAGGTAATGCAGGGCGACGACCGCCCGGTGACCCGGGGCCAGGCTCGCGAGCGCCTCGTCGAGCAACTGGCGGTCGGCCAGCGAACTTGCGAAGTCGCGAGTCGCCGGAGTGTCGATCGGACTGAGCTCGACCTCGATCACACGCCTCTTGCGGCGCCGAACGAGATCGAGACAAGCGTTGACGAGCAATCGATGCAGCCAGGCGTCGAATCGGTCGGGGTCGCGGAGACCCGGCAGGTCGCGCCAGGCGCGGATGAGTGCCTCCTGGACGGCGTCGCGCGCGAGCTCCGAGTCCCGAAGGATCAGGCGGGCGGCCGCGTCCAGCCGCGCGAGGTGGACGTCGATGAGTGCGGTGAAGGCGTCATGCTCGCCCCGCCTTGCTCGTTCGACGAGTCCTCGCTGGTCCACGGTCGCCTCTGTTGCGGCACGGCCATGGCGGTCGTGCTCGATAGGGTATGGCGTCCCCGTCGCGCGAAAGGTTCACGTCAGTCCCAGCGGAACGTGCGCACAGCTGCCACCACGGCCACGATCCCCCACAGCAGGACCACGAGGAGAGATGCCGGCCCGTCCCCGCCCTGGCCGAGCGACGCCCGGAACGCTTCGGCGAGCGCGCCGAACGGCAGGACCCGAGCGATCGTCCCGAGCGGCTCGGGCAGCTCGCCGATCGGGACGACGACGCCACCGAGCAGCACGGCGACGAGGAACAGTCCGTTCGCGAGGACCAGCGTGGCATCCGGGCGGACGGTGCCCGCCAGCAGCAACCCGATCGCGGCGAACGAGCCCGAGCCGATCAGCGAGGTGATGAGCACCGCCGGCCAGGAGATACCGACCGGGACCCCTTCGAACACGGCCGCCGCAAGACCGACGAGTGCGGCGACCTGGGCGATCGCGATGGCGCCGACGACGACCAGCTTCGCCGCCAGCAACCCCTCCCGTCCCAACGGCGATCCGCCGAGTCGCTTCAGTACACCGTAGCCGCGTTCGTAGGCCGTGGAGATGCCGAGGTTCACGAGGCCGCTCGCGACGATCGCCAGCGCCAGGACGCCCGGCACGAGCGTCCGGGGATCTCGCGTGGTCGGCGGCTGGATCGTGCCGAAGAACACGAGCGCGGCTGCCGGGATGCCGATCATCGCGAGCAGGTTCTCGCCTCGCCGCGCCGTGAGCCGCGCCTCTGCCCGGACTTGCGCGCTGACGGCGTTCGGGAACGGGGCTGGACGACTCATGCGACGCGCTCGGACTGACCCGCGCTCGCGACCAGGTCGAGATACAGCTCCTCCAGCGTGCCGCGACCGGACCGCCACTCCGTGATCAGGCGCCCGGCGCCGGCGCACCATGCAGCCAGCGCGGCGACGAGGTCGGGGCTCGCGGCGACGTCCTCGATCTCGTACTGCCCGGTCGCGTCGACCGGTCGCACAGCCGTGCCAAGGACCGTGCTCAAGTCGGCTGCCTGCGTCGCGTCGATGGGTCGGTCGAGCGTGAATCGGACTCGGTCCGGCACGCCAGTGGCGAACTCCGCGACCGTGCCGCTGGCGACGATCCGGCCACCCGCCAGGATCGCGATCCGGTCGGCCAGCCGTTCCGCATCGGCGAGCTCGTGGGTCGTCAGGAGGACCGCCACACCACGCGACCGCTCGGCCTCGATGCGTGTCCGGACGACGAGGCGTGCCTCAGGGTCCAGCCCGGCCGTCGGCTCGTCGAGCAGCAGGACGTCAGGTCGACCCACCAGTGCGAGCGCGAACCCCAACCGCTGCCGCTCCCCGCCGGACAGGCGGCGGTACGCGATGGCCGCCACCGAGCGGAGACCCAGGTCGGAGATCAGGGCCTCCGGATCGAGCGGATCTCCGTGGAAGGCGGCGTACTGGCGGAGGGTCTCGGCCGGTCTGGCTCGCAGGTCGATGCCGCCCTCCTGGAGCATCAGTCCGACGCGCGCGCGTAGCGAACGGCCGGCCCGCCACGGGTCGGCGCCGAGGACGCGGACCGTGCCTGCGTCGCCTCGCCGATAGCCCTCGACGACCTCGACCGTCGTCGTCTTGCCGGCCCCGTTGGGCCCCAGGAGCGCCACGATCTCGCCGGCCCGCACCTCGAGCGACACCCCATCGACCGCGGTTCGGTCGCCATACCGCTTCGTCAGGCCATCGATCGAGATGGCCGGCTCGCTGTCGAGACGCCCGGTCACCGGATCTTCGCGAAATGGCGCTCGAACTCGGCGTCGGTCATCGCGCCGAGCTGCTGCGCGCGCAGGACGCCCGTTCGGTCGACGAACCACGTGTGCGGCCGCCCGACGACTCGATACGTCCGCTTGAGCGCTTCGCCCGGGTCGATGACGGTCGGCCAGGTCGCGCCGTATTCCGCGACGAACTGGCGAGCAGGCTCGGGCGGGTCATCGGTCAGGACGCCGACGATCGCGAGACCGTCCCCTGCATGCTCCTCGAGCTCGTGGATGAACAGCGGGAACTCGTCGCGGCAGGGGATGCACGATGGGCCCCAGAAGTTGACGATCACCGGACGGCCCCGGTAGCTGGCCAGGTCGAAGGGCGCGCCGTCCAGCGTCGTCCCGACGATCGGTGGAGCCGCGGAACCGACCGCCGCCCGCGGCTCGCTGTCGCCCGAGTTCACGAACCACCACACGCCGAGGGTGGTCAGGACGGCGATGGCGAGGGCGATGAGGATCGGTCGACGCGGCGTGACGGTTTCCTGTCGGCGACCTACTGGAGGGTCGCGGTCCCGGTCATGGTCGGATGGACCGAGCAGATGTACTGGTACGTCCCGGCCGCCAGGGCCGGCACGTCATAGACCCGCGTCTCGACGCCCGGGAAGATGTCGCCTTTGAAGACGCTCGCGCCGGCGCTGTCGAGCAGCTCGACGTTGTGAGGGATGCTCGTATCCTCGTTGACGAACTCGATCTGGAACGGCGCGTCAGCGGGCGCGCTGAATGTCGCCTCCACGAACGCCACTTCCTTGGCGTGCACGACGGGTTTGCCTCCAGGACCGCCCGCGCCCGGGGACGCGCCCGGCTCGCCGGGTCCTCCTGGTTCGACCGGGACACCCGATGGCGCGGCGCCCTCGCCGCCCGCGGCCCGCGGCGGGATCCAGCCGGCCTGGATCACGAAACCGGCCACGAGCAGCACGCCGAGGCTCGTCAGCAGCAGCTTCGGTGTAGGTGGATCCGGCAACGGTTCGAGATGTCCGGTGGTATCCGCCTCGACGGCCTTGACGAACTCCTTTCGGGCGGCGCCCATCCAGCCGAGCAGCGACAGCACGAAGGCGATCACACCGACCGCGAGCAGCCATTCGCCGAACACCAGCCCCAGCAACAGCATCGCCATGCCGATGGCTGCGAGGATCGGCAGGAACGACGGGCCGGGCATGTGGACGCCCGGCGGCGGTCCCTCGTGTGTGGCGGGAGGCAACGGGGGCGCAGTCGCGCCCAGGTCGCGGTCGTAGAGGTGAAGTGCCTCGGATCCCCAATAGAGCAACGTCAGCGTGAACCCGATCGCCCCGAGGATCAGGATCGCGCCCCCGAAGACCAGCCCGAGGAACAGCATGAACGCGCCGATCGCCGCGAAGAACGGCGACCACGATGGGCCGGGCATATGCACGCCGGCTGGTGGCACGGGCTCGATGCGCTGCTTCCCGCGACGCGGCTTGGGGGCTCGCATGAGCTTCCAGAACGTGGCCGCCAGCACGATCACGGTGAAGACCGTGATCAGCACCGGGAGCATCGCGACGACCGAGCTCCAGTCCGGGATGACGAACTTGGCCGTCAGCTCCAGGATGCCGTTCCAGAACTCCTCGAACATCGTGTCCGGGTCAGTCGTTCGGGGAACCGGCGATCAGGACGTAGGCGAGGATGCTCGTCGCCACGCCCAGCAGGAGCAGCATCGTGACCCCGGCATAGTCGACGGGCCACCCCGCGACCGCCTGGACGGCCCAGTACGCCGCCCCGGTCATGGCGAACAGGAGCCCTACGACGATCGCATTGCGCGGGTGACGGAGCGGGTGCACGACCTAGCCCTTACCCGGCAGCAGGTAGAGCAGCGAGAACAGCAGGATCCAGACGACGTCGACGAAGTGCCAGTACAAGGACACGGCCTCGACCGCGTCGTGATGGCGGGCCGAGAATTGGCCGGCCAGGCCGCGATAGAGGACCACCGCGAGCATGATCGCGCCGCCGAAGACGTGGGCGCCATGGAAGCCGGTGAGCGTGAAATACGTCGTCCCGAACGTGCCCGCGGACAACGTGATGCCCTCGTTGCCGAGCGCGATGTAGTCGGTCGCCTGCATCAGCAGGAACACGACGCCGATGATGAACGTGACCGCGATGTTGCGGATGAACCCGGTCCGGTCGCCGCGGCGGATCGCCCATACGGCGAACTGGCATGTGAACGAGGAGAGGATCAGCAGCACGGTCGCCGGTCCCACCAGCGGCAGGATCTCGAGGTGGTACTGCTCGGCCGGGACGGTATCCGGGATGTTGGGCGGCCATCGCTCGGCGTTCGCTCGGACATTGAAGTAGGCCGCGAACAGCCCCGCGAAGAACATCACCTCCGAGGTGATGAACAACAACATCCCGAGCACGACGTTGCTGATCCCGCCGCGCTGGTCATGGGCCAGCCCGGCGACCGGACTGTGCTCGACCGGGGTCAGGGCGTGGCTGTCGGTGGCCATCGGCTCAGCTTCCCGTCGCGGATTGCGGAACGACCGGTGTCGCCCCCGCGTGGGAATCGCCATGGCGGACGTCGAACACCGGCCGCTCGGATCGGATCTCCGGCAAATGGTCGAAGTTGTACGGCGGCGGCGGCGAGCTGGTCGCCCACTCGAGGGTGTTGCCCTCCCACGGGTCGTCGCCGGCCGGTTTGCCGCTGCGCAGCGAGACGAACACGTTCCAGAGCAGCGGCACCATGCTCGCCGCGATCATGAAGCCACCGATCGTCGCTGCCAGGTTCAGGTCATTCCAGCCGGCGGTCCCCGAGTAGTCGGCGATGCGGCGCGGCATCCCGGCCAGACCCAGCTGGTGCATCGGGAAGAACGTCAGGTTGAAGCCGATGAACATCAGCACGAACTGCGCCTTGCCGAGGCCCTCGCTGAGCATCCGACCGGTCATCTTGGGGAACCAGTAGTACAGCCCGGCCATCACCCCGAAGACGGACCCGCCGAACAGCACGTAGTGCAGGTGGGCGACCACCCAGTACGTGTCGTGGAGCGCGAAGTCGACCGGCACGGCGGCGCTGAACGCGCCGTTGATGCCGCCGATGAGGAACATGCTGAGGAAGCCGAGCGCGAACAGCAGCGGGGTCGAAAGGCTGAGTTTGCCGCGCCACAACGTGAAGATCCAGTTGAACATCTTGACCCCGGTCGGGACCGCGATCAGGAACGTCATCAGGCTGAAGAACGGCAGGTAGACGGCGCCGGTCGTGAACATGTGGTGGGCCCACACCGAGAAGCCGAGAGCGCCGATGCCGGCCGTCGCGAACACGAACGCCTTGTAGCCGAACAGCGGCTTGCGGCTGAACACCGGCAGGATCTCGCTGATCATGCCCATCGCCGGCAGGACCATGATGTATACGGCCGGGTGGGAATAGAACCAGAAGACGTTCTGGTACAGGATCGCGTCGCCGCCGACCCGTGGGTCGAAGAAGCTGCCGCCTAAGTTGCGGTCGATGAACAGCATGATCAGGGCGCTGGTAATCACCGGGGTCGCGAGCAGGCCAAGGACCGATGTGACCAGCACGGTCCAGACCATGATCGGCATCCGGAACAGCGTCATCCCCGGCGCCCGCATCTTGAAGATCGTCACCAGGAAGTTGACCGCGCCGAGGATCGAGCTCGTCCCGATCAGCACGATCGCCACGATCCACAGATCTTGCCCAGGCCCAGTCGATGACAGCGGACGATCCTCGGTCAAGGGGGCGTAGCTCGTCCAGCCCGCGGCCGGCGCGGCGCCGACGAAGAAGCTCAGGAGCAGCAGCACGCCAGCCAGCGGCAGCATCCACAGGGACAGCGCGTTGATCCGCGGAAACGCTACATCCGGAGCGCCGATCAGGAGCGGCACGATGTAATTCCCGAAGCCCGCCAGGATCGGGATGATGAACAGGAAGATCATGAACGTGGCGTGCATCGTGAAGAGCTCGTTGTAGGTCTTGTCCGCCACGAACTGCAGCCCGGGTTGTGCCAGCTCGGTACGGACGCCCATCGCGAGCAGCCCACCGATGAAGAAGAACAGGAACGAGTTGATCAGGTACATGATCCCGATCTTCTTGTGATCGGTGGTCGTGACCCAGTCGTACAGGGTGCTGCGATACGCGGGGGCGGCCGGGTGTAGCGCGGTTGTCGCCACGGCGTGCTCCTACTCGACCGTGAGGGTGCCGGCCATGTTGGGATGGACCGAGCAGATGAATCCATAGGCGCCCGCCGGCAGCGGCGGGACGTCGTACGTCTTCTTGGCGGGACCCGCGAAGACCTCGCCTCGGAAGACCTCGGGTCCCGTCGCGGACCCCTGGTGGATCGCCACGTTGTGCTGGATCGATGGGTCCTGATTGTCGAACTCGATCTGGAACGGCGCATCGGCCGGCGCCGCCAGCTCCGTCTTGTCGAAGGCGACGGCCTTCGCGGCGATCGTGATCGGTGCCGCGCCGGGCTGACCGGAGGGCGCCGGCTCACCCGATGGCGGCGGTGGCGGCGACGCGTTCGCCTGGGCGATGCTGGCCTCCAGCCAGGAGTCGAAGTCAGCACCGGTCATGGCGTGCACATCGAAGTGCATCGCGTTGTGGCTGACGCCGCACAACTCCGCACACTGACCATGGAACGTATTACCGGCATCCAATTCGTTGAGCGTGAACTCGAAGCTGTTGATCCGCCCAGGGACGACGTCGCGCTTGAACAGGAACTGCGGGACGTAGAACGCGTGGATCACGTCCGGGCTCTGGAGGTACAGATGGATCGTCCGGCCCGCCGGCAGGACGAACCCACCTTCCTCCGGCGTCTCGCCCTCGGGCGTCGTGACCGTGTACAGCGGCTTGGTCTCCTGGCCCGGCTGATAGTCGGCCGGCAGGTAGTCGAACGTCCACAGGAACTGCGCGGCGACAGCGCGGACCTTGAGCTCCGGCTGTGGGGACGTAGCTTCGACGGTGTTGAGCGTGCTCCACGACGCGACGAAGAGGATGCCGACGATGATGGTCGGCACGACCGTCCACACGACCTCGGCGATGGCGTTGCCGTGGGTCTGCGGCGGGAGCGTGTCATCGCCTGGCTTACGCCGGTAGCGGATGACGGTCCAGATGATCAGGCCCTCGACGACCAGGAAGATCACCGCGGCGATCGCGAACACCAGGTCGTACAACTCGCGGATCTTCACGCCACGGTCGGTGATCGCGGGCGGTGGGAAGAAGCTAGTCAGGATCCCCTGTCCGAAGCCGAGTGGGTCGATGCCGCGGATGAACGCGACCACTGCGACGATGACGACGAGCAAGACACCGACCAGGAGGGCGCGGGTCGCGGCGGACGTGCGGCCGGTCCTGGGGGAACTCGCCATGCAGGTCCTCGGTGCAGGGGATCGGGGCAGGTCCTGACCCGGCCGGGCCGGACCGCGGCCATGATACCGCGGAGCGTCGGCGCGCCGTGTGGCAGGGCGAGCGGCGGATGACCGTCGCGTACGGGTCGTGGGACCATGCCGTCGATGGATGACGGACACCGTTCAGGGGCGATCAAGCGACTGCTTGGCGTCCTGGCTGGCTGCTTGGTAACCGTCTCGACGGCGTCGCCGGTCGCGGCGCATGGACCAGCGCCGGCCAGTCCGCCCGACGCCGCCAGCCTGATCCTCGGCTGGACTTTCGAGCCGCTACCGACGCTCGGCATCATCGCCGCGCTCGCCTGGTGGTCGTGGGCCGTCAGACGGGTCAACGCGACACATCCTCAGAATCCGGTGCCGCGCCGTCGGACGATCGCGTTCCTCGCCGGCATGGCTGCGCTGGCGTTCGCGCTGCTGTCCGGCATCGATCGCTACGACACGACGCTCTTCTCGGTCCACATGGTCCAGCACGTCCTGCTGACGCTGGTGGCCGCGCCGCTCATCGCGTCGTCGGGTCCGATCACGCTGCTGCTGCGCGTCGCGTCGCCCGGGACCAGGCGTCGCGTGATCCTGCCGGTGCTGCACGCCCGGTTGACGCGGGTCCTGACCTTCCCCGTCGTGGCGTGGGTCATCTTCGCGGCGGTGATGTGGACGAGCCATTTCTCGCCGTTGTTCGACGCGGCACTCGAGGACCCGCTGATCCACGACCTCGAGCACGCCGCGTTCCTCGCCGCAGCGCTGCTGTTCTGGTGGCCTGCGCTCGGCGTGGACCCGGCGCCGTGGCGCATGCCGCATCCGGTCCGCGCGCTCTACGTGTTCTTGCAGATGTCACAGAACACGCTGCTTGCCGTTGTCCTCGTCAACGCGACATCGGTCCTCTACGCGCACTACGCGACGATCCAGCGCGCGTGGGGCCCGACGCCCTTCGAAGACCAGCAGATGGCGGCCGCGTTCATGTGGGTCGCCGGCGACCTGCTCTTCCTCGCCGCGATCTTCACGATCCTGGTCGGCTGGTCGCGGGCGGAGACGAAGGACACGGCGCGGGCCGACCGGCGGGCCGCCGAGGAACTGGCGGACATCCGGGTCCGCGAGGGCCTGCTGGCCGCGCGACGTGCCCGCGAACGCGGCGAGACGCGGCCCGACGAGCCGGCGCTCGACGCTCAGCCGGGGAGCGGCGCCTCGAGATAGCGGCGGTAGTCCGCCGGATCGACGTTGCCGCCGCTGACGATCGCGACGACGTCGCCATCCACACTCGGCTCCGAGTTCCGAGCGATGGAAGGCCCACGCCGCGATGGCGAGGGCACCCGACGGCTCCGCGACCAGGCGTGCACGCTCGGCCGCGAGCCGGACGCCCGCCGCGATCTCGGCCTCGCTGACCGTGACGATGGCGTCGAGATGCGCACGCAAGTGGGCGAATGTCCGTTCCCCGAGCGCCTGGGTCCGCGTACCGTCCGCGATGGTGCGCGACACGTCGGCCGCCGACCAGCGCACGATCTTTCCTTTCGCGAGCGAGTCCCGGGCATCGGCGGCCAGCTCGGGCTCGACGCCTATGACGCGGATGCCCGGTCGCCGGCCCTTGACCGCGGCCCCGACGCCGCTCGCGAGCCCGCCACCACCGACCGGTACAAGCACGATCGCCGTCGACGGCAGGTCCTCGACGATCTCGAGCCCGACCGTTCCCTGCCCGGCGATGATCCGGTCGTCATCGAAGGGCGGGATGATGGCGAGGCCGCGGTCGGCGGCGATGGCTTCGGCCCGCTCCCTACGTTCGTCCGACGCCGGTCCGACCACGACGATCTCGGCACCGTCCGCTGCGACGCGGTCGCGTTTGACGGCCGGCGCGTCGTCGGGCATGACGACGACGGCGTTGGTGCCCAGCAGTCGCGCGGCGCGGGCGACGCCCTGGGCGTGGTTACCCGACGAGTAGGTGATGACACCGCGGGCGCGTTGCTCGTCGGACAGGCCGGCGATGGCGTTGTACGCGCCGCGGATCTTGAATGCCCCGATCGCCTGCAGGCTCTCTGCCTTGAGGAACACCCGGTCATCCGGGGTGCCGAAGGTGACGAGTGGCGAGCGGGTGACGACGCCACGAAGCGTGGCCGCCGCAGCCTCGATCGCGTCGAGGCCGACGAGTGCGGCGTCCGTCACCGGCGTCCTTTGTCGATGGCGCTCTGGCACGCGATGCAGTGGGCCGCCCACGGCAGGGCCTCGAGGCGCTCGGGGGCGATCGGTTTGCCGCAGCGGAGGCAGGCGCCGTACGTCCCGTCGTCGAGCCGCCCGAGCGCCGCGTCGACCAGCTCGAGATGCTGCTCCGCACGTTCCCGCAGGGCCAGATCGCGCTGCTGCTCGAAGACCTGGCTGGCCGCCGCGGCCTGCGATCCGTACGTCATCTGACCGGGCGCCTGGATCTCCTCACCGAGCTCGGCGAGCAGGCGGCGGCGTTCGGTCTCGAGCGCGGTGCGGATCGCGGCGGTGTCGATTGTCGCCATCCGGCGACTGTACTGCCGAACGCATCCACCCGGCGAGCGCCGTTATACTCCCGGGGAGTACCCGAGGAGGTGAGCCCGATGGCGATCGAGATCGACCCGGTGTGCGGCATGGAGGTCGATACCACGACGTCCCAGCTATCGCTCGAACACGACGGGACGACGTACTGGTTCTGCGGGAAGGGCTGCCTCCTGGACTTCCAGGATGACCCCGCCAAGTACCTCGATCCTGACTACTCACCGTCGATGTGACCGGCGTCCGATAAGTCGCAGCTAAGCGGCTATCGCGATACTCGCCGGCATCGGCATCGACCGGGCACTCCTCGGAATGGGGTCGGCCGCCACATAAGCCGGAACCGGGACCCGGCGGAGGTCGAGCGCCATGTTGGAGCGCATCCGTCTGTCCCTGGCCGCCATCGTGCCTATCGGGGTCGTCATCCTCGGCGAGGTCGCGCGCCGCTGGTAGGCGCGGGTCAGGTCCGGCCGCCGACGCCACCGGCCCTGGCAGTCAGGAGCTGCGCAAGGTAGACCGGGATCACTGACAGCGCGAGGACGATCACCGCCGCGACGTTCACCAACGGGACCTGACCCGTTCGCTGGAAGTTGCTGAAGATCCAGATCGGCAATGTCTGGGTGCCCGCCCCTGACGTGAATGTCGTCACGATGATCTCGTCGAACGAAAGCGCGAACGCCAGGAGGGATCCGGCGAGGAGAGAGGTCCCGATGGCCGGAAGCGTCACGTGGCGGAATGTCTGTCCCGTGTCGGCGCCGAGATCCATCGACGCCTCCTCGGTCGATCGTGCTGTGCGGCGCAGCCTGGCGATCACATTGTTGTAGACGACGACGATGCAGAACGTGGCGTGGCCGATGATGATCGTCATGATCCCGAGATCGATGCCGATCGTCCGGAAGGCGGTGTTGAGGGCGATCCCGGTGACGATGCCGGGCAGGGCGATCGGCAGGATGACGAGGAACGAGATCGTGTCCCGACCGAAGAAGCGGAACCGATGGACGGCAAAGGACAACAAGGATCCCAGCATCAGCGCGATGACCGTCGCGCCGATCGCCGCCTGCAGGGATGTCAGCAACGACGATCGAACCCCCTGGTCGTCGAGCGCCTTCACGTACCAGTCGATGGTCAGACCGTCCGGAGGCCATCTCGGGACCAGCCCGGCATTGAACGAATACAGGACGATCACCCCGATCGGGATGTAGATGAACGCGAGCGTGGCCGCGCTGGCGATCCGGAGCGCGATCCGCGAGCCGCGGGTACCCATCTCAGAGTGCCTCGAACGCGCCAAGGCGCCGGGCCACGGCGAGGTAGGCGATCGTGATCGCGACCGGGACGAGCGCGAACGCGGCGGCCAGTGGTTGGTTGACCGATATGTTGCTGTAGACGACGTTCCCGATGAACTGGCTGCTCGACATGAGCGACGGCACGATGTAATCGCCGAGGGTGAGCGAGAACGTGAAGATCGAGCCCGCCACGACCGCCGGAAGCGCGAGCGGTAGGACGACCCTCCGGAACGTGTGTCCACGTCGGGCCCCCAGATCGGCGGACGCCTCGAGCAATGAGCTCGGGATGCGCTCCAGCCCGGCATAGATCGGCAGGATCATGTACGGCAGCCAGAGGTAGGTGAAGACGAGCCACACGGCAACGTCGCCATATCCGGGGCCCTTGAGGCCAACCGGATCAAGCACCCAGTTGAGGATCCCACCCTCGCTCAGGATGATCCTCCAGGCATAGGCCTTGACGAGATAGCCGGACCAGAGCGGGAGCAGGATCGAGACGACCAGGATCCCCCGGATGCGCGGCGACGCCACCCTGGCCATGTAGTAGGCGATCGGGAACGCAAGGACGATGTCCGCCAGCGTGACGAGTGCGGCAGTGACCACCGTTCGCACGGTGACCGCCCGGTAGACGGGTTCATTGAGCAGCGTCCCGAAGTTGTCCAGGGACAGCTCGGTGACGACCTTGCCGCTGAACGGCTCGATCGTCCAGAAGGCGGAGATGAAGAGCAACGCCAGCGACCCGAGGTAGGCGATGACGAGCCAGCCAAGCGGCGCGCCGAGGAGCGCGCCGAGTTGGATGCGCGGAACGCGGTACAGCGCGCGCCAGAATCCGCGCATCTAGCGTGCGATCACGATCGAGCGCGTGGTCGAGTCTGACGTCCGATCGGCCTGGGGACCGACGACCGACGGCCGCGATCCCCAGGCCCGCATCGGCTAGCCCTTGATCTCGGTCCAGGCCTGGGTCCACTGCGCGAAGTCCGTGCAGATGGGGCCCCTGCCGTCGATGCACTCCTTGGACGGCGTGTTCCAGTAGTAGACATCCTCCCAATACGCCTGGTCGGTCGCATGGAAGGTGTCGCAGTGGCCCGCGCTCTGCTTCTCGGCTTCAGCGCAGCCTTCCTCGCTGACCGGAGCCTCGCCGAAGAACACGGTCGCCGTCGCGTTCGCGACCGGCGAGATGATGTAGTCCATCCACATGTACATGCAGTTGGGATGCTTGGCGGTCGACGAGATCATCCAGGTGTCGGACCAGCCGGTGCTCCCTTCCTTTGGCTTGATCGCCTTCACCGGAACCTTGGCCGCTGTCAGCAGATTTGCCTGCAGCTTGCCATGTGGTCGAGGCGACCATGTCGCCGTTGGTGAACGCATCGACCTGTGCCTGGACCGCGCTCCAGTACGTCGTGATGTTCTTCCGCTGCTCCTTGAGCAGGTCGACCGCCGCCTGGAACTGCGTCGCGTCGAGGGAGTACGGGTCGGTGATCCCGAGTTCGGGCTTGGTGGTCATCAGGTAGACGGCTGCATCCGCGATATAGATCTCGTAGTCGTAGGCGGAGATCTTGCCGGGGTACTTGCTGCCGCCCTCCCAGACGACGCTCCAGCTATCCGGGTCCGGCTGCACGACGTCGGTCCGCCACATGAGCAGATTTGCGCCTCGACCGTGCGGGACGCCGTAGGCGACCCCATCGATGGTGTTGTGCTTCTGGCCCTTGAGGCCGTCGAACACCTTCGTAAAGTTGGGGATGAGGTCGGTATTCACGGCGGAAACGTCACCGCCGGCGACCAGGCGCAGCGTGGCGTCGCCCGAGAAGGCTCCGCCGTCATATTCGCCGGTCTGCATGAGCGCGACCGCGTCGGACGACCCACCGTAGACCTTCGCATAGACCTTGCAGCCCGTCTGCTCCTCGAACGGCGTGACCCAGTCGGCACCGAGACCCTGCTCACCGCCCGTGCCGCCGACCACGTAGTACGGCCAAACGGCAAGGTCGAGCCGGCCTTCACCTTCGCCGACCTCGGTCGGCAGGACGGGTCCGGCGCTGGCGGACTCGCTGGGCGCCGCGCTCGCCGCACTCGGCTCGGCTGACCCGGCGGCCGATGGGGCGGTCGTCGCCCCTCCTCCGCTGCTACATGCAGATGCGATCAGGGCCAGCGTCGCCAGCCCGACCGAGATACTCCGTCCGCGCATGCTCGTCCTCCTCCTCGTGCCGATCCGACGGCTCCCTCAATCCACCCCATCCGCGATGGGGAGCTCGTGCTGTCGCTTCCATATCAGGCGGACAGTCTTGCCTTGCTGCTCGAGCACCTCGGTCGAGGTGGTCGTCAGGTTCTGTTCGGTGACGACCAGCCGACCTCCGGCCTCCGGCTCGACGATGTACCGGGTATCGGGGCCGAGGTAGACGACGCTGGCGATGGTGCCCGGCGCCGACGACTCGTCCGGCCCTGGGACGGCATCCACCGAGGCCAGTCGGATCTTCTCGGGCCGGATGGTGAATGTCCCATCGCGCCCGAGGATCGTCCGCGCGACGTCGCCGGACAGGACGTTCGATGTCCCGACGAAGCCCGCCACGAACCGCGACGCCGGGCGCTCGTAGACCTCGGCCGGTGAGCCCAGCTGCTCGATCCGACCGGCGTTGAAGACCGCCAGCCGGTCGCTCATCGTGAGCGCCTCTTCCTGATCGTGGGTCACGTAGATGAACGTGATGCCGACCTGCTGCTGGATGGCTTTCAGCTCGATCTGCATCTCCTCGCGCAGCTTCAGATCGAGCGCGCCGAGCGGCTCGTCGAGGAGCAGCACCCGCGGCCGGTTGACGAGCGCGCGGGCGAGGGCGACCCGCTGCCGCTGGCCGCCCGACAGCTGGCCGGGTTTGCGCTGCTCGAAGCCCTCGAGCCGGACCATGCGCAGGGCGTCCGTGACACGGGCGGTCCGCTCGTCGCGGGGCACCTTGCGGACCATCAGGCCATACGCGACGTTGTCACCGACCGACAGGTGCGGGAAGAGCGCGTAGTCCTGGAAGACCGTGTTCACATCGCGATCGAATGGCGGGATCCGCGTTACGTCACGACCGTGGAGCAGGATTCGCCCGGTGGTTGGCTGCTCGAAGCCCGCGATCATCCGAAGCGTCGTGGTCTTGCCCGATCCGGACGGTCCGAGCATCGAGAAGAACTCGCCGTCGCGCACGTCCAGGTCGATGCCTTCGACGGCGACGACATCGCCGTAGTGCTTCGAGATGCCCTCGAGGCGGACGGCCGGGGCCGGACTGGTCGTCGACGACACGGTGCGACCGGCGTCCGCGTTCGTGATCGGGTCACGCGTATCGGTCGGGATGGCCAAGCGCCCTCACTGGGTGGTCGCGCGTTCAGCCCGGGGGTGACGGGTGCGCGAACGATGCGACTCGGTCAGGGGCATGTCAAGGGTGGGCGCAAGGCGCGACACAGCTACCGCGGCAATAGACTCCCGCCGTGTCGATCGCACGTCGTTGGCTGCTCGTCGTGGCCCTGGGCCTTGCCTCCGCGTGCTCGCCGGCACCGCCCGAGGCCACCCCGCCGATCGTTCCCGGCACCACCGATGCCCCACGCGAGGTCAACCTGATCGCGCGCGACTACGTCTTCGTGCCGCCGACGCTGGACGTGGTGCCCGGCGAGACCGTCATCCTGCACATGATCAACGGCGGCCTGACGGTCCACGAGGCGATCATCGGCGACACCGCGGTCCAGGACGCGTGGGAAGCCGCCGAAGCCGTCGCCGCAAACCCGCCGCCCGGTCCGACGCCCATGGTGAGCGTGCCGCCCGAGGTCGTCGGTCTGCGGATCGTCGTAGCGTCCGGTCAGCGGGTCGACGTCACCTGGACGGTACCGACCGGCACGGAGCCACTCATCGTGGGTTGCCACATCCCGGGGCACTGGGCCGAGGGCATGTGGATCCCAGTGCGGTTCGTCGACCCCGGGTGACCAGCGTGGTGCGGCGGCTCCCGCGCACGCACGGTGGTACGCTCATTCCCCGCCGAGCGGCAGCTTGGAGCCACGTCCAGCCCAGAGGAGGATCCGGATGACCTACGTGATCGCCGAGCCGTGTATCGACGTGCTCGACATCTCGTGCGTGTCGGTCTGTCCGGTGGACTGCATCCATTACGAGGAAGGCGTCGATCGGAAGCTCTTCATCGACCCGAACGAGTGCATCGACTGCGGCGCATGCGAACCGGAGTGCCCGGTGAACGCGATCTTCCCGGAGGAGTCGCTACCACCCGAGTGGGCGAATTACACGGTCATGGACGCGACCTGGTACACCGACAAGGCGGCCGCGCGCGCTGCCGTCGATTCAGCGAAGCCGCCCGGCTGACCGAGGCCGGCGGCGCCGGCATCTCCTTATGCGGATCGCGTCCCTGCTCCCCTCGGCCACGGAGATCGTCTGCGCGATCGGGCTCGAGGACGAGCTCGTGGCGATCACCCATGAGTGCGACTGGCCGCCGTCGATCGTCGGCAAGCCGGTGGTCACGCGCAGCGTCCACGATCTCGCCGCGGTCGGATCGCGCGACATCCATGCCCGCGTCACGGCGTCGATGCACGGTGGGTCGTCGCTCTACGAGCTCGACGAGGAGGCGCTCGCCGCGACCGAGCCCGACCTGATCCTCACCCAGGAGCTGTGCCACGTCTGCGCGGTCAGTTATCGCGAGGTGAACGAGGTCGCCCGCCGGATCGACGCCGACATCTCCGTCGTCTCGCTCGAGCCCACCTCGATCGAAGGCATCCTGCACACCATCACCACCGTCGGTGCGATGGCCGAGGTGGAGGACGCCGCGATCGACCTCGTCGAGGCGCTTCGCGAGCGCCTCGGGGCCATCGAGCAACGCGTCGCGGCGCGGCGCGACGACGGCCGTTCGCCGGCGCGCGTCGTGAGCCTGGAATGGCTCGATCCACCGTTCGCCATCGGCCACTGGGTACCCGAGCAGATCCGACGCGCCGGTGGCTGGGACCTGCTCGGTTCCGATGGCGAGAAGTCGCGCGAGACGACCTGGGAGGACGTCGCGGAGGTCGATCCCGAGATGCTCTTCCTGATGCCGTGCGGCTTCCACCTGGCCGAGACCATCGACGAATGGCGGTCGACCATCGTCCCGCCGTGGATCGGTGACCTCAGCGCCGCGGGCCGGGGTGCCGTCTTCGCGCTCGATGGCTCGTCGTACTTCTCGCGGCCCGGACCGCGCGTCATCGATGGCATCGAGCTGCTCGCCGAGATCATGGATCCCGAGGCGTTCGTGGACGTCGCGCCGCCCGGTGGCTGGGCGCCGGTCGAGGTCCCCTGAGTGCCGTTCCGGGCCTCCTTCTCGTGCCTGTGGTGTGGCACGGATCACACCACGCGATCAGCCGACGACCTCGAGGGCTGGGCGCAACTGTGTCCGACCTGCGTGGGCAAGGCCGGCGATAACCAGTTCCTGCGGTTCCGGCTGCGCCAGGCGCTGAGCGAGCGATCGGCCGCGGCGCGCGACGTGCCGCAGCCTGTCGGCGCGGCCGATGCCGCCGCCTCGCCACTGGCGCAGATCGTGGCGGTCGCGGATCCGCCCGACCTGGACCGGGCGATGGTCGACTACTACGAGGCGCGCGCCCCCGAATATGACGACTGGTACCTGCGCCGCGGTCGATATGCGCGCGGCGCCATCCACGACGCAGCGTGGAACGCCGAGCTCGATGCGGCCGGTCGCTGGCTGGACGGCCTGCCGTGGACCGGCGATATCGTCGAGCTGGCGGCGGGCACCGGCTGGTGGTCGCCGCTGCTGGCATCGCGTGGTGAGCTGTCGCTCTACGACGCGTCACCTGCCGCACTCGACAGAGCCCGCGAGCGGTTGGTCGCGCACGGGTTGCGCGCACACCTGCATGTCCGCGATGCGTGGGCAGAGCCCGACCGTCAGGTCGACGGCGTGTTCATGGGCTTCTGGCTGAGCCACGTGCCGCGCGCCCGGTTGGTGGATTTCCTGGCCCTCGGCCGGCGCTGGCTGCGACCGGGCGGCCTGATCGCATTCATCGACTCGCTCGCCGATCCAGCATCGGGCGCCGCCGACAACCCGGAGCCGGGCGACGATCGCGCGGTCCGTCGCCTCGCCGACGGACGGGAGTTCACCATCGTGAAGGTGTTCTACGCCCCGGACGAGCTGGCCGCGGCCCTGCAGGTGGCCGGCTTCGCCGAGGCCGAGATCTCCACGACGGGTCGTTTCTTCGTGCTTGGTACGGCACGGGCTGTCTGACGGACCGGACGCCCGGGCCGCCCGAGACCCCTCGCTATACTCCGCCCGATGTCCCCCCTCTCGAACGCCACGATCGCGACGGTCGGTTCGGGCGTGATGGCCGAGGCGATGATCGCCGGCCTGTTGCGCGACGGTCTCGTGACACCCGACCGCGTGATCGCCAGCCATCCGCGCGCCGAGCGACGCGAGATCCTGGAGCGCGCCTACGACATCCGCACCGTTGCAAGCAACGCTGATGCCGTCCGGGACGCCGACGTGATCCTCCTCGGCATCAAGCCGCAGATGCTCGAACGGGTCGGCCGGGACATCGGTCCGCACCTGCGCCGCGGCCAGCTCGTCCTGAGCGTGCTGGCCGGCGCGACCACAGCGGCACTCACCGGGATCCTCGGGCACGACCAGGTGGTCCGGAGCATGCCCAACACGCCGGCCCGGCTCGGCAAGGGCGTGACCGTGTGGTATGCCACGCCCGAGACGACAGAGGCGCAGCGCGCGCAGGCGGCGTCACTCCTCGGCGCGCTGGGCCTCCAGCTCGAGGTCGACGACGAGAAGATGGTCGCGATGGCCACTGCGGTCAGCGGCACCGGCCCGACCTACGTGTTCCTGGTGATGGAGGCGCTGATCGATGCCGCCGTCCATCTCGGCTTCCCGCGGCATATCGCGCACGACCTCGTGATCGAGACGCTCGAAGGGTCGACGCTGTTCGCCCGCCAGTCGGGCATGCATCCGGCTGAGTTGCGGAACATGGTCACGTCACCCGGCGGCACCTCGGCGGCGGCGCTCCACGAGCTGGAGAGCGGACGGTTGCGGACGGTGCTGTCGGAGGCGGTGTGGGCCGCCTACCGGCGGACGGTCGAGCTGGGCGACCAGCTCGAGGCGCGGCTGGAGGTCGGCGGCGCCACCGACCAGCGTCCCCGACCCAAGGCCTGATGACGCCTGCGCCGGCTGCCAGCACGGCGGTACCCGTCGTCGACCTTCGGCGCGCTCCGCTGGCCGACGTGCGAGGACTCGACATGCGCTCGCAGTCGCGCGACCTGTGGGGCGATGAGACCGCGATCTGGGATCGGCTCATCGCGACCTGGGCCGGCCTGGACGAGGCAGCGTGGCACCTCCCCGGTGCCGCGCCATCCGACGCGGGCGGCCCGGACTGGTCGCTCGCCGAGCACGTCGGCCACATCGCCGATTGGCAGGAGCTGGCGATCGACTACGTCGGCACCGCGATCCAGACCGGGTCCTGGCCGTCCGATGACGACTACGACGGCGGCGACTTCGATCGCTACAACGAGCGTCGGCGCGCCCCGTGGACGACCATGTCGAGCGGGGCGATCACCGGGCGCCTCCAGGCCGCCCGGCCGCGGCTGTTGGAGGCCGCAGGTCGCCTGCCGCTGGAGACCATCCGCAGCCACGATGCGTGGGGCTGGGTGTACTCCACGCTGCACGGCCACTACCTCGATCACCTCGCCGTGATCGAGCCGTGGACGGATCGATTGCGCGATCGCCAGATCGACGGCGATCCGTTCATGGCCGATCCGCGCGCCGCCGATCATGCCGGGTTCGTGGCCGATGCCGCCACGTTCGACGACGATTTCGACGCGCTCATCCGCCGGCTACCGGCGGCCCACTGGGATCACACCCATGTCACGCCCGGCTGGACGCTCCGGGACCACGTCGGCCACCTGGCCGACTGGATGGACGAGGGTGCCCGCGCGATCGACGTCCATCGCGAGACCGGCGTCTGGCTGTCCGATCCCGAGGAGGGGATCGACGCCTGGAACGAGCGTCACGTCGTCGCGACCCGCAGGGAGACGCCGACAGAAACGCTGGCCCGCTACGACGCCGCCCGAATTCGGCTGCTCGACGCGGTCGGCACCCTGAGCGTCGAGGAGTTGCGCTCGCCCGACGGCTGGAGCTGGGCGTACGACTGCCAGCACGGGCACGTGCGCAAGCATCTCGCGATGGTGGGTCGGTGGTGCGCGACGATCGGGTGGCCGACCTGATCCCTCAGGACGCACGCCCCGTCGGACTTGGCCGATCCGGCGGCTTCTGCGCCGAGCCCGAGTCGCCATCGCTCGCCCTACGAGCGATCACGCTGATCGTCCCGTCGGTCTCGAGGACGGCTTGGTCGACGTCCTCGATCCTTGCGAGGCCGTGCGCTCGCACCGCCGACTTGAGGTCCTCGTCGTCGAGCCCCTCGTCCTGAAGGGCGCGTCGCAGCACGCGCCCGTGCCGGACCAGGAGCCGGGGCTCGCCCTCGACCGCGACGCGCAGCCGCCGTGACCGCCGCGAGAGCTCGCGAAGCACGAAATCGAGCCCGAGCAGGACGACGACCGCGACGAGTCCGCCCCAGATCGACGTGTTGTCGCCGACCATCGAGTTCTGGACCGCATCGCTGATGATCAGGACCACGATCAGCTCGAGGACCGACATCTGGCCGACCTCGCGCTTGCCCGAAACGCGGATGGCGACGATGAGGAAGAGGTAGACGATCGCGGTCCGGAGCGCGACGTCGGGCAGGCTCGATCCGATCTCGGGCAGGCTCGGCACGCCGCGACTGTAGTGGCTGCCGTCGGTCGGGACCAGCCGGAATCGAAACGGCCGTCCGTGTGGACGGCCGTCGAGCGGTTGTCGGTGCCGGCGCCAAGCGCCAGCAGTTCAGAACGTCCCGGAGGCTATTACCAGCGGCGCGCGGCTTCCAGCACGAGGCCGGAGCTGACGAGCGCAGACAGGAGCATGAGCGTCCGGAAGGCCTGCGACTTGATGAGGTTCTTCATCGCAATCCCTTCTTTCCGTTGAATGAGTCCGGGGACGGAAGGTGTCCCCTGCAGCAACCTACGGGGCGGTCGACCACGCAGCCATAGGCCATCGGTACCGGGAGGGCAGGACCAGCGGGGGATGCGTTGCCATGCCGCACCGGTCGAGCGCGGCGCTCAGGCGGCTCGAGTCCTCCTGCGCATCCCGAGCGTGATCACGGATGCGATGCCCAGCCCGATCAGCACGTCGCCGATGCTGAACACATTGGACATGGGCAGCCAGGGCGGCAGCGCGAAGATGTCGGTCAGCGGGGCCAGCGCCGGGTTCGCGACGACCGCGCTGTTCGAGAACCCGTCCTCCACGTCCATGCCGGCCGCAGCGAGCGCCTCAGCCGTCGTCGGCATGATCCCCTCGTTGGCGACGATGGCCACGAGATTCGAGATGGCCCCGATGGCCACGAGCGGCAGGCCCGGCACGCTGAGATTCCGCCAGACGGCGACGAGGACCGCACCGGTGGACGCCACGTAGATCGCCGCGCCGACACCGCGCTCGAGGCCGGACCCGATGAGCCCCGAGAACAGGACGACCTGGACCGCGAGTCCGGCGATCGCCAGCCAGCCCCATTCGAATCGCAACTCGCCGAGCCGATCGAGTCGCCCGCCGAGGATCAACCCGAGGGCGATCCCGATCGGGATGGCATACAGGACGAACACGCCGGCGCTGTCAGGCCGTTCGGCTGTCCAGGATGTCGGTGAGTTGGGCGATGTGGTCCTCGGCGTGGCCGAGCACGAACCGCTCCAGGATGGCCGGTGCCGGCATCTCGCCCAGCCGGGGATGCACGCCGATCCGCTCGCGCGCGCTCGGGTTCAGCGTCCCGAGTCGCTCGGCCCAGCCCCGTAGCCCGGCGTCGATGCGCGCGAACAAGACCCGCAGCGGCAATGACCGGTCGCGATCGATGATCCCGATGCGGATCGGGTCGTCGGCGATGCGTCCGAACGGAGTGGCGGCCGATCCGCCCCCGTCGATCACCCGTTCCATCTCGCCGAGCCAGAACGGCAGCATCTCTTCGACGTGGGCCAGCACCTCGCGCGGCCCCCACGACGCCTCGGGGCCCGTGCCGTAATCCTCGGCCAGCGGCCAGGGCTCGCCGGCCTCCACCCGGGGCGCCAGGTCGGCATAGGCGCGTCGCGCCGCCGCGATGCGCTCCAGCTCCGTCGCCATGACCGCAGTGTGGCACGCCCGGCGTAGGATGGTGGCACTGACCAACGCCTCGGCTGCGGGCTCGGGCCCGACCGGGGCCGGACCCGCATACAGCGGAGAAACGCGCGATGACCGACACGCTCCCGCGGGGGGCCGCCAACCAGGCGGGCGCCCGGGTCGATGCGGACGCCTACGCCAAGGCCGCCGACTTCCTGCCACTCGACGGCATCGACCATGTCGAGTTCTGGGTCGGCAACGCCCGTCAGGCGTCCGCCTACTACCGTGCCCTGTGGGGCTTCACGCCCGTCGCGTTCAGCGGCCTCGAGACCAAGGTCCGTGATCGGGCGAGCTACGTCATGGTCCAGAACGACATCCGGTTCGTGTTCACCGCGCCGTTGACGCCGGACGGCGAGATCGCCGAGCACGTCCGCCAGCACGGTGACGGCGTCCACGACATCGCCTTCCGTGTGGCCGATGTCGATTCCGCCTGGCGCGAGACGACGTCGCGCGGCGCGGCCTCCGCCCTCGAGCCGACCGAGCTCGATGGCGGCGATGATGGCGTGCTCCGCAAGTCGTCGATCCGGACGTATGGCGAGACGCTCCACTCATTCGTCGACCGGCGCGACTATCACGGGGCCTTCGCGCCCGGCTACCGCAAGGTCGCGTCGCCGGGGGCCGCGGCCGGCGGGCTGAGCCTGCTCGAGGTCGATCACTGCGTCGGCAACGTCGAGCTCGGGCAGATGAACGCGTTCGTCGACTTCTATCGGGATGTGCTCGGGTTCGCGCAGCTGATCCACTACGACGACAAGGTCATCCACACCGACTACAGCGCGTTGATGTCGAAGGTCATGACCAACGGCAACGGCCGCATCAAGTTCCCGATCAACGAGCCGGCGAGCGGCAAGAAGAAGAGCCAGATCCAGGAATACCTCGACTGGTATCGATCGCCCGGCTGCCAGCACATCGCGCTGCGCACCGAGGACATCGTCGGCACCGTGCGAAGCCTGCGCGAGAACGGCGTCGAGTTCCTCGGTCTGCCGCACGAGTACTACGCGTCGCTGGCGGATCGCGTCGGCGACGTCGGCGTGCCGATCGAGACGCTCGAGGAGCTCGGCATCGAGGCCGACCGCGACGAGGAGGGCTACCTCCTCCAGATCTTCACTCGGCCCGTCCAGGACCGCCCGACGTTCTTCTTCGAGATCATCGAGCGGCACGGGTCGCGCGGCTTCGGGGTCGGCAACTTCAAGGCCCTGTTCGAGGCCATCGAGCGAGAGCAGGAGAAGCGCGGGAACCTCTAGTCGAGGCTCCCGCGTAAGCGCAGCGCCAGAGCGACCCGCCGTCGGTCAGGACGGACTCGGCGACGCCGGTCCAAGGGCGAATTCGAAGCTTTCGACGATCGGCATCGCATCGGCGAGGAACGTCTCGAAGTCGCCGGGTGCTCGGAGCCTGATCATGAGGGTGCCGCTCGGCGTGTCGAGGACGATGAACCGGTAGCGCTCGGACCCCGTGTCCCGTTCCCCCAACGGCGCAGCCGGGAGGCAGCCAGTCCACCCCTCCGTCAGGCCGACGTCGATCTGCTGCCCGTTAAGCCCGCCGATCGTGACGGCGACCGGCTGGGTCGTCGCCAGACCATCCTGGGCGGTCAGGTATTCGACGAACTCGGCCGCGTCCACCTCGTACGCATCCGATGGTTCATCTCCTGCACAGGCCCTGCTCGGGGAGACGGAGACGGGACGCAGGATCAGGATGTATGGAGCGTAGCCGTCGGCGGCGGCGAGAGCCCGGTTGGCCGGCGTGTCCGGGTACAGCATCAAGAATTCGGGCCAGTCCCGGAGATTGACCCAGTCGGATGTCAGTGTGTAGGTGACCGGAGGCTGGAGGGATCTCGAGGTGTACGTGCCGGCCGTTTGAGGACCGCCGCAGCCGGCCAGACCGCACCGGCCGCCGCTATCCCACGCGGCCGTTGGTGAGGGCGCCAGCGACGGCGTTGGGCTCGGATTCGGGCTCGCGCCGCCGATCTCCGACGAGCGACCCGGGAGAAGGTTCCAGCCGACGATGGCGAGAACGATGACCGCGGCGAGGGCGGCCCCGATCTTGAGTGTGGCGTTCATGTCGAAGGGCCTCCAAGGGAGGCGCCAGGCGGGTCGCTGCCGCTGCCGGGCGATCCGGTCCGCGACGACGTCCACGACCCGATCGGGCATGGTGGATCGGGCCGTCGTCGAACCAGTGTTCGAGCACGCGGTCGATGTCGGCGCGGTCGTTCATGCGGTTCGCCCTCCGACGGTCGATACGCGCGCCTCGGCGTCGAGCGCAGCTCGCATGGCGCGATGTGCGTGATGGAGTCGAGATCGGACCGTGCCCGCCGGGATGCCGAGCAGCTCGGCGATCTCGGACGGGCGCGTATCCGATGAAGTGATGCAGGACCAGGACCGCGCGCTCGTCAGGCCTGAGCCGTCGGAACCCGCGATCCAGCTGGTCGCGGTCGGCGACCGTGAGGAACTCGTCAGGCCCGGCGGGGCCATCCATCGTCAGGACGTGGAGCTCCGCCGTCCTTCGGCGTTCGCGCGTCGCCTGCGCGATGCAGACATTCGTGAGCAGGCGGTGGACCCATGGGTCGAACCGGTCCGGATCGCGGAGGCCCGGAAGGTCACGCCAGGCGATCACCAGCGCGTCCTGCAGGGCATCTTCGGCCCGATCGACATCCCGGAGGATCCGGTGCGCGATCGCGAACAGTCGGTCACCGCGAAGCTTGACGAGGTCGACGAATGCCGCCTGGTCACCCTTCCGCGCTGCCTCGACGAGGTCGCGATCCACCCTCACCACCCGTGAGGTGACGCCCATCGGGGACGTCGTCCACCTCTATCGGTAGATGGTGCGCCGCGAGCGTTGGAAAGTCAGTCCGATCGGGTGGCCGCGCTCAGGGAACCACACCGCCGACGCAGGGCGTCTCACATGCCATGAACCGTCGGATTCGGAAGCTGTCGCGCTGGTGTGCCTCGCCGCCATCGCGGCAGCCTGTGCGTCGGCAGCGCCTTCGCCAGACAACGCGAACGGCGGACTCGTGAACACGACCTGGACTGTCAAGACCGTCAACGGCGTCGCCGTCCTGCCGGCTGCCCGACCCACACTCACGTTCGCCGCGGACGGGACGGTTTCGGGCAGCGCGAGCTGCAACCAGTATTCCGGCCCGTTTCGGATCGACGGTGATCGCATCACGATCGGCGACCTGGCCTCCACGTTGATGCTGTGCGAAGGCGAGGTCGGAGCCCAGGAGACCGCGTTCCTCGGAGCGTTGCGCGCTGGCCAGACGTGGCGCATCAGCGAGGTCGGAGACCTGGAGATCGGTGGGGTCGGCTCCATCGTTGCCGGGCCCGGCATCGCCGAGGGACCGCCGCCGGACCAGGCGACCGGGCTCGGTGGGACCAGCTGGAACCTCGCCGAGATGGGCACGACCGCTGACTTCGCACGGATCGTGCCGACGATCGAGTTCGGTGCGGACGGCAGCGTGTCGGGCTTCGCCGCGTGCAACACGTTCAGCGGCACGTTCACGACCGACGGACAGACCATCGCGCTCGGTCCGCTGGCCACGACGAAGATGGGCTGTGAGCGGCCGGCCAGCGCGGTCGAGGCCGAGTATCTACAGGCGTTGTCGGGCGTCACGAGCTGGTCGATCGAACCCGATGGGCGGCTGCTCCTGGGTGGTGCCGTCCCGCTTCGCTACGCACCCCGCTGACCCGATCCGGGCGCGGCCCGGGGTACCATCGCCGGTGGTCGCTGCGACGCACCCAGTCGTCGCCGCAGGGAGGTGCTCGGATGGACCTGTACCCATGGATCGTGATCGCGCATGTCTTCTTCGTGATCGTCGCGTTCTTCGCCCATGGGGCATCCGCCTTCGCGATCTTCCGGGTCCGGGCGGCCACGGATCGCACCGAGCTCCGGACGCTGCTCGACCTGTCCCAGACCTCGCTCATCGGGGCAGGGGTGACGCTGCTCGTGGCCGTGCTGCTCGGGATCTGGGCGGCGATCATGGGCGGCCACTTCTCGCGAACCTGGCCGTGGGTATCGATCGGCGTGCTGGTCGTCGTGATCATCGCGATGACGCCACTGGCCGCCAATCCGATGCGCGAGCTTCGCGCGGCCCTCGGCATCGGGACAGACAAGTCCGGGGCGCCGTTGGTCCCAGGGTCGGACGACCAGATCGCGGAGGCCAAGGCAAAGATGCAGCCAGAGCTGACCATGGCGATCGGCATCATCGGCATCGCCCTCCTCGTCTGGCTGATGGAGGGCAAGCCGTTCTGACGCGCCGATCGGGCCGGTGAGACTCGCGCATGTCCGCGAGCGGCACTCGCCGGCGGGTGCCCCGTGGCGCCTCGCCGCGGTGCTCGATGAGGGTCGCTGGCTGGATCTAGAGCCGGCGCGGCGCCGGGCGATCGCGGCACGACCCACGCTCGAGCATGACCAGGCGCTCTTCCGCCGGTCTATCTCGACGCTGGATGTCGCGCTCGCCGGCGGGCTGCGCGTGGCGGCCTTCGGTGAGCTCGTGGACGGCTTCCAGCAGCGCGACGAGGATGACGCGGCGGTCCTAAGCGATCGCGACATCAGCTTCGGCGCGCCGCTCCTCGAGCCGCGCTCGTTCCGGGACGGCTATGGCTTCGAGGGCCACGTCCGGACCATGTGGTCGCGGCGGGACGCCGAGATCCCCGAGGCCTGGCACCGGCTGGCCATCTTCTATTTCTCGAACGTGTCGGAGATGCGCGGACCCGGCGACCCGGTGTGGGCGCCGGCCGGGTCCGTGGAGCTCGACTACGAGCTCGAGATCGGTGCATTGATCGACACGCCGGCGCGGGACCTCGCCCGCGGGCGCGCCGAGGAGGTGATCGGCGGCTACATGATCCTCAACGACTGGTCGGCGCGGGACCTACAGCGCGACGAGTCGGCCCTCCGGTTGGGCCCCGCCAAGGGCAAGGACTTCGCGACCTCCATCGGCCCGTGGCTGGTGACGCCGGACGAGCTGGAGGACGCTCGGTCGGGCGATGGCTTCGATCTGGTCATGACGGCCGGCGTCAACGGCGTCGAGACGTCGCGTGGTCGCTGGTCGGACATCGTCCATGGCTTCGCCGAGCTCGTGGCTCGCGCTTCTGCGGACGTCACCTTGCGGCCCGGCGAGCTGCTCGGCTCCGGGACCGTCGGTGGTGGCTGCCTGCTGGAGATCCGGGAGACGACCCTCCGTCGCTACCTGGAACCCGGCGATGCGGTCACGCTGACGGTCGAGCGGCTCGGCAGCCTGACCACGCCGGTCGTGGCTCGACCCGGCTGAGCTACCGTTCGCGCAGCCGAACGACCGGGATCTCGCGGTCCGTCTTCGAGCGGTAGGCCACGAACTCGGGCGCATCCTCTCCGATGCGGACCCACGCCGTCGCCGCCTGCTCACCCTCGAGCGTCTCGGCGTGGACGTCGATCCTCCGACCGTCCTCGAACTCGACCGCCGCATCGGGCTGCCGGGCGAGGTTGTGGAGCCACGCCGGGTGCCGGGCGGCACCGGCCAACGCCGCGATCACCAGCCACGAGCCGGGCCCGTCGTCGAGGTAGCCGAGCACCGCGCGTCGCGGTTCGCCCGATCTCGCCCCGACGGTCTCCAGCATGAGCGTGGGCAGCCCGCCCTGTGTGCGGGCGCTGCCACGTCGGAACTGGCGAAGCATGAAACGGTTCCCGAGTCTGGCCAGGAACCGAGGGAAGCCCAATCCCCGCGTGCCACCCGGGGGCACATTCACCGACATGCCACGACTCTACCGTGGCGTTGACGCGTGCGATGATTCGGT
This sequence comes from uncultured Chloroflexia bacterium, assembly GCA_963794525.1. Classification (GTDB taxonomy): domain Bacteria; phylum Chloroflexota; class Limnocylindria; order Limnocylindrales; family CSP1-4; genus SPCO01. The sequence continues at coordinate 432,277 of CAWCEC010000004.1, forward strand.
CGTGCCCAGGCGTGCAGCGGTCCGTGTCGAATTCGATGGAGTCGGCCGACTGGCCGGCGGTCCACCACATCTACGCCGAGGGCATCGCGACCGGCGACGCGACGCTCGAGCGCGAGGCGCCGGACTGGGATCATTTCGACCGATCGCATCGCCGGGATTGCCGGCTCGTGGCGCGGCTGGGCCGCGGCGGGCCCGTCGTGGGGTGGGTGGCGCTGACGGCCTACTCGGCTCGCCGCGTGTACAGCGGGGTCGCCTGGGAGAGCGTCTACGTCGCCGCCGACGAACGCGGTCGCGGCATCGGGCGCGCCCTCCTCGAGGCCCTCATCCCGGCGTCGGAACGGGCCGGTTTCTGGACGCTGCTGGCCGGGATCATGGCCGAGAACGCGGCGAGTCTCGCACTCCATGACCGCTGCGGATTCGAGCGGGTGGGCGTCATGCGGCGGATGGGACGCGACGGCACTGGCCGCTGGCGCGATGTCGTGGTCATGGCCCGGAGGAGCGAGGTCGTCGGGCTCTAGCCAGCCGTCAGTCGACGAGGCCCACCGTGCGGCCACTAGACTGGCGCGGGACGACGAGGCGTCGGTGATGCGCGACTTGGGGAGGGTTCACGGTGCTGAAGGGCGAGCGCGTCACCCTGCGGCCGATGCGCGAGGCGGACCTCGAAACGTTCTGGCTCCTGCATACCGACATCGAAAACCGCGGACCGTACTACCCGCGGGGCGTGTTGTCGGAGCCGACGTTCCGCAAGCAGTTCGCCGAGACCGGCTTCTGGACCCGCGAAGAAGGAACGCTGCTCATCACCACGGGCGACGGGCGCATCGCGGGGAGCGTCGAGTTCTTCCCGACCGTGCGGTACCTCTCGGAGGTCGAGCTGTCCTACCAGCTGTTCGATCGAGCCGACGACGGCCACGGCTACGTATCGGAGGCGGTCGGGCTGCTCGTCAGGTACCTCTTCGAGAACAAGGGGCTGAATCGGATCCGACTCATCATCCATCCCGACAACGCGGGCTCGCAGCGGGTCGCCGAGAAGAACGGCTTCCAGCGCGAGGGCATCATGCGGGGCGCATTCCTGTCGGGTGGTCGATATAGCGATGTCCAGCTGTGGTCGATCCTCCATGACGACGTGATCGACGGCGGGGGGACCTAGCCCGCGACTAGACTGGTGGGGCTCGAGCGAGGAGGCCCATGTACTACGTCCAGCGCGGCAGCGTGCCCCCGCAGCGCCACACGCAGCATCGGGCACCCGACGGTTCGCTCTACGCCGAGGAGCTGTTCGGCGTCGAGGGCTTCACCGGGCGATCGTCGCTCCTCTATCACCTCACACCGCCGACGCGGACGCATCGCATCGAGCCGGTGTCGCGGATCCGCCTGGAAGCGGCTGATGACGACCTCCATCGGCATCGACTGACGAAGACGGGCGGGGTCGAGCCGTCCGGCGACATCGTGAGCGGCCGCATCCCGCTCTACTTCAACAACGATGTCGTCTTCGGCGTGGTCCGGCCCGCGCAGTCGATGCCCGACGGGGTCTTCTACCGCAACGGTGTCGCCGACGAGATGCTGTTCGTCCACGAGGGGAGCGGCGTGTGCGACACGATCTTCGGACCGCTGCGCTACGGCCCGGGCGATTATCTGGTGCTGCCGATCGGGACCACCTGGCGCCTCGACCCGGACGAGGGTTCGGCCCAGCGGATCCTGTACCTCGAGGCGCCCTCGGAGATCGAGCCGCCCAAGCGCTACCGCAACGACTACGGGCAGCTCCTGGAGCACGCGCCGTATTCCCAGCGCGATCTGCATGCCCCGGACGGCGTGCCGGCACGTGACGACGAGGGCGAGTTCTCGATCCAGGTCCGCTCGGCCGACCGGATCACGGCCTACCACTATCGACATCACCCGTTCGACCTGGTCGGTTGGGATGGCTATCTCTGGCCGTTCCGCTTCAACATCGGCGATTTCCAGCCGATCACCGGTCGGGTCCACCAGCCGCCGCCGGTCCACCAGACGTTCCAGGCTCGCAACTTCGTGGTGTGCTCGTTCGTGCCGCGCAAGTTCGATTACCACCCGCTGGCGATCCCGGCGCCGTACAACCACTCGAACATCAACTCGGACGAAGTCATCTACTACGTGGCCGGCAACTTCATGAGCCGGCGTGGCGTGGAGATCGCGTCGTTCACGCTCCATCCGGCGGGAATCCCGCACGGGCCGCATCCGGGCACGGTCGAGGCGTCGATCGGCAAGGAGGCGACCGAGGAGCTGGCGGTCATGGTCGACACGTTCCACCCGCTGCGTGTGACGAAGGCGGCGATGGACCTCGACGACGGGAAGTACCCCTTCAGCTGGCTCCCGTCCGACGACCACGCGAAGGAAGCCTCCGAGCTCGCGGAGCGAGGCCCGGAGGCGTTCCCCGACTAGTGTCGCGGCTTTAGCTCGCCGCGAACCGGAAGCTGGCCAGGATCGCGTCGAAGAGCTCGACAGCTCGCGGATTACCCGAATCCGCGAGGGTCGCGAGCGCCACGAGGTACGCCGACCCATCGTGGACGACGATCGCCGCGGTGTAGAACTGCGTGCCCGCACAGACCATTTCAACGCGTTGTCCGGTCTCGCCGTCGATCTCGACCGGCTCGTACCGGTCGGTCGAGATGTCGCTACAGGCGTCTCCCGAGACGAGCTCCTTATTGGCGATGTACTGCGCGGTCCACGATTTGGGTGTCTGGCCCGTCTCGAGGTCCTGACGGCCCCCGTAGATGGTGTAACCGGGCGCGTTGAAGCCGCCCTGCGCATCGCTGATCTCGTCAGGCCACTGCGAGACTTCTGAGTGCACGGTCCCTGGCTCCCAATCGACCTGGGAGGGCTTGATCGTCCAGTCGGCCGGATGGTCGAGGGTGTAGCCGTACCGCTCCGACGTGTAGGGGACCCAGGTCGCGGGATCGATCGGGGTTGGGGCGGCCGCGCCCGACGAAGGTGACGGAGCGGCGCTTGGCGACGCTGACGGTGTCGGCTGGCCGCCGACCGTGGGCTGCTCGCCGCGCGGGCTCAGGAGCACGACTCCGCCGATGAGGAGCACTGCCACGATGGCGGCAGCGCCCAGGAGCTTGGACGGGAAGGGCATCGGATCGAACCTCCACGGCAGGCGCATGACCGGCCGTCGTTGGGCGGTGGCCCGGGTCGCGACCTCGATCGCGCGGACGGTCGGTGCGGGCAGCACCGTCGGTCCTTCCTCCAGCCACGCATGCAGGATCTGGTCGGGATCTCGGGGAGCGCTCATGCCGGCCGAACCTCCTTGGCTTCAGGCTCGTCGGCGGCGATGAGCGCCGCCCGCAGGATTCGAAGCGCGTAGTGGTGCCGGGACTTCACCGTCCCCGGTGGGACGCCGACGACATCGGCGATCTCCGTGAGCGGCAGCCCGACGTAGTGGTGCAGGACGACGACGACGCGATGCTCCGGCGTCAGGCGTTCGAAGGCCCGATCCAGTGCATCGCGGTCGTCGATGGTGATCGTGGGATCCGCGACGCTCGGTCCGTCGACCGGCAACTCACGGATGTGGACGCTCCAGCGGCGATGGCGGCGCGATTCCTCGTAGCACGCGTTGACGAGGAGTCGGCGTAGCCAGACACCGAAGCGATCCGGGTCTCGGAGGTTGCGCAGCTCACGCCACGCCTGGAGATACGCCACCTGGACGGCGTCTTGGGCTCGCTCCGTGTCGCGCAGGATCCGATACGCGATCGCGTAGCACCGATCGCCGTCGACAGCGATCAGTTCGGTGAAGGCGGCGTGATCGCCCTCCCGTGCCCGTTCGACGAGGCCAGTCCGCATCTGGGACCTCCGAGCGGCGCCCGTCGGTTCGGGCGCTCACCCTCTACAGATGGTCGCACCGACTCGGAGGTTCAATCGGCACGCCAAGACGCCTCCGAGCTCGCAGAGCGAGACCCGGAGGCGTTCCCGGACTAACGGCCGATCGGGGCCCTTGCGTCAGGTCGAGCTGGGCATCGGCGTGAGCGCGGGCTGTTGCGCCGACGACGGATCGAGCGTGATCGTCGTGAGCCACAGTTCGAATAGGTCTCGATGCTCGTCGGTCACGCCCGGATCGGTGGTCGGGGGAGTGATCCCCTCGTAGGCGTAGGCGCCGAAGACATAGACCCGGCCGGAGACGAACACGAACGCCTCCAGCGCCTCGCAGCCGACGCGGAGGTCAGCAGCGTGGCCATCGACGGTCGTCGAGCTCCACTCCTCACGGGGCGTGAAGCAGGTTTCGGGTTCCCAGGGATCGCCGTCCTCGACGAGGTCCCGTCGATACTCGGCATACCAGTCATCCAGCGTGGCACCCGCGGGGAGCAGCGTCGACATGCCGTTCAGCCACTTGACAGCGCCGCTGCCCTGGAAGCCGTCGAACATGTTGCCCGGGGTGTCGGGCATCCGCCATGAGGTGGTCGAAGGGACGGCGTGGAACGTGGCCGGGTACCTCGCGCTGAAGCCATAGCGCGACGACGTGAACGCCGTCCATGTCGAGACATCGAGCAGGTCCGCACTGACGGATGGGCTCACGATCGGCGGCGCGGACGTGGTTGGTGACGGGCTTGGCGGTGAGACGCCCACGTTGCCCGTAGGTGCTGGGCGAAAGTAGACGACGCCGGCGACGATGATGATCGCGGCGGCGCCAACTGCGATCAGTGCGGGGATGGGGCGGGACATCGGGAAGGGCCTCCAGGCGGATCGCCTGGCCTGACGGAGCGTATGGGTCCGGTCGAAGGTCGCGTCCAGCACGCGGTCGGGGAGGGCGCCGACGGCCCCCTCCTCCAACCACAGCGCGATGCGATCTTCCGCGGGGCGCGGTCCAGTCATGCCGGGCGTCCGTTCGTGGCCGCGACCGGGGCTCGCGCGTCAGCCTCGAGGGCGGCGCGTAACGTCTCGGTCGCGTAGTGGAGTCGGGACTTGGCCGTGCCGACCGGGATGCCGAGCGAATCGGCGACCTCGGGTGTGGTCAGGCCAAGGTAGAAGTGGAGGACCACGACTGCGCGTTGGTCCGGCTTCAGGCGCCTGAAGCCTCGCTCGAGCTGGTCGCGGTCGGCCATCGAGCCCGTCGCGTCCTCCGCGGAAGGCTCTGCCCGGATGATCTGGATCTCCGAGGCCCGTCGGCGACGGTGGCGACCCTGATCGGCGCAGGCATTGACGAGCAGTCGACGCAGCCACGCGTCGAACCGCTCCGGGTCGCGCAGGCGCGGCAGATCGCGCCAGGCGTGGACGAGGGTCTCCTGCACGGCATCCTCGGCCAGGTGCGTGTCGCGGAGGATGAGCCGGGCGATCGCGAACAGCCGGTCGCCCGAACCGATCGCGAGCGCCTCGAAGGCGTCGTGATCGCCGCGCTGGGCTGCTTCGACGAGAGCTCGATCCACGTGGGATCCTCCGTCGGCGACCGATCTGGTCACCTGCACCCTACGACGCTCCCGTCCACGGGACCGTTCAAGAATTGGAAACTCGGGGTGCCGCGGCGTGCGGCGCGGTGCCTGCCGGAACCGGACCAGCGGCGTAGCGGCAGTGGACGAGTGGGTGGGATCCCGCTCGGCGCTGGGCGCCCGACACTGCTGACCATGACTCGTCGCCGACGCGCTCTGACTGTCGCGCTGTGCGTCGCGCTCGCTGCCGTGCTCCCGGCGGGTGGCGCGGCCGCGTGGACGCCGCGCCCGACGTCGGCGCCGAACCCACGACCCATCGACGTCAAGACCAACCCGCGGCGGCACGTCCCGCCGGCACCGACGCTCCCCGGCGCCGCAGGCTGCACCGTCTTCCCGTCGACGAACGTCTGGAACCGCCGGATCGACGACCGGCCCGTGGCATCGAACTCGCTCACCCTGCTGGGGACGATCGGGCTCGGCACGGGACTCCACATGGACTTCGGCTCGTTTGCCGGGTACGGGATCCCATATCAGGTCGTGACGGCATCCACGCCGCGCTCGACCGTGTCGTTCACGTGGCCGGGCGAGTCCGATCTCGTCGGCTATCCGATTCCCGCGAATCCGTTGATCGAGGGTGCCGGTGATCCCAGCTCGACGACGGGCGATCGCCACATCCTCATGGTCGACAAGGACGCGTGTCGGCTGTACGAGCTATTCGCCGCTCGACGGGTGAACGGGCAGTGGTCCGCAGGGAGCGGCGCGACCTGGGACCTGCGTTCCAACGCGTTGCGACCGGCGGGCTGGACCAGCGCCGACGCGGCCGGGCTGCCGATCCTGCCCGGGCTCGTGCGCTACGACGAGGTGGCGGCGGGCGCCATCCGTCACGCGTTGCGCTTCACGACCATGCCGACGCGACGCACCTACATCTATCCCGCCCGACACCAGGCCGGGTCGACGGACGCCACGTCCGCCCCGCCGATGGGCCTCCGGGTTCGACTCAAGGCGTCGTACGACGTGACCGGGCTCTCACCACATGCTCGAGTGATCGCGGTCGCGCTCAAGCAGTACGGCATGATCCTCGCCGACAACGGCTCGGACTGGTACATCAGCGGGATGAGCGACGCTCGCTTCGACGACGACATCCTTCACGAACTCGACGACATCACCGGCAGCGATCTCGAGGTCGTCGACACAAGCGGTCTCGTCAACGGCTGAAGCCGCCACACCCGAGATCGGGCGACGCCGGCCAGGCGAACCCGGCATCATCTCGGGATGGCCGACCTTCGCACCCGGATCCGCGCCGGCGAGACGCTGATCGGCGTCTTCTCCGATCTGGCGTCCCCGCTGGCCGCCGAGCTGTGCGGCGAGGCGGGCTTCGACTGGATCGTCCTCGACCTCGAGCACGGCGCCGCGACCGAGGCCGACCTCCTCGCACTGCTGTATGCGGTCGGCGGGACCCCGATGGCTCCCATCGTCCGGCCGCAATCGTCGGAGCGGCTGCGTGTCGGCCGGGCGCTGGATCTGGGTGCCGCGGGCATCATGCTGCCGCAGCTCCAGTCGATCGACGAGGTCCGAACCGCGGTCGGGTACCTTCGCTATCCGCCGGCCGGCCAGCGCGGCGTGGCGCTGCGGACTCGCGGCGCACGGCTTGGCACGATCGGCCACGCCGACATCGCGAGGGTCGTGAACGAGCAGATCGTGGGCATCGTCCAGATCGAGTCGACGGGCGGGCTCGGAGCGGTGGACGAGATCGCCGCGCTCGACGAGGTCGACGTGCTGTTCGTGGGCCCGGCCGATCTGACACACAGTCTCCGGATCCCGGGCCGGTTCGACGAGCCCGCCTACCTCGATGCGCTTCGGTCCGTGGTCGCGGCGTGCCGAGCCCACGGCAAGGCCGCTGGGATCCTGATCTACGACGCCGCCGGCCTCCCGCCGCTGCTGGATCTCGGCTTCACGTTCATCGGGTTAGGTTCCGAGGGCGCGTTCGTCTCGGCCGGCGCTCGGGCGATGCTCGCAGCGGCGGGGCGGTCTGCCTGACTCAAGTGCCGAGTCGGGTCGCTGCGTCCGCGTAGTCGCGGTAGGGAGCGACGCTGCGTCGCCCATCCAGCCGACTCCTCAAGCGCCAGTCGCGCCGACGTCGACGAGGGTCGATCAGCGCCAGACCCCGACCGAGCACCTCGGTGGGCTGGAGGATGTCGTCACGACGGGGAAAGGCGAAACCGAGCACGTCGCGATTGGCATGGAGCGCCCGTTCGACCTCTTCACTGGCCAGGAGCAGGAGCACGCTTCGGATCAGTTGCACCGACCAGCCGCGTTCTCGAGCGAGATCGGGTGCCAGCCGTTCGTACCACCCGAGCTGCCGTTCCAGCGCGCCGATGTCATCGAGCCGCGTCTTGATCTCGATGATCAGCAGCATGTTGTTAGCCGGGTCGAATGCGAGCATGTCGATCCAGCCCCGGTATCGACCATCGACCACCGCCACCTCGCGGACCGTCGACCAGCCCTCCGCCCGCAGTCGACGGTCCACATACGCCGAGCATCGAGCGTGAACGAAGTCCCGCATCGGCGGTGGTGAGCCGAGGAACACCGGTGGTCGGACGTCGAGGAAGAGCTGGAGGCCGAGGGCGTCCGATACCCGTTGCACGGTATCGACCGTGGGGTTCGCGAAACCCCGCTCGATCCTGGCCAGGTACGAGGGCGTGATGCCGGCGGCCGGAGCGACCTGCTCGAGGCTCAGGCCGAGGCGTAGCCGAATGTCGAGACAGGCTCGGCCGAACGTCACGCGAATCGGTTCCGGGTCGGGCACGCCCGACAGTCAAGCAGACGGCACTTATCTGACGCTAAATCGGGTCCCGATATCGACCTGGCAGGTCAAAGCGACCCGTGACGTCAGGAAGCCCGACGAATGTGCAGCGCTCACTGCCGATTCCTACAGTCCACTGCACGATCCGAGGCCGACCGCCGCACGTTCATCCCAACGACCGTACTGAGGGGTCGGTTTGACCTGTGAGGTCGTGAATGGAAGAAGTTCCCGGGGCTACACCTCGGCCTCGAGCGGCGTCGCGGGTTCCGGCGCCCCGCGCGGTCTCGGCGAGGTCTGCGCCACGACGACCGCGATCACGATGAGCGCCGCCCCGGCGAGCTGGATCGGGGCCAGCGTCTGACCCAGGAAGAGCCACGCCAGCACGACGATGACCGGCGGTTCCACGGTCGCCACCAGCGCCGCTTTCGCGGCGCCGATCCGGCGGGCACCGGCATAGAAGGTCTGGATCGCCAGGAACGACGCGACCAGGCCGACCGCCACCAGCAGCGGCCAGGCCTCGGCGGGCACGGTCCGTGGATCCAGCGGTCGACCCACGAGCAACGCAGCGACCCAATACACGAATGCCGTCGCACTCATCATCAGCGCGGTCGTGACCGCCGCGTTCCCGGCCGGTTCGGAGGCTGCCGGGGCATCGCTGCCAAGCCGATCCCGCCGCTCCCCGGACAACCGCGCAGACAGGATGATCCAGACCGAGTAGATCAACGCGGATGCCCACACCAGGATCAGACCCGAAACGGGTGGCGCCGTCCGCACATCGATCCCGCCGAGTGCCAGCGCCGACCCGACCACCGCCAGCCCGAGCGCGACCCACGGCCGACGACCCGGCAGTCGCGTCGCGAACCGCAGCGACAGCACCGCCACGATCACCGGATACGTGTAGACGAGCACGCCGGCCAGCGCCGCTGGCACCGTCTCCAGCCCCGCGTAATACGCGCCGGCGTTACCGGTGAACAGGGCGCCCAACCCCAGCGCCACGAGGACCTGCCTGCGCGGCATCCGTCGCGCGGCAGCTCGCCGTTCCGCCGACAGCAGCACCCATCCCCAACCCAGCGCCGCCCCGATCAGGAACCGCCAGCCGACGAGCGTGAGCCAGTCGACGCCGGTGGCATAGACCGGAGCCGCCAGCACGGATCCCGAGCCGTAGCCAACGGCAGACACGACGACCAGCCCGATGCCCACCGCGGTGCGTCGATCCATGCGCTGGGAGGCTAGCAGCCACGACCTTCACGGATGGCTGCTGCGGCCCACCTCACGCGGGGACGCACTACACTTTCGAGCGTGACCGACCTCACCGAAGGCGCGGTCGCTCGCCGCGTCCCGAGCATGACCGACGAGCGGCTGCGTGTCCTGAGTCGCCGCCAGCCCGTGACCGTGCCGCCGGGCACGAGTCTCGCCGAATGCGTGCGCGCCATCCAGCGCACCGGGACCGGCGATTCCGTCTTCGTCTGTGACGCCGCAGGTGAGCTCAAAGGCGTCCTGACCGAGCGGGACATCTTCGCGCGCATCGTCGTCGGCCATGTCGACCTGTCGCAGCCGGTCGAGGCCTTGATGACGACGGAGCCGCACACGCTCGATCTCGACCAGACCATCCGCGACGCGATCGAGCTGATGCAAACCGGTCGATACCGGAACGTGCCGATCGTCGACGAGGATGGCCGCCTGGTCGGCGTCGTCCGCCAGGTCGACATCATCAAGTACCTCGCGGAGTCGTTCCCGGAGGAGCTGCTCAACCTCCCGCCACGTCCGCACCAGCGCATGCGGCAACCCGAAGGCGGATGACGACGACCAAGGAGCCGACCGAGCCGGCCGTCCCGATCCAGGAGCTCGAGCGAGTCACCATCCGGTTCGCCGGCGATTCGGGCGATGGGATGCAGCTGACCGGCACGCAGTTCACGAGGACCGCCGCTGTCTTCGGCAACGACATCAGCACCCTGCCCGACTTCCCGGCCGAGATCCGGGCACCGGCGGGTTCGCTGCCGGGCGTCAGCGGCTTCCAGATCAGCTTCAGCTCGACGGACATCCACACGCCGGGCGATCAGCCCGACGTGCTCGTGGCGATGAACCCCGCCGCCCTCAAGACGAACATCGGCGACTTGCCGGCGGGTGGCGCCCTCATCGTCAACAGCGACGCCTTCACGCAGGCCAACCTGAACAAGGCGGCCTATGGGTCGAACCCGCTGACCGACGGTTCGCTCAAGTCCTACACGACCTTCGAGATACCGATCTCGACGCTCAACGAGGGCTCGCTCGACGGCCTCGACATGACGAGCAAGCAGAAGGACCTCACGAAGAACTTCTTCGCGCTGGGGCTGATGTTCTGGCTGTACGAGCGGAGCATGGACGCCACGCTCCACTGGATCGACTCGAAGTTCTCGGCCCGGCCGGTCATCGCCGAAGCGAACAAGCGCGCGCTCCGCGCCGGCTACGCCTACGGCGAGACGACCGAGATGTTCCACACCCACTACCGGGTGCTGCCGGCCAAGCTGCCGCCCGGCACGTATCGGAATATCACGGGCAACGAGGCGACCGCGCTCGGCTTCCTGGCGGCCTCGAAGCTCGCCGAGCGCCAGCTGTTCTACGGCTCGTACCCCATCACGCCGGCCTCGGACATCCTCCATCAGCTGGCGGGCTACAAGGCGTTCGGCGTCAAGACGTTCCAGGCGGAGGATGAGATCGCCGCCATCGGAGCCGCCATCGGCGCGAGCTACGGCGGCGCGCTGGGCATGACCGCCAGCTCCGGACCCGGCATCGCGCTCAAGAGCGAGGCGCTCGGACTGGCGGTCATGGTCGAGCTGCCGCTCGTCGTGATCGACGTCCAGCGCGCTGGGCCATCGACCGGCATGCCGACCAAGACCGAGCAGGCCGACCTGCTGCAGGTCATGTTCGGGCGCAACTCGGACTCCCCGCTGCCGATCGTCGCGCCGGCGACGCCCGGTGAATGCTTCGACTACGCGATCGAGGCCTGGCGGCTCGCGCTCACGTACATGACCCCGGTCGTGTTTCTCTCGGACGCCTTCCTTGCGACGGGCTCCGAGCCATGGCGCATCCCGTCGGAGGCGGACCTGCCATCGCTGGCGGTCTCGAACGCCACCAAGGGCGACGGTCCGTTCCAGCCGTACCTGCGCGACCCGGACACGCTCGCGCGACCCTGGGCGGTGCCGGGCACGGCCGGCCTGGAGCACCGCATCGGCGGCCTCGAAAAGGCCGACATCACGGGCAACGTCAGCTACGACCCGGAGAACCACCACCGGATGCAGGTCCTGCGCCAGGCCAAGGTCGCCGGCATCGCCAAGGACATCCCGCCGCTCGAGGTCTTCGGCCCGTCGAGCGGCGACCTGCTGATCCTCGGCTGGGGGTCGACCTACGGTGCGATCCGGTCGGCCGTCGGAGCGGCTGCAGGGTGAAGGCAAGCCGGTCGCGCACGCGCATCTGCGTCACCTGAACCCCTTCCCAGCAAACACCGAGGAGGTCGTCCGGAGCTACCGCAAGGTGCTCATCCCGGAGGTCAACCTGGGTCAGCTGCTGCTCCTCATCCGATCGCGCTTCCTGGTCGACGCCATCGGCTACGACCGGGTCCGCGGCAAGCCGTTCCGCATCGTCGAGATCGTCGAAGAGGCGGACCGGATCCTCAAGGAACAGACATGACGACCGAAACGAACGGCCACGACGGCGAGCAGCCGGCACTCAGCCCCGAGAACGCACAGGTCATCGCGCTGACCCGGAAGGACTTCGTGTCCGACCAGGAGGTCCGCTGGTGCCCTGGCTGCGGTGATTACTCGATCCTGGCCCAGACCCAGAAGGTGATGCCCGACTTCGGCTACAAGAAGGAGGACATCGTCTTCATCTCGGGCATCGGCTGCTCCGGCCGGTTGCCCTATTACATGAACACGTTCGGGTTCCACACGATCCACGGCCGTGCTCCGACGCTCGCGACCGGGCTCAAGGCCGCGCGGCCGGACCTGATGGTTTGGGTCATCACCGGCGACGGCGACGCCCTATCGATCGGCGGCAACCACGTCATCCACTCGATGCGCCGGAACGTGGACCTCAACATGGTCATGTTCAACAACCGCATCTACGGGCTGACCAAGGGTCAGGCGTCGCCGACGTCGGAGTTCGGCAAGCGCACCAAGTCGACCCCGGCAGGCACCATCGACACCCCCATCCAGCCGCTGACGCTCGCGCTGGCCGCGGAAGCGTCGTTCGTCGCACGCTCCGTCGACACCCACACCGAGCACCTGCAGCAGACCCTCGAACGCGCGGGCCGCCACAAGGGCAGCTGCGTTCGTCGAGGTCCTCCAGAACTGCAACATCTACAACGACGGCGCGTGGCGCGACTTCACCGACCGCGAGGTCCGCGAGGACCGCATGCTCACGCTCGAGCACGGCAAGCCGATGATCTTCGGCAAGGACCGCGACAAGGGCATCCGGCTGCGTGGGCTGCGACCGGAGGTCGTCACGATCGGACAGGACGGCGTGACCGAGGACGACCTGCTCGTCCATGACGAGGCGGCCGAGGACCCGTATCTCGCGCTCGTCCTATCGCGCATGTTCTGGCCGGACTTCCCGGTCCCGGTCGGCGTCCTGCGTGCCACCAGCCGGCCGACCCACGACCGGCTCATCGAGGACCAGCTGTCCGCGGCTGTCGCTCGATCAGGCGAAGGCGACCTCGCGAAGGTCCTCAACGGCGGTGAGACGTGGACGGTCGAGTAGTCACAGGCGGCGAGGACGGGATCGTCGCGGGCCAGGAGGGCGGCGACGACGGGATGCGCTGCCCGGTGTGCGGCTTCGTCAACCTGAGCGGTGCGGACATCTGCGACAACTGCGGCGCCGACATCTTCGGCCACGACACGCCCATGCAGGCACCTGCGTTCAAGGGCCAACTGCTCGGCGAGCACCTCGATGAGGTCGGCTCACCGCACCCCATCACCGTCACCGCCGACACGCCGATCGACGCGGCCATCGCCCGGATGCACGAGGCCGAGACCGACTGTGTGCTGGTCCTCGCCGGCGAGCGGCTGGTCGGCATCTTCACCGACCGCGACGCCGTGGTGAAGGCGGCCGGCAAGCGCCTCGACTCCTTCCACGTGCGTGATTTCATGACCCCGGACCCGGTCGTGCTCCGCCACGACGACCCGATCGCGGTCGCGATCCACAAGATGGCGGTGGGAGGCTTCCGCCACATCCCGATCGTCGAGGACGGACGGCCGACCGGCGTGGTCACCGCTCGCGACATCTTCCACCACCTGGCGCAATCGATCGACTGATCGACCGGTGAGCAGGCGCATCGCGATCCTCGCCCAGGACCTCATCTGGTCCGACCGCCTGGCAAGGGCAGTCGAGGCAGCCGGCGCAGAGCCGACGCGGGCGAAGACCGCCCCCGAGTTCGACCGATCGCTCGTCTGTGCCGACCTGGCGATCGTCGATATGACCGCGAGCGCCTACGACCCGCTGGTCGCCATCGAGCGGGCCCGGTCCGCAGGCGCACGCGTCATCGCCGTCGGCCAGCATGACGACCTCGCCATGCGTAAGCGTGCGCTGGCCCGTGGCGCCGAGCGGGTCTTCGCGTACCGCAAGCTGTTCGAGGATGGGCCCGCGACGATCGCGGCCTTCATCGAGCGGGGCGCGACCGCGGCATCGGGGTCGTGACCACCGCGGAGCGGCCCATCGTCCCCGCCGAACGATTCGCGGATCGACTCGCGGGCGCGGTGACGGCCACCGAGCACGCCGGCCTAGAGGCGCTGCTCATCGGGGTAGGCTCGGATCTGCGCTATCTGACCGGCTACGCGGCGCTACCGCTCGAGCGGCTCACGATGCTCGTCGTCCGGCCCGGGCGGGACCCGATCATCGTCGTCCCGAGGCTGGAGCGCGGCGCCGCCGAGGCCGGGCTGCGAACGGACGTCGAGATCAGGACCTGGGAGGAGACCGACGACCCGCACGCGCTCGTGTGCGACGGGCTGTCTCCTACGGGGCGCATCGCCGTCTCGGACACGCTCATCGCGATGCACCTGCTGCGCATCCAGGCGGCGCTCGGCTCCGGCGCCCGTTTCTCGCTCGCGTCGGGCGTGCTGCGCGACCTGCGGATGATCAAGGACGTCGATGAGATCCGCCTGCTGCGGGCGGCGGCGCATGCCGCGGATCGCGTGGTCGAGCGGATCGCGGCGGGTCGGCTGGTCGGCCGGACGGAGGCGGACGTCGCACGGGAGGTCCGTGACGCGCTCATCGAGGAGGGGCACGAGGCGGCCGAGTTCGCGATCGTCGCCTCGGGGCCGAACTCGGCGTCGCCCGCACCACGAGGCGTCGGACCGGATCATCGGACCGGGCGAGCCGATCGTCCTCGATATCGGCGGCACGCTGGGCGGCTACGGCTCAGACATCACCCGGACGTTATGGGTGACTGGCGGCGACGCGACCAAGGGACCGGATGAGCGCTTCCGCCACCTGTTCGCCGTCCTCCATGCGGCGCAGGCAGCAGCGACCGCCGCCGTCCGGCCAGGCGTCGCCTGCGAGGCGATCGACGGGACGGCACGCACGATGATCGATGCCGAGGGATACGGCGAGGGGTTCTTCCACCGGACCGGACACGGCATCGGCCTCGATGGGCACGAGGATCCCTACCTTGTCGTCGGCAACGATCTGCCGCTGCGACCGGGGATGGCGTTCAGCGTCGAGCCCGGGATCTACCTCCCGGGCGAATACGGCGCACGGATCGAGGACATCGTGGTGTGCGGCGAGGATGGGCCGACCGTCCTCAACGAGGCGCCCCGCGAGCTGATCGTCGTCGACGGCTGAGCCCCGATAGGGCGCTTCGCCGCCCTGCGGTATCATCGGTCGAGGTCGTATCCGAGCGACCGTTGCCCAATCGAGATCCGATGCTCACCTTCAACCGGCGACGGACCGTCGCCGAGCACGATCACCGGGACTCCGGCCGTCACCGGTCCCCCCGATGAGCCGCCGCCACCACGGCCGGCCCCACCACGGCCGGCATCGCAACGAGGGACCACGTCCCGACGCGTCCGCGACGCGGCCGGTCGCCCCGGCCCCGATCGAGGCCGCCCCGGTCCAGCCGCTCGTCCCGGTCGCTCCGGCGCCACAGGAGGCCGTCCCGGAGCCGATCGCGCCGAACGAGCCGTCACACGCCCCGCAGACCCAGCCAGCGCAGACCAATGGGGCGGCGGGACCAGCAGCCGCCCCGATCATGCATACCAACGGCCACGAGCGACCAAACGGCCTCGAGCGGACGAACGCACGCCGGCAACGAGCGGCCGAACGGCAACGAGCGGCCGAACGGCTGCACCGCGCCACAGTTGCGTCGCTTCATCAAGAGCCGGCCATACGTTCCGATGCACGAGCTGCGGCGCCGCTTCGCGATCGACGGTACGGACGACGATGTGACCCAGGTCGATCTCGAAGGCGGACGCGTCTACGTGGGGCTGCCGGCGCGCGAGGGCTCGCTGCTCGGTGAACTGCTGCGCGGCGGCGAGATCGGCTACGAGCTGTCGTTCGATCCGTTGGCGCCCATCGTCGTCGGGGTCTACCCGATGCGCCCCGTCCCCCGCACCTAGCTCCGCACGCGCCGATCCCCTGGCGGTCGCCTCCATCCCGCGCGCTCGCGCGCCGTACGATGAACGACGTGGTCGGCCCGACGGATGCAGCCCGGATGCGCGATGCCCTGCGAGCGTGCCGGCTGTTCACCGGCATCGACGACGCATCGCTCGACCTTGTCGCGGCCGCGCTTCGCCCGCGGCGCTTCCGCCGGGGCGAGACGATCTTCCACGCGGGTGACCCGGGCGACGCCCTGTTCATCGTCGCCAGCGGGGCGGTGAAGATCACGATCCCCTCGGACGAGGGATCCGAACCCGCCATCCTGACGACCATCGGACCGGGCGGGTTCTTCGGGGAGCTGTCGCTCCTCGACGGGGCGCCAAGGTCCGCGACTGCGGTCGCACTGGAGGCCACCGAGACGCACGTCCTCCGGCGTGACGCCTTCGACGAACTCCTCGACGCGCAACCCGAGCTACGACGGACGCTCCTCGTCACGCTGGCCGGCGAGATCCGGCGGTTGACCGCCCAGGTCGAGGACCTCCACTTCCTCGACCTGCCGGGGCGCCTTGCGCGGCACCTCCTGCGCACGCTGGCGATCAGCGCTGGTCGAGATCCGGCTGAAGCGGACCTTCTCGTGGGCGAGCAACGCCTGCCGTGGCCGTACACGCAAGCCGAACTGGCCGGCATGATCGGCGGCTCGCGCCAATCGGTGAACCGGCTGCTGGCGGACCTCGTCACGGAAGGCCTCGTGCGGTTCGACGGGGACGAGCTGGTCATCCCGGACGCGAGCAGGCTCGCGCTCGCGGCCCGTCGATGACCGACGGGGAGCGCACCGAGGCAGTCCTCCGTGCCGTCGCGCGACGCATCGCCGCGACCGATCGACTCGAGCCGGCGTCGAACGGCGAGCTGCTGGCCGCCGTCACGGACCTGGCCGTCACGGTCCTCGAGGCACAGGCGGCATCGATCGCCGTGCACGACCCGGTCACCGATCGGCTCGTGTTCAGGGCGGCATCGGGCCGGCCGCTGGCGACATCGTCGGGATGGCGATCGATGCAGCCGCCGGCATCGCCGGCTATGCCTTCTCGACCGGTCAGCCGCTGGCCGTCGCCGACGTGACCGCCGATCCGCGCTTCGATCGGTCGATCGCTGAAGCCACCGGCTACGTCCCGTCGTCGCTGCTCGCGGTGCCGCTGCTCGACGAGCGCGGGACGGTCGGCGTCCTCGAGGCCCTCGACCGTCAGGGCGGGACCTTCACGCTCCACGACCTCGACGTCGCGACGGCGCTCGCCGGCGTGGCGACCCGGGCCGTCCGGGATGGGCGGCGCCGGCACGATGCCGCGGCGCTGCTCACGGCGGCCCTGACCGAACTGCTCGCTTCCGACGACGACGCGACACCCGACCCCGGCGCGATCGAGGCCGTCGTATCGCGCGTGACCTCGGGTCTGGCCGATGACGACGACCCGACCTGGCTGCTGGCCGACCGGATCGCTCGCCTGCGCGACGCCGACCCGGATGCCATGCGGCTCGCGATCGACTGGCTCGACGCGCTGATCCGCCACAAGGGCACGTCGTGACGTTCCCGTTGCCGGCCTGGAGCGAGGCCTTCGCTGCGGACGCCCGGGCCGGCCTGGCGCGCGCCGACACGCCCTTCGGGCGCCTCGATCGCGATGCCGTCTTCGGTGATGCCGATGGCCGCGGCGTCACGGTGGCGATCATCGACTCGGGCGTCGACGGCGAGCATCCCGCAGTGCGCGGCCGCGTGGCCCGCCACCTGCGGGTCGACCTCGACGGCGACGCTGCCCATGTCGTGGATGACCCGGAGGCGCGCGATCTCGTCGGGCACGGCACCGCGTGTGCCGGCATCGTCGCGTCCATCGCCACGGCGGCGACCATCGTCTCGATCCGGATGCTCGGTGCGGACAATCGCGGCAAGGGTCGAGCGCTCGCCGCGGCCGTCGAATGGGCCGTGGCCGAGCGGATCGCCGTGGTGAACCTCAGCCTGTCGTCGCGCAGCGAGGCGATGTTCAGCTCGTTCCACGCACTGGCCGACCGCTCGTACTTCGCCAACACGCTGCTGGTGTGCGCGGCGAACAACATCCCGGGCCCCTCGTATCCGTCCTTGTTCGCGGCCGTCCTGTCGGTCGCCGCGCACGACGTCGCCGGACCCGGACACCTGGTTCTACAACCCGTCGCCCCCGGTCGAATTCGGCGCATACGGCGTCGATGTCGAGGTCGCGTGGCGGGATGGCGCGCGGATCCGGGCGACCGGCAACTCGTTCGCGGCGCCGCACCTGGCCGGCCAGGCCGCCCGTCTGCGGTCGCGCTACCCGGCGGCCACGCCGTTCGAGATCAAGGCCCTGCTCGCGGCGACCGCCAGCGAACCTGCCTGAAATCGATGACCGCCCGGCGTGGCCGGGCGGTCGAGCGTCTGCGACGGGGCGCGATGAGCTAGTCGGTGGTGTCCTCGTCGTCGTCGGTCGGGGTCAGTTCCCCGCCGTGTCCGGGGCCGTGCGAGCCGAGGCTGGGCGGCGCGGTCGTCGGCAGGCCGTGGCCCTCGACATCACCGTCGTCGATGAACCCATCCTCGGGCGATCGCTGCTCCGGTTCGACCAACGAGTCCTTCGGGAGCTTGTACTTCTTCATCGAACCGGTCCTTCCTCCGTGACGGTTGATGTCCTCACTGTACGCCCACGGCGCTACTCACCGACTAGACCACACCCGACCACACCGGTGTCGCCTGTGAGACACGCTCACGACGCCGATTCGCCCGAATAGGAACGAGGGAGGGCCTCCACGCTGGGTCGTGGCGTGCGCAGGTCGCGCAACGCCTCCTGGTCTGGACCGGCGAGCCGCGGCAGGTCGGCCGCCTCGGTGCGCATCAGCCGCGAGGTGAGCGTCGAGAAGACGAGCTTCTGGATCTCGGGCACCGTACATGGTCGACCGCAGGGCCTCGGCGGGCACCTCCAGCAGGGTCGACTCGCTGTCGGCCACGACATCGGCCGTCCGCGGACTCCCGGTGAGTGCCGCGATCTCGCCGAAGAAATCGCCCTCGCCCATGGTCGACAGGCCGCGATAGCCACCGTCCTCCGGGACGCCGGCCGTGGCCGAGCCACCGAGGATGAAGTACGCCGATGACGCGGTGTCGCCATGCTCGACGATGCGGGTCCCGGCCGGGACCTCGTGGATCCTGGCCTCTCGGAGGAAGGCATCGCGCTGGTCGGCGGACAGCCGCGCGAAGGTCGGCAGCTTGCCGACGAGCAGGTCGAAATCGGCCAGCGTGGCCGGTCGCCACGGCATCCCGGCGAGCACCGGCGCGCCGGCAGCCTCCTCGAGCCGGGCGCGCGCCGCCCGGAGCGACCGCACGCCGATCCCCGGGGCAAGGAGCGCATAGATCGCCGCGCCGAACAACAACACCGATGCGAACGCGATGAGCTGGCGGACGTTGATGATGTCGGCCAGGCCGGCGCCGGCCATGCCGATCACGAAGATCACGTCGCGCATCACGTAGTACGCGGAGAAGACCCGCCCGCGCATATCCCGCGGCGTGTTCCGCTGGAGGAGCACCGAGCGTGCGACCGAGGTCGGCGAGTTGAAGAAGCCCGAGATCATCACCAGGACGATCGCGATCGGCACCGACGTGGCCGCAGAGTAGGCAAGCCCGCTCAGGGCCATCCCGATGAGCCCGGTGGCGACCCACAACGATTCGGGGAGGCGACCCGAGAAGCGGGCCATGAAGAACGACCCGATCACGAACCCGACCGAGGTGAGCCCCTCTTGGAGGCCGTACTCGAACTCGGTGGCGTGGAGCTCGCGTAGCGACATCGGCAGCAGCAGCACGTTCCAGAGGCCGAACGAGAAGAACATCAACGCGCCGACGAAGAACAGGGAGCGCAGGATCGGGTTGCCGAAGAGCGTGCTGAGGCCCGACTTGAGGTTGGCCACGATGACGGCGACGCTCGCCTCGTCCTCCGGCATCGGCATGGGGTAGCGGCCCATCAGCGCGATGAGGACCGCGCACACGACGAACGAGACCGCGTCGAAGATGAATGCGATGCGAAGGTCGAAGCTGGCGAGGATGCCGGCCCCGGCGAAACCGATCGCGGTCGAGCCGAAGGCGGCGATCGACAGGAAGGAGTTGGCCGACGCCAGTTCCTCGTCGCTCGCCATCTCGGGGATGAGGCTGTCGTGCGCGGGGTCGAAGAACTGCTTGATCGCGGCGTTGAGCAGCAGCAGTACGTACAGGCCGGGCAACGCGATGACGTCGATACCGATCACGACCGCGATCGCACCGACGAGGACTGCCTGGATCAGGCAGGTGTACATCAGGATCCGTTTGCGGTCGTGCCGGTCGACGTAGACGCCGGCCAGCAGCCCGACGATCAGGCCCGGGATGGCGGTCACCATCAGCGTCAAGCCGACCGCCAGCGCGGATCCCGTGAGCCGGAACACGAAGATCGCGGCTGCCAGGTCGGTCAGCGCGGACCCCGCTGTCGAGATCAGCTGCGCCAGCCACAGCAGCGAGAAGTCGCGCTTGCGGAAGACCGCGAACATCGATGGCGCGGGCACGGACGCTGCCGTCATGCGACCTCCATGGGGCGCCGTCGCGGGCCGTGACGAGCCCGGTGGGCCGGAGTCTAGCCGTCGCGCCTCCGCACCGTGACGCCTTCGCGCAGCAACATTGCCTCCTTGCGGGACAGCTGCCGATCGCGATCGACCCAGCCCGTTCCGCCGTAGCCGCCGAGCGTGCCGTCGCCCGCGATGATGCGATGGCATGGGATCAGCAACGAGATCGGGTTGCGCCCGAGCGCACCGCCGACCGCGCGCGCGGCGCGCGGCATGCCGACCCGTTTCGCGATGTCGCCGTAGCTCGCGGTTTTGCCCCAGCCCACGCGGCGGACCTCGCCCAAGACGCGCTGGTCGAAGGAAGGCCGGTCGCCCAGGTCGATAGGGATCGCGACGCCGTCGGCGGGTCGACCCTGAAGGAGCGCCTCGATCGTCGGGATCGTGGCTTTCAGGACAGCCGCCGCGGCGTCACCCGGCGCGGCGTCGGTCAGTGCCAGCGTCGGCAGGCGGAGCCGCGCAGTCAGCTCCGCAGCGAACGCAGATTTCGTCGGTCTCCCAGCCGGCAGCCACGATCCCCGTGCCCGTCGCGGCCACGAGAAAGGGCGCCCCGCCACCGTCGAGCGTGGCGATGACCACATGTTCGACCACGTCGGAAAGTGTGCACCAAGGAGGTGCTGGGTACGCGTGGCTGGTATACTCCCCAGGAGTATGGAAGCACGACCCTCGACCGCCGAGATCCAGCTCCCCATCGAGGGCATGACCTGCGCCTCGTGCGTGAATCGCATCGAGCGCTTCCTGCGCGCGACCGACGGCGTCGAGGCGGCCGACGTCAATCTCGCGACCGAGGTCGCGACGATCCGCTATCTGCCCGACATCGCCGATCGGTCGCGATTCGTCGAGGCCGTCGAGGCCGCCGGTTACGACGTCCGACCCGCGCCGGCCACGCCGACGACTGCCGAGCCCATGACGCTTGCCGCGGAGGCCGATGAAGAGGACATCCGCCGGGATCGCGAGTCGAAGGCCCTCCTTCGCCAGGCGGTCGTCTCCATCGCTGTCGCGCTCGGGATCATGGTCGCGATGTTCGTCCCGCAGACGCGGGTGCCGATGGAGACCATCAACTGGCTGGCGCTCGTCCCGGCAACGATCATCCAGGCCTGGGCGGGCGCCCGCTTCTATCGCGCCACATGGCGGGCCGCGCGCCACGGCACAGCCAACATGGACACGCTGATCGCGGTCGGCACCACGGCGGCGTGGCTGTACAGCGTGTTCGTGACGCTCTTCCCGGACGCCATCCACGAGGCCGGGCTTCATCCGGAGACGTACTTCGATGCGTCAACGATCATCCTCGGCCTGGTCCTGCTCGGTCGCTGGCTCGAGGCCCGGGCGAAGGCCGGGACGGCCGGTGCGATCCGCCGCCTGATCGGGCTCCAACCGCCCATCGCCCGTCGGGTCGACGGTGATCGCGACACCGACGTGCCACTGCGCGGACATCCGCGTCGACGACCTGCTGCGGGTACGGCCGGGCGACCGGTTGCCGGTCGATGGCGTGATCGTGGAGGGGGCCTCGGCGATCGACGCCAGCATGCTGACCGGTGAGCCGATCCCGGCCGAGGTTGCCGCGGGTGCCGAGGTGATCGGGGGCACACTGAACACGACTGGCACCTTCGTCATGCGCGCGACGCGCGTCGGACGGGAGACGGCGCTGGCCCGCATCGTCGAGGCGGTGCGGCGCGCGCAGGGCAGCAAGCCACCAATCCAGCACCTCGCCGACCGCGTCGCAGAGGTGTTCGTCCCGCTCGTGCTACTCGTGGCCGTCGCGACGTTCGCGATCTGGTTCGCGTTCGGGCCTGAGCCACGGGTGACGCTGGCGTTGACCGCGTTCATCGCCGTGGTCGTCATCGCCTGCCCGTGCGCGATGGGTCTGGCGACGCCGGCCGCGATCATGGTCGGGACCGGTCGTGGTGCCGAGGCGGGCATCCTGATCCGCGGCGGTGAGGCGCTGGAGACCGCGCATCGGGTCGATGCCGTCGTGTTCGACAAGACCGGCACGCTCACCCTGGGCCGCCCGCGGGTGACCGATGTCGTCGCCGCGCAGGGGTTCGACGGTCGGACGGTCATCGACCTGGCGGCGGCCCTGGAGCGCGCCAGTGAGCATCCGCTGGGTTCCGCGATCGTCGCCTACGGCAACGAGCGGGAGCTCGGGTTCGACCGGGTGACCGACTTCGAGGCGATCGTCGGTGGTGGCGTTCGGGGGGTCGTCGAGACCGCCGCGGGTCGCGCGGACGCGTACTGATCGGCCGGCCTGGCTGGATCGTCGCGGAGGGCGTCGATCTCGCCCCACTCGCGAGCGCGCTCGAGACCTCGGTCGGTGGTCGCACCGCTGTCGCGGTCGCGATCGACGGAGGAGCGGCCGGTCTGATCGCCCTCGCCGACCCGGTCAAGGCGGAATCCAGTGTCGCCGTCCGCGAGCTCGCCGATGCCGGGATCGAGGTCTGGCTCGTGACGGGAGACGCCCGCGGCACCGCGACCGCCGTCGCGAGCCAGGTCGGCATCCCGGCCCACCGCGTCGTGGCCGAGGTCCGCCCGGAAGCCAAGGCGGGCATCGTCGGCCGACTCCAGGACCGCGGGCGGATCGTCGCGATGGTGGGTGACGGCATCAACGATGCCCCGGCGCTGGCCAAGGCCGACCTGGGCATCGCCATCGGGACAGGTGCCGACGTCGCGATCGAGGCAGCCGGCGTGACGCTGATGAGCGGCGATCCCCGCGGCGTGCCGGCGGCGATCGGCCTGTCCCGGGCGACCATGCGCGTGGTCCGCCAGAACCTGTTCTGGGCGTTCGCCTACAACATCGTCCTCATCCCGGTCGCGATGGGCGCCCTCATCCCGGCGTTCGGGATCAGCCTGTCGCCGGCGTTGTCGGCCGGGGCGATGGCGCTCTCCTCGGTGACGGTCGTCGCCAATGCGCTTCGATTGCGGTCCTATGACGCTCGCCCGGCCACGCCGCATCGCATCGGGCGGGGCGGGTTGCTGGTCCGGCTCCGTCAGGCCTGGTTCCTCGGCGCGGTGGCGCTCGCCGGGCTCGCCCTCGCCGGGAGCGTCATGGCTGCGGACCGCTTGATCGACGCCCGCGCAACACCGCTGGCGGTCACGGCCCGCGAGGTGCGGTTCACGCCCGCCGATCTCCGCGTCGTCGCCGGCCAGACAGCGGTCCTGACGTTCCGCAACGACGACCCGGTCTTCCACGATTGGGAGGTCGAAGGACTGGCCAACGTCGATGCCGGGGCCCGCCCGGGCCAGACCCGCAAGATCCGCTTCACGATCGATCAGCCCGGCACCTACCGGATCCTCTGCACGGTGCCCGGTCACGCCGAGGCCGGGATGGTCGGCACGCTCGTCGTCGAACAGCCTTGACCGGCCATCACGAACTGGCTAGATTAGCTAGATGAAGCGGGCGACCATCACCGAAGCAAAGAACGGGTTGTCGGCGCTGATCGACCAGGTCAAGGCCGGCGAGACGTTCCTCATCACGGATCGAGGTATACCGGTTGCCCGTCTCGAACCGAGTTTGCCGATGGATGATTGGGACGCCAGGCTGGCCCGACTCGAGCGCCAGGGATTGATCCGCCGTGGCAGCGGCGATGTCCGAAAGATCCTGGAGCGCCCGCTCGCCAAGACCATCGACGGTTCGAGCGTCGTGGAGCTGCTCCTGGAGGAGCGAGAGTCCGGCTGGTGAGGTTCTGGGATAGCTCGGGCCTGGTGCCCGCTGCTTCTGCAGGAACCGATCTCGTCGGCCGCTCGTCGAAGCGCTCGACAACGACCCTGATCTCATCGTTTGGTGGGGATCGTCCGTCGAATGTGCGTCGGCCATCGCGCGTGCCGAACGGGACGCGCGGATCGACGCGTCAGGATCCGCAGATGCGCTGGCGGGACTCCGACTCCTCCAAAGCGGCTGGACCGAGATCGATCCCACGATCCGCTTACGCGAGAGCGCCGAGCGTATGGTGCGAGTCCATCCCATCCGCGCGGCCGACGCCCTGCAGCTGGCCGCAGCTCTGGTGGCCGCGGAGGGGCAGCCGGCCGCGCTGCCGTTCCTTACGCTCGACGGTCGCCTGGCGAGCGCCGCTGATCGGGAAGGCTTTCCTGTGATACGCATCGAGCCGATCGCCCCATGAACCGATCCCGGATCGAGACCCCGGTTGACCCGCGCGATCTGGCCGGCGATTTCGCGCATCGCGTCGAGATCGACGTGCGCTTCGCGGACACGGACGCGATGGGTCACGTCAACAACGCGGTCTACCTGACCTACTGCGAGATGGCCCGCATCCGGTACTGGACCGACGTGACCGGCGAGCCGGTCGCGGCCGGCCACGAGGGGGCGGAGAGCCTGATCCTGGCCGAGGCGCGCATCACCTACCGGGCGCCGGTCTTCCACAGCGAGACCGTCACGGTCGAGACCCGCGCGACGCACATCGGCCGGTCGTCGTTCACGCTGGAGCACCGGTTGACCGCGTGCGCGCCCGGCGCGGCTCCGCGTCTGGTCGCAACGAGCGACTCGGTGATGGTCCGGTACGACTACGAGGCGGACCGCTCTGCCCCGCTCGGCGAGGCGTTCGTCGAGGCCATCGAGACGTTCGAGGGCCGCTCGCTCCGCGATAGCGAGCTCCGCCGGCGGCCGGAGCGAATCAGGCACGTTTTCGAGCGTGGCGGCGATGCTTCCTCGGCGTCAAGACGCGACTGCACGCACTCATTCGCGCCGAGGGCGTGGTCAGGGCGACCCTCGGCCACAGACGCGACTGGGAGTCGCGCTCGGTTCGGCGGGTCAGTCGACCAGCTTGCGGAAGATCGATACGGCGTTCTGGCCACCGAACCCGAAGCCGTCGACGGCGACCGTCTCGACCTTGGCCTTGCGCGCGGTGAGCGGCACGTAGTCGAGGTCGCACTCGGGATCCGGCGTCCGCAGGTTCGCGGTCGGCGGGATGACCCCGTCGCGGATCGCGCCGAGACCGGCCAGCGCACTGGCGATCCCGGCCGCGCCGACGAGATGGCCGATCATCGACTTCGGCGAGCTGATCGCGACCTTGCGAGCGTGGTCGCCGTACGCCGTCTTGATCGCGCGCGTCTCGGTCACATCGTTGAGCGGCGTGGCCGTGCCGTGGGCAACGATGTAGTCGACCTCGTCGGGCGCGACGCCGCTGTTTCGCAGCGCGTTGGTCATCGACCGCGCCTGGCCGCGGCCGGTCGGCTCCGGGGCGCTGATGTGGAAGGCATCCGCGGTCAACGCGCCACCGAGCACCTCCGCGATCGGGGTGGCGCCGCGCTCCTGGGCATGCGCCAGCGACTCCACCACGACGATGCCCGCTCCTTCACCCAGGACGAACCCGTCGCGCGTCAGGTCGAACGGACGTGATGCCGACTCGGGCTCGTCGTTGCGCTTCGAGAGCGCGGTCATGTTGGCGAGCGCCGCGACGCCCATCGGCCAGATCGGCGCTTCCGTGCCGCCGGTGACGACCACGTCGCATTCGCCCTCGCGGATGAGCCGCAGTGCGTCGTGGAAGGCGATCACCGACGTCGCGCAGGCGGCCACCTGGGTGATGACCGGCCCCGTCAGGCCCCACTCCATCGACAGCAACGCCGCCGCCATCGAACCCGACAGCGCCGGGACCGCGAACGGCGACACGAACCGCGGGCCCTTCTGGTCGTGGACGTGGGTGCCGTCGATGATCTGCTCGATGCCGCCGCCGCCGGTGTTGACGACGACCCCGACGCGGTCGCGCTGCTCGGGCGACATCGCCGCGAAGTCGATGCCGGAGTCGGCGACCGCCTCCTTGCCGGCGCCCATCGCCAGGTGGATGAACCGGCTCATCCGGCGGGCCATCTTGGGATCCATGACCTTGGCCGGCTCGAAGTCGAGCACCTCGGCCGCGATGCGCACCTCGTGGTTCGAGGCGTCGAAGCTCTGGATCGTGCGCGTGCCGGTCACGCCGGCCTGGAGGTTGGCCCAGTAGGTCGGAAAGTCGTTGCCGATGGGCATGACGGCGCCCAATCCGGTCACGACGGCGCGGCGCGCTGGATCCTGGTCTGGCACGTAGTCACCTTGGGTCAACCGTGGGAACGCGGGCGCATTCGATGGTAGTCGGTCGGCGAACGGTCTGGGCGTGTGTCCATGGAAATGAGGGACGTCCTAAGGAGGACACCGATGGATGGGCCGCGCAAGGGCGCGAGGATCCATTTGCAGATACGGCCACCGACACGACGAGCCACCAGGCTCGGCTCGGGGCCGCAAGGCGAAAGGAAGGCCTCGGCCATGAAGCACACGCGAGCACCGCTCATCGTCCCGTTCAGCCCGGCTGCCGGCACGCGTCACCCGGACGTCACTGTCGATCCGGGATGGGGCCGCGGCGGCCTCCTCCCCGACGCCGGCTGGCGTCGTGGCGGCTTGGTCCCGGACGCCGGTTGGCGTCGCGGCGGCCTGGTCCCAGTCGATGGTTGGAGGATCCCGTAACCCGAACGCTGATCAGCGAGGCCGGAGCAGCACAGCTCTCCGGCCTCGCATCCTTGGGACCTTCAGCCGAGTCCGAGATCGCGCGCCCGGAGTGCGACTTCCAGCCGCGAGGCGACGCCCAACTTGCCCTTGATGTTCGCCACGTGGACCGATGCAGTCTTGGGACTGATGAACAGGGCTTCCGCGATCTCCGGATCGCTTCGGCCCTGGCCGACCAGGGTCAGGATCTCGATCTCTCGCTTCGTGAGCTCGCCGTGGCGGAGCCTCGCCGCTGCTCCAGGAGTCGTCGTGACGTCGCCGGCCAACCGCTCCGGCAGGGAGCGCAGGAGGTTGGCTGGATCCATGCCCGCTCCGTCCCGGATGGCGAGTTCGACGTCGATCTCTCGAGCCTGTCGTCGTACTCGCCCCATCGTGCGCTCCACGAGGACGAGGTCGTCCTTCGGGATGTCGGCATCACCTCGTGCGACCATCGTCTCCACCGCACCCCAGATCTTCGCTGCGATCAGCGGTTCGCCGCGGCTCAGCGAGACCGGCATCGCGACGAGCAGGGAATCGCAGATCTGCAGGCTCGAACCCTGCGCGAGCGCCTCCTCGGCGATCTCCGTCAGCGCGTCCACCGCCTCCGACGTCCGGCCGAGACCGGCGAGGCTCATGGCCAACCACCCGAGCGACCACGGCAGAAGCCGATTCCGCAGCTGCCTCGCCAGATCGACCGACCTGGTCGCGGCAATGGCTGCCGCAGCGAAGTCTCCGCGGTGGACGTGGACGTTGGCGAGGTTCCCAGCCATGGTCATCTCCCGCTGGGGCCGTCCGGCCCCCTGTGCGGCCGCGACTGCTCTCGTCAGGTGATCGAGGGCCTCGTCGCTCGTCGGTCCATGAAGAGCTGCAGCGACAAAATAGCGAACCTCATTCGAGCGCATGGCATCGGGCGACCCCTTGGCTGTCGACCCTTCCAGATCGAGCAGGACCGACCTCGCGAGCTCCTGATCGCCGTCGTTGAGGGCGGCGACGCCGAGCACGGCCAGGGCCTCGACTTCGGTCTCCGCATCGTCGGCCGCCCGGGCGATCCGGAGGGCTTCGGTCGCCACGTCGCGGCCCGATTCGCCGATGGCCTCCGCGTTCATGGCGTGGCGTGCCAGCGCGCGTGCCAGGTGCGAGCTCGGGGCCGGCGCGACGGCGGCGAGTCGGCGCAGTCGAGCACTGCCCTCTCGCAGACGGGTGTTGGTCTCCCAGAACGGATGAAGGTGATGCCACAGGATCAACCCCTTGGTCGGATCCTCCGTCACGAGGTGGTCTAGGGCCGACCGAACGTTGTCCGCATCGCGCTCGAAGTCGGCGACGGCCGTCGCGTCGCCAGACTCGAACCGGGCTGCATGACGATCGGCCAGGTCGAGCATCGCCTGCGCATGCCGTCCTCGATAGGTCGCGAGGTCGTTCGCGGCCATCCGCCGCAGCACTTCTTCGCGGATGGTTTCGAGCAGCCGGAACCGCGTCGGCGAGCCCCCCGCCACGTGCTGGACGAGCCCGAGTCGAACGAGCGTGGTGAGCGCGTCGACCGGCGAGACATCGGTGATCAAGACGGTCGCGAGCTCAAGATCGAATCCCGACGTGACTGCGACCGCTTCGAGCGCTCGTCGCTCGCCATCCGAGAGCAGCTGCAGGGTCCATTCAAGGATCGCCCCCAATGACCGATGTGGTCCGCCCTGGGGCGACTCGATCGCCGCGACGCCCGCGTCCTCGATGCGACGCCGAAGCTCGGCCGGCGACATGATCCGGATCCTCGCCGCGGCGAGCTCGATGGCAAGCGGCAGGCCGTCGAGGCGACGGACGATCGCCGCGATGTGCGCAGCGTCGTCGTCGAGGGCAGGCGTGTAGCCCACCGTTCGGGCGCGCGTGATGAACAATGCGCCAGCCGGTGATGCCGCCACGCTCTCCGGGTCGTCCTCGTCGGGCACGCTGAGCGGTGATATCGCGATCTCGACCTCGCCGCGGATGTCGAGCGGTGTGCGGCTCGTCGTCAGGATGCGGATACCCGGGCAGGCCTTCAGGATGGCGCTGACGACGGTCGCCGCCCCACTCAGCTGCTCGAGATTGTCCAACGCCAGCGTGGACTCGTGGTCGGCGAGGAACGTCGCGAGTGCCCGCAACGGATCCCGGGCACCCGGTTGGTCGAGACCGAGAGACGCGACGATGGTCGGCGCCAGGGCAGCCGCGTCCGTGAGCGTGGAGGCGTCGACGAACCACGCTTCCGATCCGCGCTCCTGGAGCGCCGCGACGACGGATTCGGCGAGCCTCGTCTTGCCGCTCCCGCCTGGTCCGGTCAACGACACGAGCCGCGCGGAGCGCAACTCTTCGAGCACCCGCGCTTGCTCGATCTCGCGGCCGATCACGGGGTCCCACGTGGACCCGTGCGCGGGATCCGTGGTAAGTCGGCCTGAAGATGGAGCGTTGCTCATCGATCCGGCGCCGACTCTACAGCCTCGACGGCCCTCGAAAAAATGAGGACATGCCTAAGGGATCGACCATCGCATCAGGGGAGCCCTGAGGCCAACCTGAACACAGGGCCTCGATCGAGGCCACTAGCGATCGGAGGTATCCCATGGACACTCTCGTGCTCGCCGCAGTACCGACTTCCGGCCGTATCCGGGCGTCGGGCAAGGCCATGATCGTCAGTGTCGTCGTGTTGACGGCTTGGCTCCTCCTACCAGGTCGGGTCGCGGCGGCGGTCGGACAGAGCCCAGCAGAGCACATCACGGGATCCGTGCAATGCCACAGTGGGACGTCGAACCAGATGGTCGTCGGCGGACCCTCCATGTCGCCGCTTGCCACGCAGCAAACGACGACCGTCCTCGCCGACGCGGACTATCGACTGTCGTGGGACGGGGCTGCATTCGGGCCGTGGACGCACGGTCACCGCTATGACCAGGTGACGCTGCCGCGTCTGCGCTTCATCAACTGGCCGTCGATGACATTCGCCATGCCGCGATACGCTCGGGCGTATGTGGTCCAGGTCCGATTCCGGTTCCACTGGCTTGATGCCTCGGCCGGCTGGAGGACCACGACTATGGCCGCCGACATGTACGAGACGTATGCCTTCGGCGTCTACGCGGTGGATCGAGCCGGGTGCATCCTTGCCTAGTGCCGGCGTTGATGTGGGTTCAGTCCCCGTTTGCGGGTTCAGTCGCCGTTGTAGCGCTTGAAGATGACGGCGCCGTTATGTCCGCCCAGCCCGATGTTGTTGGACAGCGCGTAGCGGATCTCCATCGGCACCGTCTCCGCCGGGACCCACAGGTCGCAGTCCGGATCGTAGTCGCGGTAATTGAGCGTGCCCGGCGCGCACTGCTCGCTGACCGACAGGACCGTCGCGAACGCTTCGAACGCGCCGGCGGCGCCCATCATGTGCCCCGTCATCGACTTGGTGGCGCTGATCGCGATCGACTTCGCATCGCGCCCGGCGCGCGACCCGAAGGTCGTCCAGATCGCCTCGGCCTCGCGCTTGTCGCCGAGCGGGGTCGACGTGCCGTGCGGGTTGATGAGGTCGACCTCGTCGGCCGGGACGCCCCGCCGGTCGAGGGCCATCTGCATCGCTCGCGCCGAGCCGACCCCGGCATCGATCGGCTGCACCATGTCCCAGCCATCGGCGGCCGACCCGTAGCCGACGACCTCGGCGTAGATCTTGGCGCCGCGTGCCTTCGCCATCTCCAGGTCCTCGAGGAACAGCGAGCCGGCACCCTCGCCGAGCACGAACCCGTCGCGGGTCGCGTCGAACGGGCGGGAGACCGTCTGTGGCTCCTCACCGGGCCGCGGCAGACCCATCCCGCGCATGTTCGAGAACCCGGCATGCGCGACCTCGAGCAACGGCGCCTCGGTCGAGCCGCTGATGACCGCGATGCAATCGCCGCGTCGGATGGCCTCAGCGGCCTCGCCGACGTTGTGCGTGCCGGTCGCGCATGCCGACACCATGCACACGTTGTGACCGATCGCGCCCGTCTCGATGGCGATCATCCCCGAGCAGCTGTCGACGAGCGCGTTGGCGATGAACGTCGGCGCAACGGTCCGTGGGCCCTTCTCATGGAGCGTCACGTAGTTGTCGATCATCAGCTGCTGCCCGCCCGCGCCAGACCCGAACACGACTCCCACCTCGGTCCGGTTCTCGTCGGTCAGCTCGAAGCCCGAATCGGCCAGCGCCTGCTTGGCGGCCGCCACGCCGAAATGCAAGCTGGTCTCGCTGCGGCGGGCGGCCTTCGGGTCCATCCATTCCTTCGCGTCGAAGTCCTGGACTTCGCCGGCGACCTTGGCCTCGTACGGCGAGGTATCGAAATAGGTGATCTCGCCGAGGCCCGACACCCCGTTGACGAGATTGTCCCAGGCGGTCGCCTTGTCGTTGCCGACGGGGCTGATCACCCCGAGTCCGGTGACGGCGACACGGCGGTCGTAGTCGGGTCGACGCATGGTTGGCTATCCCTCCAGGAGTTGGGCGGTCAGGCCGCGACAGCGGCGAGATCGAGCAGGCGGTCGTGCGAGGCCGGATCGTCAGCGGGGACGAGCTCGACGTCGGGTGCGATGCGTTTGATGAGGCCAGTCAGGACCTTGCCCGGCCCGACCTCGACGAAGGTCGTGACGCCGGCGGTCCTCATCCGCTCGACGGCCTCGACCCAGTCGACGCCGGCCGTGAGATGTGCGACGAGCTCGGTGCGGGCGGCGTCGCCGGTCGTGATCGGTCGGCCGTCGGCGTTGGCGAGCAATGTCGTGGCCGGGTCGTGGAAACGGATCGACTCGAGCGTCTCGCGCATCCCGTCGGCCGCCTCGACCATCAGCGGCGAGTGGGCGGCAACGCTGACCGGCAACACGATCGAGCGCTTCGCGCCGAGCTCCTTCGCGATCTCCGCACCGGCCTCGATGGCCGCGCGCTCGCCCGAGACGACGACCTGACCCGGAGCATTGCGGTTGGCCACGACGAACGTGCCGTGCGGCGCAGCAGCGCCGAGCAGGTCGGGCAGCTTCGCGTCGTCGAGCCCGATGATCGCCGCCATGGCGCCATCGCGACCCTGACCGGAGGCCTGCATCAGCTCACCGCGGCGGCGGACCAGGCGGATGCCATCGTCGAGCGAAAGGACGCCACTCGCGACGAAGGCGGAATACTGGCCCATCGAATGGCCGGCGGCGAAGGCCGGCGTCGGCGCCTCGTGGCCGGCCGCGGCCCACCGCTCGCGCATCGCCTCGAGGATCGCGATCGAGGCGGCCAGCAGCGCCGGTTGGGCGTTCTCCGTGCGGTCGAGGCGCTCCGAAGGACCTTCCCAGGCGAGCGCGCTCAGCGGCTCGCCGAGTGCAGAATCGGCGGTCGACCAGACCGCCGCAGCGGCCGGCGAAGACGTGGCGAGGTCCCGGCCCATGCCCACCGATTGCGAGCCCTGGCCGGGGAAGACGAAGGCGAAGCGAGACATCGCCCGAAAGCCTACGGGGCGGGCTTGCCGGTGATGCCGATTCGCGTGCATGCTTGCACGCATGGCGGATACCCGTGTCGCGCGTTCGATGACCCGTCCAGCGCCGCGTCGGGAGATCGCCCAGCGCTTCGAGGCCGACCTGTCGGCGCCGGTCCTGGCCGCTGGGACGCGCCTGCCGAACGTCCGCCAGATCAGCGAGCGGGTGGCGATGGGCCGCGCGCTGTGGCGAGAGCTGGTGATCGGCTTCGCGAGCCAACTGGGCGAGCTGCGTCTCGGGTTCACCCAGCTTGCCGCGCTGTACGTCCTGGCCGATGGCAGCACGTTGACCATCGGTGAGTTGGCCGAATTGATCAACCGGTCGCCATCGGCGACGAGTCGACTGATCGACGGGCTCGTCAAGCGCCGACTGGTCGAGCGCCAGGCCGAGGAAGAGGATCGTCGCCAGAAGGTGCTTCGCCTGACCCCGCGCGGTCACGCGATCCTGCGCGTCGTCGACCGGGCCCGCGCTGAGCAATTCCTCGGCGCGGTGCGGCCGCTGCCGACCGCCGAACGGTCGATCGTGGCGATGGGCGTGGCCGCGCTGGCGACCCATGCGATCAGCCGCCGAGGCCGCCTGATCCGGGCGCGGCGCGAACCCGGGACGTGAGCGGTCGGGCGGGACTG
Organism: uncultured Chloroflexia bacterium; assembly: GCA_963794525.1. Classification (GTDB taxonomy): domain Bacteria; phylum Chloroflexota; class Limnocylindria; order Limnocylindrales; family CSP1-4; genus SPCO01. The sequence continues at coordinate 465,205 of CAWCEC010000004.1, forward strand.
TAGGCTACGGCGAGGAGGTCACGCCTGATGTTCCAGTACGGTCAGCTGTCGAACACGCTGTTCCACCTCGAGCACCAGCACAGCGACGGCACGTGGGCCTCGCTGGAGCCGGAGACGAAGCCGCACGACCCAGCCGATATCGACCCCGAGAGGGAATGGGAGCGCGGCCACGTCTACATCTGTCGGTCATGCCAGGAACGCGTCCGCGTGTCGATCCCGGAGGAAGTGCAACAGGCGACCGGCTGAGACCCGGCTAACCGCAGAACCGCCGGACGACGTCGTAGAGGACTGGTAGTCCGAAGCGGAGCGCGTCGAGCGAGATCCGTTCATCGACGCCGTGGAATCGCTCCAGGAAGCGCTCCTCAGGCTCGAGGCGGAATGGGGAGAAGCCATAGGTCGGCGTGCCGACCAAGGCCGTCGCCTTGGCGTCAGTCGCGAACGGGGCCATGACGGGGAGTGACACGCCCTCGGGATCGTGCGCATGCAGGGTGTCGACGAGCGTGTCCCAGAGCGGCCCCTCTGCGTGTGACTCGACGGGGTCGCCCCAGGCGAGCCGCTCGATCCGGCACGCTGCCAAGGCCTCGGGTCCGATCCGGCGCTCGACCTCCTCGCGGATGTCGGCCTCCGTCGTGCCCGGCAGGATCCGGCAGTCGACGTCGACGACGGCGTCACCCGGGATCACGTTGTATTTGACGCCCGCATGGATCACGTTCGGGCTGAGCGTGTCGCGGATGAGCGCCCGCAGCGCCCGGGCGTACATCGGATCGCACAGGCTGTCGATCGCGCGATCGGTGGCGTCCGGGTCGAGCTCGCCGACGGCGATCGAACGCAGCACGTCCGCGGCCGCTCCGCCGAGCGCGTCGGCGGCCGCCTCGAGGAACCTGGCCATGACGGGCGTCATCCGGACGGCTCCCGGCACGGCCAGCCGCTCGATGATGCCGGCCGCGATGACCGCCGCGTTATCGCTTCGTGGCATCGACCCATGGCCCCAGGTGCCCGTCACGTGGATCCGATAGGGCACGAAGCCCTTCTCGGCCACCTGGATCGGGTAGAGCCGGCGGCCGCCGACGGTGACCGACACGCCGCCGCACTCGTTGACCGCCCCAGCGGCCTGCAGCCACTCCGGCCGATGCGCTGCGAACCATCGAGCGCCGTCGGTCCCGCCGGCTTCCTCGTCCGCGGCGCAGGTGAACAGGACGTCGCGGCGCAGGCCGGGGATCGGGTCGCTAGCGGGGTCGCGGCCGGCGGCGCGTGCCTCGGCGACGAGCCGCTCGACCACACCGAACTCGAGCGCGACCATCCCCTTCATGTCGACGGCACCGCGGCCGTAGACGTAGCCGTCGTCGATGTCCGCTGCGTACGGATCGTGCGACCAGCGCTCGGGTGGCGCAGGGACGACGTCGAGGTGGGACAACAGCAGGAAGGGGTCGCCGCCGGTCCCGTCGCCGCGGAGCCGTGCGTGGACCGAGCCGCGCCCGGGCACAGGCTCGACGACGTCCGCGTCGAGGCCGAGCGAGCGCAGGCGGCCCTGCAGGTACCGCGCGACACGGGTCTCCTGGTCCGGGGCGGCGGGGTCGGGCGGGTTGACGGATGGGATCCGGATCAGGTCGCGCAGCGTATCGACGACCGACTGGTGAGCCGCAGCCCACTCGTCTGCCGGGATCCCTGCGGATGGGATGCTGGTGGGGCCGGCCGTCACCGGCCACCCATCGGGCCGAGCAGGGCGACGATCGTCCCGATCACGAACCCCGAGGCCACGATCACCGCGACCATCAGCACGAGCAGCCGGCCGAGGCGCCGTTCCTCGGCCCGACCGGCCGCCGGATCCGGGTCCTGCCCACCTGCGATGTAGGGTGCCTTGAGGCCCTTGGCACGGGCGCGTTCGGCGCGCGGCGAGTCATAGGCGGCGGGATCGGGCGGCAGCCGGCTGGAGTCATCGGCGGTCACGACGCCATGATGCGCGCTCAACCGATGGCCTGCCGCAAGGGCTCCGCGACCTCGCGTGCGACGACGTCGACGCCATCGGGCCCCATCCGCGGGCGGAGGTTGAGGAGCACGTGTGTGGCGCCGCGACCGACGGCGTCCTTGCCCTGAGCCAGTGCCGTCGCGCGGTCCTCTGGCGTCGAACCGGTCGGGACCTGCGCCCCGAACTCGAACGTCGCCGCATCGCGGCCGATCGTCTCCAGCCCGCCGATGATGGCGTCGCGGCCGCGGCTGAAATCGTCCAAGTCGGTGGACCGGCCCGAGCGGACGTCGACCGCGGGCATGACCCATCCGTCAGCGTGCGCGGCTGCCAGGGCGATGCCGCGTCGTCCGCCCACACCCAGCCACAGCTTCGGCCCACCCGGCGTCAGCGGCGACGGCTCGTTGGTCGCCCCCGCCAGCGGGTAGAAGGGGTCGGGGCGAGTCACCCCCGGCGGCGCCGTCGCCTCCGTCGACCACAGCGCACGGAGCACGTGAACGGCCGATTCGAAGCGGTCGAACCGCTCCCGGATCGGTGGCAACGGGATACCGAACGACTCGTGCTCGCCCACGTGCCAACCGGCGCCGAGCCCCACGATGAACCGCCCCCCAGTCGCGTGGTCGAGGACCGTCGCGGCCTTCGCGAGGATCGCCGGGTGACGGAACGTGTTCGACAGCACGGCATGTCCGACCCAGCGGCCGGGCACGTGGTGGAGTAGCGCGGCCATCGTCGTCAGTGCCTCGAGGCTCGCGCCGTCCCGCTCCAGGGCGATGTCGGTCAGGTGGTCGTTCATCCAGACGGACTCGAACACGTCGTGCGAGCCCGTCCGCGCCCACATCGCATCAAGCGTCGCCCAGTCGACGGCCTGCGGCGACGTCTTGATCCCGATCGGGATATGGCGGGTCATCGAGCGACGCGCGTTGCCCCCAGGTTCGCGGCCATCCGAGAGCCGGTTGTCACGGCTCCTGTGGACGCCGAGCCGACCAAGGCGGCGTACTTGGCCAGGACGCCCGTGGTGTAGTTCGGCGCGGGCGGCGTCCACGCTGCGAACCGCCGCGCGATCTCGTCTTCCGGCACCAGCAGGTCGAGCGCCTTGCGATCGACATCGATGACGATCTCGTCGCCCTCCTCGACGATGGCGATCGGCCCACCCAGCGCTGCCTCGGGCGCGATGTGTCCGAGCATCAGGCCGTGCGTGCCGCCCGAGAAGCGGCCATCGGTGATCAGCGCGACGACGTCGCCGAGACCCTCGCCGACGAGTGCAGCCGTGACGCTGAGCATCTCCTGCATGCCCGGGCCACCGACCGGACCCTCATAGCGGATGACGACCACGTCGCCGGCGACGATCCGGCGCTCCTTGACCGCCTCGAAGCAGGCCGCCTCGGAGTCGAACACACGGGCCGGACCGCGGTGCAGGCGGCGCTCATGGCCGGCGAGCTTCACGACGCAGCCTTCGGGCGCGAGCGTCCCGCGCAGGATGGCGAGACCCCCGGTCGGCTTGATCGGCGTCTCGAGCGGCACGACCACCTGCTGGCCGTCGGCTTCCGCCGTATCGGCTGCGATGTCCTCCAGCGTCCGCCCGTCGACCGTCGGTGCCGCCCCGTGGAGCAGCCCCGGTCGCTTCAACAGCTCGCGCATGACGAGACCGACGCCGCCCGCCTCGAACATGTCGGTCGCCGTGTAGCGTCCGCCCGGCTGCATGTCGGCGACCAGCGGTGTCCGGTCGGCGACCGCCCCGAACTCGTCGATGTCGAGGTCGATGCCGTACTCGTGCGCGATGGCCAGGAGATGCAACACGCCGTTCGTCGATCCGCCTGTGGCCGCGATGCTGGCGATGCCGTTCTCCAGCGCCTCGCGCGTGACGAAGGCGGACGGGCGCACATCCCGCCGGACAAGGTCCATGACGAGCTCGCCACTCTGCCGGGCGGCGTCGTCCTTGCCCGGGTCTTCGGCGGGGATGCCATTCAGCCCGGCCGGCGAGAGGCCGATGAACTCCATCACGGTCGCCATGGTGTTGGCGGTGAACTGTCCGCCGCACGCGCCGGCGCCGGGACAGGCCACATTCTCGATCTCGTACAGCTCATCGAGACTGATCTTCCCGGCGCGATACGCGCCGATCGCCTCGAACACCCTGACCACGGTGGCGTCGCGACGGCCCTTGTAGACGCCGGGGTAGATCGTGCCGTTGTAGAGGATCAGACCGGGCACATCCAGCCGACCGAGCGCCATCGCCGCCGCGGGTATCGTCTTGTCACAGCCCACCAGGCAGACGAGGCCATCGAGCAGGTGGCCGCGGACGACGAGTTCGATCGAGTCGGCGATGACCTCGCGGCTCACCAGCGACGCCTTCATGCCCTCGGTGCCCATCGAGACGCCGTCGCTCACGGAGACGGTGTTGAACTCCATCGGCGTGCCGCCGGCGGCGCGGATGCCGGCCTTGACGTGCTCCGCCAGGCGACGCTGGTTGTAGTTGCACGGCATGGTCTCGATCCAGGTCGTGGCCACGCCGACGAGCGGCTTGGCGAGATCCTCGTCGGTGAAGCCGATCGCCTTGAGCATCGACCGCGCGCCGGCCCGATCGGGCCCGTCGGTCAATGCCGTGGAATGGCGCTTGGCCGGATCGGTCGGGCGGTCGTATGGGTGCGACGGTGCGGTGGTGGCGGCGTCGGGCATGGCGTGCAGTGTAGGGCGGCCTCCAGAGCGCGCGCCTGACGCGGGGGTCAGCCGACCCGCCGAGCGTCATCGGCGAGGTGTTCGGTGGCAGTCGCCTCCGCAGCCTGGCGGGACTGGGCGTGACCCGTGACGGCCTCGAGGAACGCGCCCCGTCCGAGGCTAAAGGCAGCGACCGGGGAGGCCGCTCGGACCGTCGCTGTGCGCGGTACGTCGTTGAGCAGCGCGATCTCGCCGAACCCGACACCGGGACCGTGTCGCGCGATGACCGAGCCGCCCTGCTCGACGTCGACCTCACCCGCATCGAGCAGGAAGTACTGGTCGCCCCGTGCACCCTCCTCGATGAGGGCTTCATGGGGCTGATAGCGCACGGGGACCATGGAGCCGGCCAGGTACTCCACGGTAGCCAGCGAAAGTGGTCCGAACAGGGGCTGCTTACGCAGCAGTTCCACTCGTCGGACCGCGGCAGGCCCGCCCTCGTCGAGGCGGCGGACGATCGGCCAGATTGCCAGGGCGGCGATGGGCAGGATCAGCCCGGTGACCGTGAGCGCACCCTTGGTCCCGAGCGCCCCGGCAAGGATCGGCGCGATGGCCGCGCCGAGCGCAGGGCCGAGGTTCGCGGCGCCGTCGATCAGTCCCAACAGGGAGACCCGGGCCGAGTTTGGCGCGGTCCGTTGGGCGAGCGTGAACCCCGAAACATCGAGCACCGCGTTGGCCGCCCCGATCGCTGCCATCCCCAGGATGGCCACGGCCGGGACGGGGATGATGCCCATCACGGCGATGGGCGCGCCCCAACCAGCCAGTGCGACGGCGAACGCCGGACCGAGTCGCTCCCTGCCAGCCAAGCCGATCGCCAGCACGGCACCCAACAGTCCCCCAAGACCCATCGCCGCATTGAGCGTCCCGACGCCGGGTTCACCCATCCCGAGCAGCTCGATGGCGGCAAGGACGACGAGGACCGTCAGGAGACCGCGAACGAGCGTCTGCAGGGTCAGGCTGACGATGACCAGCCTCGGACCCGGCAGGGAGGAGGCCGCGCGGAAGCCCGCCGTAAGGTCATCGATCACGTCGGCGACGCTCGATCGAGTACGACGCTGGCCCACCGCTGGGATCTTCAGCGTCGCGATCGACAGGACGCCGACCGCATAGACGACCGCGACTGCAAGCATCACCGCCGTCGGGCCCACTGCGACGAGCAGCACACCCGCCGCAGCCGGCCCGACGAAGGTCCCGAGGGCCTCGGCCCCGCTCGACGTGACGTTGGCGCCGATCAGCTGGGCGGGCGTCCGGGAAACGGCGGGACACAGACCCATGTGGACCGGTCGTGTGAACGCGCCGACCCCGGCCTCGATCGCAACGACGAGCGTCAGGACCTCGATGGCCCCGCCCGTGGCGATGACCGCCGCCGCGGCCAGCACCGCGACCGTCCTTGTCGCGTTGGTCGCACGCAGTACCGACTCGGGTCGCCAGCGGGCAGTCGGCAGTCCGGCCAGGGGCGCGATCAGGCCAGGGGTGAGGTAGCGGGCCACGCTCAAGGCGGCGACCCAGGCAGCGCCGCCACGGTCGTAGGCCACGACGAGGTTGGTAACGAGGAATGCCCATTTCCCGGTGTTGACAGCGAACCAGGCGAACACCAATCGTCGGAGCGGGGCGTCGGCGAAGGTGACGCGCAGCGCCTGGATGGCTGGACCGGCGGAGGTCGCGAAGCGCGAAGCCATGGGTCAGGCGAGGATACGGCGGCCGCGGACCAGCTTTCGGCCGTTCCTTCCAGCGCGTATGCTGCCCCGACGAGTCACGTTTCCTGGCGTGGAGGGTGCGGAGAGCGATGGATCAGAAGGCCACGATGCTGTCGAAGGTGCCGCTCTTCGCGGGTTGCGGGCCGCGTGACCTGGGCCAGGTGAGCCGGCTGGGCGACGAGATCACGGTCAGCCCAGGCAAGGTGCTCGCCAAGGAGGGGGCCACGGCGCACGAGTTCTTCGTGATCCTCGAGGGCAACGTCGACATCAGTCACGGGGACAAGAAAGTGCGGACGCTGGGTCCCGGCGATTTCTTCGGTGAGCTGGCGATGCTCGGTCGCGTCCCGCGCACGGCGACGGCGACTGCGGCTACGCCTGCGCGCCTCCTCGTCGTCGGCCATCGGGAGTTCACGTCGCTCCTCGCGAGCCATCCGGCGATCCGCGACAAGGTGCTGCGCGCGGTCGCTCACTGGATCTCGGACCTGACCCCGGGCCGCGCCACCTAGCTGCGGAGGCAGTCCCCGGTATCGACCGCCGCCGTCCGCCGCAGCGATGGCGTGATTCGCACCGCAACGGCAGTCGGGCTCAGTGCGTAACCCACATCCTGGTCGGTCCGCGCCTCCGCGAAGACAAGGCCGCCTATGGTCCCGTCCCGCAGCACGAATGGGCCGCCGCTGTCACCTCGATCGATCTCCGCGCGGAGCTCGAGGATGTCGCGAACGACCTGGCGGCGGGCGTAGATGTCGCGCCCGGTCGCCCGATAGGCGCCGGTGACGGCCGCCGGCACGATCGCCAACGAGCCGCCACCCGGATAGCCGAGCGCGGCGCCCGTCGTTCCCCGGTCCGGATCGCGAGTCGTGAACCGCAGCGGCTGCGCGCGCAGGTCGGGTGCATAGAGGAGCGCCACGTCGAGTTCCGGATCGAACAGCACGACGCGGGCCTCGACCGGGTCGCCGGCGACGGTGGCGACGCTCACCGCGCCGTCGCGGGAGCCTGCGACCACGTGGGCATTGGTGACCACATACCGATCGGCCACCGCCACGCCACTCCCGGCGGCGCGGTCCCCACAGACGATGGCGAGCACCCGGACGGTACTCGCCTCGGCGAGCTCGGCGATCTGGCGCGCCGTGGCGTCCGTCGGGCGGTCGACCGGCGGACGCGGCAGCGGCTCGAAGCCGACGAAGACATCGGGCAGACCCGAATCGCCCAGCAGCTGGCCCAGCTCGCCCGCGATCGCGTCCGGTGGTGGCAGGACGGCGTTCAGCGCGCGGATGGCGGTCGATGTCTGGGCCGCCTCGGTGAGCCGGGGCACGGGCCCGATCGCCAGCAACCCGCCGGCCAGCCAGACCACGAGGAGTGCCTGCGCGGCGCCGGTGATGCTGCCAGCGATCCGATCGGCCGCACCGAGGTAGCCCGTGCCCAGTGATCGCGCGGCCGTCCGCCCGATCGCCGAGCCGACCGATTCGCCGATGCCGACGGCCATCAAGAGCACTGCGAGCACGACGTATGGCCGGACATTGACCGGGATCGCGTCGAGTGGCTCCACGAATTGGGTGATCGCGAGGACGGCGAGCGCGCCGCCGCCGACCGCGCCGAGCAGGCCGGCGATCTGGGGCAACGCGCCGGAGCTGAACCCGAGGACCACGGCAAGGATGATCAGCACGATCGCCACGAGGTCCAGCGGGTTCACGGCCCGATCGTCGCACAGGGGTCATGAGAACGCCCCTGACCTGTGCGGTCCGGGGCGGTCGGATGTCGTTCGGGTGCGTCCTCGGATCAGCCGACGGTCACCGCGACCGGGGTCGCGACGCCACCGGAGTCGATGATCGTCCAGTCGCCGGCTGCGACGTCGGGGATCTCGAACTCCGTGACGTGCTGCTCGGCGATCGCGATGCAGGCGATCTCCTGCGGGCTGTTGCCCTCGCGGAGCGTGATGGTGTACGTGCCTTCGCCCTTGTCCACGACGATGGAGTCGAGGATGACGCAGGGCTCCACGCCGGTCGTCCAGACCGCGGTGACGATGACCTTGTTGCCGTCCACGCGTGCCTCCAGATCGTCGGCGGGGACGGGATGGATGTTGACCGCCTGGCCCGGATTCGGGACCACCGGCTTCGCCCCGATCACGGGTGGCGGGCTGGTCCCGTCGCCGGTGCTGGGCGGGGCGCTGATGGGTGCGTCGGAGGGTGGCTGGCTCGGGCTCGCCGATGGTGCCGCACCGCTCGAACAGGCAGCGAGGAGGAGGGCCATCGTCAGAGCGCCGACGCCGAAGCGGCCGGATCGAAGGATGTTCATGCGCCACGTGACGGACGGACCGGCCCTCCGGTTCCGAAACGGCCTCGTGTCCTTCGCGCCCATCGTCGCTCGTCCAGTCACGAGATCACTGTCGTTCGGCTCTCGATCCTCGGCGGGTGCGCCGCCTCCCACGCCTCGATCTCCGACTCCTTCGACAGCAGGTAGCCGAGCTCATCGGTGCCCGCGAGCAGCATCCGCTTGGCGAACGGGTCGATCTCGAAGTCGATCGTCGAGCCGTCGGGCAGCAGCACGCCTTCCTCTGCGAGGTCGACCGTCAGCTGAGCGTCGGGGTCGCGCTCGAGGAGGTCCCGAAGGCGGGCATGGACTTCCGGCGTCACCTCGATCGGCAGCAAGCCGTTCTTCAAGCTGTTGCTGCGGAAGATGTCGGCGAAGCCCGTGGACAGGATCGCGCGGACGCCCCACGACGTGAGTGCCCACGGCGCGTGCTCGCGCGACGATCCGGAGCCGAAGTTGTCGCCGACCAGCAGGATCCCGCGGCCTGCCATGCCCGGGTGATCAAGGATGAAGGGCGGATCCTTGAGCGAGCCGTCCTCCTCGAACCGCCAGTCGCGGAACAATGCCTCCGCGAGCCCGGCCTTGTCGGTCACCTTGAGGTAACGCGCCGGCACGATCTGGTCCGTGTCGACGTTCTCGGCGTCGATCGGGACGACCTTGCTGGTGAACATCCCGAAGGGCTCAGCCATCGTCAGCGGCCACCCACTGCGGCCAGCGTCTCGATGCCCGGCAACGTCCGCGGGTCCGTCACGACTCCGGTGATCGCGGTGGCTGCGGCGGTCAGCGGCGAGGCAAGGAACGTCCTACCGCCTTTGCCCTGCCTGCCCTCGAAGTTGCGGTTCGAGGTGCTGACCGCGTACTGGCCCGGCGTGAGCTGGTCGCCATTCATCGCGATGCACATCGAGCAGCCTGATTCGCGCCAGTCGGCGCCGGCCGCCTTGAACACGTCCGCCAGGCCCTCGCGCTCGGCCTCGCGTTTCACCTCGTCGCTGCCGGGCGTGACCATCAGGCGAACGCCGTCTGCCACCCGCCGGTCCTTGAGCGCCGCGGCAGCAAGGCGCAGGTCGCTGATCCGGCCGTTCGTGCACGACCCGACGAACACGACATCGACCTTCTGGCCGAGGATCGGCTGACCGGGCTGGAGGTCCATGTAGGACAGGGCGTGCTCGAGCGCGCGACGCTGCGCCGGATCGGTCTCGTCGGCCGGGGATGGCACGCGCGACGTGATCGGGATGCCCATCCCCGGGTTCGTGCCATACGTGATCATCGGCTCGAGGGCATTCGCGTCGATCGTGATCGATCGGTCGAACGTCGCCCCCTCGTCGGTCGGCAAGGATCGCCAGCGCTCGACCGCGGCGTCCCAGTCGGCGCCGTGCGGCGCGTGCGGCCGGCCGTGGACGTACTCGAACGTCGTGTCGTCTGGCGCGATCAGACCGGCCCGCGCCCCGCCCTCGATGCTCATATTGCAGACGGTCATGCGCTGCTCCATCGTCAGCGCCCTGATCGCGTCACCGCGGTATTCGAAGACGTGCCCGGTGCCGCCGCCGACGCCGATGCGGGCGATCAGCGCAAGGATGATGTCCTTGGCCGAGACACCTGCTGCGAGACGCCCATCGACACGGACTTCGTACGTCTTGGGCCGGCGCTGAAGGAGCGTCTGGGTGGCGAGGACCATCTCGACCTCGCTGGTCCCGATCCCGAACGCCAATGCGCCGAACGCGCCGTGGGTCGAGGTGTGCGAGTCGCCGCACACGATCGTCATGCCGGGCTGGGTGAGCCCGAGCTGTGGCCCGATCACGTGGACGATGCCCTGCGACGGCGAGCCGATGCCGTGGAGCGGGATCCCGAAATCGGCGCAGTTCCGCTCGAGCTGGCTGATCTGGGCGGCCGCCTGCAGATCGAGCATCGGCAAGTCGCGGGGTGTGGTGGGGATCGAGTGGTCGGCCGTCGCAACGGTCTGGCCGGGGCGACGAACGGCGAGGCCACGTTCGCGCAAGCCGGTGAACGCCTGCGGCGAGGTCACCTCGTGGATGAGATGCAGGTCGACGGCAAGCACGGCCGGCGCACCGGCATCCTCGGCGACGACATGGTCGGCCCAGATCTTGTCGACGATCGTTCGCGGGGCGGTCATGGATGTGCGGGTCTCCGGGTGGCTGGTCGTGCGCGGCCGCGTTGCGGCCGGAAAGGGTAGCAGAGGGCGCCCGGAGGTCCTACCGCGAGCGGTACCACGGTGCACGTACGCGGGGCGGCCCGAGCGGCGTATAACGACGCGACCGGCATCGCGTCGCCTTCCCCGCCGGACCTGCCCGATCCGGAGGCCGATCATCCCGACCAGCGCGCCGATCCCCGACGCCCGCGACCCTGAGGACACGATCTTCGACAGGTCGACCGACCTGCGCATCGTCCGGCTGCGCCTGTTCCTGGCGTTGATCACGATGTTCACGATCCCGGTGGCGCTGGCTACGCCGGTCATCTACGCCCTCACGATCGGCGACGGTGCCTCGCTCCTCTTGCCGACCGCCGGGATCGCCGCGATCTCGATCGCGCTGGGCGCGCTCACGGTCTGGCTGGCGAAGCGGATCCTGGAGCCGGCCGAACGGCTCGACCGTGCGCGGGTGGTCCTGGAGGACGCCTATACGCGGGCACGTGCTGAGTCGCTGCGCGACGCCCTGACGGGTCTCGGTAACCACCGCGCGTTCCAGGAGGAACTGGAGCGCCAGTGGGTCGGCTCCACTCGGTATAACAGTCGGCTCTCGCTGGCGATCCTCGATCTCGACGATTTCGGCAAGGTCAACGAGGCCGACGGGCACGCCGGCGGCGACCGCGTCCTGGTCGGCATCGCCGGACTGCTGACCGCCGGCTTGCGCCGGGGCGACCAGGTCTTCCGGATCGGTGGCGACGAGTTCGCCGTGCTGATGCCCGGTGTGGATGCCGACGGCGCCTACTTGGCGATGCGCCGGGTCCTCGCCACGGTGCTCGAGCGCGGTGTGGAGGATCGCCGCCGACAGGACGGAGCGCCGATGCAGTCCTGGTCGTTCACGGTGGGCATCGCCGCGGCACCCGGCACGGCGCCCGACCGGGCGACGCTGTATCGCGAGGCCGACGCGGCGCTGGCGTACGGCAAGAAACACGGTCGCACCTGCGTCTCGATCTTCGAGCCCGAGCGCCACGGATCGCCCGGCATGGAGCGGTCTGTGGCCGGTCGGGCGGCGCAAGTCGCCCAGGTAGCGGCGGCCGGCGCACTCAACACGGTCTTCCAGCCGATCTTCGACCTCCGCTCGGGGCGGCCGCGCGGCTTCGAGGCGCTCAGTCGGCCGATGCCCGGCTCGGGTTTCGCGGATGCGACCGAGCTGTTCACTGCGGCCGAGGCCTTCGGGCGAACCGTCGAGCTCGACCTCGCCAGCCTCACGACGTCGATCGCCGCGTTCGCACGGCAGCAGCTGCCGGGCAGCCTGACCCTCAACATCTCGCCGCGTTCGCTGGAGTCCGATCAGTTCAGCGTCCATGGCCTCGCGCAGCTGGCCAGCAGGCATGGGGTGGATCCCGGGCGGATCGTGCTCGAGCTGACCGAGCGCGAGGCGGTCGAGGACATGGACCGGCTCAGCCGTGCGGTCGACGCCTGTCGCGCCGCCGGGATGCGCATCGCGGCCGACGACGTCGGTGCCGGCAATGCCGGCCTTCGATTGCTGTCCCAGCTGCGGTTCGACATCGTCAAGATCGACCTGTCGCTCATCCAGGGCGGTGTCGTCCGGGCGACGTCGCAGGAGGTCATCGAGACCCTCAAGGACCTCGCCGACAGGTGGCAAGCGCTGGTCATCGCCGAGGGCATCGAGACCGTGGAGCAGCTCGAATTCGTCCGATCGCTCGGCATCCGCGCCGGACAGGGCTACCTGCTCGGGGTGCCGCTGGAGCGGCCATCGACCGAGACCGTCGACATCGACGAACTGGTCCGTGGCCAGGGCCTTCGGTTCGGCATGGGCCTGCGGTCGCCGGGCTTCGGGTCCGAGGCGCGCTGACCGGAGCGGTCGCCGCTGGGGCGAGGCGAGGGCAGGTCGCCACCTGGCTGGCATGGCCAGGACCATCGGGTGAACGTTGACGGGTGGGACATCCCTGCTAGACTTTCGCGAACCGCACGGCTCCGACCGCGCGGATCGAGCGTCTGGAGGCCAGCTTGGGCCGTTTCGATCGGCAGGACCAGCGGACCGTCGCCGTCGTGATCACGACGGATGGTCGCCGCGTCCACATGCCGCTCGAGTCGCATCCGCTCGCCGACGTATCGCTTCTCACGCTTATTCGCTCGCTCCTGGGGCTGGACGGCCTTCTCGGCCTTATTACCGGCTCCCGGCGGGAGAACGGAGGGATGCGAGGGGACGGACGCTAGGCGTCACGAGACCAACGCATCACCGAAGGGACCCTCGCCGGGAGGCGAGGGTCTTTCGTTTGTCTGTCACGAACTGAGGGCCGCCATGACGATCAGGACCGATCCCAGTAAACCGCCGAGTCCGGAGACGAAGGCGCGTCGCAGCCACGTGCCCGGCGATGGGTCGGTGCACGCCTCGGCCGTCGAGCAGGCCCGCAAGGACATGCTCCACGAGGCGCGCGACCTCAAGCGCACGCGGATCGGTGCCGACGTCCTGTGCGAAGCCCTCCTTCGCCAGGGCGTCGATGTCATCTTCAGCTACCCGGGTGGCGTGATCCTGCCGCTCTACGACGTCCTCGGGGACTACCCGGAGCTGCGCCACGTCCTCGTCCGTCACGAGCAGGGCGGCGCCCATGCCGCCGATGGCTATGCGCGGGTCACCGGTCGCGTCGGCGTGTGCATGGGGACGTCCGGGCCGGGCGCGACCAACCTCGTGACCGGGATCGGGACGGCCCTCCTCGATTCGGTCCCGATGGTCGCGATCACCGGCAACGTGCCCGCGGCGCTCATCGGCAAGGACGCGTTCCAGGAGATCGACATCAACGGCATCACCCTGCCGATGACCAAGCACAACTACCTGGTCCGGGACGCGAACGACCTGCCGCGGGTCGTCGCCGAGGCCTTCCACATCGCGCGGACCGGCCGGCCGGGCCCGGTCCACATCGACATCACGAAGGACGCCCTCCAGCAGGAGACCCGCGCCGAGCACCCGACCGAGGAGGAGATCGTCGCCGGCCTGCCCGGCTTCCGCCCCAACCTCGAGGGGCACGGCCGTCAGCTCAAGACCGCCGTCACCGAGATCGCGGCCGCCAAGCGCCCCGTCATCCTCGCTGGTCATGGCGTGCTCCACGCCCAGGCATGGGATGACCTGCGGGCCTTCGCCGAGAAGACCTCGATCCCGGTCGCCTGGACGCTGCTGGGCATCGGGGCGATGGACGAGACCCACCCGCTGGCCTACGGCTACATGGGCATGCACGGCTGGAAGCATGTCAACCGGGCGATCCAGTCGGCCGATCTGCTGATCGCGATCGGCATGCGCTTCGACGACCGGGTGACCGGCAACGTGCGCACCTACGCGCCGTACGCGCGGATCGTCCACGCCGACATCGATCCCGCCGAGATCGGCAAGAACGTCGCGGTCGAAGTGCCCATCGTGGGCGACGCCAAGCGCGTACTGCAGGCACTCACGCGGATGGTCCCGGAGACACCGATCGAGGAGCGCAAGGACTATCTCGACCAGCTCGCCGAATGGCGGCGCGACTCGGAGGCGTCGTCCTGGCACGGCTCAGGCGCGTGGCGCGACGGGCTGCTGTCGGCCGACTACGTCGTGCAGCGCATCGGGGAGCTCAGCGACCATCGGGCGACCTACGTGGCCGACGTCGGGCAGAACCAGATGTGGCTGGCGCGCTATACGGGCTTCCGCGAGCCGAACCAGCACGTCTCGTCGGGCGGGCTCGGGACGATGGGGTTCAGCGTCCCGGCGGCGATGGGCGCGGCGCTCGGCCGTCCGGACCGCGAGACCTGGGCGATCACCGGTGACGGCGGCTTCCAGATGACGTTCCAGGAGCTGATGACGCTGGTCCAGGACAGGATCCCGGTCAAGATCGCCCTGTTCGACAACAAGAAGCTCGGGATGATCCGTCAGTGGCAGGAGATCATCTATGCCGGGAACTACCACTCGGCGCACCTGCTCGGGCCCGACTACCTGAAGCTGGCCGAGGCGTTCGGCATCCCGGCGATCAAGGCATCGACGCCGGCTGAGGTGGATGAGGCGATCCGCTTCGCGCAGGGCGTCGACGGTCCGGCGCTCATCTGGTTCGAGATCGCCGAGGAGCAGAACGTCTTCCCGATGATGCCGGCGGGCAAGGGCCTGTCCGACCTGATCGAGAACTGGGGCGGGGCCGACGAGTGAGCGCCGAGTCCTCGGGCGGATGGCTTCGCGGAGCTCAGCCTCCGACCTCGGAGCGCGAGGTGCAGCATGTCCGCTGACCCAGAATCCAACGGTAAGGTGCCCGCCGGATCCTCCCAACCGGCCCACGCCGTCCCACCGCCCCGCGCCCTGCCCGGCAGCGGCGAGACGCGCCGCCACGTGCTGGTCGCGGTGGTCCTCAACAAGCCGGGCGTGCTGAACCGCGTTTCGAGTCTCATGCGCGCGCGTAACTTCAACATCGATTCACTCGCCGTCAGCCACACCGATCGTGACGACGTGAGCCGGATGACGATCACGCTGCATGGCGACGACGTCGCCGTCGAACAGGCGGCCAAGCAGCTGTATCGACTGATCGACGTCCTCAAGGTCCAGGACGTCACCTCGGAGCCGACCGTCGCGCACGAGCTCGCGCTCGTGAAGATCCGTGCCACGGAGTCGAACCGTGACGAGATCCTCCGGGTGGTGGAGCTGTCGCGTGGACGCGTCGTCGACCTCGTGGAGGGCTCGGTGATCGCGGAGGTCACCGGCACGGAGAGCGAGATCGACACGTTCGTGTCGCTCGTGCGGACCTACGGCATCAAGGAGCTCGTCAGGACCGGATCGGTGGTCATGGCGAGGGGCGCAGGATCCATCGAGGAGGCGATCAAGAAATGACGGCGCGGATGTATTACGACGACGACGCGGATCCCAAGGCCCTCGAGGGCCAGACGATCGCGATCATCGGGTACGGCAGTCAGGGCCATGCCCATGCCCAGAACCTCAGCGAGAGCGGGGCGGAGGTGGTGGTCGGTCTCGCTCCGGGCTCCAAGAGCCGTGCCCTGGTCGAGGAGGCAGGGCTGCGCGTCGCCGACGTCGCCGATGCGGTCCGCGAGGCCGACATCATCATGGTCCTCGTCCCCGACACCGCCCAGAAGGCCGTGTACGACGCCGACATCGCGCCGAACCTGCGGCCCAACCAGCTGCTGATGTTCGCCCACGGCTTCAACATCCGGTTCGGACGGATCGCGCCGCCGGACGTGGTCGATGTGGGCATGGTGGCGCCCAAGGGCCCGGGCCATCTCCTGCGCAGCGTGTACCGGCAGGGCGGCGGTGTCCCCGCGCTCTTCGCGGTGGAGCGCGATGCTTCCGGCACGGCCCGTGATCGGGTGCTCGCGTATGCCCGGGCACTCGGCTCCACACGGGCCGGCGTCCTCGAGACCACGTTCGCCGAGGAGACCGAGACCGACCTGTTCGGCGAGCAGGCCCTGCTGTGCGGTGGCGTGTCGGCACTCGTCAAGGCGGCGTTCGAGACGCTGGTCGAGGCCGGCTACCAGCCCGAGCTCGCCTACTTCGAGACCATGCATGAGCTCAAGCTCATCGTCGACCTGATGTACCGGGGCGGCCTGAACTTCATGCGCTTCTCGGTGTCCGATACGGCTGAATTCGGCGACTACGTGTCCGGGCCGCGGGTCACCGAGGGCGCCAAGGCCGCGATGCAGGACGTCCTCGCCGATATCCGCTCGGGATCGTTCGCCGAGCGCTGGATCAACGAGTACGACACTGGTGGCCAGCAGTTCCAGCGACTGCGCCAGCAGGATCGCGACCATCAGATCGAGCAGGTCGGCGCCGAGCTGCGTGCCAAGATGCCGTTCCTCGATCCGGTCACCGTCGAGGCCGGTCAGGCCCAGGCCGCGGCGACGCGCTCGCCGGCCGCATCCGGGACCACGTCGTGAGCGCCCCCGTACCCCGGCCGGCCGGGCCGTTCGTGCCGGCCGGCAGCGTCCGCATCTTCGACACCACGCTGCGCGACGGGGAGCAGGCCCCCGGCGCCGGCCTGACCGCCGCGGAGAAGCTCGAAGTCGCGCGCCAGCTGGCGCGTCTCAAGGTCGATGTCATCGAGGCCGGGTTTCCCGCCGCCTCTCCAGGCGACTTCGAGGCCGTCCGCCGGATCGCCCAGGAGACGCCCCAGGACATCGCGGTCGCGGCGCTCGCCCGCTGCCGTGACGGCGACCCGCAACGGGCGATCGAGGCCATCAAGGTCGCGCATCGGCCGCACTTGCATGTCTTCATCGCCACCAGTGACATCCACCTGAAGCACAAGCTGCGGGTCGATCGCGAGACGGCGCTCGCCGAAGCCGTGCGCTGGGTGCGCTATGGGCGGGAACAGCTCGGCCGCGACGCCGAGATCGAGTTCAGCGCCGAAGACGCCTCGCGCACCGACACCGACTTCCTCATGCAGGTCTACGAGGCGGTCGTCGAGGCCGGCGCCTCGACCGTCAACATCCCCGACACGGTCGGCTACGCGATCCCGAGCGAGTTCGCGTCGCTGACGGCGCGCGTCGTCGAGCTCGTCGGCGACCAGGCCACCGTGAGCATCCACTGCCATAACGACCTGGGCTTGGCCACGGCCAACACCCTCGCGGCGGTCCAGTCCGGTGCCCGCCAGGTGGAGGTCACGATCAACGGGCTCGGCGAACGCGCCGGCAACGCGTCGCTCGAGGAGGTCGTGATGGCCCTTCGGACGCGGCCGACACAGTTCCAGGCGGTCGGCTCCGGCGTCCAGACCGAGCACATCACCGCGGCATCCCGGCTGGTCAGCTATCTGACCGGGTTCGCCGTCCAGCCCAACAAGGCGATCGTCGGCGGCAACGCCTTCGCGCACGAATCGGGCATCCACCAGGACGGCGTCATCAAGCACCCGCTGACCTACGAGATCATGACCCCGCAGTCGGTCGGGCTGTCCGGTAGCCAGCTGACGATCGGCAAGCTGTCCGGCCGGCGCGGTCTGCAGGGCAAGCTCCGCGAGCTCGGACACGATCTCGAGGGCGAGGCGCTCGACACGATCTACCGCCAGGCGATCGAGCTCGCTGACGCCAAGAAGGAGGTCACCGACGCCGATCTGCTCGCCCTCGTCGATCAACGCGCCGCCGAGGTCCCGGCGAGCGTGGCGCTCGTCGGTTGGAGCGTCACGTCGTCACACGGCGGCAACGCGACGGGGACGGTCACACTCTCGGTCGACGGCAGCGAGCGGAGTGCTGAGGCCACCGGCAATGGCCCGGTCAACGCGTTGTTCCAGGCGGTCGACGACGCGGTCCAGCCGGTCCTCGGCTGGCACCCGACGCTTTCCGAGTACGAGATCAAGGCGGTGTCGGCCGGCGAGGACGCGCAGGGCCAGGCGCTGGTGCGCTGCCGACGCTCGTCGGACGAGGGCCCAGGTGCCCTCGTGGTGTCCGGCCACGGGTTAAGCACGAACATCATCGAGGCGTCGCTCGACGCTTACCTCGTCGCGACCAACAAGCTCCACGGCGCCGAGATCAACGGCGTGGCGGTCGCGTTCGCGAACCAGCGCACCGAGCAGGGTCTCCCGTAAGCGACGTGGCGACCTACCGCATCGCCGCGATCCCGGGCGACGGCGTCGGCCCGGAGGTGGTCGAGGCTGCCCGGCGCGTGCTCGATGCAGCCGGCCAGCGCTTCGACTTCGACATCGATTGGACGGAGATCGTCGCCGGGGGCGCCGCGATCGATGCGTACGGCGTGGCCATCCGCGATGAGGATGTCGAGGCGTGCCGCGCCGTCGACGCGATCCTCCTCGGCGCGGTCGGCGGTCCGAAGTGGTCCGATCCGTCCGCGCCAGTGCGCCCGGAACAGGCGCTGTTCGCGCTGCGAGGTGGGCTCGGCCTGTTCGCCAATCTGCGACCGGTCAAGATCCATCCGGCGTTGGTCGGCTCCTCGCCGTTGCGGCCCGAGCTGCTCGAGGGCGTCGATCTGTTGATCGTCCGCGAGCTGACCGGTGGCCTCTACTTCGGGGAGCGCCAGGAGGCAGGCGACGGGAAGGGCGACCGACGCGCGGTCGACACGATGCCGTATTCGGAGGACGAGATCCGGCGCATCGTGTTGCTGGCCGGAGCGTATGCCCTGATCCGCCGCCGTCGCCTGACGAGCGTCGACAAGGCCAACGTCCTTGCGACGTCGCGCCTCTGGCGGCGCGTGGTCGACGAGGAGCGGCGGCGCATGCCGGACGTCGAGGTCACCCACCAGCTGGTCGACTCGTGCGCGATGCTGCTCGTCAAGCGACCGGCCGACTTCGATGTGATCGTGACCGAGAACCTGTTCGGCGACATCCTGTCGGACGAAGCCGCCGTCCTCGCCGGCAGCCTAGGGATGCTCCCCTCGGCGTCGCTCGCCGACCGCCAGACCGAGCACGGGACATTCGGGCTGTACGAGCCGATCCACGGCTCGGCCCCCGATATCGCCGGGCAGGATCGGGCAAACCCGATCGGAACGATCCTGTCGACCGCGATGATGATGTTCTCGTCGTTCAGGCGCCGCGACGTCTCGGAGGCGATCGAATCGGCAGTGTCGCAGGCCCTCGACGAGGGCTGGCGGACCCACGACCTCGCAGACCCGCGCGACGGCGATGACCGCCTCGTGGTCGTCGGGACGACCGGGATGGCGACCGCCGTGATCGACGCCCTGGAAGCGGCGGTGCCCGCATGACCGTCGCCGATCGCCCCGTCACCCTGTACGACACGACGCTCCGCGACGGGACCCAGGGCGAGAACATCACGCTGTCCCTCGCCGACAAGCTCCGCATCGCGCGGATGCTCGACGAGTACGGCATGCCCTACATCGAGGGCGGCTGGCCGGGCTCCAACCCCAAGGACATCGAGTTCTTCTCGGCCGCCCGGACGATGCGCTGGGAGACCGCGAGGCTGGCGGCCTTCGGCTCGACGCGCCATCGCTCGAACGAGCCCGGCGACGACCCGAACCTGCGCGAGCTGGTCGCGGCGGAGACGCCGGTCGTGACGATCTTCGGCAAGTCGTGGCTGCTCCACGTCACCGAGGTGCTCGGCGCCACGCCGCAACAGAACCTCGACATGATCGCCGACTCGATCGCCTTCGTCGCCGACCGCGGGCGCGAGGCGGTGTATGACGCGGAGCATTTCTTCGACGGCTACCAGGCCGATCGCGAATACGCTCTGGCCACGCTGCGGGCCGCACGCCAAGCGGGCGCGCGGACGCTCGTCCTGTGCGACACCAACGGCGGGACCCTGACCGACGAGCTGACACGCATCGTCGCCGACGTGCGCGGGTCGATCGAGGCCGACCCCGAGGCCCCGGCCGTCACCTGGGGCATCCACACCCACAACGACGCCGAGCTGGCGGTCGCCAACTCGATGGCCGCGGTGGCTGCCGGCATCCGCCACGTCCAGGGCACGATCAACGGTTACGGCGAGCGTGCCGGCAACGCGAACATGGTGTCGATCCTGGCCAATCTCGCGCTTAAGACCGAGCTCGAGCTGGTTCCCACCGGAGGCGGCCGCCTCGACGGGCTTACCGAGCTATCACGCAGCGTGGCCGAGATCGCCAACGTGACCCCCAACGACTACCAGCCCTATGTCGGCAGGTCGGCGTTCGCGCACAAGGGCGGCGTCCATGGGGCGGCCGTCGCCAAGGTCGAGCGCTCGTACCAGCACGTCGAGCCGGGTGCAGTCGGGAACACGGGCCGGCTGGTCGTCTCGGAGCTCGGCGGTCGGGCGAACATCTCGATCAGGGCACGGCAGCTCGGGCACGAGCTCGAAGGGCTGGTCGACCCGCGTGAACTGTCGCAGCTCATCAAGCAGCTCGAATCGGAGGGGCTGGCGTTCGAGGGGGCGGAGGCGTCGTTCGAGCTGCTGATCCGACGCCACGCCGCCGATTACGCCGCGCCGTTCAGGATCGTCGACTACACCTGCCTGGTCGAACAGCGTGGCGGCCGGGAACTCCTCGCCGAGGCCACGGTCAAGGTCGAGGTCGCCGGTGAGACCCTCCATACGGCCGCCGACGGCAATGGCCCGGTGAACGCGCTCGACGCCGCCCTGCGCAAGGCGTTGCGCGCCTTCTACCCGGCCATCGACGACGTCCACCTCGTCGACTACAAGGTCCGCATCCTCGACGGCGAGGCGGCGACGGCCGCGCGGACCCGGGTGATCATCGATTCGCAGGACGGCGCCCGGACGTGGTCGACGATGGGCAGCGACACCAACATCATCGCGGCCTCGGCCGCGGCCCTCGCCGACTCGCTCGAGTACGCCATCTGGAAGTCCGGCGCCGAGCTGCGCCGTCGCGACGAGCGCCATTTCACGACGATCCCCGTCCCCGAACCCGATCCCGCGACCCCAGGGAGGTAATCCGATGCCCGGCCTCGACGCCACCGCGCCCCTTCGTCTCGCCCGCTGGACCGTCTCGTCAGGCTCGAATGCCCGCAGTCGTGGCGCCGTGATCATCGATGCGGGCGACCATCATTGGCAGGCCTCGGCCGAGGGCGTCGGCGCCATCGACGCGCTGTTCCGAGCGGTCGACGACGCGATGTCGGAGGTCCTCGACGGGCATCCGCGCCTGGTGGCATACGACATCCACGCCCTGGGGGAGGGGACCGACACGATCGGTGTCGTCACCGTCCGGATCGCGCCGCCGATGGTGTCGGGGGAGCGGGGTGAGGGTGAGTACGACGGCGAGGCCCGCGGCCCGAACATCATCGCCGCCTCGATCGAGGCCTACCTGGTCGCGCTGAACAAGCTGCTGGCGGAGGAGCACTGGGAGGGAGCTCCCGAGGCGGCTGCGGCGACCGGCACGCGGGCGCGGCGCAAGTCGGCCGTGTCGGCCGGCACGGCCCGAGAGCGCCGCGCCGAGCTCGACGAGGAGAAGGGCAAGATCGACACGGTCGACTGGTTCAACCAGTAACCACGGCCCGAGAAACGCCCAGCGGACGCCGCTCGGAACGCTGACGCCCACCGAACATTTGTGCTATGCTCTGGCTTCGCTGCGTCTCGTGGCGACGCTCCGCGTGGTCGATCCCCCTTCTCGAACGGACCGTGCGCATAGCATCCCTGTTCGGGAAGTGTTGGAGGTCCTCATGACCACCGGAACCATCAAGAAGGTCGTCGCCGATCGCGGCTTCGGATTCATCACCGCCGAGGATGCGAAGGAATACTTCTTCCATCGCGGCGCCCTCGATCAGTCGATCGACTTCGACCGCCTCGTCGGTGGCGAGCGAGTGACGTTCGAGATCGAGACGAGCCCGAAGGGCCCACGCGCCGCCCAAGTGCGGTCCGCCTAGACACTGGTTGCGGCCTGCCTGTTCCAGGCAGGCCGTTCCGTTTCGCGACGGAGTAGCCGTCCCAGCGCACGATGGTGCGTGTCATGGCCCCGTCGCCGATCACCTGAACCGCACCATGGCCTCCATTCTCCGAGGCCCGCGACGGTGACCCACCGAGAGGAGCCGCCTCATCGCACGCACTGCATTCGTTTCCACGTATCCCCCTCGCAGGTGCGGGATCGCGTCCTTCACGCACGACCTCGCCGCCTCGACCGGCAGTCGCGAGATCGTCGCCCTGCACCCATCCGGGCAGACATTGCCCTATCCCATCGAGGTCCACCATCGGATCCGCCGCGATGAGCTCGCCGACTACATCCAGGTCGCGCGGGCGCTCGATCGTTGTGCGAGCGTCGTCTCGATCCAGCATGAGTACGGCATCTGGGGCGGCGATGATGGCGCCTACGTCCTCGATTTCGTGGACTCGCTCCGCATCCCGGCGGTCGCGACGCTGCACACGGTCCTGCGGGACCCGACCGAGGGCCAGCGAGCGATCCTGTCCGAGCTGGTCGCTCGAACAGAGGCCACCGTCGTCATGTCGCGTTCCGCTGGAACGCTGCTGCGCAACGTCTACGGCGTAGATTCCGAGCGTCTTCACATCATCCCCCACGGGGTGCCGGACCTTCCGCTCGTCGATCCGACTGCGGTGAAGCCGGACCTGGGCGTGGCAGGTCGAGACGTCATCCTGAGCTTTGGCCTGTTGGGTCCAGGCAAGGGCTACGAACTCGCGCTCGATGCTCTCCCTGCCGTCGTGGCGGCAAACCCCAAGGCCCTCTACGTGCTGGTGGGCGCCACCCATCCTGACCTACTGCGAACCGAAGGGGAGGCCTATCGGCAGAGGCTGGTCGCCCAGGTGCAGCGGCTCGGTATGACCGATCACGTCCGGTTCGTGGATCGCTTCGTCGGACGGGTCGAGCTGACCCGCTGGCTCGAGGCGGCGGATGTGTTCGTGACGCCCTACCCGAAGCTCGACCAGATCGTGTCCGGCACGCTGTCGTATGCGATGGGTGCCGGTCGGGCGATCGTCTCGACACCGTACGCCTACGCCACCGAGGTGCTGGCGAACGGACGAGGTGTCCTCGTCCCGCCTGGCTCGGTCTCGGAATGGTCGAGCGCGCTGAACGAGGTACTGGGCGATCGCAGCCTCCGGACGGCGATCGGGCGCCGCGCATACGCGTACAGCCGCAGGATGGTCTGGTCGGCCGTCGGCGGCGAGTACCGCGACCTGCTGGGACGGGTCGCGCTGCGCAGCCCCCAGGCCGAGCCCGCCAGGGTCCTGGCGGCGATCAATGCCTGATCTGGCGCCCCTCTATCCCGTGGTCCGGGAGCATCTCGACGCTCTCACTGACCACGTGGGGATCATGCAACACGCCGTAGGCCCCGACCCTGATCCAGCCCACGGCTACTGCACAGACGACGTCGCTCGCGCCTTGCAGGTCGATCTGCTGCACCAGCGGGAGCTCGGTTGGGACGCGGTCGCGGCGAGTGCATGGCGCGGCGTGCGCTTCCTGGACGAGGCCTTCGATCACACGACCGGCCGGTTCCGCAACTTCCGGCACATCGACGGGTCCTGGCTCGCTGGGCTCGCATCCGAGGATAGTCAGGGTCGGGCGATGCTTGCACTCGGCTTGACGATCGCGGAGGCACCGGATCCTGCCATGATCGCGACCGCCTCATCCCTTTTCTCCGAGGCGTTGCCGGCGACGCAGGGCCTGCGTGCCCTGCGTGCGCAATCGTCGGTGCTGCTTGGCTGCGAGGCCGTGATGCGAAGCGCCCCCAGCGCCCGAGCCGCGCTCGCTTACCGCCTCATGGCGAACCGGCTCGGATCGATCTTCCAGGGTCGCACGACGTCGGCGTGGCCGTGGCCCAAATCGCGCCTGACCTACGAGAACGCCCTGCCGGTGCAGGCGCTGATCGTCGCGGGCCGGTTCGTCGACTCGAGCCGGATGCTCGAGGCTGGCCTCGATGTCCTCGACTGGCTCATCGACTCGCAGACCGATCCGTCGGGCCATCTCTCGCCCGTCGGCAATGGGTGGTGGTCACGCGGGGGGACGAAGTCCACGCTTCGATCAGCAACCGATCGAAGCGACGGCGCTGTTGCTGGCGGCGGAAGCCGCCTACGAGGCGACCGGTACCGACCGATACCGTGCCGCGATGGAGCGCGCGTATGCCTGGTTCCTCGGCGAGAACGATCTGCAAGTCCCGATCGCTGTCCCGGAGCGCGGAGCGTGCTTCGATGGCCTCACGCCGCAGGGTGTCAACACGAACCAGGGAGCCGAGTCGACGTTGATGTGGCTGTCGGCCCTGGAGCACATCCGAGCTGCACGATCCGTTCATCGCGTGGCACACGCCCGCACCGAGGCACTGGCGGTCGCGCTGGCGCCATGACCCGACCGGTCGAGCTCTTCGAGCGATCCGCATCGAATCCGATCATCACCGCGGCCGACGTGCCGTATCCCGCCAACTCCGTCTTCAACCCGGGCGCGGCGCGGCTCGGGGACGAGACCGTCCTCCTCACCCGCGTCGAGGACCTGCGCGGGATCTCCGCGCTGCACGTCGCCCGTAGCGCTGACGGTGTAGCCGACTGGCGCTTCGACCCCGAGCCGCTCCTTCGACCCGACGTGGAGCACTTCGCGGAAGAGATCTGGGGCTGCGAGGATCCTCGGCTCACCTGGCTTCCGGAGCGCGAGGAGTGGGCGATCGCCTATACCGCCTACAGCCGTCGTGGGCCCCTCGTGTCACTGGCGATGACCCCCGACTTCAGGAGCGTCCGCCGACTCGGGCCGGTCATGCCGCCCGAGGACAAGGACGCCGCGCTCTTCCCTCGCCGCTTCGATGGGCGATGGGCCATGATCCACCGTCCGTCCCCGCTGCGTGGCGGCGCCCACATGTGGATCTCCTTCTCTCCAGACCTCCGCCACTGGGGTGATCACAAGCTGCTGCTCGAGGCCCGCGATGGCGCCTGGTGGGACGCCGGCAAGATCGGTCTGGGTCCACCGCCGCTCGAGACGCCCGATGGCTGGCTCGTCCTCTACCACGGCGTCCATTCGACGGCCGATGGGCCGATCTATCGAGCAGGCCTGGTGCTCCTGGACCTCGCTGACCCGACGACCGTGCTCCATCAGACCGACGAATGGGTGTTCGGTCCCTCGACGCCGTACGAGATCACCGGCGACGTGGGCCGCGTCGTGTTCCCGTGTGGCTGGACGGTGGACGACGCCGGACTACTACACATCTATTACGGCGCCGCCGACAGCGTGATCGGGGTGGCGACGGCGCGACTCAGCGACGTTCTGGAGCGGGTGTGTTCGGCGCCGATGCCGATGCCGAGTCGGAGCGCGCTGTCCGATCGGGCGGACGCTCGCTGATCGGACCTATGCGGGACAACGTACGAGGGGCGCCGGCGTAGCCGGCGCCCCTCGATGAGAGCGGTCCGTCGGGGCTCAGCCCCAGCGGTGCCCGGACTCGATGACGACCTCTGGGTGTCCGGAGGTCGTCGACAGGACACGGTCGGTCGAAGCCGCGACGGTCGTCACGGCTAGTCCCACCGGATCCCCGCACCCACGCTCAGCGCCATGACGGCCAGCAGCGTGAGGGCCCAGGTGAAGCGCGCCAGGTTCGCCTTCACGGGTTGCTCCTTCTATCGAAGGCTCGACACTCGCAGGACCGGCGGCCGGGCGGTCTCGGATGAGAGATCCCTGGCTTTGCGTCCCCGCCTCGCGGCGGGTTTGCCCTGGACGATCCGGTGAGCGGGGGGACGAGTGCCCTCCGACGTGATGGTGGCGCCAGCGGGTCACAGGACCAATGAGTATTCCGTACCGGCGAGGCCCGCTGGAAGGGGGAGTTGCGCGCCGGCAACCCACCGCCGTGCGCGCCCCTATGTCGCGAGCGATCCGCCCTGGTTCGTGACTCGCGCCCCATCGCGACCTCGGCGCATCGCCAGCACGATGGTCGTCGCGACGCCCGCGGCGATGAGGATGTCACCCACGCTGAACACGTTGGCGAACGGTAGCCACGCCGGCATCGCGAAGATGTCGGTCAACGGTCGGAGCGCCGGGTGGTCGAGCGTCGTGCTGTTGGAGTAGGTCGTCGGATCGGTCTTGCCAAGGGCCGCCAGCGCCGACCGTGCGGCCGGCATGTAGCCGCCGTTGGCCACGATCGCGACGAGGTTGCTGGCCGCGCCGGCCGCGACCAGCGCCATCCCGGGGATCGACACATTGGCGACGACGGCGGCGAGGACGACCGCGGTCGAGGCCACGTAGATCGGCGGGCCCAACGCGCCGATGCGCGCGGTGACCGGCTCCGAGAAGAGCACGACCTGCACGAGCAGCCCGACCACCATCAGCGCCGACCACCGGAAGCGCAGCGGCGGCGAGCCCGGCGGGGCGGCCACCCAGGGCGATGCCGAGGGCCAGACCGACGACGAGCGAGTACAGGATGAACACGATGCCTCCGCTGCCGCTAGGTCAGGGCCGTGATCGGGGTCTCGACGCCCAGCAGCGGGCCGATCTCCTCTGCACGGGCGGGTCGAGCGAACAGGTAGCCTTGACCGAGCTCGCAGCCGAGCTCGACCAGGCGATCGAGCTGGCCCGGCTCCTCGATGCCCTCGGCGATCAACGTCACCCCGAGCGACCGGCCGAGCGCCACGATCGCGCTCGCGAACGCCCACTCCTCCTCACGGTCGGCCGGACCGATGAAGTCGCGGGCGATCTTGAGGATGTCGACGCGGAAGCGCCGCAGGTAGCCAAGGGACGAGTAGCCCGTACCGAAGTCATCGATGGCGATGCGCACTCCGAGGTCGCGGATCGCCTCGAGCCGCGACAGTGTCGTCAGCGTGTCGTGGAACATCACCGTCTCGGTCATCTCGAGGACGAGCTGGTGCGGCTGGAGGCCGGTGTCCTCGAGGATCTCGCGCAGATCCGCGACGAAGTCCGGCTCCTGGAGCTGCTGCGCGGACAGGTTCACCGACATCGTCAGTCCCTCGCCGTCGGGCATCGTCGCGGCCCACTCCGCAGCCTGCCGACATGCTTCGAGCAGGACCCAGCGGCCGAGCGGTCGGATCAGACGGGTCTCCTCGGCGAGGTGCACGAACTCGCTGGGGCCGATCAGGCCACGGACCGGGTGGTGCCAACGGATGAGGGCTTCCACGCCGGTGACCCGCCTGGTCGCGAGCTCTACGATCGGCTGATAGAAGACGGCGAGCTCGCCCCGGCCGAGGCTCCGTGACAACTCGGCGCTGAGCTCGTGCCGGGCGACGATCGCGGCGTGGATGGTCGGCTCGAACACGGTGACCCGGTTCTTGCCCGTCGCTTTCGCTGTGTACATGGCCACGTCGGCATCCCGCAATAGCTCGTCGGCGCTGGTGCCGATCCGGCCGGCGGCGATGCCGATGCTGACGCCGATCGTGATGTCGCGACCGTCGAGCGGGAACGTCGCCCGCAACGCGTCGATGATCCGGTCGGCCACGACGTTTGCCCGACCGAGGCCAAGCGGGTCGTCGAGCAGGATCGCGAATTCGTCGCCACCGAGCCGGGCCGCGATGTCCCCCGCGCGCAGGACTGTGCGCAGCCGGGCCGCCACGTCGCACAGCAGGCGGTCGCCGGCGTCGTGGCCCAGCGTGTCGTTGACGATCTTGAAGTCGTCGAGGTCGAGGAACAGCACGACCGGCATCCGCGGGCTTTCCCCATCCATCCGCTCCGCGACGGTCTCCAGGAACAGCGTGCGGTTCGGCAGCCCCGTGAGCGGGTCGTGGTACGCCTGGTGGCGGAGCTGCTCCTTGAGCCGCGTCAGCTCGGAGAGCGATTGCTCGAGATGGCCGTTCTCGAGCGCCACCGCCGTCTGGTTGGCGAGGGTCTCGAGCAGGCGCAGATCGTCGTCACCGAACGTGGTCCCTTCCGTCAGCCGGTTGGTGACGACCAGCGCGCCGATGATGTCCGACTCGCCGCGCAGCGCGCCGACCATATGCCGGGCGACGCGCCCACGGTGATCACGGGTCTCGTGCATGAACGGCCCGGTCGAGGATCGAACGAGGCCGTGCAGCGGCTGCCGCAGCGCGTCGTCGCTCGGGCTCGCGATCTCGGGTTCGCGATCGTGCCAGGACCGGGCCCATAGTCCCTCGGCGCCCGCGGAACGCGGATAGAGCATCACCTCGGCCAGCTCGGCACGGAACATCGTCCGCGCATGACTAAGGAGGGCCACCAGCGTCGAATCGATCTCCGGGGAGTGCTGCAGGATCCGGGACGACTCGTAGAGCAGCTCGAGTCGCTCGTGCTTCTCGCGCTCCGAGATGTACGCCTGGTAGGCGACGAAGATCATCACGAGTGGCAGGACGAGCAGCCACATCAGGAGGGGGTCGAGCCAGAGCACCGTTACCGCGAGCAGCGCGAGGCTGGTGTTCGCAAGCGCGACCATGCTCCCGAACTGGATCATCTCGGGGAGCTTCTGGAACTGTGGGGCTCCGCCCGAGAGCGTGATGACCAGGGCGATCGTCACGGAGCTGAGCGCCGTCGCGACGAGCGTCGCCGCGAATGCCGCGACCCATTCGCGGAGCCCGGGCGGTCCCGTCGGCGACGCGATCGACAGGACGATGGCGATCGAGATCACCGCGATGAGCCCGTAGTTCGCGAGGTTGAACGCAAGCTTCACGAAGCGCGAGCCGGTCAGGACGAACGCCACAGCGGATCCAGCGAGCACCGCCAGGACGTAGTCAGCGGGCGCCAGAAAGAACATCCCGATCACGGCCGGGAACTCACTCAACGAGAACGCGTGCGTCTCGCGGCGGAAGTGGACCTGCACGACCTTGAGCTCGGCCACGACGACGGCGATGGCGATGATCGGCCATGGGATGGCGATGGGCACCTCCCGACCGGGCCGATCGACCAGGAAGACCGCGTAGCTGATCACGGTCGCGGCGGCGAGGACCACGGTCAGCGCCCACACGCGGACCTGCGTCGGAACGCGGTCGATCGCCGTGCCGACCGCGTGCATCCGGGACGTGCCGCGTATCGGGGATCGCCCGCGTGCCCCAGCAGCAGGCGAGGTGCCCGCGCGCGTCGGCGGTCGTGTCGGAGCGCCCCGGTCGGTGGTCGGCAAGCAGCAGGGTCCTAGGTCTCGAGGGTCGTGACCGAGTTGTACCCAACGCCGTTCGAGGTCGCACCACGCTGGTGGTATGGGTGGCGATGGGACCATCGGGCCGGTGCGGTGTGGTCCCGATGCCGGATCGCAAGGGCGTGGCGATGTCGGGCGGTCGACCACCGCGCATGCGTACACTCGGGCATGCCATCACGTCCCATCGTCTATGCGGGCGAGCCCGGAGCCTTCGCCGAGGACGCCGTTCTGGCGGCGTTCGGGGATGCACCACGCAGCGCGCTCGGCAGCTTCCGCGCCGTCTTCGAGGCCGTAAGTGATGACCGGGCAGATGCCGGCGTCGTACCGATCGAGAACGTCATCAACGGCACGGTCCGCGAGAACTACGATCTCCTCGTCGAGTTCGACCTCGTGATCCATGGCGAGGTCATGGTGCCGGTGCGGTTGTGTCTGGCCGCGCTGCCGGGACAGCGGCTCGAAGACATCGAGCGGGTGTACTCGCACATCCAGGCGCTCGGCCAGGCCGAGGTGTTCCTGCGGTCCCGGCCCTGGCAGCTGCTATCGACCTATAACACCGCCGGCGCCGGCAAGGCCATCGCCGATGCCGGCGAGCGGCGCGCGGCCGCCGTGCTATCGCCGCGGGCCGCGGCCGCTGTTCGGGCTCGAGATCCTGGCCGACGACATCGGCGACCTGCCCGGCAATCGGACGCGCTTCCTGGTCCTCGCTCGGGCTGACGGTCGGCCACCGGCGCTCCTCGACCCGCCCGGCCACCGACGGACGACGCTGGTGGTCGCAGTGCGCAACGAGCCGGGCACGCTGTTGGCGGTGCTGCGGGTCATCGCTGCCCACGGTCTCAACATGCGCAAGCTGGAATCACGCCCGAGCCGGGAGCGCGCCTGGGAATACGTCTTCTGGATCGATCTGGACGGGGACATCGCCGACTCGTCGATGACTGCCGCCCTCGACGAGGTGCGCGGCGTGACGACGATGACGAGGGTGCTCGGAAGTTATCCCAGCCCGGACGCCTGAGCCGAACGAGCCTCAGGCAGCCGAGTGCTCGGCGCGGCCGCCATCGGTGATCAGGTCGACCAGCTTGAGCTCCGCCATCGCCATGGTGGGTCCCGGCCGACCGAACAGGTATCCCTGCCCGGCGTCGTAGTTGAGCTCGAGCACGGCTTCGAGCAGATCGGGCGTCTCGATACCTTCCGCGACGATCTGGTGGCCGCGCTGACGAGCGAAGCTCCCGAGCGCCCGAAGCACCGCCTCCGATGGCTCGTGCGTGGCGCCTGCCCGGACCAGCGAGAGGTCGATCTTCATGATGTCGAAGTCGACCTCGCTCAGCAGCCGCAAGCCGGCGTTTCCTGCGCCGATGTCGTCGAGTGCGATGCGGACGCCCTGGCGCCGCAGTGCGGCGACGGCTGCGCGAAGGCTCTCGAGATCCTCCACGGCCTCCCGCTCCGTGAGCTCGATGACCAGTTGCTCCGGTGGCACACCATGGCGGCGAGCGAGGGCGAGCACCTCGAGCGGGCTGAACGCATCGGACTCCAGGGTCCGTGGGGACAGGTTGATGGAGAGGTACTGGTCCGGCCGAAGGTCGCGCGCACCGGCAAGGACCGTCTCGGCACACACGACGTCGAGCTCGATCGTGCGGCTGGTCGCCTCGGCGGCGACGAACAGCGCTGTCGGTTCCTCGAACTCGGCGTTGGGCCCGAGCCGCACGAGGCCCTCGAACCCGCTGACTGCGCCCGTGCGGAGCGAGTAGATCGGCTGATAGACCGCCTGCAACTGGCCCTTCGTGGTCACGCGCTCCACCGCGGCGACCAGCTGCGCCAGCGTCCTGGGGTCGTCGGCGATCCCATGTCGTCGCGGATCGAAGCGTTCCACCTTCGTCCGTCCGTGCCGTTTCCCGGAGTACATCGCTGCGTCGGCGTGGTGGAGCAGCTGCTGCCGATCGGAGCTCGGCTCGGGGAAGGAGGAGATGCCGATCGTGACCGAGAACGTGCCGATCCGGCCGTGGTGGCCGCCGAGCGTCGCGGCAAGGAGGTGGTTGGCGATGATCGCCGCGTCGTCGAGCCCGCAGCCGGGCAGCAGCAGGGCGAATTCGTCGCCGCCGATCCGATACGCCCGGTCCGATCGCCGGAGGTTCGCGCGCATGACCTGGGAGACCGCGCGGAGCAGTTCGTCGCCGGCGGCATGACCCTTTCGATCGTTGATCTTCTTGAGGTCATCCACGTCGATGATGAGCAGCGCCAGGGGCGCCTCCTCCTCCCGCGCCGTGGCGACCTGGACGTCGAGCTCTTCCTGGAACGCTCGATGGTTCCCGAGTCCCGTCAAGCCGTCACGCAGCGAGTCGAGGCGCGCCCGGTCATAGGCCTCGCGCAGGTCCGTGCGCTCCGATTCGAGGGCGCCCGCGTGGCGACGGATGCGGGCAGTGGCGAAGGCTTGCGCACCCAGGCCGATGATCGCCAGTGAAGCGGCGGCGGGCCCGACGAGCATGACCGGATGCAGGACCGACCCTGCGGGCCCCGGCGCGCCAAGGACCAGCGCGATCGATGCACCGACGGCGATCCCGGCAACGAGCAGATGCAAGCCGAAAGCGGCGGTCGTGAGGCGTCGGATGGCTCGGGACGACGATCGCGAGATCGTCGTCGTGGACTTTGCGGTCATCCTGGTACGGCATCCCCTGGCGGCGCCAACTGCGGCCGACCTATCTGTACCCCTTCGGACCCCCGATAATCCGCAGTACGAAGGTCCCGGTGCGTCTCGCCGCGACTGCCGTCAAATCGCAGATCCCCTGGAGCGCTAGACCTCGCTGGTGCAGGCCTTGCAGCGACTGGCGTCGACCGCGTTGGGCTCCTTGCAGTACGGGCAGGTCTTGACCTCGGTCGGCGCGTCCTCCCGGATGAACGTCCGGCTGAGCTGCCACACCACGAGCGCGATCGCGACAAAGGCGATGACCGCGTTGATGAAGGCGCCCCAGCGGATGGCCACCTCGGTAGCCGGATCGCCGCCGACCGCAGGCTTGAGGACGAGCTTCAATGCCGCGAAGTCGACGCCGCCCAGGGCGAGCCCGATGGGCGGCATGATGATGTCGTTGACGAGCGAGTTGACGACCGTGCCGAGCGCGCCGCCGATGATGACGCCGATAGCCAGCGCGAGCGCGTTCGTCCTGAGCAGGAACCCGCGGAATTCGGCGAACATCGGGAATGCCGGCGGGTCAGTGCTCGACGACCTTGTCCAGCTTCTTCGACTGGTCGATCCAGCCCTGGAGCTCCTTCTCATTCGGTGCACGACGGACGATGCTGGGGCGGGCGGCGACGACTTCGTCGATCGTCGTCGCGAGGTTAGCCGCGTTGCGCCGGGCGAGCTCGGCCGGCGAGTCGACCCCGGCCGCCTCGAGCAGGTCGGAATATTCCGAGCCCACGCCGTCGATCCGCATCAGGTCGACGTGGTTGACCCATTCGAGGATCAGCGCGTGGGCGATGCCGGTCGCGTCCTCCAGCGACTGCCTGCCTGACGGCTTCGCCCCGCGCGCCAACAGGTCGTCGGTGCTCCTGACGCCGGCCGCTTCGAGCTTGGCCGCATAGGTCGGGCCGATGCCCTCGACTTCCTCGATCCGCATGGCTTCCTCCGGATCCGAGCGTCCCGTGCCAGCCGCTGCGATGAGCTGCAGCGTGGCGGCGCGGGGGTCCGATGATACCCTTGCGCCTCCCCTCGGAACACTGCTCGGGTTGTCTCGGAGGACCCATGGATCAGGCATTCCGCGACGCGATCTCGGCTGGCTACGGGTTCGATGAGCCGAGCCTGACCGTCGGCAGCGCGATGCACGAGGGCGAGCTCTTCAACGACGTGCGCGTGTGCATCCCGATGTCGATCCTCAACCGCCATGGCCTCGTGGCCGGCGCGACCGGCACCGGCAAGACAAAGACGCTCCAGCTGCTTGCCGGGCAGCTCTCGAAGGCCGGCGTTCCGGTGTTCGCGGCCGACATCAAGGGCGATCTGTCGGGCATCGCGCTGCCAGGGGATGGCGCGAACCCCAAGGTCCAGGAGCGCGTCGCGTCGCTGGGCTGGCAGTTCGAGGCATCGGGTCATCCGGTCGAGTTCCTGTCCCTTTCGGGCAAGCAGGGCGCCCAGGTCCGGGCGACGGTCAGCTCGTTCGGCCCGCTGCTCCTCGGCAAGGTGCTCGATCTCAACGAGACGCAGACGAGCGTGCTTGCCCTCGTCTTCAAGTACTGCGACGACAACGACCTGCCCCTGCTCGACCTGACGGACCTGGCCACCTCCCTCAAATTCCTATCGTCCGACGAGGGCAAGGCGATCCTCGAGGACTACGGCGGGATGTCACCGGCGACGGTCGGCGTGCTGCTCCGGTCGATCATCGTGCTCGAGCAGGAGGGCGCGGACGTCTTCTTCGGCGAGCCCGAGTTCGAGGTGGAGGACCTCATCCGGACGACGCCGGACGGCGAGGGTGTCATCAGCGTCCTGGAGCTGGCGGACGTCATGGATCAGCCACGCCTCTTCTCGACGTTCATGCTGTGGATGCTCGCGCAGCTGTACGAGACACTGCCCGAGGCGGGCGATCTGCCGAAGCCGAAGTTGTGCTTCTTCTTCGACGAGGCGCACCTGCTCTTCGATGACGCCTCGGAAGCGCTGATGGACCAGATCGAGCGGACCGCCCGACTCATCCGCTCGAAGGGCGTCGGCGTGTACTTCGTGACCCAGGCCCCCACCGACGTCCCGGCGTCCGTCCTCGCCCAGCTCGGCAACCGCGTGCAGCACGCCCTGCGCGCGTTCACCCCCGATGACGCCGATGCCCTGCGAAAGACCGCGCGCACCTTCCCGATGACCGATTTCTACGACGTCGAGAAGACCATCACCTCGCTCGGCACCGGCGAGGCGCTGGTGACCGTGCTGTCCCCGCGCGGCGTGCCGACCCCGCTGGCGGCCACGCGGCTGCTCCCGCCCGACTCGCTGATGGCGCCGATGCCGCCCGAAGCGTTCGCGGCAGCCGTCGCCGGCAGCACGTTCGCGACCAAGTACGGCGCCACGGTCGATCGCGACAGCGCCCACGAGCGGATCAGCGCCCGCGTCGCGGCGGCCCGTCAGGCGGCCATCGAGGACGCGACGCGCGCCGGGCTCGACCCGACCACCGCTGGTGGTCTGAACGACATGACACCGGCCCAGCAGGCGCGCGAGATCGCCCGCCAGCAGCGCGAGGTCGAGGCAGCCCAGAAACGCGCCGCCCGCGAGGCCGAACGACAGCGCAAGGCGGAGGAGCGCGAGGCTGCTGCCGCCGCGAAGGCGCGCCAGCGGACCATCGACAACGTCGTGCGGACCGGCGGCCGGGTCGCGACGTCGCGCTTGGGGCAGGACATCATCCGCGGCATCTTCGGCACGCTGTTCGGCGGCGGCCGGAAGCGCTAGCTCGTCGAGGGGGACGGTGACCAACGATCGGTCGATCGCGTTCGTCCTTGTGGCGGGCCTGATCGTAGTCGCCCTGCTGGCATACGGACTGACGCGACAGGCCGGCCCGACACCCACTGGGCCTCCCTCGCAAACGCCGACCGCGTCGTCTGCGCCGACCGCGTCCGCTTCGCCGAGCTCGTCTGCACCATCCGGTTCGTCGTCCGCGGAGCCCAGCGCGTCGGCCGCGATCCCCGACTTCCCGCACGTCTGGATCATCGTGCTTCGAGAACCAGGACTACGACCGGGTGGTCGGCGCCGACGACCTGCCGTATATGAACGGCCTGATCGAGCGCTACGGACTGGCCGAGCAGTCGTATCGGGGTCGCCCGGCCGTCACAGCCCAACTACTTCGCCATGTTCAGCGGCTCGATCCACGGGGTGACCGACAACCGCAGTCACGACATCGACGCGCCGACGATCGCCGACCAGATCGAGGCCGAGCGGACGGACATGGCGGGAATACGCCGAGAATCGTCCCGACGGGCTGCTTCACCGGGAGCTCGGCCAGTGGCGGGCGTGACGGCGACGGCGTGTACGAACGCAAGCACGCGCCGGCGATCAGCTTCACGAGCATCCGGACCGACCCGCGACGGTGCGGGTATCTGCAGGACCTCACGGCCTTTCAGCCCGGCGACGCCGACTACGCCCTGATCGTCCCGAACCAGTGCCACAGCGCGCACGACTGCCCGCTGCGCACGGGCCGACGCGTGGCTGGCCGATTTCGTGCCGACGATCCTCGACAGCGATGCGTTCCGCGCCGGCGGGCTCCTGGTCATCACGTTCGATGAGGACGCCGGCGACGACCCGTCGGGCGGGCACATCGCGACGATCGTGGCCTCACCTGAGGTGACCGCCGGCTTCCGATCGTCCGAACCGCACGACCACTACACGCTGCTGCGCACGATCCAGGACGCATGGGGCCTCGACTGCCTGGCCGAGTCGTGCTCGGCCGGGACGATGGACGAGTTCTTCCGCCCGGGGTGAGCGAGCACGGCGCGACGGGCTGGACCGATCCTGCCTGGGTCGAGTCGATCCTCGACTGGGCGCGCGACCGGCTGGCGGCGCACGGCCGATCGGTCGTCGGCGCGGTGGAGCAGCCACACGTCCGGCCGTGGTCGACCGTCTTCCGGATCCCGACCGATAGCGGGCCTGTCTGGTGCAAGGCCTCCGGGCCGGGGACTGCCCACGAGGCGCGCCTGCTGACGGCGTTCCGCGCATGGGGTATCCGGCATGTCCTGCTGCCCGTGGACGCCGACGCCGAGCGAGGATGGCTGCTCTTCGAGGACGGCGGCCCGACCCTCCGCCAGACGCGCCCCGATGGCACCGGCGATGCCGACCTTGCGGCGTGGGAGCGGATCCTCGCCGACTATGCCGGTCTCCAGCGGAGCGTCGAGCTGCGGTCCGGGGAGTTGCTCGCGCGCGGCGTCCCGGACGGCAGGCCCGAGGCACTCCCCGGGGAGCTGCAGCGGATCGTCGACGACGATCGCTGGTGGGCCCAGGTCGGCGCCGATGACCGGCCGGCGGCCGAGGCGGGTCGCGAGCGGCTGCGCGGTCTCGGCGAGTGGGTCGCGGCCGCGGCCGGAACGCTGGACCGCTCGGGCATCGCGGTCACGATCCAGCACGACGACCTCCATGGCGGCAATGTCTTCGTGGGTCCGCCCGAGGTCCGCTTCTTCGACTGGGGCGACGCGGCCGTCGCCCATCCGTTCGGGACGCTGGTCACGACGCTCAACTCGGTCGCCTACCGGCTGGACACCGATCCGGATGGACCGGAGCTCCGCCGGCTGCGTGACGCCTACCTTGAGGCATGGACGGATGTCCTGCCGAGAGACGGTCTGCACGAGGTCCTCGAGGTCGCGCTCGACCTCGGCCGGATCAGCAGGTCGGCGGCCTGGGCGCGAGCGTTGTCGGGCGTCGACGCCACAGCGATGGGGACCTTCGGCGATGCCCCCGCGATGTGGCTGGTCGACCTGGTCGAGCGGCTCGATGGCCGCTCGACGTCCTAGGGCGAGACCAGCGGACCGACCTGCGCCCGGCTCCGCCCGAAGCGGAGGTAGAGGGACGGCACGACGAACAGGTTGAGCAGGGTCGAGGTGACGAGTCCGCCGAGGATCACGATGGCCATCGGGTGCTCGATCTCATGGCCGGGCAGGTCGCCGGCGATCGGCGAGCGGGACGAGGGCCAGGCCCGTGGCCAGGGCCGTCATCAGGATCGGCGCCAGCCGCTCCCGCGCGCCGCGGACGACGAGGTCGACGCCGAACACCTCGCCCTCCTCGCGCTCGAGGTGCTGGAAGTGGTTGATCATCATGATCCCGTTCCGGGCGGCGATGCCGAGCACGGTGAAGAACCCGACGAGCGCACCCGAGCGAGATCACGCCGGTCCCGATCCACGCGGCCAGGATGCCGCCGACGAGCGCCGACGGCAGGGTCAGGAAGGACAGGATCGCAAGGCGCGTGCTGCCGAACGCAGCCTGGAGCAGCAGGAACACACCGACCGCGGCGGCGACGGCGAACAGCAGCAGTCGATCCTGTGCGGCCTGGCGCTCCTGGTACTCGCCCAGCATCTCGGGGTGGTAGCCATGCGGGAACTCGTGCTGCCAGCGCAGCCTTGACATCCTCGATCACGGCGCCCAGGTCGCGATCCTTGACGTTGGCCTCGACGTCGATGCGGCGCGCCGTCTTCTCGTGGTTGATGTGGCCCGGTGACGGCTTGATCGACACGTCCGCGATCTCCTTGAGCGCGACCTTGCCGCCGTCGGCCGTGTCCATGAGGAGGTTCTGGACATCGGACAGGCTGCGTCGCGCCTCGGGCACGCTCCAGACCTGGATGTCGTATGCCTTGCCGCCGTGGAAGACGTCTCCGACCTCCTCCCCGGCCATGTACGCGGACGCGGTCCGGCGGACATCGCCGGGCTTGACGCCGTAGCGTTCCGCAGCCGCCAGGTCGAGCTGGACCTGGATCTGCGGGATGCTGATGAGCTGCTCCGAATGCAGGTCGATGATCCCCGGGATGTTGTCGAGTCGCTCCTCGACATCCTCCGCGAGGTCGCGGAGCGTCGTGAGGTCCTCGCCGTAGATCCGGATGACGATGGCGTCGCTCGAGCCGGTCAGGACCTCGCGGATCCGCTCCTTGAGGTATGTCTGGACGTCACGCCGCAGTCCGGGATAGCCGTTGACGACCTCGGTGACCGCGGCGAGCGTCTTGTCGTAGTCGACCTTCGGATCGATGCTGATCCAGTTCTCGCCGAACTCGACGCCATACGGCTCGTCGGCCTGGAAGGCTTGACCGATGTGGGACCCGCAGTTGCGGACCCCCGGGATCGCACGCAGCTCGTTGCAGGCGTCGACCGTGATCCGGGTCTCCTCGGCGAGCGAGGTTCCGGGCGCGGTCACCCAGTGCATGAGGAAGTCGCGTTCCTTGAAGTCGGGCAGCAGCGATTGGCCCAGTTGCGGCCAGATGCCGAGCCCGACCATGCTGACCAGGCCGACCGTTATGAACGCCGGTCGGGTGGTGCGCAGGATGCGCGAGATCGCCCGACCGTAGGCCTCCTGCAGCCGCCGTGAGACCGGTGACCGCTGGCGCTCGATCGGGGCGTTACGCAGCAGGAGGAAGGCCATCGCGGGCGTGACGGTCAGCGCGACCACCAGGGAGGCGAGCACGGCCAGGCCGTACGAGATCAC
This sequence comes from uncultured Chloroflexia bacterium, assembly GCA_963794525.1. Lineage (GTDB taxonomy): Bacteria > Chloroflexota > Limnocylindria > Limnocylindrales > CSP1-4 > SPCO01. The sequence goes on from CAWCEC010000004.1 coordinate 503,580, forward strand.
CAGTGGCTGGAAGAACGCTCCTGACAGGCCCTCGATGAAGAACACCGGGGCCACAGCCACGACGTCGATGAGCGTCGCGTAGACGATCGCGCTCCGGACCTCGAGGGATGACTCGAGGATGATCGATCCCGTCGAACGATCGCTGCCCGCCAGCCGATGCTGGCGCAACCGTCTGGTGATGTTCTCGATGTCGATGATCGCGTCATCGACGACGACGCCCACCGAGATGACGAAGCCCGCCAGGATCATCGTGTTGATCGTGACGTCCCGGACGTACAGGACCATCGCGGCCGCCATGAGCGACAGCGGGATCGCCACGAGGCTGATGAGGGCTGTCCGCCACTCGAACAGGAAGATGATCAGGACGGCGAAGACGAGGACGCTGCCGATCAGCAGCGCATTGGACAGGTTGCCCAACGCCTGATCGATGAAGCTGGCCGGACGGAAGATGGTCCGGTCGATATCGATGCCGGCGAGCCCTGGCTCGAGCTCGCGGAACGCCTCATCGACGCCACGGGTGACATCCAGGGTGTTGGCCCACGGGAATTTCTCGATGATGAGCAGGATCCCTGGCCCATCGTTGATGACCGCGTCGCCGATGAGCGGCTGGTGGTCGCGCACGAGCTCGGCCACGTCGGTCACGGGGACCTTGGTGCCGTCCTCCGCGGTGACCGTCACGTGCTCGAGATCGGCGACCTCGATGATCGGCGGGATGTGGCGCACGTTGAGGGTCTGGTTCGGCGTGTTCACGAACCCGCCGGTTCCCGTGAAGTTGCCTGCGTTGTAGCGAAGTATGCCCTCGTCAAGAGCTTCCGAGACGGCATCCATGACCGCGGTCATCGTCACGCCATGCTCGGCCAGCTTGGCCGGGACCACGCGGACCTGGGGCATATCGAGTCGCTCGCCCCAGATCTGGACGTTCGCGACGCCCGGCACGCTCAACAACCGTGGTCGGATCGTCCAGTACGAGATCATCGACATGTCGATCAACGACACGGACTCGGACGACATGCCGACCTTGAGGAATCGGCTCGTCGCCGACAGCGGCTGGATCATGAAGGGTGGGGCCGCCCACGTCGGCAGGGTCGGCGTGATCTCGGCGACGCGTTCCGCTACGAGCTGACGCGCGTGCAGCAGGTCGGTCCCAGGCTTGAAGATCATCTCGATCTGCGAGAGCTGGATGACCGACTTCGAGCGGATGATGTCCAGGCCGTCGACGCCGGCTAGTGCCTGTTCGAGCGGCACGGTGACCAGGTTCTCGACCTCTTCGGCCGACAGACCGACGCAGATCGTCTGGATCTCGACCTTGGGCGGTGCGAACTCCGGGAAGACGTCGACCGGCATCGCCCGCACCTGGGACGCGCCGAACACCATCAGCCCGGCGGCGGCCGCAAGGACCAGGAAACGGAATCGAAGGCTGGTCGCGATGATCCGTCGCATCATTGTCGTGGGCTCCCCCCAGGTGCCTCGCGGCGTTCGATCAGTGCCCGCCGCCGACGCCGATCTCAGCGCCGTAGAGCTCGGCCGCCCCGATCGTCACGACGGGCGTGCCCGCGGCCGGTCCTGCCGACAGGATCGCGGTGTCACCGTTGATCCGCTCGACCTTGATCTCCTCGCGCAGGTAGACGAGGGGTGCCGTGTTCACGTAGGACCAGGTGGCGCCCTGGGCGTCGTAGATCACGGCCGCGTACGGGACGGTCAGCGCAGAACCCGAGCCGGCAACCTCGGCCGTCTCGACGCCGAGCCGCTCTGCCGCCTTCTGCGACAGCGTGAGCTGCTTCAGCCCGGATTCCTGCTCCTCGATGTGGATCGCTTCCTCCTTGGGCGCTGAGGTCGTGGCCTGGTTGCAGCCACCGAGGATGAGCCCGACCACGGCCAGGCACGCCAGGGATCTCGCGATTCGATTCATCTCAGGCTCCTAACGCCGGGGTCGGCTTGAAGGCCGGTTCGGACAACAGCGACTCGGTCTCCGACGCTGGGCTCGGACCGGACCGCAGGTAGATGACGGGGAGGAGGAACAGCAGGAGCAGCGTCGAGGTGACGAGGCCGCCGAGGACGAAGACCGCCATCGGCCGCATCACTTCGAGCCCGGCCACGTCACCGAGCACCAGGAAGGGCAGCGCGAATGCAGCCGTCCCGAGCGCCGTGATCAGGATCGGGGCAAGCCTGGACTGGGCACCGGCGATCACGAGGTCGAGGCCGCTGGCGCCGTCCTCCACTTGCTCCAGCCGCCGATAGCGGTCGACCAGCGCGATAGCGTGCCGGATGGTGATCGCCACCACTGTGATCAGCCCGGCCAGCGAACCGATCGTGAACAGGTCGCCGGTCGCGAACGTGGCCACCGCGCCACCGACGGCGGCAGCTGGCACGGCCAGGAGTACGAGCGCTGCGAGGCGCCAGGTCCCGAAGGCCGCCTGCAGGAGCAGCAGGGCCAGGAGCACGGTACCGATCAGCACCGCGAACAGCCGGTTCTGCGCGTCCTGGCGCACCAGGGCAGGGCTGTTGACTTCGGCGTGGTACTCGATCTCGAAGGGGATGGCCGCCAACCGGCTGTTGATCTCGGCAACGACCGAACCGACATCGCGACCGGCCACGTCGGCTGTGACATCGACATAGCGCATCACGCCTTCGCGGTTCACGACGCTGGGCGACGGTCCGACACGGACGTCCGCGACGTCCCCCAGCCTGACCAGCCCCTGGTTCGGCGTCTCGATCAGCAGGTCCTCGACGTTCGTGACGCTGCTGCGCAGCTCAGGCTTGCCCCAGACCACCACCTCGAAGACCTTCTGGCCCTCGAAGAGATTGCCGACCTCGATGCCGGACAGGAGTGATGTCGCTGCTCGACGGACGTCGCCAGCCTTGATCTCGTACCGTGCGGCGGCGTTGAGGTCGACCTCGATCTCGAGCGTCGGCTCCATCACCTGGGACTGCACGGACGGTGCGCTCACGCCATCGACATCGGCGATGGCGGTGCGAACCTCCTGCGCCTTGGCGTCCAGGATGGCCAGGTCCTGCCCGTAGATGCGGATGGCGACGTCGCGTTCGGGCGCTCCGAGCACCTCATCGAGGCGATCCGAGGCGTATGTGGTGACTGCCCGGTCGAGGCCGGGATAGCCCGCGACGGTCGCCTCGATGGAGGCCAGGGTCGCGTCGTAGTCGGACGATGCGTCCATAGAGACCCAGATCTCGGCGGAATTGACGCTCGAGCGCTCATCGGACAGGATCGCCCGCCCGACGTGGGCGCCCACGTTCTTGACGCCCGGGATGGTGCGCAGCTCCGTCGCGGCCCGTGACACCACGCGGTTCATCTCTGCCCGACCGGTGCCCGGTGCCCCGTCCGCGTGGATCAGCAGCTCACGCTGGCGGAAGGTCGGTAGCGCCGACTCGCCTGCCGCCGGCAGGACCGCGACGACGATGACAGCCGCCACGGCGACGATCGCCAGCCCGGCAGTCAACGCCGCTGGGCGGATGCGCTGAGCGACCCGCGGCAGCGTCGTGCGATACCAGCCCTGCACGCGGCGGAGGATCGGCGACTCGCGTCGCTTGCCCTGCCCGCTGTGAGGATGAGGACGGCGAGCGCGGGCGCCAAGGTGACTGACACGGCCATCGCGGCGAGGATCGCGAGCCCGTACGCGGCTGCCATGGAAGGCAGCAACACGCCAAGGCCTCCGGCGATGAACAGGAGCGGGACCAGTGCCGCGAGGATGATCAACGTGGCGTACACGATCGGCGATCGGCCTTCGACCACCGCGGCCGTCACGATCTCCGCCTTGGACCGATCTTCGTCGCCCTCGCGTGGCGTGTGCAGCCGGACGACGGACATCATCGACCACACCCGCGGCATCATCGATGACGACGGCGATCGCGATCAGCAGACCGGCCAGCGTCAGCGCGTTGATCGATGCCCCGCTGGCGTGCAACACCAGCGCCGCAGCCGCAAGGGAAAGTGGGATCGTGACGAGGCTGATCAGCGCGGCACGCCAGTCGAACAGGAGTGCCCCGAGGATCACGGCGATCAGCAGGAACCCGACGAGCAGGGCCAGGGAGACGTTGCCGATCGACGCATCGATGAACGACGCCTCGCGGTAGAGGCTGCTGTCCATCGTGATGCCTCCCAGCCCGGGCTGGAGGGCCGCGATGGCAGCCTCGACATCACGCGTGACCTGGAGCGTATTGACGTCTGGGAATTTCTCGATGACGAGGACCAGACCGTTGCCCTGGCCGACGATGCCATCGCCGATCAGCGGCTGATGGTCCTCGGTGACCGTTGCGATATCGCCGATGCGGAGGGGGCCCTGGCCGTCGCGCTCGATCGCGACATTCGCCAGCTCCTCGGCGTTGCTGATCGGCAGGATGTGCTGGATGCCCAGGCGTTGCTGGGGCGTGTCGATGAAGCCACCGGTTCCGGGGGTCGATGCCTCGAGGAAGGTCAGGGGCGAGAACCACAGGGCATTGCCGGTCGTTTCGACCACCGTCTCGAGACTGACGCCGCTCCGATCGAGCTCGGCCGGGTCGACAAGGACCTGCAGCTGTCGCTCGCGCTGACCGAAGATCGACACGTTCGCGACGCCCGGGACGCCCATCAGTCGCGGTCGGACGGTCCAGCGTGCGAGGACCGACATCTCGATCAGCGACTTCTCGGACGAGCTCATGCCGACGACCATGAAGCGGCTCAGCGAGGAGAGGGGCTGGAGCATGACCGGCGCCTTGGCGACGTTGGGGAGTGCGTGCGCCTGGGTGAGCCGCTCGGAAACGACCTGGCGTGCCTTGAAGATGTCCGTACCGGGTTCGAAGATCAGGACGATCGACGACAGGCCGGCGATCGACTCGGAGCGGATCTCGTCGAGGAAGGCGACGCCGTGGAGGAGGTCCGCCTCCAGCGGAACGGTGACGAGCTCCTCGACCTCTTCCGCCGACAGCCCGAGGGCCTCGGTCTGCACTTCGACATAGGGCGGCGTGAAGTGCGGCAGGACGTCGACCCGCGCGTTCGGGAGCTGGGTCGCTCCAACGAGGAGCAGGGCCCCGGCCAGGCCGATCGCCAACAGCCGGAAGCGAATGCTTGTGCTGACAATGGCACGCATCATGTCGTGATCCCCCAACCAGAGCCCGGTCGACGACCAGCGCCTCGCGCCACCCCTCAGCGGCGCCGGGTGTTGACAGGACCCACCACGATCCCGGCCGAATCCCCCAATTCGGCCACCACATCATTGTTCCCCCGACTCCCCCTGCCTATACTCAACATCCACCATATGGGGGCTCACGGATGACCATCGGCGGTCCACTGCGGGACCATCGTTCATCGCGTCTTGCGACGCTCGATCCCGTCCTGCTACGTCGGCTCGTCGATCTGGCGTGCGGCGTCTTCGCGGTCGCGCTGTTCCTGCGCCTGGCCGATCCCGAGATCCTGCTCCAGGGCCTGTGGCTCACCGTCGCCATCGGTGCGTTCATCTACGGCCTGGCCGCCGCGCTGTGGCGGATCCTCGTCGCGACCATCGTCATGGTCGGTTACCTGGCGGTCTCGGACACCGTCGGTGTGCCGCCCACGGAGGAGCAGCTCGAATTCACCGAGTGGCCACTCATGGTCGCGATCGCCGTGATCGTGGCGGTGCTGGCGGACCGCGTCTCCACCTCGGCTCGTCACTACGCGGCGTTGTACCGCAAGGCCAGCGAGCGGCTGGTGACCGCGCACGAGGAGGAGCGCGCGAGCCTCGCGCGGGAGCTCCATGACGGCGTCGGTCAGACCCTCACAGCCGTGATCCTGACGCTCGATGCGGCGGACAACGAGTTGCGGGCCGGCCACGTTGCGCCTGCCAGCGACCACTCCGTCGGTCAGTCGGGTGTCGGTCGCGCGCGGGAGCTCGCGGCCTCCGCGCTCGCCGAGACACGAACGGTCGCTGCCAAGCTGCGGCCCACGCGCGTGCACGAGATCGGACTCGGCGCTGCGCTGAGCAACCTCGCCCGGTCGGCCGGCGTTCCGGTCGAGTTGCGCTTCGACCCCGCTCTGCTGCCACCGGGCTTCCTCGAGCCCGAGATGGAGATCGACATCTACCGGATCGTGCAAGAAGCACTCGGTAACGCGTCCCGCCACAGCCAGGCCCGGCGGATCTGGATCGGCGGCCATCTGGTCGACGACACCGTGCGGCTGGTGGTCGGTGATGACGGCATCGGCTTCGACGCATCCGCGCGCGAGCGCGGGCTCGGCCTGGACGGCATGTACGAGCGAGCCAGCATCCACGGCGTCACGGTCGAGGTCCGCACGCAGCCCGGTTCGGGGACACGCGTCGAGATCGTCGTTCCGGCACCGCCGCCGCCGCCGGTAGTCCGTCCTGAGGCGCAGATCGGGCCGCCGGTCCACCTAGAGCCGCTGATGGAGCCGACAGCGGATCTCGCGCCTCGCGCCTCGAGCCGTGCCGCGCTGCCCGGCGTGATCCGGGTGGCGCTCGTCGATGACCACCACCTCATCCGCGAGGGCCTGCGGATGGTGCTGCAGGGCGAAGATGGCTTCGAGATCGTCGGCGACGCATCCGACCACGCGTCAGCGATCGAGCTCGTGGTGGGGCAGCGGCCGCATGTGCTGGTGCTTGACCTCACGTTCCCCGAAGGCGACGCGATGCCCCTCCTGCGTGCGCTGCGCGCGCGTCAGCCCGATCTGCGGATCGTCGTCCTGACGATGCACAGCGACCCTGAGACCGTCCGCCAGGCACTCGCGGCTGGCGCCGCCGGCTACATGATCAAGGGGGCGCAGTCGCGTGAGCTCGTCGAGGCCATCCGGGCCGTCGCGCGTGGCGAGCGCTACCTGCACAGCAGCGTGACCAACGCCGTGGTCGAGGACTCGCTCCGCTGGTTGGAAGCCGGCACCATGAGCGCGCGTGAGCGCGAAGTGCTCAGCTTGCTGGCGTCCGGTCAGTCGGCCGGCCAGATCGCCCAGTCGCTCGACATCAGCGTCCACACTGTCCGACGGCACCTGGCCAACGTGTCGGCGAAGCTCGGGATACGCGGCATGAATGCGCTGACGCGCTACGCCATCCGCAACGGGTTGGCGCGGGCGGAGTCCTAGCCCGCGAGCCTCACTCGATGACCAGGCTCGGCGGCACGTCGGGCGCCACGGCCGGATAGGCAGGCTTCAGGTCGGCGATCGTGTCGGCCAGGATCCGCGCGACGGCGAGGTTGCGGAACCACTTGCGGTTGGCCGGGATGACGTACCACGGCGCCACGTCGGTCGAACACTTCGAGAGCGCCTCGTCGAACGCGGCCTGGTAGTCATCCCAGCGAGCCCGCTCCTGGAGGTCGCCCATCGAGAACTTCCAGCGCTTCGTCGGGTCGTCGTAGCGGGCCTGGAATCGCTCGCGCTGCTCGTCGCGATCGATGGCCAGGAAGAACTTGACGATCGTCGTCCCGTTCGCAGCCAGGTGACGCTCGAAGGCGTTGATCTGGTCGTAGCGCTTCGACCAGATCGCCTTCGGCACGAGTTCGTGGACGCGGACGACGAGGACATCCTCGTAATGGGATCGATTGAAGATGCCGATCTCGCCCTTGCGGGGCACTGCCTTGTGGACGCGCCACAGGTAGTCGTGCGCTAGCTCCTCGCTGCTGGGGACCTTGAAGGACGTCACCGGGCTGCCCTGCGGGTTGAAGGCCGTCATGACCTTCTTGATCGTCCCGTCCTTGCCGGCGGCATCGATGCCCTGCAGGACCACCAGCACCGACCGCTTCGCCTCGGCCCAGAACCGGTCCTGGAGCTCGGCCAGGCGGTCGAGCTGGCGCGCAGTCTCCTGTTCCGCGCTCGCCTTGTCCCAGCCGAACGTCTGCCCGTGGTCGCGTCTCGACAGCCGGACCCGGGTGTCCTGGCGGAACCCGCAAGCTCGTGGCGCAGGTCGGGGCGAGTGGCCATGGCGCGCTCCTCCCACGGACGGGTCGCTCGGTCGACCGGTCGTATGATGCGACCGTACCGCATCGCCCCGCGCAGGAGCGCACACCGATGACCGTCGCCACGGGCACCAAGCCGCATCCCATCTTCCTCGCCGGCCGTTGGGTCGATTCACCGGATCGCCTGGAGGTGTCGAACCCGGCCGATCCGGCCAACCCCGCCGGAGCGACCTACAACGCGACGCCCGAGCAGTATGAGGAGGCCGTCAGCGCAGCCGTCGACGCCTTCGAGGTCACCCGCAAGCTGCCGGCCTACGAGCGCGGACGGATCCTGCGTGAGATCTCGGGCGGTATCAAGGCCCGCCGCGAGGAGCTCGGCCGGTTGATCGCCCTCGAGGCGGGCAAGCCGATCCGCGATGCGTTGGTCGAGGTCGATCGCGCGACGCTGACCTTCCGCCTCGGCGCCGAAGAGGCGGAGCGGATGACGGGCGAGCTCATCCCACTCGACCTGATGCCAGCATCGAAGGACCGCGTCGGCATCACGCGCCGCTTCCCGATCGGCCCGATCGCCGGGATCTCGCCGTTCAACTTCCCGCTCAACCTGGCCGCCCACAAGCTGTCGCCGGCCATCGCGAGCGGCAACCCGATCGTGCTCAAGCCACCCTCGAAGGACCCGCTCACGATGCTGACCGTCGCGGAGATCGTGGAAGCGGCAGGCGTGCCGGCGGGTGCCGTCAGCATCCTGCCGATGACCCGCGAGCTGGGCGATCGGATGGTCGCGGACGAGCGGTTCAAGCTCCTGACCTTCACCGGTTCGCCATCGGTGGGCTGGCGGATGAAGGAGCGCGCGGGCAAGAAGAAGGTCGTCCTCGAGCTCGGCGGCAACGCCGGGGTGATCGTTGACAAGACCGCCGATCTCGATTGGGCCGTCAAGCGCATCCTTGTCGGCGCCTACGCCTATGCCGGCCAGGTCTGCATCAGCGTGCAGCGGATGTTCGTCCACGAGTCGATCTGGGACACGTTCATGGAGCGCTTCGTGGCCGGTGTCGGCACGCTCAAGGTGGGCGACCCGCTCGATCCCACGACCGATGTCGGCCCGATGGTCGACGAGCACCAGGCCAGCCGGACCCAGCAATGGGTCGACGAGGCCGTCTCGATGGGTGGCAAGGTGCTCGCTGGCGGCAAGGCGGACGGCAACTTCTTCCCACCCACCGTCCTGACCGACGTCCCGGTCGCCGCGCAGGTGTGCAGCAACGAGGCCTTCGCCCCGCTCGTGGTGGCCTTCCCGTTCACGGACATGGGTGACGCCATCGCCCGTGTCAACGATTCGATGTTCGGGCTGCAGACCGGTGTGTTCACCAACGACCTGGCAGGCGCCTGGCAGGCGTTCAGCGATCTGGAGGTCGGTGGGGTCATCGTCAACGACATCCCGACATACCGGATCGATCACATGCCCTACGGCGGCGTGAAGGATTCCGGGCAGGGTCGCGAGGGCTTGCGCTGGGCGATCGAGGACATGACCGAGATCCGCATCATGGTGCTCGCCCAGCCGTCCTGACGGTCGACCTCAAAGCGAGGACCGGTCAGCCGAGCTCCCGCTCGAGTCGTTCGAGCCGCTCGAGCGCCACGTCGATGTTGCGGCTGACCCACGCGGGGTCATCGATGGAGCGGTGGGCTCGATGGAGTGACCCGGCGATCCGGCTCGCCCACCAACCGATCGCGATCGCCGCCAGCGTGGCCGCATCGGGGACGCGCAGGTCGCGCGCGCGCATGTACGCCTCCAGGGCACCGACGACCTCCGCTGACCGCCAATAGTCGTCGGCGAGCAGCTCGCCGATGTCTCGCCGCTGTCGCGTCCGGGCTTCTGCGGCCAGCAGGTTCAGCAGATCGGTGCCGGGCAGGCCGGCCGGGTGCCAGGTATCCCAGTCGAACACACCGCTCAGCTGCCCGTCCGTGACGAACACGTTGTTCAACCACATGTCACCGTGGACGAGGACCGCCGGGAGGGATGCTCCCCATCTGGCCGCGGCTCCGGCCGCCCGGTCGAACGCCGCAGCGTGCTCCGGGAAGACGGCCGCAACCTCGGCCAGTTGATCGTCGACCGCGCGTCGGTCCGCCGGACCCACGGGCAACGCCGCCAGGAATCGGATGATCTGATCCAGCAACGCGGGCGTGAGCGCGTCGACATGGTGGCCAGCCATGACAGACTCGGTCGCCCACGCGGCGCCTGCCGTGATGCCGCCAGCCAGCGGCTTCGGGACGAGTGGGACGTCGGTGGCCGCGAGCGCGAGCAGCGCCGCGCGACCCCGAGCCGGGTCCTTCGTGTGGCCGACCTTGGCCACGCGCAACTCGACCTGGGTCGACGCGTCCAGGTCGAGGCGCGCCAGGGCCGAGCCGTCGCCGCTCGGCCGCAGACCTCGACTGATCGACGACGCGCCGGCGGCAAGCGCGACCGCATCGATGACGCGGGTGGGTCGATCGCCACGGACGAGCTCGGCCAGCGCGCCACCGAGCAGGACGGTCCGGATGGGTCGCCGAAGGCGCCCGGGCCGCGATACCGGCACCAGACGGTGGAGCTCGGCGAGGTGCAGGCCGCGGGGCGGCCGGACCTGCAGCCGTAAGAGCGCCGCTTCCCGGCGGACCGCGAAGGCGACGCCCGACAAGGACGGTCGCACGTTGCGCGCGTGGCGACCCCACAGCACGACCTCGATGCCAGGGTCGGGTTGCGGCGGCCGCTCCCAGCGCTCGCCCGCCTCCACCACGACGGCCCGATGGGACGGCTCCGCGGGCATGTACAGGTACGCCAGCGATTCGAAGACCGGCGGGACGCGCGACCGAGAGGCGCGTTGATCCGTGGTCATGTCGGCGAGGGATCGCCGAAGATCCGGCGCACGAGCGGGAAGCGCCCCAGCTCGGGATACGTCTCGAGGACGCGCAGCGCGTGGCGGTTGATCCCGAGGACCGCCAGCGAGATCAACCCGACCAGGAGCACGCCGACCAGCAGTGGCGGATCGAGCAGCCGCTCGATGGCGATCGCAAGGAGCGCCCCGATGACGATCGAGGCATACGGTCGGATGAAGCGCGGGTCGACCGCCTCGACCGTCGTTCGAGTCCGCAGGCCCCACTGGTACAGGGCGTTCTGCACGAGGAGCGTAACGGTCGTGGCGATCGCAGCGCCGACGGCCCCGAATGCACGGATCAGGAACACGGTCGCCACGATGCTGATGGCGGCGGTCGTGAGGTCGGTCGTCACCATGTACCGGACGCGGCCGAACACGCGCAGGAGCAGCGAGTTGAAGCCGATGCTGCCGCTGATGTAATAGCCGATGCACAGGATGCTGAGCACCGTGCCGGCACCCCGGTACGGCTCACCGAAGAGGAGGACGACGACCGGCTCGGCGAAGGCGACGCACAGCGCGAAGACAGGGAACGACAGGATCGCGATCCACGTGGCGGTCTGCCAGTAGAGATCATTCAGGGCGTGTCCGTCGCCGCGTGCGTAGAGGCGCGAGGCGCCGGGCGTGAAGATGAATCGGAAGCTCATCGCCACGAACATGTTCTGGATCGCGATCGGCAGGACCGCGCGGAACTCGGCGACCTCCTCTGTGTTGCGCAGGACTTCCAGCAGGATGACGGTGAGCGAGCTGCGCAGGACGAAGACGAGGTCCGACGCGAGGAGCGGGATGCTGAACGTGAAGACCTCGCGGACCGGCAGTCGCAGGCTGTCCCGCGTCAGATGGGCGAGCAGGCCTTGCTTCTGGAGCAGCCGCAACAGGACGACGAAGTAGAACGCGATACCGACGGCCGCTGCGAGGACATAGCCGAGCGCGAGGATTTGCACGCCGCTTTCTGTCGCGATGAGCACGATCACGACGCTCAACTGGAGCACAGGCGCGAAGACGTAGCGCCGGAAGAAGATCGACCGCGCCGAGCCGAACGTCGCGAATAGCGCGATCAACAGGCTGTCGAGCGCCTGCAGCGGCGAGAGCACGATCATCACGAGCAGGATCGAGAGCGCGAGCTCGTTATCGACAGCGCCGCCGATCAGACCCTGGAAGGCGTACGTCGCAAGGATGACGGCCAGGCCGATCGTGACCACGGTGCTCACGACGACCACGATCGTCCCCCACATGCGGCCGAGGTCGCCACGCTCCTGGTAGATCGGCGCGAACCGGCCGACGGTCCGTTCCAGTCCGAGGAGGCAGACGGTCGTCCCGAGCGCCACGATCGATAGCGCCAGCGCGAAGGCGCCGTATTCCGTCTTCTCTAGGTAGCGGACGATCAGGACCTGCGCGACGAAGTCGAGCGCTAGCCCGATCATCCGACCGAACAGGAGCAGGCTGGAGCCGCGGATCTGCTTGATGTTCGCGGAGCGACCCTGGTCGGCCACAGCAGCGTCGGCCTCGGGGTCCAGAGACGGCGGGATGCCCTGGGTCTCGTCCGTGCTCGAGGACACACTCCCTCCGCTGCGCCGTTCTGGCAGCCCGCCGGTCCGATCGACGACCGTCCCCCCGGGGCCGCGCCGACCATACCGGAAGCCCGACGCTGCCGTGAGTGGTGCACAGTCCCGGTATCCCCGTAGTACTGCCGTACAGCGTGCGAGTCCGCCGTCCCGCGCCCTGCGACGACGCGCGGAGGCGACCCGTCAGGTGCGCCATCCTTGGCGCGTGGACCTGACACTCGGCGCCGCGCAACTCGAGCTCCAGGACCGCGCACGCCGGTTCACGCGCGAAGTCCTCCGACCGGTCGAGGTCGAGTTCGAGCGTGCGGGCGGCCGGATCCCAACGGAATTGCGTGCAGCCATCCGCGACGCCTCGATCGATGCGGGCCTCGTCGGGGGTTCCCTGCCGGTCGAGGTCGGTGGCCAGGGCTGGTCGATGCTCGAGCAGGTCCTGGTCCATGAGCAGCTCGGTCAATCGACCGGCGGGCTCTGGTCGTACATCCCGGGCGCCTACAACGCGCTGCTGCACTGCGACGACGACCAGCGCCGGCGCTATCTCGAGCCGAGCCTGCGGGGCGAGCGGTTCGGTGCGTATGCCGTTACGGAGCCAGGCGCCGGCTCGGACGCCCGGGCGCTCGAGGCGACCGCGGTGTGCGACACGGGCGCCGGCGAGTACGTCCTCGATGGCGAGAAATGGTTCGTGACCGGTCCGCCCGACGAGACCGATTTCATGATCTTCCATTGCGTGGTCGTCGACGGCGACAGCCGCCTGCCGACGCTCTTCCTGGTCGACTACGACACCCCGGGCGTGACCCTCACGCACGACCCCGACTACATGCACACCTTCGCGGACCGCCATCCCCAGTTCGTGCTCGAGGGCGTCCGCGTCCCACCGTCGGCGGTCCTCGGTGGGGTCGGCCAGGCAGACGAACTGACCAATGAGTGGTTCGTCGAGGAGCGGATCCACATCGGCGCGCGCTGCACCGGCGCCATGGAGCGGCTCTTGACCGAAGCCGTCGACTGGGCGACGGAACGGATGCAGTTCGGCGAGCGCATCATCGACTTCCAGGGGGTGTCCTTCCCGCTCGCCGACTCCGCGGCGGACGCGTCCGCGGCCCGGCTGCTGACCCGCGAGGCCGCAGTCCTCGCCGACGACGGCGCCGACCCGAAGGTCGTCCACGCCAAGGCCTCGCTGGCCAAGTTGTTCGCGTCGGAAGCGGCGTTCCGCTGCGCCGACCGGGTCGTGCAGGTGTTCGGCGGGCGGGGGTACATGCGCGAGACCGCTGCGGAGCGGTTCTTCCGCGAGCTTCGGGTCGACCGCATCTGGGAGGGCACCTCCGAGATCCAGCGGCTGATCATCGCCCGGGCGCTGGAGAAGCGCGGCGTCGACCGGGTCGTCGGATGATCGATCCCGTGGCCGTCCCGATCGAACCTGCGGCCCGAACGATCGACCTGCGCCCGGTCTTCCAGCCGACCTCCATCGCGGTCGTCGGCGCCTCGACCCGCAGCTGGATCGCCGAGACCGTCCGGGACAACCTGCGCCTGATGGGCAGTGCGACACGCTGCCACTTCGTCAATCCCAAGTACGACGAGCTCCTCGGCCAGCCGTGCTACCCGTCACTCGACGCCCTGCCCGAGCGACCGGACATCGCGCTGGTGGCGCTCAACCCGCTGCGCGCCGCGGTCGTGACCCAGGCCGCGGCGGATGCCGGGATCCCGGCCGTCGTCATCCCGGGTGGCGGGGTGGTGGAGGGCGGTGTCGCCGCGGCGGCCATGCAGGCCGAGGTCGCAGCGATCGCCCGCCGGCACGGGATGGCGCTGGTCGGCCCGAACTGCATGGGCGTCATCGATCTGACGGTCAACGCCGCCACGTATATCGGCGACGTGTCCCCATACCTGCCGCGTGGCGGGGTCGCCGGGATCGCCCAGTCGGGGTCCGTGACCGATGCATTCGTCCAGTCCGGCTCGCGGGTCGGCTTCAGCCGGATCATCAGCTGCGGCTCGGAGGTCGTGCTCGACGTCTGCGACTACCTCGCCTACTGCCTCGACGACCCCGAGACGACCTCGGTCATCCTGTTCCTCGAGGGGTTCCGCCGCCCCGAGCGGTTCCTCGCACTCGCCGATCGCGCGCTCGAGCTCGGCAAGCCGATCATGGCCGTCAAGGTCGGCCGGAGCGAGCACGCCCGCGCCGCCGCGATCGCCCATTCCGGCTCGCTCGCGGGCGAGGCGCGAGTCACCGACGCCGCGCTCGACGCGGCCGGCGTGATCCGATGCGCCGATCTCGACGAGCTGCTGGAGACGGCCGAGCTCGTCGAGGGCATCCGGCGCACGGGACGCGGCATCGGGCTGGGGCGCACCGGTGTCGTGACGGTCAGCACGGGCGAGGCGTCACTGATCGCCGATCTCGCCCCGGCCGTCGGACTCGACCTGCCGCCGATCCCGGACGACGCCCGCACGAGCATCCTCGAGGCGCTCCCGACCATGGGCTTCATCGGCAACCCGCTCGATCCGTGGGGGGCGGCCGACGCGACGACCGCGTACGGCGCGGTCTTCGAGGCGATGGCAGCGTCCGGTGCGTACGACGTGCTCGTCCAAGTGCACGACTTCCCATATCGATCGATGGCGGCGGAGGTCGAGACCGCGGACGAGGTGACGCGGGCCCTGCTCGATGCGACGCGCGACCGGCCGTGGTTGCTGCCGGTGTACGTGTCGCTCACGTCCGGCGAGCCGCCGCCGGAGACCAAGGCCGTCCTCGACGAGCAGGGTGGCGGGGCGCCGCTCCTGCGCGGCGCCCGAGAGGCATTCCGGGCGATCGGCTCGGTCGCGCACTGGGAGCGACGGCGAGGGGAGCGGGCCGCGTCGGGCCCATGGCGTCCCGGCTGGTCGACGCTGTCGCGCGACCGGACCGCATTCGGCCTGGATGAGACACCGCCGGCCGCGCCGACCGGGCTGCGCACCCTGCCGGAGCGCGAGAGCCTGGACATGTTGCGCTCGGCCGGGCTGTCGGTCACGCCGGCGGTGGCCGTACCGGACGCGGACGCCGCAGTCGAAGCCGCGCGGCCCCTCGGCGGTCACGCCGTCGTGCTCAAGGTCGATGCAGTCGATCTGCCACACAAGAGCGATCTCGGGCTCGTCAAGCTGGGCATCCGGGGCGATCAAGCTATCCGGGTGGCCGCCGACGAGTTGTTTCAGGCCGCGCGCCGCCACGGGGTCGAGGCTCGTGGTCTGCTCGTCGAGCCCATGGCCGACGAGGGCCTTGAGCTCATCGTCGGTCTGCGGCGTGATCCGTCGTTCGGCCCGTGCGTCGTCGTCGGTCTCGGTGGCGTCCTCGCGGAGATCCTCGACGACGTCGCCATCCGGCTCGCCCCGGTCTCGATCGAGACTGCGCAGTCGATGCTCGACGAGCTCCGCGCAGCCCGCCTGCTCGCGGGCACTCGCGGTCGCTCGGCCATCGACCGCGACGCGGTCGCCGAGCTGGTCGTCGGCCTGTCGGTGCTCGGGATGGAACGGCCGGACCTCGTCGAGGTCGACCTCAACCCCGTGATCGCCTCGGCTGGTGGCGCCGTGGCAGTCGATGCACTCGTCGTCCTCGCGTCCGCCGCACAGCAGGTCCCGCATGGCTGAGGAGCCGTTGGTCCTCGAGACCCCGACCGACTGGGGCGTACGGCTGACGCTCAACCGCCCGGCCAAGCTCAACGCGATCACGGCAGGATTGCGGGAAGCGCTGACGACAGCTCTGGCGGAGGCGGCCGACGACGACCGCGTGCGGGTCATCGCGATCGCCGGTGCGGGCCGCGCGTTCTGTGCGGGCTACGACCTCTCTGGGGCATCCCTGCCCACGGCCTGGTCGTGGCGCGAGGCACTGGCCAAGGACATCGAGGCCACGCTGGCGATCTGGGCCTGCCCGAAGCCGGTCATCGCGCAGGTCCACGGCTACGCGCTGGCGGGCGGTCTCGAGCTGGCCATGGCCTGCGATCTGATCGTGGCGGCCGACGACGCGCAGCTGGGCGAGCCCGAGATCAGGTTCGGGTCGGCGCCGGTGACGCTGCTGATGCCGTTCCTCATCGGGCAGAAGAAGACCCGCGAGCTGCTGATGACCGGGGACCTGATCGATGCGCACGAGGCCCATCGCATCGGGCTCGTGAACCGCGTGGTGCCGCGTGACCGGCTTGACGAGGAAGTCGACGCGCTCGCCGACCGACTCGCGCGCGTCCCACCGGATGTGATGGCGCCGACCAAGATCATGCTCAATCGAGCGATGGACGCCGCCGGGTTCGCAGCGGCCGTCGAGATGGGCCTCGACATCCAGTCGTTCATCAACATGAGCGAGACCGCCCGCGAGTTCGACAGGATCGTCCAGAGCGAGGGGCTCAAAGCCGCCCTTGCCTGGCGCGACGAACGCTACGACGAACGACTCGGCGAGCGCGGCCGTGGGACATCCGACTGAGGCGCCGGGGTCCCCCTTTTCGGTATCGCGCGCGACTAACAGTCGCGTTTTGAACGCCTAGGGTCGCGATCCGGCCTTCTCGACGCGGATCCGTGCCTGCGAGTCGCGGGATCGCGGCGTAGGGCTGCGCCGGGAGGTGTTCGCCTCGAAAACGCGACTCCCAGTCGCGGCAGCCCTGGAGCTGTCGGCACGGGAGCGCGCCCGGCGTGACGCCTGCCCGTAAGGGGGGTCCGGGCAGGCTGTCACGCGGGACGCCGGGATTAACGCATCAACGGCCCCACAACCAATCGGTGAAGCCGATCGCCCGGCCCATCAGTGAGGGTCGGGTGGGGAGCCGCAGGCCGTAACGCTTGTTGAGCAGCCAGGGCATCTGGCGTGACGCCAGGGTCGCATTCCAACCGGTCCCGCCCGCTGCACGCGAACGGGTCACGATGCTGGCCATCCGCTTCAGGGCGGAGGCGGTCCAGGTGTACGCCCCTGTGTAGCCGTTCTGATAGAGCAGTTCCAGCTGCATGCCCATACCCTGGATCGAGTCGAGCTGGTACTGGATGCCGGTCGTACCGGGCGGCCAGCGCAGTGAACCGCCGCGGCTGATGTCGGCGATCACCGCACCGCTCACGTTGATGCCACTCTTGGTGCAGGCACCATTCACGGGCGTGTAGTTGGTCGGCGCACAGGACCATGACTTCGCAGCCGAGCTCAGCTTGTCGGAGAAGCGGAACGCCGTCCGGCTGCCGAGGAATCCCTGCGTGATCCTGGCCGCGGCCGCAAGATCGGTCCGGTCGCCGAGGTAGAGGTCCGCCGCGATCCGCGACGCACCCGCATACGCGCCCCAGTTCGTCGCCGACAGGACATGTGTCCGGAACAGAGAGTTCCAGATGCCGTGGCCGCCGATGACCTTCCTGCGGATCGTCGTCAGCCAGGTGCGGAAGGTGGCGTCCGGCGTGCCGGCAAGCCCGGCGAAGTCCGCTGCCAGGACGTACGCCATCAGCTGGCGTCCAAGTGCCAGGGTCGCGTTATCGCAGCCGACACGCTGGGTCTTGATGGCGGCCACCACGCCCTGGCGCGCCTTCAGACCGTACGAGGCCGTGCCAGTCCGCGCGAAGACGAGCGCGGCGGCGAGCGTGCGCAGGTGATGCTTCCCGTTGATGTCGCACAGGTTCGGGGTCCCGAGGCTCCCGTCGGCGACGGCCTTGATGTTGGCCCAGGCGGTGCCGCTGACCGGTCGCGCGAGGAGCGCCGAGCGCGACATCAGGATGTAGTCGGTCGCGGCGGCGGCTGGTGGGGGCGCGAGGGCGGCGCTCGGGATGAGGACACTGATCGCCAGGAGGCCGACCGCGAGCCTGGCGATGCGGGGGAGACGAGACGTCCATTGGACGCCAGTGTCGACCGGCCGCATGGTGCTCCTTCCTACCTGGACGCCGCAGGACATGCGACGAACGAATGGCGAAGCCGACCGGTGACGAGCGGTCGGATGTGACGGTGAGGCGGCTGACGCCCGCGGTGAGCGCGGGAGGGGACCTGCCCCAGCAACCTTTGTCATCGGGGAGTTTGCACCCGATCAACACTTGTTGTCACCCCGTTGCGGCCGGTCACCACACGTCATCGGTGCGTGCGGGCAACGCCTGATGACGTCGCGATCGCTGTCTGAGGAGGGATCCGGGCCCTTGACCATAGACTGTCGCGGACATGGCCGACGACAGCCCCACGATCAGGATCCCCACTCCCCCGACGCCACCGCCCGACCCCGCCGACGGTCCGGTCGGGTCGGGCGGTACGCCGCCGGGCCGACCACCGCGCGTCAAACGGCGGGGCGTGCCGTTGTGGCTCGCGGGGCTCGTCGTCGCGCTCGGCGCGATCGTCGGTGCGAGCCTGATGCAGCTCCGATCGGGACCTCCAGATGGCACCCCCAGCCCGTCCGTCGGCGTGGTCCCAAGCGCGGCATCGTCCGCCGCCGTGACGCCGGCGACCCCGTCGCCTTCGGCGACGCCGACCCTGCCACCGCCGCCGTCGCCCCGACCGGAGGGCGATTACCTCCTGATGTCGAAGGCCGACTTCATGGCGTTGCCGACCAGCGGCCCGGCCTGGGAGGCATTGCGGCTTTGGGCCGACGAGCCGGCCGGTGAGCCGGACCTGCGCGATCAGGACAGTCGCCACGGCGTGATCACGCTGGCGTCGGCCCTGGTGTTCGCACGGACCGGCGACGCGGCCTACGGCGAGCGCGCCATACGCCAGATCATGGACGCGATCGGGACCGAACGCGAGGGCGCCAACAATTCGATCCTGTCGCTGGGCCGCCAGCTCGGGGCATACGTGCTGGCAGCCGACTTCGTCGGCCTGTCCGGCGATGACGATGAGCGGTTCCGCGCGTGGCTCGATGACATCCGAACCCGGGAACTCGGCGGTCACGGGCGCTGGACGTCACTGGTGGGTACGCACCAGGACGCCCCGAACAACTGGGGCTCGTTCACTGGCGCGTCGCGGATCGCCGCGAGCCTCTACCTCGGCGATACCGACGATGTGCAGCGTGCCGCCCTTGTCCTGCGCGGGTTCCTCGGGGAACGCGAGGCATGGGATCGATTCCAGCCGGCCGAAGGTGCGTCGAGCTGGGCGTGCGACCCGGCCCACTACACACCGGTGAACCCGCCCTGCGCGAAGGGCGGCATCGACCTCGACGGTGCCATCGTCCGCGACATCGATCGAGGCGGAAACCGGAAGTGGCCCCCCGGGCGTGACGGGATCGGCTACACGCTCGAGTCGCTGCAGGGGTTGTCGTTGCAGGCCGAACTGCTGACGGTGAACGGCTACGGTGACGTCTGGACCTGGTCCGATTCGGCTCTTCGTCGGGCAGCCGGCATCGTGACGCGTTCCGGAGACGCGGGCGGGCTGACCTGGAACCGCTCCTCGGTCAGCTACCACGTCCCGTGGCTGCTCAACGCACGCTATGGCCTCGACCTGCCGACGGAGCCGGCTGGCATCGGGCGGGTCTTCGGCTATACGGACTGGCTGTACGGCGGCTGAGTCGGTACCTTCGGACCGTCCGGTCCGGTCGGGTCCGCTGCGGTGCTGGGTCGACCGGTCTACGGTCTGGATGCGCCGTTCGATGGGCGCCCGAAGCGCCGCGCGCCGGCTCGCCGGGACCATCGACCGATTGCCAGCGCCTCCCGAGCTGGTGCATCGTGGCAAGACCCCAAAACGGGCGCCATCGCCCCTGAACCCCCCATCGTCGCGGAATCCCGAACCGTCATCGGACCGCAGAAACGAACAGGCACACCCGTCGTGAGGCGGGGCCGCAAAGCCACGGGCCTGGATCGCAGGTAGCCGGGTTGCCGAAGTCGCACCGCGTATCGGGACGCTGATCCGTCCCGTCCGTTCGCGTTCGCGTCCCACGCCCCGACGCCATGCCCGCGGAGCAGGGAGGACGTCGTGCGGAATATCGCCATCGCCGATCGCAAGGACTGGGTCTTCTCGCATCCGGTGGCGCCGCCTCCTCCACCTCGCCGGTCGCGACTCCGCGACATGGTCGCGACATTGCCGATCATCCTGCTCATCCCTGCCCTCGTCGTGCCCTTCCTCTTCACCTCGGCGGCTGGGCCCGAGCTACGGGTCAAGCCCGCCGACCCGGTCGCGGGCCAGCGCATCGTCATCAGCGGGACCGGGTTCGACCGGCGAGAGTCGGGGACGATCGTGTGGGTCTCTGACGACGACGATGAGGAGCGGATCGAAGCCGCGACGTACAGCGCCTCGATCCACGGGCGGTTCACCGTGAAGCTGCGCCTGCCGAAAGACATCGATGCCGGCGAGCACGGATTGCTCGCCATCAGCACCGACGGCATCGAGCGAGGCACCCTGACGATCGAGGTGGCGGCCCCGACGCCCGAGCCGACGCCGGAACCGACGCCCGAACCCACGCCACGACCGACACCCGAGCCGACCGCCCGACCCACGCCGGCACCTACAGCGGCCCCGACCGCGGCCCCCACGGCCGCCCCGACGACAGCGCCGACGACGGCGCCGACAACAGCGCCGACCGCGGCCCCGACGGCCGCCCCGACGGCCGCCCCGACGGCGGCCCCCACGGCCGTCCCGACGAGCGCTCCGACCGCTGCTCCGACCGCCGCTCCGACGGCGACCCCGGTCGCGACTCCGCGGGCCACGCCGACACCAACGGCCACACCGTTCGGGCCGACCGCCACGCCGACGCCCACGGCGACCCCGGCACCGACAGCGACCCCGGCGCCGACGCCACCGATCCCGACACCGACGCCTCCGACCGGCCCGGCGGCGCCCGGCAGCGGCATCCTGCTGTCCGCGTCGGAGATCTCCCGGCTGCCGATGTCCGGCGCCGCCTGGACGGCGCTCAAGGCCAAGGCCGATGGCGCGATGGGCTCGCCGCTCATCTCGAACCAGGACGACAACACCGACCAGGTCGTCCTCGCCAAAGCGCTCGTCTACGCCCGCACCGGTGGAGCGAGCTATCGAGCCAGCGTCCTGGCGGCGCTCAAGTCGGCGCTCGGCACCGAGTCCGGTGGCCGCACGCTCGCCCTCGGCCGCAACCTGCCGGCCTATGTCATCTCCGCCGACCTGATCTCGCTCAAGACCTACGACCCGTCGTTCGACACGGGTGCATTCCGCCCGTGGCTGCGCGCGCTGCTGTCAAAGCCGCTCGATGGTCGGACGCTCGTCAGCACGCACGAGGATCGCCCCAACAACTGGGGCACCCACGCGGGCGCCGCGCGGGCGGCCATCGCGGCATACCTCGGTGACAGTGCCGAGATGGCGCGCACGGCCCAGGTCTTCCGCGGCTACCTCGGCGACCGTGCCGCGTACGCCGGGTTCGAGTACGGGGACCTGTCTTGGCAGTGCGACCCGGCCAAGCCGGTCGGCATCAACCCGACGGGCTGCGTCAAGAACGGCATCAACATCGATGGCGGGCAGCCCGAGGAGTTGCGCCGCGGCGGTGCATTCACATGGCCGCCGGTCTTCACCGGATACGCCTGGGAGGGCCTCCAGGGCGCCGTGCTCCAGGCCGAGCTGCTACGCGTCGCGGGCTACGACGCCTGGAACTGGTCCGACCGGGCGCTGCTCCGCGCGACACGGTTCCTGTACGGCCGCGTCGGCTGGGTGGCCGAAGGAGACGACGAGTGGCAGCCGTGGCTCATCGATCGGCGCTATGGCACGTCGTATCGCGGCCCGGCGCCGGCAAGGACCGGCAAGAACTTCGGCTATACGGACTGGCTCTTCGGTCTCTGATCGACGGTCTCGGTGGCGGCGGTCTCGCGAAGCGTGATGATCGCCGCCGCCCCGGCGACAGCGAGCATCAGCCAGAAGAACCGGCCGAAGGACAGGTGCAGGAACATGCCGGTCACGTAATAGGTCATCAGCGCCAGCAGGAACGGCGTCGCGAGTCGTTCGAGATCGGGCCGCCGGTCGATGCTCATGCGCCGTGCCTTGAGGAGCTGGCGCACTGTCACGCCGCCGATGATCAGAAAGACCACCAGGCCAGGGATGCCGAGCTCGGCCCCGATGCCGAGATACAGGTTGTGCGCCTCGCGTGCGGCATCGTTGCGGATGAGTATCCCGACGACGTTGGCATATTCCTCGTAGTGGATCGGGAACATGTCCGGCCCGACACCGATCACGGGGTGGTCGACGATCACCAACGCCGCGGCCAGTGTCTCGGTCGCCCGGCTGAGGAGCGAGTTGTCGACCTCCGCGGCAGTGCCCGGCTCCCCGAACCCGCCGGCCGCCACGAGCGAGGTCAGCCGGTTCCCGTACTGCGGGAACGCCACCAGGATGATCGCCAGCACAGCGACGATCGCCAGCAGGTGGTGGGCACGTACGGTGCGCAGCACGACGAGCGCAAGGAGCAGCGCTGCGAGCCCGACAGCACCACCGCGTGAGAACGACAGCACCACACCGAGCGTGATCGACACCGTCATCAGGCCGGCCAGGATCCGCAGCAGCATCGAGCGTTCGTCGATCATCCGGAAGATGCCCAGCGGCACGAGCATCAGCATCGTCTGGGCGAACCGGTTGGTCTCCCCGATCGAGCCGGCCATCCGCGGCTGCAGGACCTCACCTGCCAGGGTCTCCACGCCGGTTCGGATGGCGGCATCGGCCTGGGCGAAGCCGAGGTAGTTGCTATCGAAATTCCCGGTCAGCACCTGGTGGACCGACGCCAGGCTGACCAGCGCCCCTGACGCGATCAGCACCCAGGTCGTGTAGCGCAGCATCTCCGGCGTCCGGATCACGTTGATGAGCAGGAAGTAGAGCCCGAACCCCTCCACCAGGAAGACCACGACCGCGTCCCACGACCGCGAGGTGTCGCTCGAGAACAGCGCAGACACGAGGTGGATCAGCAGCAGGACGACCATCCAGCCGAGCGCCGGCGGCGCGACGACCGGCAACCGCCGGACGACGAGATCGCGCGCGAGCGGGACGACGAGCAACATGGGCACGAACGCCCCTACGAACAGCGGGACCCCGTGGAAGCGGACCGCGACGACCGCCGCGTTCGTGTACAGGATCGCGACGGTCGTGAGCGTCGCGATGTCGGGTCGCAGGACGATCGCGATGCCGAGGAACAGGGCGCTCGCACCGGCGACGGTCAGCAGCGGCGCATCCGCGGAGAGGATGCCCGCCGCCAGCGCGCCCATGATGACGAGCGCCGCCATGGCGATCGCCGAGCGGTCGGCCCCTCGCCCGACGGCCGGGCGGCGGGTGGCGACCGTGGTGCCCGGGGCGCTCACGCTCGCGCCTCCGATGGCGGGGGCCCTGGCTCGGTCGGGGTATCCGCGCGGCGGGCCGGTTGCCAGCGATCGATTCGCCGGCCCGTGATGAGGTTCCAGAGCGCGTGGAGCGACGCGATGTTCACCAGCAGGAAGAATGCCGGGATCGCGAACCACGGCCGGCGCCCGGCACGCCTGTCACGGAGCGCCAGACCGATCGTCCCGAGGCCGTAGACCACGGCCTGCCCGAGCGCCGCCAGCCGGTAGATCGGCCCGTCGTTCCAAAGCAGGACGCTGGTCAGCGCGATGACGAGCAACGGGATCGCCATGAGCCGCCGGAGGACCTTGTGCGTGAGCAACTGGAGTGCGTAGAACCCGTGTCGCCGCGGATCGAGCAAGTCGCGCGACATGGCCACGCCCCGCAGCCCACGGGTCATGATCCTGACCTTCCGCCCGTACTCCCGTCGACTCGAGCCGGCGACCGGCTCCAGTGCGACCGCCTCCGGCTCGAAGACGAGGCGTCGCCCCGCGGCGATGACCCTGGTGGACGTCGCGAAATCGTCCGTCACACCGTCGGGCACCGGCTGGAAGAGCTCCCGACGCAGCGCGTAGATCGCACCGGTCGCCGAGATCACGCTGCCGCCGAGGCTCTCGGCGTCCTTCACGAGACGATCGAAGTCCCAGTAGCTGCGTTCCCCGACACCCGCGGCCGTGGCACCAGCTGGATCGCTCCGCCCGCCGGCGGCGCTCGTCGGCAGATAGACCTGGTTGCCGGCCACGCCGCCCACCGCTGGGTCCGCGAAGGAGCGGACGAGACGCCGGATCGCCTCGGGCGCATAGGCCGTGTTGGCGTCGGAGAACACGACGATCTCGCCGGTCGACGCGCCGACCGCGGTATTCAGGGCGGTCGCCTTGCCGGTCCGCGGCAGATCAAGGACGCGTACGCGTGGATCGGCACGCCGGCGCGCTTCCTCGACGGTGGCATCGGTCGACCCGTCGGACGCGATCACGATCTCGAGCCTGTCCGCGGGATAGTCGAGCGCGAGCAGGTTGTCGACCCGGGGTCCGATCGACGCCGCCTCGTCGTGCGCGGCGATCACCACGCTGACCGACGGCGTGATGTCCGCGATCTGGTGCGGTCGCGGCCGAAGTCGCGCCCGCAGGAGCACCAGCAGCGGGAAGCCGACGTAGGTGTAGACGGCCAGCGCCACGGCCGCCCAGAACAGGATGGCGGTCACCCAGCCGACTCCGCCGCGCTGGCGGCCGACGATCGGGCATTCGCTGCTGCGGCCACCTCCGGTGGCCGCTCGCCCAGCGACCTCCGGATCCTCGCCGCGAGGGCGGCCGCGTTGCGATCCACGTCGAAATCGCGCTGGACCGTCGCTCGTCCGGCCGCCCCGAGCGATCGTCGGAGGTCCGGGTCAGCAGCCAGCCGAGCCAACGCGTCGGCGAGCGCAGCATCGTCGCCTGGCGGGACCAGCAGACCGCTCACCTCATCGGTCACGAGCTCCGGGATGCCGGACAGCCGGCTGGCGACGACAGGCAGACCTGCCGCCATCGCCTCCATCAGCACGACCGGGATCCCCTCCCGCTTCCCGCCGCGCGTCGGGACGCTCGGGGCCACGAGGACGTCGGACGCGCCGAGCTCGACCGCGACGGCGTCGCTCGTCATGCGGCCCATCAGCGTCACGCGGTCGGCCAGCCCCGAGGTGTCGATCAGCGCCGCGAGCCGCTCACGGTCCGGACCGTCACCGATGAACCGGCACGTGAACGCCACGCCGCGCTCGGCCAGTCGCCGGCATGCATCGATCAGGTGGGCCTGGCCCTTGACCTCGTGGAGCGTGCCGACCGCCACGATCCGAAGTGGGCCGTCGGCCTGGCGATCAGCCGGGCGGAAGGCGGCCGGGTCCACGCCGCAATGGATCACGTCGACCTTGCCCGCCGCCACGGCACCAGCGGTCGATTCGATCACTGTCCGGTTGTCCCCGGAGATGGTGACGACGAACGCGGCCTCAGCGACCTTGGTCGGCAGCATCGTGCGATCCACGTGCAGGTCCGAGCCGTGCGCCGTGAAGCTGTACGGGATCCCGCTCAGCCGGTGGACGAGCCAGCCGGCCAGCGCCGGATGGTTGGCGAAGTGGCAATGGACGTGGTCGACGCCCTCGTCGAGCATCGCCAGCGACATGTGCGCGACCTTGGGGAAGATGCCCAGTCCGCCGAGGAGGAAGTTCGGGCTCCGCCAGGTCCCCTGGATCATGTCGACGAACGCGCGCAGGTATCGGCGCCGGCGTCCGCGGTCGCGCAGGAAGGCCACTTGGCTGCGCACGATCCCGGCAGACAGGAATGGCAGGAAATGGGCACGCTCGACCCACCGGGCGGCGGCTGGCTGCACCGGTTCGCCGGTCTGGCGCAACAGCGGATGGAGCTCGATGCGGACGCCGGCGCGATCCATCGCCTCGAGCTCGGCCAGGATGAACGTCTCGGTGAGCTTCGGGAACCGCGACATGACGTAGGCGACGGTCAGGCCCTCGCCCGCGGTCACTGGTAGCCGTCCGGATTGCGCACGTGCCACGCCCACGCCGAGCGCACGATGTCGTCGAGCGATCGACTCGCCCGCCAGCCGAGCACCAATTCGGCCTGCCGCGTGTCGGCCCAGATCGCCGATGGGTCGCCTTCGCGTCGTGGTGCGGCCTCGGTCGGGATGTCACGGCCGGTGATCCGCCGCGCGGCGTCGAGCACCTCCAGTACGGACGCACCGACGCCGGTGCCCACGTTCGTCGTCAGCGACGCATCGCGCGCATCGATCGCCTCCAGCGCACAGCGGTGGGCGGCGGCGAGATCCAGCACGTGGATGTAATCGCGGATCGCGGTGCCATCGGGGGTCGGATGGTCGGTACCGAAGATGCGCACCATCGGTCGTCTGCCGGCCGCCGTCTTGAGCACCACCGGGACGAGGTTCTGTGCTTCCGACCAATCCTCTCCACGCGACCCGTCCTCGGCCGCGCCCGCAGCGTTGAAGTAGCGCAGGCTGGCCGACCGGATCCCGTGCGACGACTCGAACCACGGCAGCAGGCGCTCCGAGATCGCCTTGCTCTCTCCGTACGGGTTCATCGGCCGGATGGCGGCCGTCTCGTCGACCGGTGAGGTATCGGGTGTCCCGTACACGGCGCACGACGACGAGAACACGAACCGGCGGACGCCGCTGCGGGCCATGGCGCGCAGCACGCCGAGCGTGCCGCCTACGTTGTCATCGAAGTAGCCACCAGGATCCGCGACCGAGTCCTCGACCGATTTGAGGGCTGCGAAATGGATGACGGCGTCGATGTCGTGGTGGTCGAGCGTGGACGCGACGAGGTCGATGTCGCGCACGTCTCCGACGACCAGCGGCAACGGATCGACCGCAGCCGGATGGCCGGTGCGCAGGTCGTCCAGCACGACGACCGAGTGACCGGCCTCGGCCAGGTGGCGGGCGGTCAGGGAGCCGATATAGCCGGCACCACCCGTGACCAGGATGCGCATCGCGGTGTCCGGACGGTCGCCCGTCAGGCGTTCGGGCTGGGATCGCTCCGCCGCCGGGGGGTGCGACGGGTCGGGCTCTTGGCTGGCGATTCCGGCTCGATCGAGTGGAGCGGTTCGGGCTCGACCGGCCGGAGCGGCTCGGGCTCGATCCTCACCTCGCGAAGCGGTTGATAGGCAGGCTCCGGCGCCGGGGCCTGGAACGACCGCTGGTAGGGCTCCGGGGCGGGCTGTCGCTCGGATCCGCCGAGCGGCTCACGAACCCGTTCGCTGGTGACCTCTCGAGAC
This sequence comes from uncultured Chloroflexia bacterium, assembly GCA_963794525.1. GTDB lineage: Bacteria > Chloroflexota > Limnocylindria > Limnocylindrales > CSP1-4 > SPCO01. The sequence goes on from CAWCEC010000004.1 coordinate 530,869, forward strand.
GGATCACTGACCGGCTCCCGGCGGGGGTCGCGAGGCGTGGGTCGCGGCCGCTCGGGTAGGTCGGAACGCGACCTGCTCCGCCGGATGCCGCGCCTGCGCTCGGCGAGCACCGTGCCTGCCACTTCAACGCCGACGAGCCGCAAGCTTTCCGCGGCGTACTCGACGTCGTCACGGCGCGCCTGGTCGCGGACCGCGACGAGGATGGCCGCGTCGGCAGCCTGCGCCCAGGCCAGCGCACCGGCGGACAGGTGGAGGGCGCCGGCGTTGATCAGGATGAGATCGGCCTGGTCGCCCAGGGCCGCGAGGATCGCCGAGGCTCGGTCGACATCGATGGTGTCGGGATCCTGCGAGATGCCGTGCGCCAGGATCCGGAGGGTGCCCGAGACGCGCACGAGTCGGCTGGACACATCGGCGGGGGAGGCGTCCACGAGGTCGGTGATCCCGCTTCGGTCCTGGAGACCGAAGATCCGGGTCACCGACGCATCTGTCTGATCGTAGTCGACGAGGACGACCTGTCGTCCGCTGCGCGCGGTGATCGCGGCGAGGTTGGCCGCGACCTGACTGCTGGCTCCGTCCGAGCCGGTCCCGACGACCACGATCGAGCGGGCGGCACCGCCTCCCTCACGGAACGCGCCCTTGGCCAGGACGAGTCTGTACGCCGCGGCCGCCGCCGAGTCCGGCGCCTGGTCGATGAGACCCCGGTCCCCCGACGGGAGGGATCGACCGATCTCGACCCGGCCGAGCAGCGGGAGGCCGGTCAGCCGGCCGAGCTCGTCCTCGGAACGGACGGCCGCGCTCAAGTACTCGAGCAGCATGACGAGGACCATCGCGCCGATCAACGCTGCGAGCGCCGCCAGACCGACGATCAGCGATTTCTGCGGCGCGACCGGCTCGACCGGTGGGACCGCGAAGTCGACTGGCGTCAGCTGGCCTTCCGGCCGGTTCGTCCCGAAGGAGGCGAGCTGGATGATCTCGTCCGCGAGGTTGTTGGCGAGCCGTGCTGCCATGTCGCGGTTGGTGTCCTGGACGCGGATCGTCAGGAACCGGGTGACGTCGTTGGCGGTGACCCTGGTGGCGAGCTTCAGATCGGCGGGCGTGAGCGTCGATCCAGCCTCGTCGATCGCCGACTGGAGCAGCGGCGTGGTCGTTACCAGCTGCGAGTAGGTCTGGACGAGGTCGCCTGCGGCGACGAGCGTGTCGCGGTCGGTGTTGTACGGCCCCACCAGTAGCTGGGTCTGGGCCTCGTATGTCGGCGGGATCTGGGATGCCACGACGTACCCGGACACGCCGGCGACCCAGGTCGCCACGAGCAACGTCCACCACCACCGCCTCGCGACCGCGAGGTAGCCGGTCAGTTCCACAGAACCCCCTTGGGAACACCCATACCCTGGTCGGGCCGATCCGGCCAAGGATACCGGTTCATGGTCCGTACTGGACCGGATGGCCTATGACCCGGTGCGGCCCCGCACCGTTGGAGCATGGCGCACATCCCGCGTAGGCCGCCTGTCAACGTCCCGCCAGCCGGTAGCTGGTGCCGACGATCAGGCCGATGCTGATCAGCACGACGGCCACGATCCACAGCGGTTGCTCGATGTCGTCGGGGATGAGGTCCAGTCGATCGACGACGATGATGGCCACTGCGATCACGGCCGGGATCACGCCGAGCATCAGGCGGCCGACGGGGTGATCGGCCGCACCCCGACGGATGAACTGCGCGCCGACGTACGCCGCCCCGAGCAGGATGGCCGCCGACAACAGGATCAGCTCGAGGCTCTGCACGGCGCAATCCTAGCGATAGGGGTGGATTGGTCAGCTTTGCGTGACGACCAGCTGGGGCGCATCGGCGCCCTCCGAGCTGCTGAAGATGGCGCTGTTGGAGCCCTCGATGGTCAGCGCGAAGCTGACCAGCCCGTTGGCGCTCACCGACGTCGGGCTGAGGGTGATCTCGTTGTAGGCGGTGAGCGTCGGCACGGCGGCCGAGCCGGCGTCAGGCGTGCCCGTGGCGGGCTTGTTCTCCCACGTGATCACACCCTCGGTCCAGGCCGTGTCTGCGACAGGCAGCACGTGGACGACGTTCGGGCTGGCATCGGTCGCGAAGAGCCGCAACTTGACGCTGGTCACGGTGCCGGTCAGCCCGCTGACGTTGAACTTCAGATAGCTGCGATACGTCGTGCTCGTGCCCTCGCCACCGACCCGGATCGTCGTCATCGCCCCGAAGTTGGTGGTGATGGTGCTCGAGCGGACCTGGGCGTCGTCGGTCGGCGTGAACGTCAGCGTCGAGCCGCCACCGGGCGGCGTCTGGTTGGTCACGGCCGCGCCGCTGAAGCTCGCGGCATCGTTGCCTGCGACGTCCTGCACCGGGTTCGTGCCCGGCGCCGCGTACGACAGCGTGACGCTGTCGCCGGCAACCACCGGCGACGCCAGTGTCAGCGTCACGCCGGAGCCGGCCACACTGACGTTCGACACCCCGCGCGGACTGCCGTTGACCAGCGGCGCGTAGGCCGTTGCGGCCGGCACCGAGCCGGTGTCGAGCGCCTCGTCGTAGGCGATCGTGAGGCTGGCTCCGTTGACGGCCGTGGCGCCGCGAACGGGGGCTGTGGTGTCGCCACCCGACGGGTTGACCGTCAGCGAGGCGGTCGCCGTCGACGAGTTCGTGGTCCCATCGTTGACCCGGTAGGTGAACGAATCGGGGCCGCTGTAGCCGGCGCTCGGGGTGTACGTCACCGAGGCCGTGTCGGTGTTGGGGCTGCCGCTGGTGCAGGCCGCCCCGCCGATCGAGCCGAGTGATCCGTGTGCCGGACCGCTCACGATCGAGAACGTCAGCTCGCACGTTTCGGGATCCGTGCCCGACAGCCCGACGCTGACCGCCTGGCCGGCGGTCGTCGTGGCGGACGTCGCGTTGGCCGTCGGCGGTGTGTTGGGCGGCGGCCCGCCAGCGCTCTGTGTCACGACGAGCTGCGGGGCGTCGGCGCCTTCCTTGCTGCTGAAGATCGCGCTGTTGGAGCCGTCGATTGTCAGGCCGAAGCTGACCAACCCGTTACCGCCCACCGACGATGGGCTGAGCGTGATCTCGTTGTAGGCGTTGAGAGTGGGAACCGGCCCCGCGCCGCCCTCCGGCGTACCCATGGCGGGCTTGTTGGTCCAGGTGATCCCGCCCGTCCCGCTCTCGATCCAGCCACTGTCGGCGACCGGGGAGACGTGCACGATGTTGGTGCTCGCGTCGGTCGCGAACAGGCGCAGCTTGACGGCCGTCACGGTCCCGGTCAGACCGCTGACGTTGAACTTCAGATAGCTGCGATACGTCGTGCTCGTGCCCTCACCACCGACCCGGATCGTCGTCGCAGTCCCGAAGTTCGTCGTGGTCGAGCTCGAGCGGACCTGGGCATCGGCCGTGGCGTTGAAGGTCAGCGTCGACCCACCGCCACCCGACGGGGTGACCGTCAGCGAGGCGGTCGCCGTCGACGAGTTCGTGGTCCCATCGTTGACCCGGTAGGTGAACGAATCGGGGCCGCTGTAGCCGGCGCTCGGGGTGTACGTCACCGAGGCCGTGTCGGTGTTGGGGCTGCCGCTGGTGCAGGCCGCCCCGCCGATCGAGCCGAGTGATCCGTGTGCCGGACCGCTCACGATCGAGAACGTCAGCTCGCACGTTTCGGGATCCGTGCCCGACAGCCCGACGCTGACCGCCTGGCCGGCGGTCGTCGTGGCGGACGTCGCGTTGGCCGTCGGCGGTGTGTTGGGCGGCGGCCCGCCACCACCGAGGATGTCTGCGTGCCAGTAGCGGCGCGTCGTGTCGTTGTAGGCCACGACGATCAGGCCGGTGGCGGCCGTCACGTTCTGCTTCGTGCTGGTGGCGTTGTTCATCTTCAGGTCGCTGGCATCCTGGATGACGGTCGTGCCGGCGCCGCCGGGGAACGACACGGCGCCGATCGCCGAGGTGTGCTGCTGGATCGTCCCGCCGTTCCCGGCCGAAGTCGTGTACACGCGCAGCAACCCGTTGGTCTCGTCGATCTGGACGATCGGCCGGGTCTGGTGGAACGGCCCGGTGGAGACCACATGGTTCGACCATGTCCCGTTCGCCTGGCGCACAAGCAGGACGATCAGCGGGTTCGAGCCCGACTCCGCGAGGCTCGTCTTGACCGCCGCGTAGACGCGGCCACCCGTGTCGGTCTTGAGATTGATGTGGTCGTCAGCGACGTTCGTGCCCGTATAGGCGGTCTCGATCGTCCATGTGGTGTCGCCATCGGCGTCGTTGTGGATCGCGAAGTAATCGGCGTCCGGCGAGGCGTCCTGGTTGCTCCAGAGGACGCCGACCTTGTTCCCGCCGAACGCGATGATCGACGAGATGTCGTCGATGTTGACCGCGGCCGCACCGGGCATCGTGAACGGCGTGCCCCAGGCGGTGTCGGTGCCTGTCGTCCGATTGACCCAGATCGATCCGCCGGCCTCCCAGGTCGCCCACAGCTGCCCGGTCGAATCCTTGGCGATCACCAGCGTCTCGCTGCGGACCGAGTTGATCGTGGCAGGGAAGCCGCTGTCCAGCGAATACGTGTCGGTCGTCGTGTCGTAGCTGAACCTCAGGAGCCGCGCCGTGCCGGTCCCGTCGGTCTCGCTGAAGTTGTGCGTCGCGACGTACAGCTTGGTGCCATCCCACAGGACGTCAGCGCGGGTGCTCGTGCGGTCATCGATGCGAGTGTTCGTCCGGGTCCAGGTGTCAGTCGTCTGGTTCAGCTTCCAGATGTAGGCGTCGAGCGTCGTGGCGTCGTACATGCTCGCCCACCATTGGCCGTCGTTGAACCAGAGCTTGGACTCGGGCTTCGAGCCACTCGGGGCGCCACCCGGACCGGCATGGTTCTCGAAGCCGATATCACCCGGATCTGCAGATACCACAGCAGGAACCGCGAGCAGCAGGCCGAGGCCAAAGACGATGGCGACGATCCGTGTCCAGGGTCGACGCGAAGCAGATGCGGACGGCCTGGACAGGCCGACAGGCTGAACGGTCATCGGGTGTGTGTTCCCCCACCTCGGTCCACCGGCCCTCCCGGCCGAACCGGAGGCGCATGGTACACCCGTACCCCGTCAGGGCACCTTACAGTCCCATTGGCGGTGCCAGGACGCAGCGACGGGGCGCCGGCGGACCGCCCCGTGCTGTACTGTCCCTCGACGCCGAGGCGTTCCCCCAGCGCCCAGCGCGACGATCAGGGACGCATCGATCAGGGGAGCCGGTGACCGAGCACCACAGCCACGAGGCATGACCCAGGACGGCTTCGTGGACTTCGATCTGCATGGCCTTGCCGGGTTGCGACTCATCGATGCGCAGCCCGCGGATGCGCGTGCGGTCGAACGCCAGCTGGGCCCGATCCAGGGGGACCTCGACCGGGATCCGGACGTCACGATCCGGTTCGTCGACCGCGTCGAGCTCGGCTCGCGACTGCGCTACCTGGGTGCCGCTGAGGCTGGCTGGACCGACGACGCGTTCTTCGTGTTGCGCAGCCGCAAGCGACCGGTGGTCGTGCGCATCCCGATGGACCGGATCGGCGGCCGGTGCGAGATCGTCTGCGAGCGAGGCTTGCCCGCCGTCCCGTTCCTCATCGCCGTCCTGAACCTCACGGTCCTCGGTAACGGCGCGCTCCCGGTGCACGCGGCGGCATTCGAGATCGATGGTGTCGGCACGCTCGTGACCGGCTGGTCGAAGGGCGGCAAGACGGAGCTGCTCATGGCGGCCGCGCGAGCCGGTGCGCGCTACATCGGCGACGAGTGGGTCTACCTGACGACCGACGGACGGATGTACGGGATCCCGGAGCCGATCCGACTGTGGGACTGGCACCTCCGCCAGCTGCCTGGGGCCCGCCAGCACATCAGCCGCACGGACCGCCTCAAGCTGCGCGCGATCCCGGCGCTGCGCGGGCTCGATCGCGCGACCCCGCGCCGGATCCGCCGCCTGCCGCCGATCAAGCTGCTCCATCGCGCGATGCCGACCCTCGAGGGACAGCTCCACGTCGATGTTCGGCCCGACCGATTGTTCGGCGAGCTCGGCGATCTGAGCGGTCGGCTCGATCGCATCCTGTTCGTCGTCAGCGCGGACGGCGCCGCCACCACGGTCGAACCGATCGATCCCTCGGAGGTCGCCGCGCGCATGCGGGCGTCGTTGATCCACGAGCGCCTCGACCTCGCGACGCTCATGCTCCAGGCCCGCTTCGCGCACCCGGCGCTGCGCAACGAGCATCTCGAGATAGCCGAGGCGCGCCAGCGCGAGCTGCTCGACAGGATCTTCGTCGGACATCCCACCTATCTCGTCACCCACCCGTATCCGGCCGATCTCGGCGCGCTGTTCGAGGCCGTCCGGCCCATCCTCACCCCGGCATGACGACCGTCGCACTGATCGGGGCGGACGGCGCCGGCAAGACCACCGTCGCGAGCCGGCTCCCCGACCTGCTGCCCGTGCCTGTGCGCTACCTGTACATGGGCGTCAGCACCGACTCGAGCAACGTCATGCTGCCGACGACCCGGGTGACCCGGCGTATCAAGCGCGCACTGGGAGCGCCGCCGGACACCGCCGGGCCACCCGAACACGGCCCGCGGCGGCGCCCGCGTACGTTCCTGCGTCGCCGACTCGCCGACCTCCGCGCGTTCGCCCGCCTGGGGAACCGGTTCGCCGAGGAGTGGTACCGCCAATGGCTGGCGTGGCGCTGGCAGCGCGCCGGCTCGGTCGTGCTGTTCGACCGGCACTTCTTTGCCGACTACCACGCCTACGACCTCCAGGGTGACGAGCGCTCGTGGACGCAGCGCCTCCACGGGTTCGTGCTGGGACGGCTGTACCCGCGCCCCGACCTCGTGGTCTACCTCGATGCGCCGGGCGAAGTGCTGCTCGCGCGCAAGGGCGAGGGCACGGCCGAGGCGCTCGAGCGGCGCCGCGACGAATACCGCTCCATCCGAGGCCACGTCCCGCATTTCGTGGAGGTCGACGCTACACGCCCGATCGAGGAGGTGACCGAACAGGTCGCCCAGGCTATCGTGGCTCGCCTGCCCGCGCCCGGGCGAGACGGCTGAGCCCGATGGCGGATCGCCGGCACGTCCTCGTCACCGACGCCGGGCGCGGCAGCGCGGTCGCCTTCATCCGATCCCTCGGCCGACGCGGCTGGCGGGTCACCGCGGCCGATTGGGACCCGGGCAGCGCGGGGTTCCGATCGCGCTACACGACGGACCGTCTCCTGTACCCCAGGCCGGCCGAGCGGCCCGACGTGGTCGTCGAGGCCATCCGGCGCACGGTCGAGTCGACCGGCGTCGATCTCGTGATCCCGGTGACGGACGAGGTCGGCCTCCCGCTGGCCGATGCCCGCGCGGCGTTCGACGGCCGGACCGTGGTTGCCCTGCCCGAGGCCAGCGCGCTCGCCGCGACGCACGACAAGGGCGCCACCGTCGCGCTCGCGGAGCGGCTCGGGGTCCCCACACCCATGACCCGGATCGTCGGTCCCGGGGACGACGCGGTCGCGGCCGCGGGCGACATCGGCTATCCGGTGGTCGTGAAGCCGGTCGTATCGCGCGCGGTGCTCGAAGACGGGACCATCGGAGCGTATGCGGTGTCCTACGCCTTCGACGCGGATGATCTCCAACGGCGGCTTGCCGGGAGCATGACGATCGGAACCGTCCTGCTCCAGCGCTGGCTGCCCGGCGACGGCATCGGCGTCGAGCTGCTGATGGACCATGGGCGACCGCTCGCGGCCTTCCAGCATCGACGTCTGCGCGAGGTGCCCCCCACCGGAGGGGCGAGCGCGCTGCGGGAGAGCGTGGAGCTCGACCCGGTCCTCTACGAGCACGCGGTCGCGATGCTTCGCGAGCTCTCCTGGACGGGTCTCGCGATGGTCGAGTTCAGGCGCGGGAAGGACGGCGTCGGGCACCTGATGGAGATCAACGGGCGGGTTTGGGGCTCGCTGCCCCTTGCGGTCCGCGCCGGCATGGACTTCCCCGGCCGGCTTGCCGAGCTGCTGCTGGACGGCCCGCCCCCGCCCGACCAGCCGGTCGCCACCGACTATCGACGAGGCGTCCGTGCACGAAACCTGCGGCTCGAGCTGGCCTGGATCGGAGCGGTCCTGTCCGGTCGCCGTCGCCAGCGCTCGCTGCCATGGCCCGGTCGTGGGGCTGCCGTCCGGGCGCTGGCCAGCCTCCTCGACCCACGTATCCATGACGACCTCCTGACGATGTCCGATCCAGGGCCGGGGCTGGCCCAGATCGGGACGATCGGCCGAGACCTGTTTCGCCGCATCGGCCGACGCGATGGCTGACGCGTTCCGACGAGGCGTCGCAGCGGCCGCACGTGGCCCGATCGGGGCTGCGGCCGCGGCCGCGCTGGACCGGGTGCTGCCGCGCCGCCGAGGCGTGCTCACGATCCTGACGTACCACCGCGTCGACGAACCCGGAGCGCGACCCGACCTGATGCCGAGCCTGATCTCCGCCACGCCGGACGGGTTCGCGGCACAGATCGCGATGGTCGCCCGCAACTTCGACCCCGTCGGCCTGCCCGACGTCGTGGCGGCGCTGGATCAGCCGACTCGGCTGCCGTCCCGGGCTGTGCTCATCACGTTCGATGACGGCTATCGCGACTTCGCTACGCACGCCTGGCCCGTCCTGCGGTCCGCCGGCGTACCGGCCACGCTGTTCGTCGCCACGGCGGCCGCGGACGATCCGACGTTGCCCTTCTGGTGGGACCGCCTGTGGTCCGCGGTGCGGCGGGCGCCCGGTCCCGACCCCGTCGTGACGCCGATCGGTGCCCTGCCGGTCGGTCCACGACACGCGCGCCGGACCGTCGCGACGATCCGCGGCTGGCTCAAGAGCCTCGACCACGACGACGCGATGAGCCAGGTCGACCGCATCGTCGGCGAGCTGGGTTCGCGCGACGCGACAGGGGGAGGGAGCGACAGTTCGACTCCGGCCCGGGACGGCGGGCCGGCCATGCTGGGCTGGGACGAGCTGCGTCGCCTCGCCTCGGAGGGTGCGACGCTGGCCCCGCACACACGGCATCACCCGCTGCTCGACCGCATCGATGTCGACCGCGCGGTCGAGGAGATCGCGGGCGCCCACGCCGACCTGGAGCGCGAGATCGGCGCCAACGCCACGATCCCGAGGGTGCTCGCCTACCCGAGCGGTGCGCATGGGGGCGCTGCCGTCGAGGCGGCACAGCGAGCCGGCATGGAGTCGGCGATGACCACGCAGCGTGGCGGCAACGACCTGCGTCGCGTCGATCGGCTCCGCCTGCGGCGGATCAACGTCGGTGGCCGTGCCGGGGCCCCGCTCGTCCGTGCCCAGCTGGCCTGGGCCGCCGCCCTGGACGCGCGCCGCTCCGACTGACCCAGTCGGGGCGCCGTCGTACACTCCGGCAACGAATCCGGGCGGAGTGCCCACATCCACCGCTGGGGGAGGAGTCACCACGAACGGGTCACTGCGTCCCTGGCTCCTCCTTGGTCTGGTCGTGGTCGTGGCGGCGGGATCGATCGTCGCGGTCATGGCGCTCTCCCCAGGGCCCGGGCCGACACCATCCACCCCGGTCGCCACGAGCAACCCGTTGCCGACTGAGGCACCGGTGCCACCCCCACCGGCCGGGCTCACCTTCGCCGACTACGCCGTCGACCCGAATGTCGTCCGGGCGCCGACCACCAGCTCCGCGCAATCGAAGCTGTGGTTCGCCGAGGGCCAGTGGTGGGGGGCCTTGTTCGGCCGCACGACCAGCCGTCTCGGGATCTTCCGGCTCGACGCCGAGACCCAGGTCTGGGCGGATACCGGCGAGCTGATCGATGACCGCCCGTTCGCCGATGCCGACGCCCTGTGGACCGGCACGTACCTGTACACCGTGGCAGGCGGGTCGCGACCTTCGCCCAACCACGCGATCCGCGTGAAGCGCTTCACCTACGACCCGGAGGCCGGACGGTTCGCGCTCGACCGCGACTTTCCCGTCGCGATCCGGGATAGCGGCGCAAGCCCGGCGGTCATCGCTGCCGACTCGACCGGTGTCCTGTGGGTCACCTACGTGGCCGACGGTCGCGTATGGGTGAGCCATTCGGTCGAGACGGATTCGACCTGGAGCAGCCCGATCGAGCTGCCCGGGGAGGCCGCCTCGGTCGACCTCATCGATATCGCGTCTGTCGTCGCCTTCGGCCCCGGCCGGATCGGCGTCATGTGGACGAACCAGCGCTCCGGCGTGTATTTCAGCGAGCACGTGGATGGCGCGCCCGACGATGCGTGGTCGCCAGCGGAGGTCGTCATGCCCGGCCAGGCGCCCGAGGATGCGCTCCACATGACGACGCTGCCGCTCGACGGCGGTGGGACCAGCGTAGCGGCGGCATTGACCACGACCCTTGAGCGGACGCTGGACCCAGGCGTCCTCCTGGCGATGCGCGACCCGGCCGGAACGTGGGACACCACGCTCGTCGGGTTGGAACGTGACCGCCACGCGCGGCCGATCGTCCTCGTCGATCCGGAGGCCGCGACGATCGCCGTGGCGGCGACGTCGCCCGGCAATGGCGGGGTGATCTACTACAAACGTGCGCCACTGGAGCGGATCCAGTTCGATACCGGGCTCGGCGTCCCGCTGATGGCCGACCCGACCTCGATCGCGATCGACCACGTGACCTCGGCCAAAGGCCCGCTGTCGAGCGCATCCGGGTTGCTGGTCCTCGCCAGCGATCGCACGAGCGGCCGCTACCTGCACGCGCTCGTCGATCTGGGCGCAGGACTGCCCACGCGCGGACCCCGCCGACCCGGACCGACCGACGGTCGCGATCGATCCACCGGACGGCGCGACCGCGACGCTGATGCGCGATTCGTTCGAGCCATGGCCGATCGGACGAGCGCCGGATCCCGCGGGCTGGTACGTCCGCCCCGAAGACCCGCCCGATGCGCTCTCGATCGCTGCCGACGGAGGAACCGGCAAGGCACTGCATGTGCCATCCAGTGCTACCGGCGTACGCGCCTGTCGGGACATGCCCGAGGTGCCCGGACGTACGTTGACGGTCCGGCTGCGCGTTCGGCTGTCGCGTATCGCGCTCGAGGACGGCACGATCCTGTCCGTCCGCGGGAGTGGCGGTGAGTCGGCCAGCCTGCGGGTCACCAACCTCGGGGTGCTCGCCTGGTTCGACCGGACGACCAAGATCCGCTCGACCGCTCGCTTCCGGCCGAATGTCTGGTACCGCGTCACCGCGGTCATCGACCAGGCCAAGCGGACGTACGACCTGCGGGTCACCAGCAACGACGGGAAGACGAGGATCGCGACCGCATCCGGCCTCCGCTGGCGGATGGCCGCGGTACGAACCGTCGGATCCATCTGTGTCGAAACGGCCCCCGCGCCACCGGCCCAGGCCATCGACGTAGCGGAGGTGAGTGTGCTCCAGGAAGACACGCCATGAGGATCGTGGTCACCGGTGCGGCCGGGTTCATCGGGTCGTCGCTGGCCGAGGCGCTGATCGCGGCGGGCCACGAGGTCGTCGGGCTGGATGCGTTCATCCCGTACTACCCGCGGCCGATGAAGGAGGCCAACCTCGTCACGCTCGCGGGCTCGCCAGGCTTCCGGTTCGGCGAGGTGGACCTGCGGACCGACGATCTCGACCCGTGGCTCGACGGTGCGGACGCCGTCATCCACGAGGCCGCGATGGCCGGGCTGATGCGCAGCTGGACCGACCTGGAGCTGTACACGTCCTGCAACATCCTGGGCACGAACCGGCTGATCGAAGCGGCCCGAAGCGCCGGCGTCCGGCGGTTCGTCCTGGCCTCTACGTCGTCGGTCTACGGGACCGAGGCGGTCGGCGACGAGGACCGCGCGCTCGAGCCGTCGTCGCCGTATGGGATCACGAAGCTGGCCGCCGAGAAGCTCGTGCTCGCGCACGTCGCGCTGCATGGCCTGCCGGCGACGATCATCCGCTACTTCTCGATCTACGGGCCGCGCCAGCGTCCGGACATGGCCTATCACCGGTTCATCGAGGCGATGCTCGATGGCCAGCCGATCACGGTGTATGGCGATGGCGAACAGACACGCTCGAACACGTACATCGACGACGCCGTCAACGGGACGATGCTCGCGCTCGAGCGCGGTGCGCCCGGCGGCATCTACAACATCGGCGGCGGTCGGACGATCTCGCTCAATGACGCGATCGCCCTCATCGGGGGCCATCTCGGCGTCGATCCGATCATCGAGCGGGAGGCCGCTCGGCCGGGCGACCAGCGCCACACGAGCGCCGATGTCAGCCGGGCACGCGCGGCTCTCGGTTACGAACCGACGGTGGAGCCGGCAGAGGGACTTCGTCGCCAGGTCGACTGGCACCGATCGAGACGCGGCGCGAGCGCGCCGACGGGACGGACCTAGACGCCCGATCCCTTGAAGATCGCGACTGCGGTCTGGGCCATCAGCTGGAGATCGAACATCGTCGAGCGGCGCTCGATGTACTCGATATCGAGCCGCAGTCGCTCATCGAACGTCATCGTGCCGCGACCCTTGATCTGCCACAGCCCGGTGATGCCGGGTACGACCTCGAGTCGCTCGGAGTGCCACAGGTCATAGGTGCTCGCCGCGAACGAGGTGGGACGCGGTCCGACGATCGACATCTCGCCGCGAAGCACGTTGAGCACCTGCGGCAGCTCGTCAAGGCTGGTCTTGCGCAGGAACCTGCCGACGCGTGTGACCCGCGGATCGTTCGGGATCTTGAAGTCGGGCGCCGGCAGGATATTGAGGTGCTGGAGCGATGCCTTCAGCTCCTCCGCGTTCCGGACCATCGTCCGGAACTTCCACATCGGGAAGCGCACGCCGTGCTGACCCGTCCGTTGCTGCGCGAACAGGATGGGACCGGGCGATTCGAGCCGGATGAGCAGCGCGCACAGGAGCCCGATGGGCAGCAGGATCGGGAGCGCGACGAGACAGACCGCGAGGTCGATGGCCCGCTTCGTCGGGGCGTACCCGCGCGGGGTGCTGACCTGGCCGGGCGAACGCGTCATGACCGAGTGGCCGTCTCACCCAGCGACTGGGCGTCCGCGTCCTCGTAGGCATCGCCATCATCGCCGGCGATCGCTGCCCGGATCGGTGTCGGTACCTCGCTCAGCGACGCACCGTGGAGGGCCGAGATCAGGGCGCCGCTCGTGAGGCCGTCATCCGGGAAGGTGGCGAGCCTGAGGTCCTCGGCGACGAGGTCGGGGGCCGCGAGACGAAGCCGGGACATCAACGAGTCGGCGGCGGCACGCGGCGACTCGGGGAGCAGGAGGTAGACACTGCCATCGTCGACCCAGGTGCGGTCGACGAGCCGGAGATGTTCATGCAGCCGGCGTGACTTGCCCTCGAGGTCGGCCGCGGCCGCAGCCTCCGGGTCTGCCGGGCCGGGCAGCCGCAGGATCGTCATCGACCGGACGGACCGGCGCGAACGGCGAAGCTCGCGGCGGAACTCGGCCCAGCCGGCTCGCGCCGATGTCGCGATCGGAGCCGCTTCGTGCTCAGCGGGCGCGGTGATCAGCACCAGTACGAGCGCGATGACGCCGATCACGCCCAGCCACCAGGCGAGACTCGGCTGGAGACCGATGCCGGCGCGGGCGAGCTCGAGACCGATGCCGGCGCCGGCCAGCGCCGCGATCAGGGCGACGACGAGGTGGTGACGACGCGCTGGCGTCACCCGCGGCCCCACTGTAGCGAGGCGACCCGACCCGCTCCGGCGGCGACTTCATCCATGGACTCCGGCACCATCGTGCCGCGACCGAACGAGCTGTAGGTGAAGCCGTCCGCTGCCAGCCGCTCGCCGGTCAGGACGTTGCGGCCGTCGATGACGATGCGGCGGCTCATGGTCGGCCCGGCGAGGCCCCAATCGAGGTCGACGAACTCGGGCCACTCGGTGACGAGGACCGCGACGTCCGCGCCGCGCAGCGCATCGGCGGCCGACGACACGACCTCCAGCCCGGGGACCAGCGTCGCGGATCGTTCGCGCGCGGTCGGCATGGGGTCATAGGCGACGACCGTAGCGCCCAGGTCGATCAGCTCGCCGGCGATCGTGAGTGCCGGTGCGTCACGCAGGTCGTCCGTATCGGGCTTGAAGGTCAACCCGAGCAGGGCGATCCGGCGAGCGCGGACGGTCCCGTCGAGGAGGGTGGCAGCCCGTTCCACCACCTGGCTGCGCCGGCGATGGTTGACCTCGTCGACCGCGGCAAGCAACGGCGTGTCGACCCCGAACTGGGCGGCGGTCCGGATGGTCATCGATACCTGGTTGGGCAGGCACGAGCCGCCGAAGCCGACGCCAGCCCGCAGGAAGGCGCCACCGATGCGGCTGTCGTAGGACATCCCGTCGACGACCGTCGAGACGTCCGCCCCGAATGCGTCGCAGATCTCGGCCAGCTCGTTGGCGAAGCTGATCTTGGTGGCAAGGAACAGGTTCGCGCCGAGCTTTGTGATGGCGGCATCGATGGCGCCCATCACGACCACCGGAGCAGCGGCCGAGTGATAGAGCTCGCGGAGGGCGGCCTCGCCGTGGCCGTCCGGGTCGCTCACGACGCCCAGGACGATGCGGTCGGGCTGCTGGTAGTCGCGGACCGCCCGACCCTCGCGAGTGAACTCCGGGTTGAGCATGACCGGGATGGACGGCAGGCCGGCCGTCGCGCGCCGGCTGGCGACCAGGGCGGGGAGCTGCTTGATGAAGTCGGGCGGGAGCGTGGAGCGGATGATCAGGGTCGCGTGGTCGGCCATCACGGGCACGATGTCGGCCAGGGCGCCGCGCACGGTGTCCGTCTGCCAGCCGCCGTTCCCGTCATGTGTGCCGACCGCGACGATGACCATGTCCGCCGAGGCGGCGGCACCGCGCAGGTCGTCGGTGAAGGACAGCCGGCCGTTGGTCACACCATCGGCCACCAGCTCGGGCAGCCGGGGCTCATGGAAAGGGACACGGCCCTCGCGCAAGGTGGCGAGTCGACGCGGATCTGCGTCGACGCCCGTCACGTCGTGCTCCCACTCGGCGAGGCAGGCGCCCGTAACGAGCCCAACGTAGCCCAAACCGACTACGGTGACACGCATTCTCTTTTTCCCCCTTCGTGCCGAAGCCTCGGTGCTCCGGCTAAACCGCGACGACCCCGACCTCCCCAAGGAATGAGCGTCGATACCGACATGGGCCCGATAGAGACCCGATGACAGCGCCCAGAAGGCTGATCCGAAAGTACCAGCCCGCGAGGACCCTATCGTAAGGCCCCGACCTCTCAAATACACTTGCGAATACGGGCCGAAGCGAGCACGAACCACATTGCAAACTCGTGTTCTGGTGCGCCGCCGCACCAATCGGCGACATTGCGGCGAGGGTGGAATGAGGGCTCGGGCCCGGTCCGCGACCGACCTCGGGTAGCATGGCCGCCGTCGGTCTGATGACACGGAGGAAGCGTGCAGGGGGTTCTCGATGGCATCCCCATCCTGCTGGTCCTGCTGGCCGGTGTAGGGGCGCCGACGGCGGGTTGGTACGCAGCCAGGCGCGCGCGGAATCCCGCCGTGTGGTTCGCGCTGGGCGCCCTGACCGGGCCGATCGCCATCGCCCTCCTCGCGGTCGCTCCGCCGGGACGCTGCCCGAACTGCGACTCCCCGATCGAGGGATGGGCAGCGGCATGTGACCAGTGCGGTGCATCGCTGCGTGTCGGGTCGGTCGGCGAGATCCCGCCGGCGCGCGAGGACGTGGCCGTGCCGGCGCCCCCGATCCCTGACTTCCGGCCCATCGCGGAGCGAGCCTCGAGCGTCGCCACCGTTGCGCCCACCCCGATCGGCAGCGCCCGGACCGCGAGGCGCGATTCGCGGACGAGTTGGCCGGAGCGGGCGATGGTGTCCCCCATGGCCCTCGGCACTCGACCTTCGTTCACGGCCTCGACCTATGTCGCCGCGACGACGCCCGATGACGTCACGGCCGGGGAGGTCCTGTCGACCGGCGTCTACATCTCGGGCAACGCGGGGCTGGAGATCGGGGCGACCTATGCGATCGCGCGTGACGGCGACCAGCTGCGAGTGTTCGGACCGGTCGACGCCGGCCAGTTGACGGTCCGCCATCAGGGCCCGGTGCTCGATTTCGACGTCACCGCGATGGATGATCGCGTCATCATCGCCGGCCGCCAGGGCCGCTCGTCAGTGGCGATCGTCTTCCGCACCATCGGCGGGATGCGGGCCGCCGATCTCGAGCTCGCGCTAGCGGCACCGGTCGCCGGCGCCGGCTCGTGACCACCCCGGAAGCTCGCCAGAGCCCGCGGCCCGCGCGGCCACCCGGCCCGGAGGTCATCGGCTCCGTGCTCGCGGTCGTCATCCTCGCGCTCGTGGCGACCACCGCATTCGCAGTGAACCCGGGCTCGCCCGTGGGAAGCGGCAGTCCGCGCCCCGCCTCGTCGCGCCGTCGTCGCGGCGGCCACCCCGAAGCCACTGGTCGACCCCGGGGCGGTCGAGCTCCTCCGTGCGGTCAACCAGCGCCTCATCGGATTCGCCGAGGGGCTGCAGCGGGAGCTGGCGCGGACCGAATTGCGAATCGACGAAGTGGCGATCCCTGATCCGCCAGGTCAACGTGACGGTCGGGTATGGGGCCGGCGCCGTGGTCGCGCTCGCTGGCGCGGAGGGCGAGGACGAGCCCGGAGGCAAGCTCGGGGCGCTCTACAAGTCGATGGGCGATTCCGCGACCGAGACGTTGCGCGCTTCAAACAGGAATGACGCCGACTACCGTCTCGGCGCGACGGTGTTGGTCGACTTGCATCGCCGATATCCCGGCGCTCCAGGCGGAGCTCGACGTGCTCGCCGAGGCGACGCCACCCTGCCTCCAGCTCCGCGCCACCGTCCGTACCGCCTGCCCGCCTCGGCACCCCCGGCGTCCTCGGCGCCACCCGCCTCGTCGGCCCCGCCGGCATCGGTCAGCCCGTCGCCCGCCTCCGCGCCGCCCTCAGCCGTACCCGGATCGCCCGAGCCGTCACCTGCCCCGGATGAGCAGATCGACAACGGTGGCTTCGAGGCCGGGGTCGGCCCGCCGTGGGCGCTCTTCCTGGGCCCGGGTGCCACCGCCACCCTCCAGACCGACACGGTCGCGCCCGCCGCGGGGACGACGTCTGCGATGGTCGATCTCGGCCTGCCCAGTCCTGCCTACTCGGGCGTGTCGTTGCGGCAGCCCGGCGTGCAGCTCGAAGGCGGTCGGCAGTACACGTTGAGCCTGTGGGTCCGTGCCGAGACCGCGCGCGCGATCCGGATCAGCATCGGTTCGGCGAACGGGGCGTCCTACTTCTTGCGCACCGTGCCGGTGACCACGACGTGGGCCCAGGTCGTCTTCCCATTGACGGCGTCGGCGGCCGACCTGAACGCGAGCCTCGAGATCGACCTCGGGCGATCCGACGTCACGACCTGGGTCGACACGGTCTCGTTCCGGCCGTCGACCGTCCGCTAGGCCGTCAGCCCAACGTGCCGCCCGGGCGCGGGGAGTGGACCCGGACGTCGCCCAGACCCCGTCCCGCGAGCGCCTCGCGCAACTGGTCTGGCGTGCCGGTCAGGACCGGGAAGGTCCCGTAGTGGAGCGGCATCACTTCCTGCACGCCCAGGAATTCGACCGCGAGCGCCGCGCCGGTCGGATCCATCGTGAAGTGACCGCCGATCGGGAGCATCGCCATGTCCGGCCGGTGCAGCTCGCGGATCAGGCGCATGTCGGAGAACGCCTCGGTGTCGCCGGCGTGGTAGATCCGATAGCCGTCCTCCAGCTCGATCACGAACCCCGCCGGATCGCCGAGGTACAGCGTCGTCTCACCGGCAGCGTTCCAGTCGCCGGCCGAGTGGTGCGCGGTGACCATCGTCACCTTCAAGCCGGCGGCCTCCACGGTGCCGCCCTTGTTGAACCCCACGACGGCGTCGGCGCCACCCGGTAGCCGCCGCGCCAGCCAGAGGCTCATCTCGTGCATGCACGGCCAGGCCGGGCGCAAGCGGCTGGCCAGCGCCAGGGCGTCACCGAAGTGGTCGAAATGACCGTGGGTCACGAGCAGCAGGTCGCAGCGGTCGACCGCGTCGACCGCGATCGGGCTGGTCGGGTTCGCGAACCACGGGTCGATGATCACCGTGCGCCCACCGGCCGTGTCGATGCGGACGCACGAATGGCCGTACCACGTGATCGTGGTGTCGGGCGGGAGCGCCATGAGCCACCTCCATCGAGTCGTCGGTGTCGATGCTAGCGACGCGGCTACACTCGCGACGTGGTCGCCACGCAGATCGGGGAGAACCTCGCCTACATCAACTGGACGGTGCTCGCCGGGCTCGCGCTGGGCGCGTACGCGGCCGTGGTCCTGCTCCGCCGCCGGACCGCGGCGACGCGTGGCTACCTCGGGTTCGTCACCGCATGCGCGATCGCGTTCGGCGTCCTCGCCTGGCTCAGCGATGACGCCTTGCCCGGGACGCTCGGCGGATCGCCGGTCGTCCCGGACCCGTCGTTCGATATCCCACGGCGCGTCGCGCTCGCGGCGTTCGTCGCGCTGGCCTTCGTCGCGCTGCTCGTCCGGCGGCGATCCGCGTTCGCCGCGAGCTGGCTGGAGCTGGCGGCCTTCGCCGCCGGCGCCCTGACCGTCGTGTTCGGCGCGCTCGGCTGGGGCGGCGGGCCGGTGGGTGCCGCCGCGCTGCTCGTCCAGCTGGCCGTCCTGTTCGCGGCTACGGGCGGGGTGTTCGCCGCGATGATCCTGGGCCACTGGTATCTCGTGACCCCCAAGCTCCCCGAGGCGCCGCTCATCCTGATCGCCCGACTGCTGCTCGGCGTGGTCGCGCTCCAGGTCCTGTTGTTCGTGGCCTGGGTCGGTCTCGGCGCCGGTCCTGCCTCGGCCGGCCCGTTCAGCGCGCTGACCGGACCGTTGGCATTCTTCGTCTGGCTCCGCCTGATCGTCGGCCTGCTGTTCCCGCTCGTGGTCTCGTGGGCGGCCGTCCAGACCGCACGGACCCGGTCCATGGAGTCCGCCACCGGCCTGCTGTACATCAACGTGGGCACGATCGCCGCGGGCACGATCCTCGCAGCGGGGCTGTACTTCGGCTACGGCCTGCTGGTATGAGCGACGTGGCACGAGCCCGATGAAGGGTCAGCGCGACTGGATCCCGGGCGAGACGGATCTCGAGTGGATCGAGTCGATCGCCGCGGACCTCCCGCCGGCGCTCGCCGCGATCGAGGCGGCTGCCGCCCAGCCGGGGATCCCGATCGTCGACCGGGACGCGGGTCGGGTGCTGTCCGTGCTCGCCGGTGGACGTCGACGGATCGTCGAGGTGGGGACCGCCTACGGTTTCTCCACGCTGTGGCTGGCGCTCGGCCAACCGGCCGACGGCACGATCGTGACGATCGATCCGGACCGCGAGCGCACCGACCTGGCCCGCGGTTGGTGGCGCCAGGCGGGCATCCCCGACGAACGGATCACCCAGGTCACGGCCAAGGCGCTCGAGGCGTTCGAAGCAGGCGATCCGGCCCTCGCCGGCCCGTTCGATCTCGCGTTCATCGACGCGCTCAAGCCGGAATACGGCGCCTACCTCGACCACCTGATCGAGGGCCGACTGGCGTCCGGCGCGCTGGTCCTCGCCGACAACGTCCTGTGGAGCGGCCGGGTGTCGGGCGCGACACCCGTGGAGCCGGGCGACACCAACACCGCCGCGCTGCGCGCCTTCAGCGAACGTGTGCTCGGCGATGGGCGGTTCACCGCCACGATCCTGCCGGTCGGCGACGGCCTGCTGGCAGCGACGTGGCGTGGCTAGGACGATCGACGACGTGCGCGTGCGTGTCCGACTGTTCGCGGTCCAGCGTGAGCTGGCCGGCACGCGCGAGGTCCCGCTCGACCTCCCGGATGCCGCGACCGTGGGCGATGCCTGGAACGCATTGGTCGCGGTCCACCCGGCGCTCGCTCCTGGGCGCGCCTCGGTCCGATTCGCCCGGAACGGCGCGTACGCCGACGCCGCCACAGCCCTGGCCGATGGCGACGAGGTCGCGATGATCCCACCCGTCTCCGGCGGTGCCGGCGAGCGTCGCATCCTCGAGTTGCGGACTGCGTCGCTCGATGCCGGGATCATCGGCGAGCTGACCGATCGACTGGCGACGCCCGAGGACGGCGCTGCGGTCGGGTTCCTCGGCCGAACGCGGGTCACGCCGGGCACCCCGGCGCCCGGCCAGGAGGCCGAGGCCGCTCGTCACGCCGATCGCGAGGTCGAATCGCTCGAATACGAGGCGCATGAGTCGATGGCGCTTGCCGTGCTCGGCGACATCGCCGACGAGATCGCCGTGCGTTTCGGCGTCGAGCGCGTCGCGATCGTCCACCGCACCGGCGACGTGCCACTCGGCGACGTGTCGATCGCCGTAGTAGCAGTCAGCCCCCACCGTGCTGCGGCCTTCGATGCCGCCCGCTACGCGATCGACGAGACCAAGGCCCGCGCCCCGATCTGGAAGGCCGAGCGATTCCGCGACGGTCATGTCTGGATCGGGCAAGCCGCGCGCAGTGGCCCGGAGGAGGGCTCGTGAGGGTCTACATCAGCGTCGACCTGGAGGGCATCGCCGGGGTCAACCATCCGGATCCGACGGATCCCGCCGACCGCCGCTACCCGGTGGCCGTCGACCTGATGGTGGGCGAGACCAACGCTGCGATCGAGGGCGCGCTCGCCGCTGGCGCCACCGACATCCTCGTCAACGACAGCCACTGGAACATGTACAACCTGCTGCCGGCTGACCTGCATCCAGGCGCCCGCGTCCTCCAGGGCCAGAAGGCGTGGTCGATGGTTGCCGGAGCGCGGCCGGGCGAAGATGGCCAGCCATCGTTCGATGTCGCGCTGTTCGTGGGCTATCACGCTCGGGCCGGACACCCGAACGGGACGATCGCCCACACCTATTCGGGGATGCCGGTCGAGACCCGGCTCGACGGCCGGCCCACCGGCGAGTACGGCATGAACGCGCTCGTCCTGGGCGCCTGGGGGATCCCGGTCGGCATGGTCGCGGGCGACGACGCGCTCGCAGAAGAGGTCGAGGGCTGGCTGCCATGGGCCGAACGGGTCGTCGTCAAGACGATCGATGGTGGCCGCAGCGCGATCTCCGTCCACCCGGATAGTCGCGCGCGATCGTGTCCGCGAGGGTGCCGAGCGCGCGGTCCGGCGCGCCGAGTCCGGGGAGCTGCAGGTCCTCCAGGTCGGACCGCCGGTGGCGATCGAGATCGACGTTCCGAAGGGGGTCATCGCCGACCACGCCGCGATCATGCCGGGCGTCGAGCGCGTCGGCGACAGGACGATCCGGTTCGCCCACGACGACCCCGAGACGACGTACCGCGGCATGCTCGCCGTCCTCCGCCTGGTCGAGTCCGTCAGTGGCTGACAAGTCCATCGACAAGCTCGCCGACCGCGCCGAGACACTGGCCGGGGCGTGGGGCGCACGCGCTCGGGCATCCACGACGCTCGGGCAGGAGCGCGCGCTGCTGCGCCTGTTCGGGGTGACCGGTCTGGACCGGTCCGGGCGACCGCTGGCAGGCGCGGCCGTCGACAGCTGGCTGGCCAGTGCGGCCGACGGCCTCGGTGGCGGCATCGCACTGCCGTTCGCGATGGCCCTGACCGAGTACGACCTCGAGCCCCAACAACTGGCGCTCGACGTGGCGTCCGGGGCGATCGACCTGGCGCTCGAGGCCGAGCTGCTCCGTGAGCCGGATCGACGAGCGACCGCGATGGCCGAGGCGCGGCGGCTGGTCGACGCGGCCGTGAAGCGGATCGACGCCGATCGAGTCGCGCGTCGTGAGCTGCTGGACCTGCTCGGGGAGGTGCCCCGACCGTGGCTGGGCACGACCCTCGCCGAGCCCGAAGTCGACGAAGCGCTCGACGAGGCCGCGGCGCTCGCCTCGGCCGGCTTCGACCTCCTCCGCGTCGAGGTGCCGATCGGTCGCGAGCTGGCCGATCGCATGCAGTCGGCCGGCGTGGAGCCGCCCGAATGGCGGCCCGGCCAGCGCCGTGGACGGGCCGCGATCGATATCGACGACAGCGACCCCGCGCCATCGGGCAGCCAGCGCGCGCTGGCGCGGCTTCGCCGGGCCGCCGACGGGGTCGCCGCGCAGCGCCGCGGCTACGTGCGGCTCGGCACGGCCATCCCGCCGCTCGGCGTGCCCGAGGGTGCCGTCGTCGCGGCGTACGAACGCGTCGACCTGGTCGAGGCCGACCCCGTCGCCGAGATCGTGGTGGGCGGGGTCGACCCCGACCGGTCGCTGGCAGACCACGCATTCGCGCGCCGGCTCCACCGGCGGGCGGACACGTTCGTGTCGATCGGGCCGGGGCCGCTGGTCGTGGCCCCGGACCTCGTCAAGGGCGTGCCGTCCGATCCGGCGACGAGATCGGGCCGGGCGCTGGCGCTGCAGCTGCTGGGCGTCGGGCTGGCAAAGGCCGACGGGCTCTCCATGGATCGGATCGTGGTCGGCGCCTACCCAGCCTGGCTGGCGGATGAGCCATCTGCCGTCGCCCGCATCCTTGCCGAGGTGGATGTGCGGCGGGCGTTGTTCCCCGATCAGATCATCCGGTTCGACGAGCCGAGCGGGAACGGCATCCCCGCGGGGCCCGGCGCCGCATGGTCGTACATCGCGGCCGCCGCCCTGGCCCGGACCGGGCCGACGGCCCTGCTGATGCGTCGACGGCACCTGGATATGCCGCTCGCCGCGGCCGATGCCCGCGCTGCTGCCCGGACAGCAGCCGAGATCGCAAAGGTGTCGAGCCGGCGGGCGCTCCACGGGGTCGCGGATGACCACGCCTCGGCGTTGTTGGCGGCGGCGCTCGAGACCCTCGAGCGCCTGTCGGACCTCGGCTGGCGGGCGGTAGTCGGGGATCCGCCACGCGCCGTCGGGCGGACGCGCGACGGTCGAGCGCCATGGAAGATCGGCGGCGACGCGGTCGCCGAGCGGACCGAGACGTTCGACGCACTGGCTGCGTTCGAAAAGGACTAGGGGGACCCTCAGCCGCCGGAGACCGCCGGGATCACGTGGACCGTCGCATCAGCCCCGACCGGGGTGCTGAGGTCGGCCGGCCGGCCGTCGACGAAGACGTTGATGTGGGGTCGCAGGCGCGGCCCCTCCTCGACCAGTCGGTCGCGCATCCCCGGCGCTGCCGCATCGAGCGCCGCGAGCAGGTCATCAACGCTCTCGCCGGGAAGTTGGTGCCGCCGCTCCACGCCAGGGAAGAGCGCCAGTAATGACCGCGGCAACAGCACCGTCGCCATGGATCAGTGCTCGCGGACGACCGCCTCGACCGCCCAGATCTCGGGCAGGTTGCCCGTGACCAGTCGCCACGACTCGCCCTCGTCTGAGCTGTGCCACAGCTGGCCCGTCTTGGTCCCGAACGTCACGCCGACCGGATCGAGCGAATCGCGCGCCATCGCCTCGCGAAGCACGCTGAGATAGGCGCCCTCCTGCGGGAGCCCGTCGTCGCCACGCTCGAAGGTGTCGCCGCCGTCGCTCGTCCGCCACACGGCGGCGCTCGCCTCCGGCATGAACCGCCCGTCCTCGGGCTGGGTCAGCGGGATGACCCAGAACGTCTTCGAGTCGCGCGGGTGGGTCACGAGTGGGAAGCCGAACTGGCTCGGGACGCCGTTCTTCGACAGGTCGGTCCACGTCAGCCCGCCATCGGTCGAGCGGTACTGGCCGCAGTGGTTCTGCTGGTAGAGGGTCTCGGGATCGCCCGCGGCCATCGCCAGCTTGTGGACGCACTGGCCGGTCTCAGGCTCGGGGCCCGGCACGAAGTCGGCGCGCACGCCGCGGTTGCGCGGCTCCCAGGTCTCTCCGCCGTCTCGCGTCTCGAACACGCCGACTGCCGAGATGCCCACCCACATCCGCTGTGGGTCGGTCGGGTGGGGGACGATCGTGTGGAGGATCAGGCCGCCGGCACCCGGCCCCCAGGTCGGCCGCGAGGGATGGTTCGTGAGTCCCTCGACGTGGGTCCATGTCCTGCCGCCGTCGCTGCTCCGGAACAGACCGGCCGGTTCGACGCCCGCGTACAGCGTCCCGTCGGGTCCGGTCGCGAGGCTCCATACCGTCGTGACCGGCGACCCCTCCTCGCCGTCACCGTACGACAGCCCATCGGACGAGTGCGTCCAGGTCTCCCCGCCATCCTCGCTGCGCCACACGGCAGGGCCGTACCACGGGCTGCCGCCGCCCGCCAGGATCGCCCCGCTCGACGGCTCGACGATCAGGTCGTGGATCGGCCATCCCTCGCACAACGGTCCGCGCAGCGACCAGTCCTCGCGACGCTCGTCGCTCTCGAGGAAGAAGGCACCCTTCGGGGTACCGACCAGGAGCTGGACATCGGTCATGACGGGACCTCCGTGGGAGGGTGGAGACGACGCATCGGCGTCAGTAGCCGGCCTTGAACGGGTAGACGACCCACTGGTCGGTCTCGACGGCGTGGACGTCGGGGCGGGCGGGGACGACGGAATGCTCGGGCTTGTAGTGAAGGACCGCCGTGATCGGCGATCCGCCGGCCTGGCGCACCCGCTCGGTGACGGCATGGATGGTCGTGCCGCTGTCCCACACCTCGTCGACGATGAGGACCCGCTTGCCGCGCAGCAGCGGGTCGGCGGGGAACTGGAAGAACGTCGGTGAGGGGCCAGGCTGGCCGGTGTCGTCGTAGTACTCGACCGCGGCGACGAGGATGTCGCGCAACCGCAGCCGGTAGGCCAGCATCCCCGCCGGGACCATCCCGCCACGGGTGATGGCGAGCATGACGTCGAACCGTTGACCCGCCAGCCTGTCCGCGAGGATACCGACGAGCCGGTCGAGGTCATCCCAGCTGACGATGTCGCGTTCCGGCGCCGCGATCTGGGTCATCGCCGCAAGGATACGGCCCGGATCGCTTCGACCGCCGCCGGGTCGTCCAGTGCCGACAGGTCGCCCGGGTCGAGGCCGAGCCAGGCGGCGCGGATGACCCGCCGCATGACCTTGCCAGAGCGTGTCTTCGGCAGCGACCGGACGACCGCGACGACTTCCGGCTTCAGCGGCTTGCCGAGATCGTCGGCGACGTGGCGGGCGACGTCCGCCCTGAGCCCATCGTCGTCCTGCTCACCGGGCCGGAGCACGCACAGCACCACGATCGCCTCGCCCTTGATGTCGTGCGGCACACCGATGGCGGCGGCTTCGAGCACCGACGGATGGCCCACCGCCGCGCTCTCGACCTCGGCCGGGCCGACGCGCTTCCCTGCCACCTTGAGCGTGTCATCCGAGCGACCGTGGATGTACCAGAAGCCGTCGGCATCGATCGATGCCCAATCGCCGTGCGCCCACAGCCCGAGCCAGCGAGACCAGTACGTCTCCTCGTAGCGCTCTCGGTCGCCCCAAAAGCCGCGGGTCATGCCCGGCATCGGCGCGCGGATCACGAGCTCGCCGACTCGTCCGCGGACCGGCGCGCCGGCGTCATCGACCACGTCCGCGGCCGTCCCGATGCACGGCCCGGAGAAGCTCGCAGGTTTGATGGGCCCGACCACGTTGCCGCCGACGATCCCGCCGCTCACCTCCGTGCCGCCGCTGTAGTTGACGACCGGGCAGCGCCCACCGCCGACCTCGCGGAAGTACCACCACCACGGTTCGGGGTTCCACGGCTCCCCGGTCGAGCCGAGGACCCGGAGCGACGACAGGTCGTGCGAGTGGACCGGCTCCTCGCCATGCGCCATCAGCGCCCGGATGACGGTCGGCGACAGGCCGAGATGTGTCACGCGGTGGCGCTCGATCAGCGACCACAGCCGATCCGGCCCGGGGAAGTCGGGTGCGCCCTCGTACAGCACGAGTCGGGCGCCGAGCAGCAGCGACCCGGCGATCGCCCAGGGTCCCATCATCCAGCCGAGGTCGGTGAACCAGAACAGCGTGTCGCTGTCGGTGAGGTCGAAGGTGTGGGCAAGATCCTGCGCGGCCTTGATCGGGAAGCCTGCCGTGCACGTGGACGGCGCCCTTCGGCCGGCCCGTGGTGCCCGACGTGTAGATGACCATGTAGGGGTCTTCGGGGTCGCGATCCGAGGCCGCCGTCGACGGCGGGACTTCATCCGCCGCCCACCAGACGTCACGCCCGTCGGTCCAGGGAATGTCCAGCGCCTCGCCGGCGCGCCGGACGACGATCACGCGTTCGACTGAGGGCGCTTGGGCCACCGCGGCGTCTGCCACCGACTTCAGGTCGACCCAGCTGCCTCGCCGCAGGAACCCATCGGCCGTGATGAGCAGCCTGGCGTCGCAATCGGCGAGGCGCGACGCGATGGCGGGTGCCCCGTAGCCCGAGAAGATCGGCGTGAAGATCGCCCCGAGGCGGCTGACCGCGAGAACCGCGACGACCGTTTCGGGGAGCATCGGCAGGAGGATGCCGACGCGATCGCCTGCTGCGATGCCGAAGGAGGCGAGCTGCGCTGCGGCACCCCGGACCGCAGCCGCGAATTCCGCGTTCCGCAGCTCGCGAACCGCGCCGTCCTCGCCCTCCCAGGTGATCGCGATTCCGTCCGGGTCGCGCGCCGCGCGTGGCTCGACCGCCGCCCACGACCAGTCGAACGAGCCGCCGATCCACCACCGCGTCCAGGCCGGGCCACCCGAGAAGTCGGCGATCTCCCGCGGTCGGCGTGTCCAGGCGACGCCGATGTCATCGGCCGCCGCACCCCAGAACCAGGCCGGATCCGATAGCGCCCGAGCCTGCAGTGCGTCGAGCGACGGCTCGCCGGTCGAGCGCAGGAAGTGCGTGAGACGTGCATCTGCCGCGGCAGCGGGATCAGGCCGCCAGGCGACGTCAGGGCCGTCGCGACCGAAGATCGGCCAGTCGTCGCCGTTCGATCGCCTCACGGCGTGAGTCTACGGCGCGGCTTCGGCGCGCAGCGCCTCCACTGCCGCATGGAGTACCTGATCTCTCGCTAGGCGGGCGAGGCTCCCGGCGAAGGGCGCTGGTCCAGCGGCAGGCGCACGGTGAACCGGGCACCGCTCGACTCCCGATTCGCGGCCGCGATCCGGCCCCCGTGCCGCTCCACGATCCAGGCCGCGATCGCCAGCCCCAGCCCCGTCCCGCCACCCGGAGCGCCGGCAGCCCGATAGAAGCGATCGAACACGCGCGGCAGATCATCAGGCCGGATGCCGGGCCCTTCGTCCTCGACGACGAGGACCGCGTCGCTGCCGTCGGTCCGGACCCGGACGTCGACGCGACTGCCGGCCGGCGCGTGGCGGATCGCGTTGTCGACGAGGATCCCGACGACCTGCCGCAGCCGCGCCGGATCGCCGGACACCTCGGCCGGGATCGGATCGACCAGGAGCGCCACGTTCCGGTCGGCCGCGAGGCGCGACAGCGCGGACGCGCCCGAGGACGCGACATCTCCCAGGTCGAGCGGCACCCGCTCCAGCTCGACGGTTCCGGAATCCGAGCGCGCCAGGAGCAGCAGGTCGTCGACCATCGACGTCAGGTGGTCGACCTCGTCGCGGATGTCGGTCAGCGCGCTGCCGACCGTCGCCACCGACTTGCGCGGGTGCCGTTCCAGATCCTCGACGCTCGCCCGGATGACCGTCAGCGGCGTCCGCAGTTCGTGCGACGCGTCCGCGGCGAACTCCCGCTGCCGGCGCAGGGATTCCCGCTGGTTGGCGAGTGACTGGCGGATCGGCACGAGGGCACGGTTGGCATACGCCGCGCCCACCCCGGACGCGACCAGCAGGGCGATCGCACCACCGACCACGAGCACCAGGACGAGGATCTGCAGCGTGCGTTCTTCGGTCGAACGGTCGCCGACGACCTGGACGTACAGCTGCCGGCCGCGGAACGCGACCGGGTCGGTCAGGACCCGGACAGGGGTCTCGGTGACGCTGGCGCTGGCGCCATCGATCGTGATGCTGCGGACCTGGATCGGGACACTGGCCTCGCGAACGTCCCGTTTGCCGGTGGCGCGTGCGGCCTCGACCGATGCCGTCACGGGCAACCCACCGGGGATGCGCTGGCCGGGCCCGACAGGGTCGCCCTGCGCGTCGAGGACCATGGCAAACGTCCCGGACGCCGGTCCGCCGAAGATGAACCCGCCGGCCGGCAGCTCCTCGCCCGGATCGGGCGGTGTCCTGGTGATCTGGTTGGCCTGCGAGACGAGTTGCGCGGTGCCCTGGGTCGACAACGACCGATCGACCGCCACGTAGAGCACGATCCCGAGCAGGACCAGGAGCGCGAGCGTGACGCCGCCGCTCCACAGCACCAGCTGGATCCGGACGCGACGGAGCAGCCGCGCTTCCCCGGGTGTGATGTCCTCAGGCATCGGCGAGCCGGTAGCCGACACCTCGCACCGTCTGGATGTGACGGCCGGCAGCACCGAGCTTGTCGCGGAGGTAGTGGATGTACGCGTCGACCGCGTTCGGCGTGACTGCCACGCCGAACGGCCAGGCCTGGTCGAGGAGCTGGTCCCGCGAGAGCGTCTGGCCGGCATGCCGCAGCAGGCACTCCAGGAGCGAGAACTCGCGCGGGCTGAGGTCGACGGTCGCCCCGTCGACGGTCACGCGCCGAGCGGCCTCGTCGAGCTCGATCGGGCCGGCGACCAGCGTCGGTTTCGTGCGGCGTCCGGGCGGCGCGCCGCGGCGGGCCAGCGCTCGCAATCGAGCCGACAATTCCTCGAACGCGAACGGCTTGACGAGGTAGTCGTCGGCGCCGGCGTCGAGGCCGGTCACCCGGTCGCCCACGGTATCGCGCGCGGTGAGCATCAGGATCGGCACTCCGGATCCCGCCGACCGAAGCCGGCGGGCGACCTCGAGCCCGGTCATGTCGGGCAGGCCGATGTCGAGGATCACGCACTCGATGCCGGGCGCGTCCTCGGCGATCTCGAGGCCGGTCTGGCCATCGGTCGCGAGCTCGACCACATGGCGGTCGTCCTCGAGCAGCCGCTTGAGGAGACGTGACAGGCGCGGGTCGTCCTCGACGACGAGCAGGTGCATGGCGGCAGCCTAGCGGTGGTTCCGGGTCATGGCGTGACGGTCACATCGCGGGCCGACAGCTCCGGCGTCTCGTTACTGCTGCCGCCGCCGTTCGACGTGACCCGGCCGCCGCTCACCTTCACCGAGACGTCGTCACCGACGGCCACGTCCGAGGACGAGGCGTCGGTCGCCTCGTGATAGGTCGTCGCGTTGTCGAGCTTGAATGTCATCTCCTGCCCGTCGGCAAGCTTGACCGTGATGCTGTCGGCATCGACCGCCGTGACGGTCCCGTCGATGGCGAGGCCGCCGTTGAGCGCCAGGCCGCCGGGCTTCGGCCCGTTGGGGTCGAAGCTGCCATCGGGCGTGACGACCGTGCCACCGGGCCCAGGCCCGCGAGCGAACGCCGGGCCCGCGCCGGCGGGTGCGGTGATCCGGCCCGCCGCGAACGCCACACCGCCGATGGCCAGCACGGCGGCCACCGCTAGTGCCATGTCGAGCACGCGGCTCGTCCGCCGGGTCGGGCTGCCGATGGGGTTCGGCGGCGCCGTTGGAACGGCCGGTGCGGGATCCAGGGTCATCGAAGGTCTCCTTACTCGTAGCGGAGGGCGGCGATCGGGTCGAGTCGAGCGGCCTGCCGCGCCGGCCACACGCCGAACACGACGCCGACCAGCAGGCTCGACAGCACGGCCGCGATGAGGGTCGTCGGGGTGAAGGCGAACGACCACCCGGCGACCTGCGCGATGAGCGCCGAGACCCCCAGTCCGAGCGCCACACCGAGCAGGCCGCCGAGCAGCGACAGCGTCAGCGCCTCCACCAGGAACTGGGCGAGGATGTCCAGCCCCCGGGCGCCGATCGCCTTGCGGATGCCGATCTCGCGAGTCCGCTCGCGGACCGAGACCAGCATGATGTTCATGATCCCGATGCCGCCCACGACGAGCGAGATCGACGCGATGCCGCCCAGTAGCAGCGTCAGCGTGCCGCTGATCGACGAGGCCGCCGCCAGCAGCTGTGTCTGATCGAAGATCTCGAAGTCGTCGTCATCGGTCGCGGCGAGGTCGTGCCGCTCGCGCAGCAGGGCCGTGATCCGGGCGTTGGTCGTGTCCATGTCGGCGTCCGCGGCGACACTCACGCCGATCGAACGCACGCTGTCGCCGCCGACGAAGTATTTCTGCACTGCGGCCACCGGGACGAGGATCTGGTCGTCCGGGTCCTTGAACCCGCTTCCGCCCTTCGGCTGGAGGATGCCGATGACAGTGAAGCCGATGCCACCGATGCTGATCTCGGTGCCGACCGCGTCCTCGCCGAGGCCAAGGTCGTCGGCGACCGACTTGCCGAGCACGGCCACGCGCAGCTCGCGCTCGACGCTGACCGCGTGTCAGCCCGCTGCCCTGCCAGACGGTATACGCGCGGACGTCGGGGTAGGCGCTGGTCGTGCCGACGATGGTGGTCGTGGTCGACTCGTCGGCGGCGCTGACCGCCTGGCTCGTCGACACCTCCGGGGCCACGCCGGCGACGCCCGGTACATCAGCGATCGCAATCGCGTCCTCGAGGGTCAGGCTCGTGGAACCGTCCTGGTTCTGCTCAGTCGGGCTGACGGTGAGCAGGTTCGTGCCGAGGCTCGCGAGGTCGTTCGTGATGCGCGACGTCGTCCCCTGGCCGACGCCGACGAGCGCGACGACGGATGCCACGCCGATGATGACGCCAAGCATCGTCAGCGCGGCCCGAAGGCGATTGGTGCGGAGTCGCGACAACGCCAGCCGCAGCAGCTCGATCGCGCTCATGCCGCGAGCCGCCCGTCCAGTAGGTGGATCTGGCGGTCCGCGGTCGCGGCAACGTCGATGTCGTGGGTGATGAGCACGACCGTCCGGCCGGTGCGATGGAGCTCGCGGAGGAGGGCCGTGACCTCGGCTCCGGCGTGGCTGTCGAGGTTGCCGGTCGGCTCGTCGGCGAGGATCAGCGCCGGCTCCGTCACGAGCGCACGGGCGATCGCGACGCGCTGCTGCTGGCCGCCGCTCAGCTCGGAGGGCTCGTGCTCGGCCCGGTCGCCGAGACCCAGCCGCTCCAGTGTCGCCCTGGCGCGGCGCACACGCTCTCCTCGCTGCACGCCCTGGTACAGCAGGGGCGTCGCCACGTTCTCCAGCGCCGAGGTGCGCGGTAGCAGGTTGTACGACTGGAAGACGAACCCGATAGTCCGGCTGCGGAGCCGTGCGAGCGAGTCGTCATCGAGCTCGGCGACAGGGGCGCCGGCGAGGTGGTAGGCGCCGTGGGTCGGCCGGTCGAGGCAGCCGAGGATGTTCATCATCGTGCTCTTGCCGGAGCCCGACGGACCGACGATCGCGACGAACTCGCCCGTCTGGATCTGCAGACTCACGTCCGCGAGTGCTGGTACCTCGACCGGACCCATCCGGTACACCCGACTGACCCGATCGAGGTTGATGAGCGGCCTTGTCATCGTCCGCTCCCTAGTTGATCGGCTTTTCGGTGATCGGCCCGGCGCCGTCGATGCGTCGAACGACACCACCCGGGATCGCGCCGCCGGAGAATCCCCCGCCGTCCGTCCCGATCAGGTCGGCGGTCGTGCCGATCACGACCGGCGTGCCGGCCTCGAGACCGCTGGTGATCTCCGCGGTCGCGTTCGTGAGGAGGCCGACCTGGACCGGCACGCGCTGCGGGTTGCCGTCTGCGCCGAGCGTCATCACGGCGTAGTCACCCTTGGCACCCTGCAATGCGGCGCTGGGCACGGTCACGACATCGGTCGCCGATGCGATCGTGATCGCGATATCGGCACTCATCCCGGGCCGGGCGTCCGTCGGCGTCTCGTCGAGCGCCACGGTGACCGGGTAGGCGACGACGCCCGATGAGCTGTCGCCGGCGGTGGGCGAGATGGCGGTCACCGTGCCTTCCACGGTCGCGCCGATCGCATCGATCGTGACCGACGCCTTCTGGCCCACCTCGATGTCCGCGAGGTCGCTCTCGACGACGTCGGTGGTGATCGTGATGGCGGTCGAGGCGACGACGATGGCGACGCCACCCGGCGCGTCGAATCCTGCTGTCACGTTGACCTCCGTGACGATCCCGTCGATGGGGGAGCGCATCGTCGCGGTACGCAGCGCAGCACGCGCGCCGTCACGCGCTTCGACGGCTTGCGAGTACTGGTTCTCGGCCGCGTACACCGCGAGCCGGGCCTGTCGTTCCGCGTCGGCGTCGTCGGCGTCTTCGGCGTCGGCCAGCTGCTCCCCCGCGATCGCGAGCTGCAGGTTGGCGGTCTGGCGATCGACCGTGGCACGCTCGTAGGCCCGCTTCGCCGCCGATGTGTCGGCCGTGGCAAGGACCTGGTCCGCCGTCACGGTGTCGCCGGGCTTGACCGCGACGTCGGTGACCGGCCAGCTGGCCTCGGAGGCCGGTGCTTCCGTGTCGCCATCGATCAGCCAGGGCGTCGACCCGAAGGCGAGGCCGTACGTCGTCGCCGCGGCCAGGCTGCCGGTCGCGGCCACCTCGTCCGTGACGTCTCCCATCGCGGCGTTCGCGGTGAGGTACTCGGTCGCGGTCGTGGTGCCGGCACCGATCCCGCCGACGCCGACCGCCAGCGCCGCGACCCCGACGGCGATCAGGACGGCCAAGGCCAGGAGCTTGCGTCGCATGTCTGCGCCTTCCTTCGAGCCCGGCGGCCGATCCGCCGTGTCACGCTGTATCGAAGGGGCGCTGGCTGAGACCCATCTGAGAAGGCTGGTGCGCCCGCGTAGCATCGCGACGTGAGCGAACACGGGGCGGTCCATCGCCGGCCGCGACGCGGGCCGGCGGGGATCCGCCAGCTCCCGTGGCGCCGCCTCGTGAACCCCTATCGACCGGTCGAAATCCTGTCGGCGGACGAGGTCGAGACCATCCACCGGGCGTCGCTGCGGATCCTGTCCGAGATCGGGATGCAGGTGCTGGGGGACCGCGCGTTGGATGCGTTGGCGGGTGCGGGTGGGTCCGTGGACCGCTCGTCGCGAACCGTTCGGCTCGACCCGGGGCAGGTCGAGGAGCTGGTCGCGAAGGCGCCCTCGGAATTCCGGTTGCACGCCCGGAACCCGGAGCGGGACGTCGTCTTCGGAGGAGCGCACCTGGTCTTCTGCGCGGTCGGTGGGCCGGCGTTCGTCAGCGACCTCGACCGCGGTCGACGACCCGGCAATATCGCCGACTTCCGCGACTACGTCCGGCTGATCGGCGCGCTCGACGTCATCCACCAGGAGGGCGGCGGTCCGCTCGAGCCGACCGACCTGCCGGTCGAGACGCGCCATCTCGACCAGTACCAGGCGTTCGCGACCGAGCTCGACAAGACGTGGCACTGCCTCGGCACGGGACGGGTCGTCGTCGACGACGCGCTGGAGGTGGCGTGCCTCGTTCGCGGCGTGTCGCGGGACGACCTGCTTCGCGAGCCGTCGCTCATCACGATCATCAACACGAACTCGCCGTTGCGACTCGATGGGCCGATGAGCGACGGGCTGATCGAGATGGCGCTCCACGGCCAGCCGGTCGTCGCGACGCCATTCACGCTGGCGGGCGCGATGAGCCCGGTCTCGCTGGCCGGAGCAATCGCCCAGCAGAACGCCGAGGCGCTGTTCATGGTCGCGCTCGCCCAGATCGTGCGACCGGGTGCGCCGATGATCTACGGCGCGTTCACGTCGAACGTCGACATGCGGACGGGTTCCCCGGCGTTCGGGACGCCGGAATTGGTCAAGTCGCAGTTCGCCAGCGGGCAGATGGCGCGGCGGTACGGCCTGCCGTGGCGGTCGTCGAACGCGACGGCATCACCGGTGGTCGATGCCCAGGCGGCCTATGAGGCCGAGATGGCCGTGTGGGGCGCTGTCATGGGCGGCGTCAACCTGCTGTACCAGGGCGCCGGCTGGCTCGAGGGCGGGCTGACCGCATCGTACGAGAAGCTGATCATCGACGCGGAGATCCTGCAGATGATGGCCGAGGTGCTGCAGCCGATCGAGGTCTCCGATGCGTCGCTGGGCTTCGAGGCCATCGCCGAGGCCGGCCCGGGCGGCCACTTCTTCGGGACGGCGCACACACTGGAGCGCTACGAGACAGCGTTCTACACGCCGCTCGTCTCGGATTGGCGGAACTTCGAGACGTGGCAGGCGGACGGCTCGCGAACGGCCACCGAACGGGCGAACGGCCTATGGAAGCGCCTCCTGGCGGAGGCTGTCCCACCGACGCTAGATCCAGCCGTTGCCGAAGCGCTCGACCTCTTCGTCGATCGCCGCAAGCGGGAGATCGACACCGCGGGGTGACTGGACACCGAGCGGGAAGGTCATCTGGGCCGAGATCCTAGTCGGTCCCGTAGAGGCCGCCTGGTGTTCAGTCCTGCCAGTCCGGGGAAAGTTGCCCCTCGAGGTGACGAACGCCCGGACCGAACAGTTCGGCCACACCCCCGACGGATGGAACGACCATCAACTCACTGCCGAATGTCCCAGTCGTCCCGCGCGGCGCATAAGCGTGGAACAGGACGAGCGAACCGTCCGGGGACCACACCGGGTCCTCCTTGCCCTGGCTTGGGAGGTTCGTGAGCTGCGTGAGGTCCGTGCCGTCCGGTCGCACCTTGAACACCTCGGGCGGCGGGGAACCTTCGAGGAGCCCCACCACGATGAGCCACTGCCCATCCGGTGACCAGTCGGGCGCCTGGGCATAGGCAAGGCCGGTCGGGATCTCGTGCAGTCCGGTGCCATCGACGTTCATCAGCCAGATCTGCGACCCAGGACCACCGCGATTACTCGAAAAGGCGATCAGGTCACCGCTCGGTGACCACGCCGCGTTGGTGTCGGCGAACGGTCCGAACGTCAGCTGGCGGATCGCTCCGCCGCTCGACGGCATCGCGTAGAGGTTGTTCGAGATTCCATCCCATTCGGTCGCAAAGCTATGACCGCCGAAGACCAGCTCGTCGCCGCCGGGCGACCATGAAGGCAATGTGAACGACCCGGCATCGGTCAGGAGCGTTTCGCCGCCTGTGTTCGCATCGATCGTGTACAGCCATGATCCGAGGGACACACCGTTCGCGTCCTCTTCGTGTCGCGAGAAGGCGATCCGTCGGTCGTCGGGGGCCCACGACGGGCCGACCTCGGCCTCCAACGTGCTCGTCAGCCGACGCTCCGCATTGCTGTGCGACGAGGTCAACCAGAGGTCGCTGTTGCCGAGGTCGGCACCCGCACCGTTGCGAGGAACGCTCGAATAGACGACGAGTCCCTCACGCCCCGCGGGACCAGCCGATGCTCCACCGATCGTGAGTTGCGTGATCAGGAGCCCCGCCGCCAGACCGAGACCGGTGGCCCGAGAGCGCAAGCGCTGGGCGGCGCGTCGTCGCGGCGCGAACAGACTGACAGGCATGTTGTGGAACCCCCCAAGGTCAACGACGGGATTGTGCGTGGCGATCATGAAGGAACGGCAGTGAGGCAGCAAACGCCCCTTCAGGGCTCCGGTGTCCGCGTGCACCGCGGGTCACGGCTCCGATGACTTCGGGTTGACCGCCAAGGCCCTTTTGGTCGTGTCGTCCAGAGCGCTGTCGGTGCTGCGTCAGTTGCGAGCACCTTCCTGCGGTCTTGGCCCGCGGTCTCGTATCTCAACCCCCATACACTCGGGCCAGCATCGAATCGGTCCTCAGGTCAAAGCGCGCGCTCATGCGCTTGACCCTTCACACGCCGTAGCGACGCACTGGGAGGAGCGAAGTGGACCACGAAGATGCGGTCGAGATGCTGAGGCAGGTCGCCGCCGCCTTCGATCGACACGACCTCGACGCGATCATGACCCACTTCGCCGATGACGCCGTCTTCGAAGGGCCACGTGGACCCGATCGCTGGGGTCAACGTTTCGTCGGCACGGAGGCAGTGCGCGACGCCTTTGCGGCCCGCTTCTCCGGGATCCCGGACGTCCGTTACGGGGACGATGACCACTTCGTCGATGGTGATCGCGGCGCCTCGGAGTGGACGCTGTCCGGCACGACGACGACTGGCCAGCGCATCGAGGTCCGAGGGTGCGACCTCTGGACGATCCGAGATGACAAGATCATGAAGAAGGACTCGTACTGGAAGATCCGAGAGACATGACGGCACGCGCACATGAGCTCGATGGTTTCGAGGCGTTGGTCGGGACGTGGGAGAGCATCGCGACCCACCCCTCACTCCCAGGTGTCGAGGTGCCGGGCTCGGCCAGCTTCGAGTGGCTCGAGGGCGGGCATTACCTGATCGGCCGCTCGCGTAACGAGCACGACGATTTCCCGGACAGCGTGCTGGTCATCGGCGCAGGCGGCGATGGGCTGGTGATGCACTACTTCGACTCGCGCGGCGTCGAGCGCATCTACGGCACGAGCCTGAGCGACGGCGAGTGGCGCCTGTGGCGGGACGACCCGGAGTTCGCGCAGCGGTTCGTCGGGACGTTCGAGGACGGAGGATCGAGGATCGCCGGTCAGTGGGAGGCGTCGCAGGACGGCGCGACCTGGGAGCCGGACCTCGCGATCACCTATCGCCGATCGGATAGTGATGCTCAACTCGGGCGGACGTGAGCGTCGTCTCCAAACTCATCGGTCTGCTTCGATCGATCAGGGGCCAGGACACCGGCCAGGAATTGCCGCACGCCGATCCCTTGGTCCCATCGGCGATCCTCGATCGCGCGTTGACGACGGATGAGGAGGCCGCGCTACGGATGATCCTCGACATCGCGGACTTCCCGGGCGGGAAGGAGCTTCGAGCGCAGGTCCCGCACGTGTGGGTCACCCGGGGCAGGACGACCGAACTCAGCCTCGAGGTCAGGGATGGGCGTCCGGCGTCGGTGCAAAACGGCGTGCTGCCCGTGGAGGCGCAGGTGCTTGGGCCAGACGACGAGTCGATCGGGGTCATCACCGTCTGGGTCGCTGGCGGGTATCTCGAGGGGATCGAGTACAGCTGGTTCACGGATCGGATGCCGAGGGTGTTTCCGCCACCAGATCGACTGCGCGCGTCCATCGACGAGAGAACGATGCGCCTTCGATACGGGATGTAGCGCTAGGACTCCGGCGACCTAGATGATCCACGTCCGCGTCACGACTCTGGCGACTGAGGTCTCGTCTAGCTCGACGCTGTCAAACGCGGGCCTCTCGCCGAGAAGATCGCGACCGAGCCGACCGTCTCGAGCTCGACATGCTCGAACGACGCAGCCAGGATCTCGCGGAGTCCTTCCTCGGTATCGTCGAGGTTGCCGAACGCACCGCGCCGGTTGAAGGCGCCGAGGACCCGGCGCGCCAGCCACGTGTGGTTCCCCGACCTGCCAAGCACCGACGCCCC
The DNA here is from genome assembly GCA_963794525.1 of uncultured Chloroflexia bacterium. GTDB lineage: Bacteria > Chloroflexota > Limnocylindria > Limnocylindrales > CSP1-4 > SPCO01. The sequence goes on from CAWCEC010000004.1 coordinate 568,029, forward strand.
GAACAGCACGCCATCCGGCGCCAGCGTCGCGGCGACGTTCGCGACCGCCAGTGCCTTGCGCGACATCGGCCCCGGCAGGCAATGGATCACCAGGTTCAACGCCGCCGAGTCGAACGGTCCCTCGACTGGGAGCGGCTTCAGGACATCGGCTTCGACCGCGGTGACGTCGAGCCTGCGCAGTCGGCGCGAGGCGAAGCGAAGGACGTTCGTGTTGGGGTCAACGATGGTCACTCGACTGCCGTCGGGAAGGCACGAGTTGTCGATGCAATACCCAGTGCCCGGACCGATGTCGAGATGGTTGTCGCGGATGAGTCGCCGATAGCCATCGAGGATCGGGTCGGCGGGGCAACGCCAGACGATCCATGCGACGAAGCCGATGACGATCGGGTCATACAGCTTGAGGAGCAGGGGCGTGTAATCGGCCTGCCCTTTGTACGCGGGATCATCGCGATCCATGGGGCTAACGATGCCATGGTCTCGTCGCGTCTCGAGGGGCTCGAAGTCAAACAGCGCGGGAGTAGGGTGCGTCCAAGTGGTGAGATGCCTGGGGATCGATCCTGGGCTCGACCTCACCCGGAGGCGAATCCATGCTCGGGACCGCGAAAGTCCATCCCATCCTGCTTGCCAAGGATCTCGACGAGGCCCGCGAGTTCTACCACGATCGACTCGGGCTCGAGATAATCTCCGAAAGCGACCACAAGATCGAATTCAAGTGCGGTGGCGGCACCAAGCTGGCCGTGTCAAAGAGCACCGTCGGGACGGCAGACAGCCAGACGCAGATCGGCTGGGAGGTCGACGAACTCCAAGCCGAGATCGATGACATCCGGGCGCGAGGGATTCCCATCGAGGAGTACGACCTACCCAACTTGAAGACCGAGAAGGGCATCGCCGACGTTGGCTTCGCCTGGATGTCGTGGATCATCGACCCCGGCAAGAACGCCCTCGCGATCGTTCAGCTCAAGCAGTGAGGCGCTCACCGACCTGAGGTCGTGATACAACCGGACCGACGAAGGAGGTCCGCAGTTGTTGAACGTGCGCCCGCCGGCCTGGTTCGACCGGCTCGACCGGCGCATCACCGAGTGGATGGCCGAGCACGGTGTGACGCTGCTCAGGCTTGCGCTGGGTGTCGTGTTCTTCTGGTTCGGTGTGCTCAAGCTCTTCCCGAACGCGAGCCCAGCCGAAGAGCTCGCTGGTCGCACGATCGAGACGCTCACCGGCGGTCTCGTCCCGCGGGCCACCGCACTCCCGATCCTTGCTGCCTGGGAGATCGCGATCGGGATCGGCCTCTTCGTCGGTCGCTGGATGCGGGCAGTGCTGTTGCTGCTCTTCGTGCAGATGCTCGGCACGATCACGCCGTTGTTCCTGTTCCCGACGGAGGCGTTCACGATCTTCCCGATCGCACCGACGCTCTTGGGCCAGTACATCATCAAGAACATCGTCATCGTCTCGGCGGCCATCGTGCTCGGGGCGACGGTCCGCGGCGGCGAACTCAGTCCTGAGCCGGTCGTCGCGACCAAACCAACGACGCTGCGCGACGACGAGCCAGCCTCGTAACCCTCGTGTTACCGTAACCAGAATGTTACCGACTGACCGCGCAGCCACCGCTCGGACGACCGACCCATTCGATGCTTTGGGCGACCCGCATCGACGCCAGATCCTCGAGCTGCTGCGCGACGGCGAGCTGTCGGTCGGCCGGATCGCCGAAGGGATGCCGATCAGCCGGCCGGCCGTGTCTCGCCACCTCCGCCTCCTCAAGGAAGCCGGCCTCGTCAAGGAGCGCGCGGTCGGCGTTCGTCACCTCTATGCGCTCGACGGGCTCGGCGCCAAGGAAGTCCGTCGTTACCTGGAGTCCGTCTGGGGAGAGGCTGCCGCCCGCTACCGGATCGTCGCCGAGAACACGGCACCGCCGAAACCGCGGACGACGAAACGATGATCGAGCCGCTTCGCCTGTCATTCGACGTCGATGCGCCGCAGGACCACGCGTTCGACACGTGGACGCGCGCGATCGGTCGATGGTGGCCGGCCGATCACACCCACACCGGGCGATCAGACCTGCAGATCGTGCTGGAGGGTCGGGTCGGTGGCCGGATCTTCGAGCGCACGCCCGATGGTCAGGAGTGGGACTGGGGCGAGGTCACCGCCTGGGAGCCGCCCGGTCGGCTCGTCTACCTGTGGCACCTCAAGCGCGACCGAGCCGAGGCGACCGAGGTCGAGATCCGGTTCGTCTCGCTGGCTGATGATGCGACGCGCGTCGACATCGAACATCGAGGTTGGGAGGTCCTCGGTACCGAGGGCCAGACCTGGCGCGATCGGAACATGGGCGGCTGGGCGACCCTGCTGCCGCACTATGAACGTGCCGTCTCGACGGCCGAAGCGAAGGAGGAGAGGGCATGACCGGCAGTGGCACCAAGGACGATCCCTGGCAGCTCAAGACACCGCCCGGCACGTCCGACTACCAGATGTGGCGTGATGAGTCGGCCGATCCGCCGGCGCTGGTCTGCCAGGTCGGTTCGACGCAGCTCAAGTACCACCTGAGCTCGATCGACGACCTCCACGGGATGCTCAAAGTGCACGGCGACTGGATGGACCTCGGCGCGGCCGATGAGCAGAAGGACGCCAAGCCCGGCACGGTCGAGGCCTGGGGACGCGATCCCAGCAACCCGGTCGGTGGCTGGTACGGCCTGCGGAAGGGCTATCGCGGGCGGTTCGGGATGTATCTCCCGCCGTTGCTCGAGGCGCTCGGCAAGGCCGAACTGACCCACGACGCGAAGAGCAACCGGATGAGGGCGATCTGAACGACGAACCGAACCGTCCCGCGGCCGATCCATACGAGCGACTCCGGGCGATCTGCCTCAGCCTGCCCGCGACGACCGAGCGACTGAGCCACGGCGAGGCGAGCTGGTTCGTCGGCAAGCGTCAGTTCATTACGTCGGCCGATCGACACCACGACGACCGGCGAGCTGCCTGGATCGCGGCGCCGGCCGGTGCCCAGGAGACGTTGGTCGCCGCGGCTCCCGACCGATTCTTCCGGCCGCCCTACGTGGGCCATCGCGGCTGGCTGGGCGTGTACCTGGACGTGCCAGTCGACTGGGATGAGCTGGAAGGACTGGTCCGAGATGCCTGGCGGGTCATCGCTACGCCAGCGATTCGCGGGCGGGCCGGGAGCGAGCGACCTGACCTCGCCTAACTCCTCGCTTTGAACGTGCCGCCCCCGCAGGCTGCCTGGCATCCGCACCGAGCTACGCCGCGGGCCGCCAGTACCCCTCGCCGATGGTCACGACCTCGCCAGTCGCGGACGCCTCGCCCGCGCCTGTCGGCTCGATTACCCGGAGCTGTTCTTCCGCACCAGGCTCGGCCATCTTCGAGAACAGGATCCGGCCGTCAGGCGTCCATGACGGCGCCCTGACGACCGCCCCGCCGACCTCGTTGTGGGTGACAGCCGTCACGCCGGAACCATCCGAACGCAGCGTGTAGAGGTCCGACGGGGCGGCCTCGTCGAGCACCGTCTCCCGGTCGACGTTGTAGCGATTCGTCCTGACGACGATGAGGTCATCTATCGGATGCCAGCTCGGGAATCCGGCAAGAAGACTCGGTTCCGTGATCTCTGTCGGTGCGTGGTCCGCACCCTCGACGGCGATCAGCCCGATGACGCCCGACACGACTGGGGACTCCTCCGGGACGCCCGCGTACCGGACGATCTCGATCGCGATCGTGCTTCCGTCGGGCGACCAGGAGGGCCAGGCGAGCGTCGTGTCGGTGGTGGCATACAGCTCGCGCGTTTGCCCGGTCGCCACGTCGAGGATGGCAAGTGCTGACTTGATGAAGACGCCGACCTCGTGTGTCGAGGCGACATAGGCGATCGACCGACCATCCCGCGACCATGTCGGTTGGATGCCCTCGGTGCAGCGCTGGCTCGGGCACGTGTCCGGCGTCGGGATCAAGGCTCGAGCGCCCGTTCCATCAGCGTTCGCGACCCACAGTTGCGAGCCGCGGTCGCCGTCGCCTTCGAACACGAGCTGCCGACCGTCCGGTGACCAGGCTGGGGTCACGAGATTCACCGGGAGGTCGCCGAGGATCTCGTGGAGGTCGGTGCCGTCCGGCCGGATGAGCCTCGCGCTGAAGTCGCCGCCAACGCCGCCGTTGTCCAGCACGATCCACGCCTCTCCATCGGCAAGCGGATACGAGCCATTCGTGGTCGTCGGACTAGCGAGGGCGCTCGGACTTGCGACCGAGGCCGGACTCGACGTCTGTGACGCGACGGCCGTCTGGGAGCCGCACCCGGCAATGGATAGCGCGCCGAGCGGGAGCAGCGTCGCGCCGAGTATCAGGATGCGGCGGCTCGAGGGAGACATCGTGCCGACGCCTGATCAGGCGCTGATCTCGGCCGCGTCGTCGTCGGCCGGCGGGCCGGTGACGGCCGCGATGACCTGCGCTCGGGTCGCCTCCATGTTATGGATGCGGCGGCCATGGTCGATGGTGGCGTCGACCACATCGTCCAGTGGGCCCGTCACCTTCCAGCCGCATGCGCAACGGTTCGTGTACTCGGTCGACTCTCCCACCTCTACCTCCTTCAGCCCAATGCCCGGAACGGTTCGGGAACATACGCCGCCAGGATCGGACGCCATGCCGGCGGCAGCGTGTCCGCGACCACCTGGTCGTCCTCGGCCAGCCAGGCGAGATGCCGGATGCCGTGCTCGACGACGGCCTCAACTGCGATATCGCGTGGCGCGGCGGTCGCCTCGGAGCGGGCGAGCTCGGCCCGCCCGATCGGCACGCTGGCCATCGACCCGACGAGCTCGGGCGGGATGACGACGACGAACGACAGGATCACCGCGTCCCGGTCACGCCGCCACGAGGTCGAATGCACCAGCATGGGCGGCCCGACGACGTCGCGCACGATCCGCTCCACGACCTCGACCGGGTGCTCGATCGGGCCGAGTTGCAGGTGCCAGGCCTGCGGCCCGTCCGGTCCGGTCAACTGGATCCGATCGCCATCGAGCCAGAGGACGAAGACCTCCGCCTGGACGGGGCTATCGACATCCCAGCCGACCGGCTCCCGGGTCATCTCACTCGACGCTCGCCCGTCGTCGAGCGTTGATCCGCCGGCCGCGCGCCGGGCCGGCGCCATTCCCGGCCGACACGGCGGCGAGTGCCTCATCCGAAGGCTCGGACGCCGGCGGGATGAACGGCAGCTCCGTCTGCGACTCGAAGCCCGACGAGATGATCTGCCGCAGTTCGGCGTCGATCGTCGGATCGGTCTCGATGGGCCGGTACGCCGCCAGCCGCCGCTCCACCTCATCGACCGCCCGCTGGTACGTGTCCTTGCCGCCGGCCTTCAGCCAGTTCTCCCGGTTGTCGCGGTCGACGATCGAGGAGGGGAGGTAGAGCTCGGTCGGCCAGTGGGCCATCGTGTGCTCGGCCATGATCAGGTGCTGGTCCGCCATGAGCTGGTCGATGAGTGCGCTGACCGGCAGGTCCTCGGCGACCTTGATCTCACGCACGAACCGCAACGCCTGGCCGCACATCTCGTCGTCGAAGACGAGCTTCGGGAGGTTGAACACGAGCAGGAAGTCGAGCATGCCCGGGCCGGAGACGCTGTTGACGCCTGCCAGGGCGGCGACCAGCGCCGACCCAAACGTTTCCGCACCGGCCTGCGCGTCGAGGATGGGCCCGTCGGACAGCGCCATGTACGACTGACACGGTAGCTCGAGGGCCTTGGCGACCGCGATGTAGGCCGCATCGAGCTGGATCGCCTCGATCGCGGACATCGGCGACGACGCGATCTTCATGTGGAACGTCGCGGGCGCCCCGCCGAATAGCACCGGCGCCCCCGACCGGACGATCTGGGCCATCGTGATGCCGGCCAGGACGTCGACCGTGTGGAACACCGTGGCCCCGACCGTCGTGACCGGCGCGATCAGCCCCATCAGCGTGACCGGCACGATCTCCACCGCGATGCCCGCCTCGACGCAGTCGATCAGGTTCTGGCACGAGTCTTCGGAATACCGGAAGTTGCCGGTCGCCGTGATCGTGAAGATCGACATCGGTCGGGCGATGAGGTCGGCCCGGTCCTCGCGGAAAAGCTGCATCATCTCGACCATGCGCGGCACGCCGTGCTCGGTGAACGCGCCCGACACCACCGGCTTCTTCGAGTTCGTAAGCACCATGTACAGGCGCCACGCGTCGGAGACCTGCGCCTCGATGTCGTCGTTGGTCGAGAACGCGGTCGCCAGATAGGCGATGTGCGGCAGGCCGTCGGCCAGCCGCACGTACTCGACGAAGTCGGTCGAGTTCGCGAGGCGGACCTCGCCGGTCCGATGGTCGAGCGTCTTGAGCCCGGACGAGCCCGGGACGAAGTGGACGCGGTCCTCTCCGAGGTCGGCGTGCGGGTTGCCGTCGCGGTCGTACAACGTGAACGACCGGGGCGCGGACGCGATCGCTTGCTCGACCACATCGCGCGGGAACAGGACGCGGCCGGCGTCGGTCGTCGGGAGACCGGCTTCGCTCAGGCGGCGTCGCATCTCCGGCCCGCGGATCTCCATGCCGACCTCGGCCAGCACGCGCTTCGCCTCGTCGATGATCCGCTCGATGAGATCGGGCGCGAGGATCTGCAGGCTGGGACGGCTCATCGGCTGAGTCTATTGCCCTACGCTACGGACATGACCCCCGATCGACCTCGGCGCGCCGCCGACCTGCTCGTCGACTGCCTCGCGGCGGAGGGCTGCGAGTACGTCTTCAGCGTCCCCGGCGAGGAGACGATGGACATCCTCGACGCGCTGTCGCGCCACGAGGCGGTCCGTCACATCACGACCCGCCACGAGCAGGGCGCCGCGTTCATGGCCGACGTCCATGGCCGGCTCACCGGTCGTGCCGCCGTCGCGATGGGCACGCTCGGTCCCGGTGCGACGAACCTCGTCACGGGCATCGCCGACGCCTACCTCGACCGCGCGCCGATGGTCGCCATCACCGGCCAGGCCGCCTCGAGCAAGCTCCACAAGGAAGCGCACCAGGTCGTCGACATCGTGCGGATGTTCGAGCCGGTCACGAAGTGGAACACGCGCGTCGAGCGCATCCGGGCGATCCCCGAGATCGTGCGCAAGGCCTTCCGGGTCGCGATGCTCGAGAAGCCCGGGCCGACGCACATCGAGCTGCCCGAGGACCTCGCCGCGACGGACATCCGTCCGGCCGACGGCGGGCCGCCGCCGGTGCCGCTGACACCGGGACACGCCTACTTCCCCGAGCCGACCGACGAGGCCATCGACCACGCGGCGCGCCTGATCGCCGCCTCCGAGCGGCCGATCATCCTGGCCGGCAACGGGGTACTGCGACGGGGCGCTGCGCCGGAGCTGCGCGCGCTCGCCCGCGGCCTGCACGTCCCGGTCGCCGTCACGTTCATGGGCAAGGGCGCGATCGACGACCGGTCGCACCTGTCGCTCATGGCGGTCGGGCTCCAGGCGCGCGATCACGTCCTGTCGGGCTTCGACCGGGCCGACCTCGTCATCTGCGTCGGCTACGACCTCGTCGAATACGCCCCGTCGTCGTGGGACCCGGACGGCGGCAAGCGGGTCATCCATATCGATACGCAGCCCGCCGAGATCGACGCCGCGTACCGGCCCGAGGTCGAGCTCATCGGCGATATCGATGGGACCCTGCGCCGGCTGCTCGAGGCGGTCGAGCCGATGGGCGTCGGCGGCCGCAGTGCCTCGGAGCGGCACGAGGCGCGCGAGATCCTCGTCCATGCCGACCTGCGGATGCAGCTGCTCGAGGAGCTCGCCGCGCACGCCTCGAACGACGGCTGGCCGATCACCCCACAGCGCGCGATCGTCGACCTGCGCCGCGCGCTCGAGCCGTCGGACATCGTCGTGTCCGACGTCGGCGCCCACAAGGTGTGGGTCGCCCGCATGTACCAGGCGTACGAGCCGAACACGGTGATCATCTCGAACGGGTTCGCGGCGATGGGGATCTCGGTCCCGGGTGCCATCGCGGCCAAGCTGGTCCACCCGGACCGCAAGGTCGTCGCGCTGTGCGGCGACGGCGGGTTCCTGATGAACAGCCAGGAGCTCGAGACGGCGAAGCGGGTCGGTGCCGAACATCTGCGTGATCGTGTGGCGGGACGACGGCTACGGCCTGATCGACTGGAAGCAGCGCAACGAGTTCGGTCGACCGTTCGGGGTCGAATTCGGCAACCCGGACTTCGTGGCGTACGCCGAGTCGTTCGGGATCGCCGGCTTCCGACCGTCGAACGCCGCGGACCTGTACCCGACGCTGATGCGCGCGCTCGAGGTCGATGGGCCGTCACTGGTCGAGGTGCCGATCGACTACGCCGAGAACCTGCGGCTCACCGAGCGGCTGGGGGCGCTGGCGCTCGGGGCGTAGAGGCCGGCGGCGGTGCCACAACGCACCGGGCGCGCGGTGGCGCGATCCACCGATGTGGGGCAGGATGGACCCATGGCCGGAACAAATCGACGCCTCCGGCCCGTCCTCGGGCTGGTCGTCGCGCTCCTCATCTCGGTCGGTTGGGCAGCCACGCCGACGCCCGCCGATGCCGCGCTCCCCACGTGGCGCGGCGGCATGAACCTGTACCGGACCGGCGTCTTCTCGACCCAGAAGTCGTGGCTGTGGTGCACGGCGGCCGGCCTGCAGATCATGCGCAACATCAAGTACGACCAGCAGGACCACAGCCGGTGGAACCAGAACAAGTACTTCGAATACATGCGCACCAAGAACCGGTACAGCCTGCCCCGCTCGGCAGGGGTCGATCCGCAGGGCTGGACGGCCGGCCTCAGGCACTACGTCGACGATCGGTACCGGCTCATCGCCAGCACCTCCTTCACGACAGCGCTCCGGCTCGCGGTCAAGCGCATGCGGCTGACCAACCTGCCCGTCGCCCTGACCGTGTCGCACGGCAATCACGGCTGGGTGCTTCACGGCTTCACCGCCACGGCGGATCCCGCGAAGACCTACGACTTCACGGTGACCAGCGTGCGGGTCAGCGGCCCGTTATGGGGCCTGCAGAACCGGACCTTCGGCTATGACATGCCGCCGAACAAGAAGCTGACCGTCACGCAGCTCAAGCAGTTCTTCACCAAGTGGTGGTACGCGCCCAAACGGATGATCTGGGACAACAAGTACGTCTCGATCCAGCCGGTGCCGGCGTCGACGACGTCGACCGCGACCGCTCCGGCCGCGGCCCCGGTGGCGCCCGTCAGCCCGGCCCCATCGGCGGCGGCGACTGCGCCGATCCAAAGCCCGGCTGCGGCCCCCGTCGTGTCCCCTCGGCAGGACGTCGAGACCGACGTCGACCGCTCAGCCGACCGCATCGCAACCGACGCTCCCGATCGCCGATCTCGTGCTGGTCCTAGTCTCCGGTGGGCTCGCGATCGTCCTGGTCACGCTGGTGTCGCGCTTGGGCACATCGGGCAAACCCGGCCGAGGGCTCAGAGACCGCCGCGCCGGATGGAGTAGCTGACGCCCAAGTTCCGTCCGCCGGGTCCGGTCATGATGTGCGGAGGAACCGCAGTCTGACGTCGCAGGGGTAGTCATGACGGACCGGCGCCGATTCCCATCACTGACCAGGCGTCCGACGCGCCCGAGAGCGGGCAAGGTCATCGAGCACGCGCCCGAGGTGTCGATGGAGGCGCGGCCGGAGGACGTCGTCGCGCCCGTCGAGAAGTCGGTCGTCGACGCCGCGATCTACCGCGCCGGCCGTCGGATCGCCAGCCCGGCGACCGTCGCCGAGGCGGCGAGTCAGCTGCGGGACGAGCCCGGGGCGATGGCCTGGATCGGCATGCTCCGCCCGACGGAATCCCAACTCATCCCGGTCGCCGACGAGTTCGGCTTCCACGAGATCGCGGTCGAGGATGCCATCGTCGCCCACCAGCGTCCCAAGCTCGAACGCTACGGCGACACGCTGTTCGTCGTGCTTCGCGCGGCGACCTATCTCGACAAGGAAGAGGAGGTCGAGTTCGGCGAGATCCACGTCTTCGTCGGGCCGAACTTCGTGCTGACCGTGCGTCACAGTCGGACCCCCGACCTCGGCGCGGTCCGCCATCGGATGGAGGACGACCCAGAGCTCCTCGCCCGCGGGCCGGAGGCGGTCCTCTACGCCATCCTCGATAGCGTCGTCGACGGGTACGCCCCCGTCGTCGCCGGCCTTCAGAAGGACATCGACGAGATCGAGGGTCAGGTCTTCAGAGGCGACCCGACAGTGTCCCGCCGGATCTACGAGCTGTCGGGCGAGGTCATCGAGTTCCAGCGGTCGACCCGTCCGCTGCTCGGGATGCTTGGGGGGCTGGTGGCAGGGTTCGAGAAGTACGGCACCGATGAGGAGCTCCAGCGCTACCTGCGCGACGTCGCCGACCACGCCACGACCGTCGTCGAGCGGGTCGACGGCTTTCGCCAGATGCTGTCCGACGTGTTGATGCTGAATGCCACGCTCGTCAGCCAGGCGCAGAACGAGGAGATCAAGCGCCTGACGGAGGCGAGCTACGACCAGAACGAGGAGATCAAGCGCGTCTCAGCCTGGGCGGCGATCCTGTTCGCGCCGACCCTCATCGGGACCGTCTACGGCATGAACTTCGACTTCATGCCAGAGCTCCACTGGGAGTGGGGCTACCCATTCGCCCTCGGCCTGATGATCCTCACCAGCGTTGGGCTGTGGCTGATCTTCAGGGCCCGGGGCTGGCTCTGAGATCGTCGCGCAGGATCGAGTAGCTGACGAGGTCATGACGTCTGCCGGCGCGGAACTGCGCCTGGCGGAGGACTCCCTCGCGCGTGAAGCCGGCCTTCTCGAGCGAGCGTTGCTCAGCGATGTTGTCGATGTCGGTACTCGCCTCGATCCGCTCGGCGTCGAAAAGGTCGAAGAGCACTTCGGCAAGTAGGCGCTGCGCCTCGGAGCCGAAGCCCTGGCCGCGGTACTCCGGGCTCAGCGAGACACCGATGTTGAACGCGCGGGACTCCTCGCCGGGACCGTATGACACCGTGCGCCACCCGACGTCGCCGATCACCGCGCCGTCCTCGATGCGCTCGACGAGGAGCTGTCCGCGGTCGGGCGCGACCATGCGCTTGCCGTCCGCCAGGTTCTCCGCGAGGGATGGCGGTCGTGGCAGGCCGAAGTCGTTGAATTCGCCCCACATCGCGGGATCGGCGGCCCGCGCGTCGACCACCTCGGCGTCGGCCAGGGTCGCCTCGCGCAGCCGCACACGCGGACCGTCGCGGCGGATGACAGCGTCAGGGATCAAGTGGAGCGGGAGACGGGGCTCGAACCCGCGACATCCTGCTTGGGAAGCAGACACTCTGCCAACTGAGTTACTCCCGCTCAGGAGGCGGCAATCCTATCGAAGTATGCCCTCAGGCGCCACGGGATTTTGGTACCAGTCGGCTACCTGGCGGGCCAGGTGCCCTCTCGCAGCGAAGGGAATGCGACCGGCTGCAGCCTTCGACGGTTAGGGGGCGCCGTCGCGATAGGCATACAAGACCGGCCGCTTCCCGAGACTTGCGAGGCTGTCCTGCTCCAGGACCTTCACGTTGGGATAGGTTGGGGCGAGTCGATCGGCGAGCGCATCCGTGGTCAAGTCGGCGTTCACCCACTCCTCCACGATCGCTCGGACATCCGAGGTGAACCTCGCGTCCGACGTCGGGAAGCACCGAACCTCGACACGGCTCCATACATCCGCTTGGACCCGATCCTCCGTCAAGACGTGGTGTATCACCCACTTGCCTCTACGATCCCCGACCGTCTAAGCGTAGGCCCGCCTGTCTGTATCGAGCTGTACATATGGTTGGGCCGTTGCCAGGCGCGTTGACGGCCCGCACCATCGGGCGCACGCTTGCATCGAAGGCACTCGCTGGCGGCCCCGTTCACGAAACGGTAGGCGGTACCACTGACGAGCGATCGGGGGTGTTCTGTCCCGATCCTCCTTCCTGCCAGCGGTGTCCCTTGCCAGTGCGGCCGGACCTCCGGGTCAATCGCCTGCTTGCATTGCTCCCAGTCTCCGATTTCGATCGGTTGCGACGCGCGGCGACGATCGTCGAATTGAAGCACCACGACATGATCTATCGGGCCGGCGCGGCACCCGAGTTCGCCTATTTCCCGCTTGGGTCGGTGATGTCCGTGATCGCGACCGATGCAGACGGCCGGGGCGTCGAGGCGGCGAGCGTCGGGCGCGAAGGCATGGTCGGCCTGACCGGTGCCCTCGGAGGGGGCGGGACGATCGGGGAGGTCGTCGCGCAGATCAGCGGACCCACCGCCCGCCTGCGGACGGATGCGGTGCGTGCAGAGGTCGAGCGAGGCGGTGTCTTCGCGCACGTGCTGGACCGCTACACCGTGGCGTACCTGTCACAGGTCACCCAGGGCCTCGTCTGTAATCGTCACCACCCGGTCGAGTCGCGAGCCGCGCGATGGCTGCTTGCGACCCATGACCGCGCCGGACGGGACACGTTCGTGCTGACGCAGGACTTCCTCGCCATCATGCTTGGCGTCACGCGCCCGCAGGTCTCGGTCGCGGCCGCGTCCCTGCGTCGAGCCGGGCTCATCGATTACCGCCGGGGACGGGTGACGATCATCGACCGGGCCGGTCTCGAGGCTGCCGTCTGCGAGTGCTACGGGATCATCAGGGCCGAGTTCGACCGCCTGCTTCGCAACGACGGTCAGAACGGCTGGCCGCCCGTCGGCGGATAGCCGGGACGCTCAGCCGGGCGGCCAACCCCTCTACCATTCCGGCATGGCTGGATATGCGGACCTCACCAACGGCAGCGTCTGGTACGACGAGCGTGGGAGCGGCGAGCCACTCGTGCTGCTGCACGGCGGCGCCGTCGACGCGCGGTTTTTCGAGCACAACATCGATGGGTTGGCCGAGCACTTCCGGGTCATCACGACCGACCTGTGGGGGCACGGGCGGACCGCCGATCGTGAAGGTCCCTATTCGCTCGAGTCGTTCTCGATCGATGTCGCCGAGCTGATCGAGCGGGTCGCCGCCGGGCCGGCCCATGTGCTCGGGCACAGCATCGGCGCCGCAGTCGCCCTCGACCTCACGATGCGTCGCCCGGACCTCGTCCGGAAGCTGATCCAGATCAGCGGCGGCTTCGACATCGATGCCGACACCCAGCCCGGTATGAGCATCGACGAGATGGTCGAGGGGACCGTCAAGTTCCTCGGCTCGACCTACGGCGAGGTGTCGCCGGACGGCGAGGCGCATTTCCCCGTCGTCGTCCGCAAGGACTTCGAATTGACCACGCGCGAGCCAAAGTTCTCTTCCGAGCAGATCAGGGGGATCACCCAGAGGACGCTGGTGATGGTCGCCGATGACGACATCACGCCGATCGAGCATCAGTTGGATCTCTATCGCGCGCTGCCGAGCGGCGAGCTCGCGGTGGTGCCGGGGACGTCGCATTTCCTCGTCCAGGAGAAGCCGGAGTTGTGCAACGCGATCGTCCTCGACTTCCTGATGAACGACCCGGTCGCAACGGTCGCGCCGATCCGCCGAGCGCCCGCTCAAGCACCAGGCTGACTGAGGCGTCGATGAACGAGGAGCAGGCGACCCGCGAGCTCCTGGTCGAGCTGCTGCGCGACTTCCATCGGCGCGCATGGGTGTCGGGAACCGGCGGTGGGATCTGCGGTCCCGCCGAGGACGGTGGCCTGCTCCTCGCCCCAAGCGGGGTGCACAAGGAACGCGTCCAAACCGACGAGTTCTTCACGGTCGACCCGGCCGATGGTCGCGTGCTCCGGGCGCCGGACCGAACCGACCTCCGGCCGAGCGAGTGCAACACGATCTTCTGCCTCGTCCATCGATCGCGTGGCTCGTGGAGCGTCGTCCACTCGCACGGGCTCGCCGCTGTGCTCGCAGGCGACCTGGCGGCCGACGCAGGTGCCGACCACTTGGCGATCCGTGACCTCGAGATGCTCAAGGGCATCCCGGGCGTCACCAACACCGACACGCACCTGGTGCCGGTGATCCGCAATACACCGCGCGAACCCGAGCTCGTCAGCCAGCTGGAGGAGGCACTGGCCGATCCGCGGTTCGCCGCCGCGCACGCGGTCGTCGTGCGCGACCATGGTGCCTACATCTGGGGCGCCGACGTGCTCGACGCGAAACGCCACACCGAGGTCTACCACTTCCTGTTCGAGGCCCTGGTCGCCCGGCGCGACCGCCACATGGAGGATCAACGATGACCGACCAGGCCGATCAGCCGGCCAAGGACCTGAGCCACCTCACGAAGGTCGATGTCGTGGACGTCGCGGCTGCGGTCGAGGCCGACAAGCTGACCGAGGCCGACGTGTTCAAGCGGACCTATCTGGGCCACGGCTCGCTGTCGAGCGTGTTCGTGTTCCAGGGCCACGCGGGCCCGTTCCGGACCCACATCCACGAGACGCACGATGAGATCGGCTACGTGCTCGAGGGTACGGGCTCGGTCACGGTCGGCGGCGTCACGCGGCCGGTCAAGCGCGGCGACGTATGGGTCATTCCCGCCAACACGCCGCATGGCGGTCAGTTCGAAGAGGCCCCGCAGGTGCTGTTCATCTCGTCACCGATCGACGATCCGGAAAACCAGGATCGGGTCTGGCTCGACTGACGTCCGGTGCCGCCCCACGCGGGCGGACCGGGGTGGTACGGATAGGTGGGTTGTGCCACGGCGATGAGCCCGTAGGCTTCGCGCCGAGATCGCTCGTCGCCAGGGATACAGGCATGCCCCGCTCGCACAATACGAACGCGGACGCGTGAGGCGCACCGACTCGCCAGCCGCGGGTACGCCTCGGATGGCGTCACGTGCGTCGACTGCCGTAGGTACGTCGCGCCCGCCCCGACATCCGGTACTGCCGCGCCTGCCAACGCAGGTCGACGGCTCGACCGCGCCCGCGCTACCCGCGAGACCGATCCTGAGCCAGAGCCGCTTCGACGACCTGGTCGGCTCGCTCGATGCGATCGTGTGGGAGGCGGACGGCGACGACTACAGGATGACGTTCGTCTCGCCACGGACGCTGGACATCGCGGGCTACCCACCGGAGACGTGGCGGACCGAGCCCGAGTTCTGGGAGCGCCACCTGCACCCGGATGACCGCGAGCGTGCGGTGGCTGTGACGGACGCGGCGATCAAGGCGCTCAACAGCATCCGGCTCGAGTATCGATTCCGCGTCGCGAGCGGCGAGTACCGCTGGTTCTCGGACGTGATCCGCGTCCTCCGCAAGGCGGACGGCTCGGGTCATCGGCTGGTCGGCGTGATGATCGACATCACCGACCAGAAACGGATCGAGGAGACGCTGGCGTATCGCGCGTCGCACGACACGCTGACGGGTCTGCTCAACCGCGAGCAGCTCGACATCGAGCTCGAGCGCGTCCACAAACTGCCCGAACCGTGGGCGCTGCTGTTCCTCGACCTCAATGGCTTCAAGGACGTCAACGACGGTCTCGGTCACTCGATCGGCGACGAGGTGCTACGCGTCGTCGCCCAGCGGCTCGCGAGCGCGACCCGACCGGCCGACATCGTGGCGCGCTTCGGCGGCGATGAGTTCTGCGTGCTGGCCTCGGTCGGCGAGCGCGACACGGCGGTGACGATCGCCCAACGGCTCCGGTCAGCCGTCCATGGCGCGACGACGGTCGGTGGCCACACGCTGCGGCTGACGGTCACGGTCGGGATCGCCTACGTCGCGCCGGACGGTTCGCCGGAGACGCTGCTTCGACAGGCGGACACGGCGATGTACACCGCGAAGGGGCACGACGATGGCGTCGCAGTCTACGAGCCGTGGATGCGGAAGGCTGCCCTCCTCAGGCTCAACGACACGGTCGACGAGCCTCGAACCTCGTAGGGACGCTGGCGCTCAGCTGCCCGCGGCGACCAGGTGGCCCTCGGTCACCTCATCTTTGTGCGCGGCGAATGCTGCCAGGACTTCGCCCTTCTCCTTCTCCGGGATCTTGAACGCATCGAGCGTCCGACCAAGCTCAGCGGCGACCTCATCGAACTCCTCGGGCGAGATCCTGAGCTGCCGATGGGCTTCCTCGAGACCAAGCGCGGTGCTTCCGGGTCGCGTCGCGGTGAACTGGAAGGGCCCGCCGGCGACGTTGCAGACCCACAGGGTGCGCATGAACTTGAGGCCCGGCAGCCGATCCCGCTGGTTGGTGTGCCACTCCTGAAGCTGCGGGTTCTCCGAGTGGGTGCCGACTTTCGGGTTCTCGAAGAGCGCGTCGCTGAAGCGGTCGATCACGGCCGCGATCGCGAATGCGCCGCCCAGGCGGTCGTACAGGCTTGACTCCATCATGGCGAGCCACCTCGTTTCGGTGCGCGTCGTCAGGCGCAGGCGGCGCGCGTCGTCCAGCCGTCGATGAGGTCCGGACTCGTTTCCGACGGGTGCCTGGCGTGACTATCTGCCAGATCGACCCCGAGGGCAATGGCCGGCGTGTGGTCCCGCCGGGATCGGCTAGCGTCGCGAGCGGGCGGGCACCGGTGCGAGCGTCATCACGATCATACGCTCCGGCTCCATCGATCCGCGCCAGGCGGCAAGAGCCTTGGCGATCGCCTCGCGAGGCTCGGGCCGCGGGTACTTGAACGGCGCGGGCAGGTCGACGACCGCTGCGCGGGCGAGCTCGGGGTCGGCGATGGACGAACGGGGACGTACGAGATAAGCGGACATTCGGGATCCGATCTTCGTGTCGTGACGGTGAGCGGGCGTACGCTACCCGGTTTGTACGGAATGTGCAGCAACCCGGTCGGCGACGGCCGGACGGTACCGTTGGGCCACCCGCGCGTTAGGGCCTGCAAGGTCATCCGAATGGCTGAACAAGGGTCCCCTGCTATCGTGCGAGCGTGGAGGCGACCCTCGCAGAACCCGCCCATGGCGTGCTCGGCGCGACCGCGCCGCTCCATGTCCGCTGGCTCGGTCGCATCGACTACCGCGAGGCGTACGCACTTCAGAAACGGCTCGTCGACGAGCGAGCGGCGGGTCGCATCCCCGATCAGCTGCTTCTCCTGGAGCATCCCGCCGTCCTGACCCTCGGCAAGCACTCCGACCCGGCCCACATCCTGGCCAGCGCCGAGGACCTCGAGGCGCGAGGCATCCCGGTCGAGCGCATCGAGCGGGGAGGGGAGGTCACCTACCACGGCCCGGGCAGCTCGTCGCGTACCCGATCATGCGGCTGCACGAGCGTGACTTGCTCCTCCGGCCGTTCGTTCGAGCGCTCGAAGCCGCCATGGTCGACACCTGCGCGGCACTCGGGGTCGCGGCGGCGCGACGCGAGGGCCACCCCGGCTGCTGGTGCGATCTCGACTCGAAAGCACCGCGCAAGATCGGCGCCCTGGGCCTCCGCATCGAGCGCGGCGTGAGCTATCACGGCATCGCACTCAACGTCACGGTCGACCTCGACGACTTCGCCCTGATCGATGCGTGCGGCATGCCGGGCACCGAATCGACATCGATCGCCCGAGAGCTCGGCCGCGCCGACCGCCCCTCGACGAGTCCGTCCAGGATGCTGCCTGGATCTTCGCCCGCTCGTTCGCTTCGGCCATCGACGCGCCGCTTGTAGGCGAGGCCTGACCGGTCGATGCCGAGCGGCCTGTTCGAGCTCCGAAAGGACCCGATCACCAGCTGGTGGGTGGCCACCGTCGTCGATCGGGAGTTCCATCGCGACCGCTTCGCGCGTGCGGCCGAACCTGTCGATGACCGCCTGTTCGGCTGCGCGAATTGCGCGGCACCGGGCGACGGCGTTCGCACCCGGGTCCTCAAGGACTACGCATTCCACGTGGTCGGGACCGACAGCGAGGCACGCGAGCTCGACCGCGACCACGGGATCGCCCAAGTCTCGCTGGCCCAGGCGCGCGCGACCGGGTCATGGCGGACCGTCATCGCTCCCGCCGGTGAGCATCGGCCGCTGCATGCGGTCGGCACCGATCTGATCGAGGGACTCGTGGCCGGCGCCCGCGATGCCCTCGCCGAAGCGCGCGATGACCCGCAGACCGAGTACCTCACGGTCGTCCAGAACTGGGGCGTGCAGGCCGGCGCGCGCACGAACCATCTCTGTCTCGACCTGTACGACCTGCCGCAGATCCCGCACCGGATCGCGGAGGAACTCGGCGGCGCGGCCCGCTTCGTGATCCGCGAGGGCGAATGCCCGTTCTGCAGGCTCGTCCGCGAGGAATCGGTCCGCCAGGACCGGCTCCTCTGGGAGGACCACGACAGCGTGGCCTTCGCGCCGTATGCATCGCGCTCGCCGTTCGAGATCTGGATCGTGCCCCGCCGCCACGACGCCGACTTCGGTCGGGCCGACGCGACTGCGATCAAGGCCACCGCCGAGGCGCTCCGTCAGGTCCTCGGCAGCCTGGCTGGATCGCTCGATGGGCCGCCCTACAACCTCGTCCTCCACACGGCGCCCCTGCGCGAGCAGGTCGACGGCACCTATCACTGGCATTGGGAGATCCATCCTCGGCTGCGCGAGATCGCCGGCCTCGAGCTGGGAACCGGGCTGCCTGTCAATCCCGTCTCACCGGAGGACGCGGTCGAAGAATTGCTGGCCGCCGATCCCGAGGGAGGTGGATCGGGTTGATGTGGGCCATGCCCGATGGCGCCGGGCGTCACATGTGGGGGATATGTCTCGTCTTTGGCGCATCGAGCGTGCGCTGCCCACTCCGTGTGCTCGAGGATCCCATCCGCCCGGAGCCGTCGTGCCTTTCGACCCGTCAACCACACAGCTTCGCGATCCATTCGGCCGAGCCGCGGTCCGCGGTGGCGATCCAGGTCGCCCGATGAGCGGCCTGTGGGATCGCGATGAGGCCGGGATCTTCGTCGAAGAGCTCTTCGCCAAGCACCACGGCGAGATCTACGCCTACCTCTTCCGCATGATGCGCGATCCCGAGGTCGCGGCCGACATGACCCAGGACGCCTTCATCAAGGCGTACAAGAACTACGACACGCTCGAGAAGCCCGAGAACGCGCGCGCGTGGCTGTATCAGATCGCCCACCGCGTCGCGCTCGATGAGATCCGCCGGCGCAAGATCGTGCGGTTCCTGCCATGGACCGGTGAGTCGAGGGGCTCTGCCCCGTCAGCCGAGCATCTCGTCATGGACTCCCGATTGTCCGGCGATCTGCAGCGTGCGCTGGCGCGCATCCCCGAGCGCCAGCGGGCGGCCCTCCTCCTTGCGGAGCTGCACGACCTGACCGGGCTCGAGCTCGCCGCAGCCCTTGGCGTCAGCCACGTCGCCGCACGCGCGCTGCTGACCCGCGCCCGCGAATCCCTGCGTCAGGCATTGGCGGCCGAGCGCGACGCCGACGCCGCCGCCGAGGCCGCCCGGGATGCTGCCCACGACCATGGGCGCCCCGCCGAGGTGGACCGTTGAGCCGCTTCCCGCGTCTCCGCCGACGCCAGGATCGCTGGGCCGACGAGCATTCCCACGCGCGGACCCGGCTCGCCGAGCGGCTCGACGGACCGCTGGGTCTCGCCAAATCGACCTGGCTCGATGAGCACCTCGCCGGCTGCACGTCATGTGCTGCGATCGCCGCGGCGTTCGAGGACGATCGACTCGCGCTGCGCGCGTTGCGGGAGCAGACGCCAGAGCCACCGCGCGATCTGTGGGCGCGGACCGCGGCGGCGATCGAGGCGGAGGCCGCGGGACACGGCAGCGACGAGACAGGACCGGTCGGGCAGCGCCTTCCGGTCGGGGTCCTGTCAGGGCTCGCTGTGTTGGCGCTCGTCGTCGGCGTCAGCGTGCTGTCCGGGACCATCCTGCTGTATGACAACACCGGCAACGGGGTGAAGGGCGAGGATGGCGTCGAACTACCCCCTGGATCGAGCGTGGCCGCCCAGCCCGCCGGCGTCGAACCCACGCCGTTCGCGGTCGATGCCGGGGCCGTGGGCTGGATCGACCAGGGCCCGAACGCCGGCGTCCACACGGCCGTCGTCGACAGGGTCTGCCCGGTCAAGGGCGCTGCGGGCTGTCCCACATTGGAAACGGAATCCGAGCGTTCCGTGGCGTTCAAGGCCGCAACGAAGACGATCGTCGGCTCGCCGACGCGCCGCCAGGCGGTCGCCATCGCCAAGAGCACGGCCGATGGTGACGAGGTCGTCGTGGTCGCGCTGCCCGGTCCTACAGAAACACCGGCTCCGTCGCAGCAGCCGCCAGCCGAGACGCCGGAGCCGGCCACGCCGAGCGCATCGCCGGTCTCGGCATCCGCCGCGGCATCGGCGAGCACCCCGCCGGCCAGCACCACTCCCGACCCGTCCGTGCAGGCGCCGGCCGGCCCGCTGCTGAGCCCCACGCCGACGATCGCATCGAACATTGCGATCGCGAGCGGGATCGAGGTCGTCGGCGAGTCGGCAGCGTTCTCCCAGGACGGCTCGTGGTTCGCCTTCACCGCCCGACCCGCCGACGGCACGGGCGGCGCCGACGTGTACGTCTGGCGCGTCGGTGACGCGCGCGCTGAGCGGGTCACTGACGATGGCGCGACGTACTTCGCCTCATGGTCCGAGAACGAGATGATCGCCAGCCGGCCGAGCGAACCCGGTTCGCGCGACGCGCGTCCGATGTCGGTCAGCATCGATCCGGCGACGCGGGTCGAGACCGACGCGGGCGACCTGTGGCGGCCTGCCGTCGACCCGACGGGACGGTTCGCGATCGCATGGGACGGCTCGGTCGTGCGTGCGTCGGAGGACCCAGTCTGGTCACCGGCGCGCGGGTCGCTCGAGCTGCGGCGCTGGACGGACGAGGGAGCGCGCGACGCGACGGGGCCTGAGCGATCGCGCGTCGTTGCAGATGCGGCCGCGGGCGACTTCGACGTGCGCTGGGACGAGGCGGGCGAGTGGGTCGCCGTGTGGGTTGCCGACGATCCTGAGTCCGGGGTCGGCCAGCTGACGCTGTATCACGTCGATCAGGCCAACGGCCGCCTCGAGACGATCGACGGGGCGCCTGTGCGCGAAGCTGCCCTGCCGGGGTTCTCGATGGGCGATGGCCGACTCGCGTGGGCCACGCCGCCGGGCGCTGGTGGTGAGGGCAGCCGGATCCAGATCGCGGCCTGGTCCGAGGACGGGGTCGGTGTCGTCGAGAGCGGCCCGGGCGACCAGCTCGTCGTCATCCGCTAAGTTTCGCGGCCGTGCCCCTTTGCACGGCAGGGTCCGGCGGCGTATCGTTCCCGCCCTATCGTGCGACCGAGATGGTTGGTCGTAGGGTCGGTGATCAGCACCGCCCTCGCCCTGGTCTCGCTGCCGGGCTTGGCCGGCTCCCGCGTCCCCAGCGCCGTGGAGCCCGTTCCTGCCGGAGCATTCCAGCCGTACTCGATCCCCGCGTCCGCCATGCGATCGCCCATCGAGATCGCGGGGCTCGATGGCGCGCACCGTTCTCTGGGCGTCGTCGATGCGGAGACGACGTTCTTCGAGCCGGGTGTGGCACCCGAGACGGGCCCGGTCGCGCGTGCCTCGGTCAACCAGCCCGAGGGCGGGGCAGGTTCGGCGCGCAAGCCCGAGAAGTACACCCTCAAGGGTGAGGCCACCTTCTACGATCACGGCACGACGGCGATGCGGCTGCCGCGCGGCACGGTCGTGATCATCTGCGGCGCTGGCGGGTGCCTCGAGCGCGTCGTCACCGACTACGGCCCGCAGCTGGAGCGCCGGATCGTCGACCTCTACCGGCCGGACTTCTTCAAGATCTGCGGCTGCCCGTCGTGGAGCGGCATCACGAACGTGACGGTCTACGTCTACTAGCCCGCGGTATCCTTTCCCGTGACCTTCGGCTGCGGCCCCGTGAGGCCGCCCGCGTGGCCCTGTGAGGCCGGGAAGGAGCGATGACCGGACGCCGGATCATGACCGCCGACGAGATCCGTCGAGCGACGGTCCGCCTTTCCCATGAGATCGTCGAGAAGCAGGCGGGCACGGACGGCCTGCTGCTGATCGGCATCCAGCGGCGTGGCGTGCCCCTGGCGCGCCGGATCGCGGCGGCGATCGAGGAGAACGAGGGCGTCGAGATCCCGGTCGGCGCACTGGACATCACGTTCTACCGCGACGACCTGTCGCTGATCGCCCAGCAGCCCGTGGTCAAGGGCACAGAGCTCCCATCCGGGATCGATGGTCGGACGGTCGTGCTCGTCGACGACGTCCTGTACACGGGCCGGACCATCCGGGCGGCGATGGACGCGCTGGTCGATTTCGGCCGGCCGCAGGCGATCCGCCTGGCCGTGCTCGTCGACCGCGGCCATCGCGAGCTGCCGATCCGTGCCGACCACGTCGGCAAGAACGTCCCGACGTCGCGCGAGGAGATCGTCCGCGTGCACCTCGAGGAGACCGACGGGGAGGATGGGGTCGAGATCGAGCGGCTGGTCGACAGCCCGTTGACGGCCGAACCCGTCGCATGACCGACGTGATCGAGGGGCGTGCCGAGGGGCCGACCGGCGATCTGATCATCCCGTCGGTCGATGTCGCACCCGAAAGCCATGCCGTCGGCTGGCGTCATCGCCACCTGCTCGATGTCGATGGGCTGACGACGGATGATCTCGATCTCGTCATGCGCACCGCCGACGCGATGCGTGAGGTGCTGGCCCGCCCGATCGCCAAAGTTCCGGCGCTGCGCGGGCGCAACGTCACGATCCTCTTCTACGAGGCATCCACCCGGACGCGTGTGTCGTTCGAGGTGGCCGCCAAGAACCTGTCCGCCGACGTGGTCAATGTCGCGGCGTCGACGTCGTCGGTGTCGAAGGGCGAGTCGCTCGTGGACACCGTTCGCACGCTCGAGGCGCTTGGCGCGCAGATGCTCGTGATGCGCCACAGCGTGAGCGGGGCGCCGTACCTGGCGGCTGAGGTGTTCGGCGGATCGGTGCTCAACGGTGGCGACGGCGCCCACGCGCACCCGACACAGGCACTGCTGGACCTGTACACGTTGCGAGGCCATCTGCCGGGCGGCTCGGTCGCGGGCCGCAAGATCGTGATCCTCGGTGACGTGCTGCATTCGCGCGTGGCGCGATCGAACATCTGGACGCTGACCGCGGCCGGCGCCGACCTATGGCTGTGCGCACCGGCGACCCTCCTGCGCGGGTTCGAGGCGTGGGCCGGGCGGGGCGCTGCGGCCGGCCGGCGGTTCCGGGTGACGACCTCGATCGACGAGGCGCTGCGGGACGCCGATGCGGTCATGGCCCTGCGCATCCAGCGAGAGCGGATGTCGTCCGGGCTGTTGCCGTCGCTGCGTGAATACGCGGCACGGTACGGGCTGACCGCCGCGCGACTGGCGCTCGCGAAACCCGGTGCGCTGGTCATGCATCCGGGACCGATGAACGAAGGCGTCGAGATCGCGCCCGACGTGGCGGCCGGTGCGCAGTCGGTCATCACCGACCAGGTCACCAACGGCGTCGCCATCCGGATGGCGCTGCTGTATCTGCTGGCAGGGGTCCCGCGGCAGTGATGACGTCAAACGTGACAAGCGGCGATCGAGCGACCGGTCACCACGCCCGCAGCCGGCCTCACCCTTCGAGCGTCTCGTCCGACGTGACAGACGACGAACGAAGGCGCGCCGCTGGTCGGCCGATGGCCACTTGTAACGTCTGCCGCAACGTCGACGGATGACAGACCTCGACCTCACCGGCGTCTGGCTCGTCGACCCGGCCTCCGACCGTGAGGGCCCGGGCGAGATCGTCGTACGCGACGGCATCCTGGAGGCCGTTACCTGGCTGGACGGAGAAGACGCAGACGGCGTCGACGCGAGCGGTGTCGTGGTGGCGCCCGGGTTCATCGACCTCCACGCCCATCTGCGCGAGCCTGGCAACGAGGACGCTGAGACGGTCGTAACCGGTCTGGCCGCGGCCGCCCACGGCGGCTTTACGACCGTTTGCGCGATGCCGAACACGACGCCGGCACTCGACGAGCCCGGCGTGCTGGCGGCCATCCGCGGCGCGGCGGCCGCATCTGGGTCGTCTGTGGAGCTGCTCGCCCACGGGGCCGTCACTACCGGGCGGGCAGGGGAGACCCTCGCGGCTCTCGGTGAGCTGGCGGATGCCGGCGTCGTCGGCTTCTCCGATGACGGGGCGCCGATCAGGACAGCTGCCATCCTGCGGAGCGCGCTCGCCTACGCGGGCGCCCTCGGCGTTCCGATCGTCGACCATCCTGAGGACCCGTCTCTGACCGACGGAGCCGAGGCGAACGATGGGCTCGTGGCGACGGTGCTCGGCCTGCGCGGCTGGCCGGCGTCGGCCGAGGAGTCGGCGGTCGCGCGCGACATCGCGATCCTGACCGACGTCCACCGCGACGTAGCGGGCGCTCGGCTCCACTTCACGCACGTGTCGACCGCCGGCGCACTCGAGCTCATCCGGCGGGCCAAGGCCTCTGGGCTGCCCGTGACCTGCGATGTCACGCCGCATCACATCGCGCTGACCGACGAGTGGGTCGCGGGCGCGCGGCGTTTCTCGTGGGAGGCGGGTCCCGACGGCGACCCCTGGCGGGACGACGCGATCAATTCCTCGCCGTTTGCGTCGACGCTGCGTGTCAACCCGCCGTTGCGAACGCCGGCCGATGCCCTCGCCTGCCTGGCGGCCCTGGCGGACGGGACGGTCGATGCGATCGCGACCGACCACGCACCGCACACCGAGGTCGACAAGGCGGTCGAGTTCGGGGCTGCTGCGAACGGCATCAGTGGCATCGAGACGGCCCTTGGGCTGGTGCTCGCTGCGGTCGATGCCGGCCAGCTCACGCTCGCCAGGGCGGTTGCGGCGCTGACGCTCGGGCCCGCCGGCGTGCTGGGTCGCGCGCGCGGGCTGGTCGAAGGCGAACCCGCCGATCTCGTTGTGTTCGATCGGTCGGAGCGTTGGACAGTCACCGCCGATTCGCTCGCGTCGAAGGGCAAGAACTCGCCGCTACTCGGGATGGAGCTGCCCGGCCGCGTGCTCTTGACGATGGCCCGCGGCAAAGTCGCGTACGTGGCGCCGGCGCTCGTCTCCGTATAGCGAACCTCGACGCCGTGGCGTCGCGTTGCCGCTCCGCGGTCGAGGTGCTCCATCGCTGCAACGAAATCGGCCCGGCCGACGTCATCTTCGTACGGGCTTCGGATAAACATCGAACGAAAACCGGAGCCGCGGCGCCATACCAGGTGCAGAGGCAAGGACCATGGACACCGACGAGACCACGACGAGAACCAGACCAGCGCGCGAGACCCGATCGGCTTGTCTGGCGGAGGGCTGTCCGTGTCAGGATCCGCGCATCGTCTCCCACCGGCGCGCTCGGTTCTTCGCCCATCTCGCGGAGGAGCATGGGGAGACGGCGCGACGCGTGGTCCTCCCGGAGCCCGGCTGGGATATCCCGCGCCCCGCTTGATGGGTCAGACGTGGATGACCTCCAGCCCGGGAGCGTGGAGATAGTCGTCGTCCTGGGTCACTACGGGAATGCCGAGCGAGATCGCCGTCGCGGCTATCCACGAGTCGTTCACGAGCATTCGCAGGCCCTGCTCACGGAGTGCCACCCGTAACGTCGCCCAGGATTCGGCGATCGATTGGTCGATCGGGATCGGATCCAGGGCCAGGGCGTTCGTCAATGTGGCAAGACGGGCATCGCGTGTCGCCACTGAATCACTCACCAACACGCCTGCCCGGAGTTCCCCGATCGTGATGACCGACACGGCGATCGAGTCAGGGAGTCGATCAGCCCGGATGCGGCGACCGGTCTCGTGGGCGATGAAGATGCTGGTGTCCGCGAGACCCCGGCTCATTCGCGCGCGAGATCGTCCGTGGTGTCGGGTGCCAGGTCGCGGATGACCGCACGGAGGCCCACATCGGCCTGACGAGCGACGACCGTCTGGAGGAACTCGGTCCGATTCATGAAGCGCGGCCGGCGGCCGGCAGGTCGAAGGGTCGCGACCGCCCGCCCGTCGACGGTGATGGTGACGTCTTCGCCGGCAGCGACCCGGTCAAGGATCGCCCGAGTGTTGTTGCGAAGCTCGCGTGAAGCGACATCGGTCATGCGACGACTGTAGCACATGTGCGACGATTGGCAGGTACTGAACGTGCTTCGGCTCCGGTACGCTCGCGGCCCATGGGCGCGACCCCGCCGCTGAACACCGACTTCGAGCGCCGCGCGTTCTGGCAGGCGTCGATGGCGCCGCTGCCAGACCGCTCGGGGCGCGACCTGCCGGGTGAGACCGACGTCGTCGTGATCGGCGGTGGCTATGCCGGGATCACCGCCGCCCGCGAGCTCGCCCGCCGCGGCGTGGCGGTCACGCTGCTCGAGGCGCACTCACTCGGCTGGGGCGCCTCGACGCGGAACGGCGGCATCGTCCATGGTGGCTACAAGTGGAGCGCCCGCGACCTGATCAAGCGCTACGGAGAGTCGACCGGCAAGGCGCTCTATAAGGAAACGCTCGACTCCTATGAGCTCGTGAAACGCCTGATCGCGGACGAGTCGATCGACTGCGACTTCCGCGAGGTCGGCCACCTCGAGCTGGCCTACGCACCCGCCCATGCGCCCGAGCTCGAGCACGCACGCGAGAGCCTGGCGTTCGTCGGCGTTCGCTCCACGGTCCTGCCGCGCGAACGGATCCGCGAGGAGATCGGCACCGATGCCTACTACGGCGCCCTCGTGGTCGAGGGCAGCGGGCTCCTGCACCCGGGCCGCTATTTCGCGGGCCTCGCGGCTGCCGCCGATCGGGCCGGCGCCGATCTGCACGAAGGCGTGCGCGCGCAGTCGATCCGTCGCCAGGACGGCGGCTCGTTCGTGGTCGAGACGGAACGCGGCACGATCCGCGCCCGTGACGTCTTCGTGGCCACGAATGGGTACACGGACGGCGTCGTGCCGTCCCTTCGCCGGCGGATCATCCCGATCGGGTCGTACATCATCGCGTCGGAGCCGCTCCCCGAGGAGCTGGCACGCGAGCTGTCGCCCAATGGCCGTGCGTTCTTCGACACGAAGAACTTCCTGTACTACTGGCACGTGTCGGCGGATCGGCGGATGGTCTTCGGCGGCCGGGCGTCGTTCATGCCGACGAGCGTCGACCACACGGCCGAGATCCTGTGGAAGGGTCTGGTCGAGGTACATCCGCAACTGGCCGACCACCGCATCGAGTACGCGTGGGGCGGCAACGTCGGGTTCACGTTCGATCGGATGCCGCACGTCGGCCGCACGAAGGACGGCGTCACGTACGCGATGGGCTGCTGCGGGACGGGTGTCGCGCTGATGACGAACCTGGGGACGAAGGTCGGGGCGTGGCTGGCGGGCGGCGAGGCGCCGGCGCTGACCAGCCTGCGGTTCCCGCTGGTGCCGGCACCATTCGAGGGCCGGCCATGGTTCCTGCCGTTCGCGGGGGCATGGTTCCGCCTGCAGGATCGACTGGCCGCCTGGTCGCGACGAAGCGCCTGACCATGCCGCTGCCCCTCGCCGTCCAGCTGTACACGTTCCGCGATCCGACGAGGTTCGGCGGCGCGGGCATGGGGCTGGATGTGCCGATCCTGACGGAGGTCGCGAACGCAGGCTTCCTGGGTGTCGAGACGGTCGACGTCCCCGGCGGCGACGCTGTCGAGGCGCGCAGGGTCCTCGAAGATCTCGACCTGGCGGTCACGAGCTCGCACACCTGGGCCGCCCTCGACGACCATGAGGGGCTTGCGAAGGCGTTGGATGCCCTCGCCGAGCTCGGATCGCCGCGCGTCGTCGTCACGCCGCGCGCGGTCGCGACCCGAGACGGCGTGGATGCGCTGATCGAGCAAGTGGGCGCCGCCGCGCGAGTCGCCGCGTCGCACGGCCTCCGCCTCGCCTATCACAACCACGACACCGAGTTGGCCCTCGTGGATGGCACGCCCGTCATCGATCGGCTCGCGGCCGGCTTGGGCGACGCCGTCGACTTCCAGGTCGACATCTTCTGGGTCGTCGTGGGTGGCGGGGATCCGGCAGCGGTCATCGGCCGACTCGGCGAACGAGTCGTCTCCCTCCACGTCAAGGACGGCGTCGAGCTGCCGAGTTCGGCGTATGCCGGCGAGCCCTTCGTGAATCTCCCGGTCGGGGAGGGAGTGATCGATCCGGCGCCATCGATCGTGGCCGCGGAGGCCGCCGGTTCGGTGGAGTGGCTCATCGTCGAGTTCGACCACGTCGCGGGTTCACCGATCGAGGCGACCGGCCGGAGCCTCGACAACCTGGTCGGGCGCGGCATAGGTCGGGCGCGGGCCACGTGACGGCCGACACCCGCCCGGCACGGGTCGGGATCGTCGGCTGCGGCAACGTCACCGACCTGTATCTGCCAGGGGTCGCGCCGTTCGAGTCGATCGAACTCGCGGCCTGCACCGATCTCGATGCCGATCGAGCAGCGGCACTGGCGGCGCGTGGCGGGTTCCCAGCCGTGAGCCTGGACGCGCTCCTCGCCGATCCGACGATCGAGGTCGTGCTCGTCCTGACCCCGCCCGTAGCCCATGCGGCGGTGTCGCGAGCCGCGATCGCAGCCGGCAAGCACGTCTACTCGGAGAAGCCGCTGGCGACGAGCCGCGTCGACGCGCGGGCGATCCTCGACGAGGCCGATGCGGCTGGGATCCGGATCGGAGCGGCGCCGGACACGTTCCTAGGCGGGGGATTGCAGACGGCCCGTGCACTGATCGACGAAGGTGCGATCGGCGAGCCAGTCGCCGCGTCCGCCTCATTCGCCCACCTCGGGCCGGAGCGCTGGCACCCGAACCCGGGGATCTTCTACGCGGCCGGCGGCGGTCCGCTACTCGATCTCGGTCCCTACTACGTGACCGCGCTCGTCAGCCTGCTCGGGCCGGTCGATGCCGTGTCGGCGGTCGGCCGCGGCCTTGGCTCGGCAAGGCGGATCGGCGCGGGCCCGCTGGTCGGCGAGTCCGTGACGTCGGACGTGCCGACCACGGTCTTCGGGACGCTGGCCTTCGAGTCGGGCGCGGTCGGCGGGCTGGCCGCGTCATTCGACGTGGCCGGGAGCCGGACGCCCCATCTCGAGATCCACGGGACCGGGGGCTCGCTCAGCCTTGGCGACCCGAACAGGTTCGACGGCGAGGTCCGCTATCGGCCCGTGGGCGCCGAGGATTGGGAGGATGTCCCACTGCGGTTCGACGGGAACGTCGGTCGAGGGATCGGGCTTGCTGACATGATCGATGGCATCCGCACCGGCCGGCCGCACCGCGCAACCGGCGAGCTGGCGTTCCACGTCCTCGACGTCCTCCTGGCACTCCAGGAGGCGACGACGTCGGGTCGCACGGAAGGGGTCGGTTCACGGACGTCGCGCCCGGCTCCGCTCGGCTAGCAGCGGCTTGCGTCGCCCGTTTCCACTCCCACCGTAAGAATCGGCCCCTACGACACCTCTACGCTTGCCACATTGGCCCGTCACGCACCAAGCGTCGGTCGAACAGCATGAAACTGGGTCCTAAAGCCCTTCGATGTCTTGGATCTTCCGATGCCACCAAAATCACGGTTCGGAACGGGTCATGGTTCGGCCACGTCGAGGGTCATCTGGATACGGACCGGGTCGAGGATGTCGCGGTAGTCGATGGCGGCCGCTCGGTCCGTCACCTCCTCTCGCGTCATCCGTTCGATGACATCGTGGCGAGATGCCTGGTCGTTGTCGCACGGCGCGATGCCCCACATGACGTCGTTCGGATCCCTCGCCATCACGAACTCGATCCCCTGCTCGATGTAGGTATCGATCTCGGTCCAGCGGTTTCGGCGCAGCTCATCCTGCAAGCGCTCGAGGGCCGCGATGTCGACCAACCGCCAGCGTGCGTCGGAGCGCGTCCGGCCACGCACCATGGCCCCGAATCGCCAAGTTGTGACCGACGCGATCCAAGGCATATCCGGAAATTCATCGTCGAATGCCTCGTCGACCTTGACGTTCTGCTGCAGGAGCGCTCGAAGGAGGTCGAGTTCCCAGTCGGGCTTCGTGACGTCGAACTCCACGACGTGGGACCTATCCGGAGAGTCGGCGGAGTGTCTTGAGCAACCGGTCGATGTCGGCCTCGGTCGAAAGGTAGTTGACGATCCCGGCGCGGAGCCAGGTCGCGCCACGGAGTCGCGTCGTCGTCAGCCAGCCGTCGCCCGACGCCTCGAGGTCAGCCTGGAGTCGATCCTGGTGGGCATCGAGTGCCTCGCCGCCGACCCCGGCAGGCACGTGGCGGAAGCACACCACCGATAGCTCCGGCACGGCCGGCACCGCCTCGAAGTCGTCGGCCTCGGCACAGCGAGCTGCCAGGTAGGCAGCCAGGTCGTCGTTCGCCTCGATCAGGCGCCCGAACCCGGGCGTACCCAGGTGCTTCCAGGTCATCCACAGCTTCAGCGCACGCCAGCGGCGGGTGCCCTCGAAGGAAAGCTTGTAGAAGTTGAGCTGGTCACCGTGATCGTCATGCTCGCCGTCGCGCAGGTAGTCGGGCGTGCCGCCGGCGTCGGTCTCGCCGCCACGGTAGTACTCAGGCGCCCGCCCGCCGAACACGGCACTGAGCGTGCGGCCGTCGCGCACCAACAGCCCGCCGATGTCGTACGCCTGGAAGAACCACTTGTGCGGATCGACCGTTACCGAGTCGGCTCGCTCGAGGTCCGGCACGCGATCGCGGTCGCGCGCCGACAGCCGGGCGCCGCCGCCGTAGGCGGCATCGACGTGCAGCCACAGTCCCTCCGACTCGGCGACGTCGGCAAGCTCGCCGACCGCGTCGACCGAGCCAGTGTTCGTCGAGCCAGCAACGCACGCGATCGCGAACGGCGTCAGCCCCGCGGCTCGATCACGACCGATCGCCTCGGTGACCGGCGCGCCGCGCAGGTGGAACTCGTCGTCCGACGGCAGCACGACAAGCGTCCCCGTCGGGAAGCCCAGCTCGTCGAGCGCCCGGGCGATCGAGAAGTGGCTCTGGTCGCTCGTGTAGACGCGCGCGCCTTCCAGATCCTTGCCACGCGGCGGCGCGCTGAGCCCGCGCACTCGACCGAGGTGCAGGTCACGGGCCAGCGTCATGCCCATGAAATTGGCCATGACGCCGCCACTGGTGAGCAACCCGAATGCACCCTCCCCATAGCCGACGATCTCGCACAGCCAGCGGACGACCTCCTCCTCGGCGAAGGCCGCGAACGGACCCGCGTGCCAGACATCGACGCCCTGGTTGGCGACCTGGGCGAGGAGCTCACCCATGATCGACATCGGCAGCGGCGGCGGGGTGAAGTAGCCGAATTGGCGCGGGTGCTGCGCGTTCATCAGACCGCCGGCGAGCCGGTCGCTGAACTCGTCGAGGACCTCTGCGGCGCGCCTGGGCTCGGTCGGGGCGGGACCGGGTCCATCCCGAGGACCGGCGGGATCCGACGCGTAGTAGCGCCGCCGCGCTTCTGGGTATGGCGACGCGTCGCCCATCGCGCGCTCCGTGGCGATGCCGTACAGGAATTCCAGCGCCTCGTGCCAGGTCCGCAGGCCGAGCGAGGCGAGCGCCGCCCGCGACGCCTCCGCGTCGCGATAGCCGATGAGCTCCGGTTCCGGGTGCCAGTCGAACCGCTCGAGATAGGTGTCGATATCGAGCTCGGGCAACGTGGTCGGAGGCTGGGTCGTCGTTCGGTCGGTCATCCCCGGCGATGGTAGCGATTACGCTTCCGGGCATGTCCGACGTCGCGAAGATCGACACGTCGACGCACGATCCCGAGGGTCGCGAGCGCCTGGTGGCCGCCCTCGATCGCCTCGGCGTCGACTACGAGCTGTTCCCGTGCGACCCCGCCCTGGCCGACACTGCCGCATTCTGTGCGGCGTACGGGTTCGCGCCGGAAGAGGCGGCCAACACGATCCTTGTGATCGGCAAAAGCGATCCGCCACGGTACGCCGCGTGCGTCGTCCTGGCGCCAAACAGGCTGGACGTCAACCGCACCGTCCGGGATCGACTGGGGACGCGGAAGGCGTCGTTCGCGCCGGCCGAGGCGACCCGCGAGATCACCGGCATGGAGATCGGCGGGGTGACCGTTTTCGGCTTGCCCGACTCGCTGCCGATCTGGGTCGATGCACGGGTGATGACGCTCGATCGGATCGTGCTGGGCGGTGGCTCGCGGTCGTGGAAGGTGCTGGCGCCGCCGTCGATCCTCACCGCCCTGGCCAACGCCGAGGTCGTCGAAGGCTTGGCCATCGAACCAACGGCGGGCTGACCGCGCCTCCCGTATCGTTCCGGCTCGTGACCGAGATCGACCCGAACGCCGAGATCGACCCGACCGCAGACCCGACGCCCCCACGCCCACCACGTCCCACGGGCCCCGTCCAGTACAAGGGCGCCGACCTCGAGGCCGAGCGCGGCCCGGGCCTGGGCTGCTTCCGCTTCCAGCTCGCGGTGCTGGCGCTGTTCGTGGTGCTCACGCCACTGAGCGTGGCCTGGCACTGGCCAGAGGCGATCAGCGCGATCCTGCTGTTCGCGGTCATCGGGCTGCTGCTGACGACCGGACAGACGATCATCTTCCTGCTCCGATTGGTCGCGGCAGATCGGCGATCCCGGCGACGACCCTTGGGGAGTGCCAGCAAGACGGTCGGCGAGCTCGAGGACGCGGAGCGGGCGCCCGAGACCGACCAGAGCAGTCCGCCCGAGCGCTGACCGCCAGCGGCCCTCGTCCGGCGCGACCCCCATGACACAATGGCCGCATGCCCGTCCTGGCGACTTACTTCTCCGTTCGGCGCGGCCGCGACCCGTTCTTCAAGTTCTTCATGAAGACGATCTTCCCGCGCCAGGTGAAGGAGTACGAGGAGCGGTTCGGGATCCGCTTCCTCGGGTGGTACAACGTCGCGCACGGCTGGGATTTCGACAACGTGATCCTGCTCGACCTGCCCGATTACGCGACGCTGGACAAGCTCGAGTCGGACGAATCGACCCGTGCGCTCGGGCATCGGGCGGGCGAATGGATCTTCGAACGCCATCATTCGATGTTCCTGCGCGAGCGCATGGGACCCGACCTCGAATACCATCCCTGACCCGCGACGCACGAGGAGCACCATTGGGCATCCGACGAGAAGTCCTACCACCCGGCGACGAACCCGACAGGAGGCGAACCATGGATACGGGCCGCAACGACCTGCTCGGCGAGATCGCCGCCGACGCTGCCCTCGAGCGGTCGGACTTCCTCGTGCAGTCGGCCGACCAGCTGCGCCGCTTCCTCGATCGTCACCGCGAGCGCATCGCGGCGTACGGCGGCCTGACGCTGCTCGACGAGGAGCCCGATTACCTGTCGATCGCGCCGGACAGCACGTTCCGCAGCCGGACGCGGTTCCTCGACGACCTGACCGGTGACTGGGTGAGCGAGACGGAGGTGATCGAGTCGGCCGCAGAGCTGGTCGAGCTGTACAACCCAGCCGACATCTTCGCGGCGTTCAGCGAGGCGGCCAAGGAGGCGGCCGGGCTGGGCGAGTCGCCGACCGCGACCGACGACGTGCTCGATGCGGCCGGCGTTTCGCCGGAGGAGACCGTCAGCCTCGGCGGCGAGGATCCGTATGCCGCCGCCGCCGACTCGTGGGCCGCCGGACAACCTGAGTCGGTCGAGCTCGCCGACGATGAGGCCGCGGCACGCCGTCTCTACGACCTCGCACTGGAGTACCAGGAGCGCAGTCAGCGGACGGAGTCGCGCCTGCTCGACGAGTTCGAGACGGCGGCCACGACCGCATCGAACCTCATCGGCGACCTGGTGATCGTGGATGACGACGACGAGCGCCTGATGCTGACCGCGGCCGGCGTGTTCCGCGCCGAGGTCGTGCCCGAGGAAGCCGAGGGCACGTGGCGCACGCTGTCCGGTCCGGACGAGCTGGTCGAGTTCTACGACCCGACCGACGTATTCGGCGATCTCGCCGACGCCCTCGCCGACGCCTACCCGGCAGTGGCGCCGGAGATGGCCGCAGGGTCCGACATCGACGACGAGTCGGCGCCCGACGAGGAGGCCGAGGCAGGAGCCGAGGAGGAAGCCGAGACAGGCGACGTGGAGGCGGTCGCCGAGGCCGACACGGAGGCCGCGACCGATGAAGGCGACGATGGTGCGGAGGGCCGCCCGACCGCGTGACGATGCGGCTCGCCGCGGCCGAGCTCGTCGAGAGCCGCGAGATCCTCCCCGGTCAGTGGCTGCAGGCCTTTCACGCGCCCGATCTCGCGAATGGCTCGCGAGCCGGTCAGTTCGTGCACGTCCGCACCGGCGACTTCTCGGGCCTCGTCCTGCGCCGACCGTTCTCGATCAACACGGCCGACGCCGCCACGGGCATCATCACGATCCATTTCCGCGTCATCGGCCGCGGTACGGAGTGGTTCACGCGGCTGCGGCCGGGCGACGCCATCGACCTCCTCGGCCCGCTCGGCCGCCCGTTCGAGGTCGATCCGCGCAGTCGCCATCTGCTGCTGATCGCCGGCGGCCTCGGTATGGCTGGTGTGAGGATGCTGGCCGATGAAGCGATCCGCGACGGGCGCCAGGTGACGCTGCTGTTCGGCGCGGCGAGCTCGCGCGAGGTGTACCCGTCGAGCCTCCTGCCGGACGAGGTCGAATACGTCGTCGCGACCGACGACGGCTCGCTCGGGCATCACGGCTTCGTGACCGATCTCGTGCCGGACTACGAGGGATGGGCCGACCAGGCCTTCGCCTGTGGTCCGACCGGGATGCTGCGAACGCTTGCCAAGCAAGCAGCGGGCAGGCGACACCGGCTCGGCGTCGCACGCCTCGGGCGCAAACGGGGCGCCGGGAAGGCCGATCCCCTGGGGTCGCCGGCGGCGCGGCGCAAGTCGTACCTCCAGGTATCGATGGAGCAGAACATGGGCTGCGCGGTGGGAGCCTGCCTGGGCTGCGTCGTGATGAGCGTCAGCGGCACGCCGCAACGGGTCTGTCGTGAAGGGCCGGTGTTCGCCAGCGAGGAGCTGGCATGGGAGGGCGCCTGGTCGTGAGAGCCAAGCGACGGGTCGTCACGGGCGATGGCCGGCCGGTCGGGGCCAAGCGCTCGCCCACCGTGCGCCGGGTTCGTTCGGCGATCGTCCAGCCCACGCCTCGACCGCGGGTCGAAGCCGTGCCGGCGGCGGCCACTTCGGTCGAGGCGCCCGCCGACATCGACCTGAGCGTGGATCTCGGCCGCGGGTTGGTGCTGTCCAACCCGATCCTGGTGGCGTCGGGCACGTTCGGCTACGGGGTCGAATACGGGGATGTGGTCGAGGTCGATCGCCTCGGCGCGATCTGCTGCAAGGGGACCACGCTCAAGCCGCGCATCGGCAATCCGACGCCGCGCGTAACGGAGACGCCGGGCGGGATGCTGAACTCCATCGGCCTCCAGAACCCGGGCGTCGATGCGGTCGTCGACAAGTACGCCGCGACGTGGGCGGGCTGGAAGGTGCCGGTCATCGTCAACGTCGCGGGCGAGTCGGTCGGTGACTACGTCGAGGTGACCCGCCGCCTCGAGGGCGTGCCTGGCATCGCCGGCATCGAGCTGAACATCTCGTGCCCGAATGTCGGGCGCGACGGGATGCAGTTCGCGATCGACCCCGACGCGGCGGCCGAGGTGACCGCCGCGGTCCGACGGGTGACCGACCTGCCGCTCCTCGTCAAGCTGTCGCCCAACGTCGCCGATATCCGGCCGATCGCGCGGGCCATCGCCGATGCCGGTGCCGATGCACTGACCGCTATCAACACGCTGTCCGGGATCGCGGTCGCAGCGGATCGGAAGCGGCCGCTCCTTGGCAACATCTACGGCGGTCTGAGCGGCCCGGCCGTGAAACCGATCGCGTTGCGCGTCGTGTACGAGGCGGCGCAGACAGTGCGGATCCCGGTCGTCGCGATCGGCGGGGTCACGGAGCTCGCCGACGTCCTCGATTTCCTTGCGGTCGGCGCGGTGGCCGTCCAGGTCGGTACGGCGATCTTCGCTGACCCGACCCTCCCCACGCGGCTGGTCGACGAGCTGGCCGCCGAGTGCCGCAGGATCGGCGTGGCATCGCATCGCGACCTGATCGGGTCGGCGCTGCCCAAACGCGCCGCCGCCCCGTCCGCCAAGGGCGTCGAATACCGCCCCTGAGGAGTGCCCGGCCTACACTGATTTGGTGACGACGATCAAGTCTGGTGTCGATCTTGCCGTTCGGTCGGCCATCGCGGCACGGACCGAGGAGCTGTTCCGCGCATCCGGGGCGTTTCGCGAGGGCCATTTCCTGCTGAAGAGCGGGCGACACGGCGATGCCTACGTCGAGAAGTTCGCGGTGCTGTCCGATCCAGCCGCCACCAGCGAGCTGTGCGGGTTCTGGGTCGCTCGGATGCGTGGCCTCTCCGACTCGATCGATCGGCCGTTCGTCGATCTCGTGGCGGGTCCGACGACCGGCGGGGTCATCCTCGCCTTCGAGACGGCCCGTCAGCTGGGGACGCGCAGCATCTTCGCCGAGGAGGTCCGCGACGCTGATGGCGCGACGCGCCGCGAGTTCCGGCGCGGCTTCACGATCGTGCCCGGGGAGCGGGTGTTCCTGGTCGACGACATCCTCACGACCGGCGGTTCGCTCCTGGCGATGATCCCGGCCGTCGAGGCGCTCGGCGGCGAGATCATCGAGTGTGCGGTCCTCGTGGATCGGAGCGGTGGGCGGGCGACCCTCACCTCGCCGACGACCGGCCGGACCTACCCGTTGCGCTCACTGTGGCAGCTCGACCTTCCCACCTACGAGCCGGGCGAATCGCGACTGCCCGCGCTGCGCGAGCGGCGAGCCACTGTACGCACCGGGGAGCACGGGGGTCGTCGCGGGCGGGACGCCGGCCGACGCCTGATCGGTGGACGCCCGGACGCGCAGGCTGTTCGCACTCCTCTTCGTGGCCATCGTCATCATCACGGCGATCGCGGCGATCCTGTTCAGCGAGACGGGGATCATCGATCCAGACCGTCCCGCCGGCACGTCCGACATGACCGGCGTGGTCGTCGGCGTCGATAGCCAGGGGCTGGCTGACGTCCGCGGCTTCACCCTCCGCCGGCCGGGCGGTGAGCTCGTCGAGTTCAGCCTTCGCGCGCTTCAGAACGCGACCGAGTTCGCCCCGAGCCACCTCGCCGAGCACCAGGCCACGGCCGAGCCGGTGCGCGTGTGGTGGCGGATGGAGGGCGCGGATCGGCTGGCGATCCAGCTGGAGGACGCCCCGACCTGAAGGTCGCTGGCTCGCGGCCTATTCCACCGCTGACAGCGCCGCTTCGAGCTCCTCGTCGCTGAAGATCAGCATGAACGACTCGGTGACGATCCCCTCTCGGTCGACGACGAACACCCACGGCTCGGTGGGCAGGCGCCAATCGGTGGTCGTCGCGGTCGGCGTTAGCCGGGCCGGGTCGCCGGTCAGGACCGGCTGCAGCGACCCGTCCTTGAACTCGAGCTCGTACGGTTCGACGTTGATGACGGTCACGCCAGGATGGCGGTTCGCGATCGGCTTGAGCCGGTCGAGCGTCGGGCCGCATTGCTGCGTCACGCAGAACTTCGGCGTCGCGAAGGCGACCACGAACGGCTTCCGATCGGCGATGGCCTCGGCGATCGACGTCTCGTAGAACGCCGCGACCGGGGCCGGGTCGGTCGAGATCCTCGACACGTCGCCGCCGACGTCTGCCAGCGTCGGTGAGTCGGAGGCGGGCGCCTTGTCGCCGACAGCCACGACCCCGCTCGATGGCTGCACGTCGAACAGCGACTTGATCACCTCGGGCGACCCGCCGGCAGCCGCGGTCGTGAACTCGATGCCGTAGCTCCCGGCGGTGGGCAGATCGAGGTCGACGACGTACACGCCGACCTTCGGTTCGATCGCCCAGATGAACGTCGCGTCGCCTTCGGCGACGGGCGCGCCCGGGTCGGCGCCGAGGTCAAAGACCTTGACCGCGACGCTGCGGTCCGGCGCGGCGACCGGCACGTTCTGGTCGTCCAGGAAGGAGAACATCAGGCGGGTCTGGCCGCAGGTGATGGTCCCGGCCGGGTTGATGACCTGCGGGAAGACGGACGGCCGTTGCGAGCCGACGTCCCAGCCTTCGGGCGTGCCCTGTGGCACCGGCGTCGTCGGACAGTCTGCGGTCGCGCCGGAGCCTGATGGCGCGAGGCTGGCCAGTGCACTCGGCGTTGCGGTCGATGTCGCGGACGAGCCCGGCTGCGCGCACGCGACCAGCAGCACGAGCGCCGCGCACAGCAGCACCGTGCGGATGGCATGGGTCATCGCCGAAGCGTAGCCGAGGCAGCGACGATAGGCCGCCACCGACCCTCCGCTAGAATGCCCGGTGCGCCCCGTCCCCGCGCCCCAGGAGACTACGTGACCCGCTTCCAGAAGCTCGCCGCGACCACCCTCGGGACGGCGATCCTGCTTGTGACGATCGGGGTGATCGTCCGCGCCACCGACTCCGGTGTGGCCTGCCCTGATTGGCCGCTGTGCTACGGCCAGCTGCTGCCGCCGGCCGGCGACCTGAACGCCTGGATCGAATGGACCCACCGGACGGTGGCGGCGATCATTGGCTTCGAGATCCTCGCCCTGGCGATCCTCGCCTGGGTCGATCACCGCGACCGGCCGTCGCTCGTCTGGCCATCGTTCGGAGCCGTGGCCCTGGTTGGGTTTCAGGCATGGCTCGGGCGCGAGACCGTCCGTCTCGGAAACACCGGGGAGTCGGTGACCGCGCACCTGGCGGCCGCGATGCTGTTGGTCGCGCTGCTGGTCTATGTAACTGTGCGTGCCAGTTTCCCGGCCCGCCTCGGCGGCTGGGGCGCCAGCCAGCGGTTCACACTGCTCGCGACCTTCGCAACGCTGGCGACGTTCGCACTGCTGCTGTTCGGCTCGCACGTCACGGCGACCGACTCGGCGCTGGTGTTCCCGGACTGGCCGCTCATGCACGGGTCACTTGCACCGGCCCTGACCGAGCTGACGTCGCCCCACGTGCTCCACCGTTGGGTGGCCGCGATCGTCGGCGCGATCGTGGCCGGCGTGGCAGTGGTCGCGTGGCGCACGCAACGTGAGCACCCCACGGTCGTGCGGCTCGCCGTCGGCGCAGCGGTGCTGTTCGCGATCCAGATCGTGATCGGCGGGCTGCAGGTCCTGACCCGCCTGTCCGCGTGGACCCAGACCCTCCACCTGGCCCTCGGCGCGGTCATCTTCGCGATGCTCGTCGGGCTGACGGTGACCAGCTACTACGCCGCGCGCACGCTCCGCGCCGGGTCCGCGCCGGACCCGACCGGCGAGACCAGCGGCTCGGGTACGACCGTTCCGCCCACGACCGCTGGCCGGATCCGGGCGTACATCGCGCTGACGAAGCCGCGGATCATCGAGCTGCTGCTCGTCACGACCGTGCCGGCGATGGTGCTCGCCACCCGCTGGGTGCCCGGCATCGACTGGGGCGATTGGGGCTGGCGGGTCGTCTGGACGCTCGTCGGTGGGACGCTCGCCGCCGGCAGCGCCAACGCGATCAACTGCTACCTCGACCGCGACATCGACTCGCTGATGGCCAGGACGCGCCGGCGGCCGCTGCCATCCCACCAGGTCGAGCCCGAGAACGCGGTGATCTTCGGCATCGTGCTCGGGGTCGTCTCGTTCGCGCTGATGGCCTGGACGATCAACCTGCTGGCGGCCTTCCTCACGCTTCTCGCGATCGGCTTCTACGTCGTGGTCTACACGATGCTGCTCAAGCGATCGACCCCGCAGAACATCGTCATCGGCGGGGCGGCAGGCGCGCTGCCGCCGGTCATCGGCTGGGCCGCCGTGACCGGGGATGTCGGGATCCCGGCACTCATCCTGTTCGCACTGGTCTTCTACTGGACGCCGCCCCACTTCTGGGCGCTGTCGCTGCGGATCCGCAAGGACTACGCCGCGGCCGGTGTGCCGATGCTGCCCGTGGTGCGCGGCATCCCGGAGACCACGCGGCAGATCGCCCTCTACACGCTGCTGATGGTCGCCATCTCGCTCATCCTCTGGCCCGTGGCCCGGATGGGTCTGATCTATCTCGGTGCCGCCGTCGGGCTGGGCGCCGTGTTCATCTGGCAGGCCATCGAGCTGTGGCGTCGCGGGTCGTCCGAAGAGGCGTCGACGCAGGGCGCCATCCGGCTCTACCGCTACTCGATCAGCTACCTGTCGCTGCTCTTCGTCGCGATCGCCGTCGACGCGCTCGTCCTCGTTCCGTAACGGCCGCGCGACGCGGCGTCGACCGCGCGCGACGTCCGGTCCGGTGCGCCGCCTGTCACCATGCGCGGCATGCACATCCAATTCTTCGGCGGCGCGACGACCGTCACGGGTTCCCAATTCCTGATCTCGACCGACCGGGCCAAGGTGCTCGTCGACTGCGGGATGTTCCAGGGCAGCCCGAACGAATCGGTCAGGAATCGCGTGCCGTTCGGCTTCGATGCCAGCAAGCTCGATGCGGTCGTCCTGACCCATGCCCATCTCGATCATTGCGGCCGGCTGCCGATGCTGGTGAAGGCGGGCTACCAGGGGACGATCCACGCGACGGCCGGCACGGTCGAGCTGGCGACGCTCGTCCTGCTCGACTCGGGGCACCTCCACGAGGAGTTCGCGAAGCGCGAGGCCCGCTGGGAGAAACGGCATCCCGACGAAGTCGAGGCCGATGACCGCGCGGAGGCCGAGGCCTACCAGGCGGCGGTCGACCTGGCCGCAGCCGGCGGCTCCGAGGAGGCCGCGGTCGAGACCGAGGACGCGCCGAGCGGATCGGTCGAGGCGGCGACCGTCGCGGCCGAGTCGATGACGGCCGAGGTGTGGCAGGCGCCGGGGGCCGGCGAGCACGTCGAGACCACCATCGAGCCCGAGCCGCGTCACCCGCGGATCCCCGATCCCGAGGCCGCGATCAGGAACCAGCCGCCCGCGATCGACATCGACCTCGACCTGCCGCTGTACACCGTCAAGGACGCCGAGCGGACGATCGGGCATTTTCGGCCGATCGACTACGACGAGGAGCGGGAGGTCGCGCCGGGCGTGTGGGCGACGTTCCTCGATGCCGGGCACATCCTTGGGTCGGCGATCATCCGGCTACGCGTCCAGGAGGGCGGTGAGGAGCGCCTGATCGTGTGCTCCGGGGACCTCGGCCGGCCGGGCACGCCGATCATCCGGGACCCGACCTATCTCACCGCCGCGGACTACGTGCTCGTCGAGTCGACGTACGGTGGCCGCGAACACGAACCCCAGGCCGAGGCCATCCGGATCCTCGTCGAGACCGTCAACCTGGTCGCGCAGGCGGAGGGTGTCCTGCTGGTCCCGTCCTTCGCGATCGGCCGGACCCAGGAGGTCGTGTTCGAGCTCGATCGCCTCATCGAGCGGGGCGAGATCCCGTTGCTGCCGCTCTACCTCGACTCGCCGATGGCGACCAAGGCCTCGGCCGTCTACCGGCACTACCCCGAGTACTTCGATGAGGAGACCGGCGAGCTGCTGCGGGCGGGCGACACGCCGCTCGACTACCCGGCGCAGATCATCACCAACAGCGCGAAGGAGTCGCAGGCGATCAGGTTCGCGCCGCGGCCGTACATGATCGTGGCGTCGAACGGGATGCTGACCGGTGGCCGTGTGGTGGGTCACCTGCGCAACCTCATCGATGATCCCAACGCCACGATCCTGTTCGTCGGCTACCAGGGCGAGGGAACGCTGGGAGCGCATCTCCAGGCCGGCGCCACAGACCGTCCG
Organism: uncultured Chloroflexia bacterium; assembly: GCA_963794525.1. Lineage (GTDB taxonomy): Bacteria > Chloroflexota > Limnocylindria > Limnocylindrales > CSP1-4 > SPCO01. Next base: position 609,524 of record CAWCEC010000004.1, read on the forward strand.
CCTGGACGGCCAGCCGCGGCAGGTGCGCTGCAAGGTGCGCTCGATCGCCGGGTTCTCGGCCCACGCCGACGAGGGCGAGCTGCTGGACTGGTTGGGACGGTTCGGGGACGGGAAGCAGCCGGGTGAGCCCGGGTTTCCGCGTCGCGTGTTCCTGGTCCACGGCGACCCGGAGGCACAGGTCGCGCTGGAGCCGAAGGTGAAGGCCCTCGGGTTCGAGACCCACGTGCCGCACTGGCACGAGCGGGTGACCCTGGACTAAGGGCTGCGGTCGCCGTATGGCGCCGCGCGACCAAGAAATGTCGTCTAACGGTGCAAATTCGCACCAGTTGTAAGGTCCTACCTATTGCTTAGGACCGAAGTACCGGTTAGTGTTCATCTCGGCCTCATCCTGGGGGGAGATCGGCCAGACAGATGCCCGGTTGGGATATCCCAGCCGGGCATCGCCACGTCTGGGGCGACGCCGCATTTCGGGGTCCCGTCCCACGGAGGCAGGCGCCACCCGGGCCTGCGGTCTCACGGCACGCACCACCCGGGCCGTCTGATGGAACACGACAGGCAATAGGATCCCCAGGCTGCACGATCGAGCCCGGCTCGAGCCCGTTCGGCCAGCCAGCACGCCCGCGCAGGAGGTCCGCCGTCCATGGCCACGCCGCTCGCGACACCCGCGACGACCGAGTCGTCGACGCTCTATTTCGGGCCGTGGTACCGGCGCTCGCCCTTCTTCGAGAAGACCCTCGAGGCCGGCTGCAGTGCCTATGACATCTACAACCACATGTACCTGCCGGGCTACTACGCGGATCCGGTGGAGGAGTACTGGGCGCTCCTCAACGACGTCACGCTGTGGGACGTGTCGGTCGAGCGCATCGTCGAGATCACCGGCCCCGACGCGAGCGCCTTCGTCAACACGCTGACCTGTCGCGACCTGACCAAGTGCGAGGTCGGCCAGGGCAAGTACGTGCTCATCACTGCCGAGGACGGCGGCATCGTCAACGACCCGGTGTTGCTCCGCGTCGAGGCCGACCGCTGGTGGCTGGCGCTGGCCGACTCTGACGCCGGCCTGTGGGCCCGTGGCGTCGCCATCCACAGCGGGATGGACGTCACGGTCCGCGAGCCCGAGGTCTACCCCGTCCAGGTCCAGGGACCGAAGTCGAAGGACACGCTGGTCGCGCTGTTCGGCCCGCAGGTCCTCGACATCAAGTACTACTGGACGCTGACCACCGACCTCGACGGCATCCCGGTCGTCATCTCGCGAACCGGCTGGACCGGCGAGATCGGCTACGAGATCTATCTGCGCGACCCGTCCCGCGGCGCGGAGCTGTGGGACCGGATCATGGACGCCGGCCGGCCCCACGGCATCCGGCCGATCGCGCCGTGCGAGGCGCGTCGCATCGAGGCCGGCATCTTCAACTACGGCTCCGACATGACCATCAACGACACGCCCTTCCACGTCATGGGCCTCGAGCGACTGGTCGAAGAGCAGGACGCCGATTACATCGGCAAGGCCGCCCTCGAACGGATCCGCCGGGACGGCGTCGACCGCAAGCTCGTCGGCGTGGAGATGGAGGGCGAGGCACTGCCCTTCGAGCTGTCGCGCAAGTGCCGCGCCTTCCACGACGGCGAACACGTCGGCACCGTCACCGACCTCATCTGGTCGCCGCGCCTCGAGCGCAACATCGGCTACGTGTGGGTGCCGATCGAGCTGGCCGGCGCCGGCAACGCCCTCGAGATCGAGGCGCCCGATGGCGGCCGCTGGCCGGCAAGGACCGCAGCCATCCCGTTCCTCGATCCGCGCAAGGACGTCCCGAAGTCATGACCACGAGCCCGCTGACCCAGGCCGAGATCGAAGCCGTCCGCAAGCCGTATCGGGCGGCGTCGCTGCTGCCCGGCCGGGCCTACCACGACCCGGCGATCCACGATTTCGAGCGGCGCGAGTGGTTCCGCCGCGAGTGGATGGTCGTCGGGCGCGAGGAGGATGCCCCGACGGCGGGCACGTACTTCCTGGCGACGATCGACGACGAGCCGCTGCTGATCGCCCGCGGTCGCGACGGTGACCTGCGCGCGTTCTACAACGTCTGCCGCCATCGCGGCACCGCGGTCGTCGAGGAGTCGTGTGGCTCGGCCGTCCGGTTCCAGTGCCCGTACCACGCCTGGATCTACGACCTCGAGGGGAACCTCGTCCGCGCCAAGCACACCGAGGACCTCGACGACTTCGACATGAAGGACTTCGGGCTCGTCGGCGTGCGGATGGAGACGTGGCAGGGCTTCGTCTTCGTCTGCCTGTCCGAGGAGACGCCGCCACTGATCGAGTGGCTCGGCGACCTGCCGCCCCATCTCGCGCGGTTCGACTTCGCCCAGCTCCGCGTCGCGCACACGGTCACCTACGAAGTCGACACGAACTGGAAGTTCGTCGGCGAGAACTACAGCGAGTGCTACCACTGCCCGGGCATCCACCCGCAGCTCAACAAGCTGACGCCCTACGACCTCGGCGGCGACTTCGCCCCGACCGGGCCGTGGCAGGGCGGCTGGATGGAGCTCGTCGACGACGCCGAGACGATGGCGGTCGACGGCGGCCATCGCGCACGGCCGGCCCGCGATCGCCGGCATGACGCCGGTCGACGAGCGGCGGATCTACTACTACCTGATCTGGCCGCTGACGTTCCTGTCGATCCATCCCGATTACCTGCTCGTCCATCGGCTGGAGCCGGCGGGCCCTGCCCACACGCGGATCACCTGCCAGTGGCTGTTCGAGCCCGCGACGATCGCGGCGCCCGACTTCGACCCGTCGGACGCCATCGCCTTCTGGGACCTGACGAACCGCCAGGACTGGCACGTCTGCGAGCTGCAGCAGCGCGGGACGCGGTCCCAGAGCTGGCGAGCCGGCCGCTTCTCGAACCAGGAGCCGAGCGTCCACGCCTTCGACCTGATGGCGGTCGACCGCTACGCGAACGACGGCGTCAACTCGCAGCGCACGGTCCGCCTGCGCTACGACGTCCCGGCGCCGAAGGACGGTGTGAGCGAGACGTTCGAAGGCGAGATCGCCGCCGTCCGGTTGCCGCGCGCCACGAACGGCTCCTCGGCTCGGTCCGCGGCTCGCGCCAAGGCGTCGACCCGCTAGGTCGCGGCCGGCCCCTCGGCGATCGGCCGCACGCGTCCGGCGTTGAACGCGCCGGCCCGCCACGCGACGAGGATCGCGACCGCCGTCAACGCCACGACGATCGTCGAGATCGCGTTGATCTCCGGCGTGACGCCGAACTTGATCGCGCCGTAGATGTAGAGCGGGAGCGTCGAGCTGCCGACCCCCGCGTTGAACGTCGACACGACGTAGTCGTCGAAGCTCAGCGAGAACGCGAGCAGGGCGCCGGCGAGCACCGCCGGCGCGATCAACGGCAACGTCACGTAGCGGAAGGCGCCCCACGCCGATGCCCCGAGGTCGCGCGCGGCCTCCTCGAGGTGCGGGTCCATGCTCGCCGCCCGCGCGCGGACGACGACCGCGACGTACGAGACGCAGAAGGTGATGTGGGCCACCCATAGCTGGGCGACCGAGCCATGGGCGTCGAACAGCTGCGCGAAGAACAGCAGCAGTGACAGGCCCATCACGATCTCGGGCGTGACCATCGGGACGAGCAGCAGCGTCTCGGTCGCACCGCGGCCGCGGAACCGAAGCCGGGCCAGACCGAGGCCGAGCAGGGCGCCGAGGATCGTCGACGACCGCCACGGCCACCGCCGCGACCTGGAGCGTGACGATGAGTGCGTCGAGGAGCTCGTCGTTGGCCAGCAGCTTCGGGTACCACTCGAACGTGAAGCCGCGCCAGACCAGGCCGCGCCGGGCCTGGTTGAACGAGAAGACGATCAGGACGACGATCGGCGCGAACAGGAACGCGTACACGAGGACGGCGAACGCGGACAGCCAGCGGTTGTGCTCGCGCGTCACGGTCGCCGGCTCCCGCGGGGGTCAGTCGCCACCGATGACCTCCCGGCGAAGCGTCCGCAGGGCGACGAGCGTGCCGGTGAGCGTCACCGCCATCAGCACGAACCCGAGTGCCGCCCCGTACGGCCAGTCACGACCAGCCAGGAACAGCTCCTGGATGTTCTTGGCGATGGTCGTCGTCTGCGGTCCGCCGAGCAGATCCGGCGTGACGAAGTCGCCGAGCGCGGGGATGAACGTGAGCAATGCCGCGGCGATGATGCCCGGCATCGTGAGGGGCAGCGTGACGTGCAGGAACGCGCTCCGACCCGACGCATACAGGTCGCGCCCGGCGGCGATGAGGTCGGGATCGAGCCGGTCGATCGACACGAACAGCGGCAGGATCGCGAACGGCAGGAAGCCGTACGTCATGCCGAGGATCACCGAGATGTCGGTGTTCATCAGGATGATCGGCTCCTGGATCAGGCCGAGGGCCTGGAGGATCGTGTTCACCACGCCGTTGTCGCGCAACAGGATCATCCAGGAGTAGGTCCGGATTAGGTAGCTCGTCCAGAACGGCAGCATCACGAGGATCAGCAGCAGCACCTTGTGCCGCCCGCCGTAGCGGCTGATCCAGTAGGCGATGGGGTAGCCGATGGCCAGGCACAGGATCGTCGTGATCGCCGCGTACCGCAGCGAGTTGAGGAAGGTCGGCAGGAAGACCGGGTCGAACGCGCGGACGTAGTTGTCGATCGATGGCTGGGCGAGCGAGATGCGGTCAAGCGCGTCTCGGACCCGAGGCTGACGACGAAGATGATCCCCAGCGGGACGACGAAGAACGCGACAAGCCAGCCCACCCCCGGCAGGACCAGCGCGGCCGCCCGCAGCCGGGTCAGTCGACCCGGTGCGGCCGAGGTGGCGGCCGCCTCGAGCGGCCCGGCCGCGACCACGCCCATCGGTTCGGGCTAGCCCCGCAGCTCCTGCCAGCGCTGCAGGTACTCGTCCCGCAGGGCTCCCTCATGGCTCAGGAGCTCTTCGAGCTTGTCGACGATCTCCTGCTCGGGGTTGATCGTCGGATCTTCGAGGATGGCCGAATCGATGAACTCCTTTGCCGCGGCGTTCGGGCCCATGTAGTAGATGAGGTTGGTGTTGAGCGCGCTGTTGTGTGCGTCGAGCAGATGGTTGATGAAGAGGTGTGCCGCGATCGGGTGGGGCGACCCGCTGAACGTGGCGACCGTGTCGGAGCCCTTGACTCCACCCTCCTCGGGGATGTAGTAGGCGAAGTCCGGGATCGTCTCCTGGATGGCGAACCGGTCGGCACCCCAGATGTGGCCGATCCACACGTCACCCGACGTCATCGTGCCGATCGTGTCGGTCGAATACGTGCGTACCAGCGGTTTCTGCTGCTTGAGCAGCGCGAGCGCCTCGTCGAGCTCTGCGGTGTTCTCGGTGTTCGCCGAATGGCCAAGCTGGATCAGCGTCATGCCGAACACCTCCTGCCAGTCGTCGAGCATGGAGATGTGGCCCTTCCAGCGCTCGTCCCACAGGGCCTTGGAGCTGGTCGGTTCCTCCTTGATGCGGGCCGGGTCGTAGCCGACGCCGGTGGTCCACCACATGTACGGCACCGTGTGCTCGTTGTTCGGGTCGTAGCCCGGGTTCGCCCACTCCGTGCCCAGGTTGCCGATGTTGGTCAGGAATGACTTGTCGAGCTTGACGATGACCCCGCGCTCGACCATGTTCGGGACGTCGACGGAGATCGGGAAGCTGATGTCGTAATCGCCGCCGTCCTCGCCCAGCTTCGTGTACATCTCGTCCGTATTCGAGAAGAAGCTCTGGGTGACCTTGACGTTGTGCTGGTCCTCGAACGACGCGATGACCTCGTCGGCCAGGTAGTCGGTCCAGTTGAGGATGTTGAGCTCCGCCTCAGGCGAGGGGAGTGGCGTCGGAGCCGCCGACGCCGCCGAGGCTGCCGCGCTCGGTGAGGCCGCGGCGGCTGAGGCCGACGGGCTGGCCGTGCCGCTTGACGTGCAGGCCGCGATGACCGGGGCGAGCGCTGCGGCGCCACCGATGAGCGCGATCCGTTCGAGCAGCTCCCGGCGCGTGATCCGCCGCTCGACCATGTAGCGGGTGAGCTCCTTCTCGAGGTCGATGCTCGAGCCGTCGTGCCGTTCGTTCATTGCGTGACCTCCTCCTCCACGGGCGCCGCGTCGAGGACCAATGCCTCGGCAGGCGGCCAGACGATGTCGACATCGGTTCCGACGGGGTGTCGTTGCCCGGCCTTCGGCGCGAGCACGGTGATGGCCAGGCCGCCCCTGGTGCGGACCTGGTACTGGACGCTGCCCCCGAGGTACGCGACTTGCTCCACCTGTGCCCGCAGCGGCTCATGGCCGCCGGGCGCCGTCCCGTTGGACGGCCGCAACACGATCGAATTCGGGTCTGATCGAGACCTCGACCGTGCGCCCCCGCTGCAGGTCCGAGCCGGCCACGACGCATCGGTCGCCACCGTCGAGCCGCACGATCGCGGTGTCGGCGTCGGTCAATTCGACGGATCCGGACAGCAGGTTGGTCGTGCCGATGAAGTCGGCCACGAAGCGGGTCGCGGGCCGCTCGTAGAGCTCCTCGGGCGTACCGAGCTGCTCTACTCGCCCGACATGCATCACGGCGATCCGGTCGCTCATCGTGAGCGCCTCTTCCTGATCATGCGTGACGTACACGAACGTGATGCCGACCTCGGCCTGGATGCGCTTGAGCTCGACCTGGAGCTGGCGGCGGAGCTTGAGGTCGAGCGCCCCGAGCGGCTCGTCGAGGAGCAGCACGTTCGGCCGGTTCACGAGCGCGCGCGCCAGCGCGACCCGCTGCTGCTGGCCACCCGATAGCTCGGACGGCTTGCGACGGTCGTAGCCGGCCAGGCGGACGAGCTCGAGGGCCTGGCCGACGCGGCGGGCGATCTCCTGGCGCTCGACATGGCGGCGCCGAAGCCCGAACCCGATGTTGCCGGCCACGTCGAGATGCGGGAACAGGGCGTACTGCTGGAACACCATGTTGACCGGGCGCTTGTCGGGCGGATCGTTGGTCACGTCCCGGTCGCGGAGCAGGATCCGACCGGCCGTCGGTGCCTCGAAGCCGCCGATCATCCGCAGGGTCGTCGTCTTGCCACAGCCCGACGGGCCGAGGAGCGAGAAGAACTCACCCGGCCGGATATCGAGCGATACGCCGTCGACGGCCCGGACCTCGCCGAATCGCTTCTCGAGGTCGATGAGGCGAATCTCCGCCGGGGCGTCGCTGGGGGGCGTCATCCGGGCGCGAGCCTACGTTCGGCCTGCGGGACTCGGCGCACGCCGTTTCGGCCTCCGCAACGGCCGGCGGTCGCTGGGCGCTACCCGGAGCGTGCCTTGCGCTCCTCCTCGTACCGGATCTGGGCCGGGCTCTTCCGAGCGCCGGGCTTGGTTCGGGCGTAGATCCGTGCCAGCGCCTCGTCCCAGCCGGCCTTGAACAGCTTCCCCTGCAAATCGAGGTCGACAACGACGGGGGCGTGGTCGGAGGGGACCGGCGGGCCCTTGCGCGCCTCACGGTCGATCTCGGCCCAGACCACCCGCTTCGCGACCGGCTCGGTCACGTACAGCAGGTCGATTCGCATCCCCTCGTTCCGATGGAACATCCCGGCCCGGTAATCCCACCAGCTGAATCGGTTGCCGCGCTGCTCCTGAAGCCTGTAAGCGTCGGCGAGTCCCCACTCCCTGAGGCTCGCCAGCGCATCCCGCTCGGGCTCCGAGACATGGGTACCGCCGTGCGCCTTCACCGGATCCCAGACATCCTTGTCCGCCGGCGTGACGTTGTAATCGCCGGCAAGGACCAGCGGCTCGTCGGTCGAGCGCGTCTCGTCGAGCCAGCGACGGACCCGTTCGAACCAGCGGAGCTTGCCCTCGAAGAACGGGCTGCCGACGACCCGTCCGTTGGGCGCGTACAGCACCACGAACCTGACGCCGTCGATGACGGCGGACAGCATGCGTGCCTCGTCGAGCGGGTTGAAGTCCTCCTCCTGGAGGCCCGCCGCACCCGCCCCGCTGTCGCGCACCGGCCCATCGCCGAAGTTCGTGACGATGTCGTCGATCCCGAGGCTCTGCCGGGCCGCGATCGCCACGCCGTTCCAACGACCCTCGCCGTGATGGACCAGGTCGTAGCCGGCCATCTGGAACTGCATCGACGGCGCGTCCTCGTCGGACAGCTTGGTCTCCTGCATGAGCAGGATGTCGGGCTCAGCGCGCTGCAGCCACTTGTCGATGGCTTCCTGGCGAGCCTTGAGCGAGTTCACGTTCCACGTCGCGATGCGCATCCCGATCCCTCAGTAGCGCCGGCCGCGCTGGCGGTCGAGGTCGAAGGTGGCGGTGTCGGCGACTGCCATCACAGCCATGGTTCCAGCCTGGACCGGATCGGACACGACGAGGTCCACGTGGTCGGTGATCGAGCCGACCATGTTCAGCGCGATGATCGGGATGCCGACCGCGCGCAGCTCGTCGGCCGCAGCGCTGATGTCGCCGCCCATGATCGACCCAGCGAGGACCAGCAGGCGAGCCCGCGGCAGATCCGCGACCGCGCGAACGGCTGCCGCGATGTCCGCCTCGCCCACGAGGGGGATCGTGTCGACCGAGATCCGCTCGCCGCGGAGGTTGTGGCGGTCCGCCTCGCTGACCGCACCGAGCGCGACCTGGGCGACCTGCGCCCCGCCGCCGACCACGATGATGCGTTTCCCGAAGACGGAGCCGAGCGCCCTCGTCCGGTGGATGGTCCGCACGTCGTCGATGGCCTCGAGCGCCGCCACGAGCGCGTCTTCGTCGACGCCGTCGGCCTCGAGATCGATCTCGACGAGCGCCGGGTCGCCCTCGATCGAACGGACGGTGGTCAGGCTCCTCACGCGCCCGCCAGTGGCCGCGACGGCCTGGGCGACAGCCGCTGCTGCGGCGGGTCCGTCGACGATGTCGAAGCGGATGGCGGCGGTCGGCGCCGCCTGGCGTCGAGGCACGCGGGGCGTCGAGCGCCTAGCCGAGCGAACCGCGACCGGCCGCCCCGGGTCGCAGATCGCCGACGGTCATCGACTCGGGTCGGACGTCGCCAGTCGGGTCGTGCTCCTCGAATGCGAGCCCGAGGCTCTCGAACGCGGACCGTGTCGCACCAGGATCGGATGTCGTCAGCATCAAGGCGCCGTCGGTGTCCTCGGCCACGCCGACGATGCCGGTGATGTTCACGTTGCGCTCCGCCAGCGCGGTGGCGACGCGCGCGAGCGAGCCCGGCTGATCGGCGAGCTGGACCGTGAACCAGACCGTCACGCGACACCTCCTGTGGTCGGTCGATGGTACCCGGTCGAGGGGCTGCGATACGCTCGCCACCATGCCAGCGCCCTTGGGCCGCATCCCGACGAAGAAGATGCCGGACATCCAGGTCTTCGGGTTCGAGAACGACCCGGCCACGCGTGCCGCGCAGCGGTTCTTCCGCGAGCGCCGCATCGTCGTGTCGTTCGTCGACCTGCGGAAGCGTCGGTTGGCGCCGGCCGAGCTCCGGCGCTTCGTGGAGCGGCTGGGCGCTGGCGCCTTGCTCGACGAGACCTCGCGCGCATACCGCGAGGGTGGGCTGGCCTACCTGTCGATGGACGAGGCCGGCATCATCGAGCGGCTGCTGGCCGACACGTCGCTGCTGCGGCTGCCGCTGGTCCGCCACGGCAACGAGGTCACGGCCGGCCGGGCCGAAGCGACCTGGACGGCATGGCTCAAGACGGCGGCCGCTCCCGACCCGACCAGGCGATGATGGCGAGCGCCGCGCCGGCCACGACGAAGAGCAGCCCGGCGACGGCCCAGAACGGTTCGTCGACCATGAAGCTCGAGCCCCGGAGCAATCCCAGACCCTGGCCGATCCAGATCGCGCCGACGAACACCAGTGAGATTCCTGCGATCAACTGGGTGCGCATCGGGTCTCTCGCTGCATGACGTCGGATGGCATCCTTGCCATCGTGACTGAGAAACCTGATCGCCGCCGAAGCGGCCGCGTGACGATCCGACCCGAGGCTGCGCAGCTCGCCGGCGGTCGGATGACCAAGACGGAGGATGAGGCCCTCCTCCAGCGGCCCGACCGGCCCGAGTTCCTCGACTCCGACCCGTGGCGCTCGCTGCGGATCCTCGGCGAGTTCGTCGAGGGATTTGACGCCCTTGCCGGCGTCGGGCCGGCGGTGAGCGTATTCGGCTCGGCCAGGATCAAATCAGGCCATCGCTACTACCGGCAGGCGCGGGAACTGGGCGGCATGCTGGCGAGGGCTGGATTCGGGGTGATCACCGGTGGCGGGCCGGGGATCATGGAGGCTGCCAACCGCGGCTGCCAGGAGGCCGGCGGGCTCTCGATCGGCTGCAACATCGAGCTGCCGAAGGAGCAGGGGCTCAATCCCTACATCGATCTCGGCGTCGAGTTCCGCTACTTCTTCGCGCGCAAGGTCATGTTCGTGAAGTATGCCGACGCCTTCGTGATCTTCCCGGGCGGCTACGGAACACTTGACGAGCTGTTCGAGGCGCTGACGCTGATCCAGACCCAGAAGGTCCAGGACTTCCCGGTGATCCTGATGGGCACCGACTACTGGAGCGGGATGATCGATTGGATCCGCGCGTCGCTGCTCGCCGAGGCCGCGATCAACCCCGAGGATGTCGACCTGCTGCGCCTCACTGACGACCCTGCCGAGGCGGTGGCGATCATCGAGGCGTATGCGAGTGCGCGCCGCGGGGAGGCGGCCGCCGTCAAGCCCGAGACGAAGCCGCTCGAGGAGTCGGACGTGCAGAAGCCGAGCACGGAACCGGAGAAGGTCGAGACGTAGGCAGGGCCGGACTGCTCAGACCGGGATCGCCACCTCGATCACGCCGTCCACGATCCGGAGCGGGTAGTAGCGCAGTCGCCGTACACGCGTAAGTCGCCGCGCCTCGGCCTTCGTGCCGGGCGGGTCGACCTTGGGATCACGGCCGGCTGGCGACCAGGTCGGGTGGTACACGCCATCCGCATCCAGCCCGCCGGTCGTGGGCATCTGTGCGGTGTCGCCGCTCGCGAGGTCGAAGCGGCCCTCGTGGAGTGGGCACTGCACGATGCAGCCGTTGAGCTCACCGATCGACAGCGGCGCCGACATGTGGGGGCAGCGGTCGTCGGTCGCGAACAGGCCGCGGTCCGTGTGGACGAGCAGGACGTCAAGCTCCTCGACCGTCACCCGGCGCATCGAGCCCTCGGGGAGCTCGGCGAGATCGAGCATCGGGCGGTACGGCGCGTCGCGGGTACCCACCGCCTGGAGCCGGGGCGGGAAGGTGGCAGCGGAGGGTCGCATCAGTCGCATCGTAGCCCTCGGACGAGGAACGCCCCCGATGGCCGGAACCACCGGGGGCGCGGAGGAGGAGCGGTGTGGGCGTGGGTCAGTCGGTCGCCACCGCACTCGTCAGTCGAGCGCGAGCCTCGACGGCCGGTTCGTTGGATGAACGGAGCGTCAGCTCGCGCATGCCGGCGGCCGCGAGCGCCGCGACGATCGCCCCGAATACGCCGATCCAGAACGTCTGGGCGACGCCCAGGCTGAAGGCCTGGTGGATGCCGGCCACGATGTTGCCGATGTACGGCTCGATGAATGACCTCGCCTCGGCCGGGACGCTGGCGAGGATCGTCGCGCCCAGGTCACCGACACCCGTCAGCTGGTTGAAGTCCAGTCCCCCGGCGCCGCTGGCCTGGGTGAAGCCTTGGACCACCTGGGCGGGCACCCCGGCGACTGCAAGCTGCGGCGCCAGCTGCTCGGTGAACGTCGCTCCGAAGATCGTGCCGACGATCGCGAGCGCGACCGTGCCACCGATCTGGCGGAAGAACGTCAGGTTGCTCGTGGCGACCCCGAGCTCGTGGAACGGCACGGCGTTCTGCACGACGATCGTGAACACCGAGAACGTCGGGCCGACGCCCAGACCGGCGAGGAACATCCAGAACCAGACGACCTCGATCGAGGTCGTCGCGGTCAACTGGGTCATCAGCCCGGTCGACACGCCCATCAGGACGATCGCGCCGACCAGCAGCCACTTGTAGCGACCCGTCCGCGCGACGATCAGGCCCGACCCGATCGAGCTGACGATCAGGCCGACCATCAGCGGCAGTGCCGCCAGGCCGGAGTTCGTCGGGCTGAAGCCCTCCACGATCTGGAACCAGCGCGGCAGGAAGATGATCGCGCCGAAGAACGCGAAGCTCGCGAAGAACGACGCGATCATCGAGGACGTATACGTCCGGATCCTGAACAGGCTGAGCGGGACGATCGGCTCCTTCGCCCGTGCCTCCGCGAGGATGAACAGGACGGTGCCGATCAGGCCTACCAGGATGAAACCACCGACTGTCGTGTCGGTCCACTCGCCGAACTGCTTGTTGGTCAGGCCGACGAGCAGGAACGAGATCGCGACGGTGAATATCACCCCGCCGAGGACGTCGAAGTTCCGCGTCGCCCGCGGGTTCTTCACGGTCGGGAGGAGCCGATAGATGAAGAACAGCGACACGAGGCCGATCGGGATGTTGACGTAGAAGATCCAATGCCAGCTGATCTGCTCCGTCAGGAACCCACCGACCAGCGGGCCGATGATGAAGGCGATGCCGAAGACGGCACCGAACAGGCCCTGGTACTTGCCGCGCTCGGCAGGGGTGAACATGTCGCCGATGACTGCCAGCGCCACCGGGAAGAGCGAGCCTGCGCCGATGCCCTGCAGGCCTCGGAACGCGATGAGCATCTCCATGTTCTGGCTCAGGCCGGACAGGGCCGAGCCGATGAGGAAGATGGTGATGCCGGCCATGAAGATCGGCTTACGCCCGTACAGGTCGGACAGCTTGCCCCAGAACGGGACGCTGATCGTGCTGGTGAGCAGGTAGATCGTCACGGCCCACACGTAGAGGTCGTTGCCGGCGAGGTCCGTGACCACGGTCGGGAGGGCGGGGCCGACGATCGTCTGATCCAGGGCGCCCAGGAACAGGCCGAGCATCACCGCGAAGAGGATCTCCATCTTCGCTCGATGGCTCAGCCCGAGTGCTGGGTCCTCCGCCAGGGTCGGCGTGTGGCCGTCGGTCTCGGTGGGGAAGCGTTCCATGCGGTGATCAGTCCTTCCGTGGGTGCGACTGGCTGGTGTCGGCCCCGGTCGCGACGGTCAGTGCGTCGCGCAGGGACGCGACGGCCTGCCGGAACCCGGCCAACTTGGATCGGTCGAGGTGGTCGAGGACCGAGCGCAGCAGCTCGTCGCTGAGCGCATCGACCTCGCCGAGCATCCGTTCCCCGGCATCGGTGACCCGGATCAGTACGATCCGGCGGTCCTCCGGGACGCGCGTCCGCTCGACGAACCCACGCTCCTCGATCCGGTCGATGAGACCGGTCGCGTTCGAGAGCGAGACGTTGAGGACCTCTGCCAGGCGGCTCATCGGCATCTCGCCGTGCCGCTGCAGCGTGTACAGGATGTGCAGCTGGGCCATGCTCAGTCCGCGCCGGAGCACGCGTTCCGCGGCAGCGCACTTGAGCATCGTCATGGAGGCCCGGAAGTCGGCGATGATGGGTGCATACGGATCAGGGTCGGCCGCCGGCGTCCTGGCCGGAGCCGGCTGCTCGGGGGCAATGGTTCGTGTCACATGAACTATCCTACTCGAATTGATTATCGCGTCAAGCCGAATGGTTGACACCGACTGCAGGAGGACCGGATGCGCTACGCGCTGATGCTCGAGCCACAGCAGGGGATGAGCTACGACGACCAGCTCGCGTCTGCGACTCGCGCCGAGGCGAACGGGTTCGATGCCTTCTTCCGGGCCGACCACTTCGCGAGCTTCCCGGGCGAGGCCGGCCAGCCGACCACGGACGCCTGGAGCGTCCTCGCTGGTCTGGCGAGGGAGACCAAGCGCATCAAGCTCGGCGCCCTCGTGTCACCGGTGACCTTCCGCCATCCGGGTGTGTTCGCCAAGGTGGTCACGACGGTCGACGAGATGAGCGGCGGTCGGGTCGAGGTCGGCGCGGGCGCCGGGTGGAACGACCTCGAACACCGCCAGCTCGGCCTGCAGTTCCCGCCGATCGAGCAGCGCGCCGACCTGCTGGAGGACCAGCTGGCCATCCTGCACGGCTTGTGGGGCGAGCCGGATGGCTGGTCGTTCGACGGCATCAGCGGCATCCGGTTGCGGGACGCCCTGTTCCGGCCTCGTCCGGTGGAGGCCGAGGGCCGACCCACGACACCGGTGGGCGGACACCGACCCCGCATCATCGTGGGGAGCGGCGGGTCCCCGCGGTCCTACCGGCTCGCGGCCCGATACGCGCGACGAGTACAACCTCAGCTCGGCCTCACCGACTCGCGCCGCCGAGGTCCGCCAGAAGCTCGACGAGGCGTGTCGGGCGATCGGCCGGGACCCGGCGACGCTCGCCCGGTCGACGATGGCCGGCGTGCTGGTCGGGCGGGATCAGGCTGAGGTCGAGGAACGCGAGCGGACCCTGATCAAGGCGTTCGGCGCCGACGCGGAGACGGGCGAGGCGTGGCTCGAGGAACGGCGGCTGCGCTGGGTCTACGGCACGCCCGACCAGGCTCGCGCCCAGATCGAGCGCTTCGCGGAGGCGGGCATCGAGCGGATCATGCTCCAGGACTTCATCCCGTGGGACCTCGACATGGTCGATGTCATGGGCGAGGAGCTCGTCGGGCGGGTCTGACGTTCCCTGGCCCGTAGCACTCGGCGAACGAAACGTCGATCGAGCTGCCCGAGCACGTCGATCGGCAGGGCTCCAGTGGACGTCCTGTAGATCCCGTGCACGATCCGGCGATCGGGCGGTCTGTACGGGCCGACCGGTGGACGGCTCGTTCACCCGGTGCTACGCGACGCATCCTCCTGGCGCGGCCTTACGCGTCGGCGGCCTCGGCTGCCTCGCGGTAGCGGTCGTCGTCGCGGTGGATCGCGTCCGGGTTGACACCGCGTGCGCGGGCGAGGCGCTCGGTCAGGAGCTGCAGCGGGACCGCCGTGCCGAGCAGCGCCGCGACCGGCGCCGGCAGCGCCGAAGCCTCCGGCAGCACGATCCGGCCGGCGGTCGTCAGGTCGGTCGGCAGGTCGACGGCCGCATCCGCAGCCACGATCGCTGCGGTCTCCATCCCGACCGCGCGACCAGCCCGGAGTGCCCCGGTAGCACGCGCCGACCGCTCGTCTCGTCGATCGCGGTCGGCCAGGATGAGGACGAGGCCCATCGCCTCGCCGGTGGCGGCGAGGTGGCCGTGGAGGAACGTCTCGAGGTCGCGGTAGCCGGTCGGCACCCATGTGCCTTCCTCGATCTTGAGCGTGAGCTCTCGCCCGGCGGTCCGGTCGGCGCCCGATGCGATGACCACGATCGAGCGCACATCCGCCAGCCGTCCCGCGACGCTTTCGGCGATGCTGGCGCGGTCGACGCCAGCCCGAAGGAGCCCCGATACCGCTGACCGGAACGCCGCATCGACCGGCCGGCCCGCGAGGTGCCCGCCGACCGCGGCGGCCGCCACCATCGGGCTCATGTAGCCCACCGTGTGACACCAGCTCTGATCGAGCTCCTCGGTCTCGACGACGAACTGCGCCAGGCCAGCGCCTGGCGATCGATCCGACGCCGTGATGATCGCCGTGCGTGCGCCGGCGACGCGCGCCGCCTCGAGCGCGGCATTGGTGGCCGCCGTGCCGCCCTCGTGCGAGATCCCGATGACCAGGCCGGTCTTCGGTGGGTCGAGCGCGAGCTCGAACGCCTGGGCGGCATACGGGCTCGTGCCGCGTCGCATGTCCGGGTGCCTGGATCTGGGCGGCGCGCACGGCCTCCCGAAGGATCTCGGCGGCGCCGTACGCCGCGTGCTCCGACGTGCCGCAGCCGGTCAGGATGATCGGCTCGCCGGCGCGAACGGTCCGCCGGATCGCGCGTGCCAGCTCGGCCGCGCCGCTGCCGACGGCCTCGTGCCGCGACAGGATGCGCTCGGCGATCGCCGGCTCCGCCTCGATCATGTCGGTCATATGGAACGGCGGCTCCGGGACGCAGGCTCGGTTGCGAGCTCGACGCCCATGGGTCGGGCATGCCGGGGAGCGGGGCGGTCGGGTCGAACGCGGTCGTATCCATGCCGGGAGCATAGGGCGCGGCGAGCACCGACAATGGGCTCGACGTCGAGCAACGGAACGGAGGAACGGATGCAGGTCGGGTTGCTGGCACCCCAGGGCTGGAAGGGCGACTACGACGGGTGGCCGCCGGCCGACGCGTGGGCACGCACGGTCGAGCTCGCGCGCCAGGCTGAGCAACTCGGCTTCGAGTCGCTGTGGGTCTTCGACCACTTCCACACGGTGCCCCAGCCGACCGACGAGATCACGTTCGAGTCGTTCTCGGTGCTCGCCGCGCTCGCGATGGTCACGTCGCGCGTCCGCCTCGGCCACATGGTCGTCTGCACCGGCTTCCGTAACCCGGCCCTCACCGCCAAGCTGTCATCGACGCTCGACGTGATCAGCGGCGGCCGCTTCGAGCTCGGCATCGGCGCCGGCTGGAAGGAGGACGAGTGGCTGGCCTACGGGTACGGCTTCCCGTCCCTGGCCGATCGCATGGGCGCGCTCGGCGACCACCTCGAGATCATCACCGCGATGCTCCAGCCCGGCCGATCGACGTTCGAGGGCCGGTACGCCCACGTCCGCGGCGCCATCAACGTGCCGCAGGGTCTGCAGCAGCAGCGGATCCCGATCATCGTCGGCGGCAACGGTCGCAAGCGGACCGCCGGCTACGCGATCCGCTACGCCGACGAGCTCAACTTCGTGTTCATCGAGGCCGACGACATCGTCGCGCGCATGCGCGACGTGCGCGAGCGATGCGAGGCCGCGGGTCGCGATCCCGCGACGATGCGATTCTCGCTCTATGAGCGCGACGAGCGGATGCGCGACGCGGGCCAGGCACGCGTCGACCGGCTGGCGCGGTACGTCGAGATCGGCCTTGATCGGCTGGTCGCGTTCCCGACCCGCTGGTCGCCGACACTCGAGGCCCAGGCGGCCTTTGCCGAGGATTGCCGCGCCGCCGGGATCGTCCTCGAGCCGGCGGCGGGCGTTGCGGCGGTCGCGACCTAGGGGAGGATCTCGAGCGAGTTGGCGATCGCGGCCGCATCGGCGGCCGAGGCATTGGTCACGCTAACCATCAGCTGTCGATCGCCGATGAGGACGAGGTACTGGTCGATGGTCGGCGGTGTCGGCTGGTTCGCGGCCGCGATGTTGTAGCGGAGGTGGAGCGCCTCGCCGGCGGGAAGGGTCACCCGCTCCGACTCGACCTGCCCCTGGGCCAGGCTCTCCAGCTGCGCGAGGTTGGCCTGTTCGAGCAGGTCCAGGCTCATGCCCATGCTCGGCAGCGACAGGATGTTGAGGTTGGTTCCGGTGGTGATGTCAGGCCCGAACGCGAAGATCACGAGCCCGCTCGCGAGCATCGTCTGGATCTGGGCGGTGTAGAGCTGTGCCAGCTCCGGGTTCTCGGCCCCGGCGGCGGCCATGATCGCCTCGAGGTCGCCGGATTGCAGGTCGATCCGCGTCCAGCCGGTCGGCAGCGTGACCGCGAAGCCGTGCTCAGGGACCTCGATGCGACCGGTCGTCGCGAGGCTCGCGCCCGGGCTGGTCGCTGCCGACGCCGACGCGCTCGCGCCGGCGCTGGCACTGGGTTCGGTGCTCGGCGCAGCCGGCGCCGGCGCCGGCGTGGCGGGCGTCGTGGTCGCCGTCGACCCAGCGCACGCGGCGATCGTCAGGGCGACCAGCCCAGCGCTGAGCGTGAGCGCCGCGCGCCGTAGGAACGTCGATGTCATGGGGAGTGGTCCTTCCAAGGGTCAGATGGGGAGCCATCACCCTACCGCGGGTGGTCCCGGACGTCCACGGGCCGAAGGTCCCGGCCGGCCGATCCGTCGCAACGGCCCGTAGCGGAACCACACCCGACCGACCAGCAGCGCAACCGGGACAGGCCCGAATCGTTCGGAGTCCACCGGCTCGCCAAGACCCGCTTCCGCGGTGGTCGTCGCGTCAGCTCGAAGCCAGGCCTCGTCGTCGGCCAGCTCCAGGTAGCCGTCCCGGAACGGCACACGGTCACCCGGGGTGCCGGCCACTCGCTTGATCGCGAGGGCGCCGGTGTCCGGTTCGTGGAACGCCACGATCGAGCCACGCCGCGGCCAGCGGACGGTCGTCGGGTCGACGAGCAGCCAGTCACCCTCCCGGATGGCCGGTTCCATGCTGGCCTGCTTGACCGCGATCCGCCACGGGCCGCGCAGGCGATGGCGCAGCGACTCAGTACGACGAGGCCCCGCCGACCGGCGGGGCCTCGGGATGCGCATCGGGGATGTTTTCAGCCGGGCCGGCCGGCGACCCGCGTCTTCTCGGGGCCGCCCGTCGCCTTCCAGGCGGCGTCGACCTCGTCGATCATCTCGAGGAGCTTCTTGGTGTCGGCTGTATCGGTCGATGCCTTGACCTTCGACACCTGCTTGTTGGCGTTCCAGAACAGCTCATGGAGGTTCGGGACCTTCTCGAGGTGCTCGGGCTTGAAATAGTCGTGCCACAGCACGTCGAGGTGGTGCTTCACGAGGTCCGCCTGGCGCTCCTTGATCAGGATCGCTCGGTCGCGGAAGGTCGCATCCTCGTTCGCGGCGTACTTCTCGAGGATCTTGTGGCAGGACTCGGCCTCGATGCGGGCCTGCTCGGGGTCGTAGACGCCGCATGGCAGGTCGCAGTGGGCGCGGGCGGTCGTGGTCGGCGCGAGCCAACGGGTCAGGCGAGACATGGTCCTCCTTCTCACTGGGGCGAGGGGATCCACCCTACCGTCCGATGATCGGTCTCGAAGTCTCCGAGCGCGTGGGGAGCGTGTCAAACGCCTGCAGGGTTCCGGGAGACGTCATTTTCGAAACGGGGCCGCGTTAGAGTCAGGGTCACAGACATGGTCGGCCTGGTCGCTGGCGCCGAGTGCGCAGTGGCCATGGGGGCTCGACCCAGAGGGACAGGAGGTGGGTCGTGACCCGGACCACGGCCAGATTCGCGCTGCTCAGTGCCACCGCGCTGCTGGCGCTGTTGTTGCCCGTGACACCTGCGGTGCTCGCCGCGGGGTCCGCCGACTACATCGTCGTCCTGAAGGATGGGGCGTCGTCCAAGGCCGTAGCCGGCGCCCACGGCAAGCGCCTCGGCGCGTCCATCAAGCACGTGTACGGCCACGCGCTGCAGGGCTACGCCGCTCGGCTGGACGCCAGCCAACTCGCCGACGTGCGGGCCGATCGCGCCGTGGCGTACGTGGTTCCGGACGGGATCGCGACGATCGACACGACCCAGAGCGGGGTGACCTGGGGCCTCGACCGCATCGACCAGCGGAAGCTGCCGTTGAGCGGCACGTTCACCTACAACAACACCGGCGCCGGCGTCACGGCGTACGTGGTGGATACCGGCATCCGCGCGAGCCATACGGAATTCGGCGGGCGGGCGACGTCGGGCTGGGACTTCGTGGACGGCGATGCCGACGCGGACGACTGCAGCGGCCACGGCACCCATGTGGCCGGAACGATCGGCGGCGCCACCTACGGTGTCGCGAAGGGTGTCTCCCTGGTGGCCGTCCGTGTCCTCGACTGCGCCGGCTCGGCGCCGTGGTCCGTTGTCATCGCCGGCATCGACTTCGTCACTGCCGACCATCAGGCCGGCGAGCCCGCCGTGGCGAATATGAGCCTGGGTGGAGGCGCCAATCTGGCGGTCGACCAGGCCGTGCGCAACTCGATCGCCGATGGCGTGTCGTACGCACTGTCCGCCGGAAATTCCAATGCGCCCGCCTGTGCGTTCTCACCCGCGCGTGTCGCGCAGGGCATGACGAGCGGGGCGAGCACCTCGACCGATCGCAAGGCGAGCTTCTCCAACTGGGGCTCCTGCATGGACTGGTTCGCGCCGGGGCAGGACATCACCTCGGCGTGGCGCAGCAGCGACACCGCCACGAACACGATCAGCGGGACCAGCATGGCCTCGCCCCATACGGCCGGGGTCGCCGCGCTGTACCTGCAGTCCTCGCCGTCGGCGTCGCCGGCGGCCGTCCACAAGGCGTTGGGATCGGCCGCCACACGCAAGGTCATCTCGGGCCTTCATCGACTGTTGAACCCCGGAACGCCGAACCTCCTGCTGTTCACAAACCATTGACCTCGCGCGGCAGGCCGTCGCCGCGGAAGGAGGAAGTCGGGCGGCCGATCCGGCCTTGACGCGTGATCAAGGCATCAGCAAAGGGTGGATCCTGCTCTTGGAGGGCATCTCATGATCAGGAAGCGACTTGTGGTTCTTGTGGGGCTGCTACTGGCAGCCAGCCTGGCAGCCGCCGGGCCGGTCCTCGCGGCCATACCAGGCAATGACGACTACGCAGGCCGCGAAGTCGTGGTCGTCCCATTCAGCGATACCGTCGATACGACCGAGGCCACGACCGGTCCCGAAGACCTCGACATCGCCACTGGCTGTGATGGCGTGCCGGCGCTCGATGCGAGCGTCTGGTACGAGATCACCCCGACGGCCGACACGGGCATCGCCGTCGACGTGTCCGAGTCGACGTATTCGGCCGGCGTGATCGCCGCGAGCGGCGGTCCGGGCGCTTGGACGGTGGAGGCCTGCGGCCCCGGCGCCACGGCGTGGGCCGCGCTAGCCAACGTCACCTATACGATCCTCGCGTTCGACGACCAAGGAGATGGAGGCGGCAACGGCGGCACCCTCCAGATCAACGTGGTCGAGGCCCCGCCCCCGCCCGAGCTGGAGCTGACGGTCAACCCGCGTGGGGCCTTCAACTCCCACACCGGGACAGCGACGATCAGCGGCACCATCACGTGCACTGGTGAGGCCGAGTTCTCGTTCATCG
The DNA here is from genome assembly GCA_963794525.1 of uncultured Chloroflexia bacterium. Lineage (GTDB taxonomy): Bacteria > Chloroflexota > Limnocylindria > Limnocylindrales > CSP1-4 > SPCO01. The sequence continues at coordinate 630,292 of CAWCEC010000004.1, forward strand.
ACGTGTTCGTCCGCCAGAAGGTTGGTCGTCTGTTCATCGACGGCTATGGGTTCATCGAAGGCTTCACATGCGACGGGACCACGCAGGCGTGGTCCGCCGATGTGTTCCCGTTCAACGGGATCTTCAAGGGCGGTCGCGCGATCACCGTGACGTTCGCGGTCGCGTGTGGACCGTTCATGTGCGGTGAAGGCTTCGACGAGTCGGTCGTCCAGCTGTCGTCAGGGAAGAAGCGCTGAGGCCGATCCCGCCCTTGAGCGGCGGGTCGTGAAGGCTTGGTGAACGGCCGCCGGGGTCCGCGCGACGCGCGTAGCCCCGGCGGCCACACTTTTCTGCCGGGGTTCCCGGCCGAGTCGGCGCGGGTATCATCGACCGGATGTCGGACCGAGGGCTGCCCAGCGTGGACGCGTCGTCGGCCTGCCCGTTCGTCGCGTTCGAGGACGATCGCGACGAACGTGCCGATCGGCCGGACCATCGGCACCGGTGCTTCGCCGAACCGCAGCCCGCCCCTCGCGCGCTCGCCCACCAGGAGGCGTACTGTCTTTCGTCGGCATTTCCGGTCTGCCCGACGTTCCAGGAGTGGGCCCGCCGGGAGGCCGCGCGGGCGATCCCAGCAGCCGCCTCTGCGACGGCCGTGGGCGATGACGGCGACGAAGACGCCGCCGCGCTGGCCGCCGCTGCGGCGATGAAGGGCGCCGCTGGCGGGCCGGACGGCGACGAGCCGGACGACCTGTGGAGCCGTCCACCCGATGACACGCCCCTCGAAGAGCGGCCGCGCAGGAACCCGCCACGCGATTGGGCGGCGCCCCCGCCGTGGGCCTCGGGGCCGGGGGGCGGCAGCCGGCGCGAGGGGCATCAGGAGGTCGCTGCGGCTGCCTCGGATGCTCCGGAGGAAGGACGCGGCCTGGCCGGCAGTGCCGCCGACCGGCTGGCCCGTGGCGGCAAGGTCGAGGAGGAGTGGGGTAACCGGTCGATGGCGCGACCCCGGTCGACGGAGCCGGACAGCCCAGCAGCGCCGGCGGATCCCGACCTGGCCGGCTTGGTCGGTCATGCGGCGCGGCGCGCCGAGGCGGCCGAGTCACATGTCGAGGTGCGCCCGCCGACTCGTCCAGCCCGTCGTCCGACCGTCAGCTCGACGAGGGATCGGGGTCGGGACCAGGAGCGCGAGCGGGAGCGAGCGGAGCGGGCCGCCGCCCCGCGAAGCACCGGCGCCGACGGCCCGGCGTGGGAGCGACAGCGCCGCTACGAGGCGTACCCGTCCATCAAGACCCGCGCGGGGTTGTCGGGGATCCCCGCCATCCCGACAGTCGGCGTGTTGTTCGGCGGGGTCGTCCTCGCGGCGATCATCCTGTTCTTCCTGCCGGCCCTGCTCGGTGTCGGTGGTCGTGACCCCGGCGGCGTCGCGTCGAGCGGCAGCCCGTCCGCGGCGGCCCTGACACCCACGCCAGCGCCGACGCCGATCCCAGACCCGACTCCGCAGGTCTATGTCATCAAGTCGGGTGACACGCTCTCGCGCATCGCGCGCGAGTTCAATGTCACGCTGGACGCCTTGCTCGAGGCCAACAAGGACCGCATCTCGAACCCGAACCGGATCGCGGTCGGCGACGAGATCATCATCCCGGTCCCTGTGACCGAGGAGGTCCCAGAGGCGTCGCCCTCGGCCTCCTAGCGGCCGCTAGCGGGGCGCGATGTTGATCGCGGTGATCCGTCCGGCCTCGACGCGGAACGTCGCGTCGATGTGCTGGGTCGGCGCGCCCGGTCGGACGACCAGGACATCCGCCTCGTAGGTGTTGCCTGTGTCGCGGATCTCGCCCGGGATCATGCGCAGCCCGACGTCGCCGCGGAGGAACCAGCCGCCGACCCGCTCCACGCCACGCAGGGTCTGGACGTTGTCGCCGACGTGCACGCGCATCTCGGTCTTCTCGTCCATCAGGTCGACGGCGCCTTGGCGGTCACCGGCGTTCAGCTTTTCGAAGAAGTCTTCCATCGTCTCGACAGCACCCATGGCCGGAGTGTAGCGTCGGCCGCCCATGCACGCCGGTGAGTCCGCCGCGACGCCGCTCGAGGTCGCGTGGCCGTTGTTCGGGCTGCGGATCCGCTCGGAACATCTCGTCCTGCGGCTGCCGACCGACGACGACCTGATCGCCCTGCTCGACCTCGCCAAGGCGGGCATCCATCCGCCCGATGAGATGCCGTTCGGGGTCGCGTGGTCGGTCGTCGAGGGTGCGGCGTTCGATCAGGATTTCGTCGCCCATCACTGGTCGGCTCGCGGCTCGTGGTCGGTCGATGACTGGCGGCTCAACCTGCTGGTTGAGGCCGACCGCCGGCCGATCGGCTCGCAGAGTGTCTGGGGCCGTGAGTACCCGATCCACCGAACGGTCGATACCGGATCGTGGCTGGGTCGTACGTTCCAGGGCAGGGGACTCGGCAAGGAGATGCGCTCGGCGGTGTTGTCGTTCGCGTTCGACGGCCTCGGCGCCCGGTTCGCGACGTCGGGAGCCTTCCTCGACAACGCCGCCTCGAATGCCGTCTCGCGCAGCCTCGGCTACGAGGAGAACGGCCGCGGCTCGCTGGCGCCGCAAGGCGTCGCGCGCGAAACACAGCTCTTCAGGATGTCCGCCGAGTCCTGGCGCTCACGCCCGCGCCCGCCGGTCGAGATCGAGGGCCTCGACGCCTGTCGAGGGATGTTCGGGCTCTGACCACCAGTGACATCGCGCATTGCCACCTGTCCGTGATGTACCTCTGAGTGACGCTTCACGGAGCGGCACGCCAGGCGCCCTCGCGTCAGTACGCTACACACATGGAGTATGACGAGACCTGGCTGACTGAGTCGCTATACGACGACGTCCGGATGTCGATCAAGGTAGATCGGGTGCTGTTCGACAGCCAGACCGAGCATCAACATCTCGTCGTTGCGGAAAGCGAGCGGTTCGGGCGCATGTTCACGCTCGATGGCGTCACGCAGCTGACGATGGCTGACGAGTTCGTCTACCACGAGATGTTGGCGCACGTCCCGATCCTTGCGCACGGCGCGGCGCGCGACATCGGGATCGTCGGTGGCGGCGACGGCGGGCTCGTCGAGGAGGTCCTCAAGCATTCGACGGTCGAGCGAGTGACGATCGCCGAGCTCGACGCCGGCGTCATCGACTTCGCCAGGACGTACCTCGGGGATCTGAGCCGCGGGGCATTCGACGATCCGCGCGTCCAGATCGTGCTCGGCGACGGGGCGGATTTCGTCGCGAGGGCCGAACGGCAGTTCGACGTGATCGTGGTCGACTCGACCGATCCGATCGGTCCTGGCGCGGCCCTGTTCACCCCCGAGTTCTATGAGAACTGCAAGCGCGTACTGCAGCCGGGCGGCGTGCTCGTGACGCAGAATGGTGTCCCGTTCTTCCAGCCCGCGGAGCTCGAGTCAACGATGCGGATCTTCGGTGGCCTGTTCGCCGACGCGACCTGCTACCTCGGGGTCGTACCGACCTACGTCGGCGGGTTCATGGCGTTCGGCTGGGGCACGGACGACGCGGGGCTCCGGACCGTGCCACCCACCATGCTCTGGGAGCGGTTCGATGCGGCCCGCCTCGACACCCGCTATTACACGCCCGAGCTCCACCAAGCCAGCTTCGCCTTGCCCCGGTTCATCGGCGACATCGTGGAGCGGGCCCGAGGGCAAGGAGTCTGAGTTCTAAAGTGAGGCGCCAAGCCAGGAGCTTGGAGCTGACGGTCCGGCGAGATAACGCCGACTCAGGAGGATGGGATAACTCTAGCGGCCCGCAGCACCGACTTCTGGCAGGTCGCCGTCCTCCTCGGGGCGGTCGCGGCCTCCGTTGCTGCGTTGTGGGTCACGCTGTCGGCCGACTTCCTGAGCTACCCGGGGTGGCTGGCTGTCCAGAAGGCCGACTTCATCCTCGGGCCTGTTCTCGTCGGCCTGTACTGGTACCGCCGCCGCCCGCATAGCCGCTTCGGCCCGATGCTCATCGGCTTCGGGTTCCTGGGCGCGCTCTACATCCTCCAGTCGTCGAGCAACTCGTGGCTGTTCTCCATCGGCCTGCTGGCCGAGACCGCGATCGGCATCGCCACGAGGGTGCTCATCCTGGCCTTTCCGACTGGGCGTCTCGATCGGCCGGCGAAGGTGATCCTGGTCATCAGCATCCTCGTGTCGCCAGTGCCGGCCGTGCTGAATCAGCTGCTTTCGCCGCAGACGGGCGCCGGCGCGTCCATCTCGGGGTGCCTCGTGGCGTGCCCGACGAAACGAGTTCGCGATCACCTCGAACCCCGAGCTCGCGGCCGCCCTGCTCGAGACATTCCGATTCGGCGTGATCTTCGCCTCAAGTCTCACAGCCGGCCTGCTCATCTGGCGCTTCGCCATGGGGACACCGCCGCAGCGCCGAGCGCTGGCCATCGGCACACCCATCGCGCTCCTGTTTCTCACATTCCAGGTCACCTTCCAGCTCCTTGGAGCCGTGGACGCGCCGCCTTCAGTCTTCTCCGAGTTCGTCAGGTGGGGCATCGTCGGGGCTCGAGCGGCGCTGTGGTACGGCTTCCTCGCGGCGCTGATCGCCGCTGAGCTGTTCGCGAAGCGTGCCCTTGCGCAGCTGGTCCAGCAAGCGCTGCACAGGCCTTCCAGGGACGAACTCGAGGCGATGCTGCGGGGTCAGCTCGGCGACCCAGATCTGCGGCTGGTCTTCCTACGCGATCAAGAGGGATCGCTACCCACCGAACCCGGCCGTGCCGTGACACTCATATCCCACCAGGGCGCGCCGACGGTCGCGATCGTTCACGACCCACAGCTCAACGACGACCCGGAGCTCCTGGAAACAGCCGGCGCCGCCGTGCTCCTGGCGGCTGAGAATGCGGAGCTGGAAGCGGGCTGGAAGGAGGCGCTGCAGGAGCTGGAGCGTTCTCGCGCGCGACTGGTGCGCGCCTCGGATGATGAGCGGCGCAAGTTCGAGCGCAACCTTCACGACAGCGTCCAGCAACGACTCATCTCCACAAAGATCCGGCTTGAGAGGGAAGCTGAGGAAGGCGACCTGAGTGAGTCCCGCCGGGAGCGGCTGCGCACGATCGCGCGGGGTGTCGAGGACGCCCTCGCGGAGGTGCGGCAGGTCGCTCATGGGCTGTACCCGCCACTGTCTGGTCGCGTCAGGCTTGCCCACCGCGATCCGCCGTGCCCACGATCACGCTGCTTCGCCCCCGCAGATCGAGGCCGTCGGAGTCGGTCGCTACCCGCCCGAGATCGAGTCCGCGGTGTACTACTGCTGCTTGGAGGCGATACAGAACGCTACAAAGCACGGCGGGCGGGACGTCAACGTCTCGGTCGCGCTGGCGGAGGAGAACGGACAGCTCACGTTCCGCGTCGCCGACGACGGACCCGGGTTCGCGGTGGGCGAAGTCCGCGGCCTTGGACTGCAGAACATGGAGGACCGCCTGGGTGCGCTCGGGGGCGAACTGACGATCACCAGCGCGCCCGGACGCGGCACCACGGTCTCAGGCACAGTTCCGGTGCGCGATCAGCCCAGGGCGATGACTGAGGGATCGATCCACCGCTCGCCCTTGGTGGACCGTCATCACGGCGCTGAGCAGCTGTCCGCGATCGGCGACTCGCTCCTTGATGACCCAGGCCCGGTTCTCGCTACCGTGGTCCAAGACCCGCGAGAGCCACTGCGGGTCGGAGTACTGGCTCAAGATCACGACGCCGATGTCCGGGTGCGTCGTGGCGAGGGCCTCCGCCACGCGCACCCCCTCGTCCGTTGCCGTCGGCGGCATCCGGACATCCGTGACCACCACATCTGGCCGGAACGCCTCGATCGCGGCCAGAAGCGTCGGCTCGTCGTCGGCAAGCGCGACGAGATCGATCGCAGACGACTCGTTGAGGATCTCCGCCAAGACGTCTCGGACTTCCCGGGAATCATCGGCAAGCACGACCCGTATGGCCATCGCCGCGGATGATAACCGTCGCCCGGTCGTCGCGACGCTCCGACTGCGCCGCCCCACGCGAGCGGACTCCTGCTCGAAATCGCTGACTCGCGAGTGACTAACGGCGCCCCTCACACGAAGCTCCGATAGCCTAGAAGCCGCCGCCGGCGCCTCCGCCGCCACCGCCCGACGAGCCGCCGCCGAACCCGCCGCCACTCCCGCCGCCCGACGAGGTCGGCGAGTTCCCGATCGTGCCGAGCGCGGACATCATCCCGCCCACGTCGGGCACCGCCGAGCCCGAGAAGATCGATCCGCCGCTGCCGGCCGCCGCGCTGCTCGCGAACGACGATCCATCCGAGCTCCTGTACCAGGCCGGGAAGTAGGTCGTCGACGCGAGGTTCGGCTGCTCGCGGACGTCCTCCATCGATGCGCTGCGAGGACGTCCTCGATGTCGCTCTGCAGCCCCAGCGCCGTGCCCCACACGACGGCCTGGTCCGGCGTCTCCAGCCAGGGCAACCCCGCCTGGTCGACCACCTGCTGCATCGAGCGCGACTGCTCCATGGTCTTGTGGAGCGTGCGTCGATAGGCGGCGAGCATCGCCCGGATCATCGCCCCGGCCATCGTCACGGCGGGCATGCTGCGGGCGAAGAACATGATGATCACGCCGCCCGCGATGGCCGCGACCCCGATGAGCACCAGGCCCGAGATCGGCACGTTGGCGCCGATGAAGATCGCCACGGCGCCGGCGACGATCGCCACGATGCCCTTCGCCATCCAGCGCCCGATCACCTTGCGCGGCTGCTCGACCATCCAGCCGCCCTTGACCACGTGGTCCTCGAGCGTCGAGTCGAACTCCGCCACCTTCGGGCCGAATTCGGGAAGTTCGTCGGGCTCGATGAACCCCTCCGTCTTGGCCAGGCTGCGCAGCTGCCGGAGCGCGTAGTCCTCCGCGGGGCCGATCGGTCGTCGCGCGTTCCGAGCGCGCTGCGCCTCCTCGATGTCGTCGCCGCGGGTCGGCTCCGTGTCGACGCCGACCTTGCGACCCAGCCCGAGCAGGCCCTTGTCCTCGCGGAACGAGATCTGGCCACGCGACGCGAGGTCGAGCATCGCGGTCGTCAGCGCTCGCCGCGACGTGCCGCCGTCCATCACGAACGCGCCCGACGCAGCGGTCAGGTCCGGCGGCGGGGCCGGCATCAGGATCGACGGATCGTCGAGATAGACGGGGTCCTTGCCGAAGCGGCGCCACGAGAGGAATGCCCAGCCGGCCAGGCCGAGGACCACCACCGGCGCGCCGACGAGGCCGAGGACCGCGTTGAACTGGCGCGCGACCTGGAGCCTGGCCGCGTTCTCCGGGGTCGCCGCCGCATCGACCTCGCGCATGGCCGCATCGAGCGCGCCGTCGAAATCGGCCTCGCAGGAGGTGCGGGACCATGTCCTCATCGAAGATCCGCTGGCGATCGGCGTTGGTCAGGTACGTCGCCTCGAAGCCGGGTGCCGCATAGAGCTGGACCTGGCCGTGCTCGAGCGACGGATCGATGTCGAAGAAGATGGCCAGGCCATCGTCGAACCCGCGTCGTCCGACGCCCCATTGGTCGATCAGCGCGCGCGCCCGCGACTTCTGTCTCCTCCGTCGACGACGCCGTAGTCGACCAGCTGGGTGTAGACGACGACCTCCGCGGCCGTGCGCGCCTCGATGGCGTCGATCGTCGCCTCGGCGCGGACGATCGCGTCGTTCGAGAAGATCCCGGCGAAGTCGTAGACCGCGCGGTCGATCTCCGGGTCGGGGAACGGCGGGCCGGGGTCGATCACCGGGCCGGCCGGCTCTCCGGGCGAATCGGGCGGCGCGCCATCGAACGTCGCGTTGACGATCTGGGCGAGCGCGCCGAGCAACGCCTCGTCGAACTGCTGATTCGCCAGCAGCGGCAGCATGGTGTCGTCGTAGACCGCCTGGCGCTCCTCTTCGGACATGTACGACGTCGAGAACCCGGGACCGGCGTAGAGCTGGACCTGCCCGTGCTCGAGGGTCGTGTCGAGGTCGAACAGGATGACGAGCCCGTCGTCGAGTCCGGCGCGCCCGACGCCCCATTGGTCCATCAGCGCCTGGGCGTGCTCCTCGGTCTCCTCGGGCGTGATGTCGTCCCGACCGAGCGCCTGCGTGTAGACAACGACCTCGGCCTTCGTCTGGGCCTCGATCGCATCGACGATTGATTTCGGCCTGGGCGCGCGCTTCGGGCGAGAACAGCTCGGCCGTGTCGTAGACGGCCTGTCCGTCGACCGGCTCCGGGAAGGGCGGGCCGGCGGCCGCGACCACGGCGGGAAGCGCCGCGCCGAGGACGGCAAGGAGCCCGAGGAGCGAGCGCACGGATCGGCGGCGGGCGTGACGGTCCATCTGCCGCAGCATAGCCAAGGCTCAGCCGAGCGCGGCGATGCTGCCGCGCCGCCGGCCGAGCGTCAGCACGCCGTCGATACCGAGGAGGACCTGCGGCGGCCGAGGCCGGCCGTTGTAGGTGGAACCGAGCGAGGCGGCGTACGCGCCGGCGTCGGCGATGGCCACGAGATCGCCGCGTCGCAGCGGCGGCAGGTCGTGCGTGCCGAGTGAGTCGGTCGATTCGCAGATCGGACCCTCGACGCGGGCAGGCGACAGGTCCGTCGGCGGCCGCCGCTCGAGCGCTCATGCCGCGGCCCTCGGACGTCAGCGCGACGATCGGGATGCCGCGCGCCGTAGAGGGCGGGTCGGATCAGCTCGGTCATGCCGGCGTCGAGGACGACCTGGCGGCCAGCCCGGTCGCGGACGTGCAGGACGCGGGCCACCAGCCAGCCGGCTCGGGCGACGAGCGCGCGACCGGGCTCGATCGCGAGCCGGGTCGGCCGGCGGTCCTCCGGCACGGCGTCAAGCAGCGGGCCGAGCTCGCGGGCGAAGCGCTCGGGGTCGGTGCCGGCTCGTCGGTCGGACGGATCGGGAAACCGCCGCCGAGATCGACCGTGTCGAACGAGTCGATCGAGCCGCGCCACAGCGCCGCGAGGGCGAGCGCCTTGCGCACCGCGTCGCGCCAGGCGTCGACCGCACCGAGCTGCGAGCCGACGTGGAGGTGGATGCCGCGCGGCCGCAGCGGGCCGTCCTCGCCGCCGCCGGCCTCGATGGCCGCCCCGATCTCCGTCTCGGTCATGCCGAACTTGGTCGCCCCGGCACCGACCGCGAGGCCGGTCAGCGTCTCGGGCGCCACGTCCGGGTTGAGCCGGTACAGGACGTCAAGGGGCGGCGCACCGGCCAGGCGGGCCGCCGTCGCCAGCGCGGCCGCCTCCTCCGGCGACTCGATCGCGATCCAGCGCAGCGGCTGACCGTCGCGAGCCGCGCGCGCTGCGGCGCGCAGGTCGGCCGGCGTCTTGCCGATGCCCTCGAGCGTGATCCGGTCGTTCGGGACGCCGGCGCGGGTCGCGAGCGCCCACTCGCCACGCGAGACGACGTTCGCACCGAACCCCCGCGCGGCGACCGCCGCGATCACCGCCGGGACGTCATTCGCCTTGACCGAGAACTGCCGGAGGATCGGGTCGGGGAAGGCGGCCGTCGCCGCCGCGCAGCGGCGTCCAGCGTCGCGAGGTCGGTGACGAAGACCGGCGTGCCGAACCGGACTGCGGCGCGCCGGAGGCCGCGGCGAGCTCAGTCAGGGACGGCGAACCGGATGACGGTCGAGATCAGGCTCAGCACGACGGCGCCGATGATCGCGGCGACGACCGTGTCGGCCGTGAACAGATCGGGCGGGAAGTCGCCGACCGTGAGCTGCGAACCCGAGCTGGCCCGAGATGAACGCGGTAAGCGAGCAGCAGGCCGCCGTTGATCAGGAAGCCCGACCAGGCCCATCGTCATGAACGAGATCGGCAGGGCAGCCGCCTTGACGATCGGCCCGACGAAGCCGTTGACGGCCCCGAAGACCACCGCGATCACCGCCAGACCCAGGTACCCGCCGTCGTAGCCGAACATCGACGGTAGGAGTTGCACGAGGATGAAGAACGCGACGGCGGTGACGACCGTGCTGACGATGAAACCCTTCACGGCGATCCTCCGGATGGGTGCGTGCTCCGGCGGAGCATAGCCCGGTCAGCGCAGCAGGAATCCGCGTCCCGATGCGGGTCGCGCGGGTCGAGCGTGAACAGCGCCTCGCCGGTTCGGTAGGCCGATGCCCTCGACCTCGGTGATCACGCTCGGCTGGCCGCCCACGACCGGGCCTTCCCCGACGACCCAGGCGTCGAAGACCGAATCGACGATCGACCGAGTGGCGGAACGGCTCGCCGACCGCCGAGCTCGCCACGGTCGTGCAGGATCGCCAGCCGCGCCGAGGTCCCCGATCCGCACGGCGAGCGGTCGACCTCGCCGTCGGCGAAGACCGTGACGTTGCGCTGGCTCGCGCCGGCGCCCGATCGCGGCTCCCAGAAGATCACGCCGTAGATGCCGTCGCAGGTCGGGCTCCTCGGGGTGCTCGACGTGCAGGGACCGCTCGATGGCCGGGCGCAGCTCGCGCTGCAGCGCGATGAGGGCGGGCAGGCGCGCCGGCTCGACGCCAGAGGCCGAGCGCCCGACGTCGAGCGACGCCGTAGAACGCGCCGCCGAAGCCGACGTCGAGCGTGAGCGGCCCGTCCGGACGTGCGACCGTCACGTCGCGGGCGAGCACGAACGACGGGACGTTGCGGAAGCGCACGGCCTCGACCCGACCGTCCTCGTCGAGGCGCGCGGTGCAGGCCAGCCGGCCCGCTCGGGACGTCGACCGTGACCGCGACCTCGCGAGCGCCGGGCGCGACGCGCGATCCGGCCGGTCTCGATCGCCCAGGTCACGAGCGCGATCGTCCCGTGGCCGCACGCCGTCGAGTAGCCCTCGTTGTGGAAGAACACGACGCCGAGGTCGGCCCGTCGTCGTTCGGCGGCGTGACGAACGCGCCGTACATGTCGGCGTGGCCGCGCGGCTCGTTGACGAGCAGGCGCCGGACGTCGTCGAGGTGCTCCGGCGCCCAGCGCCGGCGCTCGAGGACGGTCCGGCCCTCGAGCTCGGGGACGCCGCCGGTCACGATCCGGAACGGCTCGCCGGCCGTGTGGTAGTCGACGGTCCTGATCGGCGCTGGAGCGTCTCCTGCGTCACCGCGTCGAGCAGCCGCTCGAGCCGAGCCTTGACGGCCGGCCACTCCGGCGCGATGACGCCGTAGAACGCGGAGTCGCGGTTCGACCCGTCGGGCATGATCGTGTGGTGGCGGAGGACGCCCTCGAACGTCGCGCCGATGCCCGAGCAGCGCCGCCCGCGACTGCGACGTTCCGGGCGTGGGTCTTGAACTCGACCCGCTCGGCGTCGAGCGTCTCGAACGCGTGGCTCAGCTGGAGCAGCTTGGCCTCGCGGTTGGCGCCGGTCCGCTGGAACGCCGTCCCGACCCACGTCCAGCCGATCTCGAGGCGCCGATGCTCGGGCGCGATCGTCATGAACCGGCTGCTGCCGATCGCCCGGTCCGAGGCGAGGTCGACGTCGCGAACGGGACCTCGGTGCCGGCCGCGGCGTTGGCCAGCGCCGCGTCGAGCCAGGCCCGCAGGCCGGCGTCGTCGATCGGCTGCGTGATCGTCCAGCGCCAGACGGCGTCGTCGAAGGCGACCGCGCGCGAGGTCGTCGAGGTGGCGCTCCGCGAGCGGCTCCATGCGGACGCGCGGCCCGGTCGAGCGTGACGGGCGTGACCCAGGTCTGGGCGGCGATCGGCAGCGCGATGGTAGCGGCCGGCCGACCCGGCCGTCGCTCCGTAGACTTCCGCCATGTCCGACCTTCTCCGACGCCTTCGCGGCCTTCCTCGACGCGTTCTCGCGCTCGACCCGGTCGCCGCGACGGCCATCGGCGACCACCGCCACGACGGCCGGTGGCCGGACCTGACCGCCGCCGGCCGCGCAGGCGCGGCTGGCCTTCATCGACCGCTGGGACGGCGACCTTCGCGGCGATCTCGGCCGACGACCTGACCGCCGACGAGGCGGTCGACCGCGACCTCGTCCTCGGCGAGCTCGACGCCGAGCGGTTCGGCGAGACCGAGCTGCGCGAGGACGCGCTGGGACCCGCTCGATGGGTGTACCTCCTCGGCGAGGCATCTTCCCGCTGCTCGCCCGCGAGTTCGCGCCGCTGGCCGACCGGCTGGCGAGCGTCGCCGGCGCGGCTCGAAGGGCTGCCGGCCGTGACTCGACGGCGCCCGCGAGACGCTGGTCGGCGCCGACGACGGCCGACCGGTCGGCCGGTTCCAGACCGAGACCGCGCTCGAGCAGCTGCCCGGCGTCGCGAGCTGATCGACGACGCGCTCGGCGCGGCCGAACGAGCGCGCGGCCGACGACGCGGCCGTGGCCGCGCTCCGTCCGCGCCTCGACGCGGCCGCCGCGACGGCCGCGAAGACGGCGCTCGGCCGCCTTCGAGCGCACCTGCCGCGACGAGGTCCTGCCGCGCGAGCGAGGGCGAGGGCCGCCTCGGCGCGGAGCTGTTCGCCCGGAAGATGCGCCACACGATGCGCTCCGACGCGCTGACGCCGGAACGGATCCTGGCGGCCGCCGAGCGCGAGTTCGACGCCGTCCGGGCCGAGATGGTCCGGCTCGCCCGCGACCTGTGGCCGACCTGGCGGCCGGCGACGAGCCGCACCCGGCCGACGACGGCGCGCTCGTCCGCGGCGTCCTCGACGCGATCGCCGACCGAGCACCCGGAGCCGGACGAGCTGCTCGACTTCTGCCGCGCGGAGAACGCCCGGATCGAGGCGTTCTGCCGCGAGCGCGACCTCATCGGCCTGGCCGACGAGCCGCTCGACATCCGCTGGACGCCGGTCTTCCTGCGCGCCTTCGGCGGCGCGATGCTCATCTCGCCGGGCCCGCTCGACAAGGGCCTAGAAGACGTTCTTCGCGATCACGCCGATGCCCGACGACTGGACGCCCGAGCAGCGCGAGTCGTACCTGCGCGAGGACAACGACCGGATGCTCCGGCTGCTGACGATCCACGAGGCGGTGCCCGGGCCACTACCTCCAGGGCGTCTACGCCAACCGGTCGACGTCGCTGCCGCGGCGCGTCTTCTGGAGCGGGCTGTTCGCCGAGGGCTGGGCCGTCTACGTGACCCAGGTGATGATGGACGCGGGCTACGGCGCGGACGACCCGGCGCTCCTGCTGACCCACTGGAAGTTCTACCTGCGCTCGGTCACGAACGCGATCATCGACGCCCGGATCCACGCGACGGCATGACCGAGGACGAGGCCGTCGAGCTGATGGTCGAGGCGGCTTCCAGGAGGAGGCCGAGGCGCGCGCCAAGTACAACCGCGCCCGGCTGTCATCGACCCAGCTGTCGACCTACTTCGCGGGCTCGATGGAGATGTGGGACATCGAGCTCGAGGCGCGCCGCCGGGCCGCGGCGCCGCCGGCGCCGACCCGTCGCGATCCAGCCGGCCCGGGCTGCCCGGCGGCTTCGGCGACGACGCCGGGCTTCCGCTACCGCGACCACCTCGAGGCGGTCATCGCCCACGGCGCCCCGCCGACCTCGCTCCTCCGGCGCCTCCTCGACTGACGCAGCCGGTCGGCTGAGCGCAGCTCGAGGAGCGCGTCGACCCGGTAGCCGGCCTTCTCGGCGGCACGACGCGAGCCGATCGACGCGCGACCGTCCGGGTCGCGCCGTCCTCGATGGCGTCGAGGCGGACGGCCCAGCGAGCAGGTCGACGAAGCGGTCGCGGTCGAGCCACTCGACGCCCTCCCACGTGTTGACGCCCATGGCCGCCCGGATCGGGTCGCGCGTCAGCCAGCCCTCGAGCAGTCGAAGGTCGCCTGCGCGGCCACGACCGCGGATCGTCGACGGACGGGGCAGCGCCAGCAGCACCCGGACGAGGTCGGCCGCGCGCCCACGCGCTCGCCTCGTCCAGGCCGGCCGCCCGGAAGCCCGTCGGCGACGACCGGCGCCAGCCGCAGCTCGTCGAACCAGGCGAGGCTCGTCGGCAGCGACGTCGGCGCCGGGCGCGAGCGCCCCGATCCGCGACAGCACCAGCCAGCCGAGCAGGGCCGCCCGATCCTCGCGCGACAGATCGGCTGGCGCCGTCGCCGGTACGCGGCCGACGCCTCGTCCCGGATGCGCGCGGCGGTCAGCGACCGGGTCGCCCGTCGACGCCGGTCGCCGTCGCGACCGCCGCCAGGAACGCGCCGAGCCGCGTCTTCGAGCACCTCGAGGTCGGTCGCGGCCGGCCGTCCCGTCGAGCACGGCCGCCACGTGGCCGCCATCGAACAGCGCCCGCAGCGGGGCGTGGACCGGTTCCAGCTGGAGCTCGCGGAGCGCCTCGTCCAGCGACGGGACGCCGCGACCGCCGAGCCGCTCCGCCAGGCGGCGCCACTGGCCGGACGACCCCGTCCGAGACCTCGCGGAACTCCCAGAACACGTGGCCCTGGTACGCGTCGAGCGCCAGCCACAGCCCGCGCTCCCGGATGTCGCGGCACGAGCGCAGGTAGTCGAGGCCGGTCCGCGCGTCGCGGAACGTCACGAACATCGACGGGATCGTCGGGCAGGCCGAGACCCTCGCGCGAGCGAGCGGCGGACGAGCCGCTTCGCGCCGCCTCGCGGACTTGCGCGCGTACGCCACCGACTCGCGGATCGTGCCCGCGGTCGACCCGAAGCGGTCGTGGAAGAGCGACGAGCGAGCGCGTCGGGCCGTGCCCGTTCGAGTAGGCGAGGACGTGCTCGTCGACCGCGCCGCCGTCGGTGACGAAGTCGTACAGCAGGAACTCGTGCGCCTCGGCGAACCAGTCGCGCCGATGGAGCAGCGGGAAGATCTCGCGCTCGTGGCGCTCGACCAGCCACGGATCGGGCTGCTCGTCGAGCGTCGCCCGCCGGAACTCCATGCCGTACTTCTCGCCGAACCCCTCGACCTGGCCGTGCCCGAGCATCGGCAGCCCGGGCAGCGTCGCCATGACCGTCGCGACGCCGAAGTACTTGTCGCCCTTGCCGAACTGCTCGAGCGCGGTCTTCTCGTCCGGGTTGCTCATGAAGTTGACGTAGCGCTTGAGGATCTCGGGGTCGAACTCGAGGGTCTCCCGGATCAGCCGCCGGTAGCCCGCGCCGTTCTCGTCGCGGAGCATGTGCATGAACGCGCTGTTGTAGACGCGGTGCATCCCGAGCGTCCGCACGAAGTAGCCCTCGAGCATCCAGAACGCCTCGGCCAGCAGGAGCGTGTCGGGGACCTCGGCCGCGACCCGATCGACGACCTCGCGCCAGAACTCGGTCGGCATCCGCGCGTCGAACTCGGCCTGGGTCATCGCGTACTGGGCACGCGACGGGATGCCGTCGCCGGCCCCCGGCTCGGGCCACCACAGCCGCTGGACGTGGCGCTTGGCGAGGACCATCGCGGCGTCGAAGCGGATGACCGGGAAGCGCCGCGCGACGTCGATGATCGTCCTGGATGACCTGCTCGCGGACCTCGGGGTTCAGGAAGTCGAGCTGGGCCGTGTCGTTCCACGGGAAGCTCGTGCCGTCGTTGCCGTGGTAGATGTAGCGCTCGTCGCCGCTCGCCCGGTCGAAGCGCTTGAACGACGACCGCGGCGTCGCGTGTCGTCCCAGTAGTGGTCCTCGAGCACGACGCCGACCGCGCTCGTCCGGCGAGAGGTCGGGGCCGCTGAAGGTGTAGGCCGGGTAGGGCGGCTCGGGGCAGCGACAGGAACCACTCGGGATGGTCGATGACCCAGCGCGAGTCGATGCCCATGTGGTTGGGCACCATGTCGCTGGCCAGCCGGATGCCGCGCGCCCAGGCGCGCTCGCGCAGGTCGGCGTAGGCGGCCTCGCCGCCGAGGTCGTCGGCGATCCGGTAGTCGTCGAGCGAGTAGGCCGAGGCGACCGCGTCCGGGTTGCCGCGCATCCGCTTGATCCGCTCCGAGGCCGCCGACCGCTGCCACAGGCCGATCAGCCACAGCCCGGTGACGCCCCAGCGCGGCCAGCGTGTCGAGCTCCTCGTCGGGGATCGCGTCGAGCGTCCGGATGTCGCGGCCGTAGCGCCGCGACAGCTGGTCCAGCCAGACGTACGTGCTCTTGGCCATGAGCACGACGCCGGGGCATCCAGGCCGAGTCGACGGAGAAGCGCCTCGGGCTCGTCGGCGGGGCCGCGGAACGACGGCGTGTGGACGTCGCGCCGCTCGTCGTCCGCCGCCGAAGCGCAGGTGCAGCGCCCGCTCCTCCTCGGCGAGGATGCCGATGGCGATGTCCAGCCGGCCGAGCAGCGCGTCGAGGGCGGCGCCGAGCAGGCCGCCCCAGTGGTCGCGGATGTAGCGCAGCTGGCCGGCGAGCGAGGTCGGGGCGTGGCGCGCGGGCGCCCGCAGCAGCTCGACGAGCGACACGCCGGACCGTCCGCCGGATCGAGGCCGCTCGCGCCGAAGCGTCTGCTCGAGCCCGTCGATCGCCTCGTGCGTAGCGCGTCCCCTCGGCCAGCACCCGGTCGTCGACCAGCTCGCGCAGCGGGCCGATCGCCGGGTTCTCGTTGCTGACTCGGGTGAGCAGCAGCTCCTCGAGGCGGTCGACGGCCGGCTCGGGCTCCGGCGCCGGCACCCGGGAACTCGGCCGCGAACCGATCGAGCAGGCGGTCGAGGTCGTCGTGCAGCCGGCGGCGCACCTCGCGCATCGCGGTCGCCATCGTCGGGCCGCCGGCGGCGGTCGTAGCGGGCGACGAGCAGATGGCCGATCTCGTGGAGCAGGCCGAGCGCGCCGATCTCGCCGGCGGCGACGCCCGGCGCCTCCGGCGCGCGCTCCTCGTTCATCCGCTGCGCGAGCAGCCGGATCGCGGCGAGGTCGGCGACGTCCAGGTCGCCGCGGATGCCGAGCAGCACGTCGTCGATGCCGTAGCGGTCGCGGGCGCTCCGTCGGACGTGGAAGTCGCGTCGCTCGGTCCCGATCCGCCTCGCGCGACCACCCATCGGGGAAGGATGGCACGCGCCCATCGGCGTCGTCAGACGGCCGGTGCCTCCGCGGGTCGCTCGGCGGCGACGTGCTCGATCGCGCGGCGCAGCAGCTCCAGGCCGGACGGGTCGAACTCGTACGTCCACGGCCGGATCCGCTCCGGGTCGTGCAGCTGGCGGTCGAGGCCGGCGGCCAGGGCCTCGCGCGACATCGAGGATGAGGTCGGCGGTCTCGTCGACGACCGTGAGCTGGTCGGGCTCGCCGATCAGCGCCGGCACGATCTCGATGCCGGTCGTGCCGGAGAGCCGCAGCGTCTCGCGCATGTTGTCGGCGCCGCGCTCGTTGGCGCACACCAGCCCGACGCGCGAGCCCGGCTGGCAGGCCCGCGATCTCGTGGACGAGCTCGAGGTAGCCGGGACCGACGAGCATCGCGACGACCGGCACCCGGCCGGCGGCGAGCACCTGGGCCTCGTCGGCGTGGAACGTCGTCGTCGCGACGAGGTCGTAGTGGAAGCGGTCGAGCCGTTCGGGCAGGTCGTCGATCAGCGCGCCCTCGGCCTCGATCATGCCGGGGAACGCGTCGACCAGCCGCTCGGCGTCGTAGCCCGCGTCGGCGTTCGTGCACTCGGCGAAGAGGACGCGGACGAGCGGCCCGGGCCGCTTGCGCTCGGTGGCCGCGGCGAACGTCGCGGCGGCGACCTCGTCGGCGGTGAACCCGGCGTGCGCCGCGCGGCGGAGCATCTCGGCGACGATGCCGGCGAGGGCCTCCGCGCCGCGGCGCTGCGGCGGCCGGTCGGCGACGTGGGTGCCGGCGCCATGGCGGCTCGATGACGTAGCCCGCATCGGCCAGGCGCCGATAGACGGCCCGGATCGTGTTGGGGTTGACTCGCAGCGCGGCACCCAGCTCGCGGACGGGCGGGAGGCGGGAGCCCGGCAGCAGCCGGCCGGAGTCGATCTGGTAGGCGAGCTGCCAGAAGATCTGGGTGGAGATCGGGACGTCCGAATCGCGCTCGACGTCGAGGCTCGCCACCGGCCGCCGCGCCGGTCTGGGCCGGGATCGTACCGAGCTCGTCGTCCATTGACATAGTGCGATAGTCCAAATAAGCTGGATTGGCCTAATCGACTATAGCAATTCGTCCCTCGTCAGCCCGTGGCGCGCAGGCCGCGGGCTGACGGAATTCGCCGGGCTCGTGCATCGTTGCCCCGACCGCCGCGAGGGCCGTCCGCAAGAGATCGACTGCCGTCGCCCGCCCCGTCGAGCAGCGCCAGATCGCCGACCAGTCGCGTCTCCAGGTCCGTGCTTGCGAGCCCGTCGATGAGCCGCGCCGCCCGGACGGCGGCACGCAGCGCGCCGGCGGTCTCGATGCGGTCCGGCACCTCCCAGAACCAGCGCACAGCTCGCGTACATCGCGAGGCGCCAGCGCTGCGCCTCCATGAGGTCGCGCCAGATCCGACGGTCGTCGGGGTCGGCAGCAGGCGCACAGCCACGCCTCCTCGAAGGCCTGGAACGACTGCGCGCCGACGACCACGTCGACGTAGGCGTCCCTCGCCGCCCACGGGTCCGGCGCGCCGGGGAGTGCCGCGGCCAGATGATCCGTCGCCGCGTCGACGCCCGCCGGCGAGCCGATCCAGCGCCGCACGCAGCGGCGACTTCCAGTCACCCCGCTCGACGCAGCCGCAGCCGCCTGACCAGCGCAGCGTGCCGTGGTGGCAGCTCCACGATGTGCGCTCGAGCAGGGCGACGGTCGCCAGGCCCGCCGGCGACGCCTCCGCTTCCGCGACGCGCGCGATCCAGCGATGGCGTCGCGTACGGCAGATCCGGTGGCGCGGTGCGCCCCACGAGCCGTGCCAGGAAGTGCTCGCGGAACGGCTGGTGGTGCCCGTACAGCTCGCCGTCAGTGGCGATCACGACGACCGGCGGCGCGTCCGTCGTCCAGGCAGCGGCGTCGCGAGCCGCGGCATGACCCGCTCGCGGACGAACTCGTCGGCGTCGACCGTCGACTGCGGCTCGAACGAGACGGACGTCGACAGCGGCGCGTCGTACAGCACCGCGACGATCGACCGGCCGTCGCCGAGATCGATCCGGACCGGGCGGCGCGTGTCGAGCAGCCAGCCGCCGTCGACCTGCCACGGGGCGAGGATCGTGTGCGTGATGCCCTCGTCGGCGAGCAGTCGGAGCGTCGCCAGGTCCACGGCCGTCTCGGGCAGCCACATGCCGGCCGGCCGACGCCCGAACCGGACCTCGAAGTCGCGCAGGCCCCAGCGGATCTCGGTCCGCCGGTCGGCGGTCGTGGCGAGCGGCAGGATCGTGTGATGGAAGGGCTGGGCCATCCCGTTGTTGCCGGCGTCCCCGTCGACGAACCCGCGATACGCGACGGGATCGCCGTGCTCCAGCCAACCGGCGAGCGTCGGGCCGAGGTCCCACGACATCGCGCCGAGGTTGCCGATCTCGGCGTTCGGTCGATAGCAGTCGGCGCTGATGCGCTCGTTCCAGTCGTGGGCGGGCGCGGCGGTCGGGTCGAGCGGCATCGTGCCCGTGAACGGGTCCAGCCGTGGCGGCTGGTAGAAGTGGCCGTGGACGACGAGCGCCGGACGGCGTCACGCGTGCGCCTCCGCGTGCTCCTCGGCGCGATCGCGGGCCGTGGCGACGACGTGGGTGACGGTGCGCGCCCAGTCCTCGCCCGGTGCCAGCCGGACGCGGCCACGACAGCAGCAGCGCGCTGCCCTGGTAGATCCGCTCGAAGCCGTTCTCCGAGTTCGACACGGTGTCGATCGGTGCCCACCAGGCGTCGGCAGCGCGTCGGTCGTCGTCGTGCACCGAGATGCCGAGGTAGTCGTTGCCCTGCGCGATGGTCGAGATGTCGTCCGCCGTGCCGCTGCCGTCGTGGCCGGAGCGCTCGCCGCCGACGTCCCACCACGCCTGCGGGTTGCCGCCGCCGCCGAGCATCGTCGAGCGCCCACTCGATGCCGACCCGCGCCTCGATCGGCGGCCCATCGCGGTGCGCCAGGTCGAGCTGGAGGGCCAGCGTGGGTGCGCGCCGGTTCCCACCGAGCGTCACGGACTTCGTGACGGTGACCGCCGCGCCCGCGATCGACGCCTCGCGGCGCGCGACGAGCCGACCCTGGCTGAGATCGACGACCTGGAACGCGCCATCGACGACGTCGCCGAGCTCCGTGACGCGAGCCATCGCCCAGTCGTCAGCCGAGGCGTCGGTCGGCAGGACGCGGATCAGCCCCGACCGTCGCTCGTACGCGTCGTACACGAGTCGCGCCGCCAGCCCCGGCTCCTTCACCCGGACCGTGTCGTGGATCGAGGTCGGCGACCCTCGGTGCCGCCGTCTGGATCGCCCGCCGCATCCTCGGCCGCGCCGACGGCCTCGGCCCGCTCGTCGAACTGTCGGAGTGTCTCGTGGTATGCCTCGGGTCGGCGACGCATGACGGCCGCCAGCGCGTGCCGGACGGCCCGGATGTCCCAGGCGCCGATCCCGCCTCCGCCGTCGAGGTCGATCGTCACGACCTGGCCCTCATCCGACAGGCGCACCTCGTCGACGCCGTCCATGTCGAGGTCGCGGCACTCGGCGGTCGACCAGGGTCCCGGCCGCCGACTCGGCGAGGTCCTCGGCGGCGAGCAGGTGCTCGTAGGTCGCGAGCCGCATGTGGCTGATGTAGATGCCGCCGAACAGCCCGTGCCAGTAGCAGTCGTTGGACTGGCCCCGGTAGAGATGGTCGAGCGCTCGCTCGCGTTCCGCTCCCTCGGGCATCTCGGCGACTGCCGCCGACACGCGGAGCATCCGCTTGTGGAGGTCGTTGATCTCGCGGTACTTGACCTGGAAGTTGCGCCAGAAGGCGCCGCGCAGCCAGCGTGCGTCCGGTCGCTTCTCGTCCTGGGCGCGCTTGAGCACGTCGTGGAAGACCAGGCTCTCGTCGGGCGGCAGCGCCCACTCGCCCATCTCCGCGTAACGCCCGTGGGCACGTAGACCCGGCCGATCGGCGGGTGGTCGGCGAGCCACGCGGACGGCGTGGTCGTCGTCAGCCAGTCGGCGTTGTCCTCGACTGCGCTGAAGAAGCGCTCGACCCACTGGCGCTCGCCCCAGCAGTGCTCCCACGTCGTCGGCCATGCCCCGAACTTCTCGCCGTCGTCGCCCATCATCGCCGACCCGATCGCCGGCATCCGTGGCGTGCTCGCGCAGGTGGTCGATGACCTCGCTCACCTCGCGGAACGGGATCCGGTAGCGGAGACCCTGCTCGGTGCCGAACACGCGCAGCAGGTGTCCCTGGTCCTCGGTCGTGTACGGCCCCCACAGGTCGTCCTCGGGGATGGCCGCGGCGCGGAAGTGCGCGTCGTCGAGGATCGTCCAGCCGTAGCCGGCCGACACGAGCGAGGTCGGCAGGTCCGGCTCCCAGACGCGTTCCGCCAGCCACGCGCCGCTCGGTCGGCGGCCGAACCGGTGCTCGACCTCGTCGGCCATGCGCCGCAGCTGGCCGATGCGGTCGCGCTCCGGCAACGATGCGAGCACGGGCTCGTGGTAGCCGCCACCCAGCATCTCGACCTGGTCGCGCTCGACGAGGTTCCGTAGCCGATCGACCGTGTCGCCTCGCTCGGCGACCAGCCACTCGAGGAGCGGTCCCGTGTAGTGGAGCGACAGGCGCACGCCCGGATGCCGTTCGAGCGCGGCGATCATCGGTTCGTAGGCCTGCTCGAAGACCTCGGCGAAGACCCAGCCGAAGTTCCCGACGGGCTGGTGGTTATGGAGCGCCAGAGCCAGCGAGATGCTGGGCGCCACCGTTCAACCGGCCTCGGTCACGACCGGCTCGGGCACGGCGACTGGGACCACGACCCCGCCGGCCGGCAGATAGAGCTGCTCGGCGTACTCCTGGAGCATGCGGGTCGTCGAGAACTGCCAGAGCGACGTGGCCATGGCACGGCGCATGGTCTCCACCCAGCGGATCGGGATCCCGGCCTTGTCGCGCTCGTAGTAGGCCGGTACCAGTTCCTCCTCGAGGTCGCGATACAGGTCCTGCGCGTCCGACCAGTCCTGGGCGGACTCGTCGCCCGCCGGCTCCCGACCGCCGATGGCCCAGCCGTTGTCGTCGCTCGTAGCCTTCGTCCCACCAGCCATCGAGCACGCTGATGTTCGGCACGCCGTTCTGCGCTGCCTTCATGCCGGACGTGCCGGAGGCCTCGAGCGGGCGGCGCGGGTTGTTCGAGCCACGACATCGACGCCCTGGACGAGGAATCGCGCGACGCGGATGTCGTAGTCCTCGAGGATGAAGACCCGACCACGGAGCTTGGGCGAGCGCGAGTACTGGAAGATCTCCTGGATGACCTTCTGCCCGGGCCGGTCGGCCGGATGGGCCTTGCCCGCGAAGATGACCTGGACGGGTCGCTCCGGATCCCACAGCAGGCTGGCGAGCCGGTCCATGTCGCTGAACAGCAGGCCGGCACGCTTGTAGGTCGCGAAGCGGCGGGCGAAGCCGATGGTGAGCACCTTCGGGTCGAGGATCGTCTCGACCTCGGCGAGGACCGACGGCGCCTCGCCGTGACGTGAGAACTGGTTGCGCAGCCGGCCATGGACGAAGATCTCGAGCTCGCGCTTCTGGCGAAGGTGGGCCTCCCAGAGCTCGTCGCGCCGGGATGCGCCCGAGGCGCTCCCAGAACCGGTCCTGGCGCGGCGCCGGCATCGAGCTTGTCGAGGTCGGCATCGAGGTGGCGCGACAGCAGCTGGACCACGGGTTCGCCGACCCAGGTCGGCCCGTGGACGCCGTTGGTCACCGCCAGGATCTCCCGGTCCACGATGCTGCTCCACGTGCTGTTCGCCGTGTGGGCATGGAGTTTGCTCACCGCGTTGGCGCCGTTGGTCAGCCGCAGGCTGAAGGCCGTCATGTCGAACTGACCGCGGTCGCCATCGGTGCCGAGGCCGAGCTCCAGGACCTTCTCGACCGGGACCTTGCCGGCATCGAGCAGCGGTCCGGCGATGCGCCGGACCAGATCGGCTTCGAAGCGCTCGTTGCCCGCCGACACGGGCGTGTGGATCGTGAACACAGAGTTGCGCTTGACCTTCGCCCAGGCGTCGTCGAGCGTCCGCCCCTCCGCGACGATCTCGCGGGCACGTTCGGCGAGCAGGAACGCCGAGTGGCCTTCGTTGAGGTGCCACACGGCTGGAGCGAGACCCAGGGCGCGCAGCGCGCGCACGCCGGCGATCCCTAGGACGAGCTCCTGGTGGAGCCGCATCTCGCGACCGCGGACATAGAGGATGTGGGTGATCGGCCGGTCCTCGACCGCGTTGTCCGAGACGTCCGTGTCCAGCAAGAGCACCGGCACCCTGCCGACCTGCGCAAGCCAGACGGCGACCGCCAGATCGCGTCCCGGCAGCTCGATGCTCACCGTGAGCGGCAGGCCGTTCGTGTCCTGGACGCGTGCCAGCGGCAGCCGACTCAGGTCGTAGTCGGGGTAGGCGTGCTCCTGATGACCGTCCGCATCGATCGACTGGCGGAAGTAGCCCTTGCGGTAGAGCAGCCCGACCCCGATGAATGGCAGAGCCATATCGCTGGCCGACTTCATGTGATCGCCGGCGAGCACGCCGAGGCCGCCCGAGTAGATACCGAGCGACTCGTGGATGCCGTACTCGGCGCAGAAATAGGCGATCGGGCCGTCGAGCCGGTCGCCATACCGCTGGTGGAACCAGTGGCCGGTCCCGTCCGCCATGTAGCGGTCGAAGTCGGCCAGGACATCCTGGTACTCGGCCATGAACTTCTCGTCGTCGAGCAGCCGCGACCACTCTGTCGGGCCGCTGATGACCGGAACGGGGTTCCGATAGCGGTTCCACGCCGTCCGGTCGACCAGGCTCCAAAGGTTCCGTGTCTTGGGATCCCACGCCCAGTGGAGGTTGTACGCGAGGCGCCGGAGGCCCTCCAGGCGGGGCGGCAGCGGGAACGACGCAGCCGGGATCGACGGGATGGAGACTGGGTCCATGGGCGGGCATGATACCGGGTCGCTCGTGCGATGAAACCGGTTTAGTCGGCGCCTTCACACACACCGGGCGGGGTCCGCGTCGGGTCCGCCCCTCTACCATGCGGGCGTGGGACTTCGCGTCGCGTTCCTCGCCGCCGAATGCGAGCCATGGGCCAAGACCGGGGGTCTGGCCGACGTCGTCGATGCCCTCGCCCGCGCCATCGGACAGGTACCGACGGATCCAGCCGAGGCGCCGGTCGACGTCTTCCTGCCGCACTACCGGGGGATGCCGGAACCCCGTCCCGACGCGGTCCTCGCCGAGACCAGCATCGCCGTCCCCGATCCGCGGGCGCGCACGGGCTCCACCGAGGTCACGATCATCGACGTCGCCGCGGACGGCTATCGACTGCGCCTGGTCGACCACCCGCCGGCCTTCGATCGGGCTGGGTTCTACGGCGACGCCGCCGGCGACTACGCCGACAACCCGTGGCGCTTCGGCTTGTTCGCGCGCGCCGCCCTGGAGACGTTGCGCGCGGAGGACAGGCCGCTCGACGTCCTCCACCTGCACGATTGGCACACCGGACCGGCGGCCATCTTCCGGGATCGCCTGTATCGCGATGATCCGATCATCGGTGAGGCGGCCATGGTCATGACGCTGCACAACCTGGCGTATCACGGCTGGACGGCCAACGCCGACCTGCCCCAGCTCGGACTGCAGCCAGGGGAGGGGGCACCGGGTCAGAACACCGACGGGATCGACCTCTTGGCCGCCGGCATCGAGGCTGCGGAGATCGTCAACACCGTCTCACCGGGCTACGCCGCCGAAGTGCTCACGCCGGCGTTCGGCATGGGCCTCGATAGGCTGCTGCGATCGCGTGGCGACCGCTTCCTCGGCATCCTCAACGGGCTGGACACCGACCTGTGGGATCCGGCCAACGATCCGGTCCTGGCTGCCCCATACGAGCGTCGCGATCTGGCCGGCAAGATGGTCTGTCGCGAGGACCTGTTGACGCGCAACGGGCTGGACCCGCGCGACACGGGACCGGTCATCGGCATGATCGGCCGGCTCGATCCGCAGAAGGGGTTCGACCTGCTCGCCGAGGCGACCCCGGCGCTCCTCGAGCGCGGGGCGCGGCTGATCGTGCAAGGGGCCGGGCACGCGTCGCTCGCCGACCCGTTCCGCGAGCTGGCACAGGCGCAACCTGGGAAGGTCGCCTTCATCGAGCGATTCGATCGCGAGATGGCGCGCCGGATCTATGCCGGCGTCGACTTCTTCGCGATGCCGTCCCGCTTCGAGCCGTGCGGCCAGGGCCAGATGATCGCCCTGCGCTACGGCACGCCGCCGATCGTCCATCGGACGGGCGGCCTGGCCGACACCGTCGTCGACGTACGCTCCAGCCGGGAGCCGGCACAGGTTTCGTGTTCGACAGGCCGACCGTCGGTGCGCTGCTGGCGGCCTGCGACGCGGCCTTCGCGCTGCGCGATCGCGGCGGCACGGTCTGGGATCGCCTCGTCGACCGGGGGATGACGGTCGACTTCGACTGGACGACCGGCTCGGCGCCGAAGTACCTCGACGCCTATCGCCGGGCGGTGACGATCCGCCGCGGCTGATCCTTCAGCGCCCACAGGAACGCCGCCGTCGTCTCGGCTGGATGACTCCGTTGTGGCGAATGCGACCCGCCCGGGATCGTCAGGACGTGGCCGGCGCCGATGACGCCCTCGAACGCCGCCGCCGCATCCTCGCTGACGTAGCCGCCGGTCGCCGGCTCGCCGCGGACCACCCAGGTGTCGATGCCGCCGCGGCGGGATCGCGCAGCTCGGCCAGCCCGCCATCCCAGTCGCCGTTCTCGAGCAGGACGGCGCGTGCGGCCGCCTCGTCGAGGGTGGTCAGCGCCTCCGCCTTGGCCCGGACATCGCGGTCTGACCAGCTCGGCTCGCCGGCGCGGACAGCGGCGATCGCCTCATCGAGGTCGTCGTACGTCCGCTGCGCAGGATCCGACGCCTCGCGGGAGATCAGGGCGAGCGGCAGAACGGGCGGGTCGAGCAGGACCAGGGTCGCCGGTCGCAGCCCGACGGCGGGGAACGCGGCCGCGGTCACGGCGCCCCAGCTGTGGCCGATGACCTGCACGTCGTCCTTGGTGAGTCCCGCCGCTCGGGCGAAAGCGGCGATGTCTGCGGCGTTGTCGCGGAAGCGGACGTGACCCTGCCAGTGCCCGGTCTGCCCGTGCCCGGCCTGGTCGACCGCGACGACCCGGCGACCGGTCGCAGCCAGCGCCGGACCGATCCGCCACCAGACGGCCGCGGACGAGGTCACGCCATGGATGAGCAAGAGTGGCCGCTCCGCCGGATCGCCCCACACGAGGGCAGACCACGGGATGCCGGCTGCCTCGACGGTGATGCGCTGGCCCTCAGCCGGATCCGCGAGGGCGGCGGCGACTGCAGGTGGCAAGTCGGTCGAGGCCATGCCGGGACCCTAGCAAATGACGCCGAGTAGAATCGCGGCCCCAGTCGCCCCAGGAGGTCCGGCACCGAGATGGCCAACCAGTTCGTGGTCCAGCTGAAGAACGAGCCTGGCGCGATGGCGACGCTGGCCGAGGCCCTGGCGTCACGCGGGGTCGACCTCCGGGCGATCGGTGGCGGCAGCATCGGCGATTCCGGCCACGTGATCATGACGACGGCCGACGACGACACGACCAAGGCCGTGCTCGACGAGCTCGGCTACGTCTACATCGAGGGTGAGTCGCTCGTGACGGAGGTCGACGATCGGCCGGGCGGGATGGCTCGTCTGTCTCGAGCGCTGGCCGACGCCGGCGTCAACATCCACGGCCACCTGTTCCTCGGTCGATGGGGCGACCGGGCGATGTTCGCGTTCGTGGTCGACAAGCCCGACGTCGCCAGGCCGATCCTCGAGCGGAAGGGCTGAGTCGTCCCGGAGATGGGAACGCCCGGCACGGGGGTCCCGTACCGGGCGTCGCTGGGCTAGGGTGCGAGGGCGAATGGTTCCGATCAGTTGGCGGCCACGAAGTCGGCCTCGACGTCGCTCGGGTCCACGGCCGACGCGAAATCGATGATCAGGACGCGGTCGGCCCCCATCGCATCGGTGTTCGGGTACGGCATCTTCTGGGTGAACGTCACGAAGTAGCCAACGCCACCCTTGGCGACCGCGACGTCGATGACCTCGTCCTGCGGCCAGCCGGCCCAGGTCAGCTGAAGCGTGTCGGCGTCGATGGCATCGATGCGGATCGTGTTCCAGCGGACCGACATGCCATCCCCGGCCTCGCCCGAGGTGGCACCCACGACCGTGCCGGTCTCGTCGTCGATGACGACGGTGACGTCGTTCTGGTCGGTCGTGTCGAGGTCGACGACGAAGACATCAGTCGGTGGGCTGCTGGGGTCGTCGCTTGGGACAGGCGTCGGGGGAGTGGTCGGCGGCGTGCTGGGCTCGACGATAGGTGGATCGGTCGGCTGGGGCAGTGGCGTGACATTGCGCCCGAAAACGGCGGTCGCCCCGAGGGCGATGGCTGAGAAGAGCACAGCCACGCCAAGGATGGCGAAGACGGTGCGGGTGTTGCTGGAGCGGGACATCTGGTGTCGTTCCTTTGGTCGTCAGGAGCCTCGGAGGTTCTGGGTTCGGGCTCTGGTGCCCATGGAACGACCTGCGAGATGCCCTCGCGAGCGACGTGAATGGTCGATCCGGCAAGGACATTCGTCGACATCGGGATGGCCGAACGTAGATCACTTCCGCGGCACACAAGGCATCGCTGACCGACAGGGACTTTGACGGATGGGTTGGTAGACTGCGGGCACGGTGTCAACGGGACCGGGGGCACCAGTTCGGGCGGGAGTAGCTCAGTTGGTAGAGCGGCAGCCTTCCAAGCTGCATGTCGCGGGTTCGAGTCCCGTCTCCCGCTCCAAACCCCTTCGTCCTGACCGCGGGCGCCCGTGCGCGTCACCGTTCGCGGACGAACTCCTCTAGCGGCCTGCGCCCGGTGCCCGGGCCGGTCCGTGGTCGTCGGGCCTCCTCGGTCGGGTGGCCGATCGAGACGATCGTCCTGACGAACACCGGCGGCGCCACTCCCAGTAGCTCGCCCACCGCCGGCTGTTCCGGCTTCTCCGCCCAGCCGATCCCGGCACCCAGGTCCATCGCCCCGGCCGCGACAAGGATCCGTTCCGCGACCCTGCCTTCGTCGTAGGCCTCAGTCTCGGCGTCCAGGCCAGGCATCACGATCGCGATCGCCAACGGCGCCTTCCCGACATGGCGCGCGTATCGCGAGATCTCGGCGATCTGTCGGCGGACATCAGGGTCGCGTACCACGACGAACAGCCACGGTTGCGTGTTCTCGGAGCTGCCCGTCCAGCGAGCGACTTCGAGGATGTCCTGGATGTCTGCCTCCGCGACGGGCTCGTCCGTGAATCGCCGAACCTGGCGCGTGCGTCGGAGCGCACGTAGCACCGCCTCGCGGACGTCGTCCATCGACGGAGTCTAGGTCGCGCCGACCGCCAGGAGCACGACACCGGCCGCGACGCCGGCGACACCGGCCCATTGCAGTCGGCCGAGCCGCTCCCCGAGGAGCAGCCACGCGACGATCGCGGCCACGGTCGCGAACTGTGCTGCGAGCGCGGACGTCACCGCGATGCTCTCTCGCGCGCCCCATGCGACGGCGAGGAACCCGCCGACCTCTGCGACGCCGGACACCGCGACGAGTGGCCAGGCGAGACGTGTGATCCGTGGCCGCTGCGTCGCGAGGAGCGGGAGGACGATGAACAGCATCCCGACGATCCGTGGCGGGACGATCGCCCACCCGATCGTCAACTCCGAGCCGATCCGGCCTGTTGCGTAGAGACTCGCGCCGAACGCGAGGCCGGCCAAAGCGCCGAACACGACCGCGCGTCGGGTGGACGACGACTCCGCGTCGACCGTCGGGTCCGGGCCGAGCGCGACGAAGATCACGCCGATCGCCACGACCGCCACGCCGACCAGCTGGACGGACCCGAGCAGCTCGCCCGCGAGCAGCGACAGCATCGCCGCGATCGCGCCCTCGGCCGCGGCCAGGGCCCCGACGATCCCGATCTTGCCGGACCGGAACCCGACGTACTCGAACCCGAGTCCGGCCACGTTCCCGACGCCGGCGATCACCAGATAGGGCAGAACGTCGGCGGTCGGTGTAGTCCCGCCGATCGTCAGCGCGGCCACTGGCAGCGCCACGAGGGCACTCACCAGCATCACGCCACCCAGCGTCGGCAGCGCCCCGATCATCCGTGCCGCACGAGCGGACGAGAGCAGGGTCGTCGAGAAGCACGCAGCCGCGATCAGCCCGCCGATGATCGCGGTCATGCCACCGTGGGCCGTACTCGGGTCATAGGTCGGGCAGCATACGGGCGCAACCACCCGACCACCGGCATGCGCGACTGGCAGTCGCGTTTCGAGCCCGAACGGGCCGCGCGGCGCACCCACAACGAGAAACCGTGTCCCCGAGTCGCGTGTCTTCGCCCAGGCCGAGCTCCGATGCTCGTTCGGCTCGAAAACGTGCGTGCAAGTCGCGGAATACCCGCGAGGGCGCGAGCACCCAGTCGGCCGGTCTCGGCTATCGTCCGGCCGTGGCCAAACCACGCGATGGTCGGATCATCGGCGACCGCTACCGACTGGGACCTGAGATCGGCCGGGGCGGGATGGCGACGATCCACCAGGCGACCGACCTGCGGCTCGATCGACCGGTCGCCGTCAAGCTGCTCCGCCCCGAGGCGAGTCGGGATGCCGATCTTG
This sequence comes from uncultured Chloroflexia bacterium, assembly GCA_963794525.1. Taxonomy (GTDB): domain Bacteria; phylum Chloroflexota; class Limnocylindria; order Limnocylindrales; family CSP1-4; genus SPCO01. Next base: position 659,823 of record CAWCEC010000004.1, read on the forward strand.
CGAACCGATTCCGGCGCGAGGCGCTGGCGGCTACCGTCCTACGCCACCCGAACATCGTGGCGTGCCTGGACACCGGCACGGACCAGGACCAGCCGTATCTCGTCATGGACCTCATCGACGGTGAGGACCTCGCGCATCGACTGAAGCGTGGTGGCCGGCTGGCCCCGAATGTCGCCGCGCGGATCGGACTCGACGTCGCCCGTGCCCTCGGTGTCGCGCACGTCCGCGGGATCGTCCACCGCGATGTGAAGCCCGGCAACATCCTGCTCGCCACGGATGGCCGGGCGATGGTCACCGACTTCGGCATCGCACGGCTCGCCGCCGATGCCGAGGCTGCCAAGCCCGGTACCACCCTCGGCTCGGTCCACTATTTCAGTCCGGAGCAGGCGCGCGGCGCGACGACGACGCCGGCCTCGGATGTCTACTGCCTCGGCCTCGTCCTGTTCGAGGCGCTGACCGGGAGTCGAGCCTTCGGTGGCGAGACGACCGACGCGATCGCGCTGGCCCGGGTCGACGCCGCCGCACCGTCACCGAAGGCGCTGCGCGCCGAGGTACCAAGCGACCTCGATGCCGTCGTCCGTCGAGCACTCGCGCCAGATCCGGCCGACCGTTACGCCAACGGCAACGCGATCGCCGCCGCGCTCGAGTCGGTCGTCCAGTCGATCGATGACGCGAGCCCGACGACGCTCGTTAGCACGCCGAGAGCCGTGGCGGACGCGCCACGACCGGCGCGTGGTCAGGGCACCGAACGTGCCCGGGGCGGACCCCGGGCCGCACAGAGGCCGCGCTCCGCCCGTGGCGGACCGAGGCGAGCTGCCCCATCCGGCGTCGCCGTCGCGCTCCTGGCCCTGCTCGGGATCGCCGGCGGGGCGATGATCGTCGCCGCCCTCCCGGGGGCTGGGGTCGAGGCCACGCCGTCGGTAGCGCCGAGCGAGGCCGCGGTGCCGACGCCGACCCCCGAACCGACCCCCAGCCCGACACCGACGCCGTCACCGACGGCCGAGCCCACGCCGACCCCGAGCCCGGCGCCGACTGCCGTGCCGGCGGGAGACGTGGCGGACCTGTGCGAGATCTTCTTCGATATCCCGTGCGGTCTAGGCCCGGGCCGCTACGCACCGTCGCGCTTCGAGCCGCGATTCGATATCGAGCTCGGCGAGGGCTGGTCGAACGCGGCCCACGGAGAGGACATCGTCGCGCTCACCCGCCCGGAAGGCACGATCACATTCGCCGGCCGTATCCGCGAGGTCTACCCCGATGGGGAGACCCGTGAGCCCGGCGAGCGGGCTCGCGACCTGATCGAGGCGATCATCTCGACGAACGACGTCACCGCGACCGACACCGCGGGCGTCCGGATCGACGGGCGGCGCGGTTTGTCGACCGACGTTGCGCCGTCGGGGTCCGAGCGGGTCCCGTTGTTCGCCACAGAGGGCACCACGTTCCATCTCGAGCCCGAGCGGACGACTCGTATCGTCGTCATCGATCTGCCGGGCGACGACACGATCCTGCTGGCCATCGAGCCGCACGACGGTCACGAACTGCGCGACATCCTCGAGACCGCCGATCCGGTCGCCGGCACCATCCGCTGGCGCTGACCCGCGAACAGTCGTCTGGTTGACACGCCCGATTAACAGAAAGCGGCTAGTCTTGGTCGGGGTCCGTCTGGTGCCGCCTCGCACCGCGGATCGTGTAGAGCGGGCCGGTCTGGTGTGAAACGCTTGACTCGGCTGGTTCCAGGGCGCAACGTCAGGCACCCGGGGCTTCGCGCGTGGAGGGTTCGTGGTCGTGAGGGGTTCTTTTGCTTTGCCGTCGGCCTTGACGGATCGATCGGCCTGGGGGCGCGCGTGGGCGCTGCTCGCCGTCTTCATCCTGCTGTCATCGATGCTGGCTTGGTCAGCCGCGGCAGCTCGTCCCGTGTTGGCCGCTCCCGGCGTGGCCGACGCTGATGACACGCTCATCATCGGACCCGAAGGGGCCGTTTCCGTCGACGGACCGGCGACCATCACTGTTCAGGCCCGTGACGACACGCCGGCCGATCTGACCTCCGGTGGCCACGACGTCACTCTCACGAGCGACCTCGATGGCGACCTCGTCGTTAGCGACGCCGGCGACGGCACCTACAGCGCTCTGCTTTCCGACACAGAGCCACGAACCCATGTGATCTCGGGCACGATCAACGGCGACCCGATCACCTCCGGCGATGCGACGGTCGTTTTCGTGCCTGGCACCGCCGATGCGGGCGAGACGACGATTGATGCAGCGCCGCCGGAGATCGACGTCGATGTCGGCACCTCTGCGATCACCGTCACCGCCAAGGATCAGTTCGGCAACGAGCTGGTCGAGGGTGGCGATACGGTCGCCCTCTCAACGACCGATGGCAGTCTCTCCGATGTCGCGGATGAAGGCGACGGGACCTACACCGCGACGCTGACTGATGACGTCGCGCCGCGCACCGACACGATCACCGGGACGATCAACGGCGATGCCATCACCGACAACGCGACCGTCGACTTCACGCCCGGCGCGCTGAACTACTTCGTCTTCGATCTGATCGGGGACACCGCGGCGGGTCAGACCCTTGCCACCTTCGAGGTGCGGGCCTACGACCAGCACGACAACCTCAAGACCGACTACGAGGGCACGGAGGCCGATGCCGAGCTGTCCGGACTCGAGTCGTCGCTTGGCTGTGCCGGCTGCACCCCGCCGATTGATCCCGCTTCACCCGACCACGGCACCCTGGCATGGGACGCCGGCGTCGGTACGGTCTCGGGCGTGATCGCCTACGCCGCGGACGGCACCGCGCAACTGACGATCCGGGATAACGACCGGTCAGGCGACGATCGAGACGGAACTCGAACTCGTTCGTCGTGGATGACACCGGGACGTTGTCCGGTTTCGACCTGAAGCCGATCGACCCGCAGACCGCCGGCGATCCTTTCGGCGTCGAGGTCACCGCGCACGACGAGTACGGCAACATCATCGACGACTACGACGATGAGGGGGCCGTGCTGGGCGGGCTGGGCGATTCGCCCGGCTGCACCGGCTGCTCGCCCACGCTGCCGATCGCGAACGCGAGCCACGGAACACTGACTTGGTCTGGTGGAACCGGGAGCGCTTCGGTCACAGCAGTGGATGCCGATGCCGCAGTCCACGCTAACGGCTGGCGACGGAAGCATGGGCGACAGCGAGACCTTCTCCGTCGTTCACGCTGCGACGCTGGCTGGCTTCTCAGTCGATAGCGTCGCCAGCCCCAAGACGGCAGGGGTCGCCTTCACGGTCGTAGTCACCGCATACGACGCATTCGGCAATATCAAGACGAACCACGGCAGCTGGGTCGCTCAACGGCCTGGCGAACTCGCCGGGCTGCCCAGCGCCAGATTGCTCGCCCGCGATCGCGGGGGCAGCGGCCAGCCACGGGACATTCGCGTGGAGCGGCGGCGTCGGCACCAACAGCACTGTCGTCGCGCGCAACTCGCAGGCCGGGGCGACGGTGATGATGTCCGACTCGGGCATCACGGACACGTCCAACCCCTTCACCGTGAATCCGGGCGACCGCCACGAAGCTCCTGTTCAAGGACGCCGCGGTTTCCTTCAACGGGCGTCCACTCGATACGAAGCTCAGCCAGCCGATCTATAGCGTCTGCGTCCCACCGGGTGCCGGCGCCAACCCGTGCGGCGTCCCGCCCGCTTCGACGGGGACGAAGGTCCTCGCGATCGATGCGTTCGGCAACCGCGTGAACGGCGTGAGCGTCACGATGTCAAAGAGCCCCGGCACCGGTACTCTGGCCGGGGCGGGCCCGGTCTTGACCCAAGGCGGAACGCCAGGTGTCGCGCCGTTCGGCGAGGCCGTCTTTGCGAACCTCACGATCAACGCCCTGAACACATACACGCTGACCGCCTCGGCCAGCGGTGTCGCACCCGCGTCCGCCGCCGGGCTGCGCATCGTCAACGATCTCGAGGCGTGTGATGGCACGCTCTGCGACAACCTGGCCTCGAATACCTTGGTCCGGTCGTTCGGGAAGATCGTGACGGGGAGCGACTTCTTCAACAATGGTCTGCAGACCAACGTCCTGCTCAACACCGCACTCGTCCCGGCGAGCGACTTCACGGCCAAGTGTGGCTCTGGCGTCGTCCCATTCGGCAACGGATCCGACGTGCGGGTCCAGGGCGCCGGCCTCGGAGCGACTGCCCCGACGACCACGATGGTCATCGTCGTCCCCAAGGAGACACTCAAGCAGTTGAAGATCCAGTCGCGTAGCGCAAACAGCTTCAATGCCTGTTTGGGTGCGCTCTGGATCAATCCGGACCTGGCGCCTTCCGCGTGGACGACCAAGGGCGGCGGGACGGCGGTCGTGCGCGATCCGACGACCGACCCACTTCGTTATTGGGGGTCCCTGCCGACTGCGCGACCCCCGGCCTACCGGCCAACACGCCGTGCATCGCCTTGCGCACCAAGCAGGTCGCCGACGTTGCAGCGTATCTCGGGGTCACACCAGCCGAGGTCGCCGCGTACATGAAGGACAGCGACTGGCGGTGATCATCAGGAAGAACTTCC
>CAWCEC010000005.1:0-302689 GCA_963794525.1 uncultured Chloroflexia bacterium
AACCACTTGGCCTCACGGACGGCGTCGCCCTTGGATCGGTCGGGACGGGCGAAGTGGTAGGCGCCGACCGCGATCCCGTTCGCCTTGGCCTGGGACCGGTTGAACGCGAACGTCTCGTCGACGAAATCGATGTCGTCGGTCGACTTGAGGTAGGCGAACGCCTTGTCCGCCTCGGCCACGCGGCTCCAGTCGATCGGTCCCTGCCAGTGCGACACGTCGATACCGCGGATCACGCTGCTGACGCGGGTCGCGTCCGGCGCTGGTGCCGAGCCGGCCCGACGGCCGGGCGACCTGGCTGCTTCCCCGACGAGCCGGTGAACCCGTCCCGAGCCGGTGCGGCGCCCGCGCCCAGCGTCGGTACGGCCATCAGGACGGCCAACGCCACGATCGCCGACGCACGGGCGAGACGATGTCGTCGGCGGCGGATGTGGTGGGCAGGCATCGAGGAAGGTGGTAGGTGATCGGGAAGGTCGAAGGGTACCTCGGTTGCCTCTTCGGCGTCCGGACCGCATCGCTGAAACGGCTCGGCCGGGAGGCTGCTTACGCCATGAAGGCCGCCAGGCGGCCGGCCTCGTCGTCGAGCGCCCGCCGTTCGGGCCGTGTCAGGGTCCGGAGGGGAGTCATCGAGATCGATCCGTCCTCGAACCGCCACGTGCCCGCCACCTGCCCGTCGACCAGGAACGTGGGGACGGAATGCGGGGTCTTGGTGTTGAAGACCGCCGGCCTGAGCGGTTCCGGCAGGATCTGGGTCCGGCGCGCGTGCACCAGCAGGGTCGCGTCCCACGTGGGCAGGAACCGCACGGGGACCGGCGTGTCCACGCCGGGCAGCGCCGCGCCGGGAAGATCCACCAGTGCACCCCCCGACTCGTCTTCGAACCGGCGTACCCGCATGCGGGCGATGGCCACGTCGACCTCGGACACCGGCAGCCCGGCCCAGCTCGCGATGTCGCCGCGTGCGGCCGGGCCGAACGCGCCGAGGTATCGCCGCACCAGCAGGCGGATCCCGTCGCCGACCTCGGCGGTGCTCGGACCCACCCACGACTCCGCGAGGCCGTAGCGGTCGGCGTGACGCTGTTCCCAGGTGCCGGACGGCGGCACGCGCACCAGATCGACCCACAAGGACGCGCCGTTCCACCCGGCGCTGTCCATGCCCACGGCGGACACGATCTCCGTGCGCCGCCTGGGGCCGTCCGCCAGGAACTCGCGCACCCGATCGGCATCGCGCCGGATCGCTGCCTCATCGCCCTGCCGGCGGGGGGCGCGCAGCCACCAGTCGCGGCGGACCGATCGCACGGCCTCGATCACGGGCCAGTAGTCGCGACGGCTCGACATGTGGATGGTGGCGCGCAGCATCGTGGCCTGGATCACGCGGCGCCGCTCCAGCGAGGACGTCAGCACTCCTCGCTCGAACCCCTCGAGCCGCGACCACGATCCGATGTAGGCGGACGGCGCGTACTGGGTCTGCAGCATCCCCACCCGTTCGATCGCGGTGGTGAGCGGCAGTTCGGCGCGGCGCAGCAGCAGCTGGCGTTCGAGCAGCGCCAGGCGCAGCTGCCGCTCGGTGAGCGTTGGCGCCATCGGCGGAAAGTCTATGCTCCGCGGATGGCCGAAGGGGACGGCACGCCTAGAGTGCGGTCGATGTCGGGGACGCCGAGTGGAGCGATGCTTCAGAAGTCAGCCACAACGGTGCTGCTCACGCTGTGCACCGCGCAGTTCTTGATGGCGCTCGACTCCTCGGTCATGAACGTATCGATCGCCACGGTCGCCGATGACCTCGGCACCACGATCACCGGGATCCAAACCGCCATCGTCCTGTACACGCTGGTCATGGCGATGCTGATGGTGACGGGAGGCAAGGTCGGAACCATCATCGGACGGAAGCGGGCGTTCATGATCGGGTGCGTCATCTATTGCTGTGGGTCGCTGACCACTGCACTTTCGCCCAACCTCGGCTGGCTCATCTTCGGGTGGTCGTTCCTCGAAGGCGTCGGCGCGGCCCTCATCATGCCGGCGATCGTGGCTCTGGTCGCCGGGAACTTCCCGGCTCCCGCGCGGCCTCGCTCCTACGGACTCGTCGGCGCCGCCGGGGCGATCGCGGTCGCGGTAGGACCGCTCATCGGCGGCCTTGCCACGACCTACGCCTCATGGCGCTTGGTGTTCGCGGGCGAGGTGCTCATCGGAGCCGGCATCGTCTTCATGGCTCGCACGGTCGCGGACGCGCCGAGCGAGGAGCAGCCTCGCCTCGACTGGCTTGGTTCGGTGCTCTGGGCGGGGGGCATGGGCCTGATCATCATCGGCGTGCTCCGATCATCGGAGTGGGGGTGGATCCTCCCCGCGGACGGTGCACCCTCGGTCCTCGGGATGTCGCTCGTGGTGTGGTTCGTCCTGGCCGGGCTCGCCCTGATCCTGCTGTTCATGTGGCACATCCGGCGCCGCGAAGCCGCCGGAGCCGATCCACTCGTCAGCCCAGGTCTGTTCGCCAACCGTCAGATGACGGGCGGACTCCTGATGTTCTTCTTCCAGTTCCTGGTGATGATGGGCCTGTTCTTCGCGATCCCGCTGTACCTGTCGGTGGCGCTCGGCCTCTCGGCGATCGACACGGGACTCAAGCTCTTGCCGTTGTCGCTCACGATGCTCCTCGCCGCCGCCGGGGTACCCAAGCTGTTCCCGACCGTCCCCCCCCGGCGTGTGGTCAACATCTCGCTCGTCGTCGTCGTCGTCGGCATCGTGTGGCTCTTCACCGCGATGGACGTGGACGCGACCGCGGCGATCGTCACAGGACCGCTGTTGCTGATCGGGCTCGGCTTCGGAGGTCTCGCCTCCCAACTCGGCGCCGTCACGGTGTCGGCTGTGTCCGACGATGAGAGCCCCGAGGTCGGCGGTCTCCAGAACACAGCGAGCCAGTTCGGCGCGTCGCTCGGCACCGCCCTGGCCGGCTCGGTCTTGATCGCGGCCCTCACGGCATCCTTCCTGACCGGTATCGACCAGAACCCGGCCGTGCCGGACGAGGTCGTGGCTCAAGCGAACGTGCGATTGTCTGGCGGCGGTGAGTTCATCTCGGATGCTCAGCTGGAGTCGGGATTGGAGCAGGCCGGGGTCGACGAGCAGACCACGCAGGCCGTCGTGGACGAGAACGAGCACGCGCGTGTGGATGCGCTCCGCGCCACCCTCGCCCTCCTCGGACTGTTCGCTCTGATCGCGCTGTTCTTCACCAGGCGGGTCCCGACCGAGCAGCCGACGGGACCGCCTCTGGAACCGAGCGTGACGTCGTCGACGCCCGTCGGTGCGCGTGGCCCTTAGGCCACCGGCGGCCCCGGACCGCTCTCCGGCCCGATCGAGATGCGCCTGCCCACCGCCAGCAGCGCGATCAGGGCGACGAACCCGATCGCGAACGAGGCGCCGATGCCAACCGCGAGCGGTGCATCGAGCGCGCTGGCGAGTGCCACGGCACCTCCGCCCAGACCCGCCCCGGTCGCCACTCCCAGCACGTCCATGAGCAGGACCGACGACAGCTCGCCCGACTCCCGCCCGGGCTTGGCCATGCGCATCACCGCCAAGGGGATCGTCGGGAACGCGATGCCCATGCCCAGCCCGACGAACGCCCATCCCACGTAGGCGATCCACAGCGGCACCTGGACCCACAGGGCGCTCGCCACCAGGACCTGGCCCACCATCGTCGACGCGGTGCCGATCGAGAGCAGGCGGGACAGCGGCATGCGATCGGCCTGGCCCGATTGCCACGCGCTCCCCACCGCCCAGGTGATGCTGGCTCCGGTGATGGCGAGCCCGGCGAACCCGAGCGAGAGGTCCCGCACGTCGGTGAGCATCAGCGTGAGGAAGGCGTCCATGGCCAGGAACCCCACCGACAACAGGAACGCCGATGCCGCCGACGCCGGCGGTCCCGGCACCGCCCGGAAGGTGCCCGCCGGGATGATGCGGCGCAGCGCGGGGATGCCGATCAGCAGGCCGGCCACCGACAACGCCAGCGTCCATGGTTCGACGATGGTGAGCGACGTGAACACCAGACCCGCGCCTACCATCAATTGCAGTGGCCAGCGGTTGGAGAGCTCGTCCTCCTGCGGCTCGGGCGGCGGCACCAGGTCGAGCGCTGGTGTGATCAGCAGCCAGCCCACCACCAGCACCGGGATCGGCGCCGCGAACGCGTACCGCCACCCGATCGTGCTGGCGATCAGCGCGCCGATGGGCGGGCCCACCACGCCCGGCAGGATCCACATCGACGCCAGCAGCGCCATGACCCTTGGGCGCAGGCGGTCGGGGTAGGTCTTGGCGATCGTGCCCAGCGAGAGCGCGTACAGCCCGCCGCCGCCCGCGCCCTGCAGGAACTGGCCGATCAGCACCACCGGCATCGCCGGGGCGGTCGCCGACACGATCAGGCCCGAGGTGAAGCACAGCAACGTGGGCGCCAGCGTCGCCCGCGCGCCGAATCGGTCCAGCGCCTGTCCGGCGATGGGGATGGCCGCCAGGGTCGCAAGGCTCGAGGCCGTGAACACCAGCCCGTAGAGCTGCACCATGCCCAGGTCGCGGCGGATGTCGGGCAGGATCGTGGCCACCACCAGTACCTGGATCGCCACGAGCGCTTCCAGCAGTAGCAGTCCGGCCGTCAACCTGCCCCGACGTCCTCGGAAGACCTCCCGCCAGCGCGGTGCGCTCACGCCGGTGGCCAGGGCTGGGCCCCTTCCTCCTGGACCCGGGCGTACCCGGGCTGGATCACGTCGTGGATCTCGTGACCCGCTCGTCGAACGGGAGGAACGCCGATTTCATCGCATCGACCGTCAGACGTTCCAGGCGCTCGAGGTCCCAGCCGAACGCATCGACGCAGCCACGCATCTCGTTCGACACGGAGGTCGAGGACATAAGGCGGTTGTCGGTGTTCAGCGTCACCCGAAACCGAAGATCGGACAGCAGCCCGATGGGATGCTCGGCGATCGAGGGCGCCGCGCCTGAGTGCACGTTGGACGTGGGGCACAGCTCCAGCGGGATACGGCGGTCGCGCACCAAGGCGGCGAGATGACCCAGCACCGGCCCGTCCGCGGTGTGTTCGATGTCGTCGACGATCCGCACGCCGTGGCCCAGCCGTTCGGCGCCGCAGAGCTGCAGGGCCTCCCAGATCGAGGGCAACCCGAACGCCTCACCGGCATGGATCGTGGGGTGGAAGTCCTCACGCATCACGTGGTGGAAGGCATCGAGGTGGCTCGTCGGAGGGAATCCGGCCTCGGCCCCGGCGATGTCGAATCCGCACACCTCGCGGTCACGCCAGCGGACGGCCAACTCGGCGATCTCCAGGCTGCGGGCCGCCGTTCGCATGGCGGTGAGCAGGGTTCGCACGCGGATCGATGCCGGCCCCTCCGCGCCGCCAGGCGGCCCTGACGGAACCCCTCCTGCACCGCTTCGACCACGCCGTCCAAGGAGAGTCCACGCTCCAGATGCAGTTCCGGAGCGAACCGGACCTCAGCGTAGACCACGCCGTCGGCGGCGAGATCCTCGGCGCATTCCCTAGCGACGCGCACGAGGCCCTCGTTCGTCTGCATCACCCCGATGGTGTGGGCGAACGTCTCGAGGTAGAGCACCAGATCCTTGCGGTCGGCTCCTCTGGTCATCCAGGCGGCGAGCGCCTCGGGGTGGTCGGTCGGCAGGCCCTCGTACCCGAGCTCGGCGGCGAGCTCGACGATCGTCGCGGGCCGGAGGCCGCCGTCGAGATGGTCGTGCAACACGACCTTCGGGGCGCGGTCGATGGCGGCCGCGGTGGCAGGTGGGCTCATGCGCGTTCATCCTAGGGCGCGCATGAGGGCCGTCGGCACAGCGCGCGCGACGGTGGAATACTTCGGTGCGGGCACCGTTGCAGCCGCGGGATCGAACGTTCCAAGGAGGCGACCATGCCAGCCATCACCGTCGACGACATCACCTCGTTGCCCAGGATCCCGAGCCCACCGACGCCGCCCGCCCGCGAGAGGTTAGTGCGGTGACCACCGCTCCCGGCGGCTTCGAAGGGGAAGGCTTCCCGGTCCGGCGCGCGTTCGCGGGGGTCGATCTGGCCGACCTGGATCCGTTCATCCATATGGATCAGATGGGCGAGGTCGAGTACGCGCCCGGTGAGCCCAAGGGAACCCCGTGGCACCCGCACCGAGGCTTCGAGACCGTCACCTACATCATCGACGGCACGTTCGAGCATCAGGATTCCAACGGGGGCGGAGGCACGATCACCAACGGTGATACCCAATGGATGACGGCGGGCGCCGGCATCCTGCATATCGAGAAGCCGCCGGAGTCGCTCGTTGCGAGCGGCGGTCTGTTCCATGGCACCCAGCTGTGGGTGAATCTTCCCAAGGCCCAGAAGTGGGCCCCTCCCCGCTACCAGGATCTTCGGGCAAGCGAGGTCTCGCTGTTGGCGTCGCGCGATGGTGGCGTGCTGGTGCGTGTGATCGCGGGGGAGCTGGCCGGAGCGCTGGCCGGAGAGCTGATAGCCATGCTGGTCCCGGCATCACCTACACGCCCATGACGATGCTGCACGCGACGTTGTCGGCCGGAGCGCGCTTGGAGCTTCCGTGGGACCCGGCGTTCAACGCCCTGGCCTACGTGCTGGCGGGCGACGGGTCGGTCGGTCGACCGGCCGGCCGGGCCGTCACGACGGGACAGCTCGCGGTCTTCGGTCCCGGAGACGTGGTGGTCTTGCAGGCCTCCGCGGCGCAATCCTCGCAGTCGCCCGAGCTCGAGGTGCTCTTGTTGGGCGGTCGCCCCATCGGTGAACCGGTCGCCTGGTACGGACCGTTCGTGATGAACACCCGTGACGAGCTCGTGAAGGCCTACGAAGACTTCCAGGCGGGGCGACTGGGTTCGATCCCCGCCGCCCACAACACACCCGAGGAGATCATCGAGACCTAAGGGTGAGAGTGAGCGGCGGCGGGCATCGGCGGGCGGGTTGCGTCACGTCGGCCACCTCCGCATCGGTCGCTTCGATCAGGTCGGCGGCATCCATGTGCAGGTTCACCCCGTGAGCGCCCCCGCCGATGGCGACTCGGTGGAGCGAGGCCACCGTCGCATCGGCGATCACGGGCCAGGCGGTGGTCGAACCGAACGGTGTGATCGCGCCGCGCTCGTATCCGGTGACCTCACGAGCCTCATCGGCGTCGGGGAGCGACATCCGTGAGATGCCCAGGTGCGATCGAAGCTTCGGCCAACTGATCTGGCGCCCGCCCGGAACCAACACGAACACGTAGTCGCCCTTGCCTCGGCGAACCACGATCGTTCGCAGCAACGAGCTGACCGCGATCCCCTGGCGCTCGGCGCTCTCCTCGACGCTCGTGGGACGTTCGATCACGACGAGATCGAAGGCAACCTGGGACCCGTCGAGCGCCCGCAGGGCGGGAGAGTCGATGTCACGCGGCGCCATGTCAGGAAGCCGGCCGAGCATCGGGCAGGGCTCGCAGCCAATCGGCCAGCGGTTCGATCCCGCCCCGCAACAGGAACTGGTGCCCTCCATGGTCCACAATCACCTGCTCGGCGCTGGGCAGCAGCCGGAGCGACGCGCCATGGGCATCGAAGGACACGGACTGGTCGCCGCCGTGCAGCCAGCTGCTCGTGCCCGACGCCCGTCGTCGCGGTGAGCTCTGGACATCACGCGTGTGGCCGGGCGCCCTGCTCGTCGGCGGCGAGATCGTGGGCACGTGGCGACGCGCGAACGAGAAGGTGTCGATCCAGTCCTGGCGGCGCCTCACGCAGGCGGAGCGCGACGCCGTCGAGGCAGAGGCAGCATCGCTGCCCCTGCCCGGCGTCCAGGGTCGGATCACGATCCGCTGGGACGGCTAGGCGGGTTCACGGCCTAGCGACAGGGCGCTACGGCGGGCCGAACGCTCGATTGTTGTTGATAGCGTCAAAGAGATCCTTGGCCAATGTCTGGGTGGCCTTGACATTCCGGTACCAGGTGGATCCGCCGGCGTTCGACTGACTCGCCGCAAACGTGAGCGCTTCAGCGACGGTGAGCGCGGGGGCGCCACCGAATGCGGGCGAGACGTCCTCGTACTTCCCGGTGCAGGTTCCATTGCTGGCCAGGACGCAAACGGTCTTCAGATCGATCCGGACAGGCCCGATCGGTGCCGGCGCGCCGATCCTGTTCCCGCCGAGCGCTGGGTCGCTGAAGTAGACGCTCAGGGCCGTCGATAGCATCTGGGCCTTCAGCATCGGGTTCATCGACGAACCGGACGAGCTCGCTGCATTGATGATCTTCGTCACCCACGCGGCGACCTGCGTACACGACGAGCCCGCCGCGAGATCCTGGAACGGCGCGAATTGCCGAAGCCACGTCGCCGAGGCGCAGGCGCCACTGACGACTGCGCCGCTCTTGATGATGTCCTGACCGTTCTTGTTCCGCCAGAAGCCGATCGTGTGGGCGCCGGTCGCGAGTGGCACTCGCCTGTTGACGAAGGTGCAGGTCACGGTCTCGCCGGGGGCGAGGTTGATGTTCGTCACGGGGCTGCCGTCGGAACATGTCGCGGTGCCCTGCTGCCAACCGGATGGTGGCGTCTCAGCCAGGGTGTAGCCGGAACTCGGAACGACATCACTGAACGTCCGAGTCTGACCATCCTTGAGGGCGAACGTGGCGGGGCTGAGCCCGCCACCGGCGGTGAACGGGAACGTGGTCGCCGTCTGGTCGGGGCTCGGCTGGGTCTGCTTGCGCACGATGAGCGTGGCGAGCTTCCGATTGACGAACGTGCAGGTGACGGTCTCGCCGGGGGCCAGATCGATGTTGGTCACGGGGCTGCCGTCGGAGCATGTTGCGGTGTGCTGTTGCCAGCCGGCCGGTGGCGTCTCGGCCAGGGTGTAGCCGGAACCCGGGGTCAGGTCGCTGAACGTCCGAGTCTGACCGTCGTTGGCGAGGCTGAAGCGTGGCTGGGCTGAGCCCGCCACCGGCGGTGAACGGGAACGTGGTCGCCGTCTGGTCGGGACTCGGCTGGGTCTGCTTGCGCACGATGAGCGTGGCGAGCTTCCGATTCACGAACGTGCAGGTGACGGTCTCGCCGGGCGCCAGATCGATGTTGGTCACCGGGCTGCCGTCGGAGCACGTGCGCCGTGTGCTGCTGCCAGCCGGCCGGTGGCGTCTCGGCCAGGCTGTAGCCCGCACCCGGGGTCAGGTCGCTGAACGTCCGACTGCCGGCGTCGGCCAGGCTGAAGCTTGTGGGCTGAGCCCGCCACCGGCGGTGAACGGGAACGTGGTCGCCGTCTGGTCGGGGCTCGGCTGGGTCTGCTTGCGCACGATGAGCGTGGCGAGCTTCCGATTTACGAACGTGCAGGTCACGGTCTCGCCGGAGGCGAGATCGATGTTCGTCACCGGGCTGCCGTCGGAGCACGTCGCCGTGTGCTGTTGCCAGCCGGCCGGTGGCGTCTCGGCCAGGGTGTAGCCGGAACCTGGGGTCAGGTCGGCGAAGGTCTTCGTCTCGCCGTGCTTCAGGGTGAAGCCATCGGCCCAGCTCGGCGTGAACGGGAAGCCGACGTCGCTGCCCGCCGGATCGGTCGTCTTGGCGACGACGATCGTGCCAACGGGCGGCCTCGGACGGTTGACAAAGGTGCAGGTCACGGTTTCGCCCGCGCCGAGATCGATGTTCGTCACAGGGCTACCGTCGTTGCAGCTCGCGGTTGCGGGCAGCCAGCCGGCGAGGGCGTCCTCGGAGACTGTGTAATTCGCGCCCGGGACGACATTTTCGAACGTGTGGCTGCCACCGTCGGCGAGGCTGAACGTCGTCGGCGTCAGGCCGCCGCCCGCTGTGAAGTCGAACGACGTTTGGGTCGTGTCAGGTGTCGGGTCCGTCGTCTTGTGGATGATGAGCGTCGCCAGTTTCCGATTCTCGAACGTGCACGTAACGGTCTCGCCTGCACCGAGGTTGATGTTGGTGACTGGACTGCCGTCCGAGCAAGTGGCGCTTCGTTGCTGCCAGCCCTCGGGGACCGTCTCGCCGATGTTGTAGCCGGTACCGGCGGCAAGATTGTTGAAGGTCTTCGTCGCTCCGCCGACGAGGGAGAAACTGTCCGTCCACGTCGGGTTGAAGGTGAACGCTTGCGTCGAGTCGGACGGATCCGTGGTCTTGCGCACGATGATCGTGCCGTCCGATGGGCGCCCGAAGTCGATCGTGAGCGTGGCGTTGCAGAAGACCCTGACTGTCTTCATCTGCGGGTGGAAACGAGGGGCACTGACTCGGATCGTCACATCGACCGGGCTGTTGTCAGTGCCGACGCGAAGGTGCTCGAGCTTGTAGGTGCCGTTTTGGGCCGTTGTCGTGGACTGCAGCCCGCCGGTCACAGTGGCTCCGGCGATCGGTGCTTGCGTGACGGCGTTCACGACCGTGCCCTGGATCGTCGCGTCCTCGCAGATCGGCAGCAGGTCAAAGTCGAGCTCGAACGGAACGGTGCTCGCCTGGACGGCCTTGCTCTTGGTCTGCTCCCAGTAGCCCGAGGCCCCGAACGTCAACGTCAGGGCCGTCGGATCGCCGGGGGCCGGGAGCTCGATGGGATCGGTCAGGTAGCGTCCGTTGGCATCGGTCGTCACCCCGTTCGGGAACGCAGGGCGCGTCACGCCGGCGCCGACGATAGGCAGTCCGGTGACGCGGTCCCGGACGATCCCCGTCAGCCGAGCATGCTTGGTACGGAATAGCAGGAAGTCGTGCTCGGTCGTTGCGTTGGCAGTCATGAAAAACGTCTCGAACGTCGAGTAATGATCCGGTCGATGCTCGGCGAAGAACGTCACCTCCACCGCCCGATCTGCGGTTGGCAACGGGACGTTCGGCAGTCGGTAGAAGCCGTTCACGTCCGTGCTGGTGCAGGTCGTGCCGGGCGGCGTGGCGCATAGCGGCGTATGCACGCTGGCTCCAGCGATCGGCAGGCGGGTCACGGCGTCATAGACGTGACCCTCGAGTGTCCCGAAGATCGGCGGCGGTGCCAAGGCGAGCGCGATCTCGACGGATGGCGTGTCGCCGCAGGCTGTCATTGGGAAGTTCTTGATGCCGTCGAAATAGCCGGGCGACGAAACGGCGACGCTCCGCTCGATCGGCGTGTTGTTGTGCCCGAGTAGGACGCCCGGATATGTGAAATGGCCTGTCGCATCCGTCCGGACATCCAGCGTCGCGATCGGCCACGCGACGGTCACCCGCGCGTTTGCGATCGGGGCGTTCGTGACCGCGTCTCTGACGAGGCCGCTCAACGTGCCGGTGCACTTCTTGACCAGCGGCACGACGAGGTCCCGGATGTGCTCGTCAGGGTCGATCGTACCGAGTGGGTACGGCGAGCTGAGGAGGCCGCCGATACTCTCCGAGGGCCGCGCCCAGTAACCGGTCGCATTCACCTCGAGCTGCGCGTCGACGATCGGCTGGTTGCCGGTATTGAGCTTTTCCATCTCGATGGCGAACTCGCCTGCCGCGTCCGCCTGGTCGAATCCGTAGTTGAAGATGCGGAGCTCGGCGCCCCCGATCAGCGTCGTCGTGGGATGGATGATCGTCGGGTCGGTCGGATCGGGCGTGCCTTCGACGACGGTCCCCTGCACGCTCGCGGGTCGCCACCGAAGCATCTTGAGATCGATCCGCGTGACGCCGTCGCAGATCACGAGGCCCTCCCCGACGCCGTCCCAGTACCCGTGCTTGACCGCACGGACGGGGAAGCCCTCGATCGGGTTGTTGTGCTCATCGAGCTGAATGTCCAGGATCTCGTAGAAGCCGCTGGCGTCCGTCCGGATCTCCGGACTGATCGAGATCACTGCGTCCTCGATCGGGGCACCCGTTTCCTCGTCGGTCACGAAGCCCTCGACGCTTCCGGAGCAGATCGGGACAAGGCCGAAGTCGAGGGTCGTGTTGGCCGAACGTATCTGGGTGATTCCACCACCGACGCCGCGGACCCTGAACCCCTGCTCGCCGACCGATATCCCTGGGGCGGCCATCAGCGTCAGGATCGACGTCCCCGGGGGATCCACTGGATTGACCGAGAAAGACGATGTGATCCCGGCCGGGAGGTCCAGCGCCGAGAGCGTGACGAGTTCGTCGAATCCGAACAGGGGGATGATCTGGATCGCGAATTTCGCAGTCCCGCCGGGCTCCAGGACCTGGCGCGGGGGCGTGATGCGGAGATCGTAGTCGGGAGTCCCCACGATGTCCCCGTCGTCGGCGATGGTGCCGGTCCCGGAACCATCGGCGATGGCAGCGTTCACGGAGTTCGTCAGGTTGACCAGGAAGGTCTCGTTCGGCTCGGGCACGGTGTCGCCGACGACGTCGATCGTCACCGACTTTGAGGTCTCACCGGGTGCCCAGGTGATGGTCCCGGAGCCAGGGAGGTAGTCCTCCGGCGCCGTGGCCGACTCGTTCGCGGTCGCGAAGTCGACGGTCACCGTATCCGACGCGACGGCCGACAGCGTCGCGACGAAGGTTGCGTCCACCGTGCCCGAGTTGCCCTCGTCCACCGAGACGCTCCCGATCGAGATCGTCGCGCGGTCGTCGTCCACGATCGTGCCTGTGGCGCGCGATGTGCCGAGGCTCGCCTTCACCGGCGAGGAGAGGTCCACGAAGAATGTCTCGTCGGGCTCGACCGCCGTATCGCCCCTGACCGAGATGACGATCGTCTGGGAGGTCTCGCCGGGATCGAACGTGACCGTCCCGGTCTTCGCGGCGAAGTCGGCCGGGGAGGTCGCGGTCCCAGGGGCGGTCGCAAAGGCCACACTAACGGTCCGACCAGTCGCCGGCGACAGCGTCACCGTAAACGTGGCGTCGACGAAGCCGGCGTGTCCCTCGGTGACTGTGGCGTCCGTTGCTGCGATGGAGACGGTCGAGAGCGGATCGTCGTCCGTGATCGTGCCGGTGCCCTCGCTCTTCGCGAGAGGCGCGTTGGTCGCGTTGCTGAGGTCGACGACGAATGACTCGTCATCCTCATCGAGGGTGTCGCCCCTGACCGCCACGGTGACTGTCTTCGTCGTTTGACCTGCCTGGAAGATGAGCGTCCCACTGACCGACGTGTAGTCGTCGGGATCGGTCGCGGTCCGGTCGTCTGTCGCGAAGTCGACCGTGACGACCCCGGCCGTCGGTTCTGAGAGCGTGACAGTGAAGGTCGCATCCACGGACCCGCTGTCGCCCTCCGTGACCGTGACGTCGTCGATCGACAGCGACAGTCCCGTGACGACGAGCGTCACGCCGGTCGCATCGTATTGCGCCGTATACGCCAGACCATTGCCCAGGTCAGTGCCCAGCAGCGAGCCGAACTCGCCGGTTCGGGCCGAGGTCGTCAGGATCCGGAACTGATCGCCAGAACTCGGCGTGAACCCATCGATCGTGTCGATCTCAAGCGTGCCGCCGACCTGCGCGGCCCCGGAGATCTCGATAACGTCGAACTGCGTGCCGGGCGCGCTTCCGCCGATCTGGACGTGCAGTGTGCCACCCGAGACCTGCTGGTACGTGCCCCCGACGTGGATCGTCCCGGGCGAGAGACCGGGTGCCACGACGCCACCACTGACGTCGACGGCGGGTCCGGCCGTGCCGATTCCCACGAGCTCCCCGCCGGTCACCCGGACCTCGGACGCTGTCGCGTTGACGCTGCTGGTCGTCGCGTCGAGCGTCGTGGCGCCATCGGCTTGGTCGTATTCGCCTGTCGAGGTGAACGTGCTGTCGGATCCGATCGAAACGAACCCGCGGTTCGTGAAGGGGACGGACGTCAGCAGGTCCGCGTCGATGAGCCGTAGGACGCCGAGGCCATCGACCGCCGCGAGACGACGCAGGCCGTTGGCGCCCTGGTCATCGACGATCCCGGCCAGGGCGCCCTCGAGGGTCAGTTCGGCCTCGATCGTGTCGATGTCCGCTCCGTTGAACTCGAGCGTCGTCAAGATCCGCCACGAACCGCCCTGCAGTGTCCGTGACGCCCCGATGTAGTTCGCGAAGTCGCCGTTGATCGCGAGCGTGCCTGACTCGACCGCCACCTCGCCGTCATTGGCAAAGGGGACGAGCAGCCTGGTCTCGCCGAGGCCCCCCGTCTTCGCGAAGGTCCCGGTGTTGTGGAAGACCGGCGGGACGATGTCGCCGATCCCGCCCGTCGTGTCCAGCGTGGTATCGCCCGTCGACTCGAAGGACCCGGAGTTCTCGATCGTCGTCTGTTGGTCCGCCCTCCAGACGACCATCGTGCCCTGCGACCAGGCCATCGACCCCTGGTTCTCCAGCGTCCGCCCGCCCCTGAGGGTCATGAAATCGGTTGGTCCGCCGAGCGTCGCCGTCGCGCCCTCAGCGATGACGGTGGTGCCCGCATCGGTCTGGAGGCCGCCCGTCCAGTCGAAGGTGCCGGAAACCGTTAGCGTGCCGGTCCCGCCGAGCGTGCCACCGGACTGGGTGAAGGTGCCTGCGGCGGCATCGACGTCGGCGCTCAGGTTCAATGTCGCGAACGACAGCAGGACGTCGCCACCGATACTCGCGCCTGTGCCGAGGTCGAAAATGCCCTCTCGGAATTCGATAAGCGCACCGGCTTCGCTCGTCACGAAGCTGCCGGTGGCAGTCCCGACACCGCCGTTACCGAACCTGATCGTTGCTGCCTGGGACTCGACGGATCCATCGTTGTCGAACGGAAGTGCGAGGCTAGTCGTGCCTGTCCCGGCGCGCTTGTTGAACGACCCGGTGTTGTGGAAGAGCGGGAGCTCGGACTCGGAGGCGTTGCTGAACGTCTGCGCCATCAGCGAATCGTCGTGCGCCTCGAAGACCCCGGCGTTCTCGATCGTCGTGCGGAGGCCTGGCGCCGCGCCAAACAGGAGGATGCCGCCGTGGATCCAGGTCGTGATGCCATGGTTCTCGAACGTGCGCCCTCTTCGGAGGGTGACCGCGCCTTCGACGTCGATGGTCGCGCTGCCCGCGTCGTCGATTACGGTCCGTCCCGCATCGACCTGCTCGCCCGCCGTCCATTCGAATGAGCCGAGAATGGTGAGCGTTCCGGTCCCGGCGAGGACCCCGCCCGTCTGCGTGAAGCTGCTGCCCGACGGCACGCTTATGTCGGCGGCCAGCGTCAAGGTCTCGTTCTCGAGCTCGATATTGCCGTCGAACGCCGCCCCCGAACCAATAGTGTGGTCGTTGACGAACTCGATGAGCGCGGTCTGATCTGTCGAAAACGTGCCGGTTGAGGTCCCATCACCGGGGCCGGTGAGCCGGATCGTGCCGCTCGCGGCCTCGATCGTGCCGTCGTTGTCGAATGGCACGGCGATGAGGCTCGCGTCGGTCCCGGCGCTCTTGATGAACGTCCCGGTGTTATGGAAGAGGGGCAGCTCCACATCCCCGCCGCCGCTGAACGTCTGCGTGATCGTCGAGTCATCCCCGGCCTCGAACGTCCCGCCGTTCTCGATGGTGGAGCGGAGCCCTGGCGCCGCACCCCAGAGCGCGATCGGGCCATGGACCCAAGTCGTCGTGCCCTGGTTGTCGAAGATCCGCCCACGACGCAGATTTACGCCGGCCTCGGTGTCGATCGTCGCGCTCGCGCCCGCGTCGATGATCGTTCGCCCGGCATCGGCGTGCTCGCCCCCGGTCCACTCGAACGTGCCGAGCACGGTGAGCGTGCCGGTCCCGCCCAGGACCCCGCCGGATTGGGCGAGCGCCGAAACGGTCGAGCCGTTCGTTTCGTCGGTCAGCGACAGCGAGCCGCCCGAGATAGTGATGGTGCCCGCGCTCTGCAGCGTCAGGATCTCGGTCGTACCGGCCCCGTGGTCGACAGAGGATCCCGTCGGGATGCAGACATGGTCGGTCGCGACCGGTAGCTCGCCCTCACCGGCGCCGTCCCAGTTGGCGGGATCGTCCCACGCCTCCGTGGCGGCGCCGCCGTCCCAGGTTCGCGTACAGGCTGGCGCGGCGGACGCCATGGCAGCCGCAGCGAAGATGCCGACCATCGCCAGGACGACGGCGACGGCGAAGGCACGGAAGGCGTAGGAATGCCCGGGCGGTGGCGTCGCTGACATGATCCCCATCCCTCGAGTCAGCAGGGCAAGACGACAGCACGAACTGGGAACGCGCGCTCATGGGCGAGGTGACGGCTTGCCCGGTCAGGGAACGGTGCCTCCTCGCAAACCCCACGTCAAGCGACAAAATCAGTCCAACGTCGACCCGAGCGGGATTCCGTCCGCGATGTAGTTTCCTGTCGGCGAATCGGTCAGCAAGTCGAACGTGGAGCCTCCGTCGTAGCGCTCCGAGATCGCGCTGACCACGGTCGCGCCGTCGACCCGATCACCTGCCTGGACGTCGCCGAGACGTCGTCCATCGGCCAGTGGGTGACCCGGTGAGGCGCGGACGACCCGGGCGCCGTCGAGCACGAGTCGGACCACGCGATGGGTCGCCGGCACGGGCGTCTGCCCCACCCTGACCACGTTGGCGACGATCCGTCGCCCGGTCGTATCGAACGACCAGACGCGCATCCCGACCCTGATGTCCTCGACCGCGATGTCGCCGTCGGGCGTCGCGATGCGGGTCCCGCGGGCAAGGCAGATCGGACACGGCGGCTCGCCCGCGGGCGCCTGCCCCTCGATCGTGATCGAGCCTTGCCCATCGATCGTCCCAGTCGTCCGCCGGCCTTCGCTCGCGCCCGGCGCCGGCATGTTGAGATAGTCGAATTCGATAGCTCCCATCGCCGACAGGCTCGAGGTGGATCGCGTTCAGCTGCTTCCAAACGCGGTAGATCGCGAGCTTCTGGTCGGCCGTGTAGTCGCCGTCGAATGGGAGACCGAGGTGCGTGAGTGCCACCTCGAACGCCTCGCGATCGGCCTCGACCTCGCCGAAGCGCTCGATCGCCCGGTCGGCCTCATCGGCGATGGCGATCGGGTAGAAGTCGGGATCGCAGTACCAGACCGGACCGAACGTCTCCATCAGTCGATAGCGGAGTTCGGCTGTCGTCAGCGGCGCGCCGGGTGTCGGGCTCGGTGACGGAGCGGGACCACCGCCCGCGCAGGCTGCAGCGAGGACCACGAGGAGCACGGAGGCGATCAGCGTCAAGCGGTTCATCTGGCGGCCGGACGTGCCCGTGCCTCGCGCGGTTCCGCGCACCCTACGGCGGCCCCGTATCGGGGAACCGGATCTCCTTGAACAACTCGGTCGGCTCGTCGAGCGTCGAGGTGAGCCTCGTGCGCTTCTTGAGCTCCTTCAGGGTGTCCTCGTGCGGCACGAAGTCGTAGTTGCCGGGGTAGGTCGACACCGCGGACTTCCGCTTCTTGCCGGCGGATGACGCCGGCATCGGCAGCAACTTCTCGAGGATCTCCTCGGGCGGCATCCCGGTGTGGCTGCCGTGGTGACTCACCTTCAGGAAGTGCACCGGCTGCACCAAGCCGAGCTTGTCCATCTGCCGCCAGCTGCGCTTCTCGGCATCACCGGTGAACAGCAGCCGCCAGCCCTTCCACTCGATCAACGTGACGACCGACGTGTTGTTTGCGGCCTGATCGATGTTGAGCAGGGTCGACGCCGCGTTCGAATGGCGGACGTCGAGCAGGTTATAGAACGCTCCGGCATCGACACCCGGCGGCGGCTGCGGCAGCTCGAGGTCCTTCGGCTCCTTCAGCCCCAGGTCGAGGTCGTCGAACTTGACGTTGTCGCCGAACCCGAGGCTCGCCGCCAGCGGCTTGAACTTGCCGTAGTAGTCGGCGGTGTTCTCCTCGGGTGCCCAGAGCGTCAGCTTGGCGCTCTTCGCCGGCTGCAGCGGCGACAGATCCGTCGTTCGGTCGACGAAGTGCACGTCCTCGGGCTTCGCCAGCTCCTCGCGCAGGAACTTCACACAGTCGAACGTGCTCCGCGGGTTGTTGTTGGCCATGAGGACGGCGGTGAAGAACGACACCGCCGGCAGGGCGTTGAGCCGGACCATCGCCGCGCGATAGGCGGCGAAGGCCGCCTTCTTCTCCTGCTTGGCGCCGGGGTGCTTGTTGTCGTCGTAGTAGGTCGGGTCGGCCGAGCCGGTCAGCCAGACCTGCTTGGCCTTGATCGTCTTGCCGAACTCCTTCTTCGAGTAGAAGAAGCCCTGCGCGTGATCCAGGTGCTCGTGCGTCAAGACGTACAGATCGAGCTGCTTGCCGGCCAACGTCGCCTTGATGTCATCGATGACGGGCTCGAGGACGCTGTCAACGCCACCTTCCTTGCTCAGCGCATTCCCGAAGTCGAACAGGATGGTGCGCACGACGTCATGACCGCCGGCCTTCTCGGGGATCATGACCAGCACCGCGTCGCCGAAGCGCACGTTGTAGAGACGGACGACGAGATCACTCATAGCCGACGTCCCTCGCGACGTGCAGCAGCCGACCGGTGCCCCGCACGCGCAGGATGTCGTCGGTCACGACGGCTTCGACGCCGGTCCCGAGCGTCTGCTTCTCCTGCTCGGGATCGTCGGGCCTGGTCACCTGGAGGAGCCCGCGGTCCATGAGTCGGCGGAGCATCGCGTCGCGTGCCGGTCGCCTGGCCGCCAGGTCCAGTGGACCGAGGAGCGACCGGACCAGGCGCCGATCCCAGTCGATCACGAGCGTCGTACCGGTCTGGATGCGCCGCGTCAGGGCACCACCGAGCTCAGGCGGGTTGGCCTCGGTCACGCTCCAGCGGACCTTGAAGAGGAGTTCCTTGACAGGCAGCGACAGCTCCGCGTCGGCCTCCATGCGTGCGACCTGTGCGGCGTCGTCGGCGGACGTGTCTTCGTGCGCGGCGGCTGCCTGATCCATGGTCTGGTCGGGGAGCAGGAAGCGCTTGTTGACGACGATCCGGGGCAGGACCTCGAACTGCGCGTCCCTGGGGATGCCGAGGAATCTCCTGTTCTTCTCCGCGAACATGTAGGCGACCCACGGGCTATCGACCAGACCCTGGAGGTCGAGACCGGCGAGTGCCTCGTGCGGGTAGTTCGTCTCCACGTCCAGGTCGCGCGCACGGCGCACGATGCCCCGCTTGACGAACTCGTCGCGGATGTACTGGCGCCATGTGTCGTCGCCGAACGATCCCTGGTCAGCGGCGATGATCGCGCGACCATAGTCGGCGAAGGTGACCTCGCCCGGCGGCAGGTAGTCGATGCCGCGCAGGATCATCCGCTTGAACTGCTCGGAAGCGCCGTACAGGGCACGCCCCGAAACGGAGAACTTCGACTCCCCGCGGAGGATCGACAGACGGTTCTTGTAGTCGCGGTGCAGGTCGACCATGAGCTTGTACAGGGCGCCCGTCACGACCTGGCTCAGGACGTGCTCTTCGGGCTCATCCGCAGGATCCCCAGCCGGATCGAGCTTGCTGCCGTCAAGCAGGTTGCGCAGCCAGCCGACGGCGCCGCTCGGGTCGATGGCCCGGCCGAACTCCTCCCCGATCGAGCTGAACCGCGTCGACTTCTCGATCGAGCCATCGGTCGCGTCCAGCACCGCTTTGCGGAGCCTGCCGCTGCGGAAGGCGATCAGCACGGCGGTCAGGTCCGCGATGCCCTCGTGGAGCGCCAGTGACTGCGGATCGAGGGCGTCGTACAGATCGGGAGCGATGCCGTCGAGCAGGGCGTGCGCCGTCTCGTGCGCGACGATGTCGCGGGACAGGCTCGTGTGGACGAGCTTGCTGCCAGACAGGAACGAGAAGAACTGCAGGCTCCGCGATCGACGCTCGTAGAAGGCATTGGGCCACCAGCCGGCACGCGGGATGACCAGGAGCTGGGGGCCGCCGAAGGCCCAGTTGACCTTGCGCCCCAGCGTGTCGCTCTCTTCGTACATGTACATCGTCCGCAGGACCGTGGCGAACACGCTCGTCTGGATGAACGGCGGCGAATAGATGTCGTCCTTGTCGACGTCGTAGCGGCCGAGTGTCCGGTTGCCGGCGGGCGGTTCGTAGACCGCGCCCGGCTGCAGTGCTTCGCTGTCCGGATCGAGATCGATGACCGCGACGCGCGGGGTGACCGGCCCATCGAGGTAGTGGTCCTCATCGATCCCGAGCCAATCCTCGACCATGCGCTCTTTCGTGACGCCGCCGAGGTCCGGGTCCTGGATCATCATCGGTGCGCGGATCCGCATCGCGACGCTCCTAGCCGGCGGCCGCCACGATCGTGTCGTGGACGATCGCGACGGAGAGATAACCCAGCAGCTCGTGGTTGTCGCGGGCCGGGTTGTTGACCTGTGCGTCAGTGGCGAAGTTCCTTGGTGGGTCGAACTCGTCACGCAGCGTCTGATCGAGCGCCACCGGATCCCAGCGGTCGGCGAAGTTTCGCCACGCCTTCAGCGCCGGCGGCACGGGGTTCGGACGACCCGCGCCGTTGCGGAGTCGGTTCTGCACGTTCCCGATCCCGAGGGGACAACCGATCGTGACGAGCAGGTCTGGCTTGAGGCTCGCGAGCGTGGGATCGGTCATGACGTCGTAAGTGATGATCGTCCCGAGGCTGTGCGCGACGATGACCTTCGGTCGCGGGGTCTTCCGAAGCGCATCGAACACGGGCGCCTGCATCTGTTGCTTGAACGGTCCATACAGGTAGTCGATGACGTCGCTCGCGAACTTGCCGACGATGAACCGAAAGATCGGGTCAGGGAAGGTCGGCCCCAGGGCGACACCGGGCGTCGGCGTGGCGGAGGCACTGGCGATCTTGTCGGCCTGGCGATAGAGCTGGCGGACGAGCGTCCGGGCGCGTCGGATCTCGGCCGCCGAGACCCCCGGCGCCAGGCCGGTTCCTGCCGGCCCCCGAAGCGTCGCGCTGACGATCTGTTCGGCTGCGGCGTCGGTGCTCAACGTCGGATCGGTCGATCGGCGGATCGCCCTGGTGCGCCGCTCGCGGCCCGACGCTGCAGCCGCGATCGTGGAGCCGCCGCCGGCCGGCCCACCCGGCGGCCAGCGCACGTTCGCGTAATGCGCGACGCGCGTGGTCGACATGCCCTTGCCGAACAGCAGCATGTCGAGCTCGTGCTTGAGGGCCGGGGCAGGCTTCTGCGGCCCAGCACCATGGACGTAGACGAGTTGCTGCGGCGCCATCGGGCGTGCCCCTCCGATCGGCCTGCGCGCGCTCGCCACGACTAGGGTACGACCCACGCGTTGCTGGAATGGTGGCGTTGCCGCTTGACATTGGAGCGACTCCAAGGTCTAGCTTGACGTGCGGACAGTCCGGTAAGCGCCGGGCGACCTGCGAAGGAGCACACCCGAGATGATCCGCGTCGAGACCAGCACCACGATCGACCGACCGGCCGAGGTCGTCGCACGCTATCTGGCCGAGCTCGAGCGCATGACCGAGTGGACCGACATGACCGCCAGTCGCCGGCTGACGGATGGCCCCACGCGCGACGGTACCCGTGCCTACGCCGAGGTGGCGATGGGGCCGGTCAAGCTCGGCTGGACGTACCAGGTCAAGGACGTCGAGCCGGCGGGTGGCTTCAGCTTCACGACGGTGTCGCGGAGCGCGCTCGGGATGGACGGTCACTTTCGGCTCACCCCGCTGGCGCCGGACAGGACGAAGGTCGACTACCTGGTCGAGGTCCGGACCCGAGGACTCCTTCGATTGCTCGAGCCGCTGTTCCGCGGTGAGATCGCTCGTGGCGAAGCGGCCGAGATCGGGCGCTTGAAGGCACAGCTCGAAGGCGCTCCGGCATGAGCGCGAAGGCGGAGCGGGTCTGCCTGCTCCTCGCCGACCTGTCCGGCTACACGGCGTATCTCGCCGCCAGCGAGCCGGAGCGGGCGCCGGCCATGGCGGCGGACTTCGTCGAGACCGTCGTCCGCCAGTTGCGGCCGACCTTCCGGCTCGAGAAGCTCGAGGGCGACGCGGCCTTCATGGTCGCGCCACTCGACGCGCTGACCGGCACGGCCCTGCTCGACGCCATCGACGCCACGACGGCCGCGTTCCGCTCACGTATCCGGAGCCTGGAGCGGGCCACGACCTGCACCTGCGAGGCGTGCCGCCGGATCCCCGAGCTCGACCTCAAGTTCGTCGTCCATACCGGCGAGGTCGTCGCGCAGCGGATCGCCGGCCGGACCGAGCTCGCGGGCGTCGATGCGATCGTCGCCCACCGCCTCCTAAAGGCCTCCACCCCGGCCATGCGCGGGCTGGCGCGCTATGCCTTGCTGAGTGAGGCGTGCGTGCAGGACCTGGGACTCGACACAGTCGCGCTCGGTCTGCTCGACGGACTCGAGTCGTTCGACTACCTCGGCGACATCAAGGTGTACCTGCTCGACCTCGCCGCCCGGTTCGCGGCCGACCAGCCCAACTGGTCGCCACCACGCCGGCGCCCATTGCTCGAGGCGGAGCTCCAGGTGCGGTTGAGCCCGATGGCGCTGTGGGAGGAGCTCACTGCGCCGGCGAACCGGGCGCGCTGGGAAGGCCTGCAGGACATCGAGGTCATCGGCGGCGACGCCAGACGCGGCATCGGGACCGTGACGTCGTGCATCGCGGATCGGCTCGCGACGGTCGAGCAGATCGTCGAGTGGCAGCCGTTCGCGACCTTCGCGCGCACGATCAAGCTCCCCGGCAACGCGCGACTGACGGCCCGCCACGAGCTGCAGCCCGCCGATGCGGGCACGCACTTGCGGATACGCTGGTGGGGAGCGCCGGCCGCGGCCGCGCACGCGCAGCGCGAGAGCGAACGGTTGCGACAGCTGGTGATGTGACATGCGGATCGGGCAGTTGGCCGAGCGACTCGGCGTCAGCGGTGACACGGTTCGGTTCTACGAGCGCGCGGGCTGGCTGCCATCGGCGCCGCGCCAGGAGAACGGGTACCGGGACTACCGCGAGGAGGACATCGAGCACCTCCGGCTGCTCATCGACCTGCGGCGCATGGACCTGCCGCTCGACACGGCCGCCCGCCTCGCGTCGTGGTGCCACTCGGGCCACTGCGACGCCACCAGCGCGGAGCTGCCCGGGCAGCTCGCCGAGAAGCGGCGCGAGATCGCCTCGCGGATCGACGATCTGCGCGCCCTCGACGCGCGGCTCGCCCAGCTCGAGCGGCACCTGTCCGCCTCCACGCCGAAGCGGCGTGAGCTGGCTGTCCTCTCGTCGGCGGCGCCGTGTTGCGACGCCGCCGCAGCGATCACCTCAGGTGAGCCGGACTCGTGCGCGGTCTGCTCGGTGAACTGACGCCCAAGCTACGGGCGCAGCGGCAACCGGGAGATCCAGTACTCGTCGGTGGTGATGCCGAATCGGGCATTGACGACATACAGGCCGCGGAGCGTCGCGGTGGCAGTCGTCGGCACCGACACCGCACCCATCGGCGGGATGATCTCGCCGTCGCCGACGAGGCTGGCCTTCCGGAGGTTACGCGACAGCCGCAGGACCGCCACCAGGTTGTCCTGGTTGCGCACGGCATACAACGTCCGACCACGCAGCTCGAGGCCGTCGCCGTTGGAGACGAGGTAGCCGCCGGTGTCGATCCGGTGCGTGTCGCCGGTCCGCGGGTTGACCCTGAACAGGAACCCGGTGTTCGACTGGACCATGACCAGCCATCCACCGCGGGCCGCGATGCCGTTCGCGTTGAAGCCGGTCTGCATCTGGAAGTCACCGGTCAGCGGCATCAGCCGCACGACGGACGGATCCGGCAATCGCCCGAACCGTCCCAGCGGGATGACCGCGAGTTGCGGGTTCATGGAATCGGTGATGTAGACGGCATTCCTGGTGATGTCGAGATCGTTCAGGAAGCCGGTGCCGGTGAACGTGTAGGTCTGGAGCAGGTCACCGGTCAGCGCGTCGTAGACGCGGACGGTGCCGGTCGTAGCGCCAGCCACCCAGAGGCGGCCCCATCGATCGAGGTGCAGACCCGTCGCCATGCGACCGGCCGCACCCTCGACGAGGATGTCGCCCGTCCCGGTCACGGCACTCCCCCGCCAGATCGCGCCATCCTGGAGACCACCAGCGAACAGCCACGGGCCGAAGGATTCGATGCCCTCGGGTTGGAAGCCCGGCGGCAGGTCGATGCGGGTCGGTAGGTCGGCGAACTTGTCGTCGTGTGCCGCGACCGCCGGTGCGACGGCCAGGGACAGGCCCATCAGCAGGGCGATGAGCATGGCGAGGCGGCGAGGGGTCGATGTCATGACGGGTCCTCGTTGGAGTGTCGTCCGGGCCCCGTCACCGTAGGCGGACCGGCGTTACGTCCGCATCACAGGCGCCTCTTCGGACGAAGTCGGGACAAAAGGGAGCGCGCCTGCGGGCGTCCCCAGCTGGCGGTCAACAGTGTTTTCCGTCAGCCTGTGCGGTCCCCCAGGGCCGCGTGCGCCCGCTGGCGCGCTAGGCAATTCGACTCCGCCGCCCACCGGAGCTCTCGGTCCTGGGAGGAGGTTCCCGGGAGGCGGTTCGATCGACCTCCAGCTTATGTCCGGGCTGGTGCCGGACACGTACCCTGCCCACCGTGCCGTTCTTGCAGCGACATTGCAGGGGCATATCAACGGTGCCGATGGGCACCGAACGGCACAAAGGCGACTCGCGACGTCGGGCCGCCGAAGCGGTGACGCCGCGAGTCTTACGTCCCTGTGTAGCCCGCGAGGTTAGGCCTGGGAAGTGGTGGACGAGTCGGCGGTGATCCACCGGAACAGCGTCGGAACGAGTGCCACGGCACCGACGCCGACCAGGATGTAGATGATCGCCGAGATCGGATTGGTCTCACCGAAGGCGTCACCGGTGATCGCCGCGACGAGATCGAACTTGGCGATGCCAACGAGCAGCCAGTTCACGCCACCGACGATGACCAGAAGAAGGGCGAGTGCCCGGAAGTACTGCATGAGCTCCACTCCTACGTGATGTGGCCGGGCCATTCCGCGGACCACATTGGTTGTCGACCCTCTGTATAGGGTTCGTCGAGACATTACCAATCTCGTGCGCGCTTGTCAAGCCTTTGTGGCGTGATATCTTAGACAAACGATGTACACCATCAAACAGGCAGCATTGCGAGCGGGCGTCAGTGTCCAGGTCCTGAGGGCCTGGGAGCGACGTTATGGGATCGTTCGCCCAGATCGGACACCGTCGGGCTACCGTCTGTACGACGAGACCGCCATCGACCGCGTTCGCGCGATGCGCCGACTCGTGGAGGAAGGGTGGGCCGCGAGCCAGGCAGCTCGCGAGATCGAGGCGCACGGCGTGCCCGCCGCCTCCCCTGCCCTGTCACCTCGTTCGCCCGGGGGCGGCAGCGGGAGCGACCTGTCCGCAGCCTTCGTCGACGCCGCAGCGCAGCTCGATGACGCACGCATAGACGCGATCCTCGACGAGCTGTTCGCGTCGGGCTCGTTCGAGCGGGCCGTCGAACAGCGCGTGATGCCGGCACTCAGAGCCCTCGGCGATGCCTGGGCCGAGGGCACGGTGTCGGTCGCCGCGGAGCATGCCGCCAGCCACGCAGTCCTTCGCCGGCTGGCGGCGGCGTTCGAAGCCGCAGGCCGGCTCGACGTCGAGTCGCCGGTTCTCGTCGGCCTCCCACCGGGCAGCCGCCACGAGCTCGGTGCGCTGGCCTTCGCGACAGCGGCCCGGCGTCGCGGGATCGGCGTCGTCTACCTCGGCGCCGACGTGCCTGAGCAAAGTTGGCTCGATGCTGTCGATGTGACCGGCGCCCGCGGGGTGGTGGTCGGCATCCCGACCATCGACGATCGTCACGCGGCAGAGGGCGTCGCCCACGCGGTGACTGCGACCGGTGACGTGGTCGTGGCGGTGGGCGGCTTGGGCGCGACCGAGGCCCAGCTCCCCGCCGGCGTCATCAGGCTTCCGCAGGACATCCCGAACGCAACCACCGCGCTCGAGCAAGCGCTCGCCGACCGACGCTCCTAACCGGCGTCAGCGCTCGACCCAGCCCAGCGACCGCTCGACCCCTTTGTGCCATCGAGCCAGGCCGGCGGCGCGGTCACGTTCGGCCATCTGCGGCTCCCATCGACGCGGCGCAGCATCCATCGACCGCAGTTCATCGAGGTCCCGCCAGAACCCCACCGCGAGCCCTGCGGCATAAGCCGCGCCCAGGGCACTGATCTCGGTGATCGCCGGCGCCACCACGACGCTCCCCAGGATGTCCGCCTGGATCTGCATCAGGAGGTCGTTCCGAGTCATCCCGCCGTCGACCCGCAGTTCCCCGGGGAGTGGCGCCCCCAGGTCGGCCGCCATCGCGGCTCCCAGGTCGGCCACCTGGTAGGCCGTGGCCTCCAGCGCGGCTCGTGCGATGTGGGCCTTCGTCGAGAACCGCGTCAGCCCCGCGATCACGCCCCGCGCGTCCGGCCGCCAGTGCGGCGCGAACAGCCCGGAGAACGCCGGCACGAACACGACGTCGCCCGAATCCGGCACAGAACGCGCGAGCGCCTCGATCCCATCGGCCGTATCGATGATCGCGAGGTCGTCGCGCAGCCACTGGACGAGCGACCCAGCGACCGCCACCGATCCCTCGAGCGCGTACGTCGCCGGCGTGTCTGGACCGCCAAGCCGCGCAGCGACCGTGGTGATCAGCCCGTGCGTGCTGGGCACCGGCGTCGTCCCCGTGTGCATCAGCATGAACGCGCCCGTGCCGTACGTGCACTTCGCCTCGCCAGCTTCGAAACACGTCTGCCCGAACAGTGCACCCTGCTGGTCGCCGAGGATCCCGGCGATCGGCACGCCTTCGAGGTCGCCGACGCCGGTCGCGTACACCTCGGATGAGCCGCGGATCTCCGGCAGCACCGACCGCGGGATCCCGAGCTCGTCCAGGATCGCGTCGTCCCAGTCGAGCGTCGCGAGATCCATCAGCATCGTCCGGCTCGCGTTGGTCACATCGGTGATGTGCAGGCCGCCCGTCAGGTGCCACACCAACCACAAATCGATCGTGCCGAACGCCAGCTCGGATGGATCTCGCTCGACATGGTCGAGGATCCAGCGCAGCTTCAGCGCGCTCGAATAGGTCGATACGGGCAGCCCGGTCGTGGCCCGAAATCGATCGATGTCCCCGATGCGCGCCACCGCCTCCGCGGTCCGCGTGTCCTGCCACACGATCGCGTGATGGACCGGTCGACCCGTCCGACGATCCCAGACCACGGTGGTCTCGCGCTGGTTGCTGATGCCCACCGCGGCGAGCGCTCGGGCGTCCGTACCGGCCTCCTCGAGCGCCACACGCACGCAGGTCTGCACCCGATCGATGATCTCGTCGGCATCGTGCTCGACCCAGCCGGGTCTCGGCGTGATCTGCCGATGCTCGAGCTGGTGGCTGGCGACCGCCCGCCCGCCACGGTCGAAGAGGATGCATCGACTACTGGTGGTGCCCTGGTCGATCGCGGCGACGAGCGACCGCGCCGCGTCGGTCACTACGACCCGATCCTGCCTCGCGTCCAGGTCGTGCCGGGCATCGCGACCATCAACACCCATGTCGCGCCGAACCGGCATTCCTTCGTCGTGCAGCCCGAGATGTCGACGGGCTCGGGCTCCAGCGCCAGTTCATCGCCGGTGATCTCGTACTTGAAGCGACTGCCGTTGATGACGATGCCGTCATCACCCACGAGCGTGTATGTCCCGCCATCGACGGTTTCGCCGTTGAAGTCCTTTGAGCCGAACGTGCCCGCGGCTGTGAAGAAGTGCGAATGCTGGCGCTCGACCGCGCCCTCACATGGCTTGCTCGGGTCTTTGAGCGTGGCCGTCCCTGGGTCGACTCCGGGAACGAGCGCGTTGCCGTAGACCGCATCGCCGAGGAACTCGTCGAGCCCGGCATCAGTGAGGATCGTGACGATCCGCTGGCAGTCGTGGATCCCGACCCACTCACCGACGATCGCCGGCTCGGCCGATGGGCCCGCGGATGCCGCCGGTGAAGCGCTTGGTGCCGCCGGCGTGCTCGATTGCGCGGGTGCGCTCGCGGTCCCTGTGGCACAGCCCGCGAGCGCGATCACGAGCAGCGTACCTGCGATCACGACGCCTGATCTCACGCCGGAGATGGTAGTCCCAGGCGGTGCGCGTGAGTCAGTCGAAGTCGAAGATCGTGTTGCCTTCGTAGAACGTGAGGACGTACGAGCACCGCTCGCAGACAAGCATCAGGACGCGGTGGGCCGTGAGGCCCCAGGCGCTGTCGAACTTGCCCTCCTCTTGCCGGAACGTGGCGTTGCCACAGAGCGGGCACATCGGCAGGTTCTTGCCGCCGAGCAGGCTGGGATCGTCGGCTGGTTCTGTCATGCCCGAAGTGTGCATCACGGCTCCATCGCCACTCCACATTCCCGCGCGAGCATGCGACGCATCAAGCCCAACACCAAGGAGTCAAGGCACAGATGCGCAACCTCTTCATCGGTCTTCTCGTCGTCGCGGCGCTCGTCGTCGGCGGCGGGTTCATCGCCCAGACCGCCTACCAGGCGGGTCTCACGACGGCGGTCACCACGGCCGCGGCGAACGCCCCCGACGGCACCGTGGTCACGCCGGTCGTGCCCGGCGCCTATCCGTATGGCTACGGCTACGGCCACGGCTGGGGCTGGGGACACGGCGGGTTCTCGATCCTCGGGTTCCTCGGCACGCTGCTGTTCATCTTCCTGATCATCGGCCTGCTGCGCGCCGCCTTCTGGCGCGGTGGCGGCGGCTGGGGCAACGGCCGGCGCTGGGACGGCCCGGGCAAGTGGGGCGACGGCGAGCACCGCGGTCGGTTCCAGCAGACGTTCGACGACTGGCACCGCCAGGCGCACGGCGACTCGGGGACATCGACCGGGCCATCGACCGGATCGACCCCGCCCAGGAACGATCCGGCCTGACGGCCGCCTGAACCACCCTCCAACGGATCCCGCGCCTTCCCGGCTCGTTCGGGAGGGCGCATCCGTGTCGTTAGGATGCTGCCCGTGACCACCCGAACCATCCTCGTCGTCGATGACGAACCACGGATCGTGGAGCTGGCACGCGACTATCTCGAGCATGCCGGCTTCGCGGTCACGACCGCGACCGACGGACCTGCAGCGCTCGACACCGTGCGCCGGCAGCGACCCGACCTCGTCGTGCTCGACCTGGGGCTGCCCGGGCTCGATGGGCTCGATGTCACCCGGGAGCTGCGACGCGACGGGTCGATCCCGATCGTGATGCTCACGGCACGCGACGATGAGCTCGACAAGCTGCTGGGGCTCGAGCTCGGGGCCGACGACTACCTCACGAAGCCGTTCTCGCCGCGCGAGCTGGTCGCGCGCGTCAAGGCCGTGCTGCGCCGTGCCGATCGCCCGGTCGACGCCTCGGACCTGATCCGGGTCGGCGACCTGACGTTGGACGTGCCGCGCATGCGGACCGAGGTGGGTGGCACGACCGTCGAGCTGACACCGACCGAGTTCACGCTGCTCGCCACCCTTGCGCGCCAACCGGGGCGCATCTTCACGCGGAGCCAGCTGCTCGACGCGCTGCACGGCGTGGCGTTCGAAAGTTACGAGCGCGCGATCGACTCGCACATCAAGAACCTGCGTCGCAAGCTCGAGCCCGATCCGCGGCAGCCGCGCTACGTGCTGACCGTCTACGGCGTCGGGTATCGACTGGCGGACGACCGATGAACGACCGCGAGGACTGGGGGGCCTACCGCCGCGAGATGTGGCGCCGGCGACGCTCCGGCGAGTGGGGCGGCGGTCCGTGGCGCCGCGGCCCTGGGCCATTCTTCGGCTGCCTGTTCGGGCTGATCTTCCTGGTGATCGTCGGCTCTCTCGTCGCGGCTGCGGCGACCGTGCTATCGACCTTCGGGCCGCTGCCGGGTGTCGTCGCCGCGATCGCGGTGGTACTCGCGGTCTTCGCTATCGGCAGCGGCCTTCGACGGTCGGCCCGGTCGTTGGACACACTTGTCGATGCCACCTCGCGAGTCGAGAGTGGCGATTATGGTGTCCGCGTCCCAACACCGGAACGCGGTCCTCGCCCGGTTCGCCAGCTGGTCCGTGGCTTCAACACGATGGTCGAGCGGCTCGAACGCGATGAGGACCAGCGGCGGACGCTGCTCAACGACGTGAGCCACGAGCTCCGTACGCCGCTCAGCGTGATCGCCGGCAACCTCGAGGCGATGATCGACGGCGTCCACCCGGCCGACGAGTCCCACCTGTCGGCGATCCTCGAGGAGACACGGGTGATGGAGCGCCTCATCGACGACCTGCGGACGGTGGCACTGTCGGAGGCCGGCACGCTGCAGCTGCATCGGGAACCGACCGATCCGGACGTGCTGGTCGACGAGGTCGTCCGCTCGTTCCAGGGTGCGGCGGGCACGACCGGGGTGACCGTCACGGCCGACGTCCCAGCCGACCTGCCGATCCTCGACATCGACCCGGTCCGCATCCGGGAGGTCCTCGCCAACCTCGTGGCGAATGCTGTGCGGCACACGCCGCCCGGTGGCACGGTCACGGTCCGCGGCGAAGTGACCGGCGATCGCCTCGTGCTCCGCGTCGCGGACACCGGTGCGGGCATCGATCCTGCCCTCCTCCCCCACGTCTTCGACCGGTTCGTGAAGGGCGCGGGATCGAGCGGGTCGGGTCTCGGGCTGGCCATCGCACGCCATCTCGTGGCGGCCCACGGCGGGGAGTTGGAGGTCGAATCCACGGGGAATGCCGGCACCACGTTCCGCATCCGGCTGCCACTCTGATTTTCGTGGTGCGAGAATGCACCACTTGTCGGATTCCCGATATACGAACACGACCCGCTAGTACCAAAGTACTGATGGACGCGAGCGGGGGCTCGTGGCGGGGCCTGGGACGCCGCTGGGGGCGGTTGTTTGGGGTAGCGGGGGAAAGAGGGGTTCGGGGCCATGCGTCGGTCGATTCTGGGCGTAGCGTGTAGTGCTGCCCTGGTCATGTTTGTCACCGTCGGATGTAGCGGAAGTCCGCCGGCGAGTCAGGCGGTAGCAACGGCACCACCGGCCGTCGCGCCGTCCGAACTGCCAGCTACCGGGCCGAGCCAGGCCCCGAGCATCGAGCCGAGCCCGGTGCCCACCCCGATGCTCGACCCGGCCATTCCCGCCTACGCCGAGTTCGACGCGTCGCGCTTCTCGAATGGCGCTGTCATCGACAACGCCTGGATGCCGCTGCAGCCCGGTCGACGCTGGATCGTCGACGGTGTGACGATCGAGGAAGGCGAGCGCATCCCGCATCGGATCACGTTCACGGTGACCAGCCTGACGAAGGTGATCGGAGGTGTGCGAACGGCGGTCGTGTGGATCGAGGACATCAGCGACGGGGTGCTCGTCGAGAAGGAGATCGCCTTCTACGCACAAGATGACGACGGGACCGTGTGGTACCTCGGTGAGCACCCGGAGGAGTACGAGGACGGCGAGTTCGTCAAGGCGCCGACCTGGATCCACGGCGTCGAGGACGCCAGGGCCGGGGTCAAGATGCTGGCCGATCCGACGCTCCATTCGCAGGCCCTCTTCCAGGGCTGGGCACCGGCGGTCGAGTGGTCCGACTACGGCCGCCTCGACGAGGTGGAGCCGGAGGACTGCGTCAGGGCCGGCTGCTTCCAGGACGTGGTCCGGTTCGCCGAGTCGAGCCTTGGTGAGGAAGGCGTCTTCCAGCTCAAGTCGTACGCCAAGGGCGTCGGCGAGATCCGGGTGGGCTGGCGCGGCGAGGCCGATTCGCGCGAGGAGCTGGACCTCAAGTCGACCGCGACGCTATCGAGCTCGGCACTGGCACGGTTCGACGCGCTGGCGCGCGACCTCGAGGCCCACGCCTACAAGGTCAGCCCGAAGGTGTTCGGCGGAACCGACCACTCGCAGTAACCCGCGGTCCTAGGGTCGGGTCACCCGTACGTCGTCGACCGCCGCCTCGACGATCGAGTCGGTCGCGCCGTCCGTGGCCACGAAGACGATGCGGATCGTCTGGCCGGCCCATGCCGTCAGCGCGATCGACGCCGACGCCCAGGACGGCCGGTCGATGTTGGCCGCCCCGACCTCGGACCGCACCAGCGTGCGCGTCCCGTCCCCCTCCTCGACGAACGCCTCGAACCTGTCGGCCGAGCTCGAAGTCGAGCCGTGCGCCAGGTAATAGCGGAAGGTCAGCCGCCCGACCGTGCTCGGTAGCCTGATCTCCGGGGAGCGGACCGACGTGGAACCGCCATCGACGTCGTTGGCGCTATGGGTCGTCCCCGCTGCCGCTCCAGTCGATAGCGCGCCCGAGCCGGACGTGACGGTGGTCGCCTGGTAGTTCGTACCGGCTGGGTTCGCGCGCTGCCATGTGCCGCTCGTCGCGGTATCGGTGCCGAGCGGATCGACGTCCCAGCCGCGGCTGACCTCGAAGTCATCGAGGAACGGCCCACAGTGGGTCTGGGTCAGGCCGATCGGCGCGTACGGGCAGCTCGCGGCGCTGATGAGGTACAGGATGGCCGACTTATTGCGCTCGGTCTCGCGGGTGATCAGCTCGTCGGCCGGGTAGAAGCGGCTCGTCGAGGTCACGCCACGCGGGTACATCTCGAAGGTGTACATGAAGATCCGGTGACGGCCGTATGCCCAGTCGATCTCGTCGCCATCGGTGATGTACAGGGAGCTCGACTGCATCGGCGTGTAACGGCTCCTCGAGGCCAGTCGCCGCCCGAGCTCACTGAGGGCCTGGTAGTCGGTAGCGGTCATGTCGGCCGGGACATCGGTCCGCGTCCAACCGTACGGCCACAGCACCTGTTCGCCGGCGGTGTGGAACGTGATGGCCGTGCGGATCTGCTGACGGCCATCGACGACGCGGCTGTCGATGAAGTCGCGCAGCGCCCGCGTCTCCGGCGCGGAGAACGCCTTCGGGCCTCGATAGGTTGACGAGGCGGTCGACCCTGACGACCCGCCACAGCAGCCCCAGTGGTAGTCGTAATTGCGGTTCAGGTCGGTGCCGACGTACGAGCTGCCTGAGTTGGGCTGGCGGTTCTTGCGCCAGGCACGGTACGTGGAGCCGCCGATGTCGTACTCCCCGCCGTCGGGGTTGACCATGAACACGATGAAGATCTCGCGCGTATCGACCAGCCCCTTGATCGTCGAGCTCGTCGTGTAGCCGTCGGTCAGCCAGCGCAGGACGGCGAGTGCCTGTTCCACGGTCAGGTGTTCGCGGGCATGGTGCAGGGCGTCGAACAGGACCTCGGGCTCGTTCTCGTCGTCGGCGACGTGGTCCGAGATCTTCGCGGCCCAGATCTGGCGGCCCTGGTGACTCGCCCCGATCGAGAACTTCTGGACGATCGCGGGATGGTCGGCGACGGCCTTGTTGAGCTCGGCCACCATCTCGGCGTAGTCGTGGTACTTGGAGTCCTTGGCGGGGAAACCTGCCGCCACCGGGGCAGCGGTGAGGAGGAGGAGCAGAACACCGGCGAGGAGCGCGGGCAGGCGTCGCATCGATGCAGTGTGCCGGGTCGCGCAACGGTGTGTCTCCGGGCCGAAGGACCTAGTCCTGTGCCACTTGCATTACTGTGCGACACACAGTATAGTGCCGCACATGGACCTCACCGAACTCCTGGCCGGCGGCCGGCAGGAACTGCGACGCGGCACCGTGGTGCTGGCGTGCCTGCTCCTGCTCCGTCGACCCGGCTACGGCTACGCGCTGCTCGACCAGCTGCGCGACCTCGGGTTCACGGTCGATGCCAACACGCTCTACCCGCTCCTCCGGCGCTTGGAGTCGCAGGGTGTGTTGACCAGCGAGTGGAACACCGAGGAGTCACGGCCTCGCAAGTTCTACCGGACCAGCCCCGACGGCGACCGTCTCGCCGCGGAGCTTCTCGAAGACTGGAGGCGGCTCGATACGTCGATCCGCGCCCTTGCCCAAGGAGAAAACGCATGACTGCCCTGACCGACCGATACGTGTGGGCCGTGCTCCGCGCGGTCCCGCGCTCGCAACGGCCCGAGCTGGAGCCCGAGATCCGTGCCCTCGTCGCCGATGCGATCGAGGCACGGACCGGGGAACCGGCACAGGCCGAACGTGCCGCCCTGGCCGAGCTCGGCGACCCGGGCCTGCTCGCTGCTCGCTATGCCGAAGGCCCGCAGTACCTCATCGGCCCGACCTACTATCCCGAATGGCGGCGACTCCTGACGCTGCTGCTGCCGATCGTCGTCCCGATCGTCGCGATCGTGGTCCTCGCCGCCAACCTGCTGTCGGACGGCGCCGTCGGCGAGGCGATCCTCGAGGGAGCAGGTGCCGGCGTCACCGTGGCCGTCCATACCGTGTTCTGGCTGACCCTCGTGTTTGCCATCGCCGAGCGGACGGCGGC
The DNA here is from genome assembly GCA_963794525.1 of uncultured Chloroflexia bacterium. Lineage (GTDB taxonomy): Bacteria > Chloroflexota > Limnocylindria > Limnocylindrales > CSP1-4 > SPCO01. The sequence goes on from CAWCEC010000005.1 coordinate 34,036, forward strand.
CGGCGCCGATGCCATCCGCGGCAAGGCCTGGAGCGTCGACGACCTCCCGGAGCTGCCCGACGACGGGCGCATCAGCGTCGTGGACGCTGTCAGCTCTGTTATCGCGAATGTGATCGTGGTGGGCGCCATCCTGTGGGTCCAGCTGCAGTCGCCGATCGTCCTCGATGGCCAGGCGTTCCCATTGTTCGACCCGACGCTGTGGTCGTTCTGGCTGCCCTACTTCCTGGTGATCGCGGTCGCGGAGATCGTCTTCAGCGTCGCGCTGTACATGCGCGGTCGCTGGACGATGGCCCTCGCCGCCATCAACGCGCTGCTGGGTGCCGCGTTCGCGGTGCCGGCCGTGTGGCTGCTGCAGAACGACCTGCTGTTCAACCCCGCGCTCGTCAGCGCCGTCGGCGAGGCGACGGACGGCACGTGGCTGGACGTCACGGGCATCGTCATCGGCGTCACGGTCGTCATCGTCGCTGCGACGGACGCGATCGACGGCTTCCGCAAGGCGATCGCCACATCGCGCCGCTGACGAGCACCGTCGGAACATCTGGGGCCGGTCCGGAGTCTCACTCCAAACGGACCGGACCCCAGATGCCCGGCGGCCGGCCGTTGCACAGGAGGATCGCTCGATGCGATCGATCACTCGGGCCGGAAGGCGGACCATCGCCCTCGCCGCCGGCCTCCTCCTGGTCGCCTTCAGCGCGGCCCCCGCTCTAGCCTGCGGCGGGCTCATCGGACCCAATGGGGCGGTCAACCTCCTGCGGACGACGACGTTCGCGGGCTACCACGACGGGGTCGAGCACTACGTGACCTCGTTCGAGTTCGCTGGCGGCGGGGGTGCCTTCGGCAGCCTCACGCCACTCCCCGGGATACCGACGAGTGTCGAGAAGGGCGGCGACTGGACGCTCCAGCGCCTGCTCCGCGAGACGGACCCGCCGATCGACGAGCGGCCCGCTTGGGCGCGGACTTCGCGGCGTCGCCAGCCGCGAGCGCCGAGGTCCTCATGGAAGTGACGATCGACGCCCTCGACATCACGGTCCTGCGCGGCGGCGCGCAGGAGGTCGGTACCTGGGCGACCGATCACGGCTTCCGGCTTCCGCCCGATGCGCCCGAGGTCCTCGACTTCTACGCGCAGCGCAGCCAGATCTTCCTGGCGGCAGCGTTCGACGGCGAGGCCGCCGCCGCTCGCGGTCAGAACGTTGGCGATGGCACGCCGGTCCACATCACGATCCCGACCGACAACCCGTGGGTCCCGCTGCGGATCCTCGCCCTCGGCAAGTCCGAGAGTGAGGTCGTCCAGGCCGATGTGTACCTGTTGACCGACCAGTCGCCTGCGATGTTGCCGTACCCCGATGGGTTCAACGGCATGACGGTCACGCACGCGGCACCGGCCAGCGACCTGTTGCTCTCGGACCTGCGCTCCGATCGTGGCATGGAATGGGTCCCCGACAAGGCGTGGCTGACCAAGGTCGCCCTCGACGGGACGGCCCCGCAGTTCGGATACGACCTGGCGGTCGACGTGTCCGGTGCCAACGCACCGTCCCGCGTGGATGCCGGCATCGACATGCCGGGCGCCACCGATCCGACGGTCATGGCCGCGATGCGCTGGTTCGCAGGCATCTCGTTCGTGTCGCTGGGGATCGGCGGGATCATCTGGATGATCGCCCGCCACCAGCTCTCGGGGTTGCGACCCGTCTGATGGCTCGCACCGCTTCGACCCGCCGACCGGGGCGCCTTGCCCTGGTCGGTGGGATCGCACTGTCGCTCGGCCTGGCCGGCATCGCCGCCGCGTGGGTGCGGGCGCCGGGACTGACCGACACACCCACGCGGGCCGACATCTGGATCCACTTCTCGAAGTTCAGCCCGACCGAGGTGGTCGCCACGGCCGGCGTCCCGATCACGATCACGTTGGTCAACACCGACCCCATCGACCACGAGTGGCTCGTGGGCGATTCCGCGTTCCACGAGCGCCATCGAACCGGCACGGAACCGCAGCACGGTCTGCGCCCGACCGAGGTGTCGCTGCCGGCCGGATCCACGGCGACGACGACCGTGACGTTCACCGCCCCTGGCGACTACCTGTTCATCTGCCACCTGCCGGGCCACGAGGCCTACGGCATGGTCGGGCTACTGCGGGTCGTCCCGGCAGGTTGATTCGCCGCTACTCGACGACCGGCGGCTCGTGCGAGACCGGGGGCAGCTTCAGGCCGGCGACCCATGCGGCGATCTCATCGCCAGCCGCGACCCACACGCCATCCATGGCCTGCGCCCGGTCGATGAGCTTCTCGAGCGCCGCGACGCGCGCAGGTCGGCCGCTGATGAACGGGTGCATCGTGAGGTCGAACAGCCCGCCGACCTCGCCGATCGCGTCCAGCTCCTCGGCCCAGGCGTCGCACACCTCGCTGGGCCGGAGGATCGGCGACGACGCATAGCCGGGTACGTAGTTGTATCGATTCCAGTCGTCAAGGCTCCAATGCATCGGCAGCTCGACCAACCCCGACGCCCACTTGTATGGGTGGTCCGAATCCATCATCCCGGAGCTGTACGTGAAGCCGTGGCGCGCGAGCAGGTCGGGCGTGCGGAAGTTCATGTCGCATGACGGCGGTCGATAGCCGATCGGCCGGACGCCGAGCACCGTGTCGAGCGCCTCCAGCCCGCGCTGGAGATAGCCCTCCTCGGTCGCCTCGTCCTTGCCGCGCACGCTCTCGTGCATGTAGCCGTGATGGCCGATCTCGTGGCCGGCATCGCGGATCGAGCGCGCGACGGTCGGCCACGCCTCAGCGACCCAGCCCGGGATGAAGAAGGTCGTTCGGAGCTTGCGCCGGTCGAGCATGCGGAGCAGGCGAGGCACCGCCACAAGCGGGCCGTAGCGCTGGTGACCGATGACATCGAGGTAGTCGATGACCTCGGGGTGGTCGGTCAGCATCACCGCCTCGGCGTCGACGTCGAAGGTGAACATCGCGGCGGCACGGATGCCGTCCGGCCAGCGGAAACCGGGGGGCAGTGGCTCCATCGCCCAACGATACTGGCGGGGTGCCTCCCCTGCCCGTCGTCCGCGCGGCCGTCCTCGAGGAGGTCGGGCGGCCGGTCGAGATCCGCGAGCTCGAGTTGAACGAGCCACGGATCGGCGAGGTACGCGTGCGGATGCTCGCGTCCGGCGTGTGCCACTCCGACCTGCACGTCCGCGACGGCGAGTGGGACCGACCGACCCCGATCGTGATGGGCCACGAGGGTTCGGGCGTCGTCGAGGCCGTCGGGCCGGGTGTCACATCGCCACGGATCGGGGAACTGGTAGCGCTGTCCTGGCTGATCCCGTGCGGGGTGTGCCGCTCATGTCGGCACGGTCGGACCTGGGAATGCCCCGACTCCCCGTCGTACCGGCACACGTTGCTGGACGGCGCGACCGCGTTCCGCCACGCTCGCTCGTACTGCGCCATCGCCACGATGGCGGAGGCCTCGGTCGTGCCGGCGGCGGCCGCCATCCCACTCCCCGACGGCGTCGACCCGGCGGCTGCGGCGCTGATCGGCTGCTGCGTCACGACGGGCGTGGGTGCGGTGCTGAAGACCGCGGCCGTGCCGGCCGGGTCGTCGGTGGCGGTGATCGGCCTGGGCGGTGTCGGGCTGTCGGTCGTGATGGGCGCCGTGATCGCGGGCGCGTCTCGGATCGTCGCCATCGACCGGGTGGCAGCGAAGCTGGACGTCGCCCGATCGGTCGGGGCGACGGACGGGCTGCTCGCAGACGTCGACGCCGCGTCGACGGTCGCGGCCCTTCGCGACCTGACCGATGGCGGCCCCGATCTCGTGTTCGAGGCGATCGGCCGGCCATCCACGGTCGAGCTGGCGATCGCCGCGTTGCCGGCCGGGGGCACCGCGGTGTTGGTCGGGATGACCCCGATCGGTGAGCGCGCCTCGTTCGAGGTCTACCCGTTCGTCGACGGCTCGCGCCGGATCCTCGGCTCCAACTACGGTTTCGCGGAACCGGCCATCGACTTCCCCAGGTATGCCGGATGGGTCGCCGACGGGCGACTGCCGGTCGACCGCCTCATCGACCGCCGGATCGGGCTCGATGACGTCGAGGACGCGTTCGCGGCGATGCGCGATGGCCGCTTCGTGCGCCAGGTGATCGAGTTCTAGATCAGAACGTGGACATCACGGACTAGACGCGAGATCCTCGTCGGGCGGGGGCAGGACCGGCGGCGAGGGCTCTTCGATCGGCGGCAGGAGCTGGCCACCGGTGATCAGGCGCGTGCCGCGGCCATGGGTGATGAACGACCAGGCCCAACGTACGAGCACGACGAGCCGGTTCGCGAAGCCGATGAGGTACGCGATGTGGATCCCGAGCCACAACAGCCACGCGGTGAACCCGCCCTGCTGGCCCAGCGGGCCCAGCCACGGGATATCGGTCACCCCGGAGAGCCGGCCGATGACCGCCACGTCGCCGTGGTTGCTGTAGCGGAACGGCTCCCACGGTCGACCTAGGATCCGGCGCCGGATGACCTTGGCCGCGTACGAGCCGCCCTGGATGCCACCCTGCGCCACGCCAGGTGTCGGGCGATCCGCTTTCCACGGTTGGACCGCGGCATCGCCGACCACGAAGATCTCCGGGTGGCCGGGCACGGTCAGATCGGGTTCGACGAGGACGCGCCCATTCCGGTCGGTCTCGACGCCGGCCGCGGCGGCGACCTTGCGCGCGAACGACGACGCGATGACGCCGGCACCCCAGAGCACGGTCCGCGTCGGGATCAACTCCTCGGGCGCGTCGCGATCGGCAGATGGCCTCACCCGCACCGACTCCTCGTCGATATGGGTGACCGTGGTGCCGAGACGGACGGTGACACCGAGCCGTTCGAGCTGCTTCGCGGCGGACCTGGACCGACCTGGGGGGTAGGTAGGCAGGATGCGATCCATCGCCTCGACGAGGATGATCCGGGCATCGGCAGGGTCGATCGCCCGGAAATCGCGCTTGAGCGTGTCTCGCGCGATCTCGCCCAGGGAGCCTGCGAGCTCGACGCCGGTCGGGCCGCCGCCGACCAGCACGAAGGTCATCCACTCGCGGCGCCGGTCCGGATCAGCTTCCCGTTCCGCCGCCTCGAACGCGATGAGCACGCGTCGTCGCACCTCGATGGCGTCCTCGAGGGTCTTCAATCCCTGGGCATGGTTCGCCCAGTCCTCGTGGCCGAAGTAGGTGTGATGTGCGCCGGTCGCGACGATCAGCGTGTCGTACGCGATGGGGCCGCCGTCGGAGACATGAACCTCGCGCTTGTCGACATCGATGCCGACGGCTTCGCCGAGGATGACCGTCGCGTTGCGCTGGCGCGAGAGGATCGAGCGCAGCGGCTGGGCGATCTCGCCGGGTGATAGCGCGCCGGTGGCGACCTGGTACAGCATCGGCTGGAACAGGTGGAAGTTCCGGCGGTCGAGCAGCGTGACGGCGACCTCTGGGTCGCTCCTGAGGCTACGGGTCGCGTACAGGCCGGCGAACCCGCCGCCGACGATGAGGACTCTGTGTCGTGCCCGCTCTCGTGGGCCGCCGGTCACGCCGCCGGCGAGTCGTCAGGGTCTCGCGAGCCGCCGACGACGATGGCACGACGGGGCCGTGCCACGGAGGGGCGAGGTGCCGCCGGTCGACCCGGCACCTCGGTCATCGCGGCCACGTCGGGGACTGCCACGCGGTCCTGCTCGAGGTCCTCTTCCGTATTCCACCCAACCCACTCGTCGCTCTGCTCGACCCAGATCTCCGGGGCGCGGTCGATGTGGGAGATCGGGCGCGGGCGACCCGCCGCGACAGGGTGCCCGCCGAGGTCGAGCCCAGGGCCGACCGGGGTCAGCCGCACCGGACCGGCGGGGTGCGTATCGACGACCTCGAGCTCGCCTTCCAGCGGCAGGGCGTCACACCGGTAGCAGCGGGACAAGCGCAGGGCGTTGACTGACCGACAGTTGGCGCAGACCCACATCGCCGATGGGTCGAGGCCGCGCAGCCGCATCCGCATGGTGCGCGGCTGCACCACAAATCGATAGAGGAGCCAGCCCGCGGTGGGTCCGCCCAGCAGGATGATGGCCATGATCACAGGCGGGACCGCCCCGATCCCCGCACGAATGGTGTCGATCAGTTGGCCGATGTCGAATTGCACGCTCACGCCCCCTGCACGTCCCTAGACTACACCGGACCGGCCCGATGTCACGCATCGAATCGAGCCGGGCACGAACCGGTGCGCAGCGGCACCGACGGTGCCAGAGCGCGCCGCGCTACTTGTCGCGTTCGGCCGCCGAAGTGAGCGCCGCTTGGGCCGCGGCGAGGCGGGCGATCGGCACGCGGAAGGGCGAGCACGAGACGTAGTCGAGCCCGAGTGCCTCGCACTTGAAGATCGATGCCGGGTCACCGCCGTGCTCGCCGCAGATGCCGACCTCGAGGTCGGGGCGGGTGGCGCGGCCCTTGTCGACCGCGATCTTCATGAGCCCCGCGATCGCGTCGTCCAGGGTCTGGAACGGGTTGGCCGGCAGGATGCCGTCCTCGACGTACTTGAGGAGGAAGCCGCCCTCGGCATCGTCGCGGCTGTAGCCGAACGTCATCTGCGTCAGGTCGTTCGTGCCGAAGCTGAAGAATGCGGCGTCCTTGGCGATCTCATCGGCGACGAGCGCACCGCGCGGGACCTCGATCATCGTGCCGAACTTGTAATCGACATCGACTCCGCCGGCGGCGGCCTCGACCGCCTGGACCTCGGCTTCGAGCAGCTCCTTCGTCCGCTTCAGCTCATTGGGGTGACCGACCAGCGGGATCATGATCTTGGCGATCGGGTTCCCGCCGGCGCGCTTCACCGCGATCTGGGCGTTGAGGATGGCCCGCGTCTGGACCTTCACGAAGTCCGGGATCATCAGCCCGAGGCGAACGCCGCGCAGCCCGAGCATCGGGTTCTGCTCGTGCATCGACTTGATCGTCGCGAGCAGCTCCTTGTCTTCCTCGCTTGCTCCGCCGGCGCCCTCGGCCCGGGTCACCTTGACGAGCTGCTCTTCGAGGTTCGGCAGGAACTCGTGGAGCGGCGGGTCGATGAGGCGGATGACGACCGGCAGGCCGTCCATCGCTTTGAAGATGCCCTCGAAGTCGCCCTGCTGGAGGACTTCGAGCTTGGCCATCGCGGCATCGAACCGGGCGATCGCCTCCTCCGCCTCGCCGTCCAGTGTCTCGCCGGCGGCCCGCTTCTCCTTGGCACGCGTGGCCTGGTTGGCGACGAGGATCGCGTCGCGCACGATCTCGAGGCGGTCGCCCTCACGGAACATGTGCTCGGTCCGGCACAGGCCGATGCCCTCGGCGCCGTAGCCCCGGGCCTGGGCGGCCTCTTCGGGCTTGTCGGCGTTGGTCCAGACACCCATCCGCCGGATCTCGTCGGCCCAGCCGAGGAGCTTCTGGAGCTCGGGCTGGTCCTCGAACCTGGCGCTGATGGTGGGGAGCGCGCCTTCGTAGAGGGCGCCCGTCGTGCCGTCGAGGCTGACCCAGTCACCTTCCTTGAACTGGGTGCCGGTGACATTGCACTTGGCCTGCTTGCCACCGTAGTCGACGAGCAGGTCGGCAGATCCGGCGACGCACGGCTTCCCGATCTGGCGGGCAACGACCGCGGCGTGGCTGGTCGCGCCACCACGGGCCGTGATGATGCCCTGGCTCACGGCCATGCCGTGGAAGTCGTCGGGCGAGGTCTCGATGCGGACGAGGATGACCTTCTCGCCGTTGTTCACCCATTCGACAGCGGTGTCGGCGTCGAACACAGCTCGGCCGACCGCGGCGCCGGGTGACGCGTTCAGGCCGTTGACGATCTTGGTGGCGTTCGCGAGGGCCTTCGGATCGAAGGTGTCGCGGAGCAGCTGATCGACGTGCGCGGGCTCGATGCGGGCGATCGCCTCTTCCTTGGTGATCGTGCCCTCGGCGACCATGTCGGTGGCGATGCGCACCGCCGCGGCCGCCGTCCGCTTCGCGGACCGCGTCTGCAGCATGTACAGGCGGCCGCGCTCGATCGTGAACTCGAGGTCCTGGACGTCGCGGTAGTGCGACTCGAGCTGCTGCCCGATGCGCTGGAACTCGGCGTAGACCTCGGGCATGTCGGTCTGCATCTGCGAGATCTTCGGGGCGGTCCGGATGCCGGCCACCACGTCCTCGCCCTGGGCGTTCGTGAGGTATTCGCCGAACAGCGTCTTCTCACCGGTGTTGGGGTCCCGCGTGAACGCGACCCCGGTCCCCGAGTCCTCGCCCATGTTGCCGAACACCATCGTCACCACGTTGACCGCGGTACCGAGGTCGTCGGCGATGGCCTGGTTCTTGCGGTAGTCGCGGGCGCGCTTGCCGAACCAGCTGGCGAAGACCGCCTTGATCGCGAGATCGAGCTGCTCGTACGGGTCGTCCGGGAAGTCGCGGCCGGTGTCGGCCTTGACGATCGACTTGAACTCGGCGACGAGGTCCTTGAGCGCTGCGGCATCGAGGTCGGTGTCCTGCATGGCGCCGTGGCGCTCCTTGGCCGCCTCGAGTGCGTGGTCGAAGCGCTCGCCGCTCACCTCCATCACGATCCGGCCGAACATCTGGATGAACCGGCGGTAGGCGTCCCAGCCGAAGCGATCGTTGCTGGTGAGTGAGATCAGGCCCTGCAGCGTTTCCTCGTTCAAGCCGAGGTTGAGGACCGTGTCCATCATCCCGGGCATAGAGAACTTGGCGCCCGAGCGGACACTCACCAGGAGCGGGTTCGCCGCGTCGCCGAAGCCCTTACCGGTGCGCTCCTCGACCTGGCGCATCGCGTCGAGGACGTCGTCCCACAGCCCGTCGGGCAGTCGCTCGCCGGCGGCGAAGTAGTCGTTGCATGCCTCGGTCGTGATCGTGAACCCGGGTGGCGTCGGGAGGCCGGCCTTGGTCATCTCCGCCAGCCCTGCGCCCTTGCCGCCAAGCAGGTCGCGCATCGTCGCGTTGCCCTCGGCCCCGCCGTCGCCCCAGGCGTAGATGTAGCGCTTGGTCGCCTTGTGGGCGCGGTCCGCGGTCGCGGCGGGCGTGGTCGTCGTCATGTGGGCGGGGCCTCCGGGGGGCGACGGGCGAACAGCCCGCGGGCGAGGGTCGGACGGTGCCGCGATTGTACGTCGTGGTCGACTCCAACCCGGTGGGAGGAGGCAAGTCGGTCGTTCGGCCCATCCAAGCGGGCTGCCATCTCGGCATCTTCCTCGGCAGTTCGACCGATGACGTCACGCGCTGGCCGGACCACCGTTGTCGGAGTCCTTGGGCACGCGATGGAGGATCCGATGAACCCGAAGCAGTACGAATGGCTCGCTCTCGAGCGCGGCAACGAACTTCGCCGAGACGCGGCCGGTCATGGCGTCCTGACCGCGGCCGGATGGCCGACCGCCGAACGTCGCCGGCTTGTCGTCGCCGCGGATGTTCGGAAGGCGCTCGTGCGGGTGGCGCGTGCGCTCAGAGCCGGACGACTCCTGTGGGAGGACTGATGCCCGACGCCGCGATTCGATGGCTAGTGCGGGACGGGGCTGCGATCCACGTTGCTGGCCCAGGTCGCGATCTCGGCGCGGCGCGACGCGCCGAGCTTGGCGAGGATGTGCTCGACGTGTGAACTCGCGGTCTTCGGGGCGATCCCGAGGGAGTCGGCGATCTCCGCGTTCGTCAGGCCCTCGGAGATCAGCCGAGCGACCGCGAATTCGCGGGCGGTCAACGGCCGCCACGGCTCGTCGACCGCCACGCGCCCGCGAGCCATCCGCTGGAGCGCATCCGCGCGGTCGGCCACTGGCCGCGAATTGAGACGCGACGCAACCGTGCGCACCTCGACCGCGAGGGATAACGCCTCTGCGAAACGGTTGGAACGGATCAGACACTGGGCCAGGTCGAGCCGCGCCCAGGTCGCCTCCCAGATCCGCCCCATCGCGTCCCAACCAGCGACGGCTGTCTCCAAGGCGGTCCTGGCGACGCCCGTCGCGCCGTCCGCCATGGCGACCAGGCCTCGGCCGTGCTCGAGGGCAGCATCCGCCACGCCGGAGACGTCGTTCACGTGAGCCGCGATCTCGTCAAACCAGGTGGCCGCCGCGGCGGGGTGTCCGGCGGCCAGCTCGGCGCGGACACCGGTCACGACGAAGGGCACGAGCAGGGTCCTCTCGCCGACGGCCCGCGCCCGCTCGAGCGCATCCTGGCAGAGCGCGGCGGCCCGGTTCGGGTCGGCCCGCTGGAGCGCGACCTCCGCCAGGCCCCAGAGCGGTGGCATGACGAGATCGAGGGACTCGCTCCGCTCACCGAAGGCCAGCGCCGCCTCCAGCTCCGTGCTCGCCTCATCCAGATCGCCTCGACCCAACGCCACGTAGCCAAGCGCCCATCGCGCCGTCTCGGCGGCACGGCGACAGCCATGGTCCGCTACGGCCTGACGCGCCTGGTCGGCTGCGTCCGACCAGCGGGCAGCGGCCCACGACACCATCGCGCCGGTCGCGCTCATGACATGCGCGCAATGCGACTGCTCGATCGAGTCGGCGTAGCGGAGTCCCTCGTTGATCCAGCGTGTGGCTCCCCCATAGTCCATGGCTCGCGCGGCCAGGGTTGCCGCATCACGGAACGCCGACACGCCGGTTTCCTCATAACCAGCTGCCTCGGCACCATGGGCGGCGTCGCCAACGCGCCTCATCCCGGCGGCGATGTCACCGGCGACCACGTCGACCACGCCTTCCTTCCAGTCGACCGTCAGCAAGATGTCCGCATCGCCGATGCCTTCGCCGAACTCGCGCGCCGTGGCGAGCCACTCGCGGGCTTCCGTCACTGCGCCGGCGTCGGTCTGGATGATGGCGAAGTAGATCGCCACCAGTGCCCGAACGGGGGCTGATCTCGCGTCGTCCGTGAGCCCGTCGAGCTCTGCCCACAGGTTTTCGGCCAGCGCGAGGCGCTCGCGAGATGCCACGGGCCTCGCGCCGCCAGGTCGTGAGAACGGCTTCCATGGATGCTACCGCCCGAATCGACTCCCCGGCCTCGCGGAAGGCGGCGGCAGCATCCCACGCCGCCTGTTCCGCGAGCACGTTCTCCTCGATGGCGCTTGCTTCCTTGCTGAAGGCGTCGAGGATCTCGCCACGTTCGGACGGGCCGATGTCGTCGGGCATGTTGTCGATCGTGCGCCGATACAGCTCGAACGCCTCGCGATGGGCCGAAAGGCGGGCCGCGTCGCGCGCGCCAGCGAGCGCCGCCTCGAATGCCAGCCGACGCAAACCCGCACGCTCGTAATGCAGCGACGAATGGATCTCGGATTGGCCCTCGAGACGTGCCCCGAATTCTCCGGCCCGTGCGTGGATCCGGCGCCGCTCGGCCAGCGGAACGCTGCGATAGATCGCATCACGCAGGAGCTGGTGCTGGAAGTCGAACACGCCGCGCGCACCTGGCGGATAGAGGACGAAGTGGTCCACCAGCTCCTGGAGGGGAGACTCGATCGACTCGGTATGGCAGTTCCATGATGCCGGCCAGCACCTCCGAACTGAAGCAGCGCCCGACGACCGCGCCGGCCCTCGCGACGGCCTGGGCATCGACCGATCGATGCGACAGCCGCGCCAGCACCGCGTCCTCGATCGTGTCAGGCACGGTCGCCTCGCGAACGGCGAGTCCGTTCGCACGAGCCTCGGCGCTGAGCGCCCCGAGCAGCTCCTCGATGTGGAGCGGGAAGCCGTCGGTGCGCTCGTAGACCGCCGACGCGACCTCGCGTGGGGCGGGGAGTCCCGTATCGAGGAGCAGCGTCGTGACCAGCGCCGTATCACTCGGCGAAAGCGGCGACAGTCGGACCTCCTCGGCGATCCGCTGGGTCAGGAGACGCGAGCGCCAGTCGCGCAGGCTCGTCCCCGGCGGCGCCTCGTCGGAGCGGTAGCCGCCCGCGAGCATGAGCTGACGATCCTTGGAGCGACGGGCGAGCTCGCCGAGGATCTCGAGGCTCAGGTCATCGACCCACTGCAGGTCGTCGAACTCGAGCAGCGTCGGGCCCGGCAGTCCAGCCTAGGATCCGCTCGACGATATCCATGACGAGCTGTCGTCGACGCGGCACTTGATCTGCATCGAGCGTGGCGTCGCGCAGGGCAAGCAGATCGCGCCCGAGCTCCGCGAAGATCGGCTGCCGCAGCATCGTGCGGGCCAGATCCAGGATCGGGGCGGCCGGGACATCCCGGTCCTGCGGGGCGACCCACCCCCACGAGACCACGAAACCGCGCTCCGTGGCCTTTCGGTCGATCGCATCGAGGATAGCGGCTCTTGCCGATGCCGGCCTCGCCAGCGACGAGCAGGAATTGGCCCCGGCCGGCGACAACGCCATCGAGGCGTCGATCGGCGAGCTCAAGGAGATCGTCCCGTCCGATCAGGAGCGGGCAGCGGACCGGGCCAAGCGCGGCATCCATCGCCACCGAAGTGTAGGGCGGGTTCGTCCGACGTCATCGGTCGTTCGACCGATGACGGGGGTCGTCGGCGGGCCGACAGTCACCGACCACAAGCCCGGCTGCGCGGTCGGGCACAGGGGGCAGGAGGCGATCGATGGCGAAATTCATGGATGTGCATTCGGGCTTTTTCGGCGTGACGGCCGGCCAGCTCGACGAGGCGCACGGGCGCGACCTGGCGATCGAAGGCGATGAGGGCGTGCATTTCGAGCGCGCCTGGCTCGATCCAGAGGCCGGGAAGGTGTTCTGCCTGTCGAGCGGGCCGTCGCGCGAATTGGTCATGCGGGTGCATGAGCGCGCCGGCCATCCGACCGGCGAGGTCTACGAGCTCACGGTGGAGGTCTGACATGCGACGACTCGCGATCGTGATCACGCTGGCGACGGCGATGACGGTGCTTTGCCTGGGCGTAGCCGTCGCCGCCAGCGCTCAGTCGGACGTCCTCAAGACGGTCCATACAGTGACGGCCCGTTTCCAGTCGCTCCGCCAGGCGGTAAGAGCAGGCTATGTCCCCTTCTACGTCTGTACCGAGCAGCCGGGCGTCGGCACGATGGGCCAGCACTACGTCAACTTCGACCTGGTCGGCGACCCGGCGATCGACCCGCTCCGTCCAGAGGCGCTCGTGTACGAGCCTCAGGCCAACGGGAAGTACAGGCTCGTCGCGCTCGAATGGGTGCGCGTCGGGCCGGTCACGAACCCGGCACCACGGGTCCTTGGCGTGCCGATGCTCCATATCGCCTCGGGCAACCGGTACGGGATCGAGCCGGACGGCTTCTACGAGCGACACTACTGGCTGTACAAGTCGAATCCGCTCGGCAGGTTCGCCGATTGGAACCCGCGGGTGTCGTGCCGCGGCAACGGGGACAACGGCGGCTGATCCGTCGGAAGCACTGGTATCTCACATGCCGCCGGGTCGTTCCGGCGGGAGTGAGCCATAGATCGGAGTACCAAAGACATGAATCGAACGCGACGCAGTCGGGCTGCAACGAGGGCGGCCATCATCGTCCTCATGCTCGTCCTTGGAACAGCGCTGGCGCCTGTGGCAACGGCGGCTCCTGGCACTACCCCGAGCAGCCAAGTGCGCTGAGCATGATCTGCGGCGGGCGGGTCTGGGGGCCCGCCCGCTTCTCGCTGGCCGGGGCCGGGTACCATCGTGGCCGTGACCGAGCTGGCCGCCACCCCCTCGACCCCGGCCGCCCCAAGCGACGCTCCGAGCGGCGTCATCGCGACCGACGATGAGCGCTATAACGCCACGCTGATCAAGCGCCTCGACCAGCACGAGAGCCTCGCCTATTTCTGGGTGAAGTTCGACGGCGACCCGACGCCGTTCGAGCCCGGCCAGTACATGACGATCGGCGTGTTCGTCGACGGGCAAGATCGTCCAGCGACCGTATTCGGTTGCGTCGCCGCCCCATCGACGCCGGGGACAGCGGCTACGAGATGTACCTCCGGCTCGTCGCAGGGCGGGACATTCACGCCGGTGCTCTGGGACCTGCCGGTCGGCCACCGGATGCGGATGATCGGACCGAAGGGCAAGTTCATGCTCGAGCCCGAGGACGACCGGACGCACCTGTTCGTCAGCTCGGGGACCGGCAACGCACCATTCATCTCGATGATGCGCCAGGCGCTCGCCGATGGCGGGCCGCGGCGGGCCGTCTTCCTCAACGGCGTGTCACACGTGCGCGACCTGGGCTACCGCGACATCCTGGAGGGCTGGGAGGCCAGCGGGGAGTACCCGGTCCGCTACATCCCGACGGTGTCCAGGCCGAATGAGCCATCGAACGCGGATTGGATGGGCCGGACCGGGCGTGTCGAGACGATCGTGGCACCGATCGTGGAGGAGCTCGGGCTGCGACCCGACGACACGATCGCGTACCTGTGCGGCAATCCCGACATGATCCAATCGCGCCGAGGAGACCCTCCTCGGGCTGGGCTTCGCCGGAGGACGCCGTCAAGAAGGAGCTCTACTGGCCGAAGGGCAAGGAGCCGCGCGGGGCCGCGGGCGCCGACCTGGCGGCCGCGATCGATGCCGCCGAGGCGAACGCCGACCAGTAGAGCGGTCAGGCCCCGGCGGTCGGCACGCCCACCAACACCTCGTCGACGATCGGGTCACCGAGCGCGCGGGCCGCGGTCACGTCTACCTGCCCGAGGATGCCGCGGGCCTTCGCGGCATGGATCGCGCAGGCGCGAAGCCAGGCTGACCGCCAGTGATCGTCGACGTCGCGATCAGGTCGCGCAGGCAGCCCTCGGGATCAGCGCTGCGCGTCATGCGGCGTCCCCAGGCGGGCAAGTCGCTCGTCGACCGGCCAGGTCCGGCTGGACGATCGGGAGGACCTGCCTCGATTCGGCCTGGACCGAGCGCGACGTCGAGCGCCTCGACCGCAAGTGCCCCGCTCGGGCTCCCGGCGCTGATCGCGATCATCGCCGGGCCGAGTCGATCGGAGCCATGACGAGCCAGTCGGCCGGTCATCACCCGCTGGCGGACGAGGTCGAACTCGTCGTCCAACGCACGACGGACCGGTCCGTCGCCCTCACGATCGTCGTCACTCGCGCCGCGCAACGCGACGAGGGCGGTGAGGATCCGGCCGGCGTGGCGTGCGTCGTCGAGCAGGACATCGTCGAGCGCGAGCGCCGTCGCGTCCGACGCCGGGCCGGGCGCGACGAGGCGCTCCATGACGATGAGCCCAAGCTCGCGATCCCGATGCCCGACGTGCCGCCGAAGCAGCGTCGTCCCGAGCGGGCTGTCGGGTCGGCGGCCGCCCGCACGAGGCGCCGCACGCGCGGCGAGGCCGGCGACCCGACCGGATCGAGCAGCTCGGCCATCGACGGGAGGACCGCGTCCCCGAGGCGCGCGATCGCGCCCTGCCGCAGCCTCCAGCGACCGCGGGTCGTCGAGCCCCGCGAGCACCGCCGCGACGGCGAACTCGTCGCCCGCCTGCACCGAGTCGAGGGCGGCACTCCGGACGGTGACGTCATCGTCGACGAGAAGAGCAGCGGCCGCCGCCCGGTCCCTCGCGTGCAGCGGTTCGAGCGCTCGGGCCGCGCGGCGCCGGATCGCGGGGTCGGGCGACGTCGCATGCGATGCGCACGTCCTCCGCCAGGCGCTGCCGAGCGTGTTCGTCGCCCGATGCCGCAAGGGCCGCCAGCGCCGCCAGGCGGACCTCGCTGCCGCGGGTCATCGACGAGCGAGGCCAGTTCGGCGGTCGTCCGCGGCGACGACATCCTGGCCAGCAGGTCGAGACCGAGCCGCGCCGCACGCGGGTCCGTGCTGACGAGCAGCCGCACGCGCGACCTCCTCGTCCTCGTCTGTCGGCCTCGAGTGCGGCATCGGCGTCCAGCACGCGACGTCGACGCAGCGCGTCCACCAGCGCCGGACCGTAGGCCCGATACAGGAGGATCCCCGACCACGTCCAGACGAGGCACACCACCGTGGTGACAGCGATCGTCGCGGCCAGCGCGATAGGCAGCGCATCGAGCACGAGGATGAGCACACCCGAGATGCCGATCGCGACCGGGACCCCGATCCCCTCGACAGCGGCCTGGACGGACAGGCGGAGGCGCGTCCGGGATCACCTGGTACGTCGCGTTGATCGAGGTGCGGGTGGTCCCATCCGTCAGGGCGATGTCGGCGATGCGAGCCGCCGAGACGATCGCCAGGAGGGCCAGCGAGCCCCCGCCCGCGACGGCGTAGACCGCGATCATGGCGACAGCGAGGACCGTGAGCACGACCGGGTTGGTCGTGATCCCGAGCCGGAGGCCGTAGCGACGAAGCAGGGGCCCCGCCAGCAGGAACAGGAACGCGATGCTCACGATGTTCATCACCGCCGTGTAGCCCGCGAGGAATCGCGCCAGTGCCGCCGGATCCGGGTACTGCGCGCTCGCGCGGTCGAAGACCAGGAAGTCGGCCAGCTGGCTGGCGAGTGCGGACAGGACCTGGTAGGCGAGCAGCGATCCCAGGAAGCGCGTCCCGAACAGCCGCCGCATCGACGGCCGGGACGAGGAGTCGTCCTCCTCTGCCAGCGTCGGAGCCCGGCGCCGGGCCGGAGTCGGGTTCGCGGAGCAGCGACGCGAAGCGGCGGGCGGTCGCCCACACGAGCGCGGCGAACGCGGCCTGGGCGATCGCGGTCGCGAGGAGCAGCGACTCCGTCCGGCCGAGCCAGGTCACCAGCCACCCGCCGAGCAAGCCGCCGGCCACGGCTCCGACGGGGAACCCCGCCATGATCCGCGGGAAATAGGCCTTGATCCCGGCGATGTCGAGCAGCCGGCCGCCCTGCGCGCCGATGAACACGAACCCGAGCTGGATGAGGATCGGGAACAGCACCAGCAAGCGGCACCGAGACCCATGCGCCGTCCCCGCCGGCGGCGATGACCCAGGCCAGCGCCGATGGCGGCGGCCGACCCGCCGAGGACGACGAGCGCGATGTGCAGATAGCCGACGGTCCGGGCGCTGCGGGCGACCGCTCCCGACACGCACGATCCCGGCGACCCCGATCGCGATGTACGTGACGGGAAGCCAGTTCGAGCCGTACGCGTCGAGGAAGAGCGCATTCGCGACGATGCCCAGCAGCGCGGCCATCACGCCGAAGACCACCGCCTGGGCGGTCAGCCAATGGACGGCCCCGCCGGCTGATCGGCCAGCGCTCGTCACGCGGGAGTGGTGTCCGCCCGGGAGCCGGCGCGCTCGCGCACCATCGTGACGAGAGCGACGATGATCCCGTGGGCGAGGGCCGGGCGATCGGCGAGCAGTTCGTCGAGGACCGGCTTGTCGATCCGCAGCAGGGTCGTTGGCTCGATGGCCGTGACGGAAGCCAGGCGCGGCTCCGGGACGAGGGCGGCCAGCTCGCCGACGGTCGCGCCAGCACCGAGCGTGGTCACGTCGCGGTCACCGTGATGGACGCGGAGTCGACCCCGCACGACCGTGAACAGGTGGTCCTCGACCTCGCCCTCGACGATGACCGGCGTACCCGGCGCGACCTCGAGCTCGGTCGCGCGCCGGGCGACAGCGGCGAGGGTCCGGCCTGGGACGTCGGCGAACAGCTCGACGCCGTGGAGCGCGACGACGCGCTCGACGGTGGTCATCGTCATGCCAAGGCGGCTCTGCGAGTGGAGGCGGGCAGCCAGCTCATCGACAGGCAGCGGTCGGAGCCATGCCTTCGCGTAGAGCTCGCCGGGGATCATGATCACGTCGACTTCTCGTTCCGCGACGATCTCGCTGTTGCGTTCGGCTCGACGGATGACGCCTGTCGTGCCCGACGGGCATCCACTCGTGCAGCGGGGATGGGGCATAGCCGCCGTCGGGTCGGACGACCAGCCCGGGACCGGTCGGGACGTAGACGAAGGACGGCGGCGACCCGCGGGCGACGAGGACCTCGCCCGGCGCGACGGTCGCGCGGCCGACTTCGGCGAACGCCACCGCTCGATCGAGCGCCGCCGCGTACACGCCGTGGTCGGCCATCCGCCGGATCACCTCGTCCGCCTCGGGGCCGAACGCGTCCACCGGCTCGGCCGCGTAGAACCGCCGGCGCTCGTCCGGTGCTGCTCCCTCGACGTTGGCGACCGCGACCAGCCGACGAAGCGAGCGACGGGTCCCGATCGGCCACCAGGTCGGCGACCTCGTCGGCGAATGCCCGGGCGGTCGTCCGGGCGCTCGAGCTGGATCTGCACGTCATCGATGGCAGCGGCTCGGTGACACCACGCCACCGCCCGACGGCCGGACCGCCGAAGGTCGGGATGACGTCCGCCACGATGTCCACGACGACACCCGCGACACTCGCGGCCGCGCGACGAGCGGCCGCCGTCACTGCCAAAGGCGCCGCGGTGGAACGCGATGCGCAGGTCCCCGCGCGGTGTGACGAACGCGACCCGGATGTTCGCCTCGCCGGCGCCGCGCTCATCGTCGTAGGCGATCACGAAGGCTGCATCGCCGGCGGCGGATCGCATCGTGCACACGGCACGTGCGGTCTCGGCGTCCATGCATAGTTCGAAGCCGCCGGAGGTGCGCAGGACGGTTCCCCGCTGTCGCAGCACGTCCGCCGCCCGCAGCGCCCGCATCGTGTCCAACACGTCGTCCGCGAGCTCGGCCTCGGGCCCGGACGACGCGCCGAGCCACGCATACGACTGCGACGGGTCGTCATAGACGCCCGCTACGCCGCTGGATGGGAGCGGCCGGGTGTCGTCGGCCGACGGCAGCCGCCCGTTCGCGCGATGCTCGTCGAGCTCGCTGAAGACGATCCGCTGCATGAGCCGACGCAGCGCCACCCGGTCATCAAGGACGGCCGCAGGCACGGCCGACTTGCTGTGGGTGACCGTCATGCTGAGCATCTCCCGGACGACGATCTCCAGCGGAACGGTCGATCGGCCCCGTTGGCGGCGACCTCGTCCAGGCGCTCCCGCACAGGACCAGGTGCCAGGAGGTGGTCGACGAGCGGGTCGATGTCGGGGCCGAACGCCGCGTGCGCTGCGAACACTGGATGCATGCGCCGCCCCAGCGGCGTCATGTCGACCATGCCGATGTCGTGGAGGTAGGCGGCCGCGACGCCCAAGGCCTCGAGGAAGCGGCGGCGGGGCGCCGGACGACCCGGGATCAGGACCCCATCGATCGTGTCCAGCAGTCGGACCAGACCGATGGCGACGTCACGGGCGTGGACCACGCCGTGGTCGGCGAAGATCGCGGGATGGGTCCCCGGGTCGGCGAGGAAGGCGGGGTCGCTGCACAGGGCCTCAAGCGAGGCCTGCGCCTCGATGGGCCGCCAGAACCGTTCCTCGAGATACGTCCGGACGGGAGCGCGGCAGCTGCGCGTCGAGCACCATCCAGCGACCCGCCTCCTCCATGGCGCGCACACTATCGGCCGCGGGTGCGCGGCGCAATGGGTCGTGGCCGCCAGCGGCCGCCGAGGCGAACGCCGACCACTAGGCCGACGTTCGCCTGTGCAGCGAGCTGATCAGGGCGCGAGGCGCTGCCAGGTCGCGGACGTCGATGTCGGGACCGACCAATCCATCTGGTCCCCATCGCCGGTCGCGACGTCGAACAGCCAGGTCGTCCCGTCGTCCTTGTAGGTCGCCAGGATCTTCGTGCCGTCGGGCGAGAAGACCACGGACGCGCCATCCGTCATGTCGGGGTGCGCCGCACCCATCGGCACCGGCGGACTCTTGCCATCGATCGATAAGAGGGTCAAGTCGATAGCCATCCGCCGCGGAACGATGCACGACGAACGTCTTTCCGTCGGGCGAGAAGATCGGACTCAGATCGGTGAATTCGAAGTCGGGAGCGAAATCGACGCCGCCCTCGATCCCCGTATCGATATCGATGATATGGGTCCGCCCCTCGGCGATGCCGGTCTCCCATGTGGAGTAGGCGAGCTTCGAGCCATCCGGCGAGAGGGTCGGGGTGTTGATGACAGTGGACCCGATGGCGATCGGCTTCAGACCCGTTCCATCCGATCGCACGAGATAGAACCCCTGCTGGAGGGAGCCGGCAGGGATCCCGCCGTGCGTGGTGATGACGAGTTGGTCGCTGTTCGGTCGCCACACAGCGTTGGCGATGTCGAGCTCGAGCTGGAACGTCGTGGTCGAGCCGTCGGAGGCATCCATGATCGTGACCTGCCCTGATGGGTCGCCGCTTCGCGAGAGGGCGAACCGGTCCCCCGTGGGTGACCAGTCGAACCAGGTGATCTCCGGCCCCGGCCCGGCGACCTGATGGAGGTCGGTTCCGTCGGCGTTCGCAACGAATAGCGCAGCTGGACTGCCGGGCGTTCGCCGGTCGAACGCGAAGCGAGTGCCGTCATTCGAGAACCACGGATTCGAGTCGAGCTCCGGACTATCGATCAGCGTCGTCGTCGCGCCGGTCCGCGGATCGGCAGTGACGATCTGGCCATCGGCGGTGCTGAACACGATCGAGCCGTTGCCTGCGAGGCCGAAGGGCTCCGGCAGACGTGGCGTCGAGCCGACGATGAGGGCGGCGCCGACCAGGGCAGCCAGAAGGATGGCGAGGGTCGCGAGGATGACGATCGCGCGCCATGGAAGCGGGCGCATCGGCTGAGTGCGGGCGAGGACGCCCATCGGGATCCACCTTTCAAGGGACGCCCAGGCGGGCCGCTGCCGTGTGCGGGCGGTCTGCTCGGAGCATGTCGTCGAAGTAGTCGGGGACCCGGGCCGGCGAGAGCTCAGTCATGAGCTCCGGCATTTCGCGCTCGAAACGCTCGAAGGTCGTCATGCGAACTGTCCCTTCGGCACCGGTGCGTGGTCTGGATCGATATCGGCCAGCGTGGAACGCATGAGCCCCATCGACCGGTGGAGACGCGACTTCGCGGTACCGAGTGGGATCCCCAGCGTGCTGGCGATCTCTGGCACCTCGAGGTCGAAGTAGTAGCGAAGCACGACGACCGCACGCTGATCGGGCGGCAGTCGCCGGAGGATCTCGTCGAGCAGGTCACGGTTTGCGGTCACGACCGAGACATCGCCGACCGATGGGCCATCCATCGGTGTCAGCTCGACCTCGATCGGCCGCCGGCCGCGCCGGCGCAGGATGTCGATGCACGAGCGGGCCACGAGGCTGCGCAGCCATCCCTCGAAGCGATCCGGATCGCGGAGTGACGGCAGGCCACGCCAGGCCCGGATGAAGCCGTCCTGGACCGCGTCTCGCGCGAGATCGTGGTCCCGGAGGATCAGGCGGGCCGCCGCATCCAGCCGCGCGACGAACAGGCCGGCCAGGACCGCGAAGGCGTCATGATCGCCTCGCTGCGCCCGCTCGACGAGTTCTCGCTGGTCCACGGCCCACCGGACTAGAGTCGGCGCGGCGATTTCGTCGCGCTCAGATGGTAGTCGTCGGCGGGGTGCCCAAACGTTCCATCGACCGCTTGAAATGTCGTCGCCAGCCGCGACGCGCTTGCCGTCGCTGCGCTGCAGCCCTGGCCGGCGCACGGTGCACCCATGGTCATCACGGCCAGGTCCGCCCATGCCCGGCGGGCCTCGGAGGGTGCCCCACCATCCGGCCCGACCGGGGCTGATGTGGACCCCATGCGACCGACGCGCGTCGTCGCCCACGGTGGGTACACGGTGCTCGTCTGCCGCACCGACGGCTCGATCGAGGGGCCGGACACGGGCCTGTACGACCTTGACACCCGCATCCTGTCGCGCTATTCGCTACGGCTCGACGGAGCACGACCCCCAGGGCGATCGGGTCGTGCGTCGCGATCGCCGATCGGTGGGCCTCCACGCTTCACATCCCCCGTCCGGGCGGCGATCCGGAAGGACCGGCACTCCCTCAGGACGCGTGGGCCATCCATGTCGAGCGCACGATCGGTTGCGGCATGGCCGAGACCATCACGGTGCGCAACGAGTCGATGGTGGCCGCAGGCGGACGCCTGACCATCGATCTCGACGGCGACTTCCGCGACGTCCTCCGGTCGCCGGCCGGCAGTCCCGAGCCGGACATCGAGGTCCGCTGGGAGGAGAGCTCGGCTCGGCTCGAGTGGATCGCCACGTATCGACACGCGGACCGCGAGGACATCCGCGGGCTGGCGGTCACAGTCGACCCGGCACCGAGCGACCTGGAGGCGGCCGAGACGGACGCCCCACACGCCCGACGGCTGGCGTTCGACCTCGAGCTCGAACCGCACGGCGAGCGGAGCATCCAGCTCACATTCGCGTCCCTCGTGGACGGCGCCTGGCGGCAGCCGGCGGACGCGCGGCAGCTCGCCCGGAGCTGGCGGAGCGGTGGCGGACCATCCGGACGAGCGTCGTGACGTCGGAGGCTCTCGTCGGGCCTGCCGTCGAACGCGCGGCGGACGACCTGCTCGCGCTCCGCGCCTGGGAGCTCGAACCGTCCGACGACGGCTCGGCGTGGGTGGTCAACGCCGGCGTCCCGTCCTTTACCGGGTTCTTCGGGCGGGATGCGATCACCGCAGGCTGGCAGGCGGCGATGCTCGGCCTGGAGCCGCTCCGCGGCGCGCTCGAGGTCGCCGCCCGACCCAGGGACAGCGCGTGGACCGTGGACCGAGGAGGAGCCGGGCCGGATGGTCCACGAGATGCGGCGTGGGCCGCTGGCGATGCTCGGCATTACGCCCACATCGCGCGTACTACGGGTCACAGACCACAGGCTCGATGTTCCTGCTCGGGCTGAGCGAGCTGTGGCACTGGACCGGCGACGACGACCTGCTGCGGCGACATCGCGATGCGGCGATGCGCACGATCGAGTGGGCGGAGACGTACGGCGATCCGGACCGGGATGGCTTCCTCGAATACCGGCGGCAGTCGCCGGACGGCCTGAAGAACCAGGGCTGGAAGGACTCGGACGAGGCGATCCGCTACCCGGACGGTCGGATCGTGGAGAACCCCATCTCGACGCTCGAGGAGCAGGCGTTCCACTACATGGCGCTCCAGCGCATGGCGGAAGTGCTGGTGGCACTCGACGAGCCGGCCGATCGCGCCGACGCGCTGTTGCATCGGGCGTCGAGCTGCGCGCCGCGTGGCATGACGCCTTCTGGATGCCGCGACGAGGGGTTCTACGCGCTCGCGCTCGATCCGGACGAGCGGCCGGTCGCGACGATCGCCTCGAATGTCGGTCATGCGCTGGGCGTCGGGATCGTGCCGCCTGAGCACGCAGCGCGCAGTGGCCGATCGGCTGCTTGCCGACGACCTCTTCTCGCGGCTGGGGCATCCGGACACTGTCGAGCGAGCACCCCGCATACAACCCGTTCGCCTACCACCTCGGCGCGGTGTGGCCGGTCGAGAACGCCACGATCGCACTCGGCTTCAAGCGGTACGGCCTCGACGGGCACCTCGACCAGCTGCTCGACGGGATGTTCGCCGCGATCGCACAGTGCCGCGGGCTCAGGCTCCCTGAGGCGCTGACCGGCCACGACCGCGAGCGTGGTCCCGACCCGCTGCCCTACCCCGGATCGCAGAGCCCGCAGGCATGGTCGGCCAGCGCCACCGTCCAGTTCCTCCAGGTGATGCTCGGGCTGTACCCGTTCGCACCGGCGGGCGTCCTGGGGCTCGTCCGGCCACGGTTGCCCGCGTGGCTCCCGACCGTGACCCTGCGTGGGCTGCGCGTCGGTCAGGCCACGATCACGCTGCGCTTCGAGCGCGACGCCGATGGCTCGGCGCGGCACTCGGTCATCGACCAGGTGGGCCGATTGCACATCCTCGAGGTCCCACCGCCCGACGCGATCGCGGGTGATGACGGCGTCGTGCCCCGACTGCTCGCCTGGGCAGTCGATCACGTCCCCGGGTCGGGCCGCCCGGGCACTGCGGATCGCGATGGGCGACCGGGGAGCAGTCGCCGACCCGACCGAGTCGGAAGGAGCCGGATCATGAGCGTCGTCGTCATCACCGGGGCCGGCGCAGGCGTCGGACGCGCGACGGCCCGAGCCTTCGCGGAACGCGGCTATGACGTCGGGCTCATCGCCCGCGACGCCACGCGCCTCTCCGCCGCGGCCGATGAGGTGGCGGCGCTCGGCAGACGGGCGCTGGTCCTGCCGCTCGACGTGGCCGATGCGGCAGCCGTCGAGGCCGCCGCCGACCGGGCGGAGGCCGAGCTCGGGCCGATCGACGTCTGGGTGAACGGCGCGATGACGACGCTGTTCGCGCCCGATCGACCAGCTCACGAGCGAGGAGATCAAGCGTGTGACCGACGTCACCTACCTGGGCACCGTCTACGGCACACAGGCGGCGTTGCGCCGGATGCGGCTGCGTGACCGGGGCGTGATCGTCCAGATCGGCTCGGGACTGGCGTATCGCAGCGTCCCGCTGCAGTCGGCCTATTGCGCGGCCAAGTCGGCGGCCCGCGGCTTCACCGACGCGCTGCGCTGCGAGCTGCTCCACGACCGCAGCAACGTCAAGGTCACGATGGTCCACCTCCCGGCTGTGAACACCCCGCAGTTCAGCTGGGTGCGCAGCCGGCTTCCCCGAGCGATGCAACCGCTGCCACCGGTCTATCAGCCGGAGGTCGCCGCGCGGGCGATCGTCTGGATGGCCGAGCATCCGCGGCGCGAGCTGCTCGTCGGTTGGCCGACGCTGCTGGGCGTGCTCGGCCAGCGCCTGGCACCGGGATTGATGGATCGCTACCTCGCCACGCGTGCCTGGGAGGGACAGCAGTCCGACGACCCGGCGCGACCCGGCACGCCCGACAACCTCGAGGATCCGGTGGCAGCCGACGTCGGCGCCCACGGCGCCTTCGACGACATGGCGTCCGAGGTGAGCCCGCTGTTGTGGGCCGACATGCACCGCGAGGTCGTGGCGGGCGCCGCGCTCGGGCTGACTGTTCTGCTCGTCGGTGCCGCGAGATCGCTCCGCCGCACTGACCGGTTTACCGCAACGCTGACCGGTTGGCGTGCGAGGGCGCGGTAGCCGGTGGTCGAGGCCTCGGTAGTGGGCCGCCAGCGGGTCCTCGCCCCAGTCGTTGGCGAGGTCGCGCCAGACAGCATGGATATGGTTCGCGCCGTTCTGGGTGTTGTCGTATTCGATGAGCAGGACGCGGTCCGCGAACGGCGTAGTAGTGGCCCGCGACCCGGCTCGGCCGGACCGGCCCACGCGAACGTCAGTAAACCGGCCCGGCGTCCGCGACCCGCTCCCAGGCCGCGGCGGCGACGTCGTCGTGGCGCCCGCCCGAGGTAGTGCCGGATGAACCGTTCGAGGGCCGCCCTGCCGGTCGGGTCCAGGTCGGCGTGACGAATCCCGGTCGGCGATCGAGTCGAAGGTCGGCCCGGGCGCCGTTGCCGCTCAGGATGTCGGGCGGCGCGACGGGGTCGACGATGGCGACCGTGCGCAGCCTCGGGCGTGAGGCTCGCAAGCAGCGCCCGCGCCAGGGTCTCCTCGCCTGTCAGCGCTCGTGTCCGGCGGGCGGGCCGCCGGGCACCACCGCCGGGTTGGCGCCGAGGAACGACGGTGTCCTGCCGACCACGCGCCGTCGGCGACCGTCGAAGTGCACGTGACGTGATGGCCACCGACCCGCCATGACCATGGCCCGGCGCCGGACGGGTCGCCGAACACCGCGAACCAGTACAGCTCGGGGTCGCGGCGCCGCCAGTTCGCCCGG
This sequence comes from uncultured Chloroflexia bacterium, assembly GCA_963794525.1. Taxonomy (GTDB): domain Bacteria; phylum Chloroflexota; class Limnocylindria; order Limnocylindrales; family CSP1-4; genus SPCO01. The sequence goes on from CAWCEC010000005.1 coordinate 59,478, forward strand.
CCGGCAGCGCGCTCCAGCACCCCGAGGACCGTCTCGAGCGCGATGATCGCCCGGACCTCCGCGCGCCGCGCTCGCTCATCGCTGCGGTCACGACGTCCAGCGCCGCCGGCGCGCTGGGTGCGGTCATGTCGCGCGAGCGAGAGGCCTGCCGGTCGCCCGGGGTGTACGCCCAGACGTAGCGCTCGTCGACCTCGAACGGGAAGACGCTCGATCGCGCTGTCCAGCATCGAGCGTGGCCAGCCACGCCCCGACGGACCGCCGCGTCGACCTCGTCGCGGCGGTCATCCCGCCCTGGCGGCTTCGAGGCGATCGACGATGGCCGCTTGACGCCTTCGACCGGGATCCGCTCCTGGCTCATCGAGTCGCGCTCGCGCAGGGTGACCTGGCGGTCTTCGAGCAAATCGACGTCGACCGTGATGCACCAGGGCGTGCCGATCTCGTCCTGGCGCCGGTAGAGCTTGCCGATCGCGGCCGTATCGTCGTAAACGGCCATCATGTCGCGCTTCAGGTCGTCCTTGATCCATGGCACAGCTGGACGATCTCGGGACGCTTCTTCAGCAGCGGCAGGACCGCGACCTTGTACGGCGCGAGCTGGGGATGGAGGGCGAGCGAGACGCGGGTCTCGCCGCGGACTTCCTCCTCGCGATAGGTGTCGAGGAGGAACGTGAGTGTCGCCCGGTCGGCGCCGGCGGAAGTTTCCATGATCCACGGGATGAAGTGCTCTTCGGTCGCCGGGTCGAAGTAGTCGAGGCGCTCGCCGGACACCTCGCTGTGGCGCGACAGGTCGAAGTCGCCCCGGTTGTGGACGCCCTCCAGCTCCTTCCAGCCGAACGGGAAGCGATACTCGACGTCGACCGCCTTCTTGGCGTAGTGGGCCAGCTCGTCCGTGGCGTGCTCGCGGAGCCGGAGCCGGGCCGGCGTCGACGCCATAGTGCTCGTACCACGCGCGGCGGCTTGGGCAGCCACTCCTCGAAGGCGGCGGCGGCTTCGTCACCGGGACGGACGAAATACTGCATCTCCATCTGCTCGAACTCGCGCGTCCGGAAGATCGAGTTGCCCGGGCTGATCTCGTTGCGGAACGCTCTTGCCGATCTGGGCGATCCCGAACGGGATCTTCTTGCGGTCGTCGACTGCACGTTCTTGAAGTTGACGTAGGAGCCCTGGGCGGTCTCCGGGCGGAGGTAGACGATCGACGATTCGTCCTGGACCGGGCCCATGTGGGTCTTGAACATCAGGTTGAACCGGCGTGGCGCCGACAGCGGACCGCCGTCGACCGGGCACTTCAGCCCGAGCCGCTCGACGATCGCCTCGTCGCGCAGCTCGGTCGCGCTGAGGTTCTCCGCACCGGGCAGCTCATCGAGCCGATAGCGCCGGTGGCAGGTCGCGCACTCGACGAGCGGGTCCTGAAGCGACCCGACATGGCCGGAGGTGACCCACACCTGGGGGTGCATCAGGATCCCGGCGTCGAGCCCGACCACGTCGTCGCGCAGCTGGACCATCGACCGCCACCACGCTCGCTTGACGTTGCTCTTCAGCTCGACCCCGAGCGGGCCGTAGTCCCACACGGCGTTGATCCCGCCGTAGATCTCGGACGAGGGGAAGATGAAGCCACGCCGCTTGCCGAGCGAGACGATCGTGTCGAGGTTGGCAACGGCGGGCGCGACCGACTCAGGATCGGGGGTCTGGGAGTGGGTCACGACGGGGGGACTCCGCTGGGGCGATCGGCCGTGGCAGGGACGAGCGCGGGTGACGTTGGTCGGCCGATGCTAGCAGACCGGCCGGACGGTCCTAGCCGGCGACCAGATCCTGGTAATCGGGATGGGCCCGGATGAAGCGGGCCACGAACGGGCAGTCCGGACGGACCCGCAGCCCTCTGACCCGGGCGTCGTCCAGGGCGTGTCGGGCCAGCCGGTCGGCCAGGCCACGACCACGGAAGGCGCGATCCACCTCCGTATGGACCAGGGTGATCATGGCGGCGGAATCATCGAGACGGTAGGTCAGGATGCCGGCCAGCGCACCGTCGGCCGTGACCTCGTACCGACGGAACCCCGGATTGTCGCGCACCGCGATTGCATCATCGGCGGCCTGAGTCATGCCGATCCCCGCCATCCTCGGGAGCCCCGGCCGGGAGGCTGGCCATGAGCAGCCGCAGCGCGTTGCCGCCCATGATCGCGGCAATATCCGGTCGCCGAACCCCTCGCGGATCAGGGCGTCGGTGACCTGCGGATGCCGGTGGCATCGAACGGCGTCGGCACGGCACCGTCGAAGTCGGAGCCAAGCCCGACGTGGTCCAGGCCCGCGAGCTCGACGGCGGCCCGATCGAGCGAGCGATCGAGGCGGCGTCATCGCCACCGCTGGCCACCGGCCAGAAACCGATCCCGACGAGACCGCCGGTCGCTGCGATCCCCCGGACCTGGTCATCGGTCAGGTTGCGGATCCCGGGGTGGCTGCGCGGACACCGGTGTGCGACGCGACGACCGGTCTAGCGGCCAGTGACAGGACATCGTCGATCGTCGCCGACGAGGCGTGGGCGACGTCCATGATCAGCCCCGTCGCCTCCATCCCTGACAGGAGGTCGCGGCCGGCCGCCGTCAATCCGCCCTTGACGACGCCGTGCGCCGAGCCGCCGTAGGCGGTGTCGAAGAAATGCGCCGGCGAGAGCATGCGATAGCCGGCGGCCGCGAGGATCTCGAGGTCGGCGAGATCGCCTTCGAGCACCTGGGCGCCCTCGATCGCCAGGAACGCGGCGGTGATCTCGCGATCCGTCGCGCGACGAGCGAGGAATGCCTCGATGTCCTGGCGTGTCTCGATCAGCGTCAGCGCCCCGGCTGAGTCGGCGGCCATGGTCCGCAGCCGGAGGGCGAGATGGAGCGCCCGCGCAAGCGTGCTGCCCCACGTGGCACGTGGCCAGCGCTGCGCAAGGGCGAGCAGGGTGACGTCGTCAGTGCGGTCGTCGTTGCGCTCGAGGTTGGCGCGCCGGGGCACCTTGGTCGATGCGGCCATGCCGACGATCGCGACGCCGCCCTCGATCAGGCGCGGGACGTCCAGGTGGCCGTAGCTCGACCCGCCGCCGGAGGTCACGTCCCCATAGCAGCGAATCGGCGTGCAGGTCGACGACGGTCAGCGACCGATGCAGCTCTACGGCCCGTGGCGAGGCACGGTACGGGCGTGGCTGGAGGACGCGGTTGCGACGGCGCTCGACCAGTCCCGAGACGACGCCGCCGAGAGCGGCGGCGCCGGCCAGGGCTGCGGCGAGGGACGCGATGGTCCCCGCCGCGATCGCGGCGGCGCGGGTCAGGCGCGCCACCGCTCCAGGTTCATCGTCGGGTTTCGGTCTCCTCGACCTCGACGTCGACTTCGATGGTCTCGCGCTTTCGGCTGGTTCGCGTCAACAGGAGCGCCGCGAACGAGCCCAGACCGAGCAGTGCCAGCAGCAGGCGGACACCACCGAGGCTTGTCGGTGCGCTCGCATCGAGCGAATCGGTCGGGGGCAGGGTGTTCCCTGGGGCGGTGCCCTGGGTCGGCAGGACGTTGCCAGTCGGGGCGGGCGTGCCCTGGGTCGGGGCCGGCGTGCCCTGGGTGGGCGCCGGGGTCCCCTGCGTCGGGGCCGGTGTGCCTTGGGTCGGCGCCGGAGTCCCCTGCGTCGGGGCAGGCCGGTGGTGCCCTGGGTCGGCTGGACACCGCCACACTCGATCACGAGCGGGACGAAGCGACCGACATTGTCCAGCGGCGTGTAGCCGTCCTCGCTGTCGTCGGCGACGAGGACGTGCGCACGCAGCGTGTAGCTGCCCGGCGCGAGGCCGGCCGCGCCTTCGTAGCCGTCGGCCAAGGTGCCATCGCCGTTCACCCAGGCGAACGAGCCGTGGGTCGAGTCGATCACCTTGGATCCGTCGATGTTGATATAGGCATTGTCGGTCCGGGTCTGACGCGCCTTCTCGTCACCCTGGATGAGGACGAGCGCCGCCAGGGTCTCCGTATCGCAGTCGTACTTGAGGTAGAGCTTTGCGCGGACCGGCCTGCCGGCGACGCCACCGTCGGTCATGTCGGCGAAGAAGTCGGCACTGAGCGACCAGTCACCGATCGTGCCGTCGATCGTCGCGGTACCGGCGTTCGGGGTCGGCGCTGCCGCCATGGACGCCGGCGCGAACGCCGCCGTGAGGAGAAGGGCGCCGGCCACCATCGCGGCCGCTGTCCGGGTCAGCGACATTCGCCGACGTCGCCCTGTCGAGTACCCCCGCATGAGGACCTCCTGGAACTCCGGGATACCTCCCGGGTCGGTGAGCCGCCCAGCGGATTCCCCCTGATCGACTCGGATTACTCCTGCATCATGGCAGTGCGCGCCCCGAAGGGCCAGTACGAATGGGCCAGCGGGCATCACATCGGCGTCAACTGATACCCACCTGCAATGTTCCTCGCCCCACGACAATGCACCTGACCCGATTCGGGTGATGGTGCATGCGCGCACCACCAGTCATGGCCCGATGGTCCCGCCCTGCGGCGGGCTCAGGTGATCGCGCGGACCTCGTCGAGGAACGCCAGCGAGCGCGCCTCACGCTCCAGGACGTGGCGGACGAAGTCGCGCAGGGCGGTCTCGGCCTCTCGCTCGACCTCGATCTGGAGGCGCAGTCCTGCAAGTGCCTCGATATCCAGCCGCTGATACGCCTTCAGCAATTTCAGCGACTCGAGGGTCAAGCCCGTCCGATCGTGCGGCGGGCCCGGACACCGCTCGCAGACGATGCCACCCAGCGGCGGGACCCAGCGGAAACGCTCGTCCGACTCGAGCACGCGGTCGCACTCGACGCAACGGTCGACCTCGGGGCGGACGCCCAGCTCATCGAGCAGATGCATCTCGAACCAGCGGGCCACGCGTCCAGGCGCCATGCCCGCATCAAGCAGCTCGTAGGCCCTCCGCAACAGGGCGTATAGCGGCTCGGCGGCGTGTCGCTCCTCGAGGCTCCGGTCCGCGAGCTCAGCCAGATACCACGCGGTCGCCGCGCTCTCGAGATCGTCCCGCAGTTTGAGCCAGGCGTGGCCGACGCTGACCTGGGTCACGACGTCGAATGTGCGCCCGCGTGCCAGGGCCACGGTCAGCTCCGCGAACGGTTCGAGGCTGCCACCGAGCCTCGAAGTCGGCTTGCGGATGCCCTTCGCGATCGCTTTGAGCTTGCCGCCCCCCGGCGTGATCAGGGTCAGGACACGATCGGCCTCGCCGAGGTCGAACCGCGAGAGCACGATGGCGTCCGTGGTATAGCGTCGCGGGATCGGCATCTCGCTCCGGACGGTAGCACCCCAGCCTCCGGACCGTGGCCGCGTGGATTCCTGTCAACGATTTCACGTGTCATCCATTCATCCGGATCGGGACGACCCGCGTATCCGTATCAGGCGCCGGTGCGGTCGCGTCCCCCGCACCGGCGCTCATCGCTGTCCGCAACGTGCCGCTCGACGGCCAATCAACAGGCTACTTCCGGCGGACATGTTTCGGTGTACACTGGCCGCGTGACCACCGCCTCGCCGGACCTGGACCTCGCCGACCTCATCGCCGACACCGAGGGCGAGATCGTCCGCCTGGTCCGCGATCGCGATCCATCCACACACGGACTGTACGAGATGGTCCGCTACCACCTCGCGCTCGATGGCAAGGGTGCCAACGGCGGGAAGCGGGTCCGACCGCTGCTCGGCCTCCTCGCGTATGCCTCCATCGCCGGTGATCACAGCAAGGCATTGCCCGGCGCGGCGGCTGTCGAGCTCGGTCACAACTTCAGCCTCGTCCACGACGACATCGAGGACGGCGACACCGAACGGCGCCACCGACCCACCCTATGGACGGTGCATGGCGTCCCGCAAGCGATCAACGCCGGCGACACCCTGTTCAGCCTGTCGCGGATCGCGCTCCATCGACTGACCGACCTCGGGTTCTCCGACGCGAAGGTCATCCGGCTCATGCGCCTGTTCGACGAGACCTGCCTGGCGCTGTGCGAGGGCCAGTACATCGACATCGCGACGAGCGAGTCGAACGAGGTCATGTCGGTCGAGGCGTATTTCGACATGATCGGGCGCAAGACGGCGGCGCTGATCGCCGCCTCGATCGAGGCTGGTGCGCTGCTGGCGACCGATGACGAGGAGGTCATCCGGCGCTATCGCGCGTTCGGGTGGGCGCTGGGGATCGCGTTCCAGCTCAACGACGACCTCCTCGGCATCTGGGGTGCTGAGCAGACGACCGGCAAGGAAGCGTCCGACGTTGCCCATAAGAAGAAGACGCTGCCGGTGATCTACGCGGTCGAGCAAGCCGGTCCCGAGGATCGCGCGCGTCTGCTCGAGCTGTACGCGAGGTCATCGCCGTCATCGGTCGAGCTGGCAGAGATCGTCCGGATCCTGGAGCGGGTGGGCGCGCGCGACTACACCCGGGACACGGCGCGGCGTTACCGCGACGAGGCGCTCGCCGAGCTGGATGCCGCGGGGGTGGTCCAGCCGGCAGCGCGGGCGCGGCTCGAGGAGATCATCGTCGGGGTGATCTCGGCCTAGGGCGTCGCGCGGGTCGCGCGAGCATGAGCGCGGCGATTCTGGTGGGGTCGTAACAATCGGCCCTTCGATGGGCACAAGGGCCTTACAGGGCCCGTCGGCGCGTTCAGTCGGTCCTGCCCACGCACGATCGCGGTCCGGAACCGGCCCTTGTTGGCCGCGATGCCGTGGTTTTTCCGATGGGGGCGGAATCGAAGGCCGTATCCGCGCAATGGTGCACGCATCGCTGGGCGGCGAACGCCGAGCGCGAGTCTCAGGCCACAGGAGCGACTGGGAGGCATGTTTTTCGGGCCGAGACGGGAGACGAGGCTCGCCTCGGTCGGGATCCGTGCGTGCCAGTCACGGTCGGGAGCCGAGGAGGTCGTTCTGGCCGGGTTCGGTTCGAAAAGGTGACTGTTAGTCACGCCTTGGCGTGGCGCGTCGAGCCCGCTTAGCGATCGGCCTCGTCGTCCTCGGGCTCGGTCGCCTCGCGCGTGCGGACCACGAGCACCTTCGACACGCGCCGGCCGTCGGTCAATTCGACGGTCAGCGTCAGGCCGTCGACCGATACCTGGTCACCGGGCTTCGGCACGCCGCCGATACGGTGGTAGATCAACCCGCCGACCGTGTCGTACTCGTCCTCGTCCTCGAGCGGCACCGGCGTCTCGAAGATCTCGGCCAGGTCGTCGACGGCGGCACGCCCGTCGACCCGCGCCTCGTCCTCGGACAGGCGCTCGATCATCGGCTCTTCCACGTCGTACTCGTCCTGGATCTCGCCGACGATCTCCTCGATCAGGTCCTCGATCGTGACGAGGCCGGCCGTCCCGCCGTATTCATCGAGCACGATCGCGATGTGGACCTTGCGCCGCTGGAGCTCGTGAAGCAGGTCATCGACCGTCATCGACTCGGGCACGAACACCGGCGTCCGCAGCAGCGACCGGAGTGGCGGGGGCTCGGGTGCGGTCGGCTTGAGGAAGGGCAACAGGTCCTTGGCGTAGACGATGCCGATGATCTCGTCGATCGATGTCTCGTACGCCGGGATCCGGCTGTGGCCCTCGGCGACGATCACGTCGATCGCCTCGTTCATCGTCGCATCGACCGGCAGGCTGACCATCGCGATGCGCGGGACCATGACCTCGTGGACCCGCTGCTCGCCGAGCTCGATGACCGCGTGGATCATCTGCTCCTCCTCCGCCTCGAGGATGCCCTGCTCGCCACCCTGCTCGATGATCAGGCGCAGCTCCTCTGAGCTGATCCGCTCCTCTGCGGGGACGTCGGCACGGAACAGGCGACTGACGTAGCGGGTGACAAGCGTGAGCGCACCAACCAGTGGCCCAAACACGTTGCCGAGGAACTCCATGAGGCGAGCCGTCGAGAAGGCCACCCGTTCCGCGTGCGCCAGGCCGATCTGCTTGGGGACCAGCTCGCCGAACACGATCGTGAACAACGTCAACAAGATCGTGACGACCACGAGCGCGATGCCCTCGGCCGCGTTCTGGAGCGGGCCGAACTGGCGGAACACGTCGGCGGCGCCATCGACCAGGCTGACGGCCGCGAACGCCGAGGCCAGGAAGCCCAGGAAATTGATGCCGATCTGGATGACTGCCAGGAACCGGCCCGGGTTCGATTTGAGCCGCTGCACGCGCTCGGCGCCCCGCCTGCCCTCATCGATGAGCTGCTGGATCCGGCTGCGTCGGAGCGTGACCAGCGCGATCTCGGTCGCCGAGAAGAGGCCGTTGAGCAGGACCAGGGCGACGATCAGGAGGAGCTCGAGGACCGGGCCGCTCACGTGGAGCCGTCACCGGTTGCGGGTTCCGACGGGTCGACGTCCAAGGCGGCATCGACCTCCAGAGCGGCATCTACCCGCGACGCCGTGTCGGCTTGCGACGCGGCGTCTGCCGCGGGTCTGGCGCGCGGCTCGCGGATCCGGGCCGGCACACCGACCGCCAGCTTGCCCGGCGGGACGTCCTTCGTGACGACCGCCCCGGCGCCGGTCTTCGCGCCAGCGCCGATCTCACGGGGCGCGACGATCATCGTGTCGACGCCGATGAACGCGCCGTCGCCGATCGTGGTCCGGGCTTTGCGCGTCCCGTCGTAGTTGGCCGTCACGGTGCCGGCGCCGATGTTGACGTTGGCGCCGATCTCGGCATCGCCGAGATAGCTCATGTGGTGCTGCTTGGAGCCCGGCCCGAGCTGTGCGTTCTTGAGCTCGGCGTAGTTGCCGACTTCCGCCCCCCGCCCCACGACGCTGCCCGGTCGCAGGTGGCTGTACGGCCCGATCGTGGCGTCGTCCTCGACCGTCGACACCTCCACGATCGACGCCCATACGCGGGTATTTCGGCCGATGGTCGAATCGACGATCTGGCTGCCGGCGCCGATGACGCTCCCCTCCCCGACCGACGTGGCACCACGGAGGATCACGTTGGGCTCGATGGTGACGTCGGGCGCGAGCGTGACGTCCCAATCGAGGTAGACGGTCGAGGGGTCGCGCATCGTCACGCCGTCGCGCATGTGCTCCTCGTTGCGACGGACGCGCAGGCTCCATTCGGCGGCGGCGAGCTGCGAGCGGTCGTTGATGCCGTCGAACCGGCCGTCGTCCTCGAAGGCGACCGCGCTCACGAGCCGGCCGTCCTCGCGGGCGAGGCGGATGAGCTCGGTCAGATACAGCTCGCCGGTCCGTGCTGACGGCACCAGCGCGCCGATCCGGCGTCGCAGCCAGGTTGCATCGAAGGCGTACAGCCCGGCATTGACCTCGTTGTTGGCAAGCTCTTCCTCCGTCGCGTCCTTGGCCTCGACGATCGATTCGACGGTGCCGAATTCGCTCCGGACCACGCGACCCAGCCGGTCCGGATCCGCGGCGAAGAACGTCGCCAAGGCGATAGCCGCGTCATCCTCGCGCCGCGCATCGAGGATCGCCCGGAGCTCCTCGCCCGTGACGAGGGGCACGTCGCCGGACAGGACCAGGATCTCGGTCGCGTCGTCGGGGACGGCCTCGAGGGCAGCGCGGACCGCATCCCCGGTGCCACGCGGCTCGTCCTGGAGCGCGAAGTCGGCGCGCTCGGTGAACGGGGCGCGAATCGCCTCGACCGGCGGGGAGTAGACGACGATCGGGCGGGCGCCGCGGTCGGGGACACCGAGGGACCCGGCGGCGTCGGCCCAGGCATCGAGCACGAAGGCGAGCATCGGCCGGCCGCACAGGGTGTGGAGGACCTTGGGCAGCGACGACTTCATGCGCGTGCCGAGGCCCGCAGCCAGCACGACTGCGGTGGCGGTGCTCACGTTCGAGCCCGAATGTCTGGACTTGGGGGGTTCATGCGCGGCGCCGGGCGTGCGCGTGGCGTTCGGTGCCCACGCTGCATCCGAAGCCCGACGGGCGGAGGGGTAGGTTCATGAGGTAGTCCGCCGGATGGTATGGGTGCCCCGTGAGAGCGTCAAGCGAGGGACGGTGCTCACGGGCGCCGCGCGATCACCTCGATCTCGACCCGCGCGCCCTTCGGCAGTCCGGCCACGGCGACCGTGCTCCGGGCAGGCGGCGGGTCCGAAAAGAAGCCCGCGTAGACCCCATTCATCGCGGCGAAGTCACCCATGTCGGTGAGGAAGACCGTGGTCTTGACGACATCGCCGAAGCTGACGCCGGCCGCGTCGAGGACGGCCCCGACGTTGCGCAGCGCACGCGCGGTCTGGTCCTCGATGGTGCCGTCGTTCATCTCGCCGGTCGCGGGATCGAGCGCGACCTGGCCGGCACAGAACACGAGATCGCCCGTGACGATGGCCTGGCTGTATGGCCCGACCGCGGCCGGGGCGTTCGTCGTCGAGATGGCCTGGCGGGTCATGTCACCTCTCCCTCGTGTCCCGGCTTCGCGGTCCGGATGGTCGTCGCGATGATCGATGGCGGACCGTCGCCGATCGACGGGATCGTGCCGTCGTCGATCGCCGTGCGAACGATCGCCGCGGCGGCTTCCGCGTCGCCGAGCGAAGGATAGAGGGTCCACAGCGTCGGCCCCGAGCCGGACAGCCCGATCGGCTGACCGAGCACCCGGGTCAGGGCGCGCCGGACGCCGACGAGACCCGGTTCGACCAGGATCACGGCCGGCAGGAGGTCGTTGGCTGACGCGAGCACCCCGGCCCGGGCGAGGAGATCGGTGGCCGACAGCCCGTTGCCGAGCTCCTGTGCGAGGTGCGCCGAGGTCATCCGGACCGACCCATCGCCGCCGCCGCGCGCGCCGTCGAACACGGCGAACACGTCGGGGGTGCGGACCGCCACCCGGGGCGTCACGAGCAGGATGCCGGGATGACCGTGGACGCCGGTGAGGGGCGTGACACGCTCGCCCCGGCCTTCGACCAGCGCGGGACCACCGGACAGGAAGAAGGGCACGTCGGAACCGATGCCCGCCGCGGCGTGCAGACGGCGATCCGCGTCGACCTCGGCAGCCGCACCCCACGCTTCGAGCGCGCCGTCGAAGGCCGCGGCGGCGTCGGACGAGCCGCCACCCAATCCGGCCGCGACCGGGATGCGCTTCTCGAGCCGCGCGGCCAGCGATGGCGTCGCCGGCCGACCGGGCCCCTCGCCGACGGCGGTCCGGGCGGCCGCGATCGCCCGGAGCACCAGGTTGTCCTCGAGCGGCCCTGGGTCGAGACCGCTGACGTGCAGCGTGTCCATCTGCCCGGCCGCACGCGCCGGGGCCAGCGTCAGGACGTCGTGGAGCCCGAGCGGAACGAACACCGAATGCAGGTCATGGAAGCCGTCGGGCCGCCGGCCGACCACCGACAGGGTCAGGTTCAATTTCGCCGGTGCGAGACGGACGACCGGGGTCAGGTGCGCCGATCCCGACCTGCCCGTCGTCATCCGCGCCTGCCTCGCTGATCCGCCGCGATCGGACCGAGCGCTTCTCGGAGTGCCAGCCACTCCCCCACGGCCAGGGTCTGCGGACGCCGGTCAGGGTCGATCCCGGCCGAGCCGAGCGCCGCCGCCACCCCTCCCGCATCGATCGGCAGCTGGCGCGCCAGTACGTTGTGGAGCATCTTCCGTCGCTCGCGAAATGCCGCCTGCACCAGCCGCCAGAGCTCGTCCTCGTCGTCCGCGCCCAGTCGGTCGTCGGCGTCGTACGGCTCGACCACGATGACGGCCGACTCGACGGCAGGCTCGGGCTCGAACGCTTCGGGTGGCACCCGGAATGCGACCCTGACGCGGGCGTGGTACTGCACGAAGACCGACAGGTAGCTCATCTTTCCCGGCGGTGCGGCGATCCGCTCCGCGACCTCGCGCTGGACCATCAGGACAAGCCGGCGCGGCCGGGGCACCTCCCCGAGGAGGGCGTGGAGGATCGGCGACGTGATGTGGTACGGCAGGTTGGCGACGACGTCATAGGGCGGCTCGACGAGTCGGACGAGATGCTGGTCCAGCGCGTCGCCCTCGACCAGGGTCAACCGCCCAGCCTCGAGGGCGGTGGCGAACCGATCGCGCAGGAACGCCGCGAGCCCGGTATCGAGCTCCACCGCGGTGACAGCCGCACCTGCCTCGAGCAGGCCGCCGGTCAGCAGGCCCAGGCCGGGCCCGATCTCGAGCACGCCCTCGCCGGGCAACGGCGCGGCCTCGGCGAGGATCGCCGAGAGCACGTCGGGGTCGGCCAGGAAGTTCTGAGACAGCGCGTGCCTGGCACGGAGCCCGGCGGCACGAAGCGTCTCCCGGACCTGCGCCGCATCGATGGTCGCGGGCACGCTACCGCCCCATCAGCGAGTCGCGAGCGGCAGCGACGGGCGGGCGTCGAGGTCGAACGACGCGCGCTCGCCGATCTCGAACCGACGGGCGGCTGCCGCGCCGATCATCGCCCCGTTGTCCGTGCAGAGGCCCGGTCGCGGCACGATCAGCGGCACGCCCAGGTCGGCGGCTTCCGCCGCGAGCCGCTCCCGCAGGCAGGCGTTCGCCGCCACGCCGCCGCCCAGGATGATCGACTTCGCCCCGACTTCGCGGGCGGCACGGGCCGTCTTGGTCGCCAGCACGTCGACCACCGCGTCCTGGAACCCCCACGCCAGCTCCGCGGTCGTGGCCGCGGACAGCGGAGTCTCGGTGTCGTCCGGGGCGATGCCCTCCCCAGCCCGAGCGTCGGCGACGATCCGACGCGCCGCGGTCTTGAGCCCCGAAAAGCTCAGGTCGTACGTGTCGCCCATCCACGCGCGCGGAAAGGCGACGTCACGGCGCTCGGCACCTTCCGCCGCTCGCTGGATCGCCGGCCCTCCCGGGTAGCCCAGGCCGAGCAGCCGCCCGACCTTGTCGAAGGCCTCGCCCGCGGCATCGTCGACGGTCGTCCCGAGCAGGCGATACGTGAGGTGGTCGGTCATCTCGGCGAGGAATGTGTGACCGCCCGAGACGACGAGCGCCACCAGCGGGAAGACCGGCTCGATCCGGGAGTCCGCGTCCTCGCCCGGATCGAGCAACCAGCCCGCGTAGACGTGGCCCTCGAGGTGGTTGACGCGGAGCAGCGGGCGATCGTGGACCCACGCCAGCGCCTTGGCGAAGTTGATCCCGACGAGCAGCGAGCCGGCCAGACCCGGCCCGTAGGTGACGGCGATCCCGTCGACGTCGTCCCACGACACGCCAGCGGCCGACCACGCCTCGTCGAGCGTCGGTACGATCCAGCGGAGGTGGGCCCGGGCGGCCAGCTCGGGCACGATCCCGCCCGATCGGGGCGTGGAGCGCGACCTGCGACGCGACCACGTTGCTGAGGATGCGCCGGCCACCCTCGACGAGCGCGATGCCGGTCTCGTCGCACGACAATTCGATCGACAGCAGCAGCGGGCCGCTCACGGGCGCCCGTCCACGACCGGATGGTCCGGCGTCGTCGGACCGGACGGTGCCGGCGACGCCTCGAGCTCCGCTCGCAGCCGCCCGATCCGATCACGCATCGCGGCATCCGACAGCGGCAGCGTCGTCATGATCAGCGCGTCCTCCTGGTCGTCGCTGTAGTAGCGCGGCCGGAGCCCGACCGGCCGGAAGCCGTACTTCTCGTACAACTTCCGCGCGGCGAGGTTGGACAGGCGCACCTCGAGCGTCGCCTCGTTGGCGCCGCGGTCGACGGCCACGTCGAGGAACGCCAGCAGCAGGCGCTCGCCGATCCGCTGCCGGCGCCAGGAGGGGTGGACGGCGAACGTGGTGATGTGCGCCTCGTCGACCATCAGCCACATCCCGCCGTACGCGGCCACATCGTCACCCGCGCGCGCCACGAGGTAGTGCGCGAGCCGGTTCGACTCGAGCTCGCTGCGGTAGGCGTGCGGCGGCCACGGCGCGCTGAAGCTGGCGTGCTCGATCGCCTGGACGGCCGCGAGGTCATCGAGCCGCATCGGCTCGATGACGATCCTTACCGGTGGTCGCGCGACCACGCGATCGATCCGTCGGCCGCGCGAACACCGCGGGGCAGGGTGACGTAGTCGGGGACGAGCGTCTCGAGCTCGCTCGGACCGCCGGCGCGCAGGCGCTCGGCGCCCATACGGATCAGCTCGTGGCCGAGCCTCTCCCTGGCGTGCGCGCCACGCTCCAGCGCGTCGGCGGCGGCGCGGCCCTCGAGGTCGAGCGCGACCACCCGCTCCCAGGCGCCTACCTTCGGTTCCGTGCCGGCCGGCAGCGGCTCGGGTGGCTGGCCGGCCCGCACCATCAACCGGTCCGAGGGGCCCGCGGGCAACAGCAGGACAGCGCGGTCGACGCCTGACGCGGCCAGCAACGCTTCGGCCGTGGACACGCCGACGATCGGGATGCCCAGCCCGTGCGCGATGCCCTTGGCGGTGGCGATCCCCACTCGCAGACCGGTGAACGCGCCCGGACCCGTCCCGACCACGATCCCGGTCAGGCGAGACCGCCGGATGTTCTGCTCGCCGAGGAAGCGCTCGATCGACGGCAGCAGCGTCTCGCCGTGGCGATGGCCGGCGGCCCAGGTCGAGATGCCGTCGACGACGCCATCAGGCGAGCCGGTCGCGATGACGACGGACGCGGTCGCGGTGTCGATGGCGAGGATGGCCGGCCGGCGGCCGTCGTGGGTCACCCGGCCGCCTCGAGATAGCGGCGGTAGCGCTCGCTCCAGGCGACCAGCGTGATCGTCCGTGGTTCTTCGCCGGTCCCGTCGATGCGGACGTCGAGGCGATCGAGCGGGAGCGCGTCGCCGAGCCGCTCGGGCCATTCGACGAGGGTGACGCCATCCGCCTGGCGCTCGTCGATCAGCCCACCGGCCAGCGCGTCCTCGGCGCTCGCCAGCCGGTACGGATCGATGTGGAACAGCGGCAGCCGGCCCTCGTACTCGGCCATCAGGATGAAGCTCGGCGAGGTGATCGTCTCGGTCACACCGAGTCCGGCCCCGAACGCCTTCGCGAGATGCGTCTTGCCGGCACCGAGCTCGCCCCACAGGCAGACGAGGTCGCCCGCCTGCGCCACGGCTCCCATCGCCCTCCCGAGCGTGCTCGTCGCCGCGGGGTCCGGGCAGACGCGGACCAGCGAGTCGGCCGTCTGGGTGCGCAACGAGGTCACGCGAACCGCTCGAGGTCGCCGAGCGGGACGGCCACGACCGAGCCGTCGTCGAATCGGACGGTGCCCGCCTCGAGGTGGACGCCACCGGTGAACCGGCGCGGACCCAGCAGCCCGGTCCAAGTCCCCTCCCGCCCGGACAGCTGCCCGGCGCGGACGCGGACGTGGTCGGGGCGGGGCGCCGGGAGCTCGAGCTCGGGCTCGTCGAAGATGAGCATCGGCGGAGCGGCCACGATCGCCACGTCACGCCCCTCGAGGGCATCGAGGATGTCCATGACTGGGCCAGCCAGCGGGCGCCGGACGGCGCCCTCCAGGACGAGGACCGCGAACGGCGGAAGACGGTGGAGCGCCGCTCGCTGGCGTCCTTCGGAGGCCAGGAAATCGCGCCGCTCCTTGCTGGCCAGGCCGGCCACGATGATGCCGCGCACGCCCATCGCCCGGGCCCGTGTTAGGGTCTCGGCGTCGATCCGCGAGCCGACGACGAGCACCTTGCCGGCCAGCCCGACATCCACCGACCCGCCCCGCAGCTCGCCCTCCACCCACGAGGCGACGTGGAGCGCACCGCGCGTTGGCCCGCCGAGGGCGACGATGCCCCGGAGCCCCTGACCGGTCGCCCGCACGACGATGCGGGTCCCGGCGTCGACCTCACGCACGATCCCGGCGATGGGACTGTCGATCGGCTCGGTGACGTCACCGCCGGCCACGCGCCACCGGCCGCGCCATTCGAACAGCAGCTCGCCATCGGCGATGTGCCCGCCGGGGCTGGGCTGGGCCGTCTCGGGCACGACCGCATCGACCAGCCGCACGTCGCGGAGCCGCTCGATGACCGGCGCACCCGGCACCACCGACTCCCCGGCTGCGACCAGCGCGCGGTCGCCCGGCGCGAGCGGGAACGTGACGTCGATCGGGCCTTCGAGCAACCGTCGCAACCGGACGAGTCCGAGGTCGGTGGGCGGGGTGGCCGGCTGCTGCTGCTCGGCGACGGCCGGGTGCTCGTCGCCGTTCACCGGGACGTGTCCGTTGTGCTCGCTGTGCCCGCCGTCGTGCTCGGTCATGCGTCCGACCCTGCCCACAGCGAGGACTGCCACGCCGCAAGGAGGTCGCGTCGCCGATCGGCGCGGTCCGGCAGCTTGAGCGGCACGTCGCGCAGGTCGACCACGAGTCCGCCGAGCCCGCCAGCGACATCGATCGCGAAATGGCGGCCACGGCCGCCCAGCCGGACACGATCGCGGAACTTGAACTCCGCGACGGCCGTTGCGCCCGGCGGCAGGTCAACGAGCTCCAGACCACCCGGGACCAGCTCGAGCTCGCTGGCGCCGTCCGATGCGTGGACGACGACGCTGCCCGCCGACTTGCCGGCCCGCAGCCCGGCCGGCGTAACGACGCTCCCCAGTGGAGCGAGCAGATCGTCGACGAGGTCCGAGAACAGCACCCGCCGCTCGCCGGCGTCGGGGATCGCCCCCAGCGCGCCGAGCAATCGCGCGTGGTCGAACGCGTACTGGCTCGCGCCAGGCCGCCGGAGCACGTCGATATGTGCGAGCGAGACGGCCGGCGCGGGGACCGACGTCCAGACGCCGCTCGCGACCACGATCAAGTCGGGCACGGGACCGTCGTCGAACCGTGCCGTCGCCGCGCCCAACCGGACGAGAGCGGCGCGCGCGGCGGCCATCCGGAGCGCGGCGCCCTCCCCTGCGGCATCCGACCAGGGAGCGATGCGCAGCTCGCGCATGCGGTCGCGGATGCGATGGCGGTCGGCGGGCACGGTCGTCCACAGGAGCACGCCATCGACCACGGCGTCGTCCGGGTCGTCCGGCGCGACCGCTGCGGACGGGACGACGGCGAGCCGAACGGACGACGGCCGGCCGCCGGCAGCTGGGATGGCGACAGCCCGGGCGCCCGCATCGTGGCCGAGCATGATCGCCTCGATCCGGCGGTTCAGGACGTCGGCAAGCGCCCGCGTGCCGGCCCCGAGCGCGCGGCGCGGGTCATCTGCCGGGAGGGCCAGCTCGAGGAGCAGGTCGGCGAGCGGGTCCTCTGCGTCCGGGTCGCTCGTCGCGGTCGGCTTCGCGGCCGCCGGCGCAAGCAGCACCTCGCCGGGCCGGGCACCGACGTCGCCGAAGATGTCGAGCCCCTCCGACATCGAGCCCGACAGGATGATCGGGAGCTCCGGGCGGCGTTGTGCGACGGCTGCGACGAGTGTCGCCAGCTCGCGGATGCCCGCTCGCTCATCGGCGCGCGGCGGATCGCCGGCCCCGACCACGATCGCCGCGACGTCGCGCTCCAGGAGCAGGCGTGACATCGCGAGTGGGTCGGTGGTCTCGACGCTGGCCCCGCTCGGTCGCCAGCCGCTGCGTCCGGCCGTCGCCACCAGTCCCGCGAGCGTCCGCTCGGAGCCGGCCACGACGGCGAGCCGGCGCGGTCGAGTGCTGCGCACCTCCAGGCGCGGCAGCGCGTCCCGGTCGAGGCCGGCGATCCCGAGGGCGTGGGCGACCACCGGATCGGCCGCTTCGGTCCGCGCGACAAGCAACTCGATCGCCGGATCGAGATCGGCACCAGAGGGGATCGACAGGCTGCCGATCAGCCGCCATGCCCCGGCGGCCCGGCCGATCAGGGCGGTCGAGACGGTCGCGGCGCCGTGGTCGATCACGAGGAATGCGTGCGGCTGCGTCACCGCCTGATGCTACCCGGACTCGAGCGGACCGGCCGACCAGCCGATCGGGCGTGGATCCGGCTCAGCCGTCCCAGACGAGCTCGTCGTCGAGCTCCTCGAGCCTGGCGATGAGCAGCTCGATCCCGGTGTCGTCGGCCATGATCTCGCTCGCCGACGCCAGATCGCCCCCGAACACGCCGCGCAGCACGGGATCGAAGAACAACATGGCGTTGGCGCCAAGCGCACGGTACGGGCGGCTGGCCTCGAGGAAATGGACCGCGGACGAGGTCAGACCGCGCAGTTGGATCTCGCGCGCGACCTGCTCGACCAGCTCGTTGCGCTGCTCCTCGTTCGGCTCCATCGGGAAGCTCATCGGACGATACCGGCCTGCCCGGTCGCGGGGCTGCTCTCGGCGATCGCGCCCTGGAACGCCTCGTACGGCGCCGCGCCGCGCAGCGCGAACGTGACGTGCTCGATCCCCGGCGAGCGCTCGAGCTCGTCGCGGACGGCCGCGACGGTGATCCGCGCCGATTCCTCGAGCGGGAAGCCGCCCACGCCGGTGCCGAGCGCGGGGAACGCCACGCTGGTGGCGCCGATCTCCCGCGCGCGGGCCATCGCGCTCCGGACGGCGGCTTCGATGACGGGGCCGCTCGTCCGTCGATCGCGATCGAGCGAGACCGCATGGATCACGGCACGTGCCGCCAGGTTGCCGCTGCCGGTCACGATGGATTCGCCGAGCGCGACCGGCGCCTGCCGGACCGCGGCGAACTCGATATCGTCACCCCCGGCTCGCTTGATCGCACCCGATACTCCCGTCGACATCCACAGGCTCAGGTTCGCGGGGTTGACGATCGCATCGACCTCGAGGTCGCAGATATCGCCATTCCAGAGCTCGATGCGCGCCACTACCCTCTCCACCCGGATCGCGTGAGCGTCCGCAGACCGATCGCTCCGGCTGCGGCATGGTACACCCGGGGCAGACGCCCAGACATCTGGGTCACCACCTCCCACGTGTTGGTGGTGCGCAGCCGCGCCAGGTCCTCGACGGTGATGCGTTCCGCACCCTGCGAACCCAGCAGGACGAACTCGTCGGCGGGCCCGACAGGCGGTCCGGGCACGTCCGTGACGTCCGCCATGACGGCATCCATCGTGATGCTGCCGACCAGCGGAACGCGGATCCCGCGCACCAGCGCCTCGGCCCGATTGGCGAACGCGCGGGCGTAGCCGTCGCCGTAGCCGACTGGCAGCGTCGCGATCCGGCTGGGCCGGGCCGTCGTGAACGTGGGGCCATAGCTGACGCCGTGGCCGGCCGGCAGGTCGACGACCCGGATCGGGCGAGCGTGGAGCGACATGACCGGCCGAAAACCGCTCGCCCCCGGCGCGCGCAGGTCGCGGCCGGCCAGCTCGTCCGGCACGATGCCGTAGGTCGACAGGCCGGGGCGAACGCCGCCGTAGCCGGCCACGCCGGTCAGCAGGCCGCCGCTCGCCGCGACGTGGCGGGGCGGCTCGGTGCCATCGGGCTGCGCGAGGCCGGCCCCCCACAGCTCCGTCGACGCCACGTCGAAGCGCTGCAGCTGGCGAGCCGTGATCGGCGCGTCATCGCTCGCCTGGAGGTGGGTCCAGATCCCGACGAGCCGGGCCACGCCCGAGCGCCCGATCGCATCCGCCATGGCGACGACCTCGTCGGGAGCGGCGCCGCCGCGCCCGAGCCCGGTCTCCACCTCGATCTCGAGCCTGAGCGATCCGTCGGGAGTGGCGTCGCCGTGCGCCTTGGCTGCACCCAGCACGTCGGCCAGGCTTTCCCGATCGCCGGCAGCGACCGTGATGTCCTCGCTGATCGCCTCAGGGACGAGGGCGGGCGGGATGGCATACAGCACTCGGATCGGGACCTCGATGCCCGCCTCGCGCAGCTGGAGCGCCTCGTCCATCGTCGCCACACACAGCCCGTCGATCCCGCCCGCGACAAGCGCCCGGGCGATCGGGACGGCGCCGTGCCCGTAGGCGTCGGCCTTGACCACGGGATGCACCGGCGCTCCACCGGCGAGCGTACGGAGCGCAGCGACGTTTCCGGCCAGTGCGTCGAGGTCGAGCTCCAGCCAGGTCAGCCGCGGGATCGGCGGCAAGCCGGCATCCGCGAGTCGCGTCTCGATCGGCGGTCGCGTCGAGGGCGTCACCCTGCTGTCGACGGTGTCGTCGGGATGATCAGGCTGGCGCCACGTCGGGCTCGGGTACCGGGGGCGCCTCCTCGCGTACGCGGAACCCGAGGCGCTTCCCGCTGCTCCGCCGCTCCGCGATCGTCGCCAGCCGCCGGCGGGCGATCGCGAGGCCGTCCGGCAGGTCCGAGGCGAGCAGGCCGGCGTCCCCGTACCGCTCGCGCAGCCCGTCGCCCGCGGTCCCGTGCAGGTAGACGCCGAGCCGCGCGGCGGCGTACGGCGTGAGGCCCTGGGCCAGGAGCGAGCCGATCGCACCAGCGAGCACGTCGCCGGTGCCGCCCGTCGCGAGCGCCGGGTTCTCGAACGGTGCGACGACGACATCGCCGTCGGGGGCGGCGATGACCGTACGCGCGCCCTTGAGCACGACCACCTGCCGCCAGGTGGCCGCGGCATCCCTGGCAGCCGCGACCCGCGCGTCGTCGTCATCCGCGAGGTCGCCGTCGGCATCGGGTGCCACATCGCTGCCGGTCCGGAGCCGCTTGAATTCGCCGGCGTGCGGGGTCAGGACGGCCGCGCGGCGATCCCCATCCCACCACGCATCCATCGACGCCAGCGAGCGGAGCGCCTCGGCGTCGAGCACGAGCGGCGGCCGTTCCTCGCCGCCGGCATCGATGAGCTCGCGCACGAGCTCGGCCGTCGCCAGACCCGGCCGCAGGCCCGGGCCGACGACCAGTGCGTCGTGCTCGTGATCGAGGATGCGGGCGAGGGCCGGCTCCGGGTCGATCTCCTCGACGTCGTCCTCGGGCAGCGCCATCGTGGTCGCCTCGACGACTTTTGCCGCGAACAGGGGCTGGAGCGTCTCCGGCACGGCCAGCGTGACCAGCCCGACCCCAGTGCGGCCGGCGGCTCGGCAGACGAGCAGCGCCGCGCCGGCGTAGTCCAGCGAACCGGCGAGCACGAGAAGCTTGCCGAACGAGCCCTTGTGACCACGTGCCGGGCGCAGCGGGAGGAGCGCGACGGCCGACTCCTCGTCGAGCCGAGCCGCGTCCTGCGGCCAGGGTCGCTCGTCGGGGCCGCCGTTCGTTGCCGGCGACGGATCGTGCGAACGCCGGCCGAAGCCGAGCGCCCGGCGCTCAGGCACGGGCGGACTCGTCGCTATCCGGCGCATCGGTCGCCAGGGCCGCGGCGCCGTTCAATTCGGCCAGGTCCCGGAGCCGCTCGATCCGCGCCAGGATGCGACGCTCACGGTCGTCGAGCCGATCCTCGATGTCGGGCGGGAACAGGTAGCGGCCGCCAGCGGTCCGCAGGCCGAATGCCATCGCGACCGCGTAATCGGCCTCGTGGCTGATCGTCACCGCGATCCTGCCCATGCCGAGCTGCGCGGCGCGGGCGGCGGCGCGGCCATGCAGGCGGACGGCCGGCTGGCCCGTCGGCAGCCGCTCGATCTCGATGTCGCGCCAGCCGATGCCCCGCACACCGAGCCCGAGCACCTTCGAGACGGCTTCCTTGGCAGCCCAACGACCGGCCATCGTCTCGGGTCGGCCACGCACGTAGCGCTGCTCGGATGGCGTCAGTACGCGCTGCGTGAACCGCGAGCCGAACCGCTCCAACGAGGCGCGGATACGGTCGACCTTGATGATGTCGATCCCGAGCTCAGTCATGCCGCCGAACGCGGTATCGCTGGCGGACACACCCGATGACTCTGCCGTGTCCGCCATCAGGTCACTCCACGGTGACTGATTTGGCGAGGTTGCGTGGCTGGTCGACGTCCGTGCCGCGGGCGATCGCCACGTGATAGGCGAAGAGCTGGAGCGGGATGATCGCGAGTACCGGGCTGAGCGCCTCGTGCGTGTCGGGCACCCAGCAGATGTCGTCGGCGAACCGCTCGATCTGCGGGTCGCCTTCGGTCGCGACCGCGATGACGCGGGCGTCGCGCGCTCGACCCTCCATGACGTTCGACATGAGCTTGTCGTATACCGACGAGCGGGTCGCGACCGCCACGAGCGGACACTCGGCGTCGAGCAACGAGATGGGGCCGTGCTTCATCTCGCCGGCGGCATAGCCCTCGGCGTGGACGTAGCTGACTTCCTTGAGCTTGAGGGCACCTTCGAGCGCGGTCGGATAGGAGTACCCCCGGCCGACGAACATGAAGCCACGCGAGTTGACATAGCGACGGGCGAGCTCGGCTGCGCCCGACTCGTTCTCCAGTGCGCGCTCGGCGGCTTTCGGCAGTGCGTGCAGGGCCGCACCCAGCTCCTGCTCCTGCTCGAGACCCAGCGCACCACGGGCCTTGGCGATCGCCGCGGCGAGGATCACCAGCGTCGTGACCTGGGCGACGAACGTCTTCGACGCCGCGACCGCGATCTCCGGACCAGCCTGCAGGAACAGCACGCGATGCGCCTCACGCGTGATCGCGCTGCCGACCGTGTTCGTGACCGCGATGATCGGAGCTCCACGCTCGCGGGCGAGGCGGGTCGGCGCGATGGTGTCGGCGGTCTCGCCCGACTGGGTGACGGCGATGACGAGTGTGCGCCCATCGATCGGCGGCGGGCTGTAGCGGAACTCCGAGCCGACTGTGGCGCGCGCCGGGATCCCGAGCCAATCCTGGATCGCGGCCGCGCCGACCAGCGCCGCGTAATAGGCCGTGCCACAGGCGACCAACTCGACCCGATCGATCTGGGCGAGCGTGTCGCCGAACCCCTCGAGCTCCTCGAGCCAGATGTGGTCCTCACTCGTGACGCGGCCGGCGATCGCCTGGCGGAGCGACTCGGGCTGCTCGTGGATCTCCTTGAGCATGAAGTGCTCGTAGCCGCCCTTCTCGGCGGCCTCCGTCGTCCAGTCGATGGTCGTGACCTCTCGCTCCTGGGGCGTGCCGTCGACGTTCGTGATCGTGACGCCGCTCGGGTGCAGGTCGGCGACATCGCCGTCCTCGAGGAACTGGACCTGGTCGGTGTGGGCGAGGATGGCCGCCACATCGCTGGCGAGGAAGGACTCGCCATCAGCCAGGCCGACGACCAGTGGGACGTCCTTGCGCGCCCCGACCAGCCGGTCGACCTCGCCGCGATGCATCACGGCGATGGCGTACGCGCCCTCGACCTGGCGGAGGGTGCCACGGACGGCATCGGCCAGGTCACCCTGGTAGCACTCCTCGATGAGGTGCGCCAGCGCCTCCGTATCGGTCTCGGACGTCAGCCGATGGCCGCGCGCCTCCAAGCCGTCACGGAGCTCGCGGAAGTTCTCGATGATCCCGTTATGGATGACCGTGATGTCGCCCGTGCAGTCCTGGTGCGGGTGGGCGTTGAGGTCGTTCGGGCGGCCGTGGGTCGCCCAGCGGGTGTGTGCCAGCCCGATCGCGGCGTGCGGTGTGCGGTCGGCGATGGCCGCCCGCAGGTTCTCGAGCTTGCCGGCCTTCTTCTCGACGAAGAGATCGCCGCTATCGTCGACCAGCGCGATGCCGGCCGAGTCATAGCCCCGATACTCGAGGCGGGCGAGACCCTCGATGAGGATGGGACCAGCCTCGCGGGGTCCCGTGTAGCCGACGATGCCGCACATGTGCCTGGCTGCTCTCCGTTGCGGCCCGTCAGTTTAGCCGCTCGCCCGCGAGGGTCGCGAGCGAGTCGGCGAGCTCGGTCACGAGCGCCTCGTCGGGTCCTTCCACCATGACCCGCAGCGCGGGCTCGGTCCCGGACGGCCGGACGAGGACCCTTCCGGAGCTCCCCAGCCGTGCGCTCGCATCGGCGATCGCGCGCCGCAGCGTGGGGTCGCCCTCCCATTGGTCCTTGTGTCGCGCCTTGACCGCCCGCTGTTGCTGGGGGAGCAGGGTGATCGCTTTCGCCAGCGTCGCGAGCGGCGCGCCTCGCGTGGTCATCACACGCAGGACCTCGAGCGCGGTGACGATGCCGTCGCCCGACGTCGTGTGCTCCAGGACGATCACGTGCCCCGACTTCTCGCCGCCGAGCATGGCCCCCGCCACCTGCATCCCCTCGAGGATGTACTTGTCACCGACGGGGGTGCGGACGACCTCGCCGCCGGCCGCCTCGACCGCGCTCTGCAGACCGCCGTTGGACAGGATCGACACCACCAGGCCGCCCGGCAGGGCATCGCGCTCGAGCCGCTCGAGGGCGAGGATCCCGAGGAGCTGGTCGCCGTCCACGATCCGGCCCTGCCCATCGACCGCGATCAGCCGATCGGCGTCGCCGTCGAGCGCGAAGCCCACGTCCGCCCCGCGTTCCGCGACCGCGCGGGCGAGCGAGCCCGGGGACGTCGCGCCCGACTCGACGTTGATGTTGACCCCGTCGGGGTCCACGTGGATCGCGTCGACCCGGGCGCCGGTCGCGGCCAGGATCTCCTGGCCTGCCGCACCGCCGGAGCCGTTCGCGCCGTCGAGGACGATGTGCAGGCCACTGGCGTCGATCGCGGTGGCCAGGCCACGTCGGTGCTCGAGGTAGCGCTCGATGGTGTCGACAGCGTCGATCCGCCGGCCGAGGGTGGCGTTGCCGGCGCCGCCGAGCTCGCCCTCGCGCCAGATGAGGGCCTCGAGCTCGTCCTCGATCGAGTCGTCGAGCTTGAGCCCATCGGCGTCGAGCACTTTCAGCCCGTTGTCGTCGGCGGGGTTGTGCGACGCCGACACCATGATCCCCGCGCGGTAGTCGCCGGATTGCGTCAGGTGGGCGAGCGCCGGGGTGGGGACGACGCCGACGACATGGACGTCGACGCCGAGGCTGGTCGCCCCGGCCACGATAGCCGCGACGAACATGTCACCCGACCGCCGCGTGTCCTGCCCGACGACGATGGCGGAACCGGGCTCGGCGAGTCGCTTGGCCGTCGCACGACCGAGCGCGTAGGCCATGGTCGGCTTGAGGTCGACGTTCGCGACCCCGCGGATGCCATCAGTCCCGAAGAGCTGCCCCATCCGCTCAGGACGGCGGGGGCGTGGGGCGCGGCGTCACGACCACCTGGACACGCTGCGGGTTGGCCACGACGAGCGAGATCCCTGGCGGCAAGGCGGCGGTCACCTGGACATCGGTCGTGCCCGGACCAAGCGTGGTGACGTCGAGGTCTGCAGCAAGCGTGGCGCCGATCAGCCGATCGAGGTCGGGCGTGCTGCCGCCGACCGTGATCAGCACGCGGTCGACCCCGGCCCGGTAGGCGAGATCGGGTTGGACGCCGATCAGGCGGAGGCCCACCTCGAAGGAACGGGTCCCGGTGACGGGGCGGATGCCGACCTCCACCGTCACCTCCTGCACGTCGAGCGCCACGACCCCGGTCGGCAGCGCGAGCCCGACCTGGAGCGTGCGCGAGGCCGAGAGCCCGGTGATCGGGATCGGCACGGTGTCGATCGTGGCGAGGGCCTCGAGCTCGTCGACGTCGCCTTCGACCGTGATGAAGCGGGGCTCCACGCTGAGGGTCGACTGCTCGAAGCCGGCGGCAGGTGTGCCCGTGATCTGCGGGTTGACCGGTAGCTGCCGCGTTTGCCGGTCCGAGAAGATCGGGATCATGACGCGCGCGGTCGCCGGCTCCACTCTGACCTGCGCGACCGCGTCGCCGACACTGTCGATCGGCACCAGCTCGACGTCCTGGTCGACATCGATGCCCGACGGCTGCACGACCACCGATGCCCGTGCGGCGACCACTCTCGCCAGGACCGAGGCCGGCCCGATCACGCGAGCGTCGGGCGGGTCGACGGTCTCGGCACCGACCGACATGTTCACAGGGATATCGCCGCGCTCCACCTGGACCGGCACGGTCTTCTCCGCTACTCGATCCAGCTCGACGGCGACTGTCTGCGGCTCGAAACCGAGCACCCGCACCCGCGGGTCGATGGACCGCAGCTGGATCGGCACGCTCTGCCGGCCGCTGCCGGGCGGAACATCGCTGAGATCGACCCATGCCTCGAAGTCTGATGAGATCGGCCGCACGTTCGATGGCGTGAAGTAGCGGATCTCCGTGACCGGTCGGAGTGTCGTGAGCAGGAAGGTGTCGGCCGGCTGCTCGCGTGGTGTCACCGGGACGACGCCCGTCAGCGTGTCAGAGCTCTGGGACAGGACGAGGCCGCCGTACAGGAGCGAGGCGAGACCGATCGCCGCGAGTTTGAGGGGCCAGTTGTGGATGAGGACCCCGAGGGCTCGGGTCACCGCGGGGCTCGTACGGCCGACGTGGACGCGGGCTCCGGCGTGGACCGCCACCCATTCAGGGCGCGCCGGCGGCGACCCTGGCTCGGGTCGAGCAACTGGCGGATGGTGCGGGCGAGCTGTGACTCGTTGAGGTTGCGCACGATCCGCGATCGCTCGACGAGACTGATCTGGCCGTTCTCCTCGGACACGACGACCACGATCGCGTCGGTCTGCTCGGCGATGCCGAGGGCCGCGCGATGGCGGGTTCCGAAGCGCTCGACCTGGACGGTCGTCTCGGCGAGTGGCAATAGCACGCCTGCCGCGAGGATCGTCTCGCCGCGGATGATGACTGCGCCGTCATGGAGGGCGGTCCGCGGCGCGAAGATGGTCCTGAGGAGATCGGCCGATACATCGCCGTGGATCATCACGCCGGTCTCGGCGGTGTCCTCGAGGCCGGTCTCGCGCTCGAGCACCATCAAGGCGCCGTGGCCCTCGGCGGACAGTTCGGCGGCGGCGCGCGCGACTTCCTTGGCGACGTTCTCGACGGCACGTAAATCTGCGCCGGCCAGCATCCACCCGAACGAACCGACGCGGCCGATCCGCTCGAGCGCGCGGCGGATCTCCGGCTGGAAGATCACGACGAGCGCGAACAGGCCGACGACCGCGCCGCCCTGCAGGATGCGCGTCAACAACTCGAGTCCGAGGGCGACGGCAAGCACGTACACCACGATCAGGACGCTCACGCCGATGACCAGTCGGACCGCCCGCGTTCCCCGGATAAGGCTGAAGAGCCAGTAGATCAGCAGCGACGTGATCGCGATGTCGAGAAGGGTCGTCAGTCGGACCTGTTCCAAGATCGAACCGATGAGCTCCGGCATCGTGTGTGGAGTGTAGCATCGCGCCCCCGCACGACCCGCCCCAGCGGGTCCTCGGGTCAGGCGCAGATGGCCTCGAGGCGCGAGTCGTCCGGGAGTCGCGTGGCGAGACCGCATAACCGCTCGCGAGTCGATGGATCGCCGCCGAGATCGATCAGGCGCGAGAGCAGCACCAACTTGTCTGACGCGGCCGTGCGCCAGCCGCGGTCGAGGTACAGCTCGGCGAGCGCAAGATGCAGCGACGGGTCGGCTGGGTTGGTGGCGAGCGCCTGGTAACACGCGTCGATGGCGGCGTGGACCTGACCGGCGGCGCGATGGCCTCGTGCGGCGGCCAGCGCCGCGGACCTCGTGGAGTCAGCCTCACCCGAGGCGGCGGCGTCCTCGACGGCGGCCATCGCCGCCGCCGGATCGAACGGCGGTGGTGGCGGCTCCGGTTCGGGGCCGATCGGCCCGGCGAGCAGCGCCCGCGCGCGGCCGAGCGCCTCCACCGCGCCTGCGGCGGCTGCGGCGCCAGCCGGATCCGCAGCCAGGCGATCGACCATCGTCTGCAGCGCTTCGCGGCGGCCATGGCCCTCGGCAAGATCGAGCGCCCGAGCGACCGAATCGATGGCCTCCGCCCGGCGGTCGGCCGACTCGAGGACCGGTACGAGCCGATCGAGTGTCTCGGCGGCGCGAACGCGATCGCCGAGAGCAAGCAGCGTGTCGATCCGGCCGCGGAGCGCGGTCTCGTCGGTCGGCGACCGGTCGAGTGCGAGGTCGAAGGCAGACAGCGCCTCGGTGGACTTGCCGAGTCGCGTCAGCACGAGCCCGATGCCGACGAGCGGCAGCGCGCGGTCCGGAGCGACCCTGGCCGCCTCGCTGTACGCGTCGAGCGCCTCGTCGAACCGCGCGCGCTGGCTCGCGACGTGGCCGCGCCGGAGCGCGTCCTTGTAGCGCTCGAACAGAGCCTCGCTCATGCGGCCGCGCCGATCAGCTCCACGAGCAGCGCCTTCTGGACGTGCAGCCGATTCTCGGACTGCTCGAAGATCAGGCTGCGCGGACCGTCCATCACCGACGAGGTGATCTCCTCCCCGCGGTGCGCTGGGAGGCAGTGCATGGCCATCGCGTCGGGTCCGGCCGCATCCATGAGGGCGTCATCGACGCGGTACAGCGCGAATGCGTCACGGCGTGCCTCGGTCTCGACCTCCTGGCCCATCGATGTCCAGGCATCCGTGTAGACGATGTCGGCGCCGGCGACGAGTTCCTGGGGGTCCTGTCCGAAGACCAGGCGTCCACCGGTGCTTGCCGCCCGGGCCTGGGCGGTCGCGACGATCCGTTGATCCGGGCCGTAGCCGGCCGGATGGGCGAGCCGCACCTCGGCCCCGAACGCGGCGGCGACGAGCGCGAGCGAGTGGTAGACGTTGTTCCCGTCGCCGACGAACGTGACGACGGCGGCATCGAGCCGACCGAGGTGCTCGCGGATGGTGAAGACATCGGCGAGGGCCTGGCAGGGATGCTCGCGCAGCGTCAGCCCGTTGATGACCGGCACCGAAGCCTGGGCGGCGAGCTCGAGCACGACCTCGTGGGGGCCGGTGCGGGCGACGATGGCGTCGACGAACCGCTCGAGATTGCGGGCGACGTCGCGGACGGCCTCGCGCGCGCCCATGACCGCGTCCTCCGGCAGGTAGATCGCCGCGCCGCCAAGCTGGGTCATGCCGGCCTCGAACGTCACACGTGTCCGCAGGCTCGGCTTCTGGAACAGCATCGCCAGCGTCCGACCGGCGAGCAGCTTGTCCTGGTGGCGTCGCGTGGCGCGGAATTCAGCCTTCAGCTCGGCGGCCGTGTCGAAGACGCGGGTGACCTCGTCGGCCGTGAGATCGGCGGCGCTCAGGAGGTCGCGGCCGCGCAGGGTGGGCGTGTCGATCGAGGCCGTCATACCGCCACTGTAGCGGCTCCGAGAGGGGCCGCCGGGAGCCCGTTCGTTCGGGTCGTGGGGTGACCCGAACGCCGGCCCGACCCGGGTTCTGGGTCACGGGGTGGTTCAACTGACGGCTGAACGGCCGGAGATGCGTGCTCGTTCGTCCGTTGGGTCACCGGGTGGCACACCTGACGGCTTGTCGCCCCTTAAGCGCCTGTTCGTTCGTCCGTTGGGTCACACCGGGTGACACGGAGCTCCTTCGCGAACTGGCCTACTGAATTGCCGTGCCGCGCTTCACAGTCGCGTTTTTCGAGTCGAGGGACGCCTCGGACTGCCATACGGCCCGAAGACGAGCGTGGGGGACACGCGTTTGAGCCGAAACGCCGGCTGATCGCCGGCTCGGCTCGAAAAACGTGACTGTCAGTCGCGTGCGGACCGCCCAGGGCGTCCGTGCAGTGGCTAGCGCTTCGTATACTGCGGAGCTTTTCGAGCGCGCTTGAGCCCGTACTTCTTGCGCTCCTTCATACGCGGATCGCGGGTCAGCAACCCGGCCTGGCGGAGCGGCAGGCGGTTGGCGTCGGCGTCGACCTCGAGCAGCGCCCGCGCGATGCCGTGGCGGATCGCCCCGGCCTGGCCGTGCACGCCGCCACCCTCGACCTTGATCATCGCGTTGAAGCGACCCTCGGTGCCGGTGACCCGGAACGGGAGCCGCACCTCGGCCTCGTTGACGGCGTTGCCGAAGTGCTCATCGAGCGATCGACCGTTCACGACGATCTCGCCCTCGCCCGGCAGCAGCCGAACGCGTGCGATGGCCGTCTTACGACGGCCGGTACCGGAATAGAAGGCGGGGATGGACATGATGGAAGGGCTCCTCGTCAGGCGAGCGGCTCAGGCTGCTGAGCCTGATGGGGGTGGTCGGATCCGGCGTAGATCTTCAGCTTGCGCAGTTGCTGGGTGCCGAGTCGATTGCGCGGCAGCATGCCCTTGACGGCACGGCGGATGACCTCCTCCGGCCGGCGCTCCAGGAGGTGACCCAGCGTCTCCTCCTTGTACCCCTGCGGGTAGCCGCTGTGGCGGATGTAGAGCTTGCTCTCGAGCTTGTCGCTGGTGACCGCGATGCGCCCGGCGTTGAGCACGATCACGTGATCGCCAGAGTCGAGGTTGGGCTGGAAGGTCGGTTTGTGCTTGCCTTCGAGGACGCGCGCGATGCGCGACGCGAGACGGCCGAGCGTCTCGTCCGTCGCGTCAACGACGTACCAGCGTCGCTCGATCTCGCTCTCACGGACCGATATGGTCTTCGCGTTCATCGTTCCTCGTGTTCTCCGTTCGTCCTGGCTGTGGTACCTCGCCCGAAGACGACGCGCCGCAGACACAGTCCCTTTGCCGGGGCCGCCGGCCCCTTCCTTGCCGATCCCGGGTCGGCGAGCGCCGCCGGGACCGCGTCGATGTCTGTCTTGCCGAGGCCGATCTCCAGCAGGAGGCCGACCATCCGTCGGACCTGTCCCCGAAGGAACGAGTCGGCCCGGACGTCGATCGTCACGTGCCGACCCGATCGCCGGACCCGGACCGCGGTCACGGTCCGGACCGTGGATCGGTCCGCTGCCCCGAAGGCCCGGAAGTCGTGCCGGCCGATGAAGGCCGACGCGGCTCGCGCCATCGCGGCGGTGTCGAGCGGGTCCCGCACCCCGAGCGCGGTGCGCTCGCGAAGCGGGCTGGGCGGCCCGTTCCAGACGGTGTAGCGGTATTCCCGGTACCGCGCCGCATAGCGGGGGTTGAACCCGTCCGGCACCGGACGCAGGTCCCGGATCGCAAGGTCCCGAGGCAGGGTCGCCTCGAGCGCTTCACCGAGCGCCGTTGCCGTCAACCGGCCCGCGTACGAGAAGGCGATGACCTGTCCCGTGGCGTGGACGCCGGCATCCGTTCGTCCGGCCCCGTCGACCCGCCGGACCACCCCGTCGCCGAGGCGCGCCAGCGCGTCTTCCAGGACCCCTTGGACGGTGCGTTTGCCCGGGTTCACCTGGAACCCTGCGAACTCCGTCCCGTCGTATTCGACCGTCGCGCGAAAGCGCGTCGGCGACACCCTCTCGGGCATCTGCTAGGTCAGACCAGTTCGATCTGGACGATCTCGGCCGCGTCGCCGCGGCGCTGCCCGATCCGGACGATCCGGGTGTACCCGGATGTGCGGTCGGCGTATTTGGGCGCGATCTCGTCGAACAACTTGTTCACGACGAGCGGCTCGTTCGGGAATTGGGCGACGACCGCGCGACGGGCCGCGAGATCACCGCGCTTGGCAAGCGTGATGACCTTTTCGACGCGGCCGGAGATCTCCTTGGCCTTCGCCTCGGTGGTCTTCACCCGCTCGTAGCGCAGGACCGACACGGTCAGGTTCTTGAACAGGCTCATGCGCGGTCCCGTCTTGCGACTGAGCTTGCGACCGCCGATCCGATGCGCCATGGGTCAGGCCTCGGGCTCGTCCTCGAACGGCTCCTCACCGTCGAGATCGTCGAGCACGTCGCCCTCGGTGTCCGGGACGATGAAGCCCCGCATGCGCAGGCGCTCCTTCATCTCGTCGAGCGACTTCTTGCCGAAGTTGCGCATGCGCAGCAGGTCGTCGTCCTTCAGCTGGAGCAGCTGGCCGACCTTGACGATGTTGTTGCGCTTGAGCGAGTTGTAGGCGCGCATCGGGAGATCGAGCTCCTCGATGGGCATGTCGAGCATGTTCGGGGGCAGCGCCGCAACACCCGTGGCGGCAACGGCCGGGACGGCCGCCATGCCGACCGTGACGAACGGGCGGAACTGGTTGACCAGCACCTCGGCCGAGCGGCTGAGCGCCTCCTCGGGGCTGATCGTGCCGTCGGTCTCGATCTCGATCGTGAGCTTGTCGAAGTTGGTCATCTGACCGACGCGCATGCTCTCGACCCAGTAGTTGACCTTGCGGACCGGGGTGAAGATCGCATCGACCGCGATCACGCCGATCGGGAGCGCCTCGGCGCGCTCGGCGCCCAGGTAGCCGACGCCGCGCTCGACGGTCAGGTCCATCTCGATCGTCACGTCGTCGGTGTCGATCGTCATCAGGACGAGGTCCTGGTTGATGATCTCGACATCGGCCGACTCGGCGATGTCCGCGGCGGTGACGGCACCGGCACCGCTCTTGATGAGCCGAAGCTGGACCGGATGGGCCGCGAAGCTCTTGAGCCGGAGCTTCTTGACGTTCAGGACGATCTGGGTGACGTCTTCCTTGACGCCCGGGATCGTCGAGAACTCCTGGTAGACGTCGCGGATCTGGATGCTGGTGACCGCCGCGCCTTCGAGCGAGGAGAGCAGGACCCGTCGGAGCGCATTGCCGAGGGTGACGCCATAGCCGGCCTGGAGGGGGCCGGCTTCGTACTTCGCGTACGTGCCGACTTCCTCGACGGACTCGATCTGCGGGTTCTCGAGTTGTTCGATCATGTGGTGCCTGTTACCTCGAGTAGTACTCGACCACGAGCTGCTCGTTGAGGTCGAGCGGCATCTGGTCGCGGCTGGGCGGCGTGACGACGGTGCCGGACAGCGACCCGGCATCGACGCTCAGCCATTCCGGCGGCTGATGGTTGCGGAGCGTCTCCTTGGCGACCTTGAACGGCTCGCGACCCCGTCGCGACTCGCGGACCTCGACCTTGTCGCCCGGCTTGAGCTGGTACGACGGGATGTTGGTGGGGACGCCGTTCACGGCGAAGTGACCGTGCGCCACGAGCTGGCGTGCGGCCGCACGGGACGGTGCCATCCCGGCCCGATACACGACGTTGTCCATCCGCGTCTCGAGCGAGCGGAGCAGGTTCTCACCGGTGACGCCGGGACGGTTCTCGGCGGCGATGAAGTAGTTACGGAACTGCCGCTCGAGGACGCCGTAGGTCTTGCGGACCTTCTGCTTCTCGCGCAGCTGCAGGCCGTACTCGCCGACCTTGCGGCGGCGCACGCCGTGCTGACCGGGCGGCGTCGGACGCCGCTCGAACGCGCACTTCTTGGTATAGCAGCGCGAGCCCTTCAGGAAGAGCTTCGCGCCTTCTCGCCGGCAGATCCGGCAAACGGCTTCGGTGTATCGGGCCATGGGACTCCGGTGCGACTAGACGCGGCGCCGCTTGGGCGGGCGGCAGCCGTTGTGTGGGATCGGTGTGACGTCGGTGATGGCGCTGACCTCGAGGCCGGCTGCCTGCAGTGACCGGATGGCCTGCTCGCGGCCGGCACCCGGTCCCTTCACGTAGACCTCGACCTGGCGCATGCCGTGCTCCATGGCGCGCTTCGCGGCGCCGTCAGCGGAGAGCGCCGCCGCGTACGGGGTGCTCTTGCGGGAGCCCTTGAAGCCGGCGACACCGGCCGAGCCCCAGCTGATGACCGCGCCGTTGAGGTCGGTGATGGTGATGATCGTGTTGTTGAACGTGGCCTGGATGTGGACGTGCCCCTGGGGGACGTTCTTCCGCTCGCGCCGACGCTGTTTGACCGCCTTCTTGCGTTCCGCCATGCCTGGTCAGTCCCTCGTCACTTCTTGCGCCGGATGCCGACCGTCTTCTTCGGTCCGCGTCGCTGGCGAGCGTTGGTCTTGGTGCGCTGGCCGCGGACCGGCAGGTTGCGCCGGTGGCGGAGACCGCGGTACGAACCGATCTCGATCAGACGCTTGATGTTGAGCGCGGTCTCCCGCCGAAGGTCGCCCTCCACCTTGTAGCGCCGATCGATCAGCTCGCGCAGGCGGTTGACCTGCTCCTCGGTGAGGTCGCGGACACGCGTATCGGGGTTGATGTTCGTCTGGGTGAGGATCTTCTGGCTGGTGGGCAGGCCGATCCCATAGACGTACGTGAGCGCGATCTCGACGCGCTTCTCGCGCGGGATGTCGACGCCGGCGATACGTGCCATCTGCTCAGCCCTGCCGCTGCTTGTGCTTGGGGTTACTGCAGATGACCATCACGGTGCCGTGGCGCCGGATGACCTTGCAGTTGTCGCAGCGCGCCTTGACGGAAGCTCTGACCTTCAACGGATCCTCGATCGTGTTTCGTGCGGGCGTGATTACTTGAGTCGGTAGGTGATGCGGCCGCGGGTGAGGTCGTACGGCGATAGTTCGACGCGGACCCGGTCACCCGGCAGGATGCGGATGAAGTTCATCCGAAGCTTGCCGCTGATGTGGGCGAGCACCCGGTGGCCATTCTCGAGTTCCACTGCGAACATCGTGTTGGGGAGCGGTTCGATCACCGTACCCTCGACTTCGATCGCATCCTTCTTGGCCACAGGCTGGTGTGCTTCCCTTTCTCACGCGGAGTGCCGGCCCGAACGGGCCGACACACGAACGCGTAGCTTATCAAAAGACGCCGATCCGAGCAAGCAGACGACGAGGTCAGACACTGGTCAAGACTTCGGGACCGTTCTCGGTGATGGCGATCGAATCCTCGAAGTGGGCGGCCAGCGAGCCGTCGACGGTCGAGACGGTCCAGTCGTCGTCGAGGACGTGCGCCCGGTAGTCGCCGAGCGTGAACATCGGCTCGATCGCGAGACAGAGCCCCGGCTCGAGCTTGCGGCCGCGGCGGCCGGTCCGGTAGTTGGGGACCTGCGGCTCCTCGTGCATCTCCGTGCCGATCCCGTGACCGACGAACTGCCGCACGATGCCGAAGCCATGCGGCTTGGCGACGTCCTCGACCGCCGCCGAGATGTCCTCGATGTGGTTGCCGGGTACGGCCGCCGCGATGCCCGCCATCATCGCCTCGCGCGTCGCCTTGATCAGCCGCTGGACGGGCTCGGGCGGCACGCCGACGAAGAAGGTCCGGGCAGCATCGCCATGCCAGCCCTCGACGATCGCACCGGCGTCGACCGACACGACCTGGCCCTCACGGATCGTCCGCTCGCCCGGGATCCCGTGCACGATCTCATCGTCCAGCGAGATACACAGGCTGGCCGGGAACGGCCGGCGGGGGTTGATGCCCGGGTAGCCCTTGAACGACGGGATGGCGCCGGCCGCGCGGATGTGCTCCTCGGCGAGCCGGTCGAGCTGCGCGGTGGAGATCCCCGGCTTGAGCTCACGCTCCACGAGGGCCAGGACCTCGGCCACGACCTGCCCGGCACGACGCATGCGGGCGATCTCGGCGCGCGACTTGCGGGTGACCACGATCAGCTGCCTGGTTCGCGGCCTTGGACGATCGCCAGGACGTCGGTGGCGACGTCGTCGATCGCTCGCGTCCCATCGACGTCGCGCAGGATGCCCGTCCGCTGGTAGTGGTCGAGGACCTGCCGGAGGCTGTCGAGCTGCACGTCTAGTCTGGCCCGCACCGTCTCCGGGCGGTCGTCCTCGCGCTGGACCAGGGGAGACCCGTCGATGTCGCAGCGACCTGCTTCGAGCGGCGGATTCGTCGTCTCGTTGTAGACGTGGCCCTGGTCGCGGCAGACCCACCGGCCGGACATGCGGCGGATGACCTCGTCCGCGGGCACATGGATATTGATCGCGAGGTCGACCTTCTCTTCGCGATCGGCGAGCGCGTCATCGAGCGCCTTCGCCTGCGACCCGTTGCGCGGGAAGCCGTCGAGGATGGCGCCCGTGGCCGCGTCGGGCTGGTCGAGCCGGCCGAGCAGCATCCGGATGGTGATGTCGTCGGGCACCAGCTGACCGCGCTCCATGAACCGGCGCGCCTCGAGACCGATCGGCGAGCCGTCCCGGACGGCGGCCCGGAACAGGTCGCCGGTGGCCACATGCGGGATCCCGACCTGCTCGGCGAGGAGCGCCGCTTGGGTCCCCTTGCCGGCCCCCGGCGCTCCCAGCAGCACGAGGACGGTCATCGGACCGTGGCGACCGCCGCCGTCACCGGATGAAGCCTTCGTAGTTGCGCATCATCAGTTGCGCTTCGATCTGCTTCATGGTTTCGACGACCACCGACACCACGATCAGCAGGCTGGTGCCGCCCAGCCCGATCGCACCGAGGTCCGGGAAGATCGCGCCCACGACCGTCGGCGACACCGCCACGATCGCGAGGAACATCGCGCCCGCGAAGGTGATACGGGACACGACTCGTGCGAGGTAGTCCTGGGTCGGCCTGCCCGGACGGATGCCCGGGATGAAGCCACCGTTCTTGCGGAGCTGCTCGGCCGTTTCGTCCGGCTTGAACGTGAACGCTGTGTAGAAGTACGTGAAGCCGACCGTCAGCAGGAAGTACAGGACGATGTACAGGACCGAATTCGGGTTGAGCAGGAACACGATCCCGTCGGCGATGCTCTTGACGACGTCGATCTCCGAGGCCGTGAAGTACGAGGCGAGCTGTACCGGGAACAGCAGGATGCTGACGGCGAAGATGATCGGGATGACGCCCGCCTGGTTGACGCGCAGCGGCAGGAACGTCTGGCCGCCCTGGTACATGCGCCGGCCACGGACACGGCTGGCGTACTGGACCGGGATGCGGCGCTGCCCTTCCTGGATATAGATGATCACGGCGACCGCGGCGATCGCCACGATCCCGAACGCGATCAGGGCGGCGATGTTGGGGTTGACCGTGAACGCTCCGATCGCGCCGGGCGCCTGGCTCACGATGCCGGCGAAGATGATGAAGCTGATGCCGTTGCCGATACCGCGCTCGGTGATGAGCTCGCCGATCCACATCAAGGCCACGGAACCGGCGGTCAGCGTCGCGATCTGCGTCAGCGTGTCGAAGCTGCCGAGGTCGAACGCGCCGGTCAGGACTCCGCTGTTGTTGAGCAGCGCCAGGAAGCCGTACGCCTGCAGCAGCGCCATCGGGACCGACAGGTAGCGCGTGTACTGGGTGATCCGGTTGCGGCCGTACTCACCCTCGCGGCTGAGCGCCTGGAGCGAGGGCACCACGCCCTGCATCAACTGCATGATGATCGACGCGTTGATGTAGGGGTTCATCCCCAGCGCCACGACCGAGAAATTCGACAGCCCGCCGCCCGAGAACAGGTTGAGCAACCCGAAGATCGGGTTGCCCTCCAGGAACTCGGCGAGCTGCTGACGGTCGATGCCCGGCACCGGCACGGCGGCCAGGAATCGGAAGACGATCAGCAGGCCCAGGACGACCAGGATCCGGCGCCGGATATCCGGCGCGCGGAAGGCGTTCAGCAGCGATTCGAACACGGGTTATCGGGCGTCGTCGGACGAGTTCGAATCGGCGTCGGCGTCGGGCTCGGGTTCCGTGGGTTCGACGGTCTCGTCAAGGGTCGCGTCGCTCGACTCGTCGGCCGCCGGCTCGTCGGCGGGCACATCCGCCATCGCAGCCGGCTCGTCGGCGGGCATGTCTGCAGTGGCAGCGACCTCGTCGGCGTTTTCGTCGTGACCGCCTCGTCGGCGGCGACCACGTCGGCCTTGGCTTCGGCCCGCTTCGTCGCCTTCGGAGCCTTCGCCGGCTTGGCCGGGGCCTCCTCCGACTCGGCGGACGCAAGCCCGATGGCCTTGAGCGGCTTCGTCGAGACCTCAAGGACCTGGACCGTGCCGCCGGCTGCTTCGATCTTGGAACGCGCCGAACCGGTGAACGCATCGGCCACGACGAACAGCGGGGATCCCAGCTCGCCGGCCCCCAGGATCTTGAGCGGCTTGTCGAGGCTGCGCACCAGCCCGACCGCCCGGAGGATGTCCTGGTTGACGGTGATCTGCGCCTTCGACTTCCCCTTGGCGCCGGTGGGTGACTCGGTCTCGAACGCGCCGCGTTCCACGGCCGCAGCGATGGCGCCGATGTTCACGACCTCGTACTGGAGCTTGAAGCGGTTCTTGAAGCCGCGCAGCTTGGGGATCCGCACGTGGAGCGGCGTCTGGCCGCCCTCGAACCACGGCGGGATCGAGCCGCCGGCGCGTGCCTTCTGGCCCTTCGTGCCACGGCCGGCCGTCTTGCCCTTGCCGGCGGCGATGCCGCGACCGACGCGGGTGCGCTCCTTGCGCGATCCCTCGGCGGGTCGCAGGTCATGCAACTTCATGTTGTTTCCTCGGGGCTCTCCGGGTGATCCGCAGCCGCTCGTGCGCGCTTCGCCGGGGCGTCATCGATCTCCTCGACGGCGACCAGGAAGCGGACCTGGCGAACCATGCCGCGCGTGGCGTCGTTGTCCGGCACGACCGATGTGCTGCCGATGCCATGCAGGCCGAGCGCCTTGATCGTGGCCCGGTTGCGCGCGATGTGGCTGATCGTCGACCTGGTCTGGGTGACCCGCAGCTTAGCGGCCATTCGTGGCCTCCGCCGTGGGGGCCGGCTGGCCGGAGATATGGCTCACGAGCTTCACGCCGCGGCGCGCGGACAGCTCCTCGGCCGAATGCAGCCCACGCAGCGCCTCGATGGTGGCGCGGGTCACGTTGACCGGGTTGGTCGAGCCATAGATCTTCGAGAGGATGTCGCGGACGCCGGCCGCCTCGAGGACGGCGCGCACGGAGCCACCGGCGATCACGCCGGTGCCCTGCGATGCCGGCTTGAGCATCACCTTGCTGGCGGCGAACTCGACGTTGACCTCGTGGGGGATCGTCGTCCCAACCATCGGGATCTTGATGATGTTCTTCTTCGCGTCCTCGACGCCCTTGCGGATCGCCTCGGGGACCTCGCCGGCCTTGCCCAGGCCAGCCCCGACGTGACCGGCGCCATCACCGACGACGACGACCGCGCTGAAGCTGAAGCGGCGGCCGCCCTTGACGACCTTCGCCACCCGGTTGATCTGGACGACGCGCTCCTCGAGCGCGAGCTTGTTCGGATCGATCCTTGCCACGGTGCTCCTCTCAGAACTCGAGACCGGCGCCACGGGCGGCATCGGCGAGCGACTTGATCCGCCCGTGGTACCGGAACCCGGCTCGATCGAAGACCACGCGCTCGATCCCGGCGGCCTTGGCCCGCTCGGCCACGAGACGGCCGACGACGGCTGCCTCCTCGGCCTTCGAGGACTTGGAACCGCGAAGGTCCTTTTCCAGCGTGGAGGCGGCGACGAGCGTCCGGCCGGAGGCGTCGTCGATGACCTGCGCGTAGATGTGGTTGAGGCTGCGGAAGACGGCCAGACGCGGCCGCCCGGCCGAGCCCGCCATGTTGAGGCGGATCCGGTCGTGGCGCTTGCGTCGGGCAGCGCCTCGGCTGGCGAGCTGCGTCATCAGGTCAGTCCTTCGTTCTTCGTCGTGCTTACTTCTTGGCGCCGATCTTGCCGGCCTTGCCCGCCTTGCGGCGGACCTGCTCACCGGCGTAGCGCACGCCCTTGCCCTTGTACGGCTCGGGCTTGCGGGTCGCACGCACCTGCGCGGCGACCTGACCGACCAGCTCCTTGTCGATACCGACGACCGCCAGGCGGGTCGGATTCTCGAGCTCGAAGCTGATGCCCTCGGGCGGCTCGATCTCGACCGGGTGGCTGTAGCCCAGGTTGAGCGTCAGCTTCTTGCCGCTCAGCGCGGCGCGGTAGCCGACGCCGGTGATCTCGAGACCCTTGCGATAGCCATCGGTCACGCCGATGACCATGTTGTTCACGAGCGTCCGGGTGAGGCCGTGGAGCTGCTTGTGCATCTTCTGCTCGGTCGGCCGGCTGACGACGATCGAGCCGTCCTCCTGGGTGACCGACATGTCCGGATGGAGCGACCGGCTGAGGCTGCCCTTGGGCCCCTTCACGGTCAGCTCGCGCCCCTGGATCGTCACGTCGACACCCGACGGGACGGTGATGGGCAAACGTCCGATACGCGACATCGTGCTCGCCTACCAGACGAACGCGAGGACTTCGCCGCCCAGCTGCGCCTGACGCGCCTGCTGGCCGGTCATGATCCCCTGGCTCGTGCTGACGATGACGATGCCGAGGCCGCCGAGCACCCGCGGGATGTCGGTCTTGCGCGCGTACACGCGCAGGCCGGGCTTGCTGATGCGCTTGAGGCCGGACACGACCGGGACCTTCCCGTCCACGTACTTGAGGGTCAGGCGCAGGACCGCGGTGGGTCCGTCCTGCTCCTCGCTGACGTCGGCGATGAAACCCTCGGCCTTGAGGATACGGGCGATCTCACGCTTGGTCCGCGACGCCGGGACGACCACTTCGGTGTGGCGCGCCCGCGACGCGTTCCGCACGCGCGTGAGCATGTCAGCGATCGGATCGGAGATGTTCATCGGGTGTCCTACCAGCTCGACTTCGTGACGCCGGGCAGCTCACCCAGGAGCGCTCGCTCCCGGAAGCAGATGCGGCACAGCGCGAACCGGCGCATGAAGGCGCGCGGCCGTCCGCACACGAAGCAGCGGTGGTACGCCTGCACCGGGTGCTTGGGGGTTCGCTTGGTCTTTGCGATCATCGATTTCTTGGCCATGGTTCTCCCTCCCCGCGCCTACGAGGCGAAGGGCATGCCGAGGAGCTCGAGGAGCTTCTTCGATTCCTCGTCGGTCTTCGCCGTCGTCACGATGCTGATCTCCAGCCCGCGGAGACGGTCCACCTTGTCGTAGTCGATCTCGGGGAACGCGAGCTGCTCGCGCATCCCGAGCGAATAGTTGCCCCGGCCATCGAACGACTTCCCGGGCACGCCCCGGAAGTCGCGGATGCGCGGCAGGGCGAGCGTCGTCAGTCGGTCCAGGAAGTCCCACATCCGCTCGCCGCGGAGGGTCACCTTGGCCCCGATCGAGTTGCCCGTCCGCAGACGGAACTGGGCGATCGACCGCTTGGCCTTGGTCACGATCGGCTTCTGGCCGGTGATCGTGCTCAGGTCGCCGAGGGCGGCGTCGAGCGCCTTGGCGTTGGTCAGGGCCTCGCCCAGACCGATGTTCACCACGATCTTCGACAGCCGCGGCACCTGGTTGGGGTTGCGGTAATCGAACTGCTTCTGGAGCGCCGGAACGACCTCGGCCGCGTAGCGCTCGTGCAGGCGGCTGGTCACGCCTTCACCTCCAGCTGCTCACCGCAGTGGCGGCAGACGCGCACGCGGCGGCCGTTGTCGAGCGTCTTGTGGCTGATGCGGGTGGGCTTGCCGCAGCTCCCGCAGACGACCATGACCTTGCCGATCGGCACGGGCTGGGCGATCTCGAGGATGCCACCCTGCTGGATCTTGGGCATGCGGTCGGTGGAGCTCGACGTCTGGCGTGGCTTCGTGTGGCGCTTGGCGATGTTGATGCCCTCGACGATCACGCTCACGCCGCCGGCCGACGAGCCGCGACGGAACACGCTACGGCCGCCCCGCGGCGCAGCCTCGCGCCGGATAACACGCTCGACGGTGCCGCGCTTGCCGGCGTCCTTACCGGACAGCACGACGACTGTGTCGCCCTTGCGGATCTCGGGCACCTTGGGCGACCTCGCGACGGCGGTTCGGACGGCCATCACAGCACCTCCGGGGCGAGCGACACGATCTTCATGTAGTTGCGGTCGCGCAGTTCACGGGCGACCGGGCCGAAGATGCGCGTGCCACGGGGATTGCCCTGGTTGTTGATGAGCACGGCAGCGTTCTCGTCGAAGCGGATATAGCTCCCGTCGGCGCGGCCGTATTCCTTGTTGGTGCGGACGATGACCGCGCGGACGACGTCGCCCTTCTTGACGGCGGCGTTGGGGATGGCCTGTTTGACGCTGGCGACGATCACGTCACCGACGCCGGCCGTCGTCTTCAGGGAGCGACCCATCACCCGGATGCACTGGATGCTCCGGGCGCCGGTGTTATCGGCAACCTTGAGTCGCGTCTGGGGCTGGATCACGAGACCGCCTCCTCCTCGGACCGATGGCTCGCAGGAGCGTCGCCTCGGTCCTCGGAGCGGTCGTCAGCAGACACGTCATCACCGTCCGGCGTCTCCGCGGCTGCCTCTTCGCCGCCCTCGTCGCTGGCCGCCTCGGCCGCGCGGGTCCGGCCGGGATGGGCCGCCGCGTGGATGGCCTCGGTCACGGCCGCCTCCTCGGCGACCACGGCCTCACCGGGCAAGCCGTGCTCGCCGGCTCGCTGGACCACGCTGACGAGCCGCCAGCGCTTCGTCGCCGAGATCGGGCGCGCCTCTTCGATGAGGACGGTGTCGCCGATGCGTGCCTCGTTCTCCTCGTCGTGGGCCTTGAACCGGGTCGTCAGGCGGATGACCCGCTTGTACAGCCGGTGGCGTGCCAGTCGCTCGACGGACACGACGATCGTCTTGTCCATCCGGTCGCTGACGACGCGGCCGACCTTCGTCTTCCGCTTTCCTCGCACCTTGGGTGTCGCTCCTGTCATCGCGCTAGGCCGTCTTCTCGAGCTTGCGCTCGCGCTGGACGGTCAGGATCCGCGCGATCGTCTGCCGCGTCAGCGGGATGCTGCTGTAGTCCTTGAGTTGTCGGGTCGAGAGTGCGAAACGCGCTCCCCACAGGTCCTGCTTCGCTTCCTTCAGGGCGTCGTCGAGCTCGGCGTCGGACAGCGAGCGGATCTTCTTGAGGTCCATCGTCACGCCTCCTTCGCGCCTTCGCGGACGACCACCCGGGTGGCCACGGGCAGCTTGTGACCCGCGAGCCGCATCGCCTCGACGGCTTCGGCGTGAGCGACACCGGCCATCTCGAACAGGATCCGGCCGGGCTTGACGACCGCGACCCAATGGTCGGGCGCGCCCTTGCCGGAGCCCATGCGGGTCTCGGCCGGCTTCTTGGTCGCGGGCTTGTCGGGGAAGATGCGGATCCAGATCTTGCCGCCGCGCTTGACCGAGCGAGTCATCGCGCGCCGGGCCGCCTCGATCTGGCGGCTCGTGATCCAGGCCGGCTCCTGCGTGGCAAGACCGTACTCACCGAAGGCGACCGTGTGGCCGCCCTTGGCCAGCCCGGACATGCGCCCCCGCATGACCTTGCGATGCTTGACACGTCGCGGCATCAACATCGTCAGGCTCCTGGTCCTGCCGGCCCCTGGGCGCCGGCGAGCTCGGGTCGGCGGACCGGCTCGGGGGCGAAGTCGCCTCGGTAGATCCAGACCTTGACGCCGATGCGGCCATATGTCGTGTGGGCGTGGATCTGCCCATAGCTGATGTCCGCGCGCAGCGTGCCGAGCGGGATGCGGCCTTCCTTGTCCCACTCGCGACGGCCCATCTCGGAGCCGCCGAGGCGACCGGCGACGGCGATCTTGACGCCCTTCGCGCCGGCCTTCATCGAGCGCTGGATGGCC
Organism: uncultured Chloroflexia bacterium; assembly: GCA_963794525.1. Taxonomy (GTDB): domain Bacteria; phylum Chloroflexota; class Limnocylindria; order Limnocylindrales; family CSP1-4; genus SPCO01. The sequence continues at coordinate 102,208 of CAWCEC010000005.1, forward strand.
TGCTTCATCGCCTTCTTGAAGGCGATCCGGCGGGTCAGCTGACCGGCGATGTTCATCGCCACCAGGTGCGCGTCGAGCTCGGGCTGGCGGATCTCCTTGATCTCCAGCTTGACCTTGCGGTTACTGAGGGAACCGATCTGCTGGCGCAGCACCTCGACGTTGGCGCCGCCTTTGCCGATGACGATGCCCGGCTTCGCCGTATGGATGGTGACGGTGACGTGATTGATGCCACGCTCGATCTCGACCCCGCTCACGCTGGCATTCGAGAGCCGGCGCTCGATGAGCGTCCGGATCGAGATGTCCTCCTTAAGCGAGGCGGTGTATTCCTTGTCTGCATACCACTTCGCGGTCCAGGTGCGCGAGACACCCAGGCGGAAGCCGTACGGATGGACCTTGTGTCCCATATCAGGCCTCCTGGTCCGCGACGACGATCGTGATGTGGGTCATGGGCTTGTGGATGGGGAACGCCCGACCCTGTGCCCGCGGCTGGAACCGCTTGATGGTCGGACCCTCGTCCGCGATCGCATCGACGATCACGAGGTCCTCCGCGGACAGGTTGTGGTTGTTCTCGGCGTTGGCGGTCGCACTCTTGAGCACGCGCGCCACGTCGGACGCGGCCTTCTGCGGCATGAACCGCAGTAATGCCGTCGCTTCCTCGACCCGCTTGCCCTTGATGGCGGCGGTCACGAGGCGGGTCTTGCGCGTGGAAGCGCGCTGGTACTTGGCGGTCGCGGACACTCGCATCGACGGCCTACTTCAACGCCGTCGACCGCTCGGTGTGCCTGCCGTGCCCGCGGTAGTTGCGGGTCGGGCTGAACTCACCGAGCCGGTGGCCGACCATGTTCTCGGTCACGTAGACCGGGACGTGTTTCTTGCCGTTGTAGACGGCGATGGTGTGGCCGATGAACGTCGGGAAGATCACCGACGCGCGCGACCAGGTCTTGACGACCTTCTTCTCGTTGCGCTTGTTCATCTCCTCGATCCGGCCGAGGAGGCGGGCCTCAACGAACGGGCCCTTCTTGATGGAACGGGACATCGACCCCTACCTCCTACTTGCGATGCCGCGAGCGGACGATCAGGCGTCCGGTCGTCTTGGACCGCCGTGTGCGGTAGCCCATGGCGGGCTTGCCCCACGGGGTCTTGGGCGGCATCCCGGTCGGGGACTTGCCCTCGCCACCGCCGTGCGGATGGTCGCGCGGGTTCATGACGACCCCGCGAACCTCCGGGCGCTGGCCCATGTGCCGGGCACGGCCGGCCTTGCCGAGGTTCTGGTTCTCGTGATCGAGGTTGCTGACCTGGCCCACGGTCGCCATGCACGCCATGGGGATGCGCCGCATCTCGCCCGACGGCATGCGCACGGTCGCGTAGCCGCCCTCCTTGGCGAGGAGCTGGGCCGACGTCCCGGCGGAGCGCACGATCTGGCCGCCCTTGCCGGGCGTCAGCTCGATGTTGTGGATGGTGGTGCCGAGCGGGATGTTCGCCAGTGGCAGCGCGTTCCCGATGCGCGCCTCGGCGTCCGAACCGGCGACCACGATGTCGCCGACCTTGAGGCCGTGCGGCAGCAGCATGTAGCGCTTGTCGCCGTCGCGGTAGTGGAGCAGGCCGATCCGCGCGGAGCGGTTCGGGTCGTACTCGATGGTCGCGAGGCGGGCCGGCACGCCGGTCTTGTCGCGCTTGAAATCGATGCGCCGGTAGTGCTGCTTCTCGCCGCCACCACGGTGGCGGACGGTCATGCGGCCCTGGTTGTTCCGTCCGGAGCCGCGCTTCTGCGACTCGAGCAGCGGCTTGTGCGGCTCGTCGGTCGTGATCTCCTCGAACGTCGAGCGAGTCATCTGGCGGAGCCCCGGGGAGGTCGGTTTGTAGTTACGAAGCGGCATCGATCAGACCCCCTCGAAGAATTCGATCTTCTGGCCGGGAGCCAGGGTGACGATGGCCTTGCGCCACGGGGTCGTGTGACCGACGATCCGGCCGCGCCGGGTGCCGCGTCGCTTCGCCTTGGCCTTCGTCGTCAGGACATTGACCGCGGTGACGGTCACGCCCTCCTTCTTGTAGAGCTCCTCGACGGCCGCCTTGATCTGGATCTTGTTGGCGTCGTCATGGACGGCGAAGGTGTACTTGCCACGCCCGGACTCATCGATCGACTTCTCGCTGACGATCGGGCGCAGGATGATCTCGGGGGCGGTCAGGGTGCTCACGCGTCCACCCCCTGGCTGCCACCGCCGTAGACGGTCTCCATCCGCGCGAGCGCGGGCTGCTCGATGAGCACGAGGTCGGCATCGATCAGGTCGACGACGTTCAGCGAATTGGCCAGGATCACGTTCACCGTCGGCAGGTTGCGCGCCGACAGCTCGAGGTTCTGGTCGCGACCCGGGGCCACGACGAGGACGCGGCCGTTCGCGTCGAGGGCGCGCAGGACGCCGGCCAGCTCCTTGGTCTTGATGGCGTCGAGGCCGAAGCCATCGATGACCTTGAGCTGCTCATCGCCGAGCTTGGCGGTCAGCGCGCCACGCAGCGCGAGGCGCTTCATCTTGCGCGGCAGGCGCTGCTCGTACGAGCGCGGATGCGGACCGAAGACCGCTCCGCCACCGCGATAGTGCGGTGCGCGGATGCTGCCCTGCCGGGCGCGGCCCGTGCCCTTCTGACGATACGGCTTGCGGCCGCCGCCGCGGACTTCCCCGCGGGTCTGGGTGTCATGCGTGCCCGTCCGGCGCGCAGCCAGCTGGGCCGTCACGACCTGGTGCAGCACGGCGGTGTTGACCGGGGCCGCGAAGAGCGCATCGCTGAGCTCGACGTTGCCGACGGTCTTGCCGGTCCGGTCGTAGAGGGGGGTTGACGGCATCTCAGGCCTTCTTCACGAGGATGAGCGAGCCGCGCGCGCCAGGGAGACTCCCGGCGACGAGCAGCAGGTTGCGCTCGGGATCGGTGCGCACGACGCGCACCTTCTTGATGGTCACGCCCTCGTCGCCCATGTGGCCGGCCATCTTCATGCCGCGATACACGCGACCAGGCGTCGTCCCCGGGCCGATCGAGCCCGGCTCGCGGTGGTGGTCCGATCCGTGGGTCTTGGGACCGCGATGGAAGTTGTGGCGCTTGATGTGACCCGCGAAGCCCTTGCCCTTCGACACGCCGGACACGTCGACGTCGTCGCCGGCGTCGAACAGGTCCGCGATCGAGAGCGTCTGGCCGATCTCGTAGTCGTCGACGCTGTCGACGCGGAACTCGCGCACGGTGGCCAGGTTCTGGGCGGCCTTGGGCAGCGCCTTCAGCTGGCCCACCTCAGGCTTGCTGAGCTTCTTGGACGGCTCGGCGCCCAGCTGGACGGCCGTGTAGCCGTCGCGCTCGCTGGTGCGCAGGCGCGTGACGGTATTGGGCTCGATGGCGAGCACGCTGACGGCCACCATCGTCCCGTCGTCCTGGAAGACCTGGGTCATCCCTACTTTTCTGCCGATCAATCCGATACTCATCACTCGCCCGTCACATCTTGATTTCGATGTCGACGCCGGCTGCGAGGCTGAGCCGCATGAGGGCGTCGACGGTCTTCGAGCTCGGATCCAGGATGTCGACCAGCCGCTTGTGGGTGCGGATCTCGAACTGCTCCCGGGAGTCCTTGTCGATGAACGGCGAGCGCAGCACCGTGAACTTTTCGATGCGGGTGGGCAGCGGGACCGGGCCGAGCACGTCCGCGCCGGTGCGCTGGGCGGTCTCGACGATCTGCGCCGCCGACTGATCGAGCAGTCGGTGGTCGTAGGCCTTCAGGCGGATCCGGATCCGCTGCTTCGCCATGTCGTCCCTACTCGACGATGCTGACGATGGCGCCGGCACCGACGGTCCGGCCACCCTCGCGGATGGCGAAGCGCTGGCTGACCTCGAGACCGATCGGGGTGATCAGCTCGACGCTCATCTCGACGTTGTCGCCGGGCATGATCATCTCGGCCCCCTCGGGCAGCCCGATCGCGCCGGTCACGTCGGTCGTGCGCAGGTAGAACTGCGGCCGATAGCCGTTGTAGAAGGGGGTATGGCGGCCGCCCTCCTCCTTGGTCAGTACGTACACCTGCGCGGTGAACTTGGTGTGCGGCTTGATGGAGCCCGACTTGGCCAAAACCTGGCCGCGCTCGATCTCCTCGCGCTCGATGCCCCGGATGAGGCAGCCCACGTTGTCGCCGGCGCGGCCCTCGTCGAGCAGCTTCTTGAACATCTCGACGCCGGTGACCACGATCTTGCGCGTCGCCTTGACACCGACAAGCTCGACCTCGTCGCCGACCTTGACGATGCCGCGCTCGATGCGGCCGGTGGCGACGGTACCGCGGCCCTTGATGCCGAACACGTCCTCGACCGGCATCAGGAACGGCTTGTCGACCGCCCGCTCGGGGGTCGGGATGTAGTTGTCGACCGCGTCCATCAGCTCCTGGATCGGCTTGTACGCGTCGTTCGTGGGATCGTCGGGCGCCTCGAGCGCCTTGAGCGCGCTGCCGCGGATGACCGGGATGTCGTCACCCGGGAACTCGTACTTGGACAGCAGCTCGCGGACCTCGAGCTCGACCAGGTCGAGCAGCTCCTCGTCGTCGACCATGTCGACCTTGTTGAGGAAGACCACGATGTAGGGCACCTCGACCTGGCGCGCCAGGAGGATGTGCTCACGGGTCTGTGGCATCGGCCCGTCGGTGGCGGCCACGACCAGGATGGCGCCGTCCATCTGCGCGGCGCCGGTGATCATGTTCTTGATGTAGTCGGCGTGGCCGGGACAGTCGACGTGGGCGTAGTGGCGCGCGTCCGTCTCGTACTCGACATGGGCGATGGCGATGGTGATCCCGCGCTCGCGCTCCTCGGGGGCGTTGTCGATCGACTCGAAGGCGCGGTACTCGGCCTCCCCCTTCAGGGCGAGGTACTTGGTGATCGCCGCGGTGAGGCTCGTCTTGCCATGGTCGATATGGCCGATCGTCCCGACGTTGACGTGCGGCTTGGTTCGCTCGAACTTCTTCTTTGCCATCGTGCTTCTGCTCCCTAGACCTTGGACTTCTGGACGAGTTCCGAGGCCAGGCTGGCTGGCACCTCGGCGTAGTGGCTGAATTCCATCGAGGACGTCGCGCGTCCCTGCGACATGCTTCGCAGGTCCGTCACGTAGCCGAACATCTGCGCCAGCGGGACGAAGGCGCGGACCACTTCCGTGCCCATCCGTGACTCGATTCCCTCGATATGACCGCGGCGGCTGTTGAGGTCGCCGATGACGTCACCCATGAACTCGGTGGGCATCGTCACCTCGACGCGCATGATCGGCTCGAGGATGGCCGGATCGGCTTTGCCGAAGGCATCCTTGACCGCCATCGAACCGGCGATCTTGAACGCCATCTCGGACGAGTCGACCTCGTGGTACGACCCGTCGAACAGCGTGACCTTGACGTCGACGACGGGGTAGCCGGCGTAGATGCCCGTATCGAGCGCCTCGCGGATGCCCTGGTCGACCGACTTGATGTACTCGCGCGGGATCGTCCCGCCGACGATCTTGTCGACAAACTCGTAGCCCGCGCCCTTCTCGGCGGGCTCGAGCTTGATGACGGCATGGCCGTACTGGCCCTTGCCACCGGTTTGCCGGACGAAGCGCCCGTTGCCCTCCGCCTCGCGGCGGATGGTCTCGCGGTAAGAAACCTGGGGCTTGCCGATATTGGCCGCGACCTTGAACTCGCGGACCATGCGGTCGACGAGCACGTCGAGGTGCAGCTCGCCCATGCCGGCGATGAGCGTCTCCGACGACTCCGGGTCGGTATGGACGCGGAAGGTCGGATCCTCCTCGGAAAGGCGCTGGAGGGCGATCGTCAGCTTGTCCTGGTCGGCTTTCGTCTTCGGCTCGATCTTGACCTCGATCACGGGCTCGGGGAACGTGATCGACTCAAGGAGGACGGGGTGCGCCTCGTCGGTGAGCGTGTCACCGGTGAACGTGTCTTTGAGCCCGACCGCCGCCGCGATATCGCCCGCGTAGACGGTGTCGATCTCCTCGCGATGGTTGGCGTGCATCTGGAGGATGCGCCCGATCCGCTCCTTCTTGCCCTTCGTGGTGTTGAGGACATAGGAGCCGGCCTTGAGGGTGCCGGAGTAGACGCGGAAGAACGCGAGCTTGCCGACGAACGGGTCGGCCGCGATCTTGAACGCGAGGGCGCTGAACGGCTCGTTGTCGTCGGGCGTGCGCAGCACCTCCGACCCGCTCTTGGGCTCGATGCCGATCATCGGCGGCACGTCGAGCGGCGAGGGCAGGTAGTCGACGACGGCGTCGAGCATCTTCTGGATGCCCTTGTTGCGCAGCGCCGAGCCGGTCACGACCGGGATGATCTTGGTCGTCAGGGTGCCCAACCGCAGACCTCGCTTGATCTCGGCGATCGTGAGCTCCTCGCCCTCGAGGTACTTGTGGGTGAGCTCGTCGTCCATGTCGGCGACCGCCTCGATGAGGTTGTGGCGGTGCTGCTCGGCCTCGGCGCGGAGCTCCTCGGGGATGTCGACGACGTCGATCTTGTTGCCGAGGTCGTCGCGGTAGTAGATCGCCTGCATCTCGACGAGATCGATGACGCCCTGGAACTGATCCTCGCGGCCGATCGGGATCTGGATCGGCACGGCGTTGGCGCCGAGACGCTCCTTGATCGAGTCGACACCACGCCAGAAGTCGGCGCCGGTCCGGTCGAGCTTGTTGATGAAGCAGAAACGGGGCACCCCGTAGCGGTCGGCCTGTCGCCAGACCGTCTCGGACTGCGGCTCCACACCGGCCACGCCGTCGAAGACCACGACTGCGCCGTCGAGCACGCGAAGGCTGCGCTCGACCTCGACCGTGAAGTCCACGTGCCCGGGCGTATCGATGATGTTGATGCGATGGTCGCCCCAGAACGCGGTCGTGGCGGCCGCGGTGATGGTGATGCCCCGCTCTTGCTCCTGGGGCATCCAGTCCATCGTCGCGGCGCCCTCGTGGACCTCGCCGATCTTGTAGATCTTCTTCGTGTAGAAGAGGATCCGCTCGGTCACGGTCGTCTTGCCGGCGTCGATATGCGCGATGATGCCGATGTTCCGCGTCTTGGCGAGCGGAACCTGTCGTGCCACGGTCTTCCTAAGCTCCTGGGTTACCACTTGAAGTGGCTGAAGGCACGGTTCGCCTCCGCCATCTTGTGCGTGTCTTCGCGGCGCTTCACCGCGGCCCCGAGGCCGTTCATGGCATCGACGAACTCGGCGGCGAGCTTCTCGCTCATGCTCTTGCCGCTGCGCTTGCGCGCCGCCTGGACGAGCCAGCGGACACCGAGCGAGAGGCGGCGATCGCCGCGGATCTCGACCGGAACCTGGTAGGTCGCGCCACCGACACGGCGGGGCTTGACCTCGATGATCGGCGTGGCGTTGCGCATCGCCGCCTCGAGGATCTCGAGACCCGGGCGACCGGCCTGTGCCTCTGCGCGGGCCAGGGCCTGACGGAGGATCCGCTCGGCGAGGTTCTGCTTGCCGCCCTTCATAAGCTTGGCCGAGAACCGGTGGGTGATGCGGTTGGCCGGCACGACCTCGTACTTGGTCTTGCGCGGGATGCTGGTACGTCGCGGCATATCGGCTTCCCTACTTGGCCTTCGCGCCGTACTTGCTGCGACCCTGCTTGCGGTCGCGCACGCCGGCGGCGTCGAGGGTGCCGCGGATGATGTGGTACTTGACCGACGGGAGGTCCTTCACGCGCCCGCCACGGACGAGGACCACCGAGTGCTCCTGAAGGTTGTGGCCGATTCCCGGGATATAGGCCGTGACCTCCATCCCGTTCGACAGACGAACGCGGGCGATCTTTCGGAGCGCCGAGTTCGGCTTCTTCGGCGTCATCGTGCGCACCTGGAGACAGACGCCACGCTTCTGCGGGGCGCCTGGGATCGACACCTGACGGCGTCGCAGGCTGTTCCAGTTCTTGCGCATGGCGGGCGCCTTGACCTTCTTGACCTTGGTCTGGCGGCCATGACGTACGAGCTGGCTGATCGTCGGCACGAAGACGCTGCTCCTTCTTTGTCGATACGGGGCGGTCGGCACCGACCGCGGGGCCGGACCAGCGTCGCCGATCGCCCCGCGGGGCGGTCCGGCCGGGACCGGTGCTGTGTGTGATGGTGGCGGAATGGGCGTCGGCGCACGCGCCGAAGGCGGACCCCTCCCGAGGCCACGAAGGCGGAGTATATCGGCGGCCCGGAATCAGTGTCAAACGTGCAGGGCCCGTGCGGGAGACATGACGTGACCCCGGGTCGCCCCGGGGCCACGGATCTGCGAGGGACGCGCCGCGGTCAGGCGGGCGCGTCCTCCTTCTCTTCCTCGGCTACGAACGGGTTGGCCTCGCCCTCAGCGCTCGTAGCGTCGCTGGCACCCTCCGCGAGGAACGGATTGGCGTCGTCTCCGTCGCCATCCGCATCGCCGTCCTTGCCGGCGATCTCCGCCGCGAGCGCGAGACCGGCAGTCTCCTCGTCGCGATCGGCGCCGCGCCCGTCCTCGAGGAACGGGTTGTACTCGGCCTCGCCGAGACCCTCGAGGGCCTCGCCGGCCAGTGCCTCCAGGGCAGCCTGGCGCTCGCGCGCCTTGCGGGCCGCGACATTCGCCGGGGCCCCGGAGCCAGCCGGGATGAGCTTGCCGATGATGACGTTCTCCTTGAGCCCGATCAGGTGGTCCTTGGCGCCGTTGATGGCCGCCTCGGTCAGCACCCGGGTCGTCTCCTGGAAGGACGCCGCGGCGAGGAACGACGACGTGTTGAGCGACGCCTTCGTCACGCCGAGCAGCACGGTCTGTGCCGTGGCGGGCTCGCCGCCCTCGGCCAGGACCTGGTTGTTGTGCTCCTCGAACTCGAGCCGATCGACGAGCTCGGTCGGCAGCAGGTCGACGTCGCCCGGCTGGTCGATGCGCACCTTGCGCAGCATCTGCCGAACGATGATCTCGATGTGCTTGTCGTTGATCGTGACGCCCTGGCTCTTGTAGACCTTCTGGACCTCGCGTACCAGGTAGCGCTGGACGGCGTCCTTGCCCCGGGTGTCGAGGTACTCCTGCGGGTTGATGGGGCCGTCCGTGATGGCATCGCCGGCACGGATCTGCACGCCGTTCTCGACCAGGAGCTTGGCGTTGTGGGGGATGAGGTACTCGCGCTCGACGACGTCCTCGGCGCGGACCGCGAGTCCGTCCGATGACTTGACGAGGAACCCGGCGACGGGCGCCGTGACCTCGACAGTCGAGCCGTCCTTGCCCGATCGGGCCACGACCTGGCCGAGGGTGACGGTGTCACCGGGTGCAGCCAGCTGCTCAGCGCCCTTGGGCACCGCGAGCGACGTGTCGTACACCTCCGTCGAGACGACCTTGACCTTCGTCATGCCGTCGCCACGGATGATCTCGACCACCCCGTCGATGTGGCTGATCTCGGCCTTGCCCTTGGGGATGCGGGCCTCGAACAGCTCCTCGACGCGCGGCAGGCCGGCCGTGATGTCGAGCCCCGCCACACCGCCGGTGTGGAAGGTCCGCATCGTGAGCTGCGTGCCGGGCTCGCCGATCGACTGGGCGGCGATGATGCCCACCGCCTCACCGCTACCGACCATCTCGCCGGTAGCGAGGTTGCGGCCGTAGCACGCGCGGCAGACGCCGTAGCGCGCCTCGCAGGTCAGCGGGGAGCGGACGAGCACCTCGTCGAGGCCGGCCTCGTCGATGCGGGCAGCCACCTCTTCGGAGATCATCTCGTTGCGCTCGACGAGGATCGGGGCCTCCTCGCCCTTCTTGAGCTTGACGCTCGGGTCGGGCAGCGCGGCTGCCGCGAGTCGACCGGTGAGCCGGCGCTGGAAGGCGCCCTTCTCGTCGCTCGACTCGGAGCGGATGATCCAGCTCCCCTCCTCCGTGCCGCAGTCGTCCTCACGGGTGATGACATCCTGCGCAACGTCCACCAGGCGCCGGGTGAGGTACCCGGAGTCGGCGGTGCGGAGGGCGGTATCCGCGAGGCCCTTGCGGGCGCCGTGGGTGGAGATGAAGTACTCGAGGACGGTCATCCCCTCACGGAAGTTGCTCCGCACGGGGACGTCGATGATCCGCCCGGACGGGTCGGCCATCAGGCCACGCATCGCGCCGAGCTGGCCGATGTTGCCCTTGTTCCCTCGGGCGCCGGACGCGGTCATCATCGTGACCGGGCCGGTCGGGTCGAGGGACTTCATCATCTCGTCCGACATCTTGGCCGTGGTCTCCTGCCACACGCCGACGACCTGCTCGTAGCGCTCGTCCTCGGTGATGAGGCCGCGCTGGAACTGGCGGTCGATCTCGGCGACGGAGTTGTCGGCCGCCACGAGGCGCTCCGCCTTGTCCTTCGGGATCTCGATGTCGAACAGGCCGATCGTCATCCCGCCACGGGTGGCGAACTCGAAGCCGACGCTCTTGATGCCGTCAACGAGATGGGCCGTCTCCTCGGCACCGAGGTCGCGGTAGCACTGGTCGACCAGCTCCTTGAGGTCGCTCCGCTTCATGACCGTGTCGTGGAAGCGCAGCTGGCTCGGCAGGACCTGGTTGAAGATGACCCGGCCGATCGTCGTCCGTCGGCGCTCCTCGCGGAGCGACTCGGTCTGGGGATCCCAGGCCTGGACCATGACGTCGATGACCTCATGGAGCGCCGCGTTGGTCTTCTCGCGGAGCTGGTAGGCGAGGATCGCCTCATCTTCCGACGCGAAGGTGCGGACGGGCTTCTTCGACTTGGTCGACGTCGCGTCCATCGTCAGGTAGTAGCAGCCGAGGACCATGTCCTGCGTCGGCGCCACGACCGGGCTGCCGTCGGCGGGCGACAGCAGGTTGGCGGTCGACAGCATCATCGTCCGCGCCTCTTCCTGGGCGGCTGTGGAGAGCGGCACGTGGACTGCCATCTGGTCGCCGTCGAAGTCGGCATTGAACGCCGTGCAGACGAGCGGGTGGATCTGGATCGCCGAGCCCTCCACGAGGACCGGCATGAACGCCTGGATGCCGAGACGGTGGAGTGTCGGGGCGCGGTTGAGCAGGACCGGATGGTCCTTGATCACGTCCTCGAGGACGTCCCAGACCTCGGGCCGCACGCGCTCGACGATGCGCTTGGCGCTCTTGATGTTGTGGGCAAAGCCCTTCTCGACGAGCTGGCGCATGACGAACGGCTTGAACAGCTCCAGCGCCATCTTCTTCGGCAGCCCGCACTGGTGCAGCTTGAGCTCGGGGCCGACCACGATGACCGACCGACCCGAGTAGTCGACGCGCTTGCCGAGCAGGTTCTGGCGGAACCGGCCCTGCTTGCCCTTGAGCATGTCGGACAGGCTCTTGAGACGGTGGTTGCCGGTGCCAGCGATGGCCCGTCCGCGCCGGCCGTTGTCGATCAGCGCGTCGCACGCCTCCTGCAGCATCCGCTTCTCGTTGCGGATGATGATCTCGGGCGCGCCGAGCTCGAGGAGCCGCTTGAGGCGGTTGTTGCGGTTGATGACGCGCCGGTACAGGTCGTTGAGGTCGCTGGTGGCGAACCGCCCGCCGTCGAGCTGCACCATCGGGCGCAGATCGGGCGGGATGACCGGCAGCACCGACAGGATCATCCAGTCGGGGCGCGTGCCGCTGCGGCGGAACGCCTCGATGAGGCGGAGCCGCTTGATGGCCTTCTTCCGACGCTGACCGGAGCTCGTGCGGACCTCGACGTGGAGCGAGCGAGCCAGCTCCTCGAGGTCCATGCGGCTGATGATCTCGCGCACGGCCTCGGCGCCCATCCCGGCACCGAACACGCGGCCGCTCTTCGCGGTCGAGCCGTACTTCTCGTCGAGCATGCGGAACTCGGTCTCACCGATGGTCTGCATCGGCTTGATCGCCTCGAGCTCGTCGCGCCGCTGGCGCAGCTCGTCCTTGAGGCCCTGGGCCTGCTCCTGCAGGCCGGCGCGCTCGTGCTGCAGCGTGTCGTCCACGCCGCTCGACAGGTCGGCGATCTTCTGCTCGACCGCGCGCGCCTCGTCGGCCTCGCGCTGCTGGAGATCGGCGTTGACCTGCTCGGTGTACTCGGCGACGACCTTGCGCAGGCGCGCTGTCGCTTCCTTGCCACCCTTGTCGCCCGAGGCGACGATCACCTCACCGGTCGGGGCGAAGGCGATGGCCTCCTCGGCCACGCCGGTCTTGAGCTCGGCCAGTGACGCCTCGGTGGCCTGGGCGGCCGCCGCGATCTCCTCGGTCCGCGCCGCGCGCTGGGCCTCGAGGTCGGCCTTCGTCCGGGCGAGCTCCTCGTTGAGCTCATCCTTCTGCTTGTTGACCTTGGAGCGCAGCTCGTCCTCGAGCTCCGCCAGGCGCTCGCCGGCTTCGCCGCCACGGCCCTGCGCCTCTTCCTCGATCGTCGCCAGGGCGCGCTTGCGGGCGTCCTCGTCGACGTGGGTCACGATGTACAGCGCGAAGTAGAGGATCCGCTCCAGGTTGCGCGGGCTGATGTCGAGCAGGATGCCGAGCCGGCTCGGCGTGCCCTTGAAGTACCAGATGTGGCTGACCGGGCTCGCGAGCTGGATGTGGCCCATGCGCTCGCGGCGCACCTTGCTGCGCGTGACCTCGACGCCACACTTGTCGCAGATGATGCCCTTGTAGCGGATGCGCTTGTACTTGCCGCAGTAGCACTCCCAGTCCTTGGTCGGACCGAAGATGCGCTCGTCGAAGAGACCGTCCTTCTCCGGCTTGAGCGTCCGGTAGTTGATGGTCTCGGGCTTCGTCACCTCGCCCTTCGACCACTCCCGGATCTGGTCCGGGCTGGCGAGCGAGATACGGATCGCGCTGAAGTTATTGACCTCGAGCATGGTTCTCCTCCACGTCACCGCCTGGCTCGGCGACGTGATGCGGTCCGTGAGCGAGCGGCCTCGCGCCGCTTAAGGCGCGGGGCCGGCCCGAGCCGGCCGGGACGCGACCCCGCGGAAACGGTGGTTGGGTGCGGGTGTTGGTGATGACGGTCAATCCTCGAACCCGGCGAGGTTGATCCCGCCGAGATCGGGGAGCAGGTAGCCTGAGGCGTCGTCCTCCGCGAGCGGGATCTCCTCCTCGTTCTGGTCCAGGATCTCCGCGTTCAGCCCGAGGCTGCGCAGCTCCTTGATGAGGACCTTGAACGACTCCGGCACCCGTGGCGGCTGGATCTCCTCCCCCTTCACGATGGCTTCGTAGGTCTGGACGCGTCCGAGGACGTCGTCCGACTTCACGGTCAGCAGCTCCTGGAGGATGTTGGCAGCGCCGTAGGCCTCGAGTGCCCAGACCTCCATCTCGCCGAAGCGCTGGCCGCCGAACTGGGCCTTGCCACCGAGCGGCTGCTGGGTGATGAGGCTGTACGGGCCGGTCGAGCGCGCGTGGATCTTGTCCTCGACGAGGTGGTGCAGCTTGAGCATGTAGATGTAGCCGACCGTGATGTGGCGGTCGAACGTCTCACCCGTCCGGCCGTCGCGGAGTTCGATCTTGCCGCTCTCCGGCAGACCGGCGTCGCGCAGCTCGTCCTGGATCTGGGCCTCGGTCGCGCCGTCGAACACGGCGGTCGCGGCCTTGAGGCCCTTCTTGTGGAGGGCCCAACCCAGATGGGTCTCGAGGATCTGGCCGATATTCATCCGGCTCGGCACGCCGAGCGGGTTGAGGATGATGTCGACCGGCGTGCCGTCCGGCAGGAACGGCATGTCCTCGGCGGGCAGGATCTTGGCGATCACGCCCTTGTTGCCGTGGCGGCCGGCCATCTTGTCGCCGACCGAGATCTTGCGCTTCTGAGCGACCGACACGCGGACCAGCCGGTTGACGCCCGGCTGGAGGTCGTCGTTGAGCTCGCGACGGAACTCGCGGACCTCGACGACCTTGCCGCGCTCGCCGTGGGGCAGGCGCAGCGAGCTGTCCTTCACCTCGCGCGCCTTCTCACCGAAGATCGCGCGCAGGAGGCGCTCCTCCGCCGTTAGCTCGGTCTCGCCCTTGGGCGTGATCTTGCCGACGAGGATGTCGCCGGGGCGGACCTCGGCGCCGATGTAGACGATGCCCTCCTCATCGAGGTCCTTGAGGGATTCCTCGCCGACGTTGGGGATGTCGCGCGTGATCTCCTCGGGGCCGAGCTTCGTGTCGCGTGACTCGATCTCGTGCTTCTCGATGTGGATGCTGGTGAACAGGTCGTCACGCACGAGTCGATCGCTGATGACGATCGCGTCCTCGTAGTTGCCGCCCTCCCAGCTCATGAATGCCACGAGCACGTTGCGGCCGAGCGCCAGCTCGCCCATCTCGGTCGAGCTCGAGTCGGCGATGGCCTGGCCGTCGGTGACGCGGTCGCCGACGTTGACGATCGGGCGGTGGTTGATGCACGTCCCCTGGTTGGAGCGGACGAACTTCTGGAGCTTGTACTCATCGAGCTCGCCGGCATCCGTCTCGACCGCGATGCGCTGCGCGGTCACGCTCGTGACCACGCCGCCGCGGGTGGCGACGAGAACCTGGCCCGAGTCGCGCGCAGCGCGCTCTTCCATACCGGTGCCCACGATGGGCGACTCCGGCTCGAGGAGCGGCACGGCCTGACGCTGCATGTTGGAACCCATCAGGGCTCGGTTCGCGTCGTCGTGCTCGAGGAACGGGATGAGCGCCGTGGCCACCGAGACGACCTGCTTGGGCGACACGTCCATGTACTCGATCTGCGAGGGACGCGCCTCCGGGAAGGTGTCGCGGAAGCGCGACGGGATGCGCTCGGCCGCGAAGTGGCCCTCGTCGTCGAGCGGCGCGTTGGCCTGCGCGACGACGTGCTCCTCCTCCTCGTCCGCCGGCAGGTACTCGATGTCGTCAGTGACGATCGGGCGGATCGGGAAGGCATGTGCCTTCTGCTTCTTGAGCTCCGAGACCGCTGCGCTGTTGAACTGCTGGCCGGCCTTCAGGACGACGCTGCCGCCCTTGGACACGAGGTCCTGGCCGGCCTCGTACTGGGTCAGGTTGGGCTCGTCGTAGCCGACGGTCCGCTTGACCTTGCGGTACGGGGTCTCGATGAAGCCGTAGCTGTTGATGCGGCCGTAGGTCGCCAGCGACCCGATCAGGCCGATGTTCGGACCCTCCGGGGTCTCGATCGGGCAGATGCGGCCGTAGTGGCTGTGGTGGACGTCACGGACGTCGAACCCGGCACGCTCGCGCGACAGGCCACCCGGGCCGAGCGCCGACAGGCGGCGCTTCGACGTCAGCTCGGCCAGCGGGTTGGTCTGGTCCATGAACTGGCTGAGCTGGCTGCCACCGAAGAACTCCTTCATCGCCGCCACGACGGGACGGATGTTGATGAGGGCGTTCGGGGTCGCCTTGTCGATCTCCTGGATCGTCATGCGCTCGCGCACGACGCGCTCCATGCGCAGCAGGCCGATCCGGAAGGCGTTCTGGATCAGCTCGCCGTTGGCGCGGATGCGGCGGTTGCCGAGGTGGTCGATGTCGTCCTTCGGGTGCAGCCCGCGGTTGCACTCGATGAGGTGGCCGACGATCGAGGCGATGTCTTCCTTGGTGATCGTCCGCTGCTCGCGCTCGAGCTCGAGGCCCATGCGCGCAGCGACCACGTCGAGCTTCTTGTCGAACTTGTAGCGACCGACGCGACCGAGGTCGTAGCGCCGAAAGTTGAAGAAGAGGCTCTCGACGAGCTGGCGCGCGTTCTCGCCCGTGGGCGGGTCACCCGGTCGGAGCTTCTTGTAGACCTCGATGAGAGCCTCGGCCTGGGTCTTGGTGAGGTCCTTGTCGAGCGTGCTCGCGATGTAAGGGTGATCAGGATCGGTATCGATCGAGCTGAACAGCGCGGTGATCGCGTCGTTCTCCTCGTAGCCCACGGCCCGGAGCAGGGTCGTCGCCGCGATCTTCCGCTTGCGATCGACCTTGACCCACAGCTGGTCCTTGTTGTTGGTCTCGAACTCGAGCCAGGCGCCGCGGTTCGGGATCACCTTGGCGCTGAACAGCATCCGGCCGGACGCGAGGTCCTCCGCTTCGCTGTAGTAGACGCCGGGGGAACGCACGAGCTGGCTGACCACGACCCGCTCGGCACCGTTGATGACGAACGTGCCCTGATCGGTCATCCACGGGTAGTCGCCCATGTACACGCGCTGGCGCTGGATCTCACCCGTCTCCTTGATGAGGAGCTCGACATTGACGTACAGCGGCTTGCTGAACGTCAGGTCCTTGGTGCGGCACTCCTCCTCGGAGTACTTGGGCTCACCGAACTCGTAGTCGAGGAACTGGAGCTCCATGACCTTGCCGGTGAAGTCCTTGATCGGGCTGATCTCGTCGAACAGCTCACGCAGCCCCTTCTCGATGAACCAGCTGAACGAATCGAGCTGGAGTTCGATCAGATTGGGGATCTCGAACTTCTCGTAGCTCACACCATCGACCTTCTTGTCGATGCGGGCGTACGAGATGCGACCCGATGGGGTCACGGCGCGAGTCGACGACTCAGCGGAAGACAGCATGAAACACCACTCCTTGACGGAGGACGAAGAGAAAATGGGGGGCCGCGCTCACAGAAGGGGTATGGTACCGCGATTTCGAGTCTTGTCAAATACCTCCGAATCTGCTAATGGGCGATTCCGGCCGGTTCCGGCGGCTGCCATGGGCCCCCACCGCCCTCCGATCCGCTCCGGCGTGCTTCCTGGACCGCAGCGTGAGGTCAAGGGGTCGACCGGGTGATCCTCAGCGTCGGCCTGTGCGTGCCGGGCACGACTCACGCCCGAGGCACCCTGATCAAGCGGTTTCGACCTCGATGTGCAGCCTGTGAAGCACGATCGGCGCGGCGAGTCTTCGGCGAGCGATCGCCACGTAGAGCGGCCGAGGACAGGCAGTGCCGGACCTCGGCCATGCGGCGTCGTTACTTGATCTCGACCTTGGCACCCTGCTCTTCGAGGGCGGCCTTGATCTTCTCGGCCTCGTCCTTGCCGACGCCTTCCTTGACGGGCTTGGGCGCGGCGTCGACCAGGTCCTTGGCCTCCTTGAGGCCGAGACCGGTCAGCTCGCGGACGACCTTGATGACCGGGATCTTGTTCGGGCCGACCTCGGCGAGGACGGCGCTGAACTCGGTCTGCTCCTCGGCCGCCGCGGCGGGAGCGGCGCCATCACCGGATGCGGCCGCGGCCGGGGCTGCAGCCGCGACGGCGACTGCGGCCGTCACGCCGAACCGCTCCTGGAACTTGTCGTTGAACTCCTTGATCTCAAGGAGCGTGAGCTTCTCGAACGCGTCGACGAGCTGCTCCGGGGTCATTGTTGCCATGGGTTCGTTCTCCTTAGTCGTTCGTGATCAAGCGGATGCGGCGGCGACGCCACTGGCGTCTCCGCCTCGATCGATCAATGCCTGGATCAACGCGGCCGTCTCGCGCATCGGTGCGACGACGAGCCCAGCGGTCTCAGCCAGCGGCCCGGTGACGGAACCGATCGTCTGAGCGAGCAGGACCTCCCGTGTCGGCAGAGCCGCCAGCCGGGTGACGGCATCGGCGTCGATCGCCTGGCGGCCCAGGATCGCTCCGGTGATCCGGACGATCTTGTTGTAGGGACGCGTGGCGTCGATGACTGCCTTCGCGGTCCCGGCCTCATCGGTGCCGAACGCGATCGCGGTCGGGCCGGTGAGAAACGGGTCGAGCGCCTCGCCGAGCGTGTCGGCGGCGGCGATCCGCATCAGGCGGTTCTTGATCACGCGATACCTGACGTCCTGCTTCTGCAGTGCGCGCCGGATCTCGGCGATCTCCTTCACCGTGAGGCCGCGGTACTCGGACACGATCAGCGTCCGCGCGTTCGCCAGCTCCGCACGGAGCTCAGCGACCGTGGCTTCTTTGGCCTCGGTGGGCAATGCGTGCCTCCTATCGACTACGGCACGCGGACCGGCGTGCGGCGGTGGGTCGACCGGACGGTTCGCCCGGCTCTCCCCTGCGACGGATCCCATGGCAACCTCCCGAGGGAGGTCAAAACCCCGGCTCGCAGGGGCGCACCCACCGATGTGGTGGAGGCACCGACTGCCTCGGCGTGCTCGTCGTCGTCCCCGACGTCACGCCCGTGGGCGATCGACCGGTCCGGTCCGACGGATCAAGTCCGGCACGACGACCCGTGGGTCGCGCGCCTCGGACGCAGGCTGTCTGCGGCGGTCCGTCTGTCTTGGTCAGGTGGCTCGCGTCTCCGCGGCCACCGCATCTCGTTTGCCGGCGACCCGCCGGCGGGGGTCAGGCGGCGTTGGCGACCGCGAGGGCGGCGGGCACGTCCACATGGATGCCCGGGCCCATCGTGCTGGCGATGGTCAGGGTGCGCAGGTACTGCCCCTTCGCTCCCGACGGCTTGGCGCGATTGACCGCGTCGACGAGCGCCGCGAGGTTCTCCGCGATCGCCGCGGCCTCGAAGCTGCTCTTGCCCACCGGGACGTGGACGATGGCGGCCTTGTCGACCTTGAACTCGACGCGGCCACCCTTGACCTCCTTCACCGCACGCTCCAGATCGAACGTGATCGTGCCGGCCTTCGGGTTCGGCATGAGCCCGCGGCGACCGAGGATCTTGCCGAGTCGACCGACCAGGCCCATCGAATCGGGCGTCGCGAGCGCGACGTCGAACTCGAGCCAGCCGGCCTCGATCTTCTTCACCAGGTCCTCGCCACCGACCTCGTCGGCACCGGCGCGCAGCGCCTCCTGCGCCTTCTCGCCCTGCGCGAAGACGGCGACACGGACGGTCTGGCCGGTACCGTGCGGGAGCACGACCGTCCCGCGGACCATCTGGTCGGCATGGCGCGGATCGACCCCGAGGCGCAGGTGCGCCTCGATCGTCGCGTCGAAGTTGACGGTGGTCGTCTGCTTCACGAGCTCGGCGGCTTCGGCCGGGTCGTACAGCCGCTCGCGATCGACGAGCTTGGCCGCGTCCTGGTATTTCTTGCCGCGGTGGGGCATGCCTGGTTCCTCCTGTCGGCCGGCGGATCCGGCCTTCCCCTGGTGGTCCGCTGCGGCGCGGGGTGTCTGCCGCGGCGTGATGCGCCGGTCTAGCCGGAGACCTCGATCCCCATGGATCGGGCCGTTCCCTCGATCTGGTTGGCGGCAGCCTCGATGTCGTTCGCGTTGAGGTCCGACATCTTGACCGCCGCGATCTCGCGCAGCTGATCGCGAGTCACGCGACCGACGTTGTCCCGCCCAGTCGTGCCCGAGCCCTTCTCGACGCCGGCAGCCTTGCGGAGCAGGTCCGCGGCCGGCGGTGTCTTGAGGATGAACGTGAACGAACGATCCTCGAAGATCGTGATCTGGGCCGGGATGACCTGACCGCGCTTGTCCTGGGTCTTCTCGTTGTAGGACTTGGTGAACTCGACGATGTTGATGCCGTGCGGGCCCAGCGCCGTGCCGACGGGCGGCGCGGGCGTCGCAGCGCCGGCGGGGAGCTGCAGGGTCAGCACGATTCGGACTTTCTTGGCCACGTGAGGATGCCGGTCCTTTCTACAACTTCTCGACTTGCAGGAAGTCGAGCTCGACCGGGGTCTCGCGGCCGAAGATGCTCACCAGGACCTTGACCTTGTTGCGCTCCGGATTGATCTCCTCGACCGTGCCGATGAATTCGGCGAACGGACCGTCGGTGACCCGGACGCTCTGGCCCTTGGTGAACGCGACGCGGTACTTGGGTGTCTCGACGCCCATGTGCCGCAGGATCTGCTTGACCTCCGTCTCCGTGAGCGGGATCGGCTCACTGCGGACGCCCGGGATGTTGGCGCCGCCGACGAAGCTAGTGACGCCGGGTGTATTGCGGACGACGAACCAGCTGTCCGGGTCCAGGATCATCTCGACCAGGACGTAGCCCGGGTAGACCTTCTTCTGGACGGTGTGGCGCTGGCCCTGGCGGATCTCGATCTCGTCCTCCATCGGGACGAGGACCTGGAAGATCTTGTCCTCCATACCCATCGACTCGATGCGGTGCTCGAGATTGGTCTTCACCTTGTTCTCGTAGCCCGAGTAGGTATGGATGATGTACCAGCGCTTGTCGGGCGCCTTGGTCTCGGTGGTGCTGGTCATGTCGGTCATCATCTGGTCCTAGCTCGCCGCCGATGGGCTGATGAAATTCAGCACTCCAAGGAAGACCCGATCGAGCACGGTGATGTATAGCCCGATCACGATGCTGATCGCGAAGACCAGCACGGTCAGGTTGCGCACCTGCTCACGGGTCGGCCAGCTGACCTTCTTCAGCTCGGACCAGACCTCATCGAAATAGCGGCGAAGTCGCTTCACTCGTTAGTTCTTCCTACTTACTGATACTGCGTATAAGCGTGACGGCGTCGGCCTCTCCGACGGCTGAGGCGACGCTCCTGCGAGCCATCAGCCGGAGGATGGCAGGGGCGATAGGACTCGAACCTACAACCGCTGGTTTTGGAGACCAGTGCTCTGCCAATTGAGCTACACCCCTGCGGCGGCGCGGCGCGCGGCCTACTTCGCCTCGCGGTGAAGTGTATGCCGTCGCTCGCGCGGGCAGTATTTCATCAGCTCGATCCGGTTGGGATCGTTCTTCTTGTTCTTGCGCGTCGTATACGTCCGCTGCTTGCACTCGGTGCACGCGAGCTGGATCGTCGGACGGTTCTCGACCCTCGCCATGGCGTCCCTACTCGGCGATCTTGGTGATGGCCCCGGCGCCGACGGTCCGGCCACCCTCGCGGATGGCGAAGCGCTGGCCGACCTCGAGGGCGATGGGGGTGATCAGCTCGACGCTCATCTCGACGTTGTCGCCGGGCATGATCATCTCGGCCCCGTCGGGCAGCCCGATCGCGCCGGTCACGTCGGTCGTGCGCAGGTAGAACTGCGGCCGGTAGCCGTTGTAGAAGGGCGTGTGCCGCCCGCCTTCCTCCTTGGTCAGTACGTACACCTGCGCCGAGAAGTTGGTGTGCGGCTTGACCGAGCCCGACTTGGCGAGCACCTGGCCGCGCTCGATCTCCTCGCGCTCGATGCCACGAAGTGAGGGCTCCGACGTTGTCGCCGGCCTGACCCTGATCCAATGTCTTGCCGAACATCTCGACGCCGGTCACGACGACCTTGCGGGTCGGCTTGACGCCGACCAGCTCGACCTCGTCGCCGATCTTGACCACGCCGCGCTCGATCCTGCCGGTCGGCACGGTCCCACGACCCTTGATACCGAACACGTCCTCGACCGCCATCAGGAACGGCTTGTCGATCGCCCGTTCGGGCGTCGGGATGTACGAGTCGACCGCGTCCATCAACTCCTGGATCGGCTTGTACGCCTCGGCCGTCGGGTCGTCGCCGGCTTCGAGGGCCTTCAACGCACTGCCGCGGATGACCGGGATGTCGTCGCCCGGGAACTCGTACTTGCTCAGGAGTTCGCGGACCTCGAGCTCGACCAGCTCGAGCAGCTCCTCGTCGTCGACCATGTCGACCTTGTTCAAGAACACGACGATGTAGGGCACCTCGACCTGGCGGGCCAGGAGGATGTGCTCACGCGTCTGAGGCATCGGCCCGTCGTTCGCGGCAACGACCAGGATGGCGCCATCCATCTGGGCCGCGCCCGTGATCATGTTCTTGATGAAGTCGGCGTGGCCGGGGCAGTCGATATGCGCGTAGTGGCGCGCGTCGGTCTCGTACTCGACGTGGGCGATGGCGATGGTGATACCGCGGGCCTTTTCCTCGGGCGCGTTGTCGATCGTGTCGAAGGCGCGGTACGTCGCGTCGCCCTTCAGGGCGAGGTACTTCGTGATAGCTGCGGTGAGCGATGTCTTGCCGTGGTCGATGTGGCCGATGGTGCCTACGTTGACGTGCGGCTTGGTGCGCTCGAACTTCTTCTTGGCCACAGGACCAGTCAACTCCTTAGATCATGTGCGGTCCGTGCCGCAGGGATTCGGGATCGGGCGGTGGAGCCCACAATCGGACTTGAACCGATGACCTCTTCCTTACCAAGGAAGTGCTCTGCCAGCTGAGCTATGTGGGCCCGGGCCGATCGCGGGTCGTAGTGTCGAAGTGGTGGGCCGGGAGGGGATTCGAACCCCCATGCCTTTCGGACCTGGTCTACAGCCAGGCGAGCCGCCGTTGCTCAACCGACCCACTGTAGCGGCGCGCCGGATCGAGACTGCGGGCTCGTGGTGGATCCGGCGACCGATGGATGTGCTCTGGAGCCGACGACGGGACTCGAACCCGGAACCTGCGGTTTACAAAACCGCTGCTCTACCAATTGAGCTACGTCGGCGCGACGGGCAAGGCCTTACCGCAGAAAGACCCATTCGGCGCCGGGAGATGATAGGGCTGAGCGGTCGGATGGGTCAAGCGTCCGGGGTTGCGCCCGGCTCGTCGTCGGCCGCATCGGGTTCGGCCTTGGCGGCTTTGCGGCGGGCAGGTTTCGTGGGCGTTGCGGCCTTGGGCGACGCATCCGCTGGCAACAGGTCGCCGTCGGTTTCAGCCGTCGGCGGCGCCTTGTCGGCCTTTGGCCTGCGCGTGCGCTTCGGTCGGGCGGGTGCGGCGGTGCCTTCCGCTGGCGACGAGGGCGGCTGGTCCGGCGCACCACCGTCCTCGCGCTGGGAGACCGCCTCGAACAGCAGGATCGACCCGGCGACCGCGGCATTCAACGACCCGACCGCGCCCTTCATCGGAATGCGCATGAACACATCGCAGCGACGCCGGATCGCCGGGCCCAGGCCCTGGCCCTCACTGCCGACCACGATCGCCAGCGGCCCCCGCAGGTCCGTCTGGCGAGCGGTCAGCGGCGCGTCCCCGTCGGCGCCCGCGACCCGCAAGCCGCGGAGGTGCAGGTCGCTCAGCGCTCCGGGCAGATCGTCCGCGGGGCTCAGCAAGAGGTGCTCGATGGCACCCGCGGACGCCTTGATCGCGGACGGGCTGAGGGGTGCCTGGCGGTGCTTCGGAAAGATCACCCCGTGGACGCCGGCACCCTCGGCACTCCTGAGCAGGGAGCCGACGTTATGCGGGTCCTCGAGTGAGTCGAGCACGAGCACGAACGGCGGCTCACCGCGCTCGGCGGCGCGGGCCAGGATGTCATCCAGGCTCGCAAACCTGCGCGGCTCGACGACAAGGGCGATGCCCTGATGTCCGTCGAACCCTGCGAGCGCCGTCAGCGAGCCGCCCTCGACCTCCACGATCGGGATGCGCAGGTTGGTGGCATGCAGGACCAGCTTCTCGAGCGCGGCGCGGCGCTGCGGGACGACGAGCAACCGGATGGCGGGGCGACGGGCGACGAACGCCTCTTCAACGGGACGCCGACCGGCGACGAGCTCCTCATCGGGCCCGAGGTCCTCCGGCGGCGGCAGGGCTGGCTGGTGTGGCGGCGGCCCGGGACGGAAGTCGCGCGGGCCAGGGTATGGCCGGGGTCGCCGATCCGGGCCACGGTCGAACGGCGGACGACCTCCACCCGGCGGGCGTCCTCCGGGTCGGCCACCGTACGGGGGGCGATCACGGTCGGTCGGGCGGCCGGGGCCGGCGGATGGACCGCCGAACTGCCGCGGACCTGGTGGCCGCCCACCGCGTCGCTCGAACGGCCGCCGTCCGGGCGGGCGGTCGGCTGGCGGGCGGTCGGGCGAGCGATCCTCCCACGGCGGGGGCCGTCGGCGGGGATCCCTCCTGCCATGGACGTCGTTGGCCGGGCCCGGCGGCGCAGCCCGCCAGGGCGGACCACGGCGTGGTCCCGACCTCGCCTGGGCCGTCGCGGCGTGGTCCGGGCGGGCGCGGTCCGTCACGACGGGGTCCGCCTGGCGCGGTCCCGACCGATACCCGCCTGGGCGAGGCGTGTCGCGTCGCGGACCACGACCGGGACCGCCGCGACCCGGCCCACCCCGACCGGGCCCTCCGCGATCCGGGCCTTTCCGACCCGGTCCCCCACCCCGGCGATCGTCGTCCGGTGGCTGGTCAGCCACGACTGACCTCGGCGATGCGATGCCAGCGCTGGCCATCCCGGGTGTCCTCGACCGAGATCCCGCGGTCGGAGAGGGCATCGCGAAGGCGATCGGAAGCGGCCCAATCACGCGCGGCCCGCGCGGCCGCTCGCTCGTCGAGCAGCGACTGCAGCTCCGGATCCAGCGCATCGGCCTCGGCATCCGGTAGGACGCGCGAGAACCTCGTCGAGGTCGCGCAGGGCTGCCAGGGCTCGAGCGGCATCGTCGGTCGATAGCGAACGTGCCTCGATTCGTCGGTTGAGATCGCGGACGAGGTCGAAGACCACGGCCAGCGCCGGGGAGATGTTGAGATCGTCGTCGAGCGCCTCCGCGAAATCGGTCCGGGCGCCGGCCAACGCGTCGGGCAAGCTCCGGATCCCCGGGGCCCGCCTCCGCATAGGTCTCCAGGGAGCGAACGAGCGTATCGAGCCTGGTGACCGCGGCGGCAGCGGCCGCCACGCGATTCGTCCGAGTAGTCCAAGCCAGCCCGGTAATGCACCGCCAGCAGTGCGTACCGCAACGCCCGCGGCGAGACGCCGGTCTCGAGGACCTCGTCGACGCGCGCGATGTTGCCGGCCGATTTGGCCATCTTCGCGCCGCTGCTCCGGAGGTGCGCGCAGTGCAGCCACGTCTGGACGAAGGGCTCGCCCGTGGCCGCCTCGCTCTGGGCGATCTCATCCTCGTGGTGGGGGAAGATCAGGTCGACACCCCCCGTGTGGATGTCGAACGACGAGCCGAGGTGGGCCATGCTCATCGCGGAGCATTCGATGTGCCATCCAGGCCGCCCCTCGCCGATCGGCGTCGTCCATGACGGCTCGTCCGGCTTGGGGCCCTTCCACAGGGCGAAGTCGCGAACATCGTCCTTGGCGTACTCGTCGGCCTCGACCCGCTCGCCGACGCGAAGCTGCTCGGGATCGAGCCGGGCAAGGCGACCGTAGGCCGGCCACGACGAGATCCTGAAGAAGATCGAGCCATCGTCGGTGCGATAGGCGTGGCCGCGCTCGAGGAGCGTCTCGATCAGCGCCACGATGTGGTCGATGTGCTCGGTCGCCCGGGGCAGCACGTCCGGGCGTGTCATCCGCAGCGTCTCGGCGTCCGCCAGGAACCGCTCCAGGTACCGATCCGCAAGCTCGCCGATCGACTCTCCAGCCGCGGCGGCACCACGGATGATCTTGTCGTCGATATCGGTGACGTTCATCACCCATCGCACCGTGTGGCCGCGCCAGCGCAGGTACCGCACCAGCAGGTCGGCGAACAGGAACGACCGGAAGTTGCCGATATGGGCCGGCCCATACACGGTCGGCCCGCACGAATAGATGCGGATTCCGTCGTCGCGAAGCGGACGCGAGCGGTCGGGTCTCGCCGGTGAGCGTGTCGTGGAGCCGAACCTCGCTCACGTCGTCGCCTCGATCGCCACGAGTGCCAGCGCCGAGATCGACCGACCGGCGCCGTCCTCGCCGCCGAGGTTGCCGGTCGAGGCCTTCACGCTCACGCGTTCGCGATCGATCCCGAGCTGGCTGGCGAGCCGATCACGCATGGGATCGAGGTGCGCCGCCAGGCGTGGCCGAGCGGCGACGATCGTGAGATCGACGGTCGCCGGTCGCCAGCCGGTATCCGCCAGGTGATCCAGCACCGCGCGAAGCAGGTCGCTACTGGAAACGCCGGCAGGCGTCGCCGGACCTGCGGGGAACATCCGTCCAAGATCACCAAGGCCCGCCGCCCCGAGCAGCGCGTCTGCCACGGCGTGTAGCGCGACATCGCCATCGGAGTGGCCGTGAAGCCGGGGCGCACCCGCGATCTCGATGCCGCCCAACCGCAGCGGCTCGCCCGGGCCGAACGGGTGCCGGTCGTGCCCGATCCCGGATCGCGTCTGAGCGCGCGGGCTTCCGAGCAACGCGGCCGCGCGCGCCAGGTCCGCGGGCACCGTCACCTTGAGGTTGGCGGGTTCGCCGGGGACGACATGGACGGGAATCCTACAGGCCTCCAGCAGGGCGGCCTCGTCGGTCCAGGTGCCGTTCGCGGCGACATCGCTGGCCAGGGCCGCCCGCAGCAGCGAGCGGCGGATGCCCTGCGGCGTCTGCGCCGCCGCGAGGTCGGACCGATCGACCGTCGATGCGACGCGATCGTCGACTACCCGCTTCAGCGTCTCGCTCACCGGCAGGACCGGGATCGCGGCGCCATACCGTTCCGTGGCTGCCACGACGGCGTCGACCAGCTCGGGCGGTACGAAGGGCCGGGCCCCGTCGTGCACCAACACGACGCGCGAGCCATCGGGATCGGGTGCGGCAGCCTCAAGGGCGAGGAAGCCGGCCCGCACCGAGTCCTGGCGCCGTTCGCCGCCATCGGCGAACGTGATCGCGGGGTCGACCGCCCAGCCATCCACCTCGAGGGCGTGCCGCCGTACTGGTGTCGTGACGATCACGATCGATGCGATCGCAGGCGACGAGGCGAACGCCTCCACCGCGTGAGCCAGCAGTGGCCGATCGCCGACCATGGCCAGCAGCTTGTCCGTGCCGTCCATCCGAGTGGACGCACCCGCGGCGACGACGATGGCGTCGGCAACCGGACTTGCCACCCTCAACGTGGTACCACCACTCGCGCTCCGAGGGCTGAGGCGACGCTCCAGTGAGCCATCAGCCCGAGGACTCAGTCGAGGCGCGGTTGCGCGAAGATCATCCGACCGGCCACGGTCTGGAGGACCCGCGTGACCGCGACGTCGAGATCCTTGTCGATGTGCCGCGCGCCGCCTTCGACCACGATCATCGTGCCGTCGTCGAGGAAGCCGACCCCCTGGCCCGCCTCCTTGCCCTCCTGGATGACGCGGACGCGAAGCTCCTCGCCGGGCAGTACTGCCGGTTTCACCGCGTTGGCCAGCGAGTTGATGTTCATCACGCGGACGCCCTGCAGCTCGGCCACGCGATTGAGGTTGAAATCGTTGGTGAGGATGACGCCGCTGCGGGCGCGCGCGAGCGCCACGAGCTTGGCGTCGACCTCGGATTCGTTCGGGACGGTGTCCTCCACGATCTCCACCGGCGTGCCCGGCTCCTTCTGCATCCGGTTGAGGATCTCGAGCCCGCGCCGGCCGCGGTTCCGGCGAAGCGTGTCGGAGCTGTCGGCGATGTGCTGGAGCTCATCGAGCACGAACCGCGGAACGACGAGGGTCCCGTAGATGAAGCCGCTCTCGACGATCTCGGCGATCCGGCCATCGATGATCGCGGACGTATCGACGACGATGCGCGGGTCGCCGGCATGATCGGCGTCACGCTCGTCGTCGCCGCGGCGCAGGAAGCCGACAGCCTGGGCCGCCATGATCAGGTCCCGCCGCTTGGCCACGGTCAATCCGAGCATGCCCAGCCCGAGGAACAGCGACACGCCGAGCGGCAACGCGTCCCCGAACGGGGGCGGCAGGTTCGCGAGCGGCACACCGAGGAGCAGCCCCATCAACAGACCGAGGGTGAGGCCGATGACCGCCGTCACGAACTCAGCGGTCGACAGCTCCTCGACCTGCGAGATCAGCCACGTCGCCGGCACGAGCGTCAGGTACGGCAGGATCGCGAACCCGACGACGACCCAGGCGACCACCCACGCCGCAAGGATGAACCCGGCATAGCTCGCGTCCTGGAAGAGGCCTTCCCCGACCGTTGCGAGCATCAGCCCGATGAGGCCCCCCAGCGCGGCTCCCAGGAGACGGATATAGCGGATCAACCTGGGCAACCTCGGTGGATCTTCTCGGTCGTCCACCCGGAGCGGCCTGGACGGGTCGTCAGCCTAGCATCGCGGGGACCGCATCGCCACGAACGCGCGGCCCTTCGCCGAGGCCCGCGGCGATGGCGTCGCGGAGCGTCGCGACCTCCACGACCTGCAGGCCGGGCGTCTCGGGAGGGCGTCCGCCACGGCCGGGGCGAGGGACGATCGCAGTGGCGAAGCCAAGCCGGGCCGCCTCTCGCAGGCGGCGCTCGATCCCGGCTACCGGCCGCAGCTCCCCGAGCAGGCCGACCTCGCCGATGGCGATCGAATCTCGGCGGCATGGGACGGTCACGCAGGGACGATGCGAGCGCCAGTGCGACCGGCAGATCGAGGCCGGGCTCGGCGACGCTCAGCCCGCCGGCCAGGTTCGCGTAGACGTCGTGCGAGCCCAGTCCGATGCCCGCTCGCCGCCCGAGCACAGCCACGAGCAGCCCGAGCC
This sequence comes from uncultured Chloroflexia bacterium, assembly GCA_963794525.1. GTDB lineage: Bacteria > Chloroflexota > Limnocylindria > Limnocylindrales > CSP1-4 > SPCO01. The sequence goes on from CAWCEC010000005.1 coordinate 130,212, forward strand.
GGTTCGGATCGATACCGCTCGCCTTGCGTGCCGGCGTCCCGTAGCCAGCCGGCGATACGAGCGCCTGCACCTCGACCAGCAGCGGGCGGCTGCCCTCCATCGTCGGCGCGACCACGCTCCCAGGCGCCGCCTCCGCGTGGTCGGCCAGGAATGCGCGGGCGGGATCGGCTACTTCGCGCATGCCGTCACCGGTCATCTCGAACACGCCCACCTCGTCCGTCGACCCGAAGCGGTTCTTCGTCGAGCGCACGAGGCGCAGCGCGGCGAAGCGTTCGCCCTCGAGCGCCACGACCGCATCGACCAGGTGCTCCATCGTCTTTGGTCCGGCGATCGAGCCATCCTTGGTCACGTGCCCGACGAGCACGACGGCGACCCCCTCGCCCTTCGCGAACTCCATCAGACGAATCGTCGATTCCCGGACCTGGCCGACGCTCCCCGCTGCCCCATCGAGCTCGTCGATCGTCGCGGTCTGGATCGAGTCGACGACGAGCATCGCCGGACGAGCCGATCGGGCCACCTCCACGATCCGCCCGATGTCCCGCTCGGCGAGGACCTGGATGGCGGCACCGGCCGGAGCGTCCAGCAGACCGAGTCGCTCGGCGCGGAGCCTGACCTGGGCCGCCGATTCCTCGCCGGTGGCGTACACGACGGGTCGGCCGATGCCGGCCGCCGCCTGGAGGAGGAGGGTCGACTTGCCGATGCCCGGTTCGCCGCCCAACAGGATCAGCGAGCCTGGGACGATGCCCCCGCCCAGGACCCGATCGAGCTCGGCGATCGACGTCGGGAGGCGCGGGACCGCGGCCTCACCGATGTCACGCAGCGGGACCGGTTGCGCACCGTTCTGGCCGATCCGTGTCGTCGCCGCTGAGGACGCCTTCGCGCGGACGACCGTCTCGACCAGGCTGTTCCACTCGCCGCAGGCGCGGCACTGTCCTTCCCAGCGGAGGAAGGCTTCGCCGCAGCTCTGACAGACGAACCGGCTCGTGGCCTTGGCCACGGGAGGGTCAGTGTGCCTCGACCGGCGTCCGGGACTCGGCGGCGTGGATGTCCAGACCGGCCTCCGGGTCCTTGTCGACGACGATCGTCGTGCCCGGTTCGTAGCGGCCCAGGAGCAGGTGCTCCGCGAGGACGTCCTCGATCATGTTCTGGATGACGCGGCGCAACGGTCGAGCGCCATACGCGACGTCGTAGCCGAGCTTGATGATGTGCTCCTTGGCCGCCTCGGTGACCTCGAGCGACATCTGCTGTGCGCGCAGCTGGTCGCGGACCCGCGCGAGCATCAGGTCGACGATCTCGGTCATCTCCTCGACCGTCAACGAGCGGAAGACCACCGTCGCATCGATGCGGTTGAGGAACTCGGGTCGGAACGCGTTCTTCAGCTCGGTCGCGACCTTCTCCTTCATGAGCTCGTACGAGCTCTCCGCGCGCGCCTCGTCGGTCGTGCCCTGAACACGGAAGCCGAGGCTCGAGTTCGTCTGGAGCTGCTTCGCGCCGAGGTTCGAGGTCATGATGATGATGCAGTTGCGGAAGTCGACTCGACGCCCCTTGGCATCGGACAGGTGCCCGTCCTCGAGGATCTGGAGGAGGATGTTGAAGACCTCGGGGTGGGCCTTCTCGACCTCGTCGAGGAGCACGACCGCGTAGTTCTTGCGACGGACGGCCTCGGTCAGCTGACCACCTTCGTCGAACCCGACGTAGCCCGGAGGCGCGCCGACCAGCCGGCTCACGTTGTGGCGCTCCATGAACTCGCTCATGTCGATCTTGATGAGCGCGTCCTCACTACCGAACATGAACTCCGCGAGCGCCTTGGCAAGCTCCGTCTTCCCGACGCCGGTGGGCCCGAGGAAGATGAACGAGCCGATCGGGCGCTTGGGGTCCTTGAGGCCCGCGCGGGCCCGGCGGACGGCCTTCGAGACGATGTCGATCGCCTCCTGCTGGCCGATGACGCGGTTGTGGAGCGCGTCCTCCATGTGGAGCAGCCGCTCGGACTCCTCCTGAGCGATGCGGGTCACTGGGATGCCGGTCCACATCGCGACGACCTGGGCGATCTCCTCGTCCCCGACCGTCGGCTGGTCACTCGACATCGTGGCCTGCCACTCGCCACGGAGCGTGTCGACGTTCTCCTTGGCGGTCGCCTCGGTCTCGCGGAGCGTGGCGGCCTCCTCGTACTCCTGGTTGTTGATCGCCGCGTCCTTTTCCTTCGTGATCCGGTCGAGCTCCTTCTGCGCCTCGCGCAGGGCGGGCGGCGCCGAGGAGTGACGCAATCGGACGCGAGACGCGGCCTCATCGATGAGGTCGATCGCCTTGTCGGGCAGATGGCGATCCGTGATGTAGCGGATCGACAGATCCGCCGCGGCCCGGACAGCCTCGTCGGTGATCGTCACCTTGTGGTGCTGCTCGTAGCGCTCGCGGATGCCGAGCAGGATGTCGACGGTCTGCTCGAGGGTCGGCTCCTCGACCATGACCGGCTGGAAGCGCCGCTCGAGGGCCGCGTCGCGCTCGATGTACTTGCGGTACTCGTCAAGGGTCGTCGCGCCGATGCACTGGAGCTCGCCGCGCGACAGCGGCGGCTTGAGGATGTTGGCCGCATCGATGGCGCCCTCGGCCGCGCCCGCCCCGACGAGCGTGTGGAGCTCGTCGATGAACAGGACGGCGTCGTTGGTGTTGCGCAGCTCCTCGATGATCTTCTTGAGTCGCTCCTCGAACTCGCCGCGGTACTTGGTCCCGGCGACCAGCGAGCCGATGTCGAGCGTGAGGACACGCTTGTTGAGCAGGATGTCCGGGACGTCGCCGGCGATGATCCGGTGCGCCAGGCCTTCGGCGATGGCGGTCTTGCCGACGCCGGGCTCGCCGATGAGCGCAGGGTTGTTCTTGGTCTTCCGGCCGAGGATCTGGATGACGCGCTCGATCTCTTTCTCGCGACCGATCACGGGATCGAGCTTGCCGGCCCGTGCTGCCTCGGTGAGGTTGATGCCGAGCTGATCGACGGTCGGGGTCTTGCTGGCGCGCTTGGTCTCCTGCGCGCTCGGGCCGGCAGACGAGCTCTGCGATAGGACCCGGATGACCTCGTGACGGACCTTGTCCAGGTTGACGCCGAGCGACTCGAGGACGCCGGCGGCGATGCCCTCACCCTCGCGGACGAGGCCGAGGAGCAGGTGCTCCGTGCCGATGTAGTTGTGGCCTAGGCGGCGAGCCTCGTCGATCGCGAGCTCGATGACGCGCTTCGCGCGTGGGGTGAGCCCGACCTCACCGACGACCGGTCGATCGCCACGGCCGATGATGAACTCGACGGCCGTGCGGACCTTGGCCAGTTCGACGTTCATGTTCTCGAGGACACGCGCGGCTACACCTTCGCCCTCGCGGACGAGGCCCAGGAGCAGATGCTCCGTGCCGATGTAGTTGTGGTTGAACCGCTGCGCCTCGTCCTGAGCAAGCGTCAGCACCTTGCGCGCGCGGTCCGTGAATTTGTCGAAACGGTCCATCGAGTCGAACGCCTGTTCCCTTCGCCGGCCCCTCCAGGTACCGACCTGAAACCCATGCTAGCACGACGTCCGTGCCGTCAAGCCGGTGCCATGAGTACCGGTCAGTTATAGATTAAATCGCCGGTCGACAGGTGCTCGGATGCCGTGTTTCCGATGAAGGAATCGAAACGACCCGCCGGTCGGCGGGTCGTCGTCGGTCGGATCGGGTCCCCGGACCGGTCAGGTCTTGGGCTCGTCCTCGGCTCTTTCGTCGGTGGTGAGGTCGTCCGCGGACTCGTCGGCAGACTGCCGGTTCGTCGGTCGAAGCGACCGGTTCGTCGGTCGTGGCAGCCAGTTCGTCGGTCGGTTCCGGCTCGGCCGGGGCGTCTGCCTCGGCGGCCTCGGCGTCGGCTTGCGCCTCCGCATTCGCCTCGGCCTCGACGACCGCCTCTGCCTCGGCAACATCTTCGACTACGGTTTCAGCGACGGGCTCCGGCTCGGGCTCGACTGACGGCTCGGCTTCCGCAACAGGCTCGGCTTCCGCCTCTGCCACGGGCTCGGGCGCGGGCTCAACGACCGGCTCGGCCTTCGGCCTCTGCCACGGGCTCGGCTTCGGCCTCTGCCATGGGCTCGGCTTCGGCTTCCGAGGCAGGCGCAGTCTCGAACTCGGCTTCGGCCGGGGCCGCCTCTGCTGTCTCGGTCTCGGCAGTCGGCTCCTCCGCAGCAGCCGCTGTGGTGTCGGCGCCCGGCGTGGACTCCTCGGCCTCGGCCAGTTGCTGACGAACCTGTGCGAACGCAGACGCAAGCGTGTTGTCGATCCCGCCCTCCGGCTCCTGGACCGCGTCGCTCATGGAGTAGCTGCGCTCCTGGCGCGGTCGTCGCTCGCCACGCTGGCCACCACCCGACGGAGCGGCCTGGCCGGGCTCTTGCGCCGGTCGAGCCGGTGGCTCCTCGGCCTGCTTGAGGCTGAGCCCCAGGCGGTGCCGCTCGGAGTCGAGCGAGATGATCTTGAGCTTCAGCTGCTGCCCCTCGTGGACGACGTCGCCCGGATGGGCGACCCGCTGATGGGACAGCTCGCTGATGTGGATGAGGCCCTCGAGACCGTCGCGCACCCGCACGAAGGCACCGAAGTTCACGAGCTTGGTGACTGTCCCGTCGATGATGTCGCCGACCTTGAAGTCAGCGACCGTCGAATGCCACGGATCGGGCTGGAGCCGACGGATCGACAGGCTGATCCGGCCGCGCTCATGGTTGATGTCGATGACCTCGGCCTCGACCTCGTCACCGACCTTGTAGCCGGCCTCGGGGTTGTTGACCTTGTTCCAGGACAGCTCGCTCTTGTGTACGAGGCCGTCGATGCCACCGAGGTCGATGAACACGCCGAAGGGCGCGATCGAGCGGACGGTGCCGGTGACCTTCTGGCCGACCTGCAGGCTGCTGAACAGCTCGTCCCGCTTCTCGCGGCGCTCCTCGTAGAGAGCGACCTTCTCGGACAGGATCAATCGGTTCGCCTTGCGGTTGACCTCGAGGATCTTGAGCCGGAGCTTGCGGCCGACGAACGGCTGGAGCTTCTCGGCGATCTCCTGGGCCGCGTCGCGCGGCTGGTCGTTCTGGGGTCGGCGCGGGAAGTCGACGATCTGGCTGATCGGCACGAAGCCGCGGATGCCGCAGTCGACGATGAGACCGCCCTTGTTGTGGTCGATGACGGGCGCTTCGATGATGACGCCCGCCTCGAACTGCTCCTGCATGGCGCGCCACTTACGCTCGAGTCCGGCTCGGCGCAGGGAGAGGACCGCGTGGCCCTCGGGCGACTCGGGCTGCAGCACATACACGAGGACGGTGTCGCCGATGTTGAGTGGCGCCTGGCCCTCACCGCCGTGGCGGCCGAACAGCTCGCGGTTGCTGACGACGCCTTCGCTCTTGGCGCCGATGTCGACCAGGATCTCGTCCTTGTCGATCCGCACGACGGTCCCTTCGACGACGTCGCCGTGCTTGAAGCTCTTGATATCGGATTCCTGCTCCGCGAGCAGCTCCTCCATCGTCGTCGGCTCCGGGCCGAGGTCGCGCGGCGGCGGCGCAGGCGCCGGCTCGGGCGGTGCCGGCTCGGGCTCCACGACCGCCTCGGCGGGCTCCGCGGCCGTCTCGGCGGCGGGCTCCTCGGCCGTCTCGGCGGCGGGCTCCTCGGCCGTCTCGGCGGCCGGTTCGGTCTCGGCCGCGGTCTCGCTCTCGGGTGCGGTCTCGCTCTGGACGACGGGCGGGGTGCCCTCGGTCGAGGCTGGGGTCTCGACGGTGGCGTCGGCCAGCGCGGCCTCAGGGGTCAACGTCCCGGCCTCGGCAGGCTCGGTCGTCGCGACGGCGGCGTCATCTGCCACGGCTGATGCATCCGGGTCGGGAGCAGCCTCGCTCTCGTCCACGGGCTCCTGCCCGTCGGTGGCGGCGGTCTCGACCTGGGTCGATCCCGCGGTCTCGGCGGGCGCCGCGCTGGTGGGGTTGTCGGAGTCGTCGGTGGCCGGCTGGGCCGGCTCGTCGGCGACCGCGATCGCCCCTGCGGGTCGGTCAGGCGCCTGCTCGTCCACCGACGCCTTCGGCTCGGTGGCAGGCGTGGTGCCGCCCTGCTGCTCTTCGGTCAATGTGTTGGTCTCTCCTGTCATGGATTCGCTCCAAGAATCAGGAACGACCTGAGCGACGCTCAGGCCGGGTCCGAGGATCCGTTCGGGTTGGTCCGTGGTGCTCTACTCCGCGGTCCGCTCCTTCGCGCTCGTTGTGGCCTGATTCCGCTCTTCAGCTGTCCTGCCTCTCGGGGCCGGGAGAGTCTAGCACAGGGTTTCCAGCGTCAACAATCGGCTACGATCGGCAGCCGTGCCCGAATTGCCCGACCTCACGATCGTCTCGGAGGCCTTCGACGCGGCCCTCCGCGGTCGCCGGATCACCGCCGCGACGGCACCCGGACCGCTCGCCGTCCGCGGGACGCCCGACGAGCTGGCAAGCCTCGTCGGGCAGGTCGTCACGAGGATCGAACAGCGCGGCAAATTCCTCATCGTGGACCTGGATCACGACCGGATCGTGGTCAACCCGATGCTCACCGGCCGCTTCCAACTGGCCGCACCGGGCACGAAGCACCCGACGAAGACGGCCGTCGTCCTTGGCTTCGGCGAGGCGAGTCCGACGAAGGGGTTCAAGCCTGCCGCCTGGACCCGCGGTGCGGCGTGGCTTCCGGCGGCGGACGATCTCCCAGAGATCCGCTATCGCGACCCCACCCAGATGGGCAAGGTCTATCTGCTGCCCGCCGGAGTCGAGCGGGAGGTGCCCGGCCTCGGCCCCGACGAGATCGGGCCGGATGCGGACGACCCGAAGCTGACACTCGACGTGTGGCGCGAACGGATTCGCCGCCACCCGGGCGAGCTCAAGAACCTGCTCCGCAACCAGGCATTCGTGGCCGGCATCGGCAATGCCTACAGCGACGAGGTCCTCCACGCCGCGCGTCTGCTGCCGTTCCGGAAGCGGTCCACCCTGGCGCCCGAGGAGGTCGATGCCCTCTACGACGGGATGCGATCGACGCTCGCGCGCGCGATCGACGTCCTGCGCGAACGCGTCCCACCGACGTTCGAGACGCAGGTACGCGACTTCCTCGCGGTCCATATGAAGGGCGGCCAGGCATGTCCGCGTTGCGGGACCAGGATCACCGAGGTGAAGGCGGGTGGTTTCGTGACGTCGTACTGCCGGGGCTGCCAGCGCTGACGCTCTCCCTGAGTCGGTCAGGCCGGAAGCTTGAGCACCTGTCCGACGCGGAGTAGCCGCGGGTTCTCGATGTTGTTGAGCTCGGCGAGGACCTGCCATGTGGTGTCGTGGGCGCCCGCGATCCCGCTCAGCGTGTCGCCGCTCTGGACCGTATACGTGGCAGGCCCGCCAGTCGGGCTCGGAGTGGCCGCGGGCGTCTCGGTCGCCACTGGCGTCGGCGGCGGCGTCGGCGCGGTGGTCGGTTCGACGTTGGATGGCACGAGGGTCCGCGTCGGCGCGTCGCTGGTGGCCGGTACGGTGGTCGCGCCGGCGGGTGATGCGGAGGCGACTGCTGCTGCCGTCGGCGAGGCTCCGTCGACGCCGGCGACCGGCGAGATGCCCGGTCCGCCGCCGCCCAGACGCGTCACGGCCAGCGCTCCGAAGGCGACGACCATCAACGCCACGAGACCGCCCTGGCCGGCACGATCGGGAAGAGCCGGCACGGCGAACGGGAGCCGGCCGCGATCGAGCACCAGCGGCGCGGTCTTGGTGACAGATCGGTGGAGCGGGCGCGCTTCGACCGAACCTCCGTCCTCGAGCACTGCGTTCGCGGCGAGATAGGTCGCGCAGCCGACGTGCTCGCTGACGAGACAGAGCCGGCGCTGCTTATCGGCAGCCAGCACCGCTGCTGGAGCGACGGCGTGGCATCGATGATCGCGCGAGACCGTCGACGACCGCCAGGCGGAATCAGCGGCGAGCAGGTAGGGACAGACCGCGGCCGTATCCGGCGCAGTGGACAGGGCGGCAGTTCCCGGGACCGCGATGTCCGTCATCCGAGCGCAGGATACCCGCTCGTGTCCACGTTTCCGAAGGGTTTATCCCCGGACACGCAAAAATCCCGGCGACGACCTATTTTCCCGAAAGGCTGCCCTCTCAGTATCTTCGGCGCTGGAGAGCTTGACTTCCGTGTTCGGGATGGGAACGGGTATGGCCTCTCCGCTAGAGTCACCGGGATCCGCTAACTGGACGTGTTCGGCAGCGGCACGCTGCGGGTCCGCGTCGGGACCCGGCGGGCGCCGGAAGAGATCTTCGATCTCGTGATGAGTCGTCAGGGATCTGATCACGATCCCCAGCCACTGACCCCTGGTCAGGTGCTGAAGAGGTCAAGCCCTCGACCGTTAGTACCGCTCAGCTTCATCCGTCACCGGACTTCCACATGCGGCCTATCAAACAGGTGGTCTCCCTGCGGTCTTACCCGGTTGACCCGGTGGGGAACCTCATCTCGAGGCGAGCTTCGCACTTAGATGCTTTCAGCGCTTATCCCGACCGAACATAGCTACCCAGCGGTGCCCCTGGCGGGACAACTGGCACACCAGCGGTTCGTTCACTCCGGTCCTCTCGTACTAGGAGCAACTCCTCTCAAGTTCCCTACGCCCACGGCGGATAGAGACCGAACTGTCTCACGACGTTCTGAACCCAGCTCGCGTGCCGCTTTAATTGGCGAACAGCCAAACCCTTGGGACGTACTTCCGCCCCAGGATGCGACGAGCCGACATCGAGGTGCCAAACGGTGCCGTCGATGTGAACTCTTGGGCACCATCAGCCTGTTATCCCCGGGGTAGCTTTTATCCGTTGAGTGATACCCCTTCCACTCGGAGGTACCAGATCACTAAGCCCGACTTTCGTCTCTGCTCGACTTGTGGGTCTCGCAGTCAAGCTCCCTTATGCCTTTGCACTCTTCGGCTGGTTTCCATTCAGCCTGAGGGAACCTTTGGGCGCCTCCGTTACCTTTTAGGAGGCGACCGCCCCAGTCAAACTACCCGCCTGACACTGTCCTGCGCCCGGATCACGGGTCGCGGTTAGAACCGAGATACAACAAGGGTGGTATTTCAACGTTGGCTCCACCGAGGCTAGCGCCCCAGTTTCTCAGCCTCCCACCTATCCTACACAAGCTAAATCCCAATCCAATGTCAGGGTGTAGTAAAGCTCCACGGGGTCTTTTTGCCCTGCCGCGGGTAACCTGCATCTTCACAGGTACTTCAATTTCGCCGGATCCCTCGTTGAGACAGCGCCCAGATCGTTACGCCATTCGTGCGGGTCGGAACTTACCCGACAAGGAATTTCGCTACCTTAGGACCGTTATAGTTACGGCCGCCGTTTACCGGGGCTTCGATTCAAAGCTTGCACCTCTCCCCTTAACCTTCCGGCACTGGGCAGGCGTCAGCCCCTATACGTCAGCTTTCGCTTTCGCAGAGACCTGTGTTTTTGCTAAACAGTCGCCTGGGCCATTTCACTGCGGCTTCGATCGACCACTTGCAAGCAAGCAGCCGCGAAGCGCCCCTTCTCCCGAAGTTACGGGGCCATGTTGCCGAGTTCCTTAACGAGGGTTCTCCCGATCGCCTTGGTATTCTCTACCCGCCTACCTGTGTCGGATTGCGGTACGGACACTATTGATCTCGCTAGACACTTTTCTTGCCAGCGTGGCTCACTCGAATCGAGGCAGAAGCCCCTTTCATTCGCTGCTCGGGGTTGAATGACCGGACGGATTTACCTGTCCGATCCCCCTACCGGCTTAGACGCGTATAGCCAAAACGCGCTCGAACTACCACACCGTGTCATGCCATCGCTCTCACCTGGGATCAGATCCGGGACTTGAACCGGCTTGCGCCGGCCTCCTCCCATCTCCTACCCCCAGGCGACACCTTGCGGTGCAAACGATCGTTAGTGGTTCCGGAATATCAACCGGATGTCCATCGCCTACGACGTTCGTCCTCGGCTTAGGCCCGACTAACCCTGAGCGGACAAGCCTTCCTCAGGAAACCTTAGGCTTACGGCGTGTGAGATTCTCACTCACATTGCGCTACTCATGCCGACATTCGCACTTCCGTCCGCTCCAGCCGTCCTCACGGTCGACCTTCACTGTTGACGGAACGCTCCCCTACCACCAGATGATCGGCGAACCGATCACCTGATCCGCAGCTTCGGTACCAAGCTTGAGCCCCGCTGAATTTTCGGCGCAGATCCACTTGACCAGTGAGCTGTTACGCACTCTTTCAATGATGGCTGCTTCTAAGCCAACATCCTGGTTGTCTGAGCGAATCCACATCCTTTACCACTTAGCTTGGATTTAGGGACCTTAGCTGGCGGTCCGGACTGTTTTCCTTTTGACCACGAAGCTTAGCCCTCGCAGTCTGACTCCCGGGCTCTGAAATCACGGGATTCGGAGTTTGGTTGGGGTTGGTAAGCGGGAAGCCCCCTAGCCCATCCAGTGCTCTACCCCCGTGATTGAACGCCCGAGGCTAGCCCTAAAGCTATTTCGGGGAGAACCAGCTATCTCCGAGTTCGATTGGCATTTCACCGCTATCCACAGCTCATCCCCTAGCTTTTCAACGCTAGTGAGTTCGGTCCTCCACGAGACATTACTCCCGCTTCAACCTGGCCATGGATAGGTCACTCGGTTTCGGGTCTACTGCGTGCGACTGATCGCCCTATTCAGACTCGCTTTCGCTCCGGCTCCGTCCTTCGCGGACTTAACCTCGCCACACACACGTAACTCGTCGGCTCATTCTTCAAAAGGCACGCCGTCAGGCTACCGGCGAACCGGCAACACCCTCTGACTGCTTGTAGGCACGTGGTTTCAGGTACTTTTTCACTCCCCTTCCGGGGTGCTTTTCACCTTTCCCTCACGGTACTCGTTCACTATCGGTCGCCAAGAGTATTTAGCGTTGGACGGTGGTCCGCCCAGGTTCCCACATGAGAGACCTTCCACGTGGTACTCAGGTGGTCGATCACGGAGGTCGGTCGTTTTCGCCTACGGGGCTGTCACCCGCTATGGCCTGCCGTTCCAGGGCAGTTCGACTAACGATCGACTTGGTAACTCCGCGGACGCCTTGCCGGGCATCCATGATCGACTCCTACAACCCCCACTCAGAAACGGCGGCAACCTATCGCGCTGAGTTGGGTTTGCGCTGTTCCCTTTTCGCTCGCCACTACTCAGGGAATGTTCTCTTTTCCTCCAGCTACTGAGATGTTTCAGTTCGCTGGCTTACCTCCACCTGGCCTATTTGGTTCAGTCAGGAGTGACTGGGCATGACCCCAGCCGGGTTTCCCCATTCGGACATCTCCGGATCACTGTCTGCTCGCGACTCCCCGAAGCTTTTCGCAGCCTGCCACGTCCTTCATCGGCTCTTGGCGCCAAGGCATCCACCCCGTGCCCTTTGTAGCTTGACCCCCTCCAGCCTCTGACCAGGTGGCCAGTCGAACGGATGGGATCGATCGGGATCATTTCCTTGACTACTCGGCGAAATCGAAGATTTCTTCATTTCTGCCGAACACTATTCCAGTTGTTAAGGTGCGGCCCACCGAGGTGGGCCTCCGACCGATCGATGTAGACATCGATCGTCGCCCAGCGATCCGCTGGTCGGTGGCCTGCCGGCGGGCGGCAGGACACGGAGCAGGGGCTCGATGGCCGCGGGCTCTTGGTTGCTCTCGGGTGGTCCCGAGCTCTTCGATTGCGGTTTCGCGCCAGGAGTGGTGGAGACGAGGAGACTCGAACTCCTGACCCTCTCCTTGCAAAGGAGACGCTCTGCCAACTGAGCTACGTCCCCAGGCCGGTGCGGTGGTGGGCGTTTCTGGACTCGAACCAGAGACCTCTGCCTTATCAGGGCAGTGCTCTAACCAGCTGAGCTAAACGCCCGCCGAGGCGGTGGCGATCCGTCCGACGACGTTTCGGTCGCCCGGCGGCGTGCACCTTGACCATTGAAGAGTGACAGGAACCACTGGTTCTCGGATGTCCGAACGATTTCGGTGTTTCTTTCCAGGTCGCTGATCGGTCTCTCCATCGACCCTTGCGAGTCGGCGAAGCGAGCTCCACCTGGCGGGGAAGCTCGAACGACCGGGCGATCAACCCTAGGAGCCATCAACGCCTCGAGCCCACCAAAAGCTCGAGACTCGGATCTCCCTAGAAAGGAGGTGATCCAGCCGCACCTTCCGGTACGGCTACCTTGTTACGACTTCGTCCCAATCACCGATCCCACCTTCGACGGCTGCCTCCTTGCGGTTGGCCCACCGGCTTCGGGTGTTACCAGCTTTCATGACGTGACGGGCGGTGTGTACAAGGCCCGGGAACATATTCACCGCCGTATGCTGACCGGCGGTTACTAGCAACTCCGGCTTCATGCAGGCGAGTTGCAGCCTGCAATCCGAACTGAGACCGGCTTTAAGGGATTCGCTCCACCTCGCGGTTTCGCAGCCCGTTGTACCGGCCATTGTAGCGTGGGTGTAGCCCAAGACGTAAGGGCCATGCTGACTTGACGTCATCCCCACCTTCCTCCGAGTTTCTCTCGGCAGTCCCGTGTGAGTGATACAACACACAGTAGGGGTTGCGCTCGTTGCGGGACTTAACCCAACATCTCACGACACGAGCTGACGACAGCCATGCAACACCTGTGGCCAGGCCCCTTGCGGGGAACCGACGTTTCCGCCGGGATCCTGGTCATGTCAAGCCTTGGTAAGGTTCTTCGCGTTGCGTCGAATTAAACCCCACGCTCCGCTGCTTGTGCGGGCCCCCGTCAATTCCTTTGAGTTTTAGCCTTGCGGCCGTACTCCCCAGGCGGGACACTTAATGCGTTAGCTTCGGCACTGGCGGGGTTGATACCACCAACACCTAGTGTCCATCGTTTACGGCTAGGACTACCGGGGTATCTAATCCCGTTTGCTCCCCTAGCTTTCGCGCCTCAGCGTCAAGAACAGGCCAGGTAGTCGCCTTCGCCACTGGTGTTCCTCCCGATATCTACGCATTTCACCACTACACCGGGAATTCCACTACCCTCTCCTGCCTTCGAGTCGATCAGTATCGCGTGACCCTCCCCAGTTGAGCCGGGGGCTTTCACACGCGACTTGAACGACCGCCTGCGCGCTCTTTACGCCCAGTAAATCCGGACAACGCTTGCCACCTACGTATTACCGCGGCTGCTGGCACGTAGTTAGCCGTGGCTTATTCGTCAGGTACCGTCATAATCGTCCCTGACAAAAGAGGTTTACAACCCGAAGGCCGTCATCCCTCACGCGGCGTTGCTGCGTCAGACTTTCGTCCATTGCGCAAAATTCCCGACTGCTGCCTCCCGTAGGAGTCTGGGCCGTGTCTCAGTCCCAGTCTGGGTGATCGTCCTCTCAGACCACCTACCGATCGTCGCCTTGGTGAGCCGTTACCTCACCAACGAGCTAATCGGACGCAGGCCCCTCCCGAAGCGCCTTGCGGCTTTACTGATGCGTCTGAACGCATCACCACATGCGGTATTAGCCACCCTTTCGGGCAGTTATTCCCCACTTCGGGGCAGGTCACCTACGCGTTACTCAGCCGTCCGCCACTAACACTCACAGGCAAGCCCGGAGTGTCCGTTCGACTTGCATGTCTCATGCACGCCGCCAGCGTTGATCCTGAGCCAGGATCAAACTCTCCGAATAGATCGCGCCGTGTTGCCACGGCGACTTTCATCCGAGGGTTTGACCGCTCGCACATCCTAATCCAGATGTTTCCTGTCACTCTTCAATTGTTAAGGTGCAGCGTCGAGGCGCACGACAGCGCATGGCGCAGAACCCCAAGTATGAGGCTCCACCCCATTCGGCGTCAAACGCACCGAGGGGTTGACCGAGGGGTCTCGGCCGACTGGTGCCAGCCTCCTCGGAGGTGGCACGGCCGCGAATACTAGGGGCGGGCCGAGCGGACTGTCAAACGGCCATCCGTACTAGAACAGTCTCCCGACTCGACCAGCAGGATGAACGCCGCGGCGCTAGCCAGCACAGCAGTGCGAGCTCGACCGATCCGGGCTGGCCGATCGGGCCCGTCAGGACGACGTACAGGATCAGGCCGAGGAGCACGGCGATGCCGGCCTTCAGGAGTCGCAGCGCGAACTCATTCAATAGATTGCTCACGCGCGCGACCGGTACCGCACCGCCTAGACCGCCCGCCGCCCTTGCAGGGCGCGGATGAGCGTCACCTCGTCGGCATACTCGAGGTCTCCGCCGACCGGCAGGCCGCGCGCGATGCGCGTCACCGAGCCAACGACCGACTCGAGCCGCTCGGCCAGGTACATCGCGGTCGCCTCCCCCTCGAGGGTCGGGTTCGTGGCGATGATGACCTCCTCGAACGGCGCGCCCTCCCGCGACGCCTCGTCGGCGCGTGCCAGCAGCTCGCGGATCTTGAGGCGCTCCGGGCCGATGCCGTCGATCGGCGAGATCGCCCCGTGGAGGACGTGGTAGCGACCCTTGAACTCGCCCGTGCGGTCCAGGGCCAGCACATCGAGCGGCTCCTCGACCACGCATAGCCGCCGCTGATCCCTGCCCGGGTCCTGGCAGATGGCGCATCGCACGTCTTCGCTGATGTTGAAGCAGAGCTCGCAGAAGACGACCTTGTCGCGGACATCGACCAGGGCCGCGGCCAACGTGCGTGCCTCCGTTTCGGGGGCGCGCAGCAGGTGATAGGTCAGCCGCTGTGCCGTCTTGGGGCCGATGCCGGGCAGCCGCGCGAACGACTCGATCAGGCGGGCGACGGGCTCGATGAGCGGAGTGGCCACGCGCCGGTCACATCCCCGGGATGCGCAGGCCGCCGGTCACGGCCGACATCTTCTGCTCGGCGAGCTCGCGCGAGGCGCGCAACGCGTCGTTGACCGCGGCGACCACGAGGTCCTGCAGCATCTCGACGTCCTCGGGGTCGACTGCGGACGGATCGATCGTGATGCTGACCAGCTCCTGCTTGCCGGTCACGGTGGCGCTGACGACGCCGCCGCCGGCCGAGCCGTCGACCGTGGCCGCTTCGAGCTCCGTCTGGATCCGCAGCATCTCCTGCTGCATCTGCTGCGCCATGCGCTGCAGATTGCCCATCCCCATCGCGTGTGCTCCTCTCGTGTCGTGTCGGCAGTCTGACCCATGCCGCCAGGGTCGTGGTGCTGCGCTACCCGTCAGTCGATCTCGGCGACGTCGACCAGGTCCTCCCCGAAGATCCGGCGAGCCTCGGCGACCAGGTCGTCGGCCGCGCCCAGCGGCGCGACCTCGATGTTCGTCGCGACTGTCCGGACGCTGACCGGGCGACCCAGCAGCTCGCCGACGGCGGCCTCGACGTCCTGCCGGCGGCGTTCGGCGTGGTCCTTGAGGAAGCTCTTGGCCTCCGGGAAGCCGAGGGTCACGACGTTACCGTCGATGCCGATCGGCCGGCACTCCGTCAGGACTGCACGCGTCGCTGGGCTGACGGCCTTCACGACCTCCGGCCAGCGGTCGAGCAGGCGGTCGAGATCGTCGCCGACAGCGATCGGGACGGCGACCGGGCGCGCGCTCGGTGGGGGCCGAGGCTGCAGCCGTCGGCGGCCGTCGGCGGCGGCGGAGCCTCGTCGACCGGCTCGGGGACGGCTGTCGGGGCTTCGGGCTTCGCGGTCCCCGGCTTCGCTGCGGCCTTGAGCGTGGTCGCCGGCTTGGGAGTCGGGGGTGGCTCGGTCGGCTTGACCGCGGGTGTCGGGCCGGTTGCGACAGGCTTCACGGCGACGGGCGGCGGCGGCTCGGGTTGTTCAGGGGCCACGGTTGCGGGTTCCGCGGGCGGAGCGACGGTTGCCGGGACCGTGGGCGGGGCTACCGGTGTGGACGTCGCAGCGGAACCGGCGAAGAGCGCAAGCTCGAGTTGGAGCCGCAATCCGCCGATGCCGGCCCGGTCGGGATCGATCGCTACCAGCCGCCGCGCGACGTCGACCAGGGCGGCCGCATCGGTCGTCGCCGGGTCGACGAGCCGGATCCGGATGGCATCGACCACCTGGTCGAGCAGGGCTCGCGGATCGCGGCCGCGCTCCTCGAGGCGGTCGAGGATGTCGACGCCGGCGGCGATGTCGCCCGTCTGGAGCGCCGATACGAACCCGTCGACTGCGGCAGCATCCGCCATACCCAGCAGGTCGCGGACGGTCGCCTCGGTGACGGCGTCGGTCGTGGTCGTCAGGAGCTGGTCGAGGATCGACTCGGCATCGCGCATCCCGCCGGCGGCCAGCCGCGCGATGAGCGTCAGCGCGGTCGGTTCGACCGTGCGGCCGTCGGCCTCGAGGATGCGGCTGAGCTTGCCCTCGATCTCGGGGATCGTCAGTCGTCGGACGTCGTAGCGCTGCAGCCGCGACAGGATGGCCGGCGGGAAGCCGGACGGCTCCGTCGAGGCGAACATGAAGACCACGAAGTCGGGCGGCTCTTCGAGCGACTTGAGGAGCGCGTTCCAGGCATCGCGCGTGATCTGGTGGGCCTCATCGAGGATGTACACCTTGCGCCGGAGGTGGCCCGGCGGATAGGCAAGGCGGTCGCGCAGGTCGCGGACCTCGTTGATTCCGCGGTTCGACGCGGCGTCGATCTCCAGGACGTCGAGGGTCGTCCCCTCGCGGACCGCCACGCAGGCCTCGCAGGTGTCACACGGATCACCGTCCTGCAGGTTCGTGCAGTTGACGGCCTTGGCGAGGATCCTGGCGAGGGACGTCTTCCCGGTCCCGCGCGGACCGACGAACAGGATCGCGTGCGAGACGCGGTCGGTGCGGACCGCGTTGCGGAGCGTCTCGACGACCGCCTCCTGGCCGACGATCTGGCTGAAGGTCTGGGCACGCCAGCGTCGATACAGCGCCTGGTGCGGTGTCGGTCGAGGTCACGACCTCCTCCGGTCGGGGGCGGACTGGTTCGAGATGGCGTACAGTTCGATGCCGTGCACCCTCTGTCGATCGTCCGTCGCCCGGGCCCACCACGTCGGGCGGCTCGGATCCGGCCGTTCCGCGGCACCCGGCGATGATCGCTTAGTGCTGCTTCCTTCCGGACCTGACACGGTTCGCGGTTCGCCGCTGCGCGGGACCCGATCCTCAACGTCGCACCGACGGGCGGCGACCGAGAACGGAGACCTCGAGAGGGGATTCGGCCCTGCTGGAGCGGATTGCAGGCTACAGGGCACCGCTAGTTCCCCGCCTAGCACGGCCCCGGAAGGATAGCAGGGGTCCGCGGACCGGCGGCGCCGGCCGTCCAGATCGTCCGGTCGTGCGCGAAGTACACGCGTTGCCGGGTCGAGCGCACGTAGTCGCGCGATCGAGCGCGTCGTAGGCGACTTTGTCCGGCGCGCCACTCCGACCCTCGAGTTCGTCGGGCTCGCCCGCCCACTCAGCCGCGGTGTAGCAGGCCTGGCCGGCAAGGACCACGACGGTTTCGCCTCGTCCCAGCGCAACGGACTGATGGCCCTTCGTGTGGCCCGGCGTGGCGATCAGGCGGATCGTCGGTGTCACCTCGTGATCCCCGTCGACGAGCAGGTAGGCGTCCTTGCCGGGGCGTCGATCCACTCGAGGATCGTGTGGTCGGTCGTGTGCGCGAGCTCCCACTCGGCCGACTGGACGTGGATCTGCGCAGGCGATCCGCGCAACGCCCCGTTCTGGCCAGCGTGGTCGGCATGCAGATGGCAGTTCGCGACGGCTGTCACGTCGCGCAGATCGATGCCGGCGTCGTACAGGACCTCCCCGATCGGTCGGGCCATCGGGTGGTAGGTCTCTTCGAGTTCCTGGTTGCCGAAACCGAACCCGGTGTCGAACAGGAAGATCCCGCCAGGGTGCTTGACGGCATAGCCCATGACCACGCCCCGCCGCCCGGCCAGCTCCGGATCCGGGAACTGGAACGTCCCCAACTCGAGCGGAATGATCTCGATGTCAGTCATGCCACGTAACCGTCAGCCCGCGGCGCGGTCGGGCGGTCGAGGCCAAGGCGGCGTCCGAGGACCGAAGCGAGCGCACCCCAAGGTGCGTGAGCGAGGACCGGAGGCGCCAACGCAGCGCATCGGGCGAGCCGGGCAGCGGGCGGGGTGGCGGAGAGGGCGGGATTCGAACCCGCGACGGGTTGCCCCGAACCGCATTTCCAGTGCGGCGCCATAGTCCACTAGGCGACCTCTCCCGGATACATCAGGACCGGCCGGGTTCACCGACCGGTCCGAATGATCGAGTGTTGGCGGAGAGGGCGGGATTCGAACCCGCGGTGCTTTCGCACACCGCTTTTCGAGAGCGGCACCATCAACCACTCGGACACCTCTCCGCCGGAGAGGATACCAAAGGCCGTCCCGGTCGACCGGCTCGGCGGTCCACGCGCGGCCGCGGCTCAGACCGTCGGGCTGGCGCGAAGAGTGCCTCGGCCTCGTCGCGGCGGATCCCGCTCACGACCTTGAGCCGGCGCGGCATCGAGGCATGCTGGGCGAGCTGCACCACGGTCCCGGCGGCGCCGTCGCGCGTGTTCGGCAGGGCGAACACCAGCGCCTCGACGTCGCTCTCGAGCAAGGCGCCGACGCACATCGCGCAGGGCTCCATCGTGGTGAAGATCGTGGCGTCGGCGAGCCGCCCGCGGCCGAGCCGTCGAGCTGCCTCGCGCAGGGCGACGACGACGGCATGGGCGGTCGGGTCGTCGGACTGCTCGACGCGGTCATGGGCCCGGGCGACCATCGCCTCGTCGACGACGGCGACGGCCGCGATGGGCCGCTCGCCTCGCTCGACGGCGAGCTGCGCCTCGGCGAGCGCCTCGCCCATGAACAGCTCGTAGTTCATGTCGGGATGCTAGCAGAGGCCTGTCGGCGCTCCGACCTGCCGCGACCGAACCGCAACCGCCTCGACCGGACCGAGACGCTAGGATTCCCCACGGCATGTCGACCCCCAAACGGATCGCGGTACTCACCGGCGGCGGGGACGTGCCGGGGCTCAACGCGGTCATCAAGAGCGTCGTCTATCGAGCCACCGAGGCCGGGTACGACGTCCTCGGCCTGCGACGCGGCTGGGAGGGCCTCACCCACGTCCAGCCCGATCTGGCGGACGGCGGTGGCAGCGGCTACCTGCGGCCACTCGATCGCATCAACACCCGCACGATCGAGCGAACCGGCGGCACGATCCTCCACACCTCGCGGACCAACCCGCGCAAGATGCCCGGCAAGACGCTTCCGGCCTGGCTCACCGAGGACGATCGAACCCGATACGCGGTCGGCGATGACGTCTTCGACCTGACGCCGCTGGTCCTCGAGCACATCGAGCGCGCTCGGGATCGATGTCCTCGTGACGATCGGTGGCGACGACACGCTGTCCTACTCGCAGGTCCTGGCCGACGCCGGCGTCCCGCTGGTGGCCATCCCCAAGACGATGGACAACGACGTCCAGGGGACCGAGTACTGCATCGGCTTCTCGACGGCCATCACCCGCGCGAAGGAGGCCATCAACCGCCAGCGGACCACGCTCGGATCGCACGAGCGCATCGGCGTGTTCCGGATCTTCGGGCGCGATGCCGGCTTCTCGGCGCTGTACACGGCCTATGTCACCTCGGCCCGGTGCGTCATCCCCGAGGCGCCCTACGACCTCGATGCGCTGGCCGCCCTCCTCAAGGCCGACCATGCCGCCAATCCGAGCCACTACGCGTTCGTGATCACCGCCGAGGGCGCCATCTGGCGGGGTGCCAAGGTCAGCGACATCGGCGAGGCCGACGCCTTCGGCCACCGCCACAAGGCCAACGTCGGCGAGGCGCTGGCGTACGAGCTCCGGGCGAGGACCGGGATCGAGACGCTGGCGTCCGAGCTGACCTACGACCTCCGGTCCGGCGAGCCCGACTCCATCGACTCGATGGTCGCCACGACGTTCGCGAACGTGGCGATGGACCTGATCGAGGAAGGGGCTACCGGCCGGATGGTCGCGATCCAGGATGGGAAGTACGCCCACACGAACCTGCCCGACCCGTCCCGCGGGCCGCGCAAGGTCGACGTGCCGGTGATGTACAACGCCGAGCGGTTCCGGCCGCGCTACGACGGCAAGCTGGGCGATCCGATGCTGCTGGTCGGCCTGGACTGAGCCTGGGCCGCCCGGCGCCCACCCGTCAGGGAAGCGGCAACCGCCAGAGCGACGAGCTGTCGTGCGCGGTGACCCAGAGGACGTCCCCGTCCGTGGCGACGCTGCCGCTGCCCGACGGCGGTCCATAGCGGTGCTCGACCTCGTTGGTCGCCGCATCGATGCCCACGACCAGGTCCTGCTCGGTCCGGACCCAGACGATCCCGCCGCCGACCACGATGTCACCGCCACCGATCGGCGTGTCCGACACCTTGACGGTCGCGACCGCGGACCCGCCGGCGTCGACGCGACTGACAGTGCCGTCCCTCTGGTTCATGACCCACACGGCGTCCTCGCCGATCGCCAGGAACCGCGGCCCCTCGCCCACGTCGATCGCTCGGGACGTCCGCGGATCGGCCGGGTCGATCCGGAGCAGCTCGCCTGTGTCGAAGACCGTGACCCACACCGCGCCGAGCCCGGCCCGCACCGCCGCGGCACCCGCCGGGAGCGGCCAACGGCCATCGACCCGGTTCGTGATGGGGTTCAGGAAAAGCAGCTCGTGGTCGGTCGAGACGAGCCACACGCCGCTCTCCCCCACGCCGATCGAGCCTTCCTGCTGGAGCGCGGCGATCGGCAGGTCGATGAACGGCGTGTCGAGCGAGCCGGCCACCGGGTCGATCCGCGCCAGGAGGTGTCGATCACAGCTGCCCGCCCACAGGCTGTCGAACCCGACGTCCATGGCCAGGCAGATGACGCCCGGTACCGGGACCAGACCATCGGGCTCGCCGGAAGCACCGTCGATCCGGCGGACGCCGCCGGTCACGGCCACCCAGGCCGACCCACCGGCGACCGCCACCCAGTCCGGCGCGCCGGTCAACTCGATGCGCGCGGCGCCGGCTTCGACGATGTCGATCGCGGCCCCGGACGGGCTGGCGCTGGCACCACTCGGGCTGGGGAGTGACGAAGCCACCGGGTCCGTCGGCGGCGGACTCGGCGGCGGTCCGGCACACGCCGCGAGGGCCAGCACCACCAGCGCGACGAGCAGCCGCGCGGCGGACATCAGTCGTCGAGGTTGGACAGCCCGCGGATCGCGCGGGCGAGAGCCGACATGTCCTCGTCGCCATGCCCAGTAGCGATCAGCCCGTTCTCGAGCTGCGCGGCGAGCGCGCTGACGGGCAACACCGCCCCGAGCTGACCGGCGAGACCCAGGGCGATCTCGAGGTCCTTGCGGTGCAGCGAGACCTTGAACCCGAGCGGGTAGTCGTTATCGATCATCCGGCCGCTGCGGTTGGCCAGGACCCAGCTCTGGGCGGCGCCGCCGCCGAGGCGCGGACACCACCTGCTCGACGTCGAGGCCGGCCTTGATGGCAAGGACGATGCCCTCGGCCACGCCCAGGTAGGCGCCGGCCAGGATGACCTGGTTGACGGCCTTGACCGCCTGGCCGGCGCCGATCGGGCCGACGTGGGTGATGGTCCGGCCGAGCGCGTTGAGGACCGGCCGCGCATGTTCGACATCGCGCTCGTCGCCGCCCACGAAGATCGTCAGGGTCGCGTTGCGGGCACCTTCGCTGCCGCCGGACACGGGCGCATCGACCATGCGCAGCCCTCGTTCTCGAAGCCGCGCCGCGAAGTCCCAGCTGCCGGACGGGGCGATCGTGGAGCAGTCGATGACGAGCGTGCCGGCGCGCGCCGCCGACGACCACACCGTCGTCGCCGAAGAGGACCGCCTCGACATCCGGCGTGTCCGACACGCAGATCACGACGATCGGCGTGTCGCTCACGGCCGCGGCCGGGCTCGCGGCGATCTCGACGCCGAGGTCCGCCAGCTCCGGCGCGCGTCCGGGGGTCCGGTTCCAGGCGGTGACCGGGAAGCCGGCGCGAGCGAGGTTGGCGGCCATGGCGGCGCCCATCGTGCCGAGCCCGAGGAAGGCGACCTTGTCCATCGCCGCCATGGTACGGGTCGCGACCGCCGGTCATCCCGTGCCGGACGCGGATCTCGACGGTCTCGTTGAACGGCGTGACGCCGAAGCCGAGTGCCCAGCGATGATCGCTTCAGTCAGTGGACCCTGCGCGAACGCTGCGTCGAGGTTGACGCGGTTTGTCGAGGAGCGACAGCCGCCGGGTAGAGGATGTCGCATCCGAACGCCGGCGCGGTGAGACCGCGCCGTGCGCGCTGTGTTGCGTCGATCGCCAGGCGGCTGAGCTCGGCATCGGTGGCCGCCTGTGACGCCGCCAGCGTCGCCGACGACGGGCTGCCGTGACACGACCCGCTGCCGCCGTCGCTGAACGTCTGCCCAGCGATCGGCACGAATTCGAAATCGTAGCTCGATGGATGGAGCGTGAGCTTCAGGACACCCCAGGTCGAGCTGTTCCGCGTCTCACTATTGGCCATGGGGGTGGTAAAGGCGTTCAGCGAGCGGCCGCCGGTGCCCACCACGAACTGTCGGATGCCGAAGGCCGCATCCGCGCCACCGGCCGGGTTCTGCGGGGCGAACCGCTCGTAGTGATGCTGGTGTCCGTTGATGACGAGGTCGGCACCGTTGTCGTAGAGGGCCTGCCACAGTGGCGCTACCGTCCCGTACGGCGCCGGGCGGGTAGAGGTGAATCTCGGGTGATGCCAGATCGCGACCGTACAGGTCGCCGGATGGGCCGCAAGGTCCGAGCGCAGCCACGTCGTCTGCGCCGAGGTCTTGCCGCAGCCCCCGACCAGCGAGCAGTTGCTGTTGAGCACCACGGCGTGCCACGTACCGACGTCGAAGCTGTAGTAGCCCTTCGCCGGGTCGCCCGCCGCGGCGCCGAAGTAGCCGAAGTAGCCCGTTGCGCCGGGCGTCGCGTACTCGTGATTGCCAGGTGCCGGCTTGGTCCGACCCTTATGACGCCCCCAGGTAGGTTCGTAACAGTTCGCGAACTCAGCCGCTGTCCCGTTCTCGTACGCGTTGTCGCCGACGGTCATGACCGTTCCGTCAATCGCGTCGAGCAGCCTCGCCGTCGACTCGTCCTGCGTGCGACCGCAGTCGGCGATGTCACCTGCACCGACCAACACCGGGTCGCCGGCGCCAGAGGTCGTGACTGTGATCGTGCGGGTGGCCGGCGAACCCGGTCCTGCCTGGTTGGCGGCCGTGAGGCTGACGATGTAGGAGCCGGGCGATGCGAATGTGTGGCTGGGGTGTTGGGCCGCAGATATGTTGTTCGGCCCGGAGGCGGGATCCCCGAACGACCAGGACCAGGCAGTCGGCGAATTCGCCGAACGGTCAGTGAAGACCACGGTCAGCGGTGCTGGCCCGATGGCGGGACTGACGTCGAACGCGCTTTCCGGCACAGGTTGTGGGCCGCCGCCATCGATGATCAGCTGCGGCCTGTTCATCGTCGAATTCCCGGCTGTTGACGATGAGGCTGTCGTTACCGGTGCTCTTCACCGCGAACGCGTATCGACCATCCCCTGGGATCGCCGATGGCGATAGTGCGATGTCTACATAGGCATTGACTGTTGACGCCGTCGCACTCCCCAGTGGGGCACCAGCGATCGGCGGCGCGTCCTGGAACCGGAGCGTCGACTCCGTCCACGTGGTGGCAACCGCGTAGACGCCCTGCGCATAGCGGCTCGCGTCAGTGGCGAACAGGCGCAACGTGACCGATTGCACGTCGCCGTCGGTGCCTGACACATCGAACATCAGGTAACTGCGATAGGTCGGCGCCGTCGTGTCGGCATCTTCCCGTGTCCGCATCGACTGGAGCGTCCCGTAGTTGGTCGTTGGTGCGCTCGAGTTGACCTGTGCATCGGCGATCGGGGTCAGGGTGCCGCCCGAACCCGGCGGGGTCGGCGTCGCGGTGGGTGTGGCGGTCGGTGTGGCAGTCGCCGTGGGGCGTCGCGGTGGGTGTGGCGGTCGGTGTGGCAGTCGCGGTCGGTGTGGCACTCGCGGTCGCGGTCGGTGTGGCAGTCGCGGTCGGCGTCGCGGTCGGCGTCGCGGTCGGGGTCGCGGTGGGGGTCGGCGTCGGCGTCGCGCCGGTCACGACGACGAGCTGAGGCCGGTTCGCCGTCGCCTCACGCGACGCGAACATGGCCGAGTTATTGCCGATGCTTTTCAGCGCGAACGAGACCTTCCCATCGCCGGCGATGGCCGAGGTCGGCAGAGCGAGGTCGACGTACGCGTTGGCGGTCGGCGCCGGCGCCGTGACGAGAGCGCCCACGTCGAACGCCGGGGCGTTGGCAAAGGTCAGGCCCGATTCCGTCCAGGCCGTGTTGGCCACCCGATGAACGCCCTGACCGCTCGTACTCGCATCCGTCACGAACAGCCGCAAGGTCACGGAGGTCGCGCCCGCGCCTCCGGTACCGGCGACGTCGAACGTTAGGTAGCTTCGGTAGATGGGATCAGTGGTTGTGCCTGATCCTTCGCGCGTCCGGATCGTCGCCAGCGACCCGTAATTGGCGTTCGGGTTGCTCGGTGTGACCTGGGCATCGGCGATCGGCACGAAGGTCAGGGTTGTGGTGGCCCCGACCGGACGCGGGAACAGGCCGAACACGAGCAGCCCGACGACCGCGATCGACCAGTAGATGCCTGCACGCGCTCGGCTCACCCGTCCACCCCTCATACGCCGTGAGCTGGGGGGACCACACGGCGTCCTGGGGAGCCTACCCCATCGGCGGCGACCCCGGCGAGGAGGTCGCCCGTCCACGATGATGCGCGGATGCTCCGGCTCGCCTTCTCGCTGTTCGCGGTCCAGGCCGGCTTCCACGGGTTCACCGCATCGCTCCCCGTCGCGCTGACGCGGGCCGGCGTGTCGGACCCCGAGATCGGGTTGATCGTCGGCGTCGCCTCGCTCGTCCAGGTGCCGGCCGCCTTCGTGGGCGGGGTGGTGGTCGACCGCGTGGGCGGGTTACGGGTCCTGGCGACCGGCGGGCTGGCCTACCTGGTCGGCTGTCTGATCCTGTTGCTCCCGGGCGTCGAGGCGGGCGGACCGACGGGCCCGTTCATCATCGCGCGGCTCTTCCAGGGCATCGGCATCGCGGGAACGCTCCCGGCGGCGATGTCGCTGGTCCCACGGCTGACCGGACCGGAGCGACGCGGGGTCGGCCTGGCGTTCGTGGGCAGCGCCCACAACCTGACGCTCGTCGCGATGCCGCCGTTGTCGCTGGCGGTCCTCGCGGCGACCTCGCTGCGCGGCGTGGCGATCGCGATGATCGGCGTCGTCGTGGCCGGCCTTGCCGTCGCCTTCGCCTGGCCGTTCCGCTTCCGGGAATCGGCGCCGCATGAGACCCATCGGGACGCCGGGCTCGACCTCGCGCCGCGGCGGTTCGGCCTGGCGCTGCGATCGAGCTGGATCCCGCTGGTCGCGATGATCCTGCTGTTCATCGTGCATTGGGGCGTCGTGATCGCCTACCTGCCCCAGCGCGCCGAGGCTGCGCGTGCCGACATCGGCCTGTTCTTCGCGGCAGACGGACTGGCCGTGCTCGCATCACGGTTGCCGTCGGGCTGGCTGGCCGACCGGATCCGGCCGGTCATCCTGATCCTCGTCGGTCTGGCGATCACCGGTGGGTCGATCCTGCTGTTGACCTTGCCACCGACCACGCCGCTGCTGATCGCGTCGGGTCTGCTCGGCGGGGTCGGCGGCGGGCTGGTGATGACGCCGATCCTCGTGGAGCTGTCGCGGCGCAGCGCCGACGCCGACCGAGGCAGTGCGTTCTCGATGTTCTCGGCCGCGCTCGCGACGGCGCTCGTGATCGGGAGCATCGGCGCCGCTCCGCTCATCGACACCGTGGGCTTCGAGGTGGCGATGCTGGCTGGCCTGGTCGGGGTCGTGGCTGCGGCCGGCGTGGCTGCCGCGGATCGCGGGTTGCGGGCGCGACCGTCGCGTGTCGCCGCGACCGCCCCTGCCTGATGACCTCCTCGGTCAAACCGACCCGTCAGGTCACGAACCCGGATCAACGTGCAGCGCAGCACTGCAATTCGTGCGATCGGTGCACGATTCGATCGTCAGCCCTACGTGTTCATCGGGATCTCTGACCCCACGCGTCGGTTTGACCTGAGAGGTCACGAACAGCCCGTGGTGGGCAGGGGTCCAGGGTGATGGCGCGCCCGGCGAGACTCGAACTCACGACCTTTAGGTCCGCAACCTAACGCTCTATCCACTGAGCTACGGGCGCCCGCGATGCCGACGGATTCGGGGAATCTTGGCGGAGAGGGAGGGATTCGAACCCTCGATGCAGGTTACCCCACATGGCGGTTTAGCAAACCGCTGCACTAGGCCTCTATGCGACCTCTCCGCTGCGCGGCGGGCGCCATCCTATCATCTCCTCAACACGACCCTGACCCGGCCGCCCGGCCCTCGTCCACCCGACTCAGGAGAGCCACTGATGCTCGACGGCGACATGCGCAAGATGCTCATCGCGCAGATCGGCAGCGAGTTCTCGGCGCACTCGCTGTACATGGGGATCTCGGTCTACTTCGACCAGCAGAGCCTGCGTCGGTGGGCCAAGTTCTTCCGCGATCAGGCGATCGAAGAAGCCCAGCACGGCCAGAAGATCATGGACTTCCTGACGGACAACGAGATCGAGTTCGACCTGCCGGCCGTGAAGGCGACGACGACTCGCTACAAGTCGGCCCACGACGCCGCCGCCCGGGCGCTCCAGTCCGAACGGGACGTCGCCGCCCAGTTCGATGCGATGGCGGCACGCGCGCTGTCGGCCGGCGATCACCGGAGTCACCAGTTCCTGCAGTGGTTCATCGAGGAGCAGGTCGAGGAGGAGGCGAAGATCCAAGCCGTCCTCGATCTCATCGACAGCGGCATCAACCTGTTCCAAGCGGAGCCCCTGCTCGACGCCCTCGAGTGAGCGACCTCGCGTTGACACGGACCGCCCTGCTCGGCACACTCCGTTGACGCATGCGCCCGACCTTCTACTTTCGATGCCCGGCATGAACGTCTTCGGTCACTGAGACCGGGGGCACGAGTCGTGCCGGGCGAACGAAGCAGAGGCCAGACCTCTGCTTTTTTGTTTGGCCGAACACGACGCTACGAGGAGACCACAGCGCGATGTTCGTCGTGATGACCCAAGGGGCCAGCGAGGCCGAGGTCCTGGGGGTCAAGAGCCGGATCCTGGCCGAGGGGTTGACCCCGTTCGACCATCAGGATGCCGACCACGTCGTCATCGCGGTCGTCGGCGAGATCGGCGCGCGCAAGCCCGAGCTCCTGGAGCAGTTCGCCGCGATGTCCGGCGTCGACCGGGTGACGCCGATCAGCCGGCCGTTCAAGCTGACGTCGCGCGAGTTCCATCCCGAGGACACGGTCATCCGGGTGCTCGATGCGGCGATCGGCGATGGGTCGCTGACGGTCATGGCGGGCCCATGCTCGGTCGAGAGCCGCGACCAGCTGTTCGAGACGGCCGACGTCGTCAAGGAAGCCGGCGCGACCGTCCTTCGCGGCGGTGCCTTCAAGCCGCGGACGAGCCCCTATGCGTTCCAGGGCCTCGGTGTCGAGGCGCTCCGCTACCTGGCCGAAGCCCGCGAGCGGACCGGGCTGCCGGTGATCACCGAGGTCATGGAGCCGTCGCAGGTCGACATCGTCGCCGAGTACGCCGACATCCTCCAGATCGGCACCCGGAACATGCAGAACTACTCGCTGCTGCGCGACGTCGGTCGGGTCGCGCGGCCGGTGATGCTCAAGCGCGGCTACGGCGCCACGGTCGAGGAGTGGCTGATGGCCGCCGAGTACATCGTCAGCTCCGGCAACCCGAACGTCATCCTGTGCGAGCGCGGCATCCGCACGTTCGAGACGTACACCCGCAACACGATGGACCTGTCGGCCGTGCCGCTGCTCCACCACCTGACCCATCTGCCGGTCATCGTCGACCCGAGCCACGCGACCGGTAAGCGCTGGCTGGTGAAGCCGCTGGCGATCGGTGGGATCGCGGTCGGCGCCGACGGCGTGATGGTCGAGGTCCATCCCGACGCCCGATCAGGCGCTGTCCGACGCGGAGCAGCAGCTGACGCTCGACCAGTTCCGCTCGCTGATGGAGGCCATCGTCCCGGTCCACGAACACGTCCGCGGGCTGCACGGCGATCCGTTCGTAGCCGGAGCCGCAGACGAGCTTGGCGGCGACGGGCTGGCGAAGCATTGATCGCGACCGAGGTCGCCACGGTGGGGCCGGCCGCGCGCCTGCGCGGCGAACTGCGGCTGCCCGGCGACAAGTCGATCAGCCATCGGGCACTGCATCCTCGCGGCCCTCGCGGCGGGTGACAGCAGCATCACGGGCGCCGGCGACGGCGCCGACGTCCGCTCGACCGCCGCGGCGATGCGCGCGCTGGGGGCGACGCTCGACGCCGCTCGCGACGACGACGGGCGGAACGTCGGCTACCGCGTCTCGTCGCCGGGCGCCGATGGGCTGACCCAGCCCGACGGCGTGATCGACTGCGGGAACTCCGGGACGAGCCTGCGCCTGATCGCCGGCGCGATCGCCGGTCTGCCGATGACCGCGGTCCTCGATGGCGACGCGTCATTGCGCCGCCGTCCGGTCGCTCGTATCATCGAACCGCTGCGTCGGATGGGCGCGGTGCTCCACGGTCGACGCAACAATTCCCTCCCTCCCCTCACCGTGGTCGGGCACACCCCACTGCAGGGCATCGACTACGAGACGCCGGTCCCGTCGGCGCAGGTGAAGTCGGCCATCCTGCTGGCGGGGATTCGGGCGGAGGGTCGGACGACCGTCCGGGAACGGGTCGCGACGCGCGACCACACGGAGCGCATGCTGCGAGCGCGTGGCGTCAGGGTCGAGCGGGCGACGTGGGGATCGGGCGTCGCGTGGACGGTGGAAGGAGGGACCGCGGTGCAGGCCATCGATCAGCACGTCCCTGCCGATATCTCGGCGGCGGCCTTCTGGCTGGTCGCCGGCGCCATCCACCCAGACGCCGAGCTGACGTTGCGTGATGTCGGTGTCAACCCCACTCGGCGGGCGGTCATCGACCTGCTCCGCGAGATGGGCGCGGACATCGAGGAGCGACCCACCTCCGCAGCGAGCACTCCCGATGTCGGCGAGCCGAGCGCCGACCTGATCGTGCGCTCGTCCGAGCTGCGGGCGATCGACCTTGGGCCGGCGGACGTCGCCGCCGCGATCGACGAGATCCCGGTGCTGTGCCTCGCCGCCGCGCGAGCCCGGGGCACCACCACGATCCGCGGCGCAGGCGAGCTCCGTCACAAGGAATCGGACCGGATCGCCGGCATCGCCGCCGGGCTGGTGGCGATGGGCGCGCGCGTCGAGGTCGATGGCGACGATCTCACGATCCATGGCCAGACGACGCTCAACGGCGCCAGCACCGACAGCCTCGACGATCACCGGCTGGCGATGACGTTCGCCGTGGCCGGCCTGGTCGCCAGCGACCCCGTGACGATCGAGCGGCCCGACGCCGCCGCGATCTCCTATCCAGGCTTCTTCGCCGACCTCGAAGGGGTACGAGCATGACGAAGCGTGTCGTCCTCATCGGCCACCCGGTCGCCCATTCGCTGTCGGGCGCCATGCAGCAGGCCGCGTTCGACGAGCTCGGGATCGACGCCAAGTACGAACTCTGGGATCGCGCGCCGATCGAGCTGGCCGACGCCGTCGCGAGCCTGCGCGGCGACGAGTTCCTTGGGGCCAACGTGACGATCCCGCACAAGGAGCGCGTCGTCCCGATGGTCGATCGGCTCACCGAGGAAGCCGCATCGACCGGCGCAGTCAATACCCTGACCCGTGAGGGCAAGCGGCTGGTCGGGCACAACACGGACGTCGCCGGTTTCAAGTTCGCGCTCGATCGGCTGGTCGGCCGCCAGAAGATGCCCAAGCAGGCGGTCGTCCTGGGCGCCGGCGGCGGCGCACGGGCCGTCGTGTTCGGGCTGATCCGTGAAGGCTTCCAGCGGGTCATCGTGTTCAACCGACACCTCCACCGCGCCGAGGGGCTCGTCAAGCACTTCGGCAGGACGGCGGCGCACATGGAGTTGCGCGCGATGCCGTGGCACGAGTCGATCATCGAGTCGGAGATCGCCAAGACGAAGCTCCTCATCAATGCGACCTCGATCGGGCTGACCGCAGACGTGAGTCCGGTGCCTGCCGAGGTCCTCAACGAGGAGCTGCTGGTCCTGGACCTGATCTACGCCAAGACGCGCCTGCTGCGTGACGCCGAGGCGGTCAGCGCGACGACGCTCGACGGCGAGCTGATGCTCCTCCACCAGGGTGCTGCCGCGTTCACGCTGTGGACCGGTCAGCCGGCGCCGCTCGAGCTCATGCAGTCCAAGCTGGCCGAGGCGCGTGCCGGCGGTCTCCGCTCCGCCGAGGGCGAGCCGACCGGCGAACCGGCGGTGGCCGCCGCCGAGTGACCGCCTTCCGCTTCCTGACGGCCGGGGAGTCGCACGGACCCGCGCTGGGAGTCACGATCGAGGGCGTGCCGGCCGGGCTCGCCCTGACCGAGGACCTGATCGCCGTCGACCTGGCCCGCCGCCAGAAGGGCTACGGCCGCGGCGCCCGCCAGCAGATCGAGCAGGACCGAGCCGAGATCCTTGGCGGCGTCCGCCATGGCGTGACCCTCGGTTCGCCGATCCTGCTCCTGGTCCGCAACCGGGATTGGGAGAACTGGACCAAGGTCATGCAGGTCGCGCCGCTGTCTGAGGAGGAGGCTGGCGCCCTCGCCGAGCTGGCGAATGGCGGCGACAAGCGCGCCACCCCGGTGACCCGCGTGCGCCCCGGTCATGCCGATCTGGCCGGTGCCCTGAAGTACGGATTCAACGACGTCCGCAACGTCCTCGAGCGCGCGTCCGCGCGCGAGACGGCAGCGCGGGTGGCTGCCGGCGCCGTCGCGCGTGCCTTCCTTCGCGAGCTCGGCGTCGAAGTCTGGTCGTTCACCGCCGAGGTCGGAGGGGTGGCGGTCGACCCGGCCAACGCGACGCGGTCGCGCGACGAGGCCGACACCTCGCCGCTGCGCTGCCCGGATCCCGCCGCGGAGGCGGCGATGATCGCCCGCATCGACGAAGCGCGTTCGAACGGGGACACGGTCGGTGGCGTGTTCGAGGTCGTCGTCCACGGACTGCCGGTGGGCCTCGGGTCGTACGTCCACTGGGATCGCCGGCTCGACGGTGCGCTGGCCGCCGCGGTGATGAGCATCAACATCGTGAAGGGCGTTGAGTTCGGGCTCGGGTTCGAGCAGACGCGCCGCTTCGGGTCGGCGGTCCACGACGTGATCGAGGGCCGCGACGGTGGCGGCCGCTGGGTGCATCGCTCGAACAACGCCGGCGGCCTGACCGGTGGTGTCACCAACGGCGAGCCGCTCGTGGTCCGCGGCGCCGTCAAACCGATCTCGACCCTGGCGCGGCCGCTCCCGTCGGCCGACCTGATCACCGGCGAGGCGGTGGAGAAGGCGCACTACGAGCGAAGCGACATCAGTGTCGTGCCGGCCGCCGGCATCGTGGCCGAGGCGATGGTCATGTTGACCCTGGCCCAATTCGTCCTCGAGAAAGTCGGCGGCGACACCGTGCCCGATGCTGTGGCCAACCTGGCGACGTATCGCGCCCGGATCGCGCGACCGCTCGATCCACCCGTGGTGGGCGCGCGCGCCGGTGGCGGCCTTCCGGCCGATGGGCCGGTGGAGGCACGGCATGGCCTGACGGGCTCGGACGAAGCGGGCTCCGGCGGCGACGACTGAGCGGACGATGGACATCGTGTTGGTCGGGCTGCCGGGCAGCGGCAAGAGCGTCGTCGGGAAGCGGCTCGCGCAGCGCCACGGCGCCACCTTCATCGACCTCGACGAGCGCATCGAACGCGATGACGGCCGGCCGATCCCGACGATCTTCGCCGAGGACGGCGAGGCGACCTTTCGGACCCTCGAGCGCCAAGCGGTGGACGACCTCGGTCCGGCCGATATGGAGCCGGCGGTCCGACGGGTGATCGCGACAGGCGGTGGAGCGGTCGTCGATCTGCGCAATCGGTGGGCGCTGTACCGGGGCCGCGTGAGCGTCTGGCTCGACGGCCGGCCCGAGGTCCTTGCGCAGCGGCTGCGCCGTTCGCCGCACGTCCGCCCGCTGATCACGGGGCGCGACCCGATCGGCACCATCCGCGATCTCGCGAGCCGGCGCGAGCGCTTCTATGCGGCGGCCGATGTGCACGTCGTCGGCGTCGCGGACGTCGGCACGGTCGTCGAGGCGGTCGAGGCCCATCTGCGCCGGGTCGATCCGACGTCTGCGGGGACGACACTCCTGCAGGCCACGACGCCGATCGGCCGGATCGTGATCGGCGATGGGCTCGCCGTGACGGCCATCGACCGTGCACTCGGGCGGCTCGAGGCCCGGCGGGCCATCCTCGTTTCGGAGCCGGGCGCGTGGGAGGCGGTCGGACGCGACATCGCGCGCGTGCTCGAGGACGCCGGTCGCACGGTCGTGACCGTGATGCTGCCCGGAGGTGAGGCGGCCAAGCGACTGTCGGCGGTAGAAGCGGCCGCCAGCGAGCTCGCCCGCCAGCACGTCGGCCGGGACGAGCCGCTCGTCGCGATCGGTGGCGGCGCCCTCGGTGATGCCGCGGGCTTCCTCGCAGCGACGTTCCTGCGTGGCATCCCGCTCGTGCACGTCCCCACGACCCTCGTCGCACAGATCAATTCCTCGATCGGCGGCAAGACGGCAGTGGACCTGCCGGAAGGCAAGAACCTGGTCGGCGCGTTCCACCAGCCGACCGACGTCATCATCGATGTCGCCTTGCTGGCGACGCTGCCCGAGCGCCAGCGGCGTGCCGCCCTGGGCGAGGCGGTCAAGATGGCGGCCCTCGGCGACGAACGGCTGTTCGAGCTACTCGAGCGACGGGGTGACGCGATCGCAACCGGCGACCCCGCCGCTGCGGCGCGCGGCGACGTGGCCGAGCTCGTCGAGCGGTCTGCGTGGGCAAAGGTCGAGGTGGTCGTGGCCGACGAGCGCGAGCGAGCAGCCAGTAGCGGGAGGATCACGCTGAACCTGGGGCACTCCCTTGGGCATGCTGTGGAGGCCGCCGCCGGGTTCGAGCACCTGCTGCACGGCGAGGCGGTCGCCTACGGGTTGCGGGCCGCTGCTCGCATCGGCGAGGCGGTCGGCCTGACCCCACCGGAGCGGGCTGCGCGGATCACCGGGCTGCTTGACACCCTGGGGTTGGCGACCGAACCGCTCCCCTACCCGCTCGACGACGTGCTTCGCCACCTCGCGACCGACAAGAAGCACGCGGGCGGCCGGCTGCGCTGGGTGCTGCCGACGGCCGACGGCGTCGAGGTACGAAGCGACGTCCCAGATGAGCTCGTGGTCGACGCCGCGGGCGCGATGCTCGCCGCGAGGACCGCCGGGTGACGCGCGTGCTGGTGCTCCAGGGACCCAACCTGAATCTCGTCGGGACGCGAGAGCCGGAGATTTACGGCCACGAGACCCTCGACGAGATCCACGCCGGCATCGAGCAACGAGCCGGTGAGCTCGGACTGGAGGTCGACTTCTTCCAGTCGAACCACGAGGGCGCCTTGATCGATCGACTCCACCAGCGCGATTTCGACGTCGCGATCGTCAATGCCGGCGGACTCACCCATACGAGCGTGTCGTTGCGGGACGCCCTGCTGGGGATCGAGCGGCCGTTCGTCGAGGTCCACCTCTCCGACCCGGCCAGTCGCGAGCCGTTCCGTCAGGTCAACTTCCTGCACGACGTGGCGTTCGAGTCGATCGTCGGCCAGGGGGCGCGCGGATACCATCTCGCCCTCGAATCCATCGCCCGGAGCTTCGGTGGCCGCCGTGGCTGACCGCCGGCGCACGGCTCCCCCTGAAACTCCTGAACTGCGACGCCTGCGGCGGCGGATCGACGTGCTCGACCGACGCATCGTCGCGCTGCTGAACGAGCGCGCGCGGCTCGCGCGGGAGGCGGGGCAGGCCAAGACCGACGCGGGCAGGACGGCGGTGCGCGACGCCGAGCGCGAGCGCGAGATCCTGCTGCGGGTGTCGATGGCCAACGAGGGCCCGATGCCACAGGCCGACCTGCTGGCGCTGTACCGGCGGCTCTTCGTCGCGACCCGGGCGCTCGAGGCGCGCGACCGCGCTCGTGACAAGGCGGACGGCGACGGGAGCAACGGCCGGACCGATCGTTGACGTGGCGGTGCCGGCCGCGACCCTGACACGCTACGCGCCGGCGCCGACCGGTTTCCTTCATCTGGGTCACGTGGCGAACGCGGTGTGGACGTGGGGTCTGGCTGCGTCCGCCGGCGCGCGAGTATTACTCAGGATCGAGGATCACGATCGCCAACGCTGCCGACCCGAGTACGACGCGGCGCTGCTCGAGGATCTCGAGTGGCTGGGGTTCCGAGCCGACATCGGGCCGGTCCGCCAGAGCGACCCCGACAGCGTGGCCGCGTACGCGGACGCACTCGACCGACTCCGTGCCGACGGCCTGGTGTACGGCTGCGACTGCACGCGGTCGACGTTCACGGCCTGGGCGGCGGCCAACGGGCGGTCGTGGTCGGGGCCGGGCTGCCCCGGCGATTGCCGCTCGCGAGGTGTTGCTGGCGAGGTCCCGCGCGTCGCGCTGGGTGACGGGAGCGAGGCCTGGTCAGACCTGCTGGCTGGTCCGTGCCGAGGGGACGTCGCGCCGTCGGGCGACCTGGCGGTCCAGGACCGGCATGGCAACTGGACGTACGGGTTCTGCGTCGCGGTCGACGATCTGCGACAGGGCGTGGACCTGGTCGTGCGCGGCAGGGACCTGCTCGAGGCGACGGCGGGTCAGATCCGCCTGGCACGCGCTCTCGGTCGCGACACCCCGCCGACCTTCGCCCATCACCCGCTGATCCGAGGCCCGGACGGCCGGAAACTCTCGAAATCCGACGGCGACACCGGCGTCCGCGAGCTGCGTGCCGCCGGACGGTCCGCTGCCGAGATGATCGACATGGCGGCTGCTGCGACTGGGTACGGCGGGGGCGGCTAGCCCTCCGGCTCGGAGCGGTCCACCATCTCCCACGCGTGGTCGAGGGCGTGCCACGCGATCCTGCGCGCGGCGTAGCGCTGCGTCCACTTGCGGTCTGCCAACGGGCTGCCATCCGACGGCTGGCGCAGGAGCTCGAGCACAGCGTTGCGCTCTGCCTTGATCGCCGCTTGGTCGCCGAACTTGGGCTCCTTCACGCGGAGGCCGATCTCGCGCGCGTAGGCGTGGTCGGCCTCGATGACATGGCCGATCATCTTGTCGCGGTCGCGGCCACCGCCCCGCGGGCCCTTGCGGAGCTCGGCCGGGGCGCCGGCCGCCACCCGGTCAAAGAGCGTCCATGACGCCTCGACGAGGGCAGCCAGGCGCTCGGCCTCGGCGCCGGTCACGCGACGCCGGTCGGCCTTGGTGATCTCGGATGGCACGCCGAAATCGGTCCCGCCACCACCCTTGGCACGATCGACGACGCGCAGCGCGTCCTCGTCCGCTGTCGGAAGGGTCAGCCGCGCGACCTTGGTGACGGCGCGATAGCGCGGCGCGTAGGAGATGAGCGCCTCGC
Organism: uncultured Chloroflexia bacterium; assembly: GCA_963794525.1. Lineage (GTDB taxonomy): Bacteria > Chloroflexota > Limnocylindria > Limnocylindrales > CSP1-4 > SPCO01. Next base: position 165,702 of record CAWCEC010000005.1, read on the forward strand.
GTGCCAGCTCGACGGTCTTGCCGGCGCGGCACCAGCCGGGCCAGTCGATGGCCCACACGAACGCCTTCTTGGCGCCGACCTCCTGACCGATGTCGATCCGATCCCTGGGCATCGCCCTCAGGATACGGGCACGATCCTGAAGAAGATCGGAATCCGACTACCGCTGGGCGTCCATACCCTCCGCCAGCTCCCGGATGTAGGCCGCGATCGTCCCGGCGTGGCGGTCGCCGGGGTCGAGGTCAGGGTTGTAGATGGTCACGGTGGCGCCGATGCAGGCACCTTCGTCGAGTGCGGTCGACGTCAACTCGCGGAGGTCTGCCCAGGAGAGGCCCCCGGGCTGCTGGTAGTCGACCGCTGGAAGCGCGGCAGTCGAGAGGACGTCCAGATCGACGTGCAGCCACCACGGCGCGCCGTCCCGCGAGATGCGCTTGAGCGCGCGACGCGCGGCACCGGCGGGGTCTTGCGCCACGGCCACGTCATCCACGACCGGCACCAGGTCGTCCGAGCGGCTCGACACCGGCCGAGAGGATCTCGGATCGGTCGCGTGGCCCGAGGATCGCGACGCGCTCCGTCGCCAGCCGCGGGATCTCGCTCCGGAGTGCCTCGTCCAGGCCATCGAGACCGCGCCCGAGCAGCCAACCCAGCTCCATGTCGGCAGCCTCGCCGGTCGTGGACGCGTGTGGCGGCCAGGCATCCTCGTGACCGTCCACGAACAGCAGCCCGGGCACGACTCCATCGACGTCGAGGCAGCCGGCCAGGCCACCGATCAGCGACCGGGCAGTCGCCACCGATCAGGATCACGCGATCGCCCTCGGCGTCGCACATCAGCAACCTCGGCGCGGGTCCGCTGGAGGGTCGCCGTCAGGAGCGCGCCGTCGATGACACCGTCGTCGCCGCGGATCCCGGTCGGCGGATCTACCACGATGTCGCCACCATCGACTAACGGCGGCCCGACGAGTCCGGCCCGTCGGAGCGCCTCGGGTGCACTCGCGACACCGCCCTGCTTCCCAGCGGAGTTGGTCGGGACGCCGAGGATCGTGACGGTCACGTCGCGGCGCGGAGGCCCTTCACCAAGTCGGTCAATGCGGGGATGTCGCGGCCGTCGGGGCCCAAGGCATCGACCAGCGCCGACGCGACGATGACGCCGTCGGCGCCGGCGTCCGCGATCGCCTTGACGTGCTCCGGCGTGCTGACGCCGAAGCCGACCGCCACCGGGACCGGCGAGACGGCCCGCACGTCGCGCACGAGCTCGGCCGACCGAGGCCGGCAACGCCGAACGGGCGCCCGTCACGCCGACGAGGGAGACGCAGTAGAGGAATCCGCCGCTCCGCGCGGCGATCATGGCCCGCCGCGCCGGCGGCGTGGTCGGAGCGACCAGATAGACGACTGCCAGCCCGGCCTCGCGGGCCACGGCCTCGAACGGCGCGCCTTCGTCGGGAGTCAGGTCCGCGACGATCACGCCCGGCGGCTCCGGCACCAGCCAGCCGTCGCGCCACGGCCTCCCCGTCGCCACCGCCGATGACCTGGTTGGCGTAGGCCATCGGCACGAGCGGCAGGTCCGGACGCGCCGCCGCCGATCCGCTCGATCAGCCGCAGCGAGCCCTCCAGCGTCGCGCCGGCCTGCAGCGCCGCGCCCGAAGCGCGCTGGAGCGTCGCCCCGTCGGCGAGGGGGTCGCTGTACGGCAGCCCGACTTCGAGCAGGTCGGCGCCGGCATCGGCCGCGGCGAGGGCGATCTCGAAGCTCGGTGTCGGCGTCGGGGTAGCCGCCGACGACGTACGGGATGAGCGCGGCGCGTCCCTCGTCCCGCGCCCGGGCGAACGCCGCCGGCGATGCGTCGGGCACCGGCGGTGTCGTTGGTCCCGGCCGGTAGCTCGGGGCTGCCGTGGCCGTCATCGACTCGCCCGCCACGCCTCGGCGAGCTTCTTGGGCGCGGTCCGCGCCCAGGCGCCCTCGATGACCTCGCGCAGCACCTCGTCCGGGATCCCGGCGAACTCGACGTCGGTCCAGCCGTAGCGGCCGACGTAGGCCGCGATGCGCGCCGCGTCCGGGAACGCGCTGACGAGCTCGCCCTGCTCACCGTGACTGGTCTTGATGCTGCCGCCCGACCCGTCCTCGGCCATGATCACGAAGATCTTGTCGCGGACCCGGAACGTCGGGTGGCCGGCGTGCTCCTCGTCGCCCCAGGTCTCCTTCTCCGTCGCCTCGGGGAGCGACAGGCAGAGCGCGCGGACCTCCGCGCCCGTCATCGGACGCCTGCCCACGGCTCGACGTCGTCGAACCGGGTGAGCGCGGCGAGGTCCTTGTCGCCCCGGCCGGAGAAGCCGAGCAGGACGAGCACGTCGGTCGGGCCAGCCGCCCGCGAGTCCATCGACCCCGGCCAGGATCTTGGGGAGCGCCGCGATCGCGTGGGCCGTCTCGAGCGCGGGCAGGATGCCCTCGGTCTTGGTCGTGGCCTTCATCGCGGCGACCGCCTCGCGGTCGGTGGCGGCGGCGACCTCGATGCGGCCGGCCTCGGCAAGAGCGGCCAGCTGCGGCCCGATGCCCGGGTAGTCGAGTCCGGCGGAGGCGCTGTGCGCCTCGACGACCTGGCCGTCGCGATCCTGGAGCATCAGCGAGCGCGAGCCATGGAGGATCCCCGGGCTGCCGCCGAGGATCGCGGCGGCATGCCGGCCGGTGTCCATCCCATCGCCGGCGGCCTCGGCGACTGCCAGGCGGACCGTCGGCTCGCCGATGAACCGCGCGAGCAGGCCGATCGCGTTCGAGCCGCCGCCGACGCAGGCGAGTGCGAGATCGGGCAGCCGGCCCTCGACCTCGTCGAGCTGGGCCGCCGCCTCGTCGCCGATCCGCCGCTGCAGGTCGCGGACGATCGTCGGGTACGGATGCGGGCCCATCGCCGAGCCCAGCACGTAGTGGGTCGTCTCGACGTTCGTGACCCAGTCGCGCATCGCCTCGTTGACCGCGTCCTTGAGCGTCGCCGTCCCGGACGTGACGCTGCGGACCTCCGCGCCGAGCGCGCGCATGCGCAGGACGTTGGGGCCCTGGCGCTCGATGTCCTCGGCGCCCATGTACACGACGCACGGCAGCTCGAGCAGCGCGCAGGCCGTCGCGGTCGCGACGCCGTGCTGGCCGGCGCCGGTCTCGGCGATGACCCGCGTCTTGCCGAGCCGACGGGTCAGCAGCGCCTGGCCGAGCGCGTTGTTGATCTTGTGCGCACCGGTGTGGGCCAGGTCCTCGCGCTTGAGGTACAGGCGTCGGCGCGGGCGATGGTTCGGCCCGGCGAGCCGGGTCGCCTCGTCGCCGACGGCCAGCGGCGAGGCGGTCGGCGCGGTAGATCGGGGTCGGGCGGCCGGCGAACCGCTCGAGCAGCTCCGGAGATCGGCCCAGAACGCCGGGTCGTGGCGGAGCGCGACGTAGGCCGTCTCGAGCTGGGCGAGTGCGGCCATCAGCGTCTCCGGCACGTAGCGGCCGCCGAAGTCGCGCTCCATCCCCCAGCGACCGGCGCCATCGGCCTCGAGCAGGCCGGGATGGACCGGCGTCGGTCCGAAGGGGACGTTCGGACGGTCGTCGCGGGCGGCCTTGGCGCGCTTCACGAAGAGCGCGACGAGGAACGGGTCCTTGCGTCGGCGCGCTCGCCCGGTCCGCTCGGGTACTCGACGCCGGACGACGACATCGACCGCCGACGGCCGGGATGTCGCGCAGCGCGTCGGCGACGTTGGCCGCGGTCAGCCCGCCGGCGAGGATGATCGGCACCTCGCGGGCGATCGCGGCGACCGTGGCCACGTCCGACGCGCCGGCCGGTCCCGCCGGGATGCGGACCGCCCGCAGTGTCGACGAGGATCCGCTCCGCGCCGGCCGTCGAGCAGCGCCCGCGCGGCGGCGATGTGATCGGTCGCGCTGTCCCGGCTCGGCGGCGACGTGCAGCGCGCGCCAGGACCGGCCGGCCGTCCGGCGTGGATCGCGCCCGGCGGCACGGCGCCGGTGGTACTGGACGACGTCGGGGTCGACGCCGCCGATCGCCGCGAGTCTTCGGTCGCGTCGTCTGCGGTCACGAGCACGACGTCCGGACGCCGCTCGACGGCGCGGGCCGCTGGCCGCGCGAGCGTCGATCGGCCTCCTGCGAGCGCGAGCGCGCGGGGCGTTCCCGGCGACGACGTTCAGCCCGACCGCATCGGCGCCGGCGCGAATGGCGGCCGTCATCCCCTCGGCGTCGGTGATCCCGCAGACCTTGACGAACGGTCGCCGCGCGACGTTGGCCGGGTCGTCGGGCCGGCGGCCGGCGGCGACGAACGACGCGGACCGCGGCGGCCGGATCGTCGGCCCGCATCAGCGCCTCGCCGACCAGCGCGGCATCGAACCCGAGCGCGCGCCAGCGCGCGACGGTCGACGGGTCGCGGACGCCCGACTCGGCGATGACGATGCCGGTCATCGGGCACGAGCGAGCGGAGTCGATCGGCGCGCTCGGTGTCGACGTCGAGCGTCCGCAGGTCGCGGTTGTTGATCCCGATCAGCCGCGCCCGAGTCGCCAGCGCTGCCTCCAGCTCGCGCTCGTCGTGGGCCTCGACCAGCGGCTCCAGCCCGAGCTCGAGCGTCCGCTCGACCAGGCGCGGCGAGCGCCTCGGCGTCGTGCAGGACGGCCAGGAGCAGGACGAGATCGGCGCCCGCGGCGCGCAGCATCGGCAGCTGCCGCTCGTCGACGACGAACTCCTTGGCCAGGACCGGGATCGACACCGCCGCCCGGACCGCACGCAGGTCGTCGATCGAGCCGCCGAACCAGTGCGGCTCGCACAGCACGGAGATCGCGGCCGCGCCGCCGGCCTCGTAGGCACGCGCCCGGGCGACGATGTCATCGCGCTCGGCCGCGATCCGGCCGGCCGACGGGGACGACCGCTTGAGCTCGGCGATCAGGTGCAGCCCAGGCGCCGCCAGGCGAGCGGCGATCGGCTCGGACCGCGGGCGCCCTCGCGAGGTCCGGCGCCGGCGCCCGCGGTCGAGCTCCGCGGCCAGGTCGGCGCGCCGCCGCTCGGCGATCTGCTCGACGACGTTGGCGCCGGCGGCGACTGCGCTCATGTCGCGGCTTCCGCGGGCACGTGCGCGGCCCGCTCGGCCCGGAGCCGCTCGAGCAGCTCGGTCACCATCCCGGCGTCGATGGTCAGCGCGGCTCGCTCGATCCCGCCCTCGATGTTCTCGACCTCGCCGGCGACCAGGAACGCCGCGCCGGCGTTGAGCAGCACGACGTCGCGCTTGACGCCCGGCTCGCCGCGGAAGATCGCCTCGATCGTCCGCGCGTTCTCGTCGGGCGTGCCGCCGGCCAGTCGCGAGGTCGGCGTCACGCGCAGCCCGAGCTTCGACGCCGGTGATGTCGTGCCGCTCGATCGCGTCCGGTGCGACGTGGTACAGCACGCCGCTGTCGTCGAGCGGCAGCTCGTCGATACCCGCGCCATGGATGACGAACGTGCGCTCGGTGCCGAGTCGTTGGGCGACCTCGGCGATCCGCGCCGCGGCCGTCGCGTCACCCATGCCCGAGCAGCTGGCGGCTCGCGCCGGCGGGGTTCGTCAGCGGCCCGAGCAGGTTGAACGCCGTCCGGACGCCGATCTCCTTGCGGGTCGGCCCGGCGTGCTTCATCGCCGGGATGGAAGTTCGGCGCGAACAGGAACGCGAAGCCGTTCGTCGCGGAGGGCCTCGCCGGCCGAGGCGGCGTCGTGGTCGATGCGGACGCCGAGCGCGTCGAGCACGTCGGCCGAACCGGCCTTGCGACGTGATCGCCCGGTTGCCGTGCTTCGCGACCGGCACGCCGGCGGCGGCGACGACCAGCGCCGAGGCCGTCGAGATGTTGAACGTCCCGCTGTTATCGCCGCCGGTGCCGACGACGTCGATCGTCCCGTCCGGCGCCTCGACCGCGGACGACGCGCTCGCGCATCGCCGAGGCGAAGCCGGCCAGCTCGTCGACGGTCTCGCCGCGCATCCGGAGACCCATCAGCAGCGCCGCGAGCTGGGCAGGCGTCGCCTCGCCGTCCATCACCGCGCCCATCGCGAGACGCGCCTCGTCGAGCGACAGCGTGCCGCCCTCGACGATCGTGGCGAGGGCGACGCGGACGGCCTCGCTCATGGCGTCGGCTCCGGCGTCGCCAGCCCGGCGGTCGCGAACGAGCCGGTCGCCGCGTCGAGCCGCGACGCCTCGCCCTCCCCGGCCTGGCGCAGGAAGTTCGCGAGCAGGTGCGGGCCCTGCGGCGTGAGCACGCTCTCGGGGTGGAACTGGACGCCCTCGAGCGGCAGCGCGACGTGGCGGATGCCCATGACCACGCGGTCGACCTCGCTCATCGCGGTCACGCGCAGCTCCGGCGGGAGCGTCGCGGCATCGACGCCAGCGAGTGGTAGCGCGCGGCCATGAACGCCGGCGGCATGCCCTCGAGCAGCCCCGCGCCGTCGTGGGTCACCTCGGCCGCCTCGCCGTGGACGAGCGTCGGCGCGCGGACGATCGAGGCGCCGTAGGCCTGCGGCCATCGACTGCATGCCGAGGCACACGCCGAGCAGCGGGATCTCGCGCTCGGCGGCGACCTGGACGGTGTCGACCGACACGCCCGCGTCGTCCGGGTCGCCCGGGCCGGGCGAGATGACGATCCCGCGCAGGTCGGCCTCCGGGTCGTCGGCGAGCGCCTCGAGCCCCGGCGCGGTCGATCGCGTCGTTGCGCAGCACCGGGACCTCGGCGCCGGCGGCCTGCAGCGCCTGGACGAGGTTGAACGTGAAGCTGTCGTAGTTGTCGACGACGAGGATCATGCCGCGCGCCTCGGCCGGTTCGGCGCGGGCGTGCTCCGGGACGCCGGCGGCGGCCTGCTCGATCGCGCGGCGCAGCGCGGCGGCCTTGTGCTCGGTCTCCTCGAACTCCTTCTCGGGGACCGATCCGGCGACGATGCCGGCGCCCGTGTGGACGTGCGCCTGGCCGTCCTTCAGGACCGCGCTGCGGATCGTGATCGCCGTGTCGAGGTTGCCGTCGTAGCCGAGGTAGCCGACCGCGCCGCCGTACAGCCCGCGCCGCTCGCCCTCCGCCGCCGCGATGAGCTGCATCGCGCGGACCTTCGGCGCGCCGCACAGGGTGCCCGCCGGGAAGACCGCCCGCAGCGCGTCGAGCGCGTCGAGCTCCGGCTTGAGCCGACCCTCGACGTGCGACACGAGATGGAGGACGTGGCTGTAGCGCTCGACCTCCATGTACTTGCTGACGGTCACGGTCCCGGCGCGACTCACCCGGCCGAGGTCGTTCCGGCCGAGGTCGACGAGCATCACGTGCTCGGCGCGCTCCTTCGGGTCGCGCTGGAGCTGCTCGGCGAGGAGCTCGTCCTCGCGCGTGTCCTGCCACGCGGGCGCGTGCCGGCGATCGGGTGGGTCGTGAGCTTGTCGCCCTCGACCTGGAGGAGGAGCTCCGGCGAGGCGCCGACGACCTCGAACGCGGGCGTGCGGACGAAGAACAGGTACGGGCTCGGGTTGACGCGGCGAAGGGTCCGGTACAGGCCGATGCCGTCGAGCGGGCGGCCGGTCGTCGGGTCGGTCGGGAGGTCGAACGACTGGCGTCGAGCGAGCACGACCTGGATCGCCTCGCCGGCGGCGATCGCGTCCTTGGCGACCTCGACCGCGCGGATGTACTCGTCGCGGCCGAGGCTGGTGTCGATGCGGGCCGGCGAGGGTCTCGTTGCCGTTGGTGCGCGGTCGGCGGCGCCGGCGAGCTCGGCGGCGCTGGGCCGGGCCGTCCGCTCGAGCGCCTCGAAGATCGGCCTCCTCGGCGATCCGGTAGCGGCCCTCGAGGTCGGGCGCGCTCGGTGTGGAGCGACGCGATCGCCGACAGCGTGTGGGTCAGGTGGTCGAAGACGAGGACGAGGTCGGTCTCGATGAACGCCGCCGTCGGGACGCCGACCGGGTCGCGCGTCCGGCAGCGGGACGGTCGGCTCGAAGGTCGACACCGCGTCGTAGGCGAGCGCCCCGACGGCGCCGCCGGTGAAGCGCGGCATGCCCTCGGTCGGCTCGACCCGGCGCCGGCGGACGAACTGGCGGATCGCGTCGAGCGGGTCGGGCGCGTGGGTTGGTCTCGATCGGCAGGTCGGGCGTGTAGGTCGGGACGGTCACCGGGCGTGTCTGGATCCGGGCCCGGCCGTCGCGGACCTCGAGCAAGCGGCGCGGCCCGACGCCGAGGAAGGAATAGCGGCCGAGCCGCTCGCCGCCCTCGACCGACTCGAGGAGGTAGGCGGGGTTGCCGTCGTCGAGGCGGAGGAAGGCACCGATCGGCGTCTCGAGGTCGGCCGGGCGCGTGGCGCGCAGGAGGAGCGTGTCGGCGTTGCTGGCGAGCCGCTTGGCCTGGCTCAGGCTGAGCGGGTCTGGTGTGGTCATCGCTGGGCCTCGAGAATCAGATACGACCGATCGTCCCCGGGACGAAAGGTCGTGCCTTCCGCGGTGCCACCCTCATTCGGCGATGCCGCACTCTCGTGACCGACGGGTGGGTTTCCCCACCGATCGGCGCTGCCCGGTATCGCTGGCGCTCTGCGCCGGAGCCTACTTGGGCGATCCCGTTGGCGGTCAGTTCCGTTCGGTCCGGAGGCTCCCGGGTCCATTCGCCGCCGCCGTCGCCCCGGTTTCCACCAGCCACCGGGTCTCTCTGCCGACGCTCGACGGGTACTCGTCCCGTTCACAGCCCGCTCTTCGTGATGTCGGCGGAGTATGTGTCGAGCGGCGTGGAGCGTCAAGCGTGGGCGGATCGGCTCCCGGGCGGGCCGTGCCGCGAATCTGGCAGAACTTGCACCCGGGGACCGTAATGTCGCGACAGACCCCGGAGCGTGGCCAAAGTTGCACCCAGTGACGAGTTGTGGCTCCAAACAGGCCATTCCTACCGCGCGAGTCGCCATAACGGTCTACCCACGCAACTTCTGCCATTCCGGTGCGTCAGGGGTCGGCTCGTACCCGGCGCAGCGCACGACCGGGATGTTGGGGTAACGAGGGAACCGGGGATCCGTCGCGGATCGCTCACAGAGGCGGAACGTGGAACCGCGGCGCGTCTCGACGATCCGAGAGTAGCGGCACGTCCCACACAGCCCGGGCGCGCTGGCGTCACCCAATGCGTGCCGGGCGACGTGAGAGAGCGAGGACGAACCCGGTCAACACCGCGATGAGCGTGGCCCCGATCGCGGTGACGTACCCCGCGGAAGGACCTCGGGACACCGCTTGCGTCGCGGTCTCAGGCATGCCGATCGCGGCCGGAGCGACCAGAGCGAGGGCCTCACGAAGCGTATCGGCGCGGGCGATCCGGCGATCCTTGCCGAGCCAGATGCTCGTGAAGTCTTCGCCAGTTGGGACGGCGAGTCGAACCTTGCCGCGATCGATCTTCCACACTGTCGTATTCCACATCGAGGGCGTATTTCCCTCGTCGAAGTAGGCCGTACTCATGAGGATTTTGTCCCCCTTCTCCAAGCCGACGAGGCCGAACCCATCGCACGCGTTGGAAAGGACCTCCAGGACGTTTCCTGCGCGAAGGCGTGGGCTATCCCGTTTTGCGTACACCTCGTTGATGGTCAGCGAGAAGTACGTGAATAGCGGCGACGTGCCCTCGGTACGTACCTTGATGACGGTTGCGGTGAAGGTATTGCCACGGACGGCCTTCGGGGTCTCGGGCATGACGGGCCAGCACAGTTCGGCAGCCACCGGTGAGGGTCGGGCAAGGGGAATAACAAGGGTGAGAGCAACCAAGATCACTCGGGCGAGCGACCGTCGCATCTTCCACGTCCTACGGCGCTCGGGTGACGTCCCGCGCTCAGCCTTGCGACGAATGGGCTCGGCCGTGTGTTCCGGCAACCTGCCCAAGAAAATTGGCGGAGAGGGTGGGATTCGAACCCACGAAGTCTTTCGACTTTGCGCTTTTCAAGAGCGCCGCCTTCAACCGCTCGGCCACCTCTCCGCGGGAGAGGATAGCGGTACTGGGAAGTCAGGCCGCGGAAACGGGCGCCTCGATGACGTCGCGACCCATGTACGGGCGCAGCACCTCGGGCACCTCGACCGAGCCATCGGGCCGTTGGTACGTCTCCAGGATCGCGGCGACCGTCCGTGCGAGCGCCAGACCGGAACCGTTGAGCGTGTGGACCAGCTCCGGCTTGGCGCCGGCCTCCGATCGATAGCGGATCGCCATTCGGCGCGCCTGGTAGTCGCGGAAGTTCGAGCACGAGCTGACCTCGAGCCAGCGCTCGACCCCGGGTGACCAGACATCCAGGTCGTACTTCTTCGCCTGCACGAAGCCCATCTCGCGCGTGCTCATCAGGAGCACCCGGTAGGACAGACCAAGGCGCTGCAGCAGGATCTCGGCGCGCTCGGTCATCCATTCGAGCGCCTCCGGTGAGTCCTCCGGCCGCTCGAACAGCACCATCTCGACCTTGTCGAACTGGTGGACACGCAGGATCCCACGCGTGTCCTTGCCGGCTGCCCCCGCCTCGCGCCGGAAACACGGCGTGTACGCGGCATAGCGGATCGGCAGCACCGACGGGTCCAAGATCTCGTCGCGGTGAAGGTTGGTGACCGGGACCTCGGCGGTGGGGACCAGGTACAGCTCGTCGCGGGTGACGACGTACATCTGGTCTTCCTTGTCCGGGATCTGGCCCGGTCCCCGTCGCCGAGGCGGTGTTGACCACCGCCGGCGGCCAGACCTCGGTGAAGCCGTTCTCGCGGGTGTGGACGTCGAGGAACCACGAGATCAGCGCGCGCTGGAGCGCCGAGCCGGCGCCCTTGTAGACAGGGAAGCCCGAGCCGGTGATCTTCGCGCCCCGCGCGTTGTCGATGATGTCGAGCGACTCGCCGATCTCCCAATGGGGCTTGCGCGACCAGGTGGCGCCACCCGCCGGAGCGTCGGCGCCGACCTCGCCCTCCACCGGCGACTCACGGGCCAGCATCTCGCCCCAGGTCCGTACCGTCACGTTGGCGTCCTCGCCGCCGACCGGCACTTCGGGATCGGCCGGGTTCGGGATGCGCAGCAGCAGCTCCTCGACAGCCGACTCGACTTCGGAGAGCTCGGCCTCCATCGCCGAGATCCGCTCGCCCGCGGCGACGGATCGCGCCTTGAGCTCCGAGACTTCCGAACTGTCCGGCGCCGAGCCGCCCTTGATCGCCTCGCCGATCCGCTTCGAGGCAGCATTCCGTTCCGCCTTGAGGGCCTCGCTCTCGCCGAGCAGCTGCCGACGCCGAGCGTCCGCCTCGAGCGCGCGGTCCACGACCGACGGGTCCTCGCCCTTGTCGACGGCACCCTTACGGATGACATCGGGCTCATCGCGCAGTCGCTGCAGGCCGACGCTCATGCCGCCTCTCCGGTCGCGCCGGCGGCCTCCGTGGCCCGCCCGATCACAAAGGCCCTGTCGAGGCTGGCCAGCAGCCAGCCCGCGCGCGGCCCGTTCGGTCGGTCGAGGAAGGCGCGGTAGATCGCCTCGAACGCACGTCGACCTGGTACGCCCTCTTCCGTCGCGACCGTGAAGATCAGCGTCTGCCACGCATCGCCGCTCGCGGGCTCCTCACGGGAGGCCCGTTCGGCAAGTCGGGCGAGGAAGCGACGCTGCGCCGGATCCAGCACAGCCACGCCCTCGGGCAGCCCCTCGCGATGGATCGTCAGCCGCGCCGCATCGGGGGCGTACTCGTCGAGCCAGGCACGAGCCGCTCCGGCGCGCTGGTCGAGCAACGCCCGTTCGTGGTCGGTGAGCGGGCTCCCCTTCTCTGCCTCGACCCGCTCGACCACGTCCACCCCGGGGATCTGGATCAGCAGTGCGAGATGTCCGAACGGCGGTCGATAGGCCGCCGCCTCGTCCGCGACGACGGCAGACGGGTCCAGCAGGGAGTACCGGAACGTCGCCTCATAGCCGGGCGGCAGCTCGCCACGCACGTCGCGCCCCGCCGTCGCCGCCGCGAACTTGTCGAACTCGTCGAACAGCCGCGGGATCTGGTCGGTGCCCTCGGGGTCGAAGTCGATCGCGTGATTGGGTCGATGGCGGAGGAACAGGAAGCGCAACTGCTCGGGCGGCACGACCTCGGCGATCGTGTGCGCCGCAGCTCCCCGTCCCTTGGACGTCGACATCTTCCTGCCGCCGATGTTGAGGAACTCGTATGGGACATTGAGCGGCGGTTCGCGCTCGAACACCTCGCGAGCGATCGCATCGGACCGGTCGCGCGAGCCACCGGCCGTTGCCAGGTCCTTGCCGTTGGGCTCGATGGTCACGCCGAACAGCGACCACTGCGCGGCCCACTCGAGGTTCCACGGCAGCTTGGCGTTGCCACCGAACGGCGAGATCCAGCCGCTCTCGCCGCAGCCGCGTGCCCAGGCGACGAGCGCCGTGCGGCATTCGTAGAACACCCGCTCGCCGTCCCACTGCGTGACGATCGTCGTGCCGACCTTGCCGCAGTTCGGGCAGATGATGCTGATCGGGTGCCACGTGTCCGGGTGGCGGACATTGGCGACGCGCTTGTAGATGTCGCGGACAAGCGCCGCCTTGTCGAGCGCCATCCGGATGTACGGATCGAGCTCGCCGGTCGGGTAGATCTCGCTCATCCAGTAATAGCGATCGGGATGGATCCCGAGACCCGCGAACGTGTCGATGAACGTCTGCGCGTGGTGACGCGCGTACGACGCGTGGCCGTCGTCGATCTGGTCGGGCACATGCGCGAGCGGTCGACCCATCTCGTGATCGACCGCGTCGGGCGTCAGCAGCGCCTGGGCGTCCATCGGGTCGAGGTCATCGACACCGTAGAGCAGCGTCGTCTGGATCCCGTTCGCACGCAGCGCGCGCGTGATCGCGTCGAGGATGACCGGGCCGCGCAGGCTGCCGACGTGGACGGTCCCCGACGGGGTCTTCGAGTCGTTGACGACCTGCGGGCCCGCGTCACGGACCCGCTGTGCCAGCTCGTCCGCCCAGTCCATAGGCCGCGCCGCTACTAGCTGATGCTGGTGATCTTGTAGGTGAAGTCGCCGGCCGGAACCTTGACGAGGACCTTCTCGCCCTTCTTGCGGCCGAGCAGCGATCGACCGACGGGGCTCTCGTTCGAGATCCGTCCCTCGTTCGGCTTGGCCTCGGCGGAGCCGACGATCGTGAAGGTCTCCTTGCCGTCGTCGCTCTCGACGCTGACCGTCGACCCGATCTGTACGTGGTCGGTCGAGTGGTTCTCGTCGATCAGGGTCGCGTTCTTGATCAACGCCTCGAGCGTCTGGATGCGACCTTCGACGAACGCCTGCTCGTTCTTGGCGTCCTCGTACTCCGCGTTCTCCGACAGATCGCCGTGTTCCTTGGCGTCATGGATCCGGTTCGCGATCTCGGGCCGCTTGACGGTCGTCATCTCCTCCAGCTCCGCGCGGAGCTTCTGGAGGCCGTCCTTGGACAGGTAGGTGGGCTTGTTGTTGTTCACGATCGTCCCCGCATGGCGAGGTCGCGCTCACGTGCACGACCGGTGGTCGTCAGCTGATATGAAAAAGGACTCCAGGCCGCTTGCGGTCTCCCCGCGCGCCTGAAGGTCCCAGCCGGAGGCGAATGGTAGTCGCGTCCCGGATGGGTGTCAAAAGGTCGCGACGGCCGTCAGGTCCCCTCGGCGAGCCGGTACAGACGGCGTTTCACACGCTGGAGCGAGCCCCTGTCCGGCAGCGCCACGAAGAGCGTGTCATCGCCCGCGATCGAGCCCGCAACTTCGGGCCATCGAGCCCGGTCGAGCGCTGCCGCGATGGCGTGGGCGGAACCCGGGAGAGTCCGCAACACGAGCAGCAGCCCCGCCTCGTGGATCTCCAACGGGAGGTCCGCGAGAAGCTTCCGAAGGCGGTCTTCGCCGGAGGTCTCGGCCTCGATCAGGCGCGGGGGCAGTGCGTAGACGGTCGTCCCTTCGCGCGAGACCTTGATCAACCCGAGCTCGGCGACGTCGCGGCTGATGGTCGCCTGCGTGGTCCGAAAGCCACGGTCACGCAGTGCTGCCGCCAACTCCTGCTGGGTCCGGATCGGCCGCTGGCCGACTAGGTCGCGGATCGCCCGCTGGCGCAGCTGTTTCATGACTTCCACGACGTCGCGTTCAGCGCGACAGCCATGCGATCAGTACGACCGCGGCCAATACGAACCGGTAGACCACGAACGCGTCAAGCGACTGGCGCCGCAGGAACGCGAGCATCAAGTGGATCGCCAGGAGTCCCGACACGAGCGAGGCGACCATCCCGACGGCGAGCGGGATGACCGACACCTCGACACCGCCCTCGCCAGCCAGCAGCTTGCGTGCCTCGAACAAGCCTGCCCCGGCGGTGATGGGCGTCGCCATCAGGAACGCGAACCGGGCCGCGCTCTCGCGATCCATCCCGACCATCCGGCCGGCGGCGATCGAGATCCCCGACCGGCTGATACCTGGGACCAGCGCAAGCGCCTGCGCGACGCCGATACCGACGGCGATCGGAAACGTCACATCCTCGATCCCGCGCGATTTGGCACCGAACCGGTCGGCGACGAACAGCAGCACGCCACCGAGGACCAGCGTGAACGCGACGAGGCCGACCTGCCGGAACGAGCCCTCGATCAGGTCGTTGAAGACGAGGCCGACGAGCGCGGCCGGGATCGTGGCAGCAACCAGGAGCCATGCCAGCTTGCGATCGGGCTCGCCTGCGAATGAGCGGTCGCGGGCCGCGGCGAGGCCGGCCGGGATCAGGCGGATCCAGTCCGCGCGGAAATAGAGCAGCAACGCGACCAGCGTGCCCAGGTGGAGCATCACGCTGAACGCGAGCGAGGTGATGAAGGCGTCGTCCCATCCAGCGAGGAACGGGACGACGATCAGGTGTCCCGATGACGACACCGGCAAGAACTCGGTGAGTCCCTGCACGATGCCCATCACCAGGGCTTGAAAGACGAGATCCATGGAGCTATCGCCCCGACTGCGTGCCGGGCGTTACCGGATGAACAGCGGGGCGAGCACCAGGGTGATCGTGGCGAGCAGCTTCACGAGGACGTGGAGCGACGGGCCGGCGGTGTCCTTGAACGGGTCACCGACCGTGTCGCCGACGACCGCCGCCGCGTGGGCCGGGGTCCCCTTCCCGAGCACGTTGCCGTCCGCGTCCTTGAGCTGGCCGGACTCGATGTACTTCTTGGCGTTGTCCCATGCGCCACCGCCGTTGTTGAGCGTCGTAGCCAGCATGACGCCGGCGATGGTCCCGACCATCAGGAGACCGGCCACGGCCTGATAGCCCAGCAGCACACCGACGATGATCGGGGTCGCGACCGCGACGAGACCCGGCGCGACCATCTGGCGCAGCGCCGCGCGCGTCGTGATGTCGACCACGCGCGCGTAGTCCGGCCGCTGGGTGTAATCCATGATCCCGGGCATCTCGCGGAACTGGCGACGGACCTCGATGATGATCGCCTGGGCCGTCGTACCGACAGCCCGGATGGCCAGTGAGCTGAAGAAATACACGAGCATCGCGCCGATGAGGGCCGCCACGAAGACGCTCACGTCGGCGAGGTTGACCGCCGTCAGGAGTTCCCCGCCGCGGTTGGTCTGGATCAGGTTGACTTTGTCGATGTAGGCGCTGAACAGCAGGAACGCGGCCAGCGACGCGGATGCGATCGCATAGCCCTTGGTCAAGGCCTTGGTCGTGTTGCCGACAGCGTCGAGCCGGTCGGTGATCTCGCGCGTGTGCGCCTCGGACCGGCTGAACTCCGCGACTCCACCGGCGTTGTCGGTGATCGGGCCGAACGTGTCCATGGCCAGGATGTAGGCGGTCGTCATCAGCATGCCCATCGTCGCGACGGCCGTGCCGAAGATCCCGCCGACGTCCCTGCCTTCCGCGTTGACCAGGCCGGCCTGCTGGCCGAGCCAGTGCGAGGCGATGAGCGCGACCCCGATCGTGATCGCGGTCACGAACGTCGTCTCGAAGCCGACGGCCGTACCGGAGATGATGTTGGTCGCCGGGCCGGTCTTGGACGCCTCGGCGATCTCACGAACGGGTCGGAAGCTCCCCGCCGTGTAGTACTGGGTGATGTAGACGAAGACCACGGATGTCGCCAGGCCGACGATGCCGCAGAAGAAGAAGTAGACCCAGGTCGGCAAGCCGAACGCGAGGCCCGTCCCGCCGTTCGTCTGCATCATCACGTAGGTCGTGATCCCGAGCCCCACCACGGATAGGATCGTCGTGACCCAATAACCGCGGTTGAGGATGTTCATCGGGTCCTCGGTCTCCTTGCCGCGGATGAAGTACATCGCGACGATCGTCGCCAGGAGCCCGAAGGCGCGGACGACGAGCGGGAAGAAGATCCAGGCCTCGGGGTTCGGCCAGCCTGCGGACTCGGCGATCGCGAACGCGGCAACGCCGAGGATCATGGCGCCGATGTTCTCGGCGGCGGTCGATTCGAACAGGTCGGCGCCGCGGCCGGCGCAGTCGCCGACGTTGTCGCCGACGAGATCGGCGATGACTGCCGCGTTGCGCGGGTCATCCTCCGGGATGCCGGCCTCGACCTTCCCGACCAGGTCCGAGCCGACGTCGGCGGCCTTGGTGTAGATGCCGCCGCCGAGCTGGGCGAACAGGGCCACGAACGACGCCCCGAAGCCAAAGCCGACGATGAGGAATGGCGCCTTGTCGACGGTGACCCCGCCGATGACCGCCTGGTAGACAGTGAATATGCCCCACACGCCGAGCAGCGAGAGCGCAACGACCAGAAAGCCCGACACTGCCCCGCCGCGCATCGCGACCTGGACGGCTTCGACGAGCGAGCGACGCGCCGCCGACGCGGTGCGCACGTTCGAGCGGACACTGATGAACATCCCGATGATGCCCGACGCCATCGAGCAGACGGCGCCAACGAGGAAGGCGATCGCGGTCATGAACCCGATCGGGCCGCCCGCCAGCTCCGGCACGTCCGCCACGTCGGGAGTCTCGACGATCGCGATCACGAGGCCGATGACCACGGCGCCGACGAGCGCGAGCCCGGCGATGGTCGTGTACTGGCGCTTGACGAACGCGTCGGCGCCTTCCCGGATCGTGCCTCCGACGGCCTGCATCTCGGGCGTCCCGGTGTCACGCGACAGCACGTCACGGGCCAGGTACAGGGCAAAGAGCACGGCTGCGATGCCCGCGATGGGCACGATCAGTTGGAGCGCACTGGCATCCATCAGGGTCGTGGGGTCCTCCAGTGGAAAGGCTGGCCGGCACCGGGTCCGAGGCGCGTCAGGATGCGCTTCGTCGCCGTGTCCGGGAAGTCGCCGCTGGGTCCCTCGGCATCCGCCGCTGGGTGGGACCTTTCAGGCCGGCGGCGAGTGTATCAAGCGGCTCTTGAGCGGGTCAAACTCGCTCGCCACCGCCGGATATGCATCCCCTTACGGGCCCGGGCGTGGCGGGAGGGTGGTCGCTGGCAAGGCGGAGCCGAGCACGTGAGCGAGCGCACCTGAAGGTGCGTGAGCGAGGGAGCGGAGGCGACAACGCCGCCAGTGGCCGCCATCACGGCGCGCCCCCCTATACTGCCGGACTTGTGAGTCAACGACCCGCACTCGGGTGTCTCTTCGAGATCGTCGAGACGCTCGTCTTGACGCTGCTGATCTTCTTCGTCATCCAGAACTTCGTCGCCCAGCCGTATAAGGTCCAGCAGAAGTCGATGCAACGGACGCTCGAGGAAGAGCAATACGTGCTCGTCGACAAGCTGACCCCGCGCTTCGACCCGTACAACCGGGGCGACATCGTGGTCTTCGAGCCGCCCGAGGAATGGGTCGATTCCGGTACCCCGTTCATCAAGCGGGTGATCGGCGAGCCCGGCGATGTCGTCGAGATCCGCGAGGACGGCCTCGTCTACGTCAACGACAAGGTCCTCGACGAGACGTATCTGTACTCCGACGAGTTGGGCGGCCCGCCGCAGCCGACCACGTCCCTGCCCGAGCAAGCAAGATGGACCGTGCCCGATGGTGAGCTGTTCCTGATGGGTGACCACCGCGCCAACTCGGCCGACTCACGGACCTTCGGCTCGGTGCCGCTGGACCGCATCATCGGTCGGGCATGGCTGCGCTACTGGCCGTTGGACACGTTCGGCATCCTCGCGACTCCCACGTACCCCGGCGTGACGTCCGCCGCGCCGTGATCCCGTCCGGGCCTCGGCGGTGAACCCGGTCCTCGCGGGGATCGCGATCGCGGTCGCAGCCGGGGCAGTCGTGACCGTCTCCTCGCGCGATGCCCGGATGACCCTGCTGGGCCTGACCGCGGTGCTGATCGGGTCCGCCGTGCTTGCGGACCCTGTCCCCGCCCCGCTCGGTCTGGCCGCGCGGTTCGTCGGCGCGATCCTCGCGACGTATCTGTTGTGGGTGGTCGCCCGCGACCATCCCCGTGCCGGCACCGCATCCGCGTCGACCGGCGGCTCGCGCATCGGGTTGCCGGCCGAGGCCCTGCTGGCCGCCGCGGCGCTCGTCGTCGGGTTCGCGGCGCACGGGCTGGGAGCGCCCGCGCTGGGGTCGCCCTTCGCGAGCGCTGCCGGGTTCGCGGTGGCCGCACTGGCCATCGCACCGACGGTCACGGGGCGTGACGTCCTGCGCGTCGGTCTAGGCTCATTGCTTCTGGTCGATGCGGGACTGCTCGTACGAGCGGCCCTCGGCGGGACGCCAGGCGAACTCGAGCAATTGATCACGACGGGGACGCTCGTCGTCCTCGCAGGGACCGTGGCGACGCTCGCGGGGAGTGCCCGCGCTGAGGGGACCGGCGGGTTCGCGTTCAGCCTCGAGGGCCGTGGGCGCCGGCACCGCGAGCCTGACGCCCACCCGCTCGACGGCTGACCAAGGGCCGATCGTGAGCCTGTTGCCGTTCCTGGTCGTGACCGGCCTCGGGGCCATCGCGGCCCTCATGCTGCGCGGCCGCCAGCAGGTCGCGACGATCGTCGGCGTCGTCGGCCTGTTCGCGGCTGTCGTCGCGGGGCTGCTGATCCGCCCGGGCCAGAGCATCGTCATCGGCGAGGGCGGCATCGCCACGACCGACTACCTGCGGCTGTTCCTCGTGCTCGCCGCGCTCGTCGCGCTGTTGCTGGCGATCGTCGGCGAAGCGACCGGCACCCGGCGCGATGCGCCGGCCGTAGCGCTCGGTATCCTCGCCACCTCCGCATTCGCCCTGTCATTGCCGGATCCGCGCGTCGCCGTCCTGGCCGCGACGGCCGGCGGGGCCTTTGGCGCCCTGGTCGCCCTTGCCCCAGTCGGAGGCAGGCTCGGCGCGACGACCGGAACACGCGTGCTCCGCGCGACCGCTGTCGCCGGCACGATGGCCATCGCCGCCACGGCCTGGATCGGCCGGGACCTGAGCGAGCTCGCGGCGCAGCCGATCGTGTTCGGGCTGGCGTACCTGGCGTTCGCGCTCGCCGTCGCGATCCGGTTCGGGGCGATCCCGGCACATGGCTGGGCGGCCCGGCTGACTGAATCCGTTCCCGAGACCGCCCTGCCATTGGTCACCGCGATCGGGCCGGCCGCACTGGCGATCATCGCGCTGGCCTGGGCCGACGCGTCCGTCGCGCCACTGGCGCTCGATCTCAGCTCGGTGCGGTTCGTGGTCCTCGCGGTCGCGATCGCCTCGATCTTTCTCGCCTCGCTCGCGGCGTGGATCCAGGACGACATCGACCATGTGGTCGGCTACGCGATCGTCGGCGACGCGGGCGTCGTGATGCTGGCGATCGCAGCACTGGATCCCGCGGCTTGGGCGCCGGCCCGGACGTGGATCCTCGCCCTCATCGTGACGCGCAGCGCGTTCGCTGCCTGGGCTGCGGCGACGCGGGCGACGTTCGAGACGGGTCGCATCGCCGACCTGCGCGGCTGGGCCGTCCGCGCCCCGATCCTCGCCGCGATCCTCGGCGTGGTCGTCGTGGCGAGCATCGGACTACCGGGCTTGGCAGCGGCGGATGCGCGTGGTGCGCTCGTCGAGCTGGTGCTGGACTGGCCGATCTCCCTGATCGTCCTGCTGGGGACGCTCAGCCCGCTCGTCTACTACGGTCGGCTGTTCGCGATCGGCATCGAGCGACCGGGAACGCGACCGCGGATGCCCTGGCGGCCGGTGGTGTCCCGCATCGACGTGACGCATCCGCGCGGTTGGCTCGTCCGGACGTGGACCGACAATCGACTCGTTTCTGCGACCGGCGGCGCGGCCCTGCTCGCGATCCTGGCGTTGGTCGTGTCCGCGGGTGCGTTCGGCACACCGGAGGCGGCAGCCGGCTTGCCGCCGACCGTCGGGACGAGCACCGAATCGTTCGGTCCGGGAGAGCCGGCGGCATCCGACGCGCCGAGCGCGCCACAATCCGAGGAGCCGGTCAGTCCTTCGCCGGCGGCTCCGAGCGAAACACCGTCGCCAGATTCGTCACCGAGCGCCAGCTGAGCGGCAACGGATCGTGACCCCAACCGATTGGCCATTCAGGTGGCAGGTTGCCCGGCCCGTGGTCCCATGGGCGGCAGGATCCACGAGTGGTCGCGGTACGGCGGGCGTGGACGCTCGGCGCGCTGAGCCGAGGCTGCTAGAGCGCGTGCGCCTCCATCATCAGCTTGAGGTTCTCGAGGTCCCGCTGGAAGAGACGCTCGAATACGGCCATCAACGGCCCAGCGAACGGCTTGAGGAAACCGCCCGGCTCCAGCTCCCACATCCAGTCCACTCTTGTCGCATTGCCTTCCGACGCGAGCGTGTAACTGGTTCGGCCGCTTCCGCCCCAGGATGCGCTGATGAGGCGCAGAGCGAGCGCCCGATCAGGCTCGAATTCCGTTACCTCCATGACGCTTTCCATCGTCCGCCCGAGAGGCCCCTTGACCACCGCTCTGCGGCGACTGCCGACCCGGACGGGTCCTTCCGTAATGAGCTCACCCTTGATCGCGTTCGCCGCCCATCGGGGCGCTAGCGTCGGGTCGGTCAGGACTCTGAATACGTCCTCCACGGGACGCGCGATGGCCACGCTCGTGATGGCTTTCGCCACGGCGTTCACCTCCCGCTTCGCGTCTCGATCAGCTCGCGGCGGCAGATCGCCGCATCTGACACCGGACGCAGGTCGGCTCGCGCGGCATTGGACCAGCAGTGTACAAGCGGGTCCAGCAGGCAACGGAGGTGGCGCGATGTGGTGATAGTGGCGGGCTCCCTCCTGTCCCGCGAGCGATAGCGCGCGCCCGTGGCTCAGCGTTCCGTCACTCCTCCGGGGCGAGCACCCAGCGATCGACGTCGCGGTCGTAGGCCAACAGCTCGTCGGCGCGGAACCACAGGTCGAGCTCGGTCGCGGCGGCCTCCGGGCCGTCGGACGCGTGCACGATGTTCTGCGCGGTCTCGAGTGCGAAGTCGCCCCGGATCGTGCCAGGCGCCGCCTCGTGCGGGCGCGTCGCGCCGTTGATCGCCCGGACGACGCTGATCGCGTTCGGCCCCTCCAGGGCGAGCGCCACCAGTGGCGCCGAGGTGATGAACTCGACGAGACCCGCGAAAAACGGCTTCGCTTTGTGGGCGTCGTAGTGCCGTTCCGCGAGATCCCGATCGACCTGCACCAGCTTGAGCCCGATGACCTTGAGTCCGCGTTCCTCGTACCGCGCGAGGATCCGACCCGTCAGCTGGCGCTGGACGCCGTCGGGCTTGACGAGGACGAGGGTGCGTTCGATCACTCGGGCTCTCCTTGTGGTGATGGGTCGTCGGGTCGGGCGGCGTCCGCGTAGGCCTGCCGCGCCTCGAGCTCCCGGCCGACCGCACGATACGCATCACCACGAACGAGTGCCAGCACCGGGTCATGGCGGTCGCCGACGAGGTCGAGGATGGCCGGCGCCAGCGCCGGCGCGATGCGCAGGACGAGCGCCAACCGCATCGCAGCACCGACCACGTCGCCGGCCTCGAGCGCAGCACGCCCGTCCTCGAGTGCCTCGTCACCGGTGGGCAGCTCGGCATCGACCCGCGCTTGTGCCTCGGCCTGGGCCTCCGCCTCGGCGGCCAGGCCCTCGTCCCAGAGTCCCGCCCCATCGCTGGCGTCGGCCGAAGGCTCTTGCCCGTCCGTCGGAGGTGGCGCGACAGGCTCCCGCTGTGGTCGCCGCCGTCCACTCGGTGCCCCGCGACCCGCCTTTGCCGGTGCCGAGTCGAACATCGTGGTCGGGGCGGGCGGCGGTGCCGCCGGGTCTGGCGGCCATGCGGGGCTCCGTGGCATGCCCGCGAAGATCGCGTCGATCGAGCCGTTCGCCGCCGCCAGCGCCTTGGCCGCCAATCGCCGCGCCTCGGTCGGGCGGCCGCGCGCCGCGGCTGCCTCGGCCGCGACGATCAGCGCCAGGACCGGGCCCTCGTCGTCATCGATGACCAGCTCCGCGGCTTCCCCGGCGCCCGCGATGTCCCCAGTCCGCCAGCGGACCTCGGCGAGGTCGACCACGCCCTCGGCATCGAGCATGTCGCGGCCGGCAAGGGTCTCGAGCTCGGCGCGGGCGAGCGACAAGGACCCGAGACGGAGATGTAACCGCGCCAGCACCAGATCGGGGGCGCGCTCGGTCGATGTCTTGCCGTCGTCGCTCATGACGGCAGGCGAAGGTGGCGCTCGAGACCGCGGAGCGCACGGGCAGGCGCGACCGCCGCGAGCCGCAGCCCCTCGTCGCGCATCAGGTCGCCCGCGACGCGCTGGATGTCATCGGCGGTCACAGCGGCGATCTCGGCCAACGCCTGCTCCACGGTGAGCACGCGGTCGTGCAGCGCTTCCTGGCCGCCGATCCACGACGCCACGTGCCGGGTCTCGTCCATCCGCAGCTCGAGACCACCGGACAGATAGCGTTTGGCCTTATCGAGCTCGGCGGCCGGGATCGGCTCGTCGCGCAGCCGCGCGAGCTCGACCAGGATCGCCGCCAGCGAGGGCTTGAGGGACGTCGGGTCGACACCGGCGGAGATCTCGAGCGCACCGGCGTCGGCGTAGTCGACCAGCCCGGACGAGATGTCGTACGCGACCCCGAGCTCCTCGCGAACCTTCAGGAACAGCCGGCTGCTCATCCCGTCGCCCAGCACCGCGTTGAGGAGCGCCAGTGCCCAGGCGTCGGGGTGGTCGCGGCGGAGAGCCGGCACGCCGACGACGAGCTGCGCCTGCGACGACTGGCGTTTGCCGGCGAGCATCCGCTGGCCGGCCGGGAGCGCCGGCGCCGGAGCGAAGCCGGGCACGACCCCGTTGCCGGTCCCGAACGCCTCGGCCGCCAGGTCGACCGCGCGGTCGTGCGCGATGTCACCGGCGACGGCGATGACCGTGTTGGCCGGTCGATACATCGTCCGCCAGAAACCGCGAATGGTCTTCTCGGGCAGCCCACGGATGCCCTCCTCGTCGCCGCAGATCTCGCGCCCAAGCGGTCCATCCCCGAACATCGCCGTCTGGAACAGGATCTGGGCGTATTCCGCGGGGTCGTCCTGGTAGCCGCGGATTTCCTCGATGATGACCCCACGCTCGCCCTCGATCTCGGTCGCGCTGAGCGACGGTCGGACGATGAGCTCGCCCAGGACGTCCATCGCCCGGGGCGCCTCGCGCATCGGGACCCGCACCCAGTAAACGGTCGACTCCCGATCCGTGGCGGCGTTGAACGAGCCGCCGACGCCCTCGATCGCCTCACTGATCGCCCGCGTCGTCGGGTAGGCGGCAGTCCCCTTGAACGTGACGTGTTCCATGAAATGGGCGACGCCGGCCTCGGCCGCGGACTCCAGGCGTGAACCAGCCAGGACGTATGCCGCGATGGAGACCGAACGCGCCCCGGGGACCCGGGAGCTGATCACGCGCGGCCCTTCGGGCAGCGCGGTCCGTTCGAACATCGCGGCGATGGTACAGGAAGGTGCTGTGGCGCCCGACATGGTGACGCCCCGGCCGGTGGCCAGGGCGTCGGAACAACTCGGGACGTTAGATGATCGTGTTGTTCAACCAGGTCTGCATGAAGAAGATCACGAAAGCGATGCCGACCACCCACATCAGCGGATGGATGTCGGCGAACTTGCCGCGGACGACCTTGACGACGACATAGGCGACAAAGGCGGCGCCGATGCCGACCGTGATGCTGAACGTCAATGGCATGAGGATCAGCCCCAGCAGCGCCGGGAACCCTTCCTCGATGTCGGTGAAGTCGATGTCCTTGACCAGGCTGATCATGAGGAAGCCGACGAACACCAGGACCGGCCCAGTGGCGACGTACGGCACGAGGACGGCCAGCGGCGTCAGCAGGATGGCCGCGAGGAACAGCAGCCCGGTGACCACGGAGGTGAAGCCGGTGCGACCGCCCTCGGCGACGCCGGCAGCGCTCTCGATGTAGCTCGTGTTGGAGCTGATGCCCGCGGCGCCACCCAGCGCGGCACCGACGGAGTCGACGATCAGGACCCGGCCGATGTCCTTCGGCTGGCCGTCGTCATCGACGAGCCCGGCTTGCTCGCTGATCGCTGTGGCCGTGCCCATGGTGTCGAAGAAGTCGGTCAGCATGAAGCTGAAGATCGTCAGGACTGCGGCGAGACCGCCGAGAACGACAAAGACGTTCCCGAGGTCGAAATCGCCGAGCGTCGAAAAGTCAGGCGTCGCGATGAATGAGGTGGGCAACGGCTGGATGCCGAAGACGAGCGCCAGGACCGTCGTGACGAGGATGCTGATGAGCAGCGCCGCCGGCACCTTCCGCGCCCACAGGGCGACCGTGATGAGGAGGCCCAACCAGAACAGGAAGTGGGCAGGTTCTGTCGGGTAGACGAATGTGACGGGCACCGGATTCTCGGCTGATGTCCCGCCGGTCTTGACGATGATCCCGGCATCGATGAACCCGATGAACAGGATGAACAAGCCGATGCCGACGCCGATGGCCCGCTTCAGCGCCATCGGAACGGCGCGCATGATCGCCTCGCGCAGGCCCACCAGGACGAGCAGCGTGACGACCAGGCCTTCGAGGACGATCACGCCCATGGCACCGGCGGGCGTCAAGCCCTGGGTGAGGACGAGTCCGAACGCCACCAGGCCGTTGATGCCGAGGCCGGCCGCCATCGCCAGCGGCACGTTCGCGACGACACCCATCGCGATCGTCAGCAGGCCGGCGATGAGCGCGGTCGCGGCTGCTGCCGCGGGGATGTAGGCCTGCGCCTCCGGCGAGCCCGGGGCGCCGACCATGTTCGCCAGGATGAACGGGTTGACCAGCAGGATGTAGGCCATGACCAGGAATGTGGTCACGCCAGCCTTGACCTCGGTCGCGAGGTCCGTTCCTCGTTCGGCGAACTTGAAATAGCCCGCGATGCCGCCGCCGTCGCTGGCCGGCGCGGGTTGGGGTTCCGTCGTTACAGCCACAGGGATCCATCCCTCCTTGCCCCTCGGCGGCGCGCCCGGACCATCTGCGGGCTCGGTCCGCGCCAGGTCGCTGCCCTCGCTGGGGACGCCGGCGCCCTCCGCGCCAGCTCCGGACTAGCTATTCGTCCTCGTGGGCGTCGAGGCCGAGCAGCTCCATCTGGACGTAATCGGAGGTGTCGAATTCGAGCTGCTGCGGCGCGAACGGCGAGGTGTCCTCACCGCCCGCGCCGATCGGCGCGAACTCGACGATGACCCGCTCGTCGCCCTGGACGAGGGTGTAGATCAGCAATTGGTCGGGGCGGGTCTCGAACTCGAGGTGCTCGAATGAGTCGATGTTGAGCGTGATCGCCAACGGCGTGAAGTAGGTCGACGTTTCGGGTGCGTCGGTGACGATCCGCTCGACCCAACCGGTGCCGTGCGAGACCACCTCGCGCCCTCGCAGATAGCGGTACGTCACGGTCTGCTTGAGGAGCGGTCGAAGCAGGTGGAGCATGTCCGTCGCGCTGGCGACAACGCCTTGGTTCACGAAGAACTTGGCGGACGGCGACGTCGACACGACTCGTCTCCTGCAGGTCGGTGGCTGGGGGCTGGGCCTCGGAAGACTGTCCGCGATGGTACCGCACGACGATGGCCACGGGAACGTCTGAGCGAGCCCGAGCGGGTCGCCGCGTATCATCGCGCCGATGTTGCTCGCGATCGATATCGGAAACACGAATACGACGATCGGCCTGCTGCGCAACGGCGCGCTCGTCGCGACGCGTCGTGCTGCCACGAACGCGCGGGCGACCGCGGACGAGGTCGAGTTCACGCTCGACGGTCTGCTCCACCTTGACGATGCGTCGTTCGGCGATGTCGACGCGATCGCTTGTGCCTCGGTCGTGCCGACGCTGACGGCACATATCGAGACGATCGCAGCGCGACGAGAGCGGCCGCTGACGATCGCGACGGCCGGCATCGTCCCGCTCGCCGTGCGCACCGAGCGACCCGGCGAGGTCGGGGCCGACCGGCTGGTTAACGCGCTTGCGGCGGGCCGGTTGTATGGCACCCCGGCCGTCGTGGTCGACTTCGGGACCGCGACGACGTTCGATTGCGTGGCAGCGGACGGCGCCTACGTCGGCGGCGCGATCGCGCCCGGCCTAGAGCTGGGGCTCGAGGCGCTCGCTGCGCGGACCGCCAAGCTGCCGCGGATCGAGCTCCGTGCCCCGGATCGGGCGATCGGCCGCGACACCGTGAGCGCGATGCAGTCGGGCACGGTGTTCGGCTACCAGGCGCTGACGACCGGCCTCCTCACGCGGATTCGCCGAGAGCTGGCCGACCAGGCCGGGGTCGCGCCGACCGAGGTTCACGCCATCCTCACCGGTGGGCTGTCGGCGGCGCCATGGGCGCGCGACCTCGAGGGCATCGACGCCATCGATCCGGACCTGACGCTCAAGGGCCTGGCCATCCTCCACGCCGAAGTCGCCGGCGGGGAACGGCTGGAGCTCGGGCTGCCGTGACGGGACGGCTCGAGGGGCGGCTCATCGGGCTGGGTGTCACCGGCTCGATCGCCGCATACAAAGCTGTGGAGCTGCTGCGGCTGCTGCGCGCGGAGGGCGCCGATGTGATCGCGATGCTGACGCCGGCGGCGACAGCGTTCGTCGGGCCATTGACGTTCGCCTCACTGTCGCGCCACGCGGTCGAGACCGACGTGCTGGCACTGCTGCCGGACGGGCGGATCGGCCACATCGTGGTTGCCGACACGGCCGATGCCCTGGTCGTCGCGCCGGCCACGGCACACTGGCTGGGGGCGATGGCCCACGGGCTGTCCGGCGACGTCGTCACGGCCACGGCGCTCGCGTCGAGCGCTCCCGTCGTGGTCGCGCCGGCGATGGACGGCGACATGTGGACGCACCCGGCAACGAAGGCGAACGTCGCCCGATTGCGCGACGAGTTCGGCTACACGATCGTCGAGCCCGAGTCGGGCGAGCTCGCCTCGGGGCAGTCGGGCGTCGGGCGGTTGGCGGAGCTGTCGTCCATCGTTGATGCGGTGGTCGCAGCGATCGGCAGTCGACCGGTGCGTGCGCCGGACGCCTCGACCCGCCCGCCGGTCGTGGACGCTCGCGAGCCCGACCTCGTCGGCCGTCATATCGTCGTTAGCGCGGGCGGCACCCGCGAGGCGATCGATCCGGTCCGCTACATCGGAAACCGATCGACCGGCCGGATGGGCGTGGCAGTTGCTGAAGCCGCGCTTGCCCGCGGCGCGCGAGTGACGATCATCGCGGCGAACATGGAGGTGGAGCCGCCTGCCGGCGCCGAGACCGTCCGCGTGGAGTCGACCGCCGAGCTGCGGGCCGCGCTCCATCGACTCACCTATGCCGAAGATGGGAGCGCCGGGTTCGATGCGCTGGTGATGGCGGCCGCTGTCAGCGATTACCGACCGGCAACGACGGCGACCACCAAGCTGGAGCGAGGAGAGGGCATGACCCTCGAGCTCGAGCCGACGCCGGACATCCTCGGGCAGATCGCCCGCATCGCCAGGGGCACCGATCGCGACGGCGACGTGAGCTACGAGCCGATGTCGCCGCGACCGTTCCTCGTCGGGTTCGCCGCCGAGACGGGATCGATCGAGCGCGCTGGCGAGAAGCTGCGCCGCAAGGGCGTCGACCTCATCGTCGCCAATGACGTCGCCGAGGAGGGGTCCGGGTTCGGGACGGAGACCAACAAGGTGACGATCCTCGACGCCGACGGCGGTCGCGATGAGCTACCGCTGCTATCAAAACGGGAGGTCGCTGACCACCTGCTCGACCGGGTCGCCCGCGCGCTGGACGAGCGTGACCTCGCAGCGCAGACTGGCGGTTGAGATGAGCTCCTCCGACACGCCGCGACGCCTGACCGTCACCGACATCATGAAGCGCTACGCGGACGGCGAACGGCTGCCGATGCTCACCGCGTACGACTACCCGACCGCTCGGATCATCGATGACGCGGGCATCCCGTTGATCCTCGTCGGCGACTCGCTTGGGCAGGTGCTGCTGGGCTACGAGTCGACGGTCCGCGTGACGATGACCGAGATGCTCCATCACACGAAGGCCGTGGTCCGCGGCACGAGGCAGGCGCTGGTCATCGGCGATATGCCGTTCCTGAGCTACTCGACGGTGGACGAGGCCCTCGAGAACGCCGGGCGCTTCCTCCAGGAGGCCGGCGCGCAGGCGGTCAAGGTCGAAGGCGGCGTGCGCTCCGCCCGGATCATCGAAGGACTCGTACGGTCCGGCATCCCGGTGATGGGCCATATCGGCTGGACGCCACAGGCGCAGCACGGGATGGGCGGCAGGGTCAAGGTCCAGGGCAAGGACAAGTCGCAGGCGCGTGCGTTGCTCGCCGACGCGCTGGCCGTCCAGGAGGCCGGCGCCTTCTCGATCGTGCTGGAGCTCATGCCGTCGCAGCTGTCCGGCGCGATCACCGAGCGGCTGCGTATCCCGACCATCGGGATCGGTGCCGGGCCGGAATGCAGCGGCCAGGTCCAGGTCGTGACCGACCTGCTGGGGCTCGGCGAGTTCGTACCCCGCCACGCGCGGCCGTACATCAACCTGCGCGAATCGATCGGCCAGGCGGCACGCTCGTTCGCCGCCGATGTCGCCGCAGGCTCATTCCCGGGTGATGCCGAGACCGTTCGGATGGATGATGCGGTCCTCGATGAGGCGCTTGGCCGAAGCGCCCCGGACCGGCCGACCGCGGAACGCCCGATGGCCGGCATCCCGCTCGATCGCGACCTCTGAGTACGACCGCACCCCCTGCTGAGGCCGGGATCGACCGGCCGCTGCGCGTGCTACGCACGCGCGCCGAGCTGCGCGAGGCGCTCGAAGCCGCTCCCCGACCGATCGGGCTGGTGCCGACCATGGGCTGGCTGCACGACGGCCACCGTGCGTTGATCCGGCGCGCTCGCCAGGAGAACGCCACGACCGTCGTCACGATCTTCGTCAACCCGCGCCAGTTCAACGAGGCGTCCGACTACACGCGCTACCCGCGGAACGAGGCGCAGGACCTCGCGATCATCGAGTCCGAGGGCGCCGATCTCGTGTTCGCCCCTGACGTGCGCGAGATCTACCCGGACGGGTTCGACACGACAGTGTCGGTCGGGGCGGTCGCCGAGCCGCTCGAGGGGGCCGCGCGACCCGGCCACTTCGATGGCGTCGCGACCGTTGTAGCGATCCTATTCGGGCTCGTCCGCGCCGATCGCGCGTACTTCGGCCAGAAGGACGCTCAGCAGGTGATGGTCATCCGCCAGATGGCGGACGACCTGGCGATCGGCACGGAGGTCGTCATCTGTCCGACGGTCCGTGAGCCCGACGGCCTCGCGCTGTCGTCGCGCAACGTCCACCTCTCGCCGGAGGAGCGTGCTGCCGCCACGATCCTGCGGCGCGCGTTGCTCGCGGCGCGGGATGCGTGGGAGGCCGGCGAACGCTCGGCCGATGCGCTTCGCGAGGCGATGCGGCATGAGCTCGCCGCGGAGCCGCTCGCCGAGGTCGACTACGTCTCGGTCGCCGACGGGCGGACGCTCGAGGAGCTCGAGACGGTCGATGGACCCGCGCTCGCCTCGCTGGCGGTCAGCTTCGGGTCGACGAGGCTGATCGACAACGAGCTGCTTGACGAGGACGCGGGAACCGAGGCGCGCCCGCAGGTGTACGGGGGCTGACGGACGCTCGGCACGGACCCCGCGGGACACTGATCCCCGCGGACTGACTGACGGCGGCGGCGCGGGTCTCGGCCCAGGCCCGCGCCACCGACCGGCGCGTGGTGACCGCTCCCCGCCATGGCCTTTCATGCCAGATGTGCACCACGTGAACCTTGAGTGTGGTGGGGCGCCGGGTCTGCCCCTCGAGTGCATGGTGATGCGCCGCTATCTCTTGCTTGCCGCTCGGCGATGCCGACGCATGCATATCGATGCACATCCAGTGCGCGATCTGGACGCATCGACCTCTCCAGGCCGGCCTCAAGGTGCATCAGGTGCACACTTGGCACGAAGCTCCCGGCGCCCAGGCTACGCGGCGACCTCCACCTCGGCGGCGACGTCGAGCACCCGGTCGATGAAGAGGTGCTCCCATACGAGCGCTTTGATCTCATCGATCTTCTCGCGGTCGGCGACGTGGGTCTTGACCAACAGGTCGTGGACCTCGGATGCGACCGCGTACGTGTCCTCGGGGACGATCGTCGCGAACAGGTCGGCGTCGCGGATGGCGTCGAGCACCGCCTTGCGCGGTCGATAGCCGCCGGTCAGCACCAACCCGAGCGCATCGCCGCCGGCCGGGGCCGTGATCCGGTGGGCGTGGACGATCGCCGCGATCACGTCCTCGCGGTCGCCCGGCACGATGACCAGGGCGCGCTCGCCGATCCGCTGCAGCATGTGGTGGGGCTCCATCGCGCCGATCGACACTCCACCGATGACCTGGTCGAGGTCGGGGCCGGGGTGGATGGTCTCGCCGTGGACGCCCTCGAGCACCATCGCCAGCGTCGGGTTCGACAGGATCGGTCGGTACGGCAGCACGCCCAGCAGTGGGATGTCCTGGTGCGCCAGGCCGCGCTCGAGCGTCCTGGCGAGGTCCGGCTTCGCGGCGAGGTCCACCTTGTTCACGATCGCACCGGCGACGCGGACGCCGGCCCGTTCGAAGAGCGCCTTGTTGAGCACGATCTCGTCGATCGGTCGCCCGACGCCGCCTTCCGAAACGATCACCGCGGGCGCACCGAGCATCGATGCGACGACCGCGTTCGAGAGGTCGATCACCGCCCCGACACCAGCGTGGCCCGTGCCCTCGATCAGGAGGATGTCGCGCGCCGCCGCGAACGTTGCATGCGCGGCGCGGATCCTTGCCCCCAGGTCCTCGACGACCTTGCCGTCGATGTAGGCCTGGGTGAAGCCGCGCGGGATGTGGACGGGACTCATCTGGCGGAGCGGCTCGGGCAGACCGAAGACCGTCTTCATCAGCACCGCATCCTCGTCGGCCGGGACGCCCTCCTCGATGACGGTCCGCTGGCCGACCGGCTTGATGAACCCTGTCGACAGGCCGCGGCGCTGGAAGCCGTCCATGACACCGAGGCTGACCGTGGTCTTGCCACGGTTCTGGCCGGTCGCCGCCAGATAGATGTGTCTCATTTGGTGCTACCTAGGTTTCTCCGAGAGCTGAGGCGCCGCTCCTGCTAGCCATCAGCCCGAGGATTCGACGCGACTGCGAGCCATCAGCCCGAGGACTTCAGCCGTGCGCCCCGGTCTTGCGCTCGACCAGCGACAGCGCGTCGCGCAGCCGAGCGATCGTCTCCGCGTCGACCGCGTCCGACTCGAGATAGGGGCCGAGCCGTTCGAGGATGTCAGTGACGAGACCGAAGAAGACGCTGGCATCGGCCACGAAGAACTGCGGCTCGTTGTTGTAGCGCACGAGCGTCAGTCGACCCTGGAGGACCCTGCGCTCTTCTACGTGGGCGACCTGCGTGGCGAAGTTGTGACCCTGGATGCCGTCCGGGTTGTTGAGGAAGTTGAGGGCGTTATCGATCGCCAGACCGAACCGCGCCCGCCAGGCGACCAGCCGCTCGTGGACCTCGGACGGGATGCGGACCTCGGCGACCTCGTCGAACACCTCGGGCGCGACAGTGAGGAGCCCGACCAGCGTGGTCCCGGCGCGCGGGCCCAGCATCACCTGCAGGCTGCGCTCGAGCGTGAAGACCTCCGAGTCGAACCGCGGGCTCGTGATGACGTCGGTCAGCAGGTCCTCGACGTTGTCGAGACCACCCGGCTCCGCGACCGCATTCGACAGGTGGAGGATCTCCTCCTTGAACAGGAATTTCTCTTCGTGATCGAGCATGCGCGCAACTCTAGCATCGGGCCCTGGGGGCTCGGCGAGGGTTGCTCGCTCGCCCACATCAGAGGCGAAAGCCGGGCGGTGACGCGAGATCCGGATGCGCTCGCTCGAAGGCGAGCGCGGCGTCGACGGTCCGCACCCACTCGTAGTACACGCCCTTGGCGTGGAGGACGACCCCGCCGGCGTCGGCGATGCGTCGCAAGCCGTGGTCGTGCATCGCTCCTGGGGAGTACGTCGCGTCGGCGACGACTGCAACACGGGTCCCGCGATCCAGCAGGCCAAGAGCCGATTGGGCGACGCAGACGTCCGTTTCCATGCCCACCAGCACGGCTGTGTTGCGGCCGGTCGCCTCGACCGCCGCGAGGATCGTCGGCACGTCGGCCAAGCCGAAAGTCGGCTTGATGTGCACCGGTGCCCCGGCAGGCAACCGAGCGGCTATGTCCGGATGTGTCGACCCGTTGCGGTCGGGCGCCTCCTCGGTCAGGACGATCGGCACGTCGAGAGCGGTAGCGACACTGACGAGCCAGGCGACGCGCGCCACGATACCGTCGACCGGGCTGGCCGCGTCGCCCTCGAGGAAGCGCGGCTGGGCGTCGATGACGATCAGGACCGACGAGTCGCGCTCGAGCAGACGGGCCATCAGGGGACGCGTTTCGCCGCGTCTCGCGACTTAGGGGTAGAGGCCGCGGAGCTCCATCGCGTCCGCAACACGCTTCACCGCGAGGAGATAGGCCGCGGTGCGCATGTCGCACTGCTCGCGGCGGGCCATGGCGAGGACTTCCTGAAAGGCCTTGACCATGATCTCCTTGAGCTTCTCGTTGACGACCTGTTCGCTCCAGTGGTCGCGGTTGAGGTCCTGGACCCACTCGAAGTAGCTGACCGTGACGCCCCCGGCGTTGCACAGGATGTCCGGGATCATGAACGTCTTCCAGGACTTGAAGAGGATCTCGTCGGCCTCCGGCGTCGTCGGGCCGTTGGCTGCCTCGGCGATCAGGCGCGCCTTGATGTTGCCGGCGTTGCGGGCGGTGATCTGGTTCTCGAGGGCGGCCGGGATGAGGATGTCGCAGTCGACCTCGAGGACCTCGGCGTTGGTGATGTCCTTCGCGCCGGGGAACCCCTGGACGGTGCCGTGCTCCTGCTTCCAGGCGATGACCTTGGGGATCTCGAGGCCCTTCGGATCGTGGATGCCGCCGGTCGAGTCGGACACTGCGACGACCGTCGCGCCCTCATCGGTGATGAGCTTTGCCGCTATGGAACCGGCGTTGCCGAAGCCCTGGACGGACACGCGGGCTTTCGATAGCTCCATGCCGAGGTGGCGAACCGCCTCGATGATGCAGTAGACCGTGCCGCGGGCCGTCGCCTCGTTCCGACCCTCCGAGCCGCCGAGGCTGATCGGCTTGCCGGTGACGACACCCGGGACGGTGTAACCGGCATGCATGGAGTACGTGTCCATCATCCAGGCCATGATCTGGGCGTTGGTGTTCACGTCCGGCGCCGGGATGTCCTTCTCGGGGCCGACCAGCACCTCGATCTCGGTGAAGTACCGGCGCGTCAGCGCCTCGAGCTCCTTCTGGCTGAGCCGCTTGGGATCGACGATCACGCCGCCCTTGCCGCCGCCGTACGGGATGCCGACCACCGCGCACTTCCAGGTCATCCACATCGCGAGGGCCTTGACCTCGTCGAGCGTCACGTCCTGGTGGTAGCGGATGCCGCCCTTCGCGGGGCCGCGTCCCAGGTTGTGCTGGACGCGATAGCCGGTGAAGACGTTGACGCTGCCGTCGTCCATGTGGACGGGGAAATGGACCGTGAACTCGCGTCGGGGCTCACGCAGCACGAGCCGCATCCCGGGGTCGAGATCGAGGCGTTCGGCGGCGAGGTCGAACTGGCGTTGGGCGACTTCCCACGCGTTGATCTGAGCGACCTGCTCGGTGGTCATGGAAGGAGTTGCCTCCGTGTCGGGCGGGGCGCATCGACTGGACCTTGGCGGATCGGCCGGGCCTGCGACGCGCGACTCATATGCGAGCGCGAGTATAGCCGCAGGTCGGCCCCTGACGCCTCCCCGATGGTACCGGTCGGCAAGGTTGTCGCAACCTCGCCGCAACGTTTCCGCGTTGCCCGCTGGCCATTGCTTCCGATTGATCGGCCAGGCGACTCGGCATCGACGCGAGGCGCCATATTCGCTTCGAGGCGCCCTCGGCCGCTGAGCGCCGGCGCGGCAGCAGGGTCGATACAGGATCGCCGCCCCCACGCAACCCGGCCCGACATGTGGCCCGACCGATGCCCCGACCAGCTCGATCGAGACCGCATTCGGATCGAGGTCGGGGAGGCGCGCCAGGACCTCGTTCCGGAACTGCTCGATGTCCGGCGTGACGGTGTGCAGGATCGACAGCCGCTCGACCGGCCGCTCCGCCGTCAGCTCGATCAGCCGCTCGCGCGCCTTCGACTTGGTGCGCACGCGATCGACCGTCGTGACCTCGCCGTGCTTGAGCATGATCACAGGCTTCACGGACAGCAGCGTGCCGATCGCCGCCTGCGTGCCGCTGATCCGGCCGCCCTTCTTGAGGTACGCGAGGGTGTCGAGGGCGAAATAGATCCGCAGGTCCTGCGCCCGCTCCTCGAGGGCCGCAGCGATCTCCTCGGCCGGGACATCTGCCTCGGCGAGCTCGACGCCCATCCGCGCCAGGATCCCGATCGC
The DNA here is from genome assembly GCA_963794525.1 of uncultured Chloroflexia bacterium. Taxonomy (GTDB): domain Bacteria; phylum Chloroflexota; class Limnocylindria; order Limnocylindrales; family CSP1-4; genus SPCO01. The sequence goes on from CAWCEC010000005.1 coordinate 200,474, forward strand.
CATCGACGCGCTCAGCGAATCGACGACGTGGATCTCCCGATCGGGCAGCATGTCGCGCGCGATCTGGGCGCTCTTGATCGTGCCGGACAGCGACCCGGCGACGTGGACCGAGACGATCGCCTCGGCGCCATCCGCGAAGGCCGCCTCGTAGGCGTCCTTGAACTCGCCCGGCGACGACGCCGCGGTCGTGGGGAACGGCGCATCGGGCGCGGTCATGCGCTCCCAGAACGCGGGGCCAGTCAGGTCGACGCCGGCTTTGAACGACTGCGGACCGAAGTTCACGAGCAGCGGCACGATGTGGATGCCGGACGCCGCCGCTTCGGCCGGATCGAGGTCGGCCGCAGAGTCGGTGAAGATCGCGACGCGAGCCACGTTGGACTCCCTCCTCCCGCCGACCGCTCGGCCGGTCGTTGCGGGGCATCATACGAGCCGCGTCTAGCCCGTTCCCGTACGCTTACCAGCGCATGGATCGATCGATGTGGGCCGTGCTGGCCGGCACCTTCACGCTGCGCTTCAGCACCGGCCTCACCGGGGCCATGCTGGCGGTCTACCTCGCGAAGCTGCCGGAACATGGCGGTCCCGAGGTCGACCCGATCGTGGTCGGCCTCTTCTCCGCCACGTTCTTCCTCGCCGAACTCATCCTCTCGCCGATCTTCGGCGTGATGTCCGACCGGCTCGGCCACCATCGGGTCATGCTGTTCGGGCCCGCCTTCGGCGCGATCGCGGTCATCCTGACCGGGTTGACGACCAACCTGGTCATCCTCGGCGGCACGCGCTGGCTGGAAGGCGCATCGACGGCGGCGAGCATCCCGTCGATCCTCGGCTTCATCGCGATCGTCACGGCCACGGACGAGGGCCTGCGCGGCAAGATGTCGGCTCGATTCGAGGGGGCGACGCTGCTGGGTCTCGGGGCTGGGTTCGCAGTCGCCCCGATCGCGTTCGCCACGTTCGGCCCGACGGCGTTCTTCCTGAATGCCGTGGTCTATGGTGTTTCGTTCCTCATCTTCGGGACCGTCAAGGACCCTGTCGGCAAATCGGCCGCCCTCAAGCCACCCCACGTCGGGCTCCGCCGCTATGTCGAGCTGACGCGGAGCACACACGTGTGGCTGCTCGCCCCGACCTGGATCGCGGTCAACGCGTCGATCGGCCTGTGGTTCAGCCAGTCGATCTTCCAATTCGCCCGGGCGAACCCGGAGTTCCCCGACCAGGTCTTGATGGGCGGGTTCACGGCCGTGCAGATCTCCGCGGCGGCCGTGGTCATCGGGATCATCTTCGGAGCCGGCCTTCTCTATTGGGGCAATCGCTTCAAGTACCTGCGGCGCACCACGATCATCCTGTACGGGATCCTCGGTGGGGCGCTGCTGGTCGGCGCGGGGATCGTCGTGAACCACTCGGGCGGTCTGGCGATCGCGGTGCCGTTGGGGGCCGCGGTGGCGGCCGCATTCGGGCTATTCGTCATGGCGGGTGCGACCCCGGCCGCGCTCGGCCTACTCGCCGACATCTCGGAGCGTTTCCCGCACGACCGCGGCGCGATCATGGGGCTGTACTCCGTGTTCCTCGCTGTCGGCCAGATCATCGGGGCGCTGATCGGCGGGTTCGCGGCGGACGCCCGCGGCATCGACGGGATGCTGATCGCCACGGTCGTGCTGCTCGGTGTCGCGCTCGTACCGCTGGCGCAGTTGCGTCGCGACGAGGAGGAATTGGGCGTCGTCCCCAGCCGGGCGGATCAGGGAACGTGACCGATCGCGTCCCGCTGGTGCCGGTCCCGCTGGTTCGCGGCGCGCATGGCGCCGTCGTGGCGCCCCATCACCTGGCGACCGCGGCCGGGCTCGGGATCCTGCGCCAGGGCGGTTACGCGGTCGATGCCGCGATCGCGACCAACGCCGTGCTGGCCGTCGTCGCGCCGGGGAGCTGTGGCATCGGCGGCGACGCGTTCTGGTTGATCTGGGACGCGACGACTGGACGGCAATACGCGTTGAATGGCTCCGGGCGATCCGCGGCGGGCATGGACGCCGCCCGACTGCGAGCTGCCGGCCTCGATCGCGTGCCACTACAAGGACCGCTGAGCATCACGGTCCCGGGTGCCGTGCGCTCGTGGGGTGATGCGCATGCCCGCTTCGGACGCCTGTCGCGCGACGCCATCCTGGGGCCAGCGATCGAGCTGGCCAGTGCCGGGTTCGCCGCCTCCGACGAGTTCGTCGGCGATGTCGAGGAGATGGCGCCGATCGCGCGACGGACGCCCGGCGGTGACGGGTTCGACGCCGTGTTCCGGGCAGCCGGACGCGCGTGGCGACCAGGCGAACGGATCCGCCTGCCGGCCCTCGCGGCGACCTTGGCCGCGCTGGCCGCCGAGGGGTTCGACGCCTTCTACGACGGCGACCTCGGGCAGCGACAGGCGGCTGGGCTCGCCGCGGCGGGCTCACCCATCACGGTCGAGGATCTGCAATCCCACACGTCCACCTGGGGCGAGCCGATCGAGCTCGACTACCGCGGTGTCCGTGCCACGACCCATCCACCGAACAGCTCCGGCGTGGTCGCGCTCGAGATCCTCGGGATCCTCCGCGAGTTCGAGCCGCCCGAGCGGGAGCGGTTCGGCCCGGAGGGCGTCACCGAAGCCCGCTGGATCCACCTCGGCATCGAGGCCGCCAAGCTCGCGATGGCCGACCGCGATACATATCTCACGGATCCCGACGATCGGGACGTGCCGGTCGGGGAGCTGCTCGATCCGGAGCGCCTCGCGGCGCTGGCCTCACGGATCGATCTCGAGCGAGCGGCGCAACCCGTCCCTGCCACGAGCCCGCCGGGTGGCGGGACGATCTTCCTGGCGACCGCGGACGGGCAGGGCAACGCGGTCAGCCTGATCGAGTCGAATTGGGCCGGGTTCGGGTCCGGGGTCGTCGACCCGTCGACCGGCGTCCACTACCAGAACCGCGGCAGCTACTTCAGCCTCGACCCGGCGCACGCCAACGTGCTCGCGCCGCGCAAACGGACGCTGCACACGCTGCTCCCCGGGATGCTGTTCCGTGACGGTCAGCCCGGTCCGTGGATCGTAGTCGGCTCGATGGGCGGTGACGCGCAGCCGCAGATCCACGCGCAGTTCGTAAGCGCGGTCGTCGATGGCGGACTGGACATCGCAACGGCAGTGGCATCTCCCCGCTGGTACGTGGGGCCGCCCGAGCTGCTCGCGCCGCCGACCAACGTGTCGCTCGAGCCGCGCCATGCCCCGGGGATCGCCGAGGTACTACAGGGACTCGGACACCGGCTCGTGCCGACGCGACCCTTCGACAGCAACGTCGGACACGAGCACGCCATCGTGCTCGTCGATGGCGGCCCGGCCGCCGGCGGCTCGCTCGCGGCGACGACCGATCCGCGCAGCGAGGGGCTGCCCGCCATCTGGTAACGACGCGGTCTTATGCGATACTCCGTGCGCCGGTGACGGGCGAGCGCTCACACGACGCCGTCACCGGTTTCCCGTCCCCGAGCGCGCACGATCGGAGGCGACCGTGACCTCGAACGTGGGTCAGAACTACCCATACACGAGCGAGACCGAGGCCGATCGCGCAGCGACGGTCGATCGCCTCGTATCCGAACGTGAGGGTCTGGCCGCTACGCTCGGCACCGAGTCGACACCGCTCGACAAGAACGAGCGATGGTGGGTCTGGAAGTGCCCGACGGCCGGCTGTCCCGGACTCCTCCATGCCGCCGGATACGCCGCCGAGAAGCACGCCGTCTACGTCGTCTGCGACGGGACCTGCGGAAAGACCTTCCTGCGCTGAGTGACACCGGGCCGGCGGAGGCCCCGGCACCCGAGCCCGCGGAGGCCCCGACACCCGAGCCCGCGGAGGACCTCGCCAGCAGCCGCCGGCGCGTGCTGGTCGACGGAGCCGGGATCGCGGTCGCAGCACTCGGGTTCGGGTTCGTCTACGGCCTGTCGGCTCGCCAGGCGGGCTTCTCCCCCATCGAGGCGTTGGCGATGAGCGTCATCGTCTTCGGCGGCGCCGCGCAGTTCGCGGCGGTGGGCTATGTCGCCAGCGGACTTGCCTGGCCGGGCGTGGTCCTGCTGACGGCATTGCTGAACGCCCGCCACCTGCTGTATTCCGCCGCGCTCGGCCCGTGGCTCCGCAAGGTGCCGTTCGTCCGCCGGGCGGTGATGGCACACCTGGTGACCGACGAGTCGTTCGCGCTGTCGATCGGCCATTTCCGGCGCATCGGCCGGACCGATGAGTGGGGATATTGGATCGGCGCGATCGTGTCGACGTTCATCCCCTGGAACCTGGCGACCATGGCCGGAGTCCTCCTCGGCGGCCAGATCCCGGACCCGGCGCGGTTCGGCATCGACATCATCTTCCCGGCGGCCATGATCGGGCTCGCAGTCGGTCTGATCACGGGTCGACGCGAGCTGGTCGCGGCGATGGTGGGAGCCGGGGTCGGCGTCGCCATCGCCCTGGTCACGAGCCCCGCGATCGGGATCATCGCCGGCGGTCTGGTCGGACCGGCCGTCGGCCTGCTCGTGCCTGCGGCGCTCGCGCGGGAGACGGCGCCGCTGGGGTCGCTGCCATCGGCGGACCGCTATCTGATGCCTGGGTCGCGAGTCCGGCGGCCGCCCGATAGCGATGAGCCTGGACTGCGACCGTGAGCACGGAGCTCGTCGGTCTGGCGGTGCTGATGTTCCTCGTGACCTATCCGACGCGCGCGGTCGGGCTGCTGACACCCGGCATGGAGCGGCTGCCGCGCCAGGCGCTCGACTACCTCCAGCTGGTCGGTCCCGCGGTCCTCGCGGCCCTGGCCGCCGTCGCCGTCATGGTCGCGACCGACGACTCCGGCCGACCGTCGTTCCACATCGGCGTCGAGTGGATCGCCGTTCTTGCCTGTCTCGCAGTGACCGCGTGGCGGCGCAACCTGCTGCTCGGCTTGCTCGCTGCAGTCGCGCTCGTGGTGGTCGCGCGAGCGACCGGTTTCGCGGCGCTCCCCGCCTGACGGGCACTTGCTCTCGGCCCAGCGCTACTCGGAGCGGTGCGCGTCGGCCTCGATCTCGACCAGCAGGCTCGGATGCATCAGGCCGGCGACGGCGACCATCGTGGCTGCCGGCCGGATCTCGCCGAACATCTCCCCGTGGACGGCTGACAGCTCGTCGGCGACGGCCATATCGACCACGAACATCCGCGTCCGGACGACGTCGGCGAGCGAGAACCCGCCCTCGGCCAGCGCCGCCTCGATGATCGCGAACACCGCGCGGGCCTGCGCGGCGACGTCGCCGGGATGCTGCGACGCGCCGCCCGGGCCCGCATCGGTCGTGCCGGCGACCCAGCAGGTATCGCCGACCACGACCGCGCGGCTGTAGCCCGCCACCGACTCCCACGGCCCACCCGACGAGATGCGTCGACGACCGGCGGTCACCCGGCGAACCGCGGATCGTCGGCCCGCCACGCCATGACCGTCGGGTCGCGCCCGATCGTGAGCAGCAGCCCGGCCAGCATCGTGGTCCGCGGCACGATCGAATCGACCTCGAGGTACTCCGCCGGCGCGTGGTCGTTGCCGCCGATCGGGCCGAGCCCATCGAGCGTCGGCACGCCCATGCCCGACGTCGTGTTGGCGTCCGACGCGCCACCGGTCGCGGTGTCCTTCACATCGAACCCCAGCCGCCCCGCGATGGCCTGCGCCTGCTCCACCAACCAGCCCGAGCGCTCGAGCTTCTCCATCGGCAGCCACGAGACGAGGACGTTGGTGTCGATCGTCGTGTCGGCCACCTCCGTCGCCGAGGCGATGGCGCGCACAGCAGCTTCGACCTCGGCGAGGCCCTCGGCCGTCGTCGATCGCACGTCGACCTCCAGGTCGCATCGCTCGGGGACGACGTTCGGCCGCGTGCCACCCGTGATCTTCCCGACGTTGACCGTGACACCCGGCCAGCGGCCATTCAAAGCGTGCAGATCGCGCACGACCCGCGCCGCCTCGAGGATCGCGCTCCTCCCCTTCTCCGGCTCGACGCCGGCGTGGGCTGCGCGGCCATGGACCGTCAACCGCGTGTCGAGGATCCCCTTCCTCGCCGACACGATATCGCCGTTGGCGCGGGCACATTCGAGGACCAGGCAGGCATCGACGTCCGCGGCCGCAGCCTCGATGTGCGGCCGCGAGCTCGGCGACCCGATCTCCTCGTCGGGGTTGGCGATGAACGTCAGCCGCTCGAACGGCAGCTCACCCACCTCCCCGAGCAGTGCCTTGATCGCGTACAGCCCTGCCAGCAGGCCCGACTTCATGTCGGTCACGCCGGGTCCGTGCGCGACACCGTCCTCGATGCGGAACGGCCGCTCAGCAGCCGTTCCGGGGTCGAACACCGTATCCATGTGACCGATCAGCAGCGCGCGCGGGCCGCCGGCCCGGCCGCGGAACGTCGCGACCACCGTGTCCGCGAAGCGGCCAGATGGGTCCGGCCTGACATCGATGTCGGCGCCCAGACCACGTAGGAAGGCAACCGTCCACCGACCGACCTCACGCACGCCGTCGGGCGTGTACGACCCGCAATCGATGTTGACGAGCCGTTCGAGATCGGCGAGATAGCTCGGCAGGTCGGCCTCGATGGACGCGCGCACCGCGTCGAGCTCGAGATCGGCGGTCGATCCGGTGGTCGGGGTCGCCATCGTGGGGCAGTCTACCGACCACTCGGGGTTGCTATCCTGCCGAGACCGTGCGCGTGGTCGAGATCCGCATGCTGGAGGGACCCAACGTCTACCGGCTCGAGCCGGTGGTCAAGTTGGAACTCGCGGTCGGTCGGCGACGGACCTGGTACGGCCAGCGCGATCCCGGGCGCCACGCCCTCGTCCAGCTGGGCGCCGCTGTCCCGACCCGCGAATGGCCCGACCCGATCGCGGGGATCGTCGCCTGGGTCCGACGACTCCGCGTCGATCACGACGAGGGTCGCGGCGGGCTCGCCGTCCATCGCTCATCCGACCCCGGCCACTGGATCATCACCTTCCCGTGGCGCGGCGAGGAGCGTTCGCGGATCCTGACCGAGGCGGCACTCGCCCTCGCCGAGCGCGACGTGTCGCCGTCACGAACGGCGCGTCTGACGGGCGCCCAGGAACGCATGCTCACGCGCTGGACGGAGCGGATCGCGAACGCCCGCACCTCGCCTCCCGAGTGGATCCGCGACGAGGATCGGCGGATGCCCGCCATCTCGATATCGGGCACGAACGGCAAGTCGACCGTATCGCGGCTGGTGACGCACATCCTGATGCAGTCCGGCAAGCGGGTCGGGACGACCACCTCGGATGGCGTCCTCGTCAACGAGCGGATGGTCGAGCCCGGCGACTGGACCGGACCCGGCGGCGCGCAGCAGATCCTGCGCCGGTCGGACATCGAGGTCGCCGTTCTCGAGACAGCTCGTGGCGGGATCGTCCTGCGCGGCATGGGCTACGAATCGAACGACGCGTCCGTCCTCACCAACGTCTCCTCCGACCACCTCGACCTGCAAGGCATCCACACGTTGCCGGAGCTTGCAGAGGTGAAGTCGACGGTCTGTCGCATCACGAAGAAGTCGGGCTGGGTCACGCTCAACGGCGATGACCCGCTGGTGGCGGCCATCGGCCGCCGCGTCCGCGGGAACGTCGCGTTCTTCACGATCGCGTCGGCGACGCCGCCCGTCGTGCGGCGCCACGTCGCCAAGGGCGGGCGCGCGTACGTCGTGCGCGACGGTTGGCTCACGGAGCTCGAAGGCGAGCGGGCGTCGCGGGTCGTCGAGATCGGGCGGATCCCGATCACGATCGGCGGCCTGGCGAAGCACAACGTCGCCAACGCGTTTGCCGCCGCCGGCGGCGCTCGCGGCATGGGCGCGACCCTCCACCAGGTGCGCGACGGCTTGTTGGACTTCGCGCCGACGGCCGAGCGCTCGCCCGGCCGGCTGAACCTGTTCCGACTGGGTGCCCGGCTCGTGATCGTCGATTTCGCCCACAACGAGGCCGGCATCGACGCCGTCATGGACGTCGCGGAAGGCATCGCGGCCGGGGCCGCGGGACGGGCGGCGCCGATCACCGTGATCATCGGCACGGCCGGCGATCGGCCGGACGACACGTTGCGTGGGATCGGCCGCATCGCTGCCAAGCGAGCCCAGCGGGTGGCGATCAAGGAGACGCGGAAATACCTGCGCGGTCGAACCGCGCCGTCGGTGATCGGCGAACTCCTGGCGGGCGTCAAGTCGGGCGGGGTGGCCGCCAGCGAGGTACCGGTCTACATCTCCGAGACGGCAGCGCTGCGCGCCGAGCTCAACGGTGCCGCGAGCGCCGGGTCGGCCGGGCACGGCCGGGGTGCCGACGCGCCGCGGGTCATCGTGCTGATGTGCCACGAGGAGCGCGAGGAGGTGTTCGAGCTATTGGAGTCGATGGGCGCTCGCGCCGTCGACATCGCCTCGGAGCTGACGACGATCGTGCCCCGCCTCCAGGACCGCCCGCGTCGCGCTTGATGCCGATGGCCGCGGAGGACGTCGTGGACGTCGTCGACCGGCTGAATGCGGCGGGCGTCGAAGCGTCGCTCGCCGGCGGGTGGGCCATCGATGCGTTGCTCGGTCGGACGACCCGCGAGCACGGCGACCTTGACCTGGCGGTCGACGCGAGGGACGTCGACCGGGCGATCGAGGCGCTGGAGGCCGCGGGTCTGCGCATCGAGGTCGATGAGCGACCTGCCCGGCTGGCGCTGGGCGACGGCAGGCGAGCGGTCGACCTGCACCCTGTCCGCTGGGATGCCGATGGCACGGGTCGTCAATCCACCGGGACGGGCGACGAGTTCATCTACCCTGCCCGCTCGACTGACGCGCGGGGTTGGATCGGCGGCCGCGAGGTCCGATGCCTGACGCCCGAGCTGCTGGTGACATTCCATCTGGGCTACGAACCGCGCGACATCGACCGTCGCGACATGGCGGCGCTCGCCGCGCACTACGGCCTGGAGCTGCCCGACCCGTACTCAGCGATTGGAACATGACTTGTTACGAACTCGGACTGAGCGGCCGGAGCTGGGCCGAAACTGGGCCGAATCCAGGCCCTTGTTGGCCCTTTGGAACTTCCTGATGTTACAAAGCACCTCTGAGTGCGCAAATTCCAGCCGTTCCTTCGTCGCTTGTAACACGTGATGTTCCGTGGTCACCTTGCGACGGGCCGGCGGCGCGGCGCATGATGCGAGCCGGCGCTCGTCGGGCTCACCGGCGCGTCAGGTCGGAGGGAGCAGACCCGTGGAGATGATCATCGGCATCGCGCTGATCGTGATCGCGGCCCTGGAGATCTGGTTCATCATCCGGACCGTGCAGTCGAACATGGGTCGCGTCTCGGACACCTAGGAGACCCGGCGCGGCCACCACGCGCGGACATCGAGGCGATCCGCCAAGAGCAGATGTGGGGGCTCATCGGGCAGTCGGATGCCCTGCGCCGCCGCCAGCGTCTCCTCCATGAACTCGGCCTTCGCCGGACGGAGCGGCCACGGAGCGTGCCGGATCTCGGTCCGGGTCAGGCGACCCCGGCCGTCGACCGCGAACAATCGATAGCGCGCGGTCAGCCAGTCCTCGAGCGACCCCGCGTCCGCCAGCGCAGCCGGGCCGATCGGTCCGTAGCGAACGTCGATGGACGTCGGTCGACCACGCCGGTCGCGACGCTCCGAGCGGAAGTGGACTCTGTCGCCGTCCCGCTCGATCGACATCGACGCGTTGTAGTACGGCAGGTGGAAGCCACGCCGGGCACCCTCGACCGCGAGACGATCGCCCGCGTCGAGGCTCAGGAACAGGACGCCGTCGACGCCGGCATGGCGGACGTACGTGCGCACGTTGACCTCCGGAAAAGCACTGATGCCGGGCATCGCCGGCAGGCCGCGCGGCGCCACGTCCTCCATCTGGAACGGCACGATCCCGAGATACGCGCGGCCGTCGAACGTGTCGATCTCAAGCGCGGCTGGAACGAGCGGTCGGAGCGCCTCGACCTCGATCGGCCAGTGTGCGAACAGCAGGTCGCGCCAGCGCATCCGCATGATCCAGGGGCGCCCGGCCGTTCCCACGCCTAACACGCTACCGGTCGGTAGCACGATACGTCAAGGACGAGGCGGCTACGAGCTCCCAGGATCGGCGACCAGCAGGCCATCCTCGACCGACCAGCCGAGCCGAACGCGGTCGCCGCGCTGGAACTCGCGCCCACTCGCCTCGCGCGGCTCGCGGACGGTGATCCGCTGGCCATCCTCCAGCGCGAGCTGGTACTTCGTGTCTGGCCCCAGGTACAGCACCTCGTCCACGGTGGCGTCGAGGGTATTGCCGGCTCCCGCATCGGCGGCGTCGATGATCCGGACCCGCTCGGGGCGGACGACGAGCGCTGCCGCGGCCCCGTCATCCAGGGAGGCGCGTTCGGCGGCCGCGCGACCGACCCGCCAGCGCGTCTTCTCATGCGTCATCCAGCCGCCATCCGCGCCATCGACCTGGTAGCGACCGCGCAGGATGTTCGACTCGCCGATGAAGTCGGCCACGAACAGCGAGGCCGGTCGGTCGTAGAGGTCCTCACCGCTGCCGAGCTGCTCGATGCGACCGGCGCTGAAGATGGCGATCCGGTCGCTCATCACGAGCGCCTCTTCCTGGTCGTGGGTCACGTACAGGACGGTGGCGCCGAGCTCGCGGCTGACCCGGATGATCTCGAGCTGCAGCGCCTCGCGCAGCTTCCGGTCGAGGGCCCCGAGCGGCTCGTCCATCAGCAGCACGCGCGGCTCGAACACGACGGCCCGGGCCAGCGCGATCCGCTGCTGCTGCCCGCCAGAGAGCTGGCGCGGATAGCGATCGCCGAGGTCGGCGAGCTTCACGAGCTTGAGGGCGTCGGCCACGCGGCGATCGATCTCGGCCTTCGGGCGCCGCCGCATCCGGAGCGGGAAGGCGATGTTCTGCGCCGCGGTCATGTGCGGGAAGAGGGCGTAGTTCTGGAAGACCATGCCGACGTCGCGCCGGTAGGGCGGCACCCGGGTCATGTCGGCGCCGTCGATCTCGATCGACCCGCCGCTCGGGCTCATGAAGCCCGGCGACCATGCGCAGCGTCGTGGTCTTGCCGGAGCCCGGAGGGCCCGAGGAGCGTCACGAACTCGCCGCGGCCGACCTCGAGGTCGACGCCGTCGACCGCGACCGCGCTCCCGAACGACTTGCGCAGGCCGCGCAGGACCAGCGCGGGTCGATCCGTGCGCGCGTCGTGCGGCGGCTGGGTCGCGGTCATTGGGCCGGCGCCTGGCGGCGGACGACGAGCAGGAGCAGCAAGCAGGACCGTCGTCACGACGAGGAGCGTGGTCGACGACGGCCGCGACGGTCGGGTCGACCGACCTGGCGGACCTGCTCCCACATCTCGACCGGCAGCGTCCGGAAGCGGGCCGACGTCATGAAGATCGCGACCACGACCTCGTCCCACGAGGTGATGAACGAGAAGATCGCGCCGGTGAGGACGCCCGGCAGGATGATCGGGAACGTGATGTGGGCGAACGTCCGCCGCGGGTCGGCGCCGAGGTTGGCGGCGGCCAGCTCGAGGTTGCGATCCATCGTCCGGAGCGAGGTGCCGACGTGCGACGACGACGAACGGCAGGGCGAGGCCGTGTGGGCGATCACGAGGCCGACGACCGAGCCGCTCGAGCCGCCACTGGACGAAGAGCCCGAACATCCCGATCGCGATGACGACGACGGGCACGATGAGCGGCGACAGGGTCAGCGCGTTCACCAGCGTCCGGCCCGGGAACCGCCCGCGGCTCAGACCGAGCGCCGCCAGCGTCCCGAGCACGGTGGCGAGGATCGCCGTCAGGACGCGCGACCTGGAAGCTGTTGATGAGCCCGGTCGACCACTGCCGGTCGGTGAACATCCGCTCGTACCACTGGAGCGTGAAGCCCTCCGGCGGGAACGACAGGATCCGCGCCTCGGTGAAGCTCATCGGCACGATGACGAGGGTCGGCGCGAGCAGGTAGAAGACCGTCAGCGCGCCGAGGCGCCGCCATCAGGAGCCGGCGCGGCTGGCGCCAGGAGTCGCTCATCGGCCTAGTCCTCGACCACGCTGCCGAACACGTCGCGCAGGCGGATCGCCCGCGACGCCACGAACAGGATCGACGAGCGTGATGCCGACGAGCAGGACGCTCATCGCCGTCCCGAACCCCCAGTCGAGCCGCTGCTGGATCTGCTGGACGATGAGCTGGCTGATCATCTGGTCACGGAGGCCGCCGAGGAGGGCCGGCGTGATGTAGAAGCCGAGCGCGAGGATGAACACGAGCAGGCACCCGGCGAGGACCCCCGGCAGGCTGAGCGGCACGAAGACGCGCAGGAAGGCCGCGATCGGCGACGCCCCGAGGTTCGCGGCCGCTCGCCCGAACTCCGGGTCGATGCGGCGCATCACCGCGTAGAGCGGCAGGACCATGAACGGCAGCAGGATGTGGGACATGCCCGAGGATGACCCCGCCGGTCGTCCGGATGAGCGTGAGTGGCTCGCTGATGAGGCCCGAGGTCGAGCAGGAAGCGGTTGATGATCCCGGTGTCGCGCAGGAGGACCTGCCAGGCGAACGTCCGCACCAGCAGGCTCGACCAGAACGGCAGGAGCACCGCGATGAGCAGCAGCCCCGCGACCCGCCCGGGCACGATCGTCATGAGGTAGGCGAACGGGTAGCCGACGACCAGGCAGGCGAGCGTCGCGAGCAAGGCGATCCAGAACGTGTTCATGAGGACGCGGACGTACGCCGCTTGCGAGAAGAACTGCTCGTAGTTCGCGAGCCCGGCGCCGGGCGGGTCGGTCACGCTGCGCACGCTCATCGCGATGAGCGGGACGAGGAAGAACGCCAGCGAGGAAGACGACCGCCGGCAGGGCCAGCAGCGCCCAGCGGTCCGCGCCGGAGGCGGACCCGGCTCGAGCCCGGGCCGTTTCGCCCCGCCGGCGGCCGTCATCCCTCGGTCACGTCCTGACGATCAGGACGTCTTCCAGGCCTGCCAGGCGGCGTCGATCTCGTCGAAGTTCTCGACGAGATACTCGTCGTCGAAATAGGCCGAGTTCTCGTCGGCGTTGGTCACCGAGAGGTCGTTGACCATCGCCGGGTTCGGCGTCGGAGTTCTTGTTGGTCGGGCCGTACGGGATGAACTCCGACGGCCCGGCATTGTGCTCGGCGCAGGCGGTGTACGCGATGAACGTCATCGCCGCGTCCTTGTTCGGCGAGCCCTTCGGGACCACCAGGTAGTCGGCCGTGACGATCTGCTGGTTCCACTGCATCTCGACCGGCTTGTTGTCGATGTTCTTGGCGCTCCAGCCGCGGCCGTTCCAGATCATCGTCATCGCGACCTCGCCGGAGCCGATCAGCTCCTGCGACTCGGCGCCGGAGGCCCAGAACACGATGTCATCCTTGATCGTGTTCGAGCTTCGCCGTCGCCCGCGGCGAGGTCCAGCGGGTACAGGTCGGCCGGCGGCGACGCCGTCGGCCATCAGCGCGAACTCGAACATGCCGCCCTCGGAGTAGTCCCACGCCCCGCGCTTGCCGGGGAACTTGGCCGTGTCGAAGTAGTCGGCCCAGCCCGCGGGCACGTTGCCGGCGCCGAGGACCTCGGTGTTGTAGGCGAGGACGACGCCGTACGTGATGTCGGGGATCCGGTAGTCGGTGATACCGAGGTCCTGCGTTGAGCTCGTCCTTCGGGATCAGCGTGTAGTCGAGCGGCTCGAGCAGGTCGCTTGTGGCGTCGAGCCCGAAGTCGTTGCCGACGTCGACGACGTCCCAGGTCACCTGACCGGCCTCGACCTGGGCCTTGATCGTGGCGTTCGACGAGTTCTCGTCCTCGGTGAACTGGACGCCGGTCAGCTCGGTGTATGGCTCGAGCCACGCCTTGCGCTGCGCTTCCTGGTAGACGCCACCGAACGACACGAACGTGAGCGTGACGCCCTCCTGGCGCGGCGGGTTGCAGGCCGCCGAGGCGGGGCTCGCGCCGGCTGACTCGCTGGCCGCCGGCTCGCTTGCTGCCGGCTCGGAGGCTGCGGGCGCCGACGCTGCGGGCGATCGCACCTCCGCCTCCCGTACAACCGGCGATGATCGCGCCGATCGCGAGAAACGCGATAGCGGTCGTCGAGCGATGCATTGCTCGTACCTCCTCCTCGGGGCCGATGCGGGCCCGTCGGTCGTCGTCCTCCCCAAGACGACCGCTGCATCGTAGCCCGCTGGCGCAAGGCGCCGGAACAGTGGGATGCGAAGATGCGGCATGGCCGGTCTCATCCTGCTCAACGGTCGCGTGTTCACCGCGCGCGCCCGGTGAACCGCCGTTCGCCGGTGGCGTGGCGATCGTCGGTGACCGGATCGTGGCCGTCGGCGGTGCGTCGGCGTTGCGCGTGGTGGCGCCGCCCGATGCCCAGGAGATCGACGTCGAGGGCCGATCGATCCTGCCCGGCTTCGTCGACGCCCATCACCACCTCGCCTTCACCGGCGCCGAGCTGGCTGCGATCGATGCCCGCTATCCCGGGCGTCGCCTCGATCGCCGATCTGGTGGCCCGGATCGCCGAGGCGGCGGAGCGCACGCCTGATGGCACGTGGATCCGCGCGGTCGGGATGAACCCGGAGATGTTCCCGGACGGCCGCCTCCCCACGCGCTGGGACCTCGACGAGGCGACGCGGGTGCACCCGGTCCTGGTCCAGCACATGAGCGGACACCACGCGCTCGCGAACAGCGCCGGTCTGGAGGCGCGCGGGCTGGACGACAGCGCAACCGATCCGGAAGGCGGCCACCTCATCCGCGACGACGACGGCCGGCTGACCGGCTACTTGCCTCGATGCCGCGCAGCAGCTGATCGTGCCGGCCGGGGTCGACATCGGCCACCACGGTCCGGGTTTCCACGACGACGCGCCGCTCGAGGAGATCGTCGCCGACATCGACCGCGGTTCGCGCGCCTCGCTGGCGGCCGGCATCACGTCGATCGTCGACGCGCAGGTCACGCGCCGCGAGCTCGCCGGCTATCGCGCGGCGCGCGAGCGCGGGCTGCTGGGCGTCCGGATGACCGCCATGCCGATCTCGTCACAGCTCGACGCGTTCGAGGCGCTGGGCATCGCCGGACGGTTCGGCGACGACCGGCTGGCGATCGGGCCGATGAAGTTCTACGCCGACGGGGCGCTCACCGGTGGGACGGCCGCGTTCACGACGCCCTACGGACCAGCGGGCGAGTTCACCGGTTCGCTCTACTGGGGCTCCGACGAGGAGTTTCGCGATGCGATCGTCCGCGCCCACGTCGCCGGTTGGCAGATCGGCGTGCATGCGCAGGGCGACCGCGCCATCGACCGGGTCCTGGACGCCTACGAGGCGGCCCTCGCGCGCGCATCCCCGCGACGACCACCGCCACCGGATCGAGCACTGCGGTGGCCCGCGGCCCGACCAGATCGAGCGGATGGCCCGAGCTCGGCATCGTGGTCGTCGGACAGCCCCGCTACTTCTGGGATGCGGGCGACGCCTGGCTGCGCGTCCTCGACGCCGATCGCGCGCACCGGCTCCAGCCGTATCGCGAGCTACTCGGGGCAGGCGTGCGGTTCGCCCTGTCGAGCGACGCGCCGGTGGCGTCGCATCGACCGATGGACACGATCGCATCGGCCGTGCTCCGGACGACGGTCTCCGGCGCGGTCATCGGCGGCGATCAGGCGTTGACCGTCGACGAGGCGGTCCGCGCGTGCACGATCGACGCTGCGGCGTCCTACTTCGCCGACGACCGCCTCGGCACGCTCGAGGTCGGCAAGCTCGCCGACGTCGCGGTGCTCGATCGCGACCTGTTCGCGACGCTGCCCGCCGAGCTCGGCAACGTGGCGGTCGACCTGACCATCGTCGGCGGCGAGGTCGCCTACCGCTCGGAACGTCTGACGGCGACCAGCGACAGCATGTCGTAGGCCAGGTTGGCGGCCAGGAACGCGGTCTGGCCGGCCGGGTCGTAGGCCGGGATCACCTCGACCACGTCGAACCCGACGAAGTCGATGCCGGTCAGCCGGCGGACGATGGTCAGCGCGTCGTGGGCCGACAGGCCGCCCGGCTCCGGTGTGCCGGTGCCCGGCGCGAAGGCCGGGTCGACCACGTCGATGTCGAAGCTAATGAACGCGGTGGCGTCGCCGACCCGCTCGCGGATCTTGTCGGCTGTCGCCTCGGGTCCCATGTCGAGGACGTCCTCGGTCGTCAGATAGTCGAGCCCCAGCTCGTCGCGCAGACCCGTCCAGTCACCGGAGTCGTAGATCGAGCCGCGCAGCCCGACCTCGATCGAGTGGTCCACGTCGACCAGTCCTTCCTCGATCGCGCGGCGCATCCACGTGCCGTGGTTGTACTTCTCCCCGAAGTAGGCGTCCCAGGCGTCGGTGTGCGAGTCGAAGTCGATGACCGCGACCGGCCCGCGCGAGCGCGTCGCGCGGAGGTGCGGCAGCGTGCAGGCGTGGTCGCCGCCGATGAGCAGCGGGATGACGCCGGCCTCGACGATCGGGGCGACGGTCGACTCGATCGCCTCGTAGCTCCGTTCGGTATAGCCGGGCACGATCGACACATCGCCGTAGTCGACGCACGACAGGATGTCGAACGGCTTCACGTCGAGGTTCGGGTTGTACTGGCGCAGCATCACGCTCGCCGCGCGAACGCCGTTCGGGCCGAAGCGGCCTCCGGCCCGATACGTGACGCCGGTGTCGAACGGCACACCGACGACCACGAGGTCGACGTCCTCGAGCGTGCGCACGAAGGGCAGCCGCGCGAAGGTCGACGGCCCGGTGAACCGCGGGCTCTGCAGCGAGTCCTCCGGGCCATAGCGCGGGGTCCCGCGCGGGGTCATCCTTCCGGCGCCTCGAGCTCGCCCGGATCGGCGAATGCGGTGCCGCCACGCGATGCGCCGGCCGCGGACATCGCCTCGCGGTAGACGCCGATCGCGTCGTCGACGCAGCACACGACGAGGTCGCCGGGCATCGCCCGCCGGAGCGCTGTCCGCACCGCGGTCATCTCGTCGAGGACCTTGTCGGCGCGCGTCGCGCGCGCGTGCCCGTTGCTGCGCGCCGTCCGCACGCCCTCGATCACGTTCGTGGCCGTCTCGCCCGGCTGCGCGGCCGCGCAGGTTCTTGTCCTCGCGGACGATGACCTCGTCGAACGAACCCGCGGCGATCGCGCCGTACTGGCGCTGGTCGTCGTCCCGCCGATCGCCGGGGATGCCCAGCACCCCGATCGCGCGGCCGTTCCGCGCCGTCGGCGCGGTGGCACCGATCCTGCCGGCCTTCGTCTGGGGCTCGGCCATCATCCGATCGACGAAGTCGGCCAGCATGCGCATGCCGTCGACGTTGTGGCAGTAGTCGATCACGACGCGGACGCCGCCGACGTCGAGCAGGTTGAGCCGCCCGGGCGCCTGGAAGAACGACGTCGAGAACGTGCGCAGGCCCTGGCGGATGTCGTGGAGGTGCGCGCCCGACGCCCAGGCCGCGGCCGCGGCCGCAAGCGCGTTGGCGACGTTCATCCGGGCACGTCCGCCGAACGTGGCCGGGATGAGATGCGTGTACAGGACCGGCATCTTGCGGCTGCCGAGGCGCAGGACGATGAGCTCGCCCTGCGCGGATGGCTCGAGGCAGAACGCGGCGTTGCCGCGCGACGTGTGGCCGTCGACGCGGTCGAAGCCGTCCTCGCCCTTCTCGGTCGCCATGCTGAACAGCACGACACGACCGGCGCAGTGGCGGCCCATCCGGTAGACATGCGTGTCGTCGGCGTTGAGCACGGCCGTCCCGGAACGGGGAACTGCCTCGACCAGGACGCCCTTGACGTTCGCCAGCTGCCCGATCGAGTCGATGCCGCCCAGCCCGAGGTGGTCGCCGGTCACGTTGGTCACGACCGCGACGTCGTTGCGGTCGTAGCCGAGGCCCTCGCGCAGGATCCCGCCACGCGCGACCTCGAAGACGGCGGTGTCGACGGTCGGGTTCTGGAGCACCATCTGGGCCGACTTGGGCCCGGACATGTCGCCCTTCTTGATGAGCCGCCCGTCGACCACGATGCCGTCGGTCGAGGTCATCCCGACCCGCCGACCCATGAGCTTCAGGATGTGGGCGATCATCCGGACGGTCGTCGTCTTCCCGTTCGTGCCGGTCACCGAGATGATCGGGATGCGGGAGCTGGCGCCGGGCGGGAACAGCGAATCGATGACCGGCCGCGCGACGTACTGCGGCTCGCCCTCGGTCGGGTGGGTATGCATCCGGAACCCGGGCGCGGCGTTGACCTCGACGATCGCCCCGCCCGTCTCGCGGACGGGCGTCGTGATGTCCGGGCAGATGAAGTCGATGCCGGCCACGTCGAGCCCGACGATCTGCGCCGCCGTCTCGGCGATCTCGACGTTGTCGGGATGCGCCTCGAAGGTCCGGTCGATCGACGTCCCGCCGGTCGACATGTTGCCGGTCAGCGCGAGCTTGATCATGGCGCCCTCCTCGGGCACCGCATCGATCTCGAGGCCCTGGGCGCGGACGAGCTCCTCGGCCGCCTCGTCGATCTTGATCCGGGTCAGCACCTTCTCGTGGCCGATGCCCCGTCGTGGATCGGCGTTCGCGATGTCGACCAGCTGGCGGACGGTGTGCTCGCCGTCGCCGGTCACGCTGGCCGGCACGCGCTCGGCGATCGCCGCGACCTTGCCGCCGATCACGAGGCAGCGGTAGTCGTTGCCGGCGACGTACGTCTCGACGACGACGTCGCCCGAGCGGCTCTGGGCGAGGGCTGCCGGAAACGAGGCGCGGACCGCCTCCTCGCTGCGCAGGTCGAGGTGGACGCCGCGGCCGTGGTTGCCGTCGAGCGGCTTGACGACGCACGGGAAGCCGAGTCGCTTCGCGACGGCGACCGCCTCGTCCTCGGTCGTGACGACGTCGGCGCGCGGGACCGGCAGACCGGCGCTGTCGAGGAGTCGATTGGTCAGGCTCTTGTCCGACGCGATATCGACCCCGATCGCGCTCGTCTTCGAGGTCATCGTGGCCCGGATGCGCTGCTGGTGGACGCCGTGGCCGAACTGGACGAGCGAGTGCCGGTCGAGGCGGATGAACGGGATGTCGCGGCTGACCGCCTCGTCGATGAGCGCCTGGGTCGATGGGCCGAACGCCTGGCGCTCGGCGAGCCGGATCAGGTTCTCGAGCTTGCGGCGCGAAGTCGAAGAAGACCTCGGGGTCGTCCGGCGCGACCAGGTGGTTGACCAGGCCGACGGCCATCCGCCCGGCCTCCAGCCCGACCGCCTCCTCCTTGTACTCGAAGATGCAGTTGTACTGGCCGTGCACGCCGGCCGAGCGGGTCTTGCCGTGGCGGACGTCGGTGCCGGCGAGGTTCTGGAACTCGAGGGCGATGTGTTCGGCGATGTGTCCGGTCCAGGTGCCCTCCATGAGCCTGGTGATGAAGCCGCCGCGGCGGCCGAGCGAGCAGGCGTGATCCTCGAGGGTCGGCAGGAGGGCGACCAGCGCGTCGCTGAAGCCGGGGATGCGGTTGGACGGGAACTCCTCGAGGTTGCCGAGGTCGACCAGCATCCGGATGACCGGCTCGCGGGCCCAGTAGTTGGGGCCGCGCAGGACGCGCGTCTCGAGGATGCGCAGGGTCGGGAGCGGCGTCGTGGGGACGGCGGTGGCGGCGGGGGTCGAGCTGGTGCGCTTCGAACGCGGGCGCTTCGGCTTCGTCGCGGTCGGCTCGGCCGTCTCGGTCACGCTGCCCTCCTGCGCTCTCGGATGGGTCGCCAGTGTACGGCGCGTCGCAGGTGCCCGGCGCGCGTCCGTCGCGAGCACTGGCCGGCGCCCTAGCTCGACGCGGCCTCGCCGCCGGGGAGTGCGTGGAGGGTCGGTGCGAGGACACGCTCGCGGCGCTGCAGGTCGAACCGATACCCCGCCGGCAGCGAGTGCAGGACGACGCCGCTGATCATCAGCGGACGATGACCCTTGACCTCCCAGGCGTCGGTCTCGGAGCGGGCGCCGTCGACCACCGTGATCGACCCACGCCCGATGACCTCCATCACATGGTCCGGCCCGACGACGCCGGCCGTGTCCTCGTCCACGCCCAAGCCGAGCAGCGACGGGTTCTGGGCGATCAGGCTGAGCAGCCGGCCAAGCCGATTTCGCTGCTGGAAATGCTGGTCGATGATCACGCCGGGCAGCACGCCGAGACCGGCGGCGATCTGCGCCATCCGGTGCTTCGGCGTCGCGCCGGACGCCCCGAACGCGATCATGTGGCTCGACATCGCGGATGCGCCAGCGCTCGTGCCGGCCACCACCGCGCCCTTGCGGAACTGCTCGAGGACCGCATCCGCGAGGCGCGTCCCGCCGATGGTCGAGGACAAGCGGAGCTGGTTGCCGCCGGTCATGAAGATGCCGGTCGCGTCGCGCAGGGCGAGGGCCACGGTGTCGTCGTTGGCCTGGGCGCGGGTGACGGCGTGGATCGCGCGGACCTTCTTGACGCCCAGCTCGCCGAGGACCTGCTTGTAGCGCTCACCGGCCAGCTCGCCGAGCGATGACGCGGTCGAAATGACCACGACGGTCGCATCGCGACCGCCGGCAAGGGTGGCGAAGCGGCTCAGGATGACGCGGTCTCGGACCTTGTCTTCCGCACCGCCGATGATGATGACGTGTCCGTCGCTCACGGGCGTTGGCTGGGCTCCCCAGGGCGGTGATGTTCGCGACAGGATACCCGGAGTCCCGCGCATGCCGTGCGAGAATGCGGCGCCATGGCCGACGCCCAGCGTCCACCGGAGCTTCATCCAGTCCCGGGCACGGCCCGCGGGCGCGGGCGGGTCGTGGTCGGTTGGGAAGATCTGTTCTCCCATCCCACGCGCCGCCGCGCGGGGGTCTATCGCCGGGCCATCCGCCGCGAGATCTCGCGGCTCCGCGACCACCGTCGGCTGATCGCGATCCTGCTCATCAGCATCGTCTTCTCGCTGCTGGCGGCCGGGATGATCGGTCGCGGCGAGGCGGCCGGCGCCGATGCCCGCGCCTACTGGGCAGGCGTCCGGATCTGGGTCAACGGCGGCGACCCGTACCACCCGACCGGGCCGTTCCTGCCCTACGTCTACGCCCCGTGGATGCTGCCGCTCTTCGCGCCCTGGGCGCTGCTGCCCTGGGACGTGGCGTGGGTCGTCTGGCGCGTCGGGACGATCCTGCTGCTGCTGTGGACGGTTGACTGGGCGTACCGACAGCGACCTCTCACGACCGCGCTGATCATCGTGCTGCTCGCGTTCCCGGTGGGCGCCAATCTCGACACCGGCAACATCAACCTGTTGCTGACGCTGATGTTGTGGGCCGCGCAGTTCACCGGGCCACGTCTCGGAGGAGCGCTGTGGGCGCTGGCGACCTGGATGAAGTGGGTGCCCGCGATCGTCTGGCCGATCCTTAGCCCGGCCACTCGCCGGTGGGGTTTGATCTGGCTGGCCGTATCGATCGGGATGAGCATCGTGTTGCTACCGCTCACGATCGTGCAGTTCCAGGCATTGTTCGGGTTCGGGGCGCGGCCGATCCGGCTCGACTACCTCGTCTACCTCTGGGCGTTCATCCCATGGGCATACCGGCGGCTCGACGCTCGGAGCGCGGCGGCTCCACGACCGGCCGAAGCGTGATCGCCGAGATCACGTAGTACGCGGCGGCCAGAAGGAACGCGGCGCGAGGACCGACGCCCTGGGACGTCGCCCGGTTCACCAGGTCGAGCACGATGCCGGCGGATGCGACGGCGAAGAGGGTCGACGACGTCGTGGCGACGTTCGACAGGCCCATGTATCGACCCGACGAGGCCTTCGGGATGATGTCGGTCATGAGCGCCCAATCGACCGCCAGGAAGGTCCCCGCCGACACGCCGAACAGGGCTCCGCCGATGAGGGCATACGGGAAGACTGCGGGAGCCAGCGCAACCAGGCTGACCCCGACGAAACCGATTACGCAACTCGCGTAGATCACCGGCTTGCGACCGATCCGATCCGAGAGCCTGGCCGATGGGACGATGGCGATCACGTTGGCGACCACGATCGTGACAAGCATCGACAGGTTCGTGGTGTTGGACTCCTCCTCACCGAGCCCGTGCGTTTGCTTCAGGTAGGTGATGATCAGGTTGACCAGCACGGCGCCACCCATGAGGAAGAAGAAGCGCGAGGCCAGGAGCCACACATAGGAGCGCTCCTTGAGCACGTCGGTGCCCCAGGTTTCGCCGGCGATCGATCGCCACGATCTGCCGTTTCGTGGACGCGGCGGCTGGCCCTCGCCGACCCGGGCCACGACGGCGACCATGGTGACCAGCTCGACGATGGCCACGGCCAGGATGGCCAGCTCGATCCGTCCGATGAGCACCGCCAGCGTCACGGCCAGGAACCCGGTCACGTTGCCGAGGATCTGCATGAGCCCGACCATCGCGCTCGCGAGGCCGACCTGCTTCTCCGGAACCAGATCCGGGACGTAGCCCTGGAACGGCCCGCGCGCGATATTGGTGCTGAACGCGAGCAGGCCGGCGAACGCGCCGAGCATCAGGAGGTTGTTGGAGAGCGCGATCCCGGCGAGGAACACGAGGTCGAGGAGCGAGCCGATGACGATGTACGGCTTGCGTCGACCCCAGCGGCTGACCGTGTAGTCGCTGATCGATCCGACCGTGGGCTGGATGATGATCGAGATCACGGCGACCGGGATCGACAGCAGCGCCGTGTACGTGCCGACCTGGAGGGGGTCGGGCGCGAATGGTCCGAAGTTGAGCCGGTTCTGGATGAACAGGCCGACGGCGCCGTCGATGGCGGTCAGCCCGAGCCAGTACAGGGAGATCCGGATCAGGTGGCCGATCGGGAGCGCGATAGTAGGTCGCACGTAGGGTTCGTCGGCCAACGCGGTCTCGGCGTGCATCCCCACCTCTTGGGCTGAAGGTGACGACCACCAGTCGATCCCGGCGCATCCTAAGACGCGGCGAGTGGGTTTCCGTAGTGATCGAGCTGGATGGTCGTCCCCTGACGAACGAGTCGTCGATCTGTTGCGCCACGAGCAACGAACCGGAAGAGCGACCGGTCGAGCGAGTAGATGCCGGTCGACACGATGCTGATGCGCCCAAGCCGGAACGAGAACACCGGGTTCTCGTTGTTCCCGGCGTAGTGGACGGTCGTGCCGTCGGCCGCGACGACGGCGAGGTTGGCCCGCCCGCCGAACCGATCGTGGAGTGCCGGGAGCAGGTCGGCCGGCCGGGAGGTTGCCCAGGCGTCCTCCAGCCAGCGCGCGGCGACCTCGGTGTCGGCTCGCCCGTGGATGCGGCCCGCCTCCCGGTATCTGGCCCGTGACCCGCGCCACTCGCGGAAGTCGCCGTTGTGGCTGAAGCTGAACCGGCCGGCCGGGTCGTCGAACGGCTGGGTATCGGGCAGCTGCAGAGTCGACAGGCGTGACGGGCGTCGGAGGTGGACGAGCAGCGACGTGGTCTCCTGCGCGCCGACCTGCGCCGCACCGACCGGGTCGTCGCAGAAGGATCGGACGTCGCGATGGCTCGCCAACCGGCCATCGGCGCCCAGCCACGCCGCGCCCCATCCGAACCCCGCCAGACCGTAGTGCTCGAGCTTCTCGGTGAACGGCCACAGCTCGTCGATCCGGAAGGGCTCGGCCGCCCGCGCGACGTAGTGCTCGCACATGGGCCGCGATGATACGCGCCGTGCTGACTAGGCTTGCCGTGAACGTTTCCCTGCCCGCGGTCGTCAGGTCGAGGCGACAGGACCCGCACGCCGAGGGAGACGAGTGCTGGCAAGCCGCACGGTGCAGGGAACGATGGACGACCGGGCGACCGCGTTCGCCGCCTTGCTCGAACGCGGGCTCAATTCGCACTACCGATTGGCCGCCGTGATTCTCGGCGACCCGATCGAGGCAGAGGACGCTGTCCACGATGCCGCGGTCATCGCCTGGCGTGGCTTCGCAGGTCTCCGTGAGCGGAATCGGTTCGAGGCCTGGTTCGGCCGCATCCTCGTCAATGGATGCCGTGATCGACTTCGCGCACGCCGGCGCAGGCCGGTCGTCGTTCCGATACCAGCGCTTGCGTCGACGACGCTCGCGTTCCGGACCGCGGATGACGGTGGCGGGGCGATCCTCACACGCGACCTGCTGGCACGCGCGTTCGCCGATCTCGATCCCGACCATGCGGTCGTCGTCGCGCTGCGCTACTACGCCGATCTGACCGTGCCCGAGATCGCGTCCCGGGTAGGGATCGCCGAGGGCACCGTGAAATCTCGACTGCACCACGCGCTCCGCCGGCTTCGAGCGGCCGTCGAACGCGCCGAGGAGTTGGACCGATGACCGACGACCGTTTCGAACAGGAGCTGCGCGTGTACCTCGGGACGCGAGAACCGGCCGAGGCGTCAGCCGCGCTTCGTGCCCGGGTAGCAGCCGTGTCCACGGAGACGCCGGTCGTGCCGGCGCGCTGGCGGACTCGGTCGCTCGAGGTATGGCGGGGCGCATTCGGGCTCGTGGCGGCCGTCGTCGTCGGGGTGCTCGTCGTCGCGCTCCTGAGCCGGCTCGGTCAGACGACCGTGCGGGAAGGCGAAACGGTCGGCGCCCCGTCCATGGTCCCCGCGCCCAGCGGGCCCCCGTTCATCGAGGCACCGACTGGCTTCTTCACGCCCGATGCCCTTCGGAGCGCCGATGAGCGGCTCGGTCGTGTCTTCGCGGATACGGCCGTCGAAGGGACGTTGATCGTGCGCGTCATGCCCAATCGGGACGAACTGACCGCGCCAGACGGATGGCAGGAGCGCCATGACCGTGACGGTGACGACCGACGGGATGTGGTGGCCGTCGCCGGCATCACGCCCGACGACACGATCACGTGTTGTATCACCCTTGCCGGGGCGACCATCGACCAGGCGCGTCAGAACCTGTACTGGCAGCCCATCCACCAGCCCTCGGCGCTCGACGACGAGCTGTCCGCGGCGACACCCGCCGAGCGGGATGCCGCCCTCGGCGCCTTCGTCCGCGGGATCGAGGATCTCGCGACCGGCATCACCGAGCTCGGCATCGAGCCGCATCCAAGCGACGCGTTGATGCGATGGATGCCGGTCGTTCTCGTGGCAGCTCTCGTGGGGCTTGCCATCGCGGCGGTGCCGCGTCGGCGCCGCTTGGCGACCAGCCCCGATGCCAGCCTCGAGGCCGATGGCGACGCCACGGATGCCCCCGTCCTCGCGGATGGCACACCGGTCTCGGCGCCGCGGCGTTGGTCCATGTCCGGGTCGACGCCGCTGTTCCCGGCCTTGGGGGCCTTTGGAGCGCTCGCCGCGTTGACGATCCTGGACCTGCTGCGGACCCCGGACCCTGCTGTCCCGTTCGAGACGACCCGTGCGTCGATCGGGATCGCACAGCGAGTACCGCCGGTCGCGCCAGCGATCACCGTCGCGATCGCACTCATCGCGTTGATCGCCTACGCCCTGCAGGGCGGTTGGCGGAGACGCCTTGGGATCTTGGCCGCCATCGTCCTGATCATCGGTTCCGGGTGGCTTGGCATCAACATGACCCGCCCGGTGGGTCGGGACACTGACATCACCTGGATCGCGAGCCCGAACGCACGCGTCACGACGCGCCAGGCCGATGGGATCCGTGAGTTCGTGACGTACGACGTTGCGCCGGGCGACACCTTCACCATGGGCGGCATCATCCGGAATCCCGGAGTCCTGCCCCTGACGATCTTGGGGCTCGAGGACGTCCAGCAGACGACGACCAATCCGTACATCGCAGCGATCGTCGGACTTGGATGGGTGCCCCAGCCTACCGACGATGGGCGGGTCTCGGTCGTATCGGCCGCGCCCGGCTCCGCGTCGGCCGGCTGGCCCGTGACGCTCGCACCAGGCGAGGAGCTCTCATTCCTGGCATTGGGGCGGGCTGGAGCGTGCGCCGAGGCCGGTTCGCGGAGCTCGGTGGGTCCCCTCTTCTATTTCCCGGTGCGCTACCGCGTGCTCGGCTTCGAGCAGACGGCCCAGGTACCGCTACCCGCGAGCGCCTTCGTCGCTGCCAAGGACGTCTGCACCGCCGAAGTCGAAGGAGGGACGATCACGTACGGCCCTCCCCCGTCGCCGTAACGGTGCCGCCCTACGGCGCCAGCCGGCTGCGGATCTCGTGCTCGTAGTCGGGGAAGTACTGGCTCACCACCGACAGGTCGAACGTGCGAAGGATCGACTCCTTCGGTTCGCGCTCGAGCAGGAAGTCGAAGGTCTCGTAGAGCAGCCGCTCGACGTCGCTCCCGTCCATCGCGGCGGCCAGCGCCGTGGCGTCGGCGGCGCTGACCGTGACGTCGTGCGTCGAGGAACCGCGGTCGTCGCGGACCGTCACCGTGCAGCGCCAGCCGTCCGGCGCGGGCCCGCAGCGGGTATCGATCGCGCTCACGGGCGTCCTCCCTGGCAGCTCGGGCACCAGTACGTGGTCCGCGGCACCTCGCCGTTGAGTGGCGCCGACCTGATGGTCGTGCCGCAGCGCGGGCACTGCCGACCCGCCTTTCGATAGATGCGAGTGGGAGCACGGCCGGGAGCGAGGCTTGCGCTCTCGGTGAGGAGCCGTCGGCCGGTGCCGATCAAGCGGTCGAGCGTCGCGTCGTCGATCTCGGCGACCGGCGCGTACGGGTCGACCTTCTCTGCGAACAGCGTCTCGTTGCGCCAGATGTTGCCGAGCCCGGCCAGCGCGCGCTGATCGAGCAGCGCGGCGCCGATCGCCATGCCCTGGCGCTCTGGGGCGCGCAGCCGTCGATGCGCCTCAGGCGCGTCGAAATCGGGCGAGAGCAGGTCCGGTCCCAGACGCGACAACGATGGATGGACGCGCTCTGCGCGTGTCTCGAACAACTCGACGACAGGCGCGTCGAAACAGACGGCCACCGCGCCATCGACCTCGAGCACGAGCCGTGCCCGCCCCGGCGGTCGACGCCAGCGCTCGCCCGGTCGGTAGCGATGCCACGAGCCGTGCATGCGCAGGTGCGTTCGCAGCTCCAGGCCGCCGTCGAACCGGATCAGCAGGTTCTTGCCCTGCGCCTCGACGGCGTCGACGCGCTTGCCGACCACTCGATGGATCTGCGGCACGGGACCCGGTCCCTGGGCATGTGCCGCGACGACGTCCCGGCCGACGAGGTACGGCCGGAGGCCCGCCGCGGTCCGGAAGAGCGTGTCGCCCTCAGGCATCAGCGCGAGCCGCGCAACGTCAGGCCGCGATACCCGGCGCTGAAGCCGGCCTCCAGCAGCGCCGCGCGCCACGGCGACTCCCCGACAGGCAACCCATCGACCTTGCGGATGACCAGCTCGCGCAGGCGGCCCGTGCCGACGAGCGACGCGAGACCCCGCAACGCGGCTGCCGCGACACCGGGGTCATCGGCGGCCGAGAGGGTCTGCAGCGTCGCCCCACCGCGCTCCAGGTACAGCGCCGCGATGCCGTCGACCAGGACGACATACGCCCCGGCGGCGCGCTGGAACGGTCGTCGGTCCTCGTCGCCGCGGCGCGGCCACGCGAGGGCCGCCCCGTACGGGTTTGCCGGATCGGCTGCGGCCAGAACGTGGAGGCTCGGCGCGCCGCCACCCTCGTCGCCATCGCGGACCGCCCGCAGTCGATCGAGCGCGCCGCCCAGCGCGAACTGCGCCGCGCCCAGCCCATCGACGAAGTAACCGCGCCTTATCCGTCCGGCCTCCTCGAGCGCGCGCAAGATCGGATAGACGCCGGCGAACCCACCCTCCAGGCCTTCGGCCGCGACGGCCTCCCGGGTCAGGACGCCGTGGCGATCGAGCAGCGCGAGTGCCTGGGCGTGGAGTCGCTCGGTCGGAGCGACGCCCTCGATCGGCTCGACGAGCGACCAGCGGCCGGCAGCCTCCGGCGGCCCCAGCGCGGTCAATCGACCTGGTCGCCCGCGTCGAGCACCCGGGCCCGAGCCTGACGGCCGCTTCCAGCGCAAGGCACGCAGCGGCGCGAACGTGTCGTTGGTGACCTCGCCGGCCCAGACGAGGTCCCAAAGCGCATCGAGCATCTCGCGATCGGGACCGCCACCCGCGGCGGCATGGATCGCCCGGTAGAAGCTCGCGCCCTTCGAGGCCAGGTGCTGGCGGATCCGATCGTGGCGCTCGGTGCTCGGACGCGCGGCCGGGTCATCGTTGGCGTCGGTGGGCGCGGCGGGGCGAAGCGTCTCGCGACCCGGTCGATAGAGGGCGATACGGCCGTCATCGCGGCCGAGGCTGCCGCGCCCGACCCAGGCGACCTCACCCATCGCACCGAGCTCGTCGAGCAGCCTGGCCGTGTATCCGGGAACCCGGGCGGGCAAGACGTCCCGCTCCAGGACTGACGCGGGGATCGCTACACCGGCCAGCTGGTCGACGACCTCGGCCAGCCGCTCCAGAGCAGCCGATCCGCGGAACTGCGGCGCGTCAGCGCCCGGTCCCGCGACCGGCGCGATGCCGTGCCACGCCGGCAGGAACCGTCCGAGCGCCGCCGCATCGACCGGCTCGACCTCGCGCCGGAGTCGCGCCAGCGAGCGCCGACGGAGCTGTCGAAGGACGTCGGGGTCGCACCACTCGCGTTCCGCACCGCCCGGTCGGAACTCGCCGCGCAGGATCGTGCCCGCGCCGAGCAGCCGCTCCAACCCGTCCTCGACGATGCCTGCCGGCAGGCCCCAGCGAGCGGCGGGCTCAGGGGTCAGGAACGGGCCGTGGGTACGGGCGAACCGTGCCAGCAGCCCATCGAGGGCACCGGTTGCCGGGCCCAGGAACGCCTCTGGTACGCCGACCGGCGCGGTCACGCCGACCCCGTCGCGGTATCTCGCCACGTCCTCGATGGCGATCCAGCGCTCCTCGCCGGCGATCCGGACGCGGACCGCCCGTCGTGCGGAGGCGAGCTCGGTGAGCCAGGTGTCCGCCGTCGCGCGGTCCTCGAAGACACGAGCGGCGACCTCGTCGTTCGACAGGTCACCGAGGCGGCGCAGCAGGTCGTGCACCTGGTCGACGGTCGTCGCTTGCCGGTCGTCGGTCAGGGCCTGGAGCGAGAGCTCGAGGTCGGCAAGCGCCTCCGGATCGAGCAGCTCGCGCAGCTCTTCCTGGCCGAGCAGCTCGCGGAGCAGATCCCGGTCCAGGGTGAGCGCGCCCGCGCGACGCTCGGCGAGTGGCGCGTCGCCCTCGTACATGTACGCGGCGACGTAGTCGAACAGGAGGCTGCTCGCGAACGGGCTCGCCCGCGGCGTCTCGACGCCATGGACCTTGATTTCACGGCTGGCGACGCCACCCAGGATGTCCCGCAAAGCGTCGAGGTCGAAGACGTCCGACAGGCACTCGCGATACGTCTCGACGAGGATCGGGAAGCTGCCGTAGCGGCTGGCCACCGACAGAAGATCGGCGGCACGCTGCCGTTGCTGCCAGAGGGGAGTTCTTGTCCCCGGGCGGCGGCGCGGGAGCAGGAGCGCGCGGGCGGCGTTCTCGCGGAACCGGCTCGCGAACAGCGCCGAGTTGGCGACCTGGCCGACCACCAGGTCCTCGACGTCCTCGGCCGCGGGGAAGAGCAGGTCCTCGATCCCGTCGACGCTCCCCTCCCCCTCCGGCAGGCGGATCGCGATGCCATCGTCGGACCAGATGGTCTGGACCTCGATACCGAGGCGGTCGGCCAGTCGTGCCTCGATCGCCAAGGACCACGGAGCGTGGACCCGGCCGCCGAACGGCGTGAGTAACGTCAACCGCCAGTCGCCGAGCTCGTCGCGGAATCGCTCGACGACGACGCGCTTGTCGGTCGGGAGCGCCCCGGTCGCCTCGCGTTCATCCTCGAGGTAGGCGAGCAGGTTCTCGGCAGCGCGATCATCGAGGTCGTGATAGTCCTTGAGCCGTTGCGCGGCGGCTTCCCGGCCGCGGGCGCCGCGCCCAAGGTCGGCTTCGATCTCGCCGACGAAGGCGCCCAGCGCCCGACCCAGCTCGATCGGCCGGCCGACCGCGTCACCCTTCCAGAACGGCAGCTTGCCCGGGACGCCCGGGGCGGGGCTCACGGTCACCCGGTCGTGCCCGATCTCCAGGACGCGCCACGAGCTGGCGCCCAGGATGATCACGTCACCGTGCATCCCTGCGCGGAGCTCGTAGACCATCTCCTCATCGAGCTCGCCGACGCGACGGCCAGGCGTCCCGGCCTCGCCTTCCATGAACACGCCGAACAATCCGCGGTCGGGGATCGTGCCGCCGCTCGTGACGGCGACGACCCGGGCATCTCGGCGGCCATCGATGGTGTCGGTCACGCGGTCCCAGACGAGCCGTGGTTTGAGCTCGGCGAACTCGTCCGATGGGTAGGCGCCGGCGAGCATGCCGAGGACGCCGTCGAACACCTCGCGGGTGAGCGTCTCGTACGGCGCGGACCTCGTGACGGTCTGGAATAGGTCGTCGCCGGTCCAGCGATCCATCACGGTCATCGCCACGAGTTGCTGGGCGAGGACGTCGAGCGGATTTCTTGGGATCTTGGTCGCCTCGATCTCGCCCTCGTGCATGCGCCGTGTGACCACCGCGACCTCGAGCAAGTCGCCGCGGTACTTCGGGAAGATCACGCCCTTGCTCGGGGCACCGACCTGGTGGCCGGCTCGACCGACGCGCTGCAGACCGCGGGCGACGCTGGTGGGGCTTTCCACCTGGATGACGAGGTCGACGGCGCCCATGTCGATGCCCAGCTCGAGGCTGGATGTCGCGACCAGGGCGGGGAGTCGACCGGCCTTGAGCTCCTCCTCGATCTCGAGCCGCTGCTCGCGGGCGATGCTGCCGTGATGCGCGCGGACGAGATCCTCGCCGGCGAGCTCGTTGAGCCGCTGGGCGAGCCGTTCGCTCAGCCGCCGGCTGTTGGTAAAGACGATGGTGCTCTTGTGGCTGCGGATCAATTCGAGGATCCGCGGGTGGATCGATGGCCAGATGCTGGTCCGCAGGTCGGGACTGATCGCCGGACCGCCAGGTTGCTGCTCCTGGGGGATGACCTCCCCGATCGCGGCCATGTCGTCGACGGGGACCACGACCTCGAGCTCGAGTGGCTTGCGCGCGCCGGCGTCGACGATCGTGACTTCGCGATCGGCGCCGATGCCGCCGAGGAAGCGAGCGATGGTGTCGAGCGGGCGTTGCGTGGCGCTGAGGCCGATGCGCTGTGGGGGCTTCGTTGTGTCCGGGTTACGGAGGCGGTCCAGGCGCTCGAGGCTCACCGCCAGGTGGGCGCCACGCTTGGTGCCGGCGATGGCGTGGACCTCGTCGACGATCACATACTCGACGTTCCGCAGGATCTCGCGCGCCTGGCTGGTGAGGAGCAGGTACAGGCTCTCCGGTGTCGTGATGAGGATGTCGGGCGGGTGGCGGGCGATCTCGCGGCGGTCTTCGGAGGGCGTGTCGCCGGTGCGTGAGGCGACCGTGATGTGCGGCGGTTCGTCGCCGAGTCGTTGGGCCGCATGTCCGATGCCGGTCAGCGGGGCGCGCAGGTTGCGCTCGACGTCGTAGGTCAGGGCCTTGAGCGGGGAGATGTAGAGGACGCGGACGTGATTGGGCTGTTCGCGGGTCGCCGGCGGGCTGGGGTTGCGGGCGAGGCGATCCAGGGCGTAGAGGAAAGCGGCCAGCGTCTTGCCGCTCCCCGTGGGGGCGTGGATGAGCGTGTGGTCGCCCTGCGCGATGGCCGCCCAGCCACGTGCCTGGGCCTCGGTCGGCGCTTCGAAGCTCGCCTCGAACCACGCCCGGACGGCTGGTGAGAAGGGTGCGAGCGGATCGGCGACGATCGCGGCGGCCACGGGACGGCGATTATAGGGCGCGCCGCGCGTTTCGACCATCCGTTCGGTTTCCGCCGCCACACGCCGCCACTGGCCCCGCCGCCGACCCAGCCGCCGACCCTGCCAACACCCGGTGTTGGCTGTGAGCCAATGTTTTCGGGCGGATGGGCCTCACTGGCACCGAAACCAGCCGAAATCGGCTCTCAACCGGATCAGAGGTTGGCTGTGAGCCAGCAACGGACGCGCCAACGATGTCCAACGGCCGCGGCCGCCGCGCTTGCGTTCGAAAACATTGGCTCCTCGCCATCACCCGGGCTGATGATGCTCCGTAAATGGATCGATGACCGCCAGGCGGGCGCGCGCCTGTTGACTTGAACACGTGCAACCGACGACCAACGCTCCTCGCACGAGCGCTCGCACGGCCTACGGGCGGCGCACCCGCAAGGTCCTGGGCGCCGTCCTGGCTGATTTCGAGCGGCTTCGGCTCGACTCAGGGCTCTCACTTCGACGGCTCGCCGCGGCGGCGAATATCGACCCCGGATACCTCACGCAGATCCTGGCGGGACGTCGACTGCCCAGCATCTCCGTCCTGACGGCGATCGGCACAGCCTTGGGTGGCGACGTCTCGATCCGCTTCTATCCCACCACTGGTCCCGTCATTCACGACCGCAGCCAGGCTCGGATCGTCGAGGAATTGCTGCGAATCGCGGCGCCCGTCTGGGGCGGGACCCCAGAGGTCGCCGTGCATCGGCCGGCGCGCGGGTTCATCGATGTCGTGTTCGACTCCCAGCCGCTCGGGACGATCGTCGCGACCGAGGTCCAGACCCGCATCGACCGGCTCGAGCAGCAGCTCCGATGGGCACAGGACAAGGCGTCGTCGCTGCCGTCCGCGGACCTGTGGCCGTACCTGGAGGGTGATCGATCGACCAGCCGGCTGCTCGTCCTCCGTTCGACCGCTGGGAACCGAGAGCTGGCGCGGCGCTTCGAGGCGACACTGCGGGCCGCGTACCCAGCGCGAACGGCGGAGGTTTACGCATCGCTGACCACGGGGACGCCATGGCCGGGCGCCGGCATCCTCTGGGCCGAGCTCCGCGGCGACCTGGCGACGATCCTCGACCGACCGCCGCGGGGTGTCGCGGTCGGTCGCTAGTCGTCCTGGCCGAGCAGCGCCCGCACTTCGGTGAGCGAGCCGGCACGCAGCGCCCGTTTGGCCAGTGTCTCGCAGGCCGAGCGGTCCAGGCCAGCCAGGGTGCTACGAACGACCCCGATCGCCCCTGGGGTGACGCTCAGTTCCTCCACGCCCAGCCCGACCAGCAGCGGCAGGACGGACGGGTCCCCCGCCGCTTCGCCGCAGACGGCGACGTGTCGCCCATGCGCGCGGGCCGCCTGGACCACGCCATCGATCAGTCGCAGGATCGCGGGCTGCAGCGGCGAGGCGAGATCCGTCAGATCCGGGTTCGTCCGGTCGGCTGCAAGCGCGTACTGCACGAGATCATTGGTCCCGATCGACAGGAAGTCTGCCGCTTCGGCGAACACGTCGGCCATCACGGCTGCAGCAGGCACCTCGATCATGACCCCGAGGTGGACCACGCGGGGTCGCACACCGGTCGAGCCGGCGACCGCCGCGACCACGGCGTCGAGACGCGATCGCACAGCGTCCAGCTCCTCGCGCGTGGCGACCATCGGGATCATCACCCGCAACTCGCCCTCACCCGCCGCCTCAACGAGCGCGCGGAGCTGATCCTCGAGCAGGTCGGGCTGGCGCTGACCGAGCCGGACGCCCCGAACCCCGAGAGCGGGGTTCGCCTCGGCAGGCCCGTGCTGCCACGACGCGGGTTTGTCGCCGCCGACATCAAGCGTGCGGAACACGATCGGCCGATCGCCGAACTTGGCACGTATGTGCGCGTAGGTGGCTCGCTGTTCATCGACAGTCGGGGGGGTATGCCGGCCCAGGAACAGGAGTTCGGTCCGGACGAGTCCGATACCGTCCGCGTCGGCCAGGGCCGCCGCCGCCGCCTCGACTGGCGACGAGACGTTGGCCATGACCGCGACGCCGTGCATGGTGGCTGGATCGCCGCCGGCCATCGGTGCTGAGGTCGCAGCCGATCGGAGCGCTGCCAGGGCTTCCGAAGAGGGCTCCACGAGGAGTCGGCCCGTCGATCCGTCGACGGCGACGTCGATGTGGTTCGGCACGGTCGAGATCGCTTCGCCAAGCCCGAGGACCAGCGGGATGCCGAGCGCTCGCGCGACGATCGCCGCATGGCCGGTCGATGTCCCGACCCCCATCGCGATCCCTGCGACGAGCTCGCGACGGAGCGAGGCGACAACTGACGGATCGAGGTCGGCGGCGATCAGGACCGCGGGGTGACCATCCGCGTGCCATAGATCCGGACGACGTTCACCGCGTAGGTGCGCTGCGACCCGTCGGCCGATGTCTCGAACGTCCGCAGCGCGTTCACGAAAATAGTCATCGTCGACGCCGGCAAGGCTATCCGCATGGCGAGCCGTCACATTCATGATCGCGTCGGCAGCCGATCTGCCGGCTGAGATCTCGTCGAGCGCCGGATCGACGATCCCCGGATCGCGTGCAAACACGGCCTGCGCCACAAAGATCGCCCCGACGTCCTCACCAGCACGGGTCGTCGTCTGCTCGGCGAGGTCCGTAAGCTCTGTGGCCGCCGTTTCGAGCGCCAACCGGAGTCGGTCGGCCTCCGTTGCAGGATCGACGGGGAGGCCCACGGCGCCCGCGCCAACGTCATCCGGCGGCTCGACGATCAGCGCGCGCCCGTACCCGACTCCCGGAGCACCCGCCCGACCGACGAGCACCGTGCCAGGCGTAGGGGCCCCAGTCGCTGTAGGGGCCCCTGGCATGGTCCGCGCCATCGGATCAGTCGCCGCCGACGACATCGGACAACGCTCTCAGCAGAAGGGCGGCCGAGGTGGCTCCCGGATCCTGGTGGCCGATCGACCGTTCGCCGAGGTAGGAGGCGCGGCCCTTCGTGGCCAGGAGCGGGATGGTCGCGGCTGCGCCCGCCTCGGCGGCGTCGGCCATGGACCGCGTCACGGCGGCCGCATCCTCCCCGGCATCCGACGATTGGCGCCCGGCCTCGACAGCCGGAACCAGCGCGTCGAGCATCGTCTTCTCGCCGGCCACGCCCTTGCCAAGGGCCTGGATCCCGCCGATCGCGGCCTCGAGACCCGCGACGAGGGCCGTACGGGCGGTCGTATCCTCAGGCAAGGCTGCGATGGCCCCACCCGCGCGCATCAGCGCGGTGCCATACAGCGGACCGGCGGCGCCGCCGACGGTGCTGATCAGCGTCCGCCCAGCGGTCCGCAGGCGTACGCCGGCGATAGCCAAGTCGCCGTCGCCCTCGGCCGGACCGGCGTCGAGCATCGCCACGATCGCGTTGAACCCGCGGTCCATGTTGGTGCCGTGGTCCCCATCGCCGATCGCCTGGTCGAGCTTGGTCAGGGTCGCGGCCTGATCGTGCAAGCGAGTGGCGGCGAGGCGGAGCCAGGCATCGATGACGTCGATCATGGATGGATCCTTGAAGGCGGCGGTCGCGCCCGAGTCTAGAAGGCGGCGCGACCGCGTCAACGGTCTGGCGGGTTTGGACGCGGCGAGCGGTCGTCAGACCTTCCAGCGCAGGGCCGGGGTGTGCACCGGGGCGTCCCACCAACGGGTGAGCTCCTCGTCGAGGCGCAGCAAGGTGACCGAGAAGCCGGCCATCTCGAGGCTCGTGATGTAGTTGCCCACGAGCGAACGCCCGATCGAGATGCCCTGCCCGCCGAGGATCCTCGCGACGCTGTCGAACGCCACATAGAGCTCGATGAGCGGGGTGCCGCCCATGCCGTTCACGAAGGCGAGGACGGTGTCACCGCGGCTGAGGCCCAGGTCCGAGACGATCGGAGACACCAGCCACTCGGCCATCTCGTCGACGGGCGCCAGCTTCTCGCGTCGGCGGCCCGGCTCGCCATGGATGCCGATGCCGACCTCGACTTCATCGTCGGGCAGATCGAACGTCGGCGTGCCCGCGGCAGGAACGACACACGACGTCAGCGCGAGACCCATGGACTTGCCCTGATCGTTGACCTTGGCGGCAGTCGCCGCCACGTCGGCCAGTGACCCGCCTGCCTCGGCATGGGCCCCCGCGATCTTCTCGAGCAGGACGGTGACCCCTACGCCACGTCGGCCGGCCGTATAGAGCGAGTCCTGGACCGCGACGTCGTCGTTGGTGATGACGGTGGCTACCTCGATGTCGCCGTCGACCAGCTCCGCCGCGAGCTGGAAGTTCAGGACGTCGCCCGTGTAGTTCTTCACGATGTGGAGGACGCCCGCGCCACCGTCGACCGCGCGGGTCGCGGCCTCCATCTGATCGGGCACGGGCGACGTGAAGACGGCACCGGCTGCGGCGGCGTCGAGCATGCCCAGCCCGACGAAGCCGCCATGCATCGGTTCGTGACCGGAGCCACCGCCGGAGATCAGCGCGACCTTGCCCGGCTTCGGCCCGCCGGCCCGGAGGACGAGGTTCTGGCTCAAGTCCACCTTGACCAGGTCGGGATGCGCAGCCTCGAGGCCGCGAAGGCTCTCTGGGACGATGTCCTCGATCGCGTTGAAGAGCTTCTTCACGCGGGTGGGTGTGTTGGTCGCCATCGGTTTGATCCTCCTCGTGTCGGGCTGTGACGGTTGGACGACGTGAGCGTCAGGCGGCTTCGTGCGCGTGCTCGGCAACCGCCGCGCCAGGCACCGTGGCCGTGCGCGTGTGGCCGATGAACTGGTACGTGAAGGCGCCGACGAGGCCGCCCACGATCGGTCCAGCGACGTACACCGGGAGCAGGGCGCCGAGGTTGGTCTTCGAGCCGATGATCAGCTCCAGGACCTCCGGGCCGATCTGTCGCGCCGGATTCAGGGCGGCACCCGTGATGGGGCCGACCAGGATGATGATCCCGTAGACGATGAAGCCGATAATGATCCCGGCGAAGCCGGCCGGTGCACGGCCGTCGACCGCTGCACCGAAGACGGTGAAGACGAGGATCGCCGTGCCGATGACCTCGGCCGCGAACCCGATCCCGATGCCGGCGTTGGCATTGACGTCGACGGCGCCCAGTCCGAGCGCAACCGGGTCGTTGCCGGTCAGGATGATCAGCGTCAGGCCGGCGCCGATCAGCGCGCCGACGAGCTGCGCGCCGACGTACCCGATGGCCGTGCTCGAGTCGATCTTCCGCGTTGCGAGGAGCGCGATGGTCACGGCTGGATTGATGTGGCAGCCACTGATGTGCCCGACGGAATACACCGCCGCGAAGATCGCGAAGGCGAACGCGAACGAGATCGTCGAGAGTTCAGCACTGCCGAACGGGTTACTGCCGGTGAGGAACACCGTGAGCGGGACCGAGCCCGCGCCGATGAACACGAGGATCGCCGTGCCGATCGCTTCGGCCGTCAGTTTCTGGGACAGGGTCGGGGACGACATCGGGTACTACCTCCTCCGAGCGTGATGGGGTCAGCCGGCCTGGCTGACATACGGGGCGAGTTCCGCCTGCAGGGCGGCCAGTGCGGCGTCGGCGTCGGGGCCTTCGGCCATGAGGGTGATCTCGGATGACGGCCGGATCGTCATCCCGAGCAGGGCGATGAGGCTCTTGGCGTCAGCTTCGCGACCGTCCTGACGGAGAACGATCCGGCTGGCGAAGCGACTGGCCGCCTGGACGAACCGAGCGGCCGGCCGGGCATGGAGCCCGGACGGGTCGATGACGACGAGGCGGATCTCCGACATCGTCACGCTCGTGGCAGCTTGGCCATGGTCGTGGCCGACTCCGCCGCTGCGACGACCTCGTCGATGGTCGCCCCGACGCTGGCCTGAACGGCAGCGAGAACGGCACCCTCGACGAGCGGGGCCTCGGTGACGCGGACCCGTTGTCGGTCGGTGGCGGTGAGGTCCTCGAGCGCGAGCTCGAGGCTCAATGCCGCGCTGCCAAGATCGAGCAGCACGACCGCGCCGTCAGCACGATCGAGCACGAAGCGGACGGCCTCGGCGATGCGCGGAGCGCTGGTGCCGAGGCGTCCATCCTCGGTGCCACCGGCGGTCGCTACGGGGACGTCGGCGCCGGCCACCTGGGCGACCATGTCACGCAGACCGTCCACGAGCGTGCCGCTGTGGGAGACGAGGATCAGGCCCACCAAGCGCGCCTCCTTTCGTCCCGGGTGGGTTGCGCCCGGGTTGCTGGTTGGAGGCGATACTCGACCCGAGGTCATCAAGAAGAAAGCAAGGCCGCGTCAAGAGTTCCTCAGGATGTGGCGATCGCGCACGATCCTGGCCCCCGCGACCGGGTGGTCGCGTTGCCCGTGCCGGGCGGACGGACTATCGTCGGCCGACCGTGTCTGCTGCACCGACCGTCCCCCGCCACGACGTCATCGATGCCGCCGATGTTCGGGCGGCATTGGGCCGCTGCCGGGTCGTCGTCGAGCGACATGCCGGATACCTGACCAGGCTCGACGCGATCCTCGGCGACGGCGACCACGGAGACAACCTGGTCATCGGCTTCCGGGCCGTCGAGGTGATGCTCGATGACCTGCCCCCAGAAACGCCGCCCGGCGAGCTGCTCCGGGCCGTAGGCCACCGGCTCGTGGCAGCCGTCGGCGGGGCGTCCGGGCCGTTGTATGGAACCGCTTTCCTGGAAGCTGGCGCCACGGCTGGCGATGCGCCGGCCTTGGACCCCACGATGCTTGGCCCGATGCTGACCGCCGCGGCCGACGGCCTCGCCCGCCGTGGACGCTGCACGGTCGGCGACAAGACCATCCTCGACGCGCTTCGGCCCGCCGCGGATGCCTTCGCCCAAGCGTCGTCTGATGGCCGGACTTGGGCGGACGCCATGGCGGCTGCGGTTCGAGCCGCCGCGCAGGGGATGCAGCACACGCGTTCGCTCGTCGCGCGACGCGGCCTGGCGCTGCGGCTCGGTGAGCGCTCGATCGGCCATGTAGATCCTGGCGCGGTGTCTTGCATGCTCTTGCTCCGGGCGATCGCCGATGCGTGAACCCGAGACGTCGCTGGATTCGACCGCACTTCTCGCCCGCATCGACGCCCTCGAGCGTGACCGACGGCGCTCGTTCGACGAAGCCCAACGCGAGGCAGATGCGCTGTTCGCCCAATATCAGTTGAGCCAACTTATCGCGACGGGCGGGACGCTGGCCGATCTCGCCGGATCGGTGGTGCTGGAGCTCATGCGGCTGGCCGATGCCGCAGGTGGCGCGCTGTGGATAGGCGGCCACGATGAGCGCGTCATCTCGCTCGTGGCGACCGCCGGCGCCGTGGACGGTGATCCTGTCCCGGCGGAATTCCCGGACATCGATGCGCTGAACGTCTGGACGGCC
This sequence comes from uncultured Chloroflexia bacterium, assembly GCA_963794525.1. Classification (GTDB taxonomy): domain Bacteria; phylum Chloroflexota; class Limnocylindria; order Limnocylindrales; family CSP1-4; genus SPCO01. Next base: position 239,489 of record CAWCEC010000005.1, read on the forward strand.
GCAGGACCCGGCAGGCGAGCCGTGACTCTCGGTGATGAAGCCCTGCGCGCGGCCGTCGTGGTCTGGCCGCCAGCGGGTCGAGATCTCGACGAGGACGGCCTCAGGATCGCGCTCCTCGCCCGTCACGAGCTGGTCGTTGCATTCCAGGGCGCTCGACTGCGTCAGGCGCTCGAGCGCGAGCGACATGAGCTCGGCGCCATCGTCGATGGCGCGACTGACCTCATCCTGCAGGTCGACGCGGACGGCTGCGTCGTTCGCCTCAATCCGGCCGGCGAACGGCTGCTCGGCATGACGGCCGAGGCTGCTATCGGACGAAGTTGCGCCGACGTCCTCGGCTGCGAGATCGCAGGCGGTCACGCCCGCGCGGATTGCCCGCTCGGCGAGGTACGTGCCAACGGCCGGTCGATCGCCTACCGCGAATCTGCTGTCCACGGCCATGCCGGGATGCCCATCCGGGTCGCCGGCAGCTACGCCGTGACGGCGACGGGCGGCGGCGAATCCGGATCGAACGCACGGGCGACCGCGATCCTGCGTGACATGAGCGCCGTCCAGGCGCTGGAAGAGTTGCGAGAAGGATTCGTCGCGACGGTCAGCCATGAGCTACGGACACCGCTCGCACTCATCAGGGGCTATGCCGAGACGCTGCTGCACCTCCCCCTCGATCAGACCCAGCAGCGCGTCTATCTCCAGCGGATCGACGAGGCGACCAATCGGCTGGCCACGCTCGTCGATCAGGTCCTGGACGTGACGCACCTGCAGGCGGATCCGCTCATCCTGGAACGCCGTGCGACGACCTTCGACTCGCTGGTCGCCCGCCTTCGCGGCGATCTGGCGATGTCTCGGCAGGAAGAGCGACTCGTCGTCGACACGTCAGCTGACCTGCCGGCGATCGAGGTCGACATCGCGCGCGTCGGCCAGATCCTGGCCAACCTCGTCGGCAACGCACTCAAGTACGCGCCAGATGACAGCCCGGTCGTCCTGGGAGCCTCGGCGACTGGGCGCTGGCTGGCCGTGACGGTTGACGATGAGGGGATCGGCATCCCCGAGTCCGACCGAGTGCTCGTCACCGAACCGTTCCATCGCGCCTGGAACGTGCGTGAGTCGCGCATCCCGGGGACGGGGCTGGGGCTGTTCATCTGCCGTCGACTGGTCGAGGCGCATGGCGGCGAGTTGACGGTCAGCGACCGGCCCGACGGTCGATCCGGGACGCGGGTCCGGATCACCCTGCCACTGGCGCCATCGGAGCGAAGCGATGGCTGATACGGTGCTGATCGTCGAAGACGAACCCGAATTCGCTGAGCTCGTCGAGGTGTGGGTCGGTCAGGCCGGCTACCGGACCGTGACGGCGCGGACCGGGCCCGACGCGCTGCGCCGCTTCTACGACGAACGCCCGGATCTCGTCGTCCTCGACGTCGCCCTGCCCGGTCTGGACGGCTGGCAATTGCTGGAGCGCCTTCGCGAGTTCAGCCGGGTCCCGATCCTCATGGTGACGGCTCGCGGTTCGGAGGCAGAGAAGATCCGGGGCCTGAAGCTTGGCGCCGACGACTACATCGCCAAGCCCGTGTCGTTCCCGGAGCTCATCGCCCGCGTGGAGGCCGCCCTCCGTCGCGCAGGAACGAGCGCACCGGAGCGTCCGCGACGGCTTCGCCACGGCGAGCTCGTGGTCGACCTCGATGATCACCGCGCTCACCTGCGGGGAACTGAGATCAGTCTGACCCCGACCGAATTCCGCCTGCTCGCGTTCCTCGTGGAGCATGGCGGGCAGCTGGTGACCCATCGCCAGATGCTCGGCGGTGTGTGGGGTGCGGGCTACGACCGCGACGTGCATCTGCTGCGGATGACGGTCCGCAACCTGCGGCTCAAGCTCGACGTGGTCGCACCCGGCGAATCGATGATCGCGACCGAGTACGGCCTGGGCTATCGATTCGTCGGACCCCGAGCCACGGACGCGCCAGCCGGCTGATTCGGCTCGATCGCTCCCCGGCGATGCCGCAGCTACGCGCGGGTGCATCGAGAAATACCTGGCTGATGAGCGGCCGTCGCTAGGCTGCCGATGACGCCGATCAGTCGTCGCCCGCCAGAGGTAGGTGGCATGCGTCGCTCGATCAGTGTCTCGCTCGTTCTGTCCGCCCTGTTCCTCGTCGGGGTCGTCGCGCCGGCGGCGGTGGCAGCGCGCTCGCCCGACGACGCGCGCGACATCGTCACGTTCATCAGCCGGGATGGAGCTGATCAGCCGCGGGCTTGATCGCGCCGCCGTGGATGGCGTCGCGACGGGCCGGAAGACCGCCGCCCAAACACAGGCACTCTGCGTCTGGGACTGCATCTACCTGAAGAACCGGCGCTTTCTGCGGACCGTCAAGCCGTTCGTGACGATGGTCCAGGGCAACGGGCCGACCACCATCGCGATCGATATCAGCCGGACGGTGCGGAATAGCTTCTCCGCGACCGTGAGTGTCAGCGCGGAGGTCGTGACGGCCGGCGTCGGGTTCAACGTGGAGCGATCCGAGACCGTCGCGTACAAGTCGAGCACGTCGGTCCCGAACGGTGCCTGCTGGACGATCCGTGCCTACAACGTGTTCTTCGAGTACGGGTTCGAGATCTGGCAGGAGCCGTTCATCGGCGCGGACCGGAAGATCGGCACGGGATCGGCCCGCGACTTCCAGGGCATCGAGTTCCGACTCTCGAAGTGGTGCTGACGCGAACGATCGTGGCGCTCGCGCTTGCGTGGTCGACGGCGGCGTGCAGCAGCGCGCCGCCGTTGCCTCCGACAAGTCCCGAGCTGACCGTCGTCGCGCGCTGGGTCGCGGATGACGGTTCGATCGTTGCCCTGAACGTGGTCCTGGCACGAGACGCCGACCGAGGACGCATCCCCGAGCTGGCACGATCGCTCCGCGACGAGCACCCAGCTGCACGGGTGATCGTCACGTTCTTTGCGAGCGACGCCGGTCCGGAACGGTTCGTCATCGGCCACGTGCCCTCGGCGGACGGCCCGCTCCCCGCGGGGGCCCGACCAACCTCGGCGATCGCGACCTTCGACTTCAGGTCCTCACCGACGCCGACCGACGATGGCGCTCGGATCGATGGCCCTGATGCCCGCATCGGCGGCATCGACCTCGAAGCCGGCACCTGCGAGTAGCCGCTGCGCGATCGAAACTCGCTCGCGAACGTCCAACGGCTCCACGGCGTCGCGTTCGGCCATGGTCACTTCTGCGACGACGTCGACATCGCCCGGGCGCATCCCCTCGACGTGCTCGCGAAGCATCCGCGTCGCCAACCCTGCCCTGCGGTCGGCCGGCGCCACACCGACCGCGAGGAGATCGGTGCGTGCCTCGAGATCGGCGTGGCGCGACACGACGAGCCCCACCACCGACGTACCCCGCAGGGCCGCGGTGACTCGCGCGCCATCGCGCAAGGCGGCCGCGATGATCGCGTGGCCGTCGGCCGGCGCGGCGGGGGCCGTCGGCGCCACCACCCGAGGTGCAAGGGATAGTCGATCCCAGGTCGCCGCATCCACGCGCGGCAGGACGGCAGGCGATCCCACGCCGCGGTCGGCGACGTCGGGTTGGGCAGTCGGCGACCCCAGCGGATCCCACCACCCGCGATCGACCGCTTCTCGAACCAGCCGCGGCACGACCACCCGCCGCACGAGTGCTGTCATCGGCGCGACGCTCGCTCCAGCCGGCGCCTCATCGAGGCCCACGGTCGGCTCATCGTCGAACGTCTCGGGGAGTGGCACTTGCCCGTACCGACTCGCCTCCCCCGTCCAGCGCTCGCGCCACTCGACCGGCGTCGACGACGGGACCTCGCGATGCGCACCGGCCAACCAGGTCAGCGCCCATGTCCGGGGCACCACCCGGTAGGCGTCATAGCCGCCACCGCCCGTGGCCAGCCACCGACCGCCGGCGTACCGATGCGCGATCGCATCGACCAGTCGCGCCGCCGCCCCATGCGCGGTCGTCGTCACGTTCAGATGCGCGAGCGGATCCCAGGCGTGCGAGTCGGCCCCGTGCTGCGACACGATCAGATCCGGGCCGAACGACGCTGCCAGCTCCGGCAAGAGCGATTCCAGGACGAGCAGCCAGGGTCGCTCCCCGACACCCGGCAGCAGCGGGTTGTTGACTGCGGTGCCCGCCGCCACGCCCTCGCCGAGCTCGGTCGCGTCACCCGTACCGGGGAACAGGTACCGCCCGCTCTCGTGGATCGAGAACGTCAGCACACCCGGGTCGTCCCAGAACAGCGCCTGGACGCCGTCGCCGTGATGCACGTCGAGGTCGATGTAGAGGACCCGCAGCCCGTCGCGCCGCGCGCGAGCGATCGCGAGTGCCGGATCGTCGTAGATGCAGAAGCCCGACGCACGGTCACGCATCGCGTGATGCAGGCCACCGCCTGGGTGCTGGGCGTGCTCGACATCGCCGCGCAGGATCGCTTCCACGGCCCGCAGCGACCCGCCGGCGACGGCCGCCCCCGCATCGTGCATGCCCGCGAACGGCGGGTTGTCGCCGAGCCCGATGCCCGCTTCGGGGAATCCGAATGGATCCGCCGACAACCGCCGCACGGCCTCGATGTATTCGCGGGCGTGGCACAGCAGCAAGTCGGGATCCGGGGCTGGTTCTGGCGCCAGCCCGGGCTCCGCACCGACCGACCGCAGCAGGTCGATGCCCGGCCCGAACCGGCGCGGCGTCAGCGGATGTCCCGGCCCGAAGTCGTAGTCGGTCGAGCGCGGTCCGAAAACGAGCAGCATGTCCCGCACGATAGCGGGGGCGCTACCATCCGCGGATGCAGGACATCGGCCTCGTGCTCGTCATCATCCTGATCCTCGTCCTCCTGTGGCGCGGCCCGAAGACGCTGCCCAAGCTCGGCCAGGCGCTGGGCCGTGGCGTCCGCGAGGCCCGCGAGGAGGCCTCGAAGGCCCAGGCTGAGATCCAGGCCCGCGCATCGGACGACGACGACAAGAAGCCGTCCGACGAGGCGTGACCCCGGACGAGCTCGAGGCACTCACCCGTCGACCGGAGCCCGGCCCGCACCGAACGACCATCAGCATCGACGGCGTCCCGACCGAGACCTTGGCCGACCTGCCGCCGCGCCGCGATGGTCTCCTGTTCGTCGGCCTCAACCCGTCGCCGGTCAGCGTCAAGGCGGGGCACTACCACCAGGGACGGATCGGCCAGCGCTTCTGGCGCCGGTTGATGACGACGGGCATCATCCCCGCCGCGACCGAGATCACCACCGCTGATGACGCGCTAGTCGCGGCCGGTCACGGCATCACCGACCTGATCAAGCGCCCCTCCCCACGCGACGAAGCCGCGGATGCGGAGCTGCGCGAGGGCGTCGGTCCGCTGTGGCAGAAGACCGCGTTGTGGCGCCCGGGCGCGGTGGTGTTCATCTACAAACGCGTGGCCGAGATCGCCGCGGGTCGGCCGCTGCAGGAGCCGTGGGGTCAGCTCGTCGGTGTCGCCCTCGGCGGTCGGCCATGCTTCCTGATGCCTGGCCCGTACGCATCGACCGAACAGGTCGACGAGGGCCTCAACTTGCTGCGGAATCTGGCTGCGTCGCTGCCGGTGGATCGACCGTAGGTTCGTCCTCCATGGCCGGTGTCGGCGGCATCGGCAGGCCCAGCAGGAACGCGGCAGCAAGCATGAACCAGCCGACGTAGGACGCGGATGCCAGGATCCAGAAGACCGGCACCGCCTGCGGATCGAACAGCACCAGGTTTAGTACCGGGAACAGTAGACGGACCGCGAGCAGCACAGAGGTGCCAAAGGCCGCCACGGCCCAGGCTCGCCTGGGTGGTTCCCCAGCCATCCATCCGCCGAGCGTCACCGTCGCGATGTAGGCCCAGCCGAACGTCACCAGCCCACTGATGATCGCGCCGATCACGACCTGCGCGACGAACATCGGAGTGACATCGACCAGGAGGCCTGGCAGTACCGTGATGGAGAGCACCGTCGAGACGATCGCCAAGGCCGCGAGCCATACCGCGAGCGGTCGCTCCGCACTCCGGCGTTCGCGGGTCCGGGCCAACGAGAGGCCCGCTCCGATGTACAGCAGTGCGAACACCGCCAGCAATGACGTGAAGACGCGGAAGGCGAACTCCGCGGGCGACTGGATCCCAGTGACGAGGTCCGCGTCATTGGGTGGCGCGATCGTGCGGAGGAATGTGCCGATCGGCTCGCTGAAGGCGTCCAACAGCTCGCCGAGCGACAGGAGAAGCAGACCAAACACCAGCAACGGCGTCGTGCGCCGAGCGTCCGGATGCCGCCAGAAAAGCGCGAGTCCGAGGATCGGCGGCACGATCGATGAGACCCACGACAGGCCGTAACTGACCGCAGAACCGAGGTCCGTCGCGTGCACCACTGGGTCGAACGACTGAAAGGCGCGCCAGATCTGAAGAATCAGCGCCGCAGTGAAGACCAGCCACGGCGACTGTCGGGTCAGGGCGTCGGGCAGGTGTGGCGGGCGGGCTTCGGGAAACGGTCGGGGACTCGACTCCTCGCTCACGTCGCGGAGTCTAGCGACGGGTGTCCACCAAGCCACCGAGCGTCGGGGGCCACGCTCCTGAGCCGCGCAACGGATTGCTGCCACAGAACGTCGTCGACCTCGCCGAAGACCGACCGAGCGCCACGCCGGCCGTCGAGGTCGCCCGTGACCGCGAACCGCCCCTCCCCGACCACGAACGCCAGCCCCTCGGGATCGAGCCCCGGGCTCGCCACCGCACGTACCGGCACGTCACAAGCATCGACGACGGCGCCGTCATCGAGCTCTTCCACCGGGTACGGCAGAAACTTCCCGCCGTCGGGGGCAGCCAGTACCGGTATCCCGAGCTGCTCGCGCAGCGACTCGGCGCCGGCGGCATGGTCCGGCTCCGCGCAGGTCAGGACGATCGCCTCGATCCGCCCGCCCCGCTTCGCGGCCTCCTCGACCGCGCGGTCCAGGCCATCACCCGTCGGATCACCCGGATCGATGAGCACGAAACGCTCGCGTCCGAGCAGGTAGGCGTTCACGGGCTGTCCGGCGACACCGCCACCTGCCGGCATCTCGATGCGAACGATCTCATCGGAGATCGACTCGACGGTCACCTCCCCAAGTCGCCGCGGTGCCAGCCGCGACCGGATCTCATCGATCGTCGTGACAGACAGGAGCTGCGTCAGCGTCGTCGACGTCGGCAACCACATCGCGAGCTCGCCTCGCGCCATCGACTCCAGCGCGTCGACCGGTCGACGCCATGCGTGCGCGACCACCTCCTCGCCGACCAGCGTCGCCTCCATGCCGTCCGGGGCAAGCGCCGCGAAGAACCGCGCGTCGAAGCGTCGCTCGAGGATCGGTGGCGTCACCCAGCGGGAGAGCGGCACCAACAGGTCGGTCCTGAATCTGAGGTCGAGCTCCTCGGCGATCGAGGGGAACGCGGCCGGCGACTCGAGCAGCCGACGGCGGGCGGTCGCCAGGTCGGCGCCGATCACATGGTCGGCCAGCAAGATCCCGACCTCCTCGAACGCCTCGCGGATGGCGGCAACGTACGCGCCGAGCGCATCGACGGGAGCCAGATCGCCGCCGAGCGCCTCGCACGCGTCGTCCGGCGAGACCACGCTCCGGTCGAGGATCGAAGGATCGGTATCGGCGCTATCGACTCGCCCGCCGGGGAAGACGTGAACGTCCGGCGCGAACGCCATCGACGCCGGCCGATGCGTCAGCAGCACCTCCAGCCCGTTGGATCCCGGCCGCAGCAGGACGACGGTCGCGGCAGGTTTGGGCTCGGACACTCAGGGGGTTGGGATCGGGGCGAGCTGGTCGATCAGGCGATCGGACCTCGTGACCGGTAGCGAGCACACGAAGTCGCGGCAGACGTACGCCGTCGGGCGGCCTTCGATCGGAGGCCGGTCATGGAGCAACGGGATGGCCGAGCCGGTGGCGGCCTCGGGCGGAGCGGCCGCCAGTACCTGGAACGGTCGCCACTCTGACCAGATCGGCGCGAGCAGCTCCTGGGTCGCGGCCTCGGAAGGGTCGCCGACGATCGCGACCTCGACCGCGTCACCAGCGGCGAACGAGGCGGCTACCAGCCACTGTGCGAACCCGGTCGGGTAGCGCGTCATGTACGACGCGACCGTGCCGATCGCCCGTTCCGCGGCATCGCGATAGCGACCCTCCCCGGTGAACGCCGCCAGCCGCAGGAGGACGGTCGCCGCCATCGCACCGCCGGACGGCACCGCGTTGTCCTGGGGATCCTTGGGCCGGGTGATGAGCCGCTCGTGGTCGTCGGCCGTGTCGAAGAAGCCACCGGCGGGATCCGCGAACCGCTCCAGGATCCGATCAGCGAGCTGTCTCGCCAGCACGAACCAGCGCTCGTCGAACGTGGTCTCGTACAGCGCCAGCAGGCCCTCGGCGAGATGGCTGTGGTCCTCGAGCACGCCCGCACCGACCGCGCGGCCGTCCTTCCACGACCGCTTCAAGGACCCGTCCTCCGCGAGGAGGCCGTCGACGATCGTCTCCGCGGCCGCGATCGCCGCGACCGTGTACCGCTCCTCCCCGAGGAGTCGACCAGCCTCGGCGAAGGCTGCGATCGCCAGCCCGTTCCAGCCGGCGAGCGCCTTGTCGTCACGCGCCGGTTGTGGCCGCGCGGACCGCCGCTCCAGCAATGCCGCTCGCGATGCCGCCAGCGACGACTCGAGGTCTTTATCGTCGCGGCCTGGCGGCTCGTTCGAGACGTCCCAGACGCGCGACAGGATCGTGACGCCTTCCCAGTTGCCGTTGTCCGTGACGCCGTAAGCCGCCGCAAAGGGAGAAGTCGCCTCCTCCCCGAGGACCTCTCGGATCTCTTCGGCCGACCACGTGAACGTCACCCCTCGACGCCGTCCGTGTCGGCATCCTGGCTGGCGGCGAACGCGCCGTCCTCCCGGCGGAGCTCGCGCAGCATGTAGTCGAGCGTCCCGACCGCCACCGATCGATACCGCTCCGACGGCTCGCCGGTGAACACCTGCGAGGCATGGAGGTACACGCGCGCGAGCTGCGCGTTGTCGTAGAGCATCTGCTCGAAGTGCGGCACCAGCCAGCGGGCATCGGTGGCGTAACGATGGAAGCCGCCGCCGAGCTGGTCGCGGATCCCGCCGTCGGCCATCTTGTCGAGCGTGAGACGGACCATCTCGTCGGGCGCGAGATCGCCCGCGGCCATGCGTCGCAGCATGTAGTCGAGCGTCATCGGTTGCGGGAACTTGGGCGCCCCGCCCCACGACCCGTTCCGGGTATCGAACCCGGCATCGAGTGCCGCGTTGACCGCCTTGAAGAACGAGCCGTCGATTACCACTTCGCCGCCGACCGGTCACGTTCCGCGCCCGTTCCACCAGGGCCGAGACGAGACGCTGGCCCGCGGCGGTCACCTCGTTCCGTTGCGTCCGCCACGCCTCCGACACCCCCTCCAGGACCTGTCGGAACGACGGCATGCCGTGCCGCGGCTCATCCGGGAAATACGTGCCGCCGTAGAACGGCTGCCCGTCAGGTGTCAGGAACACCGACATCGGCCAGCCGCCACCGCCGGTCATCGCCTGGACGGCGCCCATGTAGATGGAATCGAGGTCGGGCCGCTCCTCGCGGTCGACCTTGATCGACACGAACCGGTCGTTCAGGAGCCGTGCGGTCGCCTCGTCCTCGAACGATTCGCGCTCCATGACGTGGCACCAGTGGCAGGCCGCGTAGCCGATCGACAGGAAGATCGGCCGGTCGAGCAGCTTCGCTCGCGCCAGCGCATCGCCGCCCCACGGCATCCAGTCGACCGGATTGTTCGCATGTTGGAGTAGGTACGGACTGGTCTCGCGCGCGAGGAGGTTGGGCATGGCTCGATGGTACGCCGCACCCGGCTGCTGCCTTCGCCACGCGTTAGCGGTGCCGACTCGCACCGGATGTCATCGATATCGAACCGATAAGCGCCAGATAACGCCCGATGAGTATGGTGTGGTCGGCTCCTCTTCGACTAGGCTCGTTTGTCTGGCGGGGCGTGGAGTGACCGCCGGTCGTTGGGGGTTGCCTGTCGTGGAGTACAGGCCGTCGTGAGACGGGTGATCGTCGCACTCCTGGCCGCTCTGATCGCCGTCGGCGTGATCGCACCCGGCGCCTTCGCCGCGCGCGCGGGGACAGGCGTCGCCAAGGTCGTCCTGATCGTGGGGCCGGCCGGTGGTGCGACCGACCGCTACCGGGCCGAGGCGCGCAAGGCCGCGGCACTGGCCCGCTCGCACACGGCCGACGTCACCGAGATCTACTCACCCAACGCGACGTGGCCGGCCGTCAGGGAGGCGCTCCAGGGCGCGAGCCTCGTGGTGTACATGGGGCACGGGAATGGCTGGCCGAGCCGCTATCGGGACCACCTCTACCCACCCAGCCAGAACGGGTTCGGCCTGAACCCGACGGCTGGCAGCGGGGACGGCAGCCACCAGTACTTCGGCGAGGGACCGATCGCGGAGGACATCGAGCTGGCGCCGAACGCGGTCGTGCTGCTCAACCACCTCTGCTACGCCTCGGGCAACAGCGAGCCAGGGCTGCCCGAAGGCACGCTCGACATGGCGCAGCAGCGAGTCGACAACTTCGCAGCCGGGTTCATCAAATCCGGTGCAGCGGCCGTTATCGCGGAGGCGCACGCCAACCCGAACCACATGCTTCGCGCGGTCCTCGGCGGACGCGGCGGGATCGAGTCCGCATGGCGCCGGGCGCCATCGGCCAACGGCAATGCCTTCGGGTTCGACAGCGTGCGGAGTCCGGGGTACGTCGCCGAGATGGATCCTGACCGTGGCGAATCGGGCTTCACCCGCTCGATCGTGCTGAAGCGCGGCCTTGCCTCGACCGACGTCCTTCGCAACGCCCAAGGTCGAGCTGGCGGACCCCGCTCGATCGAGCCCGCCGCCGCGCTGGAGCCCAGCATCGCGCGTGCCGGCCTGGCGATGAAAACGCCGCTGCTTCGATCGACGACCGCCGGCCGTACCCTTTGGTATCGGATCCCGTATTCGATCAAGGACCGGGACCGGCTCCCGGACGATATCCAGGCCAGCGTCCGCTGGGACCCGCTCGACCCGGCGGCGCCCGACCCCGCGGCCTCCGGCTCGGGGGAGCCTGATACGCCGCCCGATTTCGGTCTTGTGACCGCGGAGCGGATCGGCGACGTCGTGGCGCCCCACGCGATGAAGGTCGACCGCAAGCACATGTCGATCAAGGTGGCATCGCCCAAGACCCCCGGGCGGTACCGGCTCTCCGTGATGCTGCACGACAAGGACGGCGTGGCCTACGACGCCGCGAGCCAGGCGATGGTGCCGGCACTGATCGTTCGACTGACGGGTCCCAACGACGCGGTCGTGGCGGCGCCTCGGTCGGTCGAGATCGCGCCGGGCGCCGCCCACCAGATGACGCTGTGGATCACGAACGTCGGCAGCTCCCCGTGGGGTGCCGAGGCCGAGCTCGGAACCCGGACCGAAGAGAACTCCCGCAAGCCGACCGGCTCGGTCAGCGCGTCCCATGCCCGCGTCGTCGGGACGTGGATCCCGCTCGGCGGCGGCGGCCAGGTGGAGATCGATGCGGCGGCTGCGGCCTCGGTGAAGCCAACCCAGCTACCGGCCGGGTTCAAGCCACGCGAGGTCACCAAGGTCGAGGTCCGGATGTTCGCGCCGAGCGCCCCAGGTGACTACCTGCTCCTGCTCGACATCGTGACGCCGCAGGTCGGATCGCTGGCCGCCCAGGGCGTCGACCCGACGATCGTCCGCGTCAAGGTCGCGACACCGACCGTCGACCCGTCCGTCGACCCGTCGGCGGAGCCGGCCGCTCCGGTCGCCGTCAGCCAGTAACGCCGCGCGACCGCGGCACGGGCGTACGATGCCCCGCGCGATGGTCGAGTCGAACGCGGTGCGCGGTTTCCTGCCCTCGGTGCATGGGCTGCACTTCCCGAACCACTGGCCGCCCGGGCCCACGGTCCGCCTCGGCGTCATCGATCCGCGCTGGGTCGGGGTCGGCGATGCGACGGCCGGGCTGTGCGGCGGGATGAGCTGGTTCGTCCGCGAGCGGTTCGAGACCGGTGGGACGGTGCCGGCGGACACGACGGCCCCGCAGAACGGTTCGCCGCTGTTCCGCGCGATCGTCCGCCGCCAGGTCCTGTCGCTGGACTGGATGCGCGGGCCGCTGCGGTTCTGGCTGTCGGCCGGGACGTCGTCGGATCGACTACGACGACGGACACTGGAGGTCGAATGGCCGCGAATCCGCGCCGAGATCGACGCCGGACGCCTGCCGATGGTCGGCCTCATCCGGCACCTCGGCTGGAACCCGTTCCACCTGACGAAGGATCACCAGGTGCTGGCGTTCGCCTACGAGACCGCGGGCCCGGCCGGCCCGACGACGATCCGCCTCTACGACCCGAACTGGCCGAACCGCGACGACGTCTCGATCACGCTGCTCCAGCGGCGGCTTCCTGCAGTCGACGGGCGAGCCTGCTGTACGGGCTGATCCGGCTCTAGCGACACGCGGAGCTGTCACGAGTTGGCCGACCTTGATCTCATGAGCAAGATCGGCTACACTCCGGGCATCCCTCCCGCCCACGCACGAAGGGCTCCGCATGACCCATACCGACCCCGCGACCGGTGGTGAGACCGGTCGCCGACCGACCGCCGCCGAGCTGTTCGCCGGGGTCGGGGGCTTCCACCTCGCACTCGATCGCGCCGGCTTCGACGTGGTCTGGAGCAATCAATGGGAGCCGGCGACGAAGGCCCAGCACGCCTTCGACTGCTACGAGCGACACGTCCGCGCTGGCGACTTCCAGCGCTACGGCCGCGGTGAGCGCGGCATGCCGACTCGGTCCGACCGACCTCGGCCTGACGAGCACGAGGCCGTCAACGAGGACATCGCCAAGGTCCTCGACGAGTTCGAGGCGCGAGGTGCATGCGGTCGGTCGACGTGCCAGTCTTCCCGACGATCCCGGACGTCGACCTCGCTCGTCGGTGGCTTCCCGTGCCAGGACTACTCGGTCGCCAAGACCACTGCGACAGGCCCACGGGCTGGTCGGCAAGAAGGGCGTCCTCTGGTGGGAGATCCACCGCTGCTCCGGCTGAAGCTCGCGACCGGCCGACCGGTCCGCTACCTGTTCCTCGAGAACGTCGACCGACTGATCAAGTCGCCGAGCGGCCAGCGAGGTCGTGACTTCGCGGTGATGCTCGCGTCACTCGCCGACCTCGGCTATGAGGTCGAATGGCGCGTCGTCAACGCCGCCGACTACGGCTTCCCGCAGAAGCGCCGGCGCGTCTTCATCATCGGCCGGCTCGGACGAGTCCGACGGCAGCCCGTACGACCAGATCTACCACCGGCGTCCTGGCTCGAGCTTTGCCGCTTCGCGCGAAGAGCCGTTCGATTGGACGCCGATGCCGCTCGACCGCGACGTAAAGGTAGTCAGCGACACGTTCAACCTCGGGGCCGAAGCGATCGCCGTTCGGGAATGCCGGTGTCATGCGCATCAGCGCGGGTGGTCGAGGCGCCGCGGTCTGGACCGGCGACGTCGCGCCCGGCCTAGGTCGGCGAGCGACTGATCCTCGCCGACATCCTCGAGCCCGACAGCCGACGTGCCGGCGCAGTTCTTCGTCGACGGACGAGGACCTCGACAAGTGGCAGTTCCTCAAGGGCGCCAAGAGCCTGCACGCGAATCAGCCGGGCGACCGGGCACGAGTACACCTACGACGAAGGCCCGATCCCCTTCCCCGACCACGACCGACGGCCCGTCTCGGACGATCCTGACCGGCGAGGGCGGCGCGACGCCGTCGCGCTTCAAGCACCTGATCCAGACCGCTGATGGTCGCTATCCGCCGCCTGACGCCGCGCGAACTGGAGCGCCTGAACGGCTTCCCCGGCGACTGGACCGCGGGCATGTCCGACGGCAAGCGCGCCTTCATGATGGGCAACGCCCTGGTCGTCGGGCTGGTCGAGCGCGTCGCCGACGAGCTCATGAAGGACGATGGCGCGTCGCCGGCGCCGCAGTCGCGAGCGCGGCCGCCGCCTCGTAGACGCGATGGCCGGCCTCCAGCTTCCCAACCCGCCACCCACGCAGCCCGCCGTCCGCAACGTCATGCGCGCCAACGCGCCCGCGACACCGGCCCGGAACGGCGCCTCCGCCGAGGCCCTCCGCGAGGCCGGCCTCGGCGGCTATCGCCTCAACTGGAAGCAAAGCGCCCGGCCGGCCGGACATCGCCTACCCGGGCCGCAAGGTCGCGATCTTCGTCCACGGCTGCTACTGGCACCACTGCCCGCGCTGCTACCCGAACCTCCCGAAGTCGAACCCGGCGTTCTGGGCCCGCAAGTTCGAACTCAACCGCGAGCGCGACGCCCGCAAGCGCACGGGCCTCGAGGCAGCGGGCTGGACCGTGATCGAGAGCGTGGGAATGCGACGTCCGCGAAGCGTCTCGAGCTCGCTGACTCGCGAATGTGCAATCAGCTCTCGGCGCTGTCAAGGTCCAGCTGGAACGCGTGCGCCGAATACCGTCGCGAACTGGTGACAGTCAAGTCGATTCGCCTCTGCGACAGCTCGCATCTCCTCGTAGCGACGACTGACTGCGGACCAGTCGTTCAAGTCCGAAGCCGACGACCACGGTCGGCAGCTGGAGGCCGATGCCCATGTACGGCAGGAGCCGGGTCACCTGCTCGATAAGTCGCGACGCCCTGATCGAAGAACCGCGCAACCCGATCGCGTCGCGACGACCAGGACGCCGAGGCGGCCGCGCCGGACCGACTCGCGATCTGGAACTTGAAAAGAGTCGCGGAACGCGCTGGCCATATTGCCGAACTCGACCTCGACGAATATGCCGCCCTTGGCGAAGTCTCCAAGCAAGTTGTTGGGGAATGGTCTCTCCGGCGACCAAATCACCGCGTCGGTAATCGGCTGGCTGCTCCATCCGAAGGCTCGGAGCTGTCCATCGAGCCGCATGTTGAAGGCCGCTTGGTGAATCGGAAACATCGCCAGGCACGCCGGCCACCACTCGTCCTTGTATTGGCGTTTTGGCGTCGGCGGCCGACCGGTGGTCGTGAAGGGACGGGGTTCGCGGAGAGGAGGATCGATCAGGGTCCGATGCGCGGGTGCATGGAGGAGCTCCTCCCACTCGCGGCGGAAGTCGCCCTCGGCATTCGTCTGCACGTACAGGTGACTGGCGGTGTGAAGGAGCATTAGACAACCGTCATTACGAGCCGATTCGGGTAGGCCTTGCTCGACCACGCAGAGGATTGACCACGACAGCGGCTCGACCGGACGCCGAGGGATGATGTACCTGCGACGGCCACCACGTCGCGCGAAGCGCTTGGTCTGCTCGTCAAAAGCGCTCGCGACGAGGAACGCCTCGATGAGCTCGTAATCTCCCCCAGCACGGGTGTTTTGTCGACCAGTGGACGTACTTCAACAGCTGGTTTACGAACTGAACCTCTTCGTGGCCTTCGAGACTCAGGCCGTTGATTCGTCGAGAACTTTGAACGACGTCACGACCGGCGGAAGTTCATGAGCAAAACCGCGCGAGGTCCAACCGAACACATCGATCTTGTGCATGTACTCGCGAGGCTTGGGTGGTGACGCAGGTTCCTGACTCGTCACGTAGTCCCACGATCGAAATGCTTGCTCAGATATGGATCGTCCGGGTATTCTGTCCACGAGCACGCTGAAGGACGTACTGCGTCACGAAACGCGAAATCCAGGCATTTGTACCCCGGGTTGGCGTCTTGGTATTCGCCGAGACGATACAGTCGACGTGGACGTGGATGCTGGCCCGTGTTGGGCGACATGTCGCGATTGAACGATGCTGCAGGCTTTCCGCGCTTGCGTAGGAGAGTGTTGCAACGGCCTGGGCCTCCCTGGGCTCGAGTTTGAGCATGTTGACGCCACTGAAGAGCGGGATGGCGCGCAGGCTTGGACCGGAAATCGCTCGCAGCAGCTCGTTCCATATCGACTACATACTACGCAGGAAATCGCAAGGTCTGAGCGCGACAAACCACGGGATGTTTGCGCCGGTGCCGGGATAAGTCGTGGCCTCACCAAGAGTCTTCCGTCGCGAGGGCGGCGCCGCGCCAGTTCGCGAGGACGATGGACCCGGGACCAAGAACCTGCCGCAGCCGCGCGACTCCTCGGATTTCCCGGTCATGGAACCAGAAAGCCAGTCGGCCTTCCTCATGCTGAGGAAGTCCCAAAGCGTTCCAAATATCTCCCTGGAGCGCTTGATATCGCCGGTGATAACCCCGAACGCCCCTCTCTCGATTGCCTCCTCGATGGGAGCTATGCCTCCAGCGATCCGGACGAGATAGCTGGCAAATTCGACGCACCTTTCCCTCCTACCTCGATGACTTGGGGGGCCATCCATTCGTACGTCGTTGACGTCCACGAGGCACGCGGCCGCAGAGCCCCTGCTCGGCAGTCGGGTCCACGCCCGTGACCAGCATGCACCAGAATTCGTGGAGATCGTCGGATCGCCGGTAACGGCGTGTATTTCGCCGGGCACTACGGGAACCGTGCCACTGTCATCGACCTGACGCCTGACCGGGCGCAGACTTGTGTCTGTCATGAGTCACGCCACGCTCGACCGCGTGCTGGTGCTCCTCGTGGTCGGCATCGCCGCGACCGGGCTGCTGTCGCTGAAAGCCGGCGGCCCGGCAGCGAGCTGGGTGTTCGTCCTGCACGGGCTGCTGGGTGGCGCCCTCGTCGCGGCCACGGTCTGGAAACTGCGGCGGTCGGTGCCGCGGGCGGTCGAATCCGGTCGCTGGCGACGCCTTGCATTGGCGGCGATGGTCGCGCTGCTGGTGGCCGGCGCGCTGACCGGCGGGTTCCTGTGGGTGGCCGGCGGCGAGCTGCTGACCATCGGCTCGTGGACCGTCCTCACGCTGCACGCTTGGCTGGGCCTTGTGCTCGTGCCGGTGGTTGCGGTCCACCTGTTACCGCATCGCTGGCGGGTGGTCTCGGCGGCGCCACGGAACGGGGTCTCGCGACGGACCGTGCTCGCGACGGGCGGGCTATTGCTGGCCGGGATCGCGGCGTTCGGTGTGAGCGCCGTCCTCGACGGCATCCGCGGCGGCGCGCGGCGGTTCACCGGGTCGCGTTGGCTGCCGATCGGGTGGCGTCCCGCCATCGACCACCTTCTACGGCGAGGGACCGCCATCGATCGACCCCGACGCCTGGCGGTTGACGGTCGGCGACCGCAGCCTGGCCCTTTCCGACCTCCGAGCCCTCGGCGAGATCGACATGACCGCGGTCCTCGACTGCACGTCTGGCTGGGCGATCGAGACGAGCTGGCGCGGGCGTACCGCTGTCGGCGGTCGTGGCCATCCCCGAACGGGGCAGCATCCGCGTCCGGTCGATCACCGGCTGGTCCACGATCCTCACCGCCGACGAGGCACGGACCGCACTGCTGGCGACCGGAGTCGCCGGTCAGCCGCTACCGACCGCCAACGGCGCTCCGTGCCGGCTCGTCGTTCCGGGCCGTCGCGGCCTCGACTGGGTCAAGTGGGTGACCCAGGTCGAGACCGCGTAGACGCGCTAGACGCGCCCGGCGTCAGTCGCCCAGCTGACCGCGGATCGCCCCGCCTGGGTAGGTCGCGGTGTGGACGTTCACGTAGTAGCCACTCGGGTTCGCCACGATGGCCGCCGCGTTTGCCGCGGTCGTGACAACGCAGTGCTCGGCCTTGTTGCCGGTGACGGCGGCGCCGAACGGATCGAGGTCGACGAAGACCCCACCGTTCACCCCGGCCACAGCGTTGTGGATGTGGGCTGCCGTGACGCGCTCGATCGCCTGGACCTTGCCCTCCCAGCAGATCGTGCCGTTCGCGAAGATATCGAGGGTCACGAAGCCCTTGCCGTTCTTGTCGGCGCCGCCGACCTCCTCGGCACCTGACAACGTGGTGCTCAAGGTCGTGACGTGGTTGGACGCCGTGGCGATGCCCGCAGCCAGTGTGGCCGCGAACAGGGTGGCCGTCAGGATCGGGAAGAATCGGCGCATAGCCGTCACCTCTTGCTGGCCCCCGGCTCATTGCGGATGGTCCGAAAGGGTGCGGTCCCCGCCGTTTCGGAGGCGTAAAGAGTAGGCGTGTCGGCGCGACGACCGATGGCCCTGCCCCATGTATCCGGTGCGCCGCGTCAACGCCCCGCGCGTGCGCGTCACCCGGTCAAACGGGCGGCAGCTCCTGGGCATCGGTCTGCGCGGGCGCGAACAGGTCGCCGACCTTCTCGATGCGCTCCGGAAGGTTCCGGATCGTCCACCGGTCGGGCCGGATCTCGGGGTCGTCGAGCTCCTCCCACGAGATGGGCGTGCTGACCGGCGCTCCGGGGGCCGGCCGAACGGAATACGGCGCGACGAGCGTCTTGATCGACGCGTTCTGCGTGTAGTCGAGCCGGGCGCGTCCTTTGCGCGCCGCCTTCGCCCATTCCCACGAGATGAGGTTGGGGACGGTCGAACCGACTGCCTTGGACACGCGCTCGACCCAGTTGCTCGTGTCGCTGAAGTCGTACTTGCCGTGGACGATCGGGATCCAGATCTGGATGCCGCGCTTGCCGGTCGTCTTGGGATAGCCGCGAACCCCGAGATGCCCGAGCGCCGTGCGGTACAGGCGCGCGAGCGTCAACGTCTCCTCCCAGGTCGTCTTCTCACCCGGATCGATGTCGACGTAGGCGAATGTGGGCTGCCACGGCTCGGGCAGCTTCCCGGTCCAGGCGTGGACCTCGAAGCTCGCCTGGTTGCCGAGCCACGCGAGGCTGGCCGCGTCGACAGCCAGCAGATGGTCGTTCGCATCGCGGTCGCTCCGGCCATCGACGCCGGTCTCGTGCCAGCGCTTCAGCCACTTGGGCGCTGTCTCCGGGATGTCCTTCTGCCAGAAACCGGGCGCGCCGGCCCCATTCGGGAAACGCTGCAGGTTCAGCGGGCGGTCGAAGAGGTGCGGCAGCATCACCGGCGCGATCGTCGCGAAGTAGCGGATGAGCTCGCGTTTCGTGACGGGCGGATCTGCCTCGAATATCGGCTTGTCCAGGTTCGTCAGCTTGAGCTCGCGACCGCCGACCTCCCACACACCCTCCTTGCCGAGGGCATCGAGCGCCTCGAGTTCCTCGGGTGTGGCCGCCGCGAACTCCGCCTTCGAGGTTGCCACCGCCTTGGCGGGCTTGGTCGTCTTCGTCGTCTTCGAAGGCATCGGCTCCTCCTCGGCGGGTGCGGGCTCGGCGGCTTCGGCGGCACGGACGGCGGTGGCCGTGGCGACCGCCGTTTCCTTCACGACCGTCTTCGGATCGCGCCCAGCCTCGATGCCCTTGTAGGCCGTCTGGCGGACCTGGCCGTCGCGCGTCCAGCCGCCGATCTCGGCGCGGATCACGATCTCGGGCCGGACCCAGGTGATTGCCCTGAGGTCGCCGCCCCAGCGGCCACGGTAATCCTTGGGTGGCGCGGGGTCGAACGGCGGATCGTCCTGCACGAGCGGCTTGAGACGCTTGAGTAGGTCGGCCCGGATGGCTCCGGTGAAGCCGCTGCCGACCTTGCCGGCGAACCGCAGCTTGCCGTCCTCGTACACGCCGACGGCCATCGCGCCGAGATCCCGTGCGTTGCCGCTCCCCGGGGTCCAGCCACCGACCACCAGCTCCTGCTCGGGCCGGATCTTTATCTTCAGCCACGAGCCGGTCCGCTTACCGGGCTCGTAGCGAGAGCGGCGCAGCTTGGCGACCATGCCCTCGACACCCATCTTGCTCGCCGCCTCGAAGAACGCCTCGCCGTCGCGGACGACATGGGACGCGAACCGGACCCGCGGATGCTCTTTGAGCACGCTCCGCAGCAGCCGCTTGCGGTCTTCGAGCGGGACGTCCAGCAGCGATCGTCCGTCGAGGTACAGCAGGTCAAACGCCTGGTACAGCAGCCCGGTCGCCTCCTTCTGGCCGAGCTTGGTCTGCAGCAGGCTGAAGTCGGGTCGGCCGGCCTCATCGACCGCGACGACCTCGCCATCGATGACGGCCTGCGTCGCCTCCAACCACTTGCTCGGCGATCCGAGGAGGCGCGGGAAGTAGGTCGCGGCGTCGTTGAGGTTCCGCGTCAGCATCTTGACCTTGCCGTCATCGACCACTGTCTGGACCCGGAACCCGTCCCACTTGATCTCGAACAGCCAGTCGTCGTCATCGAACGGCTTGGTCGCGAGCGTGGCCATCATCGGCTCGATCTTCTGTGGGAGCGGCGCCGGCTTGGCCCCCGCCAGGTCGATCTCCGCGGTCGCGGCAGGCGCCTGGCTGATCCAGATCGCGTCGCGGTTGGCCTTGACCTCGTCGTTCGTTCGGCCGGTCTTGACGCTCTGCGGGTGGTCCTCGGCGTCCCAGCCGAGCTTGGCGTGCTCGTCGCCCTTGTGGATGAGCAGCCACTGGTCGCCGTCGTCGCTCTCGAACGGGCGGTTCCCGCCACGACCGCTCGTCCGCACGATCGTGAAGCGGCCCTTCAGCTTCTCGCCGTTGAGACGGAACTTGAGTTCGCCGTCCTGGACGCTCTTGCGCCCATCGAGCGTGGGCGCCTCAGGCTCCCACGTGCCCCAGTCCCAGACGATGACGTCGCCGGCCCCGTACTGCTTGGCCGGGATGATCCCTTCGAAATCGAAGTATTCGATCGGATGGTCCTCGACGTGGACCGCCATGCGCCGGATCTTGGAGTCGAGGGTCGGGCCCTTCGGCACGGCCCACGAGACGAGGACGCCATCGATCTCGAGCCGGAAGTCGTAGTGCAGGCGCGTGGCGCGATGGCGCTGGACCACGAACCGGCCGCTGCGACCGCTGGCGGCCGTGCCCGGATCCGGCGGCGGCTCCGGGGTCTGCTTGAAGTCGCGCTTGCGGAGGTATTCCTCGAGGGGCATCACGGAAAGTGTGCCGCACGGACGGTCGAGGACGCTCGCGTCCCGGATCTGGCAGAAGTTGCATGGGGAGACCGTTATGCCGCGATCGGCCGAGATGGGGCCCGTTTCGGGCTCTAACTCGTCACCGGGTGCAACTTCTGCCGCGAATCGGGGCATCGACTGTCTTTACGGTCCCCGGGTGCAAGTTCTGCCAAATACTCGCCCGGGGAGTCTTAGGCACCAACCATGAGGCGATCGTCACTTGCCGCGCCCTGGTTCGTGCGTGAACCGGGCGGATTGCAGCCTCGATCTGGCCGAAGACGAGCTGGGATCCGTGCCTAACACTCTGGTGGCGAGTATTTGGCGGATAGCGACCAGAGCGGCGCCGAGGCCGACCTGCGAGCCTAGGCGGTCTTGCGCTTGCGAGCCGGCTTCGCCTTGGCCTCGGCGGCCTCGTCCTCGTCGGCGGCCTTTGCGCGAGCACGGGATGCGGCAGGCTTCTTGGCCGCCGCCTTCTTCTCGCGGGCCTCGGCGACGGACACCGGCTTCTCGGCGCCGGCCTCCCGGGCCGCCTTGGCCTGCGACACGGACGCCTCGAGCGCGGCCATCAGGTCGATGAGCTTGCCCGGCTCCTCGGGCTCCTCGATCTCGACGGTCTCCTTGCCCTCGACCTTGGCCTCGATGATCTTCTCGAGCGCCTCGCGGTACTCGTCCTTGTACTGCTTCGGATCGAACGTGCCGGTCATCGCCGACACGAGCTGCTTGGCCATCGTGAGCTCGGCCGGCTTGAAGTCGAACTCCTCTTCCGGCAGCTCGAGATCCTCGGTCGAGCGGATCTCATCGGGCCAATGGAGCGTGGTGAGCAGCAGGGTCTCGGAGAACGGATCGAGCGCGGCGAGCGCCTCACGATCCTTGATGACGACCTTGCAGATCGCGGTGAGGCCCTCGTCCTCGAGCACCGACTTCAGGAGGTAGAACGCCTTGCGGCCGATCTTGTCGGGCTCGACGTAATAGGCCGACTTCACGAAGCGGACCGCGTTGTCGTCCCGCTCGGCCTTGGTGAACTGCTCGATCTCGATCGAGCGGACCGTCTTGAGCGGCACCTTCTCGAGGTCTTCGTCGGTCACGACGACGTACTCACCCGGCGAGTACTCGTAGCCCTTCACGGTCTCGCTGCGGGAGATCGGCTCGTCTTCGACCGGGCACCAGACCTTCATCTGGATCCGCGACAGATCCTCCTTGTGGAGCATGTTGAAGCTGATGCCCTTGGACTCGGTCGCCAGATAGAGCTTGATCGGGATGGTGACCAGGCCGAACTGGATGGCCCCCTTCCACATCGCTCTCGCCACGGTGTCACTACCTCTCGTGCCGCACACGGGTTACCCGGCCCGGTGCATTCGGAGGGTCACGATAGCGCACGCGGGCAAGCAACCTCGTTAACGGGTGCTGCCGTCGGGCTGCGGCGACCTCGCGGCGACCTCGCGGCCACCGCGGCCACGGGACCTAACGGAGGACGACGAACCCGTCGAGCGAGACCGTCGGCCGGCCCGACGTGCCGGCGACCCGCAACTCGATCGTGTGCGTGCCCGGGGTGGACCAGTTTCCGACGTACACGACCTTGCGGTACACGCTCGCCGAGGTGCGCAGGTCGATGGTCGTCCGGTACACGCCGTCGATGTACACGGTCGCCCGTCCGCGGGTGGCATTCGTCGGCGCGATGATCGCGATCGCCCGGCCGGTGAAGCGATGCCGAACCGTCGCTCCCGCCTGCCGTGAATTCGTGATCCCGCCGTTGGTCGCGGGGCTGCTCGCAGAGCGCCACCACGTGCCGCGATAAGTCACGAGGCTCGAGCGATCACTGATCGTGCCCGGCGTCAGAGAGGGTCCTGCCACCCATGGACTCCACGAGCCGTCGGTGTCCTGCGCCCGGACCCGGAAGCGATACGTCGTCCCGAAACTGAGGCCCGCGAAGGACGTCGATCGCACCGAACTCGCGGTCGTGACCGTCCAGCCGTAGGCGCCGCCGTTGACGCTGCGCTCGACCTCGTATCGGGCGATCGCGTCAGACGGGTCGGTCGCGGCGGCCCAGGTCGCGCGGAGGGTGACGCTGTTGGTACCGGTCGATGACCGGCCGAGGATGCTTCCGCTCGGTACAGACGTCGCCGGCGCCTTGGCCGTCGGCAGGTCGGCGCTGACCTGGATCGTGAGCGACGTGGACTTCGTCCGACCCCAGTTCGTGCCACTCACCTGGACGTGATAGGTGCCTGGCTTGACGCTGGCCGGGGCCGTCACGCGGACGTGGGCCGTGTTCGCGGTCCAGCCGAACGCGCTGGACGTCGTCATCGTCGCGCCCCAGCCGGACGGTGCGCTGTCGACCCTGAACCGGACGCGCTCGAAGAACGTCGCACTGCGAGCGACGGTGACCGGCACGAACACCGTGCCGCCCGCTCGATGAGAGCGCGACCGTCGAGGGCGATCCAAGCGAGAACGTCCCGAGCGACCCGATGCGCGCGACATCGAGCAGCGGCTCGTGATACGGGTCCGGATCGGTCGACGTGTACCAGCCCTGGTTTCCTACGTAGCGAAGCGATTCGCGGACCTCGGCCGGCGTGGCCAGTGGACGGCTTGCCTTGTAGAGGGCGACAGCGCCCGTCACAGCCGGTGCGGCCATCGATGTGCCCGACGAATAGCCGTACGTCGGACCGGGCTTGGTCGACCAGATGCACTTGCCCGGCGCGATCAGGTCGACATCCGAGCCGTAGTTGCTGAAATCAGCGAACGTGTCGTCCCGGTCGTAGCTACCCCACGAGTAGCAACGCTTGCCACCGCTGCCGCCTGCCTTGCCATCCGTGTCGGCGAGGGCGGAGACAGTGATCACCTGGTTGTAGGCGGCCGGGACATACCCCGCCGCGCTGCGGCGCTCGTTCGCCGCGGCGGCGATGACCGTGACTCCGCCGGCATAGAGCCGGCAGATCGCCTGGTGAAGGACGTCGCTGTTCGAGAAGCCACAGTTCGAGTCGTCGGCGCCCGACTTCGCGACGCTCATGTTGACCGCCTCGAACAGCGGCCGCGACCCGTCGTTCGGGTCGCGCTGGGCGAGGATCCAGTCGAGCCCGCAGACGTACCACGACAGCAGCCCGCTGCCGCTCGAGTTGAGGATGCGGACCGCCCAGAGCCGGACGCCAGGGGCCACGCCAACGACACCGATGGTGTTGTCACGGGCGCCTACCGTGCCTGCCACGTGCGTGCCGTGACCATGCTCGTCGGTCCAGCGCGCCCGATCAGCGCTCGAGCAGTTGTAACCACCCGCGACCCGGAGGTCGGGGTGCGCGGCGATCCCCGTGTCGACGATCGCGACGTCGGCATCCACCTGATTCTCGACGCCGTTGATCTGAGCGAGCGAGGATCTCGTCGCGCCGACCCGCGATACACCGGTCGGGACGATCTGGGCGGTGACCTCGATGACCTCATCCGGGACCACGGCCTTGACGTTCGGGTCGGCGAGCAGGGCCTGGCGCTGGACGGCGTCGAGCCTGGCGGTGAAGCCGCGGAACGCGTGCTTGAACGAGCGCTCGGCCTTCGTGCCCTCGCCCTGGCGGTGGCGCGTGGCGACCTTCGTGGGATCGGCGCCTTCGGCGAGCACGACGATGTACCGACCGGCCGGGTTCGGCCGACCCCTGGCGTCGAGGGCGTCGGGCAGGTCCTTCGACCTGGGGGTGGGTGTCGCGAGCTCGGAGGGTTCCGACGTGGCGGGCGGTTCGGAAGCTGGTTCCGGCTCGGCGGTCGGCGCCGGTTCGGCGACCGGCGCGGCGGTCGGCGCCGGATCAGGAGCCGCGGTCGGCTCGACGGTCGGCTCAGCGCTCGGCTCCGGCGGGGTCGCCTCGGGCGTCGTGATCGGCTCGGTGGGCGCCGATGGCTCCGCGACAGGCGGCGGATCGGCAGCCGCGACCGGCGAGACAAGGGATAGCGCGACCATGACGGCAAGGGCGACGGCAACGATGCGGCGCATGGGTTCTCCGGCTCGGGGGATCCGCGGAGGAGCCGATCGCTCCGCATCGACGGGCGCTGACTCGTGCACATCATCCCCCACCGGACAACCCGTGCGGGGCACCCCTTGGTCCGGGTCGGGGCTAGCCTGCGCGTCCTAACCGGACAGGACCCGACGGCCGTCAATCGGCGGCGGTTCGGATCTCCGATTCAGCCTCGCTGACCCGCGCCAGGATGCCTGCCCGCATCGTGTCGAGACCGGTCCACACGGCCTTGGTGGCGTTCGAGATGGAGGTCAACTGCGACTTGAGCTGGCGCACCACCTCGAGCTGCTCCCGGATCGCGGTCAGGGCCGTTCCGATCGCGGCGGCATCGACGGCCACCTCGCGCTCGGCGAGCGACGCCAGGGCCAGCAGCCGTGCCAGGCGGATGGCTGCCTCGAGCGTCGCCGGCTCGGGCGCGTCCGGGTCGATGACGCAGTAGACGTCGCCACCGACTAGGCTGAACGGCCCCACCCCGGTCGGGGCATGCGCCGGCGTGAACACCGCGACCGCCACCGCTGCTCCGCGGTTCTCGCGCGCCTCGCGCAGCTCGTCGCGCATCGCGCGCATCGACATAGGGCGGTCCTTGGCCTCGATCACCACGCGCAGGTCGCAGCCGCGCGCGATCGCTGGGTCCACGGTGAGGACGAAGTCACCCTTCTTCGACTTGATGACCGCGCCCGCCCCGAGCGTCGTCCGGTCGAGGAGATCGCCGGCGCCGCGGGCGATGTCGCCGAGCATGTCTGCCAGCAGGTCCTCGAAATCGGCACCCTTGGCCGCGGACCTGGCCCGTTCGACACCCCGCGCAGCGGCCGCGGCCTCGATCGCGACGAGGCGCTCCTCAAGGCTCTTGAAGCCGGCCGCGATCTCCTGGCGGAACTGGTGCATGGGCGAGTTGAGCCGCGTCGGGTCAAGCAGCACGGCGAGCTTGGAGGCGTCGCCGTCGAAGTAGCGCTCCAGCATCGCGCCGATACGACCGATGGCGCTGTCGCGCTTCTTCTCGTCGAACAGCTCGTCGACCATCATGCGCAGCGCGCCGCGGTCGCCGAGGAACTTCTCGAGCGTGCGCGGCAGGCGGCCATCGCCGTCGGCGAAGTTGGCGCGCAGCGTCTGCTCCAGCGCGGTCGCGGCACGCTCGTTGACCTGCTCCGCCTGACGGACGAGTCGCTCGAACTCCGTGCGCACGGCATCGACGTTCACCGTCACGCCCGCGTCCTGCAGGGCGATCAGCCCGATGCGCAGGGCGCGTTCCACGATCGGACCCCGATCCCCCGCCGGTCGCTCCCCCAGGAACGCGGCGAGGGTCGGGTCCGACAGGGACAGGCGCTCGATGACGATCCGGTCGCCCTCCAGCCGGACCGATGGGTGCAGTGGGATGACGTGCGCTTCCATGCCCCGGACACTAGGACCCACCCGTGACATCTAGGCTGTCACGCTCGAACGATCGCCGGGCGTACGATTGGGGCCGATGCGCGCATCCCGTCACCCGCTGTTCCTCCTGCTCGTGCTCGCAGCGAGCGCCATCGCCCCGACTGGCGTGACCGCCGCGGACCCGGTCGTCGCGAACGCGATCGGTGACGAGGTCCTCATCCGCTATCGAGCCGGCGTGACTGCCGCGCAACGACGCTCGATCTCCCGCGACCTCGGCCTCGATGTCGTCTCGACCAGCGCCGGGGGACGCACGCAGGTCGTCGTCGGCCGTGGCGTCTCGCCGGCCACCGTCCGGCGCCGACTCGACGCGGATCCGCGCGTGCTGGCCGTCGCTCCGAACTACCGGCGCGAGCTCGCGGATCGAGATCACCGCCGAACCGGGCTTCGATATCCAATGGGGACTCCACAACTCCGGGCAGCGATTGGTCGGCACCGAGGACAAGACCGGCATCGTCGACATCGACATCGATGGGCTGGAAGCGCTGCGCGTGACGCACGGCGAGTCGTCGATCGTCGTCGCGGTCATCGATGACGGGGTCGATTTCACCCATCCCGACCTCGCCGATCGCGCGTGGACGAACCCCGACGAGATCGCCGGCAACGGGATGGATGACGACGACAACGGCTTCGTCGACGACATCCACGGCTGGGACTTCTGCAACGGCGACGCGTCTGTCCACGACGCCGGCCAGGATTCGCATGGCACGCACGTCGCCGGCACGATCGGTGCGTCGCTGGACGGCTCCGGCGTGGTCGGCGTCGCGCCGGCGATCCGGATCATGGCCGTCAAGTTCATCGACGACGGCAGCACCTGCGGCTCCGACGACATGGCGGTCGCTGCAATCGACTACGCGGCCTCGTTCGACGTTCCGATCATCAACGCGTCGTGGGGTGGCACCGACGAGAGTCCGGTCCTGGATCTCGCGATCGCCGAATCCCAGGCGCTGTTCGTGGCCGCGGCCGGGAATGCCGGACGAAATATCGACAGCTCGACCTACGACTTCTACCCGGCCGAGTCGTCGATCGCCAACGTCCTGAGCGTCGCGGCGATCGATCAGCGCGGCAGCCTGGCGACGTTCTCGAATTACGGCGCGACGACGGTCGACATCTCCGCCCCCGGGACGAACATCGTGTCGACGATCCCGGCTGAGCCGAGCTGCTCGCCCTGTTGGGCCTGGTCGGCGGGCACGTCGATGGCCGCGCCGCACGTCAGCGGCGTCGCTGCGCTCGCCGCGGGCGCCGCCGACGATCCGCCATCACCGACCGCGCTGAAGGCGCTCGTGCTCGGCCGTGGGACATCGCTGCCGGCGACTGCCGGGAAGACGGTGACCGGACGGCTCGTGAACGCGCTCCGTGTCGTCGATACGACCGGGCCGACGGCGCTCCCCGTGTACCACCACGGGATCAACCGCGGCACCGTCGTCGGCTCGACCCTCAGCGCGATCGTGTACTGGCCGGCCGCGACGGACGACCATACCGCCGTCTCCAGTTACGTCGTCCGCAGACGCATCGGCACCGGCTCGTGGACCACGATCGCGAACACGGTCGCTGCCCGCTCCCTGCGGGTCGCGATGCCCTTCGCCACATCCACGCAGTTCGCGATCGCTGGGCGGGACGGGGCCGGCAACGTGGGGACGCAGGCCGAGTCACCGGCCGTCAAGGCGCTCCTCTTCCAGGACGGGACGAGCCTGGCCCGCTACTCCGGCCGCTGGTCGGCGACGACGTCGAGCACCGCCAGTAACGGCAACCTGCGGACGTCGACGCAAGCCGGCGCCTGGGTCGAGTTCAAACGCGATGCTCGGGCGATCGCCATCGTCGGCCGCCAGGGCCCGACGAGCGGCAAGGCCAAGGTCTACGTCGATGGCGCGTACGCGGAGACCATCGATCTCTACAGGTCGAGCGCGCGTGCCCGTGTCGTCGTGTTCAGTCGATCGTGGTCGACTCCGGGCGTGCATACCGTCAAGTTGTTCGTATCGGGCACGGGCGGGCGGCCGCGCATCGACATCGATGCGTTCCCGGTGATCCGCTAGCCGCCCTCAGTTGCCTCATCCGGCGCTTTCCTGCCATATGGGCATGGGATGCACCTAAGGTGGGACATGAGATCGTGCGGCGGGTCGAACGTGGATGCCCATGCAGCAGACGGCCAAATGCCCCGCTCGCACGCGCGTGACCATCCAGGCAGCCTGCATTCCTATGCATCCTGGCTGGGCTCGCCCCGGCCTGACTGTGCCTAAGGATCACCTAGCGCCCATATGGCATGAAACTCGCGGGGCCGCTGGCGCAACGGAACGGTAGAACTCCCTCAGGACCCCCGATACGTCGTCATCGAGAACGGCGCCAGCAGCAGCGGCACGTGATAGCTCCGCTCCACGTCGTCGATCCGCAGATCGACCGCGATCTTCGTGAAGAACGAGCCGTCCTCGTGCGCCACGTCGAACTCGATGCGGTAATCGCCGGCCTGTAGCGGTCGCTCGAGGAGATCCCGGACCCGCCCGTCGGCGTCGGTCAGCGCCTGGGTCATCCGGACCGGTTTGCCGTCACCGACATCAAGTCGATAGAGCGTGACGTGGACCGCGCTCGCCGGCACCCCACGTTCCGTGTCGAGGACGTGGGTGCTGATCGTCGGCCGTTGCGCTCCGGGGTCGGCGGCCACGCTATCCTCCGCGCTATGGGGAGCCTGCGGATCGAGGTCGGTGACCTGCACTTTAGCGCCCGCTGGGAGCCGGCCGCGCCCCAGACGATCGAGGCCATCCGGCGGATGCTGCCGATCGACTCGAAGCTCATCCACTGCCGCTGGTCGGGCGAGTCGACATGGATCCCATACGGCGAATTCCGGCCCGGCATCGACTACGAGAACCACACCTCGCACCCGGCGCCCGGGATGCTGGCGATGTACCCCGGCGGCATCAGCGAGTGCGAGATCTTCTTCCCGTACGGCGCCTGCACGACGTCGTCGAAGGTCGGCCAGCTGGCGGCCAACCACTTCGCCTCGATCGACCCCGACGAGGGCTGGCAGGATCGGCTGCGCGAGGTCGGTCGGCGGCGCTGTGGGAGGGCGCCCAACCGATCCGGATCGTCGAGCTCGACGGCTGACCGGTCGCGACGCGGGCTGACCGACCTCGTCGGTTCGCGGCGGCACCGAGTCGTCACAGCGGCGCGGGCTCGCGGCGCGCTGACCTGGCGGTCCGACGGCGGCCGTCATCAGCGGCGATCGAGCCGTCACTCGAGGGGCTGGCCGCAGGCGCGGAACAGCGTGATCGATGCGACCGGGATGCTGGTACTCCCCGGCGTCGTCGACGTGCACACGCACACCCGCGTCGCCACCGACGCGCGAGCCCGACCGCTTCTTCCAGGACTCGGTCGCCGCCGCGTATCGGCGGCACGACCGACATTCCTGTCGTTCAACAACCCGGGACCGGGTCGTCGCCAGCCGGCCGAACGCTCGCTTCGGACCGGGCTCGAGGAATGGCGAGCCGCAACCGACGGCGGACAGCGCGATCGACTACGGCCTGTCGCTCGCCATCTCCGGCCACGCCGACGATCCGCTGGCGGAGACTCCCCGCCACGATCGACGCCGGGGTCGCCACGTCGAAGGCGTTCATGGTCTTCGACTTCCGCCTCGGCGATCAGGCGCTGTTCGATGCGATGCGGGTCATGGGCGAGCACGGCGGGATGCTGCAGGTCCACTGCGAGGATCCCGTCCTGCTGGACGCCGGCATCGCCGCGGCACTGCAGCGTGGTGACACGCTTCCGCGCTACCACGCGACCGTGCGACCACCCTACGTCGAGGCGGTCGCGACGGCGCGGGCGCTCGCCTTCGCCCGCGCCACGGACTCGCCCGTGCACGTCGTCCACCTGTCGTCCGCGGCCGCGCTCGATGAGGTGCGGCGCGCCAAGGCGGCCGGCGTCCGGGTGTCCGCGGAGACGTGTCCCGCACTACCTGGTCCTCACCGAGGACCGCTACGACGAACCCGACCCGACGCCGCTGCGCGTGCTTCGTCATCTCACCGCCACTCCGCTCGGCCGCCGACCGCGACGCGCTGTGGGCCGGCCTCGCCGATGGCTCGCTCGACCTCGTCGCCACCGATCACGTCCCCGACCGGATGGCGGTCGAGAAGGCCGAGGCGGCGATCGGGCGTCCCGTTCGACCGGGTCAGCAACGGTGCGCCGGGCATCGAGACGCTGCTGACGCTGCTCTACAGCGAGGGCGTCGCGCGCGGCCGGATCACGCTCGAGCGGATGGTCGAGCTCCTATCGACGACCCCGCCGCTCGATTCGGGATCGCCGACAAGGGTGCGCTCGAAGTCGGACTCGACGCCGACATCGTGGTGTTCGATCCGTCCGCCGAACGGGTCATCGAGGCCGACTCGCTCCACCACACCAGCGACTACACGCCATACGAGGGCATGGAGGTCACGGGGGCGGTGCGCAGTGTCCTCGTCCGCGGCGCCGACGTCATTCGCGAGGGCGGATTCGTGGGCCGCCGCGGCTTCGGCCGGTTCCTGGAGCGCGGCCCGATCGAGGGCTGAAGCCGACGAGGGCGGAGCCTGAACCCTTACTCCAGCATCGCGTAGCCGCGCAGCGTCAGGAACTCGGCGAACTCGTCGTCGAGGACGAGGTGGTCGAGGATCTCCCAGGCGTCCTTCAGCCGGCTCGAGCCGACGCCACCGAGGCGTGCCAGCTCCTCGTCCCGGACCTTGGCATATCGCTCCACTGATAGCAGCCCGCGAGAACGCCACAGCCACAGCTGGGACCGCGCGATCTCGGCGGTGGCGGCGTCCTCCATCAGGTTGTCGATCGCGGCCGCGCCGGTGCCGCCCAGCCACGAATCCAGGTATGCCAGCGCCACGCGGACGTTCGCCCGGATGCCCGTCGTCGGTGACGGCGCCGCCCTCGACCTGGAAGGAGCTGAGGTCGGTGGCACTGACGGCAGCGTCAGTGAGGTTCGGGACGCGCTCCTTCTGGTTCGGCGCCGAACCAAGGACGGAGTCGAAGATCTCGGTGGCGATCGGGACGAGGTCGGGATGCGCGACCCACGTCCCGTCGAACCCGTCGCGCGATTCGCGTTCCTTGTCCTCGCGGACCTTGGCGAGCGCCCGTTCCGTGACCTCGGGGTCGCGCCGGTTCGGGATGAACGCCGCCATGCCGCCGATCGCGTGCGCCCCGCGCCGGTGGCACGTCTGCACGAGCAACCGCGTGTAGGCGCGCATGAACGGCACCGTCATCGTCAGCTGCGATCGATCCGGCGTCGCGAGCGCCGGGTCGGCCCGGAACCGCTTGATGACGCTGAACAGGTAGTCCCAGCGGCCCGCGTTCAGGCCGGCGGCGTGTTCGCGCAGCTCGTACAGGATCTCGTCCATCTCGAACGCGGCCATGATCGTCTCGATCAGGACGGTCGCTCGGACCGAGCCGCGCGGGACGCCCAGCTCCGCCTGCGCATGCACGAAGACCTCGTTCCAGAGCCGTGCCTCGTGGTGCGACTCGAGCTTGGGCAGATAGAGGTACGGCCCCGATCCGCGGGCGACCCGCTCGGCGGCGTTGTGGAACAGGTACAGCCCGGCATCGAACAACGACGCCGACATCGGCACGCCATCGACGAGCACGTGCGACTCGACCAGGTGCCAGCCGCGCGGACGGACGACGAGCTGCGCCAGCCGCTCGCCGAGTCGATAGGACTTGCCCTCGGGCGAGTCGAACGCCAGCGTGCCGCGGACGGCGTCGATCAGCGCGACCTGCCCACCGACGACGTTGGCCCACGTCGGCGAGAGGGCGTCCTCGAGGTCGGCCATGAACACCCTCGCGCCCGAGTTGAGCGCGTTGATCATCATCTTGGGCTCGGCCGGGCCGGTGATCTCGACGCGCCGATCGTCGAAGTCGGCCGGTGCCGGTGCGACCGTCCAGTCCGCCTCGCGGATCTCGCGGGTGCCCGCCAGGAAGTCGAGCCGCTCGCCCGCGTCCAGCGCCGCCTGCCGCTCATGGCGCCGGTGGAGCAGATCCACCCGGACGTGGCCGAACCGACGTTGGAGGTCGGCGACGAATGCCAGCGCCTCGTCGGTCAGGACGCGCTCAGCGCCGTCGACCGGCGGGCCCGTGACGATGACGCCGGGCGGTGGCATCAGGAGAGCTCCGAGCGGCGGATCGTGGCCTCGATGAGCCCGTGCGGCTCGGTCGTCGCGATATAGACCGTCTTGTCGTTGGTCAGGCCGAAGGGCGAGAGATCGGCCAGCCAGTGGTGCAGGTTCGGGAGCACCATCCGGATCTCGTCGAGCTCCTGGTGGCGCTCGAGCATGGCCTTGGCCATGATCCAGATGCTCGTCTGGACGCTCGGGCTGTCGTGGTCGGCGAATACCTCGAGCAGCGTCGTCCGGACGTCGAGGAAGACCTGGTCGAAGTCGAGGTCGGGCGCGCCGTACTGCCAGATGGCGGTCAGCTTGGTGGCCATCAGCCGGTCATCGGTCTCGGGGAGGGTGGTGTAGCGGTCGCGCGGGAAACCCTCGAACGCCGGAGCGGGTCGTCTTCATGACCACGAGGTCCTCGACGCCGGCCTCGACCGTGGTCCCTGTGCGGGACGCGGTGACCGTCGCGAGACGGGTGCCCTCACCGCCACGCACGAATGCGTCGGCCGCCGGGCTACCCGCGACATCGATCGGCCGCCACTGATGACCGCGGATGTTGACGGTCGCGGCGTCGACCTGGTCGAACTCGAGGAAATGCTCGGCGAGCGCTCGGCCGTACGCCTCGATCGCGCCATCGAGGTGGTCGAGGGCGAACGCGTAGGCGGTGTTCTTCATCGTGTCGGTGGCGACGACGAGGCTGTTGTCGCCGTCCGCGTGCGCCGCGGTGAACTCGCCCTCGAGGGCGATCGCGACGGTGAGATCGCGGAGTCGATGCGGGCTGGTGTCGCGGCCCACCCGCACGACGCGGATCGCGGCCTTGCCGTAGCGGTTCGCGCCGAGCTCGATCACGTCGACAGCTTCGCATGACGGTCGATGGCGATGTCGACCACGGCGTCAAGTGCGCGGTGGAGCTCGGACGTGCGGTCGGCGTCGAGCGCGGCGGCCATCCCGGGGAGCAGCGCCTCGCGGGGTCGACCCGCGACGAACACGCAGTACCGGAAGCCGTGCCTGCCTTCGTAGGCGTCGTTGAGTCGCTCGAGTTCGGCCGCCGACGTCGAGGGGAGCGGCAGTTCCCCGGTCGTACCCCTGCTCGACGTAACTCATGGCCGACACCGTCCCGGGCGGCGCGCCGAGCCGCGGGTGCGCGTCGATCAGCTCGATCTGGTCGTCCTCGGGCATCGCGTGGGCGATGTCACGGGCGACGTGGAAGAGCAGGTCGGTCGACTCGAACGGGCCGGCGGCCTCGAGCCGGTCGAGGAACCGCGGCGCGCCTTCGAACAGCGTGCGCCAGGGTCGCGCACGGGCCGGAGTCACCAGCCGCCGGCGTCGCGGATCATGCGGTGCAGGACGCGCGCGGCCACGAGGCGGCGGTACTCCGCGGTCGAGCGGACGTCGTCGATGGGTGCCAGCTCGCCGGCCAGCGTCTCCGCCGCCCGGTCGGCGGTCTCGGGTGTCGGCTGGCTGGCCCTCGAGGGCCTCCTCCGTGCCGTGTGCCCGGATCGGGGTGGCCGCCACCGACCCGAGGGCGACGCGGACATCCCGCCACGTGCCGTCGCCGCGCCACGCTGCGGCCAGCACGACCTTGCTGATCGACTGGGCGCGACGCGTGCCGACCTTGCGGAAGCGGATCTCGCGGGCCGCGGCGAGCGGGATCAGGATCCGCAGGACGAGCTCGTCGTGCGCGAGCGCCGTCTGCCGGTAGGCCGTCCAGAACTCCGCGGCAGGCACCTCACGCTCACCTCGTTCCGAGCCGACCACGAACACGGCATCGGCTGCCAGGAGCACCGGCAGCGTGTCGCCGGCGGGCGACGCATTCGCGATGTTGCCGCCGAGCGTGCCCCGGTTCTGGATCTGGGCCGCACCGATCGTGGCGGCCGCCTCGACCAGCGCCGGCACGTGTTCGCGACACAGCGCCGAGCGGCGGATGTCGGTGTAGGTGGTCAGCGCGCCGAGGGCCAGCGATCCGCCGTCGACGGCGATGCCGCGAAGGTCATCGATGGCCCACAGGTCGACGACGCTGGCCGGCGGCGGGACCGAGCTCACCGGTGAGCGCGACCATCAGGTCGGTCCCGCCGGCGATCGGACGGACCGGGGTCTCGGCCGTGCCCGCGGACAGGGCCGCGTACGCCCCGGCCAGATCGCGCGGGCTGGTGACGGGCGGCTCGGTCGACATCGTGTGGGGTGGCGGCCCTCAGTCGCGCCGGCTGCGGCGCCGGCCGAGCACGAGCAGGATCACGGCCGCGATGATGCCGAAGCCAGCCGCCAGCTGGGCGGGCGTGACGGTCGGGACGATCGCGCGCGGACCGCGGTCGGTCGTGACGATCGGGGGCGTGGCGGTTCCCCGTTCCGTGCCTGGCTCATCGACATCGGACATCGCCGGGTGGTGGCCGTTGGTGGGGACCGCCACGCGGTCGTCGGATGGACTCACGGCGCGGCTCCTCCGCTGGCGGCGAGGGCGATGGCCTCGACGATCTTGGTGTACCCGGTGCACCGGCACAGGTTGCCGGCGATCGATTCGCGGATCGCGTCCTCGTCCGGACCGCCACCCGTGTCGAGATAGGCGCGGGCCGCCATCAGCATGCCCGGCGTGCAGATGCCGCACTGGGCACCGCCGGTCACGAGGAAGGCGTGCTGCAGGGTGTCCAGCTGCTGGGCCGTTCCTGGAGCGGTGGCCGGCGCGAGGCCCTCCACGGTCCGGATGTCGGTGCCGGCGACCTGGCAGATCGGGACGAGGCAGGAGTCGACCGGGGCGCCGTCGACCAGCACCGTGCACGCCCCGCACTCGCCCTCGCCGCAGCCCTCCTTGGTGCCGGTCAGCGCCAGGTCCTCGCGCAGGACGTCGAGCAGGCGGCGCATGCCCGGGACATCGACCTCGGTCGGTGTGCCGTTGACCGTGAGGGCGTACGTCGTCATGAGGCGAGCTGGCTGGCCGGTTCCGACTCGGCGGGTCGGGGCCCGGCCGCCGCTGGCCGATCGGCGAGGGCCGCGAGGATGCGCTCCGGGCTGGCCGGCAGGTCGGTGATCCAGGCGCCAGTCGCATCGGCGATGGCGGCAACGACCGCCGGCGCCCCGACGTCCATCGGCAGCTCGCCGACGCCCTTGGCGCCGTGGGGCGCGCCGCCGAACGGCGCCTCGACCAGGATCGTCGAGATGCGCGGCGCGTCGAGCGAGGTCGGGATGATGTAGGTCGCGAGCCTGTCGTTCAGGTAGCGGCCGTCGCGCAGCTTGATCTCCTCGATCGTGGCGTAGCCGACGGCCTGCAGCGTCCCGCCCTCGACCTGCCCCTCGGCGAGGACCGGGTGGATGACGCGGCCGATGTCGTCGGCGGCCACGACGTCGCGGACATGGACCTCGCCGGTGTCGAGGTCGACATCGACGCGCGCGACGCATGCGGCCCAGCCGAACGCCGGGTAGGCATCGCCGGTGTAGGTCGCGTCGTCGAACGGGGTGCCGCCCGGGTACGGCTCGAACTGTTGGTCGATGCGGGTCGCGCCGTTGTCCTTGGCGTATGCGGCGGCGGTGCTCGCGAAGGGCCCGCCGGTGGCGGTCTCGACCTGCTCGCGCAGCCGCTGGGCGGCCTTGATCAGCAGCCCGCCGACGACCATCGCGGTGCGCGACGCGACGGTCGGGCCGGAGTCGGGCACGTAGGCCGTGTCCTGTGGTGCGATCTCGACGTCCGCTTCCGGGATGCCGAGGGCGTCGCCGACCAGCTGGGGGAAGATCGTCTTGGTCCCCTGCCCCATCTCGGTCGACGCGGTCAGGATGCGGACGCGGCCGTCTGCGGTCAGCTCGATCGACGCGACCGATGCGAGCTTCACCTCGCCCGAACCGGTGAACCCGGCACCGTGCCAGGCGAGCGCCAGCCCGATGCCCGACGCCGTCCGGTCGCGCTCGGTGCGGAGCGCCGAGCCCGGGATCGATCCGGAACCCGCGCGCGCCCGCCGCGCGGAACCCGTGCGTGTCCGCATGTCGGCTGAACTCCGCGGCTTCAGCCGCTCGCTCGAGGACCTCCTCGCCGGCCACGCTGTCCCGGAGCAGTTGCCCGGTCGGGGTGGTGTCGCCGGGCTGGTAGACGTTGCGTCGCCGGATGTCGAGCGGCGAGATGCCGAGCTCGTCTGCGATCCGGTTGAGATGGGTCTCGGCCGCGAACTCGGTCTGCGGAGCCCCGAACCCGCGGAACGCACCGTTGGGCGGCGTGTTGGTGCGGGTCGCTCGCGCGCGGATCCGGACGTTGGGGCAGCGATATGGTCCGCCGGAATGGATGGCGCCGCGTGACAGGACGACGGGCGTCAGCGTGCAGTACGCCCCGCCATCCATGACGACCTCGATGTCCTGCGCGATGAGCTTGCCGTCATGGGTCACGCCCGTCCGGTGGCGAACGATCGCCGGATGGCGCTTGGTCGTCGCCGCGATGTCCTCGTGGCGGTCGTAGATCATGCGGACCGGCTTCTGGGCCTTTCTCGCCAGCAACGCGGCGTGCAGCCCGATGACCGACGGGAACTCCTCCTTGCCGCCGAACCCGCCGCCGGTCTCGGCCTGCACCACGCGTGCTGCCTGATCGTCGAGCCCGAGCCCGCGCTTGAGCGCGGCATGGAGGTAGTACGGGCACTGCAGCGAGCCGGTGACGGTGACGCCGCCGCCTTCGGTCGGGACGGCGATCATCGCGTTGTTCTCGATGTAGAGCTGCTCCTGGTGCCCGACCCGGTACTCGCCTTCGAGGATGAGGTCCGCGGCCGCGAACGCCGCATCGGGGTCACCGCGATCGATCGCGTAACTGGCGAAGACGTGGTCCGAGGCGTCGGGGTCGAAGACGGCAGGCAGCTTGGTCGTCCGCGGCGTTGCCCGTCGGCGTGCCTCGCGGAGCGTTGCCTTGTCCGGTGCGGCGATCAGCGCGAGCGGCTCAGCGTGATGCTGGATCTCGCCGCCGACCGGCACGAGGATCGGTTGATCGGCTTTGATCGAGGTGACGATGTTGTCGCCCGGGATGTCGTCCGCGGTGACGACCACGACCTTCGACCAATCGAACGAGGGATCGAGGTCGAGGGCCTCGAACGTAGCGTGGGCGTCGGTCGATCGGATCGTCGCGCCGTACCACGCACCGGGGACGACGATGTCGTCGGTATACAGCGCCAGCCCGGTCAGCTTCTCCGGCCCCTCGCGACGCAGCGGGACCGCCGGGCGCGCTCGACCGGGGACGGTCGTTGCGGGTGGGACGACGAGCGCATCGGGCGCGCTCGTGCGGGTCGTCATGGCCCGCGACGATACCACCATGACGGCGCTAGTCGACGCCTAGGCGGATCCCGCGACCCGGCGTGGCGCCGGTGTGCTCGCCCTCTCGGACGACGAGCGTGCCGTTGACGATCGACGTGCTCGATGCCGGTCGGGAAGCGGCGCGGCTCCTCGTAGGTGGCGTTGCTGCGGACGGTCGCTGGGTCGAACACGACGAGGTCTGCGAAGTTGCCGTCGCGGATGGTGCCGCGATGCTGGAGGCTGAGACGTTTGGCTGCCGCCCCCGTCATCTTGTGGATCGCCAGCTCGAGGCTGAGGAGCTGCTCGTCGCGGACGAACTGACCGAGGATCCTCGGGTACGAGCCGTACGTCCTGGGGCTTGGCTTCTCGCCGATGAACGTCGAGTCCGTGCCGACCATCCCGACCGGGTGCTTGACGAACTCTGGGAGCGTCTTCGACCACGGCCCGCTGGTGACCTGGTTGACGCCAAGGTCCTCCTGGAGAAGCAGGTCGCAGATCGCGTCGACGGCATCCTGACCGGTGTCGTTCATGACCTCGGCCAGCGTTCGGGCCTCCCAGCGCAGGAGATCCGGGCGCATGAAGTTGCCCAGCCGCAGGTCCGCCCAACCCGCCGAGCTCGTGTAGGCCGGTCCCATCTCCGACTTGTAGCCTGGCCCGGGTCGGCCGGTCCGCGAGTCGCTCCTTGAGCGGGCCGGGACCGCCGGCCTGGACCCATTGGGGGAGCTGGATCAGCAGCCGGGTGCTGGCCCACTCGTACGGATAGGTGTCGAAGGTGACGTCGAGGCCCGCGGCGCGGGCGTCGTCGACGAGCGCGAGGAGCTCGTTCGGGCCGCCCGGATGGGTCTGGCGGTGGTAGAAGTGGGTGATGTGGGCCGGCGCTCCAGCGCGCCGCCCGATCTCGATGGCCTCCTTGAACGGATCGAGGAACCGGTCACCGAGCGGGTAGCGGACGTGGGTGTGGTAGAAGCCACCCTGCTCCCCGGCGGTTCTGGTCAGCTCGGCGAGCTCCTCCGTCGTGGCGTAGCTGCCGGGGGGATAGTCGAGGCCCGAGCTCAGGCCGACGGCGCCGTCCGCGATCGAGTCGCGGAGGGTGGCGCGCATCCGATCGATGGCTTGGGCGTCTGCGGGGACGTCGTCCCAGCCAAGGGCGGCGATGCGGAGCTGGCTGTTCCCGACCAGCGTGCCGATGTTCACGCTGACCGTGCCGTCGTAGCGGGCGAGGTAATCGGCGACGGTTCGCCAGTCGTAGTCGATGTCTGGCCGGCCATCCAGACCCGAGTCGAGGTGCACGAACGCCTCGAGGTCCTCGCGACGGTCGAACGGCGCGAACCCGTTGCCGTCGACGCCGACGATTTCGGTCGTGACACCCTGGCGGACCTTGGGCTCGTGCCGCGGCTCGGCGAGGATGACCAGACCGCCGTGACTGTGCAGGTCGATGAACCCGGGGGCAACGACGCTGTCCGTGGCGTCGATGGTGGTGCCGGCGTGGGCGGGCGTCTCGGCGTCGGCGGGGAGCAGCCGCATCCGATCACCCTCGATGACGACCGTGCCCGTCCGTGGCGCCGCACCCGTCCCATCCACGATCGTGCCGCCGGCGATGAGGATGTCGACGCTATCGGGCATAGGCCCGAGTCAGCAGCGATAGCGTGTGCACCAGGTGACCATATCGGACCCTGGAGGTCCCGGGTCCGTCCCGACAGCGTCCATTTGTGCACCAGGTGATCACCGAGTCGTCGCAAGACGCCCATGCCGATCATTTGTGCACCCGGTGCACCCACAGGCGTCGAAACGAGGCCTCAGGCCCGCGAATGGTCACCCCATGCACACGGGTCAGATGAAAACCACGGCGGAGCCGCCCGGATGCCGACCTGCCGCCAACGATGCCAGCGCGGCTCGGGGCTGGATCGGGTACCCCTCGGTGATCATCGGCCCGGCGGCTCGGACGGCCGCTCGATTTCGCGGGGTGTCGGCGATGACCAGCAGCACGGTGTCCACGCCAGAATCCCGCGCTTTGAGCGAGATCCGTCGAAGTTGGGCTTGGGCGTCATACAGCCGGGTCTCACCCTCGGCGTGTAGGGGATCGGCAGCCGGTTGGAAACCGGCGATCACGGCATCCCACGCTCGAAGGTCGCCTTCGATCTGAAGCGGCACCTCCGTACGCATAACGAGCATCGATCCCAATCGCACACGCAGCCGATCGAACAGCGCGATCTGGGCTGTATCTCGGAGTGGCGTCGGGCCCGGATATGCGCGAACCCGAACATCTAGGCCGACGACGGCACCGATCCTCGCCAGCTGGGTGACTGTCACGCTGGGCAGGGCGGCCCGCTCGATCCGACCCACGCTGCTGTACGACAAGCTCACAGCGCGCCCGACATCCTCGAGCGTCTTGCCTGCCATGACGCGTGCAGTTCGCAAGTCAGCGCCGAGGGTGACCAAATCACGTCGCGCTAGGCGCGACCCACGGTCGGCAGCACGTTCTCGGTCCGGCATGGCCGGACGGTACCGGCGAGCGCTTATCGCCCACTCAACCGAGAGACGCGACCGCTCTCGCGATGAACACTTCGATGCGGTCGCGGGCCACCGAGGCCGATACGTCCGGCCACGGCCCGACCCAGACGTCGCGGGCATCGCGCGACCACGGATCGACATAGCCAAGGGCGGCCTCGATGTCCCACGCTGGGTCGCCGGGAAACGCGGTGTCGGCGACGACCGGACCAACCAGCGTCGCAATGTTGACGCGGTAGTGGGCTAGGTCGAACGCCGCCGGTCCGAGGCAAGCGTTGCCCCAGTCGACCACGCCACTGATGTCGTTCGACGTCCAGAGGAGGTTGCCCGGATGGAAGTCGCGGTGGATGAAGACCGGCTCGTAGGCAGGTGGTCGGTCTGACGAGATGCGAACCGCCCGATCCCACAACACACGGTCGCGCCACCATGTCGGCGGCGGGAGATCGACGCCCTCGTGGTAGCCGCGGTAGAACCAGCGGGCGAATGGTTCGGGATCGACCCCGTGGATCTCTTCGAGCAGCAGGCGAACCGCAACTGGATCCGCCACGTCGAGTCGGCGCCCGCCCGCAAGCCGGGTCATGAGCACGGCGGGTGGCTCGGCGCTCCACGCCACGAGCCGAGGTGCGGGTACTGTGGTGTCGGCCAGGGCCGTCAGCGCCGCTACCTCACGCCGCAGCGCCTCAGGCTCCTCGACGAGGAACGTCCCGCCGGCGTACCAACGAAGGACCAAATCATCGATGGCGAACAGGTCGGCCGTGGTCGCCGTCTCCAGCCGACGGACGCTCCCGGGCGTCGCCACTTCGTGCTCGGCGAGCCAAGCGTGAACGTCCGGGGTCACGAACGCGCCCCCGGGCCCTCCAGGCGGCGGCCGCGGACCCAAGCGGCACGGACCATGTCGGGATGCGCCCGGAAGATCAGTCGGCACGCCAAGTCCTCGGCCTCGTCATCCGCCACGCCCGGGATCGGCGCGAGGAACGCCGGGTCGACCACGATCATGTCGGCGTCCTTGCCGACCTCCAGCGAGCCGGTGACGTCCGCCAGGCCGAGCGCCTCCGCCCCGCCCAGCGACCCGAGTCGGATCCAATCCAACGGTTTCAGGACCGCGCCCTGCTCCAACCCGGACACCCGCCGTGCGTTCTGTGCGTAGAACCCCACGCGCATCACGCTGAAGATCGACAGGTCCGGCCCGCCGGCGACATCGGACCCGAGCCCGAGTGACAGCCCGGCATCAAGGTATCGACCCAGCGGCATCACGCCCGACGCCAGGAACAGGTTCGAGATCGGGCAGTGCGCGACCCGCGTCCCAGTCTCGACGAGGCGGTCGAGCTCGCGGTCGGACAGATGGACCGCGTGTGCAAGCACGGTCCGCACCCCCAGGCCGCCCGCGCGGTCGTACACGTCGACGTAATCGAGCGCCTCCGGGAACAGCCGCGCCACCTCGTCGATCTCACCCTGGTCCTCGGAGACGTGCGTCTGCCAGTACACGCCGGTCGACGCGGCGAGGGACGCCGATTCGCGCAGCATGTCGGCCGTGCACGAGATCGCGAAGCGTGGCGTGACGGCGTACCGCAGCCGACCGCCATCGACCCCGTGCCAGCGCTCGATCAATCGGGCGCTCTCGGCCAGCGATCGCTCGAGGATGGTCGATGGGTCGGTGGTCAGGTCGTAGGTGTTCCGGTCCATCATCACCTTGCCGACAATGGCGCGGATCCCGTGGGTCTCGGCAGCCCGGAACATCACATCGAGGCTTGCCTCGTAGACGGCGCCGTAGACGAGGGCCGTGGTCGTGCCGGCCGCCGCGAACGCGCGCCATGCGGCGGGCGCGACGCGCTCGGCCACGGGGACGTCGAAGTCCAGTTCGAGTGGGAAGATGTAGCGCTCGAGCCACCGGAGCAGCTCCATCCCCGCGCCGAGCCCGGCGTTCGGCAGCTGCGGCAGATGGGCATGCAGGTCGACCATCCCGGGCAGCAGCACCCACGGCCGCAGGTCGATGGCGTCGCCAGCCGCCGCCGAGGCACGCCCCTCGGACCCCGCCGTCCCCGCGAACGTGATCCGCCCGCCCGCATCGACTTCGACCAGCCCATCGGGCTCGAACCGCGTCCCGCCACCGGCGAGCGGCGTCAGCAGGCGTGCGCGGATCGAAAAGGGGCCCGTGCCGGGGAGATCCACGCCGGACAGGCTAGCGGACATGAAACGACCCGGATCGGTCGATCCGGGTCGGGGTAGCGCCGTTGTCGAAGCGTCTAGCGCTTCTTGCCTCGAACTTCGATCAGGTGAGCCGTCCACTCGGAGCCGCCGCGGTCGATCGTCTGCGAGCTGCCGTGCCAGCCGCACGTGCAGGTGATCGTCTGGGCCTGGTGCTTGTATTCGTCGATCACGTGCTTGAACGGGAGATCGATCGGGGGCTTGACGGGGGGACGGCTGTTCAAGGGTGACCTCTGCGCATGGACGGACGGCATCCGTGGCTGAACGGGAGAGTCCCATTCTACCCGTTCGGGCCGATCGTTGCCGAAACGCGCGCTCAGTCCGGACCCAGGTGGTAGCCCATCCGTCGCGGCAGCCGGCTCAGCTCGCGCAAGCACGAACACCCGGGTCTTCGCCCCGCTCCTCCATCGATTCGCGGCGCGCGGCAGCTTCGCGGACCAGCCGTGCACCGACGAAGCGTGCCGGCTCCGGCGGGAACCGCCGGGGAGCCCTGCCCCACGCCAGCGGCAGCGCCAGCGCCGGGTCATCGACGCGTTCGAGCGCACGCGCCGCCAGGATCCGCCCACCGACCAGCGACGGCCCGACGCCATTGCCGCTGTAGCCGTGCCCGTAGTGGATCGGCCGGTCGCCGATAGACGCGAACCACGGCAGATGGTCGGCGCTGATATCGATCGGGCCACCCCAGGCGTCCTCGATCCGCACGTCGGCGATCGACGGGAAGAGCCGCCGCAGACCCGCGGCCGCCCGTCGCGCATCGGAGACGGCATCGGTGAAAACACCGTCGATCCGCCCGCCGAAGCCGGCGCGCCCACCGCCGCCACCGATCGCGATGCGGCCATCCGGCGTCGTCCGCAGGTAATGCAGCGTGAACCGCGCATCGGCGACACCCTCGCCGCCGGTCCAGCCGATGTCGGCCAGCCGGTCGGGGATCGGCTCGGTTAGCACGATGTACGACGACCACGTCACGAGCCGCTGCGCGAACCACGGCCAGCCGGCGGCCCAGGCATTGATCGCGACCACGGCCGAGCCGGCCAGCACTTCGCCGTCACCGTCCCGTGACCGGGTGCGCACACGGACCGGCCTGATACCTCGGCCGCTCCCGCGACGCGACGGCGCGCGACGAGCGCGGGCCCCGATCCGTCCGAGCGTCCCCGGCCGGACCCCATCGATCTCCACGACCTCGCTGCCCTCGGCGATGACCACGCCCCGTTCCAGCAGCACGCGGCGGAGCCCACGCGCCAAGGTGGCGGGCTGGACGGTGGCCGCGCCCGGCATGAACGCCCCGTCGCGGAACACCGGGGAGCGGACGCGCCGGGCGACCTCATCGGCGGTCATCGGAACGTACCGGTCACCCAGGCCGTGCTCGCGAAGCGCCGCCACGGCCTCATCCCACGAGCCGTCCTGCGCCGGCGCAGCGCTCACCGACAGCGAGCCAGCCTTCGTGTACCAGGCGTCGATCCCGTGCGCGTCGCAGAACGCCCCGACCTCGTCGACCGCCGCCTCCATCGCATCGCCCATCGCGCGCGCGCCATCGACGCCGTAGCGCGAGAGCAGCGTCGGGTACTCGTCCCACCAGTTGGTGACGAAGCCGCCATTCCGCCCCGACGGGCCGCCGCCGCAGATGTCGGCCTCGAGCAGCACGACCCGCGCGCCCGGCTCGAGCTCCGTCACCCGGAGCGCGGCCCACATGCCGGTGTAGCCACCGCCGACGATGACGACGTCGGCGGTCGTCGTGCCGCGCAACGGTGGCGCGGCCGCCGCCAGGTGCGGCGTCGCGGCCGCCTCC
This sequence comes from uncultured Chloroflexia bacterium, assembly GCA_963794525.1. Classification (GTDB taxonomy): domain Bacteria; phylum Chloroflexota; class Limnocylindria; order Limnocylindrales; family CSP1-4; genus SPCO01. The sequence goes on from CAWCEC010000005.1 coordinate 283,630, forward strand.
GCGGCCAACGCCTCGCGCAGCCACCACGACCGTCGCGAGCCGCTCGGTCGGACGCCGCCCAGCACCACTTGTCAGCCCGTTCCCGGCAACGCACCGGTGTCGATCAGGTCGTCGACGGTGACCGGGGTTCGGGACCAAACCGAGCTCCGTGAGGAACTCGAGCGATGCCTCCCAATCGGCCGGCTCGATCGCGCCGAGACCACTCTCCTCCTGGACCGGCCCGCGCCACACCTCGATCGTGGCGTCGAGGATGGCAGCCTGGGTGTCACGATCGGCGGCTAGCTCCGGTACAGCCGTGAGCGCCGCCTCGAGCCCGACCTCGGGCGTCTCGTCGATCTCCTCCATCGCCCGCAGCGTGGCAGCGATGAAGCCGGCGATCGCGTCATGCTTCGAGTCGAGTGCATCGCGCCCGACGATCAGCCCATTGCCCGGCAGTGGCGTGATCTCGTCGACGCGCAGGATGTTGACCTCCTCGCCGGTCAGCCGCAGCTGCACGGGTTCGTTGTTGACGAAGCCCGTCGCGGCATCGACCGCACCCTGCGTGACCGCCGCGCCCTGCCCGAAGTCGGGATAGAGGACGACGTCGAGGTCGTCGGGGGTCAGGTTCGCGGATCGCAGCAGCGCCTGGAGCATGATCCACGAGGAACCGTAGCGGCCGGGGATCCCGAGCTTCCTGCCGGCGAGGTCATTGGCATCAGCGACGCCCGACGAGGCCTTCGCGAAGACCACCGACGGGAAACGCCCGTAGATGGTCGCGACATACTTGATCGGGATGCCGTTGCTCACGGCCGGGATGACGCTGGTCCCATCGGCGAGGCCGACATCGACCGCCCCCTGCCCGACGAGGGTCACGAGATCCGGGTCGATCTTGTTCTGGAATGTGACGTCGAGCCCGGCTTCCTCGTAGTACCCGGCCTGATCGGCACGGTAGAACTGCGCGAACTGGACGCTCGGGATGAAGCCGAGCCCGACCGTCAACGGGGTCAGGTCGGCAGGCGGCTCGCGGACGAGGATGTCGGCGCTGGCGACGGAGCCGGCTGGCCGCAGCCGGAGATGACGACAGCGATCACTGCGATGAGCGCAAGAAGGGATCGACAGGTGGGCACGGGACCTCCTGGGATGGACACGGTAGCGCGTCAGCGCGCGCCGACGAGGCGCCGCTCGACGAGGACGACGGCGAGGTAGAGCACGATCCCGACGAGCGCGATCGTCAGCAGCGTGGCGAACATCAACGGGATATCGAACATCGACCCGCGTGCGAGGTTGATCAGCACGCCGAGACCCTTTTCGGCACCGGCCCACTCCCCGACGATGGCGCCGACGACCGCGAGGGTCACGCCGACGCGCATGCCACCGAGGATGCTCGGCAGCGCCGCGGGGATCTCGAGCGTGGTCAACACCTGGCGGCGGGTCGCGCGCAACGATCGACCGAGCTCCAGGAGCCGCGCATCAACCGAGCGGATACCGACCATCGTCGCGACGGCGACCGGGAAGAACACGATCAGCGCGCAGATCAGCACCTTGCCGGCGAGTCCTGGCCCGAACCACAACGCGATCAGCGGCGCGAGCGCAAGGATCGGGGTCGCCTGGGCGGCGACGAGGTACGGCGACAACAGGCGTTCGACGACAGCGCTTCGTGCGAGCGCGTACCCGACGACCAGCGCGCTGCCGGCACCGACCAGGAAACCGAACGCGACCTCGCCCAGGGTCGCCACGAGATGGGGCTGGATGATGCCTGTCGACCATGCGGTCACCCACCGCGTGAACACGGTGGCCGGCGCTGGGAGGATGAACGGCGGGAATCCGCTCACGATCACCACCAGCTGCCAGATGAGCAGGAACACCACGAGCGCGCCAAGGACGGAGAGGATGGCGGTGCGGTTCACGCGGCAGCCACCTCGCCGAGATGCCGCCGGATCTCGCGAGAGGTCCTTGTGACGACCGCCGCATCGAGATCGGCGATCGACCGCGGCCGCGGCAGCTCCACGGGGAGATCCGCCACGACTCGCCCCGGCCGCGCCGACAACACGACCACTCGATCGGCGACGAGGATCGCCTCGGCGATGCTGTGGGTGACGAGGACGATCGTCGGCGCGGCCCGTTCCCAGAGGCGCAGCAGCTCCAGGTCGAATCGCTCGCGGCTGAGCGCGTCGAGCGCGCTGAACGGCTCGTCCAGGAGCAAGACGCCGGGCTCCAGTGCGAGCGCGCGCGCCAGCGCGACCCGCTGTTGCTGGCCGCCGGACAGCTCGGCCGGGCGATTGAGAATCACCCCGGGGTCGAGCCCCACGAGGTCGATGAGCGAGGCAAGCCGCTCGTCGCGGCGTAGGCGCGGCCACCCGGCGAGCTCGAGCGGGTACGTGATGTTGTCCGCCGCCGCTCGCCACGGCAGGAGCCGCGGTTCCTGGAAGACGAGCCCGACCCGAGGATCCGGCCCGCTGACGGCCAGATCGTCGAGCGTGACGGTTCCCCGCTCGGGCGCGAGCAGACCGGCGATGACGCGCAGCAAGGTCGACTTGCCCGAGCCATTCGGGCCGATCAGGGCGACGACTTCGCCGCCCGCCACGTCGAGCTCGATCCCATCGAGCACCGGCAATCGACCCCCGCCGCGCGTCGCGAACGCGAAATCGACGTCGTCGACCCGGATCGCGCCCGGGCGCACGGTCGCCGTCACGTCGCGCTCCGGAGGACGTGCCGGAGGGCCGGGTAGAGGCCGCGGTACACGTCGAAGGCCCGGTCGTACGTCGCCCGGTGCTCCGCGCGCGGCTCGAGCCGCCGCTTGATCCTGGTCATCGAGCGGACCGCGGTGGGTACGTCGGGGCTCGCCCCGATGCCGACGGCGCCGAGCATCGCAGAGCCGAGCACTGCCGTCTCGAGCACGTCCGGCACGAGCACCGGGAAGCCAGTGACGTCCGCCTTGATCTGGTTCCAGGTCTCGCTGCGAGCCGGGCCGCCACACACCCGCATCGCGTCGACTGTCACGCCGGCGGCGATCATCGGCTCAGCGACGTGGCGGATCGCCAACGCACTCGCCTCGAGGATGGCTCGCGCGAGGTACGCACGCCCATGCGCCAGCGTGAGCCCGACGAACGCGCCGGTGGCATCCGGGTCCCAGATCGGCGACCGCTCGCCGGCGAGGTACGGCAGGAACACGACACCGTCCGCGCCGGGCGGGGTCGTGCCGGCCTCTTCGAGGAGTCGCTCGGTGGTGACGCCGCCGCCGACGACGCCATCGCGGAACCAGTCCAGCGCGCGACCGGTCGCGGCCATCGCCGCGCCGACGCTGTACAGGCCTTCCAGTGGGGCGGGTGTCACGAACGCACCGGGAACCTCGACCGGCTCGTGCCAGTACACGCCGAAGCCGCCCGCGGAACCGCCCGGATCGTAGGCATCGCCCGCGTCAGTCAGCCCGGCGCCGAGGTAGCTCGCGAACGCGTCATTGGTGCCGCCCGCGACGGGGATGCCAGGCTGCAGACCGAACGCCTCAGCTGCTGCCGCGTTCAGCCGGCCGACGACGGCACCCATCGCGGTGGACTCCGGCCGGCGGTCGAGCCTGAGGCCCGTCGCGGCGACTCGAGTCGGATCGGGAGTCGCCTGCCCGGGGACGAGCGGTGCGGTCGTGACCCCCGTCAACCGGAATGCCAGCCACTCCCACGTCGTGAGGTACCAGCGGGTCCGCGCGGCGACCTCGGGTTCGTGGCGCTCCAACCACAGCGCAGCCGGCAGCGGGCCGAGCGCCCAGCCGCGGATACCGGTCGCGTCGGCGAGCTCCGCTGCTTCGGTTGTTGCGCGCGTGTCGAGGAAGGTGACCGCGGGCCGCGTCGCCTCGCCGCGCTCGTCGACCGGGACCAACGTCGGCCCGTGTCCGTCGACGCCGATCGCGACCACGTCGACCGGCTCGGGCGGCCGAAGCGCCCCGACAGCGACGGTCATCGCCGACCACCACGCACCGGGATCCTGCTCCGCCCAGCCCGGCCCGTGCCCGACCTGGAGCGCGTACCCGGCCCGCGCCATCGCGAGCAGCCGGCCGTCGAGCCCGACCAGACCGGCCTTTACCTCGGTCGCGCCGAGGTCGATGCCGAGGATCGCGGTGCTCGGCGTCGTCATGGGGCGCCCCTGGCGGCGACGGTCTCGGCCGTCTCGACGTCGGTGACGAGCGTCCGCACGACCCCGGCGCGCAGTGCGCCGAGGATCGGGTCGACCTTGCGGGCGCCCGCGGCGACGCCGATCGATACCGGCACGCGGCCGAGCAGTCGAGCATCGAACGCGAGCACCCGCTCGCGGAGCTCGGGGCAGACGAACGCACCGTGGACGTCGAACGGCGCGATGAGGATCTCGCCGACGGCCTCGCTGTCGTCGAGGTCGCGCGCCACATCCGCGCCGACCGAGGCGGCACCCCACGTCCGACCACCGATGCCGTAGAGCGCGACATCGAGCCGAGCCCACAGGTCGAGCACCGCCTGGACGCCCGCGTGGCTTTCGAGTGCGCGCGTGGTTCCCGCATCTTCGAGCAGGCCAGGCGCCATGAGGCCGTGGGGGGTGGCACCGAACGCGTCGGCGATCCGACGGAACGGGTCGCGATCCGGGCCGGTCGACCAGTACCCGCCGGCGAGGGGCACGACGGTCGCGCGGACGGGTGTCGCGGCCTCGTCGAGGGCGTCGGCGACGGCGCCGATCGAGGCACCGTGCCCGATCCCGATGATCGTCCCGTCGCGGACGCTCGCGCGGAGGACGTCCGCCGCGAGCCGGCCGACGATCCGACGAGTGAGATCCTCGGGACCTGCGAGTGTCGGCGCCAGGTGGACCGCATCGAGCCCGAAGCGGCGCGTCAGCGCGTCCGCCGCGGGCGATTCCGCCGTGTGGCGGTCGATGATCCGGATCTCGACGATGCCCTCGGCGCGTGCGCGCTTCAAGAGGCGGCTGACCTGCGGCCGGGTCACCCCGAGCCGATCGGCGACCTCGTTCTGGGTCTCACCGAGCTCGTAGTAGAGGCGGCTCGCCTGGACCAGCAGGTCGCGGTCGGCGGTCATATCGGCGTGATGCAACCGAGATGCACAGATGTGTCGAACAGATGTGCATGCATGTGCTGCGCATCATCGAGCCGCCCGGACCTTCATGTCAACGTGACTCGCTCGTGATGCACCCGGCGCATCCGATCCGACCCCGCCCGGCCCGCATGCACGGCATGCATGACGAGTGACCGCTCGCAGGATCAGGTCGCCAGCAGACGCTCCGCTTCACTGCGTTCGAGCGGATCGAGCGCGGGACCGAGGTCGAGCGCGGAACGGAGCGATCGCTCGCCAGCTTCGACATCGCCCCGGGCGAGCCGGATCGCGCCCTCATGGAAGCGCAGGCGCGCGTCGTCGGCGCCGAGGGCGCGGGCGGCGGCGATCGACTCGGCTGCTGCATCGAACTGACCCAGGCGGTAGAGCGCCCAGGCGACGGTGTCGTGTCCGGACCAGTCGGGTCGCTCGGTCACCGACTCTCGTGCACGCGCGAGGAGTGCCTCGCTCGCGCCGCCGTGATCTAGCTCGAAACGGAGCAGTTGCCGGTCGAACGTCGCCGCCTGGATGTCGCCGACCTGCTCGATGAACCGGACGGTCTCGAACGACGCCGCCCCCGCGCCCGGATCCTGCTGCTCCAGGAGATCGCCAAGGAGCGCCAGCGCTTCGGGCTGCGGTGCGATATCCGTCGCTCGGCGGAGGCCTGCGATCGCCGCTTCGACCTTGCCGTCGAACGCGTCGATACGGGCAAGCCCGATGAGCGCGCCGACATCGTCGTCGCGCATTTCGAGCGCGGCGGCGAAGGCCGCACGTGCCGTGGCCGCGTCGCCGGCGAGCCTGGCGTATTCGCCCTCGGCATAGTCGTAGAAGCCGAGATCCTCGGCGTCGTCGGCGATGGCCGCCGCACGGGCGGCCTGCGCCCGCTCCAGCGCCAGCTCGGCATTCCCGGTGACCGAGGCCAATCGAGCCTCGCGGATCAGCACGGCGGGACCGCCGACGCTCCGAAGGGCGTCCAAATCCTGCCGCGCGACATCGATCCGCCCGAGCTCGAGCGCAGCGTCGAACCGGACGGCGAGCGCGCCCGTCTGCGACGGATCGGCGCGGACCAGCGCGTCGGCGGACGCGAAGGCGCCGGCGAAGTCGTGCAGTGAGAAGAGGATCGCACCCTCGAGCGCGCGCGCCGGGCCGTGCATCGGTTCGATCTCGAGCGCCGTCCGGGCTGCCGTCAGCGCGCGGTCGTAGTCGGTCAGGTCGTACGTCAGCCGTCCACGACCGTGGTACAGCGCCGCCAGGTTGGTCGCGGCGAGGAAGTCCCGCGGGTTGGTCTCGAGGTTCTTCGACCAGGCCTCGATCGCGTGATCGATCTGGGCGATCGAGCCGATGGGTGCGCCACCGCCGTCGATCGGCGCAGCGGAGGCGGCGGGCGCCGCTGGAACCGGGCCTTGGGAGATCGGCGGCGCGGCCGGCTGGCGCACGGCAGTGAACAGATACGAGCCGGCGGCAACGAGCAAAGCCGCCAGCAGGAGGCCGACAGTCCGGGGTCGTCGGCGTGGGAGTGCGTCAGCTATCGACATCATGATCGGCGTCCCAGAGAGGGCGACCGGAGGGCGGCCCGACTCGGGCCGCCCTCCGATGCGTCCGACTAGTGGGGCCTCCCGAGGTACGGGAAGCGCGACAGGTAGTCGGTGTGTGGACCGACCCCGTCCCCGGGAACAGCGCCGGTGGCGTTGCGATCCGCGAACAGGCCGAGCGGGTCACCGCCCGTGGTCACGTTGAGCTCGACGTCGATGACGTCGTCGGCCAGACCCCGCCCGTTGAGCGGCGCCGGCAAGGTGCTCGAGCGGCTGTAGACGAGCACGTCCGGGATCAGGACGTCGGCCAGGGCCGCCGCCTGAGCGTTCGAGTACGCGCCTTCGCTATCGAGGCTCGAGAAGAACTTCAGGCCGTTGATCACGTTGTTCCGGAACTTGCCGTTGTAGGCCGTTGCCTGCTTGCTCGGCGGGGTCCGGTTGAACAGATCCTTGTCGGCCGTCGGATTGAACACGGTGCTGATCGCGGGTCGACCCATCTGGTCGCCTGCCCGCCACTTGCCGTCCTTCCGATACTGCGTGACGGCCCAGACGCCCATGGTGTCGGGCAGCTGCGAGTTCGGGATCGACAGGACGATCGCATTGGTATTGAGGTTGGCGAAGAAGTCTGTCGGGTTGTTGCCGAGCGCGTCGCCACCGACGGCCGTTCCGGTCGTCAGCAGCGTCGTCGTCCCGATGAACCCGGTCAGATCGAAGAAGAACGGATCGGACCGGACGCCTGCCCAGGCCCGAAGGTTCTGGCGGGTGCGAGCGCTGCCATCGTTCGACTCGCCCCAGGCGACGGTCGTGCCGCTGTCGAGCGAGCGAGCGTTGCGGCCGCTGTACTTCGTGATCCGGTAGTCCTGCTCGGGATACTTCTCGTCATCGTCTCGATCGACACGTCCGAACCGCGCGACATAGGCGAGGTCCGCCTTCTCGTCGCCGTTCTTGTCGATGTTGAAGATGTACCTGACGTTGGTCCCGAAGTTGCCACCGAACAGGTTGATGGCCGGGTTGACGGTCATGGCGATGACGGTTCGCCGAGAGCTGTCCGGAGCTCGGAAGACGTAGACATCGTTGATGTCGCGGTCGCCGTGCTCCGAATGGGGCGCGATCTGGCCGTTCGCGGTGGCCCCGCCGAGGGCGGGGGCATCGAGGTGGTCGGCCGCGCTGGTGAGGATCGGGGCGGCGCCGATGGTCAAGGCGACCATCGCCGTCCCGAACGCGGCGAGCTTCCTGGAAGACATGGTGGGTTGAGGCCCTCCTTGGAGTCGAGTGGCGACCGGGCTCCTCCACGGCTCCCGGCCGATCGATCAACCTCGACGTCGTCGCGACTTCTCCGTCGTGGCTCGTCTGGTCATGCGCAGCCGACGGGCGCGCGGATGACTCCGAGCGGGAGGCGCGACTACAGGACGCGACCCGGGTTCAGCAGGCCCTGCGGATCGAGCGCCGTCTTGATGGCGCGCATGACGCGGACCGCGTCAGCTCCCCGTTGCGGCTCCAGCCACTCGCGCCGCGCCGACCCGATGCCGTGCTCTCCGGTGACCGTCCCACCAAGGTCGAGGGCTGCCTGATAGAGGTCCTGCTGGACCGCCTTGGTGATCGCCTCTCCCTGTGGATCGCCGCGTTCCAGGACGAGATCCGGATGGAGATTCCCGTCCCCGGCATGCCCGAACGTGCCGATCCGGACGGCGTGTTTCGCGGCGATCGTCTCGATCGCCCGGAGCATGTCCGGCACCCGCGAGCGCGGCACGCCGACGTCCTCCATCTTCACGTCGCCGATCTTCTCGAGTGCCCAGTGCGCGGCGCGCCGTGCCTGGCGCAGCAGGTCGGCTTCGGCGGGTGTCTCCGAACGCACGGTCGTCGTTGCACCGACCTCGACGCACACCGACTCGGCCCGTGCCAGCTCCTCGGCCGCGGACGCCGCCGGCAGGTCCGACTCGATCATCAGCATCGCCGCGGCGTCGCGATCGAGCCCGAGGGCGTGGACGTCATCGACCGCCCGGATCGTGAACCGGTCCATCAGTTCGAGCGTGACCGGCGACAGACCCGCGGCCGCGATCCCTGCCACCGCGTCGCCGGCCGCCTCGAGCGTCGGGAAGAACGCGAGCAGCGTCGCCCGCGGCGGCGGGGTCGGCCTGAGGCGGAGTGTCGCCTCCGTGATCAGCGCGAGCGTGCCCTGCGACCCGACGAACAGGTGCGTGAGCGAGTAGCCGGCCACGTCCTTGACGTTCTTGCCGCCGGTTCGCACGACGCTGCCGTCGGCCATCACGACCTCCAGACCGAGCACCGATTCGCGGGTCTGGCCGTATTTCACGCAGCACAGGCCGCCGGCGTTGGTGCCCAGGTTCCCGCCGATCGAGCACATCTCGAAGCTGGCCGGGTCCGGCGCATAGAACAGGCCCTGCTCGGCGACGGCGGCCTTGAGTCGGGCGTTGATGACGCCGGGTTGCGTGACGACGCATAGGTTCGCCGCGTCGATCTCGATGATGCGATCCATCGCCGTGAACGCGATCGTCAGGGCGCCATCGATGCCGGCCGCGCCACCGCTCAGACCGGAACCGGCGCCACGCGGCACGATCGGGACGTCGAACTCGCCGCAGACCCGCACAAGCTCGGCGACCTGTGCCGTCTCGGTGGGGAGTGCCACCGCGCCGGGCAGGCCCGCCGGCAGGTAGGCCGTCTCGTCGCGCCGGTACGTCTCGCGGTCGGCGGTGTCGGTCAGCAGGCGCAGGCCGGGGACTCGGGCACGGACGGCATCGAGGAACGCGTCGTTGACGGTGCCGGTGGCCATGCCCTCGCAGTGTAGGGCGCCGCGGGACCATGGTCCGGGACCGTCGGATGGACCTCGCGGGGTACGATTCCGGCGATGTATCAGCGTTCGCTGTCCCGCCTCGCCGCTCCGGTCGGGCTGGCCGCCCTGTTGGTCCTCGGGATCGTGGCGCCCGCACTGGCCTGCGGTGAGGGCATGAGCGAACGAGTGGCCGACGGCGCCGACGGCGCCGACACGACGCCTGCCGCGGCGACGACGAGTGCGATCGTCCCGGGCAGCGCGAACCGGACGAGCTTCAAGCTCTCGGCGACGTACTCCGTCAGCCTGACGCTGAACTACGCGACTCGGTCGTTCATGGCGAATACCGTCGCCACCATCACGAATAACTCAGGCGGCCCGATCGATCGCGTCGAGCTCAACACCATCGCTGCCCGACTCGGCGGCATGTCGCTCCGGGCAGTCACCGTCGACGGCCGTGCCGTCGCCCGCCGCGTGAGCGACCAGACCGTCATCGTGCCGCTGGGCGGCATCCTCCCGGCTGGCGAGACAGCCAAGGTTCGCGTGCATTACCTCGCCCGGCTGCGCAGTTCGCTGTCTGGCTCGAACTGGTTGTTCACGAAGGTCAACGGGATCGTCGATGCCTATCGCTGGATCCCGTGGGTGAGCCGAACGACGGCGTTCACCCGGCCGAACCACGGTGACCCGTTCGTGACCCCGGTGAGCCCGGAGGTGATCGTGACCGTTCGGGCGGATCGTCGGCTCGTCGTCGCCTCGACCGCCGACCGCGTGTCGGTCTCGGCGGATGGCCGGACCCAGCGCTTCGTGGCCCGGAACATCCGCGACGTGACGATCACTGCTGCGCCCGACTTCCGGACGGCCACCGTCCTGGTCGGGTCGACCAAGGTCCGCTACTACTACCGGTCCTCCGCGAACCGGGCGCTCATCCTCGATGCGGCGGCGGATGCCTTCCGGTCGATGCGATCGCGGCTCGGCACCTACCCCTACCCCATCTACAAGGTCGTCCAGTCGGCCGGCGGCTACGGCATGGAGTCACCCGGGCTGACGTGGATCCCGTACGGCGTCGGTCGGGCCAACATCCGCTACCTCGTGGCGCACGAGACCGCGCATCAATGGTTCTACGGTCTGGTCGGCAACGACCAGGCGCGCCAGCCGTTCGCCGACGAGGCGGTCGCCGACTTCGTCGCCCGCGATGTCACCGGCACCCGCCGGGCGAGCCGCTGCTCGACGGGCCGGCTCGATCGGTCGATCTGGGGCTACTCGGGGGCGTGCTACTACGAGATCGTCTACATCCAGGGCGGCAACCTGCTGCACCAGGCCCGCTCCAAGATGGGTTCGACGCTGTTCTGGTCGACCCTGCGGCAGTACGTCGCGGACCGGCGCTATGGGATCTCGACGACCCAGACACTGCTTCAGACGCTGGACGACGCGACCCCCGTCAACCTCTCGACGCTGTTCCGCCCGCGGTTCCCCTCCCTCTACTGAGGGTCCGTCGAGACGCGAGCCTCAGCCGCGAGTGCCTGAGGCATTTGTCGGAACGAGGTCGGGAGGAGGGGATTCCAGGCTCGCCAAGCCGTCACGAGCCAACCGGCGACGGCCCGTTCCAGGGGTCCCCAGCGCAGGCCGTAGCCCTCGCGGATCGCGGGCGGGAGCAGACCGATCGAGGGCCACAGCGTCCAGTCGTACAGCCGAGGGTGCACCCCGGTCCGTGCCAGCACACCGGGGAGCGGCGGGTGGAGGATGACCGCCGCAAGCTCGCGCGCCACGGGCCCGACCCGCACGGGTCCGTCCGGTCCCAGCTGCTCGGCGAGGTACCTCTCGAACGCCTCGAGGTCGCCGGGTAGCAACGCCTCGGGCACGCCGAATGCCCGGGCGATCGGCTTCGTCTCCTCGTAGAACCGCGCCGCTTGGTCACGCGTCACCGGACCGGCCCACGCGCGATTGACGACCACGGTCGACTCGACCAGCGTCGCGTGCACCCACAGCGCCAGCGCCGGGTCGCGGGCGGAATAGCCGCTGCCGCGAATCCAGCGATGGAGCGCGTTCAGGCGGCGGATCTCATCCCGAGCCGCGGCAGTCGAGCCATAGATGATGCGCAGGTAGCCGCGCAGGGTCCCATCGAGGCGCCGCCACGGGTCGGTCCGGAAATCGGAGTGGTCGGCGACGCCCGCCGCGACCTGCGGGTGTGCGATCTGCAGCAGCAGCGCGCGCGGCCCCGCGCCAAGGAGCAGCATCGCCTCGCGGTCGAGCCGCCACGCTTCAGACTCGGGGCCGAACATCCCGGGGTCGCCCAGCTGCGTATCCACGGCGGCACCATAGCCGGAGAAGGAGGAGAGCACCGTTGGGACGCTGGGGCACAGGCTTCGATGCCGATCGACTGGCTACGCTCGAGACCCGCATGTGGAAGGCGTACTACCGGCGCCAGCCGGCCCGCCTGTTCGGCTGGCTGCTGCTCGGGCTACGCGAGCAGGCCGGCGTCGCGTGGCCGACCGCCCTGGCGGCGAGCGTGTACCTGACAAAAGCTGCCGCGGGCTTCGCGCGCACGCCGCTAGACGCCGGCCGCGGCGACTACGACCGCTTTGCCCCCGACATCGGCCGAGCGTACCGGCTGCTCGGTCTGCCCGACGACGTCGATGCGGACGAGGTCGCGCGGCGCGAGCTGCGCTGGTGGGTCGTTCGGCGCGAGATCGGGCTGGCGGCCGGCAGCGCCGCCGGCGACGCCATCACGTCGCTGTATGCGGCGATCTACGCCGTCGCGCCGAGCGCCGTGGCAGAGGCGGGCCGGCTTCGCGGTGAGGCCGCGGAGGTGCGCGATCGCGGGGCGGCCATCGATCCGGAGGGGTCGACCGGTGCCGGGCGGGCGTACTGGCCCGAGGTCGCGCGGCTGCTGCGCGAGTCCTACCGCTCGCTGAAAGCGGCGGTCAGCGATCCTCCGGCCGGCGACCGATGATCCACCAGGCCACCGGGAAGATGCCCGCCGCGATGGCCAGCTTGGCTGCATCCCAGATAAGGAACTTGGTCATGCCGCCCGCCACCGCAGCCTCCCACGGGATGCCGCTGGCGACCTTGAGCCAGGGCACGCCGATCGCGTAGATGACAGCGGTGCCGATCGCCATCGCAGCGAGCGACCCGGCGATCCGGCGATCCCACCCGAGCTCCGCGAGCCGGCCCACGATGGCGGCCGCCACGAGGAACCCCACGAGATACCCGCCGGTCTGACCCACGATCCGGGCGATGCCCTGCGGACCGCCCGGCGCGAAGACCGACAGGCCGACCGCGCCGATCGCGATGTACAGCAACAGCGCGAGGGCGCCGCGCCGGAAGCCGAGGGCCGCCCCCACGGTAAGCACGCCGAACGTCTGGCCGGTGAACGGCACTGGATCCGCCGGAATGACGACCTGTGCCGTCAGCGCGACGAAGGCAGCGCCGGCGATGACCAGCGCGACGTGCCGGATCCACGTTGGAGTCCGTTCGCCGAGAGTGATCGGGACGAGGAAATCCGCCAGGGTGATACCGCGCTGCTCGGCCGTGCTCCGGTCGAGTCGCGGGATAGCGATCGTCAAGCGATGCTCCGGTGACGGGGTCGTTCTGGGGGGACGACCGACGCGCCGAGTCTAGCACCGTGATTCCGGGCAAGAAGTGGGTCGTGTGCCCTATTCGTACCCCACGGCGCGGACGATCGAGATACCGCTGGCCAGTCGCGCCGGATAGGCCGCGGCGAGCATCGCCAGGACCACGCCCAGCACGAACGCGGCGCCGACCGCCAGCCACGGCACCCCGGCGACGACATCCCAACGACCACCCGACAACGCGACCATCAGGCCACCGACCACGATGCCCGCGACGACCCCGCACATCGCGCCGACCAATCCCGTGATGCCGGCCTCGACGACGACCGACCGCCACACCTGTCGCCGCGTCATCCCGGCGGCACGCAGCACGCCGATCTCGCGGACGCGCTCGAGGACGTTCATCGTGAGCGTGTTGACGATCCCGAGCGAGGCGACGACGACGGCCACCAGCGACAGGGCGTCGAACAGGCCGAAGACCCGATCAAGCGCCTCGCCGATCGCTCCCTGGATCCGGTCGAGTGGCACGGGGTCCAGTGCGAGCGTCCGCGCCTCGTCGGCCAAGGCGGCCCGGTCGACTGCGGAGACATCCTCGACGAAGCGAACGGCGAACGCGTCGGCGCCCTCGATCCCGAGGCGATCGGCATCGGCCCAGCCGACGAGCAGCGATTCGCCCGACGGCCCGGGCAGAGTGCGTGCCGCCACCCCGACGACACGAAGATTCATCGCCGAGCCATCGACCGCCGCGACTGTGATCGGCGTCCCGAGGCGGAGACCGTCCCGCGCGGCGACTCCGGACGGCACGATGACCGACCCGCCGGCATCGAGCGCCGCGAGCGCTGCCGCCCGGTCGCCGTCGACGAGCTGGAGACGACCATCAGCTGCGAGGTCGGCCCCGACCATCGCCGCGCCGTCGATGCGTTTGCCGTCGACCGCCAGCTCGAAGGTCGCGATCGGGCTGACCGAGCGCACCCCGGCGAGCGAGCCAAGCGTCTCATCGAGCCCCTCGTCCAGGCCCCGCGGGAAGATCGAGCTGACGATCAGGTCACCCGGGACGACATCCGCGATCCAGGCACCGGCGACCGCTCGCGCGTGTTGCCCGACACCGCCGAGCGCCACGATCATCGCCAGACCCACGGTCAGGGCGCCGACCGTCAGGGCCGCGCGGGCGCGGTCACGCAGCACGGACGCGCGCGCCAGGCGTTCCTCGAGTCGCGATATCACGATGAACGGTGTCCCGGCGAGGCGCGCCAGGACCGGCAGGACCAGCGGCACCAGCAAGGCCACGGCGAGCAGCACGGCATAGACGACGAGCGAGCGCAGCAGTGCCGCCTCGCCGGCCGCGCGCGGCCAGATCAGCAGACCCAGCAGCCCGACGGTCCCGAACACCGCCACCAGCCAGCGCAGCCGCGCACGACGCGCTGAGGGCAGGTCCAGCCGCGCCCTGAGCGCTTCGACCGGGGCGACGCGGCCGGCACGACGGGCTGGTTCGATCGCTGCGGCGAGCGTGACGCCGACACCGATCGCCAGCGCGATGATGGCATCGGAGAGGCGAACGACAGGGGACGCGAGCGGCACCGACCCGACGCTGCCCATCCACGCCGCGATGCCCCCGGCGAGCGCGCCACCGGCGAGGATCCCGAGCGCGGCACCGACGACGCCGATGACCGATGCCTGGACGAGGATGTAGGTCGTGATCTGGCCACGGGTCGCGCCCGCGGCGCGCAACAGGCCGAGCTCCCGGACCCGTTCCACGACCGTCATCGAAAGCGTGTTGAAGATCAGGAATGCGCCGGCGAACAGGGCGATCGCGGCGATCAGCGCGGTCGTGGCTGCGAAGTCGCCGGTCGACGCCTCCATGGCGGCGGCGAGGTCGCTGGGCGACGAGACGACGTAGGGCTCGGCGAGCAGCGTTCGCTCCAGGGCGTCGATGACGGTGGCACGGTCCGCGCCGTCAACGAGGCCCAGGTCGATCCGCGTCAACCCGTCGGCCCCGAACACCGACTGGGCGATCGGCAGGCGTGTGACGACGGCGCGTCCCGTCGCGCCCGCCCACGGCCCGTCGTCGGCCAGCACGCCGACGACCCGCAGGTACACGGGCGCGTCGACGCCCTGGAGGCCCACTCTGGACCCGACCGATAGCGCGTCGTCGGTGGCGAGGGTGGCGGACACCAGCG
Organism: uncultured Chloroflexia bacterium; assembly: GCA_963794525.1. Classification (GTDB taxonomy): domain Bacteria; phylum Chloroflexota; class Limnocylindria; order Limnocylindrales; family CSP1-4; genus SPCO01. The sequence goes on from CAWCEC010000005.1 coordinate 298,735, forward strand.
CCTCGGGTTCAGCCCCGCCGGTCAGCGCGGTGCCGGACGACAGTGTCAGATCGTGGATCAGCGGCTCGATCTCCGGGTCGATCCCGACGAGCGTGACGGGCGCGGGCAACGGTCCCGGACCGAGCAACCCCGTGCCGAGGTAGGTCCGTCGTTCGAACGACGGCGCCACCACCTCGACGCCGGGCGTCGTCGCGATCGTCGCCAGGGTCGCATCCGACAGACCGGTCTCGCCGAAGGCGGCCACTCGCAGCTCGGCCCGTCCCACCATCGTCGCGACCGCTCGATCGACCGCCGCCCCGATGCCGGCATTGGTCGCGAGCCCCGCGTACAGGACCGCGACGCCGAGGGCGACGCCGATCGTCGTGAGTGACGTGCGCAGCGGCCTGGCACGCAGGCCCCGCCACGCAAGACCGTGGAGACCGCGCATCCGGTTCAGAGCCCGAGGCTGGCGAGCCGGGCGATGAGGGCCGTGGCGTCGTGGTCGGCGCGACGGCCGAGCTCGATCGTATCGAGGATGCGCCCGTCGCCGATGACGTGGACGCGGTCGGCATAGGCGGCCGCCTTCGAGTCGTGGGTCACGAGGACCACGGTCTGGTGGCGTTCCTGGCACGACCGCCAGAGGGCGTCGAGGATCTCGGTCCCGGTCGTGTAGTCCAGGTTGCCGGTCGGCTCGTCGGCGAAGAGCAGCGCCGGCCGCGTCACGAGCGCGCGGGCCACGGCGACCCGCTGCTGCTCGCCGGCCGACAGCTGGTCGGGCTTGTGATGCTCCTTGCCGGTCAGGTCAACGAGCGCGATGACCTCGCGGATCCGGGCGGCCAGCTCGCCACGTGCCGGATCGAGCCCGGCGATCGTAAACGGCAACGCCACGTTCTCGGTCACGTCGAGCAGCGGGATCAGGTTGAAGGACTGGAACACGAAGCCGGTCCGATCGCGGCGCAGTCGCGTGGCGCGGTCGTCGGACAGCTCGCTGATGATCTCCCCTTCGAGGACGACCTCGCCGCTCGTCGGGCGGTCGAGACCGCCGAGCAGCTGGAGGAGCGTGCTCTTGCCGCTGCCCGACGGCCCCATCAAGGCCACGAACTCGCCCGCCCCGACGGTCAATGACACGCCGCGCAGCGCGTGCACGGTCGTCTCGCCCAGGGGATAGGCCTTGGTCAGGTCGCGCGCCTCGAGGATGATCCCGTCGCGGCTGCCGTTGTCGGGAGCGTCGAGCAGGCGGGTGAGCAGGGCGGTCATTCGTCCCTCGGTGGGTGGTCGAGTCCGGAGGGCACCGTAGCGGTGCGGTGTGGTCAAGGGCAGTCGCCCGAAGGTCCGCATGGCGCTAGTACCGCGAGCCAGTGCGTCAGGTGCCGAAGAACAGGACGGTCACGTCCCCGACGATCGCCTCGACCAGGCCGCCGGGGCCGGGGCCCGCCACCACGCGCAGACCGGTCCCGGTCGTCGCCTGGGCTGCCGGCGGTCCACCACCCGACGATCCGCCGTCGTCGTCGTCGCCCCGGCCGTTCGCGGCATCGGTCGGGCGATGGAAGCCCTCGGGCGGCGCGGTGGGAGCCGGTGTCGGGGTGGGTGTCGGTGTCGGCTCCGGCGTCGGCTTGGGGGTCGGTCTCGGTGTCGGCCTTGGCGTGGGCTTGGGCTTGGGCGTCGCCTTCGGGGCCGGCTTCGGGGTCGCCTTCGCGCTGGAACCGCACTTGTCGGCGAACAGGACGGTCCACATCTTCTTGCCGTCCGAGCCCTTGTAGGCACCCACGCCGATGGCATCCCACGACCGACCGAGGACGTTCTTCCGGTGGCCGGACGAGTCCATGAACATCCGGTGGATGGCCGCCGTGGCTTCGCCGTCGGGATACGTGTTCCAGCCGATGTTCTCGCCGGCAACCCGATAGCAGTAGCCCCTCGAGTCGAGCTTCTTGAACACGCTGCCGTAGCCGGGGATGTCGTGGCTGAAGTAGTCGCGCTGGATCATGTCCTTGCTGCGCCAGCGGGCCACGGAGGTCAACGCGCTGTCGACCCTGAGCGCTCGGAGGCCAGCGGCGGCGCGACTGCGGTTGGTGAGCGTCACCAGGGCACGCTCGGACGACGAGCTGTACGCCCCGCCGTCCCAGGCATCGGCCGGTCCGGCGGATACCAGCCCCATGAGCGACATGAGCGCAGCGGCGACGACCAGCGAGAGCGGGCGGAGACGGGGAAGGGTTCGTCGATCGGGCATGCGCGCGGCGGCTTCTCGTGCGGCCGTCGCTGGGCGGCGGCGAGGGTTGGGGTGTGGTCCTCACCGTAGGCAGCGGGTACGGGCGGGTCTGTCGCGCGAAGGTCCCATCCGGTGCGCACCGAGGTACCCCGATAAGGTCTTCGGGGCCGGTTCCGGCGCGCACCGCATTCGTGCACGGCCTGTTGCCATCGTGCGGAGTGGGCAGTACGTTCGGCGACCTTGGGGGTAGCCCGAATGGACCAGACCACTACCGGGGATGTTCAGACGGCCGAGGGCCATGTGCCCGCGGGACCGACGCCGACTCTCCTCGCAGGACTTGCGAACGCGATGCACGCGGCGCTGGTGCGCGAACGCGAACGCATCGACGAGATGGTCGCCGACGAGGCGAAGGACCATGTCGAAAAGGCACGTGCGCGTGCCGCCATCGAAGCCAACGAGCTCCGCCGATTGGCCGACGAGGACGTGCGTGGCATCGAAGCCTGGGCTGCCAGGGAGATCAAGCGGATCCGCCGGGAGGCCGCACGCCGGTCCAAGGAGCGCCGGACCGACATGGCGTCGTACCTCCTGCGCCACGACGCGATCATCGATACCGAGCTCGCCGGTCTCGAGTCCGCGGTCGCCGACTACTCGGCGACCCTCGCCCACTTCGTCGAGAGCCTCATCGAGACGGGAGACCCGAGCGAGATCGCTCGGCGGGCCGACTCGGTCCCGACACCACCCGACCTCGATGAGGTCCGCGCGCGGGCGCGGGCACGTGCGGTGGCCGTCTACGACTGGGTCGACGATGACCCCGATGCCGCGCAGGCCGTGCAGGCCGTGCAGGCCGCGCCGGTCGAGGTCGAGCCCGCGATGCCCGATGCGTCGGAGCCTGCCTCCGACCCGGGTGTCGCGGTGATGGATCCCGAAGCCGACGGGCGTCCCGGCGACATGCCACTCGCGGTGGACCCGTTGCAGGTCCCCGAGGACGAGCCGGTCGGCGCGGCCGCGTCTTCGACGCCCGATGAGGAGGCGGCCGATGTGAACGGGCGACCGACCGGCGCCTTCCGCTTCATCCGGGCGCTGGTCCCGTGGTCGGCAGCCTCGGACGTCCCGCACAGGAAGGACCGCGAAGCCCACCGGTCCTGAGCCTGCTGCAACGGGCTGACACCGGTGGCGGCTGTTGCGCCACAGGTCACAAGTGACGGCTGGCGTCGTGGTGGCGTCCGCCCAGCCGGCTGGCGTCACGTAGCGCGCGACAAGTGGCTATCCAACGGGTCACGCACCGGAATCGTTCGACGCTTGTCACTCCTGACGCAACGGCGCCAGACTTCGCACCCGAGGGTCGGGTGTCATGCTTCGACCCGTGGACGCGATGACGAACCGGGTGGTCCTCATCACCGGCGCCACCGGCGAGCTGGGCCGTGTCAGTGCGACGACCTTCGCCGACACCGGAGCCCGTCTGGCGCTGGCAGGCACAGACGAAGCCCACCTGCGCGAGATGGCTACGGAGCTCGGGCTCGACGCCGATCGCTGGATGCCGGTCGTGGTCGACCTCCGCGAGCGTGACGCGACCCGAGACGCCCTGACAGCAACCGAAGCGGCCCTGGGCAGCATCGACGTCCTGCTCCATCTCGTCGGTGGCTGGTCCGGCGGAACACCGGTCGCCGAGCTCGACGCGACCGATGTCGCGGAGATGCTCGACCAGCATCTGTGGACGACCCTGCACGTCACCCAGACCGTCGTGCCCGGCATGGTCGAGCGTGGCTGGGG
>CAWCEC010000006.1:0-275932 GCA_963794525.1 uncultured Chloroflexia bacterium
ATCTGTCCGTTGGTCCGGCTTCCCAGCCAGTCGCGCATTCGCCGCAGCCGGAATGTCGGGCGCTGGCGGCCTCGCCAGCTGTCGGGCAGCAAGGAGCTCACCGCGAGCCTCTCGTCCAGAGAATCGAAAAACTAAGCAGTTCCATGCCCTTTCCGACCATCTGGCGTAATGGCCCAGGGATGGCATCGCGACGCTGCATGTTGCAAATCATGTTCGCGTAGATGTTGTAGCCGCCGAACAGTTCGTCGCCGCCATCGGCCGACAGCACGACCTTCACCCGCTCGCCGGCGAGCTTGGAGACCAGATACGTCGGTATGCCCGACGAGTCGGCGAACGGCTCGTCATAGAGATCCGCCCACTGCAGCAGAATGCCTTTGGCATCGGCGGACGCAATCACTTGCGCCGTATGGCTTGTCCCGAGGTGTTCGGCGACACGCCGGGCATGAGAGGCTTCGTCGAAGCCATCTTCGGAGAAACCGATCGTGAAGGTGTGGATGTTGCCGTGGTGCTTCTGGAGAAGCGCCGTGACCAACGAGGAATCGAGGCCTCCCGACAGGAACATCCCGACCGGGACATCCGACACCATGCGCAGCCGGAATGCGTCGGACATCAGCGCTTCCAGCTGCTCGGCCAGCTGACTTCCCGTTTCCTTCCAGAGGATCGTGCAGCGTGTCGAGCACGTCCAGTACCGGCGGACGACCGGCTCACCGCCCTCTTTCAGTTCCAGCCAGTGGCCGGGCTCCAGCTTGAAGACATCACGGTAGATCGTGCGTGGTGCGTTGATGTACCCGTAGCAGAGAGAAGTCGGCGAGCGCGCTCCGATCGATTTCCGGCTGCCAATGGCCTGTTACGCTGCAGAGGGCCTTGAGCTCCGAGCCGAACCACAGCGACATCCCATCCCAACCGTAGTACAGCGGCTTGACGCCGAGGCGATCGCGAATCAGCAGCAGCCGCCGCTCGACCTTGTCCCACACCGCCAGGCGCAAACATGCCGATGAAGCGCCGCACCGCGGCTTCAACCCCCCATGTCTCGATGGCCGCAAGCACCAGCTCGGAATCGCCGCTGCTCGTGAACAGCCGTCCAGCTGACTCGAGCTCGCGCCGGACGTCACGATAGTTGTAGACCTCGCCGTTGTAGACCAGCGCGTAGCGTCCGCTTGCCATCGGCTGGCGGCCCCGCTCGGTCAGGTCGAGAATGGACAACCGGCGGTGGCCCAGGCCGACCCCATCGTCCAGCCACACGCCTCCGGCGTCAGGACCGCGATGATGTAACGCGCGTACCGCCTTCTGGAGGGATGCTTCCCATTCTGGACCAGGTCGCAGGTTGGAGCGAAAAATCCAGTGATACCGCACATATTTACACTCCATCCAGCGCGGCTGATCGGCGTTCGCGTGCTCTCGTGCTCGTCGTTCAGCGGGCGCCACGGTGACTCGGGATTCAGTGAGTCGCAGGCTCGTGATGTCTGAACCTGACCTTCGGCCTTCTGTCGTGACCCGTCCCAGGAGAACACCGCCCGCGATCCACAGAAGGCAGGTCGGGGGGGGTGGGAGTGAGTCGGCTATTCGTGAGCGTGCAACAGGAAGAACGACAGCAGTGCCAAGTGACCGCCGAAAAAGAACCCACGGTATTGCGGATCGGGATCGGTGCTGGCACCACGGCAGAAAACTGACGCCAAGATGCAGACGATACCATGCAGCAACCGGGACCGCACCAATAAGCCCGAAGTCCAGCAGGAGATCCAGGAACGCGTTGTGCGCGTAGTTCACTGGAAAGATCTCCTGGGGAGACTTTGTGCGTCCGTCCACATGATGGACTGCAGCCCCTGACCGAACCACAAATGGTCCGCAGTATCGGGAAGCAGTGGCACCCACAGGTGCTGAACCCTCCCCGCACTAATCTCGTTCACGTCCTTGCTCGTCAGGCCATACCCGATTCGATTGACCAACGGCGCAGGACGTCGAGAAGCACGCAGCCGCGATCAGCCCGCCGATGATCGCCGTCATGCCACCGTGGGCCGTACTCGGGTCATAGGTCGGGCAGCATACGGGCGCAACCACCCGACCACCGGCATGCGCGACTGGCAGTCGCGTTTCGAGCCCGAACGGGCCGCGCGGCGCACCCACAACGAGAAACCGTGTCCCCGAGTCGCGTGTCTTCGCCCAGGCCGAGCTCCGATGCTCGTTCGGCTCGAAAACGTGCGTGCAAGTCGCGGAAGACCCGGGAGGTGCGCGAGCACCCAGTCGGCCGGTCTCGGCTATCGTCCGGCCGTGGCCAAACCACGCGATGGTCGGATCATCGGCGACCGCTACCGACTGGGACCTGAGATCGGCCGGGGCGGGATGGCGACGATCCACCAGGCGACCGACCTCCGGCTCGATCGACCGGTCGCCGTCAAGCTGCTCCGCCCCGAGGCGAGTCGGGATGCCGATCTTGCGAACCGATTCCGGCGCGAGGCGCTGGCGGCTACCGTCCTACGCCACCCGAACATCGTCGCGTGCCTGGACACCGGCACGGACCAGGACCAGCCGTATCTCGTCATGGACCTCATCGACGGTGAGGACCTCGCGCATCGACTGAAGCGTGGCGGCCGGCTGGCCCCGAATGTCGCCGCGCGGATCGGACTCGACGTCGCCCGTGCCCTCGGTGTCGCGCACGTCCGCGGCATCGTCCACCGCGATGTGAAGCCCGGCAACATCCTGCTCGCCACGGATGGCCGGGCGATGGTCACCGACTTCGGCATCGCACGGCTCGCCGCCGATGCCGAGGCTGCCAAGCCCGGTACCACCCTCGGCTCGGTCCACTATTTCAGTCCGGAGCAGGCGCGCGGCGCGACGACGACGCCGGCCTCGGATGTCTACTGCCTCGGCCTCGTCCTGTTCGAGGCGCTGACCGGGAGTCGAGCCTTCGGTGGCGAGACGACCGATGCGATCGCGCTGGCCCGGGTCGACGCCGCCGCACCGTCACCGAAGGCGCTGCGCGCCGAGGTACCGAGCGACCTCGATGCCGTCGTCCACCGGGCACTCGCGCCAGATCCGGCCGACCGTTACGCCAACGGCAACGCGATCGCCGCCGCGCTCGAGTCGGTCGTCCAGTCGATCGATGACGCGAGCCCGACGACGCTCGTCAGCACGCCGAGAGCCGTGGCGGACGCGCCACGACCGGCCCGTGGTCAGGGCACCGAACGTGCCCGGGCCCGACCCCGGGCCGCACAGAAGCCGCGCTCCGCCCGTGGCGGACCCAGGCGAGCTGCCCCATCCGGCGTCGCCGTCGCGCTCCTGGCCCTGCTCGGGATCGCCGGCGGGGCGATGATCGTCGCTGCCCTCCCGGGGGCCGGCGTCGAGCAGCCCACACCGTCGGTAGCGCCGAGCGAGGCCGCGGTCCCGACGCCGACTCCCGAACCGACCCCCAGCCCGACCCCGACGCCGTCGCCGACCGCCGAACCCACGCCGACGCCGAGCCCGGCGCCGACTGCCGTGCCGGCGGGAGACGTGGCGGACCTATGCGAGATCTTCTTCGATATCCCGTGCGGTCTAGGCCCGGGCCGCTACGCACCGTCGCGATTCGAGCCGCGATTCGATATCGAGCTCGGCGAGGGCTGGTCGAACGCGGCCCACGGCGAGGACATCGTCGCGCTCACCCGCCCGGAAGGCACGATCACATTCGCCGGCCGTATCCGCGAGGTCTACCCCGATGGGGAGACCCGTGAACCCGGCGAGCGGGCTCGCGACCTGATCGAGGCGATCATCTCGACGAACGACGTCACCGCGACCGACACCGCGGGCGTCCGGATCGACGGGCGGCGCGGTTTGTCGACGGACCTTGCGCCATCGGGGTCCGAGCGGGTCCCGTTGTTCGCCACAGAGGGCACCACGTTCCACCTCGAGCCCGAGCGGACGACCCGCATCGTCGTCATCGATCTGCCGGGCGACGACACGATCCTGCTGGCCATCGAGCCGCACGACGGTCACGAACTGCGCGACATCCTCGAGACCGCCGATCCGGTCGCCGGCACCATCCGCTGGCGCTGACCCGCGAACAGTCGTCTGGTTGACACGCCCGATTAACAGAAAGCGGCTAGTCTTGGCCGGGGTCCGTCTGGTGCCGCCTCGCACCGCGGATCGTGTAGAGCGGGCCGGTCTGGTGCGAAACGCTTGACTCGGCTGGTTCCAGGGCGCAACGTCAGGCACCCGGGGCTTCGCGCGTGGAGGGTTCGTGGTCGTGAGGGGTTCTTTTGCTTTGCCGTCGGCCTTGACGGGTCGATCGGCATGGGGGCGCGCGTGGGCGCTGCTCGCCGTCTTCATCCTGCTGTCATCGATGCTGGCCTGGTCAGCCGCGGCAGCCCGTCCTGTTTTCGCCGCGCCTGGCGTGGCCGACGCTGATGACACGCTGATCATCGGACCGGAGGGTGACGTTTCCGCCGACGGTCCGGCGACCATCACCGTCCAGGCGCGCGATGACACGCCGGCCGACCTGACGACCGGAGGCGACGTTGTCACCCTCACGAGCGACCTCGCGGGCGTTCTCGCCGTGCGTTGACGAGGAAGACGGGACATACACCGCACTGCTCTCAGACGAGGAGCCGCGAACCCACACGATCAGCGGCACCATCAACGGCGACCCGATCACTTCTGGAGACGCGTCAGTAGTCTTCGTGCCTGGCGATGCCTCGGGCGCGACGACGACCATCGATGCGGCTGCAACCACTGTCAGCGTCGATGACGGGTCCGTCGAAGTGACCGTCACGGTCCGCGATCAGTTCGGCAACGTTCGAACTGGAGGCGGCGACGACGTCGTGCCGGCGACGACTGGCGGCGCCGTTTCGGGGGGTTTGACTGACAACGAGGACGGAACCTACAGCGGGAACCTCACCGATTTGGTCGCTGAGACCGTCACGATCACGGGCTCCGTGAACAACATCGGCATCAGCGACGACGCAGAAGTCGTGTTCACGCCCGGTGCGGCCGATGCAGACGAGACGACCATCGATGCAGCGCCACCGACGATCAACGTCGATATCGGTACCTCCGACATCACCGTCACATCCAAGGATCAGTTCGGTAACGTCCGGACGGCCGGTGGCGACACAGTCACGTTGGACGCGGACAACGGTGATCTGTCCGCCGTCACCGACAACGTGAACGGCACGTATAGCGCCACGCTCGAAGACACCGTGACGCGGACCGACACGGTCTCCGGAACCATCAACGGTGACCCGATCACCGCCACCGCGACCGTCGACTTCACGCCCGGTGCGCTGCATCATTCGGGTTCAGCTCGATCGGCAACAAGGTCGCTGGCACCGGATTCGGCGTTCACGGTCACCGCGTATGACGAGTACAACAACATCAAGACCAACTACACGGGTGGCGCAAGCCTCTCAGGGCTTGGCACGTCGCCCGGCTGCTCGGGGTGCTCGCCGACCCTAGCTGCCACAGCGCCACCTACGGGACGCTCAGTTGGAGTGGGGGCGTCGGCACGGCTTCGGCGTCCCCGCCTATGACGCCGAGGCCTCCGCGCAGCTCACCATCACGGACGGCTCACCGCGGACGTCGAACAGGTTCGCGGTCGACGACACCGGGACACTTGCAGGCTTCGACCTGCAGCCGATCAGCTCGCAGACCGCGGGCACGCCTTCGGCGTGACAGTCACGGCGCACGACGCGTACGGGAACATCGTCGACACTACGGAGGCGCCGCCGCGCTGACGGGTCTGGCGAGTTCGCCGGGATGCGCCGGCTGCTCGCCTGCGATCGGCATCGCGGGCCCGGCACACGGGGCGCTGCGCTTCACCGGCGGGACAGTGCCACGGCCTCGGTCACCGCCGTCGATGCCGGATGCCAGCGCGACGCTGTCAGTCACGTGACGGAAGCATCAGCAACAGCGAAACCTTCGCTGTCGGTCATGCGGCAACGCTGGCGGGCTTCGATCTCGCGGCGATCACGTCGCAGATCGCAGGCGTCCAGTTCGGCGTGTCGGCGACCGCGCATGACGCATACGGCAACCTGATGACCGGTTTCAGCGGCCCCGCTGCCTTGGCTGGCCTCGATGACTCACCTGGCTGCGCGATCTGCAACCCAGTGATCCCATCTGCATCGGCGACACACGGCGCCCTGTCCTGGAGCGCCGGCACCGGTACAGCGAATGTGACTGCCGTCGGACGCAACGGCGGCCGACACGCTCACGATCAGCGCGGGCTCGGTCTCGGACTCGCGCACGTTCGCGGTCGGGCCGGGTGCGCTCGGTGGCTTTGCCGTCGGGACGATCAGCTCGCCGAAGACGGCCGGAACGGCCTTCACGGTCGCGGCGACGGCGTACGACCTGTTCGGCAACCTCAAGGACAACTACACCGGCGGCGCGACGCGTCTCCGGGACGCTCAGCACGTCGCCGGGGATCCTGAAACGGCAGCGGGACCCCGCCCGTCTACGGTCCGTTCGGCACGTGGAGTGCCGGCGGCGCAAGCACGGCGTCGGTGACCGGCTACCGGGCCGAGACCGGCCAGACCGTCACCGTGAGCGACGGGGCGCCGTCGGGGACGTCCAACGCCTTCACTGTGGTCCACGCGAACGCCGCCTCGATCGCCTTCGCGGTCCCGTCGAATGACGTCGCGAATCCGTTCGCGTTCAGCCCGATCGCGACCGAGGTCGGGACACCGATCTACAGCGCGTGTGCCCCGTCGGGGAGCTCGGCGCCATGCGCCACGACCAGCGCGGCCGTCCCGCCCTCGACGTCGGTCCGGACGATCGTCCGCGACGCGTTCGGCAACCGGGTCATCGGCCCGACTGTGGAGATCAAGAACGGCGCGACGCTCCTCGGGTCCGACGCGACGGACACGAACGGCATCGCCGACTTCGGCGGGGCCTGTCGGTCGGCGCCGTGGGCGTCGCCGACGCTGACGGCCGCGTCGCGACCGGGCCGACGAACCCGGCAGACGGCCCCGTCTCGATCGCCATCGTCAACGACCTCGAAGCCTGCGACAACCAGGCCTGCGACAACAACACGTCAAACAATCAGGGCCCAGTCCAGAAGGCGTTCGGCAAGATCACGACCGGCAGCGACTTCTTCACCGGTACGTCGACCAACGTCCTGTCTGTCGACGCAGTTCGTGCCGGGATCGCAGGTCAGACGGCCGATGCGGTAGCCAACCAGACGATCGGCCAGGCGACCGACATGGTCGTGGCGGGCGCCGGTGCCGCCGGCACCTCGCCGAACACCACGATGGTGCTCGTGATGCCGAAGGACACCTTGAAGGCCTTCGGGATCACGTCGCGCGGCAGCCCAACCACTTCAACGTCTGCCTCGGCGCGCTGGACCTCACCGGCAGGTCGTCGGCGGGATGGAAGGCCAAGGGGACAGGCAAGAAGCGCAGGTGCTCATCACGACCGAGCCGGGTGCGGAAGGTCGCTACTGGGGTACCCCGCCGACTGCGGCACAGCCGGCCTCAGCGCCAGCGATCCGTGCATCGCTCCTGCGGACCAAGCAGGCCGCCGCGGCGCGAGCGGCTCTGGGCATGACCGCAGCCCAGTTCGCAACGCTCGGCATCAAGGATGCCGACCTGGTGATCATCATCCGCAAGGGGTCCCCCTGGGACGGGAAGGTCGGCCTCCACTAGACGGACGCCGTCGCCTCCGCGGCGTCGCCCGGCACACGTCGGTCTACCGGGAAGCTCGGCATCGTAACGATGCCGAGCTTCTTCGTGAGGCGGGACCGCTCGATCGCCAGATCGGCAGTCGGTGAATCCCGGCGGCTGCGTACCGCGACCAGGCCATCGAGCGCGAGCGCTGCCTCGAACGAATCGCCCCGCCGTTCCGCCTCCGCGAGGCTCGCTGCCAGGACGGCATCCGCCTCATCAGGGCGACCGGCCTGGAGCAATGCCCAACCGCGCAGGCGCTCAAGGGGTACGAGGAACACGCCGCCGCCGTCGGTCGATCTCGCCAGCGCGCATGCATCGTCGATGGTCTGAAGCGCGCCTTCAGGATCAGCGCTGAACACGGAGGTCTCGGCTCGAATGACGTCGGTCGCGAGCACCTCGCCGGGTTTCCCTGCTCGGTGCTGCTCCTCCCGGGCGGCGTCGAGTAGCCGAGTGGCCGTCTCGAGCCGACCGGTCCGGGCCATGAGCTTCGCCATCTCGCGGCGTGCCTCGGCAACGTCCGCATCTGCGCCGGCGGCCCGCCAGAGGCGGAGCACCTCGCGGAGCAGCGGCTCTGCCTCTTCGAAGCGCCCCTGGTCCGACAGGATCTGGGCGATGTTGTACTTCGCAAGTCCGGCTGTCGTCCGGTCGCCCGTTCGCTCGAACAGGGCCAGCGACCGCTCGTACAACTGGCGAGCCTCATCCCATCGAGAGCGGTCCTGGGCGAGCGTGCCCATGTTGTTGAGCGTCAAGCGCCTGGTTCCGGAGGTCGCCCAACTCCTCATAGATGGCGAGCGCGGCCGGCGAATGGATCGGCCTTGGCGATCTCGCCGTTCTCCTTGTAGGCGACATCGAGGGTCTTGTAGACCTGCGCGAGCGCGTCACGCGCACCCGATCGCTTCGCCTCCCGCTCGGCGAGGCGGCACCAGCGGATGCACTCGACACGCTGGTTCTGGTGGAAGCGGACGCTCGCCCGGGTGACCATCAGGTGGGCTCGGATCGCGCCAGCCTGTCGTCCGCGAACGCCATCCAGCTGGCGGAGCGCGTGGGCGATCCGAATGAGCGCCTGCTGATAGCGACCCGTACGGATGGAGAGGACGGCCTGCTTCAGCGCGATCGAGGCCGAGCGCACCGGTCGCTCTTCAGCTGCCGCTTGGCAGCATGTAGGTCTCATCCGCAGCATCGAACTCGCCGAGTCGATAGCGCGCGTCGCTCAAGCGCTCGTAGACCGTGGCCATATCGTCGGCACGGACGCGCCGACGCCGACCGGCTTCGATCGCCTGGTCGTAGAACCGGGTCGCATCGACGTTGGCGTAGAGGGTGAGTGCCCGGTCGGCGGCCTCTCGGCTGAACCGCCACGCCTTGTCCCATCGCTGCGCCTCGTGGTAGTGGACGCGCGAGCACGCCGAGCTCGTCCTCGACCGACTCGCCGGCCATCGTCTCGATCGCCTCGCCGACCCGCTCATGGAGCGCCCGCCGTCGACGATAGGGGAGCCCTCGTAGGCCGCATCACGGAGCAGCGTGTTGCGGAAGCGCAGATCGCCGGACGACTCGCGCTCGAGGAGCCCGTCCAGCCGAGACCACACATCGGCGTCGAGCTCGACGTCGCCGGCCACCGCGCCGGTCAGGAGCTCTGGGTCGAACGACGTCCCGAGAACCGCCGCGTAGCGCAGGATCGTCCGGTCGGTCGGTGCCAGCCGGTCGACTTCGGCCGCCACAAGCGACTCGATCGAGTCGGGGAGCGCGGCCGCCGTGCCGGTCTCCCGCACCGCCTCGATGAGCTCGAACAGGAAGAGCGTGTTGCCGCCCGACCGTCGCGCGATCAGCTCGACGTCGTGGGGATGGAGCGGTGCGTCCTCGGTCGCCTGGTCGACGATCTCGATCATCTGGGCGAGCGACAACGGCTCGAGCCGATCAGGATGGATCGGACCGCGGCCTCGTCGTCGCCGTCCGATGCGAAGACCGAGCGCTCGAGGTCGTGGGTGACGATGAGGATCTGGCGTCGATCGGCCGCGGCGGACGACATGCGAACCAGGAGGTCGCGCGTCGCCTCGTCGAGATGTTGGCCGTCCTCGATGACGAACATGGCCGGCGCTCCGCGCAGGGCCCCGCCGACGAACCGGATCGCGACCTCCCTAGGCGCTCGCGGAGGAAGCGGCCATCGAGGGCGCGTGGTCTCGGGCGTCTGAGGGATGTCGATTCCGAGCAGGATCCCGAACAGCGGGAGCCATGGCTCCAGCGTCGGGTCGACGTCGACGACGGCCGCGCGGAGGCGCGCGACCACGTCCTCCTCGTCGGCGCTCGTGCCGACGCCGAGGATGGCCCGGAACAGGTCGCGCATCGGGAAGTACGGGGTCGCGGCCTCGTAGATCTCGCACCTCGTGCGCAGACGACGCGGAACTCGGGGCAGCGGGCGATGGCCTCCTCGACGAGCCTGGTCTTGCCGAGTCCTGGGCCACCTGCGATTTCGGCGACCGTGCCTCGACCGGCGCGCGCCCGATCGATCGCCTCGAGCAGCGTTTTGAGCTCCGCATCGCGGCCGAGCAGTGGCGCCGCGGCGTGTCGGGCGTCGCGGGTGCCGATCGCCTTCCCGACGATCGAGGCGTGCACGGCCTCGCGCTTGCCCTTCGCAGCGAATGGCTCGATCGATGTCGTCTCGAACAGGCTCCGCGAGCGGTTGAGGACGACCTCCGTGGACAGGATCTGCCCCGCCTCGGCCTTCGCCATCACCCGGGCGGCGGTGTTGATCGCGTCCCCGAAGACGCGATACGCGCGTCGATAGGGCGGACCGAAGTCGCCGGTGAAGACCTTTCCCGTATTGACCCCGACCCGCATCGGCACGATGCCGGGCTGGTCCATGACCTCACGGAGGGCGCGCAGCATCCGCTCCTCGTCGTGGCCGGTGCTGGTCGGCGCGCCGGCCGTCAGCAGCGCCTTGACGCTCGACTTGCCGACGTCCGACTCGTAGAACGGCACGTTGTACCGCCACGCGGCATCCTGGATCGCCCGTAGCCGCTCATCGAGCGCCACGGCCAGTCCGTCGGGACCGAGCTCGTCGAGCAATCGGTCGGTGTCCATCAGGTCGATGAAGGCGGCCGTGATCGTGCGGTGCTCGGCCTCGCTGCGTTGGAGCAGGACGTGGGCCCGGGCGGCGACCGGGATGCACGACGCGATGTCGAGCATGCTGACATCGCCCACATCGACCGCTCGCTCTCGATCAGCCTCCGGCGGCCCGACGAGGAGGCGCGTGGCCAGCTTGGTCGGCCCGACGACGCCCGGATCCAGCCGCGTCGCCAGCGCGGGGCTGAGCCCGATCTCGCCGGCATCGGCGATACCTTCCATCACGAGGGTCTCTGTCACCGCGGGCCCGGCTACGAGCAGCTCACGGTGGACGCTGCCCGTCATGAAGAAGTGGAAGCGCCCCGTCCCGATCCCGACCGACATACGCAGCGTCACGGGCGCGCCGTAGGCGCTCACGCGACCGACCCGAGCGATCGTGCGCTGCATCTCCCATGCGGCGCGTGCCGAGCGTTCCTCGTGGTGTGGACCATCGAACAACAGCAGCAGGGCGTCCCCGCCCCACTTCAACAGGCCAGCGCCCCAGTCGTACGCCTCGTCGAGGAGTGCGGTGAACACGCCATCGAGCGTGTCGCGCATCACCTCTGCGCCGATCTTGCCTCGGCGTGCCAGCTGCTCGGTGAGTGCCGTGAAGCCCGAGATGTCGACGAAGACGAGCGAGCCCTCGACCTCCCGATGGAGGGCATCAGGCGTGGTCCGCAGCCAATCGACGACCAGGCGCGGAACGTACGGCCGCAGAAGCTCGGAGACGCCCGGATCCGGGCGCCCATCGACCAGCGGCGGACTCAGGCTCATACGGTCTTGCCCGTCGAACGGAACATCGCCCACGGCCCCCTCGTCGGATCAGCTCGCAAGAGCGTACACCGGGAACGCTGCCGGTCCGGGTCCGACCATGCCCATCGTCCTATCGACGCGTAGTCCCAGGAGGGGCACGCTCCGGCGGTGATCCGTCCGCACCGCTCGCGCGCCACGTGGCGCCGCGCCCTGAAGCGGCTGGCCGCCGACCCGCACGTGCTGTTGGCGGTGGCTGTGGTGCTCGCTGCCCTCGTGATCGACTGGGCGGCCCAGGGGCAGGCGCTCCTCGTTCTCGCACCCTCCGTCTTCTACCTCACCATCCAGGCCGGGCTGGCGCTGAGCCGTCGTGTCCGGCGATCCACGACGGCCGATACGGCACGCCTGCTCCTGGCACTCGCGGCCGTCCTGTGGATGAGCGTCGGGACCGGGGACAACGCGACGCTGCCGCTCGCCTCATTGGTGCTGCCGATCATCGCCATGGCCGGCGCCCTCGGAACGCGCCCGGCGATCATCGTCGGAGCGGCGATCGGCTCGGCTGCTCTGGCGCTCTATTTCGTGCCGTCATTCGCGTCACCGACCATCCAGGCCGGGCTCATCCAGCGCGGGATCGCCCTGGGAGCCACCGGCGTCGTCCTTGCGGTCCTGACCCGGCGCACGGTCGTGCTGCTGGAGCGCGCCGCCCAGCGGGCCCGGACGGCAAGCGCCGGTCATCGCCGGCGTGGCCGGCAGATGGCGGCGGTCGAAGCCGTCGGTCGGGTTCTGGCTACGGACGGCCCCACGTCGGCCTCGCTGGACCACGTGATGCACCTGCTGGCCGACCGGTTCGGCTATCGCTACGTCTCGATCTACACGCGCGACGGCGATCTCATGCGGCTGGGCGCCCAGCGAGGCTACGACGAGGTCATCGAGACCTTCAACGGCAGCGTCGGCGTCGTCGGCCGGGTCATGCGGACCGGAGAGGCCGAGCTGGTGCGCGATGTCCTCGAGGACCCGGAGTATCGCGCTGCGAGCCCCGATGTCCGTAGCGAGGTCAGCGTCCCGCTGCGAGCTCGTGACACAGTGATCGGCGTGCTCAACATCGAGAGCGGCCAGGATGCGCCGCCCCTCGACGAGGACGACCTCGACACGATGGTGCTCGTCGGCGATCGGGTCGCGGCCGCGCTGGCACTCGCCCGGGAGCGCGAGGCGCTCCGCGAACGTGCGACCCTGTTCGCTCGGATGGCCGCCTTCGGGTCGTCGGTCACCGCGAGCCTCGATCTTGCGACCGCCCACGAGGCGATCGTCGAATCGGTCGCCGACGCGTTGCAGGCAGACATCGTCACGCTCATCCTGCGTGACCCCGCGACCGGCGATGACAGGATCGCGGCGATCAGGGGTGGCGACGAGCGCTATGTCGGCGTCCGGATCCCGCCGGGGGAAAGCACGGCCGGGCAGGCCATGGTGCAGCGACGGGTCCTGTCCGACGACGCGCTGGCGCGCAGCGACTTCCCGTCGACGGTCCAGGGCGCTCGCGTCGAAGACGTCCTGGTGTCGGCCGCGGTCCCGCTGCTCAATGAGGACACGGTCGTCGGTGCGGTCTCGATCTGCCGGCGTGACCTCGCCCGGACGTTCACCGCCCTCGAGCTCGAGGCGATGCCGCTGATCGGGTCGCAGGTGACACTCGCGCTGGCGAACGTCGATCTCCATGCCCGCGTCGCTGACGCGGCCATCCGCGATCCGTTGACGGGCCTGTGGAACCGGCGCCACCTAGAAGTAGCGACCACCCGGCTGTTCGCCGCTCGAGCGCGCCTGCCGATGGATGATCGGCATCCGGTCGCGATCATCCTGTTCGACCTCGACCACTTCGGCGCATTCAACAAGCAGCACGGCCATGTGGTCGGCGATGCGGTGCTGCGCACGTTCGGATCGATCCTGTCGCGGCGCCTGCGATCGAGTGACATCGTTGCGCGGTTCGGCGGCGAGGAGTTCGTGGCCATCCTCGACGGCGCGACGGTCGAGGAGGCGCATCGGGTCGCCGAAGAGATCCGCCGCGAGCTGGAGGCCGCGCGGGTGACCGGTGCTGACGGGGAGTTGCTCCATGCGACGGTATCGGCGGGTTGCGCCTCGCTCGGACCGGCGGTCGCGACCCTCGAGGCCCTGCTGGAGGTCGCCGACGTCGGGCTGCAGATGGCGAAGCGCGGCGGGCGTAATCAGGTCGTCGCTGCCTGACCCTCGGTCGGGCGGGGTCCGCTAGGCTTCGCGATCGAATGCCCCTTATCGCGACCCGGTCCCTGACGAAGCGCTACCCGGGCGGTGTCACCGCGCTCGATGACCTGACGGTCGATCTCGAGCCCGGGATCATCGGGTTGGTCGGCGCCAACGGCGCGGGCAAGAGCACGTTGCTGCGCATCCTGCTCGGCCTCCTGCCACCCACCTCGGGCGAGGCAAGCGTCCTCGGCCACGACGTCCGCAGCCAGGGTTCGACGCTCCGCCAATTCGTCGGCTACATGCCGGAATCCGATTGCCTGCCGCCCGATGTGACCGCCGCCGACTTCGTCGGCCAGATGGGGTGGCTGTCGGGTCTCCCCAGGGCGACCGCCCGTGAGCGCGCCGCCGAGGTGCTCCGTCACGTCGGCCTGTTTGAGGAGCGGTACCGGCCGATGGGCGGCTATTCGACCGGCATGAAGCAGCGCGTGAAGCTGGCCCAGGCGCTGGTCCACGACCCGCAGCTGTTGCTGCTGGATGAACCAACCAACGGCCTCGACCCGGCCGGGCGGGACGAGATGCTGGCACTGGTCAAGCGCACCGGGACGGAGTTCGGGATCGCCGTCGTCGTGGCGAGCCACCTGCTCGGCGAGATCGAGCGCGTCTGCGATCACCTCGTGGCAGTGGACGCTGGGCGGCTCATCCGGTCGGCCCCGCTCACGACGTTCACCGAGCGCACCGGGATGCTCGCCGTCGATGTCGAGGAAGGAGCGCCGGCGCTGGCCGACGCCCTCCTCGCGGCCGGGCTGCAGGCCATAGTCGACGGGCGGACCGTGCTGGTCGAGCTGACCGACGACCGCCCGTGGGACCTGGTCCGGGACGCAGTGGCCGAGCTCGGACTGCCGCTCGTCCGCATCGAGCAGCGCCGGCGCGGTCTCGAGGAGCTGTTCCGGTGAGCGCCACGGGCAGCATCTACGACCTCGGGTACCGCGGCTACGACGGTCCACGCTTCGGCCGGTTCACGGTCACGCTCGGACTGCTGCGGCAGACGCTCAAGGAGGCCTTCGGGATCGGCCGCGGAGGTCGAGCGAAGGTCGCGCCCTTCACGCTGCTGATCCTCAATACGCTGCCGGCGCTCCTGGCGGTCGGTATCAGCGCACTGGTACGGCAGGCCGGCGCGGCCGAGGTCCTCGACGAGGCCAACCCGATCCGGCACGACACGTACTGGAGCGTGACGTCGACACTGGTCATGCTGTTCTGCGCCGCCCAGGCACCGGAGCTGTTCGGGCGCGACCAGCGGTACGGGGTGCTGCCGCTCTACTTCTCGCGAGTGCTGACGAGGGTCGACTACGCCGTGGCCCGGACCGGTGGCCTGTTCATCGCGATCCTGATCGTGACCATCGCGCCGCAACTGCTGTTGAGCGTCGGGGCGATCCTCGCGGCCGCGGATCCCATCACCGGTCTCAGCGAGGAGCTGCCAGAGATCCCGCGCTATCTGACCGTCTGCGTACTCGGCTCCGGGGTGTTCGCCGGCGTCTCGGCAGTCGTCGCCTCGTACACGCCCCGACGCGCCTACGCGGTCGCGTCGATCATCGCCCTGTTCATCGTGCCGCCGATCGTGGTGGCGATCATCGCCGAGCTGTCGGTGCCCGATGTCGCCCGTGTCCTGCTCCTCGCCAGCCCGAGCGATGTCGTCGACGGCGTGAATGGCGTGATCTACGGTCCGCTGCGGATCGCCGGTGAGACGTTCGTCATCGCCACGCTGGACGGCTGGGTCTACATCGCGGCGGCGATCGCGTTCGTGGTCGGGTCCCTGGCGATACTCCTTCGTCGCTACCTGACGGTCACGGTATGACCGCCGTCGTCCCGGCCATCCAGCTGGAGCACGTCTCGCGCTGGTACGGCAACGTCGTCGCCGTGAACGACGTGTCGTTCGCGCTCGGCTCTGGGCGTGACCGGGCTGCTCGGGCCCAACGGCGCCGGCAAGACCACCCTCCTGCACCTGCTCGCCGGCCTGCTCGCGCCGTCGGCCGGCGTCGTCCGCATCGCCGGTCGGCCGGCGTTCGGCGACCCATCGATCTACTCGATGGTCGGGCTCGTCCCGGAGCGCGAGGCCGTTCCGGGCTACGTGACCGGTCGCGAGTTCGTGCGGCTGAACGCGGAGCTGCAAGGCATCGACCACGCGCCGTCGGCGATCGATCAGGCGATCACCACGGTGGACATGGTCGATGCGGCCGATCGCCAGATCCGCACCTATTCGAAGGGCATGCGTCAGCGGATCAAGCTCGCCGCGGCGCTGGTGCACGAGCCGCGGATCCTGCTGCTCGACGAGCCGTTCAACGGCATGGACCCGCGTCAGCGGCTGCACATGATGGACCTGCTTCGGTCGATGGCGGCCGAGGGTCGGGCGATCCTCTTCTCATCCCACATCCTCGAGGAGGTCGAGCGGCTCGCCGAGGCGGTCCTGGTGGTGTATGCCGGTCGGCTGGCGGCCTCGGGTGACTTCCGGTCGATCCGTCGGCTCATGACCGATCGGCCGCACCGATTCACGATCCGCTCCTCGAACGATCGGGCGCTGGGCGGCGGCGCTGCTGGCGAACCCGGCCGTCTTCGGGGTCGACCTGCTCGACGGGCGGCTCGCCGTCCAGGCAAGCGACCTCGGCACCTTCGCCCGGATCCTGGCGCCGATCGCGAAGGCGGCGGGCATCCGTCTCCACGAGCTGACCCCGACCGACGACACCCTCGAGAGCGTGTTCAGCTACCTGGTGCGTCGGTGAGGGCATTCCGTGCGATCGTCGAGCTGACCCTGCGCGCGCTGGTCGGTCGCCGTCGGACGCTGACGATCGCGATCCTCGCCAGTCTGCCGGTGTTGCTCGGGATCCTCGTGCGGCTGGGTGGCGGGCGGCCAGACGCGCCCGAGATCCTCGACACGCTGGTCATCCGGACGGTCTGTCCGCTGGTCGGGCTGGTCATCGGGACCGGTGCGATCGGCTCCGAGATCGACGATGGCACGCTCACCTTCCAGCTGATCAAGCCGGTGCCGCGTTGGGTCGTTGCCCTTGCGAAGACCTCGGTCGCGGCGTTCGTCACGGCGATCCTGGTGATCCCCCCGATCATCCTCACCGGCCTGCTGCTGGGCGGTCTGGGCGGCGAGTCCATCGGGATCGCGACCGGGTTCGCGCTTGCGGCGCTCGCGGGCGGGACAGCGTATGCGGTGGGCTTCACCGCGCTTGGCCTGCTGACGTCGCGGGCACTCGTGGTCGGTCTGGGCTACACCCTCATCTGGGAAGGTGTGCTGGCCGGGCTCCTCGAGGGGACGCGGTTCCTGTCGGTCCGCCAGGCGACCCTCGGGATCGCTGCGGAGCTCACGGGCGAGGACGTCGGCGGCGTGCCACTGGCCCCCCTCACCTCGGTCGTGATCATCGTCGCGGTCATCGTCGGCGGGGTGCTTCTGACTGCCGTCCGGCTCCGGCGCTTCCAGCTGCGCGCCGCCGACTGACCCCGCTCTTGACGCTCAAGGCGCATGCCCGCTAGCATCGGAATGACAAGCGCACTTGCGCTCAGGAATCATGACGACTTGCGGAGATGAACCCCCATGGACTTCGGAGCCCTGTCAAGCGGTCTGTTGACCGGCCTTCGCGAAGGCGTGGAGGCGGCGCTCATCATCGCGATCATCTGCGCCTACCTCGTAAAGACAGGCAACCGTCAGCACTTCCCGACGGTCTTTGCAGGGGCCGGCCTTGCGATTGCCTTGAGCGTGGTCCTGGGCATCGTCTTGTTCGTCACGGTCGGGGGGCTCCAGGAGCCGTACGAGCAGATCTTCGAGGCGATCACGCTGTTCGCAGCTGCGGCCGTCGTGACCTGGATGCTCTTCTGGATGCGCCGCCAGGCTCGTCACGTCAAGGGTGAGCTGCAGGCGGCGGTCGACCGCGCGCTGGACCAGGGGTCGGTCACCGCGCTTGCCGTGCTCGCCTTCGTCGCCGTGATCCGCGAGGGCCTCGAGACGTCACTGTTCCTCGTCGGTCAGGCCAATTCGGCCGATCAGGGCGCGCCATCCGTGCTGATCGGAGCGCTCATCGGGCTCGCGATCGCGGCCGTGCTCGGCGTCGGGTTCTACCAGGGGTCGCGCCGGCTCAACCTTCAGACCTTCTTCCGCTGGACCGGCGTCGCGCTGATCTTCATCGCGGCTGGCCTGCTGTCGGTGGGTGTCCATGAGCTCGTCGAGATCGGCGTGATCCCGTTCGGTGGGCAGACGCTGTTCGACCTCTCGGGCGTGCTGCCACACAGCGCGGACGGGGGCAATGTGGTTGGCCAGTTCCTGCGCGCGCTGTTCGGGTATTCGTCGACGCCCGAGGCGATCACGTTCGTCGTCTGGCTGACCTACATCGTCGTGGTGCTGTTCCTGTTCTTGCGGCCGTCCAAGCCAGCCGTCGCTCAGGTCAGCGGGTCGAGCGCCGCGCCCGCGCGCTCGTAGGTCAGAACGGGAGCAGCGAGTCCATCTCTGGGACGATCGCGTCCATGGCCAGCAGATAGATCGTCCCGAGCACGAGACTGAAGACGCCCGCGATCAAGCCGACGACGACGTAGATCCGCTCCTTGGTCTGACTCGCGACGAAGCCGACCGACGTCAGCACGACGATCGCAAAGTTCGAGATCAGGAGCCCGAGGACGAAGGCCAGGAG
Organism: uncultured Chloroflexia bacterium; assembly: GCA_963794525.1. Taxonomy (GTDB): domain Bacteria; phylum Chloroflexota; class Limnocylindria; order Limnocylindrales; family CSP1-4; genus SPCO01. The sequence continues at coordinate 18,368 of CAWCEC010000006.1, forward strand.
CATCGGGATGCCGAGGCCGGCACTCGCCGCGCCACCGACAGCCGCGATGAGCAGGACTTGCGTCCCGGTCTCCGCGCCGATCCCGTGGATCATGCCGACGCCGAAGGCGGTCTTGGGACCGTAGGAGCTCATCTCGAGCGGCTCGACGTGCTCATGGCCATGCAGCCGCGCCCCGAACCGGCGCCAGGCGTACCGGATGCCGTCGAAGACGAGCATCCAGCGGCTGCGGAGCCGGAAGGATTCACCGCCGCGGGCGTAGCGGTAGACCGAGTACAGGACCCACACGCCGAGCGCGACAAGGGTCAGACCGACGACGCGGCCCATGATCGGGTCCAGCCACTCGGGCAGGATCGCGCCGAACGTCAGCGCGGCGATGCCGAGGGCGACGACGACCGCGCCATGTCCCAGCGCGTACAGCGTCCCCAGCTGGACCGCCTCGATCTGCTCGCGACCGAACCGGGCCGTGCCCGAGGGTCCGCCGCGCAGGGCAGGGGCGAGGGTCGCCGCACCGGGGCCGGCATGGTGGGCGTAGCGCTCGACCGAGCCGCCGTGCGCGTGGTGATGGCCGCTGACCGCGCGATGCTGCTCTTCATGGGCCGCCTCGGCCACGCCGGCCGCCGCGGTGGTGCTGGTGATGTCGGTGATCGCGGCGATGTGATCCCAGTCGATGCCGTGGCGGATTCCGAGCGCAAGACCGGTCACGAGGACTCCGATCCCCGCCGGAGTGGCGACGTCGGCCGCGGCCGCTAGCAGGAGTTCGAGCACACGTTCCCTTTCGCGAGGTGATCCCCGACAAGCGTAGCGCGACCGGACCCGTATCGCAACAAGTTGCATCTGCAGGTCGTGGCGCCTGTCGCTCTATACTGCGCGCCATGCGCGCGACCGGATCACCCGACTGGCGACCCGAGGTCGGCCGGCCATGGGCCGGGATACCCGATCAATTGCGGGCACGTGGGCTGCGCTGGACCCCGCAACGGCGGATCCTCGTCGAGGTCCTGTCCCAGGCCGACGGCCACGTCACCGGCGCGGAGCTGGTGGATCGATGCAGGGCGCTCGATCCCGACACGATCCCGTCAACCGTCTACCGGACGCTCGACGTCCTCGAGGAGCTCGGCGTCGTCCGTCACAGCCACGGGGCGGACGGCCGAGAGGAGTTCCACGTCCTGCCCGCCGTGGAGCACGCGCACCTGTACTGTCGCGTGTGCGCTGGCGCCTGGGAGTTGGCCGGCGACGACCCTGTCGTCGTCACTGCCGTGGAGGCGGTCCGCGACGGCCATGGTTTCACGATCGATGTGCCCCATCTCACGCTGACCGGCGTGTGCGCCACCTGTCGGGCGAAGGAGGGCGATGCCTGAGCTGACCGTCGACCTCGTCGAGCGGTTCTACGCGATCCTGGCGATCGCCGCGATCGTCGGCATGGTCCTGGTCGGCGCGTTGCGCTTCCTGGCGATCGGGTCCGATCCGGCCCTCGACGCCTATGCGGCGCTCGCTCGGCTCATCCAGCCGCGCGCCAACTTCGCCGGCTGGCTCGTCGCCGTCCTGGCGACGGGCGGCAGCCTGTACTTCTCGGAGGTCGCGGGGTTCGCGCCCTGTACGCTGTGCTGGTATCAGCGCATCGCGATGTACCCATTCGTGGTGCTGTTGGGGGTCGCCGCCCTGCGCCGCGATGACCGGGCACCGACGGGCGCCGCCGCGTTGGCCGCGGTCGGCGCGCTCATCGCCGGATACCACGTCGCGCTCGAATGGATACCCTCTCTCGATACCGGCGCGTGCAGTGCGACCGTCCCGTGTACGTATGTCTGGTTCCGCGTCTTCGGCATCTTCAGCCTGCCGACGCTCGCGCTGACCGCCTTCTTCCTGATCCTCACGCTGACTCTCGTCCGCGATCCGGACGAGCCCCACCGATGGAGAGACCGATGACCTCCGATCCCGGCGGCCGCCGTGCCCGACGCGAAGCCAAGCGAGCCGAGGCACGCCGAGTGGCCGGCCGCACCACCCCGCCGTCCCGCTGGCTGCTCCCCGGCCTGATCGCTGCGGCCGTGATCGTGGCCGCGGTCCTCGCGATCGTCCTGTCGGGCGGTGGCCAGCCCGCCGGCGGGGGCAGCTCGTCGGTGCCGCCATCAGCAGCCGGCGCGAGCGCAGCGCTGTCGGGGTCGGCCGCTGCGGTCCCGCCGCCGGTCATCAGTGGTGCGGCGCTGCCCGCATTCCCCGGTCGCGACGCCACCGATCCGGCCGTCGGCCAGCCGGCGCCGGAAGTGAGCGGTGCCGACTTCGACGGGACGCCGGTCGTCATCGAGGCCGACGGCCGTCCGAAGGTCCTCATCTTCCTCGCGCACTGGTGCCCGCATTGCCAGGAGGAGGTGCCGGTCGTGCAGGCATGGGTGTCGGCCGGCGGCGTGCCCGATGGCGTCGACTTCATCGCGGTTTCGACCGCTATCGACCCCGCCGGGCCGAACTACCCGCCGGACGCATGGCTGGAGCGCGAAGGTTGGACCTCGCCCGTCATCGTCGACCCGACCAACAGTGTCTCCGAAGCCTATGGTCTGACCGCGTTCCCGTTCTGGGTCTTCGTCGGGCCTGACGGCGCGGTTCGCGCACGCGTGATCGGCGGGCTCTCGGCCGCCGACCTGGATGCGGCCATCCGCGGACTCACCCCGAGCGGAGCAGTGCGCTAGTCGCTGCCACCTAACGGAACGCCGACGATGTTGAACCCACCGTCCACATAGACGACCTCGCCGGTCACGGCGCCCGATAGGTCGGACGCGAGGTAGACGCCGGTCCTCCCGACGTCCTCGATCGAGATGTTCGAGCGCAACGGCGCGACTTCGTCGAAAGCGCCGTACATCGCCTTGAACCCGGCGATGCCCGCCGCCGCCAGCGTCCGGATCGGCCCGGCGCTGATGGCGTTGACCCGGATGCCGCCCGGCCCGAGGTCCGCGGCCAGGTAGCGGACCGTCGCCTCCAGCGCAGCCTTGGCCACCCCCATGACGTTGTAGTTCGCGACGACCTTCTCCGAGCCGTAGTAGGTCAGCGTGATGATCGACGAGCCCTGGTGCAGGTAGGGCCGGGCGCCGCGCGCCAGCGCCACGAGCGAGTAGGCAGACACATCCATCGCCAGGGCGAAGCCGTCACGCGAGGTGTCGACGAACGCGCCCGACAGGTCCTCGCGCTTCGCGAAGGCGAGGGCGTGGACGAGGATGTCGATCGGTTTGCCGGTCTCGCCCCAGCGGCCGAACACGCGCTCGATGTCGGTGTCGGACTGGACGTCGCAGGGCTCCACGAAGGTCGACCCGACCGACTCCGCCAGCGGGCGCACGCGCTTCTCGATGAGCGATTCGATCGAGGAGAAGCCGACCGACGCGCCCTCGGCGTGGAGGGCCTTGGCGATCCCCCAGGCGATCGAGTGGTCGTTGGCCACGCCGAAGACGAGCGCGTTCTTGCCCTCGAGCAGACCCATCCGGCACCTCCGTTCCGATAGGCTTCCATCATGCCCCAGCTCGCCCGCCCGCCGACCGACCTCGGCGCTGCGTTGCGCGGCGTCCGTGCCCTCCTGCTCGACCTCGACGGGGTGATCGTCCTGGCCGGCGAGGCGATCCCGGGCGCCGCGAAGGCACTCAACGAGCTCGAGCGACGCGGGATGCCGTACCGCATCGTGACGAACACCTCGGCGGTCAGCCGGCAGACGCTGTCGCGTTGGTCGGCCAAGCTGGGTGCGACGATCCCGCCGGAGCGCTTCGAGTCGGCGCTGTCGGCGTCGGCGGCCTGGACGGCTCGCCATTTCAAGGATCAGCCGCTCTATGTGCTCGCATCGGACGACGCGCGGACCGAGTTCGCCGGACAGCATCTGCTGAGTCATGCGGAGGCGGGCCAGCGTGGCGCGTCGGTGGCGGCGGTCGTCATCGGTGATTCGCCTGAGGACGCGACCTACGACAACCTCAACCGGGCGTTCCAACTCGTCCTGGATGGCGCGGCGCTCATCGGCATGCACCGCAACGGGTGGTGGCTCACCCCCGACGGTCCGACCCTCGATTCGGGTGCGTTCGTGGTGGGTCTCGAGTTCGCCACCGGCCGGTCGGCGATGATCGTCGGGAAGCCGTCGGTGTCGTTCTTCGCGCAGGGTGTGCGGGATCTCCGCAAGGAAGCGGGCCGCGACCTCGCTCGTTCCGAGATCGCGATGGTCGGCGACGACGTACGTACCGATGTCCGGGCCGCTCAACGGGCCGGTTTGCGTGGCATCCTCGTGCTGTCAGGGAAGCACGGCGAGGCCGATATCGAGACGGCGGCTGCCGAGCGGGGTGGCAGGTGGCCGGACGCGGTCGCCCCGGATCTGGCGGCGGTGGTCCGCGCGTTGGCATAGAGGGAGGCGTCCGATGTTGGGAGCGGCGTTCACGCGTCGACCCGTCTGGCTCAGCGTCCTGATGGGCGCCGGCTTCGGCGTGGCGGGCCAGCTGCTCATCGCTGGCGGCTTGGTTGCCAGCGCCGGCTGGACGGGTCCTGTCGTGACGCTGCTCGCCCCGGCCGCTGTCGCGATGCTCGCGGCGCTGGTGATCCGTGCCGGCTGGGGCGCCACCGGCTTCGCGATCGGTCAGGTCGTGGCGGCCCAGGTCGGGCCGATCCTCATGCCGTCGATCGCCATACCGGAGACCATCGAGTTGGTCCTGAGCCTGGCCGCTGGATTGGTTGGCTATGCCGTGGGCGCCGGGATCCTCCTCGCACCATCGATGCCCGAGTTCTCGCCACCTGGCCCCGTCGACCTCGCGCGTTTCGAGACGGAAGCCCGCGGCCAGTTGCGCGGGATCGATCCCGACGCCCCGGGAGCGTTCGAGCGCGCGACCGCCGTCTTGGGCAGGGTCAACCAGCAACTCTCGATGTACTCACCGTGGGGGCCTGGAACGACGGATGATCAGCGATCGGGACCACCGTCGAGCCTGATCGAGCTGCAGGCGGAGCTCGCCGAGACTGCTCGGACGGCGGCGTTGAAGGCCGGGGCTCGGCGCGTGACGATCACGATGAGCGACGGCTTGCACGTCGAGGCGATCTTCGGTGACGCGGTCGAGCCCGACGGGGACGGCACGTAGTTCCGGGTCGAGCGGCGGAGGCCGCCCGACCCGGTGTCGTGTCAGGGTTGGATCTGGATCGAGTCCACGATCCCCTGGAGTTGGGCTTGGACCTCCGCCGTCGTGCCGGGGAAGCTGTCCGCGCGGACCACCACCCGGACCCCGTCGACGTCGAGGACCCAGATGCGCCACAGGGCGTTCGGCCCCTGGGCATAGATCCCGGGTTCCCACACGAAGTACCCGCACCCGCTAGGGGTGAGGTCCGCGGGCGCCCGGAGCTCCAGGTATTGCCCCGAGAACCCGCCCAGGGTGACGTCCCTGGGACTCGTCACGTCGAGGTCAGGATGATCCACGAGCGCGGTCACGAACTCGTCGACGGTCGTACCGGTCGGGATGTCCGGTCCGGAATCCCCACAGAGCTCGGACCACAACCAGCCGCCACGACCGAAGAGCAAACCCGCTCCGCCAGGTGGCGAGTAGCTCTCGACGGCGGGAATGATGGAGTATTCGAGCCCTGCCCAGCCATCCGGAACGGTGACCGTGATACGGATCGAGTCGTCTTCCGCGCCCGCTTCCGTGCACCCAGCCTGCAACGACTCCGCCACGCACAGACCCCCGGGGCCCACAAATGGCTGGATCGTATGACTGCCCGCCGCTAGTGGGCCGATCGGAAACAACGCCGGAGACGGCGCTGGCGATCGACTGAGCGATGGCGATGGCGATGCGGTTGGCGACGGCGCGGGAATCGCCGACGGGCCGGATCCGCCGACACCTTCGCTCCTCGGCAGAAGGTTGATCCCCACGAGCGCCACGACCACGACGGCCGCTGCGGCGATCGCGAGTTTCAAAGCACTGTTCATCTCTTGGAACCTCCACGCCGGCCACCAGGCACGGCGCTGTGAGGTCGCGGGGAGCTGGTCGAGCACGCTGTCCAGGACGCGGTCCGGGAGCGCAGTCGCGCCCTCCTCCAACCACGACCGAACGATGCGGGTGACGTCGCGATCGGTGCTCACTGCGCAACCTCCCGCGTGCCTGGTCTGGCGTCGGCCTCGAGGGCCGCGCGCAGACCGCGCATCGCATGATGCAATCGGGATCGGACCGTTCCGGCGGGCACGCCGAGCACGTCGGCGACCTCGTCGAGCGGCAGGTCGAGGTAGTGGTGCAACACCACCACCGCACGATGGTCGATGGAGAGCCGTCGGAAGCCGCGCTCGAGCTGGTCGCGATCGACGACCGAGCTCAAGCCCTCCGCCACCGCCGGCTGATTTGTCGGCAGGAGGCGGACGTTCGGCATACCACGGCGAGCCCGGCTTCCCTCGGCGTAGCAGGCGCGGACGAGGAGCCGGTACGACCAGGCGTCAAAGCGCGCCGGGTCGCGGAGTTGCGGAAGATCCCGCCAGATGTTCAGCAGCGCCTGCTGCGTCGCATCCTCGGCGAGGTCGGTGTCGCGCAGGATCCTGTGCGCCACCGCGTGGAGTCGGTCGCCCGCCGCGACGGCGAGGCTCGCGAAGGCCTCCTCGTCACCGCGTTGCGCCCGTCCGATGAGATCGGTATCCACGTCTTCCGCCGTATGGGCGCCCGAACAGGTCGGGCATTCACAGGGTATGGGCAGCGGCGACGTCGGGGTGACTCACTATTCGCTCGGATATATACCCGAGCGCGAATCGGGATCGCCTCGCCGGCTCTAGACTTGACCGACTCCGTGTTCCCGTCCCGCTTCGCGAGGATCCGCCATGACGTCCGAGGCCAAGCCGCGCATCAAGGTCACGTACGCGACGCTACGCGCCGACAACGAGGAGCTGCACTCGGCGTTCGAGGAGGCTGCAGTCGAGGCGCGCAGCAAGCTCGGCGGGTATCACCAGAACTACGTGGACGGGGCGTGGCGCGATGGTGTCGGGACATTCGAGGTGCGCTCGCCGATCGATACCGAGATCCTCCTCGGGACGTTCGCCAGTGGCTCGCCGGCCGACGTCGACGAGGCCGTCGCGGCCGCTCGCCGTGCCCAGCCGGCCTGGGCCGCGACGCCGTGGCGCGAGCGTCTGGCGATCCTGCGCCGTGCCGCCGAGCTGATCAGCGACCGGCTCTTCGCGTATTCGGCGATGCAGAGCTACGAGGTCGGCAAGAACCGGATCGAGTCGCTCGGCGAGGTCGAGGAATCGGCCGACCTGATCCGGTATTACGCCCAGACGATGGAGGACAACGACGGCTACGACCACCCGATGGGCAACCTCGGCGACACCGCGGTGCACACCCGGTCGATCCTGCGGCCGCATGGCGTGTTCGCGGTCGTTAGCCCGTTCAATTTCCCGATGGCGCTCGCGACCGGGCCGTCAAGCGCGGCGATGATGGCCGGCAACACGGTCGTGATCAAGCCGTCGTCGGCGTCGCCGCTGTCCGCCCAGAACATGCTCCAGGCATACATCGATGCGGGTGTCCCGAAGGGCGTCGTGAACCTCGTCATGGGCCCCGGCGAGACGGTCGGCCAGGCGCTCCAGGACCACCCGGGCATCGACGGCATCGTCTTCACCGGCTCGTACGCAGTCGGCATGGAGCTGTTCCGCACGTTCTCGAAGACGTGGCCGCGGCCGTGCATCGTCGAGATGGGTGGCAAGAACCCGGCCATCGTCACCCGCAAGGCGGACCTCGATGAGGCGGCCGAGGGGATCATGCGATCGGCGTTCGGGTTCGGCGGGCAGAAGTGCTCGGCGAACTCGCGGGTCTATGTCGAGCGGCCGGTCCACGACGAACTGGTGCGGCTGCTGGTCGAGAAGACCGAGTCGATCGTGATCGGCGATCCGATCGTCCGCGGGAACTGGCTGGGTCCGATCATCGATCAGCGGGCGGTCGACCGGCACCAGCAGGCGGTGAGCGAGGCGCGCCGCGACGGGCAGGTGCTCATCGGTGGGGAACGCCTTGACGACGGCGACCTGGCGCGCGGGTTCTACGTCGAGCCGACGGTCGTGGGTGGCCTACCAGCGGATCACCGCGTCTTCCGCGACGAGTTCTTCGCGCCACTGACGTCGGTCCACGCCGTCGATTCGCTGGACGAGGCGCTGACGCTGGCGAACGATACGATCTACGGCCTGACCGCGGGCGTCTACAGCGAGGACAAGGACGAGGTCCAGCAGTTCCTGGATCGCATCCAGGCCGGCGTGCTGTACGTCAACCGCCGGGCCGGCGCGACCACCGGCGCGTGGCCGGGCATCCAGGCGTTCGGCGGCTGGAAGGGCAGCGGCTCGACCGGCAAGGCCGGGCTGTCGATGTACTACGTGGCCCAGTTCCTGCGGGAACAGTCACACACGATCGTCGACTAGCGTTCGTCGCCGGTCGCCCCGCTCGTGACTCACCCTGGCGATTGCTCAGAGGGATCGATTTCCAGCTGAAACCGGGGGAGGGCCGCCAGGGCGGAGCAAATCAGGTGTTTCGCGCACCTCGTGATCGCTCAGCGCGATCAATTCGTGAAGTTTCGTAGCGCGTCGTGGTCTTCGGCCCCGAATCGATCGCTGCCAGCAATCGCTTGCCGAGGCTCCGCCCGCTGACCGTTCGCCGACCCGCGTGTAGCGGTCAGCGGACCTTCTTTCGCTCTTCGGGCGCGATCGGCGGGTCGAGGCGGTCCTCGTTGCCACGCGTCTCGTCGCCGCCCTGGCGCGGCTTCCAGTCGGGTCGCTGCTCCTTGCGCTCGTTGTGCTTCGGCTCGTTGGAGCCGCTGCCTGAGGTGTGGCCGTAGCGGGTGTCGCGATCGTCGGTTCCCATCTGGGGAGCCTCGCCGAGGGTTGCGTGCGACCGCGACGCCGCTGGGCAGCCCTGTGTGGCAGCCACGTGGCAGAAGTTGCATGGGCAGACCGTTATGCCCGTCCGTGCCCTGTTTCGTGGCAGAACTTGCGCCGGGAGACGCGTTAGCCGCCGAATCAGGTCGACCGGTAGCCTGAACGTGCCATAACGGTCCCTGGGTGCAACTCCTGCCAAAACCAAGGGAACCGTCCGCGCTCGGCCGGTGTATCGATGGAGACACACCAACTGGAGGTCATCCGATGCGCCGCACCACGATCGCCGCGCTGATCGCTCCCGCCCTTCTCTTGCTCGCCGCTCTGGCGGCACCCGCGACCCAAGCCGGGGGCGGCTGCCATGGGCCGGTGTCGCCACCCGGGGACGGCGAGTCCAGCGTGATCAAGATCGATGGCTGCATGTTCTTCCCGACCATCGCAAGAGTCCCGGTCGGGACCGCCGTCCGCTTCCTCAACACCGGCCAGGTCCCGCACAACGTCACCGGCGTCGCCGGAACGTGGGAGAGTGGCGATCTTGCGAGCGGTGCCGAGTATCGACACGCGTTCTCCGCGCCGGGCGTGTATCCATTCGCGTGCACGCTCCACCCAGGCATGAACGGCGCGATCGTGGTCGGCGGTGATGCGCCGCTCCCGGCCGCGCCGGCGATGACCTCGACGAGTGCCCAGATCGCCGCCACGGAGACCGCTGGCGTGGAGTTGCTGCCTCTCGCGGTCGCGGGTCTTGCGGGCCTTGGCATCGGTGCGATCGGTGCCGGCGCGATCGTTACCCGGCGCCGCCGACACATCGACTGACAGGGGCCCTCGGGGGCGCGAACCGCTCGGCTATACTCCGCCGCGAGTATCCACTCTGCATACTCCCTATGCAGTCGAGCGTCTTCGTCCGACCTGAGGTGCGCCCTTGTCCACGGCCGCGCGGATCGCCGGTGATCGCCCCGTCCCACACATCGTCACGGAGCTGCCGGGCCCGAAGGCACGCGCCCATGTCGAGTTTGATGAGACCTGGACGTCGCCCAGCCTGCCGCGTGCGTACCCGATCGTCCCGGTCCGCGGCGAAGGGCTGACGGTCGAGGATATCGACGGCAACCTCTTCCTCGATTTCGCGGCGGGGATCGCGGTCAATTCGACCGGCCACGCGCATCCGCAGGTCGTGGCCGCGATCAAGGAGCAAGCCGCCGAGCTGATCCATTTCTCAGCCGCCGACTTCTATCTGCCGATCTATCCCGAGGTCTGCCGGCGGCTCGCCGAGAGCGCGCCGATCGACGGTCCGGCACGCGTCTACCTCGGCAACTCCGGTGCGGAGGCGGTCGAGGCGTCGATCAAGCTGGCCCGGCATGCGACGAAGCGGCCGTACATCGTCGCGTTCCTCGGCGCATTCCACGGTCGGACCTACGGCGCCGTCTCGTTGACGGCATCCAAAGCCAAGTACCACGCTGGCTTCGGGCCACTGCTGCCGGGTGTGTTCCACGCGCCATTCGGCCGGGTCGAGGACCTCAGCTGGTTCGACGAGGTCCTCTTCGACAAGCTGGCGCCGGCCGATGAGGTCGCCGCGATCATCGTCGAGCCGGTCCAGGGCGAGGGCGGCTACATCGTCCCGGAGGACGGCTTCCTCCAGGGTCTCCGAGCGATCTGCGACCGCCACGGCATCCTCCTCATCGCCGACGAGATCCAGTCGGGCGCCGGACGGACGGGCCGGCTGTGGGCTGTCGAGCACTGGGGTGTCAAGCCCGACATCCTGCTGTCCGCCAAGGGCATCGCCAGCGGGATGCCGCTCGGGGCGATGATCGCCCGCGCCGACCTCCTGGAGGCTTGGGGCAAGGGCGCGCACGGCTCGACCTTCGGTGGCAATCCGGTCGCCTGCGCCGCCGCTCTCGTGACGATCGACCTGCTCGAGGGCGGTCTCGTGGCCAACGCCGCCGCTCGCGGCGAGCAGGCGATGAGCGGTCTTCGACCCCTGGTCGATCGGTTCGACGGTCTCGTCCGCGACGTGCGCGGGCTCGGACTGATGCTCGGGATCGAATTCGATTCGCCGGAGCACGCCGACCTCGTGCAGTGGGCCTGCTTCCAGCGCGGGCTGCTGGTGCTGGAATGCGGCGTGTCGAGCGTCCGGATGTCGCCGCCGCTCACCGTAAGCGAGTCCGAGATGGATACGGCGTTGCGCATCTTCACGGAGGCGGTGGCCGAGGTGGCAGGTGACGAGTCGACCGTGCTCGAGGCCGCACAGGACGCCGGCGCGATCAGCGGGGTCGAAGCCGCCGGATGACCTCCAAGCTCGCGTCGATGCGCGACGCGGTCACCGACCTCGTGCGTGACGGGGACACCGTCGCGATCGAGGGCTTCACCCACCTCATCGGCTTCGCCGCCGGCCACGAGATCATCCGCCAGCGCAAGCGCGACCTGACGCTCGCCCGCCTCACGCCCGACGTGATCTATGACCAGATGATCGCCGGGGGCGTTGCCTCGAAGCTGGTGTTCAGCTGGCTCGGCAACCCGGGCGTCGGCGGGCTCGGGGCGATCAGGCGGCGGATCGAAGGCGAGATCGCGGACCAGCCGCTGGCGATCGAGGAGTACAGCCACTTCGGGATGGTCGGGCGCTACACGGCCGGGGCGATGAACCTGCCGTTCTTTCCGCTCCGGTCGTACTTCGAGACCGACATGCCGGTGGCCAACCCGCTGATCCGCCCCATCGCATCGCCCTACGGTGACGGGACCGTCTACGCCGTCCCGCCATTGAAGCCGGACGTCACGATCGTCCACGCCCAGCGCGCCTCCGCCGCCGGAGACACGCAGGTCTGGGGGCTGCTCGGCTGCCAGAAGGAAGCGGCCTTTGCCGCCGATCGCTTGATCGTCGTCGTGGAGGAGATCGTCTCGGAGGCGGTCATCCGCGCCGACCCCAACCGGACCATCATCCCGGGCCTCATCGTGGACGCGGTCGTCGTGGAGCCGTGGGGTGCCCATCCGTCGTACGTTCAGGGCACATACGACCGCGACAACCGCTTCTACCTGGACTGGGATCCGATCACGAGGGACGAGGATGCGGTCCAGGCCTGGCTGCAGGAGTGGGTCTACGGCCTCGATGGACGCGCGGCGTATGTCGAGAAGCTGGGCGCTGAGCGGATCGACTCGCTTCGGCCGAGCGCGCCCGCTCCATCCGGTCCGGTCGACTACGGGACGTATCGGTGAGCGACGGGCTGATGATCCTCGTCGCCGGCCCGTATCGGTCCGGCACCGACGGCGACCCCGACCGCATCGCCGCCAACGTGGAGGCGATGACCCGTGTCGCGCTGGACCTGTACCGGCGTGGGCATCTGCCCGTGCTGGGTGAGTGGTTCGCGCTTCCCCTCATCGAACAGGCGGAGCGCGACGATGCCGGGGGAGACGCCGACGCGGAGATCTTCCACCCGGTCGCGGAGCGCGTCCTGGAACGGTGCGATGCCGTGCTGCGCATCGGCGGCCCGTCCGATGGCGCAGACCGGATGGTCGCGACGGCACGACGGCTCGGTAAAACGGTCTTCACGTCGACCGGGGACATCCCGTGACCGGTACCGCTTTCAGCAAGTCCGAGATGATGATCGTGGCCGCCGCCCGCGCGCTCGAGGGCCAGCGGGTCTGTTTCGTCGGGGTCGGCCTGCCGAACATCGCCGTCAACCTCGCCCAGCGAACCGTCGCGCCGGACATCGAGCTCGTCTATGAGGCCGGCGTGTTCGGTGCACGGCCGCAGCGGCTGCCGCTCAGCATCGGCGACCCGACGATCGTCACGGGCTCGACCGCGGTGGTCAGCATGCTCGAGCTCTTCGGCTACTACCTGCAGGGCGGCTTGATCGACGTCGGCTTCCTCGGCGCGGCCCAGATCGACCGCTTCGGCAACATCAACACGACGGTCATCGGTCCGTACGACCACCCGAAGACGCGCCTGCCGGGATCCGGTGGCGCGTGCGAGATCGCGATCAACGCTCGCCAGGTGTTCGTGATCATGCGTCAGTCGGCACGCTCGTTCGTCGAGACGATCGACTTCCGGACGTCGCCCGGTAACCTCGGCGGCGCCGAGGAGGCGGAGCGGATCCGCCGCGAGGGAGGCTGGCTGGGCCGCGGTCCGACGGTCGTCGTGACCGACCTCGGGATCTATCGCTTCGACGACCGCGGCGAGATGCGGCTGGCATCGCTCCATCCGGACGCGTCAGTCGATGACGTCACGTCGACCATCGGCTGGGACATCGCGGTCGCCGACGACCTCGGCGCGACGCCGCCCCCGACCGATGACGAGCTACGGCTGATCCGCGAGGAGCTCGACCCGGGCGGGGTCTACACGAAGTAGTTTTCACGGTAGGACGCGTTGGCCGCCCATCGATGTCGACGTCTTTCGGCACTGGGTCACGTTCACATTCGATACGATGCCGTCCATGAAGCGACTCTTTGGCCGAGAGCCCGGCAAGAAGTTCGCGATCCCGGCTGATCGCATCCGCGATGTGGCACGGGGGCATGGGGCCTGTTTCGCGACCGACGAGATCACCGTCGCAGGCAAGCCCGTTGGCTACATGGCCAGGGATCCTGCCGAGCGTCATCCGGGCGAGCCGAGCCTATCGGGGTGGACGTTCATGAGCGGCGACGAGACGCAGGCGTACATGGACGACGCGGCCAACATCGAGGTCTACGACGTCAACACGATCGCCAACTACGATCCGGACATCATTCCGTTTCTAGATGCGCCTGCCGGCTCGTCGTTCGCCCGCGTCCGCGACCCGCGCACGGGCGTGCTAGGACCGCTCAAGCCGGAGCGCTAGCCGCATGGCCGCTATGCTCGCCGCCATGGATCAGAAGACCGCCATCACTGCGGGCCTCCCCATCTTCGCAAAGCTGGAACCGCGGAGTCAGCAAGCCGTGGCCACACAGGCCAGGGTCGTCACGCCGCCGGCCGGGACTGTGCTCCTCCGCGAGGGCGAGCCCGCCGAGTCCTTCTACGTCATCGTCGCCGGCACCGTCCACGTCGAGCGCCAGGGCCGGTTCGTCCGCTCGATGTCGGCCGGCGGGTTCCTTGGCGAGGTCGCCCTGATCGAGGGAAGCGAACGCACCGCGACGGCGACGTGCGCGACCGACTGTGAGCTTCTGGAGTTCGGCAGCTTCGAATTCGGCCGAGTGATGACGGCCTTCCCCGATGTTCGGGCACGGGTCGAAGCGGCGGTCGTTCGGCGTCCCCACGAGGAGCCGACTGCGCAAGCCTGATCGACCTGCCTATCCCTTCGAGAACGCGACGAGGAACTCGAGCGCGCCCTCGTCGGCGATCGAGATGATGAAGCCACCGACGTTCGGGGCGGTGATGTCGAAGTCGGCCAGCGGGAAGGTCAGCGACCCAGCGACCTGGATCCGACCGTCGGTGAGCTGCACCTGGGCAGGGATCTCGACGGCCTTCGTCACGCCGTGGAGCGTCAGATCGCCGACCAGCGTGATGTCCGTGGCCGTCCCCGCCAGCGCGGCCGCCGGCACGTCGACCGGCTGGGTCACGACGAACGTCGCCGTCGGGAACTGATCGGTCTGGAGCCCCTCGCTCCGCAGCCGGTTGTCGCGCCGACCCTCGTCGGAGGCGATCGTGGTCGTGTCGACCGTCAGCGTGCCTGCCGTCAGCCGCGCGCCATCGCCGTTCTCCTCGACCGTGATCGAGCCGGTGACGTCCGAGGTGCGACCGACGGCGTCCGACTCGGCAGGGAGGTTGGCGAGCTGCTCGCGGACGCGGTAGCCGGCGACGCTGTCCGTGGCGACCTGCCACTCGCCGGCGACGCCCGTCGCCGTCCCAGGTTCGGTGCTGGCGGCCGCGCCCGTGGCGGCAGGCTCTGTGGTGGGATCGGCCGACGGGACAGCGGCGCTCGGCAAGGCGAGCGCGGCGACATCGTCACCGCGGAGGACCTGGTCGTAGGCGATGTAGCCGCCGACCGCGATGGCCGCGATGGCGACCAGGGCGAGGGCGATCGAGCGGGATCGGGTCACGAGGAGCGCCTCCGGAAGGCGGCGCGGGTCTGCGCAGGTACGCGTACGTCGACCGTTACATTCTCAGAGAACCCTGAGAGCCCGCTGAGACTTCCGCTCCCCGGCCTACCAGGGCACTGCCCCGAGCAGCCGGTCGAAGCCTCCCTCGCCGACCCAGCCCTCGAGCTCGCCGGTCGCGGCATCGAGCCGGGCGATCCGGCCGCCGGTCTGCGTCAACGCGAACAGCGTGGTGCCATCGGGCGTGATCGTCAGCCCGTCGATCGCGGTCCCGGTCAGGTAGCGCATCTCGACGTCAAGGTCGGTCGCGCCGATCCTGACGACGCCGCCCTGCGCCGGCTGCGTAGACGCTCGACCCATCGGGTGCGGCGATGACGCGTCGACCCGCCGGCCCGAGGTCCGCGTGGCCGAACTTCGCCAGCTGGAAAGCCGCGGCAGCGGACGGCTCGAAATCGACCGTTCGCTCGATGGTCAGGTCGGTCGGGTGGATCTCGACCGCCATGCCCAGGGTGGCGTTGATCGCGAGGTCGCCCTTGCCCTTGCCCAGGCTGACGATGCCCCAGTCGTCGGCGGCGTCGACGTCATCGAAGCCGCGTGTCGGCAGGTCGATGCACACCGCCCACGCCTCGACGCTCGACAGCGCATGGACGAACGGGTACTCGGCGCCGCGGTACAGCGTCATGACCATGCCGTCGGCGCGGCGCTCCTGGTCGACCGGCCAGCCGGCCATCTGCTCATCGATGTTTCGCTTGTCGACGATGATCGCGTCGCTCAGCTTGCCCGTCGCGGTCTCGACCACGCGGACCTGGTAGCGGCCTTCGAGCGGGCCGGGCACCTGCTCCGCGACATAGAGCAGCTTCCCGTCCGGCGAGAGCGCATCGAAGTCGAAGGCGCCGGTCAGCTCGATGATGCGCGGCTCGTCGTCGAGGCCAAGGCGAGCGTCGACGACCGCGAAGCGGCTGATCGTCCGGTCGGCGCCCGCGGCGCCATGCTCTGCGTCGGCCTCGACGAGGACGATCGTCGAACGGTCGGCCGAGACGCCCTGCGGGATCGGGTCGAGGCCGACCGTCGGGAGGCGCCACCGGCCGTCGATCTCCTGGGTCGAGCCACCGAAACCGGGCTGCACGACAAGGTTGTGGATGACGCGTCGTCAGGTCGCCGGGCGTAGCCGTGAGGACGTGCCCCCACGTCGCGTCGGGAGCCCCGACCGGCAGCTCCGTGACCTCCTCGAGCGTGCTGTCGAGGATGACGCGGAGCGTCGGCTCGGTGGCGCGACTGACGATCAGCCACGCGTCGCCGGCAGAGGCCGACGGGGCCGCGGTCGGACTCGCGGCAGGGGAGGCGGCCGATGGTGCCGCGGGAGATGCCGGAGCGGATGGCGACGTGCACGCAGCGACGACGAGCGCTGCCAGCGGAACGAGCCAGCGGAACGAAGAGCGAGCCGGGGACATACGGGTCGACCTCCTTGTAGCGCTCCTACACCTCGCGGGCGTGGTCGGTTCCCGAGGGTGTCGCTGTGACGCGTGTGCAGGAGCGACGCGCGTGCTGGCGCGCCGCTACTCGATCGACTCGGCGATCTCGATCGTCGCTTCCCGGCCGACGGCGCTCTCGATGCGGTAGGTCGCCGTGCCGTCGTACCAGACCAGGGCGTCGCCGACCCAGCGCCGGCCGTCGTCGACGTGGCCGACATCCGGCCGCTCGTAGAAGAAGAAGTGCATCTCGCCCGAGATCCAGAACGCGTCGTGGCCATCGACCGTGACCTTCGTGAGCCGCGTCCCCGCGCCGAGCACCTTCTGGTAGAACTCGTCGTCGGTCCGACCATCGAACCGCATGAGGATCAGGCCGACGCCGGGCTCCGTCGTCTCGGGCAGCGTCGGTCCGGCCTCCCAGACATAGGCGATCTGGTCGAACTTGGCCTCGTCGATCCAGACCGCATCGGGCTCGCCGACGCGGGCATCCGTCGGCAGGCGGACCGGGACGCCGGTGCGCGGCTCGACCTCGTCGAGCTCGACCTGACGCCCGAGGTTCAGGCGCATGCCGGTGATCGGCGGAAGCGTCGGGGTCGGGGTCGGCGTGCCCCGATCGCTCGGCTCGGCAGTGGGCGTCGGTGAGGGCAGCAGCGATGCCGGTGGTTCGCCGAACGTGATCCGCAGGCCGGGCAGGCCGAGACCCACGGCACCCGCGACGATCGCGAGCGCCAGCAGCGCCACGATCGCAAAGACCAGCGAACGCCGGACCGGCCGCCCGCCGACCGGACGCCACCACGGACGTGCCGATCGGGCGCGTTCGCCGGACGTGATCCGAACGCGCACCCGCGTCGCGATGTCGGGACCGGCCGTGACGCCGGACGGGCTGATCGGGGCGGCGGCCGGCCAGTCGATGGCGCCGGACAGCGAGCGGAGCGCGCCTTCGAGCCCGGTGTCGTCGAGGCGGGCGAGCGGTCGATCGATCATCGCTCGAGCTCCGTCCCCCGCCCGGCGCGAGCTTCGGCCGCGGCGAGCGCCTCGCGCAAGCGTCCGAGCGCCCGCGATGTTCGCGACTTCACGGTGCCCCGCGGGATGCCGAGCGTCTCGGCGGTCTCGGTCTCCGACAGGTCCAGCAGGAACCGAGCGCCGAGTACCTCGCGATCGTCGTCGCGGAGGGTGGCGAGCGCGGCAAGCAGCTCGGTCCGCTGCTCGGCTGCCATCACGACCTGCTCCGGCCCGGGAACGGTCCGCATCGGCTCGGCGTCGGCGACGCGGAGTGCGAGGCCATGCCGCCGACCGGCCGACCGCCGGCGGTTGCGTGCCTCGTTGGCGACGATGCGCAGCAGCCACGGGCGGATCGGCGCCCCCTCTCGAAAGCGGGGGAGTGCGTCGTAGGCTTTGAGGAAGGCGTCCTGCACCGCATCGTCGGCGTCGGTCTCCGGGCAGATGAGGTGCGCGGTCCGGATGGCCACGTCCTGGTAGCGGCGCACGATGGCCTCGTACGCCGCGACGTCGCCGCTCCGCGCGCGCGCGATCAGTTCGTTGTCTTCGATGTGGACGGCCCTCCACGACAACCGTACCCTCTACACCGGTCGGCAAGCGCCGGTTCCCGGGCCGCTGCTACCGTTCGCCTAATGGCTGGGCGAGTCTTCCGTCGATCCCTCGTCAGCGACCCGCCGGTCGCGGTCGAGTCGAGCGGCGCGACGATCCGCGATGCCGAGGGACGGACGTACATCGATGCCGCCGGCGGGGCGATCGTCGTCAACGTCGGGCATGGCCGGTCCTCGATCGCCGACGTCATGGCCGACCAGGTGCGTCGACTGGCCTATGCCCACGGCTCTGCGTTCACCAGCGAACCGCTGGAGACGTACGCGGCAGCAGTAGCCGACGTGTTGCCCGTGGACGACCCGGCGATCTATCCCGTGTCAGGCGGATCCGAGGCGATCGAGACCGCGCTCAAGATGGCGCGTGTCTATCACCTCGCGCGCGGCGAACCCGACCGCGAGGTGCTGATCTCGCGCTACGGGAGTTACCACGGCAATACCTTGGGCGCGCTCGACGCCGGTGGTCGGCCCGCCCTTCGAGCCCCGTACGAGCCGTGGCTCGGTCGGTTCCGGCACGTCTCCGCGGCCTATCCGTACCGGGCGGGAGAGCCCGACGCCCATGCCATCGGGGACGGCCAGGCGCTCGCGGCCGAGCTCGACGCCGCGATCCGCGACGCCGGCCCGGGGCGCGTCGCCGCGTTCCTTGCCGAGCCGATCGTCGGAGCCACGCTGGGGGCGGTGGTCCCGCCCGATGACTACTGGCCGGCGATCGCCGACGTCTGCGCGCGACACGGCGTCCTGCTGATCGCCGACGAGGTCATGACCGGCTTCGGCCGGACGGGTCGCTGGTTCGGCCTCGACCACTGGGGCGTCCGACCGGATATCCTCGCGGCCGCCAAGGGAACGACCGGGGGCTACTGGCCGTTCGCCTTCGCGGCGGCCAGTGGGCGCGTGTACGAGACCGTGACGGCGCCGGGAAAGGGCTTCGTCCACGGCTTCACACATTCGCACTCGGTGATCGGCGCCACCGTCGCAGGCGAGGTGCTGCGGATCCTCCGCGAGGAGCGTCTTGTGGAGGCGAGCGCGTACAAGGGTGTCCGCCTGATGACGTTGCTCCGGGGCGCGCTGGAAGAGCAACCGGCCGTCGGCGAGATCCGCGGTCGCGGTCTGATGATCGGGATCGAGTTCGTGGGCGACCGGTCGACCAGGCGGCCCTTCCCGCGGGCTGCCCGGATCGCGGAGACCGTGCTCGGCTCGGCGCGCGAGCGTGGCGTACTCGTCTACATGGGAACCGGAAACGCCGACGGCGTCGACGGTGACACGATCCTGCTGGGGCCGCCGTTCGTGATCACCGACGAAGAGATGCAGCGGGTCGCCGCGGTCCTGGCCGAGTCGATCGACGAGGTGACCGCCTCGGTGACGTCAGCGGGGCGGGCCTAGCTGCCGTCCTTCACCTCGGAAGGTGCCCCCGAAGATCAGGATCACCCCCAGCACGACGAGGGCGAGCGGCACGATCATGCCGCCGAACTGGGGCTGGACGAGGTCCACCGCACCGACCAGCGTCAAGAGCCCGCCGAACAAGGCCTGCCACCCGACGCCGCCACCCGATGACCAGCGGACCGCCGCGATGAACAGGAACGCGATGCCGAGGCTGAGCGTGCCCATGCCTTCGCGACTCAACCCCGCGTTGCCGAGCGCGTCGGGGATGGCAAGCGCCGTGATGATCGCGCCGGCATATAGCGACCCGGTCCCGCGCGAGGCCGCCCAGCGGATGAGGAACGCGATGCCGATGGCCAGCACCACCATCGATCCCAGCGATCGCGACTCGGGGAAGAGCTGCTGCAGCAGCAACAGCCCTCCGAACACGAGCAGGAAGATGCCGATCCACGGCAGGCCCGGCCGGCGTCCCTCGTCCTGGTCGGGACGACCCGTGCCCCATTCCCAGCTGTACACCCGTGCTTCGGGATCGCCGGGACGACGGCCGCCACTGTCGGGGCCGAGTCGGGTCACGTCGTCGCTACTGTCGTCCATGGGTCAGGTGCCAGCGTACCCGGTGGGCTGTGGCGTCCGCGCCGGCGTCGACGCCTCCGGCTCGTCCTCGACGTGGTTGAAGCCCAGTCGATCGGCCAGCCGGCCGAGCGGGCCGGGCGCCCACCAGTTCCAGCGGCCCATGAGCCGCATCGTGGCCGGGACGAGCAACACGCGCACGATCGTCGCGTCGATGAGGACGGCGATCGCCATGCCGACTCCGATGCTCTTGATGGTGATCGACTCGGCCAGGGCGAAAGCCGAGAACACCGTGACCATGATCAACGCTGCGCCGGTGATGACCCCGGCGGTCTTTGCCAGGCCCTCAGCCACCGACGCGGTGTTGTCACCCGTTCGGCGGTACGCCTCCTGGATCCGCGACAGCAGCAGGACCTCGTAGTCCATCGAGAGGCCGAACAGCACGCTGAACATGATGATCGGGTTGCCGGCGATGGTGAAGCCCGGCGTCGTGAACCCGAGCACGTCGGCGAAGTTGCCGTCCTGGAAGATGAACACGAGTGCACCGAACGAGGCCGTGATCGACAGCAGCGTCATGATCACGGCCTTGATCGGGATCACGACCGAGCCGAACAGCAGGAACAGGATCAGTGCGGACGCGCCGAGCGTCAGCGCGATGGCGTACGGGATCGTTTCGGACTGGCTGGCCATGAAGTCGCGACCCTCGGCAGCCAGGCCGCCGACCTGCGTCTCGACCCCGGCGACTTCGACCGCCCGCACTCGCGGCACGACGTCCGTGCCGTCCGGCGAGAGCGGTGAGATCGGGCTGACGGCATCGAGCCGGACCGTCGAGCCGCGGATGTAGGCATCCTCGAGGCGCTCCATGCCGGCCGCCAGCTCCGGCGGTAACTGCTGGCGCGGAGTTGCGAACAACGCGGCGATCCCCGCGGCATCGAGGTCGGCGCCCGTGGCCGGATCCTGCAGGCTGGCGAACGGTCCTTCGACGCGATCGATGCCGTCGACCCCGTCGATCGCCGAACCGAGGTCAAGGATCCGCTGGACGTTCGTCTCGTCGGTCGGTGACCCGTCGACCGTCGCGAGCACGATGATCGGCGAGGTCTCGCCGGCCTGGAAGTCGGTCGACAGGGCGACCGACGCCTCGCGGCTTTCGATGCCCGGCGGCAGGACCGATGCGTCGGGGATGCCCTGGCTCAGCCGAAGGAACGGGGTGCCGAGGACCAACAGGAGTACGAGTGTGGGCACCAGGACCGCGATCGGACGGGCCATGACCCAGTGGGCCATTCGCTCCCAGCGTGACGCTGTCGCTGCCTCCGCGGCGGCGCCGACCGGCCGGCCGAGCGCGCGCCGGATCCGGTCGCGCAGGCCCGCCACGCTGAGCGCATTGACGCGCGGCCCCAGCATGCCGAGCGCGGCTGGCAGGAACGTCAGCGCGAAGAACACCGACGCCGCCACTGTCAGCGCGCCGCCGATGCCGAAGGAGCGCAGCGCGGTCGGCTGGAACAGGAGGAGGCCCGACAACCCGACGGCCACCGCCAGCCCCGAGAACGTGACGGCCTTGCCGCTGGTGGCGACGGTGATCGTCACCGCCGTGCCGACATCCCGGCCACGCCGCAGTTCCTCGCGGAACCGGCTGACCATGAACAATGAGTAATCGATCGCGAGCGCCAGCCCGAGCATCGTCGCGACGTTCTGCACGTAGATCGACAGCTCGGTCACCTGCGCGGCGAGATAGACGCCACCGAGCGTCGTGGGGATCGCAAGGAGCGCGACGACGAGCGGCAGGCCGGACGCCACGAGCGAAGCGAAGACCAGGATCAGGATGAGCGCTGCGAAGGGGAACGACACCGACTCGGCCTGGAGCAATTCCTTCTCGGACTGCTCGGCCTGGTCCTGGGTCGCCGGCGCGACGCCCGTCAGCTGGAGCGTGATGTCGGTCGGCCTGTCGATGAGACCGCGCAACTCCTCCATCTGGTCGACCGCGGCTTCGTCGGTGATGGCCAATCGGACGACCACGTAGGCGGACGTACCGTCGGTGCTGACGAAGCGGTCGTCGCGGGTCTCGACCCAACCGACGGTACCGTCGACCCGCTCGTCCGCGACCAGCCGGTCGAGCGATCCCGCGATGGTCTCCTGAAACGCGTCCGACCTCGCGTCGTCCCCGGCCTCGCCGCGGAAGACCGCCACGATCGTGCCGCCACCGGCGCCGAAGTCCGCCGCGAGGCGCTCACTGACGGCGGTCGATTCCGAATCGGGATCCGTCCAGCCGCCCGCGCTCAAGGCGCTGGTGACCTGCGCAGCCAGGAAGCTCGAGGCGATGGCGAACAGGACGGCGATGACCACGATGGGTCGTCGGAAGCGGTAGACGAACGCTCCCCAGGCACTGAACATCGGTCGGGATCCCTCAAATGGTCGGGCGGTTTCGGTCCCAAGAACCATAGAGAATGAGCATTCCCTTTGTCAACGTTTCGCGGTTGCACGGAACGTGTGTCGCCGCTACCGTTGCGCGAGCAAACGTTCGCTTTGGAGTCGATCCGTCGTGCCTCGCCTATCGCCGGCCCAGGAGCAACAGGTCCGCGACCGGATCATCCGCGCAGCCGTCGAGGTCTTCGCGGAGAAGGGCTATCACCGTGCCACGATCGCCGATGTCGTCGCGCGATCGGGGTTGTCGGTCGGCGCGATCTACACGCACTTCACCGGCAAGGAGGAGCTGTTCCTCCAGAGCTGCGATCTGATGTCCGGCCAGGGCCTCGACGAGCTGGCGATCCGGCTCGCACCGCTGACCTCGACGGCCGAGCGCCTGCGAACGGCGATCGCCTACTACGTCGAGACGATCGACGACTTCCAGGGAGCGCCGGGCCAGGTCGGTCTCGTCCGTGCATGGGCCGAGGCCGGTGATGAGCCAGGCGTCCGGGACATGCTCGTCCGTCGCCGCGAGCGGCTGGTCGGTGCTGCTCAGCTGCTGCTGCGCGAAGGCATCGCGCGAGGCGAACTTCCGGCGTGGGTCGACGTGGACGGCCTCGCCCGCGGATTCATGGCGCTGCTCGATGGGTTGCTGCTGCAGCGCATCGAGGCCGGCGATGGCTATCGGCCGGAAGAGTCGATCCGCCGCGCAACGGCGCTCCTTGACGCCGTGCTCGCATCGGCCACGGCCGAGCGACCGGGAGTACCGACGGCGTAGCATCGGGCGCCATGGCGCATGTCCAGACCGTCCTCGGGCCGATCGACCCCGCCGAGCTCGGGTTCACGCTGCCGCACGAGCACACACAGATCGCGCTGTGGCATGTGCCCGACCGCTGGGATTACTGGCAGCTGACCCGCGACGAGCCACTCATCCTCGAGGAGCTCGCGGCGTACCGATCGGCCGGTGGCAGCGGGATCGTCGACCTCACGCCGCCGGGCGTGGGCCGCGACCCGGCGTGGCTCACCGGCATCGCCCGTTCGTCAGGGCTCCACGTGGTCATGGGCTGCGGCTGGTACCGCGGGGCGTATTACCCGGCGGAGACGCGCATCGACCGCCGCTCCGTCGACGACCTTGCCGAGGAGCTGGTCCGCGAGGCCACCGACGGTGTCGGGGACAGCGGCGTCAGGCCGGGGATCATCGGTGAGATCGGCACCGACAAGCCGTGGGTCTCGGCGATGGAGGAGCGCGTCCATCGGGCCGCCGCGCGGGCAGCGCGTCTGACCGGCCTGGCGATCACGACGCATGGGATCCTCTCGGCGGTCGGTCTCGACCAGCTCCGGATCTTCGAGGACGAAGGCGCCGACCCGGGTCGGGTCGTCATCGGTCACGCCGATTCGTACCCGCGCCTCGAGCACTACCTGGCGATCCTGGAGCGCGGCGCGAACCTGGAGTTCGACTTCCTGGGGATGTCGTTCACCCCGACCGAGCACCTTGGCGAGGGCCGCGTCGTCGAACTCATCTGCGACTTGCTCGGGCGCGGGCACGCCGGCCGGATCCTCTTGTCGCAGGACGTCTGCCACGACTCGCAGCTGACGCGCTACGGCGGCAACGGCTATACGTACCTCACGCGGACGTTCCTGCCGCGACTGCGGGAGTCCGGCGTCAGCTGACGCCGAGATCGAGACGATGACCGTGGCGAACCCGAGGCGCCTGCTCAGCGTCGGTTGACGGTCACGACTCCAGTGCTGCGTCGACACTCAGCTCGACGTTGCCCTTCAGCGCGCCGCTGATCGGGCAGCCATCCCGGGCGGCTTCCGCCTCGCGGACGAAGTCGTCGTTCGACATCCCCGGCACGACGCCGCGCACCGTCAGGTGGCTCGTGGTGACCTTCCAGCCACCATCGACCTGATCGAACGTGACCTCGGCTGAGACCGCCAGCCGCTCGGGTGGTGCGCCCGCTCGACCAAGCCGTCCCGAGAACGCCATCGCGAAGCACGCTGCGTGTGCCGCGGCAACGAGCTCCTCGGGGCTCGTCTTCCCGTCGGACGACTCCGTTCGGGCGGCCCAGCTCACCGGTAGGTCGCTGAAGGCGCCACTCGAACTCGCGCTCACCGTGCCCTGCCCGTCTGCCAGGTTCCCAGACCACGTCACGTCGGCTCGTCGGACGGCAGCCATGTCGCCTTCCCTTCCTTTCCTGTGGTCCTTCATGGTCGCAGGTCGGCCCGGAGCTCGTCCGGCGCGCGAGTGCAGAGCGCGGGCGTGGAGTGGGGTGGAGTCGGTTCCGGGCGGGTCTACGCGGGACCATCCGCCCGTGGTCGCTGGGACCGCCGACCGGTTCCGGGACGCCCCACCCCTTCCGAACATCGACGCATGCGTTCCCACCTGCGCCGCCTCGCTCCTCTCACCCTCGTGCTCGCCCTCGCGGTCGGCCTCGTCCCGGGTGCCGGCGCGGCGGAACATGACATCAGCGAGCCGGCGATCCACGCCGCCGAGCTGGAGGCGCTTCGGCTGACCAACCTGCGGCGGACCTCGCGCGGTCTCGTCAAGCTCCGCTGGGATCCACGGATGGCCACGCTGGCGCGGGACCGGGCCGAGTACATGGCCGCCACCGGCAACTTCAGCCACGTCCAGTCGGGCGGCCGGGACGTCTTCGACATGATCCAGGCCGCTGGCTACCGCTGGTACGCGGCCGGCGAGATCATCGCGTGGAACACGGCCGGACCCCTCGACTACTCCGCGTCCTTCGCCGTCCAGGGTTGGATGGGCTCCAGCGCGCATCGCGCCATCGTCGTATCGGACGACTACAACTACGTCGGGTTCGGGCTTGCGATCGCCGACAACGGCACTCGCTATTGGGCCGGCGTGTATCTCCGCGGACCCGACCGAACGGGTGGCTACGCGCGGATCGGCTCGTTCAGCAAGGCGACCCTCAACGCCAAATGGGCGCGCGGCAGGATCCGCTGGTCCGGTGGCGACCTCCGCCTCCAGGTGCTGACCGCCGGCCACCGCTACTTCCAGATCGGCCGCCGGCTGGCAGGTGGATCGTGGGAGAACCTCGGCACCACCACCCGGACGTACATCACCAAGTGGTGGCTCCGTGGCGAGGTCTACGAGTTCCGAGTGCGCGAGCGCGACCGCAACGGGAACTGGGGCTCCTGGGTGATCAAGCGGATCGCGATCTCCTGACCTTCGCTCGCTCCGTGCGGGGCCGCTGGAAGGGGACTGCAAGCCCAACCGGGCGGCTCGCAATCGGAGGTCGCGGTACCCCGAGGCGTATCCTTGGGTACCACCCGACGAGGAGGCGAACCATGCCTGAGTTGAATCTCAAGGACCTACGAAGGGACTTCCGGTTTCCCGAGCTGCGGCTCCCGGAGATGTCCCGCGACGACATCGCGAAAGCGCTGGGTGAGGCCCGGAAAGAGCTGCGCGAGGTCCGCAAGGACCTCGAGGACTTCCGCCGGGACTTCGAGATGCCGCGCGTCGACGTGACTTCGGTCGAGATGCCACGAGTCGATATCGACAAGGTCGCCGACGGGGCTCGCCAGGGCGCGAAGCAGGTCGCGGACAGCGCCAAGCAGACCGCCAAGGACGCGTCCAAGCAGGTTGCCAAGGGCGCCCGCGAGGCTGCCGAGTCGGCCGGGCTCGTGAAGCGCCGTGTGCCGCGGATGCCGTTCGTCCTCGCCGGGATCGTGACCTTGGGTCTCGTCACGTGGGCGCTGATCAACACACCGGGCGTCAAGGTGCGGCTCCGTGACGGCGCCCAGCGCGCCCGCGAGCGGATGGCAGAGCGACGCACCGCGTGGGATCTCGACGATGACACCCGCGCCTTCGACGCGGCCAAGACGGCCGGCGTGAAGCCATCGACCTACAGCGATTCGATCGACTCGGCCGACAGCCCGTTCACCGAGCCGCCGGCGCCGCTGCCAGAAGGCCTCGGCACCGAGGGTGGGCCGCGATCGATCGAGAAGGACATGCCCGCCCGGGCCTGACCCGCCTCCGACGCCACCACGACACCGCCCCGTCCGGGGCGGTGTCGTCTCGTCCGGGACCGTGATCCGCGCGCAACCGCCGCCGCGTACCATCGCGGCTCATGCGACCGCTCGGCGAGATGGCGGCCGTGCTGCGCCGGCTTCTCGGCAACAGCGCGCTTCGGCGCGTGCTGGCCGCGTACCTCCTGTTCATCGCCGCGGAGTTCGGGACGTGGGTCGCGATCCTCCTCTACGCCTATGAGCGGACCGGACCCGTCTCGGTCGGCGTCGTCGCGCTGATCCAGCTCGTGCCGGCGGCGCTGTTCGCGCCGGCAGCGGCGGCGCTCGGGGACCGATTCCCACGGGAGCGCGTGATCGCCGTCGCCTACCTGGTCCAGGCGGTGGCGATCTTCGTGACGGCCGCCGCGATGATCGTGGTCGCACCGGTGCCCATCGTGTACGGCCTGGCGGCCGTCGCGGCGTCGTCGCTCGTCGTGATCCGCCCGACGCAGTCGGCGTTGCTGCCGGCGCTCGCCGCCTCGCCCGAGGATCTGACCGCGGCGAACGCCGCGACCGGCCTGATCGAAGGGGCGGGCATGCTGGCGGGTCCGCTCCTCGCCGCCGCGGTCCTCACCGGCGGGACGCCGGCGACCGTCTTCCTCGGGGGCGGCATCCTGCTGGTTCTCGCCGCGGTCGCGACGCTGCGGCTCCGCCCGGCGCCCGTGCCGGCAGGGTTGATGGACGCCGTGACCGCGGACGAGGACACGGCGGACGAGGGTGTCCTCGCCGGCCTGCGGGTCATCGCCGCGGACCGCGACGCACGGCTCGTGGTCGGATTGCTGACGGTCCGGATGCTGATGATCGGCTGCGCCGACGTCCTGTTCGTGTACCTCGCGCTGGATCTGCTCGGGATGGGTGAGCCCGGTGCCGGTCTCCTCGCCGGGGCACTCGGGGCCGGTGCCATCCTCGGCGGCGCCGTGACCTTCACGATCGTCGGACGGGGCCGGCTCGCGGTCGTGGCCGCGATCGGGTCATTGGCCTGGGGCCTCGGCCTCACCGCGATCGGCCTGACGGGCGCGGCGTTGACGGCCCCGCTCCTCGTGGTCGTCGGTGGAGCCGGTCTCGCGGTCGTCGATATCGCGGGCCGGACGATGCTCCAGCGATCGATCCGCGACGAGGTCCTCGCGCGGGTCTTCGGCCTGCAGGAGGGTCTCGCGATGGCGGGGTTGGCTGCCGGTTCCATCCTGGTCCCGGTGCTGGTGCAGCTCAGCGGCCTGGTCCCTGCCGTCCTCATCGTTGCGGCGATCCTGCCGCTCGTGGTCGCGGCGCGCTGGCGTCCGCTCACGGATCTCGAGCGGCGCGCGGTGCCGCCGGTGCGCGAGATCGCGCTCCTCCGACGCAACCCGATCTTCAGCCCCTTGCCGGCGCCACAGCTCGAAGCCGTCGCACGCCGCGCCGTCTGGCTGACCGTCTCGGCGGATACCGAGCTCATCCGCCAAGGCGAACCCGGCGATCGGTTCTACGTGCTTGCATCAGGCAGGCTGCGCGTGCTCCGCGATGGCGCGCTCCTGCGGGAGGTCAGCGCACCGGGCGAGGGCGTCGGGGAGATCGCGCTGCTCCGCGGCGTCCCGCGAACGGCCACGGTCGCGACGACCGCCGACTCGACGCTGCTCGCCATCGATCGGGCGCCGTTCCTGGCAGCCGTCACGGGCCACCCGGGCGTCTTCGCTGCCGCGGAGGCGCAGGTCAGTGCCCGTTCGCTGTGATGCCGGTGTCGTTGACGGTCTTCGGGTTAATCCCGATAATCTAGGTCGGAATTGACCACGGCTGACCGGCCGTCCGCGCCGGGCCTTCGTAGCCGTCCCGCTGGACCCAAGGACCGAGGATCGAATGACCGCTACTCGCGATATCGTCACCGACAAGCGAGAACAGTTCGCCTTCCACGACGACATCGCCTACCTGCGCGAAACGAAGCGCGGGCTGACTCGCGC
The DNA here is from genome assembly GCA_963794525.1 of uncultured Chloroflexia bacterium. Taxonomy (GTDB): domain Bacteria; phylum Chloroflexota; class Limnocylindria; order Limnocylindrales; family CSP1-4; genus SPCO01. Next base: position 46,560 of record CAWCEC010000006.1, read on the forward strand.
CACTGTCGAGGAGATCAGCGGCTTCAAGGACGAGCCGGAGTGGATGCTCCAGTTCCGCCTCCGCGCGTTCGACCACTTCCAGAAGCGGCCGATGCCCGCCTGGACCGACGGCCTCGACAAGATCGACTTCGACAAGATCGTCTACTACCGCAAGCCGTCGGAGCGCGAAGAGAAGTCGTGGGACGACGTTCCCGAGCAGATCAAGGCGACGTTCGAGCGGCTCGGCATCCCCGAGGCCGAGCGCAAGTTCCTGGCCGGCGTGGGTGCGCAGTACGACTCGGAGGTCGTCTACCACAGCGTCCGCGAGGAGCTGTCCAAGATCGGCGTCGTGTTCATGGGCACCGACCAGGCGCTCAAGGAATATCCGGACATCTTCAGGAAGCACTTCGGCACCGTCGTCCCGCCCGAGGACAACAAGTTCGCGGCCCTCAACAGCGCAGTCTGGTCGGGCGGCTCGTTCGTGTACGTCCCCAAGGGCGTCGAGGTGCCCCTCCCGCTGCAGGCCTACTTCCGCATCAACGGCGAGAACACGGGCCAATTCGAGCGGACGCTGATCGTCGTCGAGGAAGGCGCGAAGGTCCACTACATCGAGGGCTGCACGGCGCCGATCTACGCGACCGACTCGCTCCACGCCGCCGTGGTCGAGGTCGTCGCGCTGCCCGGATCGAAGGTCCGCTACACGACCATCCAGAACTGGTCGAACGACGTCTACAACCTCGTGACCAAGCGCGCCCACGCGTACGAGAACAGCAGGGTCGAGTGGATCGACGCCAACACCGGCTCGCGCAAGACCGTCAAGTTCCCGGCGATCTACCTGCGCGGCGAGGGCGCCACCGCCGACATCATCTCGGTCGCCGTGGCCGGCAAGGGCCAGCACCAGGACACCGGTGCCAAGGCGATCCACCTCGCGCCGAACACGCGTTCGCGGATCGTCTCGAAGTCGGTGTCCAAGGACGGCGGCCGGGCGACCTACCGCGGCCAGCTCAAGGTGTCGCCGGGTGCCACGAACGTCGTCGCCAGCGTGCGCTGCGACGCGCTGATGCTCGACGACCAGAGCCGGAGCGACACGTACCCGTACATCGACATCCAGGAAGACGACACGACGATGACCCACGAGGCCACCGTCGGGAAGATCAGCGCCGACCAGGTCTTCTACCTGATGAGCCGCGGCCTGACCGAGAACGAGGCCCAGAACCTCATCGTGCAGGGGTTCCTCGAGGTCTTCACCAAGGAACTGCCGATGGAATACGCCATCGAGTTCAACCGGCTCGTGAAGATGGAGATGGAAGGGTCCCTGGGTTGACGGCCCCGGCCGCCCGGCCCCGGCCCGCGCGGCGGGCCCTCGACGACCTGTCCCTGCCCGTCGACGAGACGGTCCTCCAGGCCCACGCTGCTGGCGATCCGGACTGGCTGACCGCTGACCGACGCGCCGCATTCGACGCTTGGTCGCGGCTACCCGGCGAGTCGAACCTCCTGTACACGCCCTATATCGACCTGCGCGCCGCCCAGCTCGAGGACGCCACGGTCGTGGTCGAGACGCCGTCAGGATCGGTCGACGGCGGGGGACTGCCGGCCGACGCGGAGGCGATCATCGAGATCACCGACGGGCGCCTGACCACGGTCGCGTTATCGGACGCCGCCGCGGCGGCGGCCATCGGTCTGCGTCCGCTCACCGAGGACCTCGACGCGGTCCGCAACGAACTGATCGCGACCGACGCGCTCATCCCGAGCGACAAGTTCGCGCAGCTCACCCGGGCCTTTTGGAGCCAAGGCGTCGTCGTGGACGTCCCCGCGGGGGTGACCCTCGACAAGCCGATCGTGATCCGCTGGGCCCTCGGTGCGCCCGACACGGCCTTGCTGACACGGACGCTGGTCCGGGTCGGGGCCGGGGCGCGCGTCTCGATCGTCGAGGAATTCGTTCCGTCCGAGGCCGCCGACACCGAGGCCGGGCAGTCGTTCTTCGCTGGCACGATGGAGATCGTCGTCGGCGATGGCGCGTCACTGCGGGTGGCGAGTCTCCAGGAGTTGCCCGCCAACGTCGTCGCGATCCAGCATCGCGCAGCGACCATCGGCGAGGGTGCCACGCTGCAGTGGGCGCTCGCGCAACTCGGCGGGCGCCTCGTGCGTTCGCGGGTCGACAACCGGCTGATCGGCGACCGTAGCTCGGTCGAGCAGGTCGAGATCGTGTTCGGGGCGGACGAGCAACTGTTCGACCTGACGTCGTACACGACGCACATCGGCAAGAACACGACTGGCGACCTCCTTTCGAAGGCCGCACTGCTTCGAGAAATCGAGGACATACCTCAAGGGCCTCATCACGATCGAACGCTCGGCCAACGGCACCGACAGCTTCCTCGGCGAGTTCGGCATGAACCTGTCGAAGAACGCCCGATCGGTGGCCATACCCAGCCTGGAGATCGACCAGCCCGACTGCCGCCGCGCGATGCACTCGAGCTCGGTCGGGCCGGTCGACGAGACGCAGCTCTTCTACCTCGAGTCGCGTGGCATCCCGCCCGACGAGGCGCGCAAGTTCATCGTGCTCGGTTTCCTCGAGCCGGTCGTGGCGCGCGTCCCGCTGGCGTCGGCGCAGGAACGCCTGCGCGAGCTGCTCGAGGCCAAGTGGATCGCCGGCACCGACGGGGTGACAGGTGAGGCCGCCGCCTGATGCCTCCACAACGTCCGTCGCGCCGCCGTGGACGATGAGACGGATCGACCTGATCGGCATCGACGAGATCGCCGACGGCGAGATGAAGATGGTCTTCGTGGACGGCACGGACCAAGTGCTGGTCATCAACCAGAGTGGCGAGTTCACCGCCGTGCAGGGCGTGTGCTCGCACGAGTACTTCGAGCTCGACAAGGGGTTCCTCACGAACGGCACGCTGACCTGCGCGCTGCACATGTCTCGGTTCGACCTGACCAACGGCGAGCCGATCGACCCGCCCGCCGAGGATCCGCTCGCCGTCTACCCGGTGGTCGTCGAGGACGGGCGCGTGTTGATCGAGGTCCCCGACGGACCGCTCGAGATCAGCGAGTCGTAGCTTCCGCTCCTCAGCTGAGCATCGTCCCCAGACCGGTGGCCTCGGCCCGCCGCACGATCGCGTCCGCGAAGATGACGTCCGCGAGGCCGACCCCGAGATGTGTGACGACGACACGGCCGCTCGGCGGACGCAGGGTGCCGGCAAGGATCGCCTCGCCGATGGTCGCCGATGGGTCGGGGTAGTCGTCGAACTGCCCGGCGTCCCGATTTGCGAGGAACTGGCCGCGGTCGTCGACCAGGAACAGCGCGGCCTCGCGCGCGACCGACGCCGCACACATCGTCGCGTAGTCCACCGGCACGACCAGCGCATCCGGACCGAGCCACGAGCCGTCCATGACCTGCCGCCGCGCCGGGTCGGTGAAGGTCGCCGCGGTGATCACGACGTCGGCGTCTCGGGTGGCGCTGCCTGGGTCGTCGCCGGAAGCGGCCGTCGCCGATCCGATCCCGGGTGTCGCCGCAGCGACTTCCGCCAGTGCGGCGGCACGGTCGGGATGGCGATCGACGATCGTCACGGCGACACCCGGCAACGCGTGGCCGAGGACCTCGAGGTGGCTGCGCCCCTGCACGCCCGCGCCGATGATCGTGGCCCGGGGCGTGTGGTCGTCCGCGCCCGCCGTCGCCGCGGCGCGCGGCCCGAACCGTGCGATCGCGACGCCCGAGACCGCGGCCGTTCGTTCAGCCGTGATCGGGCCGCCGTCGAGGATCGCACGCGGCTCGCCGGTCGCGGCGTCGCTCAGGATCACGACCGCGTGGATCGCCGGCAGACGACGAACACGGTTGTCCGGGACGCCCGTGACCCACTTGATGCCGAGAAGGTCTCCGCTCGTGTCGTCGCCAGATGCGGCATCGGCGGGTCGGAGCGCGGCCGGCATCGCATGTGCGAACGACCCGTTCGGCCGAGGATGGACGCCGATCTTGGGCGGCAGCTCCGCATCGGCTACCAGGGCCGTCATCGTCCGCTGCGCGAGGTCGAGCCGCTCGGCGACCGGCGGCATCGCGGCGGCGACGTCGTCCGCATCGAGGTAGCGGATAGGCGTGCGCATCGGACCGAGTCTAGGGCGAGCAAGCCCCGCCGGCACCACCGTGGCGCGTCCCGGGTACCATGCCTCGGCCATGTCGGATACCAGCGCGCTGCGCGCGCGTCTGATCGCGGAGGGTCTCGAGCCCGGGGCGTGGTCCAACGGGCCGGGCGATCGCTACGGCGCGCACGACCACGGCTACGACAAGGTGATCGTGGTCGCCGCCGGGTCGATCCGGTTCGGGCTGGCCGATGGACCGATCGACTTGGAGACCGGTGACCGGCTCGAGCTGCCCGCAGGGGTCGACCATGACGCGGTGGTCGGACCGAGCGGCGTGACGTGTCTCGAGGCGCACTTGACCGCGGGTTCGCTCGCCACGCCGGCCCACCACGCCTCCGGAAGCTGGTGATCGCGGGATGGGTGGAGCGGACCGTGCGAAACCGCGCACCACGCCCTCGGCGTATCCGATGACGGGCGCCGACCTGGGATCGGGCTCCGACGCGGCCCTTGTCCGGGCGGTCGCGGCGGGTTCGCACGATGCCTTGGCGGCGCTCTACGACCGGCATGCCGACGCGGTCTTCGCATCGGCGAGTCGGCTCACGTCGGATAGAGGGATGGCCGAGGAAGTCGTGCAGGAGACCTTCCTGGCGTTGTGGGACCGTGCTGAGACATTCAACCCCTCGCTCGGGTCGCTCCCGGCATGGCTGCACACGATCGCCCGCAACAGGACCGTCGATCGGCTGCGCGCGGCGGGCCGGCGGCCGAACCTCGTGCCCCTGTCGTCGGCTGCGTCCGGTGGGTCGGCACGCGGCGGGGCCGAGGAGGCGGATGCGGACACGCTCGAACGGGTGCTCGCCGGCGGCCTTCTTGTCGCAGGCTCGATCCCCCCGCCGTCGCCCGAACGCGAATTCGCGCTCGGCGAGCTGCGCGCTGCGCTGCGGCTGGCCCTGGCGGGCATGCCGGAGACGGAGCGGATCGTCATCGTCATGGCCTATTCCGAAGACCTCTCGCAGTCCGAGATCGCCGAACGCCTCGGCTGGCCGCTCGGCACCGTCAAGACTCGGACGCGCCGAGCGCTGCGCCACCTTCGCGAGGTGTTGGGCAGCGGCGTCGGCCCCGAATTCACCCGCTACCTGGCACCGGCCGAGCTGGCCGGGCCGGATCGCTGACCGTCACGCGGAGACCCATGGACCACGAGGATGTACTCGAGCAACTGGAAGTAGCGGCCGTCGAGCCTGGTGGCCTCGATCGGCTGATCGCCGGGGACACCGCCATGGCAGCGGCGGTCGTCGGTCACGTGGCCGGCTGCGACCCGTGTGCGGAGGAGTTGCGCCGCCTGTCGCGCGCCGCGCCGCTCCTGCGCGACTTCGTGCGGACGAACCCGCCGGCCGACCTCCGGGCGCGGACGCTCGAATACGTCAGGCTGCACGGTCGCGAGCGCGGCGCGGCTGGGCTCAGCGATGTGCCGTCAGACGGGCGTCGGCCCGTCGCGATGCCGGCCGTCCGACCGTCGCGGACCGCGAGGGTGCTCCGCTGGGCCGTGGCGGCCGCCGCAGCGATCGCCATCGCGGTCGGTGCATTCGGTGTATCGGCAACACGCGCGGACCTGGAACGCGAGGCGAGGGCCGTGGCCGCACTGGAGGCCGTGAACCGTGCCACGCTCGAGATCACGGCTGACACGGCTGCCCGCCGCGTCCAGCTGATGCCGACTGCTGGATCGGGAACGTCAGGCACCCTGCTGTTCTCACCGTCGTCGACCAGGCTGGTGGTCGTCGCCGACGAGCTCCAGGCCCCGCCGGACGGCAAGGAGTACCGCTGCTGGATGGAGATCGACGGACGCCGCGAGGATGTCGGGCGGATGTTCTTCGCGGGCGACCTCGCCTTCTGGGTCGGTGAGACGCCGGCCGTCAGCAACGCCCCGGACGGCACCGCCTTCGGCGTGTCACTGACCGATGTCGCGAGCCCGTCGCTCGATGCCGACCCGGTCATCGCCGGGGAGCTCTGACGCAGCGTTCGTCCGGGTGGCTGGCGCGGCGTCGGGCGACGATCGCGGCGGCTCGTCAGGCGGCGGCGCCTCCAGGTAGGTCCGGTGGAGCAGGAGCAGGCGCTCCGCGACATCCGGGCTGACGTCGTGGCCCTCGTCGGCCAGCATGCGCGACAGCCACAGCGCCTCGCGCGGCCGCTCCACTTCGTCGATGTCGACCTCGCGCCGCCGCGCGTCCATCAAAACGAACCAGACCAGCCCGGCTCCAACGACGAGCCCGACGATGAGCAGCCACCAGTTGAACTCGGCGTTCACCGCCGCGAAGTATAGGGACGGTCCGGCCGACGGACCCTCGGCGGCCATACACTCCCGCCTATGTTCGACATCCCGCCGGATCCCGTCGCGTTCCAGCTCGGGCCGCTGACGATCGGCTGGTACGGGCTGTGCTACGCGATCGGCCTCGCGCTCTCATACCTGTTGATGGTTCGTCTGGCCCGACTCGCCGGCGAGGACCCGGACGTGGTGGGCAACGGGATCATCATCGTCGCCATCGCGGCGCTGGTCGGCGGCCGCCTGTACCACGTCATCGATCAGTGGCAGCTCTACGCCGACGATCCGATCAAGATCGTCCTGCCGCCGTATTCGGGGCTGGGTGTCTATGGCGGCATCGCCACCGGCACGCTCGCCGCGTGGTGGTACGCGAGGCGCCGGCGGGTGTCGTTCGCGCGTTGGGCCGACATCATCGCACCGGCGCTGTTCGTGATGCAGGCGGTGGGTCGCTGGGGCAACTACTTCAACCAGGAGCTGTACGGCCCGCCCACGACCCTGCCGTGGGGTATCCCCATCGAGTGTGCGCACCGACTGGATGTCTACGCCTGCGACGCGGTCTCGGAAGCGACCCGCTTCCACCCGCTGTTCCTGTATGAGTCGATCTCCGGGCTCATCGGGGCGGCGGTCGTCATCTGGCTGGGCTTCCGCCTCCGCGAGCGGCTGCGGCCGGGCGACCTGTTCCTCGTCTTCCTGGTCTGGTACGGCACCACGAGGCTGATCCTGGAGACCCTGCGCCAGGACAACTGGACGTTCTTCGGCGTGCCGGTGGCGCAGATCATCTCGCTGACCGTGATCCTCATCGGCGTCGGCGGGCTCGCCTACCGACACCTCCGCCCACACGCTGCCGACCGGCCCGCCGCGAACCCGCAGGGCGCCACATGGGGCGCCCTCGGCGCAGCCTGGATGATGAAACCGATCGACGAGCCGTGGGCCAACCTGCCGCCGGCGGAGGAGAAGGTCGACTGGGACGCGGTCATCGATGCGGAGGATGACGACGAGATCGACGACATCGACGCCGTCGAGGACGACGAGGACGACGTCGAGGCCGCCCCCGCAGCCGCCGCCTGAGTCGCCGCCCGATCGTCGCGGCGGATGAGTGGGCCGGCCGTCCCGCCCGAGGACGCGGTAGCAGCTGACCGACCTGCCCCGCGACGTCGCCGCCCACCACCGGCGCGCGTCGCGCCCGAGGCGCTCGCCGCAGCCCGAGGCGGCGCCCTCGAGGGCCTCGCGTGGCTCGGCCGAACGCCGGAGTCGAAGGCGTCGCTGCTCTACCGCCTCACCCGGCTGCTGGTCCGCTTCCTGTGTTTCGGCGTGTTCCGGTTTCGAGTCGCCACATCCGGTCAGGAGCACATCCCGTCCGGCGGCTATCTCCTCGTCGCCGGCGCCCATCGGGGCTGGATGGACCCGTTCGTCGTGATGCACGCGCTGCCGGTCGAGCCACGCTGCTGGATCCTCGGCAGCGGCCCGTCCACGTTCACGGCGCCGTGGCGGGAGTGGCTCGCCAGGCGGCTTGGCGGTCTGCTGCCGGTCTGGCGCGGCGGGGTCGGGATCGACATCCACGTGGCGTCGGCGCGGGCGGTGGTCGACAACGGCGCGGTCTTCGTCCAGATGCCGGAAGGGACGATCAGCGGGCCACCGGGCCGGCTGGGGGCCATGCGCCACGGCTGGGCGATCATCGCCCAACGCACCGACGCCCGGATCCTGCCACTCGCCATGGCCGGCACCGAGGAGCTGTACGTCGGCCGGCGGATGGCGTCGCGGGTGCTGCCACTCACGACGGTCCGCGAGCTGGCCGGACTCCCGCCCGAGGCCGACTTGCCCGCACCCGGCAGTCGCGAGGAGATGGAGCTTGCGCGGCTGATGACCGACGTGCTGGCGGCTCGGCTTGGCCCGGTCGTCGAGGCGCTGCACCCGTCGACCATCGACCCACCGGACCATCCTCGCCGGCTTCGCCGACGTCTCACCTGGTTGCTCCTCCGACCCGGACGCCTCGACCGCGACGGCTGACGGCTACACACCGCAGAGTAGATTTGGGCGATGGCGTCCAGCTTCGTCGGGCGTGACGATGAGCTTGGAGCGATAGCCGACCTGGGCCGGCTCGCTGGCGATGTCCGTCGTGCGCTCGCTGTGCTAGTGACCGGCGAACCGGGGATCGGCAAAACCCGGCTGCTTCTCGAGGGTCGGCGGCGCCTCGGCGGGCTTCGCCAGATCCAGATCGTCGGCTACGAGCCTGAGCGCCGGGTGCCGCTCGCCGCTGCACGCGGCCTGCTGCAGGATCTGGATGCCCTGCCAACGGACCCGGCGGCCTGGACGCTTTCCGAACCGATACGGATCTTCGAGGCGGCCTACCGGGGCCTCGAGGCGGCCGGCCCGACCCTTCTCACGATCGACGACGTCCAATGGGTCGACGAGCGATCCCTCGCGCTCTGTCACTACCTCATCCGGGCCTCGACTGGCCCGGCCGGCAACCTCGTCGTCCTGGCGGCCGGACGCCCGGGCGAGGCGATGTCGACGTTCGGGGCATCCGTGCTCACGGTCCTGGGCGACTCCGGCAGGGTCGAGTTCATCGACCTCCGCCCGCTCGACCACGATGCCGGCGTCCGGATCGTCACGGAACTCTGGACCGATGTCGGCTCGCTGGCGTCGGACATCTGGCGGCGCGCCGAGGGATCCCCGTACTGGCTGGAAGTGCTGGCCGAAGCCCGTGGGGCCGAAGGATCTGGCGATCGCCTCCGACGACGAGCCGCCGCGATGGGGCCTGACGCGGCGACCATGGCTGCGGTCCTGGGAGCGGCGGGACGACCCGAAACGCCCACGCGACTCGCCAAGGTCGCCGGTTGGGATGAGGACAGAGCGGACCGGGCGATCGACTTGCTCGCCGCAGCCGGCGTCGTCGTGTCCGCCTCGAGTGTCGTCCGCTTCAGCCACGACCTCATGCGCGCCGCGGCGGCTGCGGACATCGCGCCCGACTCCGCGCGGGAGATCCACGGTCGGTGGGCGGCGCTGCTTGAGGAGGCCGCGCTCAAAACGGATGACGTCGCGATCCTGCGAGCCGCGCTCGAGCACCGGCTCGCAGCAGGCGTCGACGCCACAGAACTTGCCATCCGCGTCGTCGGCTCGCCGCGACGCCGGTGGCTCGGCGACGAAGGTCTCGCAACCCTCGTCGCCGTGGCCGACGCCGGTTCGCCCGAAAGTCGGGCGGGGCGGCAGCTTCGACACGGTATCGCGGCCCTGGCCGCCGAGATCGGCGCCCATGCCCTCGCCCTCGATCAATGGTCGAGGCTCGCCGACGACCATCCCGACCAGGCCGATCGCACTGAGGCCATGATCGGCGCCGGTCGCGCGGCAGCAGAGCTCCGCCTCATCGACGAGACGCGTTCGTGGATCGAGCGCGCCCGAGCCGGCCAGCTGAGTGAGGTCCAGGCCATCGAGCTTGCCGCTCTGGACGCACATGCCTCGATCTGGCTCGAACATCGCGGTGACGCCGGGTGGGCGATCGCGTTCCGTGCCGCCGAGGCCGCCCAACGCCTCGCAGCGACCGATGGCCCCGAGGCGCTCGACGCCCGCTCGCGCCGAGCCTACATCGGCGCGCTCGAGGTCGCGTTCGAGGCGGCGATCCAGTCGGATGCGTACGTCGATACTGTTCGGTTGGCGGATGAGCTCATCGCAGCGTCGCGCGGGGCCGACGACGTGACGCACCTGCAAGCGCAATATCTGGCCGGCGTGGCGCAGGACACGGCCGGTGCCATTCGAGCCTCGGAGCGGCGGTTCCGCCATGTCTGGACTGCCGCGCGACAGCGGCTTCCTGCCGTCGATGGCCGTGGACGCTGGCTTCAACCTTGTTCAGAAGCTGCTGCAGCTGGGCGAACTGGACGCCGCGCAGGGCATCCTGGGCGATACGCAGCAGCTCGTCCGCCGTATCGGGGACTTCGGGCGCTTCCGGGCGCGGACACGGATGACGCCATGGGAGATCGCCTTCCTGCGCGGCCAACGACGCGAGGCCGTCGACGGGTTGCTGAGCGGGCTCGCTGCACAGCCTGACCCGCATCACCGGATCGCCTTCCACCAGGCCCTCGCCCTGTGGCCCGCTCGGCTCGATGGCCCATCGGCTGGCGATGTGGCCGACCATATTCAGGCGGGTCGACGCCACGCCGCTGAGGCGCGATGCCCACGATGCCGACTTGGTCTGGAGATCGCCGCCGCAGAGGCGTTCGCCCGGTCCGGAAACACGGATGCAGCCAGAAGCACCCTCGAGTCGTGGGAAATTGAGCGACCCGACCCGATCCCGGGTGACCGGGTCTGGAGGAAGTGGGTGGATGGCCTGATCGCCGGCGGCGAGGGGCGGGCGAGCGACGCGATGGTCCACCTCGATGCGGCGGCCTCGGACGCCGACACGCTCGAGACGAGGGTCGACGCCGAGCTGATCCGGCTGGATCGTGCTCGCGTGCTCGCTACGCTCGATCGCGGCGCGGCCGCCAAAGCGTTCCGCGAGGTGGCAGCACGAACGTCGGCGATGGGTGTCACCGCCTACGCGCGCCTTGCTGAACGAGGTCTCCGAGGCCTTGGCGTCAGGACGTGGCGGCGTGGCGCAGGGCAGCCGGAGGGGGGCATGGATCGGCTTTCCCCTCGCGAGCGCGAGGTCGCACGGCTGGTAGCCGGTGGCGCCACCAACCCTGAGATCGCGGCCGCCCTCTTCCTGTCGCGGAAGACCGTCGAGCGGCATGTGTCGAACGTCCTGGCGAAGCTCGATGTCCGCAACCGTGCCGAGCTTGCTGGCCGGTTCGTATCGCCGACGAATGAGGGAGGTCCCCGATGAACCGGGGGTGGCGCGAGCCCTAGCGTCCCTCGTACCAGCCGAACCCGACCACCCAGGTCGACATCGACTGGACACGGGAGGACAGTTCCGATGCATGCCACGAACACCCGCCAGCTCGTGGACCCTCGCGCTGGCTTCGCGGCGCTCGCCGCGGCCGGTATCTTCGCTGCCGGGATCGTCCTCGGCACGATGATCCACCCAGAGGCCTCCGCCGTCGGATCCCAGGTCTCGGTCCCGCTCGGCGACCGGCGCTACGACGCGGTCGAGGAGACCCGCCTCGGCTTGGGTTCCTCGCCGGTCAGCGTGGACCGGAGCTACGACGCGGTCGAGGAGACCCGCCTCGTACGAGCCTCGCCTGTCCTCGCCCGTCAGCGTGGACCGGAGCTACGACGCCGTTGAGGAGACACGAGCAGGTCTCGACATCGACTGAGGCCTCTTCACGGAGGTTGCGCCCGCGATCGTCGCGGGCGCTTCCATTGTCGGTGACAGATAGCCTCGTGGCGCCAGGCACGACGCCTATACTCGCCCGCGATGCGCTACGTCGAGTCCGTCCTCGACCTGGTCGGCGACACGCCGCTCGTCCGGATCAGCCGGATCACCCGCGACCTCGGCCCACCCGATCGGCAGCCGCTGCTGCTCGCCAAGATGGAGATGCTCAATCCAGGCGGGTCGGTCAAGGACCGCATCGGGCTGCCGATGATCGAGGCCGCCGAGCGCGAGGGTCTGCTCAAGCCAGGCGGGACGATCATCGAGCCGACGAGCGGGAATACCGGCCACGGCCTGGCCATCGCCGCGGCCCTCAAGGGCTACCGCTGCATCTTCGTGATGGCGGACAAGCAGTCGGTCGAGAAGCAGGCCCTGCTGCGCGCCTACGGCGCCGAGGTCGTGCTGTGCCCGACCAATGTAGCCCCCGACTCGCCGGCGTCGTATTACAGCGTCGCGGCGCGGCTGGCGCGTGACATCCCCGGGGCGTTCAAACCCGATCAGTACTGGAACATGGAGAACCCGACCGCTCACGAGCGCACGACCGGTCCGGAACTCTGGGATCAGACCGAGGGCCGGATCACCCACTTCGTCGCGAGCGTCGGCACCGGCGGCACGATCTCCGGTGCCGCGCGCGTCCTGAAGGCACGCAACCCGGACATCCAGGTCATCGGCGCGGATCCGGAGGGCTCCGTGCTGTCGGGCGATACCGCACGGCCGTATCTCACCGAGGGTGTCGGTGAGGACTTCTTCCCGGGCACGTACGACCCGTCGATCATCGACCGCTGGGTGCGTGTCAGCGACCGCGATGCGTTCGCGATGGCGCGCCGGATCACACGAGAGGAGGGCATCCTGTCGGGCGGTTCGTGTGGGACCGCGATGGTCGCCGCGCGCGAGGTGGTCCGCGAGCTCACGGCGAACGACGGGGGGGGCGCGGCGGTCGTGGTAGTGCTGCTCCCCGATAGCGGGCGGAGTTATCTCTCCAAGCTCTACAACGACGAATGGATGCGCATCAACGGCCTGCTACCGACGACCGGGTCGGCGACCCGGATCGACGTGCTGCTCGCGGACCGACATCACGTGACCGATCGACCACCGGTCGTCGTCGCGCGGACGACCGAGCGCGTCGGCGACGCGATCGCCACATTACAGGCCTTCGGCATCAGCCAGCTACCAGTGTCGGAACGGCCAGAGGACGATGACGTGAGCGGGCTGGTCGGCTCCATCAGCGAGAAGGGCCTCCTGGATCGCGCCTATCGCGACCCGTCGGTCGTGGATCGCACGGTCGGCGAGGTCATGGATGAGCCGCTGCCGCTGGTCGAGGCGTCGGCCAGCCTCGATGCGGCGTTCGCAGAGCTCAGCGGCACGTCGTCGGCGCTGGTCGTGGTCCGCGGCGGACGTCCGATCGGGATCGTGACCAAGCTCGATCTGCTCGAGTACCTGGCGCACCACCCCACGTCAGGCGGGTAACTCCGCAACCGCATGAAGTTCCCGCGTCTCGGATCACGCAAGCCGTTGGCCCACGACGGAATCCTCGAGCACTATCGGCGGTTCTGGGGAAAGAGTCGCGTAGATGACGTGCACTGGACCCCAGGGAATGTGTCGAACCGACTCCCGGACTTCCACATCGCCAAGATCCGACCCGAGCAACCGGGCGCGATGTGGACATTCGCGACTGTCGGGGCCTGGCGCGCTACGGAAGACGAATTACACGGCCTCGAATTCGTAGCCGTCGCTCGCAGTGAAAGCGCCGCGGTCCTGTGGCATATGGCTTTGGCCGCGTACTACCATGCTGGCCCTCCGGAGAACCGTCTCGGTATCGGTCACACCGTTCCGATCGGCGAGGGCTGGGTTCCAGATTCACCGCTCGACGCGCTCCTCGTCAGCCTGCCATACCTGTGGGGCCCGAAGCTCGAGCATTGCCTGCTGCCGGGCCGCCATGTGCAGGTGCTGTGGCTGATCCCGATCACCGAGTCAGAGCGGCGATTCGTCGGGGAGCACGGGGTCGACGCCTGGAGGATCGCTTCGAGGAGACAGGGTTCGATTACCTCGACCCGTTTCGAGCCTCGGTCGTACCAGACGGCTGAAATCCTTAGCGCGACTCTGCGTCGCGTTTTCGGGGCGAAGCAGACTGGATGGGCCGCAATGGCTCGATATCGCGACTGACAGGCGCGCGATCGGGCCGAGGTGCAGTCGAACGCTGCCCTTGGCGCGAAAACGGGAATGTGAGTCGCGCACCCCGGGGCGCTGGACCCGGGCGACCGGCTCGCTACAGCCAGGGCAGCGGCAGGCGGATCGGCAGCAGCGCGTTCAGTAGCAGGCCCAGCGTCAGCAGGCCGCCCGCACGGCGCGTGTGGACGAATGCATAGCCCACGAACCACAGCGGCCAGCCCTGCTCGCGGCCCGGTGGCGGACCGGCCGGCTTCGGCTGGCGAAAGACCTCCAGCACGCCGGTCAGGCGAGGGACGGCCAGCAGCACGAGCAGCGCCCACGGCCCGATCCAGCCAGCGATGACCGCAGCGATCGTCAGCGGGTAGAACAGGATCATCAGCCACTGGCCGACTGTGCGCGCCCGCGCCTCACCGAGGATGACGGGCAGCGTCCGCACGCCGAGCTTGGTGTCGGCCTCGATCTTGTCGATGTGCTTGCCGAACAGTACGGCCGTCACCAGCAGCGCGTAGGGGATCGACACGAGCAGCACCCAGCCTGGGATCGTGCCGGTGGCGGCCAGGAACGAGCCGCCGATCATCAGCGGACCCCAGACGAGGAACACGCCGGGCTCGCCGAGCCCGTGATGCTTGAGCCGGATCGGCGGCGCCACGTAGAAGACCGACACGAAGAGTCCGGCGAGCGCGAACACGATGATCAGCGGCCCGCGCACGTATGCGAGCGCGAGCATGATCGCCGCGCCGACCGCGTTCACGATGAGGATCGCGATCCCGAGCTGTCGCTTGGTCACCCAGCCCGACAGGATCGGATGCGGCGCATACAGCGCTCGCACGTAGTCGTCGGTGTCGACCCCGCTGGTCGTATCGAAGTAGTCGTTGATCATGTTGTTGGCGGCGTGGGCCAGGACGAGCCCGACGACGGCCAGCAGGAACAGGCCCCAATCGACGGGTGCCCCGCCACCGACCCGGTTGGCTTCGACCGCCAGCAGACCACCGATCAGGCCCGACCAGATCGTCATCGGGAAGACCGCGGCGCGCGTGATCACAAGCCACTTGCCGACGGTGTCGAGCGGTCGCGAGACGGGCGGGTTCGCGGTCTCGAGGATCTCCTTCCAGGCAAGGAGCCGCTCGCGGATCGGGATGCCGGCGGCGGGGGACTGCGTGGTGGGTGCGGTGCTCTGCATCGGGGCCTCGAACGGGTCGTAAAAACGTGCTTCATCACTGTATCACGTTCTATCGGAGCGACGGATGGGAAGATGTGCTCGATGTCGACCGTTCCATCGATCAGGACACCGCGTTTCGAGCTCGTGTCGATGTCGCTGCCGTTCATGCAAGCCCTCAGGGGCCACGACATCGAGGCGGCCGCCGCCGAGGTCGGCGCCGCGGTGCCGGCCGACATGCCCGACGACCTCGAGCACTTCCTCGAGTACCGGATCGCCGATCTGAGCGCCGATCCGACTGTCCAGCCCTGGCTCGGCCGCGCGATCGTGCTCGATGACGGCAATGGGCGGCAGATCATCGGCTCGGTCGGGTTCCATTCGCCGCCCGACGAGCGCGGCCAGGTGGAGATCGGCTATCGCGTCGAGCCAGCGCATCGACGCCAGGGAGTTGCCACGGAGGTCGTTCAGGCCCTGTGCGACTGGGCGTGTCGCGAGCACGGTGTCACCCGGTTCCGCGCCGCCACGTCACCCGACAACATCGCGTCCCAGGCGGTCCTGCGCCGGTTCGGGTTCCGGCAGATCGGCGTGCAGATCGATGAGTACGACGGACCCGAGATCGTCTTCGAGCGCGACGGCTGGACCGCCACGCGCTGACGGTGGCGGTGCCATCATCGCGCAATGCCGGGTGACCGCGATCTCGATGACCTGTCGTTCGACACGCTCGCCGTCCACGCGGGTGCCGAGCCCGACGAGCTGACTGGGGCGGTCGCGCCGCCGATCTATCAGACATCGACCTACGAGCAGGACGCGGTCGGCAAGCCGCGCCGGGGCTACGAGTACGCACGGTCGCAGAACCCGACCCGCGAGCGGCTGGAGCGCGCGGTGGCGGCGCTCGAAGGCGGCCGGCACGGGTTCGCGTTCGCGTCGGGGTCGGCCGCGACGGCCGCGATCGCCGAGCTCGCCGAGCCGGGCGAGGAGATCGTCGTCGGCGACGACGTGTACGGCGGCACGTACCGCTACCTCGACAAGGTCCGCAAGCCCGGCGGCAACGTCGTCGCCACCTTCATCGACCTGACATCCGGCATGGACGCGCTGTGGGAGGCGCTGTCCGAGCGCACGCGTCTCGTCTGGTTCGAGTCACCGACCAATCCGCTGCTCAAGACCGTCGATATCGGCGAGGTGGCCCGGACCGTGGACCGTCGGGCGGCCGAGGGCGGTCGGCGGCCGCTGATCGTGGCCGACAACACGTTCGCCTCACCGGCCATCCAACGGCCCCTGACGATGGGCGCCGACATCGTCTTCCACTCGGCGACGAAGTACCTCGCCGGGCACTCGGACGTGGTGCTCGGCGTGGCGGTCACCTCGGACGACGCGATCGCGGAGCGACTCCGGTTCCTGCAGAACGCGATGGGCGCGGTGCCCGGACCGCTCGACTGCTTCCTGGTCCTGCGCGGCCTGCGGACGCTCCACCTGCGCGTCGAGCGCCATCAGGCCAATGCGCGCGCCGTCGCCGAGTTCCTGCGCTCTCGCGACGATATCGCCGAGGTGCGCTATCCCGGGTTCGGCGGGATGGTGTCGTTCCTGCCGTCCGCCCGTGGTCCTGTTTCCGCCGCGGAACGGGCGATCGCGGTCGCCGAGGGCACGCGCCTGTTCACGCTCGCCGAATCACTTGGCGGGGTCGAGTCGCTCATCGAGGTGCCGGCCGCGATGACCCACATGTCGGTGTCCGAGACGGCGCTGGCCGTGGACCCCGCCCTCGTCCGCCTGTCGGTCGGCATCGAGGGCATCGACGACCTCATCGGCGACCTGCGCCGGGCGCTCGATATCGCTTAGGCGACCCCGGCGGGGACGCTCCCGACGGTCAGGCTCACGACCTCGGTCGGTGTCGATTTGCCCTTTAGTTCGAGGCTCCGCCGGTCGAGGCCGGCGTCGAGACCGGCGGCTTGCGCGGCCTCGACCGTCACCAAGACCTCTCCCGCACGGGCGACGCCACCGAGGCGCGCGGCGATGTTGACGTTGTCGCCGAGCGCGGTGATATCGATCCGCTTCTCATCCCCGACGACCCCGACCCAGGCGGGGCCGCTCGAAACGCCCACTCCGACGGGGAGCCATGGCCCTCGGTTGTCCGCGTGGCCGGTCGCCCGCAGGATAGCCAGGGCCGCTGCGACCGCGTGTGCAGCGTGCCTGGGTCCGGACGTGACCGGGAGGAAGAACGCGACGATCTCGTCACCGACGAACTTGTCGACACCGCCCTCGTGGTCGAAGACGGCCTGGCTCGTGGTCGCATAGAAGCGATCGATCAAGGCACGGAACTCGATGGGCGGAAGGCGCTCGGCCAGGGCGGTCGAGCCGCGGATATCGGCGAAGAGGTAGCTGCCGTCGACCTCGGCGCCGCCGCGCTGCTTCTCCATGTTGACGAAGCACGCGTTGCAGAGGGTCTGGTTCTTCAGGGCGGGTCCCTTGCCGATCGCGCGCATCACCGGAGCGGCTGCGCCGGCGAACGGTGCCGCGCAGAGCTTGCAACGGGGTCCGTGGGGGAGCATCGAGAATATCCGCCGGAACCGCCGCTCGTTGGGGTCGCCACGCGTCAGGAAGTCGCGCCAGTACTGTTCATCACGACCACCCGGTGGCCGATCGGTCGACATCGTTCCCCAGCCTACTCCGGCCGCCGGGCGACCGCGTCAGCCCCCAGCCATCGCCGGCAACAGGACGAGCGTGTCGGCGTCGCCGACCGGCGTGTCGAGCGACTGGAGGTGCCGGACGTCGGTGTCGTTGAGGAATGCGTTGACGAACCGGTTGAGGTCGCCGTCCTGGGTCAGCAGCTGCGACTCAAGACCAGGGTGGGCCAGAACGAGCCCAGCGATGACCTCGCGGACGGTGCCGCCCGGAACGGCGACCAGCTTCTCCCCGCCGGTCGCGGTCCGCAGCGTCGGCGGGATCCGGACCGTGCTCATGACCGGCTCTCCAGCCACGACTCGAACGCCGTCAGGCTGGGTCGGATCACCGGGGCCAGGCCCTGGCCGTCGGTCAGCCCGAGGGTTCGCGCGTCGGGCGTCTTGAGGCCGTTGCCCGTCAATAGCGCCACCACCTCGTCGCCATCGCGGATCACGCCGCGACGTCTTGCCGCGGCCACGGCGCCGAGCGTCACGCCGCCAGCAGTCTCGGGGTAGATGCCCTCCAGCCTGGCCACGTCGCGGATGGCTTCCGCGGTCGCCGCGTCGGGGATCGCCTCGACCGAGCCGCCGCTCGCCCGGGCGACCTCCACCACATACCGGCCGTCGGCAGGGTTGCCGATGGCCAGCGAGCGGACGATCGTGTCCGGCTCGCGGATCGGTTCGATGACGTCGGTGCCGGCTTCGAACGCGGTGGCGACGGGGGCGCAGCCGGCCGCCTGCCCGCCGACGAACCGGATCGGCCGTCGTTCGATGAGGCCGAGCTCGGCAAGCTCCTCGAAGCCACGCGCGACCCGCGTGAACATCGCACCCGACGCAACCGGACCGACGACCACGTCGGGACTGCGCCAGCCGAGCGCCTCGGCGATCTCGTAGGCAAGCGTCTTGGAGCCCTCGGCGTAGAAGGGACGCAGATTGATGTTCACGAACCCCCATCCGGTCTCGTCGGCGATCTCGAGGCACAGGCGATTGACGTCGTCATAGGTGCCGTCGATCGGTACGACGGTGGCGCCGTAGGCCAGCGCGTGATCGACCTTCGCGCGCTCCAGGTCGGCCGGGATGAACACGAACGCCGGAAGACCGACTGCCGCCGCGGCTGCGGCGGTGGCACCGGCGAGGTTGCCGGTCGAGGCGCAGGCGAGCGCCGGGACACCGAACTCGACAGCCCTTGCCGCGGCGACCGCGACCGCCCGATCCTTGAACGACAGGGAGGGATTCCGGGTGTCGTCCTTGAGCCAGAGTCGATCGACCCCGAGCGCGGGGCCGAGTCGGTCGGCGGGCAGCAGCGGGGTCGAGCCGACGGGCAACGATCGCGCGGGGGCATGCTCCACCGGCAACAGCTCGAGATAGCGCCAGATGCCGGGCGCTGCGTGCGGCGATCGCGTCATGTGTAAGCGTTTCGGCGACGACCGCCGCGTCGTAGGTCACCTCGAGCGGCCCGAAACACGCCGGACAGACGTAGGCGAGGGCGAGGGGCTGTGCCAAGCCGCAGTTGCGACACGCCATGCCGGTGATCCGGGCACGCGCGGCCTGTGCCTTTTGGGCGGTCGCGGTGGGGGTCGTGGCGGTCGGCGGGGACGTCAGGGTCGGCGTGGTCACAGTCGGTCTCCAGGTCGTCAGGCCATGGACCGGTCGTGGTTGGGTAGGACCCTGGTCAGTGGTTGGGACTCCGGAGAGACCCGTATCACGCAGGAGGACCTGCCCGGACTTGGCACCTTGCCGACCTCGCGTCGGTAGGTTGTCGTGGCGTCAACGGGCCGGTCCCTCAG
Source organism: uncultured Chloroflexia bacterium (assembly GCA_963794525.1). Classification (GTDB taxonomy): domain Bacteria; phylum Chloroflexota; class Limnocylindria; order Limnocylindrales; family CSP1-4; genus SPCO01. The sequence goes on from CAWCEC010000006.1 coordinate 65,998, forward strand.
CCATCTCTTGATACGTGCTCTTCGGTTGTACGGGGGATGCTACGGGCTGCGGTGCGCCGCGGTCAAGGCTGCCGGGTTGTGGCCGGCCCCCTGCGACCGCGGATTCCTGTCAAATGCTCGCCAGGCGGGCCATCGACACGGTTCGTCGCAGGCCGGGACACTGACCAGCACATAGACATGCACTTCAGCTGATATCGCGTGCATGACGGGCCCGATCTATGCGGACAGGTGCATAACGATGCGCCCGCGGCGAGCTGGCTGTCTGCCTTTCGCTCGCCACGCGTGCATTTGGCAGAAATTCGGCCGAGGAGACCGTCAGCCGCCCGGTGCTCGTCGGAGATCGTGGACAGGGGGACCATGGTACGGCGCGGGTGATCCTCGCGACCCAGTCGCAACCGAACCGCAACGTGGTAGCATCGAGCGAAGCGCGACTGTGGAAGCCGACTCCCGCTAGCGTCCTGTCAGGGCATCAAGCCCGTGGGCGCGAACGGTACGCGCGGCCGGTCGATCCGTGAATGTGATCGCCCGTGCCCAGGAGTCCAGCCCGCATGGCAACCACCCATCCGCCCGCCCGATCCGACCACCCCCCGACAGCCGGCTCCGGCCGAACGCGTCCGCTGATCGGCCGCCGCGTTCGTGCCAACCTGCCGACCGCCGAGCTGGTCGAGGACGCGATCCGCGCCGGAGAGGGGCTGATCGCCGCGGAGGGGCCACTCGTCGTCCGGACCGGCAAGCACACCGGTCGCTCGCCGCAGGACAAGTTCATCGTCGACGAGCCGTCGAGCACCGCCCAGATCTGGTGGGGCGAGGTCAATCGACCGATCAGCGAGGCCCACTACGACAAGCTGCGCACCCGGCTCGTCGCGCACTGCGCCGAGAAGGACCTGTACGGCCAGGACCTGCTGATCGGCGCGGATCCCGCCCACCAGCGCCGCCTGCGGGTCTACACCGAGACGGCCTGGGCCAGCGTCTTCGCGCGCAACCTATTCCGGCGCCCGGCGGCGGGCGATCTCACCGGGTTCGAGCCGAACTTCACGATCATCTGCGTTCCGTCGTTCCAGGCCGATCCGGCGACCGAGGGGACCCGCACCGGGACCGCCATCCTGCTCCACCTCGAGCGGATGGAGATCATAATCGTCGGCACCGAGTACGCCGGCGAGATCAAGAAGTCCGCCTTCACGGTCATGAACTACCTCATGCCGGACGAGGGCGTGCTGCCGATGCACTCGTCGGTCAATGTAGGGGAGGACGGCGACAGCGCGGTGTTCTTCGGACTGTCGGGGACCGGCAAGACGACGCTTTCCGCAGACCCGGAGCGGCGCCTGATCGGCGACGACGAGCACGGCTGGAGCGACCAGGGCCTGTTCAACTTCGAGGGTGGCTGCTACGCCAAGACGATCCGCCTCTCGCCGATGTACGAGCCCGACATCTTCCAGACGACGCGCCGATTCGGGACGGTCCTCGAGAACGTCGACCTGGACCCGGCGACCCGCGAGCTCGACCTCGACTCCGAGCGATTCACCGAGAACACCCGCGGCGCATACCCGCTTCACTTCATCGGCAACGCCGACCCGACCGGGATGACGGTGCAGCCGACGACCGTGGTCCTGCTCACAGCCGACGCGTTCGGCGTGCTGCCACCGATCGCCCGCCTGACCCACGCTCAGGCGGCCTACCACTTCATCAGCGGCTACACCGCCAAGCTGGCCGGCACCGAGGTGGGCGTGAAGGAGCCCAAGGCGACCTTCTCGGCGTGCTTCGGGGCGCCGTTCATGCCGCGCCACCCCGGCGAGTACGCGCGCATGCTGACCGAGCGGCTCGCGGAGCAGGACGCCGCGGTCTGGCTGGTCAATACCGGCTGGACCGGTGGCCCCTACGGCACCGGCGAGCGCATGAACATCGGGCATACGCGCTCGATGGTCCGCGCGGCGCTGGACGGCCGGCTCGCGGCCGTGCCCACCCGCCGCGACCCGACCTTCGGCATCGAGGTGCCGCTCGACTGCCCCGACGTGCCGGCTCGGTTCCTCGATCCCCGTTCGACCTGGGCCGACACCCACGCGTACGACCGCCAAGCGAAGCAGCTCGCCGCGATGTTCGCCGCGAACTTCATGGCCTTTGCCGACGGTGTCGGCGAGGAGATCCGTGCGGCCGGCCCGGTCACCGACCCGGCGACGTTAGCCGAGGCCGTCGACCCCGACCACGACGCGGGCTGACCCCATCCGGCGGAGGTAGGGCCCAGGCCACGGCGCCGTAGGCGCGCACGCACCACCCAGATGCCCCGCACCATTCCGCACTACACCGCAGCCCGCTATCGTGATGTCGTCGGCGGGGGCTCGGCGCACGAGAGGGAGAAGTTCGTGACCGATCGGTCGCGGGACGGCGGGTCGCCGACGTGGACCCACGACCGGGCGCATATCTGGCAGCCCCTGCTGCGTGACCTGGCGGAGCGTCTACCGGGGCAGGTGGTGATCAAGGGGTCGCCGGGGGCGCTCGGCGGTGTGAGCGATGTCGACATGTACGCGCCACGCAGCTCGTTCGCCGCGATCGAGCGACGTTTCCGAGCGTGGGCGGCCGACAACGGTCTCCAAGTCGTCGTGGTGTGCCGCCATGACTGGCGCGGTCCGACGATGGTCGCGATCCGCCCCGACGATGCCCACCCGTTCACGCTCGACGTAAAAGTGGGTCGCTTCTACCACGGCTCATTCCTGTACACGATCGACGATCTGCGCGACCTTGCGACCGTCGACGAGCACGGTCTCCGTCGACTGCGGATCGGCGCCGAGGGGACCGCGAATCTGCTCATCTACGGGACGACGAGGCGCGGACGGCGCCATGCCGCCGGGTTCAGCGCGAAGGATATCGAGGGCTCGCTCGCCACGGACCGACCCGGCGCGATGGCGTCCAGTCGGTTCGCCGGTGTCGCGTCGCCCGCCCTACGGCGCGGCATCCAACGGGTCCTCGATGGCGGCTGGTCGACGCGCGACATGGCTACGGTCGTCGCGTGGTGTTACGCCCGCGCCCTCGTCCGCCCCGATCGCGTGGTCCGCCAGCTCAAGTGGCGCTTCGTCGACGGGCCGGCGTGCGCGGTCACCCAGATCGTCGACCGGCGCATCCCGGATGACCGCGAGCGCTGGCTGCACGACGTCGCCGACTCGCATCCGGTCAGCGGGTTCCTTGGGCACGACGACGGAGTCGTCGGCGCCGTCGTCGGGCAGACCTCGGGGTCCTGAGCCCGCGCTCGGCGACTGCCGAGGTGGCCACCTAGAATGTCCCGGCCCGGGCGCACCGATCACCCCAGCCCGGTCGAGGAGGCGCCACACCGATGCCCCGCAACAAGGTCACCGTCATCGGCGCCGGCAACGTCGGCGCAACGACCGCCCAGCGCATCGCCGAGGCAGGTCTCGCTGATGTCGTCCTCGTCGACATCGTCGAAGGTCTGCCGCAGGGCAAGGGTCTCGACCTGGCCCAGGCTGCGCCGGTGGTCGGTCACGACGCCCGCGTGCAGGGCACCAACGACTACGCCGACACGGCGGGCTCGGACGTCATCGTCGTGACCTCGGGTCTGCCCAGGCAGCCCGGGATGAGTCGCGACGACCTGCTGACCAAGAACGCGGGCATCGTCCGATCCGTCGTCCAGCAGGCCGCGGCGGCCTCGCCAGACGCGATCCTCGTCGTGGTCACCAACCCGCTCGATGCGATGTGCCACGTGGCCCTCGAAGCGTCCGGCTTCCCGCGCGAGCGCGTGCTCGGCATGGCAGGCGTGCTCGACAGCGCCAGGTTCCGGACGTTCATCGCACAGGAGCTCGGCGTCAGCGTCGAGGACACCCACGCCTTCGTGCTCGGCGGCCACGGCGACACGATGGTCCCGCTGTCGCGCTATTCGACGGTGGCCGGCGTGCCGATCACCGAGCTGCTGCCGCCCGACCGCGTCCGTGCGCTCGAGGAGCGGACAGCCAACGGCGGGGCCGAGATCGTCGGGCTACTCAAGACCGGGTCGGCGTTCTACGCGCCGTCCTCCGGCGCCTTCGAGATGGTCGAGGCGATCCTGCTGGACCGGAAGCGGGTCCTGCCATGCGCGGTCCTGCTCAAGGGCGAGTACGGCGTCGACGGCCTGTTCGTCGGCGTGCCGATCGTCCTGGGTCGCGCCGGGCTCGAGCGCGTGTTCGAGATCGACCTGACCGCCGACGAACGGGACGCCTTCCAGCGGTCCGCCAACGCCGTCAAGGAGCTCGTCGACGTCCTTGGCCGCTAGTCAGCGCTCGCTGCGCTGAGTCGGTAGCCCGTTAGCCGACGACAGCGAGGCTCGCCGCGGCCCGCGGCTCCAGCTCCGTCGCCCGCTCACGGGATCGTTCGATCGTACGTCCCAGCGCCAGTCGATAGGTCGCATCGGTCTCCGGGAGCGGGGCCTCCGCGAGCTCGCGGGCGAGGACCTCGCACAGGCGGCGGTACTGGCGGACGACCTGTGACCGCGTCCCGGTCCGGCCGTGGACCGCGATCAGGACCTCGTGGGCCTCTTCTCGGAGTGGGTCCCGTCCGATCAGGCGTTCCGCGGCGAGCCGGGCGCCATCGACATCGCCGGCCGCCAGCCGGTGTCGGGCGACGACCGCGAGGGCATCCTCGTACCGGTCGGCGAGCCGCTCACGTTCGGCCGCGAAACAGTCGTGACCGAGGCCCTCCGCGAGGTCGCCCCCATACAGTTCGACCGCGGTCTCGGGAGCGCAGGACGGGTCGTCCGTACAGCCCTCGAAGCGAGCGAGGTCGAGGGAGCGAAGCGCCTCCGGCCGCAGCCCGAGCGTCTCGGAGTCCGCCTCGAGGACCGCGTCGATCTCGACACCGGCCGCTGCGAGGGCTGTCCGCAATTGGTAGAGCGCTTGGCGTAGCGGGCCGGTCGCTGCGCCAAGCGACTCGGGCCACAGGTCCGTCGCGATCGCCTCTCGCGTGCGCGGTCGGCATGTCAGCGCCAGCAGCGTGAACAGCGCCTGGGCGTGGCGGCCGACGAGCCGTACCTCGCGCCCCTTGGCGGCGCGGATGCTGAAGCGGCCGAGTAGCGTGACGTCGAGGCCGGACACGGCCCTGGGATGCATGGTCACGGGCGTCCACCTGCAAGGGTCACGACGTCCGGCCCGTCCCCCCGTGGGCCGGACGCCGGGACTTGATCGGTGAGCCCCCAGACCCGCCGATTCGTTCCCCCTTCATCGCGACCGTGGCCCCCACGCCATCAGTCCGATGACTGGCATCGTGTCGTGCGCGACACGCCCGGACGACCGTGTAGGCGACACGTCGCCTGTCGGCCAGCCGACACTCCGCCACGGGTACACTTCGGCGACCGTGCCGATCGCCGTCATCGCGTTCGACTTCGATCCCCTTCTCCGACTCGGCTCCGACTTCAGCGTGCGCTGGCAGACGCTCGCGCTGGCCACTGTGGTGCTGGTCTGTCTTGCGGGTGCGGGCGTCCTGGCACGGCGGCGCGGCCTGCGCGCCGACGATCTCCTCTACGTCGTCATCGGCGCAGCCCCGGGCGCCGTGATCGGCGGTCGGATCGGGTACGCCCTGGTGGTGCCCGAAGCGTTCGGCGCGGGTCCGCTGTCGCTGCTCGACCCGTCGGTCGGTGGACTGGAGCTGGGAGCAGCCGTCGCGGGCGGCATCGGCACCGCCGCGATCGTCGCAGCCCTCCTCGGATCCCCGGTCGGCCCGTGGGCGCACATCGCGTCGATCCCGCTGCTGACGGCGATCGGCGCAGGAAAGCTCACGATGGTCCTCGGCGGCAGCGGCCAGGGCCGGCCATTCGACGGGGATTGGGCCACGGCCTATCTCGGCGCTGGGCCGTGGGTCGCCGCCGCGCCGGCCATCCCTTCGCATCCGTCGCAGGTCTACGAGGCGATCGGCACGGCGTTCGTCGCACTGCTCATCCTGGCCGCCAGCTCGCTCGGCGTCTTCCGTTCCGCGGATGGCAGTCGACTGCTGGTCGCGCTCGCCGGCTGGCTAGCGGCGCGGGCCGTGGTCTCGCTCACGTGGCGGGACCCCGCCGTCGTCGGCGGGCTGCCGGCGGGTGGGCTGATCGCCGTCGTCATCGGCATCGCATCGCTGATGGGCGTCGTGGCCGTGTCCTTCTGGTGGCCGCGCCGACAGCAAGCCCGCGCCGCGGCGGCGGAGCCCCGCTGGCCCGAACCCGAGGTCCGGCCGCCGTTCTGATCGCGGCGCCACGCCTGACGGGGTATCGTGGCGTCGGATGACGATGCCTACGAGGACCACCCGATGACACAGGTCGCCGAACCCGAGACCCCCGCGTCAGCCGCGCCCGGACGGATCAGCCACTGGATCGGCGGCCGCATCGTCCCCGGGACGTCGGGCCGCCAGGGTGATGTCTACGACCCTGCCATCGGGTCGCTGACCAAGCACGTCGACTTCGCCTCGGTCGAAGAGGTCGACGCGGCCGTCGCCGCAGCCCGCGCCGCCTTTCCAGCGTGGCGTGCCACCTCGCTCAGCAAGCGCACCGACATCCTCTTCAAGATGCGCAACCTCGTCGACCAGCGACGTCACGAGCTTGCAGCCCACCTGACTGCGGAACACGGCAAGGTCCCCTCGGACGCGCTGGGTGAGATCGCGCGAGGGCTCGAGAACCTCGAGTTCGCGTGCGGCATCCCGAACCTCCTGAAGGGCGGCTTCACGGAGCAGGCCAGCACGGGCGTCGACGTCTACCAGATCCGCCAACCGCTCGGCGTCGTGGCCGGGATCACGCCGTTCAACTTCCCGGCGATGGTGCCGATGTGGATGTTCGCGACGGCGATCGCGTGCGGCAACACGTTCATCCTCAAGCCGTCCGAAAAGGACCCCTCAGCATCGATCTTCATGGCCGAGCTGCTGCACGACGCCGGCGTCCCAGACGGCGTGTTCAACGTCGTCCACGGCGACAAGGTCGCGGTCGACGCCATCCTCGAGCACCCGGACATCGCCGCTGTCAGTTTCGTCGGCTCGACGCCGATCGCCCGCTACATCTACGAGACGGGCACGGCGCACGGCAAGCGCGTCCAGGCCCTCGGTGGCGCCAAGAACCACATGATCGTCCTGCCCGATGCCGACATCGACATGGCCGCCGATGCGGCCGTCTCGGCCGGGTACGGGTCGGCAGGCGAACGGTGCATGGCCATCGCCACGGTCGTCGCCGTGGGCGACGTGGCCGATCCCCTCGTGGACGCCATCGCCAAACGCCTGCCAAAGGTCAAGGTCGGTCCCGGGTCGGACCCGGAAGCCGAGATGGGCCCGCTCGTCACGCGTCAGCACCGCGACAAGGTCGCGGGCTACCTCGATTCATCGAAGGACCAGGGTGCCACGCTCGTGGCCGACGGGCGACAGCACCCGCTGTACGGTGAGAGCGACGGCTTCTTCCTCGGCGTGTCGTTGATCGACCACGTCACGACATCGATGGACGCCTATCGCGACGAGATCTTCGGCCCCGTGCTGACCGTCATGCGGGTCAAGACCTACGACGAGGCGGTCAAGCTCATCAACGAGAACCCGTACGGCAACGGCACGGCGATCTTCACGCGCGATGGCGGTGCCGCGCGCCAGTTCCAATTCGAGGTGAACGCCGGGATGGTGGGCATCAATGTGCCGATCCCGGTGCCGGTGGCGTACTACAGCTTCGGCGGCTGGAAGGCGAGCCTGTTCGGTGACCTCCACATGTACGGCCCCGAGGGGATCCAGTTCTACACGCGCGCCAAGATCGTGACGTCACGCTGGCCAGATCCGGGCACCAGCAAGGTGGACTTGGGCTTCCCCCGCACGCGCTAGCGCCTCGCGAGGTTCACCAAACGCTAACGTGGTGCATCTGCGCACCATCTGACCGCTCGTTACTTGCGCTAACCGCACTGCACTAGTACGGTCCGCCCAACCCGTCGCAGGTCCGTGCCGAGCGCCCAGACATCGGCATGGCCCGGTACTCGTGGGGGGAACCGTATCCGACCGTCGGGTCGGGGAGGGGGCCGGGGTTTGGGGCAACCGAGCGCGCGTCGTCTCGCGATCCACCTTGCCGTCGTTCAGGTCGCCCTGCTGACGGCTGCGCTGATCGGTCCCGCCGTCGGACCGGCGAGTATCCCGGTCGCCGAGGTGCGCGCGGCAGCGGGCACGGGCCTTGACCTAAACGGCAGCAACCAACACGTCACGTTCGGTGCAGCGCCTGGCCTCGGCGCGGCGGCGTTCACGCTCGAGATCTGGTTCAAGCGCACGGGCACTGGCGTTGGAACCGGGACGGGTTCTGGCGGCATCACGTCGGCCATCCCACTCCTAACCAAGGGACGAGCGGAGGCCGATACCCCGGCCAACCTCAACGTCAACTATTTCCTTGGGATCGATGCTGCAACCGGGGTCCTCGTAGCGGACTTCGAGGACACGGTCAACGGCGGTAACCACCCAGTGACGGCTTCCACAGTCGTCACTAACGATGTGTGGCATCACGCAGCTGCGACATACAGCGGCTCCACCTGGAACATCTACCTCGATGGGGCCCTGGACCGAACCCTGAACCTGGGGACTGCGTTCGTCCCGCAATCGCTCAGCATCCAGCACGCCGCCCTTGGGACCGCCATCGGGTCCAACGCCTCATTCCCTGCGGCGGGTTTCTTCGACGGCGAGATCGACGAAGCTCGCGTTTGGAGCCAGGCACGAAGCCTGGCCCAGATCCAGTCGTCGAAGGATGTCGAGATCGGTGACGATGCGGCACTCCTGGGGCTGTGGCATCTCAACGAGGGCGCCGGCACCACGACGGCCGATGGCTCCAACTCGGGCCATACGGGGACGCTCGTCAATGCTCCCACGTGGCCCGAAGGATTTACGCCGCCCGTGTTACCGACGGCCAACGGGCTCGACCTTCGTCAGGTGGCGACGCCGCCAACGGTGACGAACGCGACGTACGTGACCTTCGGTGATCCTGCAGAGCTGGATCTCGCCCTATTCACGATCGAGACATGGTTCAGGCGGACTGGCGCCGGCACGGCTGGGAGCACGGGCACGGGCGGCATCGCAAGCTTCCTGCCCTTGGTGACCCATGGCGGACCCCAGGCAGAAGGGTCGAACGTCGACGCGAACTGGCTCCTCGGCATCGATGACGCCACCGACGTGATCGCCGCCGATTTCGAGACGATGGCAGACGGTGCCAATCAGCCCGTCCGTGGCACATCGGTCATCGCGATGAACACCTGGTATCACGCTGCCGCAACCTACGACGGAACGAATTGGCGGCTGTACCTGGATGGTCAGCTCGAGGCCACGCAGGCCGCTCCGCCACCACGATCCGACACCACGCAGCACGCGGCCCTTGGCGTGTCGCTCAACTCCGGCGGCGCCATCAACGCCGGCAACCTGGCCCGTTTCCACGGGACCCTGGACGAGGTCCGGGTGTGGAGTGCGCCCCGGTCGCTGGCTCAGATCCGTGCAGAGATCAACAGTCAGCTGTCGTCAGCCCCAGCGGGACTGGTCGCGCGCTGGCCGATGAGCGAAGCGAGCGGGATCACCGTCGCGGACACGGCGACGGTCGCTTCCAACGGTAGCGTCGTCGGCTCACCGGTCGCGCGAGTTGCAGGCGCTCCCTTCAACATCGCATTCCCTGAGCCGCCGAACGCCCCGGTGCTAGTCAGCCCCGCAAATGCCGCCACTGGCGTCGTCCGGCCACCAACCCTCGACGTGATCGCATCCGATCCCAACGGCGGTACGGTCAATGTGCAGTTCTTCGGGCGCCCGCTCGCCAGCGGGAACTTCGCCAGCCTCGGGCCCCCGCAGGCCGTCGCCTCGGGAAGCCACGCGACGCACTCCTGGACTGGTCTCGGCGGCGGTCAGACCTACCAGTGGTTCGCGACGGTCGATGACGGCACCACCACGACGACCGGCCCCACTTGGACCTTCAAGACAGACGCCGGGACGAGCGGGACCGTCGTCATCGCGGTCGGCGACATCGCAGCGTGCACGAGCACCGGCGACGAGGAAACGGCCGCGATCATGGCCGGCCTCGACGGCCCGATCATCACGACCGGCGACAACGTCTACGAGACCGGCACGGCGGCCGAGTTCACGAACTGCTACGAGCCGACGTGGGGTGCGTTCAAGTCCCGGACGCGCCCTGTCCCCGGCAACCATGACTGGGGCAACGGCATTCGCACGCCGGCCAGCCTGACCGATTACTTCGCGTACTTCGGGGCCAACGCGAACGCCGGCGGCACCAGCTACTACAGCTACGACCTTGATGCCGACTGGCACGTCGTCAACCTCGACTCCGAATGTGCCAATGTGCCAGGCGGCGGTTGCGCAGCCGGATCCGATCAGCATGACTGGCTGCTCGCCGATCTCGCCGCAAATGCGTCGAAGAACGTCATCGCCGTGTGGCACAAGCCGCGGTTCAGCTCGGGCTCGACCAACCTCGTCGAGATGTCCGACATCGTCAGCAGCCTGTACGCGGCCGGCGTGGACCTCGCGTTGGTCGGGCACGACCACATCTACGAGGTCTTCCAGCCGCTCGATCCTGCCGGCAACCATGATCCGGCGTTCGGCATCCGGCACATGACGTTCGGGAACGGGCGGGGCGGAGCACCACGCAGCCGGAGCGCAGAGGCCGACGAGCATCGCGCTCAACGACGATACGTATGGCGTCACCCGACTGGTGCTCCACCCGACGTCCTACGAATGGAAGTTCCTGCCCGTGTCCGGCGAGACCTTCACCAACGCAGGCACAGGAACCGTTCACGATGCCCCGACGCCGGGCGACAACGGGCTCGACCTCGGTGCGAGCGGCGCCTACGTGACGTTCGGCGACCCGAACAAGCTGGACCTCGCGACCTTCACGATCGAGACCTGGTTCAAGCGAACCGGCAACGGGGTGGCTGGCACGACCGGGCTCGGGCGGCATCCCCAGTTCATCCCGCTGGTCACGCATGGCGGCCCCGAGGCCGACGGCTCGGACGTCGACGCGAACTGGCTCGCTCGGCATCAACGACGCCGGCGGATGTCCTTGCGGCAGATTTCGAGGACACCGCCACCGGCCTCAATCACCCGATCTCGGGCTCGACGCCGATCACTAACGACGAATGGCACCACGCAGCGGCGACCTACGACGGGACCACCTGGCGCCTGTATCTGGACGGCGTGCTCGAAGCGATCGAGGTCGAGAACGCCACGCCGCGGTCCGACACGACCCAGGACGCCGGGCTGGGCGTGATGCTCGACTCGAGCGGCGGACCCGCTAACGGATCGACCGCGCGGTTCCAGGGTGTCCTCGACGAGACCCGCGTCTGGACCGGCGCGCGGAGCCTCGCCCAGATCCGCACGACCATCAACGGCGAGCTGACATCCGGTACCAACCTCGTCGCCCGCTGGGGCATGAGCGAGCCGGCTGGCACGATCGTCGCTGATTCGATCGCGACGGCCGCCAACGGCTCGATCGTCGGCAGCGGGTGCCACGCGCGTCGACGGACGCCACGTTCGACATCACGTTCGATACGACGCCCCCGGCGGCCCCGACCGGGCTCGCCGCGACCCCCGGCGACGGGACCGTCGGCCTGACATGGACGGCGAACGGCGAACCCGATCTGGCGGGTTACAACGTCTATCGCAGCACGACGAGTCCGGTCGCGCTCACGTCGCCGCTCAACGGCGCGACGCTCGTGACGTCGCCGGCATTCACCGACAACACGGTCGTCAACGACACGACGTACTTCTACGTCGTCACCGCCGTCGACGATTCGGCCAACGAATCGACGGCTTCCAATCAGGTCAGCACCACGCCGACGGGTCCGCCGCAGCAGCCGACCGGTCTCGATCTCGGCGCCAGCGGGGCCTACGTCGCATTCGGCGATCCAGCCAAGCTCGACCTGTCGACCTTCACGATCGAGACGTGGTTCAAGCGGACCGGCAACGGTGTGTCCGGAACGACCGGGACGAGCGGCATCACCCAGTTCATCCCGCTCGTGACGCACGGAGGTCCCGAGGCGGACGGCTCTGATCGTCGATGCCAACTGGCTGCTCGGCATCAACGATGCGACAGATGTGCTTGCCGCCGATTTCGAGGACTCCGCCACGCGGCCTGAATCATCCAATCTCGGGTACGACGCCGATCTCGAATGACGTCTGGTATCACGCCGCGGCGACCTACGACGGCACGACCTGGCGTCTGTATCTCGAACGGTCGACTCGAGGCGACCGAGGCTGAGAACGCCACGCCGCGCTCGGACAGCACGCAGCACGCCGGTCTTGGCGCGATGCTCAACTCGAGTGGGTCGCCTGGCAATACGGCCCGGTTCCAGGGTGTGATCGACGAAGTCAGGGTCTGGTCCGGGGCGCGTAACCTTTCGCAGATCCGATCGGGGATCCATCAGCTCCCGGCGACCGACGACCGGGCTGGTCGCCCGCTGGTCGATGGGCGAGGGGAGCGGCACCACCGTCGACGACGGGATCCAGCCGGACGCCGACGGCACCATCACGGGCCTGGGCACGAGCTGGCCATCCGGGGCGCCGTTCGGTGTCCCGACCGTGGATGCCGGACCAGACCAGAACGTGACGCTGCCCTCGAACGCCCTGCTCGATGGCCTCGCGCTCGATGACGGCCAGCCGTCTGCCCTGACCATCACCTGGTCGCAGATCTCCGGTCCGGACACGGCGGCCATCGCCGACCCATCGTCGGCTGTCGACGACGGTCAACTTCACCGGCAGCGGACCGGGCGACTACGTCTTCCGGCTGACGGCCGCAGACGGACTGAACACCGTGTTCGACGAGCTGACGATCACCGTGATCGATCCGGGTCCCGCGCCGAACTTCGGCCTCGACTTCGACGGCACGAACGACCACGTCACGTTCGGGGACAACCCCGCCCTCGGCCTGTCCCAGTTCACGCTGGAGACCTGGTTCCGCCGCGATGGGGCGGGCGTCCAGACCTCGAGCGGCTCCGGTGGAGTGACGGCGATCCCGTTGATGACCAAGGGTCGCAACGAGGCCGACGGCAGCGCGGTCGACATGAACTACTTCCTTGGCATCGAGTCGACCCTCGGCGTGCTCGTCGCCGACTTCGAGGAGGGCGCCGCCGGATCGACTCCGGGACTGAACCACCCGATCTCGGGCGGGACCGTGATCCAGAACGGCGTCTGGTATCACGTCGCCGCGACCTACGACGGGACCACCTGGAAGCTGTATCTCAACGGCGTCCTCGACGGCACGCCGGTCGTGGCCGGCCAGCCCGTCCGTGCCGACAGCACACAGGATGCCGGTCTCGGCACCGCGATGAACTCTGGCGGCACGCCCGTCGGCGCCTTCAACGGCGTCCTCGACGAGGCGCGCATCTGGAACGTCGCCCGGACCGAGGCCCAGATCCAGGCCGCCATGACGGGTCCGCTCGCCTCCTCGCCGAACTTGGTCGCCCGCTGGAGCATGGATGAAGGCAGCGGACCGACCATCGCGAGCTCGGCGGGAACCACCGTCGACGGAACGCTCACCGGCGGTCCGGTCTTCGTGACTGGCACCCCGTTCGTCTCGACAGCGAACGCCGCTCCGAACGTCCCGACCAACGTCGCGCCCGCCGATGGCGCCACGGGTGTGTCGGTCAACCCGACCCTGCAAGTCGCGGTCAACGATCCAAACGGCGACCAGCTGACGACGTCGTTCTACGGCCGGACGGCGGGGTCCTCCGCGGCCGAGGACTTCACGATCGTCGTCATCCCTGACACCCAGCACTACGTCGACAGCGACGAGGACTATCTGACCTTCAACCAGCAGACCCAATGGATCGTCGACAACGCCGACGCACTCAACGTGGTCTTCGTGAGCCAGCTCGGCGATATCACCGAACATTTCGATACGGTCCGGCTGGAATTCGACCGTGCCGACGCCGCCATGGACATCCTCGACAACGCCGGCATCCCGAACAACCTGGCCCCGGGCAACCACGACATGAGCACGCCCGGCGCGGTCACCTCGGACCTGTGGGATGAGTACTTCCCGCCGGGGCGCTACAACCTGCCGGAAAACCCCTGGTATGGCGGCTGGCTCGGCGAGGAGGCTGGCCAGGTCCAGCGCCTGAACAAGGACAACTACGAGCTGTTCACCGCCGGTGGGATCGACTTCCTGATCATCCACCTCGAGATCGACATGCCGACCTACGCGGTGCAGTGGGCGGACGAGATCATCGATCGCTATCCGGACCGCCAGGTGATCCTGAGCACGCACGCGTTCGTCAATACCGCGAACGCACGCCCCACCTCGCGGGTCACCACCCGCACGGACGGCCTGTCCGCCGCGCAGGTGTGGACACAGCTGGTCGCGCCGAACTGCAACGTCTTCATGGTCGTCAACGGCCACTATCCCGGCGAGGGCAGGCTGACCTCGAACAACGCTTGCGGTGAACCCGTCCACCAGGTGCTCACCGACTATCAGTCCCGCGCCAATGGTGGCGATGGCTGGTTGCGCTACTACACGTTCAAGCCGTCGACGAACAAGATCCTGGCGAGGACCTATTCGCCCAAGTTCGGCACGTTCGAGGTCGACTCGACGAGCCAGTTCACGCTCGCCTACGACATGGGCGCGGTCGCCGGGTTCGAGCTCATCGACCAGACGACGACCGCATCCGGCGCGACGGCCTCGGTGCAGTGGCCGGGCCGCGTGCCGAGCACCGGCTACGAGTGGTACGCCGTCACGAGCGACGGCGTCGCGGACCGGACGAGCCCGACGTGGTCGTTCACCACCGGCACCGCACCGAGCAACAGCCCGCCGGTCGTCACCGCGCCGGGCGACCAGACCAACGCCGAGGGCGACATCGTCGACCTGGCGATCTCGGCGACGGATCCGGAGTCCGACACGCTGACGTACGGCGCCAGCGGTCTGCCCGCCGGCCTGTCGATGAACGCGACCACGGGCCACATCACCGGCACGATCGCGTCCACGGCGGCGGCTGGCAGCCCGTACTCCGTCACGGTCACCGTCGATGACCCGCACAACCCGCCGGTCCCGACGACCTTCAGCTGGACGGTCACCAACGTCAACCGCGAGCCGACGTTCGACCAGGACGTGCCGGACCAGACCAACGCCGAGGGTGCAGTCGTCAGCCTCGATGCGGGTGCCACCGACCTCGACGGCGACACCTTGACGTACGTCGCGACCGGTCTGCCGCCGGGCCTGTCGATCAACACCTCGACCGGGCTGATCAGCGGGGACGATCGCGTTCACGGCCGCAGCGGGCAGCCCGTTTAGCGTGTCGGTCACCGTGACCGACAGCCCACCGGGCGTCGACGCAACCGACACGTTCAGCTGGACCGTGACCAACGTCAACGGCGAGCCGACGTTCGACCAGAACCTGCCAAACCGGACCGATGCCGAGAACGCGGTCATCAACCTGGACGGCGGGGCGACCGACCCGGACGGCGACCCGCTGACCTATGCCGCCACCGGTCTACCGGCAGGTCTGTCGATCAACACGAGCACGGGGTTGATCACGGGCACGATCGACTTCAGCGCTGCCGCCGGCAGCCCGTACAGCGTCAGCATCACCGTGTCCGACAGCCCACCGGGCGTCGACGCGACCGACACGTTCACGTGGACTGTCACCAACGTCAACCGCAACCCGACGTTCGACCAGAACGTGCCCGACCAGACCAACGCCGAGGGTGCCGTCATCAGCCTCGATGCGGGCGCGACCGACCCGGATGGCGACCCGCTGACGTATGCCGCGACGGGTCTACCGACGGGCCTGTCGATCAACACGAGCACGGGCCTGATCACGGGGACGATCGCATTCACCGCGGCAAGCGGCAGCCCGTACAGCGTGTCGGTGACGGTCCGCGACGGCCCGACCACGGTCGATGCAACGGACACCTTCAGCTGGACGGTCACCAACGTCAACCGCGAGCCGACGTTCGATCAGAACGTGCCCGATCAGACCAACGCCGAGGGCGCAGTCATCAGCCTCGACGCGGGCGCCACCGATCCCGACAGTGACCCGCTGACGTATGCCGCCACGAACCTGCCGGCCGGGCTCAGCATCAACACCAGCACGGGCCTCATCAGCGGCACGATCTCGTTCACCGCGGCGGCCTCGAGTCCGTACAGCGTGTCGGTCACGGTCCGCGACGGCGCCACGGTCGACGCCACCGACACCTTCACGTGGACGGTCACCAACGTCAACGGCAACCCGACGTTCGACCAGAACGTGCCCAACCAGACCAACGCCGAGGGTGCGGTCATCAACCTCGATGCCGGGGCGACCGATCCCGACGGTGACCCGCTGACGTATGCCGCCACGGGCCTGCCGCCGGGTCTGTCGATCAACACGAGCACGGGGCTCATCACCGGCACGATCTCGTTCACCGCTGCTGCCGGCAGCCCATACAACGTGTCCATCACCGTCAGCGACAACCCGCCGATCGGTCGACGCGACCGACACGTTCAGCTGGACCGTGACTAACGTCAATCGCGAGCCGACGTTCGATCAGAACGTGCCCGACCAGACCAACGCCGAGGGTGCGGTCATCAGCCTCGACGCCGGTGCCACCGACCTCGACGGCGACCCGCTCACCTATGCCGCCACCGGTCTGCCGGCGGGCCTGTCGATCAATACGTCGACCGGCCTGATCACGGGGACGATCGCATTCACGGCCGCGGCAGGCAGCCCGTATAGCGTGTCGGTCACCGTCCGCGACGGCGCGACGGTGGACGCGACGGACACGTTCCAGTGGGCGGTCACCAACGTCAACCGCGAGCCGACATTCGATCAGAACGTGCCCGACCAGACCAACGCCGAGGGTGCCGTCATCAGCCTCGACGCCGGTGCCACCGACCTTGACGGCGACCCGCTGACCTATGCGGCCACCGGTCTGCCGGCGGGCCTGGCGATCAACACCTCGACAGGGCTCATCACTGGCACGATCGCGTTCACCGCAGCCAGCGGAAGCCCGTACAGCGTGTCCGTGACGGTCCGCGACGGTCCGACTGTCGACGCCACCGACACCTTCAGCTGGACCGTGACCAACGTCAACGGCGAGCCGACGTTCGACCAGAACCTTCCAAATCGGACCGATGCCGAAGGCGCGGTCATCAACCTCGACGGCGGGGCGACCGACCCGGACGGCGACGCGCTCACGTATGAGGCGACCAATCTGCCGGCCGGTCTGTCGATCAGTGCCACGACCGGGCTCATCACCGGCACCATCGACCTCACCGCCGCCGCCGGCAGCCCATATGCCGTGAGCATCACGGTCCGAGACGGGGCCACGGTCGACGCGACGGACACGTTCCAGTGGACCGTTACGAACGTGAATCGTGAGCCGACATTCGACCAGAACGTGCCCGACCAGACCAACGCCGAGGGCGCGGTCATCAGTCTCGACGCCGGGGCGACCGATCTCGACGGCGACCCGCTGACGTATGCCGCGACCGGTCTTCCGACGGGCCTGTCGATCAACACGAGCACGGGCCTGATCACCGGCACGATCGCGTTCACCGCGGCAAGCGGCAGCCCATTCAGCGTGTCGGTCACCGTCCGCGACGGCCCGACCGTGGACGCGACAGACACCTTCCAGTGGACCGTCACGAACGTCAATCGTGAGCCGACGTTCGACCAGGACCTGCCGAGCCGTACCGACCCGGAGGGTACGGTCGTCAATCTCGACGCGGGCGCGACCGACCCCGATGCCGACGCCCTCACCTACGCGGCCACGAACCTGCCACCGGGCCTCAGCATCAACACGTCGACCGGCCTGATCACCGGCACGATCGATTTCACGGCCGCCGCAAGTAGCCCGTATGCGGTGAGCGTCACCGTCCGCGACGGGGCCACGGTCGATGCCACCGACACCTTCACGTGGACCGTCACGGATGCGACGCCGGCCGTCTCGCCGGTCTTCCGGTCCGCCGCGTATGCGACGAACAACGCCACGAACACGACGCTGGTCGTGCCGCGTCCGGCGACGGTCACGACTGGCGACCTGCTCCTCGCATCGATCGCGATCCGCGGCACTTCGACGATCACCGCGCCCGCCGGCTGGACACTCATCCGCAACGACGTCAACGGCAACAACCTGCGGCATGCCACGTGGTGGCGGTTCGCCGCCGCGGGCGACCCGGCGTCCTGGACGTGGACCTTCTCGGCCGGGCGTCTGGCGGCCGGCGCGATCCACGCCTACGGCGGTGTCGCGGCGACCAACCCGATCGACACGTCGAGCGGCATCGCGAACGCGAGCTCGACGAGCCTCACCGCGACCGGGGTCACGACGACGACCGCCGATGACCGGCTCGTCGCCTTCTACAGCATGACCACCAGCGCGACGATCACGCCGCCGGCCGGCATGACAGAACGCGGCGAGCAGCTCGGCTCGGCGCCCGGCCGAAGCACGGTTCTCGAGGGCTCCGATGCGGCTCTCGGCGCCGCTGGCCCGACCGGGGCTCGGGTCGCGACGGCGTCAACGGCGCAGACGAGCATCGGGCAGCTGATCGCCCTGCGGCCCGCGACCGGTGGGCCGCCCGTCAATCGCGAGCCGACATTCGATCAGAACGTGCCCGACCAGACCAACGCCGAGGGTGCGCTCATCAGCCTCGACGCCGGGGCGACGGATCTCGACGGCGACCCGCTGACGTATGCCGCGACGGGTCTCCCGACTGGCCTGTCGATCAATACGAGCACGGGCCTGATCACGGGGACGATCGCCTTCACAGCGGCAAGCGGCAGCCCGTTCAGCGTGTCGGTCACCGTCCGGGATGGCCCGACGGTGGACGCCACCGACACCTTCCAGTGGATCGTCACGAACGTCAATCGTGAGCCGACCTTCGACCAGAACCTGGGCGATCGCACCGACGCCGAGGGAGCCGTTATCAGCCTCGACGCGGGTGCGACCGATCCCGACGGTGACCCACTGACCTACGCGGCCACGAACCTGCCTCCTGGGCTGAGCATCAGCCCGACGACCGGCTTGATCACCGGCACGATCGATGCAACCGCGGCGGCCAGCAGCCCGTACAGCGTCTCGATCACCGTCCGCGACGGTCCGACGGTCGATGCCACCGATACGTTCACCTGGACGGTGACCGACGTGCCGCCGCCGAACCAGCCACCGACGTTCGACCAGGACCTGCCCGACCGGACCGATCTCGAAGGCGCGGTCATCACCCTCGACGCAGGGGCGACCGATCCCGAGGGCGACCCGCTGACCTACGCCGCCACGGGTTTGCCGGCTGGTCTGTCGATCGACACGGCGACCGGTCTCATCACCGGCACGATCGCCTTCACCGCCGCGGCGGGGAGTCCCTACAACGTCTCCGTAACCGTCCGTGACGGCCCGACGGTCGATGCGACCGACACCTTCCAGTGGACCGTTACGAACGTAAATCGTGAGCCCACCTTCGACCAGAACCTGCCCAACCGGACCGATCCCGAGGGCGCGGTCATCAACCTCGACGCCGGTGCGACCGATCCCGACGGCGATCCGCTGACGTATGCCGCCACGAACCTGCCGACCGGCCTGTCGATCAACACCAGCACCGGCCTGATCACGGGCACCATCAGCTCGACCGCTGCCGCCGGCAGCCCATACAGCGTGTCGGTCACCGTCCGCGATGGCCCGACCGTGGACGCCACCGATACGTTCACCTGGACGGTGACCGATGTGCCGGCGCCCAACCAGCCACCGACGTTCGACCAGAACCTGCCCAACCGGACCGATCCCGAGGGCGCGGTCATCAGCCTCGACGCCGGTGCCACCGATCCCGACGGCGATCCGCTGACCTACGCCGCGACGAACCTGCCGACCGGCCTGTCGATCAACACCAGCACCGGCCTGATCACCGGCACCATCAGCTCGACCGCCGCCGCCTCGAGCCCGTACAGCGTCAGCATCACGGTGTCCGACAGCCCGCCGGGGGTCGATGCCACCGACACGTTCACCTGGACGGTGACCGATGTGCCGCCCGGCAGCGGCATCGCCTTCCGCGCGGTCAGCTTCGGATCGAACAACGCCTCGACCACCAGCATCAACCTGACCCGGCCGACCGGCACGCTGACGGGCGACGTCATGCTGGCGTTGCTCGATGTGCGCGGGACCTCGACGGTGACCGCGCCGGCCGGCTGGACACTCATCCGGACCGACACCTTCACCAGCAGCCTGCGGATGCACGCCTACTGGCGCGTCGCGACCGCGTCCGATCCGGCGTCGTGGACGTGGACGTTCTCGGGCTCGCGCCTGGCGGCCGGCGCCATCCACGCGTACAGCGGGGTCGACACGGCCAGCCCGATCGACGCCTCGGGCGGTGCCCCCGCTCCGGCTGCGTCGGTCACGGCGACCGCACCCTCGATCACCACCACCGTGCCCAACACGATGCTGGTCGCGTTCTTCGCCAACCTCGCCGACTCGACCTGGACGCCACCGGCCGGCTTCACCGAGCGGGCCGACCTGATCGGCACATCACCGACCCAGTTCACCTCGCTCCTGTCGGCCGATGCGCTGCGTGCCGCTGCCGGCGACACCGGACCGGTGTCGGCCACGGCGTCCAAGTCGTCGGGCAACGCTGCCCAGCTCATCGCCCTGCGGCCCGCCGGCGGACCCCCTCCCGTCAACAACGAGCCCACCTTCGACCAGAACCTGCCCAACCGGACCGATCCCGAGGGCGCGGTCATCAACCTCGACGCCGGTGCGACCGATCCCGACGGCGATCCGCTGACGTATGCCGCCACGAACCTGCCGACCGGCCTGTCGATCAACACCAGCACCGGCCTGATCACGGGCACCATCAGCTCGACCGCTGCCGCCGGCAGCCCATACAGCGTGTCGGTCACCGTCCGCGATGGCCCGACCGTGGACGCCACCGATACGTTCACCTGGACGGTGACCGATGTGCCGGCGCCCAACCAGCCACCGACGTTCGACCAGAACCTGCCCAACCGGACCGATCCCGAGGGCGCGGTCATCAGCCTCGACGCCGGTGCCACCGATCCCGACGGCGATCCGCTGACCTACGCCGCGACGAACCTGCCGACCGGCCTGTCGATCAACACCAGCACCGGTCTGATCACCGGCACCATCAGCTCGACCGCCGCCGCCTCGAGCCCGTACAGCGTCAGCATCACGGTGTCCGACAGCCCGCCGGGGGTCGATGCCACCGACACGTTCACCTGGACGGTGACCGATGTGCCGCCCGGCAGCGGCATCGCCTTCCGCGCGGTCAGCTTCGGATCGAACAACGCCTCGACCACCAGCATCAACCTGACCCGGCCGACCGGCACGCTGACGGGCGACGTCATGCTGGCGTTGCTCGATGTGCGCGGGACCTCGACGGTGACCGCGCCGGCCGGCTGGACACTCATCCGGACCGACACCTTCACCAGCAGCCTGCGGATGCACGCCTACTGGCGCGTCGCGACCGCGTCCGATCCGGCGTCGTGGACGTGGACGTTCTCGGGCTCGCGCCTGGCGGCCGGCGCCATCCACGCGTACAGCGGGGTCGACACGGCCAGCCCGATCGACGCCTCGGGCGGTGCCCCCGCTCCGGCTGCGTCGGTCACGGCGACCGCACCCTCGATCACCACCACCGTGCCCAACACGATGCTGGTCGCGTTCTTCGCCAACCTCGCCGACTCGACCTGGACGCCACCGGCCGGCTTCACCGAGCGGGCCGACCTGATCGGCACATCACCGACCCAGTTCACCTCGCTCCTGTCGGCCGATGCGCTGCGTGCCGCTGCCGGCGACACCGGACCGGTGTCGGCCACGGCGTCCAAGTCGTCGGGCAACGCTGCCCAGCTCATCGCCCTGCGGCCTGCCTGAGCGGCGCCGATCGCCGACGCCGCCTCATCGTCGGTACTGACATGCCCCTGCAAGCCCCGCATGCAGCGTGTGATGCGCGCATGGGCACGTACTGAGCCCATCCTGCGGCTCGGTAGCCCAGGAGGCCCCACCATGACCGATTACGAGCGCACTGAAACCCATCAGACCACGAGTACGGACCCGATGGTGACCGAGCCACGCTCGACCGCCGTCCGGACGACAGAGCGCGCCTACGTGCCGGCCGGCCCCGGCGGGGCCGCCGTCGTGTCGCAATTCGTGAGGTTCCTGTTCGGCGTCCTCCAGGTCGCGCTGATCCTCCGGATCATCCTGCTCCTGCTGGTCGCAAACGTAGGCAACGACGTCGTGCAGTTGATCCTCAACGTCACCGACCCCTTCGTCGAACCGTTCCGCGGCATGTTCCAGATCGACCGCGTCACGGCCGATCAGGGCTCGAAGCTCGACATCGCGGCGATCGTCGCGCTGATCGGCTGGAGCCTCGTCGAGCTGTTGATCCTGGCTCTCGTCCGCGTGTTCGACCGCCGGACGGTCACCGAGGTCTGACGACCGCGGGAGCCTGATCCCGAAGCCACATCTCGCGGCCGCCGCGACGGATCTCCGTCGACCGGCGGCCGCTTCGTGTCCGTCAGCCGGCGCGCTGCCGGCCGACGGCCACGATCGTCACGTCGTCGACTGGCACGACCCCCTCGCAGAACCCGCTCACGGCGCCGCTCAATGCTCGGACGATGTCGTGCGCCGATCCACCGCGGGCCGCCTCGATGGTGGCGATCATCCGCTCCTTGCCGAACCGAGCGCCAGTCGATGTCACCGCATCCGTCACGCCGTCGGTGTAGAGGACAAGCCGGTCTCCCGGGGCCAGCTCGATCTCGGTCTCTGGCAGATCCAGCGGCGAGGACATGCCGAGCATCCGGCCACCACCCTCGACCGAGACGATCGGCCCGCCATCGGCCGGCACGAACAACGGCGGCTCGTGACCGGCATTGGCGATCGACATCCGGCCGGTCCGCACGTCGAGCCGGCCCACCAGCGCCGTGATGAACAGGGCGGTGTGCAGCTCATCGACGAGGATCCGGTTCGTCCGGCGGAGGGCCTCGGCCGGCACGTTTGCGGCCTGCAGGGCGGCGTGGATCACAGGTCGAGCGAACGCCATAAGGAGCGCGGCCGCGATGCCCTTGCCGGTCACGTCAGCGATCACGACTCCGAGCGGACGCCCGCGTCGCCGCAGCAGGAACAACTCGAAGAAGTCGCCGCCGATCTCGCGCGCCGGCTCGTAGTAGCTCGCCAGGTCGTAGCCAGGCACATCGGGCGGCTCCAGCGAGACGATGCTCCGCTGCTGGATGCGGCTCAGCGCCAGTTCGGCCCCGATCCCGCTCCGGGTATCCGCGCCGGCGGATAGCGTCCCGACATCGATGCCGCCCGCCTGGACCAGCCGCTCGATCGCGATGGCGACCGCCTCGAGCGCCGCTCCGACCGTGCGGTCCCGAACCGCCGGGCCCTCGGCGACGAGACGGCCGATGTACCGGCCGTCGATCTGGATATCCCGCGTCAGTCGCGGCTGGTCGAGGTCGGCGGCGGATCGGGAATCGGAGTCCTCGAACCGGACAGTCAGCTCACCCGGGACGCGCGCGAACGGTCTGAGGATCGACTCGATCGCGTCGTTCACGACGGCGGCACGTGTCAGAACGCGGCGAGCGCGGACTCCCGATCGGGATGGCTCGGGAACAGCGCATCGAGCCCGGTCCGCTGGAGCACGCCGGCGACGTCGGGCTGCATCCCCGCGATCCTCACGACGTTCTGCTCGCCGCCCTCCTCGGCACCTCGCTCCATCTGGTGCAGCGCACTCCAGCCGTACTCCGGGTCGGGCGGCTCCTCGCCGTGCATGATCTTGAGGATCGAGTACAACGACACCAGGCCGGAGCTCGAGATGAACGTCAGATCGGTCAGATCGAGCAGGAGGTGGCGGGCGCCTGCCGCGTAGATCGGCCGGACGTCATCGACGAGTCGCAGGTAGTTCGAGGCGTCGAGCTCGCCGGCGAGCGTGACGACCGTCACCGGGACGGCGGCATCGACACGCTCGACTGTGGTCTGCATCGCCATCGATCAACCCTCCTTCGCGCGGCGGGCACGCGACCGCGTCAGCGTGAGTATGTTGCCACCGCCCGGGCGCGCTCGGTGCTCGATCGAGTCCGTTGCAAGCCGCGTCAGGTGGATACCCATCCCCCCTGGCTTCCGGTGCTGGGGCGGGATCGAGAGATCGGGCGGTGGAACGGTCAGCGGGTCGAACTCGGGCGCTCGGTCCTCGAGCGTGATGACGATGTCGTCGCCGATGAGTTCTGCAGTCAGCTCGATCTCGCCGGGCCCGCCGCGGTAGCCGTAGCGGATGACGTTGGTCGCGACCTCGTCGACCGCCTGGACGAGGTCGGCCATGCAATCTGAGGGCGCGTCGCAACCCTGTGCGATGTCCCGCACGACCGCCCGCAGTTCGGCCAGCCGCTCGAGATCGGCGGGGATCCTGACCCTCCGGCGGACCTCGACCATTCAGGCCCCTTCGGGTTCGGCGGCCGACCAGGCCTGGAGCTCCACGATGTTGCCGTCGGGGTCGGTCGTGTAGCCCCATGTCACGCGCCGCCCATCGGCGGTCCGGGTGGTGATGATGTCGCCGACCCGACCGCCGCCCGCGGCAAGCACCGCGTCGACTGCCGCCGGCACGTCGGGGACCTGGAACGCGATGTGGCCCCAGCCGGCGCGGGCGACCTGGGTGCCAGGGTTCGGATCGAGCGCGTCGTACGAAAAGATCTCGATCGTCGGCCCGCTGTCGCCGAGCCCAGGCAGCCGCAGGTGGGCACCGGTCAGGTGCGCACCCTGGAGGCCCGTCGCCGCATCCAGGTCTCCGCTGCGGATGTCGCGTTCCGGCGGCACGAACTCGCATCCGAACACGTCGGTGTAGAACGCGGCCAGTCGCCGCCAGTCGGGCGACGTGACGTTGACGTGGCCGAAACGGACGCCGTCGATGGTCATCGGTCGGTCTCCGCTAGCTTGGGCTGGTGCCGGTCACGTCAGCCGCGCATGGTCGGCCGTCGAGCGCTTGACGAACCGGCCGTGACCTTTGCTACCTGTGAACTCACCGTCGCGGACGATCACCGTGCCGCGCGAGAGGACCACGTCGCTCGCACCCTGGACCTCGCGTCCTTCATAGCATGAGTAGTCGACGTCCATGTGGTGCGTCTTGGCCGAGATCGTCCGCTTGCGATCGGGGTCGTAGACGACGAGGTCGGCGTCGGCACCGACGCTGACGGAGCCCTTGCGTGGGTACATGCCGAAGAGCTTGGCCGGGGCGGTCGACAGGATCTCGACCCAGCGCTCCCTGGTGATCCGGCCGCTGACGACACCGCCGTCGTGCATCAGATCGACCCGGTCCTCCACGCCCGGCAGTCCGTTGGGGACCTTCCGGAAATCGTCGCGACCCAGCTCCTTCTGTCCGTGGAAGTCGAATGGACAGTGGTCGGTCGAGACGACCTGGAGATCGTCCTTGACCAGCCCGCGCCACAGGTCGTCCCAATGGCTCTTCGGTCGGAGCGGTGGCGAGCACACGAACTTCGCCCCCTCGAAGCCGTTGCCGAGATCGTCGAGTGACAGGAACAGGTACTGGGGACACGTCTCGGCGAATGCCATCGACCCGCGGTCGCGCGCCGCGCGGACCTCGGCCAGTGCCTCGCTGGCCGACAAGTGGACGATGTAGACCGGCACACCGGCCGCCTCGGCCAGGCGGATCACGCGGTTCGTCGCCTCGCCCTCGAAGACAGCCATTCGGGCGAGGCCGTGGCCGATCGGATCGGTCGTGCCGGCCTGGACCGTCTGCTCGGCGACGACGTCGATCGCCATGCCGTTCTCCGCGTGCATCATGATCAATCCGCCGTTCTTGGCCGTCTGCTGCATCGCCCGGAAGATGGCCCCGTCATCGCTGTAGAACACGCCGGGGTAGGCCGTGAAGAGCTTGAAGTCGGGCACGCCCTCGGCGACGAGCCCGTCCATCTCGGCCAGCGTGCCGTCGTTGACGTCGCTCATGATCATGTGGAAGCCGTAGTCGGCTACCGCGTTGCCCTCGGCCTTGGCGTGCCAGGCGTCGAGCCCCTCACGCAGCGACTTACCCCGGGATTGGACCGCGAAGTCGACGACCGTCGTCGTGCCGCCGAACGCCGCCGCCCGCGTTCCGGTCTCAAAGGTGTCCTTGGCGAACGTCCCCCCGAACGGCAGCTCCATGTGCGTGTGAACGTCGATCGCGCCCGGGATCACGTATTTGCCGCTCGCGTCGATGGTCTCGTCGGCGGTCATCCCGGCGCCCGCGAGGCCAGCGCCGATCGCGGCGATCGTCTCGCCGTCGATCAGGACGTCGGCAGCCTGTGAGCCCTCGGCGGAAACGATTGTGCCGTTGGTGATCAGCGTGCGCATCGAACCGGTCCCTCCTCGGACGACGACGACGGCGAAGCGTCAGGAGGGAGATGGTAGGCGATGGCGTGGAGCGGGATCGTCGCCCGAGCGTCAGTCCGGTGAACGGGACCGACGTCGCCGACCTGCGCCGAGTGACAACGCCAGCAAGGCACCAGCGAGCCCCGCGAGGTAGAGGACGGCGAGGACCGGCGAGCCCCTGAACTCGCGGACCACGGCAGTACTCGTCGGCGGCACGGTGGCGCGTGGGCCGCCCGGTACGGTCGGGGCGCTAGGATCGCGGGGAGCCGTTGGAGGCCTGGACGTGGGAGGCGGCGCGGGCGGGACCGGTGACAGCGCCTGGGGTGGCAGCTCACCGACGATCGCGCTGGGCTGGATGCTGCGATCCTGGTTCTTGTTGCCGGCACCATCGAGCTGGAGTGTGCGCATGTGCCATGGCGCGCCGGACACCAGTGATGCGCCGTCGCGCGCTCCGCCGCCAGCCGTGTCCCAGTAGCGCGACTGGGCGAGATGGCCGCCCCAGGCGAAGAGCACGGGGGCACCGACCGATCGGAACCGCACGAGGATGTCGGCCGTGCTGTTGCCGTTCACATTGCCGGCATGGACGGGCCGGCTGATCGAGGTGATGGTTCCGCCCCAGATCGTGAGTCGACGCGGGGCGCCTGAGTAAGCCTCGGCGCCTTTCACCGATAGCCCGTTCGCCTTGAACGGGTCGGACGGGATCGCCGCGCTCGAGGAACCGGGGAGGCTCGGACACATCGACGAGATCGCGCCGCCGCTCGGGATGCAGACCTTGCCTTTGGCATTCGTGACGTTCCAAGTCGCGAGGAAGTCGTACGCCTTGTGCCCCCCGGCCGTGAAGTCGTAGTTGATGTGGATCGAGTGGGCGCCCGGCTTCAGACCCTCCAGCGCGAGGCGGAACGGCACGATGCCACCCTCTGGATATCGGCTGTTGTTGCCGTTGAGGTTGCCGTTCTGCCAGGCTCCGTCGCTGCTCGCCCATTGATCGAGGTCCACGGTGACCGCTGCGCGTACCGTCCCGGGCAGCCCGAACCCGAGGATGAACACGATGGCGCTGGCCGCGATGACGGGCGTGCGCGGCCCCTGACGTCCCTGCACGGTGTCCCCTGATGAGTGCGGATGAGGGCGTCAGTGTCAGGCTGGGACCGGTCACGTTGTCGAGTAGCGAAGGGGTCCCATGGGCTGGACCCTCAATGCCACAGGACGCCAGCAGAGGGCAGCGATGGCTGTTGCCGGGGGCGGATCTGTGGTGTGGTCCGGCACCAGCGGCTGTCGCGGCCGGGGATCAGATCTGGATGCCGAAGACCGGCAGGATCTGGCGCAGCCACATCGCGGCCGTCAGGCCGCACGCACCGATGGCGAGGATCAGCGCCACCCGTGCTTCTGTGCGCTGGACGAGGTTGCGGCGACGGGCTCCACGGCCATCGTCCCAGAAGGGGTCCCGCCGGCGGCCGATTTTAGCGATCATGGTGTCCTCCGTGCGGATTGGAGGAGGGCATGGTCGCGCACTTCGGGTACCGCTGACCAGCCTGACATACCGGCCAGTACCTCAGCGCAGCGCCGGGATGACGTCCCTGCCATACGCCTCGAGCTGCGCTTCCTCATCGCCGTTCATGAGGTAGAGGTTGAACTGGTCGACCCCGGCCTCGCCCAGCTCGCGCAGCTTGGCCACCTGCTCGTCGACCTCGCCGAGCACGCAGAACCGGTCCGTGACCTCGTCGCCAACGAACGCGGCATTCGACGATCCGACCTCAGCGTGGTGGAGGTAGTCGTACCCGGTCCGGTCGGTGACGTAGCCGGTCAGCGACTCCGGCAGCTCTTCGCGCGGGTACTTGTTGACGAGGTCGACGACGTGGTTCGAGACGAGCGCCGGGAACCAGCGCGTCCGCTCGCGGCCGAGTTCGCGCGGGCCAACGTGTGCGGGTGCAGCCGCCTGGACCTTCAGCGACGCAGGGTCGCGGTCGGCTGCCGAGGCGGCTTCTCGGAGTTGGCCCACGAACCAGCGGATGAGGTCCGGATCGGCGAGCTGGAGGATGAGGCCGTCGGCCACACGGCCGGTCATCGCGATGGCCATCGGGCCGTAGCCGGCGACCCAGACGGGCAGCGTCCAGCCGCGCGTCCACGGGAAGGTCAGTTCCGTTCCCTCGTAGGTGACGGTCCCGCCACCGACCAGCGTCCGGATGACGTTGATCGCCTCCTCGGTGTGGGCGAGCGTGATCGGCGGCTTGCCGAGCACCCGCCGCGCCGAATCGCCCCGACCGATGCCGAGATCCATCCGACCGTCACTGATCTCATCCAGGGTGGCCAGCGCCGAAGCTGTCACTGATGGCTCGCGCGTCCCGGGGTTGGTGACGCACGTGCCGAGCCGCAGGCGCTCCGTCGCGCCGGCCATCAGCGTCAGGAGGGGATACGGATCCCGCCAGAGGACGTGACTGTCGAACAGCCAGCCGTATTCGAAGCCGGCCGCCTCGGCCTGCCGGGCCAGCGCCAGCGTTCGCTCGATCGTGTGGTCTGGCTTGAGGGTGAACCCGAATTGCATGGCTATCTTGGCAACCTCAACGGCGTTCCGCCGCCCGCCCTCCGAACAGCAAGGCGACGCTCCGCGAGCCATTGCTGTGAGGACTCGGCTGTCCTCCTCCTGACAGCCGAGCCGGCGCGGATGATAGCGCCTACGGGCGTGTCAAGTCGGCATAGGCGTCGGGCCGTCGGTCGCGGAAGAACTGCCACGTGTTGCGGACCTCGGCGATCTTGTCGAGATCGAGGTCGCGGACGATCAGCTCCTCGTCGCTGGCCGACCCGATGTCGCCCACGAACTGCCCGCGCGGATCGACGAAATAGCTCTGCCCGTAGAAGTCGTCGTCGCCGAATTCCTTCTCGATCCCGACGCGATTGATGGTCCCGACGTAGTAGCCGTTGGCCACGGCGTGGCTGGGCTGTTCGATACGCCACAGGTACTCGGACAGGCCACGCGACGTGGCCGACGGGATGAACACGATCTCGCGCCGTTCAGGCCGAGGGCCCGGGCGCCCTCCGGGAAGTGGCGGTCGTAGCAGATGTACACGCCGACCTTGCCGACGGCTGTCTCGAAAACCGGGTAGCCCATGTTGCCGGGCCGGAAATAGAACTTCTCCCAGAACCCCTTGACGTGCGGGATGTGGGTCTTGCGGTACTTGCCGAGGTAGGTCCCGTCGGCGTCGATGACCGCGGCCGTGTTGTAGTAGATGCCGGACGCCTGGGCGTCTTCCTCGTACATCGGCGCGACCACCACCATGCCGGTCTGCTTGGCGAGGTCCTGCATGCGCTTCGTCGTGGGGCCGTCGGGGATCAGCTCGGTGTAGCTGTAGTACTGCGCGTCCTGGACCTGGCAAAAATACGGGCCGTAGAAGAGCTCCTGGAAGAGGATCACCTGGGTGCCCTGCTTCGCGGCGTCGTGCGCCCGTTCCTCATGCTTCTGGATCATCAATTCCTTGTCGCCGGTCCAGCTGGCCTGGACGAGCGCCCCTCGCACGATTCGCGGCATGGTCGACATCCCTCTCGTCGCGTCGGTGTTCGCGTGATGGAGAGGGAGGGTACACCGCTTGTAACGGAGCTGGCAGGCGAGGACCGACGTGCGGCGGGGCCGGCTCGCGGGCCTTACCCGCATGCTCGGGTGCGTGACCGATCCCGCCGTCGCCGCTCACCCGACGATCGTCGCGCCGCCTCGCACCGCAGTGCGCCGCGGCCGCGTGGCCGCGCTCGTCGAACGCATCGGGCTGATCGGGTTCGCCGCGATCTTCGCCCTCGTCCGCGCGCGGCGGAGCGACGCGCTGGACCTCGCGATCACGATGAAGCTGCAGCGCCGGTCGCATCCGCTCCTGTCGCGCCTGATGGAGGGCGTGTCCTGGCCAGGCTTCCCACCGCAGAGCCGGATCATCCCGGGCGTCCTCGTGGCGATCCTCCTGGCGCTGCGTCTCCGGCTCGAAGCGGTGGCCATGCTCGGCGCGTGGGGCACGTCACTCCTCGCGACGCTCGTGAAGGCGCTGATGCGCCGTACGCGACCCGTGGCCGGCGTGGACATCCGGGTGATCGCCGCGCCGCTCGGTGGCTCCAGCTTTCCCAGTGGGCACACCATCACCTACGTGGGCGTATACGGCTTCCTCGCCTACCTCGTCCATACGCTCCTGCGACCCACAGCGCTCCGACGGGTACTCACGGCGGGGCTCGTGGGGGTCATCGCCCTCGTCGGCCCGAGCCGGATCCACCAGGGGCACCACTGGTTCACCGACGTGACGGCGTCGTACCTGCTCGGCATGAGCTATCTGCTCGGTCTGACCCGGTTCTACCGCGGCCGGAAGGCGCGCGGGAGCGGCGAGCCCGCGTGACCGATACCGCCCAGCGTCGAGGGCATCTGCCGTTTGATCGCGCGCGACGCTACCTGGTCATCCGCAACCCGGTAGCGGGCATCGCCAGTCGCCTGCTCATGGCCGGCGGGCGGATCGATGACCTCCAGGGACTGCTGGAGCGGCACGGGGTCGATGCGGAGGTCGTGGAGCCGGCCGATGAGGATGCTGCCCGCGAGCTGGTCGGCAAGGCCGTGGCCGAGGGCGTCGACGTCGTGGCGGCAGGCGGCGATGGAACGGTGCACCTCGTCGCGGGCCGTCTGATCGGCACCGACCGGGCGCTCGGCATCCTGCCCATGGGCCGGGTCATGAATATCGCGCGCGCGCTCGGGATCGAGCGGGACATGGACGTGGCGGCCGACGTCCTGGCCGCCGGACACGTCCGTGCCATCGACGTCGGTGAGGCACGGACAGCCGACGGCCGGACCATCGAGTTCCTCGAGGCCGGCTCCGTCGGCCTGAACGCGGCGATCTTCAGTGAAGCGACGCGCGCCGACGAGGGTGACTGGGCATCGATCGCCCGCACGATCTGGGTCGCCCTGCGCTATCGACCGGCGCGCATGCGGATCGAGCTCGACGAGGGCGTCGTGGAAACGAGGGCGCTGATGGTGACGGCGTCGATCGGGCCTTTTGTCGGCCTCGGGATGACGGTCGCGCCTGTGGCCAGGCTCGATGACGGCCGGTTCGACGTGCGCATCTTTCGCCGCTACTCCAAGTGGGAGCTCATCCGGCACTTGGCGTCGATCGCTTTCGGGCGCCATCGCTACGCGCCGCACGTCTCGACCTACCGATCCGCGGACGTGAGCATCCGGAGCGCTCGACCGCTGCCGGCCCGCGCGGACTCCTACGATCTCGCCACGACGCCGGTCTCCTTCCGAACGCTGCCCGGGGCCCTCCGCGTGGTCGCGCCGGAGCCCATCGGGCCGGAGCGACCCGGGCCACTACCTGCCGACGAGCGCTAGCCGGCCTCGGGCGGCTCGTCGGGTTCGGCCTCGGGCCGGCGGCGCATGTAGTACTCGGTGAACTCGCGGCAGCGACCGTCCTCGTCGAAGCGGCACACGAAGACGTTGGCGAACTCGCGATCAACGGACTTCTTGTCGTCGGTCAGGTAGCGGGTACGCCCGTGGGCCACGAACACGTCACCGTCGATGGCGAGGACGTCGTAGTCGGCCTGCCACGAACCGGGCTCGTCGGGGTCGACCAGCCATGCCTCCACGACGGCGTTCCGGCCGGCGACCGCCTCGTCGAACGGGTCGAACGCGTAGCGCACGTCCGGACTGAATAGGTCGCCGACCGCCACCGGATCATTCAGCCGCCAGGCATCGACATAACGCTGGAGCCAGGCGCGGAAACCGGCGCGATCCATTCAACCTCTCCGCTCGCGGTCTGATGGTCCGGACACGGTAGCACCGACCCGGAACCGGTACCGCCCGTCCGGCCGGATGTGCTGTAATCCGGTCTCGCGCTCGGCGCTAGCGCCAGGCCGCCGGCGCTGCGCGGGAGGAGGACCTATGGGCATCGGCACCGCATCCGGGGCGATGACGTCCGAGGAGATCATCGCCCTCAACCGCGCGCACACCTTCTTCTCGTGGTCGATCCAGGGAGCCGTCGACCCGATCGTGATCGACCGTGCCGAGGGCGTCTGGCTGTACACGCCGGAAGGCAAGCGCATCCTCGATTTCAACAGCCAGCTGATGTCGGTCAACATCGGTCACGGCGATCGACGCATCATCGACGCGATCACAGAGCAGGCGACCAAGCTCCAATACGTCCAGCCGTCGTTGTTCGCGACCGAGATCCGCGGGCGGCTCGGTCAGAAGCTCGCCGAGATCCTGCCTGGTGACATGGACAAGGTCTTCTTCACGCTCGGTGGCGCCGAGGCGATCGAGAACGCGATCAAGATGGCGCGCCACGTCACGGGCCGCTACAAGGTGCTCGCCCGCTACCGTGCCTATCACGGGGCGACCATGGGAGCGATGACCCTCACCGGCGACCCGCGCCGCTGGCCGAACGAGCCTGGGCTTGTCGGCGTCGTCCGCTACCCAGACACGCATCGCTGGGGAGAGGCAGAACCCCGTCCCGTGGCGGAATCGTTGCAGGGCCTCGAGGACGTCATCCGCTACGAGGGGGCGCACACGATCGCGGCGATCTTCCTCGAGACCATCGTCGGGACGAACGGCATCCTGATCCCCCCTGACGGCTACATCCAGGGCGTCCGCGAGATCTGCGATCGCAACGGGATCCTGATGGTGTGCGACGAGGTGATGGCCGGGTTCGGCCGCACGGGACGCTGGTTCGCCGTCGACCACTGGGGGGTGGTGCCCGACCTGATGACGATGGCCAAGGGCCTGACGTCCTCGTATCTGCCGCTCGGGGCGGTCGCGATGCGCCGCCACATCGCCGAGGCGTTCGACCAGAAGATGTACTACGGCGGACTCACGTACTCGTCGCACCCGGTATCGCTGGCGGCGGCGCTGGCGACGATCCGGGTGTACGAGGAGGACGACCTGATGGGCAACGCCACCCGACTGGGCGTCCGGATGCGCGAGCACCACGAGCGGCTTGCCGCCAAACATCCGTCGGTCGGTGCCCACCGGAACCTCGGCCTGTTCGGGATCCTCGACCTCGTGCGCTCGCGCGATCCATGGACGCCGCTGACGCCGTTCAACGGCACCTCGGACGAGATGAAGGCGATCGGCAAGCATTTCCGCGACAACGGGCTGTACACGATGATCGCCAACAACTCGATCCACACGAACCCGCCGCTGTGCATCACCGAGGAGGAGCTCGCCCACGGGTTCGAGCTCATCGACGCGGCGCTCGACATCGCCGACCAGGCGGTTACCGGCTGACGGCGACCGTCGTCGCCCGCGTGATCGTCTGATGACGGCCGCGACCGCTCGACCCACCGGGATGGCCGGTACGACGCTGCCGCCGCTGCGGCGGCGGCTGCGTCCGGTCGTCGGGTTCCTGACCGTGCTGATCGTCCTCTTCGTCGTCTGGGAGGCGGCCAAATTCATCGGGGGTGACCGCTGGATATCGGAGTCCGTCCTGGGCACCGGCATCGCGATCGATCACGACCCGCCACTTACCTTCTCGTTCGCGACCGATTCGAAGCTGCCGCACACGTGGGACATCGCACGGGAGTTCTTCCGGCCCGATGCGGTCGGTGATACGACGCTGGTGCGCCTGTCCCGGGCAGCCGTGTTCACGCTACGGAACGCGGTCATCGGGTTCACGCTCGGGACGACTCTTCGGTCTCGCGCTGGCGACCGTCCTCGTCCACGTGCGGATCCTGGAGCGAGCGCTCGTGCCGATCATCGTCGCCAGCCAGACGATCCCGATCATCGCCATCGCCCCGCTGATCGTGATCGGCCTGAAGGCGGATTGGTTCGGGGTGGCGATCGTATCGACCTACTTGACGTTCTTCCCGGTCACGATCGCCGCCCTGCGGGGTCTGCGTGCATACGACCCGCGGGCGCTCGAGCTCATGCGGTCCTACGGCGCCTCACGCGGGCAGATCCTGCGCAAGCTGCGGCTGCCGGCCGCGCGCCCGTACCTCTTCACCGGTTTCCGCATCGCGGCTCCGGCGGCCGTGGTCGGATCGATCGTCGGCGAACTGCCGTCGCTGATCCAGGACGGTCTGGCCCGCCAGATCATCACAGGGATGCAGTACTACTCGCTCAACGCCGAGTATCTGTGGGCCGCGATCGTCGTCTCGTCTGTGCTGGGCATCGCCGTCTACCTGCTCGTGGCGGGTGTCGAGGCGCTGGTGCTTGCGCCACGAGCGTCGTACTGACGAGGTGACCGTTCGATGACCGAGCCGACGCGCACGGATGTACCGGCAAACGCGGGCGAGCAGGCCCGCAGGCCGGTCGTCGAGATCGCGGGGGTCTCCAAGGTGTTCGCCCCGCGGGGGCAGACCGCCGGACGGGTCGAGGCGCTGACGGGCATCGACCTGACGGTGGTGGCGGGCGAGTTCGTCTCGCTCATCGGCCCGTCCGGCTGTGGCAAGTCGACGCTGCTGCGGATCATCGGCGATCTCACGTCGCCGACCAGCGGCACCGTTCTCGTGAACGGGAAGCCGGCGCCGCAAGGGCGGCTCGATCGCGACTACGGGATGGTCTTCCAGGCGCCGATCCTGTTCGACTGGCGATCGGTCCAATCCAACGTGGAGCTCCCGCTCGAGGTCAATGGGACGCCGAAGGCCGATCGGGTCCGTCGCGCGACGGACAACCTGCGCCTCGTCGAGCTGGCCGACTTCGCCGGCCACTATCCGTGGCAGTTGTCGGGTGGCATGCAGCAGCGCGTGGCCATCGCCCGGGCCCTGGCGGTCGACCCGGCGATCCTGCTCATGGACGAGCCGTTCGGGGCGCTCGACGAGATGACCCGCGAGCGGATGAACCTCGAGCTGCTCAAGATCTGGGAACGGACGCGAACGACGATCATCTTCGTCACCCACTCGATCGCCGAGGCGGTCTTCCTGTCCAACCGCGTCGTCGTCATGTCGGCCCGACCTGGGCGGATCAGCGCGATCATGGACATCGACCTGCCGCGCGAGCGGACCGCCGATACGCGCGAGCTGGAGCAGTACTTCCACCTGGTGACCGAGGTTCGCGAGGCGCTCCGCGGCGACGAGCGGCGTGCCGGAGCGCCGGGCAGTGACGCGATGACGCCACGACCAATCGTGTCGCAGCCGAGGGCCTGTCCGGATGACCAGCGGGTTCCTGGCCGTGCCCGCGCCGCGCGGTGCGCGCGCCACCGCCATGGATCGCGCCCGCGATTGGGCGCCGCCGACGTTGCTCTTCATCGGGTTCCTGGTCGGCTGGGAACTCATCGTCCGCGTCTTCGGCATCAAGCAGTTCATCCTGCCCAGTCCGATCGCGATCGCCGTCGCGTGGCAGACCTACCTGCCGGAGCTCACGGCGGCGGCCCGCTACACGGTCGTGGAGATCATCGCCGGCCTGCTCATCGGCGTGACCGCCGGCATCTTCGTCGGGGTCATCACGGCGCGGTTCCGGGCGATGCAGGATTCGCTGATGCCGTTCGCGGTCGCCGCGAGCTCGGTACCGATCCTGGCGTTCGCCCCGCTCTTCAACAACTGGTTCGGGCTCGATCAGCAGCTTTCCAAGGCGATGGTCGCAGCGGCCCTGTGCTTCTTCCCCGTCATGATCAACACCGTGCGCGGCCTGACGACGGTCGATCCGTTGTCGCTCGAGCTGCTGCGTTCGTATGCCACCCCGGAATCGATGGTCTTCCGCAAGCTACGCGTGCCGAACGCGCTGCCATACGTGTTCACCTCGTTGCGCCTGGCGGTGACGCTGGCGACGATCGGCGCCGTCGTCGGCGAGTACTTCGCCGCGCCTCGAGCCAGCCTCGGCCAGTACATCGCCACCTACTCCGCGTTCCTGAACTTCGAGCGATCGTGGGCGGCGATCGTCTTCGCCTGCGCCATCGGCATCGGGTTGTATCTCGTGGTCGTCGTGATCGAGCGCATCGTCATGCCGTGGTACGACCGCCGCGCGGCATGGAGCTGAGGGGTCCGTTCCGATCCGTCGTGCGCGGCGTTCGCTAGACTGCCCCCCGGAGGAGGTGGACCGGCTCCCGCACGCGGTCCAATTCGAAGAGGTGTCCACATGCGAATTCGGCGCATCGTCGCCCTGCTCGCCGCGACCCTGATCGCGACGGCAGCCTGTTCCAGTGTCGGGGCGCCCAGTGCCCGCGCTCAAGCCGATCCGACTGCAGCTCCAGTGGTTCCCCCAGGCCCAGTTCGCCGGCTACTTCGCGGCGAAGGACAAGGGCTACTACGCCGAGGAGGGCTTCGACGTCACGATCCTCCCAGGCGCGGTCGAGATCGTCCCCGCGACCGTGGTCGCCGGCGGCCAGGCCGAGTTCGGGATCAGCTGGGTCCCGCGCATGCTGGCACCGCGTGAGAGCGGTGCCGACGGTGTCGTGATCGCCCAGGTGTTCCAGCGCTCGCCGACCCTCCAGGTCTCGTTCAAGGACAAGAACATCACCACGCCCGAGGACCTGCAGGGCAAGAAGGTCGGGGCATGGGGCTTCGGCAACGAGGCCGAGCTGTATGCCGGTCTGCGCAAGGCGGGCCTCGACCCGGACGATCCGACCGATGTCCAGATCGTCGCGCAGCAGTTCGACATGGAGGCGTTCGCGGCCGGTGAGATCGACGCCGCCCAGGCGATGATCTACAACGAGTACGCCCAGGTCCTCGAGAAGAAGAACCCCGCCACCGGCGAGCTCTATACGGCCGACGACCTGAACGTCATCTCCTGGGAGGAGTACGGCACGTCGATGCTGCAGGACGCGATCTTCGCGTCCGAGGCTTGGCTCGCGCAGCAGGGGAACGAGGACGTCGCGATCAAGTTCCTGAAGGCCTCGTTCAGGGGCTGGATCTTCTGCCGCGATAACCCCGACTGAATGTGTCGACATCGTCATCAAGTCCGACGCCGCGCTGCCGAAGGGGCACCAAACCTGGCAGCTCAATGAGGTCAACGGGATCATCTGGCCGTCACCGAACGGGATCGGGATCACCGATGCCGCGGCGTTCGACCGGACGGTCCAGGTCGCGACCGACGGGTAGATCCTCAAGCAAGCCGGTCGAGGGCACGGCCTGGCGAAACGACCTCGCCGAGAAAGCCCTGGCGGCGCTCGGCGACGCCGACACCAAGGGCGCGTCCTGGCAGAAGGCCAGCGTCACGCTCACCGAGGGCGGCAAGTAACGGGCTCGCCACTCGTGGCGCATCACAGGGCCGGCCGCCATCGGCGGCCGGCCTCTTCGTCTGTCCGGGGTCGCGCTCGTCGTCGGGTCGCTCCTGGTCGTCGGCTGCGGCGGGGCATCGAATACGCCGCGCCCGACGCCCGCAGCCCGAGGCGACGCCCACCGTGCCGGCGGGACCGCCCACGCCAGTCGTCAGCGACCCGCCGACGCTCGAGCGAGTGCGCGTGCAGCTCCGCTGGACGCTCGGGGCCGAGTTCGCCGGCTACGTCGCAGCGATCGACCAGGGCTATTACGAAGCGGCCGGCCTCGAGGTGTCGCTGATCGAGGGTGGCCCGGACGTCTTCCCCGAGGCGGTCGGTTCGCAGGCGTCGGGCCCCGAGTTCACCATCAGCTGGGTGCCGCGCGTGCTCCAGGCTCAGGCGGCCGGCTCGTCCGATCTCGTCGACATCGGCCAGATCTTCCGTCGCTCGGCGACGCTGTCGATCTCGTTTCGCGACACCGGCGTCACGCGGCCTGCCGACCTGGCGGGTCACAGCGTCGGCGTGCTCGGCGCCGGCAACGAGTTCGAGGTGATGGCCGCCGCCATCGCCGCCGGCGTCGACATCGACCAGGACATCACGATCGTCGAGCAGGACACCGACATGGACGAATTCCTGCGTGGCCGGATCGACGTCGCCCAGGTCACGATCTACGACGGCTACGCCCAGGTCCTCGAGGCGACGAACCCGACCACACACGTCCCGTACCAGCCCACGGAGTTCGACGTCATCAACTACCACGACGAGGGCACGGCGATGCTCCAGGACGCGATCTTCGCCCGCTCGTCATGGCTGGCGCAGGATGGCAACGAGGACGTGGCCACGCGCTTCCTGAAGGCCTCGTTCCAGGGCTGGATGTTCTGCCGCGACCACCCGGCCGACTGCGTCGAGTGCGTCGTCGCGGCGGGAGCGGAGGTCGCGCCGGGTGCATCGGCCAGCCCGGGCGCGCCGGGGTCGGCCGCGCCTGCCTCGGCGTCCCCTTCCGCGCCGGCTCCGGTCGCGAGCGGCAGCGAAGCCCCATCGCGGTTGCGGGCCGGGCCACGAAGCGTGGGCGATGAACGAGGTCAATCCGCTGATCTGGCCGTCGCCCGGTGGGATCGGCGTCATGGATCCTGACGAGTGGCAGCACACGGTCGATGTGTGCATCGCGGCGGGCGTCATCCCCGCCGCACCGCCGCCCGACGCCTATCGGACCGATCTCGCCCAGGCGGCGCTGGCCACGCTCGAGGGCCTCGACGTCACGGGCGAGGCGTTCGTGAAGGGCACGGTCGAGATCGTCCCGACCGGCCAGTAGACGGGTCCGCCGGACGTCCCTTCCGCGCGGGTGGTGCGCCCCCGACGCGTCCACGGGTCGTTTGACGGAGCGGCGCCGCGCTACCATCGGGCCGTGACCCAGCCCGACACGCTGCACATCTCCGACGCACCCCGCGGTCCTCCACAAGCTCGGCGTCCTGCGCGACGAGAAGACCGAGCCGAAGAAGTTCCGCGAGGTCGTCCGGGAGCTGTCCTGGCTGCTGGGCTACGAGGCGCTCCAGGACGCGAAGACCCGTCCGCTCCGCATCGCGACGCCGATGGAGGAGATGGACGCGAGCGAGCTCGGCGAGCGAATCGGCCTCGTCCCGATCCTGCGCGCCGGCCTCGGCATGGTCGACGCGATGCTCGAGCTGATGCCGACGGCCCAGGTCTGGCACCTCGGGCTGTTCCGCGACGAGCGGACCCTTCGGCCGGTCGAGTACTACAACAAGCTGCCCGACTCGGCGACCGTCGACCTGTGCCTGATCCTCGATCCGATGCTGGCGACGGGCGGCAGCGCCACGGCCGCGATCGATGTCCTCAAGCGCTGGGGCGCGGTGACGCCGGTGCGCATCAAGCTCGTGAACCTCATCGCCGCCCCGGAGGGTGTGGCCGCCGTCCAGAAGGCCCACCCGGACGTCGAGATCCACTGCGCCGCGCTCGACCGCGGGCTGAACGAGAAGGGCTACATCATGCCCGGCCTCGGTGACGCCGGCGACCGCCAGTTCGGGACCGGCAATCGCGACTGAACTACACAAGACCACACTTTTTCGGTGCGCCCTGGCACCGAAGGGCATCGTCCGCGCCGAATCCAGCGGCATCATCAGGACATGCAGGCCGTCGACTACATCCTCGGCATCGACTGGCTCGGTGGCGGTCGCCGTGGCCGCCGTCCTGGTC
This sequence comes from uncultured Chloroflexia bacterium, assembly GCA_963794525.1. Lineage (GTDB taxonomy): Bacteria > Chloroflexota > Limnocylindria > Limnocylindrales > CSP1-4 > SPCO01. The sequence goes on from CAWCEC010000006.1 coordinate 105,606, forward strand.
CTCGTCGGGCTCGTCCTGCTGCGTTTCCTGATGGCCACGACGTCAGAGGTCGGGCACATGCTGCCGGGTGCCGGTGAAGCGGCGGGAAGAGCGCTGCTGGACGCGCGGGACATGCCGGCGAATAGCTGGGTGTGCGTCAGGTGCCGATCGGTCAACACGCCGCAGGCCAGCCACTGCTACCGCGGCTGCGGCAGTCGGGATGACTTGGCAGAACCGCTGCCGATCGACCGCTAGATCGAGGACGACGCACAGATCGAGCCCTAGGATGCTCCGGCGTGTGCCTGCCAGGGACACGGAACGGAGGTGCGGATGGCAAGGCTCGTCTACTTGATGAACGTGTCGCTCGACGGGTTCGTGGAGACACCGGACCACGGCGTCGATTGGGGGACTGCCGACGAGGAGCTGCTCGCGTGGTTCACCGACCAGATTCGAGCGGCGTCCGCGTTCCTCTACGGCCGCCGACTCTACGAAACCATGACGGCCTACTGGCCGGGTGCCGCTTCGGACCCTGATGCGACGCCCACGATGCTGGAGTTCGGGGAGATCTGGAACCCCAAGCCGAAGGTCGTCTTCTCGTCGACCTTGACAGACGTCGCCCACAACAGCCGACTCGTACGCGGTGATCCGATCGATGAGCTGGCTCGCCTCCAGGCGGAGTTCGACGGCGAGCTGCAAGTCGGCGGCCCAACGCTCGCCGCGGCGTTCGTTCGGCGCGACCTGGTCGACGAGTACCGGCTGGTCGTGCACCCCGTCGTGCTCGGGGCCGGCACGCCGTTCTGGCCGGCTCTCGAGCGGCCGATCCGGCTGCGGCTGGCCGGGACGCACCGCTTCACCTCTGGAGTGACGGTCCTCGACTACGTTCGGGCCTGAGCCTTCCCGCGGACTTCCGCTACGGGCGCTTGATGGTGATCTTGGCGCCGACCTTCGAGAACGTGAGTTCGAGCTCGTAGACGACCCGCTGGAGCTGCCCGCCGCCGGTCCCGACGCGCGCCTTGCCCCACAGCCTCCAGGTGCCCGACCGCGGTCGCCCGGCCTCGTCGATCACGACGGTCAGCTCGGTGTCGTCGACCGTCTCCTTCTGGATGTCGTACGGGATCGTGTTGGGGTGGAGCAGCACGGCGCCGGTGATGCCCACCTTGTGCAGCGTGGCGTCGCCCGCCTTGACCGCCACCGAGATAGCGCACGTCGTCCGCTGGTGGCGACGGTCTTGAACGGCACATAGGAATGCCCGACGGCGAACCCCTTGATGCCCTGCCACGGCTTTGAGCCACGCTTGATGTAGCCCTTGCCCTTGACCCCGCGGACTTGAACCCGTTCCTTGCCGAGGTCCGGATAGTCGCGGCTGAAGTCGTACGTGAATGAGCTCGCGAAGTCGGCGCCGGCCACATCCATCGTCCCGACGATGGGGAGGGTGTCCGCAGACGCTCGGACCGTCCCCTTGAACGCGACGCGATAGGTCAGCTTGCCGCTGGTGGCCCGCTCGACGAAGGCGGCGATCGCCTGGACGGACGCCTTTGGTGTCGGCGACGGGAGCGGCGACGAGGCGGACGAGCCGGGCCCGGTCGACGGGCTCGACCCCGAGCTGTCCGTCGCGGCGCGAGGCGACGGCAGGCATGCGGTCACCGCGAGCAGGACGCCGACCCCGAGGACGGCACCGGCGATGCGCGAGCGCACGGTTGACATCGGCGAGACGGTACCAGCCCGGCTGAAGGGTGGCTGCCGACCGGACCGCCCACGGACCGGCGGGACCATCGACCCACCAAAAAGTCTGGTATCCGATACCTCCACCGGGGTACCTGCGCGGTATCCTCGGGGGGTGACCCTGACCGCAGAGCGCGCGACCCCTCGGAACGGGCGGGCACGGAGCCGAGTCCGCCCGCGAGCCGACACCCCGGTCCTGGTCCGGCAGGTCCGCAACGGCATCGACGAGAGCGTGCATCGGGGCGACATCGTCGAGGTCGACGTCGAGGGCCGCCTGATCAGGTCCCTTGGCGATCCCGAGCGGATCGTCACCCTGCGTTCGACCGTCAAGCCCTTCGGGGTCGTCGCGCTGATCGAGGCCGGCGGGGTCGAGGCCTTCGATCTCGAGCCTCCCGAGATCGCGATCATGACCAGCTCGCATTCCGGCGAGGACTTCCACGTCCGGACGTTGCAGGGCATGTTCCGGCGCGCCGGGGTCAGCCAGTCGTTGCTCGCCTGCGGCAACGAGGGCATGCCGCTGGACGCCCTGACGGCGGCGCGACTCGCGCGCGATGGAGAGAAGCCCGGCGCCATCCGCCACATGTGCTCAGGGCAGCACGCCGTCTCGCTGCTCCTCGCCCGACTGAAGGGCTGGGACCTCGACACGTACTGGGAGCCGGAGCACCCCTCGCAAGTGGCCTATCGCACGGCGGTCGCTCGGGCGTACGGAACGACGCCGGACCGTCTGCGGACAGCCATCGATGGCTGCGGCGTCGAGACCTACGCCTTCCGCCTCCGCGAGGTCGCCCAGGCATATGCGTTGCTCGCCGATCCGTCGAGCGTCGCCCCGCGCGATCCGCGAAGCTCCCTCGCGCCGGCGTTGACGCTCGTCCGTGACGCGATGGTCGCCGATCCGGAGATGGTCGGCGGGCGCCATGACCGGCTCGACACGTCGCTCATGAAAGCCACGGAGGGTCGGCTGATCAGCAAGGCCGGCATGGAGGCGCTGCGCGGCATCGCCATCCTTCCGGGACCACGCACCGGGAACGCTTCTTGATGCCGCGTCTGGTCTGGCTATCAAGATCGAGGATGGGGACGGCTACGACCGCGGGACATGGGCCGCCTCGGTCGAGGCGCTCCGGCAGGTCGGTGTCCTGGACGGCCAGCCGCTTCGGATGCTCAGCCGCTACCACCGGCCCACGATCCTCGACCCGCACGGCCGGGTGGGCGCAGAATCCATCCCGGAGTTCGAGCTCGCGCCCGTCGGCGAACTGATCGGCTGACGGCGGCGTCCCCGCGGGTCGCCGCCACCGGGGCGCGTAGCGCGGACCCAGGAGCACCAGCCAGCCCATGACCCTCGATCCGGATCCGTACCGCACGCTCGGCCTCGAGCGAGGGGCGCCCCTCGCCGACGTCAAGCGGGCGTACCGACGGCTGGCAAAGGCGAACCATCCTGACGCCGCCGGTGAGGCCGCGCTGCCCCGGTTCCTCGCCATCCAGGCGGCATACGACCAGATCGCCGGGCCGGACGGCGGCACTCCCCGGGTCGCCGGCCGCGGACCGGCTCGTCGCGCCTGGGAGGCCGACGCCGACCGTGCCGGCGCGACGTACCGGGCCTACGGTGGCCGGCCTCGACAGCGGCCGGGTGCCGCACCCGGACCGCGGCCGCGCCCGAACCCGCGCCCGACCGGCTCGGAGAGCCCGGGTGCCGAGCGCGCCGACCGGACCGGGTCGGACCGCCGTCCCAAGAAGGCAACGCTCGGGTCGACCTCCTACGACGACGTGGACGCTGAATCGTTCGATCCAGACTGGGGCGGTGCGTCGTGGTACGGCACGACGTCGGGTACGTACTGGACCCTCAACCCGAAGGAGTACGCGGACCCGCGCAAGCACGGTCCGGAATACCAGGCACGTGCCCGACGCGCGGCGACGGGCAACGGAGCGGACGACCCCGAACGAGTCGCCGCCGCGGATCCCGCCGGGACCCCGGGCGCGATCGGTGTCGACGCAGCCGAGCCGGCCGCGACCACGCCGCCACCACCCACGCATACCAGCACCTCGTGGTGGCAGGCGACGACCGGCGACGCGACGGCTCGGAGCGAACCGGATCCGCGCGAGACCCCGATGCCGCCGGGACGATCCCGCGGCGCACCGCCCGTCCGCCCGCAGACCACGACCACCTCGGCCACGACGGGGGCGATCGACGACCGCTCGGTGGCAACCGAGCTGTCGGTCGATGCAGCCGTCGATTCGCTGCGCCGCTGGCTCGACGACGATCGTCCGTCGCTGCCGTCCCGACTCGGCCGGGGGTTCGTCGCGTGGATGCCGGTCGCCCTGGGCATCGGCTGGGGACTCGGCGAGCTCAGCGGGTGCGGTCGCTTCGCCGCGACGTGCGACCCGTCCGTGGCGCCGATCTCGTGGGTCGTCCAGCTGGCCATGCTGGGGCTCCTGATCCTGCTGCCGCGTCTGGCCCGGATCGGGGTCCTGGCGGCAGCCGGCTCCCTCACGCCGGTATTCCTCGCCTCGGTTCTCCTCTTCACGAGCGACCCGGCAGCGACCGATACGGCGCGGTCGATCCTCGGGGCGATGATGGCCCTCGGATGGGGCGTCGGCCTGGTCTTCGGTATCGGGCGCGAGCTCCGCCGCGAAGCCCGGCCGGTATCCTGACCGTATGCCGCGACGGAACGACAGCGCCGACCTGTCGACGGCCGCCCAGGAGTACCTGCTGGCGCTCCGCGTGAGCGCCGGTGCCGAGGACGGCTCGCGGGTGACGGCGGCCCAGATCGCTCGCCACCTCGGCGTGACCACCCAGGCAGCGAGCGAGATGTTCCGCCGACTGGGCGCCGATGGCCTGGTCGAGCATGACGGCGGTCGTGAGCTGCGGCTCACCACGCCCGGGCGTGCGGCCGCCGACGCGATCTTCCGTCGCCATGCCCTGCTGGAATGGCTGCTCACGAGCGTCGTCGGGCTGGGTTGGGCGGAATCGGACGAGGAAGCGATGCGGTTGCAGGGCGCCATCTCGCCCCGCGTCGAGGCGCGGCTCGACGAGCTGCTCGGACATCCGGAGACCTGCCCGCACGGCAACCCGATCGACGCGGCGACCGCCAAGCGACGCCCGGCAGGCGTTCGGCTGTCGGAGGTCGACGCCGGTTCGCACGCCACGATCTACCGGATCACAGAGGAGGCCGAGGAGGACGCTGGTCTCCTGTCCTACCTCGAGGCGCGGGCCCTCAGACCAGGGGCCAAGATCACGATCCTGGCTCGTTCAGAGTCGCTCGATTCGCTCACCCTGGACGGTCCGCGCGGTCGCGCCACGCTCGGTCTTAGACCCGCGGCGCTGATCCGCGTCCTGCCCGGTGACGCCGATCCTGGACTGTTCCACCGCGTGCCCGAGGCATGACCGACCGGGTACGGATCGCGCCCAGTCCGACCGGGCCGCTCCACATCGGCACCGCGCGCACGGCGCTCTACAACTACCTGCACGCGCGCCACGTCGGCGGGACGTTCATCCTGCGGCTCGAGGACACCGACCAGGTCCGCAGCACGGTCGAGTTCGAGAAGGACATCCTCGACGGGCTGCACTGGCTGGGCCTCGACTGGGACGAGGGGCCGGAGGTCGCCGGCGAGCCCGCGCGCGGCCCGCACGCACCGTACCGCCAGATGGAGCGGCTGCCGACGTACGAGGCCGCGGCCGAGCGGCTGCTCGCCCTCGACATGGCCTATCCCTGTTACTGCACGCCCGAGGAGCTGGAGGCCGACCGCAGGGCGCAGGAGGCGGCCAAGCAACCGCCGCGCTACGTCGGTCGGTGCGCGGGGCTGACCGTCGAGGAGCGACGGGCGCGTGGATCCGACGGTCGGCGCGGCGCCCTGCGATTCCGGGTGGGGGAGGGGACCATCGCGTTCGACGACATCGTCCGCGGGCGGGTCGAGATCGACGTCGCCAACCTGGGTGGCGACTTCGTGATCGTCCGGACGGACGGCACGCCGCTCTACCACTTCACGGTCGTCGTCGACGACGCGGCGATGGACATCACGGATGTGATCCGCGGCGAGGACCACCTGTCCAACACGCCAAAACACATCCTGTTGTTCCGTGCGCTCGGCCACGAGGTCCCGCGGTTCGCCCACCTGCCGCTCATCCTCAATGCGGATCGCACCAAGATGAGCAAGCGCAAGAGCCAGACGGCGATCGACGATTACATCGCCCAGGGTTTCATCAAGGAAGCGCTGGTCAACTACCTCGCGCTCCTCGGCTGGTCGACCGGAACGGAGGAGGAGATCCTGTCGCTCGACGAGCTGGTCGAGCGGTTCGACATCCGGAGCGTGCACAAGGGCGGCGCCGTCTTCGACCGCGAGCGGCTCGAATGGCTCAACGGCCAGTGGATCCGGCGCCTCGAACCGGACGACCTCATCGACCGGCTGCGGCCGTTCGTCGAGTCGGAGCTCGCCGCCGGCCGCATCGAGTGGATGCCCGGCGACGATGAGCTGCGGGCGTTGCTGCCGGTCATCCAGGACCGCCTGCCGACGCTCGGCGCCATCGGCGACCTCGTCGGGTTCCTGTGGGTGACCGACCTCGACATCGACCCGGCGATGCTCGTCCCCAAGCGCTGGGACGCGGCCACCACGCGCGATGGACTGTCCGTCGCCCGCGACACGATCGCGGCTGCCGGCGACGTGTCCTTCGAGGCCGACGAGCTCGAGCCGCCGCTTCGAGCGCTCGCCGAAGAGCGCGGCTGGAAGGCGGGCGACCTGTTCATGGCGATCCGCGTCGCGGTCACCGGCCGGACGGCCACCCCGCCGCTGTTCGACACGCTGGTCGCCCTTGGGCGAGAGCGTGTCCTGGCTCGCATGGATCGAGCGCTGGCGGTGCTCGGCGGTGAGGAAGTGCCCGCGTGACCCGCCCGGCCGACCGGCGCTGATGCCCGCCTGCATTCCTGACACCGGGCGTCATGATCTGCGCGCATCGTCCATGAGCGAGGAGGTACACCTTGACCCGAGATGACGTCCAACGCTGGCTCGATGCCTACGTCGATGCGTGGCGCACCTACGATCGCGACGCGATCGGCGCCTTGTTCGCCGAGGATGCCCGCTACCGCTATCAGCCATACCGCGACCCGGTCGTGGGCCGGGAGGCGATCGTCGCCGACTGGCTGGAGGACCCCGACGAGGCCGGCTCCTGGGACGCGCGCTATGAGCCGTACGCCGTCGACGGCGACCGGGCCGTTGCCGTCGGCGAGAGCCGCTACCTCGAAGCGGACGGCTCGCTGCGGACCGTGTACTACAACGTCTGGTTGCTGCGTTTCGATGGCGACGGTCGATGCGCCGAGTTCGTCGAGTACTGGCGCGAGCTGCCGGAGGAGTTGCGCACCGGCGGCTGAACGACGACGTCCGCAGCTGGATTGGGACGAGGACGAAATGCACTGCCCGCGCGACGAAGCCCGCCCGTACGCGCCGGCGCCCTAGCCTGACGGACGTCGCGCCGGTCCTCGAGGGGGCGGCGGCGACCCCGGCGCATCGATGGAGGATCGTCCGCGCGCGTGCGGCACCTGCCATCCCGTGGGCGCCCGGGCACGACACACACCACCGGGAGGCTCGAGATGGGTGAAGCAAAGGTCGGCAGTGAGTTCGTCACGCATGAGTTCGATGAGGCGATCGCGATCCAGCGCTCGATCGTCAAGGCCGAGGACAGCCTGGCCACGGCGCATCCGATGGCGTCCGCGAAGCGGGCGATCAAGTCCGCGCTGACCGAGGACCGTCGGTTCCTCAAGCAGCTCGAGACGATGGGCAAGGAGCACGACGCGAGCGGCAAGGTGGAGGATGTCGCCGCCGGCCTGACCGAGCTGATGTCCCAGACCCTCGACTCGGCGACGACCGAGCGCGCCGATAGCGCCTTCTACGAGGCGCACGCCGTCCTGCTCAACCTCAAGCGCAAGCAGATGGACTCGGCCGGTGGCATGCGCAAGATCGCCAGCGCGATCAAGGACACCAAGCTGCGGACCGCCTCGACCGAGTTCGAGCGGGCGCAGCGGGCCTCGAGCAAGACCCTCGCCACCGAGCTCGCGACGTACGCCAAGGTGATCGCGGCGGCCCGCTGACACCTCCGGGCGCTCACCGTCGGCTAGGATGCCCCGGTGAGGGGCTTGCGGCTCGAAGCAGACTGGGATCCGCGGCCGGATGTCCTCCTGACGATCCACCCCGACGATGCCGCGGCGCGTGTGGCGCGGCGCGGGAACCAGGTTTGGCGCAACCCGCGCATCAGCCTGGTCGACCTGCCCGACCCGACACCAGCGGCCGACGAGGTCGTCGTCCGGGTCGGTGCCTGTGGCATCTGCGGGTCGGACCTGCATTTCGTCGAGCGGGATGCCGACGGGTACATGCTGTACCCCGGCCTCGTCCGTACGCCGGTCATCACGGGACACGAGTTCGCAGGGGTCGTGGAAGCCGTCGGGGGAGACGTGCACGACCTCGCCCGCGGAGACCTTGTCTGCGCCGAGGAGATCGCCTGGTGTGGGGCGTGCCTGGCGTGTCGCGCGGGCCGGCCGAACAACTGCACGCGCATCGAGGAGCTCGGCTTCAGCTTCGATGGCGCCCACGCGCAATTCGTGGCGGTGCGCGCGCGGTATTGCTGGCCGCTGACGCCGCTGGTCGAGGCGGGCGTGGCGCCTGCCGACGCGGTGCGTCATGGCGCACTCGTCGAACCGGTGGGGGTGGCCTACATCGCGATGTTCGTCAGTGCCGGCGGGTTCCTGCCTGGCTCGTCGGTCGGCGTCGTCGGAGCTGGCCCGATCGGCCTCGCGGCGATCGCGCTTGCACGGGCCGCCGGCGCCGGCCGGATCATCGCGTTCGAGGTGACCGAAGGCCGGCGACGCCTCGCGACCGCCATGGGCGCAGACGTGGTGCTCGACACGACGGCCCTGGGTGATGGAGGGATCGTCCACACGGCCCGCGAGCTGACCCATGGCCGAGGGATCGACCTGTGGGTCGAGGCAAGTGGCGCGGCCGGTGTCGTGGAGTCGATGGCGGCCACGCTGGCGCCTGCCGGGAAGCTGGTGTTGATCGGCCGCGGTCCCCACGCGGTCGACCTCGATCCCGAGCTGCTGATCGTGCGCGGGGCGTCGATGCACGGTTCGATCGGCCACGCTGGGTCGGGCGCCTTCGGGCGGGTGATCGACTTGATGGCAGCCGGTCGACTCGATATGACGCGGCTGATCAGCGAGACGGTCGACCTGGAGGGGGCGGCCGCCCGGCTGGACGGCACGCATCGACGCGAGGCCGGCAAGGTGCTCGTCATCCCCTGACGAGCGACGCGGTGCCGGGGCGTGTTCCGGACGATTGACCTTCCATGAACGCGTCGTTAACAACGGTCGGTATGCTCCGAGTGGATGGCACGCACGATCCTGGTCGTCGAAGACGAACCGACGCTGCGCGAGACGATCGTCGACGCGCTCGAGTCCGAGGGATTCCGGGTCATCGCCGCGGCGGACGGGCGCGAGGCCCTGACCCAGTTCCGGGGGGAGCGTCCGGATCTCGTGCTTCTCGACCTGATGCTCCCGGAGCTGTCCGGGATCGAGGTGACCCGCATCATCCGAGCCGAGTCGGGCGTGCCGATCGTGATGCTGACGGCCAAGGACTCGGAGCTCGACAAGGTGGTCGGCCTCGAGCTCGGTGCGGACGATTACGTCACGAAGCCCTTCTCGCTGCGTGAGCTGACCGCCCGCATCCGGGCCCTCTTTCGCCGCTCCGAGGCGGCCGTCGCCACCGGTTCCGCCCCGACGATCGTCGATCTCGGACGTGTCCAGGCCGACCTCGGCGGCCATCGCCTGCTGCGCGACGGCGACGTCCTGCCGATCAAGCCGAAGGCCTTCGAGCTGCTCGCGTTCCTCATCCGGAACCCGGGCCAGGTGTTCACGCGGGACCAGCTGCTCGAGAAGGTGTGGGGCTACGACTACGCCGGCGAGACGCGCACCGTCGATGTCCACGTGCACTGGCTGCGCAGCCAGATCGAGGAGGATCCCGGGCAACCGGCGTTCATCCACACGGTCCGTGGCGTCGGGTACGTCTTCAGGCGGCCGACGTGACCGCCACCACGCCCCGTGATAGTTCACGTCGCGCTGATGACATGTTCATACGTCCGACCGAATCTCTGAGCATGCCGGCCCAAGATCGCCAGCCCGAGCCCATCGACCCCGTGACGTTGCACCCCGTCGAGGTCGTGCGGTCCGGCGGCATCGAGGACGGCATCGCTGCTTCGAGCCCCGGGGTCCTCCTCTCCCCGGGAGCTCACTTCCCTCCTGCATCGGTGCCGGCGCCCGCTCGGGCGCTGGCGCTGGATGCCTTGCGCGTCATCCGCGCCCTGCGGGACCCGGCCAAACGTCCTGCGCGCTGGGCGCAGCCGGCGTTCGGGGCCGAGGTCGAGCTGGTACGCCGTCATCTCGCCCCGGTCCGCACCCGCCAGACACTCGCGGCGTCCTACGGCCGCGAGGCGTTCCACCTCGTGATCTCGCGCGGTGAGCGCGATGATCCGAGCCCGATCCGCCTGGCCTATGCGCTGCGCTGGATGGAGCTTCGTGACGGCGCCACGGGCCCGTCCTGGCAGTCGCTGCTTGCGTAGCCTGCGCCACTAGGGAAAACGCCCGAGTGTCGGTTGCCGCGCCACGACCTGTAGCGTCCCTGGCCGGTCCGCCGAAGTCCGTGCCCGAAATTCGGTGTCCTGCTCGCTACGCCGTTCAGGGGGTTGAACGAGGGCACGCCGATGACCATCTCCAGGCACGCCACCGAGACACGACGGCGGGCCGGACGCCGGCCTGGCGCTCGGCGTGGATGCACTCCGGATCGGACGGTTGCTCCGAGATCCCGCACGCTGGCCCGCCCGCTGGAGCGAGCCGGGTTTCGGCGCCGAGGTGGAGCAGTATCGACGCCCACTCGCTCGCATCCGGTCGCGCCAGGACCTCGAAGCCTCGTACGGACGCGAGGTGTTCGTCATTGCCGAGCCGCGAGCGTATCCCGCGGAGGGCAGCCCCGTGCGTGTGGCCTACGCCCTGCGCTGGATCGAGCTGCAGGACGGTGTGACGGGCCCCTCCTGGCCAGCGCTCGCAGGCTGACCAGAGCGGCCGTCAGGTCGCTTTGTGGAACATCCGCTCGATCGCTTCGGCAGCATCCTCCGCGGCGTCGATCGCGTTCTCGAGCTCACGATAGAGGTCCCGCCATTTGATGACCTCAAGGGGATCCGGTCCACCACGGAATAGCTGGGCGACCGCGGCACGTGATAGCGCGTCGGCCTCGTGCTCGAGGTCGTGGACGCGGACGAGGTCGACGTCGAGGTTCTTGAGTCCGTCGAGCTTGCGCAGCGCCGAGAGCAGCAAATCGGCCTGATCGGCGAGGATCCGGGCAAGCCGGCGCGCCTCATCGGTCGGCTGCTCGATGTCGTAGATCACCAACGTCTCAGCAGTCGCCTGGATGCCGTCGACGACGTCGTCGAGCCGTACCGTCAGCTCGTGGATGTCCTCGCGGTCGAACGGCGTGATGAAGGCATCCTCGAGTCGCTGATTGATCTCCCGGTCGATGTCGTCACCGCGCTTCTCGAGGGCTTGGATCTCCGCGACGCGCTCGTCGAGCCTGTCGTACGACTCGATCATGTCGCGCAGCTTGGTGGCGGCTGCCTGGAGGTTCTCGCCGTCGGCGACGAACAGATCGAAGAACCGAACGTCCTTGGGAAGCAGCCGGAACGACATCGCACGCTCTCCTTAGCCGAAGCCGATGGTGTGAAGGATGAACCACGAGACCGCAGCGACCAGGCCGGCCGCAGGGATGGTGATGACCCAGGCGAGCAGGATGCGGCGCGCCACGCCCCATCGAACGCCCTTCGGTCCGCGAGCCGACCCCACGCCCATGATGGCGCTCGAGATGACGTGCGTCGTCGACACGGGCATCCCGAGCTGGGCCGTCCCGATCAGGACCGTTGCCGCGGTGGTCTCCGCGGCGAAGCCATGGACCGGCTCCAGTTGCACGACACGGTGGCCCATCGTCCGCATGATCCGCCAACCCCCGACCGCCGTTCCCAGTGAGAGGGCGGTCGCCGACACGACGATCACCCAGAACGGGACATCGATGGTCGGGATCGCACCGGCCGCGAACAGGGCGAGCGTGATGATGCCCATCGTCTTCTGCGCGTCGTTCGAGCCGTGGCTGAACGCCATATACCCCGCCGAGATGACCTGCAGTCGCCGGAAGACCCGCGCCATCGGCTTTCGCTTCGCGTTCCGGAAGATCCAGTACAGCGCGAGCATCAGCAGGAACGCGCCGGCGAAGCCGATGAGCGGCGAGCTGATCATCGGAACGAGTACTTTCGAGACCAGGCCGTCGACCTTGAGCGCGCCGGTACCCGCGGCGATGATGGTTGCTCCGAGGAGTCCGCCGATCAGTGCGTGGGAGCTCGAGCTCGGCAGGCCCAGGTACCAGGTGATCAGGTTCCACGTGATCGCGCCGAGCAGGGCAGCGGCGACGACGGCCTGCGTCGTGGTCGCCTCCTCGACGAGACCCGCACCGATCGTCTTCGCCACCGCGGTGCCGGCGAACGCGCCGATGAAGTTGAAGGCGGTCGCCATGAGGATCGCGTGGCGAGGATGAAGCGCGCGAGTGGCGACCGACGTGGCGATCGCGTTGGCCGTGTCGTGGAATCCGTTGATGTAGTCGAACACTACGGCCAGCGCGATGACGACCACGAGGGCGAACAGGGCGCCGTCCACCACTGGATCGGTTCCTCACGACGTGGGGTGTTCACGCGATGTTAACGGTCGGAGGCACCCCCTGAGCGACGATCCTGGGCCTCGGTCGCGACGAGGTGGTCGCCGCTATCCTTACGCGGCCATGCGCCTGTCCCGCCTGTTCTTCGCCACGCTTCGCGATGACCCCTCCGACGTTGAGATGGCCTCGCATCGGCTGCTGCTGCGCGCCGGCTACGTCCGTCAGCTTGGTTCGGGCATCTACTCGTTGCTGCCGCTCGGCAAGCGGGTGAACGACCGCGTCGAGCAGGTCATCCGCGAGGAGCAGGACCGCATCGGCGCCCAGGAGATGGAGATGCCGGTCGTGCATCCGGCGGAGATCTGGCGGGCCAGCGGCCGCTACGACGCGGTCGGCCCGGAGCTGGGCCGCTTCAAGGACCGCGGCGGACGCGACATGGTCCTCGCGATGACCCACGAGGAGGTCGTCGCCCTGCTGTTGGCCGATATCGTCCGCTCGTATCGCCAGCTGCCGATGCAGGTCTATCACTTCCAGACGAAGTGGCGTGACGAGCCACGGTCACGGGGCGGGCTGATCCGCGTCCGTGAGTTCGTGATGAAGGACGCCTACAGCTGCGACCGGGACGAGGAAGGCCTGGACAAGAGCTACTGGGAGCAGCACGGCGCCTACGAGCGCACCTTCGAGCGACTCGGACTGAAGACCATCGCGGTCAGCTCGGACGTCGGGATGATGGGTGGCAGCCAGGCCCACGAGTTCATGGTCCTCAACCCGGCGGGCGAGGACGTGCTCGTCCTGTGCGAGCACTGTGGGTACGCGGCGAACCGCCAGGTCGCCGTGGTGCCCAAGCCCGAGCCCCCGGCCGAGGAACCCGAGCCGCTCGAGGAGGTCGCGACGCCGGGAACCACGACGATCGCCACGCTGGCCGCGTTCCTCGGCGTCGGCCCCGAGCGCACGGCCAAGGCAGCATTCTTCGTGACCGGGGATGGCCGGCTCGTGACGGCGATCGTCCGCGGCGACCACGAGGTCAACGAGACAAAGCTCGTGAACGCGGCAGGCGCGACCGGCGGGATCCGGCCCGCGACGGCCGACGAGATCAAGGCTGCCGGCATGGAGCCGGGCTACGGCTCGCCGATCGGGGCGAAGGACACGCTGGTCGTCATCGACGACCTCGTCGCCAGCTCACCCAACCTCGTAGCCGGGGCGAACCGCGAGGGGTTCCACTACCGGAATGTGAATGCCGGCCGCGACTACACCGCCGATGCTGTGGCCGACATCACCAACGCCCAGGCGGGCGATCCCTGCCCGAACTGCGGCCGGCCGGTCATCCTGCGCAACGGCATCGAGGTCGGCAACATCTTCAAGCTCGGGACGAAGTACTCGGACGCCTTCGGCGCCAGATATCTCGGCGAGGACGGCAAGGAGCATCCCATCGTGATGGGCTCGTACGGGATCGGTGTCGGGCGGAATGTGGCCTGCATCGTCGAGGAGCACCACGACGACAAGGGCATCGTCTGGCCGGCTGAGGTCGCGCCGTACGCGGCCCATCTCGTCTCGATCGGCGGGGCCAAGGAGCCGCGCGTGCTCGAAGTGGCGGAGCGGCTCCATTCGCTGGCGGCGGAAGCTGGCGACCGGCACGAGATCCTGTGGGACGATCGGGATGAATCGCCCGGCGTCAAGTTCACCGACGCCGAGCTGCTGGGCATGCCCTGGATCCTGACCGTCTCGCCGCGCTCGCTGGCGGCCGGCGGCATCGAGGTGACCGAGCGCGCGACGGGCGAACGATCGACCCGCCCGATCGAGGAGGTCGAGGCGCTGCTCGTCGACGGCTTCCGGGCGGGTGCCGCAGCAGCCTGAGGCTGTCCTAGCCGGACGAGATCGAGCTCGGCGGCAGCGCATCCGGCGGGTCGTCGTCCGCGGACGCGGCCACGATCGCAGCGTCGTCGATCGTCGTGCCGTCGAGCGCGAGGACCAGCTCGCCACCCTCGGCCGCCTGCTCCACGAGCTCGGCCGATGACACCACCTCGCCCACGACCGCCTCTTCGGGCTCATCCCCGACGCGGCTGATCGCGAAGCTCACCGCCGGCGGGATCGACGCCGAGATGGAGATCTCGGCGATGCGGTAGGGCGATCCCTTCTGACGCAGCGACTTGTTGGTCATCTCCTGCAGCGCCGTGGCGCGCACGATCAACTCGGCCAACGTGCTCGGATCGATCTTCTCGATGACGGTCGTGACGCCGCGCCGGGCGACGCCCATCGCCTCGCGCGCGCTGCGCGACACCGCCTCGGCGGTGGCCGGGTCGGCTGCCGTCCTGTTGGCCATCGCGGCGGCCTGCGCCGCGGCCTCCTGGGCCCGCTTGATGAAGCTCATCCGACCACCCCTCCTCGATCGGGCATGCTGCCCACCGGACATCAGCAGGATAGCGAGCGGGGCCGGCGGCGCCAGTAGCATTCGCTGGCGATGCCCGCTCGACCGACGCTCCCGGCGGAGGACCTGTACGCCCGCCTGGGCGTCCCGCGGGATGCCAGCCCGGAGGCGATCGAGGTCGCCTGGCGTGCGCTCCTGCGCCAGCATCACCCGGACGTCGCCGGACCGGATGCGCTAGACCTCGCGAAGCGCATCAATGTCGCGCACGATTGGCTCAGCGACCCCGACCTGCGCCGGCGTTACGACCGCGAGCGTTCGACGGGCATCCGTGGCGGCCGGCCACCTCGAGCCGGACCGGACTGGGCGACCGCGCCCGCCCGCCCATCTGTGCGCCGACCGCCGACCACCGTGGAACGCGTGGCCTCGGTCGTCGAGCGGGTGGCGCGCCTGACGGTCGACGAGCTCGATCGACTCGCCCTTGCCGAGCCGGCGCCGATCGCGTTCCTGGCGACGTTGCGCCAGTTCGTCGAACCAGGTCTGGAGCGGACGCTGCAGGCGGCAGAACTGGACGCCATCGATGCACTGCCGCCCGCAGCCAGGCGGATGGTGCCGATCCGCGACGCCGTGGTCGGCCAGCTGGCCGACGTGATCCTGGGTGACGTCCTCGACGAGCTGCTGGGCGATCCGGCCGCCACCTGGGCGCGCGAGCGGCTGACGCGAGGGTGGGACTCGGCCATCAGCCAGCCACGTTACGGGCCCGCCACGATGGCGATCGGCACGCTCCTGGAACGCGCCCGAGGCCTCACGGCGGACGAGCTCCGCCGTCTGGCGACGACCGGAACGATCGAGCGGCTGGGCGACGCGCCATGGCCGTCCGGCACATCCCCCGAGGAGGACGACGCACTGCGCGTCTCGAGCGAGCTCGCGACAGCAGATGTCGCCGATGCGGTCGATGCGGCCGTCGCCAGGGTCGACGGCGTGGGTGTGCGCATCGGCGCCGCGGCGCGACGCGCCGCAACCCGCGTCGCCCACCTCCTGGTCCTGCGCCACGCCTTCAGGACCGCCGCCTTCGAGCGGCACGCCGCCCCGTGGCTGGGTGACCTGATCGAGCGGACCGGTCCGTGGGGCCCACGCGTGCGGGATCGCTGACGGCCGCACCCGCGGGGCATGGTGTGCGATGCTCGCGGCGTGGAACCCGTGGCGCTCGTCATCGTGGCGCTGGTCGCGGGCGCCGCGATCGCCACGTTCGTGGCCGCCCGACGAGGCGGTGCCCTGGCGGATGCGGAAGCGACGATCGCGCGCCTGGAGAGCGAGGGTGCCGGCCATCAGCGCGCCGACGCCGACCGCTCGGCCGACGACCACGCGCTCCATGAGACGCTCGAGGCGGGCGTCGTCCGTCTCGATACCACGCTGCGGATCCGCGACGCCAACGCACGCGCGCACGTCCTGCTCGGCCACCACGCCGGCGGGCTGGCCGATCGATCGGTGATGGAGGCGTTCCTCGATCCGACCGTGGAAGGCCTCGCCCGCCACGCGCTGGCATCCGGTTCCGCGACCGGCGAGATCCGGTCAGCCGGGCCGGACGGACCGGCGCTGGTCGTCCGTGCGCGACGCGCCCCCAGCGGTGACGTGTGGCTCGTCCTCGATGACGTCTCGGAGCTGCGCCGACTCCAGCGCATCCGGACCGAGTTCATCGATAACCTGTCGCACGAGCTGCGGACCCCGCTCACAACCGTCAGCCTGCTGGCCGAGACCCTCGAGCGCGAAGCCGAGGCGGTCGGCGCCGCGATCCCGGGCAAGATGCGCGAGCGCATCGCCAAGATCGAAGTCGAGACCGGTCACCTCGTCCAGATGGTCAACGAGCTGCTCGATCTCAGCCGCATCGAGGGTGGCGGGACGATCCAGCTCACGGACGGCGTGGACATGAGCGGCCTAGCGGCCGACTCGGCAGAGCGGTTGCGTCTGTTCGCGGAGCGGCAGGGCGTCGCGCTCCGGATCGACACCACGGTCGGGCTGCCGCGCGTCCGCGGTGATGCTGCGCGGCTCGGGCAGGTGGTCGTGAACCTCGTCCATAACGCCGTGAAGTTCAGCCCGGATGGCGGTCAGATCACGGTCCGCACGTTCGGCAAGGGTGATGATGTCGTCACGTCCGTCGAGGACCATGGGATCGGCATCCCGCGGGCTGCCCGTGACCGGGTCTTCGAGCGCTTCTACAAGGTCGACCGTGCGCGGTTGCGGGCCGAGGCAGGTGGCGGCACCGGGCTCGGCCTGGCTATCGCCCGCCACGTCATCGAGCAGCACGGCGGGCGGATCTGGGTCGAGTCGCAGGAGGGCGTCGGGTCCACGTTCTCGTTCGCGCTGCCGGTCGTCGACGGCACCGACCAAGCTCGCCTGTCCTGACCCGTCGCCGCATGGATCGACTCCACGTCGCCACGTTCAACATCCTCAACCTGGCGGATCGCTGGGCCGAGCGGCTGCCGCTGGTCCTCGCCGACATGGCCGCCCTGCAACCCGACCTGCTCGGCTTGCAGGAGGTCGTCTACGTCATGCAGCAGGATCGGCTGATCGGCGCTGCAGGGGAGGGGCGCTACGCGGCGCTCCGTGGCTGGGCTGGTCGACCGGAATACGGCAATAGCCTCCTGGTCCGCGAGCCGCTGAGCGGGCGCGACGTCGAGCGGATCGACCTGGGCCTGCAGCGGGCGGCGCATCGCACGGTCATCGACCTTCCCGGCGGGTCGAAGGTCCTCGTCGCCGTCACCCATCTCCACCACGCCGTGCCTGCGGCCGCGGAACGCGACCAGCAGACAGCCGCCCTGATCGACTGGTTGGCGGACGCACCCAAGACCCGTGCCACGATCGTCATGGGCGACTTCAACGCCGACCCCGACGAACCGACGTATGCGCGGATGGTCGCCGCTGGCTTCCGGTCCGCGTATGCCGAGGTGAACGGTGCCGAGCCGCTGGTTACCTGGCCGTCCGGTCTGCAGGCGCCGGCGATGGATACGGACGGCGAGCCGAGCTGCCTCGACTACATCTGGCTTCGCGGGGCAGTCCGGGCGACCGACGCACGGCTCGCGTTCGACCGGCCCGACCCTGAGGATCCGTCGCTCTACCCGAGCGACCACCTCGGGGTTGCCGCTCACGTGGAGATCTCCTAGGCGTGCTTCGCCTGGCTCACCGCGGCGACTGGCGGCACGCCCCGGAGAACACGATCGCCGCGCTCCAGGCGGCGCTGGCGGTGGCGGGCTGCGACGGTGTGGAGTTCGACGTCCGCCTGTCGTCCGACGGCGTCCCGGTGCTGCTGCACGACGAGACGCTGCAGCGCGTCCAGGGCCGGCCCGAACGCGTCGACGAGATCCGCGCCCGCGACCTCGAGGACCTCGGGATCCCGACCCTCGCGGACGCACTCCACGCCGTCCCGCATCGGGCGGCCGTCGATGTCGACCTCAAGGGCCTCCACGACCGGGCGGTCGTCGAGGTGCTGGCCTCCGGGCGGGGTCCAGGACTCGTCAACGCAGTCGTGTCGTCGTTCGAGCCGGTGACGCTCGAGCGCCTGGCCGGCCTCGCCCCGGCCTGGCCGCGCTGGCTGAATGCGCACGATCTGTCCGCCGCGACCATCAGTCGAGCGGCAGAGCTCGAGTGCCAGGCGGTCTCGGTCGACTTCCACGCGATCGACCCAGGGTCCGTGGCAGCGGCCCGCAGGGCGGGACTCGAGGTCGTCGCCTGGACGGTCCGACGGCGGACCACGTACGGTCGGCTCCAGCGTCTCGGCGTCATCGCGGCGTGCGTCGAGGCGGCCGCGCTCGATGGCTGAGCGGGGCGAGCGGAGGAGCGTCGAGTGACGGATCGGGCGGACCTGGTCGTGGTCGGGGCTGGGACCGTCGGCGGCTGGGCATCGGTCTTCGCCGCCGGCGATGGGGCCGGGCGTGTCGTGGTCCTGGAGCGGGGGCTGGCCGGGATGGGCGCCTCGTCTCGTGCTGCCGGCATCGTCCGGGCGCAAGGTGGCACACCAGCCACGGTGGCGCTGGGCCGCTGGTCGATCGACTTCTACCGCGGCCAGGCAGCCGCGTACGGGACCGATTCGGGGTTTCGCGAGCTCGGCTATCTGATCCTCGCCGTGACCGAGGACGACGAGCGGGCTGGCCGCGAGCGCGTCGCCATGCAGCAGGCGGCCGGTCTGACCGACGTGCGCTGGCTGTCGGCCGCTGAAGCCGTCGCGATGGTGAGCAGCCTGTCCCCCGATGGTCATCGCGGCGGCAGCTACCGGGACGGCGACGGTCACATCGACCCGCCACGCAACGTGCGGGCCTACTCGCTCGCGATGCAGTCGGCGGGGGTGGAGCTGCGCGAAGGGACATCGTTCAGGGGCCTGCGCACCAGCGAGGACGAGTCGCGGGTGGTCGCGGTCGAGACGGACGCCGGGGTGATCGAGACCGACCGCGTGCTGCTGACCGGCGGACCATCGTTGCGAGCGGTCGGGTCCCTGGCGGGATCGCGCATCCCGGCCGGGGCGCACGCGCCACACGGTCGCCGTCCTCGAGCCGCATCCCGACTTCGCGGTCGACCGGATGCCGATGGTGTTCGACATCGTGGCCGGCCTGTACTGGCGGCTCGAGGAGGGTGGTCTGCTGTTCGGCTGGAGCGATCCCGACGAGCAGCCGGGCGAGGCGCGCGAGGTCGACTGGGCCGCGTACGAGCGCTATCGCGCGCGCCTCGCGGCCTACGTGCCGGTGACGCGGGATCTCGGGCTGCGCAAGATCTGGGCGGCGACGATCGAATACACGCCCGACCACCTCCCGATCCTCGGTCCGGCGATCCGACCGGACGGTTCGGCGATCGGCGGCGTGACC
Source organism: uncultured Chloroflexia bacterium (assembly GCA_963794525.1). GTDB lineage: Bacteria > Chloroflexota > Limnocylindria > Limnocylindrales > CSP1-4 > SPCO01. Next base: position 125,241 of record CAWCEC010000006.1, read on the forward strand.
GTCGCATGCGCGGCGGGGCACGGGATGATGTGGGGACCTGGTGTCGCCCGGGTCGCCGCCGACCTGGCGCTACGGGGCGTCACCGACCTGATCGACGTCAGCGACCTGGGCCTCGACCGATTCGATGCCGAGGGCCGGAGCCGCCTCGCGACCGATCCGATCGCGTTGCCGTTCCCGGCCGTCGCGGAGCGACTGACCGCGGATCAGGCTGCAGCCGCAGCCGCCGCCGCAGCAGCCCGCTGTCCGGCCAGGACCGGAACGGCCGGGCAGCGGCCGCGGCAGGTCGACCGGCGCGGATCGAGTCGAGCGGTCCAGCCGGCCGGCTTCGTCGCCTTGACGATCGCGCCGTGCAGCCCGTCGGCGACGGCATGGGTCGGGGTGACCGCGATGTCGGTCAGACCGACCGCCTCGAGACCCGCGCGGTACTCGGCGAACGACAGCGCGCCCGCGATGCAGCCGACGAAGTGCCGCGCTCGGCACGCTCGCTCCGGCGTCAGGGCGTCATCGGCGACGACGTCGCTGATGCCGACCCGGCCGCCCGGCCGCAGCACGCGGGCGATCTCGGCCAGGACCGCGGCCTTGTCGGTCGACAGGTTCACGACGCAGTTGCTGATGACGACGTCGACCGAGGCATCGCCGAGCGGGATCGACTCGATCCGGCCCTTGCGGAACTCGACGTTCGTGGCGCCTGCCTCGGCCGCGTTGCGACGCGCGAGCTCGAGCATCTCGTCGGTCATGTCCAGGCCGTAGGCGAAGCCGGTCGGGCCGACGCGCGCCGCCGACAGCAGGACGTCGATGCCGCCGCCCGATCCGAGGTCGAGCACGACCTCGCCGGGCCGCAGCTCGGCGACGGCCGTCGGGTTGCCGCAGCCCAGGCTCGCCAGGACGGCCGCGTCCGCGAAGCGCGGCCGCTGGCGTCGTCGCCGTAGCAGGAGACGTCGCCCCGATGCAGGCTGGCGCGGTAGCGCGGCCGCAGGACCCAGTCGCCGGCGACGTCGGCGGTGGGACTCGGCGTGGCGTTCGGCGGCGAGCCAGATCGCGCGGGCCGTTGCCGGCGTAGGCGGGTCACGAACCTGCGTCGTGCGATCATAGGGATCGGGCTGGCCGTCCTGCGGTACTCGGTGTCCAGCGATCATCGTTTCGTCCGCGTCGCAGTATCGATAATTGTCAATATCGAAATCGGAACGATATATTGCCGACTCATGGCACGCACCCTAAACGACCGCATCGCTCGATCCGGACGTCCGCTTCCTGGCGGCGCTGGCCGACCCGACCCGCCTGGCGATCGTCCGCCAGCTGGCCGCAGACGACGAGACGTGCGCCTGCGACTTCACGAGCGTGCTGCGACGTCGGCCAGCCGACGGTGTCGCACCATCTCGCGCGTCCTGCGCGAGGCTGGCGTCGTGACGTCCGAACGGCGCGGCCAGTGGATCTTCTACCGGCTCACACCGGCCGCCGCCGAGCGGCTGCGCGCCATCGCCGGCGAACTGACCGCTGGTGGGCTGATCCGCCGCGCGCCGATCTCGTCGCTGGCCGGCGGCCAGCGACTCCCACGCCGCGATCGCGGACCACCTGACCATCGGGCCAGCTCAGGCCTGGTCCATCGCTCGCTGGACCCCGCTCGACCCGCACGAACTGTCGATCCCGACGACGCCCCGCGAGAGTTCGCATGAGCCACGCCGTCTCCGGGCCGGCCATCTCGCGGTCGACCACGCGCGGTCCGCAGCCCTCGTCCTCCCCGGCGAAATGAGGCGCCCGCGGCGCGCCGAAGAGGTTGCGCGCTCATTGGGTGGCGTCGCCGAAGGGCAGCGGGATGAGGGACGCGCCCCTCGGCGAAGCGCCGCGACGGGCGTGGCGTACTCGCGCCCGCTCGTTCGACCGTGTCGGTGAAGGATGGCGTAGAGCGGAAGCTCAGCGCGTACCTGCGATCGGCAGTGCTACCGGGCGAGGAGCGGGCAGCGCGCGGATGGCCCGCTCGGCGTGGCCGGCCGGCGCTGAAGTCGCCGGGTGGGCGCTCACGCGAGCCCTCCGATCTCGGACAGGGTCCCACCTCGCCGGGTCGCCGTCGAGATCGATGGCGCACGATCCGCCACTGGCGACCGTGAAACCGATCACGTAGCGCGGTCGGCCGGCGACCCTGACCAACGCCCCGGGCGCGCCGTTCACGGTCACGCGCTCGGCCCGTGGCGCGAATGGTGCGCCGCTCGACAGGATCTCTGCGAGCGACGGGCCAGCACCGACGAGCGGTGGGCGTGCGAGCGGCTCGGCGCCGCCGCCGTCGAACCGGAACACGACATCCGGGTCGAGCTCGTCGATCAGAGCGTCGAAGTCGCCGCGCTCGCGCGGCGCCAGGAACCCGTCCACGATCCGGCCTGCACAGCGAGGTCCTCGTCGGGTTCGGGGCACGCTCGCGGACACGACGGTGGGCTCGACTCGCCAACTGGCGGGCGGCGACCGGCGGCGTCGACCACCTGCGATCTCCCGGACGGCACCGAACACGTCGTGGAGCACGAATGCCAGGCGCTCCGCGGGCTCGAGCGTCTCGAGCACGACCAGCAACGCGAGCCCGACGAAATCGGCCATGACGGCCGTGCGCGGGATCTCGCGTGGCGCCGGTCAGGACCGGCTCCGGCAACCCGCTGCCCGCGTAGTCCTCGCGGCGAGCCTGCGCGACCGGAGCAGTCGAGCGCAGATCCGGCCGACGACGACGGTGAGCCATCCGCGCAGGTCGTCCGTGGCCGCCGGTCCCGACGATCGAGCCGCGACCAGGTCTCCTGCACGGCATCCTCCGCGTCGGTGACCGAGCCGAGCATCCTGTACGCGACCGCGAGCAGGTGCGAGCGGTGGCGCTCGAACTCGGCGGTAAGCCATTCACGTCAATTCGCCGGATCACACCGCGTTGACGGCCCATCACCAGGTATACGAAGCGTGACGGGAGAACGTGACCGACCACTCGGCGACGAAGGGGCGACGAGCGCTACGGGCTTGAGCGCGTCCGGGGGGAGGAGCCAGCGCAGGGTGCCGGCGCCGGGCCGCAGCGGCCGGTCGACCTCGATCCGGGCGAGCGCGCCCTTGCGCATCGTGACGCCGGCCGCGCGCACAGCTCGGACAGGAGCTCGCTGAAGTCCGGGTCGTGACCCACGAGGACGGCGCGCGTCCGGGTCACCGGCGTCGGCCAGGATGGCCTCGACCGCGTCGAGGTCGAGCGAGCCGGCGAGACGCTCGTCCTCGGTCACGACGTCCGCGATGCGCTCCGCGACGAGCTCGGCCGTCTGCGCCGCGCGGAGCTTGGGCGAGGTGATGACGACGTCCGCCTTGAACCCGATCGCCCGCCAGGAACTCGCCCGAGCCGCTCGGTCTGGCTTGCGGCCCTTGTCGCTCAGCGGTCGGGCGGCGTCCGGGCCGGTCCAGGCCGCCGGATCGCCCGCATCGGCGTGGCGCAGCAGGTGGAGCAGCATCAGGCGCGGCTGCGCGCTGCCGGTGACGGTCGCGAACTGCCGGACCCGCTCGCCGAGCTGGATGAACACCTTGCCGGAAGACGGCCAGGCGCTCCTCCTCGGTGCCCTCGGCCTCGGCCGGGTCCTCGTAGCCCCAGTGGAGCGACTCGTGGACGCCCGGGAACACCGGGCAGACCTGGCGCGCCTGCGTCGCACACGGTGACGACGTAGTCGAACGACTGGCCGAGGAACTCGTCGACCGACTTCGAGCGCGCCCACGACGCGTCGATGCCGGCCTCGGCGAGGACCCGCAGCGTCAGCGGGTTGACGCCCCGCGGCTCGGTGCCGGCGCTGTGGACCTCGAACGCGTCGCCGCCGTGGTGGCGCAGCAGCGCCTCGGCCATGATGCTGCGGGCGGAGTTGCCGGTGCAGACGAACAGGACGCGGATCGGGTGCGTCCGGCGTCGGTCACGGGTTGAGGTCCTCGACGTCGCCGGTGACGAGGTACACGATGTCCTCGGCGATGTTCGTCGAACGGTCGCCGATCCGCTCGAGGTAGTGCGACGCGATGATGATCCGCGTCCCGCGCTCGACGTTGGCCGGGTCCTGGCGCATGAGCTCGACGACCTCGTCGAAGGTCGCGTGGTACAGCCGGTCGATCTCGTCGTCCAGGACGGCGACCTCGCGGGCGGCGACGGCGTCGGCGTCGACCAGGGCGCGCAGGACGCCGTGGACGAGCACCGCGCGAGCGCTCGGCCATCTCGGGCAGGTGGACGTAGTCCTCGAGCGGCGGCTCCGGCGCGAGCTTGATGACCTGCTTGGCCACGGACGAGGCGTGGTCGCCGATCCGCTCGAGCTCGTAGGTCACGTGGTCGAGGGTCAGCAGGTAGCGCAGGTCGCGGGCGACCGGCTGCTGGGTCGCGATCGTCACGCTGATCAGCCGCGAGACCTCGCGCTGGGCGTCGTTGATCCGGGCGTCGGCCTTGATGATGTCGAGGCGCCAGCTCCGCGTCGTGGTCCGGTGAGCGCCCGGCTCGCCTCGCGGATGGCGTCCTCGACGAGCGCGCCCATGCGCAGGACGGCGTCCTTGATCTCCTGCTCCTCGCGGTCGAGGGTGTCGCGCCGGGCCGGGAGGCCGGTCGGCGGTGCTGCGTCGCTGCCGCGGCGTCGAGCAGGCGCTCGACCTGCTCGTCCACGGCGGTCTGGCTCCGGGTCGTCGGTTCGGTCGGTCATGTCGTCCCCGCGCTCTAGCCGAACCGACCGGACACGTAGTCCTCGGTCAGCTGGTTCTTGGGGTTGGTGAAGATCTCGACCGTCGGCGCCTGCTCGACGACGTAGCCGGCCCGATCCTCGCCCATCGTCATGAACACCGTCGTGTCCGAGGCGCGGGCGGCCTGCTGCATGTTGTGGGTCACGATGACGATCGTGTAGTCCTGCTTGAGCTCGGCCATCAGCTCCTCGATCTGGAGCGTCGAGCGCGGATCGAGCGCCGAGCACGGCTCGTCCATCAGGATGACCTCGGGCTCGACGGCGATCGTCCGGGCGATGCACAGGCGCTGCTGCTGGCCGCCGGACAGCGCCATCCCCGACTGCTTGAGCTTGTCCTTGACGTCGTCCCACAGCGCCGCCCGGCGCAGGCTCCGCTCCACGAGCTCGTTCAGGTCGCCCTTGTAGCCGTTGATCTTGGGCCCGAAGGCGACGTTCTCCCAGACGGTCTTGGGGAACGGGTTCGGCTTCTGGAAGACCATGCCGACCCGCCGCCGGACGGCGACCGGGTCGACGTCCTTGCCGAAGAGGTCCTGGCCGTCGAGCAGGATGCTGGCCCTCGGTGCGGTAGGTCGGGACGAGGTCGTTCATCCGGTTGATCGTGCGCAGCAGCGTCGACTTGCCGCAGCCGGACGGCCCGATGAGCGCCGTGATGCGCTGCTTCGCGACCTTGATGTCGACGTTGCGGACCGCCCGGAACGAGCCGTAGTAGCAGGACACGTCCTGGAGCTCGACGATGTCCGTCGGGCTCGGCTCGGACGCCGGGCGCCGTCGCTCGCGCGCGGTCGCCGCGATGCGGATGGCGGGCGGTCGCCGTCGGTCGGGGCGTCCCGGACCGGGTGCCTCGGACGAGCTGGGCGTTCACGGGATTCTCCTCTACCACTGGATGTGCCTCGAGAGGCGGGCCGCACGATCAGCGCGAGGGCGTTGAGGACGAGCATCAGGACCAGGATCACGATGATCGCCGCCGCCGCGATGCCCTGGAAGTCGGCCTGCGGGCGCTGGGCCCAGTCGAAGATCTGGATCGGCAGCACCGTGTAAGCTGCCCGTCGAACGGGTTCGGCAGGAACGTCACGAAGACGAACGCGCCGATCAGGATCAGCGGTGCGGCCTCGCCGATCGCCCGGGCCATCGCCAGGATGATGCCGGTCATGATGCCCGGCGCCGCGGCCGGGAGGACCGACCCGCTGACCATCTGCCAGCGCGTCGCGCCCAGCGCGTAGGCGCCCTCGCGCTGCGCGCTCGGGCACGGCCTTGAGCGCCTCGATCGAGGCGATGATCACGACCGGCAGGATGAGCAGCGTCAGGGTCAGGCCCGCCGCCAGGACGTCGGACCCGAGGCTCCAGCAGCCGGACGAAGAGGGCCAGGCCGAGGATGCCGTAGATGATCGAGGGCACGCCGGCGAGGTTGCTGATGTTCGTCTGCAGCAGCCGGTTGACCCAGCTGTCGCGCGCGTACTCGGTCAGGTAGATGGCGGCGGCGACGCCGATCGGGAAGCGTGAAGACCGCGACGATCATGCCCGACCTCGAACGAGCCGACGAGGGCCGGCAGGATGCCGCGCGTTCGCGGGCGTCGCGACGGCACGCCGGTCAGGAAGTGCGGGTCGAGCCAGGGCAGGCCGCGGACCAGGACGTCGACCAGCAGGATGACCAGCGCGAGCAGCAGGATCCCGATCGCCAGCCAGGCACGCGCCGTAGAAGATCGTGCCCGGTCAGCTTGCGGCGCATGAGCGCCGGCTCGAACCGGACGGCCGGGCGCGGCGACCGCGGTGCGGCGGTCGCTGGCGGTCATCAGTAGACCGTCCGGAACTTGCGGACGACCCAGGCTGCTGAGGAGGTTGAGCACCAGCGTCATCACGAAGAGCGTCGCGCCGACGGCGAACAGCGACTTGAACTGGATCGAGCCCTGCGGCGTCTCGCCGATGGCGATCTGGGCGATGAACGCGGTCATCGTCTGGACGCTCTCGGTCGGGTCGAAGGTGAGCTGGGGCTTGTCGCCGACCGCCAGGAGCACCGCCATCGTCTCGCCGATGGCCCGGCTCATGGCCAGGATGATCGACGCCATGATCCCCGAGACGGCGGCCGGGAAGACGACCTTGCGGACGACCTCGAACTTCGTCGCGCCCATCGCGTAGGCACCCTCGCGCATGCCGCGCGGCACCGCGCGCATCGCGTCCTCGGAGATCGAGGCGATGAGCGGCGTGATGAGCAGCCCGACGACGATGCCGCCGGCCAGCGCCGAGAAGATCCCGATGTTCGCCTTGCCGAGGAGCGGCATGCAGGACCTGCGGCGCGAGGAAGTTGATCGCGAAGAAGCCGAGGACGATGGTCGGGATGCCGGCGATCGTCTCGAGGAGCGGCTTGACGACGGTCCGGACGCGCGGCGAGGCGTAGTCGGCGAGCAGGACCGCCGACAGGAGCCCGAGCGGGACCGCGATGATCATCGCGATGCCGGCCACGAGGAGCGTGCCCGACACGAGCGGCAGGACGCCCCAGGCGTACGGCTGGATCGCCGGCCGACCAGTTCGTCCCGGTGAAGAAGTCGATCGGGCTGACCTGCAGGAAGAACTCGAGCGTCTGGAAGGCCAGCACGAGGACGATGCCGATGGTCGTGACGACACCGAGGGCGGCCGCCAGGAACAGCAGGGTCTCGATGATCCGCTCGCGACATCGGGCGTCGCCGGGTCAGCGGATCTGGCGGCGGCTCGTCATTCGATGTGACGCTCCTCGTCGAGGGATCGGTCCTGTAGCGCTACGTCACGGCGACGTGCGGACGAAGAGCGACGCACCGGCTCGATCCGAGCTCGGGCCGGTGCGTGCTGGAGGAGGGTGTATGCGGACGTCAGCCGCCGACGGCGGCCGCCCACTCGTCCTTCTCCGCCTGGAGGAGGTCGTCGGGCAGCGCGACGTAGCCGACTTCGGCCGACGAGCGTGTTCGTGTTGTCGAGGTAGAAGTCGACGAACGCCTTCAGCTCCGGCCGCTCCTTGGCCTTGCCGACGTCCGGGTAGATGAACAGCGGGCGGCTGAGCGGGGCGTAGCTGTTGTCGTTGATCGTCGCCTCGGTCGGCGCGACGCAGCCGGCGCCGCCGTCGACCTCGACCGCCTTGAGCTTGTCCTGCGTTCTCGACGAAGTAGGCGTAGCCGAAGAACGCGATCGCGTTGACGTCGCCGGCGACGCCGGTCACCAGCACGTTGTCGTCCTCGGACTGGGTCGCGAACTGGGTCGCCGCGTCGACCTCGCCGTTGATCACCTCGGTGAAGTAGTCGAACGTGCCGGAGTCGGCGCCGGGCATGAACCGGTTGACCGGCTCGGCCGGGAAGTCGGCGCGGACGTCGCTCCACATGAGGTTCTCGGGCGAGTCCGGGCCGTAGATCTTGGCCAGCTCCTCGACCGTCAGGCAGGTCGCGAAGGTGTTCTCGGGGTTGACGACGACGGTCAGGCCGTCGATCGCGATCTGCAGCTCGACGTACTCGATGCCGTTGGCCGCGCAGGCCAGCGCCCTCGCCCTCGTCCTCGGCCTTGATCGGCCGGGAGGCGTCGTTGATGTCGGTCTCGCCGGCGCAGAACTTCTTGAAGCCGCCGCCCGTGCCGGACAGCGCGGTCGGGACCTGGACGCCGCGGGTTCGCGAGCTGGAAGTCCTCGGCGACGGCCTCGGTGATCGGATAGACGGTGCTCGAGCCGTCGATGGTCACGGTGCCGGACAGGTCGGCCGGGGCCGCGCTCGACGGCCGACGCTTGCGGGGGCCGTCGCTCGCCGTGCGGCCGACGGCGCGATGGTGGCGCCGCCGCCGCTGCACAGGCGCCGAGGGCAACGCCGCCACCAGGGCGAGTGCGCCGATGCGCTTGGTCTCGTGATCGTCACTCGATGGTTCCTCCTAAAGCGGCCGGTCCATCTGGCGCGGCCGTGCCTCGGACAAGTGCTCCCTGTCTGACGACACGAGCTTCGAAGGGCGGGCATCAACGGTTGCTTTTCGAGCGGTTAAGGGAGGGTTAACGCGACGGGGGCCGGATCCCCAAGGCTCCGAGCCCCGTCGCGAGTAGCGTGCGAGTGAGATCCGACGGCGCGCCGACGGCGGTCACGATGGGCCGACGTGGCGAGGACTCGAGCGCCCCTGAATGGTCCTCCTTGCGTCAGGAGTGGGTATGCGGCGACGTTGTGATCGGGCCGCCATCGGACGGTTAACCGTCCGGTCAGCGTGGGCTGGGGTCGAGTCGATAGCCGACGCCGCGAACGGTGACGAGATGGGTCGGCGCGTCCGGCCGTGGCTCGATCTTGCTGCGCAGCCAGCGGATGTGGACATCGACCGTGCGCGGATCGCCGTCGTGCTGCGGTCCCCACACGCGATCGAGCAGCTGCCGGCGCGAATAGGCTCGCCCGGGATGAGCAGCGAGCATGGCCAGCAGCTGGAATTCCTTTGGTCGGAGGTGGATCAGCGACCCGGCCCGCCGCACCTCATGCGCGACGAGATCGAGCTCGGTGTCGCTGGTGACGACCAGGACCGTGTCGTGGCGAGCTCTGGTCCGCTCCTCGAGCAGTGGCAACCGTGCCCCGAGCTCGGCCGGATCGATCGTGTCCGCGTGTGCCTCATCGGCGCCCGCCCGGAGCGCGTCGAGGCGTTCGTTGATCGCATCGGAGGGGCTCACCACGACCACGCGCAGCGCTGGTCGGCGACGCCGCTCCTGCAGCGCAGCGGCCAGGTCGTCGGCACCTGCCGGAGGCGTCCCGACGATGGCGATCCGGGGTCGGGCGGATCGCAGCATGTGGGCGAACTCCGCCGGATCCGCGGTCGCATGGATGGTCCGCATGCCCACGATCCCAGTCAGTCGGGCCACGGGTCCGCCGTCGGCGAGGGCCACCCACGAGGGTAGCGACGGTGTCGTCATGGTGGGACGATGACGCCCTGCCGCTAACCGACCGTCGACGGGCCGTTAACGTCCTGTTCGCAACCGCCCCGCACGCTGCGCGTGGGAACCGGCCATGTTGATCTTCGAGTGCTACCGTTCCGCCGCGAATGACTTCGTTCCGCAGACGTGGAGGCAGGGATGGCCGATAAGCAACCGGGGTCCGAGGCGAAGACGACGAGGGGACGACGATCCTCCCTATCGACAGATGTGGTCGGCGCGGTCGATGACCTCGTCGCCGCATCGAAGTCGCCCGCCGCGCCGGTGCCCAAGAAGGCGCGCCGCAAGATCCAGAAGCTCGGCAAACAGCTCGACGCGGTACGAGCGACCGAGGCCAAGCGGCTGCGCCAGTCCGCGAAGGCCCGCCAGGAGGCGGCCAAGCGTGACCGGCAGGCCGCCGATGCCGCGGCCCAGATGGCGTCGATCGTGTCGACCATCCGGGATACCGCCGGCGGCTCGACCGCGAAGCGAGCTGCGGGTCCGGCACCGGCCGTGAAGGCCCCGACGGCGAAGGCTGCCAAGGCCGTCAAGCCAGCCGCAGCTGCTGCGGCCAAGCCCGTCGCAGCCTCGGCCAAGCCTGCCGCGACCAGGAAGCCGGCAGGCGCGAGCAAGCCCGCGACGAACGCGAAGGCGACCACGCGGCGGCGCACGACCGCGACGCAGGCGCCCAAGCCGGGTCGTCGCACGCGGACCGCCACGACCCGTACCGCGAAACCCAAGCCCACCGCGTGACACCGAGACCGCCCATCGGCGCATCGGTCGACCTCGGTTCGAATTCCGTCCACCTCCTCGTCGCCGCGATCGCCGGTCACCGGCTCAGGCCGCTGACCGATGAGTCCGTGTTCCTGGGACTCGGTGCGGCAGTCGATGCCCAGGCTCACCTCGGGAGCGGCCGGGCTCGAGGAGCTCGTCGCCGCGCTGAAGCGCTACGCCTCGACCGCGCGCGCTCTGGACGCGGCCTCGATCACGTTCATGGGCACCGAGCCGATCCGTCGTGCGGGGGACGCGGCCCGCATCGTCGCCGACGTCGAGGCGTCGACCGGCATCCCGCTCCACGTGCTGACCCACGAGGAGGAGGCGTACCTCACGCTGATCGGTGTCACCGCCGGCAGGCCGGTCCAGCACGAGACGCTCGTCGTCGATATCGGTGGCGGCAGCTCCGAGTTCTGTGCCGTGGCGGCTGAAGGCGTGCCCAGGGCGGCCGGGATCCGGCTCGGATCAGGGCGGCTGACGTCCCGCTACGTCACGTCCGACCCGGTCGATGCCGTGGCGATCACCCGTATGGCCGCCGCCGCCGACGAGACCCTCGAAGGAGCCCTTCCCGCGACGCCGACGGACCTCGTCGCCGTCGGCGGGACGGCCTCGAACCTGCTCAAGGTCACGCCCGGCGGCGTCGAGGACCAGATGCTCACGCGCGAACGGATCGCAATGGCCCTCGACACGATGTCCAGCACGCCGACCGTCGCGCTCACCGAGCGCTACTTCATCAATCCGAAGCGCGGGCCGCTGCTGGCCGCCGGCGCCGTGATCGTCGACGCGCTCATGCGCCACTACGACGTTGATGCCGTCCGGGTATCCGAAGCCGGTCTGCGCGAGGGCGCGATCCTCGTCGCCGATCATGTGGGTCGCGCGTGGCGGGATCGACTCCCCGAGCTCGCCCACGGCTGGCGCCAGTAGGGCTGCGGCGCTAGAGGCCGGCGACCAACCGTCCGAGGGTGCGCCGGAAGCGCAGGCCCGCGACGCCGCGCCATGGGGCGCCGATCGAGCGGCGCAGGCGCGCCATCTCGCGCTCGCGGTGGACGAGGAACCGACCGATCGCCGCGTTCTCGGTCGAGCTCAACGTGCCGGAATGCTCGACGAGGAACGTCCGTGTCATCGACGACGCCACATCGGCGTCGTTGAGCAGTCCGAGGTGGTCCTGGAGGTCGGTTACCTGTTCGATCAATGGGGTCAATTCGTCACCGAGCGTCTCCTGGACGAACTCGAGCGAATAGCGCAGCCACTTGCTGGCGATGCGCAGGTCATGGAGCGTCGTGACGTCCGCCCAGCGCAGGACCGGCTCGTACGTTCGGACCTGCTCGTACGCCGCCCAGATGCGTGACGGTGCCGTGTCGCGGATGCGGTGCGGCTCGATGGCTTTGACCGGCACGGCGGCTGCGCCCTCGGTGCGCACGAAGTCCAGGTAGTCGTCGAGGAACCGCTCGTACCCGGGCGAGTCGAGCTCACGGGTCAGCAGTTTCCGGGCGTCGTCGCGATACAGACGCCACGATGCCAGCAGTGGCTCGATGGCCCGCTGTTCGCCGGTGGGCTGGTCGGCACGGTAGCCGTCGGCCGCCTCGAGCTGGACGTCGAGGTCGCGGACCGCCCCGAGCCGCCGCGCGACGTCGCGCAGGCCGTCTCGATGCGCCTTCGTCCGACCCTTCTTGTATGCCTCGCCGAACACGCGCCAGGCGGCTCGCTGACGGCGGGTGGCCACGCGCATCTTGTGGACGTCCTCGATGTCGTCACCCTTCCGGACGCCCGGCTCTCGCTCCAGCATCCTGGCGAGATGGAAGCGCATGACCTTGCGGCCGGCCTCGGCGATGTGGTCCTCGGCGACGACGCCCGGTGTCTTGCCGACGACCAGCCGGGGGACGTCGCGCTTGGCCTGCGAGTCCTCGTCCGCGTGCCCGTTGGATCGCGGGGCGGCGCCGTTCGATCGCGCCTTTGGCTTCGGCCGGCGCTGCTTGGCCTCGGCGTCGTCGTCCGCGTTCGCCCCGTCGAGCGCGGCCAGCGCGGCCTCGAGCTTGCTGTGGTCGGACCGGGCAAGTCCCGGTCTCGGAATCGAGACGTCGAGCGAGGGCGCCGAGGAGGCTCGCGTCGCCCTTCACGAGCTCGGCCTCGAGCTCCGTGAACGAGCGGACGATCCGCCCGCGGCTGACGACGTCGACCTCGTCGAGGCTGAGCTCCACCCGCGAATCACCCGCCTTCAGCAGCCGTCGATGGCGAAGCTGGCGGATCGTGACGCGCTCGACCAGCGGGGCATCGCCGGCATGCTCGAGGACGAGGGACCGGGCATCCGAGGCAGGCCATTCCGCGGCGGGGGCCACCCGGTCGGCGGGCCCTTCCAGCTCGTCGCGCTCGACCGCGCCACCATCCCCAGCGCCGGCGGTGAGCGACTTGACGCTCACGATCGTGTCGTCGCCGCTCTGCCGGAGCCGGACGGCGAACCCGGCCTTGGCCAGGGCGCCGTCGCCCGTGTCGACGTAGCGGTCCTCGAATTGGGTCGCCCGCGCTCGTCCACCGGTCGCCTGGAGCCCGCCGAGCTGATCGGCCAGCAGCAGTCGCTCCCCGGTGGCCGGGTCGGTGACGCGGTACTTGAGCTCGATCTCCATCACGCCCGTGGGTCCATCGAGCCGACACCGGAACCCGGCCGTCGCGGCGCGGATGCCGCATGGCCGGACATGATCGCCCACTCCTTCAGCGTCTCGAACGTATCCACCGTGCCCGGCTTGCCCTGCAGCGTCTCGGTGCGGACCCAACGCGCATCGGGCTGGAGCTGCCAGGACCGCCGGTCGTCCGCCAGCATCAGCTCGATGACCTCGGCGAGGCGCGCCTTCGCCTCGGAATCCTCGACCGGGACGACCGCTTCGACCCGGCGATCCAGGTTGCGATCCATCAGGTCGGCCGAGCCGATGTACCACTCTCGATCGCCGCCGTTCTCGAAGCTCCAGATCCGCGAGTGCTCCAGGAATTCGCCGATGATCGAGCGGACGCGGATCCGCTCCGAGATCCCGGGGATGCCTGGCTGGATGGAGCAGGCGCTGCGCACGATGAGGTCGATGTCGACCCCGGCGCTGGCCGCCCGGTAGAGCGCCTCGATGACCGGCGTGTCGACGATCGCGTTGAGCTTGAGCGTGATGTGCGCCGGTCGACCGGCCGCGGCATGCGCGACCTCGCGCTCGACCAGTGCGAGGAACCCCGAGCGCAGGCTGTGTGGCGCGACCAGCAGCCGGCGGAACGTGCGCTGGCGCGACAGCCCGGTCAGGACGTTGAACAGGTCCGTGACATCGGCGCCGATCTCGGGTCGGGCGGTCAGCAGGCCGATGTCGATGTATTGGCGGGCCGTCTTGGGGTTGTAGTTGCCGGTGCCGATGTGAACGTAGCGGCGAAGACCCGATCCCTCGCGCCTGACGACGAGGGCGGTCTTGGAGTGGGTCTTGAGCCCAACCAGCCCGTAGACGACGTGGGCGCCGGCGCGCTCCAGCTTGCGCGCCCAGATGATATTGGCCTCCTCGTCGAAGCGGGCCTTGATCTCGACCAGGACCACGACCTGCTTGCCGCGCTCCGCTGCGCGGATCAGCGACTGCACGATCGGCGAGTCGCCCGACGTGCGGTACAGCGTCATCTTGATCGTGAGGACGTCCGGGTCGTCGGCGGCCTGGGTGATGAACCGTTCGACGGACGCGGCGAAGGACTCATATGGGTGGTGCACCAGGATGTCGCCCGCCCGGACCGCTGCGAACACGTCGGCCGGCTCGTCCTCGTCGGGCGGCATGAGCCGGGGCGGCGTCACCGGGGTCCACGGCGGCGTCCGCAGCTCGGGCAGATCGAGGTCGGCGATGCGGAACAGCGCGGTGAGGTCGAGCATGCCGGTGATCTCGTAGCAGTCCTCGGTTTCGAGCCCCAGCCCGCGCAGCAGCAGCGTGCGCGTGGCGGCCGGCATGGTCCGCTCGACCTCGAGCCGGACCGCCTCCCCGAAGCGACGGCGACGGAGCTCCTCCTCGATCGCCATGAGCAGGTCGTCCGCCTCGTCCTCCTCGACCGTGAAGTCGGCGTTGCGCGTGACCCGGAACAGGTGCGAGTCCACGACCTCCATCCCGGTGAACAGGAACGCGAGATTGGCCTCGATGACCTGGTCGATCGTGATGAACTTGTTCGACTCGACCTCGAGCAGCCGCGGCAGGATCTGCGGCACCTTGACCCGGGCGAACACCCGCTCGTTGGTCTCCGGGTCGCGCAGTCCGACGGCGATCGAGAGGCTGAGCGTGGAGATGTACGGGAACGGGTGGCCGGGGTCGACAGCGAGCGGGGTGAGCACCGGGAAGATCTCATCGAGGAACCGCTGGCGCAGCGCCTCATGGTGCTCGGGCACGGTGTTGTAGTCGACGATCGACACGCCCTCGGCGGACAGGCTCTGGCGAAGCTCGAGGAAGATCGCGGAGTGCTCGGCGACGAGCTCGAGCACGCGCTCGCGAGCCTGCGCGAGCTGCTCGGCCGGGGTGCGACCGTCCGGCGCCCGGGTGACCGCGCCAGCCTCCACCTGCTGGCGCAGCCCGGCGATGCGGACCTGGAAGAACTCGTCGAGGTTGCCGGCGAAGATCGCCGCGAACTTCACCCGTTCCAGGAGCGGGTTGCGCTCGTCCCGAGCCTCGTGCAGCACCCGTGCGTTGAACTCGAGCCACGATAGCTCGCGGTTCAGGTAGGGGAGATCAGGTGCTGCCCGCTTGGCCACCCGTCGGGGGCGCGCCGCGACCGCAGTGTGGGCTGGCGGTCCTGGATCTACGGCCATGCGAGCGAGCGACTCCTGGATCGTGGGCTGGCCGGCGAGGATAGCACGGCCCTATGAACGCGCCGGATGGCCCGATCGGGTCACTCCTCGGCCATGTACCGCCGTTCGCCTGCCACGGGATCGAGCCAGACGCGCATGCGGACCCCGGTCGTCGGGTCCACGAAGCGTTCGTCGGTCGCGCGGAAGCGAGGGTCGAGGCTGGCCCCAGCCGGTTCGCCCCCGCCGGGTCCCGGGGTTGCGGCCGTCCGCTCGGCTTCGTCCGAGCGGTAGCGCACGCGTTCGATCGCCGCCGCCACGATCAGCGCAAGGCCGAGGAGCAGCGGATAGAGGCCCTCGCCGAGCTGCTGACCGACCAGCGACAGGCCGACGACGGTCAGGACCAGACCCAGACCGAGGACGAGCAAGCGGGTGAGATCGGCGCCCATCAGTCGATGCCCGCGGGGACCTTGGCCGACTTGTCGCGCTCGACCACGACAGCCGTCCCGTAGGCGACGATCTCGGACATCGTCCCCGACAGCTCGGACGAGTCGAAGCGCATCGAGATGATCGCGTTCGCGCCGGCGACCGTGGCGTTCTGCACGAGCCGGTCCAGCGCCTGGCGACGGGTGTCCTCGAGCAGGCTGGTGTACTCGTGGATCTCACCACCGCCGAGAGAGCGCAGCCCGGCCATGATGTTGCCGCCGAGCCCGCGGCTCCGGACGACCAGACCGAACACCATCCCCTTGCTTTCGACGATGCGATGGCCGGCGAGGTACGGGGTCGTGACGACGATCATCGGTGCTCCTCGTGCGTGCCGGCGGCTGCCGGCGGCGGCGGTCCTCCCGCGCCCTGGTCGAGCTCGCGGCGGGCGGTGCACTCCGGGCACGGACAGCGCTCGCGCAGGAGCCGGAACGGGTAGTAGCCCGTCTTGTGCCCGTCGGCCCAGTGCGGCGACACCGCGTAGTTGCCGACGAGGTGCAGGTCGGTGAGCCGCGTCTGCTCCTGGGTCAGCGTGGGCGCGCTGTCGAGCCAGCCGGGCATCCCCGCTTCTCCCCGGCAGAACGCGCAGGGACAGAGCCAGCGCAGCGGCTCGAAGCCATAGACCGTGGCATGCCCGTCGGCCCAGTCGATCGCGAGGGTGCCGGCCGCCCGGTCCGCATGCATGCGGGTCGGCGTCGTGGCGGGGCCGGCGGGGAGTGCTGCGGTCACGCGCGGATTGTCGCACCACCCGTCACGGGCCAGTCCGCCTGGGTGCGACGCGCCGGGCGGCTCGCCGACGACCGGGACCATCGACCCAGCGGCGCAAGGTGCTCGCTGGGGCTATCCTCCGGCGCGATGACCCTCGACATCGACCGCGTCACGAAGCGGTTCGGGCGAACCGTTGCGCTCGATCAGCTCTCGTTCGCCGTACCGAAGGGCCGGATCTTCGGCTTCCTTGGTGCCAACGGTGCGGGCAAGACGACCACGATGCGGATCTGCCTCGGCATCCTCCGCGCGGACGACGGCGTGGTCCGCTGGGATGGCACGCCGGCGTGGGACTTGCCACGGCGCACGTTCGGCTACCTGCCGGAGGAGCGTGGGCTCTATCCGCGACTGACCGTCATCGAGCAGCTCGTCTACTTCGCATCGCTGTATGGCGAGCCCGCCCGGCAGGCGCGCGCGAACGCGCACACCTGGCTCGAGCGGTTCCGCATCCCGGACCTCGCCGAGCGGCGGGCAGAGGAGCTCAGCAAGGGCAACCAGCAGAAGGTCCAGTTCATCGCGGCGATCCTGCATCGCCCCGATGTCCTGCTCATGGACGAACCGTTCACGGGACTGGACCCGGTCAACCTCTCGCTGCTCCGGGACGCCTTCCTCGAGCTGCGCGATGAGGGTCGCACGATCATCTTCTCGACCCATCAGATGGAGGCCGCCGAGGCGCTCTGCGAGTCGCTCGCCATCGTCGACCACGGCCGCCTCGTCGCGGGTGGCACGCTCGGCGAGCTGAAGCGGACTTCGCAGGCCCGGACCGTCCGCCTGGGCATCGAAGGCGAGATCCTCCCGACCTGGCTGACCTCGGTCGACGGCGTGGCAGCTGTCCGCCCCGGGGCGGGCTTCGCCGAGCTCGAGCTACGGGCCGGTACCGAGCCGCGCGACGTCCTCGCGGCCGCGTTGGCGCGTGGGGCGCTCGTGACCCATTTCGAGGTCGCGGAGCCATCGCTCGAGGCGATCTTCATCGAGCTGGTCGGCAGGCCGCCCGATGACGAGGAGGAACCGGTCGTGCGGCACGAGGACGCCGCCTGATGCCTCGCCACGACCCGCTGCTGCCGAACGCCGCGATCATCGCCCGGCGCGAGTACCTCGACCGGGTGCGCAGCAAGCTTTACCGGATCTCGACGCTGATCCTGATGTGCCTGGCACTGGGCGTGGCGCTCACGCCGATCCTGCTGCGCTACATGGATCGCTCTCGGATCGACCAGATCGCCGTCGTTGCCCAGGATGACCGGTTGGCGGCCAACACGATCGCCACCGCGAACGGGATCATGAACATCCCGCCACCCGGGGTACAGCCAGACGAGTGGACCGCGCCGTACGACATCGCGCGCTGGGCCGATCGCGAGTTCGCGATCCACGAGCTGTCGGCCGGACGGCTCGACGCGATCATCGAGGTGTCGCGCCTCGAGAACGGGCGGCTCGACGTCATCTACCGGACGAACGGACCCGCGGACAGCGTGCAGAGCCAGTTGGCCGGGTTCGTGTCGCTGTCGGTCGGGATCCTCGACTGGACGAGCTCGTTGCCGCCGGGGTCCCAGCTCGGGGCGTTCGAGACGCCCAGGTTCGACACGGAGTCCCTGATCGCGCCTCGCCAGGACGGCCGGCAGGTCGATGCGGTCGTGGTCGCGAGCCGCGGGTTCCTCGGCACGGTCTTCATCATCCTGATGTTCATCACGATCCTGATCTACGGGATGTGGGTCGCCACCGGCGTCGCGACCGAGAAGAGCAGTCGGGTCATGGAGCTGATGATCAGCGCCGCGTCGCCCCGCCAGCTGCTGGTCGGCAAGGTGCTGGGCATCGGTGGGGCTGGGTTGACGCAGTACCTGGCGATCGCCATCCCGGCGATCCTCGTGCTCGCGTTCCAGGACGAGATCGCCAAGGCCGTGCTGGGTCCTGGCGGCTCCGGTCTGCCCACCGGCGGACTGACGATCGGGCTGCTGGCCGCCTACGGGATGTTCTTTCTGCTCGGGTTCGCGCTGTTCGCGCTGATTTACGCGGCGGTGGGCTCGTTCGTCAGCCGCCCGGACGACCTGCAGACGCTGTCGCTCCCGCTCAGCCTGATCGCCATGGCCGGCTACCTGTCGGCACTGGTCGTGCTGCTGGGCGGCGGCGGCGTGATGGGCCGCATCGCATCGTTCGTCCCGCCGCTGAGCCCGTTCGCGATGCTGTCACGGTTGATGGTGAGCGACGTCCAGCCCTGGGAGCTCGCGCTGTCGGTCGCGATCCTGGCCGGCGCGATCGTGCTCGTGGCCGTGGCCACGGTGCGCATCTACGCGACCGGCGTCCTGCTGTACGGTCAGCGCCCGGGCATCCGCGCCTTCATCGCCGCGGCCCGCAGAGCGGCCTGACTTCGGCACTCGTCATCAGTCGTCGTCGAGCGGGAGTCGGCTGAGCATCGCCAGGACCGGCGCGGTCGCGGACGTCGGTTCATCGGGTGCCTCCGCCAGCTCCGCCGCCGGCACGCTCCCTTCGACGGCCGGGATGAACCGCCACAGCCGGCTCCGGATCCCCGGCAGGTAGGGGCCCTGTCGCTGGCGGGCCATCATGCCGGCCAGGCCCTGCGCCACGATCGCGTCGAACAGGGCGCGCCCCTCGGTCGCGATCGCCGGGACGGCGACGACCTCGTCGCCGGGACGCAGGATCCGCTTCAGTGCCTCGCGCCGCTTGACGAGCGGCTGGCCGATGAGCGACCTGCCATCGAGATGCAGCAGATCGAACGCGAGGAACGCCACCGGTCGCCCGGCCTTCCCATCGAGCCGCCGCTCCAGCGCGGCCACGTCGGCACGACCCTCGGCATCGACCACGACCAGCTCGCCGTCCAGGATCGCCGACCGAGCGGCGACCCGGACGCCCGTGCCGGCCAGCTCGGGGAGTGCCGCGGTCCGATCGACCTCATCGGCATCGATGACGCGCACGTCGCCGTCACCGGGCCGCTCAGCCGGCCCGATCGCGATCAACGCACGGACGCCGCCCCACCACGGCTCGAACAGGTGCTGGTCGGAGTCGAAGGCGTCCGACAGCGGCCGGGCCAGCATCGGCCGGAGATCCGGGAGGTCTGGCAGTCGATCCGCCATCGCGTCGAGCGGCAGCGAGAGCTGGTCGGTCATCGTCCGCGTCGATGGTAGACCGGGCGACGCGGCCCGATGGCTAGACTTGCCCCGTGCCCCGACCTCCTCGCCCCGATGACCTGTACCGACTGCGCGTCGCGACCGAGCCACGTCTCTCGCCCGATGGTCGCTGGGCGGTCGTCACCCTCCAGACCGTGGCGCCTACCTACGACGGCTACCGCCAGGCCCTGTGGCTCGTGCCGACCGACCCCGACGCGGACGGCGAGCCGCGGCAGCTCACAATCGGCGCCCGCAACGACCGCTTCCCGCGGTTCTCGCCCGACGGCCGGACCCTCGCCTTCATCTCCGACCGCCGGATGCAGGCCGAGGAGGATCCGTCGCGCCCGAAGGACTCGAAAGAGCGCGAGGACAAGGACCAGGTCCATCTCCTGTCGATGGACGGCCCGGGTGAGGGGCGCCGCCTGACCGACCTGCCGCGTGGGGTCGAGGCCTTCGAGTGGTCGCCGGACGGACGACGACTCGTGGCGGTCTCCACCTCCCATGCGGCGACCTACGACGAGGACGCCCGCCGCCGCGGGACGAAGCAGAAGCCCAAGCCCGACGAGCCGCCCGACTCCGACTACCGGTTCATCGACCGCCTCAACTACATGGTCAACGGGCCCGGCTTCCAGTACGACCGCATCCGCCACCTGTGGCTGGTCGAGGTCGCGACCGGCGACGCGACGCGTCTGACCGACGGCCCGGTCTCGGATACCGAACCGGCCTGGTCGCCGGACGGCAGAAGTGTCGCGTTCGTCTCGGAGCGCCGACGTGACCATGACCTCGCCTTCCGACCCGCGATCCACGTGGTCGACGTGGTCAGTCGTCGGGTGCAGGCCGTGACCGGTGGCCCGCGCTCGATCTTCGGCACGCCTGCGTGGCTACCGGACGGCCGGACGATCGCGGCCCTCGGCTCGAAGCTCGAGGGTCGGGGTGGCAGCCGCAACGACATCTGGCTGTTCGCGGCCGACGGCTCGGAGGCCCATGCCGGGGGCGGCCGCAACCTGTCGGGCCGGCACGACCTCATGCCGGGCTCCGGGATGGCCAGCGACCTGACCCGCGGCGAGATCGCCAGGCTGTGGCCGGCACCCGACGGTCGCAGCATCCGGTTCACGGCACCGATCGACGGGAGCTACGAGCTGTGGCGCATCTCGACGACCGACGGTGACGTGCGCCGCGTGACGGACGGACGCCATTACATCTCGTCGTTCGACGCCGTCCCGCGGGGCCGCGGCACTCGCCACGTCTATCTGCGGTCGACCCCGACCGAGCTGCCGGATCTCTGGCTCCAGGACGGGGAGGCCAAGCCGGAGCGGTTGACGTCGTTCAATGACGATGTCCTGGGCGAGCTCTCGTTCGTCGAGCCCGTCGAGCGGCGATCGACGGTCGACGGCCGGTCCATCCAGGGCTGGTTCATCGCGGCCGGCGGCAAGCGGAAGCCGCTCATCACGGAGATCCACGGCGGTCCTCACACGCTCTACGGCTGGGCGCCGTTCTGGGAGTTCCAGGTGCTCGCGGCGAGTGGGATCGGCGTGTTCTACGCCAATCCGCGCGGATCGGAGGGCTACGGCCAGGACTTCAACGACGCCAACCACCGCGACTGGGGCACGGGGCCGATGCGTGACGTGCTGGCGGGCGTGGATGCCCTCGTGGCCGAGGATCTCGCCGATCCCGACCACCTCGGGGTGACCGGCGGCTCGTACGGTGGCTACCTGACGAACTGGATCATCGGGCACGACCAGCGATTCCGCGCGGCCATGACATGCCGCTGCGTCAGCGACATGTCGATGCTGTTCCTGACGGGCGACATCAGCGGCGGGGATTGGGCCGAGCTCGAGTTCGAAGCGACCCCATGGAGCGATCCGGCCTATTTCCGCGAGATCTCGCCGATCACCTATGCCGAGCGGATCCACACGCCGCTGCTGATCCAGCATTCGGAGCGCGACATCCGCACCACGGTCGGCCAGGCCGAGGCGCTGTTCACGGTGTTGCGCTCATACCGGCGTCCGGTCCGCCTGCTGCGCGTGCCGGAGGAGACGCACGAGCTGACCCGTTCCGGTACTCCGTTCCGGCGCGTCGAGAACCTCAGGATCGTGCTCGACTGGTTCCGGCATTTCCTGGTCGAGGGCAAGAGCGGGATGCCGCCGCTCCCCAAGGTCCGCGGCGGGCGCTAGGACTCGGCCCGACCCCGACGCGGCCAGACGAGCGCCAGCAACAGCGCGGATCCAGAGATCAGGACCACTGGGATCGCGATCCACGACCCTGGCGGATCGGAGCGGTCGGTCGTCGAGGCGACCGTGTCGGTCGGCGGGACCGTGGCGCCGCCGCCGCTCGCGCCGCGCACCACGACGGCGCTGCGCATCTCCGGATGGATCGAGCACCTGTACGGATACCGACCGGCCCGCCGGAACGTCACGGAGTCCGAGTCGTATTGTCCGAGCATCGACGTCGACCAGCCGTTGCCGACCGCGTCGTGCGGGACGTCGTCGTCATTCACCCAGGTGACGGTATCGCCGACGTTGATGGTGACGACACCGGGCAGGTACTCGTTCGCGTAGGTCGTTACCCACCTGTCGACGGCGAGCGCCGTGCTCCCTGGGCTCGCCAACGCGTACAGCGCCAGACCGCTTCCGATGGCCAGGCGCCGGACAAGCTCTCTCATGGCGCATCAGGGTACGCCGTCGATGCAAGAGCCCCGGGGTCGGCGATCTCCTGCTGGCGCGCGGCGACGATAGCGGTATCCTCTCGGTCCCATGGCCGCGACCAAGCGTCCCGAAACGCTCGCCCGGCAACGGGCCGACGAACTGATCCGTGCCTGGGATGGGCGCTCACGGTCGATCGGCGATCCGCTCGGCAGCCTGCTGGGTCGCGTGTCCACTGTCGATCAGGTCGGCGTCGAGGCACGCGTGGACGCGCTGAAATCGGCGGTCGATCAAGAAGGGGTCGAAGCTGTGGGCGCTCGATCTCGCGATCCGCATGATGGATCTGACCACGCTCGAGGGGAACGACACACCCGGCAAGGTACGAGCGCTGTGCGTCAAGGGCATGCATCCGAAGCCCGGCGACCCGTCGATCCCGTCGGTCGCGGCGATCTGCGTGTATCCGGCGATGGTCGCCGAGGCGAAGGACGTGCTGAAGGGGAGTGGCGTCAAGGTCGCCAGCGTCGCCACTGGGTTCCCCAGCGGCCAGACGTTCCGTGACATCAAGCTCGCCGAGACCCGTGCCGCCGTCGAGGCCGGCGCCGACGAGATCGACATGGTCATCGACCGCGGGGCGTTCCTGTCAGGCGACTACGCGGCCGTGTTCGAGGAGATCGTCGAGGTCAAGGAAGCGGCCGGCGATGCGCATCTCAAGGTCATCCTGGAGACCGGCGAGCTCGAGACGTATGACAACGTGCGGCGGGCATCGATCCTGGCGATGGCCGCTGGTGCCGATTTCATCAAGACATCGACCGGCAAGGTCACGCCGGCCGCGACGATGCCGGTGACGCTGGTCATGTTGGAGGCAATCCGGGACTTCGAGCGGGCGACCGGCCGCCAGGTCGGGATGAAGCCGGCCGGCGGCATCCGGACCGCGAAGGAAGCGATCCAGTACCTGGTGATCCTGTACGAGACGCTCGGGCCGCGCTGGATGAGCCCGGACTGGTTCAGGTTCGGCGCGTCGTCGTTGCTCAACGACGTGCTGATGCAGATCGAGTTCCAGCGCACGGGGCGGTATCAGGATCCGGACCACTTCACGATCGACTGAAATCACGATGACCTCGGCGGTGCCGGGGCCATCGATCAGGTCAAGGGTGGCTCAGGGCGTCGATGCTGCCGCCTCGAACGAGGGTGCTGGCGGCAGCGGCGCCGCGACCGGCTGCCAGGACGCGCCGTAGGACGGGACGAAGACGACCGGCGGGTCATTGCCATCCACCGTGAAGACACCGACGTGGAAGTCCTCGTCCGCGATCACCAAGCTCAACAGCCGGGTCCCGTCGGGCGACCAGATCGGCGGGAGAACGCATCCGTCGACCAACGGGTCGAGTCGCCGCTCACCAGAGCCGTCCGCGTTCATCACCCAGACGCGCATGGTGCATGGCCGACCCTGGAACCATTCCGACTCATCCACGATGCGGTGGAACGCAACGCGCTTGCCGTCCGGCGACCAGGTCGGGTTGAACGCCTGGTCGGTCGCCAGGACGCGTTGCCCCGAGCCGTCGGCCTTGACGACGACGATCTCGCCCGTATCGAACCCGAACGCCACCGCGAGCTCGGTCCCGTCGCGGGACCACTGCGGGGGAAACCACATGTCCGCCGGGCTAGCGTCGAGATCTGGACCGATCCGGCGGGGCTGGATGCCGCCGGCACCGATGCCGGCCGATCCGACGTCGGCCACGTGCAGGGCGCTTGCCCCACCGCCCTCACTGCCCAGGAAGGCGATCCGCGCGCCGTCGCTCGAGAACCTCGGGAATTCACCGTTCAGGCCGGGAGCGAGGAGCCTGACAGCCTGCGCTGACCCGTCGGCCGGGACGACGAACAGGTCGGGTTGGCCGGGGCACGCCTCGTGGGCGGCGAAGACGATGGTCTTCCCATCCGGCGACCAGGCGAGGTCGTCGTGCTCGGCACAGAACGGGTCGCGCCCTGCGCCGCTCGTCCACAACGTGGTCCGGTTCCCGCCGGCTGCGTCGACCACCTCGAACGAGTTCTTCGACTCGTGGTAGCTGCGGAAGGCGATGCGCGTGCCATCGGGCGACCACACGGGGGCCTCGTCAAGGCCAGAAGTACTGGAAGCATTCGTCAGCTGGCGCAGGTCCGTCCCATCGGCCCTGACCGTGTAAAGGTCGCCCGTCGGCCTGCTGGTCGCGCCACCTTCTTGGGACGCAAACGCGATCACGGCCGCGCCTCCGTGGGGGATCGCGTCAGTCGGCTTGAGGAGGCTGGAGCCGACACCGATGACGGTGGCGGCGATCACCAGCACCAGCAGGGCGAGTATCAGGAGATAAACCATCCGCAGCGGTCGTGCGGTCGTGGGTTGCAGGACCTTCTCAGCCATGGGAAGCCACCTTTCCAGGTTGGCCCAGGCCGGTCGCTGTCGGGTCCGCCGGGTCCGATCGAGTACCTCACCGAGGTAGCGCGGGGCGGGCGGCGTGTACGGATCGTCGATCCACGCCGACAGAAGCCGATCGAGGTCGTCGCGATAGGTCATCCCGGCCTACCTCCGATCAACGTGGGGCGAGCTCGTTCATCCGAATCGAGTGCAGCGCGGAGCGCCTGGGTGGCCCTATGGAGGCGCGACTTCGCGGTCCCCAGCGGGATCCCCATCGCCGAGGCGGCATCGGGCAGCGGCAAGCCAAGGTAGTAATGCAGAACGATGACGGTGCGCTGATCCGGGTCGAGGTGACGGACGCCACGTTCGATCTGGTCTCGATCGGCCGAAGCCGACTGGGAGTCAGGCACCGAGAGAGGATGGATCTCGGGAAGCTCGACCTCGATGCTCCTCCGCTTGGCTACCCGGAGCTGATCGCGGCAGGCGTTCAGGAAGATCCGGTGAAGCCAGGCATCGAAGCGATCGGGATCGCGCAGGGTGGGCAGGTCGCGCCAGCATCGGACGAGCGTCTCCTGGACGGCGTCCTCCGCACGGTACGGGTCCCTCAGGATGAGCCGAGCCGCGGCGTCGAGGCGACCGATCGTGGCGCCTGCCAGCAGCGCGAAGGCGTCATGATCGCCCTTCCGTGCTCGCTCCACGAGGTCTCGCTCCACGTCGCCCTCGGTTTCGCACGGCCAGTCTGGTCGCGTCTGGAGTGTATTGGCGGGCTGCCGGCGGATATCGTTCCCGAATAGGTTCGCGCTCGCGCCCAGCGAGTGACCTTAACGTGAACGTTAAGGTTGTGGTATCGTTGACCGGATGCCCGATAAGACCGCGACCGCGATGGCCGCCGACGACACCGCGCTCCTCAAGATCCAGGAGGTCGCCGCCGAGACCGGGCTGACCACCCGGGCGATCCGCTACTACGAGGAGGTCGGGCTGCTGGAGCCGGCCGCGCGGTCCGGCGGCGACTACCGCTTGTACGACACCTCGGACCTGGAGCGGCTCCGCCACATCAAGGAGCTCCGGGACGAGGCCGGGTTCTCCCTCGCCCAGATCGGTCAGCTGCTGGAGGACGAGGCGGCCCGCGAGCGCAACCGCGAGCGCTTCCGCACCGCACAGGACCCAGCCGAGCGCCGGGCGATCCTCGAGGATGCTCGCGACCGTGTCGAACGGCAGATCGAGATCCTCGAGGCGAAGGCCCGACGCCTCGCCGCGATGATCGAGGCGGCACGCATCCGTCGAACCCACCTCGAGGACCACCTCGCCGAGCTCGACGGCGGTCCCTCGCCGCACCCGGAGCGCGAGGCGACCCCGTGATCGGCCCCTCGGCGCTGCGACCGGGTCGGATGGCGCGCTCCAAGGCGGCCTCGGCGTTCTGGCATCGGAACTACCGGCTGTTCTTCGTCGGCCAGGCCGTGTCGCTCATCGGGACGTGGGTCCAGCAGGTCGCCCAGGGCTGGCTCGTGCTGACCCTCAGCGGCGATCCGTTCTGGCTCGGCGTGGTCGCGGCGGCCCAGTTCGTGCCCGTCATGGTCCTCGGCCTGTTTGCCGGCGTCCTCGCCGATGTCCTCCCGAAGCGCCAGACCCTGCTCGCCGTCCAGGTCGTGATGATGGCGCTCGCCGTGGTCCTGACGATCCTCACGGTGACAGGCGTCGTCGAGGTCTGGATGATCATCGTCCTGGCCCTGCTGCTCGGCTGCGCCAACGCCGTCGACATGCCGGTCCGCCAGGCATTCGCGATCGAGATGGTCGGGCCACGCGACGTCGGTAACGCGGTCGCCATCAACTCGGCGATGTTCAACGGCGCCCGCGTCATCGGCCCGGCCGTCGCCGGGCTGACGATCGCGGCGTTCGGGATGGCGACGGCGTTCGCGATCAACGCGCTCAGCTTCCTGGCGGTCATCGTCTCGCTGTGGGTGATGCGCGACGACGAGCTCCATCGACCCAGACTCATCCCGCGCCCGCGGTCGGTCGGTGCGGTGATGGAGAACCTGGCCGAGGGTCTCCGCTTCGTGCGCCACACGCCGATCGTGCTGATGGCCGTCGCGACGGTCGGGCTGACCGCGACGTTCGGCATGAACTTCCAGGTCGTGATCCCGCCGCTCGCCCAGGATGCGCTCGGCAGCGACGCCGCCGGCTACGGCTTCCTCATGACGGCGTCCGGGTTGGGCGCGCTCGTCGCGGCGATCGCGCTCGTGCTCGTCGGCAAGCCGAGGGCGATCCGCATCCCGCTGGGTGCGATCGTGCTGGGCATCGCGTCCGTGCTGCTCGCGATGTCGACCTCGTTCCCGCTGTCATTGCTGCTGATGATCCCCGTCGGAGCGGGCGGCATCGTGATGGCCGCGACCGCCAACGCCACGATCCAGCTCGCCGTCCCGGACGGCCTCCGCGGCCGGGTGATGAGCGTCTACACGACGGTCTTCTCCGCGTCGATGCCGATCGGCGGCCTGCTGATGGGCGTCATCGCGTCATCGATCGGCATCCTCGAGGCCGTCGCGATCGGCGGCGTGCTGTCCCTCGCTGCGGGCTCGGGGCGCTCGTGTGGTACCTGCGACTCGCGACGCAACGGCGATGTCACAGCGGCCGCGGCCGCGGCGACGGCGAACGCGCAGACGCCGGTCGAGACCGTGTCCGCTGCCCTTCAGTCGACCGAGCCCAGCACAAGTGCCGCGTTCAGCCCGCCGAACCCGAACGAGGTGCTCAGCACGCGCCGGTAAGCGCCCGGCCGGCCGTCCCGCAGCAGCGCCGGCAGCAGCCCGTCGAGCTCCGGTTCCGGCGCGACGAGATTGACCGTCGCAGGGGCCCAGCTGTCGCGGATCGCCAGGGCACAGATCGCGGCCTCGATCGCGCCCGACGCGCCGAGCGGATGGCCGTACAACGCCTTGGTACCGCTCACCGGCACCGTCGCCGCGCGTTCTCCCAGCGCGATCGTGATCGCTCGTGCCTCCGCGACGTCGCCGATCGGCGTCGACGAGGCGTGCGCGTTCACGTAGTCGATCTCGCCGGGGTCGACGCCCGCGTCATCGAGCGCGATCGTCGCGGCACGCGCGGCCTCGCGGCCGTCGGCCCGCGGCTGGACCATGTGGTAGGCATCGGACGTGGCCCCGTAGCCGAGCAGCTCGGCATACGGCGTCGCCCCGCGTCGTTCAGCCGCTTCGGCCTCCTCGAGCACGAGCAGCGCCGCGCCTTCACCCATGACGAACCCGTCGCGCTCGGCATCGAACGGGCGAGCTGCATGCCCGGCGTCGTCGTTGTGGCCGGCCGACAACGCCCGGATGATGTCGAACGCCCCGAACGCCAGCGGCGACAGCGGGATCTCGCAGCCACCGGCGATCGCAGCGTCGACCCGCCCCTCGCGCAGGTCGCCGAGCGCCTCACCGAGCGCCACGCCACCCGACGCGCACGAGTTCGCGGTCGACAGGATCGGCCCGCGGACATCGAGCGCGATGCCGAGGTTGGCCGGGGCGGCACCGCCGAACACCGCCAGCGCGAGCGTCGGGGCGACCTGGCGGATGCCCTTCTCCATGTAGCGCTCGTGCTGTTCCTCCGCGAACGCGATGCCGCCCAGCGCCGAGCCGAGGTAGATGCCGACCCGGTCCGGATCCGGCGCCCCGGGCTCGCCCGGCCGCAGCCCGGCGTCGTCGAGCGCGAGCCGGCCCGCGACCATCCCGAACTGGCTGAACCGGTCGAGCTGGCGGGCGGTCTTGGGCGGCATCCAGGCCAGCGGATCGAAGTCGTCGACCTGGGCGGCCACCTGGCTAGCGGAACGGCGAGGGGTCGAACCGGTCGATCCGCTTGACCGGTGACTCGGCACGACGCAGACCGGCTCGGAACGCCTCGACGCCGGTCCCGATCGGCGTGACGAGCCCGATCCCGGTGATCCAGATCCGGCGGCGATCGTTCATGTCGGTTGATTTCGTCGCCGGCGACGGATCGGACCCGTGTGCCTCGGCGACCGCCTCGGCCAGTGCCTTGAACGTGGCCAGGGTGCGACCGGCGATCGGCCGCGTGAAGAAGCGGTCGACGAACCAGGCGAAGCCCGGCAACCGCGGTGAGAACTCGTGCGAGATCGTCACCCGACAGGTCGTGCCGTCGCCCGCCGGATCGATCCGCCAGACCACCTGCATCCCCCGCGTCGCGCCGCCGATATGCTCGAAGTGCAACCGCAGTGACTCGGGCTCGTTCCAGGTCCGCGACCACCACACGACCGGCAACCCCAGCCCCAGCACCGGCACCAGCGGTCGACGCGCCACGAACTCCATGATCGGGCGACCCCAGCCATCGGTGTCCTCGAACCGCGACCGCACGTAATGTGGCAGCAGCGTCGCCCAGCGCTCGGTGTCCCTGGCGAGCGCGAAGACCAGCGGTGCCGGCGCGTCGATGTCGATCCCGATGTCGCTATGCATCGACCGTCGCCAGGCGCGAGACCGCGCGGCGGGCCAGCTCACCAAGGCGGAGCTTGAGCGCCTCCTCCGGGTCCATCCAGCGGCACGTGTCGGTCGAGCCGTCGAGCTCGTCGCGCAGCGAGCCACCGACGAGGCGGACCGCGTAGACGATGCGGACCGCGTGCATCCGATCGCCGCCATCGGCACTGGTGAACAGCCGGTCGTCGACGTCGAGCAGGCGCTCGATCTCGCCGCGGAAGCCCGTCTCCTCCTCGAGCTCGCGCAGGGCCGCGTCGGCCGGCGCCTCGCCGAAATCGAGGCCGCCACCCGGCAGCGTCCAGATATCGCCGACGCCGACCGACGGGTGGATATGGCAGAGCAGCACGCGGTCCTGCTCGTCGCGGACGACGGCGTAGGACGCGACACGGACCCGGTCCTCGCTCACGGCGCGAGCAGCGCGGCGATGAACCGTGGGTCGAGCGCACGGGACGCGGGCACGAGATCGCCCATCACGAGGCCCATGGTCGCACGGACGTTCGCTCGCTCGGCGAGGCGCCTGGCGGCATATTCGAAGACGCGCGGACGGGCCAGGAACGTCTGCACGAGCCACGAGACGGCGTCCTTCGAGGCGAACCGCCGGCGCATGGCGCGGTCGTAGGCCCGGGCCGCGGTGGCCCGATCCGGCATCGCCCGATGACCGCGCGAGCGACGCCCTGATCGCTGGGACCGCCAGCTCGGTCGATACCAGGGCGCGGTGGAGGCCCTCCCCGGTGAATGGGTCCAGGAACCCAGCGGCATCGCCGACCAGGAACCAGCCGGGACCGGCCCGCCGCGTGACGCGGCCCCCGAGCGGCGCAGCCCCCGCGATTCGATCGCAGGGAGCGGCCTCGGCCCATGCGACCGGATCGTCGTCCGCCGGCGGGACCATCCCGAGGACGCGCCGCGTCGTCGCTGCCGCGCCGGTCCGGGCAAGCTCCTCGCGCCACGACGGCCCGAGCACGATGCCGATGTTCAGTCGTCCACCGGGGACCGGGGCAAGCCCGACGTAGCCGTCCCCGATGACGACCAGCCGGGCATCGCACGGGGTGCCGGCGCCCTCCTGTTCGCGTGGGCGGGGATCCTGGACGTGCCACGACAATCCGACCCGCTGCCGCAAGCGAGCCGGGCGGTCGACGCCGGCAGCGCGCGCGACGACCGATCCCGTCCCGTCGGCCCCGACGACGACGCCTGCCCGAAGACGCTCATCACCGAGATGCAGCGTCGCCGGGCCGGCAGGGTCGAGCTCGACGGTGTCGACCAGTGACCCCCGCCGGACGGTCACGCCTGCCGCGCGAGCCAGATCCTCCAGCGCTGGGTCAAGCCGCGACCGATCGAAGCCGACGGCCGGCGGGCCGCCACGGTCGGCGCCGTAGGTCAGGCGGACGGCAGCACCGCCCGGCGTCTCGAGGCGCATCGCGGGAATGGACCGGCTGACGTCGTCCAAGGTCTCCTGCGGGAGCCCGGCACGCCGCAGGGCCGTCACCGCTGCCGGGGACGTGAACACGCCGCCGGCACGCCAGTGCCAGGCAGGTGCCTGCTCCACGATCACCACCTCCAGCCCGGCGCTGGCCAGCGCTGCACCCAGCACCGATCCCGATGGCCCGGCCCCGACGATCGCGACATCGACCGGCGCGTTCGCTGCGGTCACGTCGAGCCGTTCCGGCGGGCGGCCAACGCGACGCGGTGACCCGCGACGCCGTCGAAGCGCCGCTCGACGCGAAGCCCGGCGGTGGCCAGCAGCGCGGTCATCTCGTCGACCGTGTACGCCCGTCGGACGGACAGCGGGGCGTCATGCCGGGTGAACCGGTTTCGCGTGATCGCACGGGTCAGCAGCCACGCGCCCAGCCATGCCCGCCGTCCGCGGACGAGGTCATTGAGCACGATGCCCAGCCTGGCGACGCGGGCCATCTCGGCAAGCACCGTCCGCGCAACGGCGGGCTCGAGATGGTGCACGAGCATCGATGCGTGGACGATGTCGAAGGCGTGGTCGGGGAACGGGAGCGACCGCGCATCGCCGATGTGGAGTGCCAGCTCCCCGGTCGCAGTGATCCGCGGATCGACCACTGCCGCGGCCGCCAGCACCTCGGGTCGCGTGTCGATCCCGGTGACCCGCACGAGCCGCCCGGTCGCGCGCCCGCGCTCGATGAGCGTCAACGGGATATCGGCCCCACCGGTGCCGACATCGAGCACGGCGATCGGCGCCCTGCCGGGTGCGAGCGCGTCGACTGCAGCCGCGCTCAGCCGCGCGCCGCCCAGCCGACGGTTGAACCAGGCCAGGTCGTGCAGGTTGCCCATGAGCGCCGGGCGGTCATCGAGCGGTCCGTCGAGCAGCTCCTCGGCTCCCGACAGTCGGTCCATATCGGCGCAGACTACGATGCGCCGCGTGATCGTCGTCATCGGCGAGGCCCTGATCGACCTGCTCGTGCGGCCCGACGGTCGAGTCGAGGCGGCTGCCGGCGGTGGACCTTTGAACACGGCTCGCACGATCGCGCGGCTCGGTCAGCGGGTGGCATTCGCCGGCCGGCTCTCGACCGACGCGTTCGGCCGCCGGCTGCGCGATGCGCTCGCCACGGACGGTGTCGACCTCGATCTCGTCGACTCGACCGACGATCCGACGACGCTCGCCGTCGTCGAGGCCGGTGCGGACGGAGTGGCCGACTACCGCTTCTACCTCGAGGGGACGTCGGCGCCCGGGCTCGATGCCGGAGTCGTGGAGCGGATGGGCCGGCCCGCTGCGCTGCATGTCGGGACGCTCGGCCTGGTACTGGAACCGATCGGATCCACGGTCGAGCTGGTGGTCCGCAGCATGCCGCCCGACGCGATCGTCATGCTCGACCTCAACGCACGCCCCGCCGCGACGCCCGATCGGGAGGCCTGGGTCGGACGTGTGGAACGGCTCCTCGGTCGGGTCGACATCGTGAAGGCCAGTGTCGAGGACCTGCGCCGGTTCCGCCCGGACACGGAACCGCAGACGGCCGCGGACGCCGTCGTCGCAGCCGGGCCCCGCGTCCTGCTGCTGACCGACGGCGCTGCCCCGGTCCGCATCGTGAGCGCCGGGTGGATGCGCACCGTCGAGCCGCCCCGGGTCGAGGTCGTCGACACCGTGGGGGCGGGCGACGTGTTCGGCGGGGCGTTCCTGGCGACCTGGATCGGCGAGGGCCGCGACCGGGATGGCCTCGCGGCCGCCGACGCCGTGGTCGACGCCACGCGCTTCGCCGCGCGCGTGGCGAGCATCTCGTGCACGCGACCGGGCGCGGATCCGCCGTGGGCGTCCGAGCTGGGCGGGGCAGCCGGCCTCTAGCCCGTTCGGGGGATGCAGACCGCCCGGGTGGACCTGTAGCCTCTGGACATGCCCCATCGGTTCCGCGTGGCCCTGATCGCGCTGTCTGTCACGATCCTGTCGTTGGCTGGTGCCGGCACCGCCGCAGCCGGGATGCCGAATTATCCGCATCAAAGCGTCGGCAACCGCGGCGCAGACGTCAGGGCCATCCAGGGTTTCCTGCGACACCATGGCGCGACCGATCTGGTCATCAGCGGCGTGTTCGACCCACCCACGGTCGCTGCCGTGCGAGCGTTCCAGACAGCGCGCGGTCTGCCCGTGAGC
Source organism: uncultured Chloroflexia bacterium (assembly GCA_963794525.1). Lineage (GTDB taxonomy): Bacteria > Chloroflexota > Limnocylindria > Limnocylindrales > CSP1-4 > SPCO01. The sequence continues at coordinate 157,839 of CAWCEC010000006.1, forward strand.
GGCATGGTCGACGGGTTCACCTGGGCTCGGCTCATCGTTGCGCTCAGCGCAGGGTCGACCGGCGAGACTGTGGCGGTCCTGCAGCGCCAGCTCAACGAGAAGCGAGGAGCGGGGTTGACCGTGGACCGAGCCTTCGGCGCCGCGACCGTCAGCGCAGTCCGGTCCTTCCAGCGCCACGCGGGCCGTCCCGTCACGGGTGTCGTCGACGCGCATACCTGGCGCTACCTGATCAGCCACTTCGAGCGACCCTCGTTCGGGCGCTGGCTCTGCGATTACCAAGTCGGCAACGGCCTCGCGGACTGGGGGACCGCCGCCGCGACCGGCCAGATCGAAGCGGCGGCCGTGCCGGTCGTGCTCGCCGGGCACGGCCGGGTCGCGGTGGGCGACGTCGGCCACGAGCACGGCGGTGACATTGCCGGGCACGAGAGCCACGAGCGCGGCCTGGACGTCGATGTCCGCCCGATGCGACGCGACGAGGGCCAGTGCCGCTGGGGTGTGAACTACCGGTCATCGGTGTACGACCGGACCGCGACGCGCGCGCTGATCAGGGCCATCCGAGCGGCGGCACCGGGGCACGTGAAGCTGATCTACTTCAACGATCCGGTGCTCATCCGGGAAGGCCTGTCGCGCTACCGCGCGGGCCACGACGACCACGTGCACGTGCGCTACTGCGAGCGCGTGTACCCGATCGCCGCCTACGACTGCTGAACAGGGTCGCCGCACAGGCGGTGACATAATGCCGGCGATGGCGGAGCGCAGCAGCACCAGCGTCGTGTCCGTCCCTGACCAGCGGCCCAACAGCTGGGGGTTCGGGGACGGCCAGGCGATCCCGTGGGAGTACGCCCCAGCGCCGGAGGCGCGTGACATCGTCACGCTCAAGGAGCGCTACGGGCTGTTCATCAACGGGCGCTCGGTGCCTGCCACCGGTGGTGAGACGTTCCCCTCGATCGACCCGTCGACGGAGCAGCCACTGGCCGTCGTCGCCAAGGCCACGTCCGCGGACGTCGACAAGGCGATCCGGGCGGCGCGACGCGCCCAGCGGCGCTCGTGGGGCCAGCTGTCGGGCCGCGAACGGGCCAAGTACCTGTTCCGCATCTCACGGATCCTCCAGGAGCGCTCGCGCGAGTTCGCTGTGCTCGAGTCGATGGACTCGGGCAAGCCGATCAAGGAGAGCCGCGACGTCGACGTGCCGCTCGCCGCGAACCATTTCTGGTACTACGCGGGCTGGGCCGACAAGCTCGATTACGCCTTCCCCGGCCGCGTCGCCAAGCCGCTTGGCGTCGCCGCCCAGATCATCCCGTGGAACTTCCCGCTGCTGATGCTGGCCTGGAAGATCGCGCCGGCCCTCGCAGCCGGCAATACGGTCGTCCTGAAGCCGGCGTCGACCACGCCGCTCTCGGCGATGCTGTTCGCCGACGTCGTCCTCCAGGCCGATCTCCCGCCGGGGACGGTGAACATCATCACGGGGCCGGGCGAGATCGGGATGCACATGGCCACCCACCCTGGAGTCGACAAGGTCGCGTTCACCGGCTCGACCGAGATCGGCAAGAAGATCGGCCGCGGGGTGGCGGGGTCGGACAAGGCGCTGACGCTCGAGCTCGGCGGCAAGGCCGCCAACATCGTGTTCGACGACGCGCCGCTCGACCAGGCCGTCGAAGGCATCGTCAACGGCATCTACTTCAACCAGGGCGAGGTCTGCTGCGCAGGATCGCGGCTGCTGGTGCAGGAGTCGATCGCCGACACCCTCGTCGACAAGCTCAAGGACCGCCTCTCGACGATCCGCGTCGGCGACCCGCTCGACAAGAACACCGACGTGGGCGCCATCAATTCCAAGGCCCAGCTCGAGAAGATCACCGAACTCGTCGCATCTGGCGTGGCCGAGGGCGCCGACCTCTACCAGCCGGCGTGCGACCTGCCCGACCGCGGCTACTTCTTCCGCCCGACGCTGTTCACCAACGTGGCCCAGAGCCACCGCATCGCGCGTGAGGAGATCTTCGGACCGGTGCTCTCGGTGCTCACGTTCCGCACGCCGGAGGAGGCGGTCGAGAAGGCGAACAACACGCCCTACGGCCTGTCGGCCGGGGTATGGACCGACAAGGGCTCGCGCATCCTCGAGATGGTGTCGCGTATGAAGGCGGGCGTCGTGTGGGCCAACACGTTCAACAAGTTCGACCCGACCTCGCCGTTCGGCGGCTACAAGGAGTCGGGCTTCGGGCGCGAGGGTGGGATGCACGGGTTGCACGCCTACGTCCGGCTCGAGGACCGCTGATGGCCAACAGCAGGAACGGGACCTCGCGCATCGGGGTGCGCAAGACCTACAAGCTGTACATCGGCGGGGCGTTCCCGCGCAGCGAGAGCGGTCGGTCGTACCTCGTATCAGCGGCTGACGGGACGCCGCTCGCGAACGCCGTTCGTGCATCGCGCAAGGATCTGCGGGACTCGGTGCGCGCCGCCCGCAACGCTTTCCCCAGCTGGGCCGCGAAGACCGCCATGAACCGTGGCCAGGTCCTGTACCGCGTCGCCGAGCTGATGGAGGGTCGGCGCGACCAGTTCGTGGCCGAGGTGGCGGCCGCGGAGGGGCTGCGCGAGGCCCGCGCCGCCGAGGTCGTGGACCGGGCGATCGACCGCTGGGTGTGGTACGCGGGCTGGGCCGACAAGATCACCCAGATCCTGGGGTCGGCCAACCCGGTCGCCGCGCCGTTCTTCAACTTCACCATCCCGGAGCCGACGGGCCTCGTCGGGGTCGTCGCGCCCGAGACATCGTCGCTGCTCGGCCTCGTGAGCCGGCTGGCGCCGCCGCTCGTGTCCGGGAACGCGGTCGTGCTCCTCACCTCCGAGTCGCGGCCGTTGCCCGCCATCACGCTGAGCGAGGTGCTCGCCACGTCCGATGTGCCGGGCGGTGTCGTCAACATCCTGACCGGCCGCAAGCGTGAGCTCGTACCCGTACTTGCGGCGCACGTCGACGTCGACGCGCTCGATACGTGGGGCGTCCCGGACGCCATGCGCCTCGAGACCGAGCAGCTCGCCGCTGATGACATAAAGCGCCTGTCACGGCGCCCGTCGACCGTGAACGAGGCGCGCTTCGACTGGCTCGACGATCGAGCCGCCGAGCGACCCGAGTGGATCGCCGTCTTCCTCGAGATGAAGACGGTCTGGCACCCGATCGGGGTCTGAGCTCGATGGCCGTCCGCCCGGACCCCGAGGTCGGCTTCCGCCGTGCCGGCGATCACCTTCGCGGCGGAAGGCTCGTCGAGCGGCGTGTATTCGTGCAGGCCTCGCCTCGGGTGGTGTGGGCGTCGCTCCACGATCCGACGGCCTCGACCGTCCTCTTCCCCGAGCTGCGTCTCGGACCGGCCGCACCCTCGTGGCCGGCCGCCGCGACGACACGGACGGCACGCACGCGATTGGGCCTGCTGCGCGAGACGGCGCGAGTCGAAAGCCTGGAGGCACGCCCGGAGTCCACGTTCCGTCTCCGCGTGACCGGCTCGGGCTTCGAGAGCGAATGGTCGTGGCGACTGGAGCCGATCGCCGGTGGGACGCGTGTCATCCACGGTGCGACTTTCGAGCCGATCGACCGCTGGACCGACATCCTCGTGCGCCTCGGTCGACGCTCACTGGAAGCCCGCGTCGAGGCGCACCTGCGGGCGCTCAAGGAGCGCGCCGAGCGGGCCGAGCACTCGTCGCCTGCCGCGTGACGGGAGGTCGGTGAGGGCCAAGACTCCCGGCGATGTGCCGTTCGCGGGATTGCGTCGGAACGCCCCGGCGCTTGCAGGTGGGCTCCTTCTCGTGCTCGCGTTGTTCCTGCTCGTACCGGATATCACGCCGCGCCCCTCGGACCTCCCACCGGTCCAGCTCGTCCACGGCCGGATCGTCGAGCTCGTGGCGACCGATGACCCCGGCACCCCCGATGTCCGCATCGAGGTCCTCGACTCGGTCGAGGGCGGCCCGCAGCGGGGCGAGATCGTCGAGGGCTTCCTGCAGGGCCCGAACGGATTGGAGGCTCGGCCGGAGTTCGACGTCGGCGACGAGGTCATCGTCAACGTCTCGACAGACCCGGACGCGGGGTTCATCGCGGTCAACGATCGCTATCGGGTCCCGACACTGGCGATGCTGCTCGGGTTGTTCGCCGTGGCCGTGACACTGGTCGGCGGCTGGCGCGGGGTGCGGTCGCTGATCGCACTCACGTTGACGCTGGCGGTCGTCGTGAAGGTGGTCGTGCCGCTCATTCTGGCCGGCTGGGATCCCGCGCCGGTGGCGATCCTGGCTGCCACCGGCGTGACCATCGCTACATTCCTGCTGACCGAGGGCGCCCGGCGCCAGACCGCGGCCGCCGCAATGGGAACCGCCATCTCGTTGACGCTCGTTGCCGTGCTCGCGTCGGTGTTCGACTCGCTCTCGCGGTTCACCCCGCTGCGCGGCTCTGAGTCAGCAGGATTCCTGATCTCGATGGGCGGCACGCAGCTGGACCTCGGCGGTCTCGTGCTGGCCGCGGTGATCTTCGGAGCGCTCGGCGTGCTCGACGACGTGACCATCACGCAGGCGGCGACGGTCCAGGAGCTGTACGAGTCGGATCCCCGCGTGCGGCCGCTCGCGTTGGCGGCTCGTGCCATGAACGTCGGTCGGTCGCACATCGCCGCGACCGTGAACACGCTGGTGCTGGCGTACGTCGGGGCGTCGCTGCCGCTGATCGTGCTGTTCGCGGCGGGACGCCAGGACCCGCTGCTGATCGTGTCGGGCGAGGTGGTCGCGGTCGAGGTCGTTCGCGCGCTGGTCGGGAGCATCGGGATCGTCGCCGCGGTGCCGCTGACCACGATGATCGCGGTGGGCCTGATCGGCCGGCGGTTGCCGTTCATCGGGGAGGGGACCGGGTCTCGACACGCGCCCGGTTGGGACTGAGGGGCCGAGCGGCCCTCAACAATCGCTCAATTCGCAACGTTCAGTATTGACTGAACATTCCGAACGAGTAGTGTAGACGCCATGACGGAAGGCGAGAGCGCGTTCGTCGAAGAGATGGGGCAGGCCCTGGCCGCCTACGGCATGACGCCGATGGCCGGGCGTGTGTGGGGCTGGTTGCTGATCTGCGACCCGCCTGAGCAGACGGCGGCCGACCTGGCTGCGGCACTCCAGGCGAGCCGCGGTGCCATCAGCGGCACGGCCCGCATGCTCACGACAGCCGGCATGATCCGGCGCTCGACGCGACGCGGCGATCGACGTGAGTACTTCAGTGCCCCGCCCGAGACGTTCGAGACGTTCCTCCGCGGTGCCGCACGGATCTATCACCACTTCCGCGAGATGGCGGAACGCGGTCTCGGCGCCATCGCCGACCGACCGCCCGGGTCCAGCGCTCGGCTCGAGGAATTCCGCGATCTCTTCGCCTTCATGGAACGCGAGGTCCCGACCGTCGTGGACCGATTCCTGCGTGAACGAGCCGGGTCGACCGGCAGGAAGGAACCGACATGACCTCGGTCATCCATACCGAGCAGCTCACCAAGACGTACGGGATCCATCGCGGGATCACCGAGGTCGACCTCGATGTCGAAGCCGGAGAGATCTTCGGCTTCCTGGGGCCGAACGGCGCCGGCAAGACCACGACGATGCGAGTGCTGCTCGATCTCATCCGGCCGACCTCCGGGCGGGCCGAGGTCTTCGGCATCGAGACGACCAGGGATCCAGTAGCGATCCACCGTCGCGTGGGCTACCTCCCCGGCGAGTTCGACCTGTACGACCGCCTCACCGGGGCCGACACGATCACCTACTTCGCGAACCTGCGAGGCGGGGTCGATGCCGGCTACGTCGCGGAATTGGTCGAGCGCCTCGACCTCGACCCGAGCCGCCGGTTCAAGGAATACTCGAAGGGCAACAAGCAGAAGGTCGGCCTGGTCGTCGCGCTCCAGCACAGGCCTGATCTGCTGATCCTCGACGAGCCCACCGCCGGGCTCGACCCACTCATCCAGCAGTCATTCTTCGAGATGGTCCGCGAGGCCCGCGCCGAGGGGCGCACCGTGTTCCTCAGTTCGCACATCATCGACGAGGTCGATCGCACCTGCGATCGCGTCGCGATCATCCGCGAGGGCCGCCTCGTCCAGGTCGACCGGATCGAGACGATCCGCCAGCTCGCGTTCCACCATGTCGAGCTGACGTTCTCGCACCCGATGTCGGCCGCGGTGTTCTCCGCTCTGGACAACGTCAGCGATGTCGTCGTGGACGAGAACGTTGTCAGCATGCGTGTCAACGGCCCGATCGGCCAGGTCATCGCGGCGGCCGCCGGGCATGGCCTGATCGACGTGGTCAGCCGCGAGCCGAACCTCGAGGACGTCTTCCTGGCGCAATACGGTGCCCATGAGAGCGCGGTCCCGGCAGGAGTCGGCCCCGATGACCGCTGATACCGCCAGCACCGCCATCCTGATCCGCCCGCGACCCTGGTCGCGGGTCATCGGACTGGCTTCGATCTACGGCAAGACCCTGCGTGACAGCCGGCGTGCCGCGCTGATCGTGGGGTTCATGGGCGGGCTGTTCATGCTGGCCACGGCGGCGCCCATCGCCGCCGAATTCGACACCCTCGAGAAGCGCCAGCTGCTGGTCAGGTCGATGACGGCGCTGCCGGCCGTGTTCCGCGGCCTGCTCGGCGAGGCGATCAACATCGAGACGCTCGGCGGCTTCATCTCCTGGCGCGTCGGCAACGTGTTGCCGGTCCTGCTCGGGCTGTGGTCGGTGATCGCGCTGTCAGGCACGCTCGCCGGTGAGGCCGCCAAGGGTAGCCTGGACCTGCTGGTGTCGACCCCGCACAGCCGGCGCTCGATCGCGCTCCAGAAGGTCGCCGGTCACGTCACCGCGCTCGTCGTGGCGTTGCTGATCGCCGCCGTCCTGCTGTACCTGGCCGGTCGCATCTTCGCGACGCTGCCGGGCGACGAGATCCCGCTCGATGCGGCGCTCAGCCAGGTGACGCTCTACGGCCTGCTGATGCTCGCCGCGGGTTCGATCGCGTTCGCGTTCGCCCCGCTGGTCGGTCGGTCGAAGGCCGTCGGCGTCGGGTTGATGGCCCTGTTCGGCATGTATCTCGTGTCGTCCTATTCGACGCTGTCGCCGGCGCTCGAGGCGATCGGCCCGATCTCCTGGTACGCCTGGACCTCCGGTCACCGCCCGATCGCCGGCGTGACCGACTGGGGATCGGTCGGCCTGCTGGCCCTCGTCGTGGTCGCCCTCCTGGCGCTCGGCGTCGCGGTGTTCGAGCGGCGCGACATCGGCGCCGTCGCGCCGTTGCGGTGGCTCCGGATCCCGGGGCTGCCGCGTGGGACGAGCGGTCCGTTCGCGCGGTTGCTCGCAGATCTCGCCCCGGCAGCGCTCGGGTGGGGTGGCGGGGTCGGTGTGTACGCCGCGTTGATCGCCTCGTCGGCGCCGGCACTGACCGACGTCCTGAACCAGACCCCCGGGTTGACCGACTACATCCGGATCATCTACCCAGACCTCGACCTGAGTCAGCCATCGGGCATCCTGCAGCTGGCGTTCTTCGCGTTCGCCTCCCTTATGGCCGGCCTGGCGGGCGCCACGTTCCTGGCCGCGTGGGCCAGCGACGAGAACGAGCGCCGCCTGGATCTGGTGCTGTCGACGCCCGTCTCGCGTATCCGCTGGGCGCTCCGCAGCGGGCTGTCGGTGATGGCCGCGATCGGCGTGTTCGTGATCGTCCTCGGTCTCTTCGTGACCGCGGCCGTCGCCCCCCAGGGCGGGGACATCACCGCCCCGGTCGCCGGCTCGGCGATCCTCGGGTTAGCCGCTGCCGGCTTCACGGGCATCGGCTTCGCGGCGGGCGGGCTCATCCGCTCGTCGCTGGCGGCGCCGGTCGCCGCCGCGGCGGTGATCGCCACGTTCGTGCTCGACACGCTGGGGACTGCCCTCGACCTGCCAGATGTGATCCTGGATCTGTCGATCTACAAGCACCTCGGCCAGCCGATGGCCGGCACGTACGACGTCGTCGGTCTCGTCGTCGCGGCTGCCCTCGCCATCGGTGGGCTGCTCGTCGGCGCGTGGGGCATGCAGCGGAGGGATGTCGGCCGCTAACGTCCGGGGGTGGACCCCTTCGTCATCGCCCTGGTCCTCGTCAGCGCCGGCCTCCACGTCGCGTGGAACGTCCGGCTCAAGACGGCCGGTGACCCGCTCCGCGCAGCCACGGTCGGCATGCTCGCGGCGTCGGCCGGCATCGTGCCTGTCGGCGTCGCGGCGTGGTGGGTCGCCGGTCGCCCGAGTCTGCCGCCCGAAGGCGTGGCGCTCGGCGTCGTGTCGGGCGTCATCGAGACCGGCTACTTCGTCCTGCTCTCGGCGGCCTACCGGCGCGGCGACCTGTCGGTCGTGTATCCGATCGCCCGTGGGACTGCGCCACTGCTGGCGGTCGCGGTCGGAGTCGGGCTACTCGGGGAGCGGCTGGGCATTGCCGGATCGCTGGGGGTTGCCGCCCTGCTCGTCGGGTTCCTCCTGCTCCAGCAGCCATGGCGGGCGTTCCGTGGACATCGCGCCTTCGATCCGTCGATCGCGTTCGCGCTCGCGACCGGCGTCATGATCGCGGCCTACTCGGCCGTCGATCGCGTCGGCACGCGGCTCATCGACCCCTTGCCCTATGCGGCGATCCTGTGGGTCACGGCGTCGATCGGTTTGGTGCTCTGGAACCGGTTCGTGGTGGGCGGCGAGGTCTTCGCGGGCGGGCCGGCGCAGATCCGCTCGGCTGCGATCGGCGGCTGGCTGACGCTGGTTGCGTACTTGTTGGTGCTGTGGGCGCTGAGCGTGGCGCCACTCTCCGGGGTCGCGCCGCTGCGCGAGTCCGCGGCGGTGTTCGCGGCAGCCTGGGGCTCCGTCCGACTGGGCGAGGCAGTGGACCGGGGCGACACCCTACTGCGGGTCGGCGCGTCCGCGCTGATCGTGGTGGGCGCGCTGTTGCTGGCGCTCGGGGGGTAGCGGCGCTCAGCGGCCCCGCGGCGCTGCGACCCGACTTACGCGCCCTCGACGGCCGGCGCGAACAACGGACGCCGGCCCCAGCGGCCGTTGACGAGCGCGACACCGGCGATGACCAACGCGGTCCCGCCGATGAGCGTGACGTCGATGGGCTCCTGGAGCACGAGGAAGCCCAGCACGATCCCCACGACCGGCAGGAGGTACGCCACCAGCGACGTCCGCGTGGCACCCCAGCGTGACAGCAGCCGGAAGTAGGCGAGATATGCCATGCCCGAGCCGAGGATGCCCAGCCAGATGACCGAGAACCACGCCTCGAAATCGGGTCGTGACGTCTCCCACGGCCGCTCGAACACCAGGGCGATCACCCCGACGATCACCAGCGCGAAGGTGACCTGGAACACGGCGGGGATCATCGGCGGCAGGCCGCGCACGTTGCGGCGCGCGTAGACATTGCCGATCGCATAGGCCAGCGACGAACCGAGCAGTGCCAGCTGCCCGGCCGCGGTCCCGCTCGCACCCAACAGCCCGGGGGACACGATCAGCACGACACCGGCGAACCCGATCGCCAGACCGAGCAGCCCGTTGATCCGGATGGGCTCGTCCGGCAGGAACATCGGCGCGATCACGATGACCAGCAGCGGCACGGTGGAGTTGAGGATCGCCGCCAGCGCGCTGTCGACCGACTGCTCTGCCCACGTGATCAGCGCGAACGGGATCGTGATGTTGACGATGCTCATGACGATCAGGTGCATATAGGCCCGCCGATCGCGAGGGAGTGGCGTCCGGCTGGCACGCAGCACGACCCACAGGAACGCGGCGCCGATGAGCAGTCGCAGGGCGATCAGCGTGAACGTACCGAACGAATCGACCGCCAGCTTGATGAACAGGTAGGACGATCCCCACATGAACCCGAGGCCCAGGAAGATGAGCCAGTCGGCGCGGGTCGCGGGCTGCGTCATCGGGTCATCATACGGGGCTTGGCCTACCTGGATATGTCAAGTTTCGGTCCAGTCGGAGCGATCTTTCGAGGACCAGAACCGGCGCGGCCGTCGAACCGTTGCACTCAACTCCAGCGGGTCAGGATCGCCTCACGGCCGAAGAGCCGGACGCCCACTCGCAACCCCTCCAGCGAGACCAGGAGGACGATCCCCGACAGCACCAGGTATCCGAGCGGCCCGACCAGGAGCGTGCCCGTCGCCTGGAGGAGCACGAGCGCGATGACGGGCAGGATCACGACACCGCCGATCTGCTGGGCGACCCGCGGATCGTTGACGCGTGCGCTGACGATCACGCCGGCCACGACCGACGACAGCCCGACCGCTGGTCCGAGCAGGAAGACGCCGGCAAGCCATGACAGGTCGGTCACGACGCCGAACAATGCCGGTCCGTAGACGAGCGATGCGAGCACGACGAAGATCGCGTAGGTGGCCCAGCCGGAGAGCACGCCCGGCACGAGCGCAGCGATCGCCTTGCCGGCCAGCAGCTCGGAGGTTCGGATCGGTGCGGCGAGCACCGGCTCGAGCGAACGGGATTGCTTCTCCCCGATGATCGAATACGTCGCGATCGACAGCGGGATGTACGCCGGCATCAACAGGAAGAACACGAGGAACTGCTGGACTGCGAACGCACCCGCGAGCTCGGCTGGCGTGAAGGTCGACCACTCCGGCTTCTGGGAGAGCACCTGTGCCGCCAGCTCCGGCGGGAGCGCGCTGTCGCCGACGGCCGCCGCGAGCACGATCGGCGCGATCGTCAGCGCGATCGGCGGGATCAGGATGGTCGACATCAGCAGGCGGTTGCGGACCGTCTCGTACCACTCCCGCCACAGGATCGTCCCGACGATCGACCGTCGCATCAGATCGCGTCCTCCATCCCGTCGGCACCGGGCGTGACGCCCATCACTTCGAAGTAGATCCGTTCCAGCGACGCACGTTCAGGGTGGAGCTCGACGACATCGGCGCCGGTCGCGACCAGGGCTCGGACCACGGCCGGTGCGATCGACTCCGGGTCATCAGCGCCGACGTGTAGCAGCCCGTCCGCGGCTTCGGTCGCGCTGACGCCGCCGACGGCACGCACCGCTGCCACCTGGTCCTCGGACGCCGGACCACCGAGCCGGACCTGCAGCCCGCGATGGCCGAGCGCGCCGCGCAACGCCGCCGGGGAGTCCACCCGCAGCAGGCCGCCGCGCACGAACGCGATGCGGTCGCACAGGCGATCGGCCTCGTCGAGGTTGTGGGTGGCCAGCACGATCGTGCGTCCTGCCCGCCGCAGCGTCTCGATCGCCTCGCGGACGATGAACGCCGCTTCCGGGTCGAGTGCCGCGGTCGGCTCGTCGAGGAACACCACCGATGGGTCGTGGAGGAGCGCCCGCGCGATGGCGAGCTTCTGCTTCATGCCCTTGCTGAACGTGCCAGCCACCTCGTCGCGCCGGTCCCACAGACCGAAGAGGCGCAGGTAATGCTCGATGCGCTCCGCGCGGATCGCCGCATCGAGGCTGTGGAGCCGCCCGAAAAAGTCGAGGTTGGCGACCGCCGGCAGCTTGTCATAGAGCCCGGGCGTCTCGGTCAGGATGCCGACCCGCGCCCTGACCTCGTCAGCCGCCCCCCGGACATCGAACCCGTCGACCGAGGCGGTCCCCTCGGTCGGCTCGATGAGTGCCGTGAGCATGCGGACCGTGGTCGTCTTCCCCGCGCCGTTTGGTCCGAGCAGACCGAGTACTTCGCCACGACGCACGACCAGGTCGATCCCGCGGACCGCCCAGCGCTCGCCGAACTGCCGGCCGAGCCCGGTTGCCTCGAGCGCGTGGTCGGACGGATCTGGTGGAGCGGGTGTGGGCATCGTCACGCCGGCAAGTGTCGCCCATCGATGCGCGCGTCGCTTTGGCCTACTGCGTTATTCCAAGCACGCTACCATCGCGACGTGATCGCGCTGCGCCTCCTCGTCCTTGCCCTGGGCGCAGCGCTAGGGGTGTTCTACCCGTTCATCCCCGTCATCCTGACCGAGCGCGGCTTCGGACCGGCGGAGATCGGGCTGATCGCCTCGGTCGGCGCGGTGGGTTTCACCCTCGCGGTGCCGGCCTGGGGTCATATCGCCGATGTGCGGCTGGGTCGGGCACGGACGCTCCAGGTCTGCGCGCTGGGCGGCGGCGCCGCGGTCGGTGCGCTGCTCGGCGCGTGGCCCCCGGTCGTCGTTGCGCTGCTGTTCATGGCGTACTGGGTCTTCGAGTCGTCATGGCAGCCCCTCGCCGACGCGCTGACCGTGAACCTGGTGGATCGACGGGGCTACGCGCGGGTCCGCCTGCTGACGAGCCTGTCGTTCGCCATTGCGTCGATCGGTGCCGGCTTCCTGTATGACGCGACCGGGTTCAGCGCCGCCTTCGCCCTGACGGTCGCTCTGGCCCTCGTGATGGCCGTGGCCGCAGGCCATGTCCCTGATATCGAACGCGCCGATCTGCACCGAACGGCGCCTGCACCAGCGCGACCGCAACGCACGAGGCCATCGCTCGGCTCGTCAGGCGTCGCGCTTCGGGTCGCCCCGCGCCTCAAAGGGGTCCTCGCCGCCGTGCTGCTCATCAACATCACGATCATCAGCGGGTTCACGTATCTGCCGCTGCGGCTGGGTGACCTCGGTAGCCCACCGTCCTACGTGGCCCTGTCGGCCGGCGTATCGGGGCTCACGGAGATCCCCGCGATGCTGATCGCCGCCGTCGTCGCCCGCCGGATCGGCTTGCGCGGGATGTTCGTCGGCAGCGCGCTGATCTATGGCGCTGCGACCTCGTCCTGGATCCTCCTCGATTCGCCGGTCCTGATCATCGCGACCCGGGCGATCACCGGCGTCGCCTTCGCGTGGATCCTCGTGTGCACGGTGCTCACGATCGCGCGGCTGTTGCCGCCCGAACTGCAGGGTACGGGTCAATCGCTGTACCAGACGGTCGCCTTCGGCGTCGGCGCGATCGTGGCCAACCTGGTCGGCGGGCTGCTGTACGACCGCATCGGCCACGCGGCCGTATTCGGCCTCGGGACAGTCCTGGCCGTCGTGGCCGCGGCGATGGGCTGGTTCGTCTTCCCGCGCGACGGGATCGCCGCCGGGCGCCCGGCACCGGCCGGCTCGGGCTAGCGCCCGGTCTACCCCAACCACACCGCCGTGTCCGGCGGCAGCACCGCGACCTCGGTCAGCGGCTCGCTCGCCAGCAGGATCGGTCGGCCGGTCGGCAGCTCGATCGGGCTCGATCCGAGGTTCACGATCGTCTCGAGCCCGCCCGGGCGGTCGAAGCGCAAGACCGACTCGGGAGCCGACAGCCAGGCCATCCCCGAACCGCGGAAGCCGAGGTGCTCGCGGCGCAGAAGCAGCGCGGTCCGGTACAGCTCCAGGAACGAGGTCGGGTCACCGCTCTGGCGTTCGACCGTCCGCTCGCCCCATGACAGTGGCTGCGGTAGCCACGGCGTCGATCCCTGCGGCCCGAACCCGAACGGCGGTTCGGGACCCGACCACGGCAGCGGCACGCGGCACCCATCGCGGCCGCGGATCGTGTGGCCGGTGCGCTCCCAGGTCGGGTCCTGGAGCAGCTCCTCGGGGAGGTCCTCGACCTCGTCGAGCCCCACCTCCTCGCCCTGGTACAGGTACACACCGCCGGGCAGCGACAGCATCAGCAGCAGCGCGGCCCGGGCTCGGCGCCGGCCGAGCCCGAGGTCCGTCGGGATCGGTGTCGTGCGGCCATCCACCCCGGTGACCGGATCGCTGCTCTTGCGGCGCGCCCTCCCGAATCGCGTCACGTGCCGCGCCTGGTCGTGGTTCGACAGCACCCAGGTCGCCGGAGCGCCGACCGGTGCCAGCGCGTGCAGGCTGGCGTCGATCGCCTCGTGCAGCGCGGCCGCATCCCAGCCCGCCAGCAGGAACTTGAAGTCGAATGCAGTGTGGAGCTCGTCAGGGCGAAGGTATCGAGCGAGGCGCTCGGCGGATGACACGAACACTTCGGCGACGAAGACGCGGTCGCCATACTCGTCGGCGATCGCGCGCCAGCCTCGGTAGATGTCGTGGACACCGTCCTGGTCCCAGTACGGGCCGGGCCTCACCGCCGACTTGGGCGACCTTCGGCCGAGATCGGGGAACTCAGGATCCTTGACGAGGCCGTGGGCGACATCGATGCGGAAGCCATCCGCGCCGCGATCGAACCAGAAGCGCAGGATCGACTCGAACTCGGCGCGAACCTCGGGCTCCGTCCAGTCGAGGTCCGGCTGCTCAGGCGCGAACAGGTGGAGGTACCACTGGCCGGGCTTGCCGTCGGGCTCGACGACCTGCGTCCAGGCGGGGCCGCCGAACACGCTCGGCCAGTCGGTCGGCGGGCGGCTGCCGCCGCGACCACGACCGTCGCGGAAGACGTAGAGCTCGCGTGCGCGACTGCCCGGGCCGGCCGCGAGCGCCGCCTGGAACCAGGGATGCCGATCGGAGGTGTGGTTCGGCACGATGTCGAGCAGGACCCGGATGCCGAGCGCGTGCGCCTCCGCGATGAACTCCTCCGCGTCGGCGAGCGTGCCGAACAGCGGGTCGATGTCGCGGTAGTCGGCGACGTCGTAGCCGCCGTCGACCATCGGCGATACGAACCATGGGTTGACCCACACGGCATCGACGCCGAGGTCGCGCAGGTAGGGCAGACGCGAGCGCATGCCGCCGATGTCGCCGATCCCGTCGCCGTCGGTGTCGCTGAAGCTCCGGATGTAGAGCTGGTAGACGACGGCGTCGCGCCACCACGGAGCGGGGTCGGTCATGCCGCTAGCATGACGCCACACGAAGGAGGGGCGCATGCGGCTCTGGGGTGGTCGGTTCGGGGAGGAGAACGATCGACGGGTGGCCGATTTCACCCGCTCGATCGAGCTCGATCGCGAGCTCGCCGCCGACGACATCGCGGGCTCGATCGCGCACGTGCACGGGCTCGGGCGTGCCGGGTTGCTCACGGCCGAGGAGGTCGACGAGCTGGTCGGTGGGCTGGAGGGGCTGGCGGAGGCGGTCCGCGACGGCTCGCTCGCCTGGGACCCGGATCTCGAGGACGTCCACCTCAACCTCGAGTCGGCGCTTGCCGATCGGATCGGATCGGTGGCCGGCAAGCTGCACACGGGCCGCTCCCGCAATGACCAGGTCGCGACCGACCTGCGAATGTGGCTGCGTCGGGCGATCGATGGGCTGGACGCCGCGCTCGTCGCGTTCGAGCGGTCGCTGGTCACGCTCGCGGAGCGGGAGGGCACGGCGATCCTGCCGGGCTCGACCCATATCCAGCCCGCCCAGCCGGTCCTGTTCGCCCATCACCTGCTCGCATACGTCGAGATGGCGGAGCGCGACCGGGATCGACTGGCCGACGCCCGGCGGCGGGCCAACGTCTCACCCCTCGGGGCCGGTGCGCTGGCCGGTGCCGGCTACCCACTCGATCGGAACGCGACCGCCGATGAGCTCGGCTTCGTCGGGGTGACCGCCAACTCGCTCGATGCCGTGAGCGACCGCGACTTCGTCGTGGAGACCGTCGGGGCGATCGCGCTGGGCATGGTCCACCTCAGCCGGTTGGCCGAGGAGGTCACCTGGTGGTCGAACCCGCGGTTCGGGTTCATCCGGGTCAGCGACGCGTTCTCGACCGGCTCGTCGATCATGCCGAACAAGAAGAACCCCGATCCGGCCGAGCTTGTCCGCGGGCGTGCCGCCCGCGTGATCGGGGCACAGGCCGGGCTGCTGACGCTGCTCAAGGGTCTGCCACTCGCCTACCAGCGCGACCTGCAGGAGGACAAGGCGCCGCTGTTCGACGCGGTCGCCGTCTACGAGGCGTCGCTTGGTGTGCTGTCCGGGCTGCTGGACACGCTGGTCGTCGATCGCGAGCGGATGCGCGCGGCCGCCGACGAGGGCTACACGACGGCGACAGCCGTGGCCGACGCATTGGTCCGCCGCGGCATCCCGTTCCGAGTCGCCCACCACGTCGTCGGCTCGATCGTGGCCCAGGCCGAGGAGGCGGGGCTGCGGCTCGATGTCGTGCCCGACTCGATGATCGGCCTGGCCCTCGGCGCCAGCGGCGACCCCGGCGCGCAGGCATTGGCCGCCGACGAGACCATCGGCGAGGTGGTTCGGGGCGCCGCGTCGGTGGACGGGGCGCTGGCGTCTTGCGATGTCATCGGCGGCACCGCCCCGACACGCGTCGCTGAGGCGTTGCGTGCCGCGCGGGCGCGCCTCGATACGGGCTAGGAACGCCTCCCGCGGGCGGGGCCGTCAGTGGCCGACGCAGGTCCCGCCGTTCGCGTCGCTGTTGGTGCCGTCCGGGCAGATCGTGTTCGAGAAGATCGCTGTCGCGAGCCCCGTCGACCGCCGCCAGTTGGCGCCCGTCAGATCGGCGTTCGTGAAGTCGACGCCGTCCAGCCTGGCGTAGCGCAGGTCCGAGCCGAGGAACCTCGACGACCGCAGGTCCGTCCCGCGGAAGTCGATGCGATGGAGGTCCGCCCCATTGAACGTCGCGCCCGTCCCGAATCCGTCGCGCCAGACCGCGTTCGACAGGTTGGCGTCGACGAACGGCGCGAAGGCCGCGTGTGCCCCGATCATCGTCGTCCAAGACAGGTTCGCCCGGTTCAGCGACGCGTCCTCGAGCGAGACGCGCGACATGTCTGACCCGTGCAAGTCGGCGTCGCTCAGGATCGCGTCGCACAGCTTCGCGTCGACCAGGATCGCGCGGGCGATGCGGGCGCCGGCGAGGTTCGTGCGTGGCAGGTCCGGATCGCATCCGCCGTTCACGCGCGACAGGTCCGACCACGAAAAGTCGATTCCGTGGAGGTCGAGTCCGATGATCGTCTCGTCCGACAGGTCGCAGCGGTGGAGGTCGGCGCCGGGCGCCAGGGCGATGTTCGAACAGTCGCGATAGGTCGCCGATCCAGCTGCGCTCACCGGCGCCGCGGCGACGCCGATCCATAACAGACCGAGGAGCGGGAGCAGGAGCAGGTGGCGCATGCGGCGACGCCGCATCGGATCGTGCTGCATGGGATCTCCCCTTTGGCGGTTCGCACCCCGCCGGTCAGGGAATCATCCCCGCTGGGAGGTCGAACCGTCAATGGTCGTTCCCGACCACGCGCGCCGCAGCCCTGTACCATCCCGCCACCATGCTGCGCACGGACACGATCCGCGAGGCGCCCAAGGCGATGCTCCATGACCACCTCGACGGTGGCCTTCGCCCGGCGACCATCGTCGACCTGGCGCGCGAGTTCGGTTACGACGGCCTGCCCACGACCGACCCCGATGCCCTCGCCGCGCACATCCGGCGGGGTGCCGACCGCAAGTCACTCGAGCTGTATCTGGAGACCTTCGCGCACACGGTCGGGGTCATGCAGGAGCGCGACGCGATCATCCGCGTCGCCGCGGAGTGCGCCGAAGACCTGGCTGCCGATGGGGTCGCGTACGCGGAGATCCGCTACGCGCCGGAGCTCTCGACCGAGCGGGGGCTGACGCTCGACGAGGTGGTCGCCGCGAACCTCGAGGGCTTCTCGATCGGGGCACGAAACGCCGAGGCGGCAGGCAACCCGATCATGATGAAGATGCTGGTGACGGCCATGCGCCAGGCGGCCCGCTCGGTGGAGGTCGCTGAGTGCGCAGTCCGCTGGCGCGACGCCGGTGTGGTCGGCTTCGATATCGCCGGCCCGGAGGCCGGCTACCGCCCGACCCGCCACCTCGATGCGTTCGAGTTCGTCCGCCGCGAGAACTTCCACATCACGATCCATGCCGGCGAGTCGTTCGGCCTGCCGTCGATCTGGGAGGCGCTCCAGTGGTGCGGCGCCGAGCGGCTCGGCCACGGCGTGCGCATCGTCGACGACATCACGGTCCGCGCCGACGGCTCGGTCGAGCTCGGCCGGCTCGCGACGTTCGTCCGCGATCGGCGCGTGCCACTCGAGATGTGCCCGACGTCGAACGTCCACACCGCGGCAGCGGCATCGATCGCCGACCACCCGATCGACCTATTGCGCCGCCTTCGCTTCCGTGTGACCGTCAACACCGATAACCGGCTGATGAGCGGCGTCACGTTGTCGAGCGAGTTCGCGGCGCTGGACGAGGCGTTCGCCATCGGCCTGGGTGAGATGGAGTGGCTGACGATCAACGCGCTCAAATCGGCGTTCGCGCCGTTCGATGAGCGGCTGCGGCTGATCAACGAGGTCGTCAAGCCCGGATACGCCCGGCTCCGCGCCGGGGAGACGAGGGTCGTCGCGAACCCGGCCTGAGGGAGGCACCAGGTGCCTGACTGGCGGGATCGACTCCGAGGGCTCTGGTCGGGACTGGTCGGCCGTCGCCGGTCGACCGCCACGTTCGCGGATCTGCGCTCGATGGCGCTCGGGCTCGACCCCTCGCAGATCCAGACGCCGCCGGGCGAACCGTGGTCGGGTGCGGCCGTCGCCGTGATGGAGCTGTCCGTGGATCGTGCGATCGCGACGATCGTGGCGGTTGCCGACGGCACCGTCAGCATGTATCTGTCGACCGGCGGCGGGGTGATCGGCGCGGGCGAGCATGTCGCGGTGCGGGCGGAGGGTCAGCGGTTCCGGTCGGTGGTCGCCGACTCGCGCGGCCTGCTCGTCCGGACGGCCGAGTTTCCGTTGGCCCGCGCCGGCGAGGTGCGCTTCCACGCGCGGATCGGCCAGGACCGGTTCACGGGTGTCGCGCCGGAGACGACGCTGCGTGCAGGGCGGCATGTGCTCGCGCCGCTGTACGCCGCCGGCCAGGACCTGCTGACCGAGATCCGGCTCGCGAGCGAACCCGGCGAGCGGTAGCCTTGGGGGCCCAAGATCGGGCGGGACTTCGCCAAATACCCGCCCCACGAGTGGTAGGCACGGAAAGTCCGCCTCCGAGGCGTCAGATACCGGCCATCCACGCCCGCCCAAGCACAAGAACGCGTCCACCTCGCCGACAGGGAGCTCCGGAGCGTGCCTACGTACTCCCCCGGCGGGGATTTGGCGTATTCCTGGCGAGTGGCCGAGGCCCGACCCGGCCAAGCCGTCGCCTTGGCACGAACCCCAGACATGAGGAAGGGGCCCGTCCCGGAGGACGGGCCCCTTCCTGAGGCGCGTGCGGCTTAGAAGTTCGTGGAGCTGACCAACTGACGGACGGTCTGCTCGACCTGCTCACGGCCCTGGCCGGTCTTGCGGCTGATCGTGTCGATCAGTGTGTCCGGGTCGCGCTGGCCGGCATCCCAGTCCTGGTCGCTCAGGCCGCTGAACTGACCCTTCAGCTGCGGCTTGATCTGCTGGAACTTCGTCTGGAGCTGCTGGCGGGTCTGTGGATCAAGCATGACTCTCCTTTGTGGCGGTGCCTTGGGGGTCGCATCTATGACACCACGCAACGCATTGACACCGTTCCGCTACTTGTCACGGGCTGGGGTTGCGGTAGGCTTTCAGCCGCATAACAGCCGGGTCGGGCTGGTCGGTGTGCTGAGGAAATGGGATGGGAATGACCGACGAAGATTGGGCGACGTTCGAACCTGGCGAGCGAGCGTTCGCGCTCCGCTGGCTGGGCCTCACCGACGCGGAACGCGACGACTTCTGTCGACAGTTGCTGGACGCGATCGAGGTGCTCCAGCGCTTCCGCGTCCTCGATGACGGTTCCGAGGCCGCAGGCGCGTCCTAGCTCGATGGCGTGATCCGTCAGCCCGCGGGCAGGCCCACAACGAAGCGCGAGCCGCCGTAGCCGTTCGACTCGAGGAAGACGCGACCGCCCATCGCGGTCATGAGCCGCCGCGCCGCGAACAGGCCGATCCCGGACCCGCGCGACCGGCCGCGCCCCTCGACTCGGACGAATGGCTCGAACACGCTCTCCCAGTCCTCGACCGGCACGCCCAGCCCGTCGTCGGTGACATAGACCTGGACCTCGTCGCCAAGGCGCCAGATCCCGATGCTCACGCCATCGGCCGACGCGGCGTACTTCGATTCGTTCTCGAGCAGCTGTTCGAGCACCTGGCGGAAGCGCGTCTCGTCGCCGGTCGCGATCAGCGGGTCGGCGGGACGCTCCCAGCGGATCGGATGTGGCCGAAGCAACAGCCGCAGCATCTCGACGATATCGTCGACGGCCCGGACCGCGTCGAACGGCGCCCTCGAAAGCCCGGTCAAGCCCTCGCCGCGGACGGACGCCAGGATCGAGTCGACCAGCCGATCGACTCGCGCGAGCTGGTCGTTGGCGGCACCGCGCCAGTCGGCGGCCTCGGTTGCCGTCGCCGCCTCCGCCAGCAGGTCGACGTACACCCGCACGATCGACAGCGGCGTCCGCAGCTCGTGCGTCACGACGCTGAGCAGCTCGGATCGGGCGGTGTCGAGGGCCGTCAGCTGCGCGAGCCGCGCCTCGATCTCCGCGGTCAGCCGGCCTTTCTCGACGATGCCCGCCAGCAGCGCGGCGATCGTCTGCAGCAGGTCGATCTCGTCCGGCTCGAAGCGGCGCACGGCGCGCGTCTGGACGTTGAGGACGCCGACCACCTCGTCGTGCCACACCAGCGGCACGGACAGCATGCCGGCGAGCCCTTCGATGTCGAAGCCGCGGACCCAGGCGAACCGCTCGTCGCGCGTGACGTCGTCGACCGCGATCGGACGCTGTGACGCGGCGACGCGCCCGGTGATGCCCTCGCCCCAGGCGAGGCTCACGCGCCCGACCTGCGAGCGGTCGAGGCCGTTCGTGGCGGCGAGCGTGAGTCGTGTCCGCTCGTGGTCGGCGAGATAGAACGAGCAGACCTCGACGCCCATCGCGGCGGTCGTCCCGTCGACGATCGAGCGCATCAGCTCGTCCCAGTCGCGCGCCTGGGTCGCCAGCTGGGCGATCTCGTGCAGGAACGCGAGCTCGCGAACGGCGTGGCCCGAGGTCGGCACGCGGTCGGTGGTCATCACCGGGACATCATCGCGCGGGGCGCGCGACCGCGTCAGACGGTCGCGGGCTCCGGGTCGGTGACGGTGGTGGGCAGCGACTCCAGCAACGGGTCGGTCCACGTCCAGGCGGCACCGTAGCGCGCACCGACTGCTCCGTGACGCGCGGCCTCGACCCGCAGTGGCAGCCCGAAGATCTCGATGAAGCCGACCGCGCTCTTGTGGTCGAAGGCGTCGCCCTCGTCGTACGTGGCGAGGCTCTTGTCGTACAGCGACAGCGGCGACTTGCGCCCGGCGACCACCGCCGACCCGTGATCCAGCCGAATGCGGACATCACCCGACACGACTCGCTGCGATGACGCGACGTATGCGCGCAGGTCGCGCGACAGGGCGCTGAACCACAGGCCGTCGTAGATGAGGCGTGACAGCTCGTCGGCCACGAAGCGGTTGAACCGCAGCGTGTCGCGGCTGAGCGTCAGCCCCTCCAATGCGCGGTGCGCGGTGTGCAGGATCGTGGCGGCCGGCGTCTCGTAGATCTCGCGGCTCTTGATGCCGACCAGCCGGTCCTCGACGTGGTCGATCCGCCCGACGCCGTGCTGCCCGCCGAGCGTGTGCACGCGCTCCACAAGGTCGACCGGGTCGAGCCGCTCCCCGTCGAGCGCCACGGGCACGCCGCCCTCGAAGTCGATGACGAGCTCGACGGGTTCGGGTGCGTCGGACGGCTCGACCGTCCACTCGTACGCGTCGGGCGGTGGCGTGACCCACGGATCCTCGAGCACACCGGTCTCGCACGAGCGACCCCACAGGTTGACGTCGATCGAATACGGCGACTCTTTCGTGACCGGGATCTCGATGCCGCGCTCGATCGCGTAATCGATCTCCTGGTCGCGCGTCAGCCCCATCCCGACGCGCATCGGCGCGACGACCTCGAGCCCGGGGTCGAGCGCGTGCGTCGCGACATCGAACCGCACCTGGTCGTTGCCCTTGCCGGTGCAGCCGTGGGCGACCGCGTCGGCGCCCTCGCGCCGCGCGACCTCCACGAGCAGCTGCGCGATCAGCGGCCGTGCGAGCGCGGTGGCCAAGGGATACGCGCCCTGGTACAGGGCGTTCGCCTGGAGGTGCGGCCAGACGTAGTCGGTGACGAAGCGCTCGCGCGCATCGATGACGTAGGCGCGCGATGCGCCGGCCGACATCGCTCGGCGCTCGACACCCTCGCGCAGCGAGCCGCCGCCGAGGTCGACGGTCAGGGTGACGACCTCCGCATCGAACTGCGACTTGAGCCAGGCGACGGCGACCGAGGTGTCGAGGCCGCCGGAGTAGGCGAGAACGACCTTCTTCACGAGACGGGGACCTCCGGGATCGAACGGGCGATGGCCTCGAAGCGTGCGAGCCAGCGCTCCAGGCGGGCTTCATCGGCGAACAGGACGAGGAGCGTATTGTCGCCCGCCAGCGTGCCTTCCTGTTCCCGCAGGCTCGATTCGTCGATCGCCTGGGCGACGACGCTGGCGGTGCCGGGCGTCCCGGTCAGGACCAGGATCAGGCCGCTCCGCCCGACGGTGACCGGGACGTCGGCGAGGATGCGGCGTAGGCGCTCGTCGGCGAGCGGAGCGTCGGGCGACGGCACAGGGAGCGGGGCCCGCGACGCGACGTCCTCCGGCGAGACGTAGACGTGGCCGTCGGCCCGGGGCGCCTTGAGCAGGCCGAGCTCGGTGATGTCGCGGCTGACGGTCGCCTGGGTGACGTCGAACCCCTGGTCGAGGAGCGCATCGACCAGCTCGCGCTGGCTGCCGACCGGCCGTGAGGCGATCAGCTGGCGGATCGCCCGCTGGCGCAACCGCTTGAGCTCCTGGCCGGGTGTCATGCCGCTCACGCCGCCCCGACGGCCTGGCGGGTCGCGGTGATGCGGGTGCCGAACGTTTGGTCGCTGAGTGCGCGTTCGAGGGCTCGCTCTGCTCCTGCGTCGGCGATGATCGCCTCGGCACCCTCCCAGCCGAGCGCCGAGAGCGCGGCGCGGATCTTCGGCACCATGCCGCCGGCGATGACGCCCGTGTCGATGAGGTGGTCCGCCTCCGCGACGGTGAGCGTGTCGAGCTTGCGGCCGTCCGCATCGCGCACGCCGTCCACGTCGGTCAGCAGCACGAGCTGGCGGGCACCGAGTCCGGCGGCGATCCCGGCCGCCGCGTCATCGGCGTTGACGTTGCAGACGATGCCGTCCGCGTCGCGCGCGAGCGGGGCGACGACCGGCACCTGGCCGGACGACCAGGACCGCATCGAGCAGGTCGCGCCGCAGCCCGGTCACGCTGGCGACGAGCCCCAGGTGCGGGATCCGTTCGGCGATGAGCAGCCCGCCATCGACGCCGGACAGGCCGACGGCATCGACGCCGAGGTCGCGCAGTCCGGCGACCAGCTCGCTGTTGACGACACCACGCAGGACCGCGGCGGCCACCTCGAGCGACTGCGCGTCGGTCACGCGTAGACCGCCCTCGAACTTCGACGGGACGCCGAGCCGTTCCAGCCACTCGGTGATGCGCTTGCCGCCGCCGTGGACAAGGACCACGGGACGTCGGCGCGCGACCGCGGCCACGTCATCGAGCACGTGGGCCTGGTCGGCGATCGTCGTGCCGCCGAGCTTGACGACCAGAATCTCGGACATGAGCCGCCCCCCTGGCGGACGCTTCCTGCGTTGGCTTCTGCGCGCGCTCGCTCACGCACCTCGGGGTGCGCTCGCTCGCGTGCTCGGCGCCGCCTTGGAATGCCTCGCCAGCGAGTCGGCAAGGCAGTACTCGCTCACGTCGTGTACTCGCTGTTCTCGATCACGTACTTCTCCGTGAGGTCGCAGCCGAAGGCCTCGCCGACACCGTCGCCGAGCCCGAGATCGAGCTCGATCAGCAGTTCCGGAGCGTCCATCGCGGCCCGCGCAGCGGCGCGGTCGAAGTCGAGCGGGCCACCCTTGGCGCCATCGAACACGGGATGGCCGGCGATCGAGATCCGGAGCTGGTCGGGGTCGAGCTTCGCCGGCTTCGATGCGCGCGCATCCGCGACGTCCGGCGTGAGCCCGGCCGCCTCGAGCACCGCGGCCGACGCGGTGACGGCGTTGCCGGCCGCCCCGGCGATGCGGCCCCAGTTGGGGTCCTTGCCGTGGGCGGCGGCCTTGACCAGGCTGCTCGACACGACCGCCCGCGCGACCGCACGGGCATCGGCGTCGTCGACTGCACCGGTCACCGCGGTCGTGATCAGGATCGTGGCACCCTCGCCGTCGGCCGCCTGCTGGCGAGCCAGGTCGCGGGCGACCGCCTCGAGCGCCGCGCGGAACGCCACCGCTCCGTGACTGCCCCTCGGCGAGGGGGGCATTGCCGGCAGCACCCGAGGCAAGCGCGAACACCGTGTCGTTGGTGCTGGTGTCGCCGTCGACCGACAGCTGGTTCCAGGTCCGCGCCGCGGCGGGCCGGAGCATGCCCCACAGGACCTCAGGGGCGATCGCCGCGTCGGTCAGCGAGCACCGACAGCATCGTCGCCATGTTCGGGTGGATCATCCCGACGCCCTTCGCGATGCCCGTGACCGTGACGGTCACCGGTTCGCCGTCCGGTGCCGGAAGCACGACCGACGCCGTCGCGACCTTCGACGACCGAATCGGTCGTCCGCAGCGCCTCGGCGGCCGCCTCGAGACCGGCGTCGTCGTCGCGCAGGGCGGGCGCCAGTGCGCCGAGGCCGGCCTCGACGCGGTCGAGCGGGAGCCGTGTCCCGATGATCCCGGTCGAGAGATGGAGGACCTGCCGCTCGTCGATGCCGAGCGCGCCGGCCACCAGCCGGCCGACCTGTTCCTGGTCGGCATCGCCGGCCGAGCCGGTCGCGGCATTCGCGCAGCCGCTCGTCGACACGACGGCGGACGCGAACCCGAATGCGCCGCGGGCGTCGTCGGACGTGGCCGCGAGGTTGGCCCGCGACTGGCGGACGGGCGCGGCCGCGAACGCGTTCGGTGTGAAGACGGCGGCCGCTGCTGCGGGGCCGCCGGTCGTCACGATCAGCGCGAGGTCCGGGCGGCCGGAGGCCTTGATGCCAGCAGTCGACCCACCGGCGACGAAGCCGTCGGGTAAGACGGCCCGACGCTCCACGGTCGGCGTCGGTGGCGAGGTCAACGCCGATACCGCCATCTACGGCGCCAGCGGGAGCTGCTCGAGACCGGCCGTCTCCGGCAGCCCGTGGACGAGGTTGAATGCCTGGACCGCCTGTCCGGCTGCGCCCTTGACGAGGTTGTCCTCGACGCCGATCGCGATGATCCGACCGATCCGCTCGTCGAGCCGGACGTGGACCAGCACGTGGTTGCTGCCGGTCGTGTGTTTGGTCGCGGGCGGGGTGGCGACGACGGTCACGAACGGCTCGTCGGCGTAGGCGCGCACGTACAGGTCGTCGAGCTCGGTCTGGCTGACCGGACGGGTCGGCCGGACGTGGCCGGTCGACAGGATGCCGCGCGTCATCGGGATGAGATGCGGGACGAAGTCGACCGCGACGGCGCCCGGATTGGCGCCCGGATCGAGCCCCTCGCGTGCAGCGGCGAGCGTGAGCTCCTGCTCGATCTCGGCGACGTGTCGATGTCCGCCGAGCCCGTACGCCTTCACGCTCTCATCGACCTCGCCGAACATCATCTCGGGCTTGGGATCGCGGCCCGCACCGGAGACGCCACTCTTGGCATCGACCACGAGGTCGCCGATCAATCCGGCTCGCGCGAGCGGGGCGAGGGCGAGCAGCGTGGCGGTCGGGTAGCAACCGGGCGATCCGACGATGGCGATCTCTTCGTCGGCCAACGCGCTGAGCTCCTGGCGGTGGAGCTCCGGGAGGCCGTAGACCGCCCGTTCGAGCAGGTCGGGCCGGGGGTGCTCGAAGCCGTACCAGCGCGGGTAGTCGGCTGGATCGCGGAGGCGGAAGTCCGGCCCGAGGTCGATGACGGCCGTGCCGTCCGCGACGAGGTCCGGGACGAGCTTCGCCGCGGCACCGTGGGGGAGGGCCAGGAACGCGGCGTCGACCTCGGGGAGGTCTGTGCCGACCGTGAGCTCGGTCGAGGCGAGGTGGGGGTGGTGGCCGCCGATCGGATCGTCCTGGCGGTCGCGGCCCGAGAGCCCCACGATGTCGACGTTCGGGTGGCGAGACAGGATCCGGATCAGCTCGGCGCCGACATAGCCGGTCGCGCCGATGATCCCGACACGGATCTTGCGCGGGCCGCCGTCCGCCTGGATGCCCCGCTGCGAACGGGAGGCGGTCCCCGACGAGCGGTCCGTCGCGATCGCCGCGGGCGATCCGAGCCCCGCGCTCACTGGCGCACGTGGCCGCTCACGGGCGGCTGGCTCGGGTTGCTCGCAGAGACCGGATGGACCGTCGTCATGGGCGCATGACTATACACCTCGACTGCATAGTCATGCAACAGGCGGCGGCGAGCGCCCGAGTGCCTCGGCGGCGGTCCTCCCCCAGAGCCCTCTGCCGCTAGCCGCCGCCCCGTTGTTGGCTGAGCGTCAACGTTTTCGAGCTGAAGCCCCGAATTGGGCCGCTGAGGCGCTGATCCAACGCGCCATCGGCATGGATCGTTGACTGGCCGCCAACGATCGATCGGTTACCGGGCCGCGACCGCTGCTTCGGACTGAAATCGTTGGCTCCGAGCCAACACTCCGCGACGACTGGTCGCGCGACGCATCGACCGCACCAGGACCCTCTCAGCGGTATTCGATCCGCTCCGTGGCGAGCCGCCTGAGACGCGGGGAACGCCCGGTCCAGCTGCGTGTCACGAGGTCAGGCACCCACCAGCGCAGGAAATAGAGACGGCAGCCGAGGCAGTACCCAGTCACGGCGAGCAGGCTCTGCAGCGCTGCGACGGCAAGGGCGAAGGCCCAGCCAAGGATCGGCAGGCCGATCACAAACGCGGCCAGGGACAGGAGCAGCGCCGTGCTGCCGAGGACCTGCGCGAACCGGGGCGGGTACTCGTGCTCCGGCTCGGTGGGGCCGAGGCGAGCCAGCTTTACGATCCGACGCCAGATCGCCCCGTACACGGAGTACCGCAGGCCGAAAGCCGCGCTCACGCCGATCGATCCCAGGACGAGCGCGACCAGCCACGGCATGTTCGCCAGGGCTGCGCCGATCAGGATCGCCGCCGAGATCCCCGCTCCGAACCGATGCCCACGTGGGTCGATCCTGGTGGCTGGAGGAAGGGTTGCGGTTGCACCAGTGGGGATCGCAGTCGGCACGTCGGGCTCCATGGGGCGGGAAGCCCGACCGTAGCACCTAACTCCTACTGGTTAAGTAGACATTCGGTGACGGTTGGGTATCGAACGCGCCGCTGCATGCCCAACCGGCGGGATGTGATCGCGGGGAGGGATCGTTTTCGCGCTGAAGCGCGGTTTCACGTCGGGATGGAGGCGCCTGGGGAGCAAGTTGATCCCTCGGAGCGATCACCGGCACCGGCGCAGGTCGCCGCCGGCCGCCGTCGGTCAGCCGGCGATGATGTCCGGGCGACGAAACGGGCCGGTCGAGAGCACCTCGCCCTCGGTGGCGAAATCCACCGCACCCTCGGAGCGGATCTTGTAGCGGTGGTGCACGATGGTGGCACCGGCCGCGATCATCGCGCTGACCGGGCAGTACTTGGTCGCCGACAGCTCGATCGCCCGACGGATCGCGGCCTCGGAAAGCTCCCGCCCTTCGACCTCATGCGTCACGAACACCTCGGAGTAGACCTGCGGATACTCGTCGCGCTGCAGGCCGACGACCTCGACCCAGTAGCCGGTCACCGCCTGGCGCTTCTTCCCGAGGATCGACACCACGTCCATCGCCGAGCACGCCGCCAGCGCCGACAGCACCGTCTCGACGGGGCTCGCCCCGGTATCCGACTTCCGGTCGTCGAAGTCCATCGGATGACCGGACGACGGCTCGGCGTGGAACGCCATCCCACCGCGATGCTCGAGGCGGACCGACTTGCGGGTGGGCACGTCAGCCGGCCGCGCCGACTTCGGCCGCGGAGGCCTCGGTCAGGAACTGCTCCCGATACAGCCGCGCGTACAACCCGCCGAGCGCGAGCAGCTCGGCGTGCGTGCCGCGCTCCACGATCCGCCCGCGCTCGTAGACCAGGATCCGGTCGGCGCGCAGGATCGTCGACAGGCGGTGTGCGATGGCGATCGTCGTCCGGCCCTCCATCAGGCGCTCGAACGCGGCCTGGATGAGTCGCTCGGACACGGTGTCCAGCGCGGACGTCGCCTCGTCCAGGATGAGGATCCGCGGGTCCTTGAGCAGCACCCGGGCGATCGCCACACGTTGCTTCTCGCCACCCGACAGCTTGTAGCCGCGCTCGCCGACGATCGTGTCGTAGCCCTCGGGCAACTCCATGATCCGGTCGTGCATGGCGGCCGCGCGCGCCGCGGTATGCAGCTCGTCGTCGGTCGCCTCGGGCTTGGCGTAGAGCAGGTTGTCGCGCACGGACGCGTGGAACAGATAGGTCTCCTGCGTCACCACGCCGATGATCCGCCCGAGCGACGCCAGCTTGATCCGGCGGACATCGACGCCGTCGATCTCCACCGCCCCGGAATCGACGTCGTACAGCCGCGGGATCAGGTACGTGGTCGTCGTCTTGCCGGAGCCGGACGGCCCGACCAGCGCCACGAGCTCGCCCGGCTGCGCCTCGAGGTCGATGTCGTTCAGCGAGAAGGCCGGCAGCATCTCGATCGCAGGCATCGCGCCCATGGCCGGGCCCTCACCGTCGACCAGAGACTCCACCGCCGCGGCGTCGACCGGCGCGGCCGCCACCGCGACCGCGACCTCCTCGCCGGCCAGCCCGTCGTTGCGCGCCAGCGCCTCGGCAGCCCGCTCAGAGGGCACCGCTTCGGTCGGGTAACGGAACGACACGTCGCGCAGGCGCACCTGGCCGCGCACTGCAGCGGCTGCCAGGTCGACCGCGTCCGGCGCGTCGACGATCTCCGGATCCATCTCGAGGTATTCGAAGATCCGGTCGAACAACGCCAGTGCCCCTTGGATCTCGACCTGGATGTTGAGCAGCTGGCCCATCGGGAAGAACAGCCGGCTCTGGAGCGTCGTGAACGCCACGATGTCGCCGATGGTCGGCGCGGTCGGGTCGTTCTGGATCGTCAGCCAGCCGGCCAGCCAATACACGAACGCGGGCGTGATGCTGAAGATCGTGCCGATGATCATGAAGAACCAGCGACCGACCATCGCCTGGCGGATCTGCAGCCCGGCGAGCACCGCGTTGAGTCCGCGGAACCGCTTCACGGCATTTGCCTGCTGACCGAACGTCTTCGACAGCAGGATCCCGCTGACGCTGAGGGTCTCCTCGGTGAGGGCGGACATCTCGGCCAGCGACTTCTGGGTCTCGGTCGAGACCTCTCGACGGACCTTGCCCACCCGGAAGGTCAGGTACATGAAGAACGGCAGGAGGCCGAGTGAGAGGACCGTCAGCCGCCAGTCGATCAGGAACATCGCGATGACGGTGCTGATGGCGATCGCGAGGTTCGACGTGACCGAGCTGGCCGTGTCGGTCACGACCGCCTGCACGCCGCCGACGTCGTTCGCCAGGCGACTCTGGATCTCGCCCGTCCGGGTCTCGGTGAAGAACCGTAGCGGCATCGACTGCAGGTGCGAATACAGCGCCGCCCGCAGGTCCTGCATGACGTGCTGTCCGATGACGTTGTTGAGGTACGACTGGCCGACACCGATGAGGCCCGACACGATCGGGAGCGCGATCATCAGGCCGACGTACAGGTTCAGCAGGCCCAGGTCGCGCTGCGGGATGGCCACATCGATCAGGAGCTTGAGCAGGTACGGGTTGATGAGCCCGATGAAGCTGGTCAGCAGGATCGCAAACAGCACGACACCGATCTGCGGCCGGTAGGGGCCGAAGAACGTCAGGATCCGCCGGAGTGTCCGCCCGCGACGCTCCTTGGGCACTGGCTCGAAATCGGGCGAGGGGCCGCCGCCCCAGAACCCGCCCATGCCACCGCCGCCCGTGCCGCGCCCACCACGGCCCACGCCGCCCGTCGCCTGGCGCACACCGCCTCGCGGGAAGCCCATCAGGCCCTCGCCACGGCGACGATCGTCGACCGGCGCGACGGGGCGCCCTGCGCGATCAGGTCACCCGCCAGCCCGATGGCGAACGTCGGCCAGGTACGGCCCCACGCCCGGGCCAGGTGCCCGACTGTCGTAAGCCGCATATCGCGGAAACCGGCCGCCTCGAGGGCATCGGTGATGGCGGAAGGGTCGTTGCATGCGCCGACGATCGGATGCGCGTCGGCGGCGGTGGACTTGACCAGCGGCTGCATTCGCCGCCGGAGACCGGCAGGCATGCCGAGATACGCGCCCACGAACGGGTGCCGCCGATTGACGGTCGTCGCCACGAGCGTGCCACCCGGGGCGAGCCATGAACGCAGGTTCGTCAGCGCCCGGCCGGGCGCCTCGAAGTGTTCGAGCGTGAAGCTGGACAGGACGACGTCGAAGGTGCCGGGCTCGAACGCGTCGGCGTCGCCACACAGGTCGACCACCGCGAATTCGTCGAGGTGGGGGAGGGGTGCATCCGGACGGTGGATGTCCGCACCGACCAGTCGACCGATCCGCGGCCGGAACGCCCGCAGACTGCGACATCCGGCCGCAGCCGGCATCCAGCACGGTCACCGGTCGCCCGCTGCCATCGACCCGCGCCTCCGCCTCGCCGATCGCCTCGTCGAGCGCGGTTCGCACCAGCGAGGAGACGGGCGGCGTCACCCCGAGGCGCTCGATGATCGCCTCACGGCGCGTGGACACCACGGGATTACCAGGCCGTCGCGGTCGCGACTTCGGTGATCCCCTGCGCCTCGAGCCAGCGCTCGGCGTCGATCGCGGCTCTGCAGCCATCGCCGGCAGCGGTGACCGCCTGCCGGTAGCGGTGATCGTGGACGTCGCCGGCGATGAACACGCCCTCGATGTTCGAGCCCGTCTCGTCGCGGACGACCAGGTAGCCCTTCTCGTCGATATCGAGCCAGTCGCGGAACGCCGCGGTGTTCGGCTCGTAGCCGATCGCGATGAACACGCCCTCGATCGGCATCTCGCGCTTGTCACCGGTCTTGGTGTCCCGGAGCACGAGGCCATGGACCTTTTCGTCGCCGAGGACCTCCTCGACCGCGACGTTGGGGTGGACGTCGATCTTGGGGTGGGCGAGCGCCCGGTCGACCATGATCTTGCTGGCACGGAACGTGTCCCGCCGATGGAGCAGGTGGACCTTGGTCGCGAAGCGGGTCAGGTACGTGGCCTCCTCGAAGGCCGTGTCCCCGCCGCCGACCACGGCGATCTCGCGATCCTTGAAGAAGAAGCCATCGCAGGTGGCACACGCCGATACGCCGCGACCGCGCAGCCGCGTCTCGCTGTCGAGGCCGAGCCACAGCGCCGAGGCGCCAGTAGCAACGATCACGGCCTGGGCGCGGTACTCGGTGCCGCGGGCCCAGATCCGGAACGGTCGCTCGGAGAAGTCGACCTTGTCGATGTCGACGTCGATCAGACGCGTGCCGAATCGCTCCGCCTGCCCGCGGAACGCCGCCATCAGGTCGGGCCCCTGGATGCCGTCCGGGAAGCCCGGGTAGTTCTCGACGTCACTGGTCAGCATCAGCTGGCCGCCCGGTGCCGAACCCGCGAGCACGATCGGCTCGAGATTGGCGCGGGCCGCATAGATCGCCGCCGTCAGGCCGGCCGGCCCCGACCCGATGATCACGAGCTTCGAATCGACCCGACCCTCGCCGCTGGAGACCGTGGACGGCCCGCCCGGCTTCGCCACGGGCGTCGACTCGGCGGGCGAGTCGACGATCGCGATCGAGAGCCCGCCGAACGGGTTGGGCGTGTCACTCATAGGGCAATGTTACACCTCAACCCTGATACCCCTGGGGGGTATCGACCAGCACGCCGTCCCGGAGCGTGACATCGCCGAGCCAGGCCACATCGTACTCACGGAAGCGCGTGCAGTGCTGGGATGATGTCTCGCCCGAAGGTCTCGACGTATTCCGGCACGTGCGCGTCCTTGAGCTCGACGATGACGTGGTCGGCGCCCGCGTCGGACAGGTCGCCGAATCGGTCGACCACCTGCTGCGGCGACTCCGTTCGTGCTGAACTCGGGGGGCCGAGGCGGACCGCCTGCAGCGTCGAGCGCTCGATCTCCGCGGGATCCCGGCCGACCGCCGCGCAGTGCGCGTCGAGGATCGCGTACTTGCGGGCGATGCCCTCCGGCGACCCGAACACGTTGCACGCGTCCGCGTACTGGGCGACCAGCCGGAGCGTCTTCCGCTCGCCGCCGCCGCCGACCATGATCGGCACGCGCGGTCGGGAGATCGACTGCGGCGAGTTCAGCAGCCGCTCGGCGCGGTAGTGGCGGCCCTGGAACGACGCCTCCGAGCCGCGCTCGCCCCGCCACGCTTCGTGGGCCATCCGGAGCGTCTCCTCGAGCATCTCGAAGCGCTCACCGAGCGGCGGGAACGGGAACCCGAGCGCGCGTGACTCCTCCTGATTCCAGGCGGCACCGATGCCGAACCAGGCGCGCCCGCCGGACAGCACATCGAGCGTCGTCGTGGCCTTGATCCACAAGCCGGGGTTGCGGTAGTGGATGCCGCCGACCATCAGCCCAAGGCGGGCTTGCTTCGAATGAGCGGCCATGAAGCCGAGCGCCGTCATGCCCTCGAGCATCGGCTCCTCGATCCGCCCGACGCCGCGGATCTGGAAGAAGTGGTCCATGACCCAGATCGAGTCGAAGCCGGCGTCATCGGCGTCGCGCACGATCCGCGCGAGCGTCGGCCCGATCGGCTCCGGCCCACCAGGCCAGGTAAATGAGCTGATCTGGAGGCCGACCTTCATCGCGCGGAGGTTAGCGGAAGAGGTCCATCTCCGCGGGCATGATCAGGTCCTTGATGCGGCCGTTGCCGCGCCGGAATGTGGCGCCTCGGACCAGGGCCAGCGGCCGGCGGGCGGTCTTGCCCAGGACCAGCTCGGCGGCGGAGGCGATCTCGTCGGCCACGGCGCGGACGGTCGACTTCATCACTCGACCGTCGGCGTCCGGCGTGCCACGCAGGTCGTCGAGCGGCAACAGGCCCGACACACCGATCGCGACATCGACGATGCCGAACCGCCACGGCCGGCCGAAGCTGTCGGACACGATGACCGGCAGGTCGTGGTCGAGTCGTTCGCGAATCGCGGCTCGGATCCGGTCCGCCGAGGCATCGGGGTTCCGAGGGAGGAGCGTGACGACGTCGCCGGACCGCGGGCCGACGTTCGACGCGTCGATGCCGCCGTTCGCGCACACGAACCCGTGGTGCGTCTCGGTGATGACGAGGCCGTTCTCCATGCGCACGACGCGCTTCGCCTCGCGCAGGACCAGCTCGACCTGGCGAGGATCGCGGTCGTGGCGCGTCGCGTACTCGACGACCTCGGGACGCGGCTCGATGGTGGTCAGGTCGACGACGGCGCCCTCCGCCTTCGACACGACCTTCTGGGTCACGAGCAGGACGTCGTCAGCCCGTAGCGGCAGGACGTCGGACGCCGCGGCTAGTGCTTCCGCGATGAGCGTTGGTAGATCGTCGCCTGGGACGATCTCGCCGAGACCGTCGATGGCGAGGGCCTCGACGCGGTCAGCCACCGACCGCCTCGGGCGTCTCCGCCTGGGCGAGCAGCAGGTCCTCGGGCGTGTCGATGTCGAGCGTCAGCGGGCCGCCGAGGACCTCGACCCTCGCGCCCGCCGAGCGACCGGCATCGACGTGCGCCTCCTTGCTATCGCCGCCGAAGCAGAAGTCGATGACGTCGGGCGGCGCCAGGAGCAGCGCGTTCGTCCCACGGTCGTGCCGGTCGGGCACGATCGCAACGAGCGGATCGTGAGCCTCGCGGGCAGCAGTGACGAGCGGCTCGAGGAGCTCCGGCGATACGAGCGGGACGTCGATCGGCAGGACGAGGATCCCCTTCGCACCCGCCGCCACCGCCTCGTCGCGCGCCTCACGAAGGCCGTCGTTGAGGCCGCGGCTTCGTTGACGCAGCGGCCGGGCCCCAACGCGCAGCGCGAGCTCGCGGATCGCGTCGTCGGGCGTGACGACCAGCGTCTCGTCGATGCCCTGCGTGGCCACCGCCGCGCGGATCGTGCGCTCCGCGAGGCGCATGACCAGGTCGTGCCGCTCTTCGGCGTCGAGCACGGCGCCAAGCCTGGATTTGGCGCCGTCGACCGAGCCGACCGGGACGATCGCGATGAGACTGGGTGCCGTCATTCGGGGATCGGCACACCGGCCGCGAAGCGCAGCACCTCTCCGGCCAGCCTGGTTCTTGCCGCATCGTCGGTCATGATCGTGTCGGTCACCAGCGCCTCGACGCCGAGGGCGTCCACCTCCGAACGCAGCTTGGCGTCGACGTCATCGAGGACGAAGTGGGTGATGAGACCGGCGTAGCGCGTCGCCACCCCGGCAGCGGTGGACGCCTCGCCGAGCGACGCCAGCATCTTGTCGGCCGGCCCCTTGAGCGCCTTGCCGCCGATGATGCCGCTGACCGCGACGATCGGGACACCACGCTCGCGTGCCTCGTCGATCGCGGGCCGCACGCCCGCCACCGCGAGGATCGGATCGATCGACACGACCGGGTTCGACGGCGCGATCACGATGACCTCGGCCGCCGCGATCGTGGCCAGGACCTCGGGCGTGGCACGCGCCCCCTCGACGCCGCGGAAGCGGACCTCATGGACGGTCGGCTCCTGGTGGCGATGGACGAAGTACTCCTGGAACTCGAGCCAGCCCTCGTCCGTGCGGACCTCGGTCCGGACCGGCTCGTCGGCCATCGGCAGGATGCGCGGCTTGATGCCCATGACCGTCGCGAGCTCGACTGCGACCTCGGTCGGTCGATAGCCGGCGCGCAGCCGGTCGGTGCGCCACAGGTGGGTGGCGAGGTCCTTGTCGCCGAGGCGGAACCAGGCGACCTCGCCGAGCGCCTCCAGCCGGTCCATGACGGTCCAGCTCTCGCCGCGGATGCCCCAGCCGCGCACCTCGTCGTCGAGTCCGGCCAGCGTG
Organism: uncultured Chloroflexia bacterium; assembly: GCA_963794525.1. Taxonomy (GTDB): domain Bacteria; phylum Chloroflexota; class Limnocylindria; order Limnocylindrales; family CSP1-4; genus SPCO01. The sequence continues at coordinate 192,659 of CAWCEC010000006.1, forward strand.
TACGCGACCGTGTCGTGGTCGGGCCAGATGGCGAGGCCATGCAGCTCGAGGTCGTCGCCGGTGTTGACGACGACTGTGAGGTCCTCGCCGACGCTCGCCGCCAGGCCATCGGCCATCTTGGCCCCGCCGACGCCACCGGCGAGGAGGACGACCCTCATCGTGCGAGGAGCTCCGCGACCTCTGGCATCCGCTCGATCGTTTCCTGGTCGTACGGCGCGGGCATGCGGACGATGAACGTCTCGAAGCCGAGGTCGAGATAGGCCCGGAGCGTGTCGGCGACCTCGGCCGGCGTCCCTGCGACGTACCCGCCGAAGTCGTCGACATCGACGCCGTTGGCGCCCAGCAGCTCGCGGGTCCGAGCCTCAGCAGCCGCCGCGTCATCGCGCAGGATGATGTGGAAGCTGACGGTCTTCTCGATGGTCCGCGGGTCACGCCCGACGTCGGCGCAGTGCCGTTCGAGGGTCCGGAGGGCGTCGGTGACCTCCTCCTGGGAGCCGGACGTGTTCCAGGCGTCCGCCCGCTCGGCGACGACCCGCAGCGTCTTCTGCCGGCCGCTGCCGCCGATGAGGATCGGCAGATGCGCCTGGACCGGTCGCGGCTCGCACAGCGCGTCGTGCATCGCGTAGCGCGGGCCTTGGTGGTCGACCCGCTCGCCGTCGAACAGCCGGCGCATCAGCATCACCGCCTCGTCCAGCCAGCCGATGCGCTCGCCCGGGCTCGCGCCGAAGTCGATGCCGAAGGCGTCGTGCTCGCGCTCGAACCAGGCGGCGCCGATGCCGACGACAGCTCGCCCGCTCGAGACATGGTCGAGCGTCGTGGCGAGCTTGGCGGTGACGCCAGGGTTTCGGAACGTGTTGGCGCCGACCATCAGCCCGAGACGGACCCGTGTCGTGATCGGGCCGAGGGCCGCGAGGACGCTCCAGCCCTCGAAGATCGGCTGCTCCCACGGCCCGAAGATCGCCAGCAGGTGGTCCCAGGTCCAGACCGAGTCCCAGCCGTTCTGTTCCGCGGCGAGTGCGGCGTCGCGGAACGACGGCCAGTCGGTCTGCTGCGACCAGAGCTGGAGGCCGAACTTGACGGGCATCGGGTCCGTCATCGATCAGTCGTCGAAGTGGACATGGACGCCCTCGAGGCGCACGCGGAAGCTGATGCGCTCCTGGCGCTCGAAGCGGTCGGTGATCAGGCGTTCCGCTTTCGCCGGTTCGTCGGCGTGGTAGCGGCGCGCCATCTCCGCGATGTCGGCCTGGGCAGTGGGCTGGTCGCGGATCGGCGTGACGGTGCCGGTGAGGCCGACCCAGCGGTAGCCGTCCTCGGCGTCCGCGATCGTCAGGCTGATTCGCTGGTCGCGCAGCAGGTTGGAAGGCCAGCGACGACCGACCTTGCTGTTGAGGACGATCTCCTCGCCGTCGAGGCGATACCAGACGACGGCCTGCCGCGGGCCACCGTCCGGGTCGACCGTCGCGATGCTCACGAAGCGCGTCTCGGCGAGGAAGTCGCGGACTCGGGGAGCGAGCGTGGGGGCCGCAGCGGTCTCGGTCATCGTCGCGATGGTACGCGGCGCAGCCCTCTGGCGGCGCGGCCGCGCACTCGGGGTCGCAGCCATGTCGCTGTGGCGCACACAGATTCGGACGATCGATCATGGCCATTTGCTGGAACGACGGAATCGTCGCGAGCCTGGGTGAGAAGGCGCGTGCTCGTTCGTTCGGATCGCGTGTCTGACAGCGACAAGTCCCGGCGGGAAATGGCGTCGGCGCCGCCACAGCAGGGCGACGCCGATCGCGGGCATCATCGACGTCCGCGCGTCGCTGCCCGTCACGGGCCGACCGTCAGGGAGCGGCCGTACCTTGGTGGGTTGCCCGCACGCTACGTCAGGCGTTCGCCGGCACGCACCTCGATGTCGAGGCGGTTCTCTGGCGGTGCCAGCGGGCACGCCCAGCGCGGGTCGAACGCGCATGACGGCTGCGTCGCGAAGTTGAAGTCGAGGATCAGCTCGCCGGTCGCCTCGTCCGTGCCCAGGTCGTGCGACTTGGCCGCGTCCACCAGGTAGCGGCCGGCGCCGTACGTCTCCCGCCCGTTCGTCGCATCGCGGAACGGGATGAACAGGCCGCCCGAGTAGCCGGCCAGCCAGAACACCGAGAGCTGCCGCTCACCGTCCGGGAACGGCAGTCGGACCGCCCCGATGCGTCGGAACGACAGCGAGTCGGCACCGCTGTTCGGCAGCTCCAGCGCGAGGGCGGCGGGATCCGGCGGCCGCGGCCGGCTCGACCGGCACCGTGAAGCGCAGCGCGGGGATCGTGGTCGAAATGCCTCGCCCGGAACGCAGCGCGCTCGGCAGCAGGCACCGGCGACTGCGGATGCTCGCGGAAGAGCCACTCGCGAGCCGTCGCGCCAGTGGGCGAGCGCGACCGCCGGATCGCTCGCGGCCATCGCCCGGACCTCGGCGTACAGCGCAGCGACGCGACGCCGCCAGTCGGCAAGCGTCAGCCGATCCTGGAGCGACCCGTCACCCTGGATCCACTCGGTCGTCAACGATCGCGGCGCGTCAAGCGTCGCGGCGCATCGATCCCAGGACGATCCAGCCGCCCAGCACGATGATGAAGATCGGCCAGAGCTCGCTCCAGCGCAGCCGCGGCAGGTCGAGCCCGAGCGTCTGGTCGGCGAAGAACCACAGGCCGACCGCGACGAGGATCACGCCGAATACGATCGTGCCCCAGCGGCCGTCGTCTGTCACGGGTCCGCCACCGAGCCGCTGGAGGCGGTGCCGTCACGGCGGGCGGAGGAGGCGGTGCGCTCGCGTCGGGCGTTGGCGGCGGGGCTGGGGACGGTGCTTCCGGCGTGGGCGGCGGACCGGCGGCGTCGGTGTCGTAACGCGCGGTCGCGCTGTTGTCGTCGGGATCGCTGCGTGAGTCCGTCATCGATGACTCCGTTCCGCCGCGGTCGTCGTCCGCAGCGCGACCATCGTAGCCCGGCATACTTGCGCGGCAGCGTCGGGGTGCGGCGCGAGCCGATAGTCGGATGGGAGGGACGCGTGGCGGACACGGCGGAGATCGGCGTCTTCGGCGGCTCGGGGTTCTACTCGCTGCTCGACGACGTGCGCGAGATCAAGGTCGACACGCCGTACGGCGCCGCCGTCGGATTCGCTCTTCCTGGCCGACGTCGGCGGGCGGCGCGTGGCGTTCCTGCCGCGGCATGGCCGCCGTCACACGCATCCCGCCGCACCGGATCAACTACCGCGCCAACGTCTGGGCGATGCGCTCGCTCGGCGTCAAGGCCGTGATCTCGCCGTGCGCCGCTGGGTCGCTCGCAGCTCCAGGTCAAGCCCGGCGACTTCGTGGTGTGCGACCAGTTCGTCGACCGGACGTCGGGACGCGCCGACACGTTCTTCGACGGCCCATCGTGACCCACCTCTCCTCCGCCGAGACATACGACCCGGTCCTGCGCCAGCTGGCGATCGAGACCATCCGCGACCACGGCATCGAGGTCCACGAGCGCGGCACGGTCGTCGTCATCCAGGGCCCGCGCTTCTCGACCAAGTCGGAGTCGAAGTGGTTCTCCGACGCCGGCTGGGAGGTCATCAACATGACCCAGTACCCCGAGGCGTGGCTGTGCCGCGAGCTCGGGATGGCGGTCGTCAACATCAGCCTCATCACCGACTACGACGCCGGCGTCCACGAGGGCACCGAGGCGGTCGATGCGCAGAGCGTGCTCGAGGTCTTCCAGGCCAACGCCGAGCGGATCCAGAAGGTCGTGCTCGACCTCATCGGTCGGTTCCCGGCCGACCTCGACGCGCTCGGCGCCCGCGATGCGCTGGGGCCGACCCGCGGCGACGGGCACGCGATGCCGCCGGAGGACATCCGCCTGTTCGAGACGGGCCTGTAGCGGCACGGTGGCTGAAGGCGACGCGGACTGCCGCATCGGCGTCTGCCTCCGGTCGATCCGGGCGACGCCCGAGTGGTGGCTCGAGAGCGCCCGCCGGCTCGACGAGGCGGGGTTCGCCGGCGTGTGGTGCCTGGGACCACTTCATCGGCAGGGGCGACAAGACCGTGCCGGTCGTGGAGGCCTGGACGATCCTGGCGATGGCGGCGGCGCAGACGCGCCAGGTGACCGTCGGCACCGTTCGTGATGAACGTCATGAACCGCCACCCGGCGCTGGTCGCTCGGATGGCATCGACCCTGCACATCGCGAGCGGGCGGCCGGCTCGTGCTCGGGATCGGGATCGGCGGGGCGCCGAAGGAGCACGCGGCCTACGGGATGGACTTCCCCGAGGCGCCGGAGCGGGTGGCGCGGCTCGAGGAGGCGGTCGCGGTCATCCGGGCGCTGTGGACCGGCGGCCCGGTCACCCGGCCCTCGCCGTACTACCCGCTGCGCGAGGCCGTACGCCTTCCCGGTCCCGGAGTCCGCCGCCGACGATCATCGTGGGTGGCGAGACGCGGTCCGGCGCCCGCGCTGGCGGCGCGGATCGGCGATGGCTGGACGACGTTCGACGACAACTTCGAGGCGAACCTGCCGGTCTACCTCGAGGCGCTCGAGGAGGCGGGTCGGTCGCGCGAGGACCAGACGGTCATCGTCGGGTTCCAGGGCGAGCGCGCTGGGCAAGGACGCCAGCACGGTCGTGGACTCGCCCTGGGTGCACGCTCCGCGCGAGGAGTGGGAGCGCTGGCGCGAGGCCGGTGCGGACGGTGCGATCGTCACCGCCCGATCGACCGAGGACATCGACGCGCTCGTGGAGTCCGTCGTCCCGCTGGTGACTCCGGCCGCACGCGTCCGGGCTCTCGGGTCCGGGCAGCAGCCCGTTTCGTGGCACCATCGAGGCGTGACACCCACCGCCTCGGTCCCCACGGCCGAACCGACCCATCCCTGCGCCCGCTGCGGCGCGCCGGTCGGGCCCGGCGTCGGGCTGTGCGAGGACTGCAACCCGCTCGGGCTGCGGGACGTCGCGTCGGGGCAGGTCCACGGATCGGTGTTCATCGCCGTGACGCGGGGCGATCGTCCTGCTGGCCGTCGTGGCTCGGCTGTCGGTCGCCGGGATCGGTCCGTTTCCCGCGTGGATCGACGGCGTCACGCCCGAGCGGCGGCGGGCTGGCCGTCACGATGACCGTGACGAACCAGGGCGAGGCCGCCGGTCAGACGACCTGTCGCATCGACAAGGTCGACGATCGAGGGACGGGGCGGGCGGCGTTCGTCTCCAGCCCGCGGCTCGGTGCCGGCGAGACGCGGACCTTCTCGACCGTCGTCACCGAGCTGGGCTCCGAACCGGCGCGAACTGGACGATCTCGTGCCGGACGCCGTGACGGCGCGACGGGGACGACCTGGCATTCGCCGTCGCGCTTGGCCGCGCGGGCCGGCGAGATCCTGATGGACCGCTACGAGCGGCTCGAGCGGATCGACTACAAGAGCGCCCGCGACGTCGTGACCGAGGCCGACCACCTCTCGGAGGACCTGATCCTCGACGCCATCAGGGCCTACCACCCCGGTGACGCGATCCTGGCCGAGGAGAGCGGGGAGCACCATGCCGTGGAGGGCGAGGCGCCCACCTCGGGGCGCGGGCGGGTGTGGATCATCGACCCGCTCGACGGCACCGTGAACTACGCGAACGGGATCCCGTTCTTCTGCGTCTCGATCGGGCTCGTGGTCGACGGCCGACCGAGCGTCGGCGTCGTCCACGACCCGACGCGGTCGGAGACGTTCGCCGCGACCGCGGATGGCCACGCGCTGCTCACATCGACCCTCGGCACGCCGAGCCACGCTGTGATGGCGTCGGACAAGGAGAAATTGTCAGACTTCGTGATCTCGATGGCACTGTCGGGCCGGTCGGTCGCGTCGCGGGCCCGGAACGTCAGGAAGGCGATCCGCATCTCGCGCTCGATGGGGTCGGCGGCGCTGGCCCTGGCGTACGTCGCGAACGGCCGCTTCGACGCCTTCGTCCAGCAGGGCGGCCTGTCGGCGTGGGACGTGGCCGCGGCGGGGCTGATCGCCGAGCGGGGCGGGGCGCGTGTCAGCGCGATGGACGGCGGCCCGTGGTTCGACCTGGCGCACTCGCCCAGATCGATCGGCGTCCTGGCCGCCCCGGAACCGCATCACGCGGCGCTGCTGGCTCTCGTTAGGTCGCGGATCTGCCCGGCGACCCCTGCGATGGTCGGCCGGATCTCCGGTGCGGTCCAGCGACCTTGTGGCGAGCCCGGCACGAGCATCCAGGCGCGGGATCTGCCGGCGACTGAAACGGAGCGGCAGCGGGGTGCGTGGTGCGGCGACCGTTCGGATCGGTCTGGGCTCGGCGACGCGACGGCGTCCGATCCCAGGCTCCGCTCTCTCGATCCCTGCTCTTGGCGCTCGGCTGGGCGTTCATGGCGATGCCTGGTCGGCGGGAGCGAGGGGCGGTCCGCCGCGCTACGACTCGTCGAGCCAGCGATGTGGGCGCGTACTCAGCCGCTCCAACCCCCACTCGTCGCAGAACGCCTCCCACGCGTCACGAGGCGCGCCGTCCCAGCGCAGCTCGTCGGGATCCTTCTGGCGGATCTGCACGCCGTCCTCCGCGGTGCGCAAGCGGGCGAGGTCCCGATACAACATCGCCTCATCCATGTGGTCCCGCAGCGACGCCGCGAGGGTCATCGCGCGGCCGCCGCTGACACCCGGCACCTCCCATGTCGACGCCCGCGCGGGCACCTCGTCCAGGTGGCCGTAGCGTCGCGAGCACCGCGGCCGCGCCCTTGGCGCCCCAGCCCGGGATGCCCGGGTAGCCGTCCGACGAATCGCCGACCACCGCGAGGAAGTCGGGGATCGACTCGGGCGGCACGCCCCACTTGGCTCGCACGCCGGCGTCGTCGTACGTCAGGCCGCGCCGACGGTCCCAGAGCACGATCCGCTCGTCGCGGACGAGCTGGGCCATGTCCTTGTCCGGCGTGCAGATGAGGATCCGCTCGACCCGCGGGTCGTCGGCGAACCGGACGGCCGCCGCGGCGATCGCATCGTCGGCCTCGAACTCGACCATCGGCCACAGCACGATCCCGAGCGCCTCGACGGCAGCCTCGGCGATCGGGAACTGCGCCAGTAGGTCGCGCGGCATACCGGCCGACGACTTGTAGCCCGCGAAGAGGTCGTTGCGGAACGACTCGATGACGCGGTCCGTGGCGCACCCCACGTGCGTGGCACCCTCCTCGCGCAGCAGGTAGAGCAGCTGGTCGACGAGGCCCGATACGCCGGACAACACGGTGCCGTCCCGACCGAGCACGGGTGGCCGTGGGGCGTAGTGCGCCCGGAAGAGCTCATACGTCGCGTCGACGAGGTGGAGTCGCACCTGCCGGTCAGCGCATCCGCGTCTGCCACATCGCGACGCCCGCGTCGCGCATGGCCTGCAGGGCCCGCTCGCCGTCGCCAGGCTGGAGGTCGACCGACGCGATCGCGTCGGTCAGCACTGCCGTGGTGTAGCCCAGCCGAGCGGCGTCCAGCGCCGTCGCCGACACGCAGTAGTCGGTCGCGAGCCCGACGACGACGACCTGCTCGATCCCGCGATCGCGCAGGAGGCCGTCGAGCTCGGTCGGCATCTCTTCGCCGGTCGTCGGGTCGCGCATGGTGAAGCCCGAATAGCCGTCCTCGCCGTTCGCGCCCTTGTGGACACGTGGCACATCAGCAGGGAGCGTCAGGTCCGGGTGCAGCTCCGATCCCCACGTGTCGGCAACGCAATGGACCGGCCAGATGCCCCCGTCCTTCGCGAAATGTAGGGTCGACTCCGGATGCCAGTCCTGCGTCGCGACGACAAGGGCGCCCGCCGACGTCGCCATGGCGATCTCCCGGTTGATGACCGGCACGACCGCATCGCCACCCTTGACCGACAGGCTCCCGGCGGGGTCGGCGAAATCGTTCTGGACATCGACGACGACGAGCGCTGTCGCGGGCTGATAGCGCTGCATCGACCGAGCCTATCAGGGCCCGGTTAGCCGATCAGCGCGGACTCTTCATCCTTCTCGGGTTGAGGCGCGACCGTCTCTGGCGGTGCCGGCGGCTCTACGTCGAGCAGGTAGCCGATGCCCTGGAACGTCTTGATGCGGCCGGGCTCGCCGGGCTCGGCGCCCAGCTTGCGGCGGACACGCGACACCCACACGCGCAGGTACTGGAGATCGTCGCGATACTCCGGACCCCAGACCTTCGTCAGGAGTTCGGTATGCAGGACGACCTTTCCGGCGTTCGCCGCGAGGTGCTGGAGCAGCAGCCACTCGGTGCGGGACAGCTGTACCAGCTCCCCGTTCCGGGTGACCATCCGGCGCTCGAGGTCGATCTCGATGTCGTCGAACGCCAAGACGCCCGAGCCGGGGCTCGCACCCGACGATCGGCGCAGCACCGCGCGAACGCGCGCCGCGAGCTCGTCTGGATGGAACGGCTTGGCGATGTAGTCGTCGGCGCCGAGGTCGAGGCCCTTCGCCTTGTCGGCGGTCGAGCCCTTCGCGGTCAGCAGGATCACCGCGACCGGGCGGCGCTCGCGCAGCTGGCGCATGACCTCGATGCCGTCGAGATCGGGCATCACGATGTCGAGAAGGACGATGTCCGGTCGGACTTCCTCGGCCTTCTGGAGCGCGTCCTCGCCGCCGTTCGCGGTGACGACGCGGAACCCTTCCTCACCGAGGGCGATCGAAACGAGCTTCGTGATGCGCGGTTCGTCGTCGGCGACGAGGACGAGGGGTTGGGTACTCACACGGAACCTCCTGGGTCGGTGTCAATGGTGCCGGACAGTGCCGACACGGTCACCCCCAGATCGACGCTAGGAGGCCGCCGGTGCTGCGCTAGGCACGTTGACATCGACGTTGATGTCGCTGGGCTGGCCCGTACCCGCGCCGGGTCCCATCAGGAAGTACCACCCCAGGGCCAGCACGATGATGATCGCGATGATCCCCAGGATGACGCCGGTGTTGGAGCCGCCGTCCTTGACGATGACGGTGTTCGGATCGCTCATGGTGTGAGACTCCTTGTCGTTGGGGCTCCAGCATCCCCGCGCCACCCTGCCGTCGATGGCGCCGCGACATTGCAGAACCGTTGCATCGGCATTACAGGGCCGGCCGCCGAGCGGGGCGCGGACGGTGCGTCGCCGCAACCACGCGGCTACCCTTCGTGGATGGCGTTCGACCAGGACGACCTCGAGCGCATCGATCGCGCCAAGACCGTCCGCATCGAGACCTCGAAGCCCGGTGGGCCGATCCACAGCACGATCATCTGGGCGGTCGTCGACGGTGGCGAGGTGTTCGTCCGGTCCTGGCGCGGCGCCGGCGCCCGCTGGTATCGCGAGGCGCTCGCGAACCCCGATGTCGCGATCGTGGTCCAGAAGCATCGGACCCCGGCGCTGGCGGTGCCCGCCACCGACGCCGACCCCGTCGCGCGCGCGTCGGCCGGTCTCGAGCGCAAATACGCGGGCGATCCCGCGGTCAGGTCGATGGTCCGTGAGGAGATCCTGGGGACGACGCTTCGCATCGACGCTGCCTGACGAGCGCGTCACGACACAACGTCGCCGACCCGCAACCTCCACGCTCCGACCGTCCGCCCTACGATAGGGGCGACGATGTACTTCGACGAGTTCAAGCATCAGCTGCCCGATATCGACCCGGCCGAGACCGAGGACTGGATGACGTCGCTCGACCAGGTGGTCGAACAAGCCGGCGAGACGCGCGCCCGGTTCCTCGTCTACAAGCTGCTCAAGCGTGCCCGTCAGCTGCAGATCGGGCTGCCGCCGCTCACCCAGACCCGCTACATCAACACGATCAGCCCCGAGCAGGAGCCGGCGTTCCCCGGCGACGAGGCGATGGAGTTGCGCATCCGCCGGATCGTCCGCTGGAACGCGGTGGCGATGGTCCTGCGGGCGAACAATCAGTTCCCGGGCATCGGCGGGCACCTGTCCACGTACGCGAGCTCGGCGAGCCTCTACGAGGTCGGGTTCAACCACTTCTTCCGGGGCAAGGACGACGGTCCGGGCGACCAGGTCTTCTACCAGGGCCATGCCGCGCCCGGGATCTACGCGCGAGCGTTCCTGGAAGGTCGACTCAGCGAGGACCAGCTCGACCACTTCCGCCGCGAGGGCGCGCCCGGCGAGGGTCTCAGCTCGTACCCCCATCCGCGGCTCATGCCGGACTTCTGGGAATACCCCACGGTATCGATGGGCCTCGGCCCGATCAGTGCCATCTACCAGGCTCGCTTCAACCGCTACCTCCAGAACCGCGGCCTGCTCGACACCAGCGGCTCGCGGGTATGGGCGTTCGTCGGCGACGGCGAGACCGACGAGCCCGAATCGCTCGGTGCGCTCCACGTCGCCGCCCGCGAGGGCCTCGACAACCTGACGTTCGTCGTCAACTGCAACCTGCAGCGGCTCGATGGCCCGGTGCGCGGCAACGGCAAGATCATCCAGGAGCTCGAGGCCGTCTTCCGAGGCTCGGGCTGGAACGTCATCAAGGTCATCTGGGCCCGCGAGTGGGACGAGCTGCTCGCTCGCGATGTCGACGGCGTCCTCGTGCAGCAGATGAACGACACCCTCGACGGCGAGTTCCAGAAGTTCTCGGTCGCGGGTGGCGCCTACATCCGCGAGCACTTCTTCGGGCCCGACCAGCGGCTGCGCAAGCTCGTCGAGCACCTGTCCGACGACGACCTCGCCAAGTTGCGCCGCGGCGGCCACGACTACCGGAAGCTGTATGCGGCGTACAAGGCGGCGACCGAGTTCAAGGGCGCCCCGACGGTGATCCTGGCGAAGACCGTCAAGGGCTGGACGCTCGGGCCGGGCGTCGAGGCGCGGAACATCACGCATCAGGCCAAGAAGCTCTCCGAGAAGGAGCTGGTGGTCTTCCGCGACCGACTGCAGCTGCCGATCCCCGACGAGAAGCTCAAGGACGCGCCGTACTACCACCCCGGCCCGAAGTCCGAGGAGGTCGAATACCTTCGCGAGCGACGCAAGGCGCTGGGTGGCGAGATCCCGAAGCGGGTCGTCCGCGCCAAGCCGCTGCCGGCGCCGCCGCCAGAGGTCGATGCCGAGTTCTCGGCCGGCAGCCAGCAGGCCGTCTCGACCACCATGGTCTTCACCCGGATCCTGCGCAACCTGATCCGCGACAAGGAGCTCGGCGCCGCGGATCGTGCCGATCATCCCGGACGAGGCGCGCACGTTCGGCATGGACCCGCTGTTCAAGGAGGTCGGCATCTACGCGGCGCTCGGACAGCGCTACGAGCCGGTCGACTCCGACCTCGTGCTGTCGTACCGCGAGGCGACCGACGGCCAGGTGCTCGAGGAGGGCATCACGGAGGCCGGCTCGATGGCCTCGTTCCAGGCGGCCGGCACGTCGTACGCGACCCACGGCCTGGCCACGATCCCGTTCTACATCTTCTACTCGATGTTCGGGTTCCAGCGGACCGGCGACCAGATGTGGGCGTTCGGGGACGCCCGCGGTCGCGGGTTCCTGATGGGCGCGACGGCCGGGCGGACGACGCTCGCGGGGGAGGGGCTGCAGCACGATGACGGCCACTCGCACCTCGTCGCATCGACCGTCCCCAACGTTCGTGGCTACGACCCGGCCTTCGCCTACGAGCTGGCGGCGATCGTCCGCGACGGCATCCGGCGGATGTACGGGCCCAAGCCCGAGGACGTCTTCTACTACATCACGCTCCACAACGAGAACTACAGGCAGCCCGCCCGGCCCGAGGGCCTGACCGACGAGGCGATCCTGCGCGGCGTCTACCGCTTCGCCGAGGCGCCGGACGCGGGCAAGGACGCTCATCCCGCCAGACTCGTCGGGTCCGGGGCGATCCTCGAGCAGGCGGTCGCGGCCCGTGACATCCTGGCCGAGCAATTCGGCGTGGCGGCGGAGGTCTACAGCGCGCCGTCATTCCCGCTCCTCCGGCGCGAGGCGCTCGAGGCGGAGCGCTGGAACCGACTCCACCCTGACGCCAAGACGCCGCGCGTTCCCTTGGTGAGCCAGATCCTGCCACCCGACGGTGGCCCGATCGTGGCAGCCACCGACTGGCTCAAGGCGCTCCCCGACATGGTCGTCCGCTGGCTGCCGGAGTACTACGTATCGCTCGGCACCGACGGCTTCGGGCGGAGCGGGACGCGCGAGGACCTCCGAGCGCTGTTCGAGATCGATCCGCCCCACATCGCGGCCGCGACGATGGTCGCCCTCGCGCGCTGTGGCGCGCTCGCCCCGGCCAAGGCCGCGAAGGCGGTCCGCGACCTCGGCATCGATCCTGACAAGATCGACCCCGCCGCTCTCTGACACCGCCCCGCGACCCGATGGCTCGGGTCTCGTCGGGTTGGCCGGCACGTTCGCCCGGCTCGGGCTGACCTCGTTCGGTGGGCCGGCGGCGCACGTCGCGCTGATGCGCGACGAGTTCGTGCGACGCCGCGGCTGGCTCGACGACCACACCTTCCTCGACCTGCTCGGATCGGCCAACCTGATCCCGGGCCCCACGTCGACCGAGCTCGCGATGCACATCGGCTACCGGCGGGCAGGACGCCCCGGCCTGATCGTGGCGGGACTGGCGTTCCTGCTCCCGGCTGTGGTGATCGTCGCGATCCTTGCCTGGCTCTACGTGGAGTATCGGTACGCGGCCGGAGATCGAGGCGCTGTTCGTGGGCGTCGGCCCGGTCGTCGTCGCGATCATCGCCCACGCGGGGTGGTCGATCGCTCGCGGGGCCCTCCGTACGCCGTGGCAGGTCGGGCTGTTGGCGGCCGCGATCGTCGCCATCCTCGTCGGGCTCCCGGAGATCGCCGTGCTGCTGCTCGCCGGCGTCGTGGGCCTCGTGATCGCCGGCGGCGTCACCACCGGCGTGGGCGGTGCCGCTGCCGCTTCGATCCTGCCGGTCCCCGGTGCGGCTGCCGCTGCCGTCGCGGCGTCCGTGTCCGCCCCTGCGATCCTCTTGGCGTTCCTCAAGATCGGCGCCGTGCTGTTCGGGAGCGGCTATGTGCTCGTGGCCCTCCTCCGCTCCGAGCTCGTCGATGGACTCGGGTGGCTGACGGAGGCACAGCTCCTCGATGCGGTGGCGGTCGGTCAGGCGACGCCCGGGCCGTTGTTCTCCACGGCGACCTTCATCGGCTACGTCATCGGCGGGCCGGTCGGGATGGTCGCCGCGACCGTGGGCGTCTTCCTCCCCGCGTTCGTCGCGGTCGGCCTGAGCGTCCCGGTCCTCCACCGGCTGCGTGGCTCGGTCCGGGCGCGGGCCTTCCTGGACGGGGTCAACGTCGCCGCCGTCGGTCTGATCGCGGTGGTCGCCGTCCAGCTCGCCGCAGGCGCGATCCGCGACGCCCTCGCCCTCGGCGAGGCGGCCGTCGCGCTCGTCCTGCTCTCGGCCGGTGTCGGCAGTGGCCGGCTCGTCCTCGCCGGGGCGGGCGTCGGGCTCATCCGGCTGGCGTTGGGCCCTCCCTGAGCGCCGGTGTCGAGGGCTGCGTCGCTGGCGTCAGGGTGACCGGCGGCTTGGCGTCGGTGTCACGAGGCACGCCCGAATCGGCGGCATCCGGCTCGAGCACGCGCAACGTGAACCCGACCTCCGATCCACCTTCCGGACGGCGTGCGGGCCCAGATCCGGCCGCCCATCGCCTCCACGAGGCTGGCACACACGAACAGCCCGATGCCCGACCCGGCGACGGCCCGGGAGCTCTCCGGGTCCCGATAGAACAGCTCGAAGATGCGCTCCAGCGAGGTCGGCGGGATGCCCGGGCCGTCGTCGGTCACGAGGACCTCGACGGCGGTACCCAGGTTGCGGGCCGAGACGACCACATGGCTGCCCGGTGGGGTGTATTTGGCGGCGTTGTTCAGCAGGTTGCGCACGATCTGCTCGACATAGGTCGACTCGCCGGCGACGATCGGCAGGTCGCGCTCGAACTCGGTCTCGACTGTGATGCTCGGCAGCTCGAGCGCCTCGTGTGCCACGATCCGCTCGAGCAGGCGGCGAGGCTCGAGCGGCTCGGGCTCGATCTCGAGCCGGCCGCGCTCGACGCGGCTGAGCACCAACAGGTCCTCGACCAGCCGGTGGAGCCGCTCGGATTCCGAGCGGACGTCCTCCAGCAGCGCCATCCTCGAGGCGTCGTCATCGGCCCGCCCGGGACGTGCCAGGATCTGGGTCAACCCGAGGATCGTGGTGATCGGCGTCCGGAGCTCGTGACTGATGACATCCACGAAGGCTTCTCGGAACTCGCCTGCCCGCCGCTCGTCGGCGAGCAGCCGGTCGCGGTCTTCGATGAGCCGGAGTCGGTCGGTGATGTCCTGACCCGTCCCGATCATCCTGATCGGCTGGCCTCGGTCGTCACGCAGGACACGTCCAGCGCCGTGCGTCCAGCGCACGGATCCGTCCGGGCGCACGATCCGGTAGTCGAGCTCGAACGAACCGGAGCCCTCGAGCGCAGCGGCGACCGCACTCTCGAAGTTCGCCCGGTCATCGGGATGGATCGAATCGATGTAGGTGGCGTAGTCGGGTGCCTTGGGTCCCGGCTCCAGCCCGTGCTGGCGGAAGATCGCCTCGGACCAGCTCAGTTCGCCGGTCTCCATGTCCCATTCCCAGAACCCCGTGCCTGAGGCCGCGAGCATCATCTCCAGCCGGGCATCGCGGGCCTCGACCGCCTCCGCCAGGGCGGACGACCTCGGCCAGCGCGTCGACGAGGCCGTCGCGGGCAGCGCGCCGCGAGGCGACGAGCAGGACGGTGAAGGTCGCGGTCACGAGATAGAGCACCTGGCGGAACTGGTCGACGCCAGCCTCTGTCGGTGGTTCGCTCCCGAGGAAGACGACGGCATTGAGGACGACGACCGTCGCGACGGTCGTCAGGCCCCCGGCGAAGCCGCCGAGCCACGCGGCGACCACGGCAGCCGCCATGAGCAGCACATAGCCGGTGTCGCTCGAGATGGCCTCGTTGATGGCGGCCTTCGTCGCGATGGCCAGCCAGCCAAGGAACAGACCGATCAGGACCGACTGGCCCGGCCCGACACGGACATCAAGGGCTCGCGCGATCGGACCTCGTCCCCGCCCGGACGTCCCTCCGGCCAGCCCCGGTGCTTGCTCGGCCAAACA
Organism: uncultured Chloroflexia bacterium; assembly: GCA_963794525.1. GTDB lineage: Bacteria > Chloroflexota > Limnocylindria > Limnocylindrales > CSP1-4 > SPCO01. Next base: position 207,679 of record CAWCEC010000006.1, read on the forward strand.
CCATCCTCCCGTCGTGTCGTGCGTGGCGCCCGCAGTATGGACCAGACCGCTGTCGGCCCCGCCCGACGCGGGTCGGCCAGGATCGCTGATAGCAGGCTGATACACGGGCGGTGCTCCCGATTGACGCTCGGCCCGTCCGGGCGCCCACGTAGGTTCATCCGGCCCCCAACGCAATACGACCCAGGAGGCGCCCAGATGGACCGAACGAACGACACCGCGTCGGGTCGATCCCGACACTGATCCCCTCGATCCGACCGAAGACGACGAGGTCGGCGGCGAGGCCATGGGCGCCGGTGCCGGCGCGCTCGGTGGCGCCGCGATCGGTGCTGCCGTCGGTGGCCCCCCGGGCGCAGTCGTCGGTGGCGCGATCGGCGCCGTCGGCGGTGCGGTCGCCGGTGAGGCTGCTGAGGGAGCCGATGACGAGGCCGGGGCCGGCGCGGGTGCGCTTGGTGGTGCCGCGGCCGGTGCCGTGGTCGGCGGTGCCGTCGGTGGCCCTCCGGGCGCGGTCGTCGGTGGCGCCGTCGGCGCTGCCGGTGGTGCCGGTGTCGGCGACAAGACCGAAGAGGAGCTCGAGGAGGGGCGTCGCCCCGAACTCGATCGCGATCGCTAGACCATCGTCCTGACCGGTCATCGGCCGGGAAGTGCGACACTGACCGCGGGCCTCGCCGGGCGGGGTCCGCGGTCACTACCTTTGAGGAGTTCGATGGCTCGCCCTCTCCGCATCGCCCAGGCCGCGCCGCCGTTCGAACGCGTGCCGCCGCAGGCGTACGGCGGCACGGAGCGGATCGTCCACGGCCTCGTGACGGAGCTGGACCGCCGCGGTCACGAGGTGACGACGTTCGCCAGCGGCGACTCGGTCGTCCCCGGGCGGCACATCGAGACCGTGCCGCGAGCCCTGCGACCGATCGGCTACACCGGGGAATCGCTTCCCTGGATGCAGCTCACGATGCAGAAGATCCTCGCCCACGTCGACGAGTTCGATCTGATCCACAGTCACCTCGAGTGGCAGAGCCTGCTGCTTGCCCGGATCAGTCCGATCCCGGTCGTGTCGACGTTCCATGGCCGCCTGGACCTGGCCTGGGCCGACGACCTGCTCGAGGACCCGCCTCGCGGCCTGGTCGCGATCAGTCAGAACCAGGCGTCGACCCACCCGGACGTCCCGTGGGCGGGCGTCGTCTACAACGGCCTGCGGCTAGTCGATGCGCCGTTCGGGCGGACGCGGACCGACGCGCTGTGCTTCGTCGGCCGGGTGGTGCCCGAGAAGGGCATCGTCGAGGCGATCGAGGTCGCCAAGGCCGCCGGGCGGCCGTTGAGGATCGCGGCGAAGGTCGCGGCCGGTGGCGCCGAACGCGAGTACTACGACGATGTGTTCTATCCGGCGCTCAAGGCGGCCGGCAAGACGATCGAGTACCTCGGCGAGATCTCCCAGGCCGAACGTGATCTGCTTGTTCGCCGAGAGCCACGCCGTGCTGATGCCAGGTTCGTGGCCGGAGCCGTTCGGGCTGGTCGCGATCGAGGCGCTGGCATGCGGTACGCCGGTCATCGCGCGACGCAGCGGCGCCCTCCCGGAGATCGTCCGTGACGGCATCGATGGCTTCCTCGGAGACGACGTCACCGCCATGGCGTTCAAGGTCGACCGGGTCGCGGATCTCGATCGGGCAGCCATCCGCGCGTCTGTCATCGATCGCTTCTCGGTCGAGCGCATGACCGACGGGTACGAGGCGATCTACCGCGAGATGCTCGGCGGTCGCCGGCCAGTGCCCGTGATGGACGCCGGCGCCCAGACGGCAGACGAGACCGATGACCAGCCGGCCGGAGCGGCTCCCGCCCGCGCCTGAGACTGCCACGCGGCTGCCACATCGACGACCGACGCCTGCCGGGCATCGCTGACGCTCGGTGTCGGAGGCTGGGCGCGCTTTCGGGTCGCAGGCCCGGGCGCGAACCAGGAGGACCGATCGATGCCACAGAAGGCCTGGAGCGACAAGCGCGAGCGCCAGTACGAGCACATCAAGGACTCGCTACGAGGACCGCGGCGTCAGCGAGGACGAGGCCGAGGAGCGCGCGGCGCGGACGGTGAACAAGGAACGGCGGGAGGCCGGCGAGACCAAGAGCCAGGAAGCGAGCCTCGTGACCGCGCTCGGCTATGCGCTCTCGAGCGAGGAGCACGGCCCTCGCGACCTCGTCCGCAACGCCCGTCGTGCGGAGGAGGCGGGCTTCAACTTCGCCCTGATCTCCGACCACTTCCATCCCTGGATCGAGCGCCATCCCCATAGCCCGTTCGTGTGGGGCGTGCTCGGTGCGATCGCGCAGGCGACGGAGCGGCTCGAGGTGGGGACGGGCGTGACCTGCCCGACGATGCGGATCCATCCGGCGATCATCGCCCACGCCGCCGCGACGGCCGCGGGCCTGATGCCAGGGCGATTCTTCCTCGGCGTCGGCACCGGCGAGAACCTCAACGAGCACATCCTCGGCCAGGCTGGCCGGAGTGGGACGTCCGGGCCGAGATGCTGGAGGAGGCCGTCGAGGTCATCCGGCGCTCTGGAGCGGCGAGGTGACGAGCCACCGCGGGCGTCACTACCGTGTCCAGAACGCGCAGCTGTACACGCTTCCCGAGTAGCTTCCGCCGATCCACGTCGCGGCAAGCGGCCCGCGCATGGCCGAGCGCGCGGCACGCATCGGCGAGGGTCTCATCGCCACTGGCCCGGACAAGAAGCTCATCGAGGCCTATCGGGATGCGGGCGGCGGCGGTCCGCTATCGGCCAGGTGACGGTCTGCTGGGCCGAGTCGGAGGCAGCCGCGCGTAGGACCGCCCACGAGTGGTGGCCGACGGCGGCGCTCCACGGCGAGGTGACCCAGGAGCTGCCGAACCCGTCGCAGTTCACCGATCTGGTCCAGAGCGTGACCGAGGACCAGGTTGCCGAGGCCATCCTGTGCGGCCCGGACGCATCGCAGCACATGGAGAAGATCAGGGCGTACGTCGACGGCAGGCTACGACCACGTCTACCTCCACCAGATCGGCCCGGATCAGGCAGGCTTCATGGACTTCGCGAAGCGGGAGATCCTGCCGGCGCTGAAGGCCGAGCCGGCCACGGCGCTGGCATAGGGTCGTGCCCGGGGCGGGGCCCCGGGCGCGGCCACTGCTAGTCGAGCAGCTTGCGATCCAGCCACACGACGGGCTGGATCGCCGAGCCCGCCGGGAGCACGAACTCGATCACGTGGACGAGTTCGGTCGTGCCATCGTCGAGCGGGCGGACCGGGGGGCGGAGTGCCGGTTGCGATGCCGGCTCACCGTCACGCGGTCGGCGCACGCGCGACCCGAGTCGCGCGGGTCCGAGCGGGCCGGGTGTCGGGCTGCTCACAGCTGCTCGTCCGGATCCTCGATATCGGCCGCGTCGGGTGCGTCCGGGCCTTCGCGCAGCAGCGGGTTGACGTCCCTCTCGCTGTCGCTTTCGTCGTCGGGCGGCGGGCGGCTGTCGGCGGGGTCGCGATCGGGACGCGGCGCGTCCCCAGGATCGACTTCGTCGGTATCGGCGCCCGGTAGGTCCCAGCGTCGTTCGTCAGTCATCGTGGCGTACCTCCCTGTGCGGGGTCGCTTCACCCACCATCGCAGGACGGCCGCTGCGGTCTGGTCGCACTCGCTGGACGGCCGCGTTGCAGCGCCGTGCCAGCGGTTGTGCAGTCGCCGGGACCCTACGCCCTGCGCATCTCGCGTCGCAGCACGATCCAGGCGGCCACCAGCGTCACGGCGGCGATGGCGCCCAGCGCAGCCAGCTGCCACATGTGCGTGGTCGAGCCGCGAAGCATGAAGTCCTGGAGCAGCTGGATCCCATGCGTGACCGGTAGCGCATAGGCCAGGGCGCGGACCGGCGGCGTGAACTCGTCGATCGCGAGCACGAACCCGCTGAAGAACACCGACGCCAGCAGCACCAGCAGCGAGAGCTGGACCGCCTGGCGTTCGGAGTCCGATACCACCGCGATCAGCAGTCCCAGTCCGAGGGACGCTAGTAGCAGCAACCCGATGGCGAGCGCGAGGAAGCCAGGCTCGGCGAGGGCCGGGACGCCCAGCCCGACGACGAGCAGCGCGACCGTCAGACCGGCCACGACGAAGCCGAGGATGCCGAAGGCCAGGACCTTGCCCGCGAGCACCTCCGCCGAGCTCACCGGCGAGATGCGGAACAGCTCCATCACCCCGCTCGATCGCTCACGGACCAACGACATCGAGACGAGCGTGACCGCCAGATGCTGGAGGATCAACGCCAGTACGGCCGGCCCGAAGTACGACGTCACCGTCGGTGCGTTCGGCGCGAGATTGACGAGCCGCGACTCGGTCGGTGCGGCCACGACGTCGGCCGGGATGGCCGCGGCTTGGGCCTCGCCGGCCTCGACGATGTAGCCCTTGCCCTCCTCGACGGCCTGCTCGATGAGGCGCTGATTGACGGCATCGGCGAGAGCGTTGCCGAGGATACCGGCGTAGTTCTCATCGACCGGGTCGGTCTCGTCGACGATGATCTCGATCGTCGTGCGCTGGCCGCTGCGGAAGGTCGCCTCCGGGTCCTCAGGGGCGACCACGACCAGATCGACCAGCCCGGCGCGGAGTCGGGCTTCGGCCTCGTCGCGATCGTTCAGGATCTCCGCGACATGGAGCGGCGGCCCGGCGAGCTCCTGGTACTGCTGGGTCTCCCTCGGCAGCTGGCTCGAGTCTGGGATGACGATCAGCGTCTCCAGGGGGCGGCGGACGCCGCTGAATCCCAATCCGAAGACGGCCATGATGAGGAACGGCCCAAGCACGAGGCTGACCAGTGCGCCGGGACGCCGGATGGTCTCGATCAGCTCCTTGCCGACGAAGGCGAGCAGGCGCCACAGGACCGCGAGCGGGGCATGCATCAAGCGGCCTGGTCGTCGTCGTCACCGCGCGCCGCGTCGGTCTCGCTGGCGCGCTCGTGCCGTGCGCGCTCCACGAGGATCGCGAAGACCTCGTCGAACGACGGACGGCTCTCGGCCGCGGACACGACCTCGCCACCGCGTGAGGTCACGGCCTCGACGAGGTCCGGCAGCGTCGCCGAACTGTCGGCCACCGTGGCGCGGACCTGGGTCGGACCTGCACTGTTCCAGGCGGTGGACATTCGGTACGTCGCGGAAGGTGGAGATATCGATTGGCTCGCGGGTGTCGATGACGACCACGTCGCCGCCCATCGCCGTCCGGCGCAGCTCATCCGGTGTCCCCGTGGCGATGACTCGGCCCTCGGAGATCAGCACGACGGCGTCGCAGGACTCGGCCTCGTTCACGTACTGGGTCGTCACCAGCAGCGTGCGCCCGGCATCGCGTAGGCGGCCCAGCTCCTGCCAGATCGTGGCGCGCAGCAATGGGTCGATCCCGGCCGTCGGCTCGTCGAGGAAGGCGATCTCAGGGTCGTGGACGAGCGCCGATGCCAGCTCGAGCCGGCGCTGCATGCCGCCGGACAGGTCGACCGGCACGCCGGCTTCTGACGTCCCACAGGTCGACCCACTGGAGGACCTCGCGCGTCCGTCGCCGTCGCCGCCACCACAGGAGGCCGAACAGCGAGGCCACGAAGTCGACGTTCTCACGCGTCGTGAGGTCCGGGTAGAGGGCGAACGACTGCGGCATGTAGCCGATCCGCTCGCGGGTCTCCCGGCGGAACTCGAGCGGATCCTCGCCCATGACGCGGACCTCTCCCTCGGTCGGGGCAAGGGCGCCGGTCATCAGCCGCACGAGCGTGGTCTTGCCCGCGCCGGACGGCCCGATGACCCCGACGATCGTGCCCGGCGCGACGGCGAGCGTGATCCCATCGACAGCGGTGTCGTCCCCGAACCGCTTCGTCAGGCGCTCCATACGTCACTGCGTTCATGTCTGGGGGTCTCCTCGGACGTCCGGCGCTGCGGATACAGCTGTCCCATCGCGACGGTCCCCCAAAAGCAGAGTCGCGACGGGACTGGCCGCAGTATCGGAAGGGGCCCCTATCGGGAGGTCGGTGCCGGCCGGATGCGAGGTTGCAGGCATGTGGCGAAGGGCCCCGACGTGTCCCCCCGTCACACGACCGCCACTACCGTGCGCCCATGCCCGACACGACCGACGACGCCCGAGCCGCCGCACGCGCGAGCGGGCTGCGCTACTCCACCGACGCCAAGCCCGGCTGGACCCGCCATCGGGCGGGGCGCGGCTTCAGCTACCGCGACGCCGACGGCGTCACCATCCGCGACAAGGAAGCACGGGGCGCGCATCGCCGCGCTGGCGATCCCACCCGCATGGACCGACGTGTGGATCTGCCCGTGGCCCGATGGTCACCTTCAGGCCACCGGCAGGGACGCTCGCGGTCGCAAGCAGTACCGCTATCACGCCCGCTGGCGCGCGCGCCGCGGCGCCGAGAACTTCGAGCGCATGATCGCCTTCGCCGATGCCCTCCCGCGGATCCGGCGACGCGTGCAGCGGGACCTCGCATCGCGCGGGTTGTCGCGCGAGAAGGTCCTGGCCGCGGTCGTCCGGCTGCTGGAGCGAACCCTGATCCGTGTCGGGAACGAGGAGTACGCGCGGCTCAACCGATCGTTCGGGCTGACGACCCTGCGGGGTCGCCACGCCGACGTGGCCGGCCACAGCGTTCGCTTCCGGTTCCGGGGCAAGTCCGGCGCCGTCCACGAGGTCGGCCTGCGTGACCGACGCCTTGCCGTCGATCATCCGGCGCTGCCAGGAGCTGCCCGGCCAGGACCTGTTCGCCTACGTCGACGATGACGGCGAGGTCCGGGACATCAGCTCCGACGACGTCAACGACTACCTGCGCGACGCGTCCGGCGGCGATTTCACCGCCAAGGACTTCCGGACATGGGCCGGGACCTTACTGGCCTACCGCGCCTTGCGCGCGCTCCAGCCCGAGGATCACGGCCCCGCGGCGCGCCGCAACGTCGTCCAGGCGATGAAGGAGACCGCCGCCAGGCTGGGCAACACGCCGGCCGTCGCGCGCGGCAGCTACGTCCACCCGGCGGTCCTGGAGGCGTACCTGGATGGCTCGCTCCGGGGAGCCCTGGTCGACGTCGCCGAGGAGCAGGAAGCGCCGCCGCCCGGCGCCGATCGGGCGGAGGAGCGGGCCGTCGTGCGGCTGCTCCGCCAGCGGGCGCGTCAGGCTGCCCGGGGCAGGCGGGCGCGCGCCGCGACATGACATGACGAGGCCCCGGCCATCGGCCGGGGCCTCGTCGAGCTGTTCGCTGGTTCGCCGTCAGACGGGGTCGTTCCCGTGCTCCTGGCGGAACTTGGCCTTGTCGACTTCCTCGTCGACCTCGTCGCCGAGGTTGCCGAGTCCTGCCCGGATGTCGTCGGCCGTGTTGGCGGCCTTGTCTTCCAGGCTCTCCTCGCCGTCGGAGCGGCGCCATTCTTCCTTGGTCTTGTTCTCGGCCTCTCGATAGGCGCGCTTGGCGTCATCCATCGTCCACGTACCTCCTTGGGCCCACGAGCGTGGGGCGCCATCGACGCTACGGTCCGGCGGCTTACGTGTTATCGCTCGCGGTGTCGTCGCCGCTATCAGTGCCGTTGCACTGCGCGGCTGGGACCTAGGCCGTGGCGGGGCTCTTGCGATCCACGAACTCGGACCCGACGAGCGCCGCCGGGACCAGGGCCGCGAGGACCAGGGCGCGTGGAGCACCGCCGAGCAGCAGGCCCCCCGCGAAGCCGAGCGAGAACGCGGCGACGACCTTGAGGGTCTCGTCGGATCCGGCTCGCACCATCCGGTTCGCCTCCTGGAAGGCGTCGCGCGTGGTCTCGGCCGCCTCAGGCAGTCGAGCGCTGACCTCGCCGGCCACGCCGGCGACCGTGTCGGCGACCTGCTTCGCCGTCGTCGTGATCTTGTCGATGCCGCCGTCGTCGGCGTTGTTGCCCTTCGAGCGGCTCGTCGTCGCGGTCATGTCAACTCCTCCCGATCAATCCGCTCGCGCGCATGATCGATTCGTTTCCGGGTATGAAAAGGCGACGGACGGCTCGGGGAGGGGACCCGAACCGTCCGTTGCGAAAGGAGGTGCGCCCCGTCACAAGCGCCCACCTTGTGGGTGTTCTGCTGTTGCGCCGACCGTATGGCAGGGCGTGTCCCGGACTCGCCACGTCGCGGCGCTCGGACATTACAAACGCATGACAACGCGGGCGCAGTCCGGCCCGGTCCTTCGGGCGGACGCCTTGCCTGACTGCCGACGCTCGGTGCCATGGTCGATGCCTCGATCCCTCCGAAAGGTGTGGCTCCCGGACCCCCAGTGGTACAGGAGCCACCGTATGAGGGTGGCGGGGAGGGCGTCACGGCTGGTCGACCGTTCCTCCAGCTTGTCCTTGCACGAGCCTCGCGGCTCGTGTCAGCGGGGCCGGTCCGGGCTGTCGCCGGCGTCCACTTCGCCCCGCCACGCACCGGTCGGCGTGCCGCGCTGCTCGATGAAGGCCTTGAACCGGCGCAGGTCCCCCTCGGCCTGGCGCTCGACGAACCCGAGCGCGTCGCCCGCCGACTCGACCGGACCCTCGGGCTCGACGTCGAGCTTCAGGGTGGTGCGCGTCGTGCTGTCGCCGAGCGGCTCGAACGTGACCTGACCGGCATTCTTGGCGCCGCTGGTTGATCGCCACGCGACGCTCTTGTCGGGCTCCTGCTCCGTGATCTCCGCCCGCCATGAGCGCTCGATGCCCCCGATCTCGGCCGTCCACTCGAGGGTGGTGTCGTCGAGCTGCTTCACGTGCTTGACGCCCTCCATGAACGTCGGGAAGTCTTCGAACTGCGTCCACTGGTCGTACGCGACACGGACGGGGACTGCGACGTCGATCGATTCGACGATGGTCGACATGAGGCGGGCGCTCCTTTCGTAAGCGACGGAGCCCACCGGTTGGTGGGCTCCGTCACATCTTGGGCCTCCGGGCTCAGTGCCCGGTGCGGTGCTCAGATCGGGCCGCGACCCACGCGGCTCCGGCCAGTCACGGCGTTCACGACCACGACCGTGATGACGGCACCGATCGTCGCAATGACGATCGACTCCAGGTTGAACGGCCCGTTGATGGCGTCGCGATTGAGAAACGCGCTCGCCAAGAAGCCGCCAACGAGCGCGCCGACGATGCCGAGCACGATGTGCCCGATGATCCCGAGCCCCTCGTCACCCTTGACGAGGAACCCGGCAAGGTAACCGGCGATGGCGCCGAGGACGATCCACGCAATGATGCTCATCCAGAACCTCCTTCCCTTGGCGGGCATCTCACCCGCTTGCTGGGGTTAGTGCCCGTCCCGGGTACGCGACCCACTGTCGCGTCAGCGATTTAGCCGGCGGACAACGGACGGAGGCCCGCGCGTAACAACCGCATGAAGACGCCGCACGCCGCGGGCCTGGGCGGGAGGGCGGGGGCGGACCTCGGCGGATACCAAAACGCCGGGCCCAGAAGGGGCCCGGCGTCAGGTAAACGTGTGTCGCCTCGTTCAGATCACGACGGCGCGGCGGACTCGCTCGGTGCCTCGCTCGGTGCCTCGCTTGCCATCTCGCTCGGTGCTGCCGAATTGACCGGAGCCGGTGAGGTCCCCGAGCCGGACGGCGAACAGGCGACGAGCGCGGCCCCAAGGGCCAGCAGCATCATGATTTGCTTGAGCATATGGTCACCTCCTGGGATCACGGCGACGCGAGAGGGCGACGCCGGGCGGCCACATGTATGTGGTCCGACCTCGACCCTACGGGCAGCGACGCGACGGTCGTGCGGTCCGGGGCAGTCGGAGGCATTGCAGGGGAATCGCATTCCTGCTTCAGCAACGGTTGTCATGCACGCGCGATGCGTGGACCTCGAGTCAGCCATCTCCGCGCATGGCCCTGCGTCCCACGATGCGGTCACCGATCGACGAACCAGCTCACGAGGTCCCTATCGATGCTGATCGAGCCGGCAAGCCGAGCGCCTGAGTCGTGGGAGGTGGACCCCGCCCACGACCGGATCATGCTGGCGTTCCAATACCTGGTCGCGATCGTCGCGGTGGCCGCTGCGGGGCTGCTGGGTCTCATCCACTGAGTCGGCCATCCGCCTGGCTGTTCGACGCGGACGGCCGGGATCGCTCGGTCGAGCTGACAGACGAGGTCGTACGCTCGCTCGGTACCAAACGCCTGTTGTGGGTGGATATCGACGACCGCGACGACCAACGGTCGATCGATGACGCCGTGCGGGTGCTGGGCCTCGAGGACATCGACCTGGACCGCCTGCGCACCGAGCGTACTCGAGCGCGCCTGACGCGGACCGCGGATCGGCTGCACGTCACGCTCCATGCGCTCGAGACCGACGAGGCGGACGGGCGCCTCGTCCAGCGTGAGCTCGACATCCTGGCTGCCCCGAACCTGGTGCTGACCGTCCACCACGGGAAGGTCGCCGCGCTTGAGCGATTCGAGGACGGGCTCGATGGCGAGACCCGGCTCGGCAAGTTGCGGGCTGGCGACCTGATGTCCACGTTGATCGACGAGGTCATCGTCGGCTATTTCCTGCTCGCCGAGTTCATCGAGCGCGAGATCGACGAGCTCGATCAGCGTGCGCTCCACGGCCGGTCGGGCGACGACGTCCTGTCGGCCATCGTGGCGCTGCGGCGACGGGTCGGGTTGGTGCGCCGGACGCTCGCCCCGCACCGCGACGCGCTGTCGACGCTGGCGCTGCCTGAGCTCGACGTCGAGGAGACTGTCGGTCGACCGTGGCCGGGCCTGGTCGATCGACTGGACGCAGCCATGTCGGCGACCGACAACCTGCGCACCGGGCTGTTGGGCACGTTCGACATCCACATGGGCCGCGTCTCGCAGCGCGCCAACGACGTGATGCGCACGCTCACTCTGCTGTCGGCCGTGCTGCTGCCCGCGGTCGTACTGGCTGGGATCATGGGCATGAACTTCAAGCTGACGTTCTTCGACGACGCAACCAATTTCTGGTTCGTGCTCGCCGGCATGGTCCTGCTGGCCGTGTCGATCTTCGGGGTGGCGCGCTGGCGCAAATGGCTGTAGGTCAGTCCTCGTGCATCACGCGCAGGGCGAAGCCGAACTCGGCGCCGCCCGCCGGCAGCGCCCGGGCCCACACCCGTCCACCCATCGCGCGGACCAGGCGGGCGCATACGAACAACCCGATCCCTGCCCCGGTCGTGGCCGACGCCGTGTTCGGTGATCGGTAGAACAGGTCGAACAGCCGCTCCGCCTCGGCGTTCTCGATCCCCGGCCCGTCGTCCCTGACGCAGACCGACACCTCCTCGGGGTCGATGTCGGCTTCTACGACGATCTCGACCGAGGCGCCCTGTCCGCCGTACTTGGCGGCGTTCGCGAGCAGGTTCCGGATGACCTGTTCGAGGTAGGTGGGATCGGCGAAGACGGTCGGGAGACCGGGCGGGACCGTGATCTCGAAATCGACGCCGGGCCAGCGCTCCTCCTCTGACGCGACGACCGCGGGCACGACGCGCTGGAGCAGGACCGGCTCCTTACCAAGATCCCCGTCGGTCTCGCCGAAGCGGCTCAGCGCGACGACGTCCTCGACCAGCCGCTTGAGCCGCTCCGCCTCCTCCGCCACGTCGACGAGGATCTCCCGCCGCGTCGCCTCGTCGAGGCCGCTCTCGTCGCGTGCCAGCACACGGGCACCCCCGAAGATCGTGGTGACCGGCGTGCGCAGCTCGTGCGACAGGACGCCGATGAATGTCTCGCGGACGGCCTCGCGCTGGCGTTGTTCGGTCACGTCGCGCAGCACGAGGATGGTCTCGCCGTGGGTCTCCCCTTCGGCGGCTCTGTCGACCGGGTAGGTGGCCACCTCGATCCAGCGTTCGGGACCGGCCTTGGTGCGCAGGACGACGGGTCCGGCATGCGTGCCGAGCCGTGGCGCCGCGCCTTCCGGGTCGCGCAACGCCGCGAGGATCCCGGCGTAGCCGATCTCGGCGGCGTCCGGGAACATCGCGCGGCCGGCCGGGTTGGCGAGGATGGTCCGCCCGTCGGCGCCGCACACGATGACCCCGTCGCCCATCGCCCGGATGACGGCGTTGAGCTCGGCCGCCCGAGCGTGCTCCGCCTCGGCGAGCCGTTTGAGCCGGCCCTGGACCTCGAGGCGCTCGCGGACGTCGCGTGCGATCGCCACGATCGTCGGCGCCTCGCCCGGTAGCTCGACGCGCTGCAGGAGCACCTCCGCCGGGATCGACGCCGCACCCTCCCGACGGAACCTGAGCGGGACCGTGCGTGCCTCGGAGCGGCCGTCGCGGACCGCGCGCATGACGCGGTCGACGCCCTGGCTGACCGGGTCCTCGACGAGATCGGACAACCGGCGGCCGACGAGATCGTTCGCGGCACGTCCGAGCAGCTCGGTCGCGCCATGGTTCACGCCCTGGACGACGTCCCCCGACGGATCCAGGACGAAGATCGCTTCCGCCACGGCGTCGAGGATCTGCCGGAAGCGGTCGGCCGCCTGGAACGCGCGGGCGTTCTCGATCGCCGCGCCGGCGCGGGCCGCCAGGTCGACGGCGAACTGGAGGTGTCGCACACCAAAGGTCCGCCCGCTCTCTGCCCCTGCGAAGGCGAGGACACCCAGCACGCGGCCGCCGGCGACCATCGGCGCGCACATCCAGGAGCGCAGCTGGAGACTCCGGATCAACTCCAGATGGTCCTCGTCGCGCGCCGACTGTTGGATCCGCGCATCGTCGATCTCGGGGATGATCATGGCCTCGCCGGACCGCGCGACGGCGTAGACGCCGACCGGCGAGTCGGGGTCGGCCGGGTAGCGATGACGAAGCTCCTCGACCAGTCGCACCCGGTCGGGATCACGATGGGCGACCGCGACCGAGGTCAGCGTCCCGTTGGCATCGAGCAGGTCGATGGCGCACCAGTCCGCGACTCCCGGCACGATGAGCTCGGCGACGTGTCGGAGGGTGGCAGCGGGGTCCAGCGAGGAGCCGACGATGCGTCCTGCCTCGGCGAGGAAGCCGGCGAGCGCGTTGTCGTCCGGCTCGACCACGGGGTCACCAGGTCGACCGAGGGGCGACCGCAATAGCCCGGGGTCGTCGGCTGGTCCGGCGATCGGGGGTAGGGCTGTCAAACGGCGCCTCGTCGATCAACAGGCCGGAGCGGCTTCCCGGGGCACCGACGCGCAGCCGGCCACGAACGCGTTCGGCATCGGGAGTGCACTACCTCGACGCTCGCGCTCCCGTTGCGCCCGGCGCGGCACAGGTTGCAACGGCGTGACAATGACGCCCCGATGGCGGTCGTGGGCCCGGTCAGCCGGTCGGTCCCGGTGGCGGCGGCGTCGGGCTGGGTTGGGGCGGATCCTTCTTCTTTTCCTTCTTGTCCTCGTTGCCACCGCCGCCACCGTTGTCGCGCGGCCGCCAGCACGCTCCGATCAACGGACCGCCCCACGACCGCTCGCCCCAGAAATAGGCGGTCGACGAATTGTGCCGACCGATCACGCCGGCCCCACGGTGCGCGCGACGCAGCCAGTCGGCGACATCGACACGCCAGGCGGCCGGTCCGAGCTCAGCCTTCAAAGGATCGACACGCCAGCCGCCGCAGCCGACGCGGTACAGCAGTCCGTCCTTGTCGATCGCCTTGCGCGACCCAGGCTGCGTGCCGCGGATGAACCACTCCTTGGTCGTGTCGCGCGTCCAGGCGCCCGGTCGACCGCCTGACCATGCGTCGATCCTGGCCTGGACGACGTCCTTGGGCCGCTTGAACGAGGTGATCGGCCACTTGCGCGTGTAGTCGCGCATGAAGGCGCGCCACATCGGGGCAGCGGCCGTGAGCGATGTGGCTGGGCGGGCGGCCCGTGGGTAGGAGTGGTCGCTGTTCCCCAGCCACACCCCGACCACCAGCCCGACGCCGTCCTTGGTCGGTGGCAGGAACCCGTACGTTCCGAGATCACGGGCGTCGTTGGTGGTCCCGGTCTTGGCCGCCGCCGGCCGTCGCTTCGAGCCGGTCGGCCCGCGCAGCTGGAGCTTCTCCGCCCAGATGTCGTTCTGGGCGGGATCGGTGTTGCCGGCGAGGATATCGGTCACGAGGTAGGCCGCAGCCGGGGAGATCGCCTTCTTGCCGGCTGGTTCGGGGGCCTTCCACACGATCCGTCCGTCCGCGGTGCGGACCTCGAGGACCATCCGCGGTGGGACATGGACACCGCCGTTGGCGATCGTGCCGTACGCCGAGGTGAGATCGAGCGGCCGGACCTCGACCGTGCCCAGGGCGCCCGCCAGCCCCGACTGCAGGAACGCCTCGCGGCCGCCGGCGAACCGGATGCCCATCTTCTCCGCGGTCTTGGCGACGCGCTCGTTGCCGACGCGCTGGAGCGCCCGGATAGCGGGGATGTTGAGCGAGTACTGGAGCGCCCGGCGGACCAGCACCGGGCCGCGCTCGCGCTGATCGGCATCCCGCGGCGCCCAGTCCTGGCGGCGGTCGAACTCGGTGGTCACGTCGAGCAGCAGGCTGCCGGGCGACAGCCGCTTGGCGTCGAAGGCCGCGGCGTACAGGATCGGTTTCCAGGCCGAGCCGGGTTGCCGCGCGCCGTCGCCGGCCGCGTCGTACTTGGGCTCGAACCGGCGGCTCGCGAGGTTATCGCGCGCGTAGCCGGCGCTGCCCACGTAGGCCAGCACGTCACCGGTCCGGTAGTCCAGGGCGACGAGGGCTCCGTTGTGCAGGTCCTTGCCACGCAGCGCCCGGATCCAGGCGCGTTCGCTGCTCGGGATCTTGGACCGCTCGAGGAGCCGTTCCGCTGACCGCCGGGAGACGTTCGGGACGATCGCCGTGGCCGTGAGCCACTTCTCGGCGAGGCGCTGCGCCCGCCAGTCGAGGGTGGTGGTGACGCGGTAGCCACCGCGCTCGAGATCGGCGTCCGGGCCCAGGATCGCTTGCAGCTGACGGCGGACCTGCCACGTGAAGTGGCCGCCGGGGATCCGCACCGGACGCTCGCCGACCAGCACGACCGGCTCGTCCATCGCCGCACGCAGCTCCGTCTGCTCGAGCGTCGTCCAGCGCCCGGTCGCGGCGATCCCCTCCAGGACCCAGTCGCGCCGGACGACCGGCGGCGACCCAGCGGCCACGATCAGCCTGCCCTTCTTGTCTGCCTCCGCGAAGCGATACGGGTCGAGCGAGGTGGGGGCCTTCGGCAGTCCGGCCAGCAGTGCCGCCTGGGCGATGGTCAGCTTCGAGAGTTCGCCGACCCCGAAGTAGATCTCGGCCGCGGCGGCGATCCCGTACGCGCCATGCCCGTAGAAGATCTCGTTGAGGTAGGCGGTGACGACCCGCTGCTTGCCCTTCTCGCCTGGGTAGCGCTCGTTGAGGCGCAATGCCTGGATGATCTCCTTGACCTTGCGGACGTAGCGGTCCGAACCAGCGGACACGACGTCATCCGGCAACAGCCGTGCACGGACGAGCTGCTGGGTGATCGTCGACGCGCCCCGCTCGCCGGTCCCCGACGCGTTCTCGGCCACCGCCGAGACGAGCGCCGGGACGTCGATGCCGGCGTTCTCCCAGAACGTCCGGTCCTCCGCCGCTGTCGTCGCGTCGAGCACGGCCCTGGGGATCTGGTCGAACTGCAGCACCCGACGGCGCTGGTCCTCGAATCGGCCGAGCTCGACCTTGCCGGCGCGGTCGTAGACGATCGTCGCCTGCGCGAACCCCAGGTCGTCGAGCTCCGACGGGTCCGGTAGCCCGGCCGACATGGCGCCGAGCGTCGATGTCGCGATGATGCCGGCGAGGGCGACGGTGAGCAGCGTCGAGGCGGCGATGGTGCCGAACACCGGCAGTCGCCACCCACCACCGCGTCGGGCGAGCCGCGCATGCTCTTGGCGGCGACGCGCCCCGCGTCGGATGGTGATGATCCGGGAGGTGTGGGTCATGGCGAGCCGGCGGGCGCAGTCGGACGTCGGACGGCGGCGGCCATGGGAGCGCATCTTCCAAGTCCACGCATGACGGTCGCGACGGGCGCAGAGTTGCCCCCGTTGCATGACCGTGTCATGGCTCCATCGGTGGCGCGTCTGCGCACCAGTCCGGCCGACTCGTCGGCCGCTACCATCCGGTCCCGACCAGGAGACAGCCATGTCCGACAAGAAGACCGATACCGAGCACGGCACGATCGTCGTCAGCGGGACCGGCCGCGTCGCAGTCGAGCCCGACATGGCCGACCTGCGGCTTGGCGTCTCTGTCAGCCGGCCGACGGTCGACGCCGCGCGGGTCGAGGCAGCCAGGCTGATGGACGCGATCCTGGCGGCGGTCGATGCCGCCGGCGTCGCACGCAAGGACGTGCGGACCGCATTGCTATCGGTCCAGCCGCGCTACGACTATCGAGAGAGCCGCGCCCCGGCGCTGTCCGGCTACGAGTTGGCGAACGTGGTCGAGGTGACGGTCCGCGATCTGACGAAGCTGGGCGATGTGGTCGATGGGACACTGGCCGCGGGCGCGACGAGCATGGACGGCCTGTCATTCCGGGTCGCCGATCCGTCGCCGGCCGAGGCGGAGGCACGCCGCCGGGCGATGGCCGAGGCACGTGCCCGCGCCGACGTGCTGGCCGAGGCCGCCGGCATCGCCATCGAGGGCGTCGCCGATATCGTCGAAGGTGGCCCTGGCCGACCACCGATCCCGTATCCGAAGGCCGAGCGGATGGCCCTGGCGGCCGCCGACGTGTCGACACCGGTCGAGAGCGGCTCACTCGAGGTCGCCGTCACAGTCACCGTGACCTACCGGGCGCGATAGCGAGTCATCCGCCGGATCCGTCAGCCGCCGGCGACCCCGATGCGCAGCACCTGCCCGCCCGCGTGGTCGGTGGCGAACAGCTCCCCGGCGGCATCCTCGGCGATGGCGCTGATCATGTAGTCGGTCTCGGCGACGACGGCCGGATCCTCGGTGCGGTCCTTGGTCGGATCGATCGCCCAGAACGTCCCGGAGCAGTAATCGGCGAACAGGTACCAACCCCGAAGGCTGGGCGAGGTTTCGCCTCGATAGACGGTCCCGCCGGTCACCGAGCAGATCCCGCCGATCGAGTGGTCGTATTCCGCGACGGGCAGGGTGAGACCGTCGCTGTCGCAGTCGGCAGTGCGGAAGCAGGTCGAGCCTTCCATGACGTTCCAGCCGTAGTCGAGCCCGCCGGTCCCGGCTCGCGCGACGTCGATCTCCTCGCGGTCGCCCTGTCCGACGTCGCCGATCCACAGGTCGCCGGTCGATCGATCGAACCGGATCCGCCATGGGTTGCGCAGGCCGGTCAGCCAGATCTCCGGGCGAGCGTCGCTGCGGTCGACGAACGGGTTGTCGGCCGGGACGACGTAGCGTGGGTCGCTGTCGTCGGGCGCGTCGTTATCAACGTCGATGCGCAGGACCTTGGCCAGCAGGGTGTCGAGGTTGCGGCCTGAGTTGAGCGGGTCGCCGCCCCCGCCGCCATCACCGGTCCCGATGTACAGGTTGCCGTCCGGCCCGAAGGCCATGGCGCCGCCGTTGTGGTTGCCGAACTGGTCATCCATGTCGAGCCACGTCGTGGCGGTCGCCGGCGCGGCGAGGTCCGGGTCGTCCGGGTCGGTGTCATACGACGCCACGATCTGGTTCCCGTCCCGATCCGTGTAGTAGACGAAGAACCGCCCCGCCTCGCCGCTCGGCAGGAACGCCAGTCCGAGCAGGCCCTGTTCGCCGCCGGCTTGGACGAGGTCATTGATGTCAAGGAACGGCCGCTCGACCAGGCGGTCGTCGCGCACGATCCGGATGCGGCCGATCTGCTCGACGATAAACAGCGTCGATCGATCATCCGGCCGCCACGCGATGTCGACCGGGTCGCTCAAGCCATCGACCAGCGGTTCGAGCGCGAGCTGTGGGGGTGTGCCCGACGGCGAGTCGCTGGTCGGCTCGGGGCTCGGGGCGTCGCTCGGCGCGGGTGTCAGGCCCGGCGTTGCGGACTGCACGACCGACGGTCCTGGCGGATCCGCTGATCCGCCACAGCCCGCCAGCAACGCGGCGACGAGAAGCCCGGCGACGATCGTTCGGCGCATCGTGCGGAATGTAGCCGGGATCGTCCGGAGGGGTCGTCTGGCGCACCTCGGCCTTCTGCGTGCGGGCTGGACGGTAGGCTGCGCCGATGGACGCATGGGAGCTCGACGAACTCGAGGCCGCGCGGGCGGCGAGCGGGCGCCTGTACCACGAGTTCATCTCGGTGCCCGACCTGTCCGGCGGGCTGTACGTCCTGGAGGTCGGTGCGACGGACCCGCAGTCGCCGCACAGCGAGGACGAGCTCTACGTGGTGATGTCGGGCCGCGCCAAGGTTGCGGTCGGCGATGAGGTGCGCGCGATCGAGACCGGCTCCGTGGTGTTCGTCGCGGCCGGCGTCGAGCACAAGTTCCACGACATCGAGGAGCGGCTCGTGCTCCTCGTGATGTTCGGCCCGGCCGAGTACGCGCGCCAGAAGGCCTAACTCACCAGTCGCTCGAACTCCAGGGCGAGCTCGGCGCCACGGCCGGTCTCATCGTGACGAAAGAACACGAACGCGTCGTCTCCGGCGGCGAGGAACGGTTCAAGCCGGTCGCGCCAGGCCCCGAGTTCGTCGGGGGTGTACTCGTGCCGGCGCAGGCGGAGGTAGAGGAACGGACCGGTCCGTCGGAGAGTCGGCGGGGCTTCATCGTCGGCGCCCTCCGTCGCGCACAGGACGGCGCCCGCCTCGCGCAGGAGTGCGATCGTCTCGTCCGCGTCCCAGGTCGGATCGGCGAACTCGACGGTCAGCGGCAAGTCGCGAGGCCAGGCCCTGAGCATCGCGGCCAGGCGGTCGTCGTCCCGTCGGACGTTGTCCGGGACGCGGAACAGCACCGTGCCGAGTCGCTCGCCGAACCGTCGGATCGGGTCGGTGAGCCACGGGAGGCCCCGATCTGGCGCACCGCTCATGGCCCGCCAGGAGCCGCCGCGCTGTGCCTTGACGCTGAACCTGAAATCGGTCGGCGAGGCGGCCAGCCACGCCGCTACCTTCGCCTCGGACGGTGACTGATAGAACGTGTTGTTGAGCTCGACCGCGCGAAGGCGCTGGGCGTAATGGGCGAGCAGCGCGTCGCCCTTGAGACCGGCCGGGTAGAACCGCGGGCTCCAGCCCGGATAGGCGAAACCGCTCGTCCCGACGTAGGCACTGCCTCGCCGCGGGGCGGGCGTCTTAGTCCGGGGCGTCACCGCCAGGGCCGGCGTGCTCTGCGACTGCCTGCATCGACCGCTCGATGGTCCGCAGGTCGGCGTCGTCCACGGCCGCCAGGAAGTGCTCCGCGATCCCGCGCAGGTGCGTTCGCGAGGCGCGGCGGAGTCGATCGAGGCCATCGGCGGTGAGGACCGCTTCCGCGCCACGGGCGTCGCTCGCGCAGGCTGCCCGCTCGACGAGCCCATCGAGCACCAGGCGATCGATGAGCCGGGTGACGCCGCTCTTGCTCAGGATCACGCGATCCGCGAGCTGGCGCATGCGGATGCGGCGATCGGGCGCGTCGGCGATGGTAAGCAAGGCGTCGTACTCGGCCAGCGACAGGTCGTGCTCTGCGCGCAGCTCCTCGTCGAGGCGGCGTGTGATGCGGGCGTGCGCGGTCAGGAACGAGCGCCATGGCTCGAGGCGTGGGTCGCGCGGGGACAGGGGTCGCGCGTCGGCGCGTTCGATGACGGTCATGGCGATCGGCCCGATGGTACACGCCGTTCGCGTTCGTCGCCCGTGGTTGCAGGCGCAACGATGCTGGCGCACACGGCCAGCCGTCATCATCCGGACGTGCTCGACCGAGGTGTGGCCGCACCGGATGTCATCGTGGTCGGTGGCGGGATCATCGGCGTCGCGGCGGCTGACCACCTCGCTGCGCTCGGCTGGCGGGTCGTGCTCGTGGAGCGGGGCGACATCGCGGCCGGGGCATCAGGACGGAACTCGGGTGTCGTCCAGCATCCGTTCGATCCGGTGCTCTCGGAGCTTCATCTCGAGACCGTGGCGCTCTACCGCGAGCTCGAAGGCATCGAGCTCCCGGGGAAGCCGGCCGGGCTGCTCTACGTGACGCACGACGTCGACGGCGCGCGGCTGCTTGCGACGGCGATCGGTGCCACCGCCCCGGGCCTCCACCCGACGTTCGTATCGCCCGACGAGGTGCGCCGACTCGAACGGTCCATCGCCGAGGGAGTCGCTGCCTGCCACCTCGACATCGGCTACCCGGTCGGACCGGCGACCGCCACCCGGGCGTATGCCGCGCGGGCGCAGCGACACGGCGTCGAGATCAGGACCGGAATCGCGGCCGCGCCATGGATCGAGGCCGGGCGTGCACTCGGCGTGACGCTCGCCGACGGCGGACGCGTCGCGGCAGGGAACGTCCTCGTCGCCGCCGGGCCGTGGACCCCGGCGCTGGTGGATCCGTCAGGAGCCTGGACGCCGATCGCGTCGCGCTGGGGCGTCGTCGTGCCCGTCGCCCTGTCCGATCCACCTCGTCGGGTCCTCGAGGAAGCCGAGATCTCGATCGAGCCCGGGTCCGACGACGATGGTGAGGCTGGACACGCCTTCAGTCTCGTGACGGCGGAGGGCTCGAGCTCCCTCGGCTCGACGTTCCTGCTGGACGAACCCGACTCGGCTTCGCTCGTACCGGCACTCGTGCGACGCGGTGCCCGCTTCGTGCCGGCCATCGCGGATGCCGCGTTCGGCTCGCCGCGCGCCTGTGCGAGGCCGCAGAGCCTGGATGGTCGACCCCTGGTGGGGCGAGTGCCCGGCGTCGACGGCCTGTGGGTCGCTGCAGGTCACGGGCCGTGGGGCATCTCGACGGGGCCGGCATCCGCCCGGCTCATCGCGGATCTGATCGACGGCCGCCGCGCGGCGCCGCCCGCTGCGCTCGATCCGGCGAGGTTCGGGAGCCCGGTTACCTGACTCGCCGCTAGGTTCGCCAGCTGTCGGCGTCGAACACGTAGAACGTGGTCTGCTTCCAGAGCTCTCTGGCGCGGCTCCACCACTCGGCCAACCGGTCGGGTCGATCGGCGCGGACCACGTCGGCGGCAAGGACCGCGACATCGACGGGGAACACCCCGTCGGGCCCGTCGTCCGCGTCGAGGTCGCGATCGAGGTCGCCGAGGACCAGGTGTGGGTCGGCGCGTCCGATGCGAGCGATCACCGCGTAGGCAGCCATCGCTCTGCAGCGTACTCCTGGATGCGAGCCACCGCTATCCTTCCCGCGATGACGCTCAGTCTTGCCAGATACGGCGCGCAAAGCATGTCCGCGCCGCTACGCGATGTCCTCGTGAAACGACCGGGCGCGGCCTTCGGTCGAGCGTTCGACGACCCCGCGCATGGCTTCCTCTATCCGGTCGATCTCGACCTGGCACGCCAGGAGCACGATGCATTCGTCGACCTCCTGGCGGGCCTCGGACCGACGGTCCATGTCCTCGACGAGGAGACCGACGACCCGGACCTCGTGTACACATTCGACCCGTTGCTGGTCACCGATCGCGGCGCGATCCCGTTGCGGCCCGGCAAGTCGAACCGCGCCGGCGAACCCGAAGTGCTCGAGCGCTGGACGCAGGCGGCCGGCATCCCGACGCTCGGCCGCATCGAGGAGCCGGGCACCGTCGAGGGCGGCGACACGTTCTGGCTGCGGCCCGACCTGTTCTGCATCGGCCGTACGCTGCGGACCAACGCCACGGGTGTGGCCCAGCTGGCCGACCTGATCGGCGGCGATGTCCGAGCGTTCGATCTTCCCTACTGGAAAGGCGCCGATGAGCTCGTCCACCTGATGAGCGTCATCTCCCCGGTCGCCGATGATCTCGCCGTGGTGTACCTGCCGCTGCTGCCGGTCGGCCTGTGGGAGCTCCTGGTCGATCTCGATATCCGGCTTGTGAGCGTCCCCGACGAGGAGTTCCCCACGCTTGGCTGCAACGTCCTCGCCGTGCGACCCGGGGTCGTGATCATGGCGGAGCGCAATCCGATCACGGCCGGCGCCCTGGCCGCGGCCGGGTGCGAGGTGCACACCTACCCGGCGACGCAGATCGGCATCAACGGCTCCGGCGGGCCGACCTGTCTGACTCGACCGATCCTGCGTGGCTGAGGTCGATCGGGACCGGCTCATCGACGACCTCCAGACGCTCGTCCGGATCGCGAGCGTCACCGGCTCCGAGGAGATCGTCGCCGACTGGGCGGCTGGCGCATTGCAGGAGCTCGGCCTGAGCGTGGAGGTCGTGCGTCCCGACCTCGCCGAGTTGCGCACGGACCCGGCGTGGCCGGGGGAGGAGATGCCCCGAGCGACGCTCCCGGTCGTGGTCGGGCGGGCAGGGCAGGGTCCCGGCAGGCGGCTGATCCTGTCCGGCCATCTCGACGTCGTGCCGCCGGGCGACCCCTTGACGTGGACCACTGATCCATGGGCGGCCGAGATCCGCGACGACCGGCTGTACGGCCGTGGTGCCTGTGACATGAAAGGTGGCGTCGCCGCGATCCTGGCGGCGGTCCGGTCGCTGGCGACCGAGGGTTCCCTCCACCGACTCGGTGGAGAGCTCCTGGTCGTGCTCGTGCCCTCGGAGGAGGACGGGGGTCAGGGGACGTTGGCGGCGATCCGTTCCGGTGCCACCGGCGGGATGGCCATCATCACCGAGCCGTCTCGCCTGGATATCGTCGTCGCCCACGCCGGGGCGATCACGTTCCGGTTGACCGTTCCGGGCCGGGCGGCGCACGCCTCGCAACGCCGCGAAGGGGTGTCGGCGCTCGACAAGCTGTTCCTCCTCACCCGAGCGCTCGAGGCGGACGAAACGCGCCGCAACGAGGCCGAGACCGACCCGCTGATGACCGCCCTGGGGCTGCCGTACCCGACGATCATCGGCATCGTCGAGGGCGGCGAATGGGCCTCGACCGTGCTCGATCGGGTGGTCGCCTATGGGCGCTACGGCGTGCGGCTCGGCCAGACGCCCGCCGACGCCGAGGCTGACCTGCGCGCTGCGATCGCCGCGGCCTGTGCCGCCGATGCCTTCCTTGCCGAACACCCGGCCACGGTCGAGATCAGCGGCGGGCGCTTCGGGTCCGCGCGGGTGCCGACAGATCACGAGCTGCCGGTCGGACTGGCGGACGTGGCCGAGTCCGTCGTGGGACGACGGCCGGCGCTCCTGGGTGAGCCGTACGGCGCCGACATGCAGATGTTCATCAACCACGGCGACACGCCGTGCGTGATCTTCGGTCCGGGCGACGTCAGGGTCGCCCACAGTGCCGACGAATTCGTTCCCATCGACGAAGTCGAGACCTGCGCTCGCGTGCTTGCCGAATGGGTGTGCCGGGTGCTTGCCAATCCGTAGGACTTGCACCCCTTGACTCGTCGAGTCCCCGTGGCACCCTCGGGAGATGGCTGACCGACCGACTGGATCCATCGCAGCCCACTGGGCCGACCGCTACAAGCTTCCGCGTGATCGCTTCCTGGGAAGCGCGGACGTCGCGTCGAAGCTTGGGGTCACCCGCCAGCGCGTGTCACAACTGCGTCGCGACCCCACGTTCCCGCGCCCACGGATGCAGGGGTGGGGCGCGTTCGTCTGGGACGCGGCCGGCATCGAGTGCTGGGCCAGTGCCCATCGGCCGAGCCATCCTGAAGCCGCCGGGCGTTTCGCCGGTGAGGCGGGCGCAGTGCTGATCGCAGCCGAGCAGCACGCTGCGCGCCTAGGGATCCATTGGGTGGAAACGGCTCATTTCTGGTTGGCGATCGCAGCCGGTGCCGCAGGACCGAGCCTCGCTGGAGCACTTGGCTCGATGGGACTGACGGCAACAGCGATCGATGCCTACATCGCTGGGTGGCAGACGGGCGACATCCGGCCGCGCCGTTCGTTTCGGATGACGCCTCACCTGCAAGGCTTCCTCGCGAGTGCCGATCGGGCCGTGGCGTCGGGTGGCCGTGATCTTGTCCGTCCGCTCGACATCCTCCTGGCATGCATCGACGCCAAGTGGGAACGCAATGGCGAGGCCCGTAGGCCGCGGCCGCCGGACAACCTTCTCAGCCTGTTCAACCGTCGTGGCCTCGACATCGACGAGCTGCGGCGCCGCCTCGTTGAAGCCGATGCTGATCCGGTTTCGGTCGCCGGATTCGAACCGCGGACACTAAGGCGGCTCCGTCGGACCAGGACGAGACTGCCGAAACTCGAGCTTGCCCCCAACCCACGCGGCCACGATCCGTGGACACGGCGGCCCTGGGGCGCTGCATTTGCGGTGACGCGCGATGGCCAGCACCTCAAGGTCGATGGCGAAGTGTGGTTCTTCAAGATCGATGGCGACGGCTTCTACTTGAGGGCGCCGGATGGACGTCCTGTCGGCTACCGCTACCGGGTGGAGCCACCGCCCCGTGTGCGACGTGGCCAGACCTTCATCAAGCCGGTCAACGGGTTCATGGAGGTCCTGCCGATGCCGCCCGTCGAGATGGCCGATTGGCCCGATCGGCGATATGGGATGGACGACTAGCTTCCCGCACCGACGACCACCGAGCGGCGGGCCAGGACGAGCAGTATCGGGACGACGACGAGTGCCGCGCCCATCAGCCCCAGGATCGCGTAGCCGGCGTAGGCCAGGACGATCCCCGAGCCCAGACTCGCCACGGCCGCCGAGCTCCAGATGAGGCTGTCGGTCAGGCCCTGCACCCGTGTGCGCTCAGCGAGCGACAGCCCGTGCGTGAGGAGCGCCGACCCCGCCACGTAGCCGAGGTTCCAACCGTAGCCCAGCAGGAACAACGCGAGGAACAGCACCACTCCACCGTTCGGTGGCGCGACAGCGGCCATCACCGATGCCAACGCGACCACGGCCAGGCCCGCGAGGATGACCGGAACACTTCCGAAGCGATCGGTCAGTCGCCCCGAGATCGGCGACAGGCCGAACATGCCGAATGTATGGCCGCTGAGCACCAGGCCGACCGCGGCGAGGTCGTGGCCGTGATCGGTCATGTGCAGCGGCGTCATGGTCATGATCAGGACCATGACGAATTGCCCGGCGACGAGGGCGATCATCGCCACCGGGACCGCGGGGCGGGCAAGGATGCTGGCCACGGACACGGCGACGGAACGGTCGCCCTCGTCGCGGCGGGACGACTCATCGGCGAGCTGGTACGGGTCCGGTCGCAGAAGGAGGAACGACAGCAGCGCCGCAGCCCCCACGAACACGATCGGGACGAGGTACGGGCCGCTCAGCTCCGGCAGCCCGAGCGCCAGCGCGATCTTGCCGGCTGGCGCGGCCAGGTTCGGTCCCGCTACCGCCCCGATCGTCGCGCCCCACACGACGACTCCGATCGCCGACGCCCGCCGAGCTGGTGGCGCCATGTCGGCCGCGGTGTATCGCGACAGCTGGTTGGACGAGTTGCCGAACCCGATGAGGACCGTCCCGACCAGCAACAACGGGAGCGACAGCAGGATGATCGACGCCGTGGCGATGAGCGCTCCGACCACGCTGACCACGTAGCCGAACGCAAGTCCGAACCGCCGGCCGCGACGGACCATGAGCCAGGACAACCCGATGGCCCCGGCAGCGGAGCCGAGCACGACCGTCGCGCTCGGGGCGCCGCTCCACGCCGTTGTGCCGCCCACGATATGACTGGCCACGATCGTTGCGACCGTCACCGCCGCGATGTGCCCGGTGCTGCCGAGGGCGACGCCGGCGACGAGGGTCGCGACGGTCCGCCGCCGGAGTCGTTCGAGCTCGGATGGGTTCGTCGGCCGTGCGTCGGTCATGACGGCCGATGGTACGGGACGCCGGGTCAGACGAGGTCGAGGGTGAGGATCTCGTATTCCGCTGGGCCGGTCGGCGCGATGCCGGTCGGGGCTGCGCTGTCGCCGGCCGAGGCGAGCTCGATGAACCGGCAGAACGCGTTCGCCAGGCGCATCTGGGCGGGCGTCCGGGCTCGCACTCGCCAGAGGTCCGGGGAGCCGACGACGACCGCCACGCAACGGGCTCGTGACGTCGCGACGTTCAGCCGATTGCGGCTGTAGAGGAAGTCCATCCCGCGCGGTGCGAGGTCCGCCGAGGAGGTCGTCATCGAATAGATGCTGATCGGTGCCTCCTGGCCCTGGAACTTGTCGACGGTGCCGACGCGCGCACCGGCTGGCAGCAGCCGCTGGATCGCGCCGACCTGCGCGTTGTACGGCGCCACGATCAGGACCTCGTCCCAGGTCAGCCGGCGGGTCACACCCGTACCGTCGGTCCACGACCCGCCGACGATCGACCGAGCGAGCTCGGCCACGGCGGTCGCCTCGATCGGCGACTCGCTGTCCGCACCGATGGTCGGGACGGCAAGCAGCCGCGGACCGACGCCATCGACGAGCGGCACGTCGCTCAGCACGTGCTGGTTGACGAGGTGCGGCTCGGGCTCGAGGCGGTCGTCGTAGAACACCTCGGACGTGAAGGCGCACAAGGCCGGATGCAGCCGCCAGGTCCGCTCCAGGAACAGGCCGCGATCGGGCGAGATCGTGGCCGCCCCATCGAGCACATGGCCCAGCGCCGAGCGCTCTGCGCCCGGCGGGTGGGTGCCGCGCAGTGGCTGGTCGAGCTGCTGGGGGTCGCCCAGCAACACCACGCTGTCGGTCGCCTGAGACATCGCCACCACGTTGGCGAGCGAGATCTGTCCGGCCTCGTCGACGAACAGGACGTCGATCGCTTCTGCCACCTTCGATGACGCCCACAGCCAGGAGGTGCCGGCAGCAAGGTTCGATCGGCCGTCCTCCAGCCGGTGGCGGACATCGTCGGCGTCCTTCGCCCGGAGAACTCGGTCGTCGGCCAGCACCTGGTGCGGCTGCCCGTGCTGGATCGGCCGGACCTCGATCCCCTCGTGTCCCCCCGCCCGCAGCACCTCGGCGAGGAGGTTGCCGATCACCTTGTGGCTCATGCCGGTGATCCCGACGCGCTTTCCGGCGGCCAGCAGCGTGCAGATCATCCGGGCGCCGCTATAGGTCTTGCCGGAGCCAGGCGGGCCCTGGATCGCGAGCGTCGTCGCATCGAGCGCCATCACCAGCCGCCGGGCCGCCTCGAGGTCCGTCTCGCCTTCCCGGGCGAGCGGCTCGCCCGGTGCCTGGCCCACGCGCGGAGGCTCGCCGAGCAGGAGATCGCGCATCGCGCGATGCGGCCCGGGCCCGTCGATGCCATGGTCGGCGACCCATTCGCCGATCTCGATGAGCCGCTCCTGGTGGGCCTGCGTCCGCACCCAGGGGAGGGGGACGATCGCCCTGGGATGTGGTTTGTCCATGTCCCGCTTGATGTCCACGGTGCCCGCGGCGACGTCGTGGCCGACGACCTCGCCGACGTCCCACTTGAACGGCGAGTCATCGGGCCGGGCCTGCTTCAGGGCCGGGTCGTAGACCTTCTCTCGACCAAGCTCGAAATCCTGGGGCGGGAAGGCGTAACGCCACGTCTGCTTGCCCTTCGTGACCTCGTCGCGTGGCTCGACCGGCTCGAGCAGGCCGATCGGGTCGGACTCGTCGACGAGTTGCTCCGGCGTCAGATCCATCAAGCGATGGAAGTCCCACCACATCGCCTTGTCCTCGCGACGATGCCACCCGAGTAGCTGGGCGAGCAGCCAGCGGGCATGGACATCCGGGGCTGGTTCGGCCGTCTCGCCAGGAACGTAGTCAGGATCGGCGAGGCGGTCGACGAGCGCCTGGACGCGGGCCATCGCCTCGGTCAGGTCGGCCGGCAACGGCGTCTCACGAGGCGCCGGCCGCGGGACCTCGATCCCGCTTGCGATCAGCTCATCGCGCAGGCCCTCCAACCAGTCACGAAGGCGCAGGTTGGAGACGACGTCGTCGCGGTTGTAGCGCTCGATCCGTTCGAGGATGTCGGTCTCGGGTCGCTCGCCCTCGCCCAGCTGCAGCCACGTCTCGAACGCGACGATGCTCGATCCGGCATCGCGCAGGTCGATCTCGCGCGTGAAGCCGTAGAAGGCCTCCATCTTCTTGATCGAGTAGCTCTCGACCGAGGCGCGCAGCGACTGGCGCACCGCCCGCAGCAGGTCGACCAAGACGCCGTCGCGAAGCAGGCGGTCGACCTCGGCCTCCCGTGTCCCGTAGCGGCCCATCAGCCGCTTCAGGGCGGTGGGCTCATAGGGCGCGTAGTGGTAGACGTGCATAGCGGGGTCCGCCTCGAGCCGCGCCATGACGTGGTCGATGAACGCCTCGAACGCCGCCCGTTCGCCCTGCAATGAGAATTCGCCGGCCACGTCGCGCGACCAGAAGGCCCGGAACGCGCCGTCCACATCGAGGACGCCGAAGAGGTAATCGAGCCCGTCCTCGAACGCGTACGGATCGCCCTCGATATCGAAGAACAGGTCGCCGTGCGACGGTGCTGGGAGCGTGGCAAGACCACGTTCCGCCTCGTATGGGTCCCCCGGCGGCGGCACCAGCAGCTCGTGTTTCAGCCGCCGTTCGCGGCGGCCCTCGAGCTGGATTCGCGCCTGCTCGCGGACCCTGGTGAGAGCGCCCTCCGATGTTCCCTCCAGCCGTGGCTCCATGGGCAGAGCGAGGTCGCCAAGCGCCTGGAGCGTGCCCACGCCCCGCTCCGACAGCGCCCGGCGCTGGCGGCCCGAGATCCCGGCGACGAGGCTCAGGTGATCGTCGGTCCGCCGCCGCGCGGCGCACTCGACCGCCCACCGGCAGACCTCGCAGTGTTCGACGGGCTCAGGGTAGGTGTCGGGTGGCGGGAACGCGACGGGCTCGCCCTCGGCGACCGAGGCCAGGAATCGATCACGGGTGCTGCGGTAATAGGCCATGTAGTCGTCGACGCGCAGCCGTTCGACGGCGTGCGCAGATCCACCCAGCGCCACGTGCAGCCAGTCCGGTCGAACACCCTGGATGCGTTCCAGCTGATCGATGTACGAGCAGATCTGGAGGATGGCGCTGGCCTTGACGTGGCGGGCCAGTTTGGTATCGGCGACCTCGTAGTGGTAAGGGCCCCAGACGGACGGCCGCTCTGGGCTCTCGACACGCAGCAGGAAGTCGGCATGACCACGCCACGTCCCGTCGAAGAACGTCGCCTGGTAGACGACGTCGGCACCGGTCGCCATCGCCTCGATGGTCTCGGCTGCGGCCGCCCGTAGTCGCTGCCCATCGTCCTCGATCGA
Source organism: uncultured Chloroflexia bacterium (assembly GCA_963794525.1). Lineage (GTDB taxonomy): Bacteria > Chloroflexota > Limnocylindria > Limnocylindrales > CSP1-4 > SPCO01. The sequence goes on from CAWCEC010000006.1 coordinate 236,682, forward strand.
GCCGTCGAGCTCGATCCTGCGCGCGCGCCGACCCATGGTCTCGAGCTCGGCGAGGTAGCGCTGCTCGTGCTCGAATCCGCGTTCCCGGATGACATCGAGCTCCGGATCGTCGCGCATGGGCCGGTCGACGAGGCCGGCCATCGCAGCGCGTTCCAGCGCCGTCAGGTGCTCGCAGGCGAGATAGGCGACCAGATCCGTGGCGGCGTAGACGGGTCGGCCGTCGATCGACTGCACGTCTTCACCTTAGCCGGCCGAGTCGCGTCAGCTTGCCTGTCGCGGCCCAGCGCTACCCTCGCGCGATGCGGGGGCATGGCCCGATAGGTCACTCACAGTGACATGTCACTCCCAGCGACCGATCTACGATGAACGCGCCCGGCGGATCGCTCAGGATGCAGGTTTGTGTCGTCTGGGCGATCGGCCACGCACGGCTGTGCCAAACCTGTCGCTCACGGTGACATGTCACTCCGGGTGACACATCTGCGATGGTGATGCGGTTCGAGCGCGATCCCGAGCGGCCCGATCCTTCCGAACCATCGCGTCAGCGGGTCCGCGAGACCCTGATCGAGCGGCAGATACGGGAGGCGATGGACGACGGTCGCTTCGACGACCTTCCGCACCAAGGGACTCGCTTGCCGCTCGAGGACGACACGGCATCGGGTGATCGGGCGATGGCCCATCGCATGCTCAGGAATGCAGGCGTCGCGCCGGGCTGGATCGAGGCCGACAAGACGGTGCGTGCCCTGCTCGACGAACGCGATCGACTGCTTGCGCGGGCGCCGCGCATGTCGACGCTCGGTCGCATCCGCGCCCGCGACGATCTACGCCGCCTGGTGGACGCGACGAACCGGGCGATCCTCCGCGTGAACATCGAGGCGCCGACCGACCGCCAGCAGCGACGGCCACTCGATGTCGAGGTCGAGCTCGCGCGCTTCGAAGCGGCGGCTCGCGACGAGCCGCCGTCGACAGGTTAGGTTCGCGGCGTCAGCGGCTGAAGAGGCCCTTCAGCCAGCCGATGAACCCGCTGGTCGCGTCCTGGGCGGCTCCGGCAGCGTCCTGGGCGGCGTCGCTAGCTCCGGAGGCAGCGTCCTGGGCGACGTCACCGGCCTTCGATGCCGTGTCCTGCGCCATCCTGCCGGCGTCACCGGCCATGTCCGAGGCGGTGTCCGTGGCGGCATCAGCGGCTCGATCGAACGCGCCGCCGGCTCCGGATGCGGCGTCGCTCGCTGCGTCTCCCACATCATCCGCGGCGTCGGAAGCCGCGTCGGCAGCGGCATCCCCGGCTTGATCGACCGCGTCTTCCGCGGCGCGACCGGCGTCACGCATCGGGTCGGTCATGTGGCACCTCGCTCCTCTGGGCACGCGGCGTCGCGCGCCCTCGGTGGAGGATGCTGGCGGGCCCGACCGCCCGCGTCAAGGAATGAGCGTCAGTGGGGATGCGCGGCGGCCGCGCGGACGCTGGGTCGCGCCGCAGACGGGGCAGGTCGCGATCCCGCTCGACCGATCGAGGTCGAGGAAGCTCGGACAGCCGTTCGTGCGGCAGAAGGGACGGCCATCGGCCGTGTGGGCGGCGGTCGCGCGACGGCGCAATCGACGCATGGAACTTGCGCGACCGGCGTACGTCGCGGTCGCGGTGCGGGACATCATGTCTGTTTGGTTCTTCGTTTCTTTCTGGCGCGCCTCAGGCGGTCTAAAGCCTGGGCGGCGACCCTCTGTTGCTCCGCATCGCACGCCCGAATCTGAGGGCGGGTGCGGTGTGGTGGTCCGGGCGGCGTGCCGGGAGCGTCCGTTATCGAGGCGCTCGACCGGGGCCGTCGCTGCGGACCGGTGACCTACGGATCATAGCCGAGAACCGGGTTTCGCGCTGCCGGACCTTCGGCTGGGACCTTCGGCTCGGACGGTCGTGGCGAAAACCGTGCTGAAAATACAGGTGTTCCTGTCAGGCACCGATCCCGTATGAACGAGCGTGGCCGACCCCCGAAACGGGCCCTTTCTGTCGGATCTGCACGATGGCCACGCTCATTCGTCCTCGTTTGATTACTGGCAGGAACGGACCGTCGAACGGGTCGCCACTTGCCACGACGCGGTACTCTGCCTCGCCATGAGCGTTGCTGCACCCGCCGTCACTATCCGCCCGGTCCTGCCCGAGGACGCCCCAGCCCTCACCGCGGTCCTTGCGCAACCCAGCGTCGCCCAGTGGTGGGGCGAGTTCGACGAGGACCGCGTCGAGCGTGAGCTCATCGTGGGCGAGCCCGACGTCCGCGTGTTCGCGATCGAGATCGACGGCCGCCTGGTCGGCGCGATCCAGAGCGCCGAAGAGACCGACCCCGAGTTCCGCCACGCCGGCATCGATCTGTTCCTCGACGACGGCGTCCAGGGCCACGGCGTCGGGCCGACCGCGATCCGAATGCTCGCCCGTCGCCTCATCGACGAGGACGGCCACCACCGCCTGACGATCGACCCCGCGGCCGACAACGAGCGTGCCATCCGTGCCTACGAAAAGGTCGGTTTCCGCACGGTCGGCCGTCTTCGGCGCTACCAGCGCACACCCGATCGCGGGTGGATCGACGGGCTCCTGATGGAGCTCCTGGCGGAAGACCTCATCGCCTGACGGCACCCGAATCGTCAAAGTCGGCCCTTGTCAGGCGCTGACTTGGGTCTACCATGCCCGGAGGCCGCGCTCAAGCGGCCGGGATCACTCGAGGGAGGCACAGCACAGCATGGGAGCACCTACACCCGCCACTGCACGCCCGATGGGGATCACCATCCTGGCAGTGCTGTCAGCGATCGGCGGCGTTCTCGGCATCCTTGGCGGCATCGCGCTCGTCGGACTAGGCGGCCTGGCCGCGGCTTCGACCGGCACGGCCGCGTACTTCGGTCTAGGCGCGGTCTGGGGCGTCCTCGTCCTGGCGACGGCCATCGCGAGCCTCGCTTTCGCGTACGGCGCCTGGACGCTGAAGCCGTGGGCGTGGCCGCTCGGGGTCGCGCTGCAGGTCATCAGCCTGGTGCTCGCGGCGCTGACGGTCGTCAGTGGCGGCGACATCAGCAGCCAGATCATCGGCGTGGTGATCAGCGCGATCATCCTGTACTACCTGTTCCAGCCCAACATCAAGGCGGCCTTCGGTCGCGCGTGATCCTTCGCACTCGGCCCGGCGGACGCCCAAGTCCGCCGGGCTTTTTCATGCCTAGATCGGCGGCCAGGGGATAGCTGGCCAGGTCGGGGAGGGCAGCGGGAAGACCCCCCGCTCGAGCAGGTCGTCCACGCGCCGGATCGTGGCCCGCACCTCAGCCCGACTGAGGAGGGCTCGCAGCTCCGCCCCGAGGTCACCCGCAAGTGCCTCGCGGATCCGCCCCAGGCCTGCCAGCTCGTCGGGAAGGAGCGGCTGTCCGCGCCATGCCCATAGGACAGTCCGCAACTTGGGCGTCACCGAGAAGCACACTCCGTGGTCGACGCCATACACATGGCGACCGGCCTCGATCGGCAGGATGTGACCGCCCTTGCGATCGGTGTTGTTGACTGCGGCATCGAACGCGGCCATCCGCCGCAGGCGCGTGTCGTCCTCGTTGATCCAGGCGATGACGTCGACCGTCGCGTCGGGCTCGATGAACGCCTGCAGCATGCCCTCTCCGAACGGCCCATCGCGCAGGACCGTCGGCGGGACGACGTCCCAGCCGCTGGCCTCGGACACGAGGTAGGCCGCGACCTCGCGACGGCTCAGCGTGCCGTCAGGAAAGTCATCCAGTGGCCGCTCGCCGATGCGCGGCTTGTGGATCGCCTCGAGCACGCGGGGCGGCTCCCCGGGATCCGGGCAGGGCAGCGTGACCGTGACGAACAGGGCGTTGTTGCTGGAACCCAGGATCCGACCGACGACTTCGATCTCGCCGTCGCGCAGGACCTCCAGCGTGGATGTGCGGTCGAGCACGCGGACCGCCCGCTAGTTGACGTAGTGGCCGTTGCGCCGCGGGCAGATATGGCCCAGCGGATCGAGTGGGGCGCCGCAAAGCGGGCAGGGCGGGCGGCCGGCCGAGACGACCTGGGTCGCGCGGGCGACGAATGACCTGGCGGCCGAGGCGGTCATCCGGACGCGGAGCAGGTCGGGACCGTCGTCGTCCTCGTCGTCGTCCTCATCGGGGTCGATCGCTTCGCCGTCCTCGTCCTGGGCGCGCGCCTCCACGAGGACCCGCTCCGCGCCGCCATCCCAGCCGAGCGTGAGCGACCCCGCTCGGAATGCCTCGTTGAGCGGCTCGTCGAGCGAGGCGCCTTCCGCTCCCTCTGCCGCCGTGGCGAGCTCGGGCTCCTCGATCTCCGCCATGCCGCGCTGATCGAGCTCGTCGAGCAGGGCTCCCAGTCGCTCGGCGAGTACCGCCACCTGGACCTTCTCGAGCGCGACCGACACGATCCGACCTCCCTCGCGGGCCTGGAGGAAGAACGTTCGGTCGCCCGGCTCACCGATCGTGCCGGCGACGAATCGATCCGGCGGATCGAAGATGTAGCGGCGTCGGGGCATGCCCCGACTCTATACCGAATCCGCCCGCTGGTCGGTGGAGCCGCTAGTCGACGACGACCGAGATCGTGTGCCAGCCGCGGGCGCCATCCGGTGCCGGCCGTGACCGGATCTCTTCCTGCAGCACCCCGCTACCGTCGGTCGCGCGGACTGAGATCTCGTGGCGGCCCTTGGCGGCATCCCACGGATATCGCCACTGCACCCACGTCGCGGCGGAGATCGGGGCCGACAGCTCGGCGTCGCGCCACTCGCCGTCGATGCCGACCTCGACCCTGGCGATACCACGGTTCGGCGCCCAGGCGACGCCGGCGACCGGGATTCGGCCGGCGATCACATTGCCGCGCGGCGTATCGATGCGCGACTGCGTCAGGATCGGGCCCTTCTTGGCCCAGCCGAGCGGCACCCAGTAGGCGTCAAACGACTCCCAGGTCGTGAGCTCGAGCTCCGTGAGCCACTTGGTCGCCGACACGTAGCCGAACAGACCCGGGACGATCAACCGCGCCGGGTAGCCGTGTGCGCGCGGTAACGGCTCATCGTTCATCTGGACCGCGATCATCGGCTCGCGGTCCGGGTCCATGACCCACTCCATCGGCATGCCGGCGGTCCAGCCATCGACCGACCGGCCGACGAGCTGGCTCGCCTGCCCTGTCGGGGCGGCGATGTCGAGGACGTCACGCAGCCGAACGCCGGTCCACTTGGCGTTGCCGACCAGGTTGCCACCGACCTCGTTGCTGACGCACGCGATCGTGCAGTACTGCTCGAACTGGGGCATGGCGATCAGCTGGTCCCAGCGCAACGACGTCTCGCGCTCGACGAGGCCGTGGATGCGGAGCTGCCAGGTCGCCGTGTCGAGCGAGGGCACGAGCAGCGCCGTGTCGATCCGATAGAAGTCGGCGTTGGGCACGACGATCGGCGTGAGCCCGGGGGTCGTCGGCGCCAGATCGGCGCCCACCGCGAGCGGCGGCACGACATCCTGTGGCCGGGGCAGCGGGACGAGTGACACAGGCGCCGACTGTCCGGCCTCGAGCGCCATGCGCCCGAACACGCCGGCGGCCAGCGCGCCGATGCCGACCGCCCCGGTGCGCAGGAGGAAGGACCGACGCGCAGGGTCCGGGACTGCAGCATCCGCGGGGGCGCGTGTCAGTCGGCCGAGCAGCCATGACAACGTTTGGATGGCGATCCCCGTGGCGGCCGCCGCCTGCACGGCGACAAGCGCTGGGCTTGCCAGCGGCTCGCCCAGACCGGCCACGAACCCGAGTGCCCCGAACGCGGCGAACCCGCCCGCGCCGAGGACGAAACGCCGAGCCGCTAACACCCCGAACGCGCCTCCCAGCGCGAGCGCGGCCAGCGTCACGACGATCTCGAGCGCGAGCTTGTCGTTCGTCCCGAACAGCTCGACGACGAAGTCCTTGGCGCCCGCTGGCTGGAGGTCGATGACGACCTGGCCGATCGCGTCAACGAGCGAGGTCGCGCCGGCCAGCAGCCCGCCGATGAGCTCGGACACGCCGATCCCGAGCGCGGCAGCAGCGGCCCCCGCCAGCGCGGCGAGGGCCGGCGTCGCGCGTGGCGCGGGCCGAGCGTTCACCCGCTCATCGTGGCGCTACGGGATGACGAGCGCGTGACGAGATCAGGTGGGCGCCGGGGCCTCGGCCGTCGGTTCGGGCGTCGGTTCCGGCGTCGGTTCGGGCGTCGGTTCCGGCGTTGGCTCGGGCGTGGGTTCCGGCGTCGGCTCGGGCGTGGGTTCCGGCGTCGGTTCCGCGGTCGGGCTCGGTTCGACCGAGGCCGGCGGACACGGCAGGGCCGCGACCTCCGAGCCGGACGGCGACGGGATCACGAACGATGGGATGACCCCGCTCGCATCCGGCGTCGGCAGCGGGATACAGGATGGAGACGGACTCGGCGATGCCCCGCAACCATCGCGGGCCACGAAGGGACCCCAACTCCGGCCGTATGGGTTGAAGCTGTTGTTGTAGAAGTACGCCGTCCGGGTTCGGTCGGGCCCGCCGACCGTGCCCGGCCCACGCTGCGCCCGCCGAAGCCAGTCGCGGTCCGCCTCCAGCCAGTTCTGGAATTTGTGCTCGTGGGCCACGGTCTCGATCGCCGCCTCGCCACAGATCTCCTCGGGCAGGCTCGATGTCGGCGCCGTGCCATCGATGAACCACTCGTCGACGCCTTCGGTACCCGCAGCCGGGAGCAGACCGGTGAACGGATCGATGGCCACCCGCGTCAGCCCGTCCGTCGGCCGCTGGAACCGGGTGATCTCCCATTCCCCGCTGGCCTCCTGCAGGAAGCCCTGCCACACGAACGTGGACACATCGATCGAGAAGACCGGTCGAGCCGGCGTCGACACCGGCGTGTTGTCGCTGTTGCCATTCCACACACCGACAGCGAGCGCATACGCTCCGGCGGCCCGCCCCTCCTCGGTCGGTGGGGCGATATAGCCATAGGCGTTCAGGTCCTTGGCATCGTTGTTGGTGCCGGTCTTGAGGGTGGCCGGTCGATGGGCCCGTTCGGGACCGCGGAGCTGGAACTCGCCCCAGAACGGGTTGACCCGAGGGAGCGTGTTGCCCTGGAGCATGTCGGTGACGATGTAGGCCGCCTGCGGACTGACGACCTGGACGGGCTCGGCCGGCTCCGGCAGCTCGACGGTCTCGCCCCTGGCATCGACGATCTCTAGGATCGATGTCCGCTCGACGCGGAATCCGCCGTTGGCGAGCGTCCCATAGGCGGTCACGAGATCGATCGGCCGGGTCTCGGCGACACCGAGTGCCAGAGCGAGACCCGCGTCGGTCGTGTCGCTCTGGAACGTCATCCCGAAGTCCTTGGCCCGTGCGAACACGTGCTCCGGGGAGTTCAGGGCCATCGCCTTCACTGACGGGATGTTCAGCGAGAACTGGAGCGCCGTCCGGACCCGCACGGGCCCGCGCTCCAGGTTGTCGGCGTCCGTGGCGAGTAGCCGCCGCCGAAATCCGTCCCGACATCCATCAGCATGTCGGCCGCCGTGAACGTGCGATCGTGGAGGCCGACGGCGTAGTTGAACGGTTTGAACGCCGAGCCAGGCTGGCGGTAGCCCTGCGTCACGACGTCATACTGGGGCTGGAACTTGGGCATTCTTGCGATCCGGCATAGTAGTTCGCCGAACCGACGTGCACGATCACCTCGCCGGTCTGGTAGTCGATGCGCGACCAGCGCGCCGTTGCGAACGTCCTTGCTCTCGAGGTTGCGCATCCAGGCCGGGTACTCATCGAAGCCGGCACTTTTCGCCAGCCGCGCCGGTTCACTGTGGTGCGGGAGATAGGTCGACGCGCGGACCCACTTCTCGGCGGTCTTCTGTAGGGCGAAGTCCAGCGTCGTCTTCACCCGGAACCCGCCCTCCTCGAGCTGGTCGCACGTTGGCGTATCCGGGCCGCACACCTTGCGTGCGAGCTCTTCCTGCACCGCCCATACGAAATGCGGGGCCTGCCACTGCGGCACGGCTTGCCGGGCGAGCTCGATGTCCTTGCCCTTCTCGGCCTCGAGCTCCTCGTCAGTCACCTCGCCAGCAGACATCGGCATGCGGCCGTCGGCCATCAGGCCCAGGACCATGTCCCGCCGCTCCGCGATCGGCGTGTCCGCGCGGAGTATCAGATGCTGGTTCGTGGCCGGATCCGGGCACTTCTCGTCCTCGTCGAGCTCGACATCGCACGTGGTCTCGGCGTTGCGCACGAGGTCGTAGTCGGACGGCGACTTCGGTAGCGCCGCGAGCAGCGCGGCCTCGCCCGGCGTCAGCTCCCTCAGCTCCTTACCGAAGTACGACTTGGCGGCCGCCTTCACGCCGTAACTCTGGTTGCCGTAGTAGTTGAGGTTCAGGTAGGCGGTGAGGATCTCGCGCTTGCCTTCCTCGCCCGAGTACTCCTGCGTCAGCCGGATCGACTGGATGATCTCCTTGAGCTTGCGCTCGACCGTGCGCTCGGGGTCCTGGACGAGGTCGTCCTCAAGGAGCCGGGCGCGCACCAGCTGCTGGGTGATGGTCGAGGCGCCGCGACTGTTGCCGCGCAGCGAGTCGATGCCGGCCGCCACGATCGCCGCCGGGTCGAAGCCCGCGTTCTCCCAGAAGGTCTTGTCCTCGACCGCCGTCGTCGCGTCCAGGAGGACGGCCGGGATGTCCTCGAACGCCACGACCTCGCGCTTGAACTCGCCGAACCGCGCGAGCTCCGTCTCACCGGTCCGGTCGTACAGGACGGTCTCCTGGGGCAGCCGGAGGTCGCTCAGGCCGGAGACCGGCTGCAGGTTGGTCGACAAGGACGCATACACGCTCACGACCGCGAGCGCGCCGATGATCCCGATGCCGGCCAGGAACGCGAAGACGATGACGGCCAGCCAGCTGGCAGTGGATCGGCGGGGCGGGGCGGGTCGGCGGGCACGGTAGGCCTGCGATCGATAGCTTGCGGACACGCGCTTCTCCGAGCGAGGACTGGTCGATGTCGGCGTACAGGATGGCGCAAGACGCGCGATTCCGGGGACGAGGCGGGTCAGCCGTTCGTGACGAACGCCTTGCGGTCAGGCCGGGGCGAACCGGTCGAGGTGCTGCCGGTCGGCCTCCAGCAGCGCATCGAGCAGTGGTCCGGCGACCTCGCCGCCGACCAGCGGATTGGTCGCCAAGGCCCGAAGGGCGACCTGGCGGTCGCCGGTCCGCGCCGCCTTGATGGTGAGCTCCTCGTACGCCTTGACCGCCTGGACCAGACCGCGCTGCTCCGGCGCGAGCGGGCCGAGCCGGACGGGGTGCGCGCCCTCCCGATCGATCAAGGCGGGCACCTCCACGACGGCGGAGTCGGGCAGATCGGGGATGGCGCCGTCGTTGCGCACGTCGACCACCTGCACGTCGCCCCTGCCGTCGTATAGCGAGGCGATCAGCTGTGCCGCTGCCTCGCTGTAGAAGGCGCCGCCGCGGTGGTCGAGTAGCTCCGGCTTCTCGGTCAGCGACGGGTCGCGGTACATCTCGAGCAATCGTGCCTCGATGTCCATGACGTCGCGTGCCCGCGTGTGCCCATCCTGCTGTTCCGCGAGCACGGTGCGCGTCAGGTAGTAGTAGCGCAGGTAGTAGGACGGGATCGCCCCGATCCAGCGAAGCATGTCCTCGGGGATCCGGAACTCCTCGGCAAGCTCCGAGGCGTCCTCGTCGAGCAGGTCGGGCAGACGGTCCTCGCCGTCGACTCGGACAGCCCGCTCCCAGCTGAGGTGGTTGAGCCCGACGTGTTCGAGCTGGACGCGCTCGGGCTCGACGCCGAACCGCGCCGCCAGCCGCCGCTGGAGCGTGATGGCCACGTTGCACAAGCCGAGCGCCCGGTGCCCGTCATCCAGAAGCGCCTGCGTGACGATCCCGACGGGGTTCGTGAAGTCGACGATCCAGGCGTCCTTCGCCGCACGCTTGGCGGTCAGCTCGGCGAGCTCGAGGACGCGCGGCACGGTCCGGAGCGCCTTGGCGAACCCGCCGGCGCCAGTGGTCTCCTGGCCGATGACCCCGAACTTCAGGGGGAGCGTCTCGTCGACCAGTCGAGCCGCCTGACCGCCGACCCGGAGCTGCAGCAGCACGAAGTCCGCGCCGTCGATGGCCGCGTCGCGATCACCGGTAAGCGTCAGCCGCCCCGCCCATCCGAGGCGGTCGAGCATCCGGCGGGCGAGCCCGCCGACGACCTCGAGGCGCTCCGGGTCGATGTCAAGAAGGACCAGCTCGTCGATGGGCAGTCGATCCGTGCGCCGCGCGAAACCCTCGACGAGCTCGGGCGTGTAGGTGCTCCCGGCCCCGACCACCGTGATCCTGGTCCCCATCCCACCTCCAGGGTCTTGACACGATTGCTTATAACGTTATCAGTAATCGACGCTCGCGCAAGACCGTCATCGGCCATCGCCCTAACGAGGAGGAGCGCGTCGGTTGGCCCGTTTTCGTCTCGAGCTCGGCCCGGTCCCGCTGCATCATCAGGTCTATCTCGACCTGGCCGCGTCGCTTGACGCAGGTCGATGGCGGGCGGGTGACCAGCTCCCCACGGAGCGTGACCTCGCGCAACATTACGGCTGCAGCCTGATCACGATCAGGCGCGCGCTCGATGAGCTCGTCCGCGAGGGCCGTATCGAGCGGACGCGCGGGCGCGGCACGTTCGTGCTGCACCCCCGTCTCGATCGCGACATCGCCAGTCGCGCGAGCTTCGCCGAGGAGATGCGGCAGCGCGGGCTCGATCCGGAGACGCGCCTCGTCTCTGCGCGGCCGGAATCGGCATCGGTGACGGTCGCCGGCGCGCTGGCGCTGGAGCCCGGCTCGCCGACGCTCTACCTCGAGCGCCTGCGGCTCGCCAGCGGCGAGCCGTACCTGCTGGAGCAGGTGCACCTCCCGGCTGAGCGCTTCCCGGGCCTGCTCGCGAGCGATCTCGAGCACGGCTCGCTCTACGAATCGCTCTCCACTCGCTACGCGACCCAGGTCGTACGCGCCCGCGAGGCCCTCGAGCCCGTCCTCCTCCGGGCTCGAGAGGCCCGCCTTCTTGGTCAACGTCGGGGGGCACCAGCCCTGCTCATCGAGGGCATCGCGTTCGACGCGGATGGCGCGCCGGTCGAGTTCGGCCGCACGTTCGTTCGCGGCGACCGGTCCCGTTACTACGTCGAACGCGAGGTCGACCGGCCCATCCGGTCGGCCGCGGTCGAAGCCATGGCAGCGACAGGAGGAGGAGCGAAACGGTGAGAACGAGCACATCGATCAGTCAACGCAGACGGAGGAAGTTGCGCATGCGACAGGATCTGGGACGGTTCGCCGTCCTGCTTTCCGTGCTTGCACTCCTGGTCGCGGCCTGCGGGCAGCCCCCGGCGAGTGCGGCGCCATCAGCCTCGGCGGCCGCGTCGGGTGAGGCATCCGCAGAGGCGTCGTCCGACGCGACACCTGCACCCACGGCGCTGCCGGTCACCGAGTCGCAGGCGGACCCGGGTGACGTGATCATCCGCTGGTATTGCTGCCTGGGCACCGGTGATACGCCTGAGCAGGTCGAGGTGGAACGCAAGGTGGCCGAGGACTTCAATGCCTCGCACCCGGGCATCCATCTCCAATTCGAAGGGTTCGTCTATGCGGCAGCGCGCGATGCGCTTTCCGTCCAGCTCGGGTCCGGTGCCGGTCCCGATATCGTGGGTCCGGTCGGGATCGGCGGCGCCGAGGCGTTCCACGGTCAGTGGCTCGACCTGCAGCCGTACATCGAGAAGGCCGGCTTCGACATGAGCCAGTTCCCGGAGTCGACGGTCGACCTCTACAACGCGGGCGGCGAGGGCCAGCTGGGCATCCCGTACGCGATCTACCCATCGGTGCTGTTCTACAAGGCCGACATGTTCAAGGAGGCGGGTCTCGCTGAGCCGCCGCACGAGTGGAATTCCGAGTACACGATGCCCGACGGTTCGAAGCGGCCGTGGGACTACGACACGGTCCGCGAGATCGCCAAGATCCTGACCGTCGACGAGAACGGCGCCGACGCGACCGAGGCTGGCTTCGATCCTGAGAAGATCGTCCAGTGGGGCTTCGAGCCGCAGCGTGACGACCTTCGCCAGACCGGTGCGTATTGGGGCGCCGGTTCGTTCATGGCCGCCGACGGCAAGACCGTGCAGATGCCGGAGCCGTGGGTCGCCGCATGGAAGCATTTCTACAGCGGCATCTGGACCGATCATTTCAGCATGACCGGTCCCAAGTTCGAGACGACCGACCTCAACCCTGCGGGGTATCCGTTCTGCGCAGGCAAGGTCGCGATGAGCACCAACTACCTCTGGTCGACGTACTGCGTCGGCGATGCCGGCGACGACTGGAACATGGCGGCCACGCCTGCCTATCAGGGCAAGACCACGGCTGCCTTCAACGCCGACACGTGGCGGATCCTGAAGTCGAGCAAGAACCCGGACCAGGCGTTCGAGGTCCTGCTCTACCTCCTCGGCAACGAGGACCTGCTCGCGCTCTACGGCGGCACGCCCGCGGTCGAGTCGAAGCAGGACGCGTTCCTGGAGAACCTGTTCAAGGACTACTCACAGGGCATCGACTGGAAGGTCGCCAAGGAAGGCGTCGCGTTCGCCGACGTCCCGAACTTCGAGTCGTTCATGCCCGCCTACAACCAGACGCTCGACCTGATCAACACCTATGGCACGAAATGGCAGACCACGCCTGGTCTGGACATCGAGGCCGAGGTGGAGGCCATGCGAGCGGAGATGCAGGCCGTCTGGGACGCAGGCGGCAGCTGATCGGTGGTCGCCCCCAGCGTCGCGCGTCCGCGTAGCCTGCCTCGCTTCTCCGGGCTGGCCTGGCGGCGCGCGCGCTGGGGGTACGTCTTCATCGCGCCGTGGCTCATCGGGTTCGTCGCCTTCACGGCGCTCCCGATGATCGCCACCTTCATCTTCACGTTCACCAACATCAACCTGGCCCAGGCCGAGCCGCTGCGGTTCGTCGGTCTCAAGAACTACGAAACGCTGCTCAAGGACCAGCAGGTCTGGAAGTCGCTCGGGATCACGTTGAAGTTCGCGGCGCTGGCGCTGCCGGTGGCGGTCATCCTGCCGCTGCTGGTAGCGCTGCTGCTCCACTCGCGCCACCTGATCGGCTCCGGCTTCTTCCGCGTCCTGTTCTTCCTGCCCTATGTCGTGCCGTTCGTCGCGGCGGTGTTCATCTGGGGCGGCATGCTCAACCCGGAGACGGGCTGGATCAACGGCGCGCTGCGAGCGCTTGGCGTGGAGAAGCCGCCTCCCTGGCTCGAGGATCCCGGCTGGGTCTACCCGGGCCTCGCACTCATCGGCGTGTGGGGCATCGGCGCGGGGATGATCGTCTATCTGGCGGGGCTCAAGGGCATCCCGACGGACCTGTACGAGGCGGCACGCATCGACGGCGCCGGGGCGTGGCAATCGCTCCGCCATATCACGATCCCGATGCTCACGCCGGTGATCTTCTACACGATCGTCTTGTCGGTCGTGGAGGTCATGCAGTACTTCCTCGTGCCGCTGGTCCTCCAGGACGGCACGGGCGAGCCGGGCGGCTCGACGATGTTCTACAACCTGTACCTCTACAAGAACTTCTTCACGTTCCAGAACATGTCGTACGGGGCGACGCTGGCGTGGCTCTTGTTCGCGATCACGCTGGTCATCACCCTCGTGCTCTTCGGGACGGCGCGAAGATGGGTCTACTACGCCGGTGAGGCGCGATGACCGCCGTATCGCTCGCGGGTCGCGGCATCTTCCGGCGCCGCGGCGCGAAGGTGGCGGCCGGTAGTCGGCCGCCACGAGAACGAGGCGACTCGAGTCGGTCGTTCCTGTGGACGCTGATCGCGGTCCTCATCGTGGCGGCGTTCCTGTCGCCGATGCTCCGGTCGATCTCGTACTCGCTGAAGAGCCTCGACCAGATCACCCAGGCGCACTCGCCGTTGTACCCGGCCGACCCCGTGACGTTCTCGTACCAGGGCCAGGAGCTGCCGCTCCTCAACGTCCCGCTGCCTGATGGCACGACCCGCCAGCTGGCGATCCTCGAGCCACTGCGGCGGCAGAGCACCTTCATCGACCCGCTGGCGCCTGATGCCGCGCCGATCGTCTGGCAGGGCTCGTGGCGGACGCTCGAGCCGGTCTGGCAGTTCGCGCCGCATTGGGAGAACTTCGCCGAGGTCTGGGACCTCATCGACTATCCGCGGCTGCTGTTCAACACGGTGTTCATCGCGGTCGTGTCGACGATCGGCACGTTGATCTCGTGCACGCTCGTGGCGTACGGCTTCGCCCGGTTCCGGTTCCCCGGCCGCGGCCTGTTGTTCACGCTGTTGATCGCCACCATCTTCCTGCCGGCGGCCGTGACGATCATCCCGACCTACACGGTCTTCCAGAAGATCGGTTGGGTCGGGACGTGGCTGCCGCTGCTGGTGCCCGCGTTCTTCGCCAACGCCTACGACGTGTTCCTGATGCGCCAGTACTTCATGACGATCCCGACCGAGATGGACGAGGCCGCCGCGATCGACGGGGCAGGCCCGTTCCGGACCCTCATCTCGGTCGTGCTGCCGCAGGCGTGGCCGGTCGTCGTGGCAGTCGCGGTCTTCCATCTGGTGTACTCGTGGAACGACTTCTTCGGACCGCTCCTGTACACGGCTGGGAGGGTCGACCTCCAGACGGTCGCCCTGGGGCTGCAGCGGTTCAACGGCATCTACTACCGCGAGCCGGGCCTGATCCAGGCGGGCACGTTGATGACGCTGGTCATCCCGGTCGTGGCGTTCCTGCTCACCCAGCGCTTCTTTACCCGCGGCATCGTCATAACCGGCGTCGACAAGTGATGTTCCGCGTCGCGTTGACCTTCGACGCCGAGCATCCCGACCGGCCGCATCGCAACGGCGCGACCGAGCGGGTCCTGGACCTCCTCGACGCAGAGGGCATCAAGGCGACCTTCTTCCTGCAGGGCCGCTGGGTCGAGGCGCACCCGGAGGTCGCGCGCGACGTGGCCACGCGCGGTCACCTCATCGGCAACCACTCCTTCTACCATGCGCGGATGCCGCTGCTGTCACCGTCCGGGCTGGCGACCGACATCCGCGCCGCCGAACGCGCGATCATCGCGGCGACGGGTGTCGACCCGAAGCCCTGGTTCCGCTGCCCGTTCGGTGCCGGGACCGATGACCCCAGGGTCCGAGCCGGCATCGAGCGCCTGGGCTATCGCGAGACCCATTGGGATGTCGACGGGGCGGACTGGCGGCCGAGCATGCGCGGGCGCGGGATGGCCCGTCAGATGACGGCCGACACCGTCGCGCGCGGCGATGGCGCCGTCCTGCTGCTGCACCCGTGGACGTCGGCGACGGGCCTCGGCCTTGTGCCGCTCATCGGTGGATTGCGCGATGCCGGTGCGACCTTCGTTCGGATGGACGCGTTGGGGTGAGGACCGTCCTCGCCGTCGATGGCGGGAACTCGAAGACGGATGTTGCGCTCGTCGCCGTGGACGGCCGCCTGCTGGCCGCTGCTCGCGGACCGACCAGCTCGCACCAGGCGGTCGGGCTGGAGCCCGGCATGGAGCGACTCGCCGGGCTGGTGGCGGAGGCCGTCTCGAACAGCGGGCTGGAGGGGCGCCCGGAGCTCGCCGTATACACGCTGGCCGGCGCGGATACCCGTGCCGACGTCACCAACCTGACCAAGGCCCTCAGCGGACGTGGGTTCGCAGGCGACCTCGTCGTGCGGAACGACGCCTTCGGGGCGCTGCGGGCAGGGACCGATCGGTCGTGGGGGGTGGTCGCGATCTGCGGTCAGGGCATCAACGCGGCCGGTGTCGCGCCCGATGGACGGAGCGTCCGCCTGGACGCGCTTGGGGCGATCTCCGGGGACTGGGGTGGCGGGACCTCCGTCGGGTGGGAGGGCCTCGCGGCGGCGGTCAGGGCCCGTGACGGGCGCGGACCACGGACTCGACTGGAGCGTGACGTGCCCGCACATTTCGGGCTCCGCTCCCCGGCCGCGGTCACGTCCGCGATGTACACCGGCCGAATCGCGGAGCGGCGGATCGGGGAGCTGTCGCCGGTCGTGTTCGCTGCCGCCGAGGCGGGCGATCAGGCCGCCCGCCGGATCGTCGACCGCCTCGCGGACGAGATCGTGACGATGGCGGGCGCGATGATCCGGCGGCTGCACCTCGTCCGCCGTGACCCGGACGTCGTGCTGGGCGGCGGGGTGTTCCGGACCCGCGATCCTGGCTTCTATGAGCGGATCGAGGCCGGGGTCACGGCGATCGCCCCGGCCGCCCGGCTCGTCCGGCTGAGCGCGCCGCCCGTGGCCGGGGCCGCGCTGCTCGGGCTCGATCGGCTAGCGGGCCGGGCGGTGTCAGCGGAGGTGAGCGCGCGCGTCCGCGCAGAGGTCGGCGAGTGGGACGCGGCCGTTCAGCGGAGTGTGTCGGCGACGCCGCCTGCCAACAGGCGTCCGAGCTCGGCGCGATCCGGCAAACCAGCCTGATCGCCGACTGCGGCCACAGCGAGGGCGCCGCACGCGTTCCCCATCCGCAGCGCCGTCTCGAGATCCGCGCCGTCCAGCCGACCCGCGATGAACCCGGCACAGAACGCGTCTCCGGCACCGACCGGGTCGACCACCAGCGGGACAGCGATCGCCGGGACGAGGACCGGCACGGCGCCGGACTCGAGGCCGAGCGCGCCGGCCGGCCCGAGCTTCGCGACGACCGTGGACGGGCCCAGCGTGCTGACGGTCGCCGCCAGCTCCGCGGGATCGGCGTCGGGATCGAGATCGGCGATCACCGCGAGCTCATCCGGGCTACCGAGGACGACATCGACGGTTGCCGCCAGGTCGCGAAGGGTCGCTCCGGCGACCGCATCCGACCACAGACGGCGGCGCAGGTTGACATCGAGGCTGATCGTTAGGTCCGCTTCGCGCGCCATGTCGCGGGCTCGGATCGTGGCGGCACGCGCGGTCTCGGACAGCGCCGGCGTGATGCCGGTCAGGTGCAGCCACCGTGCGCCGTCGAAGACGCCTGCGTCGACCGCCCGATCGATGTCGTCCGGCGCCAGCCTGGAGCCGGCGGAGCCCGCGCGGTGATAGACGACCTCCGCTGCGCCGACCGTGCGCCGCTCGCGGATCATGATCCCGGTCCGGGCGTCGGGGTCGATAGCCAAGGGCGACACATCCACGCCCTCGCCGCGTAAGCGACGGACGATCGCGGTGCCGAAGCCGTCTGCGCCGACGCGGCCGACATACGCGACCGCGTGTCCGAGTCGCGCCAGCCCGACCGCAACGTTCGCCTCGGCACCGGCGATGTGGCGCTCGAACGACGTCGCCTCGGCCAACGATCCGGGGGTCGTCGCCACGAGCGCCGCAAGGCATTCGCCCAACGTCACGACCTCGACGTGTCCAGGCTCGTCCATAGCAGGGCATGATGCCGGAACGACTTGTCTGCAGCGACGCGTTTCGCCATATTCGTCCGGCGACCGAGACCCGGAGGGACGCATGGCCGACCAAAACCCAGAGCAGCCCACGACCGCCGACGCGCTCCAGGAGTGGCGGTTAGCCGAACGGACGGTTGCCGTCGCTCGACGGGGCCGCGTGGCAGCCGAGGCCGCCGCGATGGCCGCCGAGGAGGCCGCCCAGGCGGCGATCGACACCGCTAAGGCCGCCAAGGCTGCGCTCGCGGCGGCCAGGCTCGCCGAGTCGTCCGCGGCGAAGACCGCCAATGCGGCCAAGATCATCGTGCAGTCGACGCGCGCCGACATGGCGGACGCCGACACCGACGTTGCGAGCGCCGAGATCGGCGAGGCGGAGGCGCACGAGCGCTATCGCCAGGCTACGAAGCGCGCCACCGAGAAGGCCGCGAAGCGTATCTAACGCATCATCCGGGGGCTCAGTCGGGCTTGCCCCGCCGGCGGTAGTAGTACCAGCACTCGAGGACCTCTTCGTGGTCCTCCTCACATCGACTGGCGAGGACGCCGCCCTCCACGTCGATCCGGGTGCTGCCGGGCGTGATCATGTCGATGGTCGTCATCGATCGACCGCGCAGGTAGTTCAGCAGTCGGTAGTCGGCCGCGATCTTGAGTCCGAGCGTTCGGGTGTGGGGCTTCGCCATCGGGGGAGCCTAGCGTGGATGATGGGTACCAGACCGCCAGCGGAGGACTACCGATGTCCGAGCCGATCGTGTTCGTCAGCCACTTTCGCGTGAAGGCGGAAGGTCTCGAACCGTTGCGGGCGCTCGTCGGAAAGGTGGCAGCGCAGCTGGAGCAAGAGAAGCCCCGAACGCTCCTGTACCTGTCGTACGTCGATGAGAGCCGCGGCCTGATCACCTTCATCCACGCCTTCGGCGACGCCGATTCGATGGCGGAGCACTTCGCGGGCGCCGACGAGCGATCCAGCGCTGCGTACGAGTTCATGGAGCCCGCGGGCTGGGAGATCTACGGGCGTACGACAGCGGAGGTCGCCGAGGCGATGCGGCGGGCAGCCGAGTCCGCGGGCGTCACCCTGACCGCTGGATCCGACCACCTGGCGGGCTTCCTTCGTCTCGGCAGCGGCTGAGGTCGGGTATGGGACGACGCCGTCAGGCTCGGAGGGAAGGCCGCCATCTCGTCAAGCGCGGCGAAACGCCGCGCTACCGTGTCGCTCTCAGCCGGCGCGAGGTGGTCGGGATGCCATGGCTCGAGTTCGATGGCGACGGGCCGGCGGCGATCGCCGAGGCGGCGCGTCGGTCGATCGCGGCCGAACTCGGTGTCCGACCAGATCAGGTCGAGGTCGAGCTGGACGACCTGGCGGGAGCGCCGGAGGAAGCTAGGCGCCCTGCGTGACCTCGTAGAGCGTGTGCGCCTCCAGGCCGTGGGCCTCGCGATGCACCTTCGTCGCTGTGTCGCGGTCGGGGGCGTCGACGAGGCAGAAGACCTTGCCGTTCTCCTCGTCCACCCAGTAGTGCTTGTAGTCGACGCCGTACTGCCCCTGCACGCGCACATCGGCTTCGTGGGCACCGGCGACATCCTCCGCTTTCACGCCCGGGATGTCATGAACGTCCATGTAGGTCGGCACGGATCTCCTCCTCTGTGCTCCCCGGATGGTGCCAGCGTTCCGCTGACCTACAGCCTACGCGCTTGATGCAGGCCCAGGGGGCTTTTCCTGCGGCTCGGACGGGCCGCCATCGGGGGTTTCGGGCGATTCCTCGCCGGTCGAGGGCGGGGCAGGGGTGGGCGTGGTCTCATCGCCGGGCGGCGCCTCAGCCGGCGGCGCCTCTGTGGGCGGCACCTCTGCTGGCGGAGTCCCTGCGGTCGGTGCCGCAACGACGGGTGGCGTCGTCTCGCCGCCGCCGCGCCTCGACACGTACCACGCGATCGCCGCGCCACCGGCCAGCACGATCAAGGCCAGCGCGAGGAGCGGGTTCCCGAAGGTGCCGGTCGGCTCCGGCTCGATCGGAGCCGGAGAGGCTGTCCCAGTCGGCGTCGCTGTCGGCGTCGGACTTGGAGTCGGAGTCGGTGTGGGACTTGGACTCGGTGTCGGCGTTGGCGTCGGGGTCGGCGCCGGCGTCGCGGTGGGCGTCGCCTCTGGCGTTGGCGTCGGCTCTGGCGTTGGCGTCGGTCTGGGCGTCCTCGTCGGCGCTGGGGTCGCCTCGGGCGTCGCCGTCGCGGAGGCCTGAGGCCCTCGCGTCGGGATGGCCACCGAGGCGTCGGGCGATAGGCTCGGCAGTGCAAGGGACGCGTCCGGCGGCAGGCTCGGGAGGTTCGAGCTCAGCCCTTCAGGGATCGATGGAAGGGCAGACGAAAGAGCTCCGCCGCAAGCCGCGAGGGCGATCGTCGGCACCACCATCGCAAGGGGCAGGACAAGGCTCACTGGCCACCGTCGACCTCGCATCCGATCGGCAGCGTGCTCGTCGCGTCGATCGGTGGCGTCACCCGGTCTGGGTGGAACGTCCAGACGGATCCGCGTGGGGTCAGCGAGGACCGAGCGGCGTCAGGGCGGTGCGGTGGTCGGCACCGCTCCTGCCGGCGGCGGCTCGGGGACTGGCGGCCAGTCCTCCGAGATGAGGGTCGGCGAGCGCTCGTCGGGATCGAAGAGGTGGAGGACCAACCGCCATGTGGTCGCCACGACGCCGAGGAACGGCACGACAAGGAACATCCCGATGATGCCGGCGATCTGGCCTCCAGCAGGGATCGCCAGCAGGACGATGGCCGGGTGCAGCTGCACCGTGCGGCCATACACGAGCGGCGCGACGAAGTTCCCCTGGACGATGTTGATCACCAGCGTGTAGATGGCCATCACGATGATGTCGCTGGTCGAGCCGACAGCGACGGCCACGAGGAACCCGAGGAACGTCGTCACCGCACCGCCGATATACGGGATGAAGTTGCCGAAGAACGTGAGCACGCCGATCGGGAGGGCGAGCGGCAGACCGAGCAGCACCATGATCAGCCACTGGGTAGCCGCCGCGAAGAGCGCGATCGCGCCTGTCCCGATCATGTAGCCGTTGAGGATCTCGCCGGACCGATGCCCGGCTTCCCTGAGCAGTTCGCGCCGGCGGGCCGATAGTCGCCCGAGGACCCCGTCCCACCACCGGTCGCCATCGCGGAGCAGGTGATACGTGAGGAGCATCGCGAGCAGGATCGCGACGGCCAATCCGACGACGTTCGAGAAGGCGCTGATGACATCGTCCGCCACCCCGGACCCGATCGTCTGCACGAGGTCGGCTGGGGACTCGCCGAGGCCGGCCTTGGCCGCCCCTTGCGCCGAGACCTCGACCGTGTCGGCGAGATATCCGGCGATCGACACAAAGGCGGCGGCCGCCACGGCGCCGGTGATCACTGCCCCCGACAACGTCGCGGTCAACGCGGCCTGGCCGCGTCCGAAACCACGCGATCGGAGTCGGTCGACTGCCGGCCGAAGCGTCGCGGTGAGGATCAGGGCCAGCACGACGGGCACGATGACTCCCGGGATGCTCACGGCGGCCTGGATCGCCACGGCGGCAACGGCGAAGATCACGAGTCCGCGCCAACTCCACTGCGCGAGCCTGTCGAACCAGCCTGGGACGAGCCTCCCTCTCGCGGGGCCACCCTCGTCCAGGATCGTGGTCACCGCCGGGGCGATCGCTTCGGCTGCCAGGACGGCGGGGACAGCCGCAGCGAGACCGACCAGCCCGAAGAGCGCCGCTCCCGCCGGCAACGCGATGACGACCAGCGCCGGGTGCAAGGGCATCGGCCGATACAGGGCGTAGCGACTCGTCACGCGCCGACGGAGGATCCCGGTCACGACCATGAGCCCGAGCACGACGGTGGTTGCGACCAGCCCCTGGGCGACGAAGGTCAGGAGCAGCACGATGCTGGCCGCCACCAGCGGGCCGATATATGGCACGAAGCCACCAAGGAACACGATCACGGCCAGCGGGCCGGCGAGGGGCACACCCAGCAGTTGCAGATAGACCCACGCCGCCAACGCGTCGATGCCCGCACTCAAGCCCGTCCCTCGGAGATAGGCACCGACGTGTTCGATCGCGGCTGTGGCGCGCGCCGTCACCGCCGCTTTGTGGCGCTGAGCCAGGCCACGGATCAGCAACGCACATGCCTTCTCGTAGTCGTGCAGGACGTAGAAGGTGAGGAACCCACCGAGGATCACGACGGTGACCGCTTCCGCGATCGGCCCGGCAACGCTCGCGATGGCATCGGTGATCCAGGTCTCGGCGCGTTGGATCGACAACCCGAGCAGCGTCACGACCTGCTCAGGCAGGCCGGCGCTCGTCGCGTATGCCGTCACGGCGGCGGCGCCAGCGCGCACCGACGCGACGAACTCGCTGACATAGGGCGCGAACGTCAGCACCACGAGGGTGGCGATCAGCGCAAGACCGGTCAACGCGACCAGGCTCATCACGACGGCGGCCTTGGTCGCGCTCCAGTCGCGGTCCACGCGGACCATCTGGTAGGCCGGTGCGATGGTCGCGGCGACGAGCGCGGCGAAGATGATCGATGCCGTCACCGTCGAGAGCCGGACTGCGACCGCGGCCACGACGATCGCCATGGCCACGACGACCAGGATCCGCCAGCCGAGGGCTGCCAGCCGATGGAGCCAGCCGGGGATCTCTCCGCGATGTGCGTCGTCGATCGGGGCGTCGGTCGACATCGCACTCGAGAGGTCTGCGTCGACGGACACGGGCACCTCCTCACGAGAATCATCGCGACGCTCCTCGATGACGTAAGGGCGGCGGCCACCCTGTCCGACGGGGGTGGGCTCGCATGTGAGTCCGCGCCTATAGCCGGCACCGGTGGGCACGAAATTCGGCGAAACGTGGTTGCGGCCGTGCCGGAGGCGTCCGATCGGGGCCGCGGGCTCCTAGGCTAGCCAGCGTCATAGCCGGAAGGAGGCACAGATGAGCCAGCGGACCAACGAGGCGGACATCGCCGCAGTGATCGAGGTGGTGCGCGCCTATTACGACGGGATGATCGAAGGCGACGCGGCGAAGCTTGGCCGCGCGTTCCATCCGCGGGCGTCCATCGTCGGCAACGAGGGGGGCGAGCTGTACTGGGCGACCCTCGAAGAGTTCGCGGCCGAGTGCGAGAGGGCGGTCTCACAGGCGGGGCCCTACGAATGCCGAATCGAACACCTCTCGTTCGAGGGTGACACGGCCCTAGTCAGGCTCGGGGGCCAGTACGCAGGCGTGTGGTACAGCGACGACTTGTCACTCGTCGGGACCGACGATGCCTGGCGCATCGTCCACAAGACGTTCTACCCACACCCCGCGGGTTGAGGGCGAGCTGCGACGACCGTGGCGTCAGCCGTTCAATCGACGTACTGCAGCGGGGTCGCCGCGAATCCGACGGGCAGCCTCACGCCGGTGGCGTGATTCGGGCAGTAGCCATTGGGAACCTTGTCGAGGTACTGCTGGTGGTAGTCCTCGGCGAAATAGAAGGGCGGCGGCGGGGGTCCGACGATCTCGGTCGTGATCGTCCCATAGCCGGCGGGCGTGAGCTCCTGCTGGTACATCGCCTTCGACGCCTCGGCCGCAGCGCGCTGCGCGTCGTCCTGGACGAAGATCGCCGAGCGGTACCCAGAGCCGACGTCATTGCCCTGGCGCATGCCCTGGGTCGGGTCGTGGTTCTCCCAGAAGACCTTGAGCAGCCCCTCGTAGCTGGTCACCTTGGGATCGAAGACGACGCGGACGGTCTCGGCGTGACCCGTGCGGCCGGTGACCGACTCCCGGTAGGTGGGATTCGGCGTCGAGCCGCCCTGGTAACCGACCGCGGTGGTCCATACGCCGGGTAGCTGCCAGAACGTCTTCTCTTCGCCCCAGAAACAGCCGAGTGCGAAGTCCGCGATCTGGGAGCCATCCGGATACGGGCCGCCGATCGGCGTGCCGAGGACGGTGTGGATGCCGGGTGTCATGATCGGTTCGGCGCGGCCGGGCAGCGCGTCGGCAGGAGAGGGGATGGCCTGGGTCTTGGAGCGGAAGAACTGCATGGCCAGAGTGTAGGCGCGCCATGCGTCGATCCGGTGACGCTCGGCTAGCATCGCGGCGCTGTGACGAACGACCTTGACGCCGTCCTCCGCACGATCGACGACTGGGGTGCCGACCACGCCAGTGCCGCGGTGGTTCGTCCGGGTGGCGTCATCGGACAGCACGGCGACGCCGACCACCGCTACCGCTGGGCCTCGGTCACCAAGCTCGCGACGGCGGTCGCAGTCCTGCCGGCGGTCGACGAGGGCCTGGTCGACCTCGACGAGGCGGCGGGTCCGCCGGGATCGACCGTTCGGCACCTGCTCGCGCACGCCTCCGGGCTGCCATTCGACGGCCGATCCGTCCTGGCGAAACCGGGCACACGCCGCATCTACTCGAACGCCGGCTTCGATCTCCTGGGGACGCTGTTGACCGAACGATCCGGGCGACCGATCTCGGTCGTCCTGGCCGAGCGCGTGTTCGCGCCGCTGGGGATGGCCGACACGGAGCTCGTCGGGCGGCCATCGGAGGGGATCCACGGGCCGCTCGGCGATGCCGCCGCACTCGCCCGCGAACTGCTGCGGCCGACCCTCGTACGACCGGCGACAGTGGCCGATGCCCGCACCGTCCAGTTCCCGGGTCTCAAGGGCCTGCTGCCGGGCGTCGGAACGTTCGATCCGCTCGATTGGGGCCTCGGCTTCGAGCTCCGCGACGGCAAGGAGCCGCATTGGACGGGGACGGCCAATTCGCCTGGGACGTTCGGCCACTTCGGTGGCGCCGGGACGTTCATCTGGGTCGACCCCGCGATCGACGTGGCGCTCGTCTGCCTGACCGACCGGGAATTCGGGCCCTGGGCGCTGGAGGCGTGGCCGCGGCTATCGGACGCCGTCACCAAAGTGCAAGAGGGTGGCACGCGCCAATCCCGGCCTTGAAGCGCTGGCAGTGGACGATGTCGCTGGAGATCCTTAGCTGAGAGAGGAGTGAGCCGTGCCAGCCAAGACCGAAAAGCAGCGCAAGTTCATGGGTGCCGAGCTCCAGCGCAAGCGCGAGGGCAAGAAGACCCGGACGGATATGACCGAGAAGGAGCTGGAGAAGTACGCCAGCAAATCGGACAAGAAGAAGAACCAGGCGCCCTCAGGAGGATGGCGGGGTCACCGCCGGCTCGGGGACCTCGGGTTGCGGCTCCGCCATCGCACCCGAATACGAGCCCTGACCCATCGACCGGGTCGTGCCGTCCGCCTGGAGGGCGTCGATCCGGACATCGCCCTTGAGCGGCGTGCACACGGACGTGCAGGTGACGATCACGCGCATGACGTTCGGTTCGGCGCCGAACCCGAAGCTCTGACACTCCTGCATAGGGACCCCGCGGCACTCGACGGGCGGGCCTCCCTCCTGACCCGGTAGCACCGGTCCGAGCGGGCCGGCCGGGACTGGCGGTCCGTCCTGCACGACCGCCCCGCCGAAGAATCCGCACGCGCTCAGGGTCGAGGCCAGCGTGATCGTCGCCAGAAGGACCCTCGCCGCGTGCACGGACGCATGGTACGTGGGCTGCGACCGCCATCCGCTTGCAAGCCTCCCACTGGGCGCGTTGGCGTCCTGTAGGGCATGGGTCGGGAACGATGGCCGCACGCAGCGGTGCGACGCCGGGTCGCAGGACCGCAGCGCATCGTAGTAAGCAGAGCACCGGGGGCCGATCACCTTGCAGCCACACGACAACCACCATGCGCACCTTCCGCGGCGACGGGGCGTGTGGTATGCACCGGGCGTGCAAGCAAAGCCGGTAGAGACGGCGATCCGGCCAGCCGCCGTCGATCACAAGGTGCGGCCCCTCTTCGACGCGCCCTCGATCGACAGCCCCAGCTACCGGCAGTTCCTCGAGGCCCTCGGCGTCGCGGTCTACACGACGGATGCCCAGGGGCACATCACGTTCTTCAACGAGGCGGCGGCCGACTTCTGGGGCCGGCGACCGGAGATCGGCGAGGAGTGGTGCGGCTCCTGGAAGCTGTTCTGGCCGGACGGGCGGCCGATGAAGCATGACGAGTGCCCGATGGCGATCGCCCTCGAGGAGGGCCGATCGGTGCGCGGCTACGAGGGCGTGGCGGAACGTCCGGATGGCACGCGCGCCGCCTTCATCCCGTATCCGACCGTCGTGTTCGACGCCGAGGGGACGCTGATCGGCGCCATCAACGTGCTGGTCGATGTCACCGAGCGACGCCGCGCCGAGGACGCGCTACGCGCCGCCAACACCGTGAAGGACGAGTTCCTGGGTCTCGTGTCGCACGAACTTAGAACGCCGGTGACGACGATCTTCGGCAATGCGCGACTCCTTCGGGACAACGAAGGCCTGCCCGAGCGCCACGTCGGGATGGTGGCGGACATCGCGACCGACGCCGAGCGGCTGCTCGGCCTCGTCGAAAACCTGCTGCTGTTGACTCGGGCCGGGAGCGAGCAGCAGATCGACCTCGAGCCACAGGTCCTCAAACATCGGATCCGCAACATCGTGGCGTCGTTCAAGCGACGCCACCCTGACCGCGATATCCGCCTCGACGTCGAGGTCGGCGACCTCATCGTGGAGGCCGATCAGGGCTACCTCGAGCTGCTCACGGACAACCTGCTCAGTAACGCCGTGAAGTACAGCCCGGACGACCAACCGATCGAGGTGCAAGTCCGGCGGGTCGGTCACGAGGCGCGCGTGTTGGTGCTCGACCGAGGCATCGGCGTACGACCAGAGGACATGGACCGGCTGTTCGCAGCGTTCTATCGGACGGATGCCGCCCGGCGCATGAGTGGCGGCCTTGGGATCGGCCTGAGCGCAGCCAAGCACGTGGTGACCATCCTGGGCGGGCGGATCTGGGTGAACCCGCGTGACGGCGGCGGGTCGGAGTTCGGGTACTCGCTGCCGCTCGCCAACGAACGCCTGGACTGAGTCCGCCCGACCTCGAGGGACCCCGCGTCGCGTTCAGACGACCGGGGCAGGCTCCGTATCAGGCGCCGCGGCTTCTGACCGACCCTTCCGTCGGGCGACGGCATCCGCGACCGCCGTCACCGCCTGCTCCGAGAGATCCGAGGTCACCCCGAACCCACCGAACAGAACGATCCCGTCGATGACGAGGACTGGTGCCGTGACAGGACGCTGGACCTGGGATCGGCCGTCGCCGATACCGCCGATACCGACGAGGTTCGTCGTCACGCGCCACGATTCGGGGACCACGATCTGACCGCCGCCGAAGACCGCCCGGATCTCGAGCCGGGCGCCGCCCGGATCGAGGATGGCGTCGCGCAGGTCGATGATCCCGCCACCGAACCAGCAGTCGAGGGTGCCGCCGCGGAACATGGTCGAGGAGCTTCGGAACTGGATGGGCTCGAAGATCGCGCGGAGGGTGACCTCCGGCGCGTCCGGCGAGTCGACCGGGATGATCCGCTCCTTCATCGCACGGGCCGCCAGAGCGGCAGCGATGGCGGTGAGCGCGAATAGTCCGGTAAGGATCGCGGTCAGGCGACCGATGACATTCATGACGACCTCCGTTCGCACCCCATTGTCGCCCACGCCGCCCAGCTCTGCGATCGGTCGAGACAGAGAAGACCGCCGGGCGCATGCCCGACGGTCTTCGATCGATGACGGAGATGGTGCCTCAGATCGTGGCGATCTCCTCGGCCAGGCGGTCCCACGACTCGATCGCGCCGCCGACCATGCCGGTCGCCAAGGCACCCTCGAGGCTCTCTGCGGACGGGAAGACCGAGCGGCTGATCAGCTTGGTCCTGCCGCCGAGATCCTCGAGCGTCTGCGTGACGATCGCGGGCTCGCCGCTGTTGAATGGTTCGACGTCGAACATCTCGGTGTTGACGAGCCGCTCGGGTGGCACGATCTCGAGGTACTCGCCGGCGAACGGGGCGTCGCCGTCGCCAGAATGAGCGACCCAGCGCCACTTCCCGCCGACGCGGACGTCCATCTCCTCGACGGTCATTGTGTCGTCGCGTGGTCCCCACCAGCGGGGGATCCGCTCGGCCTCGGTCAGGGCCTTCCAGACCAGCTCTCGCGGGGCGTCGAAGATCCGCTCCATGACGAACTCCGCGCCATCGGCATAGACCGTGGTGGTCTCGTTACCCAGCTGCTGCACTGCCATCGTCCTGCTCCTTCTCGTTGACCTGTAGCTCGCGGAGGTACTCGTCCAATCGGTCGTAGCGTTCTCCGAGGACTCCCTGGTACTGCTCGAGCCACGTCGCGATGTCCCGCAACGGCTCCGGTGTGAGCCGGCACGGCCGCCACTGCGCGTGGCGTCCCTGCTCGATGAGCCCTGCGCGCTGGAGCACCTTCAGATGCTTCGAGATCGCCGGCAGGCTCAGGTCGAAGGGTGCCGCCAACTCGGTCACCGTCGCCTCGCCGTCCACGAGTCGGGCGATGATCGCTCGGCGGGTCGGGTCGGCGAGGGCGGCGAAGATCGGGCTGAGGTGGTCGGTCGTGTCAGTCATTTCGCTAGTCGGTTAATTAACCTAGCGGAATAATACCAACCCGGCCACCGTTGTCAAGCCCGCCGAGCAACCCAATTCCGCGAGCTAGCGTCCGGCGGCGACCACGAGCTGTCCGGTCATCTCGGCATGGATCGTGCATACGAACGGGTAGGTGCCGGCCGCCGGGGGGACGAGGTGCAGCTCCTCGACCGCCCCGGGCTCGACGATCGTCTTGGTCGCGACGGATAGACCGGACGTGAAGGTCAGGTTGTGGGCCACGCTCGAGCCGTTCCGGAAGGTCAATGCGACGGGCACGACCGAGCCGACCTCGATCTCCGTGGGGTCGAAGGCGAGCGTCTCACCGGGCGCCGTCGAGACGGCGACCCGGATACCCGCAGGCGGCGCGGACGTCGTCGCGTTCATGGCCTGGCAGCCGAGAAGCGCGACTCCCAGTGCGACCGCGGCGCCGACGCGCGTGAACGCTTGGATCAGCGGATGTCGACGCACGCGGTATAGGTCTTGAGATCGTCGTTCGACTTGTGGATGTTCACTGCCAGGTTGCCGGCGAACAGCTCGGCGATCGATGCCGGGACGACGGTCGTGGACGTACCGTTGCGCACGTTCTCGAGCGGGAACTTAGGCTGCGGGACGAGCTCGGTGCAGGTCCCCGGATGGATATGCGCGGGCATGTCCGGGTTGTCGGCCGGATCGACCGTGACGTCGACCCGGGTGCGGCCGCTGACGTCGCTGAAGGCGACGGTGCCGGTCACGCCGGAATCGTTCAGGGTCTCCAGGGCGATCGTCCGAGGCGGACCGACCGAGGCAGCCTGGCAGGCGCCGATGACGGTGGCCAGGATCGTAACGACGGCGAGGGCGAGGACGGCATTGGCGCGTCGCGTAGAAGATCGGTTCGGAGCGGGCATATGGATACCTCGTGTGCGGTTCGTCATCGGTGGATCGCTCGTTCGGGACCGCGTCGTGGCGAGTGGCCGTTGGTGTCCTGGCGGTCCGGGGCCGGCTCCGGCGTCGCGGCAAGGCCATCGGACCCATCCGGTGGCGCGCCGGCGAGCGCCTCGCCCATCCGGGCCGGATCCATGGCGCGGGCGAACAGATGGCCCTGGCCATGGTGTGCGCCGAGGCCGCGCAGGGCCTGTCGCTGCTCGGCGGTCTCGATGCCCTCGGCGACGGTGTCGAGTCGGAGCGTCGAGCTCAGGTTGATGATCGAGCGGACCAGCGCATTCGAGTCGGCGCTGCCATCGAGGCTGGCCACGAACGAGCGGTCGATCTTGAGGATGTCGATCGGGAACTGCCGCAGGTAGCTGAGCGACGAATAGCCGGTCCCGAAGTCATCGATGGCGAGGCGGATGCCGAGCGCCTTGAGCGCCCGGAATGCGGCGATCGTCGCCTCGACGTCCTGGATGAGGACGGTCTCGGTGATCTCGAGCGTCAGGCAGTGCGGATCAAGGCCGGATGTGGCGAGGACCTGCGCGACGTCCGCGACGAGGTTCGCGTCGGCGATCTGTCGTCCGGACAGGTTGACCGACACAGTCAGGTCGGACCGGCCCGACTCCTGTTGCCAAGTCCGTGTCTGGCGGCAGGCCATCTCGAGGATCCATCGACCGAGGTCGAGGATGAGTCCGTTCTCCTCGGCGAGCGGGATGAACTCGCTCGGTTGCACGGCGCCGCGCACGGGGTGCGTCCAGCGCATGAGCGCCTCGGACCCTGAGATCGCCCCGGTCTCGATGTCGACGATGGGCTGGTAGGCGACGTGCAGCTCGCCGCGCTCGAGCGCTCCCTGCAGGTCGGCCTTCAGCTCCATCCGGGCGACCGTCGCGTCGTAGAGCTCCGCCTCGTAAGTGACGTGGCATTCGCCGCCGCGTGCCTTGGCGGCGTACATCGCGATGTCGGCGCGACGCAGCAGCTCGTCAGCGTCACCGCCGTCGGCGGTCCGGATCGCGATCCCGATGCTCGCGCGGGCGACGACCTGACGATCGGCGAGGTCGAACGGTGGGACGAGGGCCTCGAGGATCCGGGTGGCGGCCTGTGCGGCCTCGTCCGGATCGGTCTCCTCGATGATGATGGCGAACTCGTCGCCGCCCAGCCGAGCGACCGTGTCGCCGGCCCTGGTCGCGGCCCGCAGCCGGTCGCCGACAGCGACGAGCAGGCGGTCGCCCTCGGCGTGGCCCAGCCGGTCGTTGATCGCCTTGAAGTCGTCGAGGTCCAGATACAGGACCGCGGTCGGCAGCGCCCCTCGAGCTGCGCGCGCGAGGGCGTGCCCCAAGCGGTCGCGGAAGAGCGAGCGGTTGGCCAGTCCGGTCAGGACGTCGTGGAACGCCTGATGACGGAGCTGCTCCTCGAGCGCCTTGCGCTCGGTGATGTCACGGTAGTTGACCACCACGCCGCCGACCGCCGGATCGTCGAGCAGGTTCTTGGCGATCGCCTCGAGCGTTCGCCACGAGCCGTCCGCGTGCAGGATGCGGAACTCGAGCGCCGCCTCGGAGCCGCTGGTCGCGGCGACGTCGGCGAGCCGTCGCTCGACGGTGGTGCGATCATCGGGGTGGGCCTCAGCCGTCAGGGGTCGACCCAGACCGTCGTCGGGCCGCCGACCGAGGATGCGCTCGACGGCAGGGCTCTCGTAGCGGACCAGGCCATCGTCGCCGAGGACGATCACCCCGTCCGACGCGTTGCGTACCAGCGAGCGGAACCGTTCCTCGCTGCGCTGCAGATCGACAAGGAGGAGGCGCTCGGTTGTGGCCTGCTCGTGGAGGCGCCGGTTCTGGGCGGCGAGCACCCGCGACGCCCCACCGAACGCCAACCAGATGAGGGCGGCCAGCAGGCTCGAGGCCACGAGTGCCACGATGAACACCCCAGAGCGGACCGCCGTCACCCGCTGCTCGATGAGGCGCGCGTCCTGGTACACGTCGTAGACGCCGATGGGATTGCCATCCACCGGGCCGCGGATCGGGACGAACAGCTCCAGGTAACGCCCCGAGACGGCCGGCAGGCCCTCTGTGTTGGAAAGGGTCGGTCCCTCCGGGACAGCATCGCCATCGCCGTATTGCGCGATGCCGTCACCCGCATAGGCGCTCGCGAGGAGCGGCCCGATCGAGAACCGCCTGCCGCGGAGTGCGGGGTCGTTCGAATACACGATCCGCCCGTCGCGTGACCAGACGTTGATCCGCCGGATCTCGCCAGACAGCACCAATCGTTCGAGCTGGGCGTCGATCGCTGGGTCGTGCCGCGCTTCGAGATCGAGGCTCGTCTCGTCCATGACGGGATCGACGTAGCCCCGCACGATCGCCTCGACGTTGTGGACCGCCGCTTCCTTCGCACCCTCACGCAGCTCATCTGCGACGCTGTTCGAGACGACCACGGCCATGCCGACGATGACCGCAATGGCTGGTGCGACGACGACCACGCGGATACCCGGCCGTCCGCGGATCCGGGCGGCCGATCCAGGGAGCATTCGTCGCAACTTGGGAACGGGCATGGTGCTGGGTGGCACCGTACGAATGTCCGGTGCGGTGAGCCATGACCGATTCGTACTGCGGCCTGCGTCGTACGCTGAACGGGATGGACGCCTTGCTCTCGGCTGCGACCGGCGCGATGCCGAGCGATGCCCGCCGCGACATGGAGCGTTGGTTCGTGCGGCGCGGGGTACCTCAGTTCATCGAGGGCTACAGCACGGAGCAGAGCATGGACGCCCGAGCTACGCCATTCATCGCGGTCTGGATCGCGATCTGGACGGGAATCTGGTGGGCCGGGCGGTCCGAGATCCCTTTGGCGTGGCGCATGGTCGCCGCGCTCGCATCGCTGGCGTTCGTGGCCGTGGCCTATCGGACGATCATGGCGGCGCGCCGCCGGTCGATCGCCGATCGACCACCGAGGTTCGACCTCACCGACATCGTCGCGTTCGGGATCCTGCCGGCGATCCCGACTCTCATCGTCGGAAGGGACGTCGTGGCGTCGATCTTCAGCGCGCTGAACGTCCTGTTCGGCATCGGCGTGATCTACATCGTCATCGCCTTCGGTTTGATCGAGATCGCGGTGTGGGCGCTGGGACGGCTGCGCGACCACCTGCTCCACATCGTGACGCTCCTGGCACGGACGCTGCCGGTGCTCCTGATCCTGGTGGTGTTCCTGATGTTCTCAGCCGAGATCTGGGAAGCCGCCCATGCCCTCCACGGCAGTGAGCTCGCGGCGGTCCTCGTGCTCCTGCTGTTCATC
Organism: uncultured Chloroflexia bacterium; assembly: GCA_963794525.1. Classification (GTDB taxonomy): domain Bacteria; phylum Chloroflexota; class Limnocylindria; order Limnocylindrales; family CSP1-4; genus SPCO01. The sequence goes on from CAWCEC010000006.1 coordinate 268,737, forward strand.
GCCGTCCTGCTCGTGGTCACGACCTTCCGTCCGGAGATCAGACGGCTGGAGGTAGGGACCGACCACGAGATCGTTCGCGGAGACGTGCAGGACACCCCGGCCGCGGCCGTCGCGACGCCGCTTGCTGAGATGGCACTCCCGGCTCCAAGCCTGACCTGGCTCCAGCGCCTGAACCTCGATTTCGTGGTCGTGGTCAACCAGCTGCTGCAATCGTTCTTCGTGGCGCTGCTGGTGATGGCATTCCTGGTGGTCTTCGGATTGATCGTGGTGCCTGCGTCCGTTCAGGTGCAATGGATGGGCGGACCTGTGACGGCCCTCGTGGAGTTCGAGCTGCTCGGCGAGGTGCGCGTCCTGTCGGCCGAGCTGCTGAGCGTGAGCGCGCTCCTCAGCGGCATCGTCGGCCTGTACTTCACCGGGCTCGCACTGACCGATTCCGCGTATCGAGCGGAACACTTCACGACCGTGCTGGGCGAGGTCCGACAGCTCCTTTCAGTGCGGGCGGTCTACCTGGCTGAGGTCGCGAGCGAGGCGGCTGGGCGGACGCGCGCTCAGCGCTGAGCCGCTACGATCCGGGCCGATGGGCGAGTTCTTTCGTCGGCTCTCGCACCGCGTGACGCTCGCGGTGGGCTCATGGCAGTTCTTCATCGTGTCGGTCGGGCTGTTGCTCGTCTGGGCTGCGACAGGCCCGTTGTTCGCATTCAGCGATACCTGGCAACTCCTCGTGAACACCTCCACGACGATCCTGACCTACATGCTCGGCATCCTCATCCTGCTCGAAGCCAATCGCCAGGCGCGGGAGTCCAAGGTCATCCACGACGAGCTCCTTGAGGTCACGCGCGGGGCCAGGAACCAGCTCGTGAACATCGATGAGATGACCGATGCGGAGGTCGAGGCGATCGAGAAGCAGCTACGGGAGCGGGCTCGGAAGGGATAGCTCGAGGTGGGATGAGAATGGCCCTCGGAGGTCATCCGAGGGCCGTTTCGCGTCCAAGGTCGACGGTGCCTAGGCGCTCGGCTAGGCGAACCGCTTGACGAACGTGAGCGCGGTCTCGGCGACCTCGCGCCAGCCGTGGTCGATCGTGAGGGAGTGGCCCCGGTTCGGGATCTTCACGATCTCCGTCACCCCTGGGTTGCCCTTCTGCCGATCGTAGGCAGCCTTCGCGATCGCCCACGGCACCGTGTGGTCCTTCTCGCCTTCGATGATCAGCAGGGGACCGCGGTCTGGGTTCTTCGTGTTCACCTTCGCCTCGGTCCACGGGTTGAGATTCGCGTTGCCCATCTGCGCGAGCGAGATCCCGGAGGCGGCGACATGGAATTTGTCGTACAGCTCCATCGCCTCCTCCTCGTCCAGGTTGTTCGTCCAGCTGTACCTGAACTGGTCGAACGTGAGCGTGAGCGCACGGCTGCGGTTGCGCGGGTTGATCAGGAAGGGGCCTGCCGACCTGAGGACGGAGAGCGGCAGCGGCAGAACGCCGCGGAAGACTCCGGGGTCGATCGCCACGGTGACAGCCGAGAGGCCCTGCCCCGCGAGCATCTCCGCCAGCAGGCCGCCAGTGGAGTGCCCCATGATCACTGGCTTCTTGTCCAGGCCAGTGATGACCTGGGTCGTGTGATCGGCGACCTGCTTCAGGGTCTTCTTGGCGAGGACCTCGGGTTCCGCCCGGGCCGCTTCGACTGTCTCGGGATCGTCCGGCCAGTCCGGCGTCAGGGCGACGTACCCGGCCTCCTCGAACAACGCGGCCCATGGGTCCCAGCTCGAGGGCAACAGCCACAGCCCGTGGATGAACATCACAGGCGTCGCCGTGCTGGCGTTCGCCCGCTCGATCTGCTCGCGTTCGCGTTCGGTGATCTGCGTTGGAGACATGGTCGGGGCAGACGTGGCGTTCATCGGTTCGACTCTCCTTTGTTGTTTGAAGGGCGCCGTGGCGCCTGATGAACTGGGTCCCTACCTGGCGGCGGCCGCCGGAACAGCCGTGTTCTCGCGGAGCCAGTCGTCGAAACGGACCTCGCCGAGCGTCGCGTCCGGCCCCGGGACGAGCGTGCGCTCGGCCAAAGGAGCCCCGAAGTACCGCGCCTGCGGGTCCGTCAGGACCTCGCGCGGGTCGCCCTTCGCGCCAAGTACTCGCCGGACAAGCGTGTCGAGGCGGAACTGCTCGGGACCGCCGACCTCCACGATCCGGTTCGCTGGGGTCCCGGTGGCAGCGCGAGCGACCGCCGCCGCAACGTCCTCGGCCGCCATCGGCTGGATCAGTGCCTCCGACAGGTGGATGGTGTCCCCATGCGTCGCGTCATCGGCGATCTTGTCGACGAACTCGAAGAATTGAGTGGCGTGGACGATGGTGTAGGGGATCGGCGACGTCCTGATCAACGTCTCCTGCGTGAGCTTCGCCCAGAAGTAGCCGGCGATCGTCGTCGTCAGGTCGGCGCTCTGCGCGAGCTCCTTGGTGCCGACGACCGACAAGGCGACGTGGTGACCCACGCCGGCCTCCTCCTCGGCGTCGCGAAGGTTGGTGGTCGACTTGCCGAAGAACTCGATCGCCGGAGCGAAGTCGAAGGACGGTGAGTTCGACACGTCGACCACGACCGAGGCGCCTTTGAGCGCTGCCGCGACCCCCTCCCCGGTGATCGTGTTGATGCCCAACCTGGGTGACGCGGGAACCGTCTCGTGGCCGTCCTCCGTGAGCTTGGCGACGACCTTCGAGCCGATCAGCCCGGTGCCGCCGATGACGACGATCTTCATGAGGGTCCTGTCCTCCTATGCGAGACGCGGATGTGGCTCGATCGAGCGGCGGTCACGGGTACGGTGGTCAGAGGCATCACCGGCCCTCCAGATGGTCGCGGCAAGTCGTTAGCCGCTCTTCCGTCAAATGACCCGATTTCGGCGCCGCGGGGACGACTCCACTCGCGGTCAGGTGAAGCGCTACTGGCGCGGGAGCTGCCCCGACGGGAGTGACTCGAGCGCGTCGCGAAGCGCCGCTCGTGTCGAGACACGGAGCTTGGGAAAGGCTCGGTGGAGGTGACCGCCGACGGTCCGGTGGGACAGGAACAGCCGTTCCGCGATCTGCTTGTTGGTCATGCCAGATGCCGCGAGCGTCGCGATCTCGAACTCCTGAGGGGTGAGACGGTCCAGAACGTTCTCGCCGGCCCTCGGCTTGGTCTGCCCGCTCGCTCGCAACTCGGCGGTCGTACGGTCCACCCACGGCCGGGCGCCGAGGCGCTCGAAGGTCGCGAGTGCGGCGTTGAGTTGGGCCCGAGCCTCGATCATCGCCCGGCTGCGTCGCAGGCGTTCGCCGTAGGCCAGTCGCACCCGGGCTAGGTCGAACTGCCACCGCTCGATCCCCGGGAGCGACAGGGTCGCCTGGAAGAGCTCCAACGCCCTGACATCGGGCGCTGCCATCGCGGCCGATCCGCCGACCACGAGCGCGAGGCGCGACGACAGGGCAGCGACATTCGCCTCGTGCATCGCGGCGACATGCGCCGCTGCGTCGGCGCCGCGACCGGTGTGAACTGCCGCCTCGACGAGGTCCATCAGCACGTAGAGGGCAATTGGAACGTGCGGCGCGAGAAGACCCGATGGGCTGATCCTGCTCGCCTGCTGGTAGGCCTCCTCGAAGTCGCCCCGCCCGAGCGCCAGGAGCCCACGCGCCTGCCAGACTCGGAATTGAGCTGCTCGGATTCCGCGCGGTCGGGCCCACTGGAGGATCTCGTCGGCCAGCTGTTCGACCCGTTCGTCGTCGCCCTTCGAAGCCGCGAGAACGACTTGTAGGAACCGGCAGGGCCACGTCAGGTTCTGATATCCGTGCGCCTGGCACAACTCGCTCGCTTCCTCGGTCAGCTGCTCGGAGTCATCCCAGCGGCCCGTCTGGAGATCGTCTCTGGACAGCAGGAGCATCGCGGTGATGCCTGATGCGACCGCGCCACCTCGGCGCGCGTCGTGGACGACGCGCCAGAGGGCTGCTCGACAGTCTCCCAGTCGATCGACATAGGTGGCCGCGGTCCCGATACGGATGATCTGGATGGGGTCCGCCTCTTCGGCGAGCGCGGCGATCGCCGACTCGAGTGGTTCGAGTGCGTTCGCGCCGGCGTGGGCCGGATCAGCGAAGGTCTTGCTGTTCAGATCGAGGGCGACGGGAATCCCATCGGTGCGGGCCATCGCATCCTCGAATGGCTCCCAAAGCTTCTCCTCCGAGCCGTACGTGCACACCATGAGCAGGGAGTGGAGCGCCTCAGCCAGGACCGGATCGTGAGCGTCGGGGGCACCCTGGCGGCCCTCGATCGCACCGACGAGCAGACGGTGAGCGGTTGCGATGTCGCCGTCGACGTTCAGCAGGAAGGCGGACGCGGCGATCGCCGCCTGGAGGGAGGCCTCGACCTCGATTTCGCCCCGACGCAGCTCGGCAAGGACCTCGGAGGCATTGTCCAGATCGCCGGCCACATCGGCGCCGATGTAGGCGGCTGCTGCCATTCGCCGGCGTCGCTCCGCGATCCCAGGGCTGACCTCCGACGCCCGAGTGAGCGCCTTGACGCAACCGACGGCGTCGCCCCGGGCAAGGATCCGCGCCGCCGCGGCTTCGAGCTCGGCGGCCACGGACTCGTCGGGCTCGACGGTCGCCTCGGCGAGATGCCATGCCCGGCGCTCGGGCTGATCGACCCAGGCTTCGGCGAGCATCCGGTGCGCCGCCTGACGATCCTCGGCATGGGATAGCTCGACGACGGTCGAGCGGATGAGCGGGTGGTGGAACGCCAGCCGGTGCGTGGCCTCGTCGAGGTACGCGACGCGCTCCTGCTCTGCCGGAATGAGGTCCCGGAAGCTACCGGTCGACCTCGATCCCTCGTGGAGGACACGGACGTCCCCGGTGCCATCGAGCGCCATCCGCAGGAGAAGACGCTGCGTCGGTGGCGAGAGGCCGGTGATCCTTTCCCGGAATAGCGCGACTAGCCGCGTCCCGAGCGGGAGGGTCGAGGGCAGCGCATTGACCGATGTGCGCATCCGCTGGCTGAGCGCCGCCGGGAGCTCCACGAGGCCGAGCGGGTTTCCCTGGGCGTCGACGAGGATCCGGTCGCGAACGCCCGGCGCCAGGTCGGGGAAACGTGCATCGAGCAGCTCGCCCGCGGGAAGATCATCGAGGCGCTGGACTTCAAGCTCTGGAAGTCCGGCGTGATCGAACGAGTCCAGTTCTCCGGTCCGTGAGGCCCCGAGGAGTCCGACATGGCTGCCCGCGAGTCGTCGGGCGACAAAGCTCAGAACATCGGCTGTCGCTCGGTCCAGCCACGGCAGATCGTCGACGATCACGAGCAGCGGTCGAGTGGTGGCAGCGGTGCGAAGGAGGACGAGTGCCGCGTTGGACACGACGAGCCGGTTCGGAGGGTCCCCTTCGCCGAAGCCCAACGCGACATTGAGCGCGTTTCGATGGACCGGAGGAAGCTGAGGCAACTCGTCGAGTAGGGGGAGCAGGACCTGGTTCAGACCAGAAAAGCTCATCCCGGCCTCGAACTCGATGCCGGCCGCACGGAGGATCCGGGTGCCCGCCCCCGCAGCGACGTCGGCGGCGAAATCCAGGAGCTCGGTCTTTCCGATCCCCGGCTCACCGGTCACAAGGAGGGCGCCGCCATCGGTCCGAGCCGCGGCCAGAAAGGCGCGGAGGCGGTCCATCTCCTCGTCGCGCCCCACCAGATGATCGGCTGGGCGACCGGCGCCCGGCCGTTGGTCGTGCTTTGGGACTGGTGTTTCGATCATAGGCGCTTGGCGTGACGGCGGACCGCGCGCTGTCCGAGCTTGCATTTTGACCCTTGTGCATCCGTCGGGCAAGCACAGGCCTCTTTGAGTCATCTGACGCAAGACGATGCACGCCGCCGATCGAAGGATTGTCGTTTCACGACGATGCGGGAGTCGCCATGCCGAATGAAGGAACAGCGCTGAGCAGCGGGTCGGATGCGCGGAGCGAAGCCACTGACCCGCTCGTCGTCACGAAGCTGAGTCCGTGGTCGATGGCCGACACGGTGGCTCGGCTTTCGGCCGTTGTCGCAGCCCGGGGACTGAAAGTCTTCTGCTGTGATCGACCACGGCGACGAGGCACGGCGGGTCGGGCTGGCGTTGCGGGAAACGAAGTTGTTCATCGTCGGCAGCCCGAATGTCACGACGCCGGTGATCGAGGCATCACCGCTGGCCGCGCTCGACTTGCCGCTGCGAGTGATCGTCTGGGAGGACGGTTACCAGACGAAGGTCAGTTACCCATCGCCGGCCGAGGTCGCCCGCCGATATGAGCTCGACGCGGACTTCGCGGCGGCACTCGAAGCCATCGACGCGTGGACCAGCGCCGTGGTCAACCGCTAAGAGGCGAGGTGGCAGATGCCTAGGGAGCTCGATCGATCGACGCCACTCGAGGACCGCGACGCCGCTGCGGATCCGATCGTGGTGTCGAACACGCTCTGGCAGGCGATCGATCCGGCGGCCTACGAAGGCGGTCGACCAAGCGACATCACCCACCTGGCCGAGTTCGAGGCGAGCGGCCTCGGTCGACGCGACGACGCGCGGTGGTCGGGTGCCCTCGAGATCATCCCGACGAAAGCGGACGTCGTGCTCGACCTGATCCGGATGAACAGCCTGTGGCCCTTGCTGTCGGGGCTCGCGTGCTGCGCCATCGAGATGATCTCGGCGGCGACCAGCAAGCACGACATGGACCGCTTCGGCTGGTTCCCGTTCCGGGCCAGCCCGCGCCAGGCCGATGTGCTCATCGTGGCCGGCACGTGCACGACCAAGATGGCCGGGCCGCTCATCAGGTTATGGGACCAGATGCCGGAGCCCAAGTGGTGCATCGCCCTGGGTGATTGCACCTGCTCCGGCGGTCGCTACAAGCGGAGCTACTCGACCATCGAGGGCATCGACCGGATCATGCCGGTCGACATCTACATCCCGGGCTGCCCGCCGCGGCCGGAGGGTCTGATCTTCGGGTTCCTGAAGCTCCAGCAGCTGATCAAGGATCGCCGAGGCCACTGGCCGGATCGGGCGATCGGGCCGAACGTTCCCGAAGGTATCTGAGGACGAAGGTCGGCCCCTTGTTCGACCAGGCCTAATCCCTGAGGGAGTCAAGCGCCATTTCACGGGCAACGGCCACGAGACCCTTCGATGCGCGGCGCAGAACGCGGCCAGCAGGAAAGAGGCTTGAGACGTCACCTGCCTGGTGCGCGCTGGCGAA